>OZ220469.1:0-2339439 GCA_965115865.1 Phototrophicaceae bacterium
CGCTCCGGGCGCGACGCGTATAGGGAAAATCCGCATAGGCATAGGCGACGCCGCCGGCCGCGCCTGGAGCCATTCCAGGCCCAATCGCGGACGATACGGTGGTCAACATGCCCGCCCACCGCAAGCGGTAAATACACCGACTGCGCATCCCGCAAGCAGGGTGAGCCCTGCCGGTGTTCGCAACTGGGCGGGCAAACAATCAGCGGGGGCGGGGGCACCGGCCAACTGCGCCAATTTCGCATAAAGCGGTTGCCGCCATTCATCGCGGCGATAGATGGCATCCAGATATGGGGCGGCCGCAATGCGCAAGAGCGGGCTCAAGGTCGCCGCGGCTAGGCGCTCCTCCGCGCACCGATCGGGCAATCGACCACCATTGGCCGCGCACCAGCGCGCATGCAACGCGCGCACTAGCGGCGTTTCCGGTGGTTGGGCTGGTATTTCGCCCCGCAGACCGTCAGCAAGACGAGCTCCCGCAAAGCTTCATCAGCCCAGCGCCGCTAGCCAAGCGCCACAGCTGAAAACGGCGTCATCAAAATGCGGGGCGAGGATTATGGTGTTCGCTCTCGCCCCGGCTTCGGCTTGCTGGGGGTTCATTCTTCTTCACGCGCGGCGAAATAGTCGCAATGCTCACGCAGGCGACATTCGCCACATTTCGGCGCGCGCGCCGCCGCAAATCGAGCGGCCATGCTGGATGAGTTGTAAGTGAAAAGCATAATGGTCAGCGGGGTCAACCAACTCCTCCAACAAATCATGCGCTTTATTGGCGTTGGTTTTGGGCGGTATGAGCCCGAGGCGCAACGCTACGCGATGCACATGTGTATCCACCGGCAAGGCGGGCATATTAAAAGAGAAGCAAAGCACAATGGCGGCCGTCTTCGGGCCGACGCCAACCAAGGCCAAAAGCCAGGACCGAGCCTCAGCTAGCGGCCAGTCGGCGAGGAATTCGATGTCGTATTCACCACGCTCGGCGTAGATATGGCGCAACAACTGCTGGATGCGCGGCCCTTTCTGGTTCGCGAGGCCCGCCGTGCGAATCGCCGCGATGACCGCTTCCTCGGGCGCGTCGACCACCGCCTGCCAATTGGGAAAAGCCGCGCGCAAATTGGCGAAGGCACGGTCACGATTCAAATCCGTGGTACTCTGACTCAGGATGCAAGAGACGAGCTCTTCAAGGCCATTCTCGTGCTTGGGTTGCCAGCGCGGCCGGCCATAGTCGGCCGCCAAAATGGCTTCTAGCGCCCGCAATTTCCCTTTCATCGCCATACCAACCATCATCCAAATATTTCCACACATGAATTCCTTAACATGCTATACTGATTTTAGAAATCATGCAGCGAGCACAATAAAATGGAAAAGGTAATAAGGGGAATGGCGATGACGCATAGGGCATTCTGGTTGGCAATGACCGTGGTGGTGGCGCTTGCCCTGGTGGGCAATTTCGCAAGCGCGCAGAATGGTATCACCTGGCGGGCAACCTATTATCCTCATCGCTTCCTGGATCACGGTCCCTCCTCGGTAACTCGTCAAGAGGGCGGTCTCAGTTTCAACTGGGGAAAAGGCAAGCCCGGTGGTATGCCCGACAGCTTCCCAGCCGATAATTTCTCCGTCCGTTTTGACTCATCTTTTAATTTTGCGGCGGGGAAATATCGTTTCGAATTGCGTTTCGATGACGAGGTCAATTTTTATATCGATGGGCAATTGGTGATTGAGACTTTTGACAAAGGCCGCTCTGGCGCAACCCTTACCGCTGAGCGCGATCTATCCGCCGGCACCCATAACCTGCGGGTGGACTATCGGGAAAGCGTAGCGGATGCTTATGTCCATTTCAGTTGGTCGCGCGTCGATGCGCAACAACCGGGAGCGGGTGCGCCCGCCGCAACTGCCGTCCCCACTCCCTTCGTCTATGTCGCCCAAAAGGTCAAACCACAACCAGCTAAGGCTGACGGCTCCATCATCCATGTCGTCCAGACGGGCGATACCGTCAACGCCATCGCCGTCGCTTATCTGATGGACCCCGCGGATATCATCTCTTGCAACGAATTGCCGGGTAACGGCCGTTGGATTTACCCCCAACAGGAGCTCAAAATACGCCATAGTTCCTGCGATGGTGACAGTGGTGGTGATGGCGATGGTGAAAGTGGTGATGGCAATGGCGACAGTAGTGGTGAGGGTGAGGGTGATGATGGTGAGGGCATCAGCGACATCAGGATTGTGGTCCAAACCAACACAACCTCAACTCCCACAGCAGAAACCACAGCGACTCCAACCTCAGAAAGCGCCGCTGTTCTCGTAGAGAGCGATGAAGATTTGAAACCCGTTTCCATAGAAAAGGCTTGCCTGGAAGCCCTGCGTGGAAGCCACGAAACAGAATATGACATGGCGGCAACCCTCCTTCTCAACCGTTTCGAATCGACCGAGTTGAATGTTCGTGGTGTCATCCCGAATGATTGGGAGGGTGAACCCTTGGGTGTGGTGACACGCGGCCAATTGATGCTAGACCCAACCGCCATCATCCACCATATCGAGCCGGAATTGGATTTCAACGAATTCGTCCGCGAAGTCTTACCACGCTATGGTTTCGATACTGATTTACCGCCGGCTACCTGCATAGAACAGATCAGCACAACCGATTTCTGGCTATTCTACACTTTCGAAAATCAGCAGATGCCGCTGGTCGGCGAAGTGTCGCAGGTGCTTGCCCTGTTGGAACGGAATGGAGTTTCGATGATCGCCATGTTGGCGCCCAAAGATGATTTCGTCGCTGTCCTGGAAACCGCTTTCCTGCCCGCAATCTGGAACTTTGAGCGTGGTGGCAAAATGGCAATGGATGATACCAACCCATAGCGCTTGGCCGTTGACAGTCCGGGCGCCGCAGATTAGAATGAGCGCGTGATTCGCACTTCGGCGCGCGGCGGCAAGAGCCTCAGCGTGCTGCTCTTGTGGCTGTGTGACGCCAACGTAGCTCAGCCTGGCAGAGCAACCGCCTTGTAAGCGGTCGGTCATGGGTTCGAATCCCATCGTTGGCTTGGTTTATCCTGGGGGTCGTGTCCCGAGCGGCAAAGGGGGCGGGCTGTAAACCCGCTGGCGTAAGCCTTCGCAGGTTCGAGTCCTGCCGGCCCCATGCCAACGCCGCCTCCGTAGCTCAGGGGTAGAGCGCATTCTTGGTAAGAATGAGGGCATGGGTTCAAATCCCATCGGAGGCTTTGAGGGGAAAAAGATGAGAACTGGGAAAACCCGGAAACCAAGAGCCCAGCAATCAGAGTAAATTTGGAGCGCGAAATGGCGAAAAAAGGCAACCGCACCCTGGTGAAATTGCGCAGTACGGAGAGCGGACACATGTATTACACCAGCAAGAACCGCCGCAATACCACGCAGCGACTTTCCTTGAAAAAATATGACCCGCTCGTGCGCAAGCATGTCCTCTATAAAGAGACAAAATGAACGCGCAGCGAATCTCTAGGGGTATAGCTCAGTTGGTAGAGCGACGGTCTCCAAAACCGTAGGTCGGGAGTTCGAATCTTCCTGCCCCTGTCGGAAGCCAGGAAAAGAAGGGACGATGGCTAGCAACGAAGAACGGAGCACCCTAAGCGAAAGGCGCCAGCGCCGCCGTGCCCGTCGCCAGGAGATGCTACAACAAAGCAATGAAACCACCGCCAGCGAGGGAGCCGCTATCCAGACCAGCGTGAAACCGCGCGGCAAGGATGCACCCACCCCGTCAGCGCCGCGCCGCGCCGTGGCTGATGAAGGCGGTTTCCTCAGCAACAATATCATCACGCGCCCCCTAGTCCGCTTTTGGGGCTATCTGCAAGATGTCGGTACGGAAATCCGCAAGGTGGTCTGGCCATCCCGCGCCGACGCGCGGCGGCTGACGGGTATCGTCTTGCTCGTAACCATCATCGCGGCCATCAGCCTAGGTATCATCAGTTTCGGCCTCTCCGAGCTCTTTCGTCTGGGCATCGAGACGCCGTTGATCCTGCTTGGTAGCTTCGCGCTCATCGTGGTGGGCACCTTCATCCGCCTGCGGCGCACGGCGCGTAGTGGCTCCTACTGAGCGGGGAAAGGGAGCAACCATGAGCGATTTGCGAGAAAACATCAGTGAAGATAGCGAAGAAACCCCCTTCTTGCTCAATGAGGAAGAAGAATCATCCATTGCTGAGAAGCAATGGTTTGTGGTCCATTGCTATTCGGGTTATGAAAACAAGGTGCGTGACGCCATCCAACAACGCATAGAGACGATGGGTATGCGCGACCGCATCTTTGATGTCATCATCCCAACCGAAGAAGAAATCGAGGTGAAAGACGGCAAGCGCCGCTCCGTCGAGCGCCATATGTACCCCGGATATGTCCTGGTGGAAATGATTCTGGATGAGAATTCCTGGTATGTCGTACGAAACACGCCCGGTATCACCGGCTTCGTCGGCATGGGCGATGAGCCCGCCCCGCTGCGCGAAGTAGAGGTGCGCGAAATCTTGAAACGCATGGAAAGCGAACAGCCCAACATCCGCTATGATTTCAAAATTGGGCAAAAGGTGCGCATCATCGACGGACCGTTCAACGACTTCATCGGCACCGTTTCGGACATCAGCCCCAGCCGCAATACCGTGCGCGTGATGGTGAGTTTCTTCGGGCGCGATACACCGGTCGATATCGGTTTTCTAGAAGTGGAAAAGGTCTAATGGCAAAGAAAATCAAAGCCATCGTCACACTGCAAATCCAGGCTGGTAAGGCCAACCCCGCGCCACCCATCGGCACGGCCCTCGCCCAACATGGCATCAACCTCATGGGCTTCTGCAAGGAATACAACGCCAAGACTTCCTCGCGCATGGGCGAAATCATCCCCGCCGAAGTCACCATCTACCAGGATGGCTCCTTTCGCTTCATCCTGAAAAGCCCGCCGACCAGCTTCCTCATCCGCCGTGCCGCCGGCGTCGAAAAAGGCTCAGCCACACCGCAATCGGAAAAAGTGGGCATCATCACCCAAGCGCAATTGCGAGAAATCGCCAGCGCCAAGCTCAACGATATGAATGCCTTGGATTTGGAAAGCGCGATGCGCCAAGTGGCCGGCACCGCGCGCAATATGGGCATCACCGTCGCCGACACCTAAACCGACAAACGAAAGACCGTGGGAGGCGGCTTGCCGCCGTTAATGACCACCAAGGAGAAAATCAATGGCCAAAAAAGGCAAACGCTACACGAGCGCGCAAGAACAATTGGACCGAAATGCCGAATACCCGCTCGTCGAAGCCATCGCTCTCAGTAAGCGCTTGGCGACGGCTAAATTCGACGAGACCATCGAGCTACACCTAAGGCTGGGTATCGACCCACGCCATAGCGACCAGCAAGTGCGCAGCACCGTGATGCTGCCCAATGGCAGCGGCAAACGGGTACGCGTCCTCGTGTTTGCGGAAGAAGGCGATGATTTGCGCGAAGCCGAAGCGGCCGGCGCCGATTACGCCGGTTCCGACGAGCTGATCCAGCGGATACAGGATGGTTGGTTGGAATTCGAGGCGACCATCGCCGTGCCGAGCGTCATGCGCAAAGTGGGACGCGTCGCGCGCGTTCTCGGCCCACGCGGGTTGATGCCAACGCCGAAAGCCGGCACCGTCGTCCAGGCAAGCGATATCGGCCGCGCTGTAAAAGAGATGAAAGCCGGACGAGTCGAATTCCGCAATGACCGTAGTGGCAACTTGCATCTCCCCATCGGTAAAGCCAGCTTCAAAGAAAACCAATTGGTGGAAAATGCTGAGGCGGTGTTGCGCGCTGTGCAAGACGCGAAGCCGAGCGGCTTGAAGGGCAACTACCTGCGACGGGTGGCGCTCGCCTCGACCATGGGCCCCGGCATCCGCGTCGAGATGGCGACTTTGAACTAATTCGCGGCAGCGGCCTGCGCGCAAAGGCGCTTGCCACCAGCATCCCACCAATCATCCAGCGCGCTGCTCTCGGCCCGGCCCTGGGCGGCATCCTGATAAACCGCGACACCCCAACGGGCGTAGCGTTGCGTTTCTCGCGGCCAGCTGGCGAAATCCCTACCGACTACCGAAGGTCCGCCGTTGTAACAAGCGAGCGTCCGCGTGATATCGCCAGCGGCGTATTGCCGGCATTCCCGCAAGAAAGCACCGCTGCGGTAGGCGTTGGTATTGGGGGCGAGCGGTTCCTCATCCTCAGCGAAATGGAAAGGCATCACCTGAAATAGACCGAGCGCGCCGGCAGGACTGACCGCCGCGGCGTGACCGCAGGATTCCAACTGCATGACGGTCGCCAGCAAGTTGACCGGGAGGTCTTGCTCGCGCGACCAGCGCAGCAGATCACTTCCCCAAGCCTGGACAGACGGCGAAAAGAAAGGCGCAAGCGTGGAGCTGTAATCATTCGCTTCAAAGAGCGCGCGCCGCCCCAAGTTGAGGAAATTGCCCAACAAGATGGTGGCGATGAGCGCGAACAAAAGCCAAGCCGGCCAATCGCGCCGCCAGCGCCGGAGCATTGAGCCGTCACCATTCTCACCCCGTCGCGCGTCGCTCGTGGCCATCACTGCCCCGATTGCTCTCCAGTCAATGCTAGCGCGGGATATCGGGCAATTGCGTTACGAAATTGTTAGGGGATGCTGGAATTGGAGGGCAGCACCGCAGGCATTGGGCCCGGAAAAAACAACCAACGCTCTCCGGCTCATCCCGCTGGCGCGCTCGCCAAGAGCACCGTCATCAACCCGCTTTGCGCCACCGTTCCATCTTGCTTGCGAACGCGAATCTCCGAAGTCACCCAACCGCCCCCCATACGCCGCGCGGCTTTTTTCTCGGTGACGCGCATCTCAGCGCGTATCGTGTCGCCGATGTAGACTGGGGCGCTGAATTTCAACTCCAGCGCACGAAAAGCCAAGACCGTCCGTTCCAGATGTCCCAACTGGGTCAACAGGCCGATGGCATAACTGGCGACCAACATACCATGGGCGATGCGTTGCCCAAACCTCGTCTCGCTGGCGAATTGCGTATCAAAATGCAAGGGGACGAAATCCCCCGTCAGCGCGCCAAATTGAACCAGGTCAGCTTCGGTTATCGTGCGTGCCCGGCTCAAGCGCTCTTGCCCGAGTTGCACTTCCTCAAAATACTCGCCACGCGGTGGCGCCATCCCACTTTCATTCGCCATTGCCATCGCTCCCAAAGCTTCGTTCACCCGTATTATAATGATGGGTGATGCGGTCGAAACGGGGATGAACACATCCAGCATGCGTATCCGGCAAGATTATTCCAGTGTGGTGTTCTTCGTCGGCCTGGGCGCGTTGTTCATAATGGGTTGGTGGTGGCCGGGTATCTTGTTGGTCATAGCGTTGACTTCGATAGCCCGAGCGCACCAGCGCGGCCAAGGGATTTTCTCTTCCGGTCATATTTTCCTGATTGGTCTGGTGGTCGCCTTCACAGTCGACTCCAACTATTTCCTGGCGGCCCTGCTGATCGCGCTCGGGTTGAGCCAGCTACCCCAATTCCAGCGCCGCCGGCGCAAAACGCGCACCAGAGAGCGCAAGGACCAGAAACGCAAGGCCAAAGCGGGCGACGAAAGCGATGCCGGCGCGCCCAGTCTCGAAAAACTCATCGCCGAGAGCGGTAGCGACGCGGATGGCGAATACGACGACCTGGACGACTGGTTTGATGAACCTGATGAGACCAATGAAGAGCGCCGCTAAGCGCTTGGCCGCGCTGACGCTATTGACGCTGACCACCGCCTGCGGCCTTTTGAACGACTTGAGTGAGCAGGGCACTTCCCCAAACGGTGGGAGCGCCGCGGCTGACCACCGCTCACCGGAGCAAATCTTGCGCGCCTTTCTGGATTCATGGCACGCCGCCCTGACAACCACCGAGGACGCCACCAACATCCATCACGACACCATGTACGCCCTACTCGCGCCCCCCGCACAAGCGCTATACCCGCGCGCGAGCTTTCAGGAGCGTTATGACCATATCGCAACGGAGCTGAATTTAAAGGGCATCGCTTACGAATTGGGCGAAACAACCCATCTGGGCGGAACAGCGGCCACCATCCAATATGACCTGGAACTGCAAACAAAGCGTTTTGGTGATTTCCAGGATGACGACCGACGCGCCCATTTTCAGAAAATACCCGCTTTGGGTTGGCGCCTGGCCTGGTCAACACAAGATATACTGGCGGGCTTGGCGGGCAAGGCACGGGTTGAAATTCGTAGCCGCCGCGGCGCGCGCGCCAATATCTACGACCATCAAGGACGTCCGCTCGTCGAGGAAGATGGCCAGGTCACCGTCCTTTTCGTCGCCAAAAACGATATGCGCAGCGAAGAGGGCTGCATCGCGACTCTGGCGCGCGTACTGCGCCGCAGCGCCCAGGCCATCGCCCAGAATTTTCTCGATTATTCACCGGAAACCTATTTCTATGTCGGCGAAATTGACCCAGATGCCTGGGACCCGGCCCTGCAAAGCGATTGCGGCGCCGGCAATAACGGCTATACCAGGACCAGCTCCAAGCGCGCCTATTACGGGCATGGCGCCGCCACACACCTCACGGGTTATATCGGCCCCGTCACCACCAACCGCCTGGCATATTGGGAAGAACGCGGCATCGACGCCAGCGCGATTGTTGGGCGGGCCGGACTGGAGGAATATTACGACGATATCCTCGGCGGTGCGCCGCAACATGCCCTACAAATCATCGAGCCCGGCGGCATCATCCTGCGTGAGTTGGCTGGTAAGGCCGGCAGCGCCGCCTCGCCATTGACCCTCACCATTGACCGCGATCTACAAATCATCGCCGCACAAGCCATCGCCGACGCCTACAACGCCGCCGAGAACCACTGGGGCAGCGTGGCTTTTGGCGCCACGGCGGTCGTTCTGGATGTCCAGAGCGGGGCCATTCGCGCCCTGGTCAGTTGGCCCAGCTTTGACCCTGGCATCTTCAACACGCGCGAGCGGCATTCTCCACAAAGTTTCATCATTGACCTCTACGAATCCGCGCGCCAACCAACCCTGGACCGCAGCAACGCGCAAATCGCGCCGGGTTCCGTC
The DNA here is from genome assembly GCA_965115865.1 of Phototrophicaceae bacterium. Lineage (GTDB taxonomy): Bacteria > Chloroflexota > Anaerolineae > Aggregatilineales > Phototrophicaceae > WTGJ01. The sequence goes on from OZ220469.1 coordinate 9,021, forward strand.
TATAAAATCATCACCACCGCCGCCATCGCCGAAGAAGATCTCTTCGACGAAGCGGGCATCTTCCCCTGCGGGCACAGTTGGGATGGCGCCAGTTACGGTGATACCGTCGGCACGCGCTACGATTGGACTTACACCGACGAGTTGCCTCCGACCGGACCCATCCGTTTCAGCCAAGCCCTCACGGCCTCCTGTAACCCCTTTTTCTACGAGTATGGCGCCCAACTCTACCAAAAAGACGCGAATTTACTCGTCGAATACGCCGAGCGCTTTGGCTTGGGCGCGCGCACAAACTATGACGAGCGCCTGAGCTTGGAGGAAGACCGCGGCAACAACGCGGCGCCAACTTCGGTTTCCGCAGCCATCAACAACGCCATCGGCCAGGGTGATGTGCAAGTCACCCCTTTGCAAATGGCTCGAGCTGTCGGCGCTATCGCCAATGATGGAGAAATGGTTTCCCCCTACCTGGTCGAGCGTATCGGTGGAGAAGATGGCGCGCCGCTCATCCACGAGCACGAAGCGGCGGCATCACAACCGCTGGATCTCAGCGAGCGCACTCTCGCCATCCTCCAACGCGGTATGTGCGATGTCGTCAGCGATGGCCAGTTGGGGACCGCTGCCTGGGTCTTCAGCGGGCTATGGGCCTATAGCCTCTGCGGCAAGACCGGGACCGCGCAAAGTGGCGGTTACCCCAACGCCTGGTTCGTCGCCTATACGCCGGCCGAAGAGCCACGCCTGGCCCTGGCGGTGATGGTCGAGAATTCGCATGAAGGGGCGCTCGTCGCCGCGCCCATCCTGCGCCGCATACTGGATGACCATTACGGTGCCGCCCGCGCCGAATGGCCAGCCCGTTGGGAAGAGGAATACAGCGTTCCCAGTATCGGCAGTGGGGGGACCGGCGCCTAACCGCTACCGTCTTGCTCGTCGCGCTTACCCCCGCCCACCCAGAATAAACTGCGCATCATGCTCCCGGCGCTTATGGATGCCGCGGCATGGCGATCGACGGGGTCAAATTGCCCCGTATGACGCTGGTTTATCCAGGTTTCATAGCGCTCAGTCGCCAGAGCGAGCAAGGCTTCCAACCCATCGCGGTCTTCCGAGCGCAGCAAATCGCGCAATTGCAACAATACCTGCAATAGCGAATCCAGCTGCCGTGTCAGGCTGGCTTGGTTGGTCAGCCATCCGGTGAGCAGCGCATCTGGATGCTCATCGAGGAGGTGGTGGGTGAGCAGCGCGAAGGCCGAGTTGGTGAGGCGTTGAATGTCGTTCCAGCCGCGAGAAGCGGACAAGGAATGGAAACTGGCGACCCCGAGCAAGGATGGCAACAATTCCGTCGCGCTCACCAAGGCATCGTATTCGTCCGCAGCGATGAACAGGGGACGGGCGCCGATAATTTTGGCGAAATTGCTGACCAGATCGACCGCCTCGGGTGCCGTATCCGCAGCAGGCATCAGGTAAAAGCTGGCGCCATCAAAGAGCCTTTCATCCGCGTAGCGCGTCTCTGCCAAGCCGTCGAAGAGTTTCTTGGCGTTGAACATCGGCCGGCCGCCGATGTGATGAACCTCTTCAGTCAATAGGCGTTGCGCCGCGCTCGCCGCCGGTAACTGCAATAGTGATAAGTTGAGGACGACCGCGCCGGCGCGCAAAGAACCCGCGACCTCCCGCAGGCCGGTTTCATTCTCATGCAAGGGTTGCGCGAGGATGACGAGGTCAGCCGCGCGCGCGGCCCGTTGCGGGTTGCGCGCATTGAGGATATCGCCAGCCTCGAGGGCTTTCAGCGCTTCTTTCGTACCCTGCTGGCGGTCATACCCGCGAATATTGAATTGGTATTTGGCCTTCTGGTCGCGATTGTAGCGTCGTAGGGCCAAGGCGATGGACGCCCCCACCCGCCCCAAACCGATGATACCCACTTCAACTTCTATTCGCTCGGCCATTCCGTCTCCTCCTCAATTTTGCTGGTCGGCCAATTTCAACCGCCAAAGCCATTCATAATCGCGATGCCCCCGCCAACGCTCCAAATCACTGTGGTGCTCAGCGATGAGCCAACAGACTCGCTCAGAGCAGCCGACCGCGGCGGCCATCTCCGCCCCCCATTGCGGATGCTGCAACAATACCTGTGTGGGTCGCCAGCCCCAAGGAGCCCATTCTGCCCGACCCCAACGCTCTGTGGCCCGCGGGAAGAGGTCACGCAAGAGCACGGACCAAGCTTTACTCCAGAGCGATAAAGGCTGGCGCAACTTGCCCACATCATGCAGCAGGGCGGCGCAAACCAGCGGCGCTGGTGTTTCGTCCGCTTGCGCGCGGAGGGACGCCAAGACCAACAGGGCATGTAGCTGTTCGCCTTTTTGCAACTGATGAAACAATTGCCATTGCGCTTCGCTGAGCGCGGCCTGGGCTGGCGCCAAATCCAACGAATACCAGCGCGCAAACATCATCCGATAGCATTGTCGCAAACGGCGCGCCCAGAGACTCTGAATGCTCGCGCGCGCATCCCCTCGCCAGCAATCAGTAACCAAGGATCGAAAGGTAGAGCAGCTGGGTATTTTCACGAGAAAGCAGGAGCTCAGTGAGCCAGCGTAAGGGCTCACCAATGATCGTACCCAGCAAATTGAAGTTCGGCAGCATGAAACTGATGATGATGAGGGCGAAGAAAGCATACTGGCTCGTTTGTGCGTGCCTGCGCCATTCGTAGGCCGGCCCGGGCGGAAGGGCAGCGAACACAATCTGCCAACCATCCAGCGGGTACAGGGGCAAGAGGTTGAAAATAGCCAAGAGCAAATTCCAGTGGATCATCATCATGATGAAAGTGCGCAATGCTTTCGGCCAGACTTCCAGTTGCCTGGGACCGATGAAAGCGGCAATCAACGCGAAAATGATCGCCAAGAACAAGTTCGCCAAAGGGCCGGCCGCGACCGCCGCCAGGTAACCCCAGCGCGGGTTGCGCATCCGCCTCGCGTCGATGGGTGCCGAACCGAGAATGCCAAAGCCGATTAAGGCGAACATCAACCAACCCAGCCAATTCACATGCACCACCGGGTTCAGCGTGAGGCGCCCTAGGCGACGCGGTGTATCGTCGCCCATTTGGTCCGCCACCAAGCAATGGGCAAATTCGTGAACCGTCATCCCCACCGCGAGCACCATGAGCGTAGTCACGACGGTCTGCAAAATGTCGCTGACGCTGAGGACAGGGTTTTGGAAGAGCGCGAGCAAGGGCTTCCCCATCTCAAGAATGGTCGTGTCATTGTAGCATAAGCGACATACTCCTCTTGCCGGCGGCGAGAGGCAAGCCGCTTGACGCTATAATGAGACTGATGAAAAGATGGCAATTGGGTGATTTTGTGCGCTTGCGGAAGCGCCATCCCTGCGGCGCCGATCGTTGGCGCATATACCGCGATGGCGCCGACATCGGTTTGCGCTGTTGCGGTTGCGGGCGGCTCGTGCTCTTGTCGCAGGAACGCTTCTTGCGGCGTTTGCGGGAAGTCATCCCGGCCCCAGCGGCGGAAGCAGAGAGCAACGACGCTTGCGTATCCTGATAATGATGTCGCGCACCGGCGGCGGTCATGTGGCCGCAGCCGCGGCTTTGCAAGAGGCGCTAAAGAAAGAATTCGGGACCGCTTGTCGCGTTTCCCAACTGGATGTCTTCACCGATTACATGCGCTGGCCCTTCAACCGTCAACCGCAAATTTACGCCGAATGGGTGCGCCGCGCTTCCTGGCTTTACGGCGCCTATTTCACCTTCTGGAACCTGCCCAAGTTGCATCGACTGGGTGTGCACCTACTATATCAACCGAACCGCTCACGCTTGCGCGCGCTCTTCACCGAGCATCCGGCGGATGTCTATGTCAGCGTACACGCGGCGATCTCCGGCCCGGTCCTGCTCGCCGCGCCATACGGTCCGCGCCGACCGGCCTTTCTCGCCGTCGGCGTCGATTTGATTCGCGCGCATCGCACCTGGTTTGATGCGGGGTTGGATGCCTGCGTGATGCCCACAAAAGTGGCGCTGGAAAGCGGTCGTCGCTATGGGATGGCGCCGGAAAAATTACGCCAACTGGGTTTGCCCATCCGCCCATCTTTTGTATCCGCTCTGACCGATAAGGCGGATGCGCGCGCGCGTCTGGGTTGGGCGCCAGATTCCCCCCTTGTCCTCCTCATGAGCGGTGATGGTGGCTCTGGTCCGATTCAGCAGACAGTCACCGCTCTGGACGCGGCGAAGCTATCCTGTCAACTCGCGGTCATCACCGGCAAGAACCGCGCACTGGAAAGCAAATTGCGCGCCCGACGCTGGCAAGGGAAAACCCACATCGTTGGCTACGCGGAAGATATGGCCCTGCATATGTCAGCCGCCGATATCTTGGTGAGCAAAGCGGGTTCGCTGACCATCGGTGAAGCTTGCGTTGCCGGCCTGCCGATGATTCTGACGCATAGCATACCGGGCCAAGAAGGTGGTAACCGCGCCTATATTGAGGCGGAAGGCGCTGGCGTGAGCGTGGATAGCGCCGCGGCGACCGTGTCGACGGTGCGCGAATGGCTGGCAGATGAGGAGGGTCTGCAACGCCGCGCGGCCCGCGCGCGTCGACTGGGCACGCCCGATGCGGCGTCGGCCATCGCGCGGCTCATCGGCGCGATGGCCGGACAAAGGAATGAAAATACGCTGAATCACGGGAGTGAATGGGAGTCGAACCCACCGTCGCCTACTGAATAGCCGACCACCGGTTTTGAAGACCGGGGAATCCACCGGGATTCATTCACCCCCAAAGGCATTATATTGGAGCAGACCAGCAGAATCCATTCACCCCAAACCCATTCATTACAATGCATTGCATTGGCTAACCAAGGGAAAGACAATGTCATGCGACCGGGAGTATCATCGCATTTCCCCCAATTTTCCCGGCGAGCTCATCCCCGTCGTTGGCAATTTACAACCATCTTACACCGACAACACATCCCCAATACATCGCAAAAATACAATATGGACATCGTACATTGTTGATCTTGAAAGGCTTTGAGATGAACCACCGCTTCCTTTGGGTTATTGCAATCATCCTGGTATTCAGCAATGCTGTCTATGGGCAGGAATCGACAACCGATTGGGATTCCAGCCTTCCCCTCACTGCCGATGTGCGTTACGGGCAACTGGAAAATGGCCTAACCTATTATATTCAGCACCACGAGCAACCAGCGGCACGAGTCCAGATGCAACTCGCTTTGCGCGTCGGCGCCTTGCAAGAGACGGATGCGCAACTTGGCCTCGCCCATTATCTCGAACACATGTTGTTCAACGGCACAGCGCGCTTTCCTGCCAACGAGCTAACGGATTATTTCGAGCGAAACGGCATGGAATTTGGCCCCGATATCAACGCTGCTACCGGCCATGACTCGACGATCTACCAGCTCAGCGTGAATTCCGCCGACGCCGAATTGTATGATACCGCTTATGATGTCTTATTCGACTGGGCGGCACAGGCCACTTTGGACCCCGTCGAGGTCGAGAAAGAAGCGGGTGTCATCATCGAGGAATGGCGATTGCGGCAGCAATCCGCTAGCGGCCGCCTCAATGAGCAATCCTGGCCGCTCCTCTATGGTGAAGATTCGCGCTACATCACGCGCGATATCATCGGTGGCGATATGAGCATCGTCAAGAGCGCGCCCACCGCCGAGCTGCGCGCCTTTTACGAGGATTGGTACCGCCCTGAGCTGATGGCCATCATCATCGTTGGCGATATCGATGTCGACGACGCTGAGGCACGCATCCACGAGCACTTCAGCCCATTGGAAAACCCCACCGATGCGCCCGAGTTGCAGGAATACTCCATACCCCTACACGATGACACACGCATCGGCATCTTCACCGACCCAGAATTCCCCGGCACCCAACTGCAATTGATAAGCAAGACTGCCAGCGGTGACCCCAGCACCATCGGTACCTACCGTGACGAGCTACAAAATCAACTCTTTTACAATATCCTGAACGACCGCCTTGCCGAGCGGCAACGCCAAGCTGATGCGCCTTATCTTAACGCCGCTGCCTTCGGCAACATACCGCTTGGTGACCGAGAGTTGCATGGATTCGTCCTTGATGGCGTCGAGGATGGCGTGCGCGCAGGGCTGGCAGCCATCATGGAAGAAATCCAGCGCGTCCGGCGCGATGGCTTCAGCGAGAGCGAACTGGAAGCCGCCAAGGCGAAATTGCAACAGTCTTACGAAAACACTTACGAGGAGCGTGAATTTCGCAGCAACGAATCCATCGCCAGCGAATATAGCAATCACTTCCTCACCAATAAAATGACACCCGGTATCGAAGTCGAGCTGGAGCTGTTGAGGGAAATCTTGCCACAAATCACGACCGAATCCTTGACTCAGCTGGCCGACCGGTTGTTGCGAGAAGACAATCGCGTTTTGCTCTTGCTGGCGCCTGAGCGCGCGCAGGACGTCTTGCCCAGTGAAGAGGAATTGCGCACAGAACTCTTCGCCAGCCGCGCTATCACCAGCTATGTGGAGATCGAGGCCGTCGAGAAATTAATCGCGACGCCCCCAGAAGCCGCGGATATCATCGCGGAGCGCGAGATCGAAGGGGCGGAATGGCCAATCCACGAATGGACTTTCGCCAACGGCGTTCGCCTCTTATTGATGCCCACAGACCTGGCAGAAAATGAGGTTTTGCTTTCTGGCCGGAGCCCAGGTGGCAGCTCTTTGCTGAGCGATTCCCAGGTTCTCGGCGCTTCATTGGTCAGCGGAGTCGTATCCGAAAGCGGCGTCGGCGCGTTGAGCCAAGAGCAACTCGAACGCTACCTGAGCGGGCGACAAACGAGCGTCACCCTTTCTCTCAACGAGACCGAAGAGCTGGTGTCTGGGCGCGCGCCCAATGATGAGCTGGAGACGCTCTTTCAACTCGTTCACCTGTATCTGACGCAGCCACGCTTGGATGAAGGCGCCTTTGAAGCGGCGCGCAAGCGCGAGATCGTCAAACTGGAAAACCGCGACCTGGATCCCTTCTCCAGTTTGAACGATGCCTTGAATGACCTGATTTACGAAGGCGATTCACCGCGCTACCGCACTGCCACCATCGCCGAGGTGGAGGACTTGGAAGCACAAACGGCTTTCGCCGATTGGCGTACGCGCTGGATGGAGATGGGCGATTTCACCTTCGCCATCGTCGGCAACTTCGATCCCGAAGATTTGCGCGAGCTGGCGCAGCGCTACCTGGGCCAATTGCCCACGAAGCAAACGACCGAAAGCTGGGTCGACCATCAACCACCCTTTCCCCAAGAAATTCGGGAGCGTGATGTCTACGCGGGACTAGAGGAACAAGTCATTTTCTTGCTGGTCTTTGGTGGCGAATTCACCGGCGACACACAGGATGCGGTTGCCGTCCAGGCGCTCGGCGATATCGTCCAGATGCGCGCGCTCGAAACCCTGCGCGAAGAGCTGAGCGGCACTTATTCCCCAATCGCTGGCGCCTCCGCCGCCCTTCTCCCGCGCCCTGAATACATCTTGCAAGCCATCTTTTTCACCAACCCGAGCAAGTACGAGGATTTGCGGCTGGCCATTCTCGATATCCTGGAAGACCTGCGCAACGCTGGCCCAACCGCCGAAGAGGTGGACAGCGTGCGCGTGCAAAATCAAGCCAACTGGGAAGAAACACGCGAGGAAAATCGCTATTGGCTCAATTCGCTGATGCTCGTCCTCCGCGGTGTGGAGAGCGATTATGGCCACACCGCCAAGGAAGCGGAACTCTGGGAAAACCTGACCCCCGCAGCCATCCAGGAACAAGCACAGGCGATCATCGATACCGACGCCTACATCCGTGTTTCGCTCTTCCCCGCGGCCCTAGACCCCGCGAAAGAGCAATAGTTTGAAGATTGTAAGGCCTTTCTCCTGGACGCCTGGTGCATATGTTCTATACTGTTCCCACTACACCAGCTATCAAGGGAAAGGCCACAATGTTCAAAGTCACGAAATACCCACACGGCACCTTTTCTTGGGCTGATTTGGGCAGCAAGGATGCCCAGGTCAGCAGGGAATTCCTGACTGGCCTATTCGGTTGGTCACATGTCGATATCCCCATTGGCGAAGGCCAAGTCTATACGATGTATTCACAAGACGGTGAGCATGTCGCCGCCTCTAGCCAGTTGAGTGCTGAGATGATCGACCAAGGCATCCCTTCGGCTTGGTCCAATTACATCACTGTTGAGAATGTGGATGCCATGGTCGATCGCGTCAAGGAACTCGGCGGCCAAATCGCGATGGGCCCCTTCGATGTTTTTGATTCTGGGCGCATGGTGGTGGTTATCGACCCCCTGGGGGCGGGCTTCTGCCTCTGGCAGCCACGCTCGCACATCGGCGCCGGTATCATCAACTGCCCCGGGGCCATGGCCTGGAACGAACTCGCCACCCCCGATAGCGAAGCCGCCCAGGCTTTCTATGGCGCCTTACTCGGTTGGGAATTCGCCCCAGAGGGCCCACCCGGCTATATGCTCATCCGCAACCGTGGTCGCGCCAATGGCGGCATCTTGCAAATGACCGACGAATGGAAGGATGCCGAGGGCAATTTCATGCCATCCCACTGGACCGTCTATTTCTCCGTCGCCGATATCGACCAGGCGGTGGAAAAGGTCCGCGCGCTCGGGGGTGAAACCTTGTTCGATACCTTGACCGCCGAGAATGTCGGGCGCTTCTCCGTCATCCGCGAGCCCGCCGGCGCCGTCTTCACCCTCATCCAACTCAACCAACCCGAAGCTTGGAGCGAGTGAAATTGGGAATGTTTCCCCTGGCCGCTTGGCGAAGCAGCTCTTTTTTACACCAGGAATAGAGGAAATCCAACAAATGTTCAAAGTCACAAAATACCCGCATGGCACCTTTTCTTGGGTGGAATTGGTCAGCAAGGACGCCGAAGCCAGCAAGGAATTCCTAATCGAACTATTCGGTTGGACGACGGTTGATACCAATCTCGGTGAAGGTATGATCTACACCCAGTACCAGCTAGAGGGTGAACTCACCGCCGCCTCTCTCCAGATGAGGCCCGAGATGATCGAGATGGGTATGCCTTCGGGTTGGTACCACTACATCACTGTCGAGGATGTGGATGCTTTGGTCGACCGCGTCAAGGAGCTCGGCGGCCAAGTCATGGCCGGGCCTTTCGAGGCTTTTGGTTATGGCCGCCTAATCATGATCGCCGACCCCTTGGGCGCGTCCGTCAACCTCTAGCAGCCGCGGTCGCGCATCGGCGCCGGTCTGGTCAACCGCCCCGGAGCCATGGTCTGGAACGAGCTCACCACCCCCGATAACGAAGCCGCCCAGGCTTTCTACGGCGACCTACTCGGTTGGGAATTCGTCCCAGAGGGCCCACCCGGCCGTATGCTCATCCGCAACCGCGGCCGCGCCAACGGCAGCATCATGCAAATGACCGACGAATGGAAGGATGCCGATGACAATTACATGCCCTCCCATTGGACGGTCTATTTCTCCGTCGCCGATATCGACGAGGCGGTGGAAAAGGTCCGCGCGCTCGGCGGTGAAGCCCGGTACGATACCATGGATGCTGGGGATGTCGGGCGCTTCCGCATCATTTGCGACCCCGCCGGCGCCGTCTTCATCATAATCCAACTCAACCAACCCGACCCCTGGATCGAATGAGAGAAAAGGAAAAGCCATGATGGACAAAGACCGCTATTTCCGCGTCCGCCGCTATCCGCCCGGTTGTTTCAGCTGGGTGGATTGTGTCACGCTGGATTTGCCCGCCAGCGTCAAGTTCTACAGCGCCTTACTCGGTTGGGAAACCGATGAACTCAGCACCAGTCTCGGCGCCTTCACCAATTGCCGCCTCCGCGGCGAGCCGGTGGCCGCCCTCAACGGCCTGAGCCCCGATATGGGTTTCCCCTCAGCTTGGAATAGCCATGTCACGGTCGCCGATGTGGACGCCGCCGCGGCGCGCGTTTCCGAATTGGGCGGCGAGTTGATCGAAAAGCCTTTCGATATCGACGAGCAAGGGCGCATGTGTCTACTCCGCGACCCGCAAGGGGCGACACTCTCCCTCTGGCAACCGCGGGCCTTCATCGGCGCGGGATTGGTGAATTGTGCCGGCGCCATGGTCTGGAATGAGCTACTCACCCCCGACCGCGCCGCCAGCCAAGCCTTCTATAGCGGCCTTTTCGGCTGGGAATTCCAACGCTTCGACCCCGAATACGATGAGATTCGCAACGACGGCCGCGCCAACGGCGGGCTGGATTACGGACCAGACGCCGCCGCGAGGGAAGCGGCCGAATGGCGCGTGTACTTCACAGTAGCCGATATGGAAAAAGCGGCGGCCTGCGTCTCGGAAATGGGTGGCGAAGCCCTCACACCGATTGAGCACCTCCACTCGCAGCCTCGCCGACTGGGCGTCCACGACCCCGCCGGCGCGGAAATCTGGTTGCTGGAACTGGCCGCGCCGGAACCCTGGGAAGAGCCGAAGTAACGCCCCCATCCTTACCCCAGCACCGGCCGTGATGCGGCGGCGTTGCCTCGGTGCCGTTGATTGGTTATAATCTCGCCATGAGCATGAGCAAGCAATTGGTTCAGACCATCCGCCGCGTACAAGCGATCATCAGCAAGCACTCGGCAGATTTCCGCAACAACGAAACGCAAACCATCACCTCTCTCATTAACCCCATCCTCGACGCGCTCGGCTGGCAAACCAGCAACCCCCAACAGGTGCGGCGCGAAGTTGCGGTGGGTCGGAGCAATCGCGTTGATATGGCGCTATTGCAAAACCAAAAGCCGGTCGTCTTTTTGGAAGCGAAAGCCCTGAATATCCATTTGGCCGCCAATCAGATCGAGCAGATCGGCCACTATTGCTTCCAGGAAGGGGTACCGAACGCCATCCTCACCAACGGGAAGGAATGGCATATCTACCGACCGCAACTGACCACCCTACCCTTCGCAAAACGAAAACTCTTCATCGCCCAATTGGGCCAAGATGAAAGGAGTGCGGCAAGCGCCGCCGTTGAGCTGAGCAAAATCGCCCGCGAGAACATCGACCAATTGGAAGATGAAGCCTGGCGCATGTTGTTGGAAAAATGCTGGGAGAAATACGATAAAGGGAGTTTTGTCGACCAACTTACCAAAAATCTATGTCAGGCCCTCGCCAAAGAACATCGCAAGCACATTCGCGAAGTGCCGGACACCTTGGTACGCGACTGGCTACAAGAGAAGTTGAGACGGCAGCCGCTGCTCGACCCGAACGGAAAAGTAAAATCGCCACCCAACCGCGAACTCACACCACCAACCAAATCCTCCTCTATCCCCACCCCTGGCCGCCTCGCCATAGTGCTGGCTGGACAACACATACTGCTGGAATATCAAAATCAGATCATCTTAGAAGTGGCCAATTGGCTCATCAAGAAGGGCCTGTTGCAACAGGAAGATTGCCCGCTGCGCATGAGTGGTAAATCGCGGCGTTTCTTAATCCATACCCGCCCCCAGCACGAACTAACGGGTAAACCCTTCGAAAGCCCCAAGCGACTAGACAACGGACTCTATATCGAGGTTTTCAATAACAGTGGTATCCCGGGCTTCCGCCGACACGCTCACCAACTCTTCGAGCACTATGGTCTCCCCACCAACACATTGACCATCATCGACAACAGAAACCCAAAACGCAACCAGCGCTAAAAGGCCAAGCTCAAGCGCACCCGCCGCCCCAACCCCATCAACAGCAGCAGAGTATGGTGTCGCCTTTGCCCTCGGCATGGTTGATTGGATACAATCTCGCCATGAGCAAATTGGCAAAGATTATGAATTTCCAATGAACGCGCAATTAATCCAAACCATCCGCCGTGTACAAGATGAAATCAGCAAGCACTTCGCAGATTTCCGCAACAACGAAGCGCAAACCATCCTCTCTCTCGTCAACCCCATCCTCGACGTGCTGGGTTGGCAGACCAGCAACCCCCGACAGGTGCGGCGCGAATTCGCGTTGGGTCGTCGGCGCACTCGCGTTGATATGGCGCTATTGCAGCGCCAAAAGCCGGTCGTCTTTTTGGAAGCGAAAGCCCTGAATACCCGCTTGACCGTCAATCAGATCGAGCAGATCGGCCAATATTGCTTCCAGAAAGGGGTACCGAACGCCATCCTCACCAACGGGGAAGAATGGCATATTTACCGGCCGCAACTGACTTCCCTGCCCTTCGCAGAACGAAAACTCTTCATCGCCCAATTGGGCCAGGATGAAAGGAGTGCGGAAAGCGCCGCCGCCGAGCTGAGCAAACTCGCCCGCGAGAACATCGACCAGTTGGAAGATGAAGCCTGGCACATGTTGTTGGAAAAATACTGGGAGAAAGACGGCGCGGCCGTGTTGTTGCCCATCTTTGCCAAAAATCTACGCCAGGCCATCGCCAAAGAACACAACAAGCCCATACGCGAAGTTCCGCCCACCGCAGTACGCGCCTTGCTGAACGAGAAGTTGGGATTGCGGGGGGAAGAAGAAACCAAGCCCAAGCCACGCCCAGAGCCCAAGCCACAGCCAAAGCCAGAACCAGAAACATCACCCGCCCCCGCCCCTGGCCCCGCCATAGTGCTGGCTGGGCAACAGATACCCCTGAAATATCATTATCAGATCCTCATAGAAGTGGCCAATTGGCTCATCAAGAAGGGCTTGTTGCAACAGGAAGATTGCCCGTTGCACATGAGTGGGAAATCGCGGCGTTTCTTAATCCATACCCGCCCCCGCCATGAGCAAATGGGTAAGCCTTTCCGAGCCGCCAAGCGACTGGAAAACGGGCTCCATATCGAAGCCCTCCATTCTACCGAGCGCATCATCCAATACGCTTACGAACTCCTCGAGCGCTATGGTCTCCCCGCCGAGACATTAACCATCGCCGGCGAAAAAATCCGGAAAACCAACCAACGCCCAAAAAGCAAGAAGACCGAGACCAGGCGCACCCGCAGAACAGCACCTGTCCCCTCCGCCCAATCAACCCTTATTCTCGATAAGGAGCGTTTTGCATTCAAATTCGCGTTTGATATCCCGCAAATCATCGCCAGATGGCTCATCAAGCGTGGACAGCTTCGCCAGACCGACTGTCCCCTTCGCGTCGGCAAGATGGGGGAAAATCGTTGCCTCATCAATACCGCCCCCAAACACCCCGATGGAACCCCTTTCTGGAAACCGCGCGAATTGCCCAACCAGCTATTCATGGAATGTTTGGCCAGCAAACAACAATCCATCTCTCGTGCTCGGCAACTCTTACAACATTTCGGCTACGCCCCCGACACTTTGCAATTCGAGTGAAACGCGCCAAGCGCGCCCCTGCAGCTTCCGCGTGCGCCAATATACTGGTGGTATGCCTGCGATGCACGAATACCACCAACGCCTCGCCCCGCCCTCCCCCAATCAACGCTTCCTGCAAGCGCACCCCAGCCGCGACCATCGCCACCGCTTGCGGAAGTTTGTCGCCTGGCTAGAGAGCGGCCAGCAATCCTGGTTTCGCGCCGACCTGGCCCATTACCGCGATTATTTGCTCCACGATTGCGGTCTCGCCCCCAGCTCCGTCTCCGCGCACCTGGCCACCCTCCGTAGCCGCTATCAAGACCTACTGGCCGACAACACCTTGCGCGATTGGCTCTTCCATTCGCTGACCAATGGGGAAAGGGCGTCGACCCTGAACCCGGCTGACCGCAAGGCCCTGGTCGATGAAGCGCTCTTGCGCATGCAAAACAACATCAATCCGCGGCGTGCACGCGTGCGCCAGCACCAAAAGCAAGACCGTAGCGACAGCGAGCAGCTGCGCTTGAGCGCTGCGCAAGCCAATCTCCTATTGCGTGACGCGGCCGCGCGCTTCCGCCAACAAGCGCCGCTACGCGCCGCCCGCGACCATGCCATCATTGCCCTGATGCTTTGCACCGGTTTGCGTGAAGGGGAAATTTGTAACCTGCTCGTCGAAGACCTCTACCAACAACTCGAAGGCGAAGAAGCGATCCGCGTGCGCCATGGCAAAGGCAACAAACAGCGTCTTGTGCCCTATGGCGCGCTCATCTGGGGGTTGGATGCCACCGATTCTTGGCTGGAAGACGCGAGCATCACGCGCGGCTTCGTCTTCCGTGGCCTCTACCGCGGCAACCGTCGCGTTCGGCCCGGGCGCCTGAACGAGACCAGCATCCAACGCCTGTTGCGACAATACCCACTGCCGCTGAATGGGCGCAGCGTCGTCGTCCGCCCTCACGATTTGCGGCGCACCTACGCGCGTCGCCTCTACGAAGCGGGTATGAAACTGGAAGCCATCCAACAAAACCTTGGCCACGAGAGCGCGGAGACGACGCGCGGCTACATCGGTCGCCTAGGCATCGCGCAACGCCTCCCGCAAGAGGCCTATAGCGTATCTTGAAGACCGCAACCCCAACCCCAACATCCTGAGCCAAAACACGCTAAATTCTGAGAAACCGAGGAGGCGGAAATGCTGGAAATCCCCTTAACCCTGGGCATCGAAGAGGAGTTCCTCATCGTCAATCGCGAAACGCGCGAGTTGAGCTCAAATGTCGAACGAATCCTCAAGAAAGGCAAGGGCTCGCTCGGAGAGCAAGTGAAAGCCGAATTGTTACAATCGCAAATCGAAGTGGGCAGTAATGTCTGCGCGAATATCGACGAAATCCGCTCTGAAATCATCCGTTTGCGAAGCACAGTGCAGGAATTCGCAAACGAACAGGGAGAAGACATCATCGCCGCTTCCTCACATCCCTTTTCCCATTGGCAAAAGCAACGCATCACTGAGGGGCCGCGCTATGAAGATATGGTCAGCAATATGCAAGAGGTTTCGCGGCGACTCTTGATTTGCGGGATGCATGTGCATATCGGCTTTGGCCATACCGCAGAACATCGCGAACTCATCATCGATGTTCAAAACCAGCTACGCTATTTCTTGCCACACCTACTCGCCTATTCAGTGAGCTCGCCTTTCTGGCAGGGGCGCGATACCGGCATCCAAAGCTACCGCTCGATCGTTTTCTCCTCCCTACCCCGCAGCGGCATCCCGCCCATCTTTGAATCTTTCGCGGAGTACGCCAACCTGGTGCGCACGCTGGGTGATGTGGGCACATTGGCAAAAGGCAGCGATTCCGGTAGCAAAGACGATAGCATCGGCGGTGTGGATACCACACGCATCTGGTGGGACGCGCGGCCGCATCTAAAATTCGGCACGCTGGAGGTGCGCGTCTGCGATATCTGCACGCGTGTAGAAGACGCCGTCACCTTGGTGGCGACGGTCCAAGCGATCGTCGCCTTCCTCATCCAATTGCGCAGCTTGAATATGCGTTGGCGGATCTACCCCAACACGCTGGTGAGCGAGAACAAGTGGCGTTCTTCCCGCCATGGCGTGCATGGCAAGCTGGTGGATTATGGCAAAAGTCAGGAGATCCCGCTGGCCGAGTTGACGAAAGAAATCATCGATCTAGTGGATGACGCGGCACACGCCCTGGGTAGCAGCCAGCAATTGCAAGGCCTGAACCGAATAGTGCGTGAAGGAACCAGCGCCGACCGCCAACTCGCCGTTCACCGCGAAGCGCTCGCCGCCGGCGCCAACGAACAAGAGGCGCTGGTCGAAGTGGTCGATCACCTCGTTCGGGAAACTCGCGCGGGCTGGCAAGGTCTGTAACATATGCGTTAAACTATTATTCTACACTTGGAGCCATAGATGCCAATACAGACGGCAAAAGTCACTCCTCTCACTCGAACGCTCGCTGATGAGTTGCACCATGGTGATTTCCTGGAATTAATAAAGCTTGCTAATGGTCATAAGTTCGATCTAATTATCGCGGATCCTCCCTATAATATTGGCAAGGATTTCGGCAACAATAAAACCAAAATGTCTTTGCTAGATTACTTGAGCTGGACCGACCAATGGTTGTCAGCTTGTATGGCACACTTATCTGATCGCGGAATCGCATATGTATATGGATTTCCGGAGATCTTGGCCCATGTTGCAGTGCGTTACCCTATCGAGCGACAAAAATGGCTCGTCTGGCATTATACGAACAAGACAGTACCTGGCTCAAAATTCTGGCAAAGAAGTCACGAGTCCATTCTTTGCCTATGGAAAACTTCACGCCCCAATTTGAATGTGGATTCAATTCGTGAAGAATATACTGAGCACTATAAGCGAGTAATTGGTTCACCCCGCAAAGAGACCCGTTCCCGCTTCAACAACAACGGAAAGCGAAGTCGACCTAGCATATATAATGGACATGAAAATGGTGCATTACCACGCGATGTTCTGAAGATTCCCGCTCTGGCGGGGGGGGCTGGGCGACGGGAGCGTTGGTTTGTTTGCCGTGATTGTGGAAACAAACTATACCCCCCCCACTACATCAGGGAACATGATGGACATGACATTCTGAAACACCCTACACAAAAACCGATGGAACTTACTCGTCGCTTGCTACAGTCATGCATTACAGATTCGGAGAGTAGCGTGTTGATTCCTTTCGCCGGTTCAGGCTCAGAGTGTGTTGTGGCCAAATCTCTGGGCATTCACTTCTGGGCAAGTGAACTCAATCAAGAATATGTAAACTTCGCTCGCCAATGGCTATCAATGAATATATCACAATATGTATAAGCTCACACCTCGTATGTTACAACAGTTATACCGCAATCTTGAAAAATATCATGAATTATTCGATGGCGGTCGATGCTCAGGTTGGGAATTGGAGGAGATCCTCGTCAAAGCCATAAAGTCCGATACTCAAGCACAGCATCAGGTCTTTTGGGAAGAATCTGGTCATGATGACAAAGCGGATATTCGGATCCGCACAAACGGCGAAGAATACCCCATTCAGATCAAATCCGGTGAAGTGAAAAATAGTCGACTGGTGTTATCCGGTCATCGATTTTCACGATTTGAGGGTGATCTCAAAAAGATCACAGAATACTTGATTGCCAAATCCGATAATATGATTTCGGTCCCTTACGAGAAAGTGGATGATGATCGGGGTCGGCAACACATTTATCAGGTTTCATATCTGCGCATCAATTCTTTAAAACCAAACAGTCCGCAATGGGAGACAAAAGGGAAAACTCTATATCATACCAACCACTACGGCGTCCGCATCTCCCTGCATCCTTCGATGAGTTGGCAGGTCTGGTGGCGCATTCCCATCCCGCTGATTGAGCAAGAAGAACCTTTCATCATCGGCTAATCCTGCGTCCCCGGCCGCGGCGGGCCAGGGTCTTTCAAGCTGGCGTCAGCGGTGGAACGCAGCAGCAGCTCCTGCGAAAAATCCTGTCGCAAATGAAGGCAGACGCCGCTCGCTTCTGCGCAAACAAAATAGAGCGCATAGCCATGCACTGTGATGGCGGCGGGTGCGGCATCGTGCGGCGCGCGCAACTCCAATTCGAAACGCCTGGGCTCAGTGCTGGTGGGCACTCGCGACCCTTCAGCCCAGAGGCGACGGCGCTCCCAACACCAACCGGGCGGCGCTTCTTCCAAAACGAGTGCGGTTGGTTCGCTTTCGTTGTTCCAATGCGCATCGCCCAATGGCTGTAAGCGGATGTGCAAGCGCGTCGCTTCGCCCGGCGCCAACACCTTCGGCACCGCCACAACTTGCAATTGCACCAAGTCGTCGTCGCGCTGCAATGCCTCCTCGGCGGCGCGGGGGCCATCGTCGCCAACCCTTTTTGGAGTGAATTCCTTTGCGGGGCGGGCGAATTCAGCACCACCCGGCTCGACCGCTAGCGGAATCGGCTCTTCACCGCGCGCGCGCAATTCGACCCGCGCCTCCGGCACCCAATCATAGAAAGAATAAGGCTTGGCCAAGCGTGGCCCGTATTGCTGTAAGCGCCGCCGCCATATGTAATTATTCGGCTCCTGTTCGAGGGCGGCCGACCAATGGACGACCGCTTGGTGAAAATCGGTGGGCTGCGCGCGGGCAGAATCATACCGCATGCGGTGGATGACACCTTGTTGAAAGAGCCATTGCGCGGTGGCATGATTCTCGGTGCCTGGCTGCCCAAGCGCGCGCTCACCCAGCGCGAGCGCCTCATCCAGCGCGGCGTCGCCACACCAGAGGGCCAGCTCTCCGCTCAATAGCGCCCAGGAGCTTGCATCGTCTTCCTCCTTCGCTCTGCGGCGCAAAAGAGGGAAATCGGTTGTCTCGCTGATGAATGAGGGGGGAGCGGCGGGCGTTTCCCATTCACCAGCCAGAAATGCTTCGAGGAATTCCGCCGCCCGCGCGAGCAGCGGTTGGGCAGCGCGAATGATTCCCCATTCGTCAATCGCCAGCGTCAACGGCACATAAGGCAAGGCGAGCCGGTTGAACGGGTCATGCAACAAGGGCCAACGCATCCCCTGCCATTGCATGAAAAGCCGCGCCCGCGCGGGGTGTTGCTCGAGCACAATACCCAACAATTCCAAGTCGCCTTCTTCACGAGCCTGGCGAGTCGCGCTATGCCAACCTGGCACATGCCGGCGGCAACCCGCTCACCAAGAAGCGAAAAGCTGCAATAGTACCCGCTTGCCGCGGAAATCCGCCAACGAGGTTGGACGGCCATCCGCGCAATCGGGCAAAGTCAGCGCCGGGAAAGGGTTACCCGCCCGCAAATGCGCGATGGGCGGATAGCGCTGGTCCTGTAGGCTGGCGAGCGTAGCGCCGGTCATGGGCTTTGTTGGACTCCATCAATGTACGAGTTCGGCATGGCGTTCACGCAAATAGGGTAGCAGGAGTTGCAGGCTTTCCGCGATATGGCGCAGGGTATGGTTGATATCCTCCTCGTTCATGGGGGTGGAGATGCAAAATTTCTCACCCAGGTTGGCCAATATACCCCGATTCAACAACTCAAGGTGCAGCAATATCGCGACATCCTTGGCATTCTGTTCGGCGCGCGACGCCTGGGCGATGTTCTCGATGCGCGCATCCTGCCAATGAAAGCGCACCAACGAGCCGTAGCCCGTCGCCTGGCCGCGCAAGCCCAACTCCTCACAGCAAGCGTTGACGCCCTCACGCAAGAGACGGCCCAAACGGTTAATGCGCTGGACTTCCGCTTGCTCATAATGACTCAGCGCCGCCTGCCCGGCGAGCATCGAGAGGCTATTGCCATGGTAAGTACCGGTCATAAAGAGGGGCTCTTTCGTACGGCCATCATCAAAGAGGTCCATCACTGCCGCCCGCCCGCCGATGGCGCCGATGGGAAAACCACCACCGATGATTTTGCCCAGCGCCGTGAGGTCTGGCAAGACGCCGGCGACTTCTTGATAACCGCCACGGCCAAGGCGATAGGTCGCCACTTCATCGAAGATGAGCAGCGCGCCATAGCGCCGCGTGATTTCTCGCAATCCTGCCAGATAGCCCTCCTGCGGCGTCACTAGACCACCCGCGTTGGGGATGGGCTCGACTAGGACAGCGGCGATTTCTTCCCCATATTGTTCAAAGAGCGCCATGATTGCCGCGAGATCGTTAAAGGGCGCGATGAGCGTTTGTTGCAATTGCGCTTTCGGGATGCCGCGTTGGCTGAGCGAAGCTTGGGGAAGAGCTTTGGAACGGGTGTCGGCAAACATGTTGACGAGCACCGAATCGTGCGAACCATGATAACCACCGTCCATCTTGATGATGCGCGTGCGGCCCGTGAAGGCCCGCGCGGTGCGGATGGCCATGAGCGTCGCTTCGGTACCCGAATTGTTGAAGAGTACGCGGTCGATGCTTGGTGTTCGCTCACAGATGGTTTGCGCCAAGGCGATTAGCGACTCTGATGGCGAGCCGAAAGCCGAGCCGCGACCCAGTTGCTCGGCGATGACGGCGACGATGGCCGGATGCGCGTGGCCATGGATGAGCGCGGTTTGATTGTTGAGCAAATCGAGGTAGTCGTTGCCATCACAATCTTGAATATGACAACCCTGCCCCGCGCTGAGATGGGTGGTGTAAGGTGGATATTGTGTAGAGGCGCGCGTATGGCCGGCGGGGAGGTAACACTTGGCGCGTTGGCCTTGTTCGCGCGAGCGCGCCGTGCGTCGTCGGTAACGCTCGTGGATACCCGTAGCCACAGATTCGGCGGTTGGCAAGGACATCAGGGCACCTCCCAGCTATGAATTCGCGTAGCATAACGAGTTTTTCCCGACACGCAAGCCAATTGGACTGCGACCCACCGAACTCTCCATCTCCGCCTTTCATCTTGGCTGAATCGGACCCTTACCCTATCCTTGCCCAATAATGGAGCGTTGGAATCTGTCAATTCCCCTAGCGGCGCGCGGTTGGTTCTATGGCACATTGGCTGGCGCCATCTGGGGCGGGATGTATGTCGTTTCCGATGTGGTATTGGTTGTGATTCCGCCTTTCTCGCTCTTGTCGCTGCGTTTGTTGATGGGTATCGCAGTATTGGCACCACTGCTCGCGCGCGCGCCGCTGGCTTCTGCCTGGCCGGAAGGGCGTACCTTTGCGGCCAACCTGGGCGTGGGCGCGATCGGCTTTGGTTTCAGCCTCGGCGCACAACTGATTGGTACCGACCTATCGACAGCCAGCCATGGCGCCTTGCTGACCAGCGCCTCACCCGCTTTTGTGTTACTTTTCGCCGCGCCCTTGCTGCGCGAAAAATGGACCAAACGTCGTTGGTTGGCCTTGGCGCTATCGAGCCTGGGGGTATTGCTCATTTTGGACTGGCGTGAACTACGCTTTGGGGCGACGACGGCGCTGGGCGATTTGGCGCTGGTGCTCGCGGCGCTGAGTTGGGGACTGTATTCGGTGCTCGTACGCCGTTTGAGCTTACAAAGCCAATTGCGCACCCTACCACTCACACTGGGCGTCTTGCTCGGCGGTCTACTGGTCAGCACCCCTTTCAGCCTCTGGGAAATGGCCACCCGTAGCTACGGTCAATGGGATGCCCCTTTGCTCCTCGGTCTGCTCTATTTGGGCATCGTCAGCACTGCCTGGTCACAATGGCTTTGGAACCGCGCTTTCGCGCTCTTGCCGGCGGCGCAAGCGGCGCTTTGCTTCTTCGCACAACCGCTGACGGGCGCTGTTTTGGCGGCGGCCCTGTTGGCGCAAACCTTGCGGCCGCCGCTCATCTTGGGTGGGTCGCTCATTGGCCTGGGCGTCTTGTTGGCGCTGCGGGAAAGGCCAGGGTAAACTGTCGTTATGCACCCATCAGTGGTGGCGCGCGCTCATCCGGTGCTCTCGCCCTCAGCGGGCAACAACCCATCCAAATCCAGACCCGGCACCTGGGCGATCTCCCGGCCGAGGATCGCCGAAAAATCAGTGTACATCTCCATCACCGTTTCCTGCATATGCGCCAACTGCTTGCGCCGCTCCTTCCATTGCCGTTGCATGGCGCGTTCTTCACGGCCAACCTGTTCCTCGAGCGAATTCCAAGTTTCCACCATGCGCTGGATGCGTTCACTAAAGTGCTTGCTGGTGAGATAGCCGTAGATTTGGTCCATCTTCAGACCTTTGCCCTGGGCGGCGCGTTGGAGGCGCGCGCTTTCCACCAATTGTGCCCGCAACGCCCTTGCCAGGGGAATCGCACCCTCCACGCTGCTCACCCAAACCCGCTCGCGCAGTTCAAAAACGCCGCTCATATCCTTGGGTAAGGCTTTCGAGACGATGACGCGCACCTGCGCATTCAGGCGATTGGCATCGTCCTTGATTTTATCCAGCCAGCCGTCGTTCCAACTCTTGGTGTTCTTCGCTTCCCAAACGATCAACCCACAACCGCTACTGCCCAACTGCGCGTCACGGACTTCTTGTTTCAGGTCCGCGCCCAATTGGCCGCGGCCAATATCCTCAATCTGATCGAAGGGGAATTCCTCCCCCAGTTTCCGCTTCAAATAAACCTCGAGCGCTTCACCCGGCAATTCGCCCGAGACCTGCTGTGACTTGCGTTGCAAGTCGGCGACTTTGGCTTGTGCCTCGGCGGCGGCCTTTGCCAAGCGCTCCTTTTCTAAATTGTGCTGTTCACGCTCGACGGCGAAGCGCTCTTCCTCCCGACTACGGATGAGGGCTTCTTGTTGAGCGTGCTCGGCTTGTTGCTGTTGGAGCTGCTCTTGCAGGGTCGCTTCACGCTGCTGGATCACCACCAACTGCTCTTCCCGCTCCCGCTCCGCCGCTGCGCGGATTTCCGCCTCGCGTTGCGCTTGCGCCGCCTGTTGCTGTTGGAGCTGCTCTTGCAGGTTCGCTTCACGCTGCTGAATCACCGCCAATTGCTCTTCCCGCTCCCGCTCCGCCACTGCGCGGATTTCCGCCTCGCGTTGCGCTTGCGCCGCCTGTTGCTGTTGGAGTTGCTCCTGCAAGGCCACTTCACGCTGCTGAATCACCGCCAACTGCTCTTCCCGCTCCCGCTCCGCCGCTGCGCGGATTTCCGCCTCGCGCTGCGCTTGCGTTGCCTGTTGCTGTTGGAGTTGCTCCTGCAAGGCCACTTCGCGCTGCTGGATCACCGCCAACTGCTCTTCCCGCTCCCGCTCTGCCACCTCACGAATCTCCGCCTCGCGTTGCGCTTGTGCCGCCTGTTGCTGTTGGAGCTGCTCTTGTAGAACTCCGAGTTTCTCCTGATTTTCGGCCGCCAATTGTCGACGGATTTCCTGTTCTTGCTCTTCGTTTTCGGCGCGCGCCCTTTCCAAGGCGGCGGCCACCGCCTTTCGTCTTTCCTCCTCATAATGGGCGCGGAAGGTCTCGCCGAGCGGGAATTGGTGCCCGCAATTGGGGCATTGTATTTCGCTTGGGTTGCCGTTCATATCAGTTCTCCTTTTACTTTTTCTCTCATCTTGCCGTCATTGTTTGGGGATACAAAATTCTGGTCGCGCGCGGTATCCAGGGTTTCGTTGACGATTTCTTGGAGCTGCTCCGGCGCGTAGTGTTGAGGCAAAAAAGCAGACCCCGGGCCGCTAGAAGGGAAACGCTTTCTCAGCGCTTTGGAGACGATGGCAAACCCTCCTTTGCCTCGTAAGGGAACGGACAAGGATTCGCGGATTTCCGGCGCCTGCCGCCGCAACCAAACCAAGATGGCGTCCCGCAAAACGACTGAACGCAAGGAAGCACGGTCGTGCAAGTCTTGTGCGTTGCTATAACGCCAACCGAACACTTCACCGGCATCATGCAGTTGCTGTTCGCGCAACCAATAACCGATTTCCAAGAAACGATACGACGGACCATCCTTGGGTTGTTTAAGCCATCTCTTGGCTCCTTGCGGTATCAGTGCGCGCCAACGCGAATCGCGCGAAAAATCAGCCCGGACGCCGTACCAACATTTGGGCGCCAATGCCTGCCATAAAAGCGTGCGAATTTCTCCGCGCAGCGCGGTATGTTGCAATATACCGGAGACATGCAAAGCTCGGCCCAATACCCAAACTTGCTCAAATGAATTGTATTTTGGCTGGTCATTTTTGCGGGCGGTGATCAGATTCAGGGTACTCCAGGCCATATCCAAGAGACCATCCAATTCCGCATCCAGCTCCTCGGCTTCAGCACGGAATTCCTCCGCGCTGAGCGAGACGGGTCTTTCACTACATACGATGTTACCTAGCTGCCCTTCTTGCTCACTCCAGACAATCACAGACATTTGGCCTCCATCCGCTCTGAGAAGATATTTGATATTAAACTGACTTTAAAATTGGGTAAATTGATGCGACCGTACGTCGCCACTGTTTGGCAAACTCGAATAGAAAATCCGGATGTTGCTCTTTTTGATCTAGCATATCTGCGAGGCCATCCAATCGGTTCATATATTCATCCCAAATGACATCATCAATCAAATCAGTCTTTGAAGATCTCAATATCTCCAGATTCGTTGAATCGCCCTCGCAAAGTGGTTTTAATGCCCACTCAAGTATTCCATTGATGCATATTTCTAAGGTGAATGAGTTCTGTGCATCAAATGGACCTGCTCGGTTATTCGGCACTGGTAAGGCTTGTAACAACGGGTAATCCTTCGGGAACTGAAGCACTCCTTCATCCACCCGAAGATCCCACATAGGGGGTGAACTATCACCAAGAATTTGTTTCGGTTCGAAAGGGATTTTCCCCTCTACCCTTCCAGGCTCAGATTCAAAATGCAACGTATATGAACCGTATGCCAATGTCTCTTCACCATTCAATAGATACGCTTGGATGATGTGTTTTCCTGGATCGACTGTCAAAGCCTGGATGTTGTTATCATCCAATATTGTTGGACCTTTATGGAATAATCGTATTTGCTTACGGTGTAAATCGTAGCGACGCTCATCCTGATCGATTGGCTTCTTTGGAATTTCAATCTTCTCGCTAGGGACTAGAACTGTGCCATCATTCAAACGTACAAGTAATTTTGCCGAAAGATCTTCGATAGTGCGGTTGCGACCATTGATTTGCATAAGTAGGCTATCACCATTTTGGATGCGCCTCTCGCCTGGTACGGTTTCGTTTTCTACAGAAATGGATACAACGTAGTCATTCCCTATGCGAATTGGCGCATCTTCCTCAAAATAGAAGCGACGTGTCTTCTTGGCTACTAATTTTCTTCCTTCATAGACAACAGCATAAATTCGATAAGGGCCGGGCTTTGGGCAAACTATGTATCGATATCGATCGTCCACTACTCGATCTGTTAGCTGTCGATCTCCTATGCGAAATTCGATATCCCCTGGAGAACAGCCTTTTTTGCTCCAAATATCCGTGCATGCGCCATCAGGATCAACCCATTCAAGAACAAGGCGTACATTTCGGGGAATGTTCTCAGGTGAAGAATGTATTACATAACGAATGTCTCTGATACTTTCTCCGCTATTTACCCGAGGACATTCCGGATTGGGATAAATCAATCGCACATCAACATCCCAGGGCTTATCCAAATTCTCCCCAATTCCATCACCGCTATCAGAAATTGGAATACTCCCTTTAGAGGGATTTAGCAAAGCCTGGATAACGAATTTGTTTGTCTCGCGATGGGAAAGATTGTTTGCCTCATCGGATTCTTCCGAATTCTTACTCCAACCCATACCAATAGAAAACTCTTTCACTTTTTCATTTAGATATCCTCTGATCACCCTCATAGGCTTTGTATTCCAGACAAAGCCGGTGTGTTGCGGTTTCTCAACATCTTCATGGCGAAGTTTCTTATCTGTGGTTTCATCAAATTCTATAAATGCGCGAAAACTGACTCGTTTGTCTCTAGGTATATATTCATCAAAAGAAGCACTACTACGCGTTTCGATCCATTGGCAGCCGCGAAGCATCTGAATACCCAAATATTCAGGGTACTCTGTAACAATTTCATTTTCTTCGAGCTCTTCATCATAAAGAAAAACTAAACGCTTAACGCATATATCATCAATGGTATCATCTTCATACAATTGAAGAGTACAGCCCTTGTGTATTGTGTGTATCTTGCCAGTTTGGGCTATTCCAGATTCCCAGGGTTCACCAGACCACCATTCTGGCCACTCGATATATTGAATTGTGTGCGGTTCGCTCGTTTCATCAATGACTTGTATATCGAGCAAACCTGTCTGAATGGCACGCCACCAACACCGTTCCAGCCATCGAGCCAGCTCACCACTCTGAATTGCGTCTATTGCCTGCTTATCCAAAAATGGTACAATGATGCGGGTGCCAGCTTCTTGCAATGGCTCAAGATTCAATGGCACATTAAGTCCATCACTTTCAATTGTGACGGAAGTGCAGACTTTTTGACGTGCTTCCTTTCCTTCATATGGGGGAAAGTGTATTTGATCTACTGGGTGAGCATAACGCAAACCCAATCGATATGTGCCATTAGACAATAATGTGTCATATAGTATTAGCATATGATGATCACTATTGGGTACCCGAGAGTAATATAGAAATGCCAACTTACCCTGACCTCGTGATCCGAGCTTATCTTCATTTTCTTTGGTATAACCCTGCCCTTCGAAAGCCGCCCAGTTTTCATCGGGTCTAAGTTTGTATCTACGTTTTTGCAAATCTTCGGGAGTGAGAACAGGCCCCTGCAATCCCGTCGTCCCACTATCGGTAACCGTCAAAATCATGCAAGGTTGACCATCTGCACCCCATTTCCGGGATAAACGATACCTCACTTTCACTTTTGAAGATCGGCTCAATCTCGCATCATGGGCATTTTGAACGGGTTCCTGGGCCAGGGCTCGTATGGTACTTGCACCATAACCTTTAATAGTATTCTTGACTTCTTGCACCATATTGCTCGATGTGTTTATTAAATTCGGCATTACTAGGCTCCTTGCGCTTCTCTCAATACTCGCCCCTTATCAAACATTTTCCCTACCGCCGTCGCGCGCCGACATTGCGCGCGAGCGGATAGTCAGCACGAAGGGCGTAGAAACCCTTGCTCGTCGGGCGACAGAAACGTTCATCGCGGGAAAGGCGCGAAATCAGCCCCATGGCCGCATCCTGCCCCTCAATCACGCCACCGCGCCGCTCAACCTCTTCCCATAAATCACGGTAATGCATCGGCGCCGGCGAGCGCTCGTGCAAAACTGCTGCTGCCAATTCCAACAACGCACTTGTCGGCGAGCTGCCCGACGGCCGCCCCAATTTCGGTAACATCCGCAAACTCCCTTCTTTTTCTTCTGGCAACAAAGCGGTGATGTGCCGGTGACGCTCCTGTAGGCGGCGACGCTCGTTTTGCAAATCCGCGATTTGCCGGTCCAACTCGGCCAGACGCTCACGCAATTCCAGGCTCTCGGCGTTCAGCAGATCCGCCAAAGCTGCGGCGCTCCCTCCTTTTTTTTCCACTCTCGGCATGCGATCTCCTCGGTCACCAACGTGATGGGCGATGATAAAAACGATTTTAGAGACTTATTATATGTTGTCAAGTATTATTATTCATGAATATCATTGTTATGTATTGTGCATAACAAAAAAGTGAAGTCAATCGACATCGTTCCAAGCGCAAAACACTCCGCCCGCCACAATAATGACAAACGGCAATGCCCAATCGGCGTTGGAGAGAAAACGGTTGGCTTTTCTGGGGTTCGGGCCTTCGCTGAACCCGGGTGGCCGGCGCCTAAGGGCTCAGGCGCAAGGAATCCTCATTCAGTGGGCAAGACCGTCAAGGTTGTCAGTGAGAGCGAATCTTCGCCCAACGGTGAAAGCAAACGAGCGCCATCTTCACGGCGGTAGAAACCGGTGACGAGGGTGTATCGCCCCGGCGCGAGCGTCTCCGGCAACACCAGTGTGAATTCGCGGCTGATGATGATCTCTTCGCGGTCGTCCCAATCCTTGGTACCGCGCCGCAACAGTGGGTCTGGTGAGGGTGGGCCGTCGATTTGCGCGACCAGCGCGCCTTGCGCATCGAGCAAGTGGTTGAAAACGACATAGTCGCCAACGGTCGGCTCCTCCGCGCGCCAATATAGATGGAAGGAAACGCTTTCCCCAGCGCGGATTTCCTCCGTCTCATAATCGTAGCCCAGCAAGTGGATTGGTCCGAGCTGGCCGGTCGCTGGATATTGCATGGGGTATAAGCGCAACAGCACCATCGCGGGGCCGCGGTGCGCCGCAGAGGGTGGGTAAGATTTCAGCAGCGTGGTTTCTGATAAATAGCCCATTGGGTCGTCAGCGAGCAGGGACTCGTATTCAGCGTAGGACATGATCGCATAGAGGATATCTTGGGCGCGCCAATACTCCACCGGTTGCTGCGAAATCGGATCGGGCACACCGTGGGGCGATAAATGTGGAAAGGGCGTGAGGCCAGCGTAACCACCCCAATCCCGATTGAGGGTTGTGCGGTTACCGCCACCGTAAGCGGCGATATGGCGGCCGCTGACCAGCGTCTCATCCATATATGTGGCAAGGTCGTTGCGTTGGTCGGGCAGCGTGGTGTCGCGGGCGTCGGCGATGGCAACGCGCAGATTCGGTAGGTTGAGAGCAACCAACAAAACGAAAGCCACCAAGGCCAGCGCATCAACACGCAACTTGAGACGCGGGTAGCGTTGCGGCAAAGCGCGCAAGAGCTGCCACCAGGATGCATAGCCAGCGCCAGCCAATGATAACAACAACGAGACCGGTACCAGATAGAAACGAACAGCACTTTCGTCAAATAGACTCACGCCCACCAACCAGACCAAAGCGCTCGCAGCGATGTAAAGGAGGCCCAATCGTCCACCTGCCGCTGATTTTCGCGCCATCAGCAACAAACCAGCCAACCCGAAAAAAACGACCCTCAGGTTCAAGGCCCCCAGCGTGGTCTCCACACCTGTGAAGATTGACCCCAAGCTGGGCAATTCGTTCAACTGAACATGCCGCACCCAGGAAGTTTCGATGAGCTTTGTTTCTGTGGGATTAATGAAAGCTTCCAGCATGGGGGTTAAAAATATCAACCAGAGCATGAATAAAGTGAAACGAAGCAGGTTACCGAGCAATGCTCGCCAAGAGAAACTGCCGATTAACCAAGGCAACGCAAGTACCAGAGGCGCGATCAAAATTGCCTGGTACTTGAAGACGATCGCGAGCATCAACGCATAAGTGGCATAGGTCGTCCAACTGGAAATTCGATAGCGTGTTCCGGCGAAGGATAGCCAGAGCGACAAGATGGCGAAAAAACTCACATAAATGTCTGCAGTCTGCAATCGACTATAAAAAAGGAGGGTTGGTGTAATCGACCAAATACCAGCACCAATCAACCCCGCTAAATCACCAAAAGCATGATAGCCGAACATGGCAATGACGACGATCATGACCATGCTGATCGTGATGGCGACCAGGCGCGCAATACCCAGCACACTGGTGGGTGGCTGAGTGTCATCTTGCCACAGTCGCAACAAAGCATAATTCAAACTGATTATGCCCGGCGGGTAGTGGTGCATATTCAAGGATTTGGCAGTACCAAAATCAATGACCAGACGCGCATCCAGCATATAGTGATGTTCGCCTGTTGCGACATAGGGCAAACTGAAGGCATAACCGGGGTAGCGCAAGGCGCCCGCCAA
The DNA here is from genome assembly GCA_965115865.1 of Phototrophicaceae bacterium. Lineage (GTDB taxonomy): Bacteria > Chloroflexota > Anaerolineae > Aggregatilineales > Phototrophicaceae > WTGJ01. Next base: position 37,880 of record OZ220469.1, read on the forward strand.
CAGGAGGATGGCCAACAAGGCCAGCCACCAATTGCGCCCTGGCCAGAGCGAGCGCTCAACCAGCGTTTGCTGGTTCATAGCGCCCCATCCTCATATCGGCGACACACCATCACATTGCCCCATCATCAATCAATGCCTCGACGGTTGATTGAAGAAAATTCGCTATCAGTATAATTCACACCATCCCCCAACGCCTTGATTTTCACATAGGTCGTAGTGTTTTTGAACACCTTGCCAATATTGAACACCGTATAATAAGCACCCAATGAATCCGCAAGACCCAGTGGATACAACTTTCGCGCCACGCCCCATCGTGTCCCCACATCTGCCGGAAAGCGCAAAGTGATAGAGCCGACACGCCCAGGACGATAATCGGTTTCATCCACATGGATTTCATAACCGATCGCATTCGACACATGTCTGAAAGTGATGCTCAACAATCGCTCATCGACCGTCGGTATACGAGGTCCGCGGGTCAAACTGATTATAGTCGGGCTGAGCAATCGTGGCAGCGGCGTGGCGGTCGGTGGTGGCGGGGTTGGCGTCGGTGGCAGCGGCGTGGCGGTCGGTGGTCGTGGTGTTGGTGACTTCTTACTACCAATACTAACTAGTGGAGAAAATTCGCTATCGGCGTAATTCACACCATCCCCCAACGCCTTGATTTTCACATAGGTCCTAGTGCTTTTGAACACCTTACCAATATTGTACACCTCATAATAAAGCCCCAATGGACTCCCAATACCCCGCAGATGCAACGCGTGCTCGCCAGCAAGCTTGTGCGTCACATCTGCCGGAACGCGCAATATGATGGAATGTTCACGCCCAGGACGATAATCGGATTCATCCACATGGATTTCATAACCGATCGCATTCGGCACAGGTCTGAAAGAGATGTGAAGATTGAAATACGATATACTACGATAACCGAAGGTCAAACTGATTATAGTCGGGCTGGGCAATCGCGTCAGCGGGGTGGCTGTTGGTGTTGGCGTCGGTGGCAGCGGCGTGGCGGTCGGCGGTAGCGGGGTCGGCGTTGGCGTTGGTGTCAAGGAGCGCAAAGTCGAGCCCAAGCGTGTGACATCCCAGGCCCGCCGCCAACCATTCGCGCGCTCCAAGCGCAGCTTGATACTGCTCACACCCTGCTCGAATCCAGGTATCTGAAAAGGACTCGATACCCCCGCCAAGCGCCGCGTGCGCTGCCAGTTGGCCCGTCCTGCCGGCGGGTGGAGGCGGTAAGCCAACCCCGTCTGCGCTGGGCCACCAGTCCAAGTGACCAGACCAGTATCGCTGACTTGAATATTCCGAAGTGGCGCCAAAGGGGTGGGCGTCGGTGGCAGCGGCATGGCGGTCGGTGGTCGTGGTGTTGGCGTAGCGGTGGGTGGCAGTGGTGTCAGCGTTGGTGGCAGCGGCATGGCAGTCGGCGCGGACACCGTGAAACGGAACTTGCCGCTCCAAGCGCTCTCGACATATCGCCGCCGAGCAGCGCGTGCACGCACGATGGCCTCATAAGTTTGCCCCCCTTGCAACCCGGGGATGTCGTAGCGGTGGGTGCTCGCCTCCGCTTTATGCGGCCAACCAATCGTGCCCGCCAAGCGCCATTTCACGATGTATTGCTGAGCGCCAGCAACCGCACCCCAACTCAGCGTACCACCGGCGAAACTCAACGAAGCCGGCGAGGCGAGGATGACCGGTGTGGGAGTAGCGGTCGGTGGTGGTGGTGTTAGCGTTAGCGTTAGCGGCAGTCGTGTCGGCGGTGGTGGCGTCAGCGTCGGTGGCAATCGTGTCGGCGGCAGTGGTGTCAGCGTTGGTGGTAGTGGCATGGCGGTCGGCGCGGACACCGTGAAGCGAAACTTGCCGCTCCAAGCGCTCTCGCCATATTGCCGCCGAGCAGCGCGTGCACGCACGATGGCCTCATAAGTTTGCCCCCCTTGCAACCCGGGGATGTCGTAGCGATGGGTACCCGCTTCCGCTTTATGCGGCCAACCAATCGTGCCCGCCAAGCGCCATTTCACGATGTATTGCTGGGCGCCAGCAACCGCACCCCAACTCAGCGTACCACCGGCGAAACTCAACGAAGCCGGCGAGGCGAGGATGACCGGTGTGGGAGTAGCGGTCGGTGATGGTGGCGTCAGCGTCGGTGGCTGTCGTGTCGGCGGTGGTGGCGTCAGTGTTAGCGGCAGTCGTGTCGGCGGTGGTGGCGTCAGTGTCGGTGGCAGTCGTGTCGGCGGTGGCGGGGTCAGCGTCGGTGGCAATCGTGTCGGTGGCGGTGGGGTCAGCGTTGGTGGTAAGGGCATGGCGGTCGGCGCGGACACCGTGAAGCGAAACTTGCCGCTCCAAGCGCTCTCGCCATCTCGCCGCCGAGCAGCGCGTGCACGCACGACGGCCTCATAAGTTTGCCCTCCTTGCAACCCGGGGATGTCGTAGCGATGGGTGCCCGTCTCCGCTTTATGCGGCCAGCCGCTCGTACCCACCGAGCGCCATTTCACGATGTATTGCTGGGCGCCAGCAACCGCACCCCAACTCAGCGTACCACCGGCGAAACTCAACGAAGCCGGCGGAGCGAGAGTGGGTGGCGCACTCTCCTGGGCCAGCGTTCCCAATCCCCCAAAAATGAAGGCTATGGCTAGCAAAAGACCGAAAGCGCCTATCTTCCGTTTTATAAATCCCCCTCAGAGTGGCGAACGCTCCCACAATCTACCCTAGTCTAACCCGCGAGGCTAGCGCTCAGCGACCGGCAGATATCTTCGGGTCGAGCGCATCGCGCAGCGCATCGCCGATGATATTCAGCGCCAGCACCACTAGCGTGATGACCAAACCAGGGAAGAAGCTCAACCACCATTCATTGCGGATGAAGGAGCGTCCGTCGGCCAGCATCGCGCCCCATTCTGGCGTCGATGGCGGCACACCGAGGCCCAAGTAACTCAAGCTGGCGGCGGCGATGATGGCGCCGGAGACGGAAAGTGTGGTCACGACGATGATGGGTGGGATGATGGCGGGCAGGATATGGCGAAATACGATGCGCAAGCCACCCGCGCCCAGGCTGCGCGCCGCCAGGACATATTCCATCTCCCGAATCGAGAGCGTGTTGCCGCGGGTGAGGCGCGCGTAGGTCGGCAACGAGAAAAATGCCAGGCTGATGATCATATTCTCCACCCCCGGCCCGAGCACGACCGATAGCCAAATCAGCAAAATTAGCCCGGGGAAGACGAGGATGATATCCATCGCCCGCATGATGACACCATCGAGCCAACCGCCGAAAAAACCAGCCACCATGCCCAGTGGGACACCCAAGAGCGAACCAAGGGCGACCGAGAAAAGACCCACTTGCAAAGAGATGCGCCCACCATACAGCACGCGCGAGAACACATCGCGCCCCAGCGAATCGGTGCCAAAGTAATGGGTGGCGCTGGGCCCCTGTTTGCGCTCGCGCACGATTTGCTGATAAGGGTCATAGGGCGCCAAGCGATCGGCGAAAACGGTTGAAGCAAAAACCAACAACAGTAAGAGACTGCAAAAGATGGCGACGCGGTTGCGCACAAATTCGCGGCGCGCGCGCGCGTAATAACTGTCATGTCGTTGCTCCTCAGCGAAGGCAGAGGGCGCGCTGGCTTGGCGGTCGCTCATTCGTAGCGGATACGCGGGTCAGCAAAGCCGTAGAGGATATCGACGGCCAAATTGACGAGGATGAAGGTCACGGCGACCAACAAAACCACACCCTGAATCATCGTGTAATCGCGCGCATTGATGGCGCGAACCACGATGGTGCCCAATCCCGGCAGGTTGAAGATTTGCTCAGTGATGATCGCGCCACCCAGCAAACCGCCAAAAGAAAGACCCACCATGGTGATGATGGGGATGAGGGAATTGCGCAATCCGTGGCGCAACACGACGCGGCGCTCGCTCACCCCTTTGGCGCGCGCCGTGCGGATATAATCTTCCCCCAGCGTCTCAATCATGCTGGAACGCGTCAAGCGAGCGATCAAAGCCACCTGGCCCAAGCCGAGCGTGATGGTCGGCATCACCATATGTTGCCAACTGCCCGAGCCCTGTACCGGCAACCAGCGCCACTCGACCGCGAAGAGCAGGATGAGGTAAGCGCCCAGCACAAAGGTCGGGAAACTATAGCCGAAGATGACCACGACCATCACCACTTTGTCGAACCAATTGCCGCGATTCAGGGCAGTGATGACGCCGATGAAGATGCCCAGCGTCGTGCCCGCTGTCACGGTCATGATGGTGAGTTGGATGGTGAAGGGAAAGCTGCTGAAGATGCGCGGACCCACCGCTTCACGGGTGATGACGGAGCGGCCGAAATCGCCGCGGATGACACCATGGCTGTTGCCATAAGTTCGCTCAGCGGCGCGCTCGAAAACAATGGGCAAGGAGAGGGCACTCTCGGGAACGAGGTTGAGAGAGGGTTGATGCTGTCGCAGCACAAACCAATCATTCCCCAAAAACCAAAAGGCAAATTGCACCGTGATGGGTAGGTTGAGGCCAAGGACCTCGCGGATGCGTTCGATGTCTTCGGGCGAAGCGCGATCGCCAGCAAGCGCCAGGGCCGGGTCGCCAGGCAACCCCAAACGCAACATCACGAAAACCAACGCCGCCACGGCGAACACCAAAGGCAAAACCAGCGAAAAGCGACGCAGGATGTATTTTGTCACCAGCCGCAACCCACCATGGTGAGCGAGGGGTCAAACACAACCAACTCCTCGCTCAGGCGATGCAACCCTAATTATCCGATGTGAAATAGGCATTCCAGTAGAGCAAATTGCCTTCGGGATGGATCTTCCAATTCTGCAAACTCGCATGGACACCCAAGATATTCGGTGGTGTCACGAGGAAGATCCAGGGGGCGTTTTCGATGATCAAGCGATTGCTTTTCTGGATGGTCTCGTAGCGACGCTCCTGGTTGAGATCGCCGTTGGCAGCGACCAGCAAATCGGCCAGCTCTGAGTTGACATAATGCGCCCGGTTGGAAGCGCCGACGAAACCCGGGTCGAAAAAGTAAGTCATGATGTTCGGGTCTGTCCAACCATACCAGAGCAAGAAGAGATCATGCGTACCGGTGGTGGTGAGGTCGATGAGCGATTGTTGTTCCATGATGCCGACTTCAGCGGGGATGCCAACCTCGCGCAGCATGGCCTCGATGACCTGGGCGCCACGCGTCTGCGTGGGCGCACTCGTCGCGTTCAAAGGCACCGACCAAGGCTCCCCTTCCGGCGTATCGCGCCAGCCATCCCCATCGGCGTCCACATAGCCGAGTTCATCCAGCTCGGCCATCGCCCGTTCGGGGTCATAATGCGGGGATTCATCATCCAGCTCGGGGTTGTGTCCCCAGATGGTGGGCGGCAGCGGTTGGTAGAGCGGCTCCGCCAAATCGTCATAGACCAAGATGTCATAATCCACACGATTGATGGCGTAAGAGAAAGCGCGCCGTAGCGCCGCGTTGTCCCAGGGCGCTTTGCTGGTGTTGAAACCGACATAGTTGATGCCCGTCGCGAGCTGTTGCTGCACGATGACATCTTCGTTATCGACCATCTCTTGCAGATTTTGCGTTGGCACACTGGCAAAATGGAATTCACCGGTCTCCAAACCCGCCAATACCGTTTGTTCGTCCTTGACGAAACGAACCTCCAATTCCTCCAAGTACACCGGTCCGGTGTTCTCGTAAATTTCCTCGGGTAACCAGTTCATATCTTCGCGCCGTTCGAAGAGATAATGGCTCCCAGAAACCCATTCTTTGAAGATGAACGGTCCGGCACCGATCGGATTTTGGCCAAAGTCGTCGGGCCCCGCCATCTCATAAGCAGTGGGCGAAACGATCTCGATGGCGGACAAATCGCTGACCAGGGAGGCATAGGTGCCCGAGAGGTTGAGGCGCAGCGTGTATTCATCGAGCACCTCGATATCCACCACCCAATTCTTGAGAAAGCCGCCGATGGTGGAGGTGCCCTCGGGGTCTTTGTGTTTATCGAGGTTCCACTTGATGGCCTCAGCGTTGACGGGTGTCCCATCACTGAAAGTGGCGTAATCGATCAAATTGATGGTGAGGCTGGGCGGGTCTTCGCTCGCCTCCCAAGTGTCGGCCAGATAACCGACAAATTCCAGATTCTCAGCTTTTTGGAAGAGGGTGGCGAAAACGGCGTAGGAAGGGATGACATGCCAAGAATTGACGAAAGGGTCGATGTTATTATCGGCCGTGGCATCGTTGACAATCAAACGACCGCCCACTGCATCGCGGTCGATCATGTCTTGCGCATGAATCACACCTCCGCCGAGAATGAGCGCGAGGGCGAGCAGCAGGCCCAACCCGAATTGCTTACCTTTCATGATCTTTCCCCTGTTCGCGAACGGTCTCTATAGACTAACGCGCCGCCCGCCTCGCGCGCAAATATCGCTTGAGAATGTTCGGACCCGTAACAATTCGCAGGCGGCGCGGCATGGATATTGCGGGGAAAGGTCACGAGTCGTGACCTTTTGCGGAAACCAGCCCGCAACGCGCCCGCCCATATCTCGTATACTAAACTTGGTGAAAAACATAGTGATAGGAGTGTCTGATGATCATCACAACCACCCCCGATGTGGAAGGGCAAAGCGTGGATGAATACCTGGGCATCGTCAGTGGTGAGGCCATCCTGGGCGCCAATGTCTTTCGCGATTTGTTCGCCGGCATCCGCGACATCGTCGGCGGCCGTTCCGGCGCCTATGAAGAGGAATTGCGCAGAGCGAAGGAAATTGCCCTGACAGAGATGGAAGGCAACGCCGCCCGCCAGGGCGCCGACGCCATCCTCAGCGTTGACCTGGATTACGAGACGGTCGGCGCCAATGGCAGTATGTTGATGGTGACGACGAGTGGGACCGCTGTGAAATTGCGCGCCAAAAGCAAAGTGTGATGGTCCTCCCCTAACCACCGCGCAGACGACGATGACCCGATTTGCGCGCTTCTCCGAACTCAATACAGTGGTGTTTCGGGCCAATTTAAATTTCGGGGGAAGGGCAGTTTTTCCTATGCGGAAAAGGCGGCTGTGCTTTGCGGCAATGCTATGGTTCACAACCAGCGTCTTTTCCGCGCAGGCACAAGATCCAACCATCGCCCGCTGCGACTTCCCCCAGCCCGTATCCGGTGAAGAGGGTGTTCATTTCATTGGCTCATTGGCATCATCCGAGCCTCATCACTCAAAAGGGTAACGTAGGCCGATTTGCTCGCGCAGGCTGTCCAGCGTCTCCATGACAGATAGCGATTCCGCCAAGGGCAAGTGTGGGCATTCTGTTTCACCCGCCGCCAGGCAACGAGCAAATTCCTCCAGCTGGTATTCATAACCGGCAGCGGCAGCAGGGAAATCGAAGGTTTGCGGCTCTTGGCCGGCGCGGCGCAGGGTGAGCCGTTGGCAAGCCCACCAAGGCGCATGCAGCGTGATTTCGCCATTTGCGCCCAGCCAGTGAGCGGCGCCGGGCAACGCATCGCGTATGGAAGCGCGCAGGCTGGCCAGCGCACCATTTTCATAGCCGAATTGCAGGGAAATGCGCTCATCCACCCCGGTGACACCCAAATGTGCCAGCGCCTGGAGGCGTTGCGGGGGCCGGCCAAAGCAATCTTGCGCCAACGAAATGGGGTAGACACCGACATCCAATAGCGCACCGCCGGCCAACGCCGGGGCGAATAGACGACTAGCCACTGCCACGCGGGAGCGAAAACCGATTTCAGCGCTCAGGTAGGTCAGTGCACCGATTTCACCGGCCCGCAACCATTCAAGGGCACGTCGATAGGCGGGGAAAAAGCGCGTCCACATCGCCTCCATCAAGAAAACGCCCCTTTCCTGCGCGCAGACGATGAGCGCGCGCGCCTCGTCCGCGCGGACGGTAAAGGGTTTTTCGCAAAGGGTCGCTTTGCCAGCGCGTAAGGACAACAAAGCATGGGGTAGGTGTTGTGGGTGGGGTGTGGCGATGTAGACAGCATCGACCTGTGGGTCTTGGACGAGCGCTTCGTAGGAAGCGTGGACTACCGGGAAGGAGAATTCCCGCGCGAAGGCGGCGGCCCGCTCACCAGAGCGGGAAGCGATGGCATAACCAACATTATTGGGAGCGGCCGCGAAACAAGCGGCCAATCTCCGCGCGATGTCACCAGCCCCGATGATGCCCCAACGAATGACTGAGATACGGTGCTCCAATCCCTTTGCCGAGCAATTACCGCCCCATTATACTGAAATGGTGGGAAAGTTTGGGGGAAACCGTTCGACATGGAATACGCTCAATTGCCTGGCATAAAAAAACCGCTCTCGCGTCTCGTCATGGGTACAGATATGGTCACCCCTTGGGAGGAGGCCGCGGCCTTTCGCTTGCTCGATGCGGTCTACGAACAAGGCGCGCGCGTTTTCGATACCGCGCATGTCTATGGCAACGGCGCAAACGAGCGCCGCGTCGGGCGTTGGTTGCGCGCGCGCGCGCGGCGCGATGAGGTGGTACTGCTCGCCAAAGGCGCTCATCACGACGACGAAGGCCAGCGCGTAACGCCCGCTGATATCCGTGCCGATATTCAAGACAGTCTCGCTCGTTTCCAAACCGACCATCTAGACCTCTATTTATTGCACCGCGATGACCCGAGCCAGCCTGTCGGACCCATCGTCGAATGTTTGCATGAGCAGGCCGAGGCGGGCATCATCGGCGCCTATGGTGGCTCCAATTGGACGACGGCGCGTTTGCAAGCGGCGAATGAGCATGCCGCCGCGCAGGCCCTGCGACCCTTCGTCGCCAGCAGCCCCAACTTCTCGCTCGCCGATCAATTCGCGGAACCCTGGCCGGGCTGCGTCAGCCTATCGGGGGCAGCACGCGCGCGTGACCTGGCCTGGTATCGCGAGGCCGGGATGGCGCTCTTCGCTTGGTCGAGTTTGGCGGGCGGTTTCTTTTCTGGGCGATTGTGGCGAGCGAACGCCGCAGAACAGCGCGGTGAAGCGCTGGCCCGCTGCCTACGCGTTTATGGCCACGAGAGCAACTGGCAACGACAGGAACGCGCGCGCGAATTGGGCGCCGCGAAAGGCCTCAGCCTCCCGCAAACCGCGTTGGCTTATGTGCTATCGCAAGAATGTGCCGTCTTCCCCTTGGTGGGTTGCCAGAGCGCTGCCGAGTTCGCCGAATGTCGAGCCGCCTTGAGCGTACGCCTGACCCGTGAGGAATGTCGCTGGTTGGAAGAAGGGGTTTGAGCTGAGGCGGCGCGCGCCGCCACATTTCATTCGTCGATGCGGCCGATTAGCACTGGCGTCCCGGGGCGTGGGTCGAAGGAGCCTGCGTTGCAATCACTCTCCAATGTGACCATGAAAGTCTCATAGGGCGCGAAATTATAGGCTGGGAAATGGGTTTCCGCGCCCCAACCGCCGCGGCCATCCTCGGCGGCGACACCGACACTCAGGGCATACGGAGCGGCCTCGACGGCCGCGGCCATCCGCTCGTTGCTGAAAGCCACGCCCAGCGCTTCGTCACTATCGCTGGCGTGGCTCAAGCCGGAGCCGCCGAAGCGTCCGGCGTCCACCAGCCAACCTTCCAACACGAGACAGGTTTCGATGCTGGCGCCGTTGCCTTCGATCTGGAAGCGGACACGGCTCTCGCCGCCAGCGTAGAGGGTGGCCTGGCCTGTCATATTGCCCAGGCCGGCGGCTGCGGCAAGCGGCGTCGCGACCAGCTTGATTTCGCGCGGCACATATTGAGGCAGAGCCACCGCCGGCCCGACCATACCCAACCGCTCGATGGAGGGCGCAAGAGCGCCGCCAGCGATAGCGCCGACGAAGAAGGGGGTACCCGGGCGCGGGTCCCAAGCACCGCGGTTGCCATCCGCTTCCGCCGTGACGACCACAGTGTCATAAGGGGTGAGGGAGTAATTGGCGCTGTGGAATTCGAGACTCCAGTTGCCTTCCGTATCTTCCGTCAACAAACCAGTGCTGAGCGCATAAGGGGCAGCGCTGACGAGGACATCCAGGGCCAGGTCAGCAAAAGGCGCGCCGTACACTTGGTCAGCGACGCGGGCATCGCTGGTACCCAGAGCGCCGAGGAGGCCGTCGTCCACCAACCAGCCTTCCAGCACGATGCCCGCGGGCAAGGGCATACGACCGGGGCGCAGGTGGATGAGGACAACGCCATCTTGGCTATAAATGAAAGCCCGTCCGACCACATCTCCCAGGCCAGCGACGGTGGCGGCAGCGGTATTTTCGAGGATGACCTCCCTGACGGCTCCTTCGTCCTGAGCGTTCAACACCGCTGCTTCGAGCAGGCAACACAACAGGATGAGCAGAATTGGTTTCTTCATCGCAAGGCTCCACATTCTCTGCATCCCTTACCCGTTTGCGCGTATCGAGGGGGCAGGGGAGGCGCAGCTCATTCGATGGTGATTCGTCGCCGTTGCCAGTGGTTCACGCGGTAGCCTTTGAAATTCCAGATGGGCGCGAGTTCGGGCGGTTGTTCTTCCCCGCGCTCATCGCGCGCGCGCACGACCAATTCGTGCTCCCCTCGTGGCAAAGGGACCGTCGCCTCCCAAAAGCGCCAGGCCCAGGGCGCCTTTTCTGCACTCAGGTTCGCATTCCGCCACACCCGACCACCGTCCGTCGATAGTTCAACCGCGACGATGGGGGCGCCGCCCTGAGCGTAGCCAGCAACGCGGATTGGCCCCGCCCTCAGGGTATCTCCCGCCGCGGGGTGGCAAATCACGGCGTTCACCCAGAGCGGGCCGAGGCTCTCGCCGCGTTCCCAATCGACGCTCGCGGCCCGTTCCTTTGGCGGAAAAACCTTGTAAGAACGCGCCTGGAAATGGTTGCGAGAAGGGCTAGCGCTCAGCGTAAGGCGGGTGAGCCATTTGACGCTGCGCGCGCCGATATAGCCAGGCACGACCAGCCGCAACGGGCCACCATGCACGGGTGGCAAAGGTTGGCCATTCATCGCCCAAGCCAGCAACACCTCCGCCTCCATCGCCTTGGCGAGCGGGATCGAGCCGCCAAAACCCTCAGGGCGCTCCCCTTCCTGGCATTCATCCAAACCGAGCGCCCAAACATGCGCGGCGTCTTTCTCGGGACCGGCGACCGCCAACAAATCCGCCAAGCGCACCCCTTGCCAGATGGCGTTGCCAACCGCCTCGCTGCCCCAAGCCACAGAAGCACCCAGTTGCGCTTCGTTCAGCATTTCATCGCGCCGATTGCCGGCGCATTGCAGCGTCGCGACCAGCTCACGCCGCCGAAAATCGCGTTGCAGCTCGGCCAGGCGCAAGCGCAAGGGCCGCGCGACGCGACCAGTGATTGCCAAGCGCCAACTGTCCTCGTCGACGACCGGGACGGGCGCGTGGTTGCGCACAAAAAAGCGCTCCGGCGGTGTGATGAAAGAGGAGCGCAATTGGGCCAAAGTCGGACCGGCGTTGAAAGGCTGCCGCGTGTGCACCCGCATGCTCGCTTCTTTTTCGTATTCCAAATTGCGCCTCACCCCTCGCTCGCTTGACCCCAAGAAAGGAGTATAGATGAACGCCGGCATTTTGTCTTGTTTTTTGGGGGGGGGTAGTGAGAAAAAATACCCTCATTCTTTAGGGGCTAACCTGGGGCGTAAGCTGGGCTATGATGCGCGCTATGGAAAAGAACAGCGAAAGAAATTCCACAGAGCCTGGCTTAACGGCAGCGGAAGTGCTGGCCAGTCGCGCCGAGCACGGGGCCAACCGCATTACGCCGCCGCCGCGGCCGCCTTGGTGGCAATTGTACCGCCAAAAGTTCGATGACCCCATCATCCGCATCCTCAGCCTGGCCGCCCTGTTGGCCCTTTTCGTGGGCGCGCTAGAGGGCGATCTCCTGGAAGGTTTCGGCATCCTCTCGGCCATCTTCTTGGCGACGGCGCTCAGTTTCATCAATGAGTTTCGCGCCGGGCGCGAGTTTGACCTGCTGAGCCAGGTGGATGAGGAAACGCCCGTGGTGGTGCGGCGTGGGGGTGAGGTGCGTGAGGTGCCACGGCATGAGTTGGTGGTGGGCGACATCGTACTGGTGGAGATGGGCGCGGCCATCCCAGCCGATGCCGAGGTGTTGACGGCGCTTTCCCTGCGCGTAGACGAGGCTCGTTTGACGGGCGAGGCCATCCCCGTCAGCAAATTGCCACGCGCGGTAACCGAGGCGAGCCAGTTGGACGAAACGACCTTCCCGCGGCATCGTGTCTATCGGGGCACCTTGGTGGCGGATGGGCGAGCGACGCTGCGCTTGCGCGCGGTTGGCGATGGTTGTTATATCGCCAGCATCCTCCAGGAATCGTTGCGGAAAGAGGAATTGGGGCGAGAAAGCGATTCGCCGCTGAATACCCAATTGGAGCGGCTGAGTCGCTTGATTGGTCTGGTGGGTTTGTTGGTGGCGCTGACGATTTACGGCGCCTTGGTCGCGCAAGGGGTGGCGAGCGGCACCCTGTTAATCCGCGGTGGACAATGGTGGACTTTGGCGGCGTTGACGCTGGGAGGATTGGTGGCGGGGGCGCAAGTCTGGTCACCCATCCTGACCCAGGGTCTGGCACAAGCGGGTTGGCGATGGCCCTTGCCGCAACCCAGCTGGTTGCTCTCCCTGGCATTGGGTTTGGGGCTGGGAGCGGTGATTTTGCTATTGGCCGTCGCGCTGGGGACATTACCACCCCAGCCAGCGGAATGGTTGCCTGCCGCTGCCAGCGAGGAGCTACTGCGTTATTTCATGATCGCCGTCACCATCATCGTCGTCGCCGTCCCCGAGGGCCTGGCGATGAGTGTGACGCTGAGCCTAGCCTACGCGATGCGCCGCATGATGGCCGCGCAGAGCCTGGTGCGCCGCATGAACGCCACCGAGGCTGTCGGCGCGGCCACCGTGATTTGCTCGGATAAGACGGGCACACTCACACAAAACACGATGCGCGTACAAGAAGCCGATTTCATCGCCGACGCTCCCATCGCCGAGGCAATTTCCCTCAATTCCACCGCCAACCTGGGGCAGGATGAAACCGGCGCGACCACCTTCATCGGCAACCGCACCGAGGGCGCCTTACTGCACTGGCTCCGCGAGGAGCAAGGCCAGGATTACGCCACCCTGCGCGCGGCTTCCGCCATAATCGGGCAAATCCCTTTCTCCACAGAGCGCAAATTCATGGCGACCCACCTGCGCCGCGGCGATGGGACGACAAGCATCCATCTCAAAGGCGCACCCGAGCGGGTCTTGGCGGCTTGTGCGGCATTGAGCGCCGCACGCAGGGACGAAATCAACACCACTTTGGTCAATTACCAACGCCGCGGCCTGCGCACCCTTGGCTTCGCAGTGGCAACGGATGAGGGAGTGAATTGGACGGCGCTAGAACAAAGGGAAGGGGAATTGCCCGGCGGCTTCACCTGGCTCGGCCTGGTGGCCATCATCGACCCTTTGCGTCAAGATGTGCGCGCGGCCATCACCGAATGCCAGCAAGCCGGCGTGGATATCAAAATTGTCACTGGCGATACGGGCCTCACCGCGCAAGAGGTCGCGCGGCAATGCGGGCTTTGGTCGGAAAGCGCCGCCGCATCCGGCGCAATTCTACACCTCAGCGGCAATGAATTTGCCGCGCAGACGGATGAAGATTTATCGCCGCAATTGCCGCGCCTGCGCATCCTCTCGCGAGCGCGCCCCCATGACAAAACGCGCCTGGTGAATCTGTTGCGCGCGCGTGGCGCGGTCGTGGCCGTGACCGGCGACGGCGTGAACGACGCGCCGGCCCTGAACGCCGCGCATGTGGGCCTGGCGATGGGTTCCGGTGACCAAATTGCCAAAGAAGCGAGCGATATCATCTTGCTCAACGACGCCTTTTCCAGCATCGTGCGCGCGGTGCGCTGGGGCCGTGGGCTGTATGCCAACATCCAGCGCTTCCTCCTTTTCCAGCTGACCATCAACTTGACGGCGCTGGGGGTGGCTTTACTGGGGCCCTTCCTGGGGGTTCCTTTCCCGCTGACCATCGCGCAGATGCTCTGGGTGAACCTCATCATGGATACGCTGGCAGCGTTGGCTCTGGCAACCGAGGCGCCGCAAGATAACGAGATGCGCCGCCCCCCACGCCCGCCGCAAGCCTTCATCCTGACACGGCGCCTGGCCATACAGATCTTCCTCGTGGGCGGCCTTTTCGTGGTGGCTCTGGCGACTTTCTTGTGGGTGCTCGCGGCGAGTGAGTACGATGGCGGCGCGCGCCAACTCTACGCGGAAAGCGTCTTTTTCACCGCCTTCGTCTTCCTGCAACTTTGGAATTTGCTGAATGCGCGCGTGACCGGAACACGGCGCTCAGCCCTGGTCGGTTGGCAGAAAAATCCCAGTTTCGCGTTGATTCTGGGCATCGTGTTGTTGGGGCAACTGGCGCTGGTCAGTTGGGGCGGCGCGGTTTTCCGCACGACGCCCCTGCGCCTCGAGGATTGGCTTTTGGTGGCACTGGCAACCTCGCCGGTACTTTGGGTTGGGGAGCTGCTTCGCTTTTGGGAAAGACGGAGGGCCAGGGGCGGCGGAGACATTGGCTCATAATGAGCGAATGTTTGCGGGCGAATTCAAGGATTATCCGATTCTGCGCTCTCCTTCGTGAGCTCGGGCGATAGCAATTCGAGGCGACGAATCGATTTTTCGAACCCCAATCCTCCAGCTATGTGGAACTGAGAATTGCGACAGTGATCCTCTAATCTCCGAACATGTGTGATAACTTGCTCAGCATATTTCCCGTCAGGGCTTGTTTCCTTAGCCTTCTCTTCATACGATTTCAGCAAAGGGGAACTCCATTCTCCTCCCCCACGATTATCGGAAATTTGGCGCTCATTTGGCCCCACGATGATGACGGATTCAAAATAGGCTATAGTATTATTAAATACACTACTGCATGGTACCCGCGGTAGATCCGCCTGCTTGAGGATTGCATCAGCAAATTGCTGATCCGAAATCTGCTTGTGGATGAAACGATGGTAAATATCGCTATCCAAGGTTCGTGCAATCAAAAGCACGGTGATTATTGAGGTGAAATACCGGTTGTTTTCAGGTATTGACGCGAACACCAACCTTAGGTGGAGAATGGCACGTTCGATCTCGCGAGCGCTGAGGGCATCGGAGCGAAAAAAGTGCACCAAAAGCCTGTGACAATCGCCTGCGCTTTCGTTTTTTGGAAACTGGAGCATCTTCTCCAACTTCGCTCGGATGAAGTTCTCGCGTCCTTGAGTGGGCGGGAGGCGTAAATTCAAGTCGAAGAACCGTTCGAGGTATGCCTTGGCATTGAAGCAGTTTCCGTAGAGGGCTTTGATGGAATTTGCCAGCTGGTCGCGGTTTATCGCCAACACAAAGACGACATTATCCACCATGAAGAGATGCTTGACAATTTCAAGGAGCGCAATGGCGTATGAGGGACGGCATCGGTCGAGTTCATCGATGATGATGACCAAAGGGCGGCCGTCTTTGGATTCTGACAAGGATTGCAGCACATTCCTAAAATCATGCAAGGATTCTCTCGCTTGTGAATACTCGTCCAAGCGCTTACCGAAATGGGAGGACAAGAGCGCATCCACCCCCTTTTCTGCGATTGCAGCAAAACCTGGAATTGGAATCATGTGGACCAGCAAGTGCGGTGGGAAAACCCGAATGGCCAAATTCGCCACCGACGCCAGCGTCTTCCGGATCTTTTGTAACCTCTGTTTCAGCGATGGATCGTATTGGCCAAGACCTTCGGTCAATTCCGCGACAAGAGCGAGGAGAGGCTCTCCTGAGAAATCAGTTTCCCATGCATTGAATTCGACAACAGGAAATTTATGGTTCCGTAAGTGTTGCGTCCACATTTTGAGAAAAGTGGATTTGCCCGCCCCCCAAATGGCATCCAGCGCCAGGACGCAAGGGCCATCAAAATTACCGATGAGGTTTGACAATATCTCCACAAACTCCTGCCGCTCGAGGAGATCGTTCGCAAAAGGCTTCTCTTTCAGCACCTCAATTTCAAGGGGTTGGATACGCACTTTCATTTTTTGTGTACACCCATTTCCTGAATGAAATTCTGTCCACATTATCCTTTGCTTCATCAACGGTGACCACCCCTGCTAAAATCCCCTCAATACGCTGCTGAAATTCCAGGAGGCCCCATGCCCCATCCCCTGACCCTCTTCACCGGCCAATGGGCCGATTTGCCCCTCAAAGAACTGGCGCGCCGCGTCGGCGATTGGGGTTACGATGGTCTCGAGCTGGCTTGCTGGGGCGATCATTTCTCCGTCCAACGGGCCCTCGACGAGGATGGCTATTGCGATTCCATCCGCGCCACCCTCGCGGAGCGGGGTTTGCGTTGCTGGGCCATATCCAACCACTTGGTCGGACAATGCGTCTGCGACCCCATCGATGCCCGTCACCGCGATCTCGTCAGCCCAGAAATCTGGGGTGATGGCGAGCCGGAGGGGGTGCGCCAGCGCGCCGCCAGCGAAATGATGCGCAGTGCCGCCGCCGCCGCGCGCTTCGGGGTCACCGTTGTCTGTGGCTTCACTGGCAGCAGCATCTGGGGCAAGCTCTACCCCTTTCCACCAACGCCGCGCGCGGAAATTGCCGCCGGCTACGCCGATTTCGCCGTACGTTGGCGCCCCATTCTCGATGAATTCCAACGCCTCGGCATCCGCTTCGCACTGGAAGTACACCCCACCGAAATCGCCTACGATATCCATACCTTCCAAGAAGCGCTCAAGGCCATTGACGGCCACCCGGCCTTCGGCATCAACTTCGACCCCAGCCACCTCATCCCCCAGGGCATCGACCCGGTTGAGCTGCTCCACGCCTTCCCAGAGCGCATCTTCCATGTGCATATCAAAGACAGCGCCCGCAACTTGAACGGGCGCAACAGCAGCCTCGCCAGCCACTTGCCCTTTGGTGACCCGCGGCGCGGTTGGGATTTTGTCTCGCCCGGGCGCGGCGAGATGAACCTTGATGCCATCCTGCGCGCCCTGAAGCAAATCGGCTACGAAGGCCCACTCTCGGTGGAATGGGAAGATAGCAGCATGGAACGCGAATACGGCGCCCGCGAGGCACTGACCCTGTTGCGCGAACGCGTCTTTCCGCCACCGATGGCGGGTTTTGAGGAAGCGTTGAAAGCGGACGCAGGCTGAACCATGAGCGCGCTGGAGGTGAAGAAATGATTGTTGGCTCGTCGCCAGACGGGGGAAAGACAACCCCATCCATCGGCATCGGTTTGCTGGGATATGCCTTCATGGGTAAAGCCCATTCCAACGCCATCCGCCAGGTGAACCATATGCTGGTCGAACCGCCTGCGCACGCTTTCCTGGCCGCACTCTGCGGGCGTGATGAAAAGGCACTACGGTCGGCGGCCGCGCGTTATGGTGCCCAGAAGACCCATACCGATTGGCGAGCGATGTTGGACTCCGGAGAAATCCAGTTGCTGGACAACGGCGGGCCGAACGATATCCATGCCGCACCCTGCATCGCCGCGGCCGAGCGCGGCATCCACCTACTCTGCGAGAAGCCCCTGGCGCGCAATGCCGCCGAGGCGCTGGCGATGCTGGAAGCGGCGCGCGCGGCCGGCGTCAAGCATATGACCGCTTTCAACTACCGTTTCGTACCGGCAATCCGTCAGTTACGCTTGCTGATCGAAGGCGGGGCGCTGGGGCAGATACATCATTTTCGCGCCGTCTACCTACAGGATTGGCTGCTGCCACATCATGACACACCGCATCTCTGGCGCTTGGACGCGGCGCGGGCCGGCAGCGGCGCCCTCGGTGATTTGGGCGCCCATGCCCTCGACCTGGCCCGCTACCTCGTCGGCGAAATCGGCGCCGTTTCCGCGCAGACGCGCACCTTCATCCAGCAACGACCCCTACCCGGAGGAAGCGGCAACGCAGCAGTCACGGTGGACGATGCCGTGGTCGGCTTACTGGAATTCGAGAATGGTGCCTTGGGTACGCTGGAGGCGACACGCTTCGCCGCTGGCCGCAAAAACGCGCTGCGCCTGGAAATCAACGGCGAGCGCGGCAGCGTCTGCTTCGATCTGGAGCGACTGAACGAATTTCAACTTTACTCGCTCGCCGACGATGCCGCGGCGCGCGGTTTCCGCCGGGTCTTGGCAACGGAGCCCGAGCACCCCTGGCTGACCAACTGGTGGCCACCCGGCCATATCCTGGGCTGGGAACACACCTTCACGCAAGAGATCGCTCACCTACTGCATTGCATCGTGACCGATGCCGCGGTCGCGCCCATCGGCGCCGATTTTCAAGATGGCTATCGTTGTGCCGTCCTCTGCGATGCCTTGCTGGCGGCGGCGCGCTCGGGTCGACGGCAAACCATCCATTACGAGGATTGAGCGCGCCGCGAGGGTGTTGGGATGAGCGCAATCCCTCGGGTACTCCTCCCTTTTTTCAGGACGATTCGCGGTGCTGACGGCGGTCTTCGACACATTTTGGCCCAGTCAACTGCTTGAATCGCCCCAGTCGTTGCCCTAATCCTCCAGCGTGCTCAAATCGCCCAAGGGCAAGCCCTGCGCCTGCGCTTTCAACACGCGCCGCATAATCTTGCCGCTGCGTGTCTTGGGTAAGGTTTCCACAAACTCAATTTCTGCCGGCACGGCGATGGGGCCGACCTCACGACGAATGTGCTGTTTCAGCTCCGACACCAAAGATTCGCCACCCGCGGCACCCGCGACGAGAATGCAAAAAGCACGAATTTGATTGCCGCGCAATTCATCCGGCACGCCGATGACGGCCGCTTCAGCGACGGCCGCATGGCTGACGAGCCCGCTCTCGATCTCGGCCGTTCCCAAACGATAACCGCTCACAATGATGACATCGTCCATACGGCCGATGATCCAAAGATAGCCATCTTCATCGCGGCGCGCGCTATCGCCGGCCAGATACCAGCCCTGCTCGGCAAATTCGCTCCAGTATTGGTCGATATAGCGTTGTGGGTCACCGTGGACTGTCCGCAACATGCTGGGCCAAGGCGATTGAATGACCAATTTGCCATCGACGCCCGGCGGGCAGGATTGACCGGCGTCATCGACGACATCCACTTCGATACCGGGGAAAGGGCGCGCGACGCTACCCGGTTTGAGGGGCGTTGCGGGTAGCGGTGTGATCATCATGCCCCCCGTCTCCGTTTGCCACCAAGTATCCATGATGGGACAACGACCGCCGCCGACGACGCGATGATACCATTTCCAGGCCTCGGGGTTGATGGGCTCTCCGACAGAGCCGAGCAGGCGCAAACTGCTCAGGTCATGCTTTTTCACCCAATCATCCCCATAACGCATCAAACCGCGGATGGCCGTCGGCGCCGTATAGAGGATGCTGATGCCATGCTCCGCGATCATGCGCCAATAGCGGTCCGGTGCGGGGTAGGTGGGTGCGCCCTCGTAGAGGAAGCTGGTCGCCCCCAGGATGAGCGGCGCGTAGACGATATAAGAATGGCCGGTGATCCAACCCGGGTCCGCCGCGCACCACCAACGGTCGCCCTCACGAATGTCAAAAACCCATTGCAGCGTCGTCGCGGTGTAGACTTGGTAACCGCCATGCGTATGCAGAACGCCTTTGGGCTTGCCAGTTGTGCCGCTGGTATAGAGGATGAAGAGCGGGTCTTCAGCGTCCAAGATCGCCGTTTCTGCTGGTCTTCGCGCTCCAGGCGCGGCCATCAGCTCATGCCACCAATAATCACGACCTTCTTGCATATGGATTTCCTGCCCAACGCGTTGGGCGACGACGACCGTCTCGACGATGGGCTTTTGTTGCAAGGCGGCGTCGACGGTGTCCTTGAGGCGGACAATTTTGCCACGCAGCCAGGCGCCATCTTGGGTGATGAGCACACGACTTTGCGCATCTTCGATGCGGCCGGCAAGCGCTTGCTCGGAGAAACCGCCATAGACGACGCTATGGACAGCGCCAATCTTGGCACAAGCGAGCATGGCGATGACAATTTCGGGGATGCGCCCCATATAAATGGTGACGCGGTCACCCTTTTCCAATCCCAGGCCCAGGAGCACCGTCGCGAAGCGGTTGACCTCACGGCTGAGGCGCCAATAGGAATAGACTTGCTGGTCGCCCGGCTCACCCTCCCAAATCAAGGCAATTTTGTTGCGGGTGGGGGTCTCGAGATGTCGATCGAGGGCGTTGAGGGTGATGTTGGTTTGCGCGCCTGTGAACCAGCGATAGAAAGGCGCATCCTCATCATCCAATACCCGTTCCCAAGGCCGATACCATTGCAGCGTTTTGGCGCGCTCTTCCCAAAAAGCGAGGCGATCGGCGGCCGCTTGGGCGTAAAGCGCATCGGGGTCCGGGATATGAGCGGACTGGGCGATGGCGGCGGGAGGATGGAACCACTCGCTATCGATTGTCTTCCGCTCTGGTTTCGCATTTTCGCTCATCGTCGCCCTTTCCCTCAACCCTTCGCGCCCATTTTAGCGACGCGCCGATGAACTGCCAGCCAAAGACACGGAGAAATGGCAACAATTGGCCACCAAAAATCGTATCGCCGCGCGCTGGCTAGCCAGAATAGCGAGGAGGAATAGAATAGGTTGAATGCTCAAATCACTAGCGCGCGCCCAGCGCCCCGGCCGCCAACTCGCCTTATTGCTCATCGCAGGCTGGTCTTTGCGGCTGATTTTGGCGCTGCTCGCCGAACATCCGGGCTTGTTTGACCCAAACCACTACCACAACCTCGCACGCAGCCTGGCGGCCGGCCGCGGTTTCGTCATCGATTACATCTGGCAATACCACCAAGCACCAGCCGATTTGACACACCCCATCGACTATTGGATGCCGTTGGCGGCAGTCTGGCCAGCGCTCAGTATGGCTGTTTTCGGACCAAGTCTTCTGGCCGCCTTGCTGCCTTCAACCATCATCAGCACTTCCCTATCCGCGCTGGCCTGGGGCATCGCGCGGGTGGCGAGACTGTCGCCAGCTTCTCAACTGACGGCCGCGGCTCTGGTGCTCTTCATCCCGGAGTTCATGCTCGGCTCGGTGCGCACTGACACCCCAATCAGTTACGCGCTATGGGTCGGCTTGGCGCTGCTTTGCTTCAGCGAGGGGATGCGCCGCCGGCCACCTTTGCTGGTCTTGAGCGGCATTTTTGCGGGTCTGGCCTGGCTGACACGCCTGGATGGCATCCTCTTGTTACCCGCGCTGGCCCTCGCCATCGGCCTCTGGCGACGCTTTGGCAAGCGATCGATCCCCTGGCGCTGGGTGGCGCTGATGTTTCTCTCACTGGCGATCATCGTAACCCCCTGGCTTTGGCGTAACCAGATGCTATACGGCCAACTCCTCCCCAGCGGGCCAACTTTTTTTAAGACCCATTTCAACGACGAATACACCTACAATCGAGAAATCAACCTAGACCATTATCTGGATTGGGGCTGGCGCAACATCCTGGGCAACATCGCCTTCCACGCTCTCTCCAATATCAAGCAAGCCTACACCAGTCTGGATATCGCCTTACCCGCACTGGCTTTTCTGGGGCTTTGCGGATTGGCCTGGCGGCGCGCGCGTGACCATTGGTTACTATTGGCGGCGCCCATCGCCTTTTTCTTCACCCTCTACCTTTTTTACACCGTCTTCGCGCCCTTTCATTCCATGGGCGGCTCATTCAAGAAGAGTCAACTCGCCCTGATCCCTTGGTTGGCTTTGCCAGCCACCTGGGCACTGGAAAACTATTTGCGCCCGCGAGCGGCGGCGCATACCCTGGCAGTGATCATCGTAATTTTCATGGCGTTGAATGGTGTCGAATTCGTGCGGCAGGAGATGAAGGTGGTCCAAACTTACCTCGCTCCCTATCGGCAACTGCGCGATACGCTGAATACCTTGGGGGATGCCAACGACGATGGACGCATCACGGTCATGGGCGAAGACCCCTGGATTCTCAATTACCTTGGCTTTTATGCGCTGGTGACGCCCTTCGACGAACGCGATAGCATCCTCGCGGCGGCGCGACATTATCAAGCCGATTATCTCATACTCCCCGCTCATCGCCCGAGCCTGGACACCCTCTATTCCGGCGAGGAAATGGACACTCGCCTGGCGCCCGTCGCCAAGAGCGCGCATTTCTCAATCCTACAAGCCACAGCGGATATCCAGCCATGAGCACCAGGCGCCACCTGCTCATCCTGCTCGCTTGCACGCTACTCGTCCGCGGTGTCATGTTCATCAGTTACCCGCTGGGTGGGCAAGACGATTCCCAAGGTCTCAACCGCTATATGTTGAGCAAAATCCTGGCGGGCGAACCCTTTGGCAACCTGCGCTATCCACCTGGCTACCCGCTATTCATCGCGCCGGCTTCGGCCATCGGCGATCTTTTCGGTCGCTACGATGAACGCGTTGAGCTGCTCTTCCAAGTTGTGTTGGCCGCGACCATACCCTTCTTACTCTACGACATCTTGCGGGAGCGTCATTCGCCACGGGGCGCTTTATTCATCGCCATCCTGAGCCTAGCAGATCCTTTTGCCCTGCAATGGGCTCATGTCAGCCTACCCGTCTGGATGGTCGCATTCTGTTTGATTTTCGTATTGTGGCTCCTGCATCATGCGGAGCGGCGCCGCAGCTGGCGCTTGCTCGTCACCGCCGGCCTGGTCGCCGGCTGGGGTGTATTGGGGCGTTGGAACTTTGCGCCAATCGCGCTGAGCCTGGGCCTTCTGTTACTTTGCGTCAGCAATCTGCCCTGGCGTCGGCGCCTCCACAATTTCGCACTCTTTGGGTTGAGTGCCACGACCCCGGTCATCTTGGTGATCGCTGCCTTACAAGTACCCGCCACCGGTGTCTGGGATATCAGTTGCATCTCATCCTTCAGCCTGGTCGAAGAGGTTTTGTATTCCGGATTGACGATACGAGCGGAAAATGGCCCAGATTCAGCGCGCTTGCTGCACCTGGCCGCGATACCCCCGTTACCCGAACATGCGAATGCGAAAGAGTATCGGCTCTGGTATTCATCAACATACCCTTATTGGGAAAATGCTGAGCCCTGGATGGGGGAGACAGCGCGCGACGCCTTCCTCAAGCAGCCCAGCGGCGCCCGAGAACTTCGGACTCGGAGCATCGAGCACATGTCCTATTGGCTTTATCCTTATCTAGGGGTGTGCGCGGCCGACCACCTCTTGCGCGGCGTTTTCTTCGAAACGGTCGCTGCGGACCCATTGCGCTACCTGTTGGGCATCCCCGGGATTGTCTGGCAACTACTCCAACCACCACTCACGATGGGTTCTTATCCCGATTTCACGCTGCCCCCTGCGGATACCATCCAATACGAGAACAGCGGCGGGGTGTTCGGTTTCGCACGCGCAGCGGAAGTAGAGCCCACCGTTTTTTACAACGGCCATTGGGTCTGGCGGCCGGGGATCGCGCTTTTCACGGCCCTCTGGGCACCGCTGAATGCGCTGCGCTTCCTCGCCTTCCCAGCGCTGATTTGGGCCGCTTTCACCAAGCAACGCTTCTATCGGGCCATCGCCTTCTTATTGTCAGCCTATGTCATCGTCATCGCCGCCGTGGATGCGCCGGAGCCGCGCATCTACGCCATCGTCTATCCACTCGCGCCCATCCTGATTGGCGGCTTCTTGTTCGCCATCTGGGAGCGCCTAAAAACCGGCCGCCACCAACCATCCTGACCGCCTCAGCATTATAATGACCATTCCCCTAGCAAATTTCGACTTAAGGAGTCCACGATGCTTCCAATCGCTCGTTTAGTGACAATGTGCGGTCTTTTGGCGCTCGCCATCGCACCGCTCAGTCTCAATGCCCAGGATTCTCCATTCCCGCCTGCCATCATTCAGAATGACGAGGGCGGGCCCATCCGCATCACTGGCGAAGTCGCTTACACCAACGCTTTCTTCACCGATGGCGTCGCCGAGCCGCTCGTTATCCTCGAAGACCAAGCGGGTTTCGTCGACCGTGATGAGAATTTCCTCATGCCACCCGCCTCGCAAGTGCTCGGCCAAATCACGAGTGACTTCTTCATTTCACCCTTCACTTATAGCATCAGTCTGCCCATCGAGCCGGCCGCCAGCCAACGCGATGTCGACAACGACGGTGAAAGGGATAGCGGTGTGATGGTCTACGCCGTTGCCTATTGGAACAATGTCTATGGCGACCCCTATCTGGAACAACGCGACCTCTATGGTGGCGGTTGGTCGACGGCCTATGTTTCCACCCGCGTCAGCGCCGCCATCGAGACCCTCTACGAAATTGAAGGGGGTGTGTTGCTCATCTATGCCCCTGACGCGAATCAAGGTTTCCCCAACGGTTTTGGCGACGATGGCCTGCTCTTCACCGAAGATGACCCCATTGTTGGCCTGCCGGCTGGCTATACCCTGGTGAAACTGGATGAAGAACCCTTCATTTTCGACCGCTCTCGCGAAGCGACGGTCGACCTCATCGAAGGCGAAGCCGCCGAATTGCACGATTTCTCCGCACTCGCCTACGACGAAGCTTTTGACGCGATGCTGGAGCATATGGCCGCGCGTTACGCCTTCACCGAACTCAAAGCGGTGGATTGGGAAGCCATCGCCGCCGAGCATCGGCCCACTTTCGTTGAACTCGCCGCCAACGCAGCAACAGCAGCAGAAATTAGGGCGCGAGCCGAAGAACACAGCCAGAAAGCCGAGGAACTACGCGCCGAAGCGGAGAATGAAGAACTCACGGAAGAAGAGGTTGCCTCTCGGGAGGCCGAAGCGGATTCCCACCAAGCCGAAGCCGATTCCCTCCTCGCTGAGGCGAATGAAATCGAGGCCGCCAACGAATTGGCCTACCAACGCGCGCTCATGCTATACACCTGGGCGATCGACGACGGCCACCATGGCTCAACCGCCTTCGACAACCAGGGTTTTCAGGCAGACACCGCCGGCGGCCTGGGCATCGCCATCCGCGATTTGGATGACGGCCGCATCATCGTCAATTACTTGGGTGAAGGCGAACCAGCCCAAGAAGCGGGCGTTGAGTTGGGCGCAGAGATTCTCGCCATCAACGGCCAGCCCATCGCCGAAGCCATCGCCGCCACGCTGCCCTGGTCCAGCCCCTTCAGCACCGCCCATACGCTCCGCTTGCAACAGCTGCGCTATGTGACGCGCTTCCCCATCGGCGAAAGCGTCACGCTCACCTATCGCAACCCCGACGACGAAGAGAGCAACGAGGTCACCCTCAACCCCAGCGGCGAGCGCGACAGCTTCCGATTTTCATCTTTCAATGTCGGCCTGACGGGTTTCGAACTCCCCCTAGAATACGAATTGTTGGAAGATGTGGATTTCGCTTATGTGAAAATCCACAGTTTTTCCGATAATGACCTGCTGCAAATTCAGCTATGGGAACGCTTGATGAAGGCGATGAACGGAGCGGGCACCGCCGGCCTCATCATCGACATGCGCCAAAACGGCGGCGGCAGCGGCTTCCTCGTTGACCAGATGACGGCCTATTTCTTCGATGAGCCACTGGAATTGGATCAAGGTTGGAGCTACGACGAAGACCTGGATGAATTCGTGACCGACGATCGCTTCCAGAGCCAGATGTACCTCCCACCCGAAGGGCTGCGCTATAATGGTGAAATCGCCGTTCTCATCGGCCCCAATTGCAGCAGCGCTTGTGAATTCTTCTCCCATATCCTATCCAGCAGCGAGCGCGCTGTCGCCATCGGGCAATACCCAACGGGCGGTCTCGCCGGCGCGCAAGAGCGTTTTAAAATGCCCGGCGACGAATTGGTCCAATTCTCCATCGTGCGGCCAGTCGGCACCGATGGCGAAATCATCTTGGAAGGCGTCGGCGTCATCCCCGATATTCGCGTCCCGGTGGATGAAGAAACGCTTTTTAGCGAGGGCGACCCCATCCTGGATCAGGCCATCGCCCACCTGGAAGAAGCCACTTCCCTGGAAATCATCGATGGCGGCAACATCGCCGTGGGCGAAAAGGTGAACGGCAACCTCCAACCCCGTCAGCGTGTGCTTTATTCCTTTGTAGTCAACGAAGGCGGTTTCTACGACCTGCGCCTCTATGACGAAGCCGGCGAGCTGGATACGGTGCTGAATATATTGGATAGCGATGAGAATGTGCTGCTCGCCAACGACAACTTGGACGGGCTCAACTCCGGCTTTCTCAACCTACAAATACCGGCCGATTTCCCCTTGTTACTGGAAGTCGCCAGCGCGCTGGATGAAGGCGCGGGGGATTACACCCTGAGTGTGAATGTCAGCGAGACGAGCGACGAATGATTGCCTAACCCGCGTCAATATTGAAGCGCAAACCCAAAGAAGCCCCACCGAGAGGCACCGGTGGGGCTTTTCTCCGCTCCCTTTTCGCCGGCGTGCATCTTGCCAGTTGCGCGCCTCGCATTTTCGCCCACAATGGCCCTATGCGAAGAGCGATGCGCAAAATTTTCATCCATTCCCTCGCGCTGGCCTTGTCTTTTTGCCTCTGGCCCGCGTCCTCTGCCCCGGCCTCAGCCCAGGAGATGGATTGCGCACCCACGGATTTGCTGCGCACCCTCTCTGCCGCCGCCAAGCTGCTCCCCGCGCAAAGCACCGAGGAGCAACGAGACACCCTGCGCGTATTGCGCCTCTTGCTCGCGCAAACCGAAGCAAGATGTCAGGGTTGGCATTTCAATAGCGAGGAAGAGGGCATGCAACCCATCCTCGGCCCGATAATTTTGCCGCAAGGTAGCCACTCCCTGACCGTGGACACCGCGGGCTATTTGAACGCCGCGCTGGAGTTGGAAGCGGGGCTTTGCGCTTATCGCGACCGCAGCGCCGGCGCCTTCTCGCGCGGGCAGGCCGACGGGGGCGCCGCGCGCATCATCGATGTCAGCAGCCCGGATTGCCAATTCCTGCTGACCATCAGCAGCGCCAACGAGCCTTGGACCCTTTACATCAGCGAAATCGTCGACGCGAAGACCGCTGAATGAAACCGGTACAGCCACCGAAAACACCGAGCAATTTGGCCTTGACAGGCGCATACGACTTGTTTTAACATCAAGATTGAGGAGAAGAAGCATGTTGAATCCCTGGTTCATCAACGAATTGGGCAAGAAGGCCAAGCACCCATAAGACCTGGGCGTTTTGGCTTGTTAAGCATGCTTTCCAACCGCCCAACCGGGCGGTTTTTTTGTGTCCGGCCAGAGCAAGCTGGCTTATTGAGGAGAGAAGGAAATGTCGGGAACGCAAGCAGTCGCAGAAATCACCTTTTGCCCCACCTGTGAGGCACCGCAAACCACAACTGCCGACCTGATGCTCAACGAGCTCATCACCTGTGCGGAATGCAGTAGCGAATTGGAGGTCGTTTCGCTGCAACCTTTAACGCTCACGCTGGCGCCTCCCTGCGAAGAAGATTGGGGGGAATGAGCGCCCTCCGCATCGCCATGCTCGCCACGCATCTACGGGCCGAGGAGAAATTGCTCCTCCGAGCGCTCGCAGACGCGGACCTCAATTGCGATGTCTTATTGGATCGCGAGGTGCGGCTGGACCTGACGGCCGGCGCTGAGCAGGCGGCGCCAAGTGGCCGGCCCTGGCACGACTATCCGCTAATCCTCATCCGCAGCGTCAGCCAATCGCGCGGTCTGGCGCTAGCGGCAGCCCTGGCCAGCTGGGGTGTCGCAGCGTTGAACCGCTACGAAACCGCGGCCATCTGCGCCGACAAAGCGCGCACCACCCTGGCTCTGACGCGCGCGGGCATCCCCCAACCCGCCGCGCGCCTGGCCTTCACCCCAGAAGCCGCGCTGGCAGCCCTCTCAGAGCTGGGTTACCCCGCGGTATTGAAACCGCTGGTGGGTTCTTGGGGGCGCTTGTTGGCCCGCGTCGGCGATGAAGAGGCGGCAACGGCCATCCTGGAGCACCGCCAGACCCTCGGCGGTTATGCCCAGCAAAGCACCTACGCCCAGGAATACATCGAAAAACCGGGCCGCGATATCCGTGTCTTCATCATCGGCGAGCGACCGCTCTGCGCAATCTACCGCCATTCTGACCATTGGATCACCAACACGGCGCGCGGCGGAACGGCCAGCAATTGCCCCCTAACGGATGAGTTGACTGCGCTCAGCGTCCGCGCGGCGCGCGCGGTGGGTGGCGGCTTGTTGGCCCTAGATCTATTGGAAACACCCGCGGGAGATCTCCTGTTGAATGAAATCAACCACACGATGGAGTTTCGCAACTCCAGCGCGCCCACCGGCGTGGATATCGCGGCGGCGGTGGCGGAATATGTGCGCGACTGCGCCCATGACCATAAGGAGGCGGCATGACCGGCGCGTTGACGCGCGTTGGCATCGTCGGCGGCAGCGGTTATGTCGGCGGCGAGCTCCTGCGCTTGCTCCTGCCCCATGGCGGTGTGGAAATCACTCAGGTCACCAGCCGACGGCATTGCGGGCGCCCACTCGCCCAGATCCACCCCCAACTGCGTGGCCAAAGCACCGCCCGCTTCGCGGCGCCGGAAGAATTGGGAGAATGCGATTTGCTCTTCCTTTGCCTACCGCATGGCGAAGCACAAAAACACATCGAGCATTACGCAGGCCTGGCACCGCGCATCCTCGATCTCTCTGCCGATTTCCGCCTCGAAGACGCTGCCGCCTACGAGCGCTGGTATGGTGAGCCTCATGCCGCACCCACTTGGTTGCCGCGCTTTGTGTATGGCCTGCCGGAGTTGAAGCGCGCGGAGCTGCGCGGTGCGCAATATGTCAGCGGCGTCGGCTGCAACGCGAGCGCGCTAATCCTGGCGCTGGGGCCATTGGCGCGCGCTGGTTTGTTGGAGAGCGCAGTGGTGGACCTGCGTGTCGGTTCTTCTGAAGCGGGCACGACCGCCAATGCCGCCAGCCATCACCCCGTTCGCAGCGGCGCCTTGCGCGTCTATAGCACCGCGCAGCATCGACACCTGGCAGAATGGGAGCAATTTTTCGCATCAGACCTGATGCTCAGCCTGACTGCGGTGGAGATGGTGCGCGGTATCCAACTGCTGGCACGCTTGCCAGCGGCGATATCGTTGAGCGAGCAATCCCTCTGGCGCCTCTACCGCGAAGCCTTCGCCGCAGAGCCCTTCCTGCGTCTCGTGAGCGCCCGGCGTGGCTTGCATCGCCTACCAGAGCCGCGCGTCGTCGCCGGGACCAATTTCTGCGATGTGGGCTTCGCTTGGGATGCGGGAAGGGTGACCATCGTCGCGGCGCTGGATAACCTGGGGAAGGGCGCAGCCGGCAGCGCCGTACAAGCGATGAACTTGATGCTCGGTCGGGAAGAAAGGGAGGGCCTGCGCTTCGCCGGCTTTTACCCATGAGCGCACCAACCCCCAAAATCAACGAGAAGGGCTTGTTGGTGCTGAAAATCGGCGGCGCGCCGGGCCCCAATCTAACGGCAATCGCCGAAGACTTGGCGCAGTTGGGCCGGCCGACCGTCATCCTGCATGGCCTCAGCGGTGTGATGGCTGAGCTGGCGGCGACACGCGGCCAACCCCAGCGTATGTTGACCTCACCCTCCGGCCATCGCTATCGTCACACCGACGCGGCGACACGCGACTTGCTCGTCGAGGCGGCCCTGCAGTTCAATACAACGATCTGCGCGGAATTGCGCGCGTCGCAACTCCGCCCCCGCTCGTTGACGGCAAAAACAGCATTGGTCCTGCAAGCGCGCCGTAAATCTTCGCTCCGCGCCGTCATCGCGGGGCGCACGCGCGTCATCCGCGACGATTACAGCGGCCATATTGAGGGGGTCGCGGTCGCGCCCCTGCGCGCCGCCCTCGCGGCAGGGGAATTGCCCGTCTTGCCACCGCTGGCGGCGAGTGACGATGGGCCCCTCAATGTGGATGGCGACCGCGCAGCCGCGGCCGTCGCCGTCGCCCTCGGCGCCGAGGGCTTGCTCATCCTGAGCAATGTGCACGGGCTTTATCGGCACTATCCCAAAGAAGCGAGCCTGGTAAGAGAGTTGTCGCGGTCGCGCTTGCCAGAAGCGCTCACTTGGGCGCAGGGACGGATGAAGCGCAAGGTGCTCGGCGCGCAAGAGGCGCTAGCGGGCGGCTTGCGCTGGGTGCGCATCAGCGATGGCCGCCAACCACACCCCCTGACCGCGGCCCTGGCCGGGGACGGCACTTGTTTTCACGCATGACGCTCAAGAGAACCGATATGGCTGAACACTCAGTCTCAGACGAACGCTCGCTCGAAGACCGCTACGGTTCCGGAGCCTATGGCAAACGCCCACTCAGCCTCGTACGCGGCGCCGGTTGCACCGTCTGGGATGATGCGGGCCGGCCCTATCTGGATGCGACCAGTGGGATGGGCGTCGCCTTGCTCGGACATGCGCATCCGGCCATCGTCAGCGCCGTCAGCGCGCAAGCGACACGCCTCATCACCGCGCCCGAAGCCTTCTATTCGCCCCTGCGCGCGCGCCTTTATGAAACCCTGCGCGCGATCCTCCCCCCTGAAATTGGCCATTTCTTCCTTTGCAACAGCGGTGCCGAGGCTATCGAAGCCGCTTTGAAGGTCGCGCGGCTGAAGAGCGGCCGCTCTGGTCTTGTCGCGGCGCAGCGCGCCTTCCATGGCCGCACCCTCGGCGCGCTCGCGCTCAGCGCCAATCACAAATATCGCGAAGCCTACGGCGATTGGTTGCCCAAGGTCCGCCGCGTTCGCTACAACGATACCGTGGCCGCGCGCGCCGCCATCGACGAATCGACCGCCGCCGTCGTCATCGAACCACTACAGGGTGAGGGCGGCGTCCATGAAGCGAACGCAGAATACTTGCGTGCCCTGCGTGAACGCTGCGACGAAACGGGTACCCTACTGATTTTCGATGAAATCCAAAGCGGCTTGGGTCGTAGTGGGCATTGGCTCGCCAGCGAAGTTGCCGCCGTGCTCCCCGATATCCTCACGCTGGGCAAGGGGCTGGGTGGTGGACTGCCCTTGGCCCTGGCCGCCTGGCGCGCTGACTTGGGGACAATTGCGCGCGGCGCGCATGGCAGCACCTTTGGTGGCAACCCGCTCGCCTGCGCGGCAGCCATCGCCACCCTGAATACCCTGCGCGACGAGGACATCTTGGCGACTGTTCGCGAGCGCGGCGCTTGGCTGCGCGCGCAACTGGAAGAGAAAAGGGGGCGTTGGCCGCTCGTGCGCGCGCTGCGGGGGCGCGGTTTTTTGCTCGGGTTGGAACTGCGCGCGCGCGTTACCCCCATCTTGCGGGAATTGCAAGAAGAAGGGGTCCTGGCGCTACCGGCGGGGCAGGGCGTGTTGCGCTTGCTACCGCCGCTGATATTGCAATTGGCTGAGGCGGAAAGGCTGATTGGAGCGCTGGACCGCGTCTTGCGCAAATGAGAGCCGCCAGCGAGGCGCTGTTGCGCGACTTGGTGGCCATTCCCTCGCCATCTGGGCAAGAAGACGCCGCCACTAATCACTTGGTAGCCTGGCTGGCGGCGCAAGGCTATGATGAGGCCCATCGCGATGCCGTCGGCAACGCGGTCGGCATCCGTGGCCAAGGCAAACGCACACTACTGCTACTCGGACATATCGACACCTTCCGTGGGCAACCACCGCTGCGACGCGTCGGGCGCCGCCTTTATGGCCGCGGCGCTGTGGACGCGAAGGGGCCCCTTTGCGCCTTCGCCGCCGCCGCGGCCGAACTGTCAATACCCTCCACTTGGCGCGTCGTCGTCGTCGGTGCCGTCGAGGAAGAAGCCCCCTCTTCTCGCGGCGCACGCCACATCCGCAATCAATTCCAACCCGCCGCCTGCCTCATTGGCGAGCCCTCGGGTTGGGAGCGCATCACGCTCGCTTACAAAGGACGCTTGTTGCTCGATTGGCTATGGCGTGGCCCGCTGGGGCATAGCGCCGGGCCGCAGCGCGGCGGCCTCGAGCACGCGTTGGCCTATTGGCAACGCGTACAAAAACTCGCCGCCGACCACAACGCGCCCAAGAAACGCGACCATGCGTCTGGCCACGCTTCACCTCCCAATCCCCCAAGTGACAGCACGCGCATCTTACGGCCGCGAAGCGACGGCACGCGCGTCTTACGGCCGCGAAGTGACGGCACGCGCGTCTTACGGCCGCGAAGTGACGGCACGCGCTTCCAACAACTGGATGTCGCCCTGCAATCCCTCCACAATGACGACGATGGCTTGCAGGAAACCGTCCGCATGACCATCGGCTTGCGCCTGCCGCCCGCGCTGGAACCGGGCACGCTAGCGAGCAACTGTCGCGCACTCTTGAGCGATGGCGCCTCATTGCGGGTATATGGTGGTGAAAGTGCCGTCGAGGGCGAGCGCAATTCCCCCCTCAGCCGCGCGCTACGCGGCGCCATCCGCGCCCAGGGTGGCGAGCCGCGCTTCGTCCGCAAAACCGGCACCGCCGATTGGAATGTCGTCGCCAGCGCCTGGGATTGCCCCATCCTCGCTTATGGCCCTGGCGACGCGCGCCTCGATCATCGCCCCGATGAACACCTTGATTTGGATGAATTCCAACGCGCCATCGCCGTCCTGCGCGACGCCCTAACGCGCTTTTTCAACACCGCTGAATGAGGGAGGATGGGCGCACCGCCGCCCACCAGCCCCACCCTCGAAATTGGCCCGAGTGAGAGCCCAGGGCGCGCGGATGCTGCTATGCTGAGCGAAAGGTTTCGGGGAGGATATTCCCACGATGTTCACCGTAGACCGCTACCCGCATGGTTGCTTCTCCTGGGTGGATTTGAACACCCCAGACGCGCGTGCCGCCCGCCATTTCTATTGTGGGTTGTTGGGTTGGGAAACGCGCGACGACCTTCCCCATACCCACTTCTTGCGAGGGGGGCAGGTCGTGGCCGGCCTCAACGAGCTGTCGACGACGACACCCGGCTGGAATAGCCATGTCACCGTGGCCGATGTGGACGCGTTGCTGGCGACGGTGGAGGCGACCGGCGGCAAGATTTTCACGCCACCTCGCGACATCATGGGGCGCGGCCGCCTGGCCATCATCCGCGACCCCGACGACGCTGAGTTGCGCCTCTGGCAACCACAAGCCGACAGCGGCGCCACCCTGGTCAACGCCCCCGGCGCCCTTTGCTGGAATGATGTCTACACGCTGGATGCGGCGCGCGCGCGCGAATTCTACGGCACGCTCTTCGGCTGGCGCTTCCGGGCAGAGGGGCAGGGGTATCACCGTATCCACAATCAAGGGCGCGGCATTGGTGGTGTGTTGTCGATGGATGAGGAGATGCGCCAATATTTCCGGCCACAATGGATGGTCTATTTCTCGGTAACCGATATCGCGGACGCCGCGACCGCTGTAGAGGAATTGGGCGGCGAGCTCATCGTCCCGCCACATGACGCCCCGCGCGGTCGTTTCCTGCTCTTCGCAGACCCGCAGGGCGCGCTTTGCTCGCTCTTTCAGCTGGAGCGAACGCAACCTTGGCAGGAAAAACCGGGATGACGGAGAAGAAAAACGAGGTGTCAAAATTGCCATCCATCCCTCAGGGAAAACCAATTTTTTGTGAACTGGGAACTTTTGGGTAGAATGTCGTCGTCATCTTAGGTAAGGAGGTTCTCTCCATGAAAGTTCGTGCTTTGTTCGTAATGAGTATCCTTTTGCTAGTTTGGGGCGTGGTTGCCCCGCTCTCGGCCCAGGATGATGTGGCGCTTGGCGAAGTGACTCAACGAATCATGGATCGTGGTGAGTTGATTTGTGGTGTCAACGCGCAACTGGCCGGTTTTGGCATCGTCAATGATGCCGGTGATTTCGAAGGCTTCGACATCGACATCTGCCGCGCGGTCGCGGCGGCTGTCTTGGGCGATGCCAACGCCATTTCTTTCCGGCCCCTGGCAGCAGCGGAGCGGCAGGCGGCCATGCAGGGTGGCGAGATCGACATGATGTCTCGCAACACCACTTGGACCCTCAGCCGTGATGTCGTCTGGGGTGCCACCTTTGGGCCAACCGCTTTCTACGATGGGCAGGGCATCGGCACCTTGGTCGAGCTCGGCGTTTCCACCATCGAAGAGCTGGACGGCGCTTCCATCTGCGTCACACAAGGGACAACCACCGAGCTGAACATCACCGACGCCATCTCTTCACGCATGTTGGATATCACCATCCTCACCCAACCCGACCTGGCGGCCACCTGGCAAGCCTATGTCGATGGTCGTTGCGAAGCCTGGACGACGGATAAAAGCAGCCTGGCGGCCATCCACGCCACCGCACCAGACCCCAGCCTGCATATGGTACTGGATATCACCCTCAGCAAGGAACCGCTGGGTCCACTCTCGCCCCAATATGACCCGCAGTTCGCCGATATCGTCGCTTGGACTGTCTTCGGCCTCATCACGGCAGAAGAAGAAGGCATCACCAGCGAGAATGTCGACGATTTCCTGGACAGCGAAGACCCCGGCATTCAGCGCCTCCTGGGCCAAAATAACAACGCTTCGGGTTCTTACCTGGGCATCGCCAATGACTTCATGGTCACGGTAATCCGCCAACTGGGGAACTACGGCGAGATCTTCCACCGCCACCTGGGTGTGCCGCCCTTCAACCTGGGCCGCGGCCTCAACGCCCTCTGGACCGACGGTGGTCTGCTCTATGCGCCGCCCTTCCGTTAGTTAATTAGGGATAGCATTCGCCAAGCAATTGGCATTTCGCGAGCGCGGGGATAAAGCGGCCGCTTTGCCGGCCGCCCCCGCCTCAGCGGTGGCGCGAGGGCAACCAACAGTCAGCAGCGTCCACGGGGGAATATCAGGGCTGTGAGCTACATCAGGCGCATATTCGCCGACCAGCGCATCCTACGGATTTTTGGGCAGATGGTCTTTGCCTTCGCGCTGCTCCTGTTTTTCTGGTGGATGGGTTCAACCGCATCCAGCGAATTGGATGCGAAAGGGTTGGTGCCGACCTTCACCTTCCTGGATTTGCGCTCCGGCTTCGAAATCAGCGAAAGCCCAGATTGGTATAGCGGCGATTCCACCTACGGTCAAGCCTTCGTCGTCGGCATGATCAACACTTTGCGCGTCGTGATTCTGGGCTTGATATTCGCCTCAATACTGGGCTTCCTCATCGGCGTCTTCTTACTCAGCCGCAACTGGCTCATCCGCAGCATTGCCCGCGTCTATGTGGAAATCATGCGAAATACGCCCCTGCTGCTGCAAATTTTCACTTGGTATTTCATCGTGATGTTCAGTTTGCCGCAAATCCGCGCGGCCATCACCTTCCCGAACGAGGGAGTTACCTTCATCAGTTTGCGGCTGGCGCTCTGGGCTTTGCTCTGGTTGGTGCTCTGGCGTTACTGGCGCGGGCCGGGCTGCAGCATCGCACGGCGTGGCGCCCTGCAATATGGTTTTACCGCCCTGGTATTGACTTCCGAGCTGGCCGCTTATGGGCATTTTGAGCTGAGCGGTTGGCCCTGGCCTTGGGGCGCGGGCATCACGGCCGCTTTCCTACTCTACGCCCTAGTGAGCGTCGCTTTAGTCTTCGCCGCGCACCGCTTCACGCCAACCAATTGGCGCGCGCGCGCCCTCGGGTTGAGCCTGGGGCAATCCTTAGCGGGCGCTCTCTTCAGCTTCGGTGTATTGCCAATGGCCGCGCTGCGCCTGGAATTGCAACCAGCGCTTTTCTTGAGCATCCGCGGTGCGGTTTTCCCGGAGTTGTTGCCCACCGCGCGCTTCGCTTCCTGGTTCGCATATGTGGCCTTGGGCCTGTTGTTGAGCGCTTTCATCTGGGTCTGGTTGGGGCGACGCACAGAAATCACCGGCCAACCCTACCCGCGCGCTGGGGTGATTTTCCTATCGTTGCTGGCTTTCGCCGTTGTGGGTTGGTTGTTGGTGACGGCCGCCGCGCCGCCGACGCATGTCCCCATCGAAAGCGCCGGCACAGTCGAATGGTTGCCGCGAGAGCAAGCGGAAGAGGAGGGCTTGCTCAGCACCGCCGAGCGCCTGCGGAGCAGCCAACAACCGCTCATCGTACAATTGCCAACACAAAATCGCTTCGGCCGCTTCAACACTGGGTTGGAATTCACACCGGAATACATGGCGCTGTTGATCGCCCTGGTGATTTACACCTCCTCTTTCATCGCCGAAATTGTGCGCGCCGGCATCCAAGCGGTTGACATTGGGCAGTTGGAGGCGGGGCGCGCCCTGGGCCTCTCACAAACGCAACTGCTCGCCCGCATCATCTTCCCACAGGCCTTGCGCATCATCATCCCACCGCTGGGGAATCAGTATCTCAATCTCTCGAAGAATTCGAGCTTGGCCATCAGCGTCGCTTATGCCGACACCTTCAACATCACGAGCACCATCATGAACCAATCCGGCCAGACCATCACTGGTTTCTTCATCGTCATGATTTTCTATTTGTTGTTGAGCCTCGTCATCTCCGTCATCATGAACGCCATGAATCAGCGCTTTGAGTTGGTGACACGCTGATGAGAACGGAGGAGATGCGGCCCGCGGTGCAAAACGAGGCCTATTTCGAAGAGCCAGACCAGCGGACAGCGCCGATCACCGTTGTTGGCCCCCTAGCTTGGGTGCGCGACAACCTCTTTGGCTCCACCTTGGATTCTTTATTGACGGTGCTGGGCACACTATTGTCCCTTTTCGTCATCACCTCCCTGTTGCAATGGAGCATCGGTGGCGCCAATTGGTACACCGTCATCTTCAACTTGCGCGTTTTCCTCATCGGTCGTGTGGAACCCTTCATGGATCTACGCCTTTCGCTGCTCGCGTTCTATTTGGCGTTGGTGGTGGGTGTGAATTTTGCGGCTTGGTCGGTGGTGCGCTCGCGAGTCTGGTTGACGCTGGCGGCGGGTTTGGCGGCGCTCTTCATCATCCCCACACTCATCGCCATCTTCATACCCTTACCACCCATGCATCTGGCCGCTGGCCAAAGCGAAGTTCAATCTGGTTCGCTCACCGTCCAGCCACAACCCCAGGTCGCGTTCATCGGCGGCGGCGGCGAGGAAATTTCTCTCCAATTGAGCGAATATGGCGGCGACGATCAACTGGCGAACATCACCAGCTTCAGCGATGTGCTGACCAACACGCTGCGCAACGCCGCCGCCAATCGCCTGGCCGCTCAACAGCGCCGCGACGATATCCGCGAGGAGCTCGCCGGCGACCGCCTCACAGCGCGCCAGCGCGCCGCCCACGAGGCCGAGTTGGCGAAAACAGAAATCATGCCGCCCATCTTCAGCACCCATCAGGTTAACACCGCCCCGGTGAACCTGCTCCTGCGTGCCGCAAGCGACGGCCGGGAATTGGCCAGTAAAACCATCGGAGTCGGCGCTGAGCTGCGCTATACCCTGCCGGAAACAGGCTGGTATATATTGGAGAAAAACACCGTCAACGATGAGAGTATCGCCATCCTCGCGACGACGGGTATCTACCCCATCTTCGACCGCAATTTCATCCGTGATGGCGCTCGTGTCTATCAATTCACACGAGCGACGGATCGCCTTTTGGTCGAAGGAGGGCGGCCGCGCAACGAGAACGGTCAGGATTTGCCGATGTTCGGCATCATCGAGCACCAATTCAGGGGGTTACGTTCGCCGAGCGAATTTTTGCGCTTGATGTTGGCGCCCTTCCTCGAGCAGGTGAACCTGGGCCTGGCGGTGCTCGCGGCTTTTGTGGCGGCGGGCTATTTCGGCGTACCGAGACTCTTGCGGCTCTGGTTGCGGGGACGCGGCCAAGAACAAGAAATCTTATCCGGGCAATTGCGCCGCCTAGCAATCTGGCTCTGGTTGATTCTGCTTCCCCTGGCTTTCTTGCTCATCGTCGGTATTGGCGCCGGCGGCGCGCTACCCGCAAGTGACCCACAACTCTGGGGCGGTCTACTGCTGACGATGATGTTGACGGCTGTGGGCATCGTCGCCGCCTTTCCCATCGGTATCGCCCTGGCGTTGGGGCGGCGCAGCTCATTGCCCATCATCCGCATCACCAGCACGATGTACATCGAGGTGATACGCGGCGTACCGCTCATCACTTTACTCTTCATGTCACTATTGTTGGTACCCTTCGTGCTACCGAGCCTGGGCGGGCCGGATAGCGCACCCTACCGCGCGATGGTCGCCGTGACGCTGTTCAGCGCCGCCTATTTGGCGGAGAATGTGCGCGGTGGCTTGCAGGGCCTCCCCCCCGGTCAAGAAGAGGCGGGTAAGGCGCTGGGGCTGCCCCCTTGGCAAATCACCCTGCGCATCACCTTACCCCAAGCCCTACGCGCCGTCATCCCGGCCCTCGTTGG
The DNA here is from genome assembly GCA_965115865.1 of Phototrophicaceae bacterium. GTDB lineage: Bacteria > Chloroflexota > Anaerolineae > Aggregatilineales > Phototrophicaceae > WTGJ01. The sequence continues at coordinate 75,979 of OZ220469.1, forward strand.
TCAATTCATCTCACTCTACAAAGATACCGCTTTGGTGGCCATCGTCGGCTTGATCGACTTGACCGGCGTCGCCACGGGCATCGCCTCACAGACGGAATTCCAAGGCCTGCGGCGCGAGCCTTTCTTATTCATCGCCACCTTATATTTCCTATTCAGTTTCGCGATGTCGCTGGTCAGCCGCCGCATCGAGGCTAGCGGCGCCGGCGCCGCCCGTCGCGAATGATGTCCTTTACCTTTTCATCATCATCACCGGGAGTGAACGATGTCCACGATTAACGACACCGACAATCTGAATGGCGACTTGCGCCAGGACCTGCGCGATGATGATGAGCCGATCATCATCTGCCGCCAAGTGAATAAGTGGTTCGGCGATTTTCATGTCCTGCGCGATGTCAGCGTCGAGGTTTCCCCGCGTGAAGTGGTCGTCGTCATCGGCCCTTCTGGCTCGGGGAAATCCACCTTCATCCGCTGCATCAACCGTCTCGAGGAACATCAGGAGGGGCAGATCATCGTGGATGGCATGAAACTGGGCCATGATGTCCGCAACATCGCCGCCATTCGCCAGGAAATCGGTATGGTTTTTCAGCAATTCAACCTCTTCCCGCACCTGACCGCCTTGCAAAACATCACGCTAGCGCCAACCATCGTCCGCCACCGGCCGCGCGCCGAAGCAGAAAACGCCGCCATGCAATTGCTGGAACGCGTCGGCATACCTGAGCAGGCCCACAAATACCCCGGCCAACTCTCCGGTGGGCAACAACAACGCGTGGCTATCGCCCGCGCCCTCGCTATGGAGCCGAAAATCATGCTCTTCGATGAGCCCACCTCAGCCCTTGACCCCGAGATGATCAAAGAGGTCTTGGATGTCATGAAGGAGCTCGCGCGCAGCGGCATGACCATGCTGGTCGTCACCCATGAGATGGGCTTCGCGCGCGAGGTGGCCGACCGTGTGCTTTTCTTCGACCACGGGCGTATCGTCGAGCAAGGCACGCCCGAATACTTCTTCGAGCAAGCGCAACACCCGCGCACCAAATTGTTCTTGAGCCAGATCCTCTAACGCGCCATCGTCAAGATGCGCACCGCCTCCAGCCGGTCGCCCTCTTCGAGAGCATCGACCGTCGCCTGACCGGCGGCGATGACCCGACCAAAGACTGCATGCTTGCCATCCAAGTGCGGCGTCGCCACATGGGTGATGAAGAATTGCGAGCCATTGGAATGCGGGCCGGCGTTGGCCATACTCAGGATACCCGGAGCATCATGCTTCAAAGCGAGGGCGCCCGCTTCATCGGCGAAACGATAACCAGGGCCGCCGCGCCCACTACCCGTTGGATCGCCCCCTTGCGCCATGAAGGGTGGGTTTTTGATGACGCGATGAAAGATGGTGCCATCATAAAAGCACTCGCTCGCCAAAAATACAAAATTATTCACAGTGACGGGCGCCTCACGGGCGAACAACTCCACCTCAAATTCGCCACGGCTGGTTCGAAATTGCGCCCGATAAGATACCTTCGCGTCCAGTTGCATCGCCGGTGGCTTGGAATATTGTGGGATTGTCAAGAGTCCTCCTTTTGCGGAATTGAGCCAAAATTGCGGCAAGCGAACGCATGCCATTCTAAATCTCTGCTGCGCGGTTGTCAGCGCCGCTCCAGAGGCCCCCATTCGTGCGCCGCGGCGACACTCATTTATCGCGCGTCAGGGCGAAACCGCTCATGAATTGTTTCTGCAACAAAACGAAGACCAACAATGGCGGGAGGCTCGCCATCACAGCGCCCAACATCAAGGGACCGAAGCTATCGCCAGTTTCCGTCCCGCTCACCAGCGTGCGCAAGCCGACCTGCACCGGCCTCAGCGTCGCCTCCTGCACAATCATCAGCGGCCAGAGGTACTGGTTCCAAGCATAAAGGAATTGGATGACGAAGAGCGCGGCGATGGCATTCCAACTGATGGGGATGAGCACATACCAGAGGAATTGCAATGGGTTGGCACCGTCAATCTGAGCCGCTTCGCTGAGTTCAGTCGGGATGCTGGAAAAGTGTTGGCGAAAGAGAAAGGTGGCAGTCGCGCTAGCGATGAAGGGTATGATCATCGCTTGGTAACCACCCCACTGCATCTGAATGCCCACTAGGCGAAAGAGGGCGATGGCCATCACCTCCGTCGGCATCATCAGCGTGATGAGCACAAAGCCGAAGATGAACCACTTGCCCGGGATGCGGAAGAAGACGAAGGCCATCCCCGAGAGCAAAGAGATCACGGCTTTACCGGTCGTCATGAGCAGGGCGACGATGACGGAATTGAGCATATAACGCGGCAGCTGACGCTGGTTCACCACCAAATCCCAATTGCGCGCCAGGTGCGAACTCGGTGTCAGTTGATAATTGAAGACCTCCGAGTTGGTCTGCGTAGCGACGACTCCGGCGTAATACACCGGGAAACCCATGATGACGATGCTCACGATGAGGATGAGGTGCGCGTACCAGCGCCGCGGCAAGCGCTTATGCCAAGCGCGCGCGGCGGAGGTTCTGGGCTGGGCTTGCATGCTAGCCTCCATAAGTGATGCGGCCGCGGCTGAGGCGGAATTGCACGATGGTCACACCGATGACGACCGTGAATAGCAAGAGCGACCGCGCTGCTGCGCTACCCAGGTTGCGCGCCACCACCCCCACTTCATAGACTTCGTACATCATCGTCGTCGTCGCCTCGACCGGTCCGCCTTTCGTCAAGAAATCGATGAGGCCATAGGTGTCAAAGAAGGCGTAGGTGGTTGTGGTGACGACCAGGAAGAAAGTGATGGGTGAGAGCAGGGGAAAGGTGATGCGGAAAAAACGCTGAAAAACATTGGCGCCATCAATACTCGCCGCCTCCAATAGGTCTTGTGACACATTCTGCAGACCAGCGATGTAGAAGAGGATGCAGAAACCCATGATGTTCCAGGTGGAGGCCAGCACCACCGTCCAAGGCGCCACATCCGGGCGTAGCAACCAATCCACCTCCCAACCGAATAGCGTATCGAGGAAATGGTTGAGCACACCAGCGGTGTTATGGAAGAACAATTGAAAGATGATACCGGCGATGACCGGCGAAAGGGCGTAGGGCCAAACGAGCAAAGTGCGGTAGATGCGCCCACCTTTGATGGGTCGGTAGGCCATCTGGGCGATGAGCAAGGAGAGACTGAGGGAGAAAAAGACGATGCATAGGGCCAGGAAAAAGCTGACCAAAGCAGTGCGCCCGTAATCTGCGTCCGTGAGCAGCTGGTTGATGTTGCGGAGACAAACGAAGCGCGTGCGCGGCGCGCCCAAACGGGCCAACTTGGTCGATAGCAAGAAAGTATCGAACATCGGGTAATAGAGGAAAAGGGTCAAGATGGCCAGGGTTGGGGTGAGGCAGACCGTCGCCATGAGCCAAGCGCCGGGGCCGCGGAACATGCCCGCGCGCGTCTCCGGCGCGCCCAACAAACGCTCCCCCCGCAGCCAACGCCCGAGCAAAATCAGCGCGATGACGAGGAGCAAGAGCGCACCCACAGCGAGCAACAACACCCCAAGCGCGAAATCCAGGTTCAATGGAATGATGCCGAAAAGCGTGGCAGCGGTCGCCCGCTCCCGGTCAAAGGGGCAAAATTGGAGCGGCCACATCAACAATAGCGCGCCAACCATACTGAAAAACGCACCGATGCCCGCCGACAACCAAGCACTTTGGCGACCATGCAAACGAAAGCGCCAAGCGCCCCACGACCCACCCACCAAGGCAACCACGACCAGGATTAGCCAAGGCGGCAACACATACCGACCCGGTTCACGGAGCCAAACCGGGTCGATCAGTTCCACTATGCGGTTGATTAATTCCATGCTACCCGACCGCAACCCTTGGCTGCGGCTGACGAGGACAATCGGATAAGCGCGTTTGGCATTTTCGTTCGCGCACTCCTGTGCTGAGCTTCAGCGGGGCAACGCCGCGATGACGACCACGCCGCTGCCCCTTTCCTTCAACCAAATCTCACTTTACTGCTCGCGCTTGGGCGGTCAGAAGGGGAATTCACTCTTCCACATAAAGGAGGTTGTATTCCTCGAGTTGCAGAGTGGCTTCTTCCTCCGCCTCCATCAGGATTTCCATCACATCACCGCCCAATAGCATCGCGTCTTCAATGGCCTGCGTGATGATGTCGCGCGCTTCCACGAAAGTTCCGAAAACCGCCCCCTGTGTGGCGATGGTGACCTCTGATTCACCCAATTGGATGCTGGCTGTCAAGAAATTCGGGTTCTCTTCGTACCAACCCTGACTCTCCAGCAACGCCACCGAGCTGTTGCGCACCGGGACATAGCCGCTGACCTGATGCCAAGAGGCCGAATTCTCGGTGTTGGAGAAGAAGAGCAAGAAAGCCATTGCTCCTTCTTCCACCTCAGGTTCGAGATCATCGGAAATCCACATCGTGGCGCCACCGAGAATGTTGCCAGTCCAACCCACATCCCCATCATAGACCATCATACTGGTCTGGACTTCGATATCATTTTCGGCTGCGTTCATCATGATGCCACCCGCGCTAGCGCTGCTGGTCATTATGAAGGGTATCTGCTGGCTATTGAAACCCTGTACCGTCCCCGGCCAATCACGCTGCACACCACTATAGGCATAGTATCCCGCAGCGTACATATCCTGATGCCATTGCACGATGTTGACGGCCGCATCCGAGGTCAACAGCACCTTTGTCGGGCGGCCGTCACGGCCGTTACTGTTGTTGACCAATTCGGCATTCTGCTGCGCGAGCCATTGCTCGAAGAACCAGCCATGATTTGGCCAAAGGACACAACCGTTGATCATGCCATCATCCACTAGCGGCTGCAATTGCGCACAAGCCGCTTCCAACCCTTGCCAAGTCTGCGGCAACTCTTCGATGCCAACCTGGCTGAGGATATTCATGTTGGCATACAGGATGGGCGTAGAAGTATTCCAAGCTACGGAGGACCATTCACCGCCGATGGTGTAATAGCTGGAAACAACGGGGATGATATCGTCAAAATCCACCGGCTGGCCGAGGACTTCGTCGCGACCGGCGATAATTTCACTCGCCGGCTTGAAATAACCGCTATCGATCGCCCATTGCGTGCCGACTTCGAATAGCTGCATGATGGCCGGCGGGCTGCCCTGTTCTTGAGCGAGGGTGTAACTGTCTCGCAAAGGCTCATAATCCGAGAATTCGCGGATCTCGACGACGAATTGCGGGAAAATCTCGTTGAAATCAGCCGCGCGTTCCTTAGCCCAATCGAGGCGATGGTCGGTGAAACCGATGAACGCGTCCAGGACGCAGGGTGTTTCGGCAGTGCAATTTTGCGCGGCCGCAGGCGCCACCCAGGTTAAGGTGGCCAAAAAAAACAAAGCGACGATGAAGAAACTTCGCTTACCCATTGGAAAACCTCCTATTCAAGAACATTCGAACACATCCTCGGCGCCGACCAGGCCCAAGGTCGCCGCGCTGAGGGCGAGAAAAAGGGTTCATGATGTGTGTCATATGGGCTCCTCGCTGAATGGTCACCAGCATATTGGCCGATTTGCGGTTAAATCGCGATGAATTGCGTGTGAATTCCAATGGAGCCTTACACCCAAGTTGGTCGGCCCGCCTTGTCATATCCGCTTCCCGACGAATCAGCGCAAAATCCACCATTGTTCAAGATAACGCGTCTTGGGTCACATCGCAAATTGGCAGGCGGTGCGTTTCCGTATCGGCTTGCAGGCAAAACCGCCCTTTTTTGGGATCGGCGCTCAGGTGCCCTTGCGAGTCGCCTTGCGGGCCGTGATGCGCACGCTATGGATGGGCGGCATCCCTTCCCGTATCGGCACAATACCGCTGGCATCCACCTGACTGACGACTTGCACCGCCAGGAAATCGGCGGCGCGCATACCCTCAAGGTATCGCGCCAAGGGGATGGCCCCCGTGACACATTCCGTCCATTGGCTGAGGTCGGTGCGCAGCTCCGTTGAGAATTCGCCCGTACTGACGATATCGCTGACGGAGATACGCCCGCCAGGTTTCAAGACACGATAGGCTTCGCGGAAAGCCGCCGCCTTATCCGGGACGAGGTTGATGACACAATTGGAGAGGATGACATCAACCATCCCATCTTCGACCGGTAATTCCTCCAGTTGTCCGCGGCGAAATTCGACCTGAGCGAGGCCAAGGCGCGCGCGCGTGGACTCCGCCCGCGTCAACATCGCCGGCGTCATATCCACACCAATCACTCGCCCCGTCGGCCCCACTTTCTCCGCCGCCAAGAAACAATCGATACCCCCACCGCTACCCAAATCCAATACCGTCTCGCCAGGCTTCAGGCCGGCGATGGTCACTGGGTCGCCACAACCGAGGGAAAGTTCCGTCGCCTCCTCAGGCAGACTCGCCAGTTGCTCGCGTTCATACAGTTCGACTTTCGTGGATGAGCAAAGCTCGCCACAACAACAACTGCCGCCCATCTCCGCCAAGCGCCCATAGTTCTCGCGCACCGCTTCGTGAATTTTCTCAGACATCTTTCGCTCTATCTCCCAGCCCAACCAAGGACAAAACAATTTCTCCAATGGAATTGAATCATTGAGAGGAAAACTCTCGCCATTCTTACCCGGCGACCGCGAAATACACCCAGCGCCCTCCTGCTATACTGGCCACAATGACCAACCGGCGCGATATCACCATCCTCGGCGCGGGCATCAGCGGCCTCAGCTGCGGCATCCGTTTGGCCGAGGCCGGTTTTCGTCCCCAAATCATCGCTCGCGAGCTACCACCGCAGACCACCGCTCGGGCCGCCGCCGCCATCTGGTACATCTTCGCCGCCGAGCCGGTCGAACGCACCCATCCTTGGGCACTCAGCACCTTGCGCGAGTTTTATCGGCTCATCGATCGCGGTGAGGGAGCGGAATGCGGCCTCACACTCTGCCGATTGCTCGAAGTCTTCACGACGCCAAAAGCCGACCCTTGGTACGCGCCGCATATCCGCCACTACCGGCGCGCGACCGCCGCCGAAATCCCCACCGGTTATGTCGACGCCCATCACATCGAATTGCCCCTCATCCACCCCGCGCGCTATATGCCCCATCTATTGGCGCGCTTCCGTGCGCTCGGCGGCAAAATTAGCCAGCGTGCAATCCACTCGTTGGCAGAAATCGCCGAACCCGGTCGTTTGCTCGTCAATTGCAGCGGCGTTTGGGCGCGTCACCTGGCCGCCGACGAGCGCGTCTACCCCTTGCGCGGGCAAACGGTCGTCATCGCGCCGCTACCCGTAACCAACCTCCTCGACGAAAGCGACATCGACCGCATCACCCATATTTTCCACCGCGGTGAAGATGTCATTCTCGGTGGTCTGGCGGAGGCAGACCGCTGGGATACTCAACCGGACCCGGCGCAGAGCGCCGCCATCCTCGCGCGGGCCCGCGCCTTTGCGCCACAATTGCGAGAGGCAAAAATCATCACCGAGCAAGTCGGCCTGCGGCCGGGCCGCCATGAGATACGCCTCGAGCGCGAGGAACGCCGCGACGGCGGCGCCATCATCCACAACTACGGGCATGGCGGCGCCGGCTTCACGCTCTCCTGGGGCTGCGCGGCGGAAGTCGTCGCGCTGGCCGAAGAATGGTGGCAAACTGCCGACTGGAGTGCTTGAGCCGCCCATGCGCGCGCAGCAAACTTTCCCACTCCTGCCAACGGGGCCCTACGCAATCCTCTATGCGGATCCACCCTGGGATTACCGCGGCCAATTGCAACATGGCGGCCGCGGCCGCGGCAATTCGGGCGGCGCCATCCGCCATTACCCCACCCTTACCCTGGCCGCTTTGCGCCGTCTGCCCATCCAAGCCATCAGCGCGCGCGATTGTTTGCTCTTCCTTTGGGCAACAAACCCACACCTCGACCAAGCAATCGAATTGGGCAAGGCCTGGGGCTTTGCCTGGGCGACCGTCGCTTTCGTCTGGGATAAGGGCCGTTTGAACCCGGGCCATTACACCCTGAGCCAATGTGAGCTATGCCTCGTTTTCAAGCGTGGGCGCATCCCACAGCCCCGCGGCGCGCGCGATATGCGGCAATTGGTGACAGCGCCCCGCGGCCCGCATTCCGCCAAACCCGCGGCCGTGCGCGAGCGCATCGCCACCATGTTCCCCAACCAACGCAAATTGGAGCTATTCGCCCGCGAGCGCGCCGCCGGTTGGGATGCCTGGGGGGACGCGTTGGCGAGAACCGACGAAGGCCAACCCTAAGCGCCGGCCGGTAACCAAATGTTCTTCACCTGTGTGCCCTGGTATAGGAGCCATTCGCTGGTGTTGGCCACCTCATCCTCCCAAGGCCAAGCATCCTCGCGCATGACCCAGGTCCGCTTGAGGTTACCGGCCGAAAGGCGCTCCACCGGCGCGCAACCCGGCGCGCTCCCAAAATACCAAAGGGCATCCACATCGTCATGCGCGGCGAGGGTGTCGCGCAAAGCGGCGCGCCCACCACTCACAATATTCGCCGCACCACTCGGCAAATCGGAGGTATCCAGTAGTTGGTAAGTGGCCAACGCGGGCAAGGGATGGCGTTGCGATGGTATCAAGATGGCCGTGTTGCCGCGGGACAGCGCCGCCCCCAATAAGGTGACAAAAGCGAGGAGCGGGTAGCGCTCGGGGCAGAGGATGCCGATGACGCCGATGGGCTCGTTTTGGGCGGCGACGACCCCGCGCAGCGTCGTCTCTTGCAACTGTCCGCCAAATTTATCGGCCAGGGCCGCGAAGCCAAAAACTCGCTCTACACTCAACGCGACCTCACGCTCCGCCGCCGCCGCATCACCCAACAAGGGCTGCAGTAAAGCGGCGAATTCATGCGTGCGCAGGCTGAGATTCTCGGCGAGGTAATAGAGGATTTGCGCGCGCAAATCCGGCGTATAGCGCGCCCAATCGCGCGCGGCATGAGCGGCGCTCACGGCATCGCGGATGTCCTTGCGGTTGCCAGCGCCGGCCAATCCCAAAACCTGACCATCGGCCCCCAGGACGGGGTAGGAATAGTTGCCGTCGGGGCGACGCTGTCGGCCGCCGATGTACAGCTTATAAGTGCGGTCAATTGCCGTCATAGCGGCTTGGGGCGGAGCGTCTGCGGGAAAGCTGGGCGGCGGTGGCATCTCGACAGCGGTTTCGTCGCTGTCTTCACCTTGGGCAGCGCCCCGTTGGCCGTCTGAGGGCAACCAGCGCGGCCGCAGGTATTCCAACAGACCTTCACGCCCACCTTCACGCCCAAAACCACTCTCACGGTAACCGCCAAAGCCGCTGGCCCCGTCGAAGCGATTGGTGCAATTGACCCAGACGCTACCGGCCAACAACTGCCGTGCGATATCCAACACTAGCGGAAGATTCTCGCTCCAGACGCTGGCGGCGAGGCCATAGCGCGTGTTGTTGGCGAGGGCCACCGCTTCTTGCGGCGTACGGAAACTCATGGCGATCAACACCGGACCGAAGATTTCCTCCTGGCAAACGCGGGCGCTGGGAGCGACATCCGTGAGCAGCGTGGGTGGGTAATAGGAACCCTGCTCGGGTAGCGGCACCGCCGGCTGATAGAGCGTCGCGCCTTCCCGCAGACCCTCGTCCACCAGCTGGGCGACGCGTTCGCGTTGGCCCTCGTCGATGAGCGCGCCGATGTCGATACCCTTATCCAGCGGGTCCCCCAAACGCAACTGTCCCATCCGTTCGCGCAAGCGCGCTAGGAAAGGCGTGGCGATGCTCTCTTGCACCAATAGGCGCGAGCCAGCGCAACAGACCTCGCCTTGGTTGAACCAAATCGCATCCACCAACCCTTCGATGGCCGCTTCCTGGTCGGCGTCTTCAAAGACGAGGAAAGGCGATTTGCCACCCAACTCGAGCGTGAGGTGCAAACCGCGGCCGGCCGTCTCCTGGCGGATGCGCCGCCCGACCGCGCTGGAACCGGTGAAAGCCAGCTTGGCCAGGCCGGGTTGTTGGACGAGGGCAGCGCCGCATTCATCGCCGCCGGTGACGATATTGACGACGCCGGGTGGCAAGCCGACCTCTTGCAAGATTTCGCCAAAACAAAGTGCGCTCAGGCAAGTTTGCGGCGCCGGTTTGATGACCACGCTGTTGCCCGCCGCCAGCGCCGGCGCGATTTTCCAAGCCAACATCAGCAAGGGAAAATTCCAAGGGATGATTTGGCCGACGACGCCGAGCGGCTCATATTCGCCCAATTTCGTGGGCAGCAACTGCGCCCAGCCGGCGTGATGGTAGAAATGGCGGATGGCCAGCGGGATGTCGAGGTCGCGCGTCTCGCGAATGGGCTTGCCATTGTCGAGCGCCTCTAGGACAGCGAGCAAACGGGCGTGCTTCTGCATACCGCGGGCGATGGCGTAAAGATGGCGCGCGCGCTGATGGGCGGGTAGGGCGGCCCAGGCTGGTTGAGCGGCCTGGGCGCTGGCGACGGCCTCAGTGACGGCCGCCGCATCGCCAGCCACACAATGGGCCAACCGCTCGCCGCTGGCCGCGCTACGAGCGACGAGCTGGCCCGCCGCGCTTGGCCGACGCCATTCACCGCCGATGAGGATGCCGAAATTGCGCCCGCGCGCTGCCAACCATTCCTGCGCGACCGCCGTGGATTCCGGCGCGGGGCCATAGTCTAGCGTCTCGTGGATTTGCTCCAGCATCATCGCTCCTCACCACCCTCCATTTGGGGAGGGAAACCTCCGCGCGGCCATTGTAAGCGCGCGACCGCGATCGCTTCACCTAACTCAAGGGGATTTGGTGCGCCGCGGCATAACGCCCAGTCGCGTGGTGCCAAAGTTGACGCTCGATATCGGTCAACAAACCGCTGGCACCAAAGCGAAAACGCGCCGCAGTCAACCATTCCACCCCCAACTCCTCGCGCATCAACACCTGCCAAGCGAGCGCTTGTTTGACGGTGCGGATGCCCCCCGCCGGCTTGAAACCAACCACCTGGCCGGTGCGGGCGCGGAATTCGCGGATGGCGCGCGCCATCACCAAACCGACGGGCAGGGTGGCGTTGACCGCTTCCTTACCGGTGGAGGTCTTGATGAAATCGGCACCCGCCATCATGCAAACCAAAGAGGCGCGCGCGACATTATTCAGCGTCCCCAGCTCGCCGGTCGCCAAAATCGCTTTCAGGTGCGCGTCGCCACAGCGCTCGCGGAAGGCCGCCACCTCGTCATAGAGCGCCGCCCAATCGCCGGTCAGGACATGCGCGCGCGAGATGACGATGTCGATCTCCGCCGCGCCGGCCTCAACCGCCTCCTCAATCTCCAACAAACGCGCGCGAAAGGAAGTCTGGCCGCTAGGGAAGCCGGCCGACACCGCGGCGATGGGGATATCCGACCCGCGCAAGGCGCGCCGCGCATCGTGGATGCGGCTGTGATAAACACAAAGGGCAGCGACACGCAGGGGGCGCTCATAGCCGAGGGCAGCGAGCAGCTCGGCGCGCAGCGGACGGCGCGCTTTGGCGGCCAGCCGCTGGATGCGGCCGGGGGTATCGCTACCCTCGAGGCTGGTGAGGTCGATGCAACGGAGCGCACGCAACAACCAGGCGGCTTGCCAATCGCGCTTGAGGGAACGGCGGCTGGTCAGGGTGGCGGCGCGCAGCTCGGCAGCGGGGCGATTGACGCGCGTCTCACGCAACCAGGCGCGGTCCAGCGGCGCGCCAGCGTTGCGGGGATGAAGGGAATTCGCCTTCGCGGCCATGAATTGCCCTCGTTGGGGGGAAAGGATTGAGGAAATTATAACACAGCATCAGTCCAGTATGAGCGCACAAAACCGAATTTTTTGGTTTTTGCCGCCCACCGGTTAGACTGCGTTGTCCATTCGGCGGTGGAGCGATGCTGATGTCGCCAGAAGCGAACTCGCTGTATTACGGAGATTGCCTGGAGGTCATGCGTGAATGGCCAGACGCCTGCATCGACCTCATCTACCTCGACCCGCCCTTCAACAGCAATGTGAATTACAACTTGCTTTTCGGCGACGAGAAGAAAATTTCGGGGGGGGGGTAGAGGTAGGGATAGTCGGGCACAAGTCCTCGCCTTTCAAGATACCTGGCGTTGGGACGCGCGCGCGGAGCAGCGCGTCGCCGCCATCAAGAAGGCGGTCGGGCATCGGGCCCAGCGGGCCATCGTCGGGCTGGAAGCGCTCTTGGGACCCAGCGGCATGCTCGCTTACACCAGCTATATGGCGGAGCGCCTGACGGAATGTTGGCGCTTATTGAAAGACAGCGGCAGCCTCTTCCTCCATTGTGACCCGACGGCAGGCCATTACCTGAAAATCTTGTTGGATGTCATTTTCGGCAGCGCCAGCTTCCGCAACGAGATTGTGTGGTGTTATCCACCTGGTGGCAGTGGGCCCAAGTTGGCTTTTCACCGCAAACACGACCTGATTTACTATTATGGGAAGAGTCAAAAGGTCGGAACTTTCCACCGTCCTTACGGCGATTTGCCAGAAAGTACTCGTCTTACCTACCGAAAAATCGACGAAGATGGTCGCCGATACAAAGAATATCCAGGCGGACGAACCTACTTGGATGAGATTGACGGGCGCCCAATTCCTGATTGGTGGACGGATATCGTCTCATTGGGCCAAGCAGTATCGGCAAAAGAACGCCTCGGCTACCCCACGCAAAAACCCGTCGCCCTGCTGGAACGCATCCTCCGCGCGGCCAGCGACGAAGGCGACCTGGTCCTCGACCCCTTCTGCGGCTGTGGCACGACCATCGACGCCGCCCAACGCCTCAACCGCCGCTGGCTGGGCATCGACATCTCCCCTTTTGCCATCGATCTCATCCGCGAGCGGCGCTTACCGGAGCTAGAAATACCCACGCATGGCATCCCCATAGACCTGGCGAGTGCCGAACGGCTGGCGCAAGAAAAGCCCTTCGATTTTGAGAAATGGGCCGTGACGCGCATCGAAGGGCTCTTGCCGAACGAGCGGCAGGTTGGCGACGGCGGCATCGATGGCCGCGGGCAGCTCCTCAACCCCACCGCGGAGATGAAATCTGGACTCGTACTCGCTCAGGTCAAGGGTGGTGGCTTCTCGCAAAACGACCTGCGCGCTTTCAAGGGCGTCATGGCCGACGAAGGGGCGGCCTTCGGTGTGTTCATCACCTTGACAAGGCTGAGAAAAAAACAACGCCGCAAAGCGCAGGCTTTCGCCGCCCGCTCCGGCGAGCACCAACAGGGCGCCAACACCTACCCTCGCCTGCAACTCTGGTCGATCGAGGACCATTTCGCGGGGCGTCACCCAATCTTGCCCACCCTGGCCGACCCCTACACCGGCAAAGCGAAACAACGGACGCTACGGATGCCGCTGCGGGATTAGTCGGCTTTCCCACAGCGGCACCAGCAAAGGGTGAAGATCGTTACCCCTTCAATCGGATAGGGGCATGAAAATCAAGAAAACACTTGGATAGGGTGATTTCACGCTCCATCCCACCGTAGCATCACAAAGAACCGAGAACGCACCGGACGCATAATTGCCCCCCAAGCTCTCGAGGCAACTATCGGGGTCGGCTTCGATCAGCACATCATCCGACCCCCACCCCGTCCGGGTCTCGTCACCACCAATACCCACAGCCAGGAGCAGCCACCGACCCTCTTCGAATTTTAACCCACCACCCTCCGTGAGGTAATAACCAGCAGCCAGCGTTTGTTCGACTCGGACACCGCGTAGCCGATAGATTCCATAGCCATCGTCATCCACCATCACTCGTTCGATGCTACCTGTGGTCACATTATCGAACAGGTCTTCCCACATGTCACTGTGCGCAATGACTGTGGCGCCAAATATGAGCATCACGACTGTTAAAAGAACCCGTAACATCATCATCTCACCTCTCCCAAAGGGATACTTTGTCATTGAGTTATACGAATTGAATTCTGCAATGGTTGCCATTCAAGGGCAAAGTGAAGCAAGGGCCGCTGCGGCGCTAGTCCGCTTCCCCCAACGCCGCCAACAAACCGCGCAACCACTCACGCACCTGTGAACGGCGCGCGGCTGGCAATTGGCGCAGCATCGTCGGGCTCAATTGCCGCTGCCAGCGGGCGAATTGCCGCTCCCAAGCGCTCTCCCGCGGTAGGGCAGCCACTCTCGCGGCGCGGTCGGCCGCCTCGGTCTGGGCCGCGCGCAAGAGGCGGTCTTCGCTCCAATTTTCATCATCGCCGCGTTCCCAAAGCGATTGCGATAGGCCGAGCAATTGACGGCAGCGCGTGAAGGCGTTGCGGTGCTGGCGGCCCATGGCGTTCAACAGGCGTGCGCCGCTACCATACGGCGGCCGTTCTTCACGCACCTGGGCGTAGAAATCTTGCTCATGCGCGAAATCGCTGAGTGGCCGAAATTCCCGCCCGCGTTCGCGCCAAAGGTCCATCAGCAAAAGTGCGTATTGGCGCGCGCGCGCGATGGCGTTGAGGTCGTCGCGGGCGCTGTTTTCGCTCGCTTGTCGCCAGACATCGCGTTCGGGTTGGATATTGGCCGGGATGCGCACCCAACGCTCGCTCTCGTCATCATATTGACGCAACAGGTGGAAGGCCAACCAACGGCGCTCACCGCTCTCGAGCTGGTAGCCGCCCTCACCGCGCGAGACGGTGATGGGATGTTGCAGGCCGTCGCGGCGGATACTCGCCGCCAGTTGCAACAACTCGGCGAATAGGGCTTCCGCGGCGACCAGCGCCAGTTCATCACCACTGAGCTTGAGCGCCGCGCGCATATCCAGATTCGGCGCGGCCGCGCGCCCCCAACGCTTCAACAATTCGCCCAGCGGCCGCGCGCGGTTGCCAAAATCCGCCCGCAAGTGGCGCGGTAGGCTGCGGCGCGGCTGTTGCCTATCCGGATGAATTTCCTCGATGGCCAACAAGCGCAAGTTGGGACGGCCACCCTCACGCGCGCGAATCTCGCCGAAGAGGGCCGCGTCGGCAGCGCTGAGGCTCAAGGGGTCTTGGCCGCTTCCGCCCTCCGCGAAAGGGTCTGCCTGGCGCAAAAGGCGCCGCTTGCGCCCCGAGTCGCGGCGTTTCTTGGGACCGCTAGCGCCCATCATCATCGCGGCCAAGGCGCTGTTTCCAGCGGCGCGCGTGAATCTCCGACATCGTCCTCCTCATCCAGCCAGGCAGCCGTCTTGGCCACCAAGGCCTCCACCTCGGCGGTGGCGGCGTGTTTGGGAGCATAGCGGTAGAGCAGCTGCCCGACCGTGGAGGCCTCGGCCCAGACCGTGCGCAGGGCCATCGGCGGCCAAACCCGCTCGCCAAAGCGCGCGCGCAGCTGTTGCAAATTTTCTTGGTGCACTAGCGTGCTGGGGCGGTACATCGTGGGCACAATGGCCAACACAGACAGCGGCCCCAGCCCCCAGCGCGCGCGCGTATCTTGCATCATCTCGCGGTGCGAGAGGCTTTCCGCTAAACCATCAAAACTCAAATACTCGCATTTCGTGGGGTAGACCAAGGCATCCGTCGCCAAGTATATGGAACCATGCAACATCGAGGGCGTCGGCGGCGTGTCGAAGACCACCAAATCCACCAAATCGCGCAACTCTTGGAGGCGGTCGGCGACCGCGAAAGCATCGGAAATCTGGATGGGGATGCTGCGCGTCTCGATATTGGAGGGGATGACTTGGAGAGCGCCTGGCAAACTTTCCCTCGCCGCAAGAAAACGCTGCGCATCCGCCGGGCGCAACACCTCCTGGAAAGGGGCATCGCGTACCAGCAAGTCATAGAGGCCGGGCGCCTTTTCGACCCCCAGAGAAAGGGTTGCGTGTCCCTGCGGGTCGGCATCCAAAAGGAGAACGCGCCGCCCCAGCCGCGCCAACCCCGCAGCGATATGCGTCGCCAATGTCGTCTTGCCAACGCCACCTTTCTCATTCAACAAAGTGATGACCTTCATGACCACCAGTATATGCAGGCATGTCAAAAATGCGCTCCCCGCGCGGCCAATTGACGGGAAGCGGTGAGTTGAAGGCGGGATTAAATCCACTGGGTGTGCGTTTCTTTTGAAATTCACACCCCATTCATTGCGATTTAACGGCAAAACTGCCAATATACTCGTGACCGTTCAGCAAGGAGCCCATGATGAAATCACGGAACCGCTTTTTCGCCCTATTGTTTTGCCTGCTCGCGCTCAGCGCACCGGCCCTGAGCGTTGGCGCCCAAGAAGAAATCGTGTTGGATTTTTACTACCCCGCCGCCGTCAGCGGCCCATTGCAGGAAGCGTTCGAACGCTATGCTGCCAGCTTTTCCGCTGAACACCCCAATGTCTCCATCAATGTGGTCTTCACTGGTTCCTATGCACAAACGCGCGAGACCGTGCGCACTGAAATCGAAGGCGGTGGCGCCGGCCCGGATGTCGCCGTGATGCTCTCCGTCGACCTCTATTCCTTCATCGAAGATGGCACCATCATCCCGGCCCAGCCCTTCATCGACCAACTGGAAGACCCCGCCGCCTTCACCGCTGATTTCTTCCCCGCTTTCATGTTGAATAGCGTCGACGCCGAAGGGGATATCTGGACACTGCCCTTCCAACGCAGCACGCCCATTCTCTATTACAACAAAGAGCATTTCGCCGAAGTTGGGCTCGACCCCGAACAACCCCCACGCAATATCGACGAGCTGATTGAATTCGCCGAGAAATTGACGGCCGAAGGGCGCGATGGCATTCAGATCCCCCTCGCTGGCGATTTCCCGAGCTGGCTCTACCAAAGCTTCGCCATCGCCTACGGGCAAAATGTCGTCAGCAACGACCCAACAGAAGTCTTCCTGAATACCGAAGCCGCGACGGGAGCATTGGCGGCCATCCAGGAGCTGGGGGAACGCGGCGTGATGCCGATGGGTGGCTCCGCCTGGGGCGATACGCCGACGGCATTCATCGCCGGCGCCGCTTCGATGATCTACCACACCACCGGCAGCCTCACCTTCATCCGCAGTAACGCCGATTTTGAATTCGGTACCGGCTTCCTGCCTTCGGGGCCACCCAACGAGAATGGGGAAGGCTATGGCGCGCCGACCGGCGGTGGCAATGTCTACATCTTCGACGATGGCAGCCATAGCGAAGCCGAGCTGCAAGCTGCTTGGGATTGGGCCGTCCATCTCGCCTCCACCGATATCCAGGCCGATTGGACCCAAACCACCGGCTACATCGCCACCCGCCCGAGCGCTTGGGAAACCGAAACGCTGCAAAACCTCGTCGCGGAATGGCCGCAATACACCACTGCCCAGCAGCAATTACAATACGCCGACAAGGAAATTGCCACCTATCGCTCCATCGATGTGCAACGGATGATCAACACGGTCCTCAGCGACATCATCTCCGGCAATGAGAGTGACCCGGCCCTGGCGCTGGAGATTTATCAGGAGCAAATCGATAGCCTGCTCGCGCCCTACCGCGGGGAGTGAGCGGACCCAATAATTCGCAGCATGACCCAATGGCGGCACCAGAAAATCGGTGCCGCCACGGTCAATCGACGGAAGAGCAAGGTTAGCGAGCTGGCCACTGATGCAAAAACTGCAACGCCGCTCCTGGCAACAACAAGCGCTACCCTACTTGCTCATCGCGCCGACCCTACTCTTCATCACCCTTTTCACCCTGCGGCCGGCGGCGCAGGCACTTTGGGATAGCCTGCATAGCCGCCCGCGCGTCAACGAAGACCTGGCCTTTGTGGGCACGCAGAATTACGAAGATCTATTCAACCAGCGTCATTTCATTGGCCGCCAATACGGCAAAATCCTGAACAACACCTTCCTCTTCACAATCGGGACGCTCGTCGTCAGCCTGCCGCTGGCGCTCCTGCTGGCCATATTGCTGAACCGCCGCATCCGCTTGCTGGGCCTCTGGCGCTTCTGTGTCTTTTACCCGGCCCTACTACCGATGATCGGCGCAGCGACAATCTGGGCCTTCCTCTTTTCCGATAGCATCGGCCTCATCAACGCCTTGCTCCGCAGCTTCAATCTGGGTACCCAGCCTTGGTTGCTAGACCCCAACACGGTCTTGCCGGCCGTCACCGTCGTCAACATCTGGAAACAAACCGGTTATTTCATGCTCTTTTATTTGGCGGGATTGCAGGGCATCCCGCGCGATTTCTATGAGGCGGCGGAACTCGACGGCGCGGGTCTCTTCGCGCAATTCTGGTACCTGACGCTACCGCTCCTGCGCCGCACGACCCTCTTCCTGCTCATCATTGGCGTGACCTTCGGCTTCCAAACGGTCGAACAGCTGGCTGTGTTGGGTAACGGCAATCCCGCCAACCGCGGCAACTTACTGCTCTATTACATCTTCCAATTGCGCAATGAGAAACTGAACACCGGTCATGTGGCGGCGATGACGGTGATATTGGCGCTCATCTTACTCGTCTTCACCAGCAGCAATTTCTTCTTATTCGAGCGTGGGCGACAAGATGAAAGCGGTTAGACAGCCAACCAACGAGCGACGGCGGCGCCCGGGCCACCGTTGGCGCTTTATCGGCTCGGGGTTGACCGTCGCCTTGGCGCTGCTCTGGTTGCTGCCACTCTTTTTCAGCATCCTACTCAGCCTGCGCCCGCTGCGCTCTTCCATCATCAACGGCAACCTCTTTTTCGCTTGCGATTTGGCGGTGCCGCCGCCCGGCCCCGTGCTGGGTATCGGTCCTTGTTGGTGGACGGCGGAAAACTATCAAGGTGCCTGGGAAGTTGCGCCCTGGCCAACGCATTACGCCAATAGCATCCTTTTCGTGAGCGGCACCCTGCTTGTGCAAATCCCGACGACAACGATGGCAGGCTACGCCTTCGCGCGTCTACGCTTCCGCGGGCGCAGCCTGTTGCTCGGCCTGATCCTTTTGCAAATCATGATCCCCAGCGGCATCCTCATCATCCAAAATTTCGCCATCATCCGCCAATTGGGCGTCTTCGATACACAACTGGCCCTGATGCTACCCTATTGGGGCTCGGCCTTCGGCGTCTTGCTCTTGCGGCAAACCTTCCGCGCTGTGCCGCTGGAATTGGAGGAGGCCGCGCGGATGGATGGTGCCAACTGGTTCCAACTGATGCGTCATGTCTATATTCCGCTCAGCATCCCCGCCTACATCTCCTTCGCTTTGATTTCCATCAGCAGCCATTGGAACGAATTCCTGTGGCCCTTCATCGTGACGCGCAGCGAAGAGGTACGCCCGCTCACAGTGGGCTTGAATAAGCTATTCCACACCACCGACTTGGGCGCAAATTACAATCAGATGATGGCGGGGACGCTTCTCGTCATCGCGCCGCTGGTGCTGCTCTTCATGCTCTTCCAGCGCCGCTTCCTAGAAAGCTTCGCGCGGAGCGGGTTGAAATGAAGCCTTGATAACTCGCCCCTAGTCCGCAAAACCTTCTTGCTCTTGGCGAGCATGCTGGTAAAGCAGAGCCTGAAAGGCCGCCACCATGACCTGGGTGGATAGCGCAAAAACCGCCAACGCCACCAGCAAGACCAATAGCCAGAGAGCCACCAGAGCAGTGTCAATTGCCAGCAAGAGCAAAAGGAGGATGCCCATCCCCAGGATTAGGCCGAAACCATAAGCGATGATTAGCAAAACCAACAAAATCACACCGCCGAAATAAGTCCCCACCACACTTTGCCCGAGCGCCCAGCTGCGCGCCAGGGATTCCCAGAGGTTGCCTTCTTCGGCGACGGCGACCGGCAACAATAGCGTGATGACCAACCCATAGGCCAGCCAAATTGCGATGGACAAAATCACGCCCGGCAACCCGGGCAATGGGTCCATTAACGCCGCAACCACTACGCCGACCACCGCGCCAAGTATCGTGATGCTCAGCGCGAATAGCAACACCCGCCCCAAGCGATTCAAGGTCGCATGAATGGCGCTGCTCAGGGAATAGGGCTTGCCGGCGAGGGCTTGGAAGACGGCCGTCAAAGTCGCGAATTGGAAGAAAACGGTCACCAGCCCTTGTAGAAAATTGATGACCAATTGCGAAAAGCCATAATTGATGGTGACATCGGCAAAAAGATCCTCAATCTCCTCACTCGAGAGGTTTTCCAGTTCACTCCACTCAGAGAGGTTACCCAACCCGGGGACAGCTTCATTCAGGATATCACTGCCGATAGTGACGATGGCGAAACAGCCGAAAATGGCCGCGACGATGAAACCAAAAAGAGGAATGAGCAGCAAACGCTTCTCAGCCCAAACCAATTCCCAACTGGCAGACACAATTTTGCTCGCCATGACAACCCCTCCCTTCAAGCCAAACCGCTGCCCCTCCGCCCGGCAATTAGCGTACCCGTTTCTCGAATTGCGGCGGGTGACAATAGAGATGATAACTCACCAAGACGAGCAGGAGGTAGCTACCATGCTCCCAAAGTTGCATCTGGTCGCCAATGAGAACATCGCCGAAGCTGAGGCCGATGAAGAGAAAAGCGCTAGCCTTGAAATTGGTGCGCTGTCGCGAGGCTTCATAGCGCTGGCTCACTAGGGCGGCGAGGAACGAGAGGCCGAGAGCAATTTCCAAGGCGGCGATGAGGTATAACAACAATAGTGCCAGGTCCGCGGGCAAATTGAAGAGCGCGAAATGCGCGATCATATCGCTGGCGTGGTCGTAGCCGAAGCCATTCGGCCCGAGGAAACCTGGCTCGTTAAGGGCGGCATCCAAGCCATTCAGCAACCAGAAACCGCCCCAAAAGAAACCGATGATGGTGGGAAAAGGGAGTCGCTCACGCATAGCGCTCTCCGCCCTCGCCGACCAGCGGCGGCGCGCAAGCGTCAATCGGTTGTCTTCCGCCCATCATAGTTGCCTTTCGATTCATAAATGCGATAACTGATCATGACCAGGATGAGGAAAGTGCCATGCTCCCAAAGTTCGGCACGGTCACCGAAGAGGATATCGCCAAAGCTGAAAAAGACGAAAATGAGGATGCTGGCCAAGAAATTGAAATGATGGCGAGCGCGCTCCCAATCGGCATTCACCAAACTGAACAGGAAGGAAAGGCCGAGCAAAACCTCAATGACGGCAATGGCATAGAGCACCAACAACGCCAGCCACTCCGGCAAGGCGAGACTGGCAAAATAGTTGATGAATTTTTCATCACGAAACACACCGAAGAATGTCGGCTGATTGAAAAACTTATCCAAACCATTCAGCAACCAATAACCACCCCAAAAGAACCGTAAGATGCGCTGCAATCTGACCTGTACTTCCATCACCATCCCTCCTCTTATCCAAATCGGTACCCCCTCCTACCCAAAACACCCAGTGTTCATTATACCCCGCCTCCCGCGCACCAAATTGACCGGCCCGCGCATAAGGTATGCGTGCTATCATGGAAATTGGTGATTTGTGCTTCTTTTTTCATAAAGAAGCTGAGGGGAGTTGTGTCTGGGTGAGCGTAACCGTCGCCTTTCAAGGAATTCCGGGCGCCTATTCCGAGCAAGCGATACGCCAGCATTTCGGCGCAGATACAGCAACTTTGGCTTGTACGGAGCTGGCGGAATTGTTCGCGGCAGTGCGCGCCGAGAATGCGAAGCACGCCATGCTGGCCGTGGAAAACGCGCAAGCCGGCGCCGTTCATGGCGCTTACGAGCTGTTGTTGGAAAACGACCTGCGCATCCAGGGTGAAGTCATCTTGCATGTGCACCACAACCTATTGGCACGGCCGGGGGTCAAGCTTGGCGATTTGCGACAAGTCCGCTCGCACCCACAAGCGCTCGCACAATGCGCGCAATTTTTGCGCCGCCATAACCTCGAACCGGCGCCCCATTTCGATACCGCCGGCAGCGCGCGCGACCTCGCCGCCGAAGCCTGGGAAGCCACCGGCACCATCGCCAGCGCCCTCGCCGCCGAGCTGTACCAACTGGAAATCCTCGAGCCCAATATCGAAGACGCTCCCTTCAACTACACTCGCTTCTTCGTCATCGGTGTCGAAGACCCACCGCGCGGCGCTTACAACAAAACGAGTATCGTCTTCGCCACCCGCCATCAACCGGCCGCTCTCTACGATTGCCTCGGCGTCCTGGCCATGTCTGGCATCAACCTCACCAAAGTGGAAAGCCGCCCCCGCCGCAACCGCCCCTGGGAACCCATCTTTTTCGTCGATTTCGAGGGCCATTGGCACGACACCCATTGCCAGCAAGCCCTGACCGGCCTCTTGCAACGCGCTTCTTTCGTGAAGATGTTGGGTTCTTACCCCGCCGTGAAGGGCGAGCTCGTCGGACTCTGATGGGACTTGCGACACCGACACTGAGATGCTATCCTGAACGGTAATGACTGTGAACCGGAAAGTACGCGCCGGTCGCGTCAGCCAGAGAAGTGCCCGAAAGGCTGCGAGGGCGCTCTGGCGCGGGCGCGGAGTGGGCCGGGGAGTCGCCGCGGGGAGAGGGTGCGCTGAGCGCGACAGTATCCGCGGCCGTATGGGCTGTCGCTGAAGCCCACGCCTCGTTACGGCGCCAGGCATCTGGTCTTGTTTTGCCCTGATGCCGCAGAGTGGGTCTGCAAGAGTTCGCTTTTCCGCAGACCAAACAGGGTGGCAACGCGGGAACCCCCCTTCTCGTCCCTGTCCTTCGGATGGGGATGTTTCGTGAATGAAGGGGCGATGCATGACAGGCAGCCAACCCACACGGCAAGAAATCCATAAGCTTTTCGCCCGGGGAAACCTTGTACCCGTCTACCGTCGCTTGCTCGTGGATTTGGAGACGCCGGTCTCCATCTATATCAAGTTGCGGCAACGCTTCCCCCAAGCTTTCTTGCTGGAAAGCGTCGAGGGCGCCGAGCGCGTCGGGCGTTATTCTTTCATCGGCGTCGATCCGCAAATGCTCATCGTATTGCACGGACGCGAGGTCACGCTAGAAGGAAGGGGAAAGCGCGAAAAGCGAACCCTTAAAGCGGACGAAGACCCCTTGCAAGTCATTCAGGAGCAGTTGGCCCAACATCAACCGGTAGCCATCGCCGGGTTGCCGCGCTTGGTCGGTGGGGCAGTGGGCTACCTCGGCTACGAATGCGTGCGCTTTTTTGAGCGCTTGCCAGGGAGCACAGCCGCCGAGTTGGCCGTCCCTGATGCCGCTTTCATGATGCCGGCAGCGCTGGCCATTTTCGACCATGTCAAGCATGAGCTGCTCATCCTGGCCAACGCGCAACGAGAGAAAGGGAACGAAGACACCGACGCCGCTTACGATGCCGCTTGCGCCCGTCTTGATGAGCTGGAGACGATCATCCGCGCACCCTTGCCCCCATTGGCCGCGGGATTCGCGCTGCATTCCGCGCCGCTGAACGAGCCCTTGCAATCCAATATGTCGCCCCAACGCTACGAAGCGATGGTGCGCCGCGCCCGCGAATACATCACCGAGGGTGACATCTTTCAGGTTGTGCTATCGCAGCGTTTCAGCACGCGCACCTCCGCCGCCCCCACCTCACTCTATCGTGCCCTGCGTGCCCTCAACCCCTCGCCTTATATGTTCCTGCTCGATTTCGGTGTGGACCTGCGCCTCATCGGCGCTTCACCCGAGATGATGGTGCGCCTCGAAGACGGTATCGCTTCCGTCCGCCCCATCGCCGGGACCCGCCGCCGCGGCCGCGATGCCCAAGAGGATGAGGCCTTGGCGGCCGAGTTACTCGCCGACGAGAAAGAACGCGCCGAACATGTCATGCTCGTCGATTTGGGGCGCAACGACCTCGGCCGCGTCTGCGAATATGGCAGCGTTAAGCTGATGGAGCGGATGGTCGTTGAGCGCTATTCGCATGTCATGCACATCGTCAGTCACATCGAAGGGCAGATCCGCCCAGAACTGGATGCCTTCGACTTGCTCCGCGCAACCTTTCCGGCCGGCACACTCTCCGGCGCCCCCAAAGTGCGAGCGATGGAAATCATCGAAGAACTGGAGGGCAGTCAGCGCGGACCCTATGGCGGCGCGGTCGGCTATTTCAGCTTCGATGGCTCGATGGACATGTGTATCACCATCCGCACGCTGCTGATGCAAGGCGCACGCTGCACAGTTCAGGCTGGTGCCGGCATCGTCGCCGATAGCGACCCGGACACCGAGCATCAAGAATGCGTGAACAAGGCCGAAACGCTGGCTGCCGCGATTCGCTTCGCGGAAGGCGGCTTGCGTTATTGAGGAGGGAAGGGAAGATGATCCTGGTCATCGATAATTACGACAGTTTCACCCATAACCTCGTCCAGATATTGGGGGAACAGGGGGCGGCGCTAACCGTGGCGCGCAACGACCAGTTGACGCTGGCAGAAATCACGGCGATGCGCCCAGCCGCGCTGGTCATCTCGCCGGGGCCGGGTTATCCAAGCGACGCCGGCATCTCGCTGGAAATCCTGCAACGCTTCCCCAATATCCCCACATTGGGGGTATGCTTGGGGAATCAATGCATCGGCGCCGCTTTTGGCGGGCGCATCGTGCACGCCCACCAGTTGATGCATGGCAAAACCTCGCGCATCACACACGATGGCCATCCGCTCTTTGCGGGGCTGCCCTCGCCCTTCATCGCCACACGCTATCACAGCTTGATGGTGGAAGAAGCGAGCTTGCCGCCGACCTTACGCATCATCGCCCGTAGCGAAGACGGAACCATCATGGGCCTGGCGCATCGCGAAAGGCCGCTGATCGGGACACAATTCCACCCGGAAAGCTTCCTGACTGAGGAAGGGCCGCGCCTCTTGGCCAATTTCTTGGCCGGCGCCGCGCTACCCAGCCCTCCATGATGCCTTGGGCCTTGACAAGGCCAAAATGGCGCGCTATCTTGACCCGATGATTGATTTGGCTTCGTACGGGTTCTATTTTAGCAGCGCCATAGGAGCGATGGGGCGAACCCGCGTCGCGCACAGGCAAATGTGCTGACGGCGTAGCCAGGATGGTCTTTCCGGCGCAGGGAGTTCCCCAACTCCTTGCGCTTTTTTTGTGGATTGCTGAGGGTAAGTTATGGGCGAAACCAGGGAATATTTACGCGGAGTGCGCGGAGCCATTCAGGTTGGCGAGGATGACGCAGCCGCCATCATCGACGCGACCGAGGAGTTGTTGCGCACGCTCATCGCCGCGAACGGTATCCAAGAAAATGAAGTCACCAGCATATTTTTCAGCGCGACCGCCGATTTGCGGGCCGCTTATCCGGCGCAGGCCGCACGCCGACTGGGCTGGCGACAAGTGGCCCTCTTCGGCACTCAAGAACAAAGCGTGGATGACGCCTTACCGCGCGTGGTTCGCATCCTCATCCATTGGCAAACGACCCGCTCACTCACGCAAATCCAACATGTCTATTTGGGCGAGGCAGCCACCCTACGCCCTGACCTGGTTGCAGAGGAGGAAGAATTATGATCGTGGTGATGGAGCGAAACTGTAGTGCAAAATCCATCTCAGACTTGATGGCGCGCATCCAGCAGGATGGTTATGATGTCCATCTTTCCGAAGGGGAAGAACGCACCATTCTCGGCGTCGTCGGGAGCAGCCCCACTCCCCTACGCGCCGAGAACTACAGCTCGATGCCGCAGGTGGAAAAGGTGCTCCGCGTAACCGCTCCATACAAACTCGCCTGCCGCGAATTTCACCCCAACGACACCCTCGTGCCGCTCAACGGCCACCACTTGGGGGGCGAAAAGGTGCTCATCATCGCCGGCCCTTGCTCGGTGGAAAGCCGCGAGCAAATCCTGGAGACGGCCGCGGCCATCCAAGAAGCGGGCGCGACGGCCCTGCGCGGCGGCGCCTTCAAGCCGCGCACTTCCCCTTACAGTTTCCAAGGTCATGGTGAAAACGGCCTGAAATGGCTGGCCGAAGCGCGCGAGCGCACCGGTCTACCCATCGTCACTGAGGTAATGGCGCCCGAGCTGGTGCCGCTCGTCGCCGAATACGCCGATGTCCTACAGGTCGGCGCGCGCAACATGCAAAATTTCCCTTTGCTCAACGCCTGCGGCGCTAGCCAACAGACGGTGCTACTCAAACGGGGCATGAGTTGCACATTGGAAGACTTGCTCATGGCGGCGGAATATGTGCTCTCTCATGGCAACAGTCGCGTCATCCTCTGCGAACGCGGCATCCGCACCTTCGAGACCATGACGCGCAACACCTTCGACCTGAGCGCCATCCCCATACTCAAACAACTGACCCATCTGCCCGTTGTCGCCGACCCGAGTCATGCGGTGGGCAAATGGGAATATGTGGATGCGGTGGCGCGCGGCGCGGTGGCCGCTGGCGCCGATGGCCTTTTGCTAGAGGTGCATCTGCAACCCGAACGCGCCCTCTCCGACGGCCGCCAAAGCCTCACCCCCAAGCGTTTCCACGCCCTGATGAAGAATGTGCGGCGGGTGGCGACGGCGGTCGATCGTCAGGCCTAGCGAGGGTAAGCCAACACATGAGCGCAAGGGCAAAGGGCAGGGCATTTTATCCAGAGCGGCGCGACATCTCATTGCGCGCCTGCGGCGGCGGCACCGCCCTGCGCGGGCAGAGCACCATCCCGGGCGACAAGTCGCTATCGCACCGCGCGCTCTTACTCGGTTTGTTGGCGAAAGGGGAAACCAAGGTTCGCGATTGGTTGGCCGCTGGCGATACCGAGGCGACTTTGGGCGCCTGCCAAGCGCTCGGCTCCGATATTCAAAAAGGCCAAGGTGAACTGCGTCTACGCGGCGACGCCTTGCGAAAACCGAGCGCAACTTTGCACTTGGGGCATGCGGGGACGGGATTTCGCTTGCTGGCCGGCATCCTTGCCGGGCAACCTTTCAGCAGTGTTCTCGATGGCAGCGCACAACTCCGCCGCCGCCCGATGCGCCGCATCATCGCGCCGCTGCAACAGATGGGCGCCAACATCAACGCTCCGGGTGATACCGCGCCGCTGCGCATCCAACCTGCGCGCCTACAAGGCATCCGCTATCGCTTACCCATCGCCAGCGCGCAGGTGAAATCGGCCATCCTGCTCGCCGGCTTACAGGCCCATGGCGCCACGGCCATCGAAGAACCACAGGCCACGCGCGACCATACGGAGCGCATGCTCCTGGCGATGGGCGCAGACTTGGCGCGCGAAGGGAATACCGTCGTCTTGCAACCGGGCAACGAGTTGCGGGCGCTCACCTTGCGGATACCCGGAGATTTCTCATCCGCCGCTTTCCCGCTCGTCGCTGCAGCGCTCCTGCCCGGCAGCGATGTGACCCTCTTGGGCGTCAACCTCAACCCCACGCGCACCGGCTTGCTGGATGCCTTGTTGGGCATGGGCGCCGATATCCTGGTCAACGAAACGGGCGAGGAAGCGGGCGAGCCAGTGGGCGAGATTCGCGTACGCGCTCGGCCCTTGCGAGGCATCGAACTGGGCGGAGAGCTCATCCCACGCTTGATTGATGAAATCCCGCTCTTGATGGTCGCAGCCACCCAGGCCGAAGGCGAAACGCGATTGCGGGAAGCGGCCGAATTGCGCGTGAAAGAGAGCGACCGTCTGGCGGTGATGGCCCTTGCGCTACAGCGGATGGGCGCGCAATTGGAAGAAAAGACCGATGGTTTCGTCTGCCGCGGGCCACAGGGCTTGCGCGGCGCTCGCCTCACCAGCCATGATGACCACCGCATCGCCATGAGCCTGGCCATCGCTGCCTTGCTCGCGCACGGCGAAACGCTCATCGCGGGCGCCGCCTGCGCGCGTGATAGTTTCCCCGGCTTTGCCACAACCATGCGGCAACTGGGGGCCCCTTTACACGAAGTACCATCGGCAAATTGAAGATGAAACGCGTCGGCATCATCGGTTGGCCCCTGGGGCATTCGCTCAGCCCCACCATGCAGAATGCCGCTTTCCACGCCCTGGGTATGTCGGATTGGCGATACGACCGCTTGCCCATCCCCCCGGACCATCTCCGCAATCACCTAAACACCCTGCGCGACCAAGGAGGGTATCTCGGCTTGAATGTCACACTACCACTCAAAGAAGCCGTTTTACCCTTCATCGAGGCGGATGCGAAAGCGGCGGCGGTTGGCGCGGTGAACACCATCGATTTTCGCAAGAATCAGGGCAGCAATACGGATATCGACGGCCTGCTGGCTGACCTGGCGGCGCATGAAATTCCGCTACTCGGGCGCAGGGCGCTGGTCCTGGGCGCGGGTGGCGCCGCGCGCGCCGCGGTCTACGCGCTGGCGGGGGCGGGGGCGCAATTGGCGATTTGGAACCGCAATCCGCGCCGCGCCGCGCGCTTGATCGCCCAGCTGGGGGTGAAGGCGGAAACGCTCAGCATAACCAAGGCGGCCGATTGGCAGCCGCAACTGCTGGTCAATTGCACCTCCTTGGGCATGGCGCAAGCGGGGGACGAAAATCGCGCTTCAGCAAGTCCCTGGCCAAAGGAACTGCCCTTGCCATCCGACCTGACTCTCTATGATTTGGTCTATCGTCCAAAGCAAACCGCCTTGATGCGCCAAGTCGAGCGGGCGGGCGGGCGGGCCATCGGCGGGTTGGGTATGCTTGTTCGGCAAGGGGGCCTTTCTTTCCAGCAATGGACAGGAAGAGAAGCGCCTCTCGATATCATGCGCGCCGCAGCCGAGCGCGAATTGCTGGGCGTGGCTACGAATGGCTTGGGCAAATGATCCGTCTCCTCACGGCTGGTGAAAGCCACGGCCCAGAAGTTTCGGGCATCCTCGAAGGATTGCCGGCGGGCATACCCCTGCCGCGCGCGCTCATCGACGAACAGCTGCGCCGCCGCCAATTGGGTTATGGTTCTGGTGGGCGTATGCAAATCGAACGCGACCGCGTAGAGATCAATGGCGGCGTGATGGCCGGAAAGAGCACCGGCGCGCCCATTGCTCTGCGCATCCGCAATCGCGATTTCGCCAATTGGCGCGCGCGCGAAATCACCCCCCTGACGGTGCCGCGTCCCGGGCATGCCGACCTGACCGCCGCGCTCAAATACGGTTATCGCGAGTTGCGCCTGGGGCTCGAGCGCGCCAGCGCCCGCGAGACGACCGTGCGCGTCGCCGCCGGCGCCATCTGCCGCGCCTACCTCGCCGAATTCGGCATACGCATCGGCGGCTATGTGCGACAATTGGGGCCGGTCCGCGCCGAATTGCCACCCCTCGTCGACGAAAGGTCCTACGAAGCGCGTTTCCAAGCCGCAGAAGCGAGCGATGTGCGCTGCCCAGAAGAAGATGCCGCCAGCGCGATGCGCGCGGCCATCCGCCAGGTGAAAATCGATAAGGATACGCTGGGCGGCGTCTTCGAAGTGGTCGCGTTGGGCGTTCCGCCCGGACTCGGCTCGCATGCGCATTACGATCGGCGCCTAGATGCGCGCCTCGTCGCCGCGCTCGTCAGCATCCACGCGATGAAGGGCGCGGAGATTGGCCCGGCCTTCGAGAATGCCAGCCGCCGCGGGACCGCTGTGCACGATGCCATCTACACGGATGGGACCGGCCAGCTCAGCAGGCGCAGCAATCGTGCTGGCGGCATCGAAGGGGGCATCTCGACCGGGCAACCCATCGTCGCGCGCGCGGCCATGAAACCCATCGCCACCGTACTCCAGGGCTTCGATTCGGTGGATTTGGCAACTGGAGCAGCCTCCGCCACAGTCTACGAACGCAGCGATTTCTGCGCCCTACCACGCGCGGTGCCGGTGGGTGAGGCCATGCTCGCTTTCGTCCTCGCGCAGGAACTCGCGGCGAAACTGGGTGGCGACAGCCTGGCCGAACAGCGCCCACGCTTTGCCGCCCTACGCCAGGCGCGCCTCGAAGACCTCCCCATGGATGATATGCCCTGGCGCTTTGATTATGCCGATGACGAAGATGGGGGACGCTAAGATGAACGGCCGCCCTTACCCCAACCTCGTCCTCACCGGTTTCATGGGCACAGGTAAAACGAGCGTTGGGCGCATCCTCGCCACGCGCGGCCCCTGGCGCTGGGTGGATACCGACACCCTCCTCACGGAAAGACAGGGCCGCAGCATCGCCACCATCTTCACCGACGAAGGCGAAAAACGCTTCCGCGAATACGAAGCGGCTTTATGTCGCGAGCTCGCCGAAGAGGCGGGCTTGCTCATCACCACTGGGGGCGGCACGCTCATTCAAAACGGCAATATCATCGCCCTGGCGAAGCGTGCGCTCATCATTTGCCTGCGGGCCCGCCCCGAGACCATCGCCCGGCGCCTCAGCGAACATGATGAGAGCCGCCCGCTCTTCGGGCAAGATTGGCGCGTCTTGTTGGCGGCGCGGCAGCCCCAATACGATGCCCTACCAAACCAAATCGCCACCGACGAGCGCAGCCCAGAACAAGTCGCCGACGAAGTCTGGCACCTATGGTCCCGTCTCAACCCCTCCATATGAAGGGCCCCATAATCGGGGCGCAAAGACTGAGCGTTCGTACGCGACAAGGCCGCTATCCCATCCATCTGGGCGCGGGCTTGCGCTGGCGCTTGCCGCAACTCAACGAATCCCTTGGCTTGCGCCGTCGCGTTGCCATCGTCAGCAGCGAAGGCGCCGCCGCCGAGCACGCGCGCGCCATCGCCACCAAGCTACCGAACGCCACCCTCCTCACCATCCCGGATGGTGAAGCGGCCAAGAACCTCAAGACGGTCGAGCGACTCTACGGGCAACTCCTGGCTGCGGGCATCCAGCGTGACGCGACCTTGCTAGCGCTGGGTGGCGGCGTCCTGGGGGATACGGCGGGTTTCGTAGCGGGGACCTTCCTGCGCGGTATCCGCTTCATCCAAATTCCCAGCACCCTGCTCGCGATGGTCGATTCGAGCGTGGGTGGTAAAGTGGGCGTGGATTTGCCCCAAGGCAAGAACTTGGTCGGCACCTACCTGAGCCCCGCCGCCGTCATCCTCGACCCCGAATTGCTGGAAACGCTGCCCGCGCGCGAATGGCGCTGCGGGATGGCCGAGGTGCTGAAACACGCGTTGTTGGCGGATGAGGGGTTGTTGGCCGCGCGCTGGCTGCGCGCGCAACGACCCGCCACCGCGGAGATTCCGGAGTTGTTGCGCCGCGCGCTGCGGGTGAAAATCCGTGTCGTAGAAGCCGACCCCTACGACCAAGGGCCACGCGCGCAGCTGAACCTTGGCCATACCTTCGCGCATGCCATCGAGCGCGTCTCTGGCTATCGCTGGCGTCATGGCGAGGCGGTGGCGATCGGCTTGCTAGCGGCAACGCGCCTCTCAGTGCGCCTGGGCCTTTGCGAAGCGGCGCTGGCCAACCGCACCCAAGCCGCGTTGGCGGCCCTCGGTCTGCCACAGGCGCTGGACGCCAATATGGACCCACGCGAAATCCATGCCGCGATGAGCACAGATAAAAAGTGGCAGCGCGGGCGCTCGGTTTTCGTCTTGCTGCGTGACATCGGCCAGCCAATCATCAAGCACGATGTCCCGAAGAGGGATATTTTGGCCGTGCTGAAAGGTTTGCACACTCCGCCCGAATCACCAACTTCCCACTAGACAGCCCTCACCCCAGGATTGAAATCCATCCAAGAAAGAACCACCAGAAAATGACGCCAAGCAAAGGAGAGCCACGCATGCGAAAAACGAGCAGCAGCGTCCTCGAGACGCTGGAAGGACATGTGAGCATCCGCCGTTATCGTGATGAGGAAATCAGCGAAGCCACATTGGAACGCCTTTGGGCGGCCGCGCAACGCTCGCCGACTTCCTCCAACATGCAGGCCTATTCGCTGGTGGTGGTGCGCGCTGCAGCGCGCAAAGCACGCCTGGCGGAACTCGCGGGCGGGCAGGCGCATGTCGCCGAATGCCCAATTTTCCTGGCCATTTGCGCCGACATTCGCCGTCTACAACGCGCCTGTAGCCACCAAGGCGCCACACTCGCGAAAAACACCGAGAATACGCTGGTCGCCACCATCGATGCCGCCCTCGTGGGCATGTCCCTTTGTCTGGCCGCCGAATCAATCGGCCTGGGCGCTGTGATGATTGGTGGGATGCGCAACCAACCCGCAGCCGTCGCCGCTGAGCTGGCCTTGCCTTCGGGTGTGTATGTGACCTTTGGCCTCTGCCTGGGCTGGCCAGCGGAGCAACCGCCACAAAAACCGCGTTTGCCACTCTCGCTCATCGTCCACCACGAACAATACAACGAAACTGCGCTGGATTCCGCCCTCCGCGAATATGACGCTGCGCTCGCCGCGCATTATCGGCAGGAAGGGCGCAATTCCCCCGAAGCTGCCTGGACGGGGGTCATCGCCCGCGGCTTCAGCCGGCCGCGCCGCGCTGACCTACGCCCAACTTTGGAAAAAATGGGTTTCTCTTTCGATTAACGCCTTTCAAATTGTGGACAGATGGCCACATACGCGGCGCGACACTCTGTGCGAGGATGATTGCTGCATATCGTCAAGAGCAGAGGAAACCCGAAATGCTACCCACACCGCAAACACCGACCAACCCCACCATCATCGACCAGCTCACCGCACCGCGCGCCGTCAAAGCCTTCCTGGTGGTGCTCTTTGGCCTCGTGGCTGCCTATTTGGCCCTACAATCGCAAGCCGTGCCCGACTTGATTGGATACGCGCTCAGCGGCATCATCGGCTATTACTTCGGCGATGGCGCCGCCCACCGCGCTCAGGGCAATGGCAATGGGCAAAGCCATTGAGGACGAGGGCCTCCTCAGCAAATCAACAACATCAAGCCACCCAACGGAACGCCCTCAATCGCTCGATGCGAATTCCGCCCAGAGCGCGGTCTCTTGCGGCTCCCAATAATCCACCGTGACCGAATCCACGATGAAAAATTGGTAAGGGTCGACTTTGCCATAGGCTTCGTAGGGACCGCTGTAATCCTTGCGGCGTTCCTTATAGGCATGATGTCCTTCACGCGTATGGAATTCAAATAGCATGATATAGCGCCCGGTCGGCTCACCCTCGCGGTCGACCTGGCGATAGTAGCGCATCGATTTCCACTCGGTGAAGAGCGTGTCTTGATGCTCACGCACAAAATGGAACCAGGTGCGGATCATCGCATGGTGCTGCTCTTCCATACCGGGGCGGATGGTCCAAGTCTCGTATTCGACAAAAGTGCCTGGCCGGGGTGGCGGTACCATCTCGAGCATCGGCGGTCTCCTATCCATCGGACAAATTGGCAAAATGTGGCAAAACTTTTTCGCCCAGCAAGCGCAAGGCGGTGGCGCTCCCCTCCGGGCCATGGGGCATGCCAAATTCTACACGCGCGAGGGGAGTTTCCGCCGCCATCCTTTCCAGCTCAGCGATGATTTCTTGCGGCGTACCAAAAAGGGCGAATTCACGCAGTAGGGCAGGGGGGATGAGGGCGGCGGCGGTCTCGTAGCCGCCCATCGCCTGCCGCGCCTGGATGCGCGCCAACAACGCCTCTTCCATACCCAGGAATTGGGGCATGGGCGCCAAGTGGGGCAAGTAAAAGACGAGCGTTTGCCGGGCACAAGCTTCGGCGGCGGCGCGGTCTTCGGCAATCGCCGTCAGCGGACCGAGTACCAAGGCACAGGCTCCGCTCGGCCGGCCAGCCTTCTCTAGGCCCGCTTCCACACAGCGCCAAAGGTGTTGTGCGTAACGCGCCGACCATAAACTACCCGCCTTCAACTCTTCGACCAGCTCGCCCGCGAGGTGCGCCGTGCGTTCCCCCCAAGTGCCCAACATGATGGGGATGGAGCGCGCGGGAATCGGGAAATTAAAACCTGCATCCGCCCGCAAGGAATGGATTTTCCCCGCGCGTGCCTTGTCTGCGCCGCGCCAGAGATGGCGAATCAAGGCGACGGCTTCGCGCAGGGCACGCAAGGGACGCCGCGCCTCGACATTGAGCTCTTCGAGAAAGGCGCCGCGGCCAAGGCCCAGATAAGCGCGACCAGGGGCAATTTCTTCTAGGATGGCGGCGTATTCGGCGAGCAAGGCCGGGTGGGTGAGGTATGGGTTGACAACCGAGGGGCCGAGGCCGATGTGCTGCGTATGCTGTGCGACGCTGAAAAGTGTCGGCCAGGCCGGGCGAAAGAAGAGATCGTCGAAAGCGCTGAAATGCGAAAAGCCGTAGCGCTCCGCCGCGCGCGCCAAGCCAATTTGCTCGGCAACAGTCGGTACGCCATTGCTACCGAAGCTCAGCTGCAACTCCACCTTCACCCACTCATCTCCGTGCTCGCGCCGCCAACCGCAATTTTCCCGAGCGGACCCAGTATATCGCGCAGAGCATCACCGATGATATTGGGAAATCAACGCCAACT
Source organism: Phototrophicaceae bacterium (assembly GCA_965115865.1). Lineage (GTDB taxonomy): Bacteria > Chloroflexota > Anaerolineae > Aggregatilineales > Phototrophicaceae > WTGJ01. The sequence goes on from OZ220469.1 coordinate 110,033, forward strand.
CCCTCCTCCATTGAGGAGGCACATCAACATGGATTATCGGCGGTGTTGATGAGCCCGCTGCGGCTTGGGGCGATGGTCGGTCTCAGGCCCAAAAGGCTTTCTTCAAATCGGTGAATTCGCTCACCGGCCCGTCAAATTTGTTGCGCCCCAACTCCAAGACATACACATAATCGGCAATCTTGAGCGCTTGACGTATCTCTTGGTCGACGAGGACGATGGTCAGGCCTTCCCGGTCGCGCAGATCCACCAGCATGCGATAGACCTCTTCGCTGAGCAGTTTGGCGAGGCCAGCGGTCGGCTCATCGACGAGGATGACGCGCGGCCCGGTCATGAGCGTACGCCCAATTTCCACCATACGCTGCTGTCCACCGCTCAAGTTCCCCGCCGAATCACCCTTCTTTTCACGCAGGATGGGAAAACGCTGGTAATTCTCTTCGATCTTCTGACGGATGCGCGTTTCATCTCTGCGGAAGGTCCAAGCACCCATCATGAGATTTTCTTCCACCGTCATATAAGGGAAGATGCCCGGCTGTTGGGGGATGTAACTGATGCCCAGGTCGATGAGGCGATGCGTCGCCGTTCCCGCGATATCCTTGCCATCAAAGATGATTTGGCCACTGTGTGGGCGCAAGAAGCCGTAGACTGCCTTCAGCAATGTGGATTTGCCGACGCCATTCGCGCCCAAGACGGTCGTGATTTTGCCCTCGCCCGCCGCAATATTCAAACCTTGCAGGATATGCAGGTCGGGATAATAACCAACAAAAAGATCGTGTACTTCAATCATCGCTCCGCTCGCCCTCCTGGTCTTCCTCATCATCCTCACCCAAATAGGCCTCGATGACGGCCGGGTCGCGGCGAACATCCATCGGCTCGCCATCAGCGATGAGCAAACCAAAGTTCAACACCAAGAGGCGCTGGCTCAACTCAAAAACGGCGTCCATATCATGGCTGATGAGGAGGACGGCTTTGCCTTCTTTGTAGACACGGTCAATATAAGCGTAAATGGTCTGTTGGAGGCGCGGGTGCACACCGGCGAAAGGCTCATCGAGGATGATGATATCCGGGTCGAGCATGAGCAAACGCGCCAGCTCGAGCAATTTTTGTTGCCCGCCGCTGAGGGCACGGCCATATTCGCTGGCCAGGTGCGACATCGTGAGGAAATCAAGCACAGCGCGTGCACGGTCGATCGCTTGCGCCTTCGTCTGGTGCGGATGGCGCACCCAGGCTGGTACGAGCATGTTCTCCAAAACAGTCATGCGCCGTAGCGCCCGCGTAACCTGAAAGGTGCGCCCGAGGCCGGCGCGCGCCACTTCATAAGGAGGGTGGCCATTGATGGTCTGCCCATTCAGGTTGATGGTGCCGCGCGTTGGCGACAACATCCCGCTGATGAGGTTGGCCAGCGTCGTCTTGCCCGCGCCATTGGGGCCAATCATGCCAATCAGCTGCGGCCCCCTAACCGAAAGCGAAACCCCATCCACCGCGTGGTTGCCGCCAAAATGTTTGCTCACATCTTGCAATTCCAAGCTCAACATCAGTCATCTCCCCCCTCATCGGCGCGCTCTTCACGGATCGAGACCGTCTCGCGCAGGGCCACATCGCGCCCCTGGAACCATTGCATGAGGGGGTAGAGCAAACCGTTGCGCATATAGCGCAGCGTCAGGATCATCACAATACCAAAAACAGCGTAGCGCCAGAAGCCAGGCTCGAAGCTCGTCTCGCCGGCGATGACGATACCGAAGGGATATTGGACTTCGCGAAAGATCTCCAACAACACGCGCGAGATGAAAGCACCGGCCGCTGCCGCGATCATGCTCTCCATCCCTCCCAGGACAGCATAAGAAATCAACAACGAGGTCGCGAGCAAGCGCAGGGCGTCCGGCGTGATGCGTTCCGCGCCGACATCGCTATAAAAAACACCACCGGCGATGCCAATGATGACGGAGGTGAAGGTGAAAATGAGTATCTTATAACGCACCACATTCACGCCCAGGGCGGCGGCGGCGTCTTCATCTTCACGCATCGAGCGCAAGAAAAGTCCGATGCGCGAGTTCGCCAACCAGTACATCACCGCCAGCGAGACCACCAACAAGATGAACATCATGTAGTAGCCAGCATCACGCTCCAGCAGGCGCGCTTCGGGACTACCACCAAAATCAAAGAGTTGCCGCGGCGAAAGGCCATTCATACCGCCGGTGATTTTCTCTTCGGCGACGATGATCTTGCGGACAACTTCAGAAAAGGCGATGGTGAAAAGTGCCAGATAAGACGAGCGCAAACGCAAGAGCAGCCAGCCGACGATGAGACCGACCACGCCGGTCACCAGCGCGCCGAAGAGGATCAAAGCAACACTGAGGAGGAATGAGGGGATACCCGTGACATCGCTCGCTTGCACCTGGTCGCGTAGGCCATATTCCCAAAGCAAACCGGCGCTATAGGTGGAAATGGCCACAAAGCCCATATGCGCGAAGGAGAATTGCCCCGCCACGCCCGCCAGCAAAGCCCAACTGGCTGACATGATTGCCCAGAAAAAACCACCCAACACAACCGTCTTCCAATAGGGGCTGACGGAAGTTTGCGGGAAGAGGATGAACGCGATGGCCAACGCGGCCAGCAAGCCAAAACCCAACCTACGCCGCCGCGAGGGAATGTCTCCTGCACCGCCAGCCAATGCATTGCCCAAGATACCCATCAGAGACGCTCCCGTCCGAAGAGGCCAGTCGGCTTAATCAACAAAACCACCGCGAAAATCAACAGACCATAGACATCCTTGTAAGCAGAAGCGCGGTCGCCGCCCGCCAAACAGCCGGAGCCGAGGGTCTCCACCAAGCCGACAATCAACCCACCGATGAGCGCACCGGGGATGGAACCCAGGCCACCGAGTACCACGATGATGTAGGCGCGGCCGGCGTTGAGCTGCCCGATCCAGGGCACGAAGGTGAAAATGGGTATCATGGCCGCGCCAGACATACCCGCCAACATTGCGCCGAGGCCGAAGGCCAATGTGTTCATATTCAGCGGGTTGATACCGGTGACGGCCGCCGCTTGTTGGTCCATGCTCACCGCACGCAAGGCCCGCCCCGTCCAACTCCTACGAAAGAAATACATCAGCGCCAAAATCAGCAGGATACCGATGAGCGCCGCGAAACTGCGGTCGGCCAGAAAACGCAGGGGGCCAATCACACGGTCGCGGTCGGCATTCAATAACAACTCAAAGCGCCGCGGCTCGAGATAACGCCCCACCTTCACCGGCAAGGGGCCCTGCGTGGACATCACAACCGATTCCAAAAAGAAACCGAAACCGAAGGTGATGAGGATGGCATATTCGTGAATTCGCTCCACCTTGCCCGTATGCATCGGCCGCAAAAGCAAGCGCTCAAACAGGGAACCAATCAAGAAGGTCGCCACTCCCGCCACCGGGATGCCGAAGAGTGGGTTTATCGTCACACCGAATTGGTTGCCACCCAGCTCCAACAACCAATAAGAAAAATAGCCACCCAACATATAAAATTGTGCGTGGGTGAAGCTGACGACGCCCTGAACTGAATAAATCAAGGTCAGGCCGACCGCCATCAGGGCGTAAATCAAGCCAATCTGGATGCCATTGATGAGTTGTTGCGGGACATAGGTCGTGTTGACGGGGTAGATGAAACAAAAAACATCGTCATAAGCGCGTGCATAAAAGGAATAGAGGGTGATGAGTTGCCAACCAGCCAACAAGGCCAACCAAGAAGACCAACGACCGCTCAATTTCGGCGCCTCGTACCAAAGCGGCGCCAGGACCAAAGGCCCTGCGGCAAAACCACCCAGCGCGCCCACCATCAGCGCTTGCGTATCATCCAAACCCAACTCGCGATAGCGCCGCGGTACCCAATAGGCACCCAATACCCCCCAAAGCGGCCCGGCCAACAACAACCATAACAAAACGGGCAATTGCCAGTCGCCTAGGAAACCAAAATCCAGGAGTGGCATATTGAAGGCGATGATTGAGGCGAAAAAAACGCTGATGAGCATCGCGGCGGCAACCCAACCACGCGGCATCCGCGCTGGCCGCCACCAATAAAGATAACCCAGAGCCAAGGGCCCCAGGGCAAAACCGCCCAAGGCGCCGCCCAAGCGAAAGCTGGCGTCGCCCTCATGCAAAGTGTGCGCATGCGCTTCATCGGGTTCCAACAGACGGGGGATGAATATGCCACCAATCGTTGCCCACAAGGGTCCCGCCAGCAACAACCAGGCGACCCATAGCCAATCGTTCATCGTTTTTTCCTACCGCTGTTTTTACTTAGCGGGGCGGGGGGAAGGCAAAGATCGCGCTTCCCCCCGCCCTAAGAAATTAAGATTGACAACCAACACCTATTCGGCTTCGGGATTGGTCCCGTATTCGATATAGGATGTGTTGTGCGTCTGGTAAGCGGGTGGCCAGATGACCGCCGCTTCCGGTCCACGCTGTCCGGTTTCGTAGTACTGCATCATCGTGACCGCGGGGTCCGGCCATTGATGCCACATCCAAGCGGGCAAGCCATCTTCCAGCGGGCTCTTTGTCTGTGTCGTGTAGGGGAAATAATAACGCCCCTGGCTGAGTTCGACATCCGAGCGCTCGATTTCCAGAGCGACAGCCGCGCCGTCCAGCGTGTTCGCGCGCGTGATGGCATCCGTCAGCAACCAAGTCGCGTCGTAAGAGGCGAGGGCGAAGCTGGTGATGTCATCCTCAAATTCATCATAAAAGGCATCCGCCAATTCCTGCGCCAAGTCGGTCAGCAAGGAAGGGACGATGCCGACGCGGAAGAAAGTGCAATAGTTGCCATCCGGCACATTCGCCCAGTAAGCCTCCGATTGATAGGCATTCTGGTTGGCGACGCAGATGGTGTCTTCATTGGGGGCCAGACCGGCTTCGGTCATCTGGTTGGTGAAATTCAGCGAAGTTTCGCCGGTGATCTGCGTCTTGATGACACCCGGCGGCATCGGGCGCGCCAGGATGCGGTCGATCAGCGGCAGGAAATCTTCCTGGCCGAGCTCAATATGGAAGATATCCACATCGTCGGGGTCGAGGCCACCTTCAACCAGGAATTCCTTATCCCTATCCGCTGCCGGAACACCATAATCCGTGTTCTCGGCAACAATGACCACATCATCCACGCCCAGGTGCAACAACCAATCGACAGAAGCTCGGCTGGTCATCGCGCTGGCGGGCGAGATGCGGAAGATGTAATCGATGCCCGCTTCGTTACTCTCGATGCGCGGGCCGGCATTGCCATAGGGTTGGATACCGTTGGCCGTCACATTGTCGTTCCAAGGTTCGGAGAAGACGGTGGGGATGCCATTCGCCTGCATCACACCCATCGTCGCCAAGCCGACGGCGCTATGGAAAACACCGACCACGCCAACGACGCCATCTTCAAAAATCATGCGTTCAGCGACCGCCTGCGCGGCCTCTGGCTTGCCCTCGGAATCGCCGATGATCACTTCGATGGCGTGGTTCTGGCCATCGATGGTCACACCACAAGCGGCGTTGATATCATCCTGGGCGCGCAAGAAGGTCCAACGCATCTGCTCACCACTCAGCACCGCGCCGGGCGCCGAGAGCGGCATCAGCGAGCCGACCTTCAAAGTTTCTTCGGCGAAGTCGCAATCATCCTGCATCTGCGCGCTCACTGAGCCCAGACCGGGCAAAATAAGCACCAGCAGGAGCAACCAAGCCATACCTTTCTTGAACATTGCAAACACCTCCATCTATTATTGAACTCACTTTTCACAAACTAAAGGGCGGCATTCCTGACCATTCCGCATTGTCGTCACAAAGAACAACCGATTCATCACCCGAATAACCCTAGGATTTTGGGTGGCGAACCCTCGCCGGGGCCAAGCCGGCGTCGGTTCTGTCACGAACGGGCCGCACTCTATGTTTCGACTATGGTGTGGGCGGCGCACCCCTTAGCGAAAAGTATGCTAGCACACCGCCAACGCGAACGCAAATTCTCGCGCCGATAACCATCCTCAGCCAGCGACCACCCAAAAGCAGCCATCCACATAATTTTGCCGATTGGTCGATGAATTGGGTATATTTTGGGGTAACCCGGCTCGACCCAAACGGGCCGCGGTAAGATAACCAAAAGGAGGAGAAAATGAACCGTAAGTGGACCTTCCTGTGCCTGACAGCCCTATTGCTGGTCAGCATGGCACCGCTGACGCTGGCGCAGGATGAGGAAGTTGATCTCTCCATTTTGCAATGGAGTCATTTCGTCCCGCGCTACGACGAATGGTTCGACAACTGGGCGGCCGAATGGGGTGAACAAAATGACACCGGCATCCGCGTCGACCATGTGACGGTCGCGGAACTACCCGCAGCTTTGGCCGCCGCCATCGACGCCGGCGAAGGGCATAGCATCGTCGAAATGCTCTTCCCGCCCACCGCCTTCATTGAGGGGTTGCATCCCCTGAACGATATCAATGAAGCGGCCACCGCCGCCCATGGTGAGCTCACGAGCAATTGCCAGGCCACCAGCTACCTGCCCATCAACGACACCTACTTCGGCTACACGCATGGGTACATCCCCGACCCCGGCGATTATCAAATCAGCCTCTGGGAAGGGGTGGGCATGCCCGCGGGGCCCTCCACCTGGGCTGAGCTTCATGAGGGTGGTAAGGCGATCCTGGAAACCTACGGTGTTCCCGTCGGTCTCGGCATGAGCAATGAGTTGGATAGCCAAATGTTCACCCGCGCCGTCATCTGGTCTCATGGCGGCAGCGTTCAGGACGAGAACGAGAATGTCGTCTTGAATTCGCCGGAGACCGTCGCCGCCGTCGAATTCCTCGCGCAGCTGCAAAACGACACCATGACCAATGAAGTCTTCGGCTGGACGGCTTCCTCAAACAATCAGGGCCTCATCGCCGGCGAGCTGAGCTACATCCTCAACTCCATCTCCGCCTATCGCTCGTTACAAAAGATTGACCCCGAAGCGGCGAACGATATCGGCTTTGTGCCGGCCCTCGCCGGCCCGGCTGGCGCTTTCGCCAGCAGCCATGTCTGGCAAATCTATGTCATCCCCAAATATGTCCAAGGGGCCGAGTTGGCCGCGGCCAAGCAATTCATCCTCGACCATACCGCCAACTACCGCGACGCCGTCTACAACTCTGAGTTGTACAACTTCCCCTGCTATGCGAGCACGGTGCCGGAGCTGAGTGGTTGGTTGGAAGAAGACCCCTTCGGCTCCGAGCCGGCGGATAAGCTGAAAGTGCTCAATGATGTGAACGATTGGTCGGTGTACATCGGCTATCCGGGCACGGCCAACCCAGCCGTCATGCAAGTATTTGGCGAGTATGTGGTCGTCAATATGGTCGCCAGCGTCGCGCTGGGCGAAAAGACGGCCGAAGAAGCGGTGGCGGAAGCGCACGCGCGCGCCGAGGCCATCTTCGAAGAATGGCGTGCCAAGGGCCTCGTCGGCGGTGGCGACGGCTGAGGACGCCACTGGATAAATCAGGTATGAAAAGAGGGCGAGTGTCACTTCATCTCCGTAGAGAGTGGCACTCGCCATCATCCGAGCAAGCCGGCGAGCGCGGCTGGTGATATTGGCGTCTCAGCGCGCGCGTTCCCTTTCCGTAAATGAGGAGACATCAAGACATGAGCGCGGTGCAATTGCGGGGGGTTGTGAAGCGATTTGGCGATGTGGAGGCCATCGCGGGGGTAGACCTCGATATCGAATCGGGTGAATTCCTCGTGGTGCTCGGCCCCTCGGGCTGCGGTAAAACGACGCTAATGCGGACCATCGCCGGGCTGGAAGAGCCAGAGACCGGCAAAATCCATATCGCCGAGCGCGATGTGTCTTCCCTCCCGCCCCGTCTGCGCGGCATCGCCATGGTTTTCCAATCCTACGCGCTCTACCCACATATGACGGTGGAGAAAAACATCGCCTTCCCGCTCAAGGCGCAGGGCCGCAGCAAAGACCGCCAGGAACGGGCGCAGCGGGTGCGCCAGGCCGCCCAGAAAGTGAGCATCGAGCACCTGCTGCAGCGCCGCCCGCGCCAACTCAGCGGTGGCGAGCGTCAACGCGTAGCCATCGCCCGCGCCATCGTCACCGAACCCGATGTTTTGCTCCTGGATGAGCCGCTCAGCAACCTGGATGCCAAGTTGCGCGCTTACGCCCGCGACGAGCTGAAATCCTTTCAACGCGAGCTGGGCATCACCACCGTCTTCGTCACGCATGACCAAATCGAGGCAATGGGCTTGGGCGACCGCATCGTGGTGATGGAAAGCGGCCGCATCCAACAAGTCGGGCCACCGCAATCCATCTACGACCAACCGGCCAACACCTTCGTCGCCACCTTCTTGGGCTCGCCGGGGATGAACCTTTTGCCCGCGGCAAAGGACGAGCTCCTCGGCTTTCGCCCGGAGCACCTGCGCCCCGTAGACGGGGGAATTGAGGCGCAAGAAAAAGAGGGAGGAAAGGCAAAGGGCAAAGGGCAGCATTTCAACTACCAAATCACCCGCATCGAATACCTGGGCGCCGACCGCTTGCTCTATGGCAATATCGCCGATTTCCGCGGCCATTCGCAACTCACCGTGGCGCGCTTGCCCAGCAATGTGACGCGGCCCTTCACGGTCGGCAAAAGCTACGATTTCGCCGTGGCCGACGACCAGTTGCACCGTTTCGACCGCCGCAACGGCCAGCGCCAGGACGATTGACGATGGCCACCCCTGCGACCGCAAGAGCGGGCAACTGGCTGGATCACCGTCGTTTCATGGGTATCAGCTTCCTGGTACCCGCCTTGCTCTATATCATCCTGCTCATCGGCCTGCCCTTCGTGACGGCCATCCTCTTCAGTTTGAGCAACGCGACGGTGGGCGACGCTTCTTTCACCTTCGCCGGCTTGCGCAACTTCGAGAACATCTGGGCCGCGCCCGCTTTCCACGATGCCCTGCGCAACTCCTTCCTATTCACAGTCATCGCGCAGTTCTTCGTGCTCATCTTGGCCAACATCCTGGCGATAGTGCTGACCACCCCGTTGCCACAGCGGCCCTGGGCGCGGGCGGGGATGTGGTTCGCGCGTCTTCTGCTGATTTTGCCCTGGGCGACGCCCCTCTCCCTCGCGGTCATCGGCTGGCTTTGGATGTTCGACCCCAAATTCAGCCCCATCGATTTCGTGTTGCGCGAAATCGGCTTGCTCGGACCCGGAACGCTTTGGGGACCCCTCAAGAATATGGGCTGGATCGGCAAGCCGCTGCTGGCGAAGGCCGTCATCATCTTCGTGCATGTCTGGCGAATGACACCCTTGGCGACGGTGATTTTAATGGCCGGCCTCTCCAGCATACCCACCGATTTGTTGGACCAAGCGAAAGTCGATGGTTCGCGCTTTTTCCGAACCCTATTCCAGGTGAAACTGCCCCTGATTTTGCCCATCACGCTGATTTCCCTGCTATTCAGCTTCATCTTCACCTTCGGCGATATCACCGTCGTCCAGCTCCTGACGCGCGGCGGCCCCGTCACCCATACGCTGACGCTACCCTATTACAGTTACCGGGTGGGTATCGATGGCGGCAATTTGGCGCAGGGGGCGGCGGTGGCGCTCTTCATCTTCCCGGTACTGCTGGTGGTGGCCATCATCTTGCTGCGGACCGCCTCGCGGGTGGAGATTCGTTGATGATCTCACCAGCAGCCGAAAGCCAGGCCGCGCACGCCACGACCTTTCGCTGGGGACGCATCTGGAAAGGCACCCTGTACACCACCACCGTACTCTTCTTCTGCCTGTTGGCCTTTTCCCCTTTCTTCGCCATGGCCACGGCCACCTTCCAAAGCGATTTTGACCTCTACCGCAGTGGCAACCAGCTTTGGTTCACGGAAACGCCCACCGGCCATCATTTGGCGGACCTCTTCAACCAAACCGGTTACTTGAACTTCATCCGCAACTCCATCGTCGTCGGCGTCGCCGTCGTCATCATCACACTTTCACTCTCGTTGCCAGCGGCCTATTCCTTGGCCCGTCTCACCGGGCGCTGGGGGGAACGCGCGGGCATCCTCATGTTCATCGTCTACCTCGTGCCGCCGACGCTGCTCTTCATCCCCCTCTTCCGCATCATCGTCTCCCTTGGTTTGAAGGATTCCTTGCTCTCGCTGATTTTGGTCTACCCGACCATCACCATCCCCTTTTGTACCTGGCTGCTGATGGGCTTTTTCAAATCCATCCCCCCGGAGTTGGAGGAGGCGGCGCTGGTCGATGGTTACCATCGTTTCGAAGCCTTTTTGCGCGTGGTCTTGCCCCTGGCGCGGCCGGGCATCATCTCCGTCATCGTTTTCAGTTTCACGCTAACGCTGCATGAATTCATCTACGCGCAAGTCTTCATCTCGAATGCGGAATGGAAAACCCTGAGCGTCGGCGTTCCATCGGAGCTGATACTGGGCGATGTTTTCTTTTGGCAGGCGCTCCTGGCCTCAGCGCTGATCATCGCCATCCCCGTCGGGTTGGTCTACAACCTTTTCCTGGATCGCTTGATACAGGGCTTCACGATGGGGGCCGTCAAAGGTTAATCGCGGGCCGTTTCTGCGAAGCGCTCATCTTCTTCGGGTAAATCGGGGAGTTGCCAACCCTGGGCGTGCTTTGGATACCCGCGCGCGGCGTAGACAGTGCGGATGAGGGCAAAATCGCGCCGCAATTCACCACTGGGGTAGAAAACCAACGCGCAACCGACGCGCTTGCGACGATAATCGATATAGATGAGGGCAATGGGCACGCGCGCGGCGAGCGCGGTGTAATAAAAACCGCTCTTCCATTGGGCGCGCGCGCGACGCGTGCCCTCAGGGGTGAAGATGAGCAGCATACGGCGCGCGGCGCGCAAGCGGGCCGCGAGTTTCGCCACGATATCCTGTGAGCGCGCGCGGTCAATGGGGATGGCCCCCAAGGCGCGCAGCAAATAGCCGAGCGGCGGCGTGAAAATCGTGTGCTTGATGGCCACATGCGGTCGCCGCCCCGCGCGCAGGGCAACGGGCAACATATGGAAAAAATCCAGCGTGCTCGTATGCGGCGCGCCAACGACCACCATCCGCGCCAATTGCGGGATGCCCGTCTCCAAGCGCCAACCCAAAGCCCACCAGGCCAATACCAAGGGCCAGCTCAGCAACCAAGCCAAGCAACGCCCCCACATCGGCTACCCCTTAAAGAGCGGCGCGCCAGCCCCTTGGCCAGCGCGCCGCCGAAGTTCTTTGGAAAATTGCCACGGCCCTCAATCGTGCGAGGAGACGATCCAAGCCAGCGTATGCCCGAAGATGATATGGCCAAAGAAACTCGGTGTGGTGATATTCAACTGTAAAGCATCGCCACCAGCAATCAACGGCATGATGATGTTGCCACCGACGATCCACCAGATGAGGCCATAGATGAGGCCGCCAATCGCCACTGTGATCAGTTGATTACCCCAATTGACCAACCCCATATACACACCGGTGTAGACCGCGCCGATGACCGCGCTGATGACGATGTGGATGACAAAACCGACGAGCGGCGTGTCAGTCACACCGATCATACCGCCGACCATGTCGTTCATACCCGGCCCAGCAAAAGCCAGGAAGATGAAACCAGCGATGATGCCCGGCAATATGCCCTTCATCATGTCTTCTTGCGAACCCATTGTTTTCTCCTTTTCAAGCACCTTCCACTAACTTCCCTCAGGGGCGGAATCACCCCCCAGCAGTAATGTAGCGTATTTGGCAAATAATGCTAGTCTAGCGCCCAAGATTAGGGAATCTGCAATAAACGCCAGGCAGTTTCCGCCAATAGCGCTGTTCCCAGGTGTAGGCAATCTTCGTCAATATTGAAGATGGGCGAATGGTGCGGACGCTCACGCTCGTCGTAACGCGCGCCCAAGAAAGCCATGCTCCCCGGCGCCCGCTGCGCCATATAAGAAAAATCCTCCGCACCCATGATGGGTTCTGCGTCGCGGATCTTCGCGGCGCCGACAACCCGCTCCGCCGCGCCGCGCAGCGTTTCGGTCACGACCGGGTCGTTGTGGGTGGCGGGGTATCCGCGCTGAATCTCCAATTGATAATCGCCGCCGAAAGCGCGTGTCAGGGCCAGCGCCCGCTCCAGTTCTTCATGCAATTTCGCGCGCGTCTCCTCATCGTAACTGCGAATCGTCCCGCTCAGCTCGACTTCAGCGGGGATGACATTGTTGGCGACGCCGGCATGCACAGAACCCAGCGAAATGACAGAAGGTTGAGTCGGGTCCAAGCGCCGCGAGCGGATGGCCTGGATGGCGTTGATGACTTGCGCGAGCAACCAGAGCGGGTCTAGGCCGCTCTGCGGTGAAGCGCCGTGACAACCGCGCCCGATGATGCGCGCTTGAAAGGAATCGACCGCCGCCATCAGGTATCCGCTACCGATATGCAGCGTACCCGCCTCATGCTCGCTCGAAACATGCAGGGCGATGACCGCATCCAGCCCATCCAGGGCACCATCTTGCAACATGGCCGTCGCGCCGCTGATGCCTTCAGCATCGGCGCGCTCTTCGCTGGGTTGGAAGAGGAAACGCACCTCGCCGGGCGGTGGCTCGCTTTGCGCGAAGAGGCTAGCCACACCGAGCAACATGGCCGTATGCGCATCATGCCCGCAGGCGTGCATTTTGCCCGGTACTTTTGAGGCATAAGGGACATCGTTGGCTTCCTGAATTGGCAAAGCATCCATATCCGCGCGGATGCCGATGCGCCGCCCGCTACCCGCTGCGCCGGCAACGCTGGCGACGACGCCCGTCCGCCCAACGCCAGTTTGCGCTTCCAAGCCGAGCTCATTCAGCGCGCGCGCGACGAGGCGGGCCGTATCTTCCTCTTCGAATCCCAACTCCGGATTTTGGTGGATAGCGCGCCGCCAAGCGACGATCTTCGGTTGTAAAGCGCGCGCCGCTGCCAAAAAATCCATAAGCCCCATTCCTCCCCCTCTCCACAACGATGCTGGAGAGTATAACGGGGAAAAAGTGAATTGGTTTCTTGCTCGCTTGTGGCCAAGCCAGAGCGGTTATCTTTTTCCGAGGTCCGCTCGCAATTGTTCTTCGAGCGCCGGCAGGGCGATGCGTGCTGTGATATCCAAGCTCAGCGGCGTGACCGAAATTTCGCCCGCCACATGGAGGGCATGCGTGTCGCTATCGGGCTCGGCCAGGAGCAAGTCATCGGCGTAGCCATAACCCATGCGCTCGCAATCCGCCAAGGTCGCGCGCCGCGGGGCAATGGGCATATAGACGCGGCGGCCCGAGACGCGCGTCACGCGCCAGGGCGTTTCACAAGTGGCGCCTTTGGGCAAATCGATTTTCAACGCCACGCCATCACCGGGCAATTGCGCGCGCAAGAACCATTCGCCGAAACGCCGCGCGCAGGCGGCCGCGACCCTGAAATCCACCTGTCGCGAATGGCTATCGTGGAGATGGGGCGCGGTTTGTTGCGAGATGGCCAGCGCGGCAATGCCGAAACTGGCGCCCTCTAACGCGGCGCCGACCGTACCAGAAATCGTCACGCCATTGCCCACATTCTCACCGTAATTGATGCCACTCACGACCAGGTCGACCGGCCGCTCCGCCAATTCATAGACCCCATGCTGCACGGCCTGCGCCGGCGTGCCATCGAGAGCGAAGGCGCGATTGCCCGCCGGGAGGCCATGAGCGACCGCGTCCACCGCGGTGAGGCAACCGCTACTATGCACCGGCATACTGCGCCCGCTACCGGATTGCTGTTCGCGCGGAGCGAGGATGAGCAACTCGGCGATATCCGCAAAAGCCATCGCCAAGGACCATAGACCAGGCGACTCGATACCATCATCGTTCGTGACGAGCACGAGCGGACGGCCAAGTCCATCGCCAGCCACTCCCGTCACAGACCCTCGCCCGATTTCATCGCCGCCGCCACAACTGCTGAATGTTCCTGGCGCGGGGGCTGCTCTGGTTTGGCGGGCCAAGATTGATAACGGCAGGGTAGGGCGAGCGCTCCCGCCAACAGCTGACCGGTGCGCTGCAAATCCGATATCCCAGCGGTTGGCCAGCTTTGTTTTTCCAAAATCAAGATTTCGCGCAGCGAACCATCCGACAACCAAAGCGACAATGCCGCCCAACGGATTTCGTGGGCTTTTCTCCGCGATGCCAGGCGCTCGCTCACCACAACCGCTTGCAAATCGGCGTTCTCTTTTTCCCAGAGCACGCGCCCGCCGCGTCGCAATTGCAAGCGCGTTGCCTCGCCCACCAGAACGCGCACTTCCAAGGGAGCGCGCCGCATCCCCTGATAAACCCAGGCGGACTGCAAAATGAACAACGCGCCCACCAACCAACCCAGCGTCGGCAAAATGGCCGGGTCTGGCAACAAAGCGCCCGGGTTGGGTGTCGCTAGGCCACCACGAAGCGAAGCCAAGGTCAAAGCGAAGAAAAAGAAAGCCGCCAACAGGTTGCGCAGCGCGCGCCAAAGCTGCTGCCTTCGCCACTCGGGGGCACGCAACAAACGGAAAATCACACCCGCTTCTTTCCCTTCGTCGCCAATGGGGAGCAAGCGCCAACCCGGTAGTCGGGGTGGCTTGGGCGGGGTCAAGAGCGGTATCGGCTCGCTGAATATCGTTTCCATCGCTCACAGTCTAGCATAGGTTCCCGAGCTAGGCAGAGTGTCAAAGACTCAAAAACCGATGGTGTACGCGGGATTTTGCGGCACATTTTGCCCGTCACGGATCTCGAAATGCAAATGTGGCCCGCTCGAGTTTCCGGTATTGCCAAGACCACCGATGACCTGTCCGGCCGCGACATCTTGCCGACAACGCACATGGATTTCGCTCAGATGACCATAGAGCGTCAGCGTGGGTCCATGCGCCAAAGCGATCATATAGCCGTAGCCGTAATTATTCCAACCCGCAAAGATGACGCGCCCGCTATTCGCCGCCAGGATCGGCGCCCCAACCACTCCCGCGAGATCGACTCCGCCATGATACAGGCTGAAACCGCGCACAAAGGTGTAGCTCCGAAGCGGCCGCACCCAGGCCAGACCACCGCCAGGATTCACCACCGTCCCACAACTGCCGGGGTGCCCCGGCTCGAAAGAAATCGTCCACCCCGATTGATTGCTGCTGCTGCCGGCGCCGGCGCCCAATACCACCGTCGGCCGCCATATGATCGCCTCACCCACGCCGCCCGGAACAATCAGGCGTGTGTTGGGAGGCAATACGGTCTCGGCGTCGCTCCCAGTCGCCAGCCGATTGTAGGGCGAATCGAGGATGTCTTGCGGCTCAACCTCGTAACTCGCGGCAATTTGAGCGATGTTCTGGCGTCCACGCACAGTGTGGTAGATGCCATCCACCGGCAAAATCGCCACTTTCTCCCCCGGGTAAATCACCTGGATATAGCGGCGCGGGTTGGACCAAGCGACCGTTTCCGCCTGGAGGCCATATTGCGCCGCGATGGTCTCCAGCGTATCACCATCCTGAACGATGTGTTCGATAACGGTGGCCCGTGGCCGTTCTGGGATGATGGTGTAAGGCAGGAAGAGCGAACGCGGTTGACTGACCGCGGGCGCCATCGGCGGCGAATAGGGGCGCGCGAGCAATTCAGCACGCGCGCTTTCACTGATTAAGGGCGGCGGTTCATCGGCAGGCACTGCCAACAAAGGGGTGGGCGTTTCGCTGGGCGGGACGGTGGTGGTCTCCCGGATGGCCGGGGCGTTGGTGGCGATGCGAACCGTCTCATCGGCCCCATCATTGCGCGCAGACCACCAAAAAAACGCGACCAGGGCCAAGGCCAGAATCAGGACCAATAAGGCCAACGCGACCCAAGAGCGGCCACGGCGGCGCGCAATCCTTGGTGGTTGATGGGGGTTAATCCAAGTCATCGAATATCGTTCAGTGAGCGCGTACTCCGCTAGTATAGCGTGGCTGGGGCCGCTGGCCGGACGCTTCGCCTGAGGCGTTTCCTCCCCAAAGCCCTGAACCGATTGTGAACGCCCAGCGTGAGGGGCCACCGTTACGCGCATGCGCAACTCACTGAGCATAACCCTTATCGTCGGCCTGGCCTTGTTGCTGCGCTTACTCTTCGCGGCGGGTCAAGACACCCAAACCCCTTACCTCAACCGCAGCGGTGATGAATACCGTTACCTCAAAATTGGCTACGACCTGACGACCGAGCGCTCCTACGCCGAAATCCGCATATCCAACGCGCCACTCTATCCCATCGTCGTCGGCTTGGTGTTGCGCCCCTTTCTATTCGCGCAAACTCCTGCGGAAATCCGCCAGCTGCATGACGAAGAGGTCCTGCCCATCTCCCTCCTGCGCGATACGGCGGCGCCCATTCAACGATTGCGCTTGGTGGGCGCCTTACTGGGGACGGCGCTCGTCTGGCTGATTTACCGCGGCACCTGGCGCTTGAGCGAAGACCGTCGCGCCGCCCTAGTCGCGGCCTTCGCCTTGGCCATCGCCCCCGCTTTCATCCGCGAGACGGCACGCATCGGCACCGAGACGCTATACCTCACCCTATGGCTGGCTGGCCTCGTCGCTTTGCTGGAGGCATGGGCCCGCCCCAACCAGTCGCCACAATTCCTGACTTTGAGCGGCGGCGCCTTCGGGCTGGCGACGCTGACGCGCCAGCCACCCTTGCTTTTACCGTTTTTCGTGGCGGCGCTCTGGTTCGTGCTACTACCCCGACACCAGGCGCGACTCGCGTCGGCCTTACGCCCACTCTTCACCTTTCTCGCCAGCTTCGCCGCGGTACTGGCGATATGGGCGCTCTACACGACGATCGCCTGGGGACGGCCGATTCTGGTCAGCGACGCGAGCATCACCGCCATCCTCTTTCGCGGTGCGAGCGGCGGCGGTAGCCCACAAGAGGTGGATGCGCGCACGCAGGAATTGACCGGGGCGCGCCCCGCTGGCACACGACCATTGCCCTACGGCGAAGCGATGCTGACGCTCATCCGTGAAGACCCGCTGGGCTACCTGATGAACCGTGGCCGGGGCCTACTCAGCGCGGCATTGCAACCCCATGGCACCCTGCATTTCTCGGGCCCGAGCCTGCGCGCCGCTTTCAGCGATTGGTGGCAAAGCGATCGCAGCGCCGCTGGATTGCTCGAGCTGGCGCGCGCGCCCAGTTTCGCGGGTAAGGCTTTGCTCTGGCTCTTTCACCTCGTCGCCCTCGGCGCTGGTGGATTGGGCGCTTGGGTCTTATGGCGACGACGGACCGCCGCCCTCGCCTTCGTGGCGCTCGCCTCGGCTTATACCTACGCGCTGCATTTCTTCCTAGAGGTGAATGCGCGCTATCTCTTCCCTCAGGAGCCGCTTTGGTGGATGCTGGCCGGTGTTGGGTTGGTCGCGCTAGGGGAATGGGTCGCCGCCAGGGTTAAAATCATCGGGAACAGTTTGGCGCACCAATAAAAGGTGCGGCCGATAGCGCCGACAAACCAAAGCGCAACGCAGGACCCAGTTTTCCCCCTCAGCCGCCACTCAACCAGCGCGCCGCCCACGCGCGCCCACGCGCGCGCCCATTCGCATAAAGGCGCGCCAAGCCTTCTGCACCCGCTTTGTTGAAATCCACGCCCCAAACCGCAGGGTCCGCCGACGGCGACAGGATGTGGATGCGTGTGCCTTGCCAGCGTGCTGGGATGGTTCGCCTCGCAAAGAGATCGACGGCCAAGGGTCCCGGCACGCAGGCGATGGCCAGCACCTCCGCATAACCCAAATCGGCCAACTCACGCGCCGGGCAAGCGCAAGTATAAGAAGCATCCACTGCCGCCTGTCCCTCCACCCAAGCCGGCTCGTCCCAAGCATGCAGCATGCGCGTAGAGGCGTAAGCGACCGCCGCGAAATTCGTCGCCGTCAACTGTCGCCGCGCGCCCTTTTCGGTATCGTAGAGGCGCAGGCGCAAATGCGCTCGCGCCCAAGAATCATCACGCCGCGCCGCCGCCAGCAACAAACGCCGTCCCAACCGCCGCGCGCCGGAGCCCTGCGTGAGCGCGGCCGCCGCTGAGCTCGTGACCATACTGACCGGGACCAAAAAGCGCGGCCTCCCGGGTACGAACAGCTGGCGCCGAATCTTCGGCAACCAATCCTGGATGATGACGCGGTTGACTTCGCTCATGCCACGACCGAGGCGCTCTTTTTCACGCAGGCTTTGCTGAGCGTAGGCGAGGGAGGCGGCTTGGGCATCGCCAATGGCAGCCAAAGCGGCGCTGGTCACCGAAGCGGAGCTGGCGGCGTAAGCCAAGGCACGGATGCCCATTTCTTGCAAGGCGGCGAGTACGCCTTGAATGAAAACGGTGCGATAGCCACCGGCGCTGCAAGCGATGGCCAGCGGGCCCTGTTGATTGGTCATGGGTTCAGTTCAATCCGCACGCTCGGGTGATGGTGTTCATCCCATCATTGTCCTATAGAAGAAAAACAGCAGCAAGAATGCGAAAAGTCCCACATAGATCACTAGGCAGCCGGACTGGGAAGATTTTCGGACTCGAGTGGCTTTTGGCTTGGAGGGAAAGATAACTTTCTGAACATAATTGTGAGCGGCGAAGTGTTGTTGGTGAGAGGAGGAGCCAAAAGAGCCAATGTGAGCGAATAAACCGGGAGCGTCAGGGAGCTTTACCCAGAAATGCGGTAGACCAAAATCCAACTTTTCCAAAACCCAAACCTGAATACCCTGTTTTCGCCATTGGCGGATCGCGGGATCGAATTGGCAATGTTGTCGTTGGCGGATGGAGAATTTTCTCGATAGAGGATGCGCCCGCTCTTTGTTGGGTGGGGTAGGTTCAAGATGGTCCGCGTTTAACCCAAGCGTTTCCCCCACCTCCCAGGCCTTATGAACCACCCGCACATGCGTATGACTTTGGAAATCACGCTGTTCTGGCAATAGTTTGCCAGAACTTGATTTGACCTCAACGAAGAAACCCGAACCCTGGCGGGGGTTGACCCAGAGGTCGGGTAAGCCTTTGCGACGGGTGCAGGCCAATCGCCAGACTGTCGCGCCATAACGCTCGTATTCGAGAATGATTCCCGCTTCGTTCGCGTCGCGGTGGATGGTGCAATAATGAGGATTTTGTGCTGTACGCTTGCCCATGTGTTCCTCCCCAACAGTGTGGCTTGATGGCAAAGGTGCCATCAAGCTTTGTTGCCCGGTTGTTGGATGGTTGATTGGGCGATTACCCGGCCGCTTCCCCCCGCAAATACCCCAATTCCGACAAAGCGCGGACCTGCTGGTCGGCGCGATAACTGGAACGCACCAAGGGGCCGCTCTCCACCCAACGGAAACCCAGCGCCAACCCGGCCTCTTTCAAGGCGTCGAATTCCTCCGGGGTGTAGAAACGCTCCACCGGCAGGTGCTTCTTGCTCGGTTGCAGGTATTGCCCCAAGGTCAGGATATCCACCTCCAGCGCGGCCAAGTCACGCATCGTCGCCAGCAACTCATCCCAGCTTTCCCCCAGACCCAGCATGATTCCGCTCTTGGTGAGCACGAGCGGGTCCAAACTTTTGGCGTTGCGCAGCGTCGCCAGCGCCCATTCGTAGCGATCCTGTGGTTGCACGCGCGGAAAAAGGCGCGGTACCGTCTCCACATTGTGGTTCAGGATTTCTGGTTGCGCGGCCATCACGATGCGCAGCGCCCGCTCATCGCCTTTGAAATCGGGTATGAGCACCTCGATACTGCAACCCGGTTGCAACTGACGGATGCGACGGATGACCATGGCGAAGATGGGCGCGCCGCCATCGACCCGTTCATCGCGATTGACGCTGGTGATGACGACATGACGCAAGCCCAACTGACGGACGGATTCGGCGATGCGGTTCGGCTCCGCCCAATCGAGGGGGCGTGGCCGGCCGGTCTGGATATCGCAGAAACCGCAAGAGCGTGTACAGATATCGCCCATCATGAGGAAAGTGGCGGTGCCGCGGCCCCAGCATTCGCCGATATTGGGGCATTGCGCCTCTTCACAGACCGTATGCAAACCACCTTCACGCATGATGCGCTTCAGGCGGTCATAATTGGCGCCACCGGGCGCGCGCACCTTGATCCAGGGTGGACGGCGGCGCGGGTGGTTTGGGTCCGGCCGCCAAGCCGCCTCATCGGCGACGACCGGGATTTGCGCGGTGGGGATGATGACTTCGCTCACCGAATCCAATCACTCCTCATCCAACCAGATGGGCGCTAGGGGCGCATCCTTTTCCAGCAAGGCCAGGGTAGCGCGCAGGATGCGCTCTTGCTGCGCGGCGTCGCCCGGCTGACCGAGGGTGGAACCGCGCGACAGGCGCGTGAAAGTCGCGCGCGGCGGTTTCGTCAGGCGCGTTACGCCCGCATTCCAGGAAGTCACCACGCTGGCGACGCCGGCCAACTCGAGCGCGCGGGCGAGCAATCCAACGGATTGCGAACAGATCGGTCAAGCCGGCACCAGCAAGGCAGCGCGCACGGCCGCTTCCTTAGCGTAAGCGACGATAGCGGGCGCGGTTTCGGCGACGGTGCGCCGCGCGTCGGGCTGATAACCCATGAAACTGATGGCCTGCGGCGCGATTTCGCCGATGGTACCCTCGTCGCGCAGCGCCTCCAGGTGGCGCAGCGGGAAAAGCACCTGCGGGTCGGCATTCACGGCGGTGTGGTCGTAATGGGTATGCGCGTAGGCAATTTCGCCCAAGGGCGTATCGCTGGGGATGGCGCGGATGCTGTAGTCGCCGAGGTCATGCGCGGCGTCGAAGGGTTCCTGCGCGGCGCGCAAATGGGCGCCGGCGGAGCTGATGAAAAGCAAGCGACTTTCACGCAAATTCACCCCGGGACCACCGACCGACTCGTGGTTGCGCGGGCGGCTGTAAAGAGACCAATCGATCGCGCCGCTGGCCTGGTAATGGGCGAGCCAGCCGCTCTCGTATTCCGCCGTCCATTTTTCTTCACCATCGAAGATTTGGGGCATGATTTTGGCTTTCAACTAAGGGAGCGGTTGTCTTCTAGATATTCAGCGGTATCGGAAACTTTCATACACCGTCTGGGCGTTTTTCATTAGACTTCCTTTTTAAGGACGATCATAACTACCCCGAAACTTTCCGAGGTCAGCGACCAGTCAACATATCCATCACAAAACATGATGGCTTCCCAAGCATCGGCGTAATTAAAAGTGCGGTTGTCGCGGCCCGAATCACAAGACGAAACTTCCACATTGGTCAGATTGACATCGGCTTTGAGTGTTGGCCATTCAGTCCAAGCCGATACACCCAGAAAAATCACTTGATAGTCGCCCGCGGGCAAGTATAGTCGCCCGTCGCCAACCCAATCACCCCGAAAAGAATAACCATCGGGATTCGGTTCCAACCAAATATCATAAACTTGGGAAGATTCAATTGTTACGCCATCGGTGAACTCCAACCCCGCCAAGCCATTGGCGCCCGTTCCAACCGTCAAGCGCGGTTCTTCTTGGGTTTCTTGTTGGGTTTCTTGGGCATGGGTGGTGAGAGTGAACATTGCTAAAAGCGCAATACCGATTATCTTTATCACTTTCATAATATTCTCCATTTGTTCGCCTCTGATTTGTCTGGTCGTGCTCGTGCTTTCGGCTCAATGCAATATCTTCAAATAGTTTTGCCCGCGCGGCAGCCCTGCGTTGGGTTTCCTCTCTTCTTGCTTGGTCAGCCTTGCGCCAGGCTTCCCTTTTCCTGGCAGCGATTTGTTGTTTGTAGTTTTCCCTATGACCACTACTCATTCTGGAATCCTGATTATTTATACCTTCCAGTCGTCAAATCACTAGCGGGAACACCAGTAATATTAATGAAGGTGGACGATGTGATCCCCTGTATGCTATTGAGGATGACGCTACCCGTCTGCTTGGCCTGACCAGTAGCGATACCGCCGGGCCCATACTCAAAGAACACCTCCGTCCCAATCTTGCCGTTCAAGAAAGAGTGAACCGCACTGCTATTTTCTAGCATAACGCTGAAAGAGAAGGTTCGCTGATAACGTTTCATTCTTGCTCTTATATCGACATTGCGAACATATTCGCTAAAATCAATCAGTTGGTCATCAGATATACCCATTTTGAATACTTGATTGACAATCATAAATAGCTCCTTTCTTTAGCCGACCCTTGATCTTTTTGCCAACCTTTCCACCCCACACTCAAGCGTATCGATCTCTATACATTACCCTACGCAGCGCAGCCTGCCGAGTTGCCTTGCGCTGGTCTCTCGCTCGTGCCCTCCCGCTTGCGCCGCCCACCACCAATATGGCATCATGGCCATGATGGCCGCATTCGGAAACGAGAGATTTCACCCATGCATTTCGCCCTCAACCCAGAACAAGGACTCTTCCGCCGCCTCGTGCGCGATTTTTGCGAGGCGGAGTTGGCACCGCAAGCCGCCGAAATCGACCGCCAGGCGCGCTTGCACTGGCCCAGCATCCGCAAGATGGCCAGCATCGGCCTGCTCGGCCTGCAAATCGACGAAGAATACGGTGGCGCCGCCCTCGATACGCTCTCGGCCAGCATCGCCATCGAGGAGCTGGCGCGCGTCTGCGGCTCAACAGCGCTCTCCGTCTCCGCGCACAACGGCCTGGGCGCGGCGCCCATCCAGCGTTGGGGCAACGCGGCGCAAAAAGAGCGCTACTTGCCCAGCCTCACCAGCGGCGAGCACCTCGGCGCCCTCGCCCTCACCGAGCCGGACGCCGGCACCGACCTGGCCGGCGGCGTCCAGACACGCGCGGTCATCGAGGGCGATTCTTGGGTCGTCGATGGCCAAAAAGCCTGGATCACCAACGCCAGCCACGCCCCCGTCGTCATCACCCTAGTGCGCACGGATGCGGAAGCGGGCACGCGCGGCTTCAGCATGCTCCTGCTCGAGCCGGGGCAGGCAGGCTTCACCATCCACCCACCCGAGCGCAAGATGGGGGTGCGCGGCTCACCCACACATATGCTGAGCTTCGCCGGCTTGCGCGCCCCGTTGACGGCCACCTTGGGGGAGCGCGGACGCGGCTTTCAACAGACGATGCAAACCCTGGACGGCGGCCGCATCAGCATCGCCGCGCTTTGCGTCGGCCTCGCTCAAGGCGCCCATGAACAAGCGACGCGCTACGCGCTGGAGCGGCGCGCTTTCGGCAAGGCCATCGCCCAACACCAACTCATCCAGGCGAAAATTGCCGACGCGGCGCTGGAAATTGAGGCGGCGCGCTTGCTCGTCTACGCCGCGGCCTGGCGCGCCGACGAAGGCCAGGATTTCTCCAAAGCAGCGGCGATGGCCAAACTCAAGGCCAGCGAGGTCGCCGAGCGCGTCTGCCATGACGCCATCCAGATTCACGGCAGTTACGGCTATAGCGAGGAGTTCCCGGTCGAGCGTTTCTACCGTGACCAGCGCTTGATGACGATTGGCGAAGGCACCAGCGAGATTCAGCGCTTGGTCATCGCGCGGCGTACGCTGGCGGAATTCCAAGAAGGCGCTTAACCGGCGCGAAACACCCAATCCCACCGTCTCGTCGCCGCGCAACGCTCAATAGCTCAGCCATTTCGGCGGCAAGTGCGGCGTGCGGTTTTGGAAACGCAGGACGACGCGCCCTTTCCGCGTGATATCCAGGCGCGTCAGGGCCGTGTTGTAATGGCTGTAACGGATACCCCTCGGCGCGTCGACAACGGGACCGTCGGCGAATAGCGCGCATAGGAGCCAATTCAAGAAACCGCCATGGGTCACGAAGGCGAGGCGTTGGTCCGCCTCCGCGCGCGCGAGAAGCCGCATATCAGCCGCGAATTCCTGCACGCGCGCCGCCGCCTCGGCCTCCGTTTCCCGCGGGCGTCGCCACCACCCTTCGGCCGAAATGGCCGCCGGCAAGGAAAAATCGGGGAATTCGCTGGCGATTTCGGCGCGCTTGAGGCCGGGCAAGCACTGTCCAGCGCGCAGGATTTTGTCGGCCAGCGCCGGCGGTTGTGAGGGGAAAGGCGGCGTCTCATGGATACCACCCACCTCATGAATCCGCGCATCCACCTGGGGCCGCAAGCCCAAAGCGGCCGCGATGGGCGCAGCGCTTTGTAGCGCACGGCGCATCGGGCTGCAATATAGGGCCGTGAAGGTCATGGCAGCGGGGACGAGGCGGCCACCCTCCTCATCGAGGCGCAAGTCCCGCCAATTCGGCAGGAAAGCCGCCAGGCAAGCGAGCTGTTTTTCGCCGAGTGCGGTGATGGCCGGGTCGGTCTGGCGATTGGGGTAGCGACCGCCATCCACCTTTTCCCCACCCTGCGCGCGGTAGGCCATGACATTGTTGTGGGATTGGGCGTGGCGGATGAAGGTGATTTCCATGCGTGTTTTGCCGACTTTCGCGCGCGCGGTTCGGGCGGAGGCGTTTTACCCAGCGCCCATTATGGCCAGCGGCGCGCGCGCGGGTAGGGGGGATTTTTCAGGGTCGCGCGCCTGGCGCCGCCAAAAGCCAGCTCGGCCGCGCATCGAGGTTGTATTCCGCCGGCGCCTCCCCCCGTTCTTGTTGGAAATGAGCGGCGGCGGCGATCATCGCGCCATTGTCCGTGCTCCAAGCGGGTGGCGGCGCGAAGACCGGCAGATCCACCGCCGCCCGCATCCGCTCACGCAGCGCCTGGTTGGCACTGACACCGCCGACGAGGCCGATGGCCGCCGCGCCCTGCTGAGCGGCGGCGCGCGCCGTCTTCAGCACCAGCACCTCCAACAACGCCGCCTGAAAACTGGCCGCCAAATCGGCGACGCCCAGGCCCGCCGCGCCGCCCGGCGCCGCCAGGACCACGCGCCGCACCGCCGTTTTCAGACCGCTGAAACTGAAATCCAAATTATCGCCCAACCAAGCGCGCGGGAAATGGTGGGCCTCGGGGTCGCCCGCGCGCGCGGCGCGCTCGATGGGCGGGCCGCCAGGGTAGGGCAGGTCGAGCAAGCGCGCGACCTTATCGTAGGCTTCACCGGCGGCGTCATCGCGCGTCGCGCCGAGGCGCTCATATCGGCCATGGCCGCGCATCAGCACCAACTCGCTATGCCCCCCCGAGACGATGAGCACGAGCAGCGGGAAGGGCGGCACGGCGGGGAGGGGCGCTCCTTTTTCCGCCAACCAGAGCGAATGGATATGCCCCTCCAGGTGGTGGATGGCGCGCAGCGGCCGCCCGCTAGCCAAAGCCAGACCTTTGGCGAATTGGATGCCGACCAGCAAGGAGCCGACGAGGCCGGGGCCCTGCGTGACGGCGATGCAAGCCAAATCGGCGAGTGTGCAATCGGCCGCGGCCAAGAGCTCACGGTAGAGCGGCACGATGACCTCCAATTGCGCGCGCGCCGCCAACTCCGGGTAGACACCGCCATATTGGGCGTGCAGCTCCGCTTGTGAGGCGAGCCGCTGCGCGCGGATGCGGCGGCCATCCTCGACGATGGCCAGCGCCGTCTCGTCGCAGGAGCTCTCGATACCCAAGATGAGGGACATGGCGGGATTGTAGCGGCCGCGCGCGCCTAGAGCACCACCTTGCTCTTCTTGCCACCATGGATCGAGGGCTCGGCCGCCAATTTGCGGCGCAGCAGGGCCAGCGGGCTGTCCTCCCCGGCGCATAGGCTGGCGGGCAGGCCCAAGACCTCGGTCAACAAGCGGCGGTCCAACTCGGCGCGGTGCTCATCCTCGTGGATTTGGTTGACGGGCAGCATGGGCAAGTGTTTATGGTCGGCGAATATCCGCGCGGCGGCACGCGGCGAGAATAGGGAAGAGAGATTAACCCACAAATAAAAATATTGCGTACCGCTTTCATTCTCTACTTACCCTGCTTCATATGGTAACCTAGAATGGGAGGTAGATGAGCTTCAAGATGGTTGGTAGCCAAAGCATAATCGCAATGTTTATGCATCGCTAGCAAATCCTTGGAGCGAGAGAGCCAACCTCCGCCGTCTATCACATTAACCAATTGCACATTTGGTTCTTTATCTTGCTTTCTTAGATTATTAAATCGGTGAACTTCTTCATACATCTTTTGCTGCTCTCTCGCTTTTGTACTTTGCGAAGATGCAGTTGTTAGGTTATACGTTGACATTATAAGTATGCGTGGCTGGCGAATCTCGGGAACAACTACATCCACCTCTTTTTGATCCACTATATCAACCGCCCCTTTTTCACACCTGTACCCTTCTCTTTCCACTATAGTCTTAATGACTTTCTCGAGGAAAAAGCCGTATTTAGTGCTGTATAGAGATTGCAGGCTGTTATGAATCTCTGATACCGAACTCTTCTTGCGCCAATCACGCGGTAACCTGAAGCGCTCCGCGATGAACCACGGGATGAAGGCATTGTCTGTTGGGTTAGATAGGAAGCGGGCAATCGCCTTTGTAGCCGCAGACGATTTACGTCTTTTCGCCCATGTGTCTTCGCTTGGACAAATCACCATACAAACCCTGTCCAACGCCTCCAGTGAGCCTTGCGTTATAGCGAGGATGAGTTTTAGTCGTTTCTTGTATTCATCCGCCGTATCCACAGACAAGATGGACAAAACCTGATCGGCATCGCTCATGAATTTCTGAGATGGGTATGAAGATGCCACTTGCTCAGCCTCTTTGATGCGCGCCTGCTTTTCTTGCTTCATCTCATCTTCAATCTCAGGGCAAAGCAGGAACGGCAACATCCCTTGCCGCAATTCCTCGTAGGTGATCTTGGTGAGTTTTGCCATATTTCACTCTATTCTGTGTATCGTAGTCATTTATGTCACAATCCCGAATTGAGATAACCTTACCCAAATGTTGAGAAACATAAACATCTCCCAAAAGAACGGCTTGTGCTTCTTCCGCCTTTTCTTGTGCCCGGCTTTGATAATAGGGATCAATCTCAATACCGATGTATTGACGACCCATCTGCTTGGCAGCCACAACCCCTGACCCACCACCACAAAATGGATCAACTACTAAGTCATCCACATCGGTCGTCATCAGAATGGCTCTCTCTATTAGATGAACGGGTAACTGACATGGGTGACCATTAATCCTCTTTGACGCATGACGCACACGGTGAATATCATCCCACACATCACTAATCTGATAACCAAATGAATGGCGCATATGTTCTTTACCGCCATAGTCTTTCAGATAAGATCCACACTTGCGACATTTCTTATGAGGGGCACGAACATCAAAAAATTTACTTTTCTTGCTTTTCGTATAAAACAAAATACCGTAATGAGCAGGTTGTAAAGTTCTACCCAGAGGTTTTCCACCTGAATTCCACGCTATCCAATGGCGGAACTCAAGCAACTCATTCAAGATTGGTACAGTGTATGATAACATCTTAGGGATGTTATATAACATCAAACTACCATCAGGCTTGAGTATTCGCACTGCTGCTTTAAGCCATTCTCTCGTCCATTCCATATAACGCTCAAATGGCAAATTGTCTCGGTAGACGCCATATTTCTTTCCCAAATTGAATGGCGGGTCCGCGAAAACCAGTTGGGCGGATTCAGGAGGTAATTCGTTCATCACTTTAATGCAATCACCCACAACCACAGAATTGATTACCGATTCTATGTATACATGGTGTGCGCTCATCTTTTTTCTCCGTAAATCGGCTCATTTTCTTACCATACCACCAATACCAATCCAATGTCTATAACTAATACGGGGTACGATTCTCTGATATGAGCATACGAGATGCTCTACGCGGTCGGCGATGAGGCGTTGGAAGATGAAACCGACCAGGTGGTGCGAGCGCGTCGCCCCCCGCCGCACAATCGCCTCGATGATGTGGTAGAGCTGCTCCAATATCCGCTGCGCGATATCCACCCGCGCCATACCGCGCAACAAACCCTGGGCGATATGGAAAATCGGGTAGTAATTCACCCGCAATATCGCTTCCCAAGCCGCCAAGACCGCCGACTTGTGCAAACTCTTCGCTTCGTACAATTGCTCCGGCGTCTGCACACCGTCCATCTGCGGCGCCAGGCTTTGTTGGAAAATCAGCGCGTTCGCCAAAATGGCCATGGCCATCCGCCGCGTTTGTGGCCCGTCTTCCAAGCGCAACTCTGCGGCCAACAACTGGGCGACCGCCGCATCCCCCTCCGGATGCGCATTCGTGAATATCGTGCGCGCGGCGTCGATATCGCGCTCCAATATCTCGGCGAGGATATCGATCTCTTCGCTCGGGCGCATCGCTTGTTGCGTCAACAAGGCCAAATCCCGCAGGCCGCCGCGCAACCAGCCACGCTCCGGCCAACGCTCCGTTTCCCCCGGACCGATTGCCCGAAACAGCGCCCATTCAAAATCAGTTTGCGCCGCCAAGCGCGCCGCCAGCTCGTCATCGCGCGTTTCGCGCAAGGCGGCCGCGCTGCGCAAGGCGATCGCCGCCCGCACCGCGCCACCTTCGCGCAGCTGCATCCCCAAACGAGCGCGCGCCTCTTCCTCGACATTCACCGCCGGCGCGCTCTCGTGCTCGATGACCAAGGGCGCCGCCCCCGCCTCCGTGATGAGGATATCCGGCCGCTCGCGGCTGTCGCTCGCCAAACCCAAGTTTTCCGTCCGCACCTCCCAACGCCGCCGCATGCCATCCAGGGCCTTGCCCAGCCCGATATTCAGCGTGTGCTCGTGCAGCGCCATGGTCCCTCAATCGCCCGCGAAATATTCATGAACGGCCCAACCGACTTCGCCGATGACGCTCTCGGTCGCCACCATACCGGCCCAGGTGGCGCGCGCGTCGTTCCAGGCCGGCGCCGCTTCCCAGAGCGCGAAGCAAGTCAGGGCGATTTCGGCGCCGTTCGGCAACAAGAAATAGCCACAGTCGTTGACGGAGCGCAAAATCGTGCCCGTCTTGGTGGCGACCTGCGTGCTGGGCGGCAAGTAACGACCGAGGCGTTGCTTGTATTGTTGCTGCTTCAAGATGGCCAGCATCGCCTCAAAATCGCCCGCCTCGCCGGCGTGCATGCGCGTCAGCAAGGCGGTCATGGCGCGCGGGCTGGTGGTGTTGTTTTCCGCCGTGCGCGCGGCGGCCAGGCTCGCGGCGGGGTAGGGCAAATCGCGCGCCATCGCCGCCAATTCTTCGTCCGAATGATCGCCGGGCGGGAAAATCGAGCGAATCAAATCGCGGCAGTTGTATTTCAGCGAGAGTGGCTGGATACCGAGTTGGCGCATCACCCCTTCGACGACGGCCGGGCCGCCGAGCAATTCCAAGACCATATCGGTGGCGGTGTTGTCGCTGATGATGATCATGAGGGTGAGCAAATCCAGCAACGAGGGTTGGAGGTCCGCCGCAAAATAGGGCAGGATGCCGCTGCCGGGCGCTTTGCCCTCGTCGCGCAAGCGGTGGCGGTCGCGCAAGCGCCAAGCGCCGGCGGCGATTTGTTGGTGAGCGGCGACGAGGATGGGCACCTTGAAGGTGCTGGCCATGGGGTAGAGCGCATCGGCATGGAGAGACGCCTCTTCCCCCGTTTGCAAATCACGGACGAAAACGCCCAGTTCGCAAGCGCTTTGGCGCTCGATGCGCGCCAGGGTGTCGTTGAGGGCGCTGGCCGTCATGAGGGGTTGGCTTCGCGAACGGTGAAGGTACAACTACCGCTCTCAATTTCCTGGGCCGTGCCGGGGCCGTAGTATTGCTGGCCGTCGAAGATCGGCGCCCGCCAAGAAGCGCGGTATTCGATGCGATGCTCACCCGCCGCGAGCGAGCGCGGATGGGGCACATACCAATGGACCGCCCAGCTGTTTCCCTGGTCGAGGACCTGGTCCTGGTGATCGCGCCAATCGGCAGTGGGCCCGCCATCGACGGTGATGGTGTATTCCACATTGGCGAGATGGTCCTCAATTTGCGCGGCCGTGCTCGCCAGCCAGGCCCACCAGATGACGATGGTGGAACCGGCGGCCAAATCATCCGGCGCGCGCCAACCGAGCGCGGGCGAATCGCAGAGCGCGAAGACGAGGGCGCTTTGCTGTTGGCTGGCCGGGGCGGGCGTCTCGCCGGGGGTGGTGATGGGCGGGCCGGCGGTGGGCATGGGCGGCGGCGCCGCGATGACCGGCAAATCATCGGGGCTGGTGCTGGCGCCTGATTGGGGCGCTGGAGCAGCGGGGGGTAGTGCCGTTACGGTGGGGTCCACCGCGGACGGGGTGCTTTCGGTCGCTTCTGCCGATTGCAACAAGTCTGCGGAAACCCAGCCACTGCGCCCATCTTGCAATTGGACGAAGAACCAAGCGCCGCTCTCGTCGCGACCATGCAAGCGCACTCTCTCCGCCGGCAAGAGTAGGGCGAGCGCGAAATATTCCTCGCCCGGGCCAGAATAGAGGCTGACAGACCGTTGTGCCTGCACAATGCCATAAAGGAAGGGAGTCGCGCTGGGCAAAGGGCTGGGGCTGGGCGACAAAGTGATGGTGGGCGGTAAGACGCGCGTCGCCAGCGGGGTCAGGGTCGCCGTTGGCCTCACGATGGCGCCGAGCGTGGCGGTCGCCGTAGCGGGCGGCGCGGCGGCCGGCGCACTACAAGCGGCCAGCAATGCCAGCGAAAGGGCACAGAGCGCAAGGAACGCTCGGCACCTCCTATTGCAAAAATCGCTCATCATCGCCGATTATATCGCAAATGGTATGGTCTCCTCATTGCAACACTGAGGAGGGTAGCGCGTACATTATAATATCGGTAGACAATCAGAATCGGAGAGGTGACTTCATGCGAATCCAAAACACGCCCGCTCGCTTCATGCTCTTGGTGTTGTTGATGGCGTCGTTGGCGCTACCGGTAGCGGCGCAAGAGGATGGGACTGCCAGCGAGGAAGAAATCGCCTTGTTCCATAAGGCGGAAGAAAATCTCTTGGCCGCTTCATCCTGGCAAGCCGATTTCAATCTCGCCTTTCATATTGACGGCGATCTCACCATGCCCGGCATGCAAATGACGGCCGACATCGAGGCGCTGACCGTCCAAGGGCAAGTCACCGTCATCGACCACGGTGCGGCCTTCGCGCTGGAGGAAACGCTGGCAAGCCCACTGCTGGAATTGGCCCCCGACACCCCCGGTCATCTCACGATACAGCTCGTCAACCAGGACGGTTTGCTGCACACCACCTTGCAGATGGATGGCGAAACCATCAGTATGCCAGGAATGCCCACCGCTTTGCTGCTGAATCTCGACATCCTCCCCTCAGGATTCCAGGATCCTCTCGCAACCATGATGGACCTCATGGAAGAACACCGCCATTACCAGCGCTTGCCCGCGGGGCCGGACTCACTGTCATTGCAAAGCGAGCTGGATCTGCGCGCGCTCATGCTCGACCCGCAGATGCCCGTTTGGTTGCTCAATTGGTTGCCAAGTTTGGATTCGATGACAGCGGAATTTGCCCTTCAACCCCAGCACGAATCGCCCCAACACGACCACTACGACCAACATGACCACGAAAGGTCGATGTCGATGGGGATGAGCGGGCGCGTATCGACGCTGGCGGAGATTTTTGGCTTGGCGCAATTCCTCATTGAAGAGGCCACCCTCCGTGAGGTGCGCACGATCGACAGCGAGCGAGCGCAATTGCAAAAGGCCAGCGCAGAAGTGGAAATGTTCATCAACCTGGATATGTTGGCACCGCTACTGTCGGATATGGAAGGGAACACTATGCCAGAAGAGTTCCTGCGGCCCTTCCTCAAGAGCGATGATAGCCAGCTACGCCTCCTGATGAAGGCGGATGTCACCTTGAGCGGCATCAATGAGGAGCTGACAATACCCAGACCCAGGCGCCGCTAAAACCATTGGGAAAAGAACACTTTATTTATGGAAAGGAAATGAAGATAACGCATGAACATGAAATTGAGACGAATCGCCCAACTCACGCTCTGCCTCGTTGCCCTGGCGGCCACGCCAGCATTGGCCCAAGAAACCACCCCCGCCAGCGAAGCCGACCGCGCGCTGCTGAACGAAGCCGCCGCTAATCTTGCCGCTGCCGATAGTTACCGTATCGACCTGAACTTCGCTTTCCTCGCCAGCGAAGCGGGCAGTGCGACCGAGCCCATCGCCGCCTTCCGCCTGAGCGGTGCCATGGCGGTGGATGCGCGGGGGGAAATGGCAGAGGGAGAATTCAACATGACCGGCGCTACCGGTGGAGTCTCCACCCACCGCTTCATACTCAGCGGCGACACCTTATATTGGCAACAAACACCCGCAAACCAATGGTGGGCCTTCGCTTCAGACGAGCTCATGGCTGACAACTCGACAAGCGACGACGACATCGCCGGTCTTTTCGCAGCGCTCAACGACCTCAATATCGCTCCCTATAGCGCGCTCTGGCGCCTCCCCGACGAGGATGGGCTGGTCCGCTTGCAAACCAGTTTTGACCTGCGCTCGTTCCTCGCCGACCCCCAAATTGGCAATTTGGTCAACGCGCTGGTCAACGATGAACTGGAAAATGAAATCGGGATGACCCGCGAAGAAATTATCGGCTTGATCCCTTTGCTCAGTCTCATCCTGCAGGAAGCGCAGCTGGAAAGTGGTTACCAAATCGCGCCACAGTCGGGAGAGTTGCTGGAGCTGACCGTGGAAACGCAAGTGCGGTTGAATAATATGATGATGAGCGACGATAGTGTGCCGCTCGACGAGTATCGACTTTCCCTGGTGGCCACCTTCAGCGACTACAACGAAACGAGTGTGGCTGGTCAACCACCGGCCGATGCCGAATTCGGCACCCTGGAGGACTTACTGCAATTAATGATAGCAACCATCGAATGATACTTTTTCACGAATGACTCTTGTCCACCCAGGCGCAATCTGTTAAAATCGGCGTCTGGGTGGTTTTTTGCCCAAGTACCTGTAGCTCAGTGGATAGAGCACTTGTCTACGGAACAAGGGGTCGGGAGTTCGAATCTCTCCAGGTACGCAGCGCAATTGATTTTGCTTTAAAGAGATGCCCGCTTTACAAAAGGCGGGCATCTCCCTTATCTATATCTATCGGTTCTATGAGCGCGGCGAGGGTCGCTATTCTCGCCCCGTCACTCTCGTCATCATCGCCAAGCGCGCGGGATTATCTCGTAGCGAGCATTTCGGCTAGGGCGCAGGGATTTTCAACTCAGAGCCGACATGGATGATATAGTCAGCGCCGATGCCGTTGGCGGCGGCGACCGCTTCGTAGCTGACGCCATAACTGACACTGATGGAATAGAGCGTCTCGCCCGCCTGTACGGTGTGAGTGGTCAGGATCTCGGGTTGCGCCTCGACGACCGGAGCCGCCAAGGCAAAACTCCCTTCACCCGCATCATAAACCTCGCCATGGGTGCGCAGCACGCTGCCCGGGATACCGCTCAAATACATGTGGTAAATCTTGCCTTCGTCATTCGGACCAGCGCTGATGCGCAGAGTGCCATCCGTCAGGTGATAGACAGCGTAACGTCCGCCCTGGCCGCTGGCGAGCAAAGTTTCGCTGGCCGGCGCCGCCCCCACTTGTTCAGCATAAACCGAGAGAACATGATGTCCAACGCTCGTAGAATCCACGGCGTAGACATCCAGCCGGGTATGGCCATTCATCTCCACCAAGAAAACAGCACCGATCTCACCAAGGTCGCCCAAGCGCATATCACCAGGATCCGTATCCACTTTATTGGGCGCCGGCTCTTGCGCGGCCGGTTCGGCTGAAACCGCGAGCTCTGTCTCCCCATCACCACCATCGTCGGCACTCAGCTCTTCGATATCGGTTTCACTCTGGGTATCGGCCGATTCGCTGGGTTCGCCGCTGGGGATATGGATATTGAGCGAGTCGTCGCCGGCATCCTGTTCTTCAACAATCTGAATATCGGATAAACTGATTGGCTGGGAACTGAAGATACTGATATTTAGCGAGTAATCACCGGCAAAGGGCGCGAGATTGCGGACTTGGAAAGCGTAGTAACCGCTCAGTGGTACGACAAATTCAACGCGCGCGCTACGGAAGAAATAACATTCCGGCACCGCGTCGTGGTCGTCATTCTTCCAAGAAAGATCGCCATTGGCTTCATCATCGGCATAGTAGACGGACAACGCGGGATCGATACCTTCTGCGCCGGTTTCATCCTCGCAGATGAGGTCTGCGGTCACTTGGTCGCCTTCTTGGAGTAGGACTTCATGTATCTCGCTAGCCGCAGTGGGGTCGTTCTTGCTCGCGAGTTGGCCATAGAAGCTCAGCGGCACGATTTCATTCAGATTACCCCCCGTATCCTCCGGATCCTCTTCCGCAACGGAAAGTACACCCTGCTCTGTGTCGTCGGACAGCTGCTCTGCATCCGCTACGGCTTCACCCCCACTAGCCATAGCCAACTGCTCAGCGGTACTCCCCAGAACCGTGAGGCTAAAGGGCCCCGAGCGGACGGAAACATTCTCCACCACAAATTCGTAGACACCGCTGACCGGCGCGATGAAGCTGATTTGTGAAGAACGGTAAGCGGCGCATTCAATCACCGTATCGCTATCATCGTTGTACCAGGCAAGGCCCTCGAGCGAGCCATCGGTTTGCGGCGCGTTGATGCTGAGCGTGGTGTCGATGGGGCGCAACCCCTCCGCGTCCGTCTCGCAAAGTGCGGTCGCTATGATTTCATCACCTTCGTTGATGGCGATTTCAAAAATCATTTGGTTGCCTTCGCTGTCGTTGCCATCGCTCAGCAACCCTTCAAAGAACAATTCTTGATCCTCCTCGCCGAGCGCGATGGTTTCTTGCGCCAGCGCTCCGCCGACCCCGAAAAGGCAAAGCGTCAAAACACCGACGAGAACAACCCAATTCCTTTTGAAGAATGTGTGTATTTTCATCAGGCCAATTACCCCTATCCCTAATATTGATTCCCCAACCTCGCCGCCAAAACCTGCAGCGAGATTCATTGTATTCAGGTTTAAATTTCTTGCTGATGGCGCTGCGTTGTTGTTTTTGAGATACGCGCCGCATTTGTTAGAATGTGGAAAATTGCGGAAATGAGGAACGGATATGCAAAACCAATACGCCCCCGCCCAACCCGAGTTGGAGCAGACCCTGCTCGAAGCGCTCTCCTCCGAGGCGCCTTGGTCGCTCATCGAACATTTCGCCACCGCCAACCTCATCCGTGAATCCGGTAGCGAAGACGAGCGCCGCGCGGCCCAATACATCAGCGAGCAACTCACGCGCTTCGGCGTCGAGCATACGGTTCATCAACCCGAACTATTCTTGAGCGTACCGGTTCGCTCGCGTTTGTTGGTGAAGGGGCGCGAAATTCGTGCCAAGAGCCCGGCCTTTTCCGCCAACACTCCCGCCGAAGGGCTGACGGGTGAGGCCATCTACATCCCCAATTTCAACGCCAGTCGCGGCGCCGATCTCTTCGACTTCATCCCTTCCACGCGTGATGTGGATGTTTCGGGCAAGGTGGTGGTCGTGAATGGCTTTGGCGGGCCGCCGCCGGTCTCTTTCTTCGAGGAGCGCGGCGCCATCGGCCAGATCTACCTGAATCCCGGCGAGAATATCCATTGGGGCATATGCACCACCATCTGGGGGGCGCCAGACCTGGATAATTACCGCAATCAGCCGCGCACGCCTGTGCTTTCCATTAACCAGAGCGATGGCGAGGCGTTGGTGGCGCAAATCGCCACTGGCCCCACGAGCGTCACCCTACACACCGAGTTAAAAGAAGGTTGGGTAGCCTGCCCCTGCATCGACGCGACCATCCGCGGCAACGAGGAAGCGGAGCGCTTCGTGCTCGTACATGGGCACCTGGATAGTTGGGATATCGGCATCGGCGATAACGCTGTCGGCAACGCAACCTTGCTTGAGCTGGCGCGCATCTTCCAGGAAAAGCGCTCTCAGCTGGCGCGCTCCTTGCGCGTCGTTTGGTGGACGGGGCATTCCACCGGCCGTTATGGTGCCTCGACCTGGTTCGCCGACCAATTCGGTCTCGAGTTGGCGCGCAACTGCGTCGCCCAGGTGAACATCGACAGCCCCGGTTGTCGCTGGGCGGATACTTACCAGGATGTCACCATGATGACGGAGGCGCGCGCTTTCGCCTGCCAAACCATCGAGGACGCGAGCGGCATCGCCGCCAGCGGCGCGCGACCCCATCAGGCTGGCGATTATTCCTTCAACAACATCGGCCTCTCGGGTTTCTTCATGTTGCTCTCTTCTATGTCGCAAAGCCGCCGCGACGAGCTGAACTATTACGGCGTCGGCGGCTGCGGCGGCAACATCGCTTGGCATACTGAAGACGACCGCCTGGAAATCGCCGACCAAGAGAACTTGATGCGCGATTTGCGCGTCTATACCGCCGCCCTGCAGCGCGTGTTGAATAACCCGCTGCATCCCTACGATTTTCGCGCCCTGGCCGAGGAATTCGCGGCGACGCTGACGCGCTATGCGGAAGCGGCCGGCGAAGAGGCCGATTTCGGCCCCGCCCATTGCGCGCTCGCCGGGTTGAAAGAAGCCCTGGATGCGCTCCATTCCGCCGCGGAAAGCCTGGTCGGGCGCCCTGTCGGCGACGCCGATGTGCGCGCCTTCAACGACGCCCAGCTGGCCCTCGCGCGCGAGCTCGTCACCATCAACTACACGCGCAAGGGACGCTTCCGTACCGAGCCTGCGGTGGCCGTGCCGGAACTGCCCGATTTGGCACCCGCCCTCAGCCTGGGCGAGACGAGCGGGCACCTGCGGCAGGTTACGCGGACGCACCTGCAGCGTGGCGTCAACCGTGTGGCCTGGTCCTTCGAGCAAGCGACCGCCATCGCCCAACGCGCCGCAAAAGACATCCAAAGTTGATTTCTCTCCCGTTCCACAATCTTTTCATCTGCATGAGAACAGGGGGAATACCCCCCAATAGCGCGAATCGCGCGGAAAGGTGATCCACAATGTCGAAGTTGATGTATCTCGTGTCCGGCCCGATGGGGCGCACGCCGGAAGGACAGGCCGAGTTGGCGCGTCGTCGCGCTTTCTTGAAACGCCACGCTGCCGCCGAGACCGAAGTCGATATCACCGATATCGACCGCGGACCCGCTTCCATCGAGAGCATGTTTGAGGAATATCTCTCCATTCCCGAAACCGCCCAGCGCGCCTTCGAGCTCCAGCGCGAGGGTTGGGATGGCATCTTGCTCGGTTGCTATGGCGACCCGGGGCTCGATGCCCTACGCGAATTGGTGGATATCCCGGTCGTCGGCGCGGGCGAGGCCACGGCGCTAATGGCCGCCTCGCTCGGCCATCGCTTCTCCATCATCACCGTGACACAAAGCGTCATCGCCGCGCAAGAGAAGCAGATGAAGGCGGTCGGCATCGATAGCAAGTTGGCCAGCGTGCGCGCCGTCGATATCCCTGTCTTGGATTTGCGGCGCGACCGTGAACAAGCCATCGAAGCCTGCGTCAATGAAGGGCGCAAGGCCATCGAGGAAGACCGCGCCGATACCCTCATCTGCGGTTGCATGAGCATGGGCTTTCTGGAAATTGCCGAGCAGGCCGGCGCCGAACTGGGCGTACCTTTCCTGAATCCCGCTCGCGTCCAGCTGAAATGGCTGGAAGCGCTGCTCGGCGCCGGCCTCCGCCATTCGCGCCGCGCTTATATGACCCCACCCAAGCTCGCCAACGGCAACGCCGCCTCCCCCTCCGAGCTTTATCACAGCAAACAAAACTGAGGCGCCCCCACCATGAGCACTCATCTCACCCATGTCACGCTATTCAACGGAACTGGCGCCGAACCACTCATCGATGGCGCGTTGGAGATTCGCGCGGATGGGCGCATCGGTTGGGTGGGGCCGACGAGCGAAATCAACACCCGCGAGATGAGCGAAGAGATCGATGGCGGCGGGCAATTCCTCATGCCCGGGCTGGTCGACGCCCATTTGCACATCTGTTGGAACGGCGAAGAGAGTATTTTCACGCTCTTGGAGCGCGACCGCGATGCCATCCTCCTGGAGGCGGTCGCCATCGCCGGCCGTACGCTGCGCCAAGGGACGACCACCGTCCGCGATGTGGGTGGCCATGATTATGCCGAGATGCAACTGCGCGCCGCCATTGAAGCCGGTTGGATCGCTGGCCCGCGCATGAGGCTGAGCGGTCGCGTCATCAGCATGACGGGCGGACATGGCCATTTCATCGCGCGCGAAGCCGATGGCCCCAACGAAATCCTCAAGGCGGCGCGCGAACAAATCAAGGCCGGCGCCGACACCGTGAAATTGATGGCCACCGGCGGTAGCGCGACGCCAGGGCAAGACATCATGGCCAGCCAACTCACACAGGCGGAACTGGCCGCCGCCGTCGCTGCCGCTCACCCTATGGGACGGACCGTCGCCGCCCACGCCCATGGCCCTGGCGGCATCAAAAACGCCACCCTGGCCGGGCTGGATTCCATCGAACATGGCTCGCACCTCAATGAAGAATGCGCTCAGTTAATGGCCGAGCGTGGCACGCAATTGGTCGTCACCCTTGGCGTCGCGGCGCCGCGCTTCACTGCGGAAACGGCCACGCCCACCCAACGCGCCGATTATGAGCGCCGCCAAGCGAGCATCTCTGCCAGCCGGGCTCGCTATATGGAAACCCTGCGCATCGCCCGCGCCCATGGCGTCTTTCTCGCTTGTGGGACCGACGCTGGTGGCAACCCCCTCGCGCCACACCGCCATGCCATGGCCCGTGAGGTGGAGCTACTCGTCGATTATGGTGTCCCCGCGCTCGAAGCGCTCACCATCGCCACGCGCCACAACGCGCATGTCCTGCGCATGGAACGCGACATCGGTACCCTCGAGAGCGGTAAATGGGCCGACTTGCTACTCCTGCGCGGCAACCCCTTGGATGACATCCTCCAGTTGCGTGAGGTGGCTGGCGTCTGGAAGGGCGGCGTTCCAATTTCCAACGATAACGGATGACCAACCCCAACCGGCTCGCCATCGTCGGCGACATCTTCTTGACCGCGGACCTGAGCGCGGCACAGGCCGCGGATGAGGCCTTCACGACTTTGCGAGAGGCGGCCATCACCTTCGCCAACCTGGAGGCCCCGCTCAGCGCAAGCGGTGTGCCCAGCGAAAAATGGATCAACATGCGCATGGCGCCGACACGCCTGCAAGGCTTGCGCGCGCTCGGCTTCGACGCCTATACCATCGCCAACAACCACATGATGGATTACGGCTACGAGGGCTTTGCCGAGACGCTGCGACACCTGCGCGCCGCCGAAATCCCCTTCGTCGGCGGTGGTGAAAACCTAGCCGCGGCCTGGGCGCCGGCCATAGTGACGATAAGTGGCCAGCGCGTGGCGTTGCTGGGCGGCGCCTCCACGCTGGGGGCAACGCTGCCGGCCACTGACCAGCGCCCAGGCGTCGCCCCCTTGCGCATCAGCGAAAGTTACGCCACCGACCCCAACGCCAGTCTCGAACAGCCCGGCGGCGCCCCTTATGTGCATACACGACCCTGGGCGGACGATTTGGCGCGCGCCTGCGCCGCCATCCACGCCGCCAAAGCGCAGGCCGATTTCGTCATCCTCGCCATGCATTGGGGCGTACCGCCGCTCTGGCGCGCACGCTTTCAGGATGGACTTGCCGAATATCAGACGACGCTAGCGGAGGCCTTCACCGCGGCCGGCGCGAACCTCATCGTCGGGCATCACCCACATTCGCTACAGACCATCACGCGCATCGGCAAGACCCCGGTCTTTTATTCGTTGGGGAATTTCATCTTTCACCACAATCGCTTGGGCGCGGCGCCGACGGCCATCGCCAAACACGCCCCCTATTCCCTCACCGTTGGGCGTGATCGGCAATGGGCGGAAAGCGTCATCCTGACCCTGGATTTCGGCAGCGGTCCGCCCGCCTATCAATTGCAACCCGTCTTGCTGGATGACGAGGGCAACCCGCGCGCCTTGCATGGCGCAGAAGCGCGCGCCCTCTTCGCTAGACTGGGCGCGCTCTCACCCAATATACGCTTCGACCTGGGCGCCGACGACCGCGCCACCCTGGACTTTGGAGGCTAACCCCACAATGCAACCTGCCGCCCAAGAGCGCATCCGGCAAGTCATCGAGGAGCGCCGTGAGACTTACCTGGAATGGTTGCTGACCGCCTGCCGCCAACCCAGCATTGCGGCGCAAGACCTTGGTATGGCCGAGATGGCCAGCCTTTGCGAGGAATTGTTGGGCGGCATCGGCGCCAGAGCGCAGCAAATCCCCACCGCCGGCCACCCGGTGGTCTTCGGCGAAATCGGCAATGGCGCGCGCACCCTTTCCGTCTACGACCACTACGATGTCCAACCGCCGGACCCGCTCGAATTATGGGAATCGCCACCCTTCACACCCAGCATCCGCGCTGGAACCCTTTACGCGCGCGGCGTAGCCGATAACAAAGGCAACCTGGTCGCCCGTATCGCCGCCGCCGATGCTCATATCCGCGCCTTTGGCGAATTGCCACTACGCCTGAAATTCATCTTCGAGGGTGAAGAAGAAATCGGCAGCCCGAACATGCATTCCTTCGCCGAGCAACACGCCGAAACCATCGCCGCCGACGCCTGCATCTGGGAAGCCGGTTATTGTGACACGCGTGGCCGGCGTCAATTTTCGCTGGGGCTCAAGGGTATGCTCTATGTTGAGATGCGCGTACGCGCCGCCAATGTGGACCTGCATTCCAGCTGGGCGGCAATCGTACCCAGCGCCGCTTGGCGCTTGCAGCGCGCCCTCGCCACCATCAAGGATGAAGAGGAACGCATCCTCGTTCGCGATTTCTACGAGCGCGTCCTCCCACCCACAAAAGCCGACATGGAAGCGCTACGCGCCCTGGATTTCGATGAAGCGGGACGGCGCACGCTCTACGGGCTGTCGCAATTCGTCAATGGTCTCAGCGGCGACGAGCTGCTCGCCCAACTGAGCTTCCAACCCACGGCCAACATCGCCGGCATCTGGTCCGGCTATTCTGGGCCGGGACTGAAGACGGTGCTCCCGCATGAGGCCGCCTGCAAAATTGACTTCCGTCTCGTCCCCGAGCAAGACCCGCAAGAATTATTCGGCAAATTGCGCGACACGCTGGACGCCGCTGGCTTCAAGGATGTGGAGCTGGTCCTGATGGCGGCCGAGCACCCGGCGCGCACCCCAATCGAACACCCCTTCGCGCAGCTGGTCGTGGAGACCGCGCGCGCGGTCTACGGCCATGAACCGCTGGTCACGCCGCTCTCTCCGGGGAGCGGGCCAATGTATCCGCTTTGCCAGATGCTCGGCATCCCGGCCGTGAGCCTCGGTGTGGGTAATGAGGATTCGCGCAATCATGCACCCAACGAGAACATTCACCTGCGCGATTACTACTTGGGCATCGAACATGTGGCGATGATCATCGGCCGTTTTGCGGAAACCACCTTCCCGACAGCGCCTTAGCGCTCAATCAACGAAAAAGGGGGGCAGAAGAGAGGGGAGGTCACGCATCATCGCCCATTCGGCCGCTATTGCGCTAAGATGTTCACAAGCGGTAAAATCCCTGTGTTTCTGTTCATAAGCAATAGATAGGAGAGAGTCATGAAAATTCGCCCCAAACTACGCACCACCGTAGCGCTGGTCTTGTTGATGACCATAGCGCTGGGCTTGAGCCTCGGCGCAGTCTCGGCCGATGAACACGGAAACGCCGAGCATGAACATATCCCAACCATCATCGTGCGTTCCGTAACCCAAGCCGAGCGACCGATCGAATATGAAACGACGCGTCTGGTCGTCGAGAACATGCGCGAGCTGGGGTTGGATGTGGAACACCGCGCCGTACCTTGGGCGCAGCTCATTGATGAAATCTGGTACACCCGCACCGGCGACGATGCCTTCCAGATGACCTATTGGCGCATGGTCGGCCGCCCCGAGCGCTCCGACCCCGATGAATTCACTTACAACCTCTTCCATTCTTCGGTACGCGATGGCGGTTACAATTTCATCGGCTACAACAACCCGGAATATGACGCACTCGCCGAAGCGCAACGCACCGAGGTCGCCGATAAAGAAACGCGCCTAGAAATCATCTGCGAAGCGCAAAAGGTCATACGTGAGGACATGGTGAACGCCTATTTCGTGCACCCACTCACGCCACAGGTCGTCAACACCAACTACTTCAACGCCGACAGCGTCGTCACCCAAGCCGGCATCGGCGTCCATAACTTCTGGACCTGGATCGGTATCGAGCCCACTGGCGATGACCGCACCCTCATCACCTCCACCACTTCCTTCTTGAATTCCTTCAATCCGCTGGAAATCGCCGGCGACGCGCCCAGCCGCGTGACCGAGATGACCTGGGACCGCCTGATGCGCATCAATCCCATCGGCGTGGCGGAACCCTGGGCGGCGGAGAGCGTCGTTTGGGAAGACCCGCTCAATGTCGTCGTTACCCTGCGCGCGGGCATGACCTGGCATGATGGCCAACCCGTCACCAGCGCGGACGCCGCCTATTCCTTCGAGGCAGCCCTTGCCGGTAATATGCAGATGGATGAAGACGGCAACGAATCCTTCCGCGCAGAATCTCCGGACTACTACCCCTTCGCCAGGAATGTCGCCGAAATGGAGATCATCGACGACCTCACCCTGCGCTTCACCCTGCACACCCCTTCCGCCGCCTTCGAGACCAGCTCGTTGGCCAAGCTGAACCTCATCCCCAAGCACATCTGGGAGCCCATCATCAACGACTTGCTCATGCAAGACGATGCCGATGTCGATTCCATTCAGGAAGAGATACCGATTGGTTCTGGCCCCTTCAAATATGTTGCTTATGATGTCAACGAATTCGTCCTGCTCGAGGCTTTCGATGACCACTGGGCGCGGCCGAAAATCGACCAATGGCTCATGAATGTGCTCCCCAACCAAGAAGCGACTCTCGGCCAGATTCAATCGGGTGAGATGAACTTCCTATGGGAATGGCCGGGTGACCCGGGTGTGCTACAAGAGATCGTGGCCAACAACGACCATCTCGATCTCTTCTCCGCCATCAGCATCGGCTTCCAATACTTCGCCTTCAATGTGCGCTATGCCCCCTTCGATGATGTCACCTTCCGCCAGGCTATCGCGCATATCATCCCGCAGCAATTCATCATCGACAACATCTACAACGGCTTCGCCGCGCCAGCGGATAGCTTCGTCTCCGCCGCGTTGGAATACTGGCGCCAATGTGACGATCTACCCAGTTACGATTTCACCATCGAGGGCGCCCGCGCCTTGCTGGAAGAAGCTGGCTATAGTTGGGATGATGAAGGACACCTGCTCTATCCAATGATGTCACCCTAAATCGCAAGAAAAGGGTTGTCCCAAAGGGGGAGGGAGTTCAACCACCCTCCCTCCCCCAAAGAGAATTTTGCAACCGTCTGAAAAGAGAGTTTGCGCATGAACCGCGGCGTGGCTTATTACATCATCGGGCGCTTCCTGCAAAGCCTCTTCGTGCTTTGGGTGATTGTCACCCTGCTATTTTTGCTCTTCCGCCTCGCTCCCAGCAACCCCCTCGCCAGTTACATCGATACCACTTTCACCAAAGAGCAAGAAGCGACCTTACTCGCGCGTTTTGGCCTCGACAAGCCCCTGCATGAGCAATACATCATCTATCTCGCCAATCTGGTCAAATTGGACCTGGGCGAAACTTTCAGCTATTCCGGCAAGAGCGTGCTGGATATCCTGCGCAATGATTTGCCGAATACGCTCTATCTGACGATGAGCTCATTGCTGCTGGCCTATAGCGTCGGGGTGCTGGGCG
The DNA here is from genome assembly GCA_965115865.1 of Phototrophicaceae bacterium. GTDB lineage: Bacteria > Chloroflexota > Anaerolineae > Aggregatilineales > Phototrophicaceae > WTGJ01. The sequence continues at coordinate 153,535 of OZ220469.1, forward strand.
GTATCGCCATGGCCGCCCTACGCGGCACCCTCTTCGAGCGCATCGGCACGACCATCACATTGATGACGCGCGCCGCGCCGCAATTCTGGGTGGGCATGTTGTTGCTCACTTTTTTCGCCTTTCAATGGCGCCTGTTGCCCTCTGCGGGGATCGGCCCAGCGCTCGTGCGCTACCAATGGGTCACCGAATGGGATAAGGTGACGAGCCCGGTCTTTTGGCAGCATATGATTTTGCCCACTTTCACCTTGGCCCTCTACCTGCATGGCCTGCCACTCTTATTGATGCGCTCGAATATGCTCGAGATATTGGACCAAGATTTCATCGTGATGGGGCGGCTGGCGGGTTATAGCGAGACCCGTCTGATGATTCAACACGCAGCGCGCAACGCTTTGCTACCGGTATTGACGGCGCTAACGCTGGGAATTGGCTATAGCATCGGCGGCAATGTCATCATCGAAAATGTCTTTTCCTGGCCTGGGTTGGGGCGAACATTGGTCCGCGCTGTACAACAGGCCGATTACCCCTTGGCGCAAGGGGCCTTCTTCCTCATCGCCCTCATCATCGTCTTCCTCAACTTCATCGCCGATATCCTTTATAGCCTGTTGGACCCGCGCGTGGGCGCCTCGGCGCAGGCGCGGCTCTCTTGATGCAAAGGGGGAGGTAAAGGCATGCAACAAGAAGCAACCATCCAGGAAATCACGCGCGGCAAACCCGCCGCCGAATTAACCCAGGGTTCCCCTTTCAGCCAACTCTGGGAAACCAACCGTGAAGTCTTTCAGCGCGATAAGATGGCCCTCTTCGGTCTCTTCATTTTCGCTTTCTTCGCGCTCATCGCCCTCGCGGCATCGATCATCGCCCCCTTCGACCCCCTGACCCCTATCAAGGATGATAGTGGCGATTGGATTAAAGATGCTTTGCCCTATTGGCTGGCCGAAGCGGGCCAAGACCAGGACGAAGGCTACACCAACCAATTCCTACTGGGGACGACGAATATCGGCCGCGATATCTTCAGCCAATTGCTGTATGGTTCGCAGACCGCTTTGCTCGTCGGCTTCTCGGCGGCCATCGCCGTGGCCCTCATCGGTACCGTGATCGGTCTGCTGGCGGGTTTTTATGGCGGCTGGGTGGATGTCGTGCTGATGCGCGCCGCGGATGTCGCTTTCGGCATCCCCTTCATCCCCTTCATCATCGTCATCTCGGCCTTCTTTGACCCGAGCATCTGGAATATCGTGTTGGCGATGGCGGTGCTGCTCTGGCGCGATAGCAGCCGCGTCATCCGTTCGCAGGTATTGGTGATCAAAGAGCAGGCCTTCGTGAGCGCGGCGAAAGTGAGCGGAGCCAGCAATTTGCGTATCATCTTCTTGCATATCGCGCCGAGCATCTTGCCACTCAGCTTCCTTTACGGGACGCTGGCCATCGGCTGGGCGATCTTGACCGAAGCCAGCGTCAGCTTTATCGGCTTCAGCGACCCCGAAAGCATCAGCTGGGGTTTCATGTTGCAAGACGCTTTCAACTCATTAGCCCTATCGCGCGGCGCATTTTATTGGATTGTACCCCCGGGAATTTGTATCATGCTCACCGTCATGGCCGGTTTCTTCATCGGGCGCGGTTATGAGGAAGTGCTCTTCCCGCGATTGCGACGGACCTGAATGAGGAAAGCCCCATGAGTGAACCCCTCCTCTCAGTCCGCAACCTCAGCGTCGAATACCATACACAAAGCGGTACGGTCTATGCGGTCGATGATGTCTCGCTCGATTTGGTGGCGGGGCAACAATTGGGCATCATCGGCGAGAGCGGTTGCGGCAAAACGACGCTCATGCGCGCTTTGATACGCGTCTTGCCGCGCAACGGGCGCATCACCAGCGGTGAAATCATTTTCAAGGGCCGCAACTTGTTGGAGCTAACGCCACAAGAGATGCGCGAAAACCGCTGGCAAGAGATTGCCACCATCCCCCAAGCCAGCATGGATTCGCTGGACCCCGTACGCCGCGTCGGCCAGCAACTGGAAAAGATCCTCAAGGTGCGCGGCGGCCTCTCCGGCGGGCAAGCGCGCCGCCGCGCCAGCGACTTATTCGAGCTCGTCGGGTTGGACCCCGAGCGTCTCTCGCATTATCCACACGAATTCAGCGGCGGCATGAAACAGCGCGCCATCATCGCCATGGCGCTCTCCCTCAACCCCAGCCTGCTCATCGCCGACGAACCGGTGACGGCGCTCGATGTCATCGTCCAGCATCAAATCTTGGAAGTCTTGCGAAACCTGGAAAAGGAGTTGAATCTAACCGTCATGCTCATCACGCATGACATCTCGGTGGTGGCGCAGCTTTGCAACGAGGTTTCCGTGATGTATGCCGGGCGCATCGTCGAACGCGCTGCCGCCAACACCTTCTTCCGCGCCCCCAGTCACCCCTATAGCCTCGGCTTGCAACAAGCCTACCCCAATTTGTTGCAACCGCGCGACACGCTAATCTCCATCGAAGGTTATCCGCCCGATTTGAGTCAACCGATCAGCGGCTGCCGCTTCGCGCGGCGTTGCCCCTTGGCCTTGGCCGATTGCCGTGAACAAGACCCCGCTTTGGAAACCATCGCACCCGGACACCTCGCCGCCTGTCTACGCTCAACAGAAATGGAGAAACTGCGCCAGCAAGCCGAAGACCCGCTTTTCTGGCAACAAACCGAAGCGGCGCAAGAGATCGGCCTGGGCGATAAACTCGTTGATGAGTCCGGCGCAGCAGCCAATGGGGCCTCAGATGAAATTTTGCTGGATATTCGCGATGTCTCCAAGCGCTTCAAAATCGGCGGCGGCCTCGCCGGTCTGGTGCGCGGACAACGCGAGCAGACACTTTACGCTGTCAATGATGTCGCTTTCACTTTGCGCCGCGGCGAAAGCCTGGGCCTCGCGGGCGAATCCGGTTGCGGAAAAACCACTACCGGTAAATTGCTAGTCAAATTGATGGAACCCAGCCAAGGCGATATTGTCTTCGACGGCGCCGAGCTGAATGAGTTGGACCAGCGTGCCGAGCTGGCCTTCCGCGAGCGCGTACAGCTCATGTTCCAAAACCCCTTCGAGGCCCTCAACCCGCGCTTCACCCTTTACCGCTCCCTGGTGGAACCGCTCATCATTCACGGTTGGAAAGACAAAGAAGCGCGCCTCGAGCGCGTCCTCGATACGCTCGAGCGCGTGAACTTGCGGCCACCCGAGCTCTTCCTCGACAAATACCCCCACCAACTCAGCGGCGGGCAGCTGCAACGCGTCGTGTTGGCACGCGCACTCGTCTTGCATCCCGATTTCTTGGTGGCCGACGAGCCCGTCTCGATGCTGGATGTCTCTGTGCGCGCGGGAATATTGAATACGACCCGCCGCCTCGCACGCGAGATGGGCCTGGCGACCGTGTACATCTCGCATGACCTTTCGCTATTGCAATACACCTGCGACCGCATCGCCGTGATGTACCTCGGTTACATCGTGGAAATCGGTCCCAGCCAAGAAATCATCGCCAACCCAAAACACCCATACACCCAATCGCTCATCGCCGCCGTCCCTGTCCCCGACCCCACCCTGCAACCACCGCCGCTGCGCATCCGTGAAGGCGTCCCCCGGCCGACGGACTTGGCGCGCGCTTGTCCTTTCGCCCCGCGTTGCCCAGAAGCGCGCGTGGCCTGTTTGCAAGATTTTCCACCCTCAGTGGAAGTTGAGCCCGGGCATCTCGCGCTCTGCCACCTCTATGGCGAGCACGCAGACAGCCCACCGCTCAGCGATGAGCAACTGGCCGCCCATAGCAACGCCCAATTCTGATGCCCAACCAAAGCATGCGCGCCGCCGTCCTGACCGGCCATGGGGGGCGCGAGGTCATCGAGCTACAGGAGTATCCCCTCCCGGAGCCGGGGACGGGTGAAGTTCGTCTGCGCGTGGCCGCCTGCGCCCTAAACTGGTTGGATGTGGGCGTGCGACGCGGCGGCGGCTTTGGCGAAATCCCGCTCCCTCTCATCACTGGCGGCGACATCGCTGGCCGGGTTGATGCCTTGGGGGAGGGCGTGGTCGGCTGGCGCGCGGGCGACGCTGTTGTCGTCTACCCCCTGTTGACCTGCGGCGCTTGTGAATGGTGTCGTCGCGGCCTGCCGACGACTTGCCCCCAGCACCGTATCATCGGCGAGCATATGAATGGCGGATTGGCCGAATACACCATCGTGCCCGCGGCGAACCTCTTGCCAAAACCTGCGGCGCTCTCCTTCGTCGAAGCCGCCAGCCTGCCTGTCGTGTTGATGACAGCCTGGCATATGTTGGTGACGGTGGCCGAGTTGCGCGCAGGTGAAACCCTGCTCATCCCGGGCGCCGGCGGTGGTGTGGCCAGCATGGGCATCCAGATTGGGCGCTTGCTTGGCGCGACGGTCTTCACCACCACCTCCAGCAGGGAAAAGGCGGCGCGCGCGCGCGAATTGGGCGCGGCGCAAGTCTTCAATTACCGTGAAGAGGATTGGGTCGCGGAAACCTTGGCGGCGACGGGCGGCCGCGGTGTGGATGTCGTGCAGGACCTTGTCGGTGGTGCGACCTGGGCCAATAGCCTACGCTGCTTGGCGCGCAACGGGCGTATGGTCGTCGTTGGTTCACATTCCGGTGCCTCCTTTGAGCTGGCCATCCGCCAAATTTACCATCGGCAACTGCGCATACTCGGCGCAAACGGCGGCACCTACGACGAACTGGCGCGGGCCTTGTCATTGGCCGGCGCAGGGGAATTGCGCGCGGTGGTGGATACCGTAATGCCGTTGGAGCAAATCCACCGGGGGCATCGCCTCCTGGAAGAGCACGCCCATTTCGGTAAAATCGTCATCACCCCCGAAAAAGGGGGATGCTAGGGTAGGGATGGTCAGCACCACCAGCAAGACAGAAAACCACGGCGTGAGACCCTTCCGCTGGCCAGGACGCAACTGGTGGCTGGCGCTCCTGACCATCCTCGTGCTGGCCGGCGCCCTGCGCTATCCAGGCTATGCCTTCAGCCTGCCTTACCTTCACCAGCCGGATGAGATCTTCTTCGCGCTAGCCGGGCGCATGAATATCGATTTCGGTACCGCGAAAAGCATGAATTTCCATCATTATCCGCCCGTCATCATCAACATCTACTACCTCGTCATGCGCCTCTTCCAAGACCCCCAACTACCCCCAGCCAGCGTCATTTGGATCGTCCGCCTCATCGCCATCACCACCAGCCTCGGCATCATCAGCACCACCGCCCTTTTCGGCTACCACCTCTGTGGCCGCCTGGCCGGGCTGCTCGGCGCCGCCCTCTGGAGCATCACGCCCCTCTTCGTCCACAACAGCCGCTGGGGCACAGCGGAGATCTTCGTCGCCTTCTTCGCCACCCTCTCCCTCTACCTGACCCTCGTTGCCATGCGCTACCGCCGAGAAAGCTGGTCGACCTTCGCCACTTATGCCCTGATGCTGGCCATATTGTCCAAGTACCACACCGTTTTCCTGGCTCCCGTGGTGCTTTTTGCCCCGCTCTGGGGCGGAGTCCCGAGACGTCGCATCCTGGAAAACTGTGTCCGCTTCACGCTTTTCGGCGCCTATCTATTGTTCCTGACACCCCTCCTGGATGCCTACCTCGTCACCGATACCACCAATCCGAACCAGGATTGGGTCAGCGCCGGCCATATCCAAGTTCGCTCCCTCCCCAACCCCTTGACGCTGTTGGCGAATGTGCTGGCGAATATTCGCGATATTCTGAATAGAAGTTGGATCGATTGGCAATATCTCGTCCCCGGCTGGTTGGGTCTGCTCCTGATCGTCCGCGACCACTCCCGACAGGTCGAACGCTCCCGCGCGCTCGCCGTCCTATTGACGGCCCTCCTCCTCTGGGTCGTTGGGGTCAGCTTCTTCGGCGCACATGGCTTTCATGTAACACGTTTCCTTTTCGCCTGGTTGTCTTTGCTGGTGATGCTCTCCGCCTGGGGATACGCCCTGCTCTTGCGCGCCTTGCAGCGCGTGCTACAACAGTATGACCGACAGCGGCAACGCTGGGGGATGACCCTCGCCTTCCTCGCCCTCTTCGCGCTTTTCCTACCCTACCTATCCATCTCCATTGAAGACCTACGACACAGTCTCCGGATCGACCCACGCAACTTCCTCACCGCTTATATGGACACCTCCCTACCCAGCGGAAGGTACATCTATTCCAACGATCCCAAGATATTCAACCGCGAATGGGGTGGTTATGCCGGCAACACCGCCTTCGAGCTGGCCAGTTTTGACAACTTCCAAAAGCACCCCATCCAATATTGGCGCGATATCGACCTCGATTACGCCATCATCCACCACCAAGAATACCAAGAACTGCGCCAAGCCGACCCCGGCGGACACCTGCGAGAGACCACCTTGTTGAAAGCTTGGGAACCTCGACCCAATTATCATTACCGCCACCAGCCGATGGTCGTCCTCCGTTTGCAACCCATCCAACACAGCGCCAGCGGTCAACTCGGCCCCATCCGCCTCGTCGGCTACGACCTCGACAACCCTTCCGCCGGCCAAAAAACTCTCCGCCTCCATCTCTATTGGCAAGCCCAGACCGCCACCGACGCCGACTACCAGGTCTTCAATCACCTCCTCGATGGCAGCGGCCATATCGTCACCCAAAGCGACGGCCAACCACTCAGCGATACACTCCTACGCCGCGGCACCAGCACCTGGGATGACCCCGAAGAAATCCTCTACAGCCGTGAGTTCGCCTTCCCCTTACCCGCCGAACTCAACCCCGGCCAATACACCCTCATCACCGGCTTCTACCACCGCCAGGATGGCCAACGCCTGCGCGGCCCCAACGGCGAAGATTCCCTCCAAGTCGCGCAAATCCATATCGATTGAAGAGTTAAAAAGATGGCCATCGCCACCAACAAGCCAACACAAAACCACGGCGCAGAGCCTTTCCGCTGGCCAGGGCGCAACTGGTGGCTGGCGCTCCTGGCCATCCTCGTGCTGGCCGGCGCCCTGCGCTATCCGGGTTATGCCTTCGGCCTGCCTTTCGTTGGCAATTCAGATGAAATCTACTTCGCACTAGCCGGGCGCATGAATATCGATTTCGGCACCGCGAAAAGCATGAACTTCCATCATTATCCACCCGTCATCATCAACATCTACTACCTCGTCATGCGCCTCTTCCAAGACCTGCAGCTTCCCCCAGCCAGCGTCATTTGGATCGTCCGCCTCATCGCCATCACCACCAGCCTCGGCATCATCAGCACCACCGCCCTTTTCGGCTACCACCTCGGCGGCCGCCTGGCCGGGCTGCTCGGCGCCGCTCTCTGGAGCATCACACCCCTCTTCGTCCACAACAGCCGCTTCGGCACCGCGGAGATCTTCGTCGCCTTCTTCATCACCATCTCCCTCTACCTGACCCTCGTTGCCATGCGCTACTGCCGAGGAAGCTGGTCGACCTTCGCCACTTATGCCTTGATGCTGGCCATATTGTCCAAGTACCACACCGTTTTCCTGGCTCCCGTGGTGCTTTTTGCCCCGCTTTGGGGCGGGGTCCCAAGGCGCCGCATCTTGGAAAACTGTGCCCGCTTCGCGCTTTTCGGCGCCTATCTACTGTTCCTGACCCCCCTCCTGGATGCCTACCTCGTCACCGATACCACCAATCCGAACCAGGATTGGGTCAGCGCCGGCCATATCCAAGTTCGCTCCCTCCCCAACCCCTTGACGCTGTTGGCGAATGTGTTGGCGAATATTGGCGATGTCCTGAATGTGCGCTGGATCGATTGGCAGTATCTCGTCCCCGGCTGGTTGGGTCTGCTCCTGATCGCCCGCGACCGCTCCTGGCGAGGGGAACGCTCCCGCGCGCTCGCCGTCCTATTGACGGCCCTCCTCCTCTGGGTCGTTGGCATCAAGCTTCTTCGGCGCAACCACTCATGCGGAACGCTTCCTTTTCGCCTGGTTGTCCTTGCTGGTGATGCTCTCCGCTTGGGGATACGCCCTGCTCTTGCGCGCCTTGTGGCGAGCGCTGCAGCGCTATGACCGACAGCGGCAGCGCTGGGGGATCTCCCTCGCCTTCCTCACCCTCTTCATCTTTTTCCTGCCCTACCTATCCGCTTCCATTGAGGACCTGCGACACAGCCTACGGGTCGACCCACGCAACCTCCTCACCGCTTATATGGACACCTCCCTACCCAGCGGGCGGTACTCCAATAACAACCGTGATACCAATCTGTTCAACCGCGAATGGGGTGGTTATGCCGGCAACACCGCCTTCGAGCTGGCCAGTTGGGACAACTTCCAAGACCACCCCATACAACATTGGCGCGATATCGACCTCGATTATGCCATCCTTCATCATTATGAATACGAAGAACTGCGCCAAGCCGACCCCGGCGGACACCTGCGAGAGACCACCCTACTGAAAGCCTGGGAGCCCCGACCCGATTATCGCCATCCGGCCATGGTCGTCCTCCGTTTGCGACCCATCCAACACAGCGCCAGCGGCCAACTCGGCCCCATCCGCCTCGTCGGCTACGACCTCGACAACCCTTCCCCCGCCGCCGGCCAAACCCTCCACCTCCATCTCTATTGGCAGGCCCAGACCGCCACCGACGCCGACTACCAGGTCTTCAACCACCTCCTCGATGGCAGCGGCCATATCGTCGCCCAAAGCGACGGCCAACCCCTCAGCGATACACTCCTACGCCGCGGCACCAGCGCTTGGGATGACCCCGAAGAAACCCTCTACAGCCGCGAGTTCACCTTCCCCCTCCCCGCCGACCTCGACCCCGGCCAATACACCCTCATCACCGGCTTCTACCACCGCCAGGATGGCCAACGCCTGCGCAGCCCCAACGGCGAAGATTCCCTCCAAGTCGCGCAAATCCAAATCGATTGAGGGGACGCTCAATCCGCTGCCCAATCATCCCCCACCTCGCGCAATTGCCGCAACAACTCAGCGCGCGTTCCCTCATCTTCAACGAAGGGGGAATATTCGAAATGGGCGACGAGAGCCATCAACCGCTCCTGGTTGCTCACCGCCCCCCGCCCGCGGCGCAGCCAGGGCCGCAGCGACCAGCGCGGCGGTGGGCGCCGCCGCTCTAGAATGTACTCGGCATCCTGAAAATGCTGTGTGATTGCCCCGCGCGCCGCCTGGTTATAGGCGCGCGCCGCCAATGCCCCCAGCAAAATCAGACCGAGCACCAACAAAAGGAGAAAAGACAAGAGCAGGGCCATCGCCGCTCCACGCTGCTATGAGCGTTGAGCCGCTGCTGTCGGCAAGGACGGATGCTCGCCCGCACCGCGCAGCGCCAACTCCTCAGAAAAATGGCAGGCGCTGTAATGCCCCTTGCGAATTTCGCGCCAGGGTGGCGTTTCTTGGCGGCAAATATCGCGCGCGTATTGGCAACGCGGATGGAAATGGCAACCGCTAGGTGGATTGGCCGGATTCGCCACCTCGCCGGGCAAGATGATGCGCTCCATCTTGCGCTTGGGGTTCGTCGTCGGGACAGCGGAGAGCAAGGCCTCAGTATAGGGATGTTGCGGGCGCGCGAACAGCTCGCCGGCGGGTGCCAGCTCCACCAAACGACCAACATACATCACACCCACGCGGTCCGAGATGTGTTCCACCACCGAAAGATCATGGGCGATGAAGAGAAAAGTGAGGTGAAATTGCTCTTGCAAATCCTGCAAGAGGTTGAGTATTTGCGCTTGGATGGAAACATCGAGGGCGCTGACGGCCTCGTCGCAAACGATGAGGCGCGGGTTGGGCGCGAGCGAGCGGGCGATGCCGATGCGTTGCCGCTGCCCACCGCTGAAAGCATGCGGATAACGCTTCAAGTGTTGTACCTCAAGCCCGACAACGCTCATCAACTCTTTCACGCGCTCGATCAATTCCTCACCGCTCGCGAGGCCGTTCTCGCGCAAGGGCTCGGCGATGATATCCAGCACCGTCATGCGCGGGTCCAGCGAGGAATAGGGGTCTTGGAAAATCATATGGAAATGTCGCCGCACCTCGCGCAGCTCCTGGCGCGGCAGCGTCGCGATATCGACCATCCGCGCTGGCGCACCACCAGGAAGGGCGGGGAGCTGCAATAAAATTTCGCCAGAAGTCGGCGGGAAAGCGCGCACGATGCAGCGGCCGAGGGTGGTCTTGCCACAACCGCTCTCGCCCACCAACCCGAGCGTCTCGCCTTCATAGACTTCAAAGCTGACATCGTCGACCGCTTTGATATAGCCGGTCACGCGCCGCAAGAAACCGCGCTCGATGGGGAAATATTTCTTGAGGTTGCGCACCGCGAGCAAGGGGCGGGCAGCTGACGGCAACTCAGTCATGCGCAATCACCGCTCTCTCCTCGGCCCGCTCGCTATGCAAATAACAGCGCACATGATGGTCGGGGCGGAGCTCCACCAGGGCCGGCACAGCAGCATCGCAGGTACCGGCCATGAATTCGTCGCAGCGCGAGCCAAAACCACACTCCGGCCGCGGGTCCAAGGGGATGGGAACGGTGCCGCGAATCGCATCCAACCGCTCGCCAGCCAACTTGCCGAGCCGCGGGATGCTGCGCAAGAGGCGTTGCGTGTAGGGATGCAGCGGATTCTCGAAAAGCTCGACCGTTGGCGCCCGTTCCACAACGCGGCCCAGGTACATCACATTGACGATATCGGCGATTTCGGCGATGACACCCAAGTCGTGCGTGATGTACATCACCGCCATGCCAAAGCGCTCCTGTAGCGATTGCATCAAAGCGAGGATCTGCGCCTGAACGGTGACATCAAGGGCAGTGGTGGGCTCGTCAGCGATGAGCAGCTTGGGGTCGCAAGAGAGGGCCATGGCGATCATGGCGCGCTGGCGCATACCGCCACTGAGTTGATGGGGATATTCGCCGAAGCGCTGGCTGGGGTTGGCGATGCCGACTTGCGCGATCATATCCAGCGCCAATTCGCGGGCGGCGCGTCGGTTTTCTTCTTTATGCAAACGGATGGCCTCGACGATTTGCGCACCAATGGTGTGTACTGGCGAGAGGCTCGTCATCGGTTCCTGGAAAATCATGGAGATTTCGCGGCCACGGATGGCGCGGATGGCCGCCCCACGGTCGCTGAATTGCGCGAGGTCGACGATATCCTCGGGGCCGCGGCGGTAATGCATCTCGCCGGCGACGATGCGCCCGGGAGGGGGAACGATGCGCAGAATCGATTGCGCGCTGACGCTCTTGCCCGAGCCAGACTCACCAATGATGCCGACGGTCTGCCGTGCGCCAATCTGGAAATCGGCACCATCGACGGCCTTGAGCGTGCCCTCCTCCAATTGAAAGTGGGTGCGCAACCCACGCACGGCGAGGATGCCATCGGCGGAGATTTCCAAAAACGCCACCTTTCGGCCCATCGATTGCACAAGATTGTAGACAATTCATGGGAGGATTGCCAGCGCGTGCCGTCACTTCGCGGCCGCAAGACAGCGCGTGCCGTCACTTCGCGGCCACACCAACACCCCCGCCACGCCGACGGGGGTGTTGGTGTTCGCTGGGTCTAGCGGTTGTTGTTGAGCTCAGCCTTTCATTTCAGCCGATATAGCCCGGGCAACCCACACCCGGCGGCGTGCTGCTGTAGGTCGTCTCGGTGCTGATGACGGCGGGGGTCAACCCACCCCTTAGGGTATTGTGTAAGACCTTGTTCTCCATATCCGGGCCATCGGAGACGGTCACATTGCCATCGGCCCAGACGCGCACCGCGTAGCGCCCGTCCGGCGATGACGCCACACAACCGGCCCCAGCCATAGCGTCAACGGCCGCCTGCGAGACATCCATGACCCAATGCCCCACGCTGTCGCTGTCCACGCGGTAAATCCGCAGCACCAGCACGCCGCCACGGTTGATGAGGAAGTGGGCGCTCGCCGAGCCGATCATCCCGCCGATGCGCCCGTCTTCAGCGAGGCTGGGCATGGGCATTCCATCTCCGCCGCTGCTGCCGCCATTGCCACCACCACCAGCGGGTGTCGGTGTCGGGCGGGGCGTCGTCGAGGCGGTGTTCGCGTCACAGGCGTTGCTCTCTGTTTTCAGCTTGCCCTGCCATAAAGCAACGAAGCCAGGGGCCCAGTCAGCTTGTGTACGGCGGATATTACTGTTGGCCTCGTTATTGTGATCCAAGTTGCCCGCAAGATCGATGCAACCCGCATCATAAATGTCGATGCGACCATCCGCCAATGTATAGATGGCAGACGCGCCCCCCACATTGTTCTTCATCGTGAGCAAACCCTCTACGACCAGGTTGTCGCCTTTGGGTATCTTGATGACGGTGGCTTCGGTTGCGCCAGTGACTTGGTTGCCGGTGAAAGTGGAATTCTTGAAAGTCACTTTCCCAGTGCCGGTCACGCGGATGGCGCCACCGCGGGTGTTCTGGATGGTCACCCCATCCAATATCAAGGTGCCATTCTTGACCAAGATGGCCGGATCGGGGTCGTCGCCGGTCGGCGAGGCCGCATCGCCACCACCCTCGATGGTGATGTTCCGCAGCGTCAAACTGATGTTGGAACTGCTTTCAAAACTGAAGGCGGTGCCCCCATCGTCGTACTTTGACTTTTCAGCGGCATATATGGTGAAGCCACCGCCATCAATGGTGAAGGTCTTGCCGTTGGGAACCTCTAAGGGACGGATGTTCACAGTATCCACGAATGTGCCGCAATCCTTCGTCATCGTGAAGGTCGTCCCAGTAGCGGCATCAGCATCCCAGGCGGGAGTAAAGACGCTGGCCTCTTCCCGGCAGTCCGCTCGACTCTGCGCCGCAAGCGGCCCAGCCGCCAACGACAAAACCAGCAACAACAAAAAGATGCCCAACGCTGACGGACGGGCAATGGTCCAAGCTTTTCCCTTCATGATTACCTCCCCAATTTCCTCCAATTCAGCATCCGCCAGCAATCCAGACCCAGCGGAAAGCCAATGCAACCCCATCCTACCCCCCCCCGAAATTTGTCAAGGCCACGGCCGGACGGCGCAAAAAACACCAACACCCCCGCCGGCGTGGCGAGGGTGTTGGTGTTCGCTGGGTCTAGCGGTTGTTGTCGAGTTCAGTCTTTCATCTCATCAGCCAATATAGCCCGGGCAACCCATGCCCGGCGGCGTGCTGCTGTAGGTCGTATCGGTGCTGATGACGGCGGGGGTCAATCCACCGCGGAGCGTGTTGTGGAAGACCTTGTTCTCCATATCCGGTCCATCGGAGACCGTCACATTGCCATCGGCCCAGACGCGCACCGCGTAGCGCCCGTCCGGCGAGGCGGCCACACAAGCCGGTGCACTCGCGGCGTCGACGGCCGTCTGCGCGACATCCATGACCCAATGCCCGACGCTGTCGCTATCCACGCGGTAAATCCGCAGCACCACCACGCCGCCGCGGTTGATGAGGAAGTAGGCGCTCCCCGAACCGATCATCCCACCGATGCGCCCGTCTTCAGAGAGGCTGGGCATGGGCATTCCATCGCTGCCGCCATTGCCGCCATTGCCACCACCACCAGCGGGTGTCGGGCGGGGCGTCGTCGAGGCGGTGGTTCCGTCACAGCTGTCGTCGGTTACGGTCGGCTTTCCGTCCCATAGGGTCATGAGCTCCCCCGTTAGGGCAGGATGGATATCGGAGGCAGTGCCAGCGGCGTTCGTGTTGCCCGAAACATCCAAACAACCCAGGTCATAAATATCGAAAGTGGTACCCGATTTTAGGTGTATGGCACCCACGCCACCCGTATTGGTCTTCAAAGTGAACAAATTCTGTAGGTTCAATTGACCACTGTTCAGCGTGATGGCAGCGCCTCGAGTATCCGATCCGGCACCGCTTACTTGGTTGCCGATGAGTTTGACATTCTTCAGGGTGACTGTCCCACTACCGGTCACAAGGATGGCGCCACCGCGGGTGTTCTGGATGGTCACCCCATCCAATATCAAGTTGCCATTTTTGACGAAGATGGCCGGATCGGGGTCGTTGCTTTCGGGTGATTCCGATTCGCCACCACCATCGATGGTGACATTCCGCAGCGTCAAGGTGATGTTGGAACTGGTTTCAAAACTGATGGCCGTACCTGAATCGCTGTAGGGGGCCTTGTCAGCGGCATAGATGGTGTAACCGCCACCATCTATGGTGAAGGTCTTGTCGTTTTTAATCTCTAAGACACGGATGTTCACACCATCCGCCTTTATGTAGCAATCCTTCGTCATCGTGAAGGTCGTCCCAGTATCGGCATTACCACGATTCCAGGCGGGAGTAAGGACGCTGGGATCGCTGTCCCCCCGACACTCTGTCCGGGTCTGCGCCGCAACTGGCCCTACCGCCAACGACAAAACCAGCAACAACAAAAAGATGAGCAACGCTGACGGACGGGCAATGGTCCAAGCTTTTCCCTTCATGATTACCTCCCCAATTTCCTCCAATTGAACATCCGCCAGCAATCCAGACCCAGCGGAAAGCCAACGCAACCCCATCCTACCCCCCCCCCGAAATTTGTCAAGGCCACGCCGCCGTGCCGCAAAAAAACACCCCCGCCGGCGGGGCGGGGGTGTTGCTGTTCCTTGGGCGCTACCTGTTTGTCAGCCGGCGTAGCCCGGGCAGCCCACACCCGGCGGTGTCGTGCTGTAGGTCGTATTGGTGCTGATGATGCCACCCTTCACGCCGCCGCTGAGGGTGTTGTGGAAGACTTTGTTCTCGTGATCTGGGCCATCGGAGACGGTGACATCACCGCCCGCCTGGACGCGCACCGCATAGCGGCCATCCGCCGACGCGACCACACAACCCGCTCCGCCCAGGGCATCGACGGCCGCTTGGGGGACATCCATGACCCAATGCCCCTCGCCGTTGCCATCCACGCGGTAAATCTGCAGCACTGGCCCACCGCCGCTGTCGACGCGGTAGTAGACACTCCTATCCGCACCCACCGTTCCCGGGATGCGGCGGTCGTAATTGATGTCCTCCTTGGACATATCCACTTCCATCCTGCCATCGTCATTATCGTCGTTGCCGCTGGGCGCAGCGGGTGGTTCAGGGGTCGGCGTGGCCGTCGATCGAGGAGTCGTCGAGGCAGTATTCTCGTCACAGTTGTCGGTGCTTTTTATCGGCTTCCTGTCCCATAAGGCCTTGAAACCCGGCGGTAAGGTGAGGATGATATCGCGTCTATTGTCGCCAGCGGCGTTCCGGTTGCCTGAAATATCCTTGCAACCCAGGTCATAAATGTCGATCGTGGCACCCGATTTTAAGTGTACGGCACCCACGCCACCCCGATTTCTCCTCAAAGTGAACAAATTCTGCAGGATCAGTTCGCCGCTATCCATCGTGACGGCGGCGCCTTCGGTTGCCGATCCGGCGCCGCTGATTCGGTTGCGGTTGAGTTTGGCGTTCTTCAGGGTGACTTTCCCGTTGCTGTTTGCCACCTTGATGGCCCCACCGCGGGTATTGCGGATGGTGACACCATCCAATATCACGGTAGCATTCCCGACATTGATGGCCGGATCCGGCTTGCTGGCGACGATGCGCGCGGTCCCGCCACCCTCTATGGTGACATTCCGCAGCGTCAGCGTGGTGTTTTCCCCGATGCGCTCTCCGGCGCCGCCAATGCCGCCGAAAGTGAAGACGGTACCCGAATAGGTATAACGGGCCCTGTCAGCGGCATATATGGTGTAACCAGCACCATCAATGGTGAAGGTCTTGCCGGCCGGCATCTCTATCCAATGGCGGCTGCCGCCATTTTGTATGGAGCAATCCTTCGTCATCGTGAAGGTCGTGCCGTTAGCGGCAGCGCCATTCCACCCCATTACGCTGGCGTCGATGACACAAAGCGATCGCGGTGTGGGCGTGACCGGTGTCGGGGTCGGCGTGACCGGCGTCGGGGTCGGCGTGACCGGCGTCGGGGTCGGCGTGACCGGGGTCAGGGTCGGCGTGACCGGCGTCGGGGTCGGCGTGACCGGCGTCGGGGTCGGCGTGACCGGGGTCGGGGTCGGCGTGACCGGCGTCGGGGTCGGCGTGACCGGCGTCGGGGTCGGTGTGACCGGCGTCGGGGTCGGCGTGACCGGCGTCGGGGTCGGCGTGACCGGGGTGGCAGTGGCGGGCGCGGTGTTCGCGTCACAGCTGTCGGTGGCTTTTCGCTGTGTTCTGTCCCATTGCATTGCGAGGGCGCCGATTAGGGAGGGATAGATGGTGCTGGCAGTCCCAGAGGAGTTCGTGTTGCCCGCAAGATCCAAGCAACCCAAGTCATCAATGTCGAGAGTGGCTGATGTGCCTAGGTATATGGCACCGCGGCCGCCCGTATTGCTCTTCGCCGTGAACAAATTCTGTAGGACCAGTTCACTGTTGGACACCGTGATGGCGGCGCCTTCGTTCGCCGAGCCGGCACCGCTGATTTGGTTGCCACTGAAGGTGGAATTCTTTATGGTGATTTTCCCCCCAGTGTTCGTCTTGCGGATGGCGCCACCGCGGGTGTTCTGGATGGTGACATTATCCAAGGTTATGCTGGCATTCGCGGCATTGATGGCTGGATCTGGCTTGCCGGCGGCGACGCGCGCGGTCCCGCCGCCGTCGATGGTGACATTCCGCAACGTTATATTGATATTTTGTCCCCTCGATCCGGCGCTGCCGCCAAAAGTAAAGAGGGTGCCCGAAGCCGCATTGTTTGCGTAACGGGCTTTGGTAGCGGGATATATGGTGTAACCAGCACCATTGATGGTGTAGGTCTTGCCGGTCGGAATCTCTAGATAAGCGACGTTCCCGCCAACTTGTATGCTGCAATCCTTCGTCATCGTGAAGGTCGTGTTGTTACCAGAGACACTCCAGCTCATGACGCTGGCGTCGGTACAAAGCGGTCGCTGGGTGGTGCCCCGCTGTAGGTTGTCTCCGTTCGGTGTGGGCGTGGGTGTCGGGGTAGCCGTAGCAGTGGCGGTGGGTGTGGCCGTAGTCGCCGCACAGACGGGCTTTGAGTTCCATAGCTTATTGATGCCCTCTGGCATGACCTCAAAAGAGATCCCGGCGGGAGTGCCAGAGGAGTTCGTGTTGGTGGCAAATTTTTTGCAGGTCATCGCTGACATGTTGAGGGTGGCGCCCGATTTCACATATATCGCCGCCTGTCCGCCCGTATTGCCCGTCACCGTCAACTTACCCTGCACGGTAACGGTGCCACGATTGATCGTGATGGCACTGCCGTAGTTACCAGCGGCGACGCCATTGTTGACGAACTGGGTATTCTTCAGCGTGATGGAGCCGGTGTTGCCCATGCGGATGGCGCCACCGCGGGTATTCTTAATGGTGACCCCATCCAACACCAAGGTGCCATTGTGGACGACAATGGCCGGGTCCGGGTCGTTGCCAGTGGGCGTCTCCGCATCGCCACCACCGTCGATGGTGAGATTCCTCAGCGTCAAACTGTTACTGGTTCCGTAGTCGAAACCAAAAACGGTGCCCATATTGTTGTAAGCGGCCTTGTCAGCGGCGTATATGGTGAAGCCGCCGCCATCAATGGTGAAGGTTCTACCGCGCAGCCATAGGAAACGGGCGCGGTCCGAACCATCCTTGTCGATTTCGCAATCCTTCGTCATGGTGAAGGTGGTCCCGTTAGAGGAACTCATGGCCCAATCCATGACGCTGGCGTCAGAATTACACGATGGACGGCTGGTCTGCTGCTGCACCTGCGCCGCAAGCGGCCCAGCCGCCAACGACAAGACAAGCAAAAGCAAAAAAGTGCCCAACAATGACGGACGGGCAATCATCAATGAGCCTTTCTTCATGAATATTTCCCCCAAATTTCAGCCAAGACCGCGATGAAATTCCATCTTACGCATTTCTCGAAATGCGGCAAGCGCGTGCCGTCACTTCGCGGCCGCAAGAGAGCGCGTGCCGTCACTTCGCGGCCGTAAGACAGCGCGTGCCGTCACTCCGCGGCCGCAAGAGAGCGCGTGCCGTCACTTCACGGCCACACCAACACCCCCGCCACGGCCGACGGGGGTGTTGGTGTTCGCTGGGTCTAGCGGTTGTTGTCGAGTTCAGTCTTTCATTTACATCAGCCGATATAGCCCGGGCAACCCACTCCCGGCGGTGTGCTGCTGTAGGTCGTCTCCGTGCTGATGATGACGGGAGTCAACCCGCCCTTGAGGGTGTTGTGTAAGACCTTGTTTTCCATATCCGGACCATCGGAGACGGTCACATTGCCATCGGCCCAAACACGCACCGCGTAGCGCCCGTCCGGCGATGACGCCACACAACCGGCTCCACTCACGGCATCGACAGCCGTCTGCGAGACATCCATCACCCAATGCCCCACGCTGTCGCTGTCCACGCGGTAAATCCGCAGCACCAGCACGCCGCCGCGGTTGATGAGGAAGTGAGCGCTCGCCGAGCCGATCATCCCACCGATGCGCCCGTCTGCAGCGAGGCTGGGCATGGCCATTCCAGCGCCGCTGGTGCCGCCGCCATCGCCACCACCAGCCGCTGGTTCGGGGGTGGCCGTCGGGCGGGGCGTCGTCGAGGCGGTGTTCGCGGTGCAGGCGTTGCTCTCTGTTTTCAGCTTGCCACTCCATAAATCAGAGAAGCCAGGGGCAATGTCTTGCCCTGAAGGGATAGCCCAACTGTATTCTCCGGGAGGATTTTCGCCGTCCAAGTTGCCCGCAACATCGATGCAACCCGCATCATAAATGTCGAAGCGACCATCCGCCAATGGATAGATGGCAGACCAGCCTCCCACATTGTTCTTCATCGTGAGCAAACCCTCTACGACCAGGTTGTCGCCTTTGGGTATCTTGATGACGGTGGCTTCGGTTGTGCCGCTGACTTGGTTGCCGGTGAAAGTGGAATTCTTGAAAGTCACTTTCCCAGTGCCGGTCACGCGGATGGCGCCACCGCGGGTGTTCTGGATGGTCACCCCATCCAATATCAGGGTACCATTCTTGACCAAGATGGCCGGATCGGGGTCGTCGCCGGTCGGCGAGGCCGCATCGCCACCACCCTCGATGGTGATGTTCCGCAGCGTCAAACTGATGTTGGAACTGCTTTCAAAACTGAAGGCGGTGCCCCCATCGTCGTACTTTGACTTTTCAGCGGCATATATGGTGAAGCCACCGCCATCAATGGTGAAGGTCTTGCCGTTGGGAACCTCTAAGGGACGGATGTTCACAGTATCCACGAATGTGCCGCAATCCTTCGTCATCGTGAAGGTCGTCCCAGTAGCGGCATCAGCATCCCAGGCGGGAGTAAAGACGCTGGCCTCTTCCCGGCAGTCCGCTCGACTCTGTGCCGCAAGCGGCCCAGCCGCCAACGACAAAACCAGCAACAACAAAAAGATGCCCAACGCTGACGGACGGGTAATGTTCCAAGCTTTTCCCTTCATGATTACCTCCCCAATTTCCTCTAATTCAGCATCCGCCAGCAATCCAGATCCAGCGGAAAGCCAATGCAATCCCATCCTACCCCCCCCCCGAAATTTGTCAAGGCCGCGCCGCCGTGCCGCAAAAAAACACCCCCGCCGGCGCGCGGCGGGGGTGTTGCTGTTCCTTGGGGATAGCTGTTTGTCAGCCGGCGTAGCCCGGGCAACCCACACCCGGCGGTGCCGTGCTGTAGGTCGTATCGGTGCTGATGATGCCACCCTTCACACCACCCTTGAGCATGTTGTGGAAGACCTTGTTCTCGCTGTCCGGGCCATCGGAGATGGTGATATCGCCACCCGCCTGGACGCGCACCGCATAGCGGCCATCCGCCGACGCGACCACACAACCCGCCCCGCCAAAGGCGTCGATGGTCGCTTGGGGGACATCCATGACCCAATGCCCCTCGCCGTTTTCGTCCACGCGGTAAATCTGCAGCACTGGCCCACCGCCGCTGTCAACGCGGTAGTAGACACTCCTATCCGCACCCACCGTTCCCGGGATGCGGCGGTCGTAATTGATGTCTTCCTTGGACATGGCCATATCCATGCCCATTTCGTTGTCGCTACCGCCATCACCACCGCCACCGCTATCACCACCACTACCACCGCCGCTGCCGCTGCCGGCATTCCCAGCGCAACTGGGCAGTGCTGTCCATATGGGGCCTATGACATCACCAATTGTCTTGGGTACAAAAAAAGCGGAGTTTTCGCTGTCGGAGTTCCGGTTGCCTGAATCAGTTTTGCAACGCAGGGCGCTCATATCGATGGTGCCGACGCCCCCGCCGTTATACACATAGACCGCCGTTTTCCCTCCAGTATTGTTCGTCATCGCCAGCTTATCTTGAAAGGTGATGGTACCCCCTGCTGTCACCGTGATGGCGCTGCCGTAGTTACCGGTGGCGACGCTATTGTTGTGGAACTTGACATTCTTCAGCGTGATGGAGCCGCTACTCTCAAGCGCAATGGCCCCACCAGCGGTATTCTGGATGGTGACCCCATCCAATACCAAAGTGCCATTCCTGACTATGATGGCTGGGTCTGGGTCGCTGCCGGTGGGCGAGGCCGCATCGCCACCACCATCAATGGTCAGATTCCGCAGCGTCAAACCGACACCGGTCGTTGCGAAGCTGAAACCAAAGGCGGTGCCGAAATCGTCGTAGGCGGACTTGTCAGCGGCATATATGGTGAAACCAGCGCCATCAATGGTGAAGGTTCTACCGTCGCGCACCCATAGGTAACGGGCGCGGTCCAAACTATCCTTGTCGATTTCGCAATCCTTCGTCATGGTGAAAGTGGTCCCGGTAGCGGCGCTCATGGCCCAATCCATGACGCTGGCGTCAGTCGTACACGATGGTCGGCTGGCCTGCTGTGCCGCCAGCGGCCCAGCCGCCAACGAGAAGACAACCAGCAACAAAAAGGTGGCCCAATAATGACGGCGAACCAAAAACCAATCATTCTTCTTCATGAACATCTCCATCAAAAATCCTCCCAACATCAACACAACTCCACAATCTTCACACCTTAAAAAAAGCCAGCCGTCAACCCAGATTCACCCAAGAGCCAACTGAAAATTCAGCTTATTCATATCCCGAAATTTGGCAAGTCAATGCCGCCATAAAAAAACAGCGACACCCCCGCCGGCGTGGTGGGGGTGTCGCTGTTCGCTGGGTCTAGCGGTTGTTGTTGAGCTCAGTCTTTCATTTCATCAGCCAACATAGCCCGGGCAACCCACACCCGGCGGCGTGCTGCTGTAGGTCGTCTCCGTGCTGATGACGGCCGGTGTCAACCCACCCCTGAGCGTGTTGTGTAAGACCTTGTTCTCCATATCCGGGCCATCGGAGACCGTCACATTGCCATCGGCCCAGACGCGCACCGCGTAGCGACCGTCCGGCGAGGCGGCCACACAACCGGGCCCACTCACGGCGTCGACGGCCGTCTGCGCGACATCCATGACCCAATGTCCCACGCTGTCGCTGTCCACGCGGTATATCCGCAGCACCAGCACGCCGCCGCGGTTGATGAGGAAGTGGGCGCTCGCCGAGCCGATCATCCCGCCGATGCGCCCGTCTTCAGCGAGGCCGGGCATGGGCATTCCACCGCTGCTGCCATCGCCACCACCACCAGCGGGTGTCGGTGTCGAGCGGGGCGTCGTCGTGGCGGTGGTTCCGTCACAGCTGTCGGTGGTTACGGTCGGCTTTCCATCCCATTTGGTCTTGAGGGCGCCGGTTAGGGCGGGATGGATATCGACGGCAGTGCTACTGGCGTTCTGGTTGCCGGAAACATCCAAGCAATAGAGGGTGTCAATGTCGAGGGTGGCCCCCGATTTGATGTGCATGGCACCCACGCCACCCGTATTGGTCTTCAAAGTGAACAAATTCTGTAGGATCAGTTCACCATGATCTATCGTGATGGCGGCGCCTTGAGTATCCGCTCCGGCGCCGCTGACTTGGTTGCCGATGAGTTTGACATTCTTCAGGGTGGTTTTCCCAACCCTGCTGGTTCCATCATTCGGGTCGACAATCACGCGAATGGCCCCACCACGGGTATTCTGGATGGTGACATCCTCCAACACCAAAATAGCACTTGTGCTCACGATGGCCGGATCCGGAGTGTTGTCTGTTCGCGATGCCCCAGTCTCGGTGCCGCCACCCTCGATGGTGACATTCTTCAGCGTCAGCATCCTTTCGCCACCATCTTCAAAGCCAACGACGGTCCCCGTCGTTGCATATGCAGACTTTGCAGCGGCAAATATGGTGAAACCTTTGCCATCAATGGTGAAGGACTTTCCATCCTTGATCTCGAAGTAATAGCTAATTTTCGTTTGGCAATTCTTCGTCATCACGAAGGTCGTCCCGCTAGCGGCGTCTTCATCCCAGGCGGGAGTGAAGACGCTGGCATCGGTGATACAATTCGGTCTACCATCCTGCGCCGCCAGCGGCCCCGCCGACAAGGCAAACAACAAAAAGATGCCCAACGCTGACGGACGGGCAATGCTCCAAGTTTTTCCTCGCATGGTTATCTCCCCAATTTCCTCCAATTCAGCATCCGCCAGCAATCCAGACCCAGCGGAAAGCCAACGCAACCCCATCCTACCCCCCCCCGAAATTTGTCAAGAGCGCGCCGCAAAAAACACCCCCGCCGGCGGGGCGGGGGTGTTTGCTGGGGAGTTTCTGCTGAGTTGTTGTCGAGCTCAGCCTTTCATTTCAGTCAGCCGACATAGCCCGGGCAACCCACACCCGGCGGCGTGCTGCTGTAGGTCGTATCGGTGCTGATGACGGCGGGAGTCAACCCACCGCGGAGCGTGTTGTGGAAGACCTTGCTTTCCATATCCGGCCCATCAGAGACCGTCACATTGCCATCGGCCCAGACGCGCAGCGCGTAGCGACCGTCCGGCGAGGCGGCCACACAAGCCGGTGCACTCGCGGCGTCGACGGCCGTCTGCGCGACATCCATGACCCAATGCCCGACGCTGTCGCTGTCCACGCGGTAAATCCGCAGCACCACCACGCCACCGCGGTTGATGAGGAAGTAGGCGCTCCCCGAGCCGATCATCCCACCGATGCGCCCGTCTTCAGAGAGGCTGGGCATGGGCATTCCAGCGCCGCTGCTGCCATCGCCACCAGGGGGTGTCGGTGTCGGTCGGGGCGTCGTCGAGGCGGTGGTTTCGTCGCAGCTGTCGGTGGTTACGGTCGGCTTTCCGTCCCATAGGGTTTGGAGTTCCGCCGTTAGGGCAGGATGGATATCGGTGGCAGTGCCGGCAGCGTTCGCGTTGCCCGAAACATCCAAACAACCCAGGTCATAAATATCGAAAGTGGTACCCGCTTTTAGGTGTATGGCACCCACGCCACCCGTATTGGTCTTCAAAGTGAACAAATTCTGTAGGATCAGTTCACCATGATCTATCGTGATGGCGGCGCCTTGAGTATCCGATCCGGCGCCGCTGACTTGGTTGCCGATGAGTTTGACATTCTTCAGGGTAGTTTTCCCAACCCTGTTGGTTCCATCATTCGGGTCGACAATCACGCGAATGGCCCCACCACGGGTATTCTGGATGGTGACATCCTCCAACACCAAAATAGCACTTGTGCTCACGATGGCCGGATCCGGAGTGTTGTCTCTTCGCGATGCCCCAGTCTCGGTGCCGCCACCCTCGATGGTGAGATTCCGCAGCGTCAGCATCCTTTCGCCACCATCTTCAAAGCCAATGACGGTGCCCACAGTGGGGTATCTCGCTTTAGCAGCGGCAAATATGGTGAAACCGCCACCTTCAATGGTGAAGGACTTGTCTTGCTTGATCTCGAGGTAATCGCTATTTGTCGTTTGGCAATTCTTCGTCAACGTGAAGGTCGTCGTAGCCGCGGCATCAGCATCCCAGTCGGGGGTAAAGACGCCGGAAGCGGTGGCACAACTCGGTCTACCGTCCTGCGCCACAACTGGCCCTACCGCCAACGACAAAACCAGCAACAACAAAAAGATGCCCAACGCTGACGGACGGGCAATGTTCCAAGCTTTTCCTCTCATGATTACCTCCCCAATTTCCTCCAATTCAGCATCTGCCAGCAATCCAGACCCAGCAGAAATTCGACGGTAACCCATCCTACCCCCCCCCGAAATTTGTCAAGGCCGCGCCGCCGCGCCGCCGCGCCGCAAACAAACACCCCCGCCGGCGGGGCGGGGGTGTTTGCTGGGGAGTTTCTGCTGAGTTGTTGTCGAGCTCAGCCTTTCATTTCAGCCAATATAGCCCGGGCAACCCACACCCGGCGGCGTGCTGCTGTAGGTCGTATCGGTGCTGATGACGGCGGGGGTCAACCCGCCCCTGAGCGTGTTGTGGAAGACTTTGTTCTCCATATCCGGGCCATCGGAGACCGTCACATTGCCATCGGCCCAGACGCGCACCGCGTAGCGCCCGTCCGGCGAGGCGGCCACACAAGCCGGTGCACTCGCGGCGTCGACGGCCGTCTGCGCGACATCCATGACCCAATGCCCGACGCTGTCGCTATCCACGCGGTAAATCCGCAGCACCATCACGCCACCGCGGTTGATGAGGAAGTAGGCGCTCCCCGAACCGATCATCCCACCGATGCGCCCGTCTTCAGAGAGGCTGGGCATGGGCATTCCATCGCCGCTGCCGCTGCTGCCGCTGCTGCCGCCATTGCCACCACCACCAGCGGGTGTCGGTGTCGGGCGGGGCGTCGTCGAAGCGGTGGTTCCGTCGCAGCTGTCGTCGGTTACGGTCGGCTTTCCGTCCCATAGGGTTTGGAGTTCCGCCGTTAGGGCAGGATGGATATCGGTGGCCGTGCCGGCAGCGTTCGTGTTGCCCGAAACATCCAAGCAACCCAGGTCATAAATATCGAGAGTGGTGGTGCCCGCTTTTAGGTGTATGGCACCCACGCCACCCGTATTGGTCTTCAAAGTGAACAAATTCTGCAGGACCAGATTACCCTTATCCATCGTGATGGCGGCGCCTTGAGTATCCGCTCCGGTGCCGCTGACTTGGTTGCCTTCGAGTTTGACATTCTTCAGGGTGATTTTCCCAACTATGGAGGAGTCATCCGGGTCGACAATCATGCGAATAGCCCCACCACGGGTATTCCGGATGGTGACATTATCCAACAACAAACTGGCACTTGTGGTCACGATGGCCGGATCCGGAGTGTTGTCTGATCGCGATGCCCCGGTCTCGGTGCCGCCACCCTCGATGGTGACATTCTTCAGCGTCAGCATCCTTTCGCCACCATCTTCAAAGCCAACGACGGTCCCCGTCGTTGGATATGCAGACTTTGCAGCGGCATATATGGTGAAATTTTTGCCATCAATGGTGAAGGACTTTCCTTGCTTGACCTCGAAGTAATCAGTATTTGTCGTTTGGCAATTCTTCGTCATCACGAAGGTCGTCGTAGCCTCGGCATCAGGATCCCAGGCGGGAGTGAAGACGCTGGATTCGGTGATACAATTCGGTCTACCATCCTGCGCCGCCAGCGGCGCGGCCGACAACGACAAGGCAAACAACAGCAAAAAGATGGTCAACGCTGACGGACGGGCAATGCTCCAAGCTTTCCCCTTCATGGCTACCTCCTCAATTTTCCCAATACATTATCCGCCAGCAATCCAGACCCAGCGGAAATCCAACGCAACCCCCATCCTACCCCCCCCGAAAATTTGTCAAGGGCGCGCGGCAAAAAACACCCCCGCCGGCGTGGCGGGGGTGTTTGCTGGGGAACTATTTCTGCTGGCCGGGTTGTGGTTGTTGAGCTCAGTCTTTCATTTCATCTCATCAGCCAATATAGCCCGGGCAACCCACACCCGGCGGCGTGCTGCTGTAGGTCGTATCGGTGCTGATTAGGCCCCCGGTCACACCGCCCATGAATGTGTTGTGTAAGATCTTGCTTTCCATGTCTGGGCCATCGGAGACGGTGACATTGCCGTCGGGCCAGACGCGCACCGCGTAGCGTCCGTCCGGCGAGGCGGCTACACAGCCCGCCCCACCCATGGCATCGACGGTCGCCTGCGAGACATTCATGACCCAATGGCCCACGCTGTTGCTGTCCACGCGGTAAATCTGCAGCACGAGCGCACCACCGCTGTTGCTGCGGTAGTAGGCGCTCCTATCCGAGCCCGCCGTCCCTTTGATGCGCCGTTCATAATTGCTGTCGGCCATGGACATCGCCATAGACATCTTATCTCCATCATCCATCGCCATTTCGCCAGACATCATCCCATCGTCACCACCGTTGCCATTGCCTCCGCCGGAGGAGGGTGGAGTGGTGGCAGTGGCAGTGGGTGCAGGTGTAGCAACAGGTGCCGTGTTCTCGTCACAGTTGTCGTCGGCTTTTGTCGGAACTTTGCTCCATATAGCACTGAAGGCCGCCCTTGCGGTGCCGTCTGTAATCACGACATTGCTTCCCGTGGTTCCTGCGGCGTTCTCATTGCCCGCGACATCTTTGCAACCCAGGGCATCAATGTTGAGCACGCCGTCGGCTGCTATATATATGGCACCCGGACCACCACCCGTATTGTTCTTCATCGTGAGCAAATTCTGTATGGTCACTGTACCGCGAACCACCGTGACGGCGTTGCCATTCCCCGCCGCCCCGGTGCCGCTGACTTTGTTTTGGTTGAGTTTGGCGTTCTTCAGGGTGAGTCGCCCGGCTGCGTCGGTTAATTTGATGGCCCCACCGCGGGTCAACGAGATTTTGGCCCCATCCAAGAGCACGGTAGCCTTCCCAACATTGATGGCCGCATTCGGAAAAGCGGCACCAGTGCGCGCGGTCCCGCCACCGCGGATGGTGACATTCCGCAGCGTTAGATTGATGTTCTCTCCGATTCGCTGCCCGGCGCCACCAATGCCGCCGAAAGTGAAGACGGTACCCGAATATGAGTAGCGGGCCTTATCCGCGGCCCATATGGTGTAACCAGCGCCATTAATGGTGAAGGTCTTGCCGGACCCTATCTCCAAATATCCGCGGGTTTCGCTAGTTTGTATGGTGCAATCCTTCATCATCGTGAAGGTCGTGCCGTTAGCGGCAGTGGCATCCCAACTCATGACGCTGGCGTCGGTGCATAGAGTGGTCGGCTTCTGCGCGGCAAGCGGCCCGACCGGCAACGAAAGGACAACCAGCAACAAAAAGATGAAAAGCGATGAAGGTCGTGTGATGATCGAGAAACGTTTCTCCATGGTCGATTCCTTAAATTCCCCTGCTCAATATTGAATATACCACAAATCTCCGCTCAACGCTTAATATCAAGCCAAGCGGGCGGAATTTGCCCAAGCACCCATCCTACCCCCCCCCCCGAAATTTAGCAAGGCCGCGCGTTGCTCTCGGTTTGCCGAGCTCTTCCCGCCAATCGCCGGCGTAACCCGGGCAACCCATACCCGCGGCGTGCTGCTGTGGGTCGTCAAGGTCTCGAGGACCCATCCTACCCCCCCCCCGAAAATTTGGCAAGGCCGCACATTGCTCTTGGTTTGCCGAGCTCAGCCCATCAATCGGCGGCGTAACCCGGGCAACCCATACCCGGCGGTGTGCTGCTGTGGGTCGTCAAGGTCTCGAGGACCGTCCTACTCACGCCCTCCTTGAGCGTGTTGTGGTAGACCTTGTTCTCGTGGTCTGGGCCATCGTAGATGGTGATATTGCGATCGACCCAAACGCGCACGGCGTAACGCCCATCCGGCGAGGCGGCCACGCAACCGGGCCCGCTCACGGCGTCGATGGCCGCCTGTGAGACATTCATGACCCAATGCCCCACACTGTTGTCATCCACGCGGTAAATCTGGAGCAATACCGTACCGTCGGCGAAGCGGGCAATGCAATAGACGCTATACGAACCCACGGTTCCCAAGATGCACTGGCCACTTTTACCGTCGTCATCGTCGCCGCCGCCGCTGCCACCATTGGGGTTGCCATCAGTAGGACAAACACGGGGGGTTGAGTCCCATAACGCGGTCCATGCCGGCCCCGGTGGCATCTCAAAAACGATTTCGACTTCTTCACCATCGGCATTCCGATTGTGCGCAACACTTTTGCAACGCAACTCAGCAATGTCGAAGGTGCCGCCGTCCTGCACCCATAGGGCACCCTTGCCCCCATCATTATCGCGCAGCACCAGATTACCCTGCGCGATAACGGTACCGCTACTGCTCACCGTGATGGCGCTGCCGTGGGATCCGGCGGCGACGCGGTTCTCGCGGGCCCTGAAATGTCTCAGGGTGATGGTTCCGCTGCCGTCAAGCTGAATGCCCCCGCCGTGGGTATGCCTGATGAGGACATGCTCCAGCACCAATCTGCCATTCTTGACGATGATCGCCGGATCGGGGTCGCCGCCGGTGGATGAGGGCGCGTCGCCACCACCATCGATGATGATATGCCTCAGCGTCAGTGAAGCGTTGGCGCCGCTCTCGAAACCGATGGCGGTGCCCACATCGTTGGTGGGGGACTTGTCGGCAGCAAATATGGAGTGAATTCGCTCCGGACCACCATCGATGATGAAGTTTTTGCCGTCCTTAACCATTAAGGTGTTGATGTTTCCGTCAGTTTTTATGAGGCAACTCTTCGTCATGGTGAAGACCGTCCCGCTCGGGGCATCGGCATCCCAGCCCATGACGCTGGGATCAGCGAAACACGAGGTGAGCTGGCCCCGCAAGCCAGACGGAATATGCGCGGAAATTGGGCCGGCCGCCAATATCCAGACAAACAAAAACAAAAAGAGGGTGATTATTGAGGGTGGGCGACGAGCAGAACGCTCTTTCCTCTGGGTTGCTTCCCTTAGGGTGATAAACCTGATGAAGATGTATCATCCCCCTATACTCGCTGGACAGATGACGACATACTTTTCACCAGCCCTTGAATTGGGCTTCACCGACTTGACTTCAGCTTACCCCCCCCCGAAATTTGTCAAGATAGCACGGATTCGACAACCAACAGCGCCCGCCTACCAATCAGGGGCTGGCTCATCCAAATGATAGACGCGAAGCGCATTTTTTGCAAAGATGGCTTCTTGCTCAAAGGCGCTCAAGGGTGCCAACAACTCGCGGGCGGCTGCCAACCAGCGTCGCCAACCGCCGGCCAATTTGACCACCGGCCAATCGCTACCGAAAAGCAAGCGCTCCGCCCCAAAAATTTCCAAAGCGTATTCCACATAGGGCTGCAAATCGTGCCAATGCCAACCCTGGTGATTTGCCTCGGTGACCAAGCCGCTCAATTTGCAGACCAGGTTCGGCAAAGCCGCCAGCGCGCGCATCCCGGCCCGCCAACGGGCATTCGCCGCTGGCGGACGGGCGGCATCATCGATGGCCGGCTTGGCGCAATGATTGAGCACAAATTGCACCTGCGGACAGCGCGCCACGAGGTCGCGCGTTTCTTCCAATTGCTGCCAACGGAGGCAAAGGTCATGCGTGAAGCGAAAATCCGCCAGGGCGCGCAGGCCGCGGATGAAAGCCGGCTGGCTGGCGAAACCGGGCGGCTCATCCTGATAATTGCGGCGGATGCCGACGACGCGGTGCATTTTCGCCAATAAGGCCAGGCTCGGGCGCGCGGCGGCACCCAGCTCAAGCGGCGCATGAGCGATGATGCCCAGCGTCGGCGGGGTGCCGCGCAAGCCGGCCGCCCATTTTGCCTCCGCCAGGCCTTGCCCGGGGGCGCGGCCAGCCTCCACGAAAACGACACCGCGCAGGCGCAAGCCCCATTCGCGAGCGGCGGCACTATCCGCCGCGTATTCGCCCGGACCATGAGGCGCAGCGATGGCCGGCGCGGCCGCCAACCAATCGTAGTGCAGCTGCGGCGCCGGCCAGAAATGCACATGGCTGTCGATGAGCTCCACAGTGGTCATGGGCGGGAGGCTCAAAAGGCCAACCAGCCACCATCCACGCAGAGGATTTCGCCGGCGACATAATCGGAAGCGGCCGAGGCGAGGAAGACGATGGGGCCCTTGAAGTCGTCCGCCTCTCCCCAACGCCCGGCGGGGATGCGGTCGCGTATCGCATCGTGGCGCGCGGGGTCGTCCTGCAGGTCCTGCGTCAAATCGGTGCGGATGTAACCGGGGGTGATGGCGTTGACCTGAACGCCCTGCGCGGCCCATTCGTTGGCGAAAGCTTTCATGAGTTGGCCGATGCCACCCTTGCTGGCCGCATAAGAAGGGACGATGACGCCACCCTGAAAGGTGAGCAGGGAGGCGATGAAAATGACCTTACCACGCCCGCGCGCCAGCATTTTCGCGCCGAATTCACGCGCCAGGATGAATTGGGAATTGAGATTCACTTCCAAGACGCGGTCCCATTCTTCATCCGGATATTCGGCCGCCGGTGAACGGAAAACGGTGCCATGGTTGCTGACGAGGATGTCGACCGGCGGCGCCTCGCTCTGGCAGGCGCGGATGAAAGCGTAAAGCGCCTCACGGTCGCCCAAATCCGCTCGATAGCCCCAAAATTGTCGACCCGTGGCGCGCACCTCCTCCTCGACCGCGCTACCGGGCAATTCCAACTGGGCGCTGACGCCGATGACATCCGCGCCGGCTTCAGCCAAAGCGACGGCCATCGAACGCCCCATACCACGGCGGCAACCCGTCACCAACGCCGTCTGGCCATCCAGGCGAAAACGATCCAATATACCGGACATCCCGATTCCCTCCCTTTTTATTCTTCCCGGTTCTCCGTTTCCAATGCCAGCAGGATTTTGAGCAGCGCGCCACCGCCCTCTAGGTCGCGTAGACTGGGCGCCAGCGCGTCGAGGGGGCGGATATCGCTGATGAGCGCGTCGAGCGGCAAAGAGCCGGCAGCGGCCAAGGCGATGGCTTCTTGAAAATCCTGCTTTTCGTAGACGCGCGCGCCGCGCAAGCGCAACTCCCGCCAGAAAAAGCGGAAGAGATCGAGCGGCGCCGGCTTTCCATAGATGGCGACGACGACGGCCAGGCCGCGCGCGCGCAACAAATCGGTCATGCTGGCGGCGGCGGCCGGCGCGCCACTCACCTCAAAAACGACATCGGCGCCAGCGCCGTCGCTGCGCTCCTGAACACAGGCCCGCAAATCCTCTTCCTGCGGTTGCAAGGCCGCAAAACCCAAAGAGCGCGCCAGTTGCAAGCGGAAAGGGTTGATTTCGGAAAGCAAGACCTCTGCCCCCTTCGCGTGCGCGACGAGGGCGATGAGCATGCCGATGGGGCCGCCGCCCAGGACCACAACCTGTTGCCCAGGGGAAATCTCGCCAAGGCGAACATCATGACAAGCGACGGCCAGCGGCTCCAACAGGGCACCATGACGCAAGGAAAGTCCCGCTGGCAAAGGGTAGACCGTCTCCGCCGGGACATTCCAATGCGTCTGGAAGGCGCCGGGCGTGTCGATGCCCAGGAAGCGCAATTCGTAGCAGATATGCGCCAGGCCGTCCCGACAAGCGGCGCATTGGCCACAAGAAGCGAGGGGCATGACGGTGACGGGCTGGCCCGGGGGTAGGTCGGCGCGCGTGACCCCTGCCCCCAAAGCGGCCACCCGGCCGCTACATTCATGGCCCATGACCTGCGGGAAGCGCAGGCGCGCGTCCATCGCGCCATGATAGATATGCAAATCGGTGCCACAGATACCGCAATGCGAGACGCGGATTTGCACTTCGCCCGCGCTCGGCGGCGGCGTTTCGGCCGCTCCGATGCGGATGCGGCGCTCACCTTCATAATAGGCGGCTTGCGGCGGCGCGGTGGCCAAGCGCTTCATTGGATATTCGCGGCCAGCGCGGCCAGGGCCGCCTCGCGGTCCTTGGCATAAAGGGCTTCTAGGATGCGCGCGTGCTCGAAATAACTATCCATCAAGTTCTCATGGCGACTGTAATTCATCAGCATGCGCATCATAATGGGCTGCCAGATGGCGTAAATGTCCCGGTCCTGGTGGCATTGCACCAACACCTGATGGAAACGCAGGTCATGCTCAACCAGGCTGGCCGTATCGCCATCTTCACAGGCATGCTGGATATCGACCAAAATTTCCGATAGGTGTCGCAAGTCCTCCGCGCTGATGCGCTCGAAAACCGTCTCGAGCACATAAGATTCGAGGCGGGAACGCAATTCGACGAGCAAAGGGCGGACATCTTCGCTCAAGTTTTCGGCAACGCGCGCGCCTTTGTTCGGTTCATAAACCAGCAGTCCGTTCTGCGTGAGTTGGCGCAATGCCTCGCGAATGGGGCCGCGCGAAACACCAAAGCGCTCAGAAACTTCAATTTCACGCAAAGGGTCGCCGGGGCTTAAGCGGCCGGTCAGGATATCGCGCCGCAAACGATGGGCAATTTGCTCGGGAAGGGTACGAAAGATCTCTTTTTCGGGCATGCAATCTCCCCACTCAAGGCCGCATCTTAGCAGCCCACACGATTAGGCTTTATACGGGTCAGCCGCATCGCGCAGGCCATCACCCAAAAAATTGAAGCAGAGCACAATGACAAATACGGGCACGACCGGCGCCAGCAACCAGGGGCTTTGCGCCAGCGCGCGGATTTTCTGCGCATCCTGCAAAAGTACACCCAAACTGACCGCCGGCGGGCGGATGCCCACCCCCAGGAAGCTGAGCGTGGTTTCGGCGATGATCATCGTTGAGGCTCCCAAGCTCAAGGACACGATGAGGAAGCTGGCAAAAGAGGGTAGCAGATGACGAATGATGATTTTCATATCGCCCATATTGGAGATGCGCGCGGCCATCACGAAATCGGCCTCGCGCGTTTCCAATAGCTTGCCACGCACGATGCGCGCCAACTCCGTCCAACCGATGATGGCCAAGATGACGGTGATGGCGAAAAATATGCGCTCCGAGGTCCATTTCGGCGGCAGCGCCGCTGCCAGGGCGATCCAAAGCGGAATTTTGGGGATGGAAATCAAAAATTCGATGAGCCGCTGAATGACCATGTCGACCGCACCGCCAAAATAACCGGAAATCCCGCCAAAGAGGCAACCCAAGATGAAACTGATGATGAGGCCAGCGAGGCTGATGAAGAGCGAGAGGCGCGCTCCAAAAATGATGCGCGAATAGATATCGCGCCCGAATTCATCCGTTCCCAACAAGTAGAGCTGCCCGGGCTCATCCACACCGAAGAGATGGATGTCGGTGGGGATGAAGCCCAGCAGCTCGTAAGGTTCGCCGCGCGCGAATAAGCGCAGGCGATAGGCCTCTCCCTTGTCCTCAGTGTAGACGCGTTTAAGAGTGCTCATATCCAGCTCTTGTTTCCAAGCGTAAATGAGGGGAACTAGCTGAAAGCGACCCTCTTCATCGCGGAAGTGGAGTTGGTGGGGTGGCGCGAGCGGGTCGCCCGAGCGCCAGGCGGGGTCGGTGGCCACCACGAAAAAGTCGGCGAAGATGGCGATGAAATAGAAAGCGGCGATGACGCTCCCGCCGATTAGGGCCAGCTTATGGCGGCGGAACTTGCGCCACATCAACTGCCATTGCGAAGCGACATAGTAACTATCGTCGTGGACGACCTTGCCCTCAGGAGCATTGGCAGGACGGCGCAAACGCAATTGACCGAGCATAGCGCTCCTCCTCCCCGCCCCTAAGTGGTCGCCTGATCCATACGGATGCGTGGGTCCACCAATATCAGCAAGATATCGGAGATGGATGTGCCGACCACCGTCAACACGCTCAAGAACATGAGCAGGGTGGCGGCCAAGAAAGTGTCCTGCGTGAGCTGGGCGCGGATCATCATCGGGCCGACGGTGGGCAACTGCAAGACCATGGCGACGATGGCGCCGCCGCCAATCAATGTCGGGAAAAGCCCGGCGAAAGCGGTAACCAGTGGGTTGATGGCCAGGCGCACCGGGTATTTGAAGAGCAAACGGGTTTCGCCCACCCCTTTGCTGCGCGCCGTGACGACATATTGCTTGTTCAACTCGTCCAGCAGCGTGCCGCGCATGACGCGGATCATGCCCGCCGTCCCACTCGTGCCCACGACGATGACCGGTATGGGCAGGTGCTTGATCATGTCCCAGATGCGCGCGGCGTCCCAGGGCGCATCCAAATATTCCGGCGAAAAGAGCCCCGTCAAATTGGATTTGAAATGGACCAAGGCGATATACATGAGGATGAGGGCGAACATGAAATTGGGCAAAGCCAGGCCGACATAACCGACGAAGGAAACGAGGTAATCGATGATGGAATATTGGTGCGTGGCCGAATAGATGCCGATGGGGATGGCGACCATATAGACGAAGGCGGCGCTCAGCAAAGAGATGACCATAGTGAAGACGAGGCGCTCACCGATGATGTCGCGCACCGGCTGATTGTAATCGAAGGAAAAGCCAAAATTGCCGCTCAAAACCGCCGTCACCCATTTGAAATAGCGTTGGTGCAAAGCGAGGTCCAGACCGTATTGACGCTTGAGGTTCTCGACCATCTCCTCACTGACAGTATCGCCCGATTGCTCAAGGCGTGATATGAGCGTAGAGAGATAATCACCCGGCGGCAACTGGATGACGATGAAGATGACGACCGTCAACAGCGCGAGCAAGAAGAGGGTATAAAGCAAGCGCTGGAGCAAATAGCGCAGCATAGGAAAACTCCGCCCAAATTGCCACCAAGCCAGCATAACGCGCGGGCATGAGGATGTCAATTGACGGATTGTAGACAAAAAACACTTGACAATTGCCACGCCACGCGCTAGCCTCTCTTATCAGAGGGAAAATTGGAGCGTGGAGGAGCCCTGGGCTGTGCCTGACGCACCATTGCCCCAATACAATATGCTCATCGGCGCGGAAGCGGCCTTGGTTGCCGTTGTCGCCGCCCAACCGGCTTGGGCCGCCACCCCATCCATCGAAAACGACAACCACCGCTTATCCCTACACCGCGATATGCAACGCTTGCTGCGCGCTGTCGATGAGCTGTATTTCGGCGGTGAGGCTGGCGTCTATGGCTTGGAGGGCTACTTGCAAAAGAAAACGCTCTATGTGAACTATGCTTGACGGAAAAGGCCTGAACAGGGATATGCCCGCTTCTGCGGCCATCACCTCCGTGGAAACGCGCCATTTCCGTTTGCCGCTCACCCAGCCCATGATTGACGCCACGCATGGCGTGATGACAGATTTTGAAGTCGTCATGGTCCTGTTGGAGGCGGATGGACAACAGGGCATCGGCTATACTTACACCATCGGCTTGGGGGGAAGGGCGCTGCGCGCGTTGATCGACGACGCGCTGGCGCCCATTCTGCTTGGGGGAGACGCCCGCCGCGGCGAGCAAATCTGGGAGCAGCTTTGGTGGCGCAGCCACTATATCGGCCGCGGCGGGTTGGCCTCTTTCGCCATCGCCGCCGTGGATATCGCGCTCTGGGATTGGCGCGCGCGGCGGGCGGACGAGGCGCTCTGGCGCTACCTCGGCGGCGCCCATGGCCGCGCCCGCGCCTACGCCGGCGGCATCGATTTGCAACTGAGCACCGAAGAACTGCTCGCACAAGCCCAGACCAACCTCGAGCGCGGCTTCCGCGCCATCAAGATGAAGGTCGGCTCGCCCAGCCTAGGCGAAGATATCGCCCGCGTCGCCGCCTTACGCGATTTTGTTGGCCCCGATATCCCCCTCATGGTCGACGCCAATATGCGCTGGACCGTCGCTGAGGCGCGCCGCGCCGCCCGTGCCCTGCGCGATTTTGACCTCACCTGGCTGGAAGAACCGACCATCCCCGATGACTATCGCGGCCACGCCCTCATCGCCCGCGAAGGGATTCCCATCGCCACCGGCGAAAACCTGCACACGCTCTATGAATTCCGCCACATGCTGGAATGGGCGGATATCGCCTTCCCCGAACCCGATGTCAGCAATATCGGCGGCATCACCAACTGGTTGCGCGTCGCCCGCTTGGCGCAAGCGCGCAACCTACCGGTAACCAGCCATGGTGTCCATGAATTGCACCTTTCACTCTTGGCGGCCATCCCCAACGCCAGTTTCCTAGAAGTGCATGGTTTCGGCTTGGAGCGTTTCATGCTCAACCCACCCACCTTGGTTGATGGTTGGATGCAAGCCAGCGAAGCGCCCGGGCATGGTGTCGAATTCGACTGGGACGCCTTGGCCGAATCCGAGAAGGACGCGCAGCGCAGTCGGCATTCCGTGGGCGGTGCCGCCATATGACGACTTCTTGGCGAATATTGACATTGCATCTACCCCGCCGCGCCGGCGGGACGGTGAGTTCCTTTTTTTGTCAGAAAGTCCGTTTATTTTTAGGGAGGCTATTATGAAAGCACGCATCTTGACCTTGGGGTTGCTGATGGTATCGGCGCTCAGCGTCAGCCCAATCGGCGCCCAAGAAGATATGATGAAGACCTACCCGCAACAATACGCGACCATCGCCGCTTGGGTCGCCGCGGGTGGCGAGAACATCACCCGCTTCAATGGCCCAGAAATCGCCGGCTTGCCGCCCGCGGCCGAGCGCTTGCCGAGCGAGCCGGCCGTCGTCGACCCCTTGGAAGGCATCGGCGTCTATGGCGGCGAGCTGGCTGGCCCGAGCATCAATCCCACCTGCTGCGGTTGGGATGCGCTCGAAGCGCGCCTACAAAAATTGCTCACCATCGATACCGACCTGCAGACCATCATCCCCAATGTCGCCAAGGGCATCGAGGTCAGCGAAGACCAATCCACCTTCACCATCCACTTGCGCGAAGGGCATAAATGGTCCGACGGCCAGCCCTTCACGACCGAGGATTTCCGTTTCTACCTCGAAGATGTGCTGGACAACGAAGCGCTGACCCCGGCCAGCAAAGGTCCTTGGGGGCCCGATGGCCAATTGCCGCAGCTGGATATCCATTCCGAAACCAGCTTCACCGTGACCTTCCACCGCGCCTATCCGACTTTCCCGGTCGCCCTGGGTAGCGAAGTCGGCAACCGCGGCTACCTGCCGGCACATTACTTCAAAGAGTTCCATATCGATCACAACGAGAACGCCAATGAATTGGCCAGCGAGCTCGGTTTTGAGGATTGGGTGCAGCTTTTCAACGGGCGCAAGCAACCCTACAACTTCACCTGGAACCTGGGTTCAGAAACCGACCCGAACGGGCCGACGCTGAATACCTTCATCTATGTCAGTACCGACGCCTTCGGCAATAAGTACTACGAACGCAACCCCTATTTCTTCAAGATCGACACCGCCGGCAACCAATTGCCCTATACCGACAGCCTGAAACGCATCCTCGCGGAAAACTTGGAGGTGCAAGACCTCAAGGCCGTCGCCGGCGAATACAGCCACTTCGGTTGGGGTCTTTTGCTGAACTATTCCACCTATCGGGATGGCGAAGAGAATGGCGGCTATCGCACCGCGCTCACCTCTTACAACCGCGGCAATGAATATGTCTGCATGCCGAATTACACCCACCCCAATCCGGATTTACGCGAACTTTTCCTCGATGTGCGCTTGCGGCAGGCGATGAATGTGGCCGTCGACCGCAACGAAATCAACGACTTGGTCTATTTCGGCTTGGCGACGCCCTCGCAAGCGGCGCCCACGCCCGTCTCCGCCTTTTACGAGCCCTGGATGACCGACCACTGGGCGCAATACGACCCCGACTTGGCCAACCAGCTGCTCGACGAAATGGGTATGGAGCAACGCGATGGCGACGGCTGGCGCTTGCGCCCAGATGGCGAGCCTTTCTTCCTCAGCATGCAAGTCAGCGTCCCCGAGGAAGCTTGGAAGAAAATCGGCGAGCTGATGGCCGGCTACTGGCAGGCCGTGGGCTTGAATGTGCAATACAAAGAGATTGAGATCGGTCTTTACAACGAAATCCGCGACAGCGCCGAACATGACATCGCCTGTTGGGGTTATGATGTGACCGATATCGGCGAATATTCGAACAACACCACCAACATGCGCCCACATTGGGGCGCGCGCGCCGGCGCCCATGGCTGGCGTGAATACATGGAAAGCGCTGGCGCTGAGGGCATCGAGCCACCGGATGATATCAAGCTTGCCTGGCTCATGAGCGAAGAATTGCTCGAATCGCCTTATGGGTCTGAAGAATATTTGTCCTGGGGCAACCAACTCAACGATCTCGTCTTCGGGGGCACATGGTTCATCGGCGTGATACAGTTGCCGCCGCAACCCTTGCTCTTCGCTGTGGATCTGCGCAATACCCCAGCCAACGATACCGCGGGTCTTTGGAGTTGGAGCTACCGCCAATGGGTGATGTTCATGCCCGAGCAATGGTCCTATGGCCTGGCGGACGGGGGCTAAACCCGCCGCCAATCTGAATACCCTGCGCCAAAAAACACCCCCGCCGGCGTGGCGGGGGTGTTGCTGTTCGTTTGCTGCTAGCGGCTTGGCGAAATCAGCATCAGCCACTATAGCCCGGGCAACCCATGCCCGGCGGCGTGCTGCTGTAGGTCGTCTCCGTGCTGATGACCGTCCTACTCAAACCGCCTTTGAGCGTGTTGTGGAAGACCTTGCTCTCGTGGTCTGGACCATCGTAGATGGTCACATTGCCATCGGCCCAGACGCGCACCGCGTAGCGCCCATCCGGCGACGCGGCCACACAACCCGCCCCACTCACGGCGTCGACAGCCGCCTGCGAGACATTCATGACCCAATGCCCCTCACTGTTGTCATCCACGCGGTAAATCTGCAGCAATACCGTACCGTCGGCGAAGCGGGCAATGCAATAGACGCTAGACGAACCCACGGTTCCCAAGATGCACTGGTCACTTTTATCGCCGTCACCGCCGCCGCTACCATCATCATTGGCGGGCGCTGCGGGGGTGGGCGCTGCGGGGACGGTGGCGGTGGATGTGGCCGTTGGTATCGTCGGCGGTGCGGCAACCCCCTGCGGTCGAGTCGTCGTCGAGGCGGTGTTCGCGTCACAGTTGTTATTGCTTTTCAGCTTAGCAAGCCATCTAGCGGCGAAGCCAGCGGCCCAGTTTACGCTTGTTGGGGTAACGATATTGGCACCGCCTTGGTTTGTTCTGCTTTGCCGGTTGCCCGCAACATCGATGCAACCCGCATCATAAACGTCGATGCTCATACCCGACAGACCAGTACCCAACATCCAGATGGCACCCTGGAAACCCACATTGTTCTTCATCGTGAGCCAACCCACTATATACAGGTTGGCGCCGTTGTTTATCCTGAGGACGGCGCCGTTTTCGGTGGTTCGATTGCCGGTGAAGGTGGCATTCTTGAAGAGGACTTTCGAAGTATTATTGCTCACGAGGATGGCGCCACCGCGGGTGTTCTGGATGGTGGCCCCATCCAGGATCAGCGTGCCACCATTGACGATGATGGCCGGATCCCCGTCACCGCCGGTGGGCGTGGCGGCGTCGCCACCACCCTCGATGGTGACATTGCGTAGCACCAAAGTCCCCGCGCCACTCGCAAGCGTGATGGCCGTGCCCTGATCGTTGGCACTGGCTTTGTCGGCGGCATAGATGGTGAAGCCAGCACCATCAATGATGAAGGTTTTGCCGCTCTTGACCAGCAAGGGGTTGATAGCATTGCCGGTTTTGATGTCACAATCCCTCGTCATCGTGAAGCCCGTCCCGCTGGCGGCGTCCTCATCCCAGCCCATGACATAGGCATCGTTCTTACAAGACGGTCGCGCCTGCGCCGCAACTGGCGCGGCCGCCAAGGTCAGGACGACCAAGAACAAAAAGATGAGCGGCGCTATGAGCGGCGCTGACGGCTGGACGATGCGCCAAGATTTCCCCTTCATGCTTACCTCCCCAATTTCCTCCAATTCAGCATCCGCCAGCAATCCAGACCCAGCGGAAAGCCGACGCAGCACCATCCTACCCCCCCCCCGAAATTTGTCAAGGGCGTGCCGCAAAAAACACCCCCGCCACGCCGGCGGGGGTGCTGGTGTTCGTTTGCTCTGCTAGCGGCTTGGCGAAATCAGCCCATATAGCCCGGGCAACCCATGCCCGGCGGCGTGCTGCTGTAGGTCGTCTCCGTGCTGATGACCGTCCTGCTCAAACCGCCTTTGAGCGTGTTGTGGAAGACCTTGCTCTCGTGGTCTGGACCATCGTAGATGGTCACATTGCCATCGGCCCAGACGCGCACCGCGTAGCGCCCGTCCGGCGACGCGGCCACACAAGCCGGTGCACTCGCGGCGTCGACAGCGGTCTGCGGAACATTCATGACCCAATGCCCGCTGCTGTCACTGCCCACGCGGTAAATCTGCAGCACGAGCACACCGCCGCTTTTGCTGTGGTAATAGGCGCTCGCCGAACCCACCGTCCCTTTGATGCGCCGGCCGTAATTGGGGTCGCCCATCGCCATCATTTCATCACCATTACCACCGTTGCCATTGGCGGAGGAGGGCGGAGGGGTGGGGGTGGGCGTCGGGGTGGCGGTGAAAGTCGGGATCGCCGGGGGTGTTGCCAAACCCTGCGGTCGTTGCGACACGGAGCCACAACGCCTGCTGCTGGCCTTGACTCCCCATAAATTGATGAAATCCTCCGGTGCTGCGGCATAATCAAAGAGGGCCAAACTACCACCTTTGCTTGTGCTGCCTCTAGTATCTATGCAAGTCGCATCATGCATGTCAAAGAAAGCACTGCCCTTCAGCCGAAAGAGACCAGCACCACCAGCATTGAATGGCCCATCGAATCTATTCTGCAAGAAGACGGTGCCACCCGCCAACATATTGACAACGGTGGATTCATTGTCGCCCAAGGCACCGCTGAGTTGGTTTTCGGTGAAAGTGGAACCCTTCAGGATGATTGTCCCAGCGCCGAGCATGCGGATGGAGCCGCCGCGGTTATTCTTGACGGTGACCCTATCCAATATCAAGGTGCCAGCCTGGAGGACGATGACCGGATCCAGGTCACCGCCGGTGGGCGTGGCCGCGTCGCCGCCGCCGTCGATGGTGAGATTCCGCAGCACCAATACTATGTTGGCGCCGTTTTCAAAACCAATGGCGGTACCGACATTGTTGGCAGCGGACTTATCCGCGGGGAATATGCTGTTACCAGCACCATCAATGATGAAAGTCTTGCCATTTTTGATCAATAAGTGATTGATATCGCTGCCGGTTTTGATGTCGCAATCCTTCGTCATGGTGAAGACCGTCCCGCTAGGGGCATCTTCATCCCACCACATGACGCTGGTGTCGTTCTTGCAAGACGGTCGGGGTGCGGCGGGCGTCGGTGTCGCCTGCGCGGCAAGCGGCGCAGCCGGCAATATCAGGACGACCAGCAGCAAAAGGATGGAGCAAAATGACGAGCGGAGCAAAATCCGAGCATTGTTGTTCACGACCATCTCCAGTGATATCCCCCAAAATCAACACAACTGCATAATCTTCACACCTTAAAAAAGGTGGTCAGCAAGACCAGACCGATGAAGATTCGATAAGGGTTCATCTTACCCCCCCCCCGAAATTTGTCAAGGTGGCGGCCGGAGGGCGCAAAAAACGCCAACACCCCCGCCGGCGTGGCGGGGGTGTTGCTGTTCGTTTGCTGCTAGCGGCTTGGCGAAATCAGCATCAGCCACTATAGCCCGGGCAACCCATGCCCGGCGGCGTGCTGCTGTAGGTCGTCTCCGTGCTGATGACCGTCCTACTCAAACCGCCTTTGAGCGTGTTGTGGAAGACCTTGCTCTCGTGGTCTGGACCATCGTAGATGGTCACATTGCCATCGGCCCAGACGCGCACCGCGTAGCGCCCATCCGGCGACGCGGCCACACAACCCGCCCCACTCACGGCGTCGATGGCCGCCTGCGAGACATTCATGACCCAATGCCCCTCACTGTTGTCATCCACGCGGTAAATCTGCAGCAATACCGTACCGTCGGCGAAGCGGGCAATGCAATAGACGCTAGACGAACCCACGGTTCCCAAGATGCACTCGCCATTTTTATCGCTGTCACCGTCGCCGCCGCTACCATCATCATTGGCGGGCGCTGCGGGGGTGGGCGGGGCGGGGACGGTGGCGGTGGATGTGGCCGTCGGTATCGTCGGCGGTGCGGCAGCCCCCTCCGGTCGATTCGTCGTCGAGGCGGTGTTCGCGTCACAGTTGTTATTGCTTTTCAGCTTGTTAGTCCATCTATTGGCGAAGCCAGCGGCCCAGGCTAAGCCTGCTCTATTTGGGATAGCGATATTGGCGGGGCCACTGTTGTCCCGGTTGCCCGCAACATCGATGCAACCCGCATCATAAAGGTCGATGCTCATAGTCGACAGACCAGTACCCAA
This sequence comes from Phototrophicaceae bacterium, assembly GCA_965115865.1. GTDB lineage: Bacteria > Chloroflexota > Anaerolineae > Aggregatilineales > Phototrophicaceae > WTGJ01. The sequence continues at coordinate 195,480 of OZ220469.1, forward strand.
CATCCAGATGGCACCCCAGTAACCCACATTGTTCTTCATCGTGAGCCAACCCACTATATACAGGTTGGCGCCGTCGTTTATCCTGAGGACGGCGCCGTTTTCGGAGGTTTGGTTGCCGGTGAAGGTGGCATTCTTGAAGAGGATTTTCGAAGTAGCACTGGGCACGAGGATGGCGCCACCGCGGGTGTTCTGGATGGTGGCCCCATCCAGGATCAGCGTGCCACCATTGACGATGATGGCCGGATCTCCATCACCGCCGGTGGGTGTGGCCGCGTCGCCACCGCCCTCGATGGTGACATTGCGCAGCACCAAAGTCCCCGCGCCACTCGCAAGCGTGATGGCCGTCCCCTGATCGTTGGCACTGGCTTTGTCAGCGGCATATATGGTGAAGCCACCACCATCAATGATGAAGGTTTTGCCGCTCTTGACCAGCAAGGGGTTGATATCACTGCCGGTTTTGATGTCGCAATCCCTCGTCATCGTGAAGCCCGTCCCGCTGGCGGCGTCTTCATCCCAGCCCATGACATAGGCATCGTTCTTACAAGACGGTCGCGCCTGCGCCGCAACTGGCGCGGCCGCCAAGGTCAGGACGACCAAGAACAAAAAGATGAGCGGCGCTATGAGCGGCGCTGACGGCTGGACGATGCGCCAAGATTTACCCTTCATGCTTACCTCCCCAATTTCCTCCAATTCAGCATCCGCCAGCAATCCAGACCCAGCGGAAAGCCGACGCAGCACCATCCTACCCCCCCCCGAAATTTGTCAAGTCCGCGCCGCCGTGCCGCAAAAAACACCCCCGCCGGCGTGGCGGGGGTGTTGCTGTTCGTTTGCTGCTAGCGGCTTGGCGAAATCAGCCGATATAGCCCGGGCAACCCACGCCCGGCGGTGTGCTGCTGTAGGTCGTATCGGTGCTGATGACGGCGGGGGTCAACCCGCCCCGGAGCGTGTTGTGGAAGATCTTGCTCTCCATATTCGGCCCATTGGAGACGGTCACATTGCCATCGGCCCAGACGCGCACCGCGTAGCGACCATCCGGCGAGGCGGCCACACAGCCGGCGCCAGCCATGGCATCGACAGTCACCTGCGAGACATCCATCACCCAATGCCCCACGCTGTCGCTGTCCACGCGGTAAATCCGCAGCACCAGCACGCCGCCGCGGTTGACGAGGAAGTAGGCGCTCGCCGAGTCGATCATCCCACTGATGCGACCGTCGTCAGCGAGGCTGGGCATGGCCATTCCAGCGCCCGTCGTCATTTGACCGCCGCCGCTACCACCACCATTGGCGGGCGCTGCGGGGACGGTGGCGGTGGATGTGGCGGCCGGTATCGTCGGCGGTGCGTCATTCCCCTGCGGTCGATTCGTCGTCGAGGCGGTGCTCGCGGTGCAGGGGGTTTCGCCGGATGTCCTTGGCTTTCCGTTCCATATAGTCGCGAAGCCCGCCGGAACTGTCTCGATCGAGATAGTTCTTCCAGTGCCACCGGAGTCCTGGTTTCCCGAAATATCAAAGCAGCCCGTGTCATAAAGGTCGACCGTGGCATCGTTTGCTGTGCGTAAGGCAGCCCGGCCACCCACATTGTTCTTAAAAGTCATCAAACCCACTATGTAGATTCGGCCACTATTCGCCGTGATGGCGGAGCCTTTGTATACGTTTCCGGTAACGGTGATTTGGTTGCCGATGAATTTGGCATTCTTCAGGAGGATGATCGCATTGGTATTGGCGACCACACGGATGGCGCCACCGCGGGTATTCTGGATGGTGGCCCCATCCAGGATCAGCGTGCCACCATTGACGATGATGGCCGGGTCTGGGTCACCGCCGGTGGGCGTGGCCGCGTCGCCGCCGCCCTCGATGGTGACATTGCGCAGCACCAAAGTCCCCGCGCCACTCGCAAGCGTGATGGCCGTCCCCTGATCGTTGGCACTGGCTTTGTCGGCAGCATAGATGGTGAAGCCAGCGCCATCGATGATGAAGGTTTTGCCGCTCTTGACCAGCAAGGGGTTGATAGCATTGCCGGTTTTGATGTCGCAATCCCTCGTCATCGTGAAACCCGTCCCGCTGGCGGCGTCTTCATCCCAGCCCATGACATAGGCATCGTTCTTACAAGACGGTCGCGCCTGCGCCGCAACTGGCGTGGCCGCCAAGGTCAGGACGACCAAGAACAAAAAGATGAGCGGCGCTATGAGCGGCGCTGACGGACGGACGATGCGCCAAAGTTTCCCCTTCATGATTACCTCCTCAATTTTTCTCCAATTCAGCATCCGCCAGCAATCCAGACCCAGCGGAAAGCCGACGCAGCACCATCCTACCCCCCCCGAAATTTGTCAAGAGCGCGCCGCAAAAAAAACACCCCCGCCGGCGTGGCGGGGGTGTTGGTGTTCGTTTGCTGCTAGCGGTTTGGCGAAATCAGCATCAGCCGCTATAGCCCGGGCAACCCACACCCGGCGGTGTGCTGCTGTAGGTCGTCTCGGTGCTGATGATGACGGGAGTCAACCCGCCCCGGAGCGTGTTGTGTAAGACCTTGTTCTCCATATCCGGGCCATCAGAGACGGTCACATTGCCATCGGCCCAGACGCGCACCGCGTAGCGCCCGTCCGGCGATGACGCCACACAACCGGCCCCAGCCATAGCGTCGACGGCCGCCTGCGCGACATCCATGACCCAATGCCCCACGCTGCTGCTATCCACGCGGTAGATCTGCAGCAGCGGCACACCGCCACTATCTTTGCGGTAGTAGGCGCTCCTATCCGAGCCGACGGTTCCTTTGATGCGCCAACTGTGATTGCTGTCGGCCATGGACATTTTCATGTCCATTTCACCGCCCATCCCCATGGTTGTTTGAGCGCCGCTGTTGCCATTGCCCCCACCAACGGCGGGAGTACTGGCGGGTATGGGCGTCGGTACGGGCGTCGGCGGGGGTGTTGGATCTGCACCCGGTCGGTTGGCCGTGGTCGTCGAGGCGGTGTTCGCGTCACAGTTGTTGCTAGTTGTTTTGTGCTTGCCGGTCCATAAATTAACGAATTCGGTAGGGTGCCCCGCCTGTAGAAGGAGCGCCGCAGCTTGTGGTGTGTCGTCCTGGTTGCCGGCAGTGTCATGGCAACCCATATCGTAAATGTCGATGGCGCCACCCGTTCGCACATAAACGGCACCGCGGCCGCCGGTATTGTTCTTCGCCGTGAACAAATTCTGTAGGAAGAGTCTGCCACCGCTATACACCGTGACGACAGAGCCTTCGGTTGCCGCGCCGGTGCCGCTGATTTGGTTGCCGGTGAAGGTGGAATTCTTCAGGAGGACTTTCCCAGCGCCAACTATGCGGATGGCGCCACCGCGGGTATTGCGGATGGTGACGCCATCCAACACCAGGGTGCCATCCCTGACGACGATGGCCGGGTCCGGCTCGCTGGCGGCGACGCGCGCGGTGCCGCCGCCCTCGATGGTGAGATTCCGCAGCGTCAAACTGTTACTGGTTCCATTGTCGAAACCAAAGGCGGTACCGAATTCCGCGAAAGGGGCCTTGTCAGCGGCGTATATGGTGTAACCAGCGCCATCAATGGTGAAACTCCTACCGCGCAGCCATAGGACTCGAGCCCGTTCTGAACCATCCTTGTCGATTTCGCAATCCTTCGTCATGGTGAAGGTGGTGCCGGTAGCGGCGCTCTGGGCCCAACTCATGACGCTTTGGTCTTGCGTACACGATGGTCGGCTGCTCTGAGCCACAAGCGGACCCGTTGTCAATGACAGGATGGCCAACAGCAAAAAGTTGGCCAGCGATGACGGACGGAGAATATTCCCAATACGCTTTTTCATGGTTAGACCCCTCTCAATTTCCCCCACTCAACATTCAATCGATCGTAACTCCTCGCCCGCCAGCACCAAGGGCATTGGCGAGATGGCAATCCTACCCCCCCCCCGAAATTTGTCAAGAGCGCGCCGCAAAAAAAAACAGCGACACCCCCGCCGGCGTGGCGGGGGTGTCGCTGTTCGCTGGGTCTAGCGGTTGTTGTCGAGTTCAGTCTTTCATTTCATCAGCCCATATAGCCCGGGCAACCCACGCCCGGCGGCGTGCTGCTGTAGGTCGTCTCCGTGCTGATGACCGTCCTGCTCAAACCGCCCTTGAGCGTGTTGTGGAAGACCTTGCTCTCGTGGTCTGGACCATCGTAGATGGTCACATTGCCATCGGCCCAGACGCGCACCGCGTAGCGCCCATCCGGCGAGGCGGCCACGCAACCGGCCCCACTCACGGCATCGACGGCCGCCTGCGAGACATTCATGACCCAATGCCCCACACTGTTGTCATCCACGCGGTAAATCTGCAACAATACCGTACCGTCGGTGAAGCGGGCAATGCAATAGACGCTAGACGAACCCACGGTTCCCAAGATGCACTCGCCATTTTTATCGCTGTCGCCGCCGCCGCCGCTACCATCATCATTGGCGGGCGCTGCGGGGGTGGGCGGGGCGGGGACGGTGGCGGTGGCTGTGGCCGTCGGTATCGTCGGCGGTGCGGTAAACCCCTGCGGTCGAGTCGTCGTCGAGGCGGTGTTCGCGTCACAGTTGGTTTTCGGCTTGTTAGTCCATAAATTTTCGAAGCCAGTGGCCCAGTTGAACGTATTTGGGACAGCGATATTGGCGGGCTGGTTACCCGCAACATCGATGCACCCCGCATCATAAAGGTCCATGCCAGCATGAGCCTGAACAGAAGGCAACACCCAGATGGCAGCCAGGGCACCCACATTGTTCTTCATCGTGAGCAAACCCTCTACATACAGGTTGTAGCCGTTTCCTATCCTGATTACGGCACCGTTTGCGGAGGTTCGGTTGCCAGTGAAGGTGGCATTCTTGAAGAGGACTTTCGAAGTAGCACTGGGCACGAGGATGGCGCCACCGCGGGTGTTCTGGATGGTGGCCCCATCCAGGATCAGCGTGCCACCATTGACGATGATGGCCGGGTCCGCGTCACCGCCGGTGGGCGCAGCCGCGTCGCCACCACCCTCGATGGTGACATTGCGCAGCACCAAAGTCCCCGCGCCACTCGCAAGCGTGATGGCCGTCCCCTGATCGTTGGCACTGGCTTTGTCAGCGGCATGGATGGTGAAGCCAGCGCCATCGATGATGAAGGTTTTGCCGCTCTTGACCAGCAAGGGGTTGATGTCACTGCCGGTTTTGATGTCGCAATCCCTCGTCATCGTGAAACCCGTCCCGCTGGCGGCGTCTTCATCCCAGCCCATGACATAGGCATCGTTCTTACAAGACGGTCGCGCCTGCGCCGCAACTGGCGTGGCGGCCAATATCAGGACGACCAAGAACAAAAAGATGAGCAGCGCCGACGGCTGGACGATGCGCCAAGGTTTCCCTTTCATGGTTACCTCCCCAATTTTTCTCCAATTCAGCATCCGCCAGCAATCCAGACCCAGCGGAAAGCCGACGCAGCACCATCCTACCCCCCCCCGAAATTTGTCAAGAGCGCGCCGCAAAAAACAGCGACACCCCCGCCGGCGTGGCGGGGGTGTCGCTGTTCGCTGGGTCTAGCGGTTGTTGTCGAGTTCAGTCTTTCATTTCATCAGCCCATATAGCCCGGGCAACCCACACCCGGCGGCGTGCTGCTGTAGGTCGTCTCCGTGCTGATGACCGTCCTGCTCAAACCGCCCTTGAGCGTGTTGTGGAAGACCTTGCTCTCGTGGTCTGGACCATCGTAGATGGTCACATTGCCATCGGCCCAGACGCGCACCGCGTAGCGCCCATCCGGCGAGGCGGCCACGCAACCGGCCCCACTCACGGCATCGATGGCCGCCTGCGAGACATTCATCACCCAATGCCCCTCACTGTTGTCATCCACGCGGTAAATCTGGAGCAATACCGTACCGTCGGTGAAGCGGGCAATGCAATAGACGCTAGACGAACCCACGGTTCCCAAGATGCACTGGTCACTTTTATCACCGTCGCCGCCGCCGCTACCATCATCATTGGCGGGCGCTGCGGGGGTGGGCGCTGCGGGGACGGTGGCGGTGGATGTGGCCGTCGGTATCGTCGGCGGTGCGGCAACCCCCTGCGGTCGAGTCGTCGTCGAGGCGGTGTTCGCGTCACAGTTGTTATTGCTTTTCAGCTTAGCACGCCATCTATCGGCGAAGCCAGCGGCAAAGCCTACACTACGTGGGACACCGATATTGGCGGATTGGGGAGGATCTTGGTAGTCCAGGTTGCCGGCAAGATCGATGCAACCCGCATCATAAAGGTCGATGCGACCATCAAGCAACATATAGATGGCAGTCTCGGTACTCAAATTGTTCTTCATCGTGAGCAAACCTTCTATATACAGGTTGTCACCGTTTCTTATACTGATGACGGCGGCGTTTGCGGTGGTTCGGTTGCCGGTGAAGGTGGCATTCTTGAAGAGGACTTTCGAATCATTACTGCTCACGAGGATGGCGCCACCGCGGGTGTTTTGGATGGTGGCCCCATCCAGGATCAGCGTGCCGCCAGCGACGATGATGGCCGGGTCCGCGTCACCGCCGGTGGGCGTGGCCGCGTCGCCACCACCCTCGATGGTGACATTGCGCAACACCAAAGTCCCCGCGCCACTCGCAAGCGTGATGGCCGTCCCCTGATCGTTGGCACTGGCTTTGTCGGCGGCATATATGGTGTTACCGCCGCCATCGATGATGAAGGTTTTGCCGCTCTTGACCAGCAAGGGATTGATATCACTGCCAGTTTTGATATCGCAATCCCTCGTCATCGTGAAACCCGTCCCGCTGGCGGCGTCCTCATCCCAGCCCATGACATAGGCATCGTTCTTACAAGACGGCCGCGCCTGCGCGGCAACTGGCGTGGCCGCCAAGGTCAGGACGACCAAGAACAAAAAGATGAGCGGCGCTGACGGATGGACGATGCGCCAAGGTTTCCCCTTCATGATTACCTCCCCAATTTCCTCCAATTCAGCATCCGCCAGCAATCCAGACCCAGCGGAAAGCCGACGCAGCACCATCCTACCCCCCCCCGAAATTTGTCAAGGAGGAGCGTCAAAAAACACCCCCGCCATGCCGGCGGGGGTGTTGGTGTTCGCTGGGCATATGGTTGACCAGCAACGCATGTTGACCATCAAGTTGAGGGTATCTTCTTCTTCGCCCGAATCAACCAGACTTCCGCCGCCAACCAGAGCAGCGCGCCCAGGCCGAGCGCGCCGAGCATCGTCGCCGTGGGGCGGATGCGCCCGAGCAAAGACAGTTGCAAGAAGACTTCCACCATCCCCAAATAGAGCAATTGCCCGCCCGTGATACGGGTGATGCGCCCAACCAGGCGGCCGCTTGCCGCGGCGCGTAAGTAATGACTGGCGAGCAGGGGGACCAAAACCAACGCTGCCAAGGCCAACAAAACCGCTGCCAGGATGCTGACCGAGGCTTGCACATAAACCCCCAGGCCCAGGCGCGCAAAACCGTCGCTCGCTTGCAGGGGGTTCGTCAAGGCCAGCGAGAGCGTATGCGTGCCGCTATACATCAAGAAGCCGAGCGCGCAATGAAAGGGCAAGAGCGCATAAACGAGCAGTTCCTGCGCCAGTTTCACGCGCCGTCGCCCCGCTTCAATCATCTGCGGATGGTCTCACCATCGGTCGCCGCTTGTTCGGCAAGAATGCGCGCGCGCCAATCGGCGGGCAAAGCGAGCATGCGCTGGAACCAGGTGTCCGCGTCGAGCCGTTGGGTGTTGCGCTTGAATTCGGGACGCTCGACATCGCGGCTGAGGTTGCAATCCCAGCGGAGGATATGGCAATTGAAGTCGATGCCACCCCCCGCGCCGCCAGCAGGGTTAATATGCGAGAGACCCCAGGTGATGCCGCGGCCGTCGCCATTGTCGGCGAAGGCGTCGGGGCAAAAGGGACCGGGGGCGATGGGCGGCATCTGCACATGGGCCATCGGCGCGAAATTGAGCCCGTCTGGCGCATATTGCACCGTGTCTTTTTCCGGGCCATCGAGGATACAAAGCATGGCGATGCCCTCTTTATAGGGCCAAAGCATCGTCTCATGCCCAGAGTGATGCGTGGGGTTGAGGGGAGATTTGACATAAGGGCCGAAGGGGTCTTCGGCGATGGCGACCCCCTGAGCGATGCGCAGGGAGCGGCCGCTTTTATCGCCCGGATGCCCCTTGTAATAGAGCCAGATTTTCCCTTGGTAGACGAGGGGGTAGGGGTCATGGATGGCACAACCATCCCATTCATCGGCGGCGCCTTGGGGGACGACCGGCTGGTCGCTGCGTTGCCAGGGGCCATCTGGCGAATCGGCCCAAGCCATACTCACACCCACACAATCGTGTTGCCGCCACATCGTCGTGAAGGTCTGGTAAAAGAGGAAATAGCGGCCGCCATAAGCGAGGATATCGGGCGTCGAGAGCGAACGGTCGCCATAATTGCCCTTCGGAGCGCGGTGGACGGCGATGCCTTGCTCTTGCCAATGAAAGCCGTCTTCAGAAGTGGCGTAGGCGATATCGGCGAGGTCCCAATCGACGGCAGGGCGCTCGTCATCGGCTTCATGGAGATGACCGCGGCTGACGGGTCCGTATTTCGTCTGACGGCGCGTATACCAAACATAATATTTGCCATTGATTTTGAGGATTTTGCTCGGGTCGCGGCGCGAGGTCGTCGCATCAACGCCGATGCCGCTGACGCGCGAATATTTGAAATTCGTGTAGAAGGGGTTTTCATAATCCTGAAGCGCGCCGCGGGTTTCATACCAGCGCTGCATGGCGGCGCTCAGGGGGCGCGCCGGTTTCTCCGGCGGCAACTGCGCGGGAAAGGCTTTCGTTGAGTCGCTCATGGAACTCCTCTTTCTCTAATTAATCCATTTCAATAAACGAGCAGAACAGCCATCATTTCATTCCACCCAGGCAATTCATTCCGCCCAGGCAATTCATTCTGCCCAGGGCAAAGGCGCCGGCAAGGGGAAATCACTGGTGATGGCGACGGGGGCACCACCGTTGGCAGCGGAAGTTTCCAAGGCGGTCAGCGTCTCGATGAGGTGAACGGCTTGCTCGGCGCTGGCGCGGTGCGGACGCCCTTCGTTGATGGCCTCGGCCAATTCCAATACGCCACGACCCCAGCGCATCCCGGCAGAGCGGCGCAGCGGGGGCAGGGGGGTATATTCTTCGCCGTAGCGGGCTTGGGCGATCGGGCAATCGGGCATTTGCCAATCGCCGAGGTGCAAGCGTCCCTCGTCGCCATGGAATTCGACGCCGGTCTGACGGCTGCCACTGGCGTAATAATTGGCCGTCAGGCGCACAAGCGGACCAGTTTCCATCGTCAACAAAGCGAAAACGGCCTCCGGTTTGTTGAGCGAAAACGGTTCACCAGCCAGGGTACGGCGCTCGCCCTGCAAGGTGTGGGCTTGCGCGACCGCGCGGCGGAAGGGGCCGAAGATCGCCGACAACAGGGCCAGCGGGTAAATGCCCACATCGAAGAGGACACCCACTTCGTAGAAAGCCTGTGGCGCCGGGTGCCAACTTTCGATGCGCCCATGGTTGACATCGGCAAAGACCAGGCGCACCTTCCCCAAATCGCCCTTGGCCAGCGCCCGCCAGGCCGTCTGTTGCGCCTCGCCCAAGTAAGTGAAGGGTGAGCAAGCCAGGCGCCGGCCGCGCGCTTGCGCCAAGTCGCGCAATTCCTCCGCCTCCGCCCGCGTCAGGGCTAGGGGCTTCTCGCTATAGACATGCTTGCCCGCTTGGAGCGCGGCGCGGGTGATGGGGGCGTGCGCATCGTTCGGGGTGAGGTTGACCGCGATATCCACCGCCGGGTCCGCCAACAGCGCCGCCAATTCCGGGTGGACATGGGGCGCCGGCTGGTTGGCGCCGGCCGCTTCGGCGGCCAGCGCCTCCGCAGCGGCACGGTGGGCATCGGTCAAGGCGACGAGGCGCAATTGCGGGTATTCGGCGATGCTGCGGGCGTAATGGCGGGCGATATTGCCGCAACCGATGAGCCCGACCCCGAGAGGGCGCCCGTCAGGCTCGTCAGGCATCTGCACCCGCCTGCCAAGCGCGCACCCGCGCGGCGCCACGAGCGACTGCGGGCCGTGGGTCTTCGTTTTCCGGCTCGTGTTCGATGCTGATGGGCGCAACATAACCGATTTCTTGCAACGCGCTCAGGCAATCCTCGAGGGGGATGATGCCCGCACCCAACTCGCAGGTGTCATGCGGTAGGCCCACCTTCGGCACATCCTTGAGGTGCAAATAACGAACGCGCGGCCCCAACTCACGGATGGCCCGCGCCGCATCGTAGCCATGCGTGGCGAACCAGCCCGTATCCACACAGGCGCCGATGGCGGAATCTTCATCCTCGCCAATCAAATCCAACAACATCTGCGCCGTCTTTTCGCGTGGGTGATTCTCATGGGTGAGGACGAGCCCTTGCTCGCGCAGCGTTCCCTCCAACCAAGGTCGTTCCGCGGGCTTGAAGAGCAAAGCGGAGCTCGTGCCGACGATGGGCGAGCCCAGTCGCCGCGCGATCGCGCAGCTGCGCAAGATAGTTTCCCGGTCATCACCGGCGTTGCCAGCGCGACTGGCGCAAACGAGACCATGCTCGGCCAGCAATTCGGCCGCAATGTCGATATGCGCATCCGTCGCCCAGGCGACATCGAGATGCGCTTCCCAGAGGTCGATATGATCGAAAGCCAACGCGCGCACTTCGGCGAATACCTCGCCCAAGCGCTGGCGATAAGTCGCGAGGGGTTGGAAATGCTCCCGTGTCCGCCGCGCGCCTTCACCCCAACCACCGCGGAGTTGATAAGCGGCTTGGCGCGCCATGAAATTGGCGCTCATGAATGACAAGGGGTTCTTCGAATACGCTTCTTTGTTTGGCAACATCGGCGCGCCCCCAGTATACTATCCTGGCGGGCGGATTGTAGACAATATACAAAGAATATGCCACTTTCCGCCGCTGGGTGCTTCGCTGGATTCTCGCTTGATGAGGAGGACTGCCCCCGAGCATGCAGACCGACTACCTGGTCATCGGCGCTGGCAGCGCGGGTTGCGCAGTCGCCGCCCGCTTGAGTGAAGATGAGTCCGTCAATGTCACCCTCCTGGAAGCCGGCGGCCGTGACGATGACGACATCATCCGCATACCCGCCAATTTTGGCGAACTCTTTCAGAGCGAGCGCGATTGGAACTACCGCACTGTGCCGCAAGCGGGTCTGAATGGCCGCCGCGAGTACATCCCTCGCGGCAAGCTGCTCGGCGGTTCCAGCTCGATGAACGCGATGGTCTACCAGCGCGGCCACCCGCGCGATTACGATGCCTGGGCAGCGGCGGGCAATGCCGGCTGGGCCTACGCGGATGTCTTGCCCCATTTCCTGCGCATGCAAAACCAAGAACGCGGCGCCTCCCCGCATCACGCTGTCGGCGGCCCGCTGAATGTCGCCGATTTGCGCGACCCACACCCCCTGAGCGCGGCCTTCGTCGCCGCCGCTTTGGAATGCGGCTTCTCACACAACACCGATTTCAACGATGGCGAGCAAGAAGGTTTTGGTATCTACCAGGTGACGCAGAAAAACGGCGAACGCCATTCGGCAGCGGACGCTTATTTGCGCCCGGCGCTCGGCCGCGCGAACCTGCGGGTACAAAGCGGCGCGCTGGTGACGCGCTTGCTCTTTGCCGAAGGGCGCTGCCAAGGCGCCGAATACCGCCTGGCTGACGAAACGAAGCGCATCCAGGTCAATGGAGAAGTTGTGCTTTGTGGCGGCGCCATCAACTCGCCGCAATTGCTCCTGCTTTCTGGGGTCGGGCCGGCCGCCGCGCTAGCCGAATTGGGCATCCCCCTCATCCTGGATTCACCGGGCGTCGGCAAGAACCTGATGGACCACCTACAAGCGCCGGTCGCGCATCATTGCACGCAAGCCATTTCGCTATTGAATAAAAACACGCCCGCCGAGCACGAGCGTTATCGGCAAGAGCGCCGCGGTCTGCTCACCTCCAACCTGGGGGAGGCGGGCGGTTTCGTGCGCATCAACCCAGCCGCGCCCGCGCCCGAAGTGCAATTTCATTTCGGCCCCGATTTCTTCGTCATGCATGGCTTCCACCCCCTGGCAGGCCATGGCTATACCCTCTTGCCCGGGCTGGTCAAGACGCGCAGCCGCGGCGAATTGTGGCTGACCAGCGCCGACCCCTTGACGCCGCCGGCGATCGACCCGCGCATCTATAGCGACGAAAAAGACTTGGAAGCGATGCTTTTCGCCCTCAAGCTGGCGCGCCGCATCGCCGCCGCCGCCGCCTTTGCCCCCTACCGTGGCGCCGAGGAATTGCCCGGCCCCGCGCTGCAAAGCGACGATGAGCTGCGCGACTACTTGCGGCGCTTCACCATCACCATCTATCACCCCGTCGGCACTTGCAAGATGGGGCCGCGCGACGACACGACGGCGGTCGTGGATGCGCGTTTGCGCTTGCGCGGTTTGCAAGGGCTGCGCGTGGCCGACGCCAGCATCATGCCCACCATCATCAACGCCAACACCAACGCGCCCTGCACCATGATTGGCGAAAGGGCCGCCGCTTTCATCCGCGCGGAACGCTGATGCCCGCCCAAGGCGTCGCAACACGCGCCCTTTTCCGCTGAGGAGGTTGAATTGAGTGGCTTGCTGGCCGGCGCCATCATGGGACTCGCGGCCGTAATCGCCCACACTTTTGTGCAAAACCACCGCCAACGGCTCATCCCCTTGGCGGGCTCGCTGCGCCTACCCCCACGCCTCTTGGAAATCGTCGCCACAGTCTTGCTGGCCGCGCCGGCGGCCTTCGCGATTCTATCCCTATTGAGCGCGCTGGGAATCTTGACCCTCTGAGGAGGCGCGGGTCAGGGAAAGATGACCGCGGCGCCAAGCCCTAAACACCTCCGCCACGCCGGCGGGTAGTTGCGCTATACTGTAAGCGGATTGGGCCTATTGGTCCTTTTCTATTCGGTGGGAAGCGCGCTGATTTCTGGAGGTTTGAAATGGATAATAGTGAAATAGATATTTGGCAGGAGAAAATAAACAGTTTTCTTGATGAGAGTGACATTCGTAATATTTATGCGGCTATTTATGAGTTTTCTCATCGTATTGCGGAGGAAAACAATTCTAATCCAGCACATATGATGAAAAATGTAAAACAGTATATTTCTTCAATTTTTGAGGATGAATTTACATCCGCAAACGTACAAAAATATGCATTAATTTCACTATTTACATATATAATGTTGAAAAGGAAAAATCTCCCCGCTCAAAATGGGTAGTTCCCGAGATGGGTGGGTGTATTCCGACCGAACAGCATCTCAAGGAAATCAAAGTAGGTTCTGCGAGAATCTGTCGCCCAGTGGATATGGTGCGGACGGCTATCACACACCAGCAACGCGAGGCGGTTCATGATGAATGACGCCCGCCGCTTCGCCATACTTTTCGTCGTGATATTCACCGCGATCGTTCTCGCGATACTCGTTGCCAACGCCATTGAGCGTGAGGTGCTACGCCAACAGCTGACCGAGGCGCTCGCGCCATTGTCGACACGCGTGTCAACACGGGCTGTCTCGGCCGACAGCGACCGAATGGCGGTCGCGACCGCTCAGCGCGGCGCGACTATGACTGTCGTCGCCCGTAATCTCGACGCGACGGAAGCGGCTGTCCGTGACCGAGTCGAGGCGACCGCGACCACCGCCGAATACTTCGCGAACGCGACCGCCGTGACCTTCGGCGCAACCTCGACGGCGGTATGGCGTAGTCTCACGCCGACGACACCGGGGAGTGGTTAATGATGAAATGAATGCAGTGAATATTACGGCGCCCCTGAGCGCCGCCACCCGTCGCCTCCAGCAACAATGGCGGCGCTACGGCGCTGCGCGCAACCCCTTCTACACTCAATTCCGCTATTCCAAACTGAGCGGCCTCGGCCCCGAAATCGGCGTCACGCGGCGCGACCCCACTACGGTCCTCAAACTCGGCGCGACTTATCATGTCTGGTATACGCGCCGCCAGACCAGCGCGGAACGCAACTGGCGCAATCGCCCCCCTTATCAGGAGCAAAATTGGCGAGAGCCCGTCTTCGATTGGGATTTGGCGGAAATCTGGCACGCGACCTCCGAGGATGGTTTCCATTGGCAAGAAAGAAAGCGGGCGGTTGCCCCCGGCCCGCGCGCCGAATTCGACGGTCGTTCCGTCTTCACCCCCGATGTGTTGCTCTGGCGCAATCGTTTCTACCTCTATTACCAGGCCGTCGGCTACCCCTATACCAACCGAACGCGCAATGTCATCGGTATGTCTTGGGCAGAACGACCGCAGGGGCCCTGGCAGCGTTGCCCAAAACCCATCCTGGAACCCGGCGCGGCCGGCGAATGGGCGGGCGTCGACGATTCGGATAATGTCCGGCGCTATGGGGATTGGGATAGCCACAAGGTGCACGACCCTTTCCTCCTCGTGCGCGCGGGGCGCATCTGGCTCTATTACAAAGGACAACCGATGGGCTGGTCCACGCGCTACAGCCCGGGCATCGGCTGGGGAGTGGCAATGGCGGATGAGCCGGCCGGCCCCTTCGAAAAGTCGCCGCTCAACCCCATCACCAACAGCGGGCACGAAACCTGCCTTTTCCCCTATGGCGAGGGGGTTGCGGCGATTTGCGGCCACGATGGCCCGGAAAAAGACACCATACAATACGCCCCCGATGGGCTGAACTTCGCAGTGGTGGCGCATGTCACGCTGCCACCGCCGGCGGCAGGACCCTTTGCCCCCGATTCCTATGTCGCTACGGACGCGGGCCGCGGCATCAGTTGGGGGCTTTGTCACATCGCCACCGAAGAACAAAAACACGGCAATTCTTATCTATTGCGCTTCGATTGCGCCTTGCAACGCGAGGCGACGCGGCCCGGCTACCACCGCAGCAATTTGCGCTTCCCCGAAGAGGCTTACTTCTCCCCCGATATGGCCTTCAATGAAGCGAACCAAGGCCAGCAAGAATACCCCCAACCAGAGCCACAAGAGCCGCCCGACCCGCTCAAGCCGCCCCATTCCGCCGCCAGCCAGCGCGTACGCGCCATTTATGGGCGCTACAAAGACGCCGCCAGCCCTTTTTTCAGCGCCTTCCGCTATGGCCGTCTCACGGGCATCGGCGCGGAAGAGGGCGTCTCGCGGCGTGACCCGAGCAAGGTCATCCACAACGGCGAGGAATACTTCGTCTGGTACACACGCCAATATTCGGGAACAGATTGGCGGTACCCTGGGGAGCGGGGCGAAATTTGGTATGCGACTTCCGCCGACGGCTGGCATTGGCAAGAAAGGGGCCGGGCGCTCGCCCGCGGCGCGTCGGGCGAATACGACGATGGCGCTGTCTGCACACCCGATGTGCTCGTCTGGGGCGGTCGCCATTACCTCTACTATCAAACCATACAGGCCTGGCCGCTGCCCGCGCGCGGCCGCCGCCAAATCGGCCTGGCGGCCGCCGCTTCGCCCCATGGCCCTTGGCGCAAACTGGCAACGCCCATCCTGGGTTTCGACAGAAGCCGTATCCACGAATGGGATAGACAACTGCAAGACCCCTATGTGTTGGTGCGCGCGGGGCAAATCTGGCTCTATTACCGCGGCGCGCCCGCTGGACCCCCCAGGTACGGCGACTACGACCGCTACGAGCGCGGTCACCAATGGGGAGTGGCGATTGCCGCCGCGCCGACCGGACCTTTCGTCAAATCTCCGCTCAACCCCATCACCAATAGCGGCCGCGAGACCTTCCTTTACCCTTGGCGCGCGGGGGTGGTCGCCATCACCGGCTTGGCAGGGCCGGAGAAAAATACCGTGCAATACGCCGCCGATGGCTTAAATTTCGCGGTGGTGGGGAAGGTGAGCGTTCCGCCCATCGCCGCCGGCCCCTACTTGCCCGCTGCCTTCACGGATACCCAAGATGGTCAAGGGCTGCGCTGGGGTTTATGCCACCTCACACATGGCCAAGAGGGGCCGCGCGCCAACACTTACCTCGCGCGCTTCGAATGCGAACTCAGCGCCGTTGGCCCGCGCCGCGCCGATTTTTACCGCCCCTGGAATTATCGCTGGCCGCCGGAAACTTACCTGAGCCACGATTTTCGCCTCTCGGCAGCGGGAGACAAGGCCGCGCGCGATTGGATGCACCAATGGGATGAGCAAACCCGCAGCTAGCCCTTTTCATCCATCCCCCCCCAAAAAATTGCGCTTGCCCAACCCCCTCCCCAACTCAGCGGAGGAATTCATCAACCAGCCCATAGCCCGCCGCCTTGACAAATTCAGGGGGGGGGGTAGGATAGACGGTGTTTCGTCAAATTTCCGCTCGGTCTGCATCGCTGGCGGATGGTCGAATGGTAAAAACTCAGGGGAGATAACCATGAAGGGAAAAACTTGGCGCCTTTTCCACCCGACAGCGCCGCTCGCAGCAGCGCCGCTCATCTTCTTGCTGCTGCTCGTCCTGTCGTTGCCGACCGCGCCAGTTGCCGCGCAGAGCGCCTCCTGTAGCAACGACGCCAGCGTCATGGGCTGGAATCCCTCCGCCGCTAGCGGGACGACCTTCACGATGACGAAGGATTGCACCATAACAAAAACGACATCGGATGTCCATACCTTGTATGTCCGCACCGGTAAAACCTACATCATCGATGGCGCTGGTTACACCATCAATGCCGCTGACAAAGCCCTTTTCAACGATCGCGGCACCGTCTTCAATTTCGATAGCGCTAGCAACATCACTTTGGTCCTGCGCAATCTCACCATCGAGGGCGGTGGCGACGCCGCCACGCCCACTGGCAGCGACCCCGACCCGGCCATCCTCGTCAGGAATGGCACCGTGATATTGGATGGCGTCACCATCCAGAATACCCGCGGTGGTGCCATCCGCATAAGAAACAGCGGCAAAGTCATCCTGAAAAACTCCACCTTCACCGGCAACCGCGTCAGCGGCACCGGCGCGGCAGCCGAAGGCACCGTCGTCACCATCTACAGCGGTGGCCGCCTCTTCCTACAGGGTTTGTTCACGGCGAAGAATAATGTGGGTGGTCAGTCGGCCATATACGAACGCAATGGTGGCGCCATCGACATTTATGACCTCGGTTGCAAAGATGTTTCAGGCAACGCTGATCTCAATGGTGAGGCAGCGAATTACTGGAACCAGGCGGGTATCCCGGACAAAACCTGGGTTGATTTATGGATCCCCAAGCCGACAAAAACCGCTAACAGCTGTGGCACGAGCACCGCCTCGACGACCGCCCGACCAGGGTCCGCAGCCGCGCCCCCGGCCATCCCGACTTCCACCCCCGTTCCGACCACCACCGCGACGCCCGTCACTCCGACCCCCGTCACTCCCACGCCCGTCACCCCCACACCCGTCACTCCCGGCGCGACGACGGCTCCCGTCACTCCCGCGCCCACCCCCGTCACTCCCGGCGCGACGACAGCTCCCGTCACCCCCGCGCCCACCCCCACCCCCGCCGGCGATCAATTGGCGCTAGCCATGGCCAAGGCCGATGTCAATTATGGCCGGCGCGTCAAAGGAACGCTGGGCTCGGATAGGAGCGCCTACTACCACAAAGACAGCGGCGGTGCGCTCGTGCTGCAGATTTACCGCGTCGACGGCGACAGCAGCGGCCATTGGGTCATGAATGTCTCGCAAGCGGCCATCGACGCCGTGAGCGGCCCCGCTTGTGTCGCCTCATCGCCAGACGGCCGTTACGCCGTCCGCGTCTGGGCCGATCGCAACATCACCATCTCCGCTGGCCCAGACAGGGAAAGCAAAGTCTTCCACAACACCCTCAAGGGCGGTGTGAACGGACCCGTCATCGCCACCGAGACGACCTACAGCAGCACCCCACCGGGCGTGGGTTGCCCGGGCTATAGCGGCTGATACCGCCAACAGCAATCGAACACAGCAACACCCCCGCCGGCGTGGCGGGGGTGTTTTTTGTGCCGCTTTCTGCGCCGCTTTCTGCGCGTCCGGCCGCCGCCTTGACAAATTCAGGGGGGGGGTAGGATAGACGGTGTCTCGTCAAATTTCCGCTCGGTCTGCATCGCTGGCGGATGGTCGAATGGTAAGAAACTCAGGAGAGATAACCATGAAGGGAAAATCTTGGCGCCTTTTCCGCCCGACAGCGCCGCTCGCAGCAGCGCCGCTCACAGTAGCGCCGCTCATCTTCTTGCT
This sequence comes from Phototrophicaceae bacterium, assembly GCA_965115865.1. Classification (GTDB taxonomy): domain Bacteria; phylum Chloroflexota; class Anaerolineae; order Aggregatilineales; family Phototrophicaceae; genus WTGJ01. The sequence continues at coordinate 213,614 of OZ220469.1, forward strand.
GCTGTTCGTCCTGTCGTTGCCGACCGCGCCAGTTGCCGCGCAGAGCGCCTCCTGTAGCAACGACGCCAGCGTCATGGGCTGGAATCCCTCCGCCGCTAGCGGGACGACCTTCACGATGACGAAGGATTGCACCATAACAAAAACGACATCGGATGTCCATACCTTGTATGTCCGCACCGGTAAAACCTACATCATCGATGGCGCTGGTTACACCATCAATGCCGCTGACAAAGCCCTTTTCAACGATCGCGGCACCGTCTTCAATTTCGATAGCGCTAGCAACATCACTTTGCACCTGCGCAATCTCACCATCGAGGGTGGCGGCGACGCCGCCACGCCCGCCGGCAGCGACCCCGACCCGGCCATCGTCGTCAGGGGTGGCACCGTGACGCTGAATGGCGTCACCATCCAGAACACCCGCGGCGGCGCCATCCGCATCGCCGGCAACGGCAAAGCCATCCTGAAAAACTCCACCTTCAACGGCAACCAAGTCAGCGGCACCGGCGCGGCGAACGAAGGCACCGTCGTCACCGTCTACAACGGTGGCCGCCTCTACCTACAAGGTTTGTTCACGGCGAAGAACAATACGGGTGGGCAGTCGGCCCTATACATGCAAACTGGTGGCGTCCTCGACATTTATGACCTGAGTTGCATAGATGTTTCGGGCAACTTTGACTCCGGGGGTACTGGTGCGACTGTCTGGCAACAGGGGAGCATCCCGGCAAACCTCCGCACTTTATGGCAAGGCAAGGATAGGAAATCCACCGACAACTGTGACGCGACCACCGCCTCGACAGACACCCGACCGGGGTCCGACCCCGCGCCCCCGGCGGTCCCGACTTCCACCGCCACCGCCACCCCCGCAGCACCCAGCAATGGTGGCAATGGTGCGGCTGGCGACGGCGGGCAAACATCCATGACGATGGACGCTGAAGATCCAATGGACAAGAAGATGGCCATGGCCGACAGCAATTACAACCGGCGCATCAAAGGGACGCTGGGCTCGGATAGGAGCGCCTACTACCTCAGCAACAGCGGCGGCGCGCTCGTCCTGCAGATCTACCGCGTGGACGACAAAAGCGTCGGCCATTGGGTCATGAATGTCTCGCAAGCGGCCATCGACGCCCTGAGCGGGGCGGGCTGCGTGGCCTCATCGCCAGACGGCCACTACGCCGTCCGCGTCTGGGCCGATGGCAACATCACCATCTCCGCTGGCCCAGACAGGGAGAGCAAGGTCTTCCACAACACCCTCAAGGGCGGCGTGAACGGCGCCGTCATCAGCACCGAGACAACCCACAGCAACACGCCACCAGGCGTGGGTTGCCCGGGCTATAGCGGCTGATTCCCCAAAACACCAACAGCAAACGAACACAGCAACACCCTCGCCACGCCGGTGGGGGTGTTTTCTGCGCCGCTTTTTGCGCGTCCGGCCCTCAACTTGACAAATTCGGGGGGGGTGTAGGATTGACCCCTATCGGACTGCCACCGATCCTGTCTTGCTGACTGCCTTTTTAAGGTGTGAAGATTGTGAAATTGTATCGATTGGGGGGGGGTATCACCGGAGATGTTCGTGAACAAGAAATTGAGAATTTTGCTCCGCTCGTCATTTTGGTCCGTCCTTTTGCTGCTCCTCCTGTCCTTGCCGGCCACGCCGCTTGCCGCGCAGGCGACGCCCGTCTCCCGACCGTCTTGTAAAGACTCCTCCGTCATGGGTTGGAATCAAGATCTCCCTAGCGGGAGGACTTTCACGATGACGAAGGATTGCACCACCACCGATGGGACGAACTTGCGTTACTTAGAGGTTGGCGGCGGCAAGAGCTTCACCATTGAGGGTGCCGGTTACACCATCTATCCCACTAGCAAATCCTATTACAACGATGTGGGCACCGCCATCGGTTTCGAAAACGCCTCCAACATCACCTTGACGCTGCGCAATCTCACCATCGATGGCGGCGGCGATTCGGCCTCACCCGAAGGCGGCGACCCCGATCCGGCCATCGTCGTCAAAAATGGCAACTTGATATTGGATGGCGTGACCATCCAGAACACCCGCGGCGGCGCCATCCGCCTGACCGGCTCCGGGACAGTCACCCTGAAGAATGTCAAACTCATCGGCAACCAAGTCAGCGGTGCCAAATCGGCAATCGAAGGCGCCGCCATCACTGTGAACAGTGGTCAATTGAACCTACAGAATTTGTTCACTTTGAAGACCAATACCGGTGGCGTGGGTGCCATGCACATCAAATCGGCGGCCACCCTCGACATTGATACCCTCTATTGCTTGGATGTTTCCGGCAACCAGAACTCCAGTAGCACCACCGTCGATATCCATCCCGCCCTAACCGGCACCCTCAAGACCAAATGGGACGGAAAGCCGACCGTAACCGACGACAACTGCGACGAGAACACCACACCGACCGCGCCCGCCACACCCGTCACCCCCACACCCGTCACACCCACTCCCGTCACACCCACAGCGACCCCCGTCTCCCGAGCGGATTGTGACCGCGACGCCAGCGTCATGAATTGGGATGAAGATGCCGATAGCGGGACGACTTTCACGATGACGAAAGATTGCACCACCACCGATGGGACGAACTTGCGCCCCTTACAGACTATCAACGACAAGAGCTTCACCATTGATGGTGGCGGTTTCACCATCTATCCCACTAGCAAATCCCTCTACAACGATGTGGGCACCGCCTTCGGTTTCGAAAGCGGCTCCAACATCACCTTGACGCTGCGCAATCTCACCATCGATGGCGGCGGCGATTCGGCCTCGCCCGAAGGCGGCGACCCCGACCCGGCCATCGTCGTCAAAAATGGCAACTTGATATTGGATGGCGTGACCATCCAGAACACCCGTGGCGGCGCCATCCGCCTGACCGGCTCCGGGACAGTCACCCTGAAGAATGTCAAACTCATCGGCAACCAAGTCAGCGGTGCCAAATCGGCAATCGAAGGCGCCGCCATCACTGTGAACAGTGGTCAATTGAACCTACAGAATTTGTTCACTTTGAAGACCAATACCGGTGGCGTGGGTGCCATGCACATCAAATCGGCGGCCACCCTCGACATTGATACCCTCTATTGCTTGGATGTTTCCGGCAACCAGAACTCCAGTAGCACCACCGTCGATATCCATCCCGCCCTAACCGGCACCCTCAAGACCAAATGGGACGGAAAGCCGACCGTAACCGACGACAACTGTGACGAAAACACCACACCCACCCCGACCGCCACACCCGTCACCCCCACACCCGTCACCCCCACACCGACGCCCATCACCCCCACACCGACACCCATCACCCCCACACCCGTTACCCCCACACCCGTTACCCCCACGCCCGTCACCCGACCGGATTGTGGCGGCGACTCCACCGTCATGGGTTGGAATGTCGATGCCCCTACCGGGAGGACTTTCACGATGACGAAAGATTGCACCACCACCGATGGTACGAACTTGCGTTACTTAGAGGTTCGCGGCGGCAAGTCCTTCACCATCAATGGTGCCGGTTACACCATCTATCCCACTAGCAAATCCTATTACAACGATGTGGGCACCGCCTTCGGTTTCGAAAACGGCTCCAACATCACCTTGACGCTGCGCAATCTCACCATCGATGGCGGCGGCGGCGCGGCCTCGCCCGAAGGCGGCGACCCCGACCCGGCCATCGTCGTCAAAAATGGCAACTTGATATTGGATGGCGTGACCATCCAGAACACCCGTGGCGGCGCCATCCGCCTGACCGGCTCCGGGACAGTCACCCTGAAGAATGTCAAACTCATCGGCAACCAAGTCAGCGGTGCCAAATCGGCAATCGAAGGCGCCGCCATCACTGTGAACAGTGGTCAATTGAACCTACAGAATTTGTTCACTTTGAAGACCAATACCGGTGGCGTGGGTGCCATGCACATCAAATCGGCGGCCACCCTCGACATTGATACCCTCTATTGCTTGGATGTTTCCGGCAACCAGAACTCCAGTAGCACCACCGTCGATATCCATCCCGCCCTAACCGGCACCCTCAAGACCAAATGGGACGGAAAGCCGACCGTAACCGACGACAGCTGCGACGAGAACACCACTCCCACCCCGACCGCCACCCCCGTCACACCGACACCCGTCACCCCCACGCCGACACCCGTCACACCGGCCCCGACCGCCACACCCATCACTCCCACACCGACCCCCGTCACCCCCACACCGACGCCCATCACCCCCACACCGACACCCATCACCCCCACACCGACGCCCATCACTCCCACACCGACCCCCGTCACCCCCACACCGACGCCCATCACCCCCACACCGACACCCATCACCCCCACACCGACGCCCATCACCCCCACACCGACGCCCATCACTCCCACACCGACGCCCATCACCCCCACACCCGTCACCCCCACACCCGTCACCCCCACACCCGTCACCCGACCGGACTGTCGCGACGACTCCACCGTCATGGATTGGAATCCCGATGCCGCTAGCGGGACGACCTTCACGATGACGAAGGATTGCACCACCACCGATGGTACGAACTTGCGTTACTTAGAGGTTGGCAACGGCAAGACCTTCACCATCAATGGTGCCGGTTTCACCATCTATGCCGCTGGCAAATCCTTCTACAACGATGTGGGCACCGCCTTCGGTTTCGAAGGCGGCTCCAACATCACCTTGACGCTGCGCAATCTCACCATCGAGGGCGGCGGCGACGCCGCCTCACCCGAAGGCGGCGACCCCGACCCGGCCATCGTCGTCAAAAATGGCAACTTGATATTGGATGGCGTGACCATCCGCCAGACCCGTGGCGGCGCCATCCGCGTAACTGGCAGCGGAAAAGTCACCCTAAAGAACTCCAAATTGAACAACAACCGCGTCAGCGGTACCAACTCGGCAAACGAAGGCGCCGCCATCACCATGGGCGGCACCAGTGAACTGATCCTACAGAATTTGCTCACGGCGAAGAACAATCGCGGTGGTCAAGGTGCCATATATGTGAAAACGGGCGCCTCCATCAACATTGATGCCCTGGGTTGCAAAGATGTTTCGGGCAACCAGAACGCCGGTGGCACGAACGCCGCCATCACCTTCAACACCGAACCGGCGGGCTTCCGAGCTGCCTGGAACGGAAAGCCGCGTAAATCCGTCGACAACTGCGACGAGAACACCACACCCACCCCGACCGCCACACCGGTCACCCCGACACCCGTCACCCCCACACCGACACCCATCACCCCCACACCGACACCCGTCACCCCCGCCGCTACTTCCCCCCCTGGCAGTGGCTCGTCGACCCGACCCAGTTGCCGCGATGCCAGCGTCATGGCTTGGAATAGTGCCGCCGCTAGCGGGACCACCTTCACGATGAAGAGGGATTGCGACATAACAAAAACGACATCGGATGTCCATACCCTGTATGTTGGCAGCGGTAAAACCTTCACCATTGATGGCGCTGGTTTCACCATATACGCCGCTGACAAAGCCCTTTTCAACGATCGCGGCACCGTCTTCAATTTCGATGGCGGTAGCAACATCACTTTGCACCTGCGCAATCTCACCATCGAGGGTGGCGGCGACGCCGCCACGCCCATCGGCAGCGACCCCGACCCGGCCATCGTCGTCAGGGGTGGCACCGTGACGCTGAATGGCGTCACCATCCAGAACACCCGCGGCGGCGCCATCCGCATCGCCGGCAGCGGCAAAGCCATCCTGAAGAACTCCACCTTCAACGGCAACCAAGTCAGCGGCACCGGCGCGGCGAACGAAGGCACCGTCGTCACCGTCTACAATGGTGGCCGCCTCTACCTACAGGGTTTGTTCACGGCGAAGAACAATACGGGTGGTCAGTCGGCCCTATACATGCAAACTGGTGGCGTCCTCGACATTTATGACCTGGGTTGCAAAGATGTTTCGGGCAACTTTGACTCCGGGGGTACTGCTGCGACCCTCTGGCAACAGGGGAGCATCCCGGCAACCCTCCGCACTTTATGGCAAGGCAAGCCAAGCACATCCGACACAACCCCCTGCACCGCGAGCACCGCCTCGACGACCACCCGACCGGGGTCCGACCCCGCGCCCCCGGCGGTCCCGACCGCCACCCCCACTCCCGTCCCTCCCCCTCCCGCCCCCGTCGCCACTCCCGCAGCTCCCAGCAGCGATCAATTGGCGCTGGCCATGGCCATGGCCGATGTCAATTATGGCCGGCGCGTCAAAGGAACGCTGGGTTTGGAGAGGAGCGCCTACTACCACAAAGACAGCAGCGGCGTGCTGATGCTGCAGATTTATCGTGTGGACGGCGACAGCAGCGGTCATTGGGTCATGAATGTCTCGCAAGCGGCCATCGACGCCGTGAGCGGTGCCGGTTGTGTCGCCTCATCGCCGGATGGCCGCTTCGCCGTACGCGTCTGGGCCGATCGCAACATCACCATCTCCGATGGCCCGGACCAAGAAGGCAAAATCTTCCACAACACCCTCCAAGGCGGTGTGAACGGCCCCGTCATCGCCACCCAAACGACCTACAGCAGCACCCCGCCGGGTGTGGGTTGCCCGGGCTATATTGGCTGATTCCACCAAAACGCCCACCAACACCCCCGCCAAAGCCGGCGGGGGTGTTTTTTTGCGCCGCTTTCTGCGCCGCTTTTTGCGCATCCGGCCCTCAACTTGACAAATTCGGGGGGGGGTGTAGGATTGACCCCTATCGGACTGCCACCGATCCTGTCTTGCTGACTGCCTTTTTTAAGGTGTGAAGATTGTGAAAGTTGTATCGATTTGGGGGGGTATCACTGGAGATGTTCATGAATAAGAAATTGGGAATTTTGCTCCGCTCGTCATTTTTCTCCATCCTTTTGCTGCTCCTCATGTCCTTGCCGGCCACGCCGCTTGCTGCGCAGTCGACGCCGATCCCAATCACTTCGCTTTGTACCGACAACAGCGTCATGAAGTGGAATAGCGTAGCCGCTAACGGCACCACCTTCACGATGACGAAGGATTGCTACACAAAAATCGGCGGCAACAACGGCCAGCTAGAGATGCCAGCCGGCAAGACCTTCACCATCGTTGGCGCTGGTTTCACCATATATCCCTCTGATAAGGCCCGTTACGCAAATCATTCGGGTTCGGGCACCGCCTTCCTTTTCGGCAGAGCCAGCGGGGTCTCCGGGAAAGGAAACAATCTAACGCTGCGGAATGTCACCATCAGTGGTGGTGGGACCGCCCGCATCGCCGCCGGCAAGCCAGATCCGGCCCTCAATGCTGGGCATGCCAACATCACCTTGGACAATGTCACCTTCCAAAACACCCGCGGTGGCGCCATCCGCAAGTTTGGCGCTGGGAAAATCACCATAAAGAATTCCACCTTCAGCGGCAACCAAGTCGGTGGTCAAGGCTCGGCGAATGAAGGCGCCGCCATCACCATGGGCGGCACCAGTGAACTGGTCCTGCAGAATTTGTTCACGGCGAAGACCAATACGGGCGGCCGCGGTGCCATATTCATAGCCTCCACTGCCTCTCTCGACATTGATGACCTGGGCTGCTTGGATCTTGCGGGCAACACGAACTCCTCTTCCGCTGCTGCCGATATTTACCCCGCCCTAATCGGCGCCCTCAAAACGCAATGGGACGGAACACAGCGAAAAGCCACCGACAACTGTGACGCGAACACCGCGCCCGCCACCGCCACCCCCGTCACCCCCACAGCGACACCCGTCACGCCCACCGCGACACCGGTCACGCCCACCGCGACGCCGGTCACCCCCACGCCGACACCCGTCACCCGACCGGACTGTCGCGACGACTCCACCGTCATGGGTTGGAATCCCGATGCCGCTAGCGGGATGACCTTCACGATGACGAAGGATTGCACCACCACCGATGGTACGAACTTGCGTTACTTAGAGGTTGGCAGCGGCAAGACCTTCACCATCAATGGTGCCGGTTTCACCATCTATGCCGCTGGCAAATCCTTCTACAACGATGTGGGCACCGCCTTCGGTTTCGAAGGCGGCTCCAACATCACCTTGACGCTGCGCAATCTCACCATCGAGGGCGGCGGCGACGCCGCCTCACCCGAAGGCGGCGACCCCGACCCGGCCATCGTCGTCAAAAATGGCAACTTGATCTTGGATGGCGTGACCATCCGCCAGACTCGTGGCGGCGCCATCCGCGTAACTGGCAGCGGAAAAGTCACCCTAAAGAACTCCAAATTGAACAACAACCGCGTCAGCGGTACCAACTCGGCAAACGAAGGCGCCGCCATCACCATGGGCGGCACCAGTGAACTGATCCTACAGAATTTGCTCACGGCGAAGAACAATCGCGGTGGTCAGGGCGCCATATATGTGAAAACGGGCGCCTCCATCAACATTGATGCCCTGGGTTGCAAAGATGTTTCGGGCAACCAGAACGCCGGTGGCACGAACGCCGCCATCAGCTTCAACACCGAACCAGCGGGCTTCCGAGCTGCCTGGAACGGAAAGCAGAGAAAATCCGTCGACAACTGCGACGAGAACACCACACCGACCCCGACCGCCACACCCGTCACACCAACACCTGTCACACCGACACCCGTCACACCGACACCCGTCACCCCCGCCGCCACGACCCCCCCTGGCGGCGGCTCGTCGACCCGACCCAGTTGCCGCGATGCCAGCGTCATGGCTTGGAATAGTGCCGCCGCTAGCGGGACCACCTTCACGATGAAGAGGGATTGCGACATAACAAAAACGACATCGGATGTCCATACCCTGTATGTTGGCAGTGGTAAAACCTTCACCATTGATGGCGCTGGTTTCACCATATACGCCGCTGACAAAGCCCTTTTCAACGATCGCGGCACCGTCTTCAATTTCGATGGCGGTAGCAACATCACTTTGCACCTGCGCAACCTCACCATCGAGGGTGGCGGCGACGCCGCCTCGCCCATCGGCAGCGACCCCGACCCGGCCATCGTCGTCAGGGGTGGCACCGTGACGCTGAATGGCGTCACCATCCAGAACACCCGCGGCGGCGCCATCCGCATCGCCGGCAGCGGCAAAGCCATCCTGAAGAACTCCACCTTCAACGGCAACCAAGTCAGCGGCACCGGCTCGGCGAACGAAGGCACCGTCGTCACCGTCTACAACGGTGGCCGCCTCTACCTACAGGGTTTGTTCACGGCGAAGAACAATACGGGCGGGCAATCGGCCCTATACATACAAACTGGTGGTGTCCTCGACATTTATGACCTGAGTTGCATAGATGTTTCGGGCAACTTTGACTCCGGGGGTACTGCTGCGACTGTCTGGCAACAGGGGAGCATCCCGACAACCCTCCGCACTTTATGGCAAGGCAAGGATAGGAAATCCACCGACAACTGTGACGCGAGCACCGCCTCGACAGACACCCGACCGGGGTCCGACCCCGCGCCCCCGGCGGTCCCGACCGCCACCCCCACTCCCGTCCCTCCCCCTCCCGCCCCCGTCGCCACTCCCGCAGCTCCCAGCAGCGATCAATTGGCGCTGGCCATGGCCATGGCCGATGTCAATTATGGCCGGCGCGTCAAAGGAACGCTGGGTTTGGAGAGGAGCGCCTACTACCACAAAGACAGCAGCGGCGTGCTGATGCTGCAGATTTATCGTGTGGACGGCGACAGCAGCGGTCATTGGGTCATGAATGTCTCGCAAGCGGCCATCGACGCCGTGAGCGGTGCCGGTTGTGTCGCCTCATCGCCGGATGGCCGCTTCGCCGTACGCGTCTGGGCCGATCGCAACATCACCATCTCCGATGGCCCGGACCAAGAAGGCAAAATCTTCCACAACACCCTCCAGGGCGGTGTGAACGGCCCCGTCATCGCCACCCAGACGACCTACAGCAGCACCCCGCCGGGTGTGGGTTGCCCGGGCTATATTGGCTGATTCCACCAAAACGCCCACCAACACCCCCGCCAAGCCGGCGGGGGTGTTTTTTGACGCTCCGCCTTGACAAATTTCGGGGGGGGGGTAAGATGGCGCTCCTGTCTTGCTGACCACCTTTTTTAAGGTGTGAAGATTGTGAAAGTTTTGCGAGGGTGTTTTGCGCTGTTGCCTTGACAAATTCGGGGGGGGGGTATATGATAAGCGCATTGTCGAGTTTTGCCCTCTGGATCGTTGGCGGGTGCTGAACTTGTGATGATGAATCGGATATTGAATTGAGGAGGTATTCATGAAGAATCGTGCTGGGAACATTTTCCATCCGTCAACCCTGCTCATCTTTTTGCTACTGGTCGCCCTGTCGTTGACGGCCGCGCCGCTTGTCGCGCAGTCCGCCCGACCGGATTGCAAGTCTGACGCCACCGTCATGAATTGGGATGAAGATGCCGCTACTGGGACGACCTTCACGATGACGAAGGATTGCACCACCACCGATGGGACGAACTTGCGTCCCTTAGCGACCATCAACGGCAAAACCTTCACCATTGAAGGCGGCAATAACACCATATATGCGACGAACAAATCCCTCTACAACACTGGCGGCACCGTCTTTGAATTCGAAGGAAGCGCCAACATTTCATTGACGGTGAGGAATCTCACCATCGAGGGTGGTGGCACCGCGCGAACAGGCTCCAAGCCGAATCCAGCCATCATCGTCAATAATGGCACCTTGGTGTTGGAGAATGTCACCATCCAGAATACTCGCGGTGGCGCCATCCGTGTGGACGGTACCGGGACAGTCACCCTGAAGAATGTCAAACTCATCGGCAACCAAGTCAGCGGTACCAACTCGGGAGTCGAAGGCGCCGCCATCACTATGAACAGTGGTCGATTGAACCTACAGAATTTGTTCACTTTGAAGACCAATACGGGTGGCGTGGGTGCCATGCACATCAAATCGGCGGCCACCCTCGACATTGATACCCTGTATTGCTTGGATGTTTCGGGCAACCAGAACGCCAGTAGCACGGCCGTCGATATCCACCCCGCCCTAACGGGGGAACTCAAGACCAAATGGGACGGAAAGCCGACCGTAACCGACGACAGCTGTGACGGTACCGTCGCACCCACGGCGACGGCCACTGCCACACCCGTCACTCCGACGCCCGTCACCCCCGCCGCGACGACGGCTCCCAGCGGTGGTACCGGTAGCGGCGGTAATGGCGGTACCACCAGCCAGAAAGAAATGACGATCGGCGATAAGATGCGCATGGGCGACAGCAATTACGGTCGACGCATCAAAGGGACGCTGGGCTCGGATAGGAGCGCCTACTACCTCACCTACATCGGCGGCGTGTTGACGCTGCAGATTTACCGCGTGGACGACAAAAGCGTCGGTCATTGGGTCATGAATGTCGCGCAGACCGCTGTCAATGCCGTGAGTGGGGCGGGTTGTGTGGCCGCCTCGCCGGACGGGCGCTACGCCCTGCGCGTCTGGGCCGATGGCAATGTCACCATCTCCGATGGCCCGGACATGGAAAGCAAGGTCTTCCATAGCACGCTGATGAGCGGATTGAGTTTCGCCGTCATCAGCACCCAGACGACCCACAGCAGCACGCCGCCAGGCGTGGGTTGCCCGGGCTATATCGGCTGAGCTGAAATGAAAGGCTGAACAACAACAACCCAGCAAAAACCAAATCTCCCCAGCAAACACCCCCGCCGCCGTGGTGGGGGTGTTTTTTTTGCGCTCCGCCTTGACAAATTTCGGGGGGGGGGTAGGATGGGGCTGCGTCGGCTTTCCGCTGGGTCTGGATTGCTGACGGATGCTGAAATTGTGCTGAATCGGATATTGAATTGAGGAGATATTCATGAAGAATCATGCTGGGAACATTCTCCATCCGTCAACCCTGCTCATCTTTTTGCTACTGGTCGCCCTGTCGTTGACGGCCGCGCCGCTTGCCGCGCAGACCCGACCGGATTGCAAGTACGACGACGGCGTCTTCACTCCCAATTGGGATGAAGATGCCGCTACTGGGACGACCTTCACGCTGACGAAGGATTGCACCACCACCGATGGTACGAACTTGCGTCCCTTAGCGGTCATCAACGGCAAAACCTTCACCATTGAAGGCGGGAATAACACCATATATGCGACCGGCAAATCCCTCTACAACGATGGCGGCACCGTCTTTGAATTCGAAGGTGTGGGCGGAGGTGGGACAAACATTTCATTGACGGTGAGGAATCTCACCATCGAGGGTGGTGGCGATGCGGCCTCGCCCACCGGCAGCGACCCCGATCCGGCCATCATAGTCAGGAATGGCAGCTTGACATTGGAGAATGTCACCATCCAGAATACTCGTGGTGGCGCCATCCGCGTGATTGGCAGCGGGACAGTCACCCTGAAGAATGTCAAACTCATCGGCAACCAAGTCAGCGGTACCGGCTCGGCAACCGAAGGCGCCGCCATCACGCTGAACAGTGGTCGATTGAACCTACAGAATTTGTTCACTTTGAAGACCAATACGGGTGGCGTGGGTGCCATGCACATAAAATCGGGGGCCACCCTCGACATTGATACCCTGTATTGCTTGGATGTTTCCGGCAACCAGAATGCCAGCAGCACTGCCGTCGATATCCACCCCGCCCTAACGGGGGACCTCAAGACCAAATGGGATGGAAAGCCGACCGTAACCGACGACAGCTGTGACGGTACCGTCGCACCCACGGCGACGGCCACTGCCACCGCCACAACCGCCGCGACCACGGCTCCCAGCGGTGGTACCGGTGGCGGCGGTAATGGCGGTACCACCAGCCAGAAAGAAATGACGATCGGCGATAAGATGCGCATGGGCGACAGCAATTACGGTCGGCGCATCAAAGGGACGCTGGGCTCGGATAGGAGCGCCTACTACCTCACCTACATCGGCGGCGTGTTGACGCTGCAGATTTACCGCGTGGACGGCAACAGCGTCGGGCATTGGGTCATGAATGTCTCACAGACCGCCGTCAACGCCCTGAGTGGGGCGGGTTGTGTGGCCGCCTCGCCGGACGGGCGCTACGCGGTGCGCGTCTGGGCCGATGGCAATGTCACCATCTCCGATGGCCCGGACATGGAAAGCAAGGTCTTCCATAGCACGCTGATGGGCGGATTGAGTTTCGCCGTCATCAGCACCCAGACGACCCACAGCAGCACGCCGCCGGGCGTGGGTTGTCCGGGCTATATCGGCTGAGCTGATGAAATGAAAGGCTGAGCTTCACAACAACCCAGCAGAAACCAAATCTCCTCAGCAAACACCCCCGCCGCCGTGGTGGGGGTGTTTTTTGACGCGTGGACTTGCGTGGTCTGGTATGGACTGTTGTGGTCTTAAGAAATCTTAAGGGGGGGGGTAGTAGAATTCGGTTGTGTCCAATTTTCGCTCGCATCTCAAAATGGAGGCAACCATGAAGAAGAGTACTTCGATCATCCTCTATCCATACATCGCTGCTCATTTTTTGCTGCTGGTCGTCCTATCATTGGCGACCGGGACGGTTGCGGCGCAGGACGGTAGACCGAATTGTTTCACCGATTCCAGCGTCTTTACCCCCGCCTGGAATCCTGATGCCGCGGCTACGACGACCTTCACGATGACGAAGAATTGCCAAACGACAAATGCCGATTACCTCGAGATCAGGCAAGACAAGTCCTTCACCATTGAAGGTGGCGGTTTCACCATATTTGCCGCTGCTAAAGCTCGATACTCCACTGTGGGCACCGTCTTTGGCTTTGAAGATGGTCGCGAAAGGATGCTGACGCTGCGGAATCTCACCATCGAGGGTGGCGGCACCGAGACTGGGGCATCGCGAACAGACAACACTCCGGATCCGGCCATCGTGAGCACAAGTGCCATTTTGGTGTTGGAGGATGTCACCATCCAGAATACCCGTGGTGGGGCCATTCGCATGGTTGCCGACCCGATTGAGCCCGACAGGGTTGGGAAAATCACCCTGAAGAATGTCAAACTCATCGGCAACCAAGTCAGCGGCGCCGGAGCGGATACTCAAGGCGCCGCCATCACGATAGATCATGGTGAACTGGTCCTGCAGAATTTGTTCACTTTGAAGACCAATACGGGTGGCGTGGGTGCCATACACCTAAAAGCGGGGGCCACCCTCGACATTGATACCCTGTATTGCTTGGATGTTTCGGGTAACCAGAATGCCGCCGGCACTGCCTCCGATATCCATCCTGCCCTAACGGCGGAACTCCAAACCCTATGGGACGGAAAGCCGACCGTAACCAACGACAACTGTGACGAGAACACTGCCTCGACGGCCAGTGATGGTGATGGCGGTGGAATGCCCGGACTCGCTGAAGACGGGCGCATCAGCGGGATGATCGGCTCGGCGAGCGCTTATTTCCTCGTCAACCGCGGCGGCGTCTTGGTGCTGCGGATTTACCGCGTGGATGACAAAAGCGTCGGGCATTGGGTCATGGATGTCGCGCAGACGGCTGTCGACGCCGTGAGTGGGGCCGGTTGTGTGGCCTCGTCGCCGGACGGGCGCTACGCCGTGCGCGTCTGGGCCGATGGCAATGTCACCGTCTCCGATGGGCCGGATATGGAGAACAAGATCTTCCACAACACCCTCAGGGGTGGGTTGACTCCGGCCGTCATCAGCACGGAGACGACCTACAGCAGCACCCCGCCAGGCGTGGGTTGCCCGGGCTATATCGGCTGAGCTGAAATGAAAGGCTGAACGCAACAACACCGCTAGACCCAGCGAACACCAACACCCCCGCCACGACGCCGGCGGGGGTGTTTTTTGCGGCGCGGCGGCGTGGCCTTGACAAATTTCGGGGGGGGGGTAGGATGGGATTGCATTGGCTTTCCGCTGAGTCTGGATTGCTGGCGGATGCTGAATTGGAGGAAATTGGGGAGGTAATCATGAAGGGAAAAGCTTGGACCATTGCCCGTCCGTCAGCGTTGGGGAGCTTTTTGTTGTTGCTGGTTTTGTCGTTGGCGGCTGGGCCGCTTGCGGCGCAGAGTCGAGCGGATTGCAAGGAGGACGCCACCGTGATGGGGTGGGATGAAGATGCCGCTACTGGGACGACCTTCACGATGACGAAGGATTGCGGCACATTCGTGGATGGTGTGAACATCCGTGTCTTGGATGTCATCAACGGCAAGACCTTCACCATTGATGGCGCTGGTAACACCATCTATGCCGCTGAAAAATCCCGCTACAACGATTCGGGAACGGTCATTAGTTTCGAAAGCAGCGACAACATCAGTTTGACGCTGCGGAATCTGACCATCGAGGGTGGTGGCGACGCGGCCTCGCCGACCGGCGGCGACCCCGATCCGGCCATCTTG
Organism: Phototrophicaceae bacterium; assembly: GCA_965115865.1. Classification (GTDB taxonomy): domain Bacteria; phylum Chloroflexota; class Anaerolineae; order Aggregatilineales; family Phototrophicaceae; genus WTGJ01. The sequence goes on from OZ220469.1 coordinate 228,856, forward strand.
CTCAAGAATGGAACCCTGATATTGGATAATGTGACCATCCAGAACACCCGCGGTGGCGCCATCCGCGTGACCGGCACTGGGAAAGTGACTTTCAAGAATTCCACTTTCACCGGCAACCAAGTCAGCGGCACAACCGAAGCCACCGTCATCAAGATACCCAAAGGCGACAACCTGGTCGTAGAGGGTTTGCTCACGATGAAGAACAATGTGGGAGGCTGGTCTGCCATCTATCCATTGGCGGATGGTCGCTTCGACATTTATGATGCGGGTTGCATCGATGTTGCCGGCAACCTGGATTCCGATGGCGCAGAATACAGTTGGGCTATCCCTTCAGGCCAAGACATTGCCCCTGGCTTCTCTGCTTTATGGAGTGGCAAGCTGAAAACAGAGAGCAACGCCTGTGACGAGAACACCGCCTCGACGACGCCCCGCCCGACACCGACACCCGAACCAGCGGCTGGTGGTGATGGTGCTGCTGGCGCTGGAATGCCCATGCCGAGCCTCTCTGAAGACGGGCGCATCGGTGGGATGATCGGTTCAGGGAGCGCCTACTTCCTCATCAACCGCGGCGGCGTGCTGGTGCTGCGGATTTACCGCGTGGATAGCGACAGCGTGGGGCATTGGGTCATGGATGTCGCGCAGACGGCCGTCGACGCCGTGAGTGCACCGGGCTGCGTGGCCGCCTCGCCGGACGGTCGCTACGCGGTGCGCGTCTGGGCCGATGGCAATGTGACCGTCTCCGATGGGCCGGATATGGAGAACAAGGTCTTGCACAACACCCTCCGCGGTGGGTTGACCCCCGCCGTCATCAGCACCGATACGACCTACAGCAGCACGCCGCCGGGCATGGGTTGCCCGGGCTATAGCGGCTGATGAAATGAAAGACTGAGCTCAACAACAACCGCTAGACCCAGCGAACACCGACACCCCCGCCCCCGCCGGCGGGGGTGGTTTTTGCGGCGCGGCGGCGCGGCCTTGACAAATTTCGGGGGGGGGGTAGGATGGGATTGCATTGGATTTCCGCTGGGTCTGGATTGCTGGCGGATGCTGAATTGGAGGAAATTGGGGAGGTAATCATGAAGGGAAAAGCTTGGACCATTGCCCGTCCGTCAGCGTTGGGCATCTTTTTGCTGTTGCTGTTGTCGTTGGCGGTAGGGCCGGTTGCGGCACAGAGTCGAGCGGACTGCCGGGAAGACGCCACCGTGATGGGGTGGGATGAAGATGCCGCTACTGGGACAACCTTCACGATGACGAAGGATTGCGGCACATTCGTGGATGGTGTGAACATCCGTGTCTTGGATGTCATCAACGGCAAGACCTTCACCATTGATGGCGCTGGTTTCACCATCTATGCCGCTGAAAAATCCCGCTACAACGATTCGGGAACGGTCATCAGTTTCGAAAGCAGCGACAACATCAGTTTGACGCTGCGGAATCTGACCATCGAGGGTGGTGGCGACGCGGCCTCGCCGACCGGCGGCGACCCCGATCCGGCCATCTTGCTCAAGAATGGTACCCTGATATTGGATAATGTGACCATCCAGAACACCCGCGGTGGCGCCATCCGTGTGACCGGTACTGGGAAAGTGACTTTCAAGAATTCCACTTTCACCGGCAACCAAGTCACCGGCGCAAATGAAGCCACCGTCATCAAGATACCCAAAGGCGACAACCTGGTCGTAGAGGGTTTGCTCACGATGAAGAACAATGTGGGAGGCTGGGCTGCCATCTATCCATTGGCGGATGGTCGCTTCGACATTTATGATGCGGGTTGCATCGATGTTGCCGGCAACCTGGATTCCGATGGCGCAGAATACAGTTGGGCTATCCCTTCAGGCCAAGACATTGCCCCTGGCTTCTCTGCTTTATGGAGTGGCAAGCTGAAAACAGAGAGCAACGCCTGTGACGAGAACACCGCCTCGACGACGCCCCGCCCGACACCGACACCCGAACCAGCGGCTGGTGGTGATGGTGCTGCTGGCGCTGGAATGCCCATGCCGAGCCTCTCTGAAGACGGGCGCATCGGTGGGATGATCGGTTCAGGGAGCGCCTACTTCCTCATCAACCGCGGCGGCGTGCTGGTGCTGCGGATTTACCGCGTGGATAGCGACAGCGTGGGGCATTGGGTCATGGATGTCGCGCAGACGGCCGTCGACGCCGTGAGTGGAGCCGGTTGTGTGGCGTCATCGCCGGATGGGCGCTACGCGGTGCGCGTCTGGGCCGATGGCAATGTGACGGTCTCCGATGGCCCGGATATGGAGAACAAGGTCTTACACAACACCCTCAAGGGCGGTTTGACTCCCGTCATCATCAGCACGGAGACGACCTACAGCAGCACACCGCCGGGTGTGGGCTGCCCGGGCTATATTGGCTGATGAAATGAAAGACTGAACTCGACAACAACCGCTAGACCCAGCGAACACCAACACCCTCGCCAAGCCGGTGGGGGTGTTGGTGCGTCTGAGAAGTGACGGCACGCGCTGTCTTACGGCCGCGAGGTGACGGCACGCGCTGTCAATCTGCTTATGAATTGTCTATCCTAGGTGGGTCGCGCAGCCACTATACTCGGCGCGCGCGATTTTCCTGCCCACCCGTCGTGAGATTTCCGAACAGAATTCCCCTGGAATGCCGCAAAAAAACGCCAACGAACGACCACTGCGCATCCTCATCGCCTTGCTCTACTATTCGCCACATCGCACCGGACTGACGATTCATGTCCAGCGCGTGGCCGAAGAGCTGGCGCGCCGCGGCCATACTGTCACGGTGCTGACCGCCAAACATCAAGCGGATTTGCCGCCTGAGGAATGGTTGCAGGGCGTGCGCGTCGTGCGCCTTTGGCCCTTGCCGCTGCGCATCAGCCGCGGATTGCTCTTGCCCGCTTACCCCTGGGTGGCAGCGCGTCTCCTCAAGCAGCATGACCTGCTCTGGGTCAACCTACCCATGTTGGAGACGGCGCTGCTCTCGTCGTTGGCTGGCGTTTTGCGGCGACCAATCGTCGCCACCCACCATGGCGACCTCGTCCTAGGGACAGGGCTCAGCAATCGCTTGATCACCGCTTTGATGTTCCGCTTTTACCAGAGCCTGGCGCGGCGCGCGCGGCGGCTCATCGCCTATAGTGAAGATTACGCTGCCCATTCCGCTTACCTGCGCCCTTTTGCGGAGAAAGTCTCCATCATCCATCCGCCCATCCAAATCCCCACGCCGCAACCAGAAAAGGTGCGGGAACGGCGCGCCGAATGGGCGCCGACGGGCGGACCCATCATCGGCTTCTGCGGGCGCTTCGTGAGAGAGAAGCGTCCCGACCTGCTCCTGCGCTCCCTCGCGGTCATCAATGAGCGTTACCCGGAAGCGCGCCTCGTATTCGCTGGCGAATGCGTTATCCCCTACGAGGATTTCTGGCAGCGTTGCCAGCCCTTGCGCGCGCGCCACGCGCGACAATTGCGCTTCCTCGGCTTGCTCGACGACATGCAAGAGCTGGCCAATTTCTACGCTGCCTGTGATGTTTTGGCCCTAACGAGCGATACGGAGTGCTTCTCACTCGTACAAGTCGAGGCGATGCTCTGCGGGACGCCGGTCGTGATGACCGATACGCCGGGCGGGCGCGTCCCCGTGCTGAAAACCGCGATGGGGCGTCTCGCGCAGCGGGGCGATTGGCGCTCCATCGGCGAGAATATATTGGCCATCCTGGCAGAACCGCAGGTCTATCAAAAGTCGCGCGCCGAGGTGGAAGGGCATTTCTCTTTGCCGCGCACCATCAGCCAATATGAGCGTCTCTTTCGCGAATACGCAAGCGCCGACATCAATCCAAGGGCAAATCCACCCAACGGGCTTCACGAAAGGAGCGTTCCACCGCGTTGATGATTTCCTGTACGCGCGCGCTCTGCGCGAAATTGCCTTGGTTCTCCTCGCCACCAACGCTGATTTCTTCCATGAAATTGTGCACCAGATTGGCATAAAAGAGCGAAGGCCAGGGCTCACCTTCTTGATATCCGGGCGGGAAAAAGCGTGGCGGCACCGTCAAGGGTTGGAATTCCACCGCCGCGGGCTTGGCCCCATGCAGGGTCTGGCAAACGCCAAATTCCTCCACTAGACGGCAATGGAGCGCGCCGCGACTGCCATAGACGCGCGCCTCCAAGCCGGGGTAGTTCCCCACCGTGACATAGCTGTTCTGGATTGTGCAAAAACCACCGCCCTGGTATTCGCCGATGTAGACATCGCCATCGTCGATGTGGCTGCGCACCCTTTCTCCCGCAGCGTTCCTTCGATAGGGGATGAAATTCTGCATCGTGCCCACCACCCGCCTCAACTCGGCGTCAAAGCACCAAAGGCTGATATCGATGATGGGCGCGCCGTAGCCTTCCAACGCCGAGACGCGTATCGCTTCCCCCGCTTCGGTGGGCGGGATGAGGTCCGCTTTCGTCACCGGTTCCTCAGCCGAGATGAACTGTGAGTTTTGCTCATAGCCATTGAAGATGAAGAGCTCGCCCAGCTCACCTTGGCGAATCAGCTCGTGCATGTATTGCATGGCGGGGGCATAACGGAAGGTCAGCCCGACCTTGGTCTTCAAACCTCTTGCCTGCGCGCGTTCGTGCGCCCGCCAAGTGCGACGATAATCATGGCAGACGGGCTTCTCACAAAGGCAATGGGCGTTGGCCTCTAGGGCCGCCAAGGCCAAGATCTCGTGGTTATCCGGGTCAGCTGGCGCGGCACGTGTGCAGACATCCACGACATCCAAGTTGGCTCGGGATAGCATCTCCTGATAGTCGCTATAGACTTGCGGGATCTGGAATTCACGCGCGCGTTGCCGTGCCAAATCGATATCGCGGTCGCAAATGGCGACCAGCTCGGCGAGTGGGCTGCGCGCAAAACCGGGCAGATGCGCACCCGCCGCCCAACGCCCCGCGCCAATCACACCGACTCGCAATTTTTCCGCCATGATTTCCCTCCCCCTTCAATCCAGACGGCCGAGAACATAAATCAGCGCGCCCGCTTCCAGCGCCGCAAGATGAGGGCGCAAGAGCAACAAGGCCGTATTTTCAAAGGGCGCGACGAATTCCTGCAGCGTTTCCAGGGTGGCGGGGTGCCGCAAACGACCCAGTAACTCGTCCTGGCGGACTACCGTACCCACCGCCGCGGCGCCCAGAAAGGGTTCGAACAAGCCGCCGTTCGCCGGGCGCAAAACACGCAACTCGCGCACCTCCCTGGGCGGGGGAGGGGGCTCTTTTTCCGACAAGCGATCCAATACACCGACACGCCCCAAAGCCCGCCGCAACCCCCTCGCCAACTGGGCAATCCATTCGCCCTCGCGCGCGCTACGGCCACCCATCTCCACCGCAACGACTGACTTACCCAAGCCCTTGGCATATCCCGTCAGGGTATCGGCGCGCTCCGGCATGCGCGCGGCGAAGGCAGCGCCAAAACTGCTGGAAAGAACCCTTTCTCCCGCGTCCTGATGCACGAAATGGTTAACACACCAACTACCCCCACCGTGGATATCGATGACGCAAGCCGCATCGGTCAGGGCTTCGGCCGTGATGATGGCGGCGAGGCGCTCGGAATGCGAACCATGTTCATCGCCAGGGAAGAGGCGGTTAAGATCCAAGGAATCGAGGGGTGCACAGCGCGCGTCATGGGACAGGGCGTTGGGGTTGGCGGCCGGGATGAGGCGCAAGCGGCCGCGCAAATCCGCCAGTGGCGTCGCCGCGAGAAAGCGAGCGATGGCCGCGGCGCCCCAAGGGGCCTCGTCCCCATGCAACCCAGCGCAAAGCAAGGCGAGCGGGCCGTCGCTACCCACCTCACCCAGGTGCAAGGCATGGGTGCTGGTCGCATCGCCACCCAACGCCAAAGCACGCCAACGAACAGCCTCCCTCAGGGTCGTCATCCCCGCAGTATAATCGCAAAAGGCGCATATGGGCGATTGGTGTACCCTACATCTCAGGGTGCATCAGCGAGCGACGATGAGAAAGAGATCCATTCGCATGGAAAGAAACGCCGAGCAACCCTTCTGGCCAAGGCGCAACTGGTGGCTGGCGCTCCTGGCCATCCTCGTGTTGGCCGGCGCCCTGCGCCTTCCTGGCTACGATTTTAGCTTGCCCTATGTGGAAAAAGTGGGTCCGACGGAGGAGGTCTCTGCTGATGAGGTCTACTTTTCCCTAGCCGCCAAAATGATTTTGGATTCGGGCACCGCCAAAGACCTCCATTATCACAACTACCCACCCGGCATCCTCGCGATACATTACCTAGCGCTGCGCCTCTTTCACGACACCACAACTCCGCCATCAACCTCGCTAGCTGGTTTGCGCCTGCTTTCGGTCTTCGTCAGTCTGGCGACGATGGTCGCCATCGCCCTCTTGGCTTATACGCTCGCGGGTGAGTTGGCCGGATTGCTCGGCGCTTTCCTTTGGAGCATCACTCCCGCCATGGTGCAATATAGCCGCTTCACCACACCAGAGATTTACCTCATACTATTCACCACTCTATCCATCTGGCTGGCCTTCAGCGGCGCCAGGCATTCACGCCACCACTACACTGCCGCCAGCGTCTATGCCTTGATGTTGGCCATCCTATTCAAATATTCGGCACTGTTGGTCGCCCCCTTCGTACTCTTCGCGCCACTCATTGCTGATCCCCGCAGCTATAAGAGCAAGGATATCCGCCGCGTCCTGTTCGGAAACCTGTTCCGCTTCGCGCTCTTCTCTGCCTGGCTGATCTTCCTCACCCCAGTATTGGAAGCCTTCAATACACCGCAGGAGGATTATGAGGTCGTCAACGCCTGGATAAAACATGTCCGAATCGACAACCTAAATTGGGATGAAATATTTGCCCCTATCGCCATAGCGCTGAAAGTGGTGCCCGCTTTACCACTATTGCCCGGCTGGTTGGGTCTGGTCTTGCTCATACGGCGACCACTCCGCGAGCGACGAATCGCCATCTCCTTAGCGGCGCTCGTGTGCTTATGGCTATTGGTGCTGGGCTGGTTCAATCAACCGGCATTCCGTTTCATGATCCCGGCGGTCACCCTGGCAATCACTCTGGCAGGAGTGGGTTATGCGCAATGGTGGCAATTGCTGGTACGCCGCTATGGGCAGCGCCGGGTGGGCGCCTGGGCTACCCTCGGCCTCGGTGCCTTGCTCCTCCTCAACTCACCCAATCTGCGTGATAATCTCGCAAATATCCAAGATCTCATCCGTCCCGACCGCCGCAACGACCTGGCGAACTGGGCAGATACCGCGCTGCCCGCCGGCCAATTCATCAGCACCAGTTCTCTTCTCCGAACCCTCAACCGCGAATGGGGTGGTTATGCCGGCAAAACGCCTTTCCACTACGCAGGTAGTGTTTTCTCCGCAACAACCGTAGCCGAATGGCGCGCGCAGGGGGTAGACTTCGCCATCCTCCCCTACGACCAATATTGGTTATGGCGCGAGGATGAGGATGGCGACCATGATTTCGTCCGTGAGACCGTCCTACTAAAATCCTATCCGCCGGACTCACGATTTCGCGACCCGGCCATGGTCGTCCTCCGTTTGCAACCCATCCAACACAGCGCCAGCGGCCAACTCGGCCCCATCCACCTCGTCGGCTACGACCTCGACAACCCTTCCCCCGCCGCCGAACAAACCCTCCGCCTCCACCTCTATTGGCAAGCTCAGGCCACCACCGACGCCGACTACCAAGTCTTCAATCACCTCCTCGATGACAGCGGCCATATCGTCGCCCAAAGCGACGGCCAACCCCTCAGCGACCCCCTCCTACGCCGCGGCACCAGCGCCTGGGATGACCCTGAAGAAATGCTCTACAGCCGCGAGTTCGCCTTCCCCTTACCCGCCGACCTCAACCCCGGCCAATACACCCTCATCACCGGCTTCTACCACCGCCAGGATGGCCAACGCCTGCGCGGCCCCAACGGCGAAGATTCCCTCCAAGTCGCGCAAATCCATATCGATTGAGAGGGTGATCAATCCGCTGCTGCCCAATCATCCCCCACCTCGCGCAATTGCCGCAACAGCTCGGCGCGCGTTCCCTCACCGAATTCGACCAAGGGCATCGCCTCTTGGATGAACATGCCCATTTCGGTAAAATCGTCGTCACCCCTGAAAAAGAAGGATGCTAGAGTAGGGATGATCAGCGCCACCAGCAAGCCAACACAAAACCACGGCGCAGAACCCTTCCGCTGGCCAGGGCGCAACTGGTGGCTGGCGCTCCTGGCCATCCTCGTATTGGCCGGCGCCCTGCGCTATCCGGGTTATGCCTTCGGCCTGCCTCGCCTTGACCAGCCGGATGAGATCTTCTTCGCGCTAGCCGGGCGCATGAATATCGATTTCGGCACCGCGAAAAGCATGAATTTCCATCATTATCCACCCGTCATCATCAACATCTACTACCTCGTCATGCGCCTCTTCCAAGACCCGCAGCTTCCCCCCGCCAGCGTCGTTTGGATCGTCCGCCTCATCGCCATCACCACCAGCCTCGGCATCATCAGCACCACCGCCCTTTTCGGCTACCACCTCTGCGGCCGCCTGGCTGGGCTGCTCGGCGCCGCCCTCTGGAGCATCACGCCCCTCTTCGTCCACAACAGCCGCTGGGGCACCGCGGAGATCTTCGTCGCCTTCTTCGCCATACTCGCCCTCTACCTGACCCTCGCCGCCATGCGCTACCGCCGAGAAAGCTCGTCGACCTTCGCCACTTATGCCTTGATGCTGGCCATATTGTCCAAGTACCACACCGTTTTCCTGGCTCCCGTGGTGCTTTTTGCCCCGCTTTGGGGCGGGGTCCCAAGGCGCCGCATCTTGGAAAACTGTGCCCGCTTCGCGCTTTTCGGCGCCTATCTACTGTTCCTGACCCCCCTCCTGGATGCCTACCTCGTCACCGATACCACCAATCCGAACCAGGATTGGGTCAGCGCCGGCCATATCCAAGTTCGCTCCCTCCCCAACCCCTTGACGCTGTTGGCGAATGTGCTGGCGAATATTGGCGATGTCCTGAATGTGCGCTGGATCGATTGGCAGTATCTCGTCCCCGGCTGGTTGAGTCTGCTCCTGATCGCCCGCGACCGCTCCTGGCGAGGAGAACGCTCCCGCGCGCTCGCAGTCCTATTGACGGCCCTGCTCCTCTGGGTCGTCGGCATCAGCTTCTTCGGCGCAACCACTCATGCGGATCGCTTCCTTTTCGCCTGGCTATCTTTGCTGGTGATGCTCTCCGCTTGGGGATACGCGCTGCTCTTGCACACCCTGCGCCGCGCGCTGCAGCGCTATGACCGACAGCGGCAACGCTGGGGGATGACCCTCGCCTTCCTCGCCCTCTTCGCCTTTTTCCTACCCTACCTATCCGCTTCCATTGAAGACCTGCGACACAGCCTCCGGGTCGACCCACGCAACCTCCTCACCGCTTATATGGACACCTCCCTACCCAGCGGACGATACATTTATTACCGAGATAGCAAACTATTCAACCGCGATTGGGGTGGTTATGCCGGCAACACCGCTTTCGAGCTGGCCAGTCTTGACAACTTCCAAGACCGTTCCATCCAATATTGGCGCGATATCGACCTCGATTACGCCATCATCCACCACCAAGAATACCAAGAACTGCGCCAATCCGACCCTGGTGGACACCTGCGAGAGACCACCCTACTGAAAGCTTGGGAACCCCAGCCCAATTATCGCGCCCAGCCCATGGTCATCCTCCATTTGCAACCCATCCAACACAGCGCCAGCGGCCAACTCGGACCCATCCATCTCGTCGGCTACGACCTCGACAACCCTTCTCCCGCCGCCGAACAAACCCTCCGCCTCCATCTCTATTGGCAAGCCCAGACCGCCACCGACGCCGACTACCAAGTCTTCAATCACCTCCTCGATGACAGCGGCCATATCGTCGCCCAAAGCGACGGCCAACCCCTCAGCGACACCCTCCTACGCCGCGGCACCAGCGCTTGGGATGACCCCGAAGAAATCCTCTACAGCCGTGAGTTCGCCTTCCCCCTACCCGCCGACCTCGACCCCGGCCAATACACCCTCATCACCGGCTTCTACCACCGCCAGGATGGCCAGCGCCTGCGCGGCCCCAACGGCGAAGACTCCCTCCAAGTCGCGGAAATCCAAATCGATTGAGGGAGAGGCGATTGGCATCGTGTTTTGCGCGCTTGTGATTCTGTATCCACGCGCGTTATATTGGACTTCCCCTTAGGGAAGGAGATTCCTCATGAAATACCGTTTTGCCCTCTTCATCGTGCTATTCACCATCGCCGTCACGCCGGCAATCAGTCAGGAGATGTCCGAGCTGAATTTCGGCATCAGCAACAATGTGGATACCTTGGACGCCAATCTGACCACTTTCTCGAGTGTCGTGCTCATAATGAGCCATGTCTACGACCCCTTAATCTGGCAATACCCCCTAGGAACCTTTCACCCCGGGCTGGCGACTGACTGGAGCGTGAATGGGGACGCGACCGAATACACTTTCACGCTACGGGATGATGTCACCTTCCATGACGGAACGCCGCTGAACGCCGAAGCGGTGAAATTCACCTACGACCGCATCATCAACCCGGATAACAATGCCCAGAGCGCCTTGAGCTTATTGGGACCCTATGAAGAAACCGTGGTGGTTGATGAACACACCGTCAGCATTCGCTTCAGCGCACCCTACGCGCCTTTCTTGAATTCCGCCTCATCACCGCTCCTGGGCATCACCTCGCCAACCGCCGTGGCCGAGATGGGTGAGGATTATGGCCTGACGACGGTGGTCAGCACCGGAGCCTATATGGTCGAATCCTATGTGCCAGAATCGGAGGTGGTGTTGAAGCGCAACCCCGATTGGTCCTGGGGACCGGAATCCATTTTCGGCAACAGCGGGCCGGCCAAACTGGAACGCATAACCTTCACCATCATCCCCGAAGCCTCGACACGCCTGGCGGCGCTGGAAAGCGGGCAGGTGCAATTCATCAACAATTTCCCCACCCCCGATGTCCCTCGCATGGAAAGCGATGAACGCTTCAAGATCGATCGTATCGAGCAACCCGGCCATGGTTGGTCGCTGATGTTCAACTTCTACCGCACCATCTCCAACGACCTGGCGATACGCCAGGCCGTCGCCTACGCGATCGATAAACAAGCCATCGTCGACATCGTCTTCAACGGTTTCGGTACGCCCGGCTGCAGCCCCCTCACCAAAGTGATGGCCTATTACAGCGATGTGCAATGCGCCGATTATCCATACGACCCCGATCGCGCCCGCGCCATCCTCGACGAAGCCGGCTGGGTGGATACCGACGGCGACGGTATCCGCGAGAAGAACGGTCAGATGGCCTGGTTGGAACATTGGACGCGCGCTGATGTGCCCACCTTCGTCGATATGGGCACCGTCATTCAAGCTTACCTGGCAGATATCGGTATCCATTTCAACCTCAACCTCGCCTCACGCTCGGGCTATTTCGATGCTGTCCGCGCCGGCGAGCACCACACCCAGCATTGGTGGGATACCCACCTGGACCCCGATGGCGTCATGCGCACGCTCTACCATTCCTCCAACGCCGACGGCGGCACCAACCGCAACCGCTATCGAAATTATGAGATGGACGCGCTGATCCACGCCGGATCCTCCACCGCGGATGCGCTGGAACGCGCGGACATCTACCAACAGATTCAGCAAAAGGTGGCCGACGAGGTCATCATGATCTTCCTGAATGACCCCTTCTTGCTCTACGGCAGCGACACACGCTTGCAAGGCGTCACCTACCTCGCTGGCGGCAATATCACCAACTTCATCGCCGCTAGCTTCACGGAGTAAAGCATAGTGGGCGGCGGGCTCGCTGAAATCTGGGGCTCGCCGCCCAATTCCCGATGGCCAGGTACCTCGCCGGTCGCTTCCTGCAGGCGGTACCCACCGTCTTGCTCGTATTGCTGCTCGTCTTCTTGCTGCTGCATTTCCTCCCTGGTGACCCGGCGGAAATCTTTCTCGGCGAAGCGCCAAGCACACCCGAGCAACTGGAGCGCATCCGTGAACAGATGGGGCTCAATGAACCGTTGCACGAACAATTCCTCAACTACCTGCGCCAGCTATCCCAAGGCGATTTTGGTCGCTCCCTGAACAACCAACAGCCTGTTTTGCCGGAAATTCTGCGCCGCCTCCCCTATACACTAGAGTTGACACTGAGCGGTTTGCTCATCGCGGCGGTGCTGGGCATCAGCCTGGGCATCTTCGCGGCCTTGAAGCATGGGAGCTTTTGGGATTCCGCGGCGATGGTCCTGGCGCTCATCGGTATCTCGATGCCCATCTTCTGGTCGGCACCCCTCCTCATCAGCCGCTTCAGCGTACACTGGAACTGGTTCCGCCCAGTGGGGCAGGGCTCTTTGGACCAACTCGTGATGCCAGCGCTAGCCCTCGGCTTGCTATCGGCCGGTTCGCTGGCACGCCTGGCCCGCTCGAGCCTGTTGGAGGTCATCGGGCAAGATTATGTGCTCACCGCACGCGCCAAAGGGTTATCGCGGCGCACCGTCACCTTGCGCCATGCCCTGCGCAACGCCCTAATCCCACTCGTGACCATCCTAGGATTGACCTTCGGCAACTTGCTGGCCGGCGCCGTCCTCACCGAGACAATCTTCGCCCGCCTCGGCATCGGTCGCATGTATTTCAAGGGCGTGCTGGATAAAGATTTCCCGCTCGTGCAAGGGATGACCATCTTCATCGCTCTCTCCTATGTGCTCATCAATATCGGCATCGATTTACTTTACGCCCTGATCGACCCGCGCATCCGCTATGAGTGAAAGCGCGGACGGAGCCACCTCACGCTTCACTGAATGGCGCAATTTTTCGCGGCGCGTGCTGAAAAATCGCAGCATTGCGCTCGGGTCCCTGGTACTCACAGTCATCGTTGCGGCTTCCCTAGCCGCTCCGCTACTCACCGATCATGACCCGGTGAAATTGAACCCGCGCGCGCGCCTACAAGCGCCCAGCGCCGAACACCCCTTCGGCACCGACCATTTTGGCCATGATGTCTTCGCGCGCGTGCTCTATGGCGGGCGCATCTCGTTACAGGTGGGGCTCTTCGCTGTGCTCTTGGCCGCCTCGAGCGGTACCCTACTCGGTTTGCTGGCCGGCTATCTCGGCGGCTGGGTGGATTTGCTCATCATGCGCCTGATCGATGTGATGCTGGCCTTTCCGGGCATCCTGCTGGCCTTGGTGGTCGTCGCCGTTTTGGGTAGCAACCTCTTCAATGTGATGCTGGCCGTGGGCGTGGCAACGGTGCCCATCTATACGCGCGTTGTCCGCGCCAGCACCCTATCCATCAAGCAGCTGGACTACATCGCGGCCGCGCAGTCCCTGGGAGCCCCTGCTTGGCGCATCCTTAGGCAACACATCTTTCCGAACCTATTGGCGCCGCTCATCGTTGTGACGACCAACGGCATCGCCAGCGCCATCATCGCCGGTGCGGCGCTCAGCTTCTTGGGTTTGGGGGTGAAACCGCCAACGCCCGAATGGGGAGCGATGCTCGCCGCCGCGCGCGATTACCTGCGCAGCGCCGATTGGATGATGAACTTCCCCGGATTGGCCATCATGCTCACGGTCATGTCCATCAATTTGTTGGGAGATGGGCTACGCGATGTGTTGGACCCGCGACTGAAGAACCAAAAGGGGAGATGATGCCCCTATACGAAATCCTCAAACGTTATTGTGAAATCCCCGGCCCAGGCGGCCGCGAGGAGCGCGTCCACGCCGAGGCGCTGGCGCGCTGGCGGACAAAGGTACACGAAGCCTGGCTCACTCCAGTCGGCAACGCCCTCGCGCACGTCGGCGGGCAAGGGCCGAGATTGCTCCTGCTCGGCCATGGCGACGAAATCGGCTTCGCCCTGAAATACATCGCCGAGGACGGTTTTCTCTATTTCACAACCGGGCAGCGCGAGTCGCGCGGGCATCCCGATTGGCGCGGCATGTATTGCACTCCCATCGGACAGCCGGCGCTCGTGGTTGGGCGCGGAGCGCTCGTTGAGGGCGTCTTCACCACCCTCACCGGGCATATCCTCACCCCCGCTCAGCGCGAAAAAAACCCACTGAACTGGAACGACCTCTTCGTCGATCTCTTCCTGAACAGCCGCGAAAAGGTCCTTGCCGCTGGGCTGCACATTGGCGACCGCATCATCTGGAATCCACCGACGCGCGCTTTCGGCAAGTGGTATTGCGGCAAAGCGATGGACAACCGCGTCTCACTCGCTTTATTGGAGGAGTTGTTGGCACGACTCGAACCGGCGCGCTTGCGCTATGAGCTTTTCATCGGCTCCAGTGTGCAAGAAGAAAGCGGACTATACGGCGCGCATTCCATCACAGCCGATATCGGTTGCGAATACGCCATCTCCCTGGATACTGGGCTAGCCGGGGATGTGCCGGGCGTCGACCCGCGCGATGTATCCACGCACCTCGGTGGCGGACCCATCCTCATCCACAAAGACCTCTATGGTTATAACTTGCGGCTGAACAATCGCATCCGCGATGTGGCCGCAACGGCCGGTTTGCCGCTCCAACACGCCGTGCATGGCATTTATGGCACCGATTCAGGCGCGCTCTTGCAACAGGGCGTCGCCGCGGCCGCCCTCGGCGTACCCACCCGCTATACCCATTCTCCTTTCGAGACACTGCACGCTGATGATTTGGAAACGACGCTAGCGTTACTATTGGCCATCCTCTACTCAGAACCACCGACGAAAGTCGGTCGATTTTTGCGGGGTAGGGGAAGGCGGAGCGCGTTATAATCCCATTAGTGCAATCAGAGAAATCAAGGAGCTACGCATGTTCGATTACGCGGAGCGCATCCAACGCTTCCAGCAATCCCTCGCCAACGAGGCGGACTTGGCTTTCTTCCCCATCTCCTCCGATTTGCACTACCTCGCCGGCATCCCGCGCGACACCCCCAACTACGGCGCCGTCTTGCACCCCGGCGCCTGGTTGGAAGGCGTCTGGCTCACCGCAAGCGCCGCGCCGATATTCACGCTCTCGCGCATGACCGCGGAATTCGGCGGACTGGCGGAAATCGGCGCCGCTGAAACGCGCGTTCTCGGCGAATGGGGCGACCCCGCGGCGCTAGTCAGCGACCTATTGCGCGGCTTCGGCCTACCGGAAAAACCACGCGTCGCCCTGAGCGACTTCGCAGAAGGGCGCACCGTTGTCGCGCTGCAAAGAATCTTGCCCGCAGCCAGATTCCTTTCCGCCACCGAAATCCT
This sequence comes from Phototrophicaceae bacterium, assembly GCA_965115865.1. GTDB lineage: Bacteria > Chloroflexota > Anaerolineae > Aggregatilineales > Phototrophicaceae > WTGJ01. Next base: position 244,068 of record OZ220469.1, read on the forward strand.
ACGCCGGCAACGCGTCCTTAAAAGCGAAGCGGAAATCGCCATGCTGCGGCGCGCCGGCGAGCTGACCGAGACCGCCTTTCGTGAAACGCTACCCCTTTTACGCCACGGCATGCGCGAACTGGAAGTGATCATCGAGCTAGAACACCAACTGCGGCAACGCGGCGGCTTCGGACCCTCTTTCACCACCTCCCTATATTGCGCCGGCCCCTCGCGCCCGGATTGGCGTAGCGACCGCCGCGAAAGCTGGGCGCGCCGGTTGGACCCACCGGTTTCGCTGCTCTTCGATTTCGGCGTCATCCTGGATGGCTTTTGCTATGACTATGGGCGAACGGTGGTCTTCGGGGAACCGAACGATGAAGAGCGCGAAGTGCATCGCCTGGTCATGGCCTCCCAAGCAGCTGGCGTCGCCGCCCTGAGAGCCGGCGTGACGACTTGCGAAGAGGTCGATGCGGCGGCGCGCGCCGTCATCGAAGACTCCGGCTACGGGGAAGCCTTTCGCCACCGCCTCGGGCATGGTATCGGCATGGATGTGCACGAACCTCCCTTCCTCACCGCCGGCGACCGCACCCCCCTACAAGAAGGGATGTGCTTCACCATCGAACCCAGCATCATGCTGGCCGGTCAACTCTCCGCGCGTGTGGAAGACATCGTCGTCGCCCGCCCAAGCGGTGGCGAGAAACTGACCAACGGCTACCCGGATCTCATCACTATCCAATAGGATTTTACTGCACACACCAACCACACAGGAGAAGCCACGCTGAAAGTCGTGAGCGTTGTCTGTGCAGCTTCATCTTAATCTTTTCTCAATGTTTTTTCACGCTGTCCAAATATCTGTCCGTATATTTGACCCAATATTACAATTGTGTTATCCTGAGACAAGTCAGCGTTGATGACTATAATTCATCATATTGAAGATTAAGGACGAATATGCAGACGAAATTATCGCCAATCTATGATTTCGATATCCCCCGAGCCGCAGCGGAATGCGGTTGGTTATTGGGTCAAGTTCAGGCGCGCGCCGAGCAGGTCAAACGCGCCGTGTTGCCGCCTTCGGTCACGAAAACTTTGCGGGGTGAAGTGCGAATCCGCGGACTAGCCGCCCTGGCCTTGCTCGCCGGCAACACCCTGGGCGAAGACGCCATCCGCCAGCTCTTCGCCGGGGAGTTACAAGTCCCCCCCTCACGCGCCTATTTACGCCAAGAACTCTGCAACCTGATATCCGCCGAAGAAACCCTCGTGGCGCCCAGTGCGCCGGATTGGGGTGCCCTCGAATTGAGCGCGCTGCTCGCCCTGCACGCGCGGCTCTTCCGTGATATGGAGGAAAGCATAGGCTCGGATACTAACCCAGGCACTTTACGACGCGCTGTCGACGACGCCTTTCCGCAGCCAACCTTGCCAGCGGAAGAGATCGCCCGCGCGCTCGAGCGCCTGGCAGCCTGGGTAAAGGAACTGCGTCGCCCCCTCACCAACCAATTTGGCAGTGGAGGTGACATCCTCCACGCGCTCATCATCCATCGTTACCTCACCTGGATCCAACCCTTTTCTGTGGGCAATCAACGCCTGGCGCTCCTGGTGGAACAGGGTGTTTTGCGGCAAGCCGGCTTTCCAGCGACCATTGCCTGGTCTTTACCCCGACATTACGCGCTCACCCACACCCGCTACCGCACACAGTTGCGCCGGCCGCCCCTCCGCGGCGGCGAGGTGAACATCCGGGACTTCCTAGTCTACGCCTTGCAGGGTTTCCTCGACGCGCTCGACGAACTCGTCAACCGCATGGACGAAACACAATTGGCACTGCATTGGGATAGACATATCTCGGACAACTTGGGCGCCGATGACCGGAAAAATAATTGGCGAAGAACGCAATTGATGCACGCCATCAGCGAGCAATTTGGCTGGATTAATCGCGATGATTTGCTGCAGTTGAGTCCGCAATTGTCGGCCATCTACACTACTCTCTCTGAGCGCACCTTGCGCCGTGATATTCGCTTTCTTTTGCAAGCCGGCTTGCTTGCGGAAAGCCGTTCCGGCTTGCGCGCCCGAAAAGAGCAACTCTACGCTTTCCTAAATAATGATGTTGGTTAAAGCAGCGCTGGATTTTTGACCAGAATTCCTGCATAATGAAGATATAGGCTAGGAGGCGATGATGCGTCTATCGTTATTACAGCAAAATTTTGCCAAGGGCCTGAGCGTCGTCACGCGCGCCGTTGAGAGCCGTCCGAGCCTGCCTGTCTTGCAAAATGTGCTCTTGCGTTGCGAGGACGCGCGCCTGCACCTAGTGGCCACCGACCTGCGCCTGACGATCTCTTATGATGTCGGCGCGAAAATCGATGAAGTTGGCGAAATCACCTTGCCCGCGCGTACCCTGCTCGACCTCGTCAATCAATTGGCTCCGGAGCGCGTCGATCTTTCTCTGGATACCAAAAAGCAAGAGGTGAACCTGCGCTGCGGCGGCGCCGTCAGCAATATCAAGGGCGTGGACGCCAAAGAATTCCCGCTCGTGCCGGAATCAGCGTCAGCGCAATTCCATGTCCCCGCGCGCGACTTGAAGCAGATGATTCGCCAGACGGTCTTCGCTGCGGCCATCGAAGACACCCGACCCATCCTCACCGGCGTTTACACATCGCTGGAAGGACCCATGTTGACGATGGCCGCCGCCGACGGCTACCGCCTCTCGGTACGAACCGCGCAACTGGATTCGCTCGCGGAGTCCACCACTAATGGGAATGACACTCAACATGAATTCGTCATACCGGCGCGCTCCTTGCGCGAACTCGAGCGCATCCTCGATGAGGACGATGAACTGATCGGCGTCTCGCTACCCGATGAACGCAAGCTGGTTACCTTCCATAGCAAAGACTTACAACTCAGCTCGCAGCTGTTGGATGGGAAATTTCCCGATTTCGCCGCCATCATCCCCGATAGCTACAACACACGCACCGTCCTGGACCGTCAGACACTGCTGCAAGCTTGCCGTCACGCGGAGATATTCGCCAAGGATTCCGCGAATAGCACCACCCTGGTCATACAGCCGGCCGCAGATGACACCGCCCCCGGCTCGCTGGTAACCCGTGGGCGCTCTAGTGAGCGCGGCGATTATGAAGGCGACCTACCCGCCCAAGTCGACGGTGAAGCCTTGGAAATCTCTTTTAATGTCCGCTATCTCATCGATGTACTCAGCATACTGAATGTACCCCAAGTGATCTTTGAGAGCAGCGGGGCCAACAACCCCGGCGTCATCCGCGCCGCGCCAGAAACCAGCGACAAGGACAACAGCGGCGGCGAAGAAGCCGACCGCTTCGTGCATGTCATCATGCCCATGAGCGTGAGCGGACGCTGAGGCCACGTTTCCACAATTTGGGATAACTTGGGATATATCGTGCGCACATACGCGCCCAAGCGCTGTCAACAAACCTGTGCATAAGTTGTGTATACACCCTGTGTAAAATTCGTGAATTTCCGGTCGCCTGTGCAACGAGTGGAAAACTTCCTACGCCCATTGTCGAAGCTGTTGGCAAAATATATCCCAAATTCAGCCTCTTTCTGCGAAAAATTGGGTTATAAAAGGGATAATCTGCCTTATCAGCGCATGCGACAGCGACGACGATACTTTTTGCACAATTTCGACAAATCCTATGACTACGGCGAATTACTAAGAAAAATAACACTTTTTTGGAAGATTAAAGTGAAAGATGTTGTACTATACGCAGGACCGTCAGACGAGATACGCGGATAGCTTCATGAGTTATCTTTTGTTGCCGGGTCCGGTAGATGTGCGCCAAGAAATTCGCGCGGCGCAAACCGGCGCCATGATCGGGCACCGCACCCCCGAGTTCGCGGTCTTGTACGCGGGGATTGCGGCGAAATTGGCTCGGGTCTTTCTCACGCAACAAAACATATTCCTGGTCGGGGCTTCCGGCACCGGTTTTTGGGAAGGTGCCGTGCGCAATTGTGTGCGTCCGGGAAAACGTGTTTTGCATTGTACGGGCGGCGCCTTTGCTGAGCGCTGGCAACAGGTGAGTGTGGCCAATGGTTGCTGGGTTGATAACCTTGCGGTGCCTTGGGGCGAAGCGCACCGCCCCGACCAAATCGCCGCGGCGCTGGCGGCGCAGGAGTATGACGCTGTTTGTGTCGTCCATAACGAAACGAGTACTGGCGTCCTGAACCCCGTGCGCGCGATTGGTGAGGTGCTGCGAGAGTATCCTGAGACGCTCTACTTGGTGGATGGTGTGAGTAGCGTGCTTGGCGCTGAGCTGCGTGTGGATGATTGGGGAATTGATGTGGCGTTGACTTCGTCGCAGAAATGCTTCGCTTTGCCACCGGGATTGGCTTTCGCTGCGGTGAGCGAAAGCTCTATGGCGCGCGCGCGTGCCATCGCCACGCGTGGCTACTACTTTGATTTTCTGGAACTGGCGAAATACGCACAGCGCAATAACACGCCGAGTACGCCGCCGGTGTCTTTACTGTTCGCGGCGGATAGACAACTGGACTGCGCTTTGGCAGAAGGGCTGGAAGCGCGTTGGGCGCGGCATTCGGCTCTCGCGGAGCGGGCGCAGCGGTGGGCGTTGGCGCGCGGCTTCGCTTTGTTCGCGGCGGAGGGTGCGCGCTCCCCCACCGTGACCGCTGTGGACAACCGGGCGCGTGGTATCGATGTGGCGGCGTTGGCCGCTTTCGCGGCAGAACGCGGTTATACCATCGATCAAGGTTATGGAAAATTGCGCGGCGCGGTTTTCCGCATCGCGCATATGGGTGACCTGACCCTCTCCGAATTACTGAAGGTATTGGCAATATTCGACGAGTTCTTGGAACAAGAATAACCCACCTGCCAAGCCCGCTTTTCACCAAATGAATATAGTAGTGAGTGAGGATATTTCTTCACCGGTACCTTTCATTGGGTGGAAGCATGAGTGATATACGCGACGAAAGTGTCGAATCTTCCGCCGCGAGCACTTTTGTCGAGATCATTCGTCGTCAGGCTTCTTCTGCGCTGAATGAGTCTGTGGCGGAGGTTGACGATGGTCCTGCGCCCGTGGCGCCGGCTGTGACTGGCGCGGACAACCCGAGAGAAGAAGCCGCAGCCCGTACGAGCGACAGTGGCGTTGCCGCTTTTTTCAGCGGTTTTTTCCGCGCTGGTCTCGTGTTGCCTTTGGTGGCGTTTTTCCTGGCAGCGCTATTCACTTTCGCCCTCTCCGTACAACAGAATCGACCACAGCCGCGTGCCGCGGCCCTTTTACCCAGCGAAGCGCCCACACCAGCGCCGCTCTCGACGCCGCGGCACCTACGGCGAATCGGTATCGTTGCTGGGCATCGCGGCAGTTACAACGACCCCGGCGCGGTTTGTGCGGATGGGCTGACCGAACGCGAAGTCAACGAAATTGTTGCCGAGCAAGTGGTGCTCCATCTGCGTGGCCTGGGCTACCACGCTGAGTTGCTGGATGAATTTGATACGCGCCTGCAAAATTACCGAGCCACTTTACTCCTTTCCCTGCACGCCAACGATTGTCGGGATTACGGTGAACATGTGACCGGTTTTCTCTTGGCACGGGCTTCGGCACGCGCCGCGGGCGGATTGGATGATTTACTCGTGGAATGTGTCCGCGAGAATTATGCGCAAGTGACCGGATTGCGGCCGCGAGCGGGCGTCACCAGCGATATGACCGAATACCATTCTTTTGTGGAAATTCACCCCTATACGCCGGCGGCCATCCTGGAAATGGGCTTCCTGTTGGCGGATCGGCGCCTGCTCACGCAGCATAGCGACTTGGTGGCACGCGGCGTCTACGACGGTATCCTTTGTTTCCTGAATGAAATCGGTGCCTAGGGCGCGCGCAGGCGCTCTGGGTGCCCGCCAATCTCGCGCAATAGGTTCGCCAAATCCGCTGGTAGGGGTGCCTGAAAGGTCAGTTTCTTCGCGGTTTTTGGATGCACAAAAGTGATCTCGCTCGCGTGCAGAAAATGCCGCGTCAAGGGCAGCCTTCGCTTACGATAACCATAGAGGCGATCACCAACCAGAGGGCAACCCAAGTGGGCCATTTGCACGCGGATTTGATGTGTGCGTCCGGTTTCTGGGCGAATTTCGAGTAGGGCGCGTCCGCCTTGTAGGGGGCCTTCGAGGCAGCGAAAATGGCTGAGCGCCCGTTTACCGCCTCGTTCCACGCGGAAGCGGTGGCGGTGTTGACGGTCACGCTGGATGGGGGTATCGATGATTCCCTGCTTTTCGGGTGGCACCCTTTCCACCAAAGCGAGATAACGCTTCATGATGGTACGTGCGGCGAATTGCGCTTGCAAAGCCGCCTGCGCCACCTCGGTGCGCGCTACGATGAGGAGCCCGCTCGTCTCTTTATCGAGGCGGTGAACGATGCCGGCGCGCTCTGGGTCGCCCGAAAATTCGCGCAACTCGGGCCAGCGTGCGAAAAGGGCGTTGACGAGGGTGCCCTCGCGTCGGCCAGCGCCGGGTTGCACGACCAAGCCGGCCGGTTTATCGAGCACCGCCAGTTGGTCATCCTCGTGAAGCCAATTGAGCGGCATGCTTTGCGCCGGCAAGTGTTTTTCCGGCGCGGCGGGGAGGCTCAGGCGCAACCATTCCCCGCCGCGCAAGCGGCGCCCGGGCCAGCGCCAGACGCGGCCATCCACAGCGGCGGCGCCTTCCTGGATGCGTTGTTGCAACCAGCTGCGCGAATATTGCGGCAAACGCGCTTGTAAGGCACGGTCGAGACGGATATCGCCCCGCTCATTGCGCCAGGTTTGCGTTTCCCGCTCGGGGGTGGAGTCGTTGTTTTCATTCATGCCATGCGTCAAGCCAATGGCCATTGGTGGTATGCTACAATAAATTGCCCCGTCCGCCGGAGGTCCGAAAAAATGGATTCCTTAGCCTTCGCCCAACGGATAGCCCGTACCCTGGAAGAGCATAAAGCGAACGATATCACCTTACTGGATTTGCGCCCAGAGGGGTTGATTGCCGATTTCTTCCTGCTCGCCAGCGGTAGCAGCGCGCGACAATTGCAAGCGCTCAACCAGCATGTGCGCGAGGAAGTCCGCCGCCAAGCCAAGCCGCGACCGGCGCTCAATCAGGAAGGGCAAGCCAATAGCGGCTGGATACTGATCGATTGCGGCACCGTGGTCGTCCACCTCTTCCATCCGGAACAGCGCGCCTATTATGACCTGGAAAGCCTCTGGGAATCCTCCTCGCAACTGTTATTGAAGATACAGTAGGTTGCGCGTCAGTTGCTGAAGATCCAGGTATCGTTGGCACGGGGCCAGGATATTAATTCCTCGGCGGTGAAAAAGAGCGCCAATTCACGCTCGGCGCTGGCCGCGCTATCTGAGGCATGGACGAGGTTTCGGGACACTTCCAAGGCGAAATCACCGCGGATGCTGCCCGGCGCGGCGTCGCGTGGATTGGTGGCGCCGACGGTCGCGCGCGCGGCCAGGATGGCGGCGCTCCCCTCCATCGCCAGCACGACCACCGGCGAAGCGGTGATGTAAGCGACCAGGTCGGCGAAGAAAACCTTGCCTTCATGCTCGGCATAATGCGCGCGCGCCAACGCTGGGGAAACCTGCAACCATTTCATTCCAACAATGCGCAGTCCGCGCCTCTCGAAACGCGCCAGGATGTCGCCAACCAGCCCGCGCTGCACAGCATCGGGCTTGAGTATGATCAAGGTCCTTTCCATAGATACCCCTTTTTTTGGTAAAGAATTGCGAACAGGACAATGGATTGCGCCGGACCGGCTAGGCGGCGTCTGCTGTCAGCGCCGCTAGCGCGCGTTGGTAGCTGTTGCAGGCCGCGCGCAAGCGACCGAGGGCACATTGCACATCGCCGAGAATCTGGTGGATCTTGGCATCGCGTGGTTGGACACCGGCGAGCGCCGCCAAATCTTCCGCACATTGCTCCAGCCCCGGGCCCGCGGGCAAGAAATCCGCATAAACCGTCAGCGCGCTATCCAGATCACCATCGCGAGCGAGCTGGCGAGCGCGCTGGAGCTGCTCTTCGATGATCGTGGTTTCCGCGCTCTCTGTTGGTGCGGTGGTGAGCGCTCCTGTTTCCGGTGCGGCGACGAAATCCCCTCTGGTCGAGGGATTCACCAAAGCGTCGCTCTCCATTGGCGATGTTGGCGAGCCAGCTTCGTTGAACGCGGCCGGTTGACTGGTTTTCGCCCTCAGCGTGCGCGTGGCGATTCCCTGGAGCCAAAGCAGCCCCTTGGTCGGGGGCACTGCGCTTCCTTGCCCTTCTTTCTCGTCCGGTGGGAGCAGCAAACCTTCGCGCGCATCCCTCTCGCGGATCTCGGAAGTCAGCTGCGCGAGCCAGGCGCGGCCCGATAGACGCTCGCTATCATGACGCGCCAAAGCGCCCAGCCCGCGACTCATTCGCGCAACCATTCTGACCGGGATTGCGGCGCGCGCCGCCTGGCGAAAGTCTCTTGCCACCAAGCCGGCAAGCGTTGGAAGGTGAAATTTCTGGGAAGGTCCGGCCGTGTTGTGTCCGGCGGAGGTGTGGCGCTGACGCGCGGCCGGCTTGCGGATTGGGGCGGATGAGCGTTGGCAGAAGAAACTCGCGTGACGCGCATCTCCGCTCCGTCGCGAAGGGCCGGTCTGACCCTGGCTTGCGCCGAATCCCCTGGCGACACAGCAGCGTCGCTGTCCCTTGTCCCAAAGACAGCCCCCATACCCTGGGCGGCCCTTGCCTCTTGAGTGGCCCTTGCCTCTTGGGCGGCCCCCGCCCCTTGGGCGGCCCCCGCCCCTTGGGCGGCCCCCGCCCCTTGGGCGGCCAACTCATCCAACCAAGCCAAGTCTCGTTGGGCGGGAGCCGAGCTTTCACCCTGGGGTGGGATTGGTCGCTCGTCGTCGTTGCGGCCGTAAGATGCGCGTGCCGTCACTTCGCGGCCGTAAGACGCGCGTTTGCCGTCACTTCGTGGTCGTAAGACGCGCGTGCCACCCCGGCGCTCTTCTGCGCCAGTGAGCCAATTGGGAAGATTTCCTTCCTCGCGCATCACATCCCTCTACTTGTCAACATCATTGTAGGCAATTGCGGGATTCGCGCCGCTGTTGGGCGCAGACTATATTGGCTTTGGTAGCGTGGCGAAAGTTGGAAAATCATGAGCGCAGGAGCGCTGACGCCGGGGAGGGCGCTGGCCATCATCCGTGATTTGGAGAAGATCTTGCGTGCGGAAAGGGTGCTCGCGGGGTTGGCGGAGCCATTGCGCGCGCTCCAAGAGCAACTGACCGGCGAATGGGGTATGCGCGCGTTGCCCCTCGCAATCTTTGGCGACACGCTCCCGCCAGAACTCCGCTCCAGCCGCGTCTCAATCTTTCGACGGGGAAGCCAGTCCCGCCTCGAGCGACACCCGAACGCCGACCAATTCTCCTGTATCTTGAGCGGCGCCCTGACGATACATGTTTGGGAAGGGGAAAGTGGCTGGCGGGCGCGCACTTTCCGTGCCGCCGGGCGCGCGCAACAACGCATCAGCCATGTCGCGCGCGGAATCTGGCATCACCCCCATTGCCCGGCGACCGAGGATTGTCAGTTGGTCGCCTTCCATACGGTGGGCGCGGCGGAATTGCAGGACGAGACGGCGGCTACGCGCGCCGCGGCAGAGCGCTTGTGATTGGGCAAGCAAGCCCCCTATCCCAGCCGCGTTGCCGCCAGCGCGCCGGGTGAATTTCCGCTCAGCATCATCGCCACCGCCCGCTCCGCGACGCCGGCCGCCAAGGCCAGCCCGTTGCCGTTGAAGCCCAGCGCATAGCCCACCGCTGGCAACCCCGGCAGGCGCCCGACCAAGGGCAACCCATCCGCGCTGAAACCCATGATGCCCGCCCAACGCCGCGCGATTGGCGCCTGGATATCGGGGAAGCGCCGTTCTCGGTAGGCTTCGATTTCGCCCTGAACTGCATCCGTGATGCGGTCTTCGCTCGTGTCGTTCTCCTGAGTGCGGTGTTGGGCGCGGCCGCCGCCGAGCAAGAAACGCCCGTCGAAGGTCTCGCGGAAATACCAATGGCCATAATCGCTGTAACCGCAAGTGTGGAGGATGGGCTTGGGCAGGGGTTCGCTGACCAGGCATTGCGCGCGTGTCGGCACAATTTTGCCGCGAAAATGCGGGTGTAGTAGCGGCGCGTAGCCATTCACGCAGATGAGCGCTTGTCGCGCCTGCAGGCGGTAGCGTCGACTCAAGACGGTGACGCCCTCTCGGCCCGCTGCCGCGAAACCGTAGACGGCATTGTTTTCGAGGAGCTCCATGGGTTGACAGGCGGCATCGGCACGGCGCTCGAGGGCGGCGTGGTAGCCACGCCCCAGCGGGTCGCGCTCGTGGTATTGGCAATCGATACCGGCTTGGCCCATGGCGCGGGCGGCCTTTTCGATATCGCGAGCCTCCGCCAGGGTTTCCGCGAGCAAAAGCGCGCCGGTTTCGGCGAAACGCGTCTTTTCCGCACCCCACTCATGCCAGTAAGCTTGCGTTTGCCGTGAAAGTTCCCACAATTCACGCACGGTCGCCGCGCCATAGCGCTGGCAGGCGAGGTGGTAGTACATATCGATGCCCGAGAGGATGAAGCCCGCATTGCGGCTGCTGGCGCCGAGCCCGAGCCCGCGCGCGTCGGTGATGGTGACGCTGCGCCCGGCTGCGGCGGCGAAGAGGGCGGCGCTGCAACCGGTGAGTCCCGCGCCGATGACGAGGAAATCCACCGCCAAATCCACTGGCTCGTGGTCCGTTTGCCAATGTGAGACGGTCATAGTCCCTTTGCGCTTCCACCAACGCGGACGGATGTCAGCATTGTATCAATCTGCCGGCGCGCAGCGCCATTCAGCCGGCCAGGCGCGGACATCGAGCGCCAACACACTCAGGAAACCGGCGCCGACGACGAGCGTTTCCCCTTGTCTTGCTCCCTCCCAACGCGCCAAGATGCGCGCCGCTGGCTGTCGTTGTTGGGCGCCCCCCGGATAGAGCGCGCCGCGCCAATGCTCCCGACCATCGCCACCGGCGAAGACTCGCAACTGGCCCTCTGTGTTGAGCAACGCTAGCCAACAAACATTCGCCGCGCTCGCCAGCAAAGGGGGCGTTCGCTCGCTCAGCCCGCTGATGCTCCTCTCCCAGCGCTTTTCGCCGGCGGCCGTATAGGCCCGCAGCTTGGCGGTCGCGTCATCGTTTTGGCTATAGAGCAAAACACCACCATCGGCCAACGCGTGCATTTGAGCGGCGCGTTGGCCGATGGCGCCAGTCGCTACCGTCACCCCGCCTTCCAGGCGCCATTGTCCCGCGCTTTCCGCCAGCGACCAGAGTGCCGCGCCGTCATAAACCCACCAACCACCACTCGGACGCGCTGCCAATAGCGGCGGGGCAGCGAAGGACCATTCGCCCAGGCGGCGCCCATCTTCCCCCTGGAAGAGCTGCAGTGACGCGCCGGCCCGCTCAGCCGCCGCGGGCTCTATGAGCAAAGCGACGACCGCGCCTGAGGAATGCAATGAGAGCGCTTTCCCGTTGGTGAGCGGCGGCTGGCGCCAATGCGCTCGTCCTTCCGGCCAATGCGCGGCCAGGGCGCCCTCGGCCGTCGCGAAGAGCAATATCTCGCGCTCGTCCAGGCGTATCACGAGGGGCGGCATGGTGCCGGGCGCGCGCCAGAGCGTGCGGTAGCGCCCATCCTGCACAATCATGATTTCCCCCGCGTGTGTGCTGGCGACGATGCGCCCGTCGGCGAGGGGAAGCAATCCGGCTAGCGGCGCCGCGCTTTGCAGGCGCCAGAGCAAATTGCCCTTCGCCGGCCCGGCTGTTTTGCCCATGGGTGCCAAGGAAAAGAGGGAATGTCCGCTGGCGAGGATGAGTTGCCCATCGGACAAAAACAAGGGTGGCAGCGTTGGCGCGGCTGGGCTCGAATAAGCGGCGCGCGCGGGCAGCTCCAGGCGTATGCGCCAGGCTGCGCTGAAATCCAGCGGATGGAACCAGCCTTGTTCCAGCGGATTGCCGGGCACATAGCCAGGTCCGCCATCATCCGGCAAGAAATCACGCCATTCGAAATGCAAATGTGGTCGACTCTGCGTTGGCGTGCCGATGCGCGCCAGCAAGGTGCCGGCTTCCAAGCAATTGCCGACGCGCGGTAGTTCCGCGCTGGCCGCGACGACATGCCCGTAGAGGCTATGCGCCAGGCTGCCATCCGGGAAGCGGTGGGTGAGGATGACGACGCCACCCTCGTCATTCCAACCTTGCCCAGCGGCATAGGTGACCAACCCGCGCGCAACGGCGAAAACCGGCGCGCCGACCCTGCCAAACCCGATGTCGATGCCGACATGGTTGCCACCGAAACGGGCGCGGTGGCTGCCGAAATCATCGTAGCCCCGGTCGAGGGGCACGAGCGGGTCATGCAACTCTTCCACCAGGGGGCAGGGGTCCTCCGCCGACAGCGCCCCGTCCTGCGCGAAGGCGGACTGGGTGCAAAGGATGCCCAAGAGCGCGAAAGGCAAACGGCGGAGCGCGCCGCGTGCGAGGTTCGTTCGCATCATGTCAGTATAATTCAGTCCACTGCCTCGCACAGTGCACCCAATCCGCTGCGCTATAATTGCCGCCATGCGCGCCAATTATGGTCGCCCCATCCTATTGAGTGGAGGCAGCTCTTGTCTGGGTCAAGAGATCGCCCTGTCCCTATTGGGCTTGGGTGCGGAGGTGCGCCTGCTTTTGCCGCCGGGCGCGCCCGCGCCACCGGCCTGGTTGGGTGGTGAGTCGCGCGCAATTTGGGTGGATGCCTGGAACGAGGCCAGCCTTCGCGGGCAAGGGCGCGCTGTGGGCTTGGTATTGCATTGTCTCGGTAGCCTGCAAGAGGATGTCGCGCGCGGCCATACGGCCCGCCGCTTGAACTTCATCGCGGCGCGCAATGTGGTGAATATGGCCGTGCAAGATGGCGTGCCCCATTTCCTGTTGCTGAGCAGCGCGCCCGCGCCCTGGTTGCCCCCCGCTTATCGGCGGGCGAAACGCGCGGCGGAACGGCACCTGGAGCGCAGCGGCCTGCGTTATGGTATCGTGCGCGCGCCGCTCGCCTATCGACCGGGTTCAAGGCGTCCGCTCCTCTTTCGTACGCTGTCTTTCCTGGCTGGCTTGCCCCTCTTGGCCAATTGGGGGCCCTTACCCCGCCACCTGCTCGCGCTGGTCGTGGCGCGCATTGCCTTCGCGTCCGTGCTGCCTGTGGGCGAGGCGTCCGCGCCACCTTCCGGCGCGCGCGTCTATGCTGGGCGAGATTTGCGGCGCCTTTTGCAGCTTGGCAGGGATACCCCCTGGCAACACCAGACGGCGCCCGCCCACCAACCCGGCGGGGAATGGTCCGCTGATGGTGAGCCGCCTTTCGGCTGGACACCAGCGGGCCTCAGCGACGGGATTCGTTAGTCGCGCCGCTGAGGGGCAGGGACATCAGGAATTCGAGGCGGTTGCCGAAAGGGTCTTGGCATTCCCAACGCTCGTAACCGGGGATGGGGCCGACCGGCTCGTGGATTTCCACACCCGCCGCGGATAAGTGCGCGCGCAGGGCGGGCAGATTGGCGACCAGGAAGGCGAGGTGCGCGCGGTTTTTCTGGCGATCGATACCCTCTTGGATGGTGAGGTGCAATTGTAGCGGCGGCGATGCCCCCCAATTCACTCTCGTTACCCTGGCTACCTCCTTTTCACCAATCTTCCCCAGCGGCATGGCTGAACCGTCCGCGCGCGCTGGCGAAATGGCATCGGTCAATCCCTCATTGACGGTCGTCAACCTTTTGGCGCGGGTCGTCAGCCCCTTGGCGCCGGCTTCCAGCCATAACCCACCCGGACGCAAACCCGCTGGCTTGGCGATTTCGCGGAAGCCGAGCAAGCCGATGTAGAAGGCCCGCGCCCGCGCCTCCCCGCCGGGCGGAATGCTGAGGGTGGCGTGATGGAGGCGGAGGATCGCAGTCATGATGCCCAGTGTACTTGGCACGAGGATTTTTGCGAACTGAAACGGCGCACAAGATCGCCTGCCAGCACATCGCGGCTGTAAGAAGCGCGTGCCGTCACTCTGCGGCCGTAAGAAGCGCGTGCCGTCACTCTGCGGCCGTAAGAAGCGCGTAGACCGCCGCGCCGCGGGATTCGTAGACGAGTTCCAGGTAATCCGCCTCAGCCAGCGAGCTCTTCATCCGCCATTCTTCGGAATGGGCGAAGGGCTCACGCCAGCGGAACATCTCCCCTTGCAGGTCGGGCCGCGCGACGATTTGTGGTAGGACGACATGGGTGATGCCCGCCGCGCGCAGGTCGTCTTCGTGTTCGGGCCGCGCGGGGTCCTGCCAGAAAGCGCGGAAGGATTCTTGCTCGGCCCGGCTGTTTTCATCGCCGCGGAAGAAGGGTTGACCGCGATAGTAGACGGCATTGCGCTCGGCGATGACGGGCGCCCAATGACCCTCGTGGGGGGCGGGAAAATTCAACAGACGAGCGCTCGGGTCGCTGTTTTCTCGCAACCATTCCAGTGCGCGACGGTCGTCAGCCGAAGCGAAAGCCCCATGCAGGCTGAGGGTTCCCTCGCGGGGGATGAGCGTATGGCTGGCGCGCAGGAGTGGTTCGCGCAAAGCGACGAGCGCCAAAATTGTGGCGAAGGCCGCGGCGAAAAGCAGCCGGGCCCACCGCCGCAACCAGCCAACGAGACGCTGTTCCAGGAATGACTCCCAGAGCCAGAGCGCACCCAAACCACCCAGCAGCGTATAGGGGATGATGGGGCCATGCCAGGCGATGCTGAAGGGGTAATCGTAGCGCAGGACCGGCGCCAACAAGCCCGGGAATAGGCTTTCCAACAGCCCCGTTGTCGAAAAATCCAACACCAGGGCCAACCAAGCGAGCGTCAGCAGCGCCAGGCGGCGTTGTTCCCGCCAGGCGACGCCCGCGCCCAGCAACACCAGCGGCAGCAACCAGACCCATTGATAAGGCGGTAGGGTCAGCACACGCCAATGCGCGCTCGCGCGTTCGAAGGGAGAGACGATGTCGCTCCCCAGTAAGGGGGCACTCGCCCATAACCAGGGCGCAATCAGCAAGACTGCCAGCAGCGGCGTACCCAGCGCCAGCCAGAACCAGCGCCGCCAGGGCGGTCGCGCCCGGCGATCGATGGCCAGTAGCAACAACCAGGGGGCGAAGCCCAAGCCGGTGATGATCGTCATGTCGGGTTGTGCCAGAACCAGCGCCCCCAACAACAGGGCGGCCGCGATGGCGTCTGCCCAAAAGCCATCGCGCAACCAGCGTTGGGCGAAAGTGAAGAAGGCGAGCGCGAAGACCAGGCCGAGCAGGGCGGTATAATGCGAATCGAGGAAGGCGGAATACAACCCCCCGCCCAATAGGAGCACGACGACCAACGCCCGCCCCAGGCGCTTGTCGCGCAACTCGGCGCCGAAATCGTAAGCCAGCCAGAGCGCCAATGCCCCCAAGACTGCCCCGATGCCCAACTGCACCTCGTGCAGCCCGGCGCCGAGCTGTGCGCTCAAATAAGCGGCGATGGCCGAGAATCCCGGCGCGTAAAGGTAGCGGATTTCCGGGTGCCAAGGCGCGAGCGAGAAGAAATCGCCCCCCTCGCGTAGCAGCAACGCCAGGTAGCCGAACCCCTGCGCGTCGGTATCCAGCGGCACCGGGAAGAGCAGCGCGGGGATGGCGAAGAGCAACGCGCCCAGCCCCAGGAAGGCCAAGTCGCGCGGCCCGGGCCAGCCTTGGTCGCGGTCGGCCAGCTCAAGGCCCTGCCGCTGCGCGCGCTTTTGCCCGTAGCTGAGCGTGCCGCCCAAGAAGACGGTTGTCACCAGGGCGAAGAGCAGATAATCGACGACGAGCGTAGACCAGCCGAAGACCATGGCGTATAGGCAGCTGCCGCCAACCACCAGGGCGAGCGTCAGGGTGCTGAGCAGTCCGATGCGCGGTTGTCGGCTGGGCCAGGCGGGCGAAAGCAGGGTACCACAACCGATCAGCACGGCGCCAAAGACGAGCATCGTGAGTAGGGTCATTTTCTTTTCGCCAACCCCGTCGTCATGCGCTCATTCTAGTGGAGCGAATGGCCGCAATAGGGCGCCCCTGGGGAGCGCCCTATTTGGTCTCGAGGTGGATTTTCAGCAGAGTTCGCTGGATTGTTCCCAATTACTCGCGCCCGCCACCGAAGAGGCGTAGCAAAAAGAGGAAGAGGTTTAGGAAATTCAGGTACAGGCTGACGGCGAGGACGATGCTCAGCTTCAGTGAGAGGTTGCCATCGTCTTGCAACTGTGGGTGGGCGGCCAGTTGTTTCACGCGTTGCGTGTCGTAGGCGATGAGGCCGGTGAAGAGCAAGACACCGAGGGCGCTGATCGCCAGCTCCAAACCGCTCGAGCGCAGCAGTAAGCCATTCACCAAAGAGGTCAATAACAAGCCGACCAAGCCCATCATGAAGTAGCTGGAATAGCGGGTGAGGTCGATGCGCGTCGTATAGGCGAAGACGGACATCACGCCGAAGAGCATCGCGGCCGAGAGGAAAGCGTAGGCGATGCTGGCGTCGCTATAGACACGCAGCAGCATGGCCAACGAGAAACCCATCAAGGCGCAGAAGATGAAATAGAGCGTGGAGGTGGTCTGCACGGAGCGTTTCATCATCCCGGTCTGCATGGCGATGAGCAAACCAAAGGTCGCGATGAGTGAGCCGATGCTGACGATCGGATTGACGCTCAGGGTGAGCAGGGCAGTCGAGCTGGCGGTGAGGATGGCGACACCGGCCGTGACGAGCAGCCCGATGAACATCCAGAGGTAAGTCCAACGGATGATGGGGCGGACATCGATGTCGGCGCGCTCGAGGGGGAGAGCGCCCGCTCTGGCCGCCGGGGGTCGGAAGAAGGTCATTTGAGGCCTCCAAAAAACAAACGATACACGCCCAGTATAGCGCAGAATTGCTGCTTGGGGCGAGGGCGGTGTTAAATTGGCGTAAGAGATGGCGCCGACCCGTCATTTCATCGTCAGCGCCATCCCTTTTAACACATCAACTGTGCTTATAGTTCACAAGCGATTCCGTCACCATCCCGGTCACGCCCAGAATTGTAGGCAGGGTGGTCGCGGCCGAAGTTTCCCGCGCCGTATTGCTCCCGGATCTTTTTGCAGGATAAGCCCGGGTAGGATGGGCGGTTATCGGCTGGCGGTTGAGGGGGTGGCGGTGCTGGATTCGCTGCGGGTGGTGCTTGTGGGGGTGATGCCGCTGGCGGATTCGGTTTCGCTGCGGGCGGCGGTGCGGGGGGCGCCGGCTTCGTTTGCGAGAGCAATGGGGCATGGACATAGGCCAGCGAATTTTGATAGCGGAGCGCTTGCCAGCGCCGACTGCCGTTGATGGATTCCCCATTCACCGATTGCAACACGGCGACCCTTTCCCCGCGCGTGAGGCGGCCAACGATCCCGCAGGAGGTTCCGGGGCAGGAGCGCACATTCACGCCACCGAGGCTGTAATGAGTCGTAGTCGGCCCGCTGAGGTTGATGTTGGGGGTGGTAGTGGCCCGAGGTTGGCTGGTCGGCCGCGCGGTGGCGCGTTGCGTTCCAACCGGTTCAGCGAGGGAAGCGTGCACATAGACCCTTTCACCCTCGTGCTGTACTCGCAACCAACGCGTATTGCCATTGACCGCCGTCCCCGTCACGACTTCCAACACCTGCAGCGCTTGGCCAGAGGGGAATCGGGTGACAATTGTGCAAGTTGTACTGGCGCAAGAGCGAACATTCACGCGACCCGCGTAAGTGATCCGATACGCTGTGCCGGTTGTCGAGGCGATGGAACTCCCTGAGCCGCAAGAGGATAGCACCGCCTCGAGCGCAGTGGCTTCGCGCTGATCGATGCTCAGGTCATAGGCGCGGCGCACCGCCACGATCTGTTGGGCGAACCAACAACGGTTCTGGCTTGGCAACCAATCCGCCCCATCGCGCGCGCCCTTCTGGTAGCGATTCAACGCCGGCGCGGCCAGCGTGAGGTTCCGTAAATCGGCAGCGAAGGATTTTTTGACTGTGGCGCTGGCCGCGCAGAGACCGCTGTCATGCGCCTCTGAGAGGGCGATGATGTGCTCGATGTCGGTTTCGTTTCGCGATGCGAAGCATTGGCCGGTATAGGGGCTGCAAATTTCGCCACCAGCGGCGTTGATGATGGCCAACTCCACCGATTGGGGGTATGAGTAGTCGCTGCGGTTGTAAGGAGCGCAACGATTTTCCGGGGCGACGCGGATGCCGCGCCAGCTGTTTTCTTGGGCGCGCAGCGCGCCGTTCCAGGTGCCCGCCACCAGGGCGAGCAAGACGAAAAGCAAACATTTTTTCTTCATTTTTCCTTCTCCCATCACTAATGGATTTGCATCGAATCGAAGAGTGATGGGCAGGAGGCGCGCGCGGCCAAAGCGCGGATGCGCGCTGATTTTTCGCTTCTTCGTTTGTGGTTTGGCTCGCGAGATGATTGAGGGGTGCGCGGGCGGGTCTTAGCCCGTGCTCAATTTCCTCATGGCGTTGTCGTTGGGAAAGTCGGTGATTGGTTGCGATCCAATATGGGGGGGGGTGGAGATTACCGGCGCCGCACCCGCAGGCGCCGCGCGATGTCGCTGGGAAAGTTCAAGCGAACGCTCAACGACGCTGATGCGCATCAAAGCTCGATCATCTCGCCGCTCAGCGCCGCCAGCCATTCTCGCAGCAACCTTTCCAGCCTGTCGCGCGCGGCGCAGAAGGCCGCCAGCTTTGCCTCTTGGTCGCCCGCCAGCGCAGCCGGGTCGGGGATGTCCCAATGTTGCCGCTTGGCCGGGCCGGGGAAGGTCGGGCAGCTCGCCGCCGCCGTTTCACAGACGGTCAGGACCCAATCCCATTCTTCAGACAAGAATTCATTCAGGTGCTTTGAGCGTTGCCCGTGGATATCGATGCCTCGTTCAGCCATCGCGCGGATGGCCAGTGGGTGCAATCCACCCGGGCGCGCGCCAGCGGAGCGGATGTGCAACCGCTCCCCCGCTAGCGCGCGCAGCCACCCCTCGGCCATCTGGGAACGGGCGGCATTGGCTGTACAGAGCACCAACACACGGAGGGTCATCCATACACGATAGCGAAGGCGATGCGCTCCAGACAACCCTTGTTTTTTGCCGCCGCCCCCGACCACAGCGCCCGCTGCTATACTGCGGATTCGCCCGATTGCCCCATCGCCGGAGTCGCTCATGCGTGCCTGGTTGCAACTCAGCCGCTGGCAGGAATTCTTGCCCTTCGTCTTGCCCCTCACCCTACTCGGCGCGCTCCTGGGCGCGGCGGCGGCTGCCGTTCCGCTCGACGCGCGCCTGTTGGCGGTCCTCGTCGGCAATTTCTTGGTCGTCGCCTACGCCTTCATGCTGAACGATATTGAGGACGCGCCGGATGATGCGCGTGACCCGGCGCGCGCGCCGCAAAACCCCATCGCCAGCGGCCTTCTCGCCGCGCATTCCGCCTACCGCGTGGTCGCGGTCGTCGCCCTGGCTACGCTCGCTTGCTATGCCATCGCCGGCGAGCGCGCCTTGTGGGTTGGCGCGTTCACGCTGGCCTTGGCGCATGGCTATTCTTGGCGCCCCCTGCGCCTGAAAAAATGGCCTTTAGTGGATGTGCTCGCGCATGTCTTGATGTTGAGCGCTTTGCTCTGGTTGGCGGCCTATTGGCTCTATGCCTGGGCGTTGGCGGAGGCGGTTTGGTTGTTGGCGGCGGCCACGCTCCTTTCCGCCTATGGGCAATTGTACAACCAGTTGCGAGACGCCGCGACAGACCGCGCGGCGGGCCTGCGCAATACGACTTGGTTGCTCGGTGAACGCGGCGCGCGCGTGGTGATGTATGCGAGCGTGGTGCTCAGCGCCGTCTGCGTTGCGCGCGCCCTGGTCGCGGGGCTCTTCCCCGTGGCGGCCGGTGGGGGGTTGTTGCTGGCGCTGCCGCTGGCCTTGCTCTGGCCGCGCTGGCGCCGCCGCGGTTTGGATATGCGCGGCAGTCGGGCCGTGGACCCGAGCGGCGCGTTGCAGACGCAGGCCCTGATCTTGTTGAATGGCCTGGCGCTGGCCTGGTTGTTGGCGGTGTGGCTGGGATGAATGCGCCCCTCGGCGCGAGCGATTTTCACGCCATCCTCTTCAATATGCACATCCTCTATTCGGCCCTGCTGGGGTTATGGGCGGCCTTGCTGGCGGGGCAGAACCGACGGCTCAGCGGCAATTACTGGGGCGCGGTTTGGGTTAGCGCGGGCTTAGCGGCCGCCGTCCTGTTGTTGGGGTTGGCGATGTTGGCCATGGGTCTGCGCCCGGCGCGCCTGACGACCTACCTGCTCTATATGTTCTGGTTGGTGGTGATGATGCCGGGAACTTACAGCCTCTTACAGGGCCGCGAAGACCGCGCCGCGGCGCTCGCCTACGCCCTCCTGGGTGGCTTCAACGCCAGCGTCGGCCTGAGCATGTGGCAGAGGGGTCTGGTGGGTCCTTGGGGGTAGGGTAGATTGCGGGTGTGCCCATTTCTGCGCTACCCTAAAGGGTTGAGTGGGATTGGGAGAGCGCGAGCGCGATGGATGTCCGAAGTGAGAATTTTGCTGGCGTGTTCAATCACGGGGGGTCTGTGCATTACATCCTGCCGCGCTTCCAAAGGGCGTATGCCTGGCGGCAGGAAAATTGGCAAGCTTTCTGGGATGATGTCATCGACACGAGTCAGCGAAAAACCGAACATTTTATGGGCGCTATGGTGGTCATCGATGAGGGCGCGCGGGGAGCCAATATGCCGACCTTCACGCTGGTTGACGGACAACAGCGCCTGATTACCCTCTCCACATTCTTATGCGCGTTGGGGGACCTGGTTGATGATGAAAACTTGCGTTTGGATATCCGCGACTACCTCATCAATAAAAGGCGGCGAGCCGAATTGGCCTTCAAGGTCTTACCCACCGAAGGCTCCGATGATAAAGGCACCTGGATTGCCTTGGTCAAAGGTGAAAATGCCAGTTCGCGCAAAACGCGCTCTCACATCACCGAAGCGTACGATTTCTTCAAGAAAAAGGCAGAAGTAATCTTGCTAGAAGGGCAAATCGCCCCGAGAGATTTATTGAACACCTTGATGAACCGCTTGCAGATTGTCTTCATCAACTTGCAAAGGGAAGAAAGACCGCACCAAATCTTCGAGAGTCTCAATGCCCGCGGGGTCAAATTGACACAACCGGACCTGGTGCGCAATTACATCGCCATGCGTTTATCCGAATCGGAGCAGGAACGCGTATTCCGCGAATATTGGCGACCCATTGAGGAGATGCTCATCGAGGAGAAGCATCGGGGAAGTCAAGGGAAAGAGCTGACGAATTTCCTGCGCCACTACCTGACGGCGATGTTGGGCAACCTACTCAAACTGGACCGAATTTATGCGCTATTTCGCAAGCGGATGGAAGACGAAGGGGTCCAATCTGAAGAGAGTTTCGTTTGTGAAATCGCCAAGCTGCATCGCTTTGCTGGTTATTATCAGCGTTTCTTGCGGCCAAAGGAGAATGAAGCTCAACCCCAATTGCGAGATGTATTGGAACGATTGAACAACTGGGAGGTGACCGTTTCCTACCCTTTCTTGTTGAATCTATACGATGAATACGAGCAAGGCGGGATCAAT
This sequence comes from Phototrophicaceae bacterium, assembly GCA_965115865.1. Lineage (GTDB taxonomy): Bacteria > Chloroflexota > Anaerolineae > Aggregatilineales > Phototrophicaceae > WTGJ01. Next base: position 265,628 of record OZ220469.1, read on the forward strand.
CTCGACAATTTCCTGGACAGTCTGACCATCCTTGAAAATTACCTGGTGCGCCGCCATTTGGCAGGTGTGCTGACCGCCGGTCTGAGCAGAATTTTCCCAGCTTTGTTTAGGGAGATTGATTGCGAGAAACCGATTGAATCCTTGAAACGGTCCCTGGAAGTGAGGGATTACCCCTCCGATGGCCGCCTTCACCAAGCCACGCAAACGCACCCAATTGGCAGCAGCAGTGGTGGACATCGCTTGGTCTACATCCTTTCGACCATCGACCGACACCTTTCTCAGGAGAAGGGGGTCAGGATTGAATTGGATGCTCAACCCACCATCGAGCACATCATGCCGAGAACCTTGAGCGACGAATGGAAAAAACACTTGGGCAGCAATTGGCCGATCATACACCGCGATCATCTGCACACCTTGGGCAACCTCACCCTGGTCACCAGGGAATGGAATTCATCCCTATCCAATAGCCCATTCAGCGCTAAGCGCGCTCGCCTAGCGAGGCATGGATTGCTCATCAACAGTGGTTATTTCAACAAGAGAATTTCCCGTTGGGATGAAGCCGCCATCAAGCGACGGGCCAAGGCCTTGGTCGACGATATCATCGCCATCTGGCCCACCTTTGGTGAAAGCCCCTCGATGGAAGATTATAAGGGGACCAGGCCCGCGAGCCTCAGGATCTTCGGTGAAAATTATGAAGTGCGGTCATGGAAACAATTGACGGTGAAAATGTTGGAGGTCATTGCGGAACGCATCGACAATTTTGACGAGTTCGCCGAGAGCTGGATGGAACAGAGACCCCGCCGATGTTTTGCCCGAAATCCACATCCATACCAAACGCACCAGCTGGCCAATGGTTGGTGGTTCTATTACAACCAAAACGCCAACGATATGGTCCAGTTGTGCGAGCAGCTCGCGCTACACGCCGGGTTGCATGACGAAGATTGGGGTTTCACAATCCGGCAATAGCGCCCTAAAACCGCCCCAGGCCGAACTCCGCCACCCCCAGCCGCGTTTCACCATCCAGCGCCATCTCCGCTAAGATCTCCCCCACCACGCTGCAAAACTTGTAGCCATGCCCGCTGAAACCGGCGGCGACCAGCACCTGCGGCCGCTCGGGCAACGCGTCGATGATGAAATGTTCGTCCGGCGTGTTGGTGAAGAAGCAAACCCGCAAGGCCATCGTCGGCCCCGCCGCCCGCGGGAAATACTTCTCGGTGAAGCGCCGCAAGAGTGCCTCGTCCGCCGCGGTTGGCGCGCGTTCGTTCGTGCGCAAATCCATTGCCTCGCCTTGATGGCGGAATTTGCCCAGTTTGAAGCCCGGTAGGCCATGCACCGGGAAGCCATACCAATTCCCCTCCTCGCCTTCGCCCCAGAGCAGCCAGACCGGCAAGCGCTCCGGCTGAAAGAGCGGCAAATCCAAGGGCTGAAACCAAGCCAGGCATTGTCGCTCGGGGCGCGCCAGCGCGGCCAGCTCCGGTAGCAACTCCCCCGCCCAACCGCCGGCCGTGACGACGAGGCGCGCCGCGCTGTATTCACCCTTGGTCGTGCGCACGCGCACCGCCTCGCTCTGCGTCTCCCAACTCAGCACCGCCTCGCGCGCGCGGATCTCCGCCCCCAGGGCCTGCGCGCGGACCACATGGGCGACGATGCAACGCTCCGAGCGCAAGAAACCGCCCTCCGCTTGGTAATTGGCGACGAAATGCGGGGGTAGCGATAGCGCCGGATAACGGGCCATCGCCTCCGTTGCCGTCAGCAACTCATGCGGCAAATCGTGCGCGCGGCAGGCGGCCAACGAGCCGCGGATGAGCGCGGAATCCGCGGCGCCGATATCCAAGCCGCCGTTGATATGCAACAGGTCCTCGCCAAAATCCTGTTCCAAGCGCCGCCAACGCTCGTAGGCGCGCCGCAACAAGGGGACATAGAAGGCGCCCTCGGCGTAAGCCAGGCGGATGATGCGCGTTTCGCCATGCGAAGAGCCCAACGAATGCGGGATGTCGTGGCGCTCCAACCCGAGCACCTTGGCGCCGCGCTCCGCTAGGGCATAACAGGCCGCGCTGCCCATGCCACCCACCCCCAGCACGATGACATCGTAATGATGGTCATTGCCGGACATATCCGCTCCCTTCTCCCCAATCCCCCACAGTGTGCAAAGTCCACATTCTAGCGAATGGCGGTTTCAATCCGCCTGCTCGCGTGCCAGTAGGCGGGCGAGCAGGGCGCGCTCGCCTGCTTCATCCCGCACTTCACCGTTCCAGCGAGCGTGTTGGAGTTCTTCGAGTAATCGTCGGTAGCGAGGGCCGGGTGGCAGTCCTAGGCGCCGCAAGGTGCGGCCATTGAGCGCCGTTTTCCGCCAGCGCCAATCCTCCTCGTAGCGCGTCAATTGGCGGCGCAGCGCCGCTTCGCCCAGCACCCAGAGCGCCAGACGCGTGGCTTCGTCTGCGCCTTGCAGGGCGGCGGTGAAAGTGGCCGGTGGCCGTCGCTCGTCGGCAAGTGTTTCACGCTGCGCATACATTGTTGCCGTCAGCAACAGCTGCTCCCGCTCCGCCTTGCGCAACGAGAATCGTTCCGCCAGTGAAGCCACGGTCCCCAGCGCGCTCCCCATCGTCAATAAGCGCCAGCCCAAGTCTATGGGATCGACGCGCCATCCCCGCGCCCAAGATGGCGCCCCTTGCGCTTGTGAAGTGACGGCGCGCGCGCCAGCGAAGCGCGCGCGCAAGGCTTCCTCCTCGGCGAAGAAGCCGGTGTGGATTGTCGACAGCCAGCCCGCCGCCACCGCTGCCGTGAGCGTTTCTTCCGGACGCGCTTCGCGTAGGATTTGTGCCAATTCTGCGCGCAAGCGGCCACCACTCAGGCGTGACAATTGTGGGATGGCGGCCCTCGCCCAGCTGGCGCTTTCTTCCTCCCAGCGCAACTCGAGCCGCGCCGCCAACCGCAGCCCGCGGAGCAAGCGTGTCGGGTCGTCACGGAAGCTGCGTGGATGCAGGACGCGCAATTGCCGCTTTTTCAGGTCCGAGAGGCCGCCTGTCGGGTCCAACCAGCGCCCCGTGAAGGGGTGTAGCGCCAAAGCGAGCGCGTTGATGCTGAAATCGCGGCGCCAGAGGTCCTCTTCGGCCGAGGCGATGCGCACCTGTGGCAATTGCCCGGGGCGCGGATAACGCTCCTGGCGCGCGCTGGCGAAATCGATGGCTTTGCCCGTGGGCGGTTGCCAGATGGCGGTGCCGAAGCGCGGATGCGTTTGCAGCGCGCCCGCGAATTCGTCCCGAATTTCGCGAGCGAAGGTGATGGCCGCAATTGGCGTCGCGGCGCCAGTTGCCCTCCGTTCCCCCGCTAGCATCAGGTCCAGCCCTTGGTCGGGGAATCCGAGCAACCAATCGCGCAAGGAGCCGCCGACGAGGTATAGAGTCTGTCCTTGCTGCGCGGCGCGCGCGGCGATTTGGAAGAGGAAGGCGGTGCATTCGTCGCCGAAGCGTTGGCGAAAAGCGGCTTTCGTGATGGGCGCGCGGCTGGCAAGCATGGACGATAGGATAGCGTGTGCGGTCGCTTTACGGCCGCTGGAGCGTTTGCGTCGCCGGCGCCTTGGGATTTGAAAGGGTGGGGGTGTGACCAAAATCCCCCAGCCTCCTAGCAGAAATCCCATACAATGACGGCTATGTATCCCGGTTGGTTGGCATGAAACGGTTCGTTGGGCTCTTGCTGGCGTTGGCTTTGGTGGTCGGTGTGCTATTTTTGGTTTTTTTCGCGGTGCGTGGTGATTTGGACCGCTGGCGTTGGCGCTTGGCCTTGCTCGGGCAGGAGGCCGCGCTGCAGCGCCCTGCCGGTTCCGACGAGACGCCCGTGCGCATCTTGCTCCGGCCGGGGCAGAGCGTCGCTTCCTTGGCGGAGGAGCTGGCCGCGGTCGGCCTCATCCATTCTAAAAGTCTCTTCCTCGCTCACCTGCGCGCCGCCGGCCAGGATCGCCACCTCGCTGCCGGCGAATACTACCTAAACGAAACCCAGAACATACCGGAACTCGCCGCCGCCTTCAGCGAACAGGGCAGCAGCCCTTTCCCCCAAGCAGCCCTGGATATCACCCACGACGGCCCGCGCCAGCGCTTTGAATTGCGGGCGGGGGAGACGGTGGCCGCGGTGGGGCAGCGCCTGGCCGACGCTGCCCTCATCGCCGCCGCCGCCGATTTTGAGCGCTATATGGCGCGCAATGGCTTGGCGCCGAAGATGCAAGCCGCCACCTATTTCTTCTCGCCGGCGCAAACCATCGGTGAAATCGCACATCGCCTGACGGATGCGGCGGCCAGCGTCATCCCCCTGCGCTTACTATCCGGGATGCGCTTGGAAGAAATCGCGCGCGCGTTGGACGATAGCCAGAACCCCTTCGCCTTTCGCGGCGCCGATTTTTTGGCCCTGGTTGGCCCAGGCGCGGTGGTGCCGCCAGAATTTCGCGCTTTTGTGGGCTTGCCCGCCGGTGCCTCGCTCGAGGGTTTTTTCCTGCCCGGAAACCATCGTTTCAGCCCCGATATCAGCGCGCTTGAGTTGCGCGATTGGCTGTTGGATGAATTCCAACAAAGGGTCGCCGCGACCACCTTACCCGAAGAAGCGGCTGCCCAGGGCTGGTCGCTCTATGAGGCGCTGACGCTCGCCGCCATCGTGGAGCGCGAGGCGCTTTTCAACGATGAATTCGCGAGCATCGCCGGTGTCTACCGCAACCGCCTGCAAAACCGCTGGCGTCTGGAGGCCGACCCGACAGTGCAATACGCCCTCCAGGGCTTGCGCGGCTCCTGGTGGCCATCCATCACACCGGCCGATTACAGCGCGGTCGTTTCACCCTACAACACCTACTTGCATTTGGGCTTGCCGCCCGGGCCGATCGCCAGCCCGAGTCTGGCGGCGTTGGTGGCAACCTTGCGACCGCAAACCTCCGATTATTTCTTCTTTCGCGCTCGTTGCGATGGCAGTGGCTATCATACCTTCGCGGTCACCTATGAAGAGCATCTCGCCAATGGTTGTTGAGGCGGCATTGACGAGCGCGCCGAATTTGGCCGATATCCAAGCCGCGGCCGCGCGCATCGCGCCGCATATCCGCCACACACCGCTGCTGGCGCTCGGCGCGCGCCGTGATGGCCGCAACCTACCCGAGCACCTGTCGCTCAAGTTGGAGCATTTGCAGGTCAGCGGTTCTTTCAAAGCGCGTGGCGCTTGCAATCAGGTGCTCGTTTTGCCGCCGGAGAAATTGCGGCGAGGCCTCGTCACCGCTTCCGCCGGTAATCATGGGCTCGGTGTGGCTTATGCTGGCTGGGTAACCCAAACGCCAGTCCGCGTCTACTTGCCCGAGAAAGCACCCGCCGCCAAATTGGCGCAATTCGCGCGCTGGGGCGCAGATTTGCGCCAGGAGGGCTCTGTTTGGGACGAAGCGAACGCGGCGGCCCTACAGGCCGCGAGCCGTGAAGCGCTTTCCTATATCCACCCTTTCGCCGCCCCTGCGGTCATCGCGGGGCAGGGCACCCTGGCCCTGGAGATTGTGGCGAAGGCGCCGCAGCTGGATACGCTGCTCGTGGCCATCGGCGGCGGCGGGCTCATCGGCGGTATCGGCATCGCCGCGAAGGCGCTGCGTCCCAATTTGCGCCTGATTGGCGTCGAAGCAGAAGGCGCCCCCAATTTCCACGCCAGCCGCGCCGCCGGCCGCCTGATAGCGCTAGACCGCGTCCAGACGCGCGCCACTACGCTGGCGCCCCGCCGCAGCGAGCCTTTGAATTTCGCCCTCGTCGAGCGTCATGTGGATGAATTGGTGTTGGTCAGCGATGGGGCGATGGAAGGGGCGGCGCGCTGGCTCTGGCAGGAGTTGGGCATCGCGGCTGAGCTCAGCAGTGCCGCCACGCTGGCCGCCCTGCAAAGTGGTGCCATCCAATTCCGGGCGCAAGAACGGGTCTGCGCGCTAATTTGCGCGGCAGGAAAAGTGGAATCTGTCTGAATGACGAGTTGCCCGCCCGCGCCGTATCCGTATACTGAAGCCATACGACAAGTGGGAGAGTATGGGCCGATGCGCGCGCAATTGGACGGTTTTTCGGTAGCAGGATACTCAGATCCTGGCCCAATTGCCCGTCGACGATCGGCGTGGCCCAACAACGCCGTCTGGATGGGGAGGTTTGATGCGCCTCTGGCCCTTTAGGCGCCGTCACCGTCGTCGCCAATTGCCCCTTCAACCAGGGGAATTCCCGCCGGATGAGCGACAGATCGGCGCGGATTTGGCGCAATGGTTGCCGCGCTCCGGCCGAGGATACCGCGGGTCAGGACCGCAACGCGCGTTGGCCGACGACGGCTCCAGCGGTAGCCGAAGCTCCATCTGGCCCATCTTGCTGGCCCTGGTCTTGGCGGGGGCCCTGGCTTATTACGCTTTCTCCAGGGTCGGCGTCGGCAACCTCTTCACCGGCGGCGGTGCTTTGGGGACCGTCACGGCAACATCACGGCCGGCGGCCGGTGGCACCACCGCCACCCCCCGCACAACGGCGACCCGACCGGCCCTGGTCACCTCGACACCCACGCCCACGCCGATCAGTGTCGGTGGATAGGGGTTGGCGGCCCGAGAAGCCCGCTCAAGCGAGAGAAGAACCAAAGCGCGGACCGCGTTATGAAAGCACCCGCCAAGCTTGGGAGGAAATCTGGGCGCGCGCTGATGTCCCGCGCGAATTGGCGACCATGGGCTATGCGCGCGCGCAAGAAATCCTGAATGCCTACCGGCCTTGGTTGCCAAAAGATGGCGTCATCCTGGAAGCCGGGAGCGGCCTCGGCGCCGTCTTGCTGACCCTGCGCCCCTTGGGTTATGCCATCCAAGGTTTGGATTACGCCCAAGGCGCCTTGCGGGCGACGCGCGCCCACGACCCATCGTTGCCCCTGGTCGCCGGCGATGTCCATCAATTGCCCTACGCTGCGGGCGCGCTGGCCGCCTACCTGTCCTTTGGTGTCCTGGAGCATTTTGAAGGGGGGATGTTGCCCGCTTTGCTTGAAGCCGAGCGCGTGCTCCGTCCGGGTGGTCGTCTCGTCTTGACGATTCCTTATCCCAACTGGCTAGCGCGCCTGGTGCGCTGGCGCGAGCGGCGGCGAGGGGGCAGCGGCCTGCGCGACGACGCCTTTTACGAGAGCACCCACAACGCCCGCCAGCTGCGCGCCGCAGTGCGCGCGGCCGGTTTCCGCATCCTGCTCCTGCGGCCGACCTCGCATGATTTCACCTTTTGGGGGATGGCGTCCGTATTTCGCGGTTCGGGTTATTATGAGACGAACGCCTTGGCGCGGCTTTGTGGGCGGCTCGCTTCCTGGCTCTTGCCCTGGCCGCTCAATTTCAACACCTTGGTGGTCGCCGAAAAGCGGCTGCCGCGCTCATGAGGTCGGACGCATGGGGAGGCGGAGAGGGTGGGATTCGAACCCACGACGGCTTCCGCCGTACTCGCTCTCCAAGCGAGCGCATTAGGCCTCTATGCTACCTCTCCGCGACCGGCACGCGGCGATTGTAGCAAGGAGGGTGGGCGCTTGCCAGAGCGCTGGCCCGCGAGCGATCAGCACGCCGCAGCAGCAGTGAGGGGAATGTCTCATGCCTTATATCCAGCAAGTGGCAGACGAAGACGCGCGCGGCGCGGTCCAGCGCGAGTTGGCCGCCGCCCGCAAGCGAGCCGGGCGCGTTTGGAATATCGTGCGCATCATGACGCCCAACGCCGCGGCCCTGCGCGCCTCCATGGGTCTCTATGGCGCGCTGATGTTTGGCGAATCGCCCCTCTCCCGCGCGCAAAGGGAGATGCTGGCGGTCGTCGTCAGTCGTGTCAACGATTGCCATTACTGAATTCAAGCGCATGCCCACGACCTCCGGGCTGAGGTGCCGGGCGAAGCGATGGAAGCGGACGCTTTTGTGCAACAAATCGCGCGCGATTGGCGCGGCGCTGAACTGAGCGCGGCCGATGCGGCGCTCTGTGCTTTCGCCGAGCGTCTCACAAAAGACCCCAGTGGCATGAGCGAAGCGGATATCCGTCAATTGCGCGAAAAAGGTTGGGACGACCGTGCCATCCATGACGCGACGCAAATCATCGCCTATTTCAATTACATCAACCGTGTCGCCGATGCCCTGGGCGTCGAAGCGGAAACTTTCATCCCGCCCTGGGGTTAAGCGCGCCGCAAGAGCCGATAGGCGTTGAGTGTGCCGCTGGCGCCATCGGCCGCGAAGGCTTGAACGAGTTGCAGGTCGCTGCTGGTCAGCAACTCGCGCTCCTCCGCCTCATCGACATGGTGGCAATAGCGTTGGGCATCCCCCTCGCCAGCGCCCCAGGGCAAGAGAAAATCGTTTTCTTCCACCCGCCCCTGCCAATCCGGCGGCCAAGGGCGCAGGCGCTCGCGAATGCGCGGATCTTCAGCAAAGCGCCAAAAGGTCAGCACCAATACGCCCTCGTCACTCAAGCGTGCCGCCAAAGAGCGCAAGAGCCTTGCCCGCCGCGCGCGGCCGGGGATGTGGTGCAGGACGCCGAGCAGGGCGATGAGTGGGTATTGGCCATGGCGAGGCGGATCGCCGCTGATGTCGCGCCATTCGAGGCGTGTCTTCGTGTTGGGGAAGGCGCCCAGGGCGCGCGCCGCTTCCCGCAGCAAGGGCAGGCTGCCATCCACGGCGTGATAATGGCGCGCCGTGCCCGCGTTCGTCTCGGCCCAGAAGCGCCCGAAACGCCCGTTGCCACAACCGACATCGAGCAAAACCTCGCGCCCACGCAAGGTGGGACGGAGCCGCTCCCAACCCGCCCAAGCGGCGCGGCGCGTGCGCGCGAAATCGGCGGCGTAGCGGCGATAGAAAGCGCGGTTGATGGCCAGTAACTGGTGGGCGGCTTGGTTGTCCATCGTTCGACCAATCTTACTGGGGAGTTACTACCTTTCAGAATTTTTGTACTATTTCTAAATAGTCTCTATACTAGATATATATAGTACTGAGCTAGTAAGGAGATAAGAGTGAAATGATTCGCATCGAACATGAGGATGCCTTCAACATGCTTACTAGCATCAAGCCAAATAGTGTCGATCTAATTTTAACTGACCCACCGTATACGATTAGCAGATCCACGGGATTTCAAGATGTGGTCAACGGTGTTCAACGCTTCGCAGTCTCTATGGATTTTGGCGAGTGGGATAAAGACATTATTGACCTGGATAAACTTGCACGGCTTTCATATCAGAGTCTAAAAAAACATGGTGCGATTATTGTCTTTTATGATTTGTGGAAAATCACAAACCTAGCTGAAGCTTTGAACCGTGCTGGGTTTGTGCAACTCCGCTTGATTGTTTGGGAAAAGACAAATCCTGTGCCACTGAATAGCAAACGGAACTACCTAACCAACTCGCGAGAGATTGCGGTTTTGGGTGTAAAACATAGCAAGCCGACATTTCACTCTGATTATGATAATGGCGTTTATCGGCATGCGATACCGAATGGGAAAGATGGTGGCCGCTTCCACCCCACACAAAAACCGATTGATTTGATGCAGCAACTGATTGAGAAACACAGCAATCCTGGTGAGTTGGTGGTTGACCCTTTCTTGGGGGGGGGTAGTACAGCCATTGCGGCTTGGCGATGCGGGCGCAATTTTATGGGGTGCGACATATCGGAAAAATATATTCGGGTTGCTCAGGAACGTATCGTGAGGGAGATTCAACAAACATGCAACCAAGAGACCATAAGTTTAGAAAAGATTCAATGCCAAGCAGATTTCTTGAACTTGCCCAGCCAGATAGAGATGGTTTTTCTAGGGCCGTAAGTGTCGATGAATTTACTGGGCGGTATGAAGATCTAAGGTTAGGTAACGGAGGTTCATGGTGCAGAGATGACAGCGGGTTAGGGAAAATATTTAATATTCATCGTAAAAAAAGTAAGAATAAGATTATCGCTATTGAGTTGCACGGGTTTAAGAAAAACCCTATTGAGAAAAGAATACGGACGGATATATCTGAAAAAATTGGGAAGCAAAAATGTGCTGTACTTGCTATAAGTAGTGATGTTCAAGTTGATCATAAAGATGGGTGGCGGGATGCAAATCTGGATTTGAAGAAGCAACAATTAAGTGATTTTCAGCCACTATCAAAGGCGGTCAATGTAGCAAAACGACAGCATTGCAAAACTTGTCGAGAAACACATAAACGCTTTGATGCAAAGAAATTGGGATATTCTGTGTCTCAAGTTAAAGGAAATGGGGAATATCGGGGAACTTGTGTTGGTTGTTATTGGTATGACCCAACAGAATTCAATCGATTGGTGAGCCAGAATTTCAATAAACATTAGCCTGGGATTCTCCTCCCATCAGCACCCCATACACCCCGGGCGGGGGCGCGGTTGATGGCCAGTATAAACTGGGGCCAGTAACTGGTGGGCGGTTTGGTTGTCCATCGTTCGACCAATTTTACTGGGGAATTATACCCGATTCATCCCTCACTCCCCACGCACCCGCGCGCATTGCTCGGGTGTGAGGCCATAGAGGGTGAAGACCGCCTCGTCGATTTCGTCATCCAATTGCGCGAGGCGGCGGTCGAGGTCGAGTCCCTCTTGGCTACCGGGCAGGGCGGCGGCGCGCCGCGGCGCCAGCGTCAAGGCTTCGCCCACGGCCGCCTCGATGGCTTGCCGCCGCGGGTCCTCGACCGCCGCCGGCACGATGGGCAGGCGCTTGACATATGTCCCTCGCCACTCCAAGCCACCACCCTTTTCAGCATCCCCGAGTGTGGGAAGATTTTTCTTGCCGTAGAACCAAAGTAAATTGGAATTGAGCACACCTATTAGATAATAGTCTTCTAGGGGAATGAAGAACGCTTTATCATTTAGATAATATCCCAGTGTGTCGTATGTAAAACGGCTTCCTGATGCGATAATTGGATAAATAATTTTCGGTTGTTCCAACTTCGCGAAGAACTCACGCCGCGGGCTCAGCTCCCACCAAAAATCGCCTTGGTTGCGGCGCTTGCGGGCCGCCTCCTCGAATTGCGCCAGGTGCTCGGCCAGCGCTGGGTGCGCGTCTTGGAACCAAGCCCAGGCCTCGTCCTCGGAAAAATTCGGGGGGGGGTAGGCAGTCGAATCTGCGTCGTCGTCCAACCCTTGGGGATGGCGATCAGGTGACGCTCCTGAAATTCCACGCGATATTTGCGGATGTCCTTGCCCGCCAGCAGGGGGTGGATGAGCGGCGCGCTCTGCGGGTTGCGCTGGAGGATGCGGTCGCGTGTGTTCTGGCCGATGATGAAGCATTCGTTGAGGCCGGTGACGACCCCGCGCATGAGGCTCCAGCCCCCCCCCCGAAATTGGCCCGCTCCCGAGCATCTGCGCGACCGTCGAGCCTTTGGGCAGGGTGATCAGGTAGCGCTCCTGAAAATCCACGCGGTATTTGCGGATATCCTTACCGGCCAGCAAGGGGCGGATATGGGGCTCGCTTTGTGGGTTTTGGCGGAGGATGCGGTCGCGCGTGTTTTTGCTGATGATGTAGGCGTCGTTGTAGCCCGTTTTGGTGCCATAGGCGATTTTCACATCGCTGTGCAAATAATCCATCAGGGGGATACCGACCCGGCGCATCCGCAGGAGAATTTCCATATCTTCCATTGGCGCCAGCGGCCAGCTCTCGAACTGTAGGGAGCGCTCGTCGAGGATGATGCCGCGCGCGTTGACCGCTGCTGCCAAGTCGGCGGCGGGCAATTCCTGGACCGCGGTGTAGAGGAACTCTTGTTTTTCGGGTCGACTGTCGGCCTTTTGCGTGATGACGATGGCCGAATCGACGGCGACATCCTTGAAAACGGGCAAGCCGCTCAAATCCACAATCTCTTCGAGGTGCGCCGTTTCCAGCAAATAATCGCGCAATTTCTTGCCATAATTCGCGCGCATGAATTTATTGGAGGAGATGAAGCCGAAATACCCGTCGGCGCGCAACAATTCGTGCGCGCGCTCATAAAAATAGACATACAAATCGGCGCGCCCATGATAGCAGCGGTATCTCCGCCGCGCGTATTCCTTGAATTGCGCCGTGAGCGCCTCTTGGCGGACATAGGGCGGGTTGCCGACGACGACATCGAAGCCGCCGCTGGCACAAACCTTCGCGAATTCCCGTTCCCAGTCGAATTGGGCGTCGAGCAGGCTATCGCCATGGCGGATGTTGGGGATTTCCGGCAACTTTTCGCGGCGTTCGACGGCGCGGAGCCAGAGGTTGAGGCGGGTCACGGCGACCGCTTGCGCGTCCAAATCGACGCCGAAGAGGTTTTCGCGGAGGATGTGTTGGTAGCGTTGGGCGTCATCTTGCAGGGTTGGGTCGTTTTGGCGTAGCCAGTCGTTGAGTTCGTCGAAGGCGGCGATGAGGAAGGAGCCGGAGCCGCAGGCGGGGTCGAGGACGCGGATTTGGCGGGCGGCTTGAATGCCGCCGCGGGCGTGGGCGGCGGCCAAGGCCTTGCCGAGGGTGTTGCGGGTGATGTAGCGGACGACGAAGCGCGGCGTGTAGTGGATGCCCTGCAGTTTCTTGCGGGCGCGCTCCGCTTGGGCGGCGGTGAGGTATTGCTCGTAGACGGTGCCGAGGATATCGACGCCGATGGCGGCGAAATCGTAGCGGGTCTGGTCGAGGCGTTGGTGCAAGCCGCGCACCATATCGACGAGGGGTTCGGCGGGACCTTGGTAGTTTTCGCAGAAATGTTGGGCGAAGAGTTCGGCGTTGTAGACGCGGTCCAAGCGGCGGTAGAGGTCGGTGAGGGCCGCTGGCAGGTGCTGCAGGTGGTTTTGCCCTTCCAGTTGCCGCAAGAGCGGTTCTAAGGCGCGCTCTTCAATGCGCTTGTCTTCGATGCTGCGGATGAAGATGAGGCGGTTGAGGATGCGTTGGGCGGCTTCGTCGCCCTGGGCGTTGGACCAAGCGGGGTGGAATTGGCGGATGTTGGTCAGGAGGTCGTGGCGCCACTTGGCGAGGTCGGCGAAGAGTTGCTGGTCGACGGCTTGGCGGCGGGGGATGCCGACGACGCGCGTTTGCAGTTGGTTTTCCTGTTGCGCGGGTTTGCTGAGCAAGCAAAGCTCGGGGAGTTGGCGCAAGAAGTCTTCATGACCGAGGGCGAAGACGGGTTCGAGGCGACCCAACTGCTGGCTGGCGTAATAGAGTTTGAGTTCGTGGAAATTGGTGAGGACGATCCAATCGATGCCGCGGTTCCAGGCGTAATCGGCGGCTTGGCGGACATATTGGGGGTCGGTCAGTTCGGCGCTGAGTTTCTTGGCTTCGAGCAAGAAGCGGGTGACGCCTTTGATTTTGAAGGCGTAATCGACGCGGCGCCCTTGGCCGCCAGCGGCTTCGCGGGCGACTTCGGCGTCGTCTTGCATATTCCAGCCGAGGGCGGCGAAGAGGGGGTCGATGAAGTTGGTGCGTGTGGCGGTCTCCGAGAGGTGGCGGCGCTCTGCTGGCGATAGGGCTTGGTATTGGTTGACCAAAGCTTGGATGCGTGCGCGCGCTTGCGCCTGCATGGTGATTCCCCTCCATCATCGCGGACTGGGCATCGCAGTATACCGCTATGCGTAGAGGAAAACGCCCCAGTCATCATCTCCGGCCCCTTCCTCAAACATTGGCCCGAGGTTCTTCTCCCATCAGCACCCCATATATCCCGGGCGGCGGCTCTTCGCGCTCATCGCCAATCTGGAAGGGCGATTCTCCGCCCGCTCCCGACAGGGTGCGTTTCGCTTGCGCCAATCTCGCCGCGTCGTTGGCGTGTAGGGTCAGCAGCGGTCCGCCCGCCGTCAATTCGTCGCCGAGCTCGGCCTGCATGACCAAGCCGACGGCGGGGTCGATGGTGTCCTCTTTGCGGGCGCGGCCGGCGCCGAGTTGCAAGCAAGCCTTGCCCAACACCGCCGCATCCAGCGCGTTCAGGTGGCCGCTGCGGGGCGCGGGGAAATCCTCCCGCAAGCGCGCTTGCGGCAAGCGCTTGGGCTCTTCCAGCGCTTGGGTATCGCCACCTTGCCGCGCCACCATGCGTTGCAATTTCTCGAAAGCGCTGCCATCCGCCAGGCGCGCTACCAGCTCCGCGCGCAATGCCGCCAAATCTCCGCCCCGCGCCAGGCGCAACATGTGCGCGGCGACCAGCAAGCTATGCTCGCGCAGGCGGCTGGGCGCGCCCGCGCGCAGGGCCCGCAGCGCTTCGGCCACCTCCAGCGCGTTGCCGACGGCGCGTCCCAAGGGCTGGTTCATATCGGCGAGCAAGGCGACCACTTCCCGCCCGGCCGCGCGCCCGACCGCGACCATCTCTTCGGCCAACTGACGCGCTTCGGCCAACCCCGCGCAAAAAGCGCCGCTACCCAATTTCACATCCAAGACCAACCCCTGCGCGCCGCCGGCCAACTTCTTGCTCATGATGCTGGCGACGATGAGCGGGATGCTGTCCACAGTCGCCGTCACATCGCGCAGCGCGTAGAATTTGCCATCGGCCGGCGCGAGGTCAGCACTTTGCCCGGCTAGGACGAGCCCCTCCTGCGCGACCTGCGCGCGCATCTCCGCCAGGCTGAGGTTCGTGCGACAACCGGTGATGGCTTCCAATTTATCGAGCGTCCCGCCCGAATAGCCGAGCCCCCGCCCGCTCATCTTGGCGACGGGCACGCCGCAAGCGGCCACCAAAGGCAAGACGACGAGCGAGGTCGTGTCGCCCACGCCGCCGGAGGAATGCTTGTCGACCGCGTAGGGCAGGAGGTCGGACCAATCCAGTTGTCTGCCGGAGGCGGCCAGGGCGTGGGTGAGCGCGGTGGTTTCCGCGCGCGTCATGCCGCGAAAATAGACCGCCATGAGGAAAGCGGCCGCCTGGTAATCGGGCAGCTCAGCGCGCACATAAGCCTGAACGAATTGTTGGATTTCGCCTTCGCTCAAAGCGTCGCCATCGCGTTTCTTGGCGATGATCTCCGTCGCTTGCATGTCGGCTTCCCCACTGCCTTTTGAGGATGGAATTTGGATGATAGCGCGTCGCGCGCGCTCAATAAAATCGGGCCAGCGCCCCCTCGCCAAGGGCGCGCCAGGCCAAAGCCAAGGCCATCACCGTATCGTCATGGGCACCCGCGGCGGCCCCATAACGGTAACCGCCCAGCGGTAGCCGCTCTTGTTGGTAGGCGGCCAGTTCCGCCAACAGCGTCGGTTCGGGCTGGATGCGCAACTCGCCCCCTTCCAAGGCCAAGGCCAGCGCCTCGATGAGCGGTGCCTTGCTGCGCGCTGTCGTGTAGAAGGGCCGTATGGGCAAGCCCGCGCCTTGCAACGCCTCCAGGTTGGGCTCGCCGATGCTGTTGGCCTCGGCCAGCAGGGTGACGGGCCGCCAGCGCGCCGCCAGGGCCAGGATGCGTGCCCGCTGCGCGGACCAACTGAGCCCGCGGAAGCGCGCCAAGTCCACCATATGGGTGGTTGCGGGTGCAGTCGTGGCGGCGCTGGCGGTGATTTCCAGCACCACCACGGCGGTGTAATCGACGCTGCGCCCCCAATCGATGCCGGCGACATAATGGCCACCCGCCCGCGCTTCGACCGTCAGCGGCGCGGTCGCCGCCTGTGCCGCTGCCGGAAAGACGCTCGCTTCGCCCGGCAAAAATTCCGCCAGGTATTCGCGGCGAAAGGTCGTCTCGCGCGTATGGCGGCGCAGGGCGGCCAGCTCGGCACGGGCGATGCGCGGGTTGTCGTAGCTGGTGAAATGGAAACTGCGCCATTCGCGTTCGTTCGGGCGGCGGCCGCGTTGGTGGCATTCGTGGAACCAATTCAAACCATTGGGTGTGGAGAGCAAGAGGGCGCCGCCGCGGCGGTCGGCCAGCATCGGCCGCAAGATGTCTTCCCAGAGCGTCGCCGGCAAATGCGCCGCCTCGTCGATGACCAGGAAATCCAGCCCGGCGCCGCGCAAGCTATCCAGACTGCGCGCGCTGCGGACGAAAAGGGCGCCACCGTCGGCGAAAGTCAACCCGCGTTCGTTTTGCGAGATGCGCGCGCCGACCGCCTGTCCTTCTTGGCAAAGCGCGCGCCAGACCGGCAAGGCGTTCTCGTGCGTCGGTGCCACCCACCAGCATTCGCCGCCAGCCTGGGCGCGTTGGAAGATGGCGCGCAAGCCGACGCTGGTCTTGCCGAAACGCCGCCCACAAGCGACGACGCGGAAACGCGCGCGCGAACGGGCGATGCGCACCTGCGCGGGGTGCAAGCGAATTTGTCGGAAGGAGGCCAAGGACACAAAAACCAGTCTACGGGCCAAGTCCTTGGCTTGCTGGGCGGAGGATTGACCTTGCTAGGCGGTGAGTGGCTCCCAGTTGACTGGGTTTGGGTAATCCTCAGCGATCCACTCTATTCTTTTCATCTGCTCGGGCACAGTTATATGCTCTTTGGAAAGGTACAAGGGTACAATTTCAGCCTGCCTTTCTTCTGGATTCTGAATGAACGCCAGTATCAAGCGGTAATCTCCCGCACCGCGGACATGCACACGATGGATGGATACCTCGTAATAGCGATAGTGAACATACGCACTACCGGTGGATAGCTCGTAATAGTGATGATGGGTAGTGCGGAGTTTCCGATAACTCCGTATGTTCTGACGGGCATCTTGTAGGGTTTCGTCTAACCCTTCCCTCAATTGTGGCTTTTTCGCCGTCAACGCCTCAAATTCTTGCCGTATTTTCGGAGAAAGACGGATGTTGAATGCGCTACCCAAGCGAGCGCTCCTCGCCACCCGCGGATTCAGTGTCCGCGATGACTTCCGCTAATTCCTCCAAGGCCAGGTGCACACCCGAGCTCAGGATGATTTCCATATCCTCATCGGGGGTCGGCGGCAAAAGATCAGGTGAGCTCTCTTCGAACAACACCTGTCCTCGCTCCTTAAGGTCGGGGTCATCATGAGCGCGCGCGCTCAACTCCGCTTGTTTCAGGTAGCCATATTCCTCAACACTCTGGGGAATTTTTTCGGCGAGGTCTCGGAGGGCTTTCTCCATGAAATCCTCAACCTCTGCGAAATCCACCGCATCGCCCAACTGCCAGCGAACACCGCCCTTTTTCCCTTTGCGCAGCTCCGCGCGCTTCAGGAGGTCGCTCTCCAACATCAGCGTGAGGGTGGCGGCCGCATCGCGGCTGTATTGCCCATATTGCGTGTAGCAGAAAGTGAAGGGTTTCAGCTCGGCATCGCGGGCGGCGTAATAGAGCACCTTCTGCAAACGGAAACTGCTGAAGACGCCCCCCTTCGGGAATTGACCGATGAGGTAGAGCAAGACGACGTGCTGGAAGGTCTCTTGGTTCATCTTCGCGGACATCACAGCACATCCCTTGGCTAGTTGGGGGAATTATACCCGATTCATCCCTCACACTCCCCGCGCACCCGCGCGCGTTGCTCGGGCGTGAGGCCATAGAGGGCGAAGACCGCCTCGTCGATTTCGTCATCCAATTGCGCGAGGCGGCGGTCGAGGTCGAGGCCCTCTTGGCTACCGGGCAGGGCGGCGCCGCGCCGCGGCGCCAGCGTCAAGGCTTCACGCACGGCCGCCTCGATGGTTTGCCGCTGCGGGTCCTCGGCCGCCGCCGGCACGATGGGCAGGTGCGAGACATGTTGGTAAATCCAGCGCAACCCGCCTGATCCTAGTGTGGAGGAGCTATGACGGAAAGCGAATAAAATCAGCTGAGAATTGAGTATGCCCAATAAATAGGGACTGTCGGTTGGAATCAAATAGGCGGAATTGAGTAGATGACATTGCTTCCGATCTAGGGTGAAGCGATTATCCTCAGAAATGTCGGTATAGACTATTTTGGTTTTCTGAAACTCCGCCAAATAGGCGCAGGCTCTTAACTCCCACCAGAAATCCCCTTTATCCTGACGATCTTGGGCCTGTTCCGCAAACGGTTCTAGGTATTTCATTAATGCTGGATGTTTGGCATTCATATACTCTTCAGGATTGGCATCACCACAATTTCCCTGTGTCCACCCCTTGGGGATGTTGATGAGGTAACGCAATTCATCGCTGAGGTGATACCTTAGGATATCTTTCCCACGCAACACGCGATGGATGAATTGTGCGCTTTGCGGATTCTGGCGGAGGATGCGTTCTCGAGTCCCGGCTTCAATTGTGAATGCTTCGTTCAAACCAACGGTCAGTCCACGGCGTATTTTTGTTTCGCCAATGTATTCCGCCAGGGGTAGGGTCCCACCCCCCCCCCCCTTAATTTGTGAGAGAATCTCCATATCCTCGGCCGGCGCCAGCGCCCAATTCTCGCCCTGTAGGGAGCGCTCGTCGAGGATGATGCCGTGCGCGTTGACCGCTGCTGCCAAGTCGTCGGCGGGCAATTCCTGGACCGCGGTGTAGAGGAACTCTTGTTTCTCGGGTCGACTGTCGGCCTTTTGCGTGATGACGATGGCCGAATCGACGGCGACATCCTTGAAAACGGGCAAGCCGCTCAAATCCACGATCTCCTCAAGCCGCGCTGTTTCCAGCAAGTACTGGCGCAATTTCTTGCCATAATTCGCGCGCATGAATTTATTGGAGGAGATGAAGCCGAAATGCCCGTCGGCGCGCAACAATTCGTGGGCGCGCT
The DNA here is from genome assembly GCA_965115865.1 of Phototrophicaceae bacterium. Taxonomy (GTDB): domain Bacteria; phylum Chloroflexota; class Anaerolineae; order Aggregatilineales; family Phototrophicaceae; genus WTGJ01. The sequence goes on from OZ220469.1 coordinate 284,152, forward strand.
CATAAAAATAGACATACAAATCGGCGCGCCCGTGATAGCAGCGGTATCTCCGCCGCGCGTATTCCTTGAATTCGGCGCTGAGCGCCTCTTGGCGGACATAGGGCGGGTTGCCGACGACGACATCGAAGCCGCCGCTGGCGCAAACCTTGGCGAATTCCCGTTCCCAGTCGAATTGGGTGTCGACTAGGCTATTGCCATGGCGGATGTTGGGGATTTCCGGCAACTTTTCGCGGCGTTCGACGGCGCGCAGCCAGAGGTTGAGGCGGGTCACGGCGACCGCTTGCGCGTCCAAATCGACGCCGAAGAGGTTTTCGCGGAGGATGTGTTGGTAGCGCTGGGCATCGTCGCGCAGCGCTGGGTCGTTTTGGCGTAGCCAGTCGTTGAGTTCGTCGAAGGCGGCGATGAGGAAGGAACCGGAGCCGCAGGCGGGGTCGAGGACGCGGAGTTGGCGGGCGGCTTGAATGCCGCCGCGGGCGTGGGCGGCGGTTAGGGCCTTGCCGAGGGTGTTGCGGGTGATGTAGCGGACGACGAAGCGCGGCGTGTAGTGGATGCCCTGCAGTTTCTTGCGGGCGCGCTCCGCTTGGGCGGCGGTGAGGTATTGCTCGTAGACGGTGCCGAGGATATCGACGCCGATGGCGGCGAAATCGTAGCGGGTCTGGTCGAGGCGTTGGTGCAAGCCGCGCACCATATCGACGAGGGGTTCGGCGGGGCCCTGGTAGTTTTCGCAGAAATGTTGGGCGAAGAGCTCGGCGTTGTAGACGCGGTCCAAACGGCGGTAGAGGTCGACGAGGGCCGCTGGCAAGCGCTGCAGGTGGTTTAGCCCTTCCAGTTGCCGCAGTAGCGGTTCTAGGGCGCGCTCTTCAATGCGCTTGTCTTCGATGCTGCGGATGAAGATGAGGCGGTTGAGGATGCGTTGGGCGGCTTCGTCGCCCTGGGCGTTGGACCAATCGGGGTGGAATTGGCGGATGTTGGTCAGCAGGTGGCGGCGCCAATTGGCGAGGTCGGCGAAGAGTTGCTGGTCGACGGCTTGGCGGCGGGGGATGCCGACGACACGCGTTTGCAGTTGGTTTTCCTGTTGCGCGGGTTTGCTGAGCAGGCAAAGCTCGGGGAGTTGGCGCAAAAACTCTTCATGACCGAGGGCGAAGACGGGGTGGAGGCGACCCAACTGGCTGGCGTAATAGAGTTTGAGTTCGTGGAAATTGGTGAGGACGATCCAATCGATGCCGCGGTTCCAGGCGTAATCGGCGGCTTGGCGGACATATTGGGGGTCGGTCAGCTCGGCGCTGAGTTTCTTGGCTTCGAGCAAGAAGCGGGTGACGCCTTTGATTTTGAAGGCGTAATCGACGCGGCGTCCTTGGCCGCCAGCGGCTTCGCGGGCGACTTCGGCGTCGTCTTGCATATTCCAGCCGAGGGCGGCGAAGAGGGGGTCGATGAAGTTGGTGCGTGTGGCGGTCTCCGAGAGGTGGCGGCGCTCTGCTGGCGATAGGGCTTGGTATTGGTTGACCAAAGCTCGGATGCGCGTGCGCGCTTGCGCCTGCATGGCGATTCCCCTCCATCATCGCGGACTGGGCGCATCGCAGTATACCGCTATGCGCTATGATTGTCGGCAACGACCGCGATGAGACCCGGAGTTCATGCATGTCCAACACGCTCCAATTCCACGGCCATTCCACCTTCTCGCTCACCCTCGGGCAGGAGAAAAACGCCCCCACCGTCGTCTTCGACCCTTTCCTCAGCGACAACCCGCTCGCGAGCGCCACCGTCGCCGACTTGCGCGCGGACCTCATCTGCGTCTCGCACGCCCATGATGACCACACAGCCGATGTCGCCGCGCTCGCCAGCGCCAGCGGCGCGACCATCGTCGGCAACTACGAAATCGCCCAATATTATGCGCGGCAGGGGCTGGAGAACACCGTCGGCATCAACCCCGGCGGCAGTTATGATGCGGGCTTTTGTCGCTTGAAATGGACGGCGGCCGTCCATTCTTCCTCTTTCCCGGATGGCAGTTACGGCGGCGAGGCCAACGGCATCTTGCTCACGACCGATACCCTGCGCCTTTATTTCGCGGGCGATACGGGACTTTTCAGTGATATGCGCTTGATTGGCGCCGGCGGTCTGGATGTGGCGATTTTGCCCATCGGTGATCATTTCACGATGGGGGTGGAGGATTCGTTGCAAGCCATTCGCTTCCTGGAACCGCGAATCGTGATCCCCATGCATTACAATACCTTCCCGCCCATCGAGCAGGACGACGCGGAATGGGCGGCGCGCGTCGCGCAGGAAACCGAGGCGCGGGCGCTCATCCTGGCCCCCGGCGCCAGCGTAACCCTGAACGGCGCTTAAATTGGCTATACTGATTGCGTTTCGATTGCCCCAAACCAGCAGATGAGGAGCGAAATGTCTGAAATTGCCAATGGTTCCCCAGTCCTGGGACGCTCGTTGCGCTTGCAAGAAGGGCGCGAGAAGGTCACCGGCCATTCTCGTTATACCCACGACCTGAAGTTGCCCGGGATGTTGCAAGCGCGCCTCGTGCCGAGTCTCTACGCGCATGCGAATCTGCGCGGCATCGACACCAGCGCGGCCCTGGCGCGGCCAGGCGTCGTCGCCGTCTTGACGGCGGCCGATATGCCCGATATCGCGCCGAGCAACCGCAATTTGCTCTTGCTGGCGCGCGAGCGCGTCATCTTTGCCGGACAACCGCTGGCCTTGGTCTTGGCCGAAGACGAAGGCGCGGCCGAAGACGGCGCGGCCCTAGTGGCGGTGGACTATGAACCCTTGCCGGCGGCGCTGAATTGGCAAGAAGCGTTGGCGGCGGACGCGCCGCTGGTCTGGCCGGAGGGTATCCCTGGCCTGGATGCCGCCGCGGCCGAAGCGCATGGCGCCGCCGTATCCGCTGAGGAAGAGGAAGCGACGGCCCCCAGCAACCTAGCGGGCGAATCGCCGATGGAGAAGGGCGATTTGGCTGCCGGCTTTGCCCAAGCGACCACCGTCATCGAGCGCGTATTCGAAACGCCGATGGTGCATCAAAATAGCCTGGAAACGCAGGCCGTCATCGCCCAGCCAGACCCGCTCAGTGGTGGCGCGCAAATCTGGGCCAGCACCCAAAACCCTTTCGGTATCCGTCAAACCATCGCGCCCCTGCTCGGCGTCGCGGAGAGCGATGTTACGGTCACGCCGGCGACGATTGGTGGCGCTTTTGGCGCGAAATTTGGCCTCTATGAGCCCTTGGTGGCCTTAGCGGCCCAGCGTGTTGGCCGGCCGGTGCGTCTGGTCTTGACGCGCAGCGAAGAGCTGGCCGCTACCAACCCCGCGCCACCCATGCGCCAGCACCTCAAGCTCGGTGCCGACGCCGAGGGCCGCCTCTGCGCGCTCGAAGCGGAAATCACCATCGAATCGGGTTGCTTCCCCTTCGGCCTCGGCGGCCTCATCTCCCTCATGGTCGGCAGTTTCTACCCAGTGGAGAACGCGCGCATCGTCACGCGTGAGGTGTTGACCTTCAAGCAATCGACCGGCGCCTATCGTGCCCCCGGAGCGACTGCGGTCATCTATGCCCTGGATACGATGCTGGATGAGATGGCCGCGAAATTGGGCGAAGACCCGGTCGAATATCGCCTGCGTCATTGCGCGCGCCCTGGCCAAGATATGATGAATGGCCGCCCTTGGGCCAGCATGGGCATGGCGGAGACGCTGGCAGCGCTGGCCGAGCATCCCGCCTGGCGCGAACGCGAAAGCGCGCGCGCGCGCGGCCGTGGTGTCGGTATCGCTGTCGGCGGTTGGCTGGGCGCGACCGAACCGGCCGCCGCCGCTTGCCAATTGAACCGCGACGGTTTCCTCCATATCCACGCTGGCTCTGTGGATATCAGCGGCACCAACACCGGCTTCGCCTTGTTGGCCGCTGAGGCCTTCGGCATCGAGCCGGAAAAAGTCCGCGTCGTGACCGGCAACACCAGTTACGCGCCCTATTCCGGTGGCAGCGGTGGTAGCAAGGTGACCTACAACACCGGCGCGGCCGTGCGCTTGGCAGCGCTGGAAGCGCGGCGCCAGGTGCTGGAAATCGCCGCCAACGAATTCGAGGCGGCGCCCGAAGACCTGGAAATTGTCGATGGCGCCGTTCGCGTCCGCGGGGTGCCCGACCAAGAAATTGAGCTGAGCCAGATCGCCAGCAAAGCGATGCGTTTCAGCGGCAAATACCCGCCTGTCCAGGCCAGCGGTCGGGTGGCCGTGACCGACCTCTCGCCCGCCTTCAGCGCGCAGTTGGCCGAGGTCTCGTTGGATGCGGAGACGGGCGCCGTCACGCTGCATCGCCTAGTGATTGTGCAGGATGTGGGCAAAGCGCTGAACCCGGCGGCCATCGGTGGACAAATGATGGGCGGCGCCGTACAAGGCATCGGGTGGGCCCTGCATGAAGACCTGGCTTATGACGAAGGCGGCCAACTCGTTGCCGGCAGCTGGATGGATTATTCCATCCCGGATGTGTTGCAGGTGGCGCCAGACCTGGATGTGGTCATCATCGAGGTGCCCTCGGAGCATGGTGTCTTGGGGGTGCGCGGGGTGGGGGAGGCGCCGGTGGTGCCAACGCCAGCGGCGATTGCCAACGCCATCGCCGACGCGAGCGGTGCGCGCCCGACGCGGTTGCCCATCACGGCTCCTTCCCTGCGCGCGGCCCTGAACGGGTAAAGGCGAAAGCGGCGCTTCGCGATGGTTTCCGCTAAGTGCCGCAATCCTGACAGAACGCGTAGAATTCCAACAGGTGACCACGAATGCTAACGCGGAATTGGCGTTCCAGTTCCTCCGTGAGCGTTGCCAGACCGCAATCTTCGAATTCCAGCACGCGTTGACAGCGGATGCAAATCACATGATGGTGATGCCCACCATCCAATCGTACATAAACGGCTCCCTGGCTGCCATGCATATAACTGGGGCGGATGTAGACCAGGCGCGCGAACAAATCCAGTGCGCGGAAGACGCTGACCCGACTCACCGACGGCGCTCGCTGCTGTACGCGCGCCAGGATTTCCGCTGAAGTCAAGTGATCGCCGTCCTTGGCGAAAAGTGTTTCCAGGACCGCGCGCCGCGCCCGTGTCAATTTATAACCGGCGGCGCGCAGGCGTTCGCTGTAAGCGGCGACTTGAGCGGTCCTCGCCAACCCCCGCGCCTCGGACTCAGCCGGCATAATCGGCGCCGAAAACTTGGCTCATCAATCGACGCACCAACCATGGGTCGGCCAACAGCACATGTTGCCCATCTTCTGGGCGCACCCAATTGGTCACATATGGGGCTTTGAGCACGGCCCTCTCGATATTTTCCAGTGGGAAATCCTTGAGGTACCAGACCAGTTGTAGGATGTCTGCCAATTCGAGGTTGGTGTATAGCGAATCACGCAGCTGCGCGAGCAAACTTGGTGCGCGCGCGAGCAAACCGGGCAATTGATGCAGGCGCAAGATGCGGTCCCGCAGGGCGAATAGCACCTGTTGTTGGCGGGCGGAACGCTGCATATCGGAGCCACCATGGCGGGTGCGCGCGAACTTCAAGGCCGCTTCCCCATCCAGGTGGTGTGCGCCGGCGGATAGGTATAAGGGGTCATAACCGCGATAAAGATCGGGGTAATGGGGGTCGTCGATCGCTTCCTCGAGGAAGATATCGATGCCGCCGATGGCATCCACCAGGGCGATGAAGGCGCTGAAATCGAGCAACGCATACCCCTGGACGCGCAGGCCGAAATTGTTTTGCAGGGTGCGCAAGAGCAGCGTTGGCCCATATCCTGGCCATTGTGTTTCGCCGAAGAAAAGGGCGGCGTTCAAGCGTTGTTCTTCATAATCGGGGATTTGCACATAAAGGTCCCGCGGCAGGCTGAGTATGCCGAGGCGCTCGCTTTTTGGGTCGATGCTGATGAGTATCATGGCGTCGGTGCGAAAGGCGAGACCGCTCTCATTGGGGCGGCGATCCAACCCGGCGACCAGCAGGGTGAGGCGTGAATGGCCATCCCAGGCTTGCAGTTCAATTTCGCTGCCGTCATCGAGGAGGATGACGGGTGGTTGCTTCGCGTTGGCGTTCACTGTTTCGCCGTTTGTGGGTAAAGTGCGCACGCCCAGGACCGGGGTGGGGAGAATGGCCGGCAGAGAGGGGCTGATGTCGGCGTTTTGCGCGCGCGTGGGTTGCGTTAGGGCGAGTGTCAATGCCCCCAAGGCCAATAGGGCCAGCGCCAGTAGCGCAAGAGCGAGGAGCAATAGCAGGAGCGCTTGCCAGGCGCGCTGGTGTACGCGCGGCCGGCCACCTTGCGCAACGCTATACTCAGGGACACGAACGACTGAAGGGGGTGAAGTGGCGATCGCCGGCTACTCCCGAAAGCGTTTTTTTGATGAGGACAATGATTCGTAGTATAAGAGGGTGGGTGGATCGCGCCAGCGCGCGGTTGCCCAAAAGATGAGCGCGCAGCGCTGGCGTCTGGTCATCGACGGGGTGCGAAACGGCGCTGGCAATATGGCTCGCGACGAGGCGTTGCTGGAAAGTAGCCTTTCCCCCGGAGCATCGCCCACCCTGCGCCTCTATGGTTGGCATCCCCCCTGTCTCTCACTGGGGTATGGGCAGCGAATGCGCAGCGTGGATGCCGCGCGTTGTCGCGCGCGCGGCTGGCAAATCGTCCGTCGCCCCAGCGGTGGTGGCGCTTTGCTCCACGACGACGAATTGACCTATTGCTTGCTATTGCCGTCGGGTCATCCGCTACAACAGGGGGATATCGTGGCGAGTTATGCGCGCTTGCGGCGCGGATTGGTGGCCTCGCTGGCGATTTTGGGCGTCAAGGCAGATGCGGCCCTGGCCGAAGGCGCCGCGCCGCGCGCAAGCGCCAGCGAGGCGATTTGTTATCTATTGCCCGCCGCGCAGGAGATTTGCCTGGGTGGGCGTAAGTTGATGGGGAGTGCTCAGGTACGGCGGCGCGGCGCCCTCTTGCAGCATGGTAGTTTGCCGCTCAAAGCGACGGTAGCGGATATCGCCGATGCGCTGGTCTATGAAAACGCGGCGGCACGCCAGGCGGACAAAGAAAAATTGCGCCAAGGCGCCTGCTCGCTGGTGGATATCCTGGGCGACGCCACTCCCAGCTGGGCGGCGGCGGCGGCAGCCATGGCGGCGGGCTTCGCGGCGGCTTTCGGCATCCGTTGGCAAGAGGGTCCGCTCAGCGAAATTGAAGCGGCGCGCGCGCGCGAATTCGCGGCGCGGCGCTTCGGGCAAGTCGCCTGGACGGAGCGGCGTTGAGGCTCGTCCAGGCGAAAACGACGGACTCGCGGCTAGAAATTCCCTGCGGAAATTGAATCCCTCAGCCCATTCAGCCCGGGGGTAACCCGTCGCCACTCGCTGAGGCGCACCCTTTTTTAGGGGTAGGAGACGGACTCGATGACGATGCTCAATTGCGCGAAGTCCGGCGCCCCTTGCGGTCCCGATAATTCCCCATCGCTATAGCGGAAAGCCACTGAGGGTGTACCGGTCACGCCGATTTGCCTTCCCAAGTTGGTATCCTCCCGCACCTGCGTGTCCGATTGTGTGCAGTCGAGCAATTCGTCGTATTCCAGGTCAACCTCTTCTGCGAGCAGTCGTCCGGTATCTTCCAAATACAGACGGCCGGCACTGGCGCGCGCGTAGAGGAATTCATGCGCTTGCCAGAAAAGCTCGTTGCCCAGCTCGCCCACGCAGGCCGCCAAGCGGGAGTAGTAGCCGCCGCTGCTTTGGTCGACGGTGGGGAAGAGGCGATATTCAAAACGCGCGCGTCCTGTCGCGACATAAGTCTCGATCACCTGGGCAATTTCCCTCTCGTATCGTTGACAATGGGGACAGGCGAAATCCTCAAAGGCGACCACCGTAATTGGCGCGCTTGGATAACCCAACACGAACGCACCATCCGCCAGGCGCTGATGCGGGATGATATCGTTACCGGGATTCGCCAATTCCTCCTCGCTCAGGTCCTCCACGGGGCGGATTTGGTAATCGTCAGCGATGGCCGGTGTTCCCGCTTGGTTCGAGAGCACAACCAAGACTACGGCGACGGCCGCCAATAGGCCAGCCCCGAGGAGTGCAGCCACAATCGGATTGTCTCGTATCTGCTGAATCAAATCTTGCATCAAGGCGTCTCCTAAGTCCTCAAGGGCGTATTGGTGCGAAACGACCACCGTCCTGAACACGCATCATAATGCCTCCGCTGCCGACTGGCAAGGTACACTCACCGCCGCGCTGACGCGCTGGCAGGGGGTATTCGCTAGAATGTGTCGCATGTCCGAATACATCACCTTCGAATTCGAGACGACCGAACATCCGCATATCGCCGAGGTGAAAATCAACCAGACACTGACCGCCGGCGAAACCGAGCACTATGCCGATTACGCCAGCGGTGACGAGGGCTCGCCGCTCGCACAACTGCTATTCAACGCGGTCGAGGGTGTGGCCGCCTTGAGTATCCGTCCTGATTCCCTGCGCATCGAGCGGGAAGCCTCGGTGGAATGGGAGGCATTGCTGGATGACTTGCGTGCCGCCCTGCGTGATTTCTTCCTTTAAGCTGGGTGGCGGTCAGCTCGAAAACAGCGAATTTTCCCAGCGGATGGGTGCCAATTCCTCTCCTTCGCTTTCTGGTTCGCCGCCGCGTGTCTCCCAAGCCATCGTCCCCTCACGGCGCCAATTGATGCGCTGGGCGTAGGCGCGGCCAGTATCCTCCATCAAATCCAGGGCCGTGGCCCCGGTGCTGTCCAATCCGATCCTGGTGGGCTCGGGCCGCCCGTCGGTTTTTACGCTCAGGTTGCCGTTCAGGCTGGCGCGCGTGAAAAGCGGGTTGTAGTAACGGAAATCGATGCGGTGGCCATAGAGGCGGCGCGTGGTGCTGATTTGTTGTCGGCTGGCTTGCGAGAAGCCAATTTCGAAGGCATGCAAGGCCCAATCGAGCAAGTTAAAATGACTGGCGGCGCCATCCTCATACAGCTGTGGGGTGTAGCCGCTACCCAGGGCGAGGAGGATGACTTGCCCATCGTGGAAGCCTTCGTGGCCACCGAGGTACTCCATGGCTTCGATGGCCGCGGCTAAGCAGGGGTTGTAATGAACGCCGACCCCGCCATCGACGAGATTCCCGCGTACTGGTGGGAAGAAGACGGGCGCCGCCGCGCTCGCCGCCACCGCCCCCGCCAAGGGCCAATGGGCGAAGCGCGCCCGCCCCGGCCCGCGCGAGACGATGTAATAGGTGTTGCCGGTGCGCGCGTCGGTGGTCGTCAGCAAGAGTATCGGTGCCTCGATATCGCCGACACGCAGGTTGGCCACATAGGGTGTCAGGATGCGCGCGAAGGGCTCCAGCGAATAGAGATACCGCGTCCCCCGTAGCAAGAAGCGTAGCCAGAAAGTCAGCCCGCGTCTTCCGAATGCTTGGGGCAATTTCTCGCGATAGATCTCGCGCAGGATGCGCTCGGCGCTCATGCCGACCGCAAAACCGGCGGCCATCAGCGCGCCGGTGCTCGTGCCGGCGATCATATCGACCTGTTCGTAGATGGGGCGGCCGCTTTGGCGCTCCAACTCCGCCAGCAAAGCGAGGGCCAACACACCGCGCATACCACCACCACATAAGGAGAGGATGACTTTTTTGCCCTCTGGGTTGAATTGTATCGACAGGGTCTCTCCTCTAGCGTAGCGCCGCTGTTTTTTTAGAGAACCCAATGGGGTCTCATCCAGTTTGTCAGTATGGTCGTGGCGCCGATCGGCGCAAGTGGTGTCGTCGCTGTTTCCCTGATGTTTCTTCAGCGCCGCCGCGCGCTCAGCAGAAAGGAGGGCGTGGCGGTGTATTCATCGCGCAAGCCAGCGCGCTCACGGAAATGCTGCCAGAGCGCCGCGCGCCTTTCGTGAAAGCGCGTTTTGTTGGCGCCGGCAAAATCCAGGCGCATCGTATGGGCATCTTCGTGGTCGGCGTAATAGCGCAAGCGCCGCCCCACGACGCGGAAATCATACTTCTGATAGAGCGCGCAGGCGCTGCGGTTGGAGACGCGCACTTCCAACACGATGTATTGGGCGCCGGCGTTGAGCGCGCGTTGGATGAGCGCCGTGAGTAACAATTCACCCCGGCGGCGCCCGCGTGCCCAAGGTTGCACCGCCAGGGTGCTGATATGACCTTCCTCCTCGATGACCCAAAGGCCGCCATAACCAGCGAGACGGCGGCAAGGCGCACGCCGACCCTGTCGACGCCAACGACCCCACCCGGGCCACCGCTCGCCAGCGCCGCGGCGCGGCGTACCCTCCTCCAGGATGAGCATATGGGAATGGTCTGATTCGCAGACCTCATAGTGATAAGCGCGCGCCGACCAAGGCTGGGCGAAGCTGAGGCGGTCGAGGGCGAGGACTTCAGGGATATCCGCTCGCGTCATGGGCCGGAGCGTCAGCGGCGCCAATTTCGAATTCACTCGCGCGAAACCCCGCTCGCGCGCTCGACCGAATAGATTGGGCGGATATCCTCAGGTGGGAATAGCTGGCGCGCCTCCTGCCCCTTTGCCGCTGCCCGTAGGCGTTGCCAAGCCAATTCCGCCAGGAAGCCCGCGCGTCGCAAATGCGCGGCTGGCGGGTAAAGATGGGCGGGGGGCATCGTCATCGCTGGTTCCCGCTCGTCACTGTTTGGTTCAGCGCTCATCTCGGGCAATTCCCCTACGCCGACGATGTGGTCTTTTTCTTGGCATTCGGCGAGCAAATTCGCCGCATCCCAGAGTTGCAAGGGTCCGGCCTCGCGCCAGGCGCCTTCGCGCCAGGTGTGGGCGCGCGCGTAAAGGCGCCCGCGCCCCGCGGCTACCGCAATCCAGAGACGCCCCGCGCCGGCCCCGTGGATCGGACCGCAAGCTGCCGCCAGCGTCGCGTGCGCGCCGATGCCCACCAGCGGCAAATTGCGCGCTGCCGCCAGTCCTTGTGCCAGGGCGATACCGCTGCGCAAACCAGTATAGGAACCTGGCCCGAGCGAGACGGCCAACGCTCCCAGGGCCTCAGCGCCGCCGAAATCAGCTAGGGTAACGGCGATGGCCTTGGCCAATTGCGTGGTTGCCTGTCGCCCCGCGCGCCAACTGTGTTCGGCCAAGAGTGCGCGGCCGTCATGCAAGGCGTAGCTGAGCGTGTCGCCGGCAGTATCCAGTGCGAGGAGGACGCCCTTCATCCGCTTGCCGCCTCGCTCGCCAATAGGCGCCGCAGGGCCGCGTCGGCGTCGGCGCCGCAGGGTTGTAGGGTGAGTCTACGCCCCAGCCCCTCCTTGCCGGCTTCTTGGAAAGTGATGGTCAAGCGCGCGCGTGGCAAGGCAGCGCCGAAGCGCTCCGGCCATTCAACGATTACGATATCCTCGCCGGTCAACAATTCCTCGATGCCGAGGGCGCGCGCTTGGTCGGGGTGGGTGAGGCGGTAGCCATCCAGGTGGAAAAGGCGTTGCCCGTCGCTGGCGCGGCGATGTTCATGGCAGAGGGTGAAGGTGGGGCTGCTGAGCGGCGTTTCGCTGCCCCAACGCTGCCCGAAGGCGCGGGCGAAATGCGTTTTGCCGGCGCCTAGGGGTCCTTTTAGGGCGAGGAGCGCACGCGCGCCCTGGCAGGCATCCGCCAGCGCCGCCGCCAGGGCGGCGGTCGCCAACGGGGTTGCGCAATGCCGTTGTAGGCGCGGGATGTTGCCCTTTGGCGGGCCATTCATGCGCAGGCCGCCACCAATTCGTCGAAGTGGTGGAAGAGGCGGTCGGGGCGCGCGGCCAGCAAAGTTTCGTATGGGACGTAACCGCTGGCGATGGCGAAGGCGCGGGCGCCGATGGCGCGCGCAGCGGCGATATCCGCCGGCGTATCGCCAATGACGAAAATCTGCTCGCTGGCGAAAGCGCGCTGTCGCCAATCCTCCGCCCGTTTCAAGGCGAGGGCAGCGAGGTACTCGCGTTGTGGCGCTTCGTCACCATAAGCGCCGATGGGAAACCAGGCAGGAGCGATGTCGGCGGCGCGCAATTTCAGGGCAGCGCTGGCCGCCGTGTTCCCGGTGAGGATACCCAGGAGCATCTCGGGTCGTTGGCGCCAATATTTCAGCGTTGCCAACACCCCCGGCAGGGGATGTACGCGATGTTGGGGCAAGAGTTGCTCCATCTCACGGGCCAAAGTTGCGGTGAATTCGGGTAGGCGCCTTTCGATTTCCGGCGCAGTGAGTCCCTCCGGTAGGAGCAACTCGAGCAGCGATTGCCTGTCGGTCTTGCCGCCGAAGGAATGGGAAGCGATATTGGCGCGGGTGCCGGCGCGCCCGAATACCTGCGGCAAGGTGCTGGCCATGGCCGCCCGCCCGGCACCATTGGCATGCAACAGGGTGCCGTCGATGTCCAAAAGGATGAGCGTTTCTGGTGGTCGCGCAAGGTCTTGGCTCTTGTTGTGCATCATCGCTTGCTCACCGCCCCCAGCGGGTATTCGCCCATCAGCTCACCCTCGCCGCGTTCGTTTGTCGTTGTCGCATGATGTGCCCAATACCCTGGTTGCCTTTTGCTGACACGCTGGAGCGACCCCATAGTGTGACCACCATCCCCGGTTAATTGTGGGCGAGGGGGTGAGGCGCGGACGCCGGTGCCTTTATCGTGCCGATTATAGCGCGCAAGGCGTCGTTCTCCCCTCCGTCATGGGCGGGTGGTTGGGCAACCACCCGTTTCGCTGACTCCCGAGCGCGCAATTTGTTATAATTTGCCGTTGACTGAAGGGGCAATAGGGCAAATCATGGTGGAAGTCAATCAATCGGATGCAACGCAGCCCAGCGCTCGCGCAGAGCGCGGCCATGACCAATACATCGCGGTCGCCCGACAATTCTTGCAGACTGTCCTGGGCGATTATCACCCTCGTGATTTTGCGGTCGAGTTTTGGGATGGCAGCCTTTGGGAAGCGGAGACGTCGATGGCGAGTTTCACCGTCGTTCTCAAGCACCCTGGCGCGCTGCGGCGCATGTTCTTACCGCCCAACGAGCTGAAGATGGGCGAAGCCTATATCTTCGGCGATTTCACGATACGCGGCGATTTGCATGATGTGATGCGCTTGGCCGAATTCCTGCTGGATCAGCAAGAGTGGGGACTTTGGCAAAAGCTGCGCGCGGCCTGGTCGCTCCTGCGTTTGCCGCGTGCCTTGCCCACTACCAACGCGCGCCAGGCCGAACTCGGCGGTGAGCAACATTCCATCACGCGTGACCGCCAGGCCATCCGCTACCACTACGATGTCAGCAACGATTTCTACTCCCTCTTTTTGGACGAGCGCCTGGTCTATTCCTGCGCCTATTTCGCCGCTGAAGAGGAAAGCCTGGATAGCGCGCAGGCGCGCAAGCTCGATTACATCTGCCGCAAGTTGCGATTACAACCGGGCGACCGCCTTCTGGATATCGGTTGTGGTTGGGGTGCGCTCGTCATGCACGCCGCTGAGCATTACGGTGTGCAAGCTCATGGCATCACGCTCAGCGAGCGTCAAGTCGCGTTAGCGCAAGAGCGCATCGCGGCGGCCGGCTTGAGCGACCGTTGCCATGTGGAAATCTGTGATTACCGCCAGATTAAAGGCGAAGGTCGCTACGACAAGTTGGTGAGCGTCGGCATGGTCGAGCATGTGGGTTCGAAGATGTTGCCGACCTATTTTGAGCAGGCGTGGAAACTATTGCGGCCCGGTGGGATTTTCCTCAACCATGGCATCGCCACTCAAGAAGGCAAAGAGCCGCGCATGCCTTCTTTTACGCTCAAATATGTTTTCCCCGATGGTGAATTGCTTTCCATCAATCGCATGCTCTTCTTCGCGGAAGCGGCTGGCTTTGAGGTGCGCGATTTGGAAAGCCTGCGCGAACATTATTCCCTGACCTTGAAAAATTGGGTGCAACGACTGCAAGCCAATCGCGAACGCGCCCTCGAGCTGGTTGACCCGGTAACCTACCGCATCTGGGAGCTCTACATGTCGGGAGCGCGTTATATTTTCGATGTGCAGACGAATAACATCTACCAGGCGCTCCTGCTCAAAGCGGATGAGCACCAGTCGCGATTACCGCTGACGCGTGCGGATTGGTACGCGGACGGGCCTTAATCGCCGATATTCGCGTAGGTATCCGGCAAGACGAGATGCTTGTCGATGGGTGGGCGCACATAAGGCTCTTCTTGCGGCGGGCGCGGCGGCAACTCGAGGGGCGGCGGAATGAGATTCCCGTAGGGGATCATGCTGAGTAGGTGGCGGATGCAATTGAGGCGCGCGCGCCGCTTGCTATCGGCGGGGATTTGATACCAGCGCGCTTCGGGGATATCCGTGTGTTCCAACATCAAGTCTTTGGCGATGGAATAACCCACCCAACGGTTGCGCGCTTCGAGATCCATCGGTGTCAACTTCCAGCGCCGCTTGGGGTCTTTGGCGCGCGATTGAAAGCGCCGCTCCTGCTCCTCGCTGCTGATGGAGAGGTAGTATTTGATGAGGATGATGCCGTTGCGAACGAGCATGCGTTCGAATTCGGGTGTGCTGCGCAAGAAATCCCAGTATTGGGTGTCATCACAAAAACCCATGACGCGCTCGACGCCGGCGCGGTTGTACCAGCTGCGGTCACAGAGCACAATTTCGCCGGCGGCAGGCAAGTGGGCGACATAGCGTTGGAAATACCACTGGCTGCGCTCGGTTTCGTTGGGGACGCCCAGGGCGACGAGGCGCACATGGCGCGGGATGAGCGGTTGGATGATGCGCTTGATCAATCCACCTTTCCCGGCCGCGTCCCGCCCCTCAAAGAGGACGAGCAAGCGCAAGCCCTTCTCGATGATCCAATGATGCATCTTCACCAGCTCGAATTGCAAACGCAGCAACTCTTCTTCATAAAGACGGCGTTTGAGTTTTTTCTTGGTTTTCATACCTCTTCCCCCCAGATGGACTCGCATGACCTCAATTATACTGTGGGATTGGCATCAGGGCGCGTGCCTAATCAGGGGTATCGACGCGTAGGTCGACATGATAAGCGGCCGGCGCGCTCAGCCAGAGCGGCCGCAGCAGCTCATAGGGGCAAGTACCCTCTGTGACGAGGCGCAGGTGTAGGCGAATCCGCTTTGCCGTTTCGTCCTGCGCGAAATCCAACAACTCGTGGCGCGCCCGGCAGCCCTCGCCCCGGCTCCAGGTGCCGAATAGGAGGCGTCCGCTGTTGAAATCGAATTGGGGAGGGGCCAAGGGGCGTCGGCAGTGCGCGCTCAATGCTCCATACCATTGGCGCAAGGCCTGGGCATCGCGCAGGATGATTGGGCGGTCGGCATAGATGGCGGCGGCGGCGAAACAAACGGTGTGGAACTGAGCGTTTTCATTGCGCAGTGGTTGCTCGGCCAGCGTCGTCACCAGAAAGGGTAGCCATAGCGCCAATGCGCTTTGCAGCAAGGCGTAGCCCAAGCCGACCATCAAACCCCAATTCTTTCCCGAGACGCTTGAATTTGTCCCGCCCTCTGGAGTAAATTAAAGGTAATGACCAACCCTCCCCAAAACAAAATGCCCTGAGGCGACTCCTGAATGCGCATCCTCGTACTTTCTGATATCCATGCCAACCTGACCGCGCTGGAAGCGGTGCTCGCTCAGGCCGCGGGCGAATGGGACTACATCTGGTGCCTCGGCGATGTTGTGGGCTACGGTCCCGACCCCAACGAGTGTGTGGAACGCTTGCGCGAGTTGCCGCATCTTTGCTTGCTGGGTAATCACGATTGGGCCGCCCTTTGTGAGATGGATTTGCAACATTTTAACGAGGATGCCAGCCGATCGTTGAGCTGGACCCAGGAAAATCTACAGGAAGACAACGCGGATTACTTGCGTCGCTTGCCGATGCGGCGCAATATCGCCGCGTTCACGCTCGTTCATGCCAGCCCGCGCGAACCCACCTGGGAATACATTATGGGTCCGGCAGTGGCGGCTCGCAACTTCGCGCATTTCGAGACTCCCTATTGCCTCGTTGGCCATACACACCATCCGGTGATATTCGAGCAGGCTGCCCCTCTCGCCGATGAGCCGACGGTGACGGCCCTCGCTCAAGTCCCCCTCGGCGACAGCCGGCGCTCGCTCAATGGCGGTCGCCTCATCCTCAACCCCGGTAGCGTCGGGCAACCGCGCGATGCGGACCCCGCCGCCGCCTATGCTTTACTGGATACAGAAAAGGAATGTTGGGAGCAGCGGCGCACGCGCTACGCCGTCCATGAGGTGCAGGCACGGATGCGCGCGCATGGCCTGCCGGAGCGGTTGGTGCAACGCCTGGCTTATGGTTTTTAGGGTAGCGCGCGCGTTTCCCTGCCCCTGGCGAGGTTGGCGTCAGCGCCGGATGTGGGCGTGAGCCCAAATTCTCCGCTGCGCGAAGAGCGGGCCCTGACCCCCGCCATGCGCCGCTACCTCGTCGCCATCCATCGCCTTTCAACTGAGCGTTTTCCCGAGTTTGAGCACTCCGAGAATTTGTTGCCCACCGCCGCGCTGGTCGACCAGATGCTCCAGGCGCCAGCGGCCGTGGGCCGCATGGTCCAGCGCCTGAAGAAGCGCGAATTGCTGATTCACCAACGCTACCGCGGCCTGAAGCTCACTGAGGCGGGTGAGCGCGCCGCCCTGCGTGTCTTGCGTCGGCGCCGTATCGCCGAGGCTTTTCTCGTCGCCGTTATGGATTATGACTGGTCGGAAGTGGGAGCAGAATCACAATTGCTCGCTGAGGGGATGAGTGAAGCGCTCGCGCAGCGCATGTGGGAACGGGCCGGCCAACCAGAGCGAAGCCCGCTTGGCGAGCCCATCCCTAGCGAAGATGGTCGCTTGCCCCCGCAGGATGACCATCCGCTCAAGGATGCCGAAGTTGGCCATAGTTACCGCATCACGCGCGTCCGCACCGACGAGAGCGACCGCTTGCAATACCTCGCCGCCCTCGGACTACGGCCGCGGGTGACGGTGGCGGTCTTGCAAGTTGCGCCTTTTGATGGCCCTTTGCAGTTGCGATTGGGGCCCGAATACCGCATCATCGGCGACAACTTGGCGCGCATGATTTTTGTTCGACCGCTAGCGGCGGATAGGGCCAGCTGAACGCGCCGCGAGCAAACGCTCGTAATGGCCAATGAGTTCGTCATTGGCGGCGGGCCAGGATAATTGGGCCGCCGTCGCGCGCGCCGCGGCGCTCAGCGCGGCCAACCGTTCCGCCGAAGAGAGCGCTTCCCGCAAAGCGGCCACCAAAGTTGCGCTGTCGCCCGCTGCGAAAGTGAAACCATTTTCACCCTCGCGGATCACTTCGGGTATGCCGCCGACGCGCGCTGCCAGGGCGGGTGTGCCGGCGGCCATCGCTTCAGTGACGACGAGGCCATAGGTTTCCTGCGCAGAGGGGAAAAGGAAAAGGTCGGCGCTGGCGTAGGCTTCGCTGAGCTCTCGGCCGGTCAGGTAGCCAGCAAAATGCACCGGTTGACCGGCGAAATGGGCGCTGAGCGCGCCGCGCGCCGGGCCATCACCGACCAAGGCCAAGCGCGCGCGCGGGACGCCGGCCAAGGCTGGGCGCAGGGTGTGCAATTGCTTTTCGGCGGAAAGGCGTCCGACATAAAGCAACAAGGGGTCTTCGGGATGCCCATCACTGAGGCGGGCGCGCATGGCCGCGTTGGCGAAGCGGGGGTGGAAGCGCTCGGCATCCACACCGCGCCGCCAGAGGCCACTGCGACGCACGCCCGCGGCGCGCAACTGCCGCAAAATTTCTAGCGAAGGCGCGAGCGCGTAATCCGCCGCGCGAAATGCCCAGTGGGTATAGGCAGCGATGGCCGGCGCGAAGAGACCGAGGCGGTAACGGTGCGCGAGCCTGGCCAAATCCAAATGGAAGGAAGCGAGCGTGGGGAGTCCACGCCGTCGCGCCCAAGCCAGACCAAAGCCGCCCAACCAGGCCGGGTGGATGAGGTGTACCAGGTCGGGCGTGAATTCCCGCAACTGGCGGAAGGTCCCCGCTCCGGGCGGACCGATGGTCAACTCGGGGTAGGGCGGAAAGGGCAAGCCGCGGACGCGCAGGATGCGCGCCGCGCCATAGTGCTGCCCTGCGTTGCGCGGTTGCGTGCGCAATTGCGGCGCGACGACGGCGCTGGCGATGCCGCGCCTGGCGAGATGCTCGAGCAATAAGCAAAGGACGGTGACGATGCCATCGCGTTTGGGGAGGAAGGTGTCGGTGAAGAAGGCGATGCGCATGAGGAAGAGGGTAGCGCGTTTTCGATAGGGAGGCGGCAATTTCACCAGCGCGAGCGCGGCGACCGCGACTCTATATCATCGTCCGCGATGCGCCGCGCGCAAAACGAAGCGCTGTTGGCTTGGTTGGAACACTACCTGCTCGGTAAGCCGCGCTGGGGTGGGGTGTTTGAAATGCGCCGACCAAATTGGGAGCTTACCGGTAGTGTCTCCCCCTCATTCCTCGGCCAGCACCCGTTTCACCGTCAACCATTGGTCTTGATTCGCGGCGGCGATGGATTCTTCGGCGCCGAGGATGACGACGCTGCCCCGCTCGCGCACCCGCTCCAGCACGCCAGCGAAAGCGCGAATTTGCGCCGCGTCTGTCGCCAGCACCTCATCGCGCAATTGCTGTCGCGCCGCGGCGCCATCGCCCGTCAGTTCGTATTCGAGGGCCGTGAAACCCTGGGCGTCGGGCAGTTGGTGCGCGTCCAGCGAGCCGATGACGCCGATGATATAGCGGGTGACTTCCTCTTCGCTCAGTTCCAGCGTGCGCAAGAAAGCGGCGGCGCCATCGTAGGCGGCCAGCGTTTGCTCGATATGCGGGTCGCGATAGGAGAGGTAGGCGAAGGAACCAGAACGGCGGTCGAAGGCGCAAAAGCCACCGTAAGCGCCGCCCTTGACGCGCACCTGCTCCCAGAGGTAACCGGTGCGCAATAGGTTCATGGCCACCAGGTCTGAGCCGCGCAGGCGGTGTCCGAGTTGGTATAGGTTACCGGCCTTGCCGACATAATGGACTTGAGCGGGTAGGGTGAGCGCTTCGTCGCGCGCGCCGAGTGGTGGTCGCCAATCTTGGAGTGCCGCCGCGCGTGGCGGTAGGGTGGCGAGGAAATCGCGCAGCGTCCCCTCCAGCGCCGGCCAGGCTTGCGCCTCCGCGGTCACATTCAAGACGCAACCGCCGCCCGCCGCCCCGCCGCGGCCAACGAGGCGCTCGCGTAGCCCTTCCAGGCGATTGACGGTGCCCGACCAATCTTCATCCAAGCGCTTGCTCAGGTCTTGCATGGCGAAGAGGTATTCGAGGCCGCCCATTTGCTCGGCCGCCCAATCGGCGGCGCGGTATTGCGCTTTGAGCCGCGAATAAATGACCTGGTGTCCGCTCGGGATGAGCGAGGCTTCCTTGCCCCCTTTTTGTTCCAGGAGCAATTGACGGAAGCGTTCGCGGTCGTCGAATTGGGTGGTGAGTAAGATATCCTGGAAGATGGCACAGAGATCCGCCACGCGCTGAGGGGTGGCTTTACCGCGCAGGACGAGCCAGGCGGCTGGCTCATCGCCGTCGAGGCGCTGGGCGGTGAAAGTTTGGATGCTGATGCCCCCCGTGCATTGGCCGATGCGTTGCGCGAGGCGAATGTAATCCTCGCGCGCGGTGCCCATACCGAGCATGGCGCGGCTCAGCAAGGAAACCCAACGCAAGTCGGTGGCGGGCAGGCGACGCAAATCAAAAGCCAAATCCAAATACACGATGCCGTTTGTCGGTAGCTCATGCAACAGGACGCGCGCGCCCTCCCAATCCTGACTTTCGCTGGGGATTTCACGGTTCTTCTTTTCCAGATCGCTCCGTTCTAGGGTGGGGATGGTGGCCAGCGCCTCCGGCGTATCGGGGGTGTCTTGCCAGGCGCGCAGGGCGGCCGCTTTTTCGCGGGCGGCTTGGCGTTCATCCTCGCTCATGGCGGCGATGGCGCGTTGCAAGCGCGCGGCCTCGGCGGCGGCCAGCTCCTCTTTGACGGTCGAATCGGGCAACATCACCACCGTGCTGCGGTGTGCATTTTCCAACAATTGCTCGCGGATGAGTCCTTCAAAATGACCCGGTTGGCCGGCGTCGCGTTGGACTTGGGCCAGCGGCGCGGCGAAGGCCAGCGGCGCGAGGGGGTCGCCGCCGTAATGCCAGCTGGAAATCGCCGCCAGGAAATAGCCCAGACCGCGCGGGAAGCCGCCGGTATTGGCCTCGCGCAGTTGAAATTCCACCGTGTTCAGGGCCGCGGCGGTCGTCTCGGGGTCGATACCTTCGTCGGCCAGGCGTTGCAGCGTCTCCAAGATGAGCGGCTCGACCCGCTCCGCGTTCTCCGCGGCCACGCCCTTGAGACCGACCGAATAACTCATCTGTCGCGCGTGCGTATCGACGCTGCCGCCGCTCAAATCTTCGCCCAGACCCGATTCCAACAAAGCCCGCCGCAGCGGTGCCGCGGCCGAGCCGGTGAGGATTTGCGCCAAGATGCTGGTCTCCAATTGCTGCTTGGCCAAATCCGCCGCCAGCAGCGGTAGCGCCCAACTGACGCGGACATAACCGCTGCCCGGCGCGCCATCGTAGCGGTATTCCTGTCTTATCGGCGCGGCGAAGGGCGCGGGCAAGGCGATTTCGCGGGAGATGGCCGGCGCGGGGCGCTGGATATCGGCCAAGAAAGCGTCCAACAAGCGCAGGCGTTCCGCGGGGTCGTCATCGCCGTAGAAGAAAAACTGCGCGTTGGCCGGGTGATAATGGCGCTCGTGAAAGGCGCGGAATTGCGCGTAGGTCAAATCCGGGATGACGGCCGGGTCGCCGCCAGCGTCGTGCGCGTAGATGGTTGCGGGAAAGAGCGAGCGTTGCACATAACGGCCGATGAGCGAGCTGGGCGAGGAATAAGCGCCCTTCATCTCGTTGTAGACCACGCCGCCAAAGCGGAAGCCCTCACCCTCCTCGGCCGGCGCGTAATGCCAACCTTCTTGCGCCAAGATGCGCTCGCTGATATTGGGGAAGAAGACCGCGTCCAGGTAGACATCGATGAGGTTGTAGAAATCTTGGTGATTCTGGCTGGCGACGGGGTAGACGGTCATATCGGCGCCGGTGAAGGCATTGACGAAGGTGTGCAACGAGCCTTTGAGCAACTCGACGAAGGGCTCCTTGACCGGGTATTTGCGCGAGCCATTGAGGACGCAATGTTCCAGGATATGGGGCAAGCCCGTCGAATCAGAAGGCGGTGTGAAGAAACTGACGCCGAAGCATTTGTTCGTGTCGCCATTCTCGAGCGAGAGCAACTCGGCGCCGCTGCGCGCGTGGCGGAAACGCCGAGCGACGCTATTGATTTCGGGAATTTCACGCGTTCTTTCCAAGGCGAAGCCGTGACTGAGGGTCATGGGTGGTTTTCTCCGTTTTTGGGTTTGGCTCAGATCGAGGGGATTGTAGTGGATGGCCGCCGCGCGCGGTATGGCCGTCTTGGGCGCGGCGCGGACCTTGCAAGATTTCTCGGGCGCGCTATGGTTTCCTCCATGAGATATTCAATCCTGCCCCCCCCCAACCGAACAAACTTTCTACACCGCTAGGCAGCGTCCTCTATTACGGCGACTGCCTGCGCGTCCTCAGTAGCCAAATCCCCGCGGCCAGCGTAGACCTCATCTATTTGGACCCACCCTTCAACAGCAAACGCGACTACAACATCCCCCTCGGCGGCAAGGCGCAGGCCAATGTCTTTCAGGACACCTGGGTTTGGTCCAAGACGCAACACGAAGCGCTGGATTATGTCGCGGAGCGCGATGCGACCCTCTACCAGCAATTGGAACGCCTGCTCGCTTTCGCCAGCGGCGGCAACATCGCCGGCAAAGGCGGCCTCGCCGCCTACCTGGCGTATATGGCCGCCCGCTTGCTCGCCTGCAAACGCGTCTTGAAAGACACGGGCAGCATCTACCTGCATTGCGACCCCACCGCGGGGCACTACCTGAAACTGCTGATGGATGGGGTGTTTGGTAGTGGTCAATTTCGGAATGAAATTGTATGGCAACGAGATAGAGCGGGTAAGGGCATACCGCCCAAATTTCATTGGGGGCGCAAACACGACCTCATACTATTCTATTCAGAAAAGTCTCCCACATTCAATCAAGTCTTCATAGAATTGACGGATAAACAGAAAGCGCAATACCGGTGTGTGGATGAAGATGGTAGACGCTATCTAGTTTATGGGCATTCGGATAAGCGTTACTATTTGGATGAGGCGCAAGGTAAATTGTGTGATGTTTGGACAGATATAGATGGTTTTGGGGCAGCGTCTCGCTCTAATGAACGCCTCGGCTATCCCACGCAAAAACCCCTCGTCCTCCTCGAGCGCATCATCCGCGCCTCCTCTAACGAGGGCGATTTGGTGCTCGACCCCTTTTGCGGTTGCGGGACGGCCGTCGAGGCAGCGCAGCGACTCGGGCGCCGCTGGATCGGTATCGACATCGAACCCCTGGCCGTCCGCTTGATGGAAAAGCGCCTCAAGGACCGCTGCGGCATCACGCCCACCGTCCAGCGCTTGCCGCAAAATTTCGCCGACGCCCGCGATTTGGCCGCCACCCCCTACGATTTCGAGCGCTGGGCCATCCGCCTCATCCCCGGCGCGCAGCCGAATTTCAAGCAGAGCGGCGACGGCGGCCTCGATGGCCGCGCCGTCATCGCCAGCGACGAACACCCGCAACCGCTTTTCGGTTTCCAAGTCAAGAGCGGCGAGAGCGTCGGCCGACCCGTTTTGCAATCCTTCAGCGGCGCCTTGCGCGAACATGGTTGCCTGGCCGGCTTGCTCATCGTCTTGGAAGAGCGCAACGCCCAGCGTTTGCGCGGTTTGCCCTTGGCGCAAGAGCGCGTCGCCGTCGGCGCTTGGCGCGGGCCGCGCCTCGATGTTTGGAGCGTCGAGGAATATTTCGGGCGCCTCTCCCAGAAAATCAACCCCTTCCCCAGTCAATTGCCGCCGCTAGTTGGCGCGCTCGAGACCGACAACTTGCTCCATCACCCGGCCTGGCAACCGCGTCTGGATTCCTGAGGGCAGCGCTCCCCGGACATTGCGTGTCCCTGCGGCGATTGACGCTATAATCGGGCGCGTTGTGTTGGGTGGTTAGTGAGGGCTGGCGATGGGCGCAACATCCCAAGAGGGGCGCATCCGCACGGTGATCGTTGGTGTGGGCGACATGACGCGCGGCGCGCATCTCCCCCGCATCCTCAAACAGCAAGACACGACCGAAGTCCGTTTTTTTTGTGAGCCCAATGCGGCCAATTACGAGGCCGGCGCGGCCTTATTCAGCGCGGCCGGCCTCCCGGTGCCCGCCAACGAGCCCGATTTGGCGCGCTTGCTCGCCGAAGAGGGCGACGCGCTCGACGCCGCTTTCATCGTGACGCCCCATGTCCATCATCGCGCTCAGGCGGAGGCCTGCTTACGCGCCGGCCTCGATGTCTTGCTGGAGAAGCCGATGGTCCTGGATGTGGCGGAAGCGCAGTCCCTCATCCGCGTCCGCGATGAGAGCGGGCGCTTGCTCGTCGTCGCTTTCAACGGTAGCCTCTCGCCACAAATCCGCGCGGCGCGCCGCCGCATCGAACGCGGCGATTTGGGCGCGTTGCGCGTCATCAGCGCGACTTGTTGGCAAAATTGGGAGCAGCGCACCCACGGTACCTGGCGGCAAGACCCGGCCAGCAGTGGTGGTGGTTTCCTTTTCGATACCGGCGCGCATATGCTGAACACCACGGCCATCCTGGCCGGCGAAGGCTACGATAGCCTCTGCGCCTGGGTGGAGGACGATGGCCGCCCGGTCGAGTTGCATAGCGTGATTCAAGCGCGCACGGCCAGCGGCCTGCTCGTCAGTATGGTGGGTTGCGGCAATACCCGCGGGTTGGGCTCAGAGATACTCGTTTTTGGGACGCGCGGCGTTTTGCGCACCGGCATCTGGGGCGAGCGCCTGGAAATCACCACCACCGCGGCGAAAGCGACGGGCGACGAACACGAGGTCGGTAGCCTGCGCCCCCTGAACCTGGCGCCACACCTGGGCGTCTGGCAACAATTCGTCGAGATTCGCCAAGGGCGCCGCGAAAACACCAGCCCCGCCGAGTTGGGCTTGCGCATGGCGCACCTGTATGCGGCCATTCGCGAATCGGCCGCGCGCGCCGGCGCCCCAGTACGCCCCGAGGCTGGATGATTGTGGAATTGAGGAGATTGCCTGAGGAGGGCAGTGATGGCCAACTTGCGCGTTACCGTTTGGAATGAGAACCGCCACGAGCAAGACCCCGAGCACGAATGCCGGCGCATCTATCCGGAGGGCATCCATGGCACCATCGCCGCGCACTTGAATGCGCAGGAGGGCATCGTGGCGCGTACAGCCACCCTCGACGAACCGCAACATGGGCTCAGCGACGAGGTGTTGGCGCAGAGCGATGTCCTCACCTGGTGGGGGCATATCGCCCATGACGAGGTGGCTGATGCGGTGGTGGAGCGAGTGCAGCGGCGCGTGTTGGCTGGCATGGGCCTCATCGTCTTGCATTCGGCACATTATTCGCGCATCTTTCGCCGCCTGTTGGGCACGAGCGGTGTGTTGCGCTGGCGCGAGGCGGGCGAGCGCGAGCGTCTCTGGGTGATCGAGCCCGGCCACCCCATCGCCCGCGGCATCGACGCCGTCATCGACTTGCCAGAAACGGAGATGTATGGCGAGCGCTTCGATATCCCGCGTCCCGATGCTTTGGTCTTCATCAGCAATTTCGCGGGGGGCGAGGTTTTCCGCAGCGGTTGTTGTTGGCAACGCGGGCGCGGGCGCATATTCTACTTCCGCCCCGGCCATGAGACCTTCCCCATCTATCATGATGAATTGGTGTTGCGCGTCATCACCAACGCGGTGCGTTGGGCGGCACCGGTGAATTGGGGTCGCGATGAAATCGTACAAGTGCCCATGCCGACGGGCTGAAAGCGGCCCTTTCGGGCGCGATAGCCAAAAACTCACGATTGAGAAAAGCAAACGAGGAGAAGCAAAATGACTTTCACCCCCATCGAGCAGGTGCGCAATTTGGCCAATAAACGCGCCGTCCGCGCCGCTTTGCAAACCCTTATCGAGGGCCCCACCGAGCAAATCGAAAAGGCCCTCGCCGCCACCCATAGCGAAGACGCGCTCACCCGCTCCAGCCACCCGGTCAACGACCAACGCGGCTTGGCGGCCAGCGCCGCGGCGCTTTGGCAGCCCTTGCGGCGCGCCTTCCCGGACCTCGAGCGCCGCGATTGGCTCGTCATCGGCGGTGTCGATAGCGAAAGCGGCGCCGAGCATGTCGCCATCAGCGGTTTTTATGTCGGCACTTTTACGGCGGAACTCTTCGGCATCCCGGCCAATCGGCAGGTGGTCACCTTACGCTACAACGAGATGCACCGCCTGGCCGAGGGGCGCATCGTGGCCAGTTGCATCTTCATCGATTACCTGGCTTTGCTGCACCAGTTGGGCTATTGGCCCTTGGCGCCGAGCCTGGGCGCGGAAGGGCGCTGGCTCGCGCCCCGCACTCAGGATGGGCTCCTCTTCGCAGCGCAAGACGCTTCCGCTTCCCGCGCGAGTCACGAGCTGGTGGGGGCGATGGGCGCCGGTCTCGGCAAGTTCAACCAGGGTCGGCCGGACCGCGCCTCGCTGGATGAGATGGAGCAGATTCGCTATTGGCACCCCAATTTCCTCTGGTATGGCCCGGCGGGCATCGGCACGACGCGCGGCCTGCGCGGTTTTGAGGATTACCACCAAATCCCCTTTCTCGTCGCTGTGCCGGACCGTGGCGGCGGCGGCGACCCCATCGCGCACATCAGCGATGGCCACTATTCGGTCATCAGCGCTTGGGACCATATGCGCGCCACCCATACGGGCGGCAATTGGCTCGGCCTGGCGGCGACGGGGAAGCGCATCAGCATGCGCGTGATGGATGTCTATCGTTGTGGCCCTGGCCCCAACGGTGATTTGCGCCTCTGTGAGAATTGGGTGCCGATTGACATCATCGAGGTCTTGTACCAACTGGGGGTGGATGTCTTTGGGCGTTTGCGCCATCAATTTCGCCAGACGGGGGCGACGAGCGCCAGCGAATTCCTGGTGGGTGCCGATTGACCGCAGGCGCGCGCGCCGATATCCCGAGCGCAATTTGCGACCGCCT
Organism: Phototrophicaceae bacterium; assembly: GCA_965115865.1. Classification (GTDB taxonomy): domain Bacteria; phylum Chloroflexota; class Anaerolineae; order Aggregatilineales; family Phototrophicaceae; genus WTGJ01. The sequence continues at coordinate 310,219 of OZ220469.1, forward strand.
CCGTCTGCGTGGTAAATTCCGCTAATGGTCGATTGCGATTTGTTTCCAATCTTGTCCATAGGAAATCCTGTCCAAAGAATTTTTTAGGAGAAGCACCATGTTGCGCAAGTTGATACCCATTTTGTTAGTGGCCGCTTTGCTCGTGCCGACGCTCGCGGTCAACGCCGATGCGCATTGCGACATCGACGCCCCAGACGAAGACACCACCGTCAATATGATCGGTTGGACCTACCCAATCATCGATTTCTATGCCGAGCAGCTCGAGACTTGCAACGAGGTGGAGCACCTCAGCGTCAACACGCAGTTGCTCGATTCCGGCACGGCCCATAGCCAGATCGAGTTGGCGCTCGGTTCCGGCTCCGGGCAATACGGCATCGTGATGACGACCGAGGCAGATGTCCATTCGTATGAAGAGGTGGGTTGGCTTCACCCGCTCAATGACCTCATCGACAAATATCAAGATGAATACGACATCGCCGACATCGGCGGACTGGCGGATTTGAGTGTGGGTGATATGGTCTATGGCATCCCGATGGAGCGCAACACGCGCCATCTCTTCTATCGGCCCGACCTGCTCGAGAAATACGATTTGGCCGTGCCCGATACTTGGGATGATGTCATCGCCGCTTGTGGTGTCTTGGCGCAAGAAGAGAGCATCGTCTTGCCCTTCACATTGCAGCTGCACGCGGGTTGGGCCTGGCGCATCGAATTCAGCGATTTGGTGCTCGGCTATGGCGGCCACCTGCTCAACGATGACAACACGCCCGCTTTCAACAGCGAGGAGGGGGTGATGGCCATCGAAAAGCTGCGCGAAATTGTCGATGCCTGCATGGGCGACGAAGGTTTGAACTACAGCATCGATGATAGCCAGATCGGCATGGCGACCGGTGACTTGGCGATGGCCTTCACCTGGGCCAGCCGCGCCGCGGCCATGGATGACCCTGATTTCTCCGACTTGGTCGGGCAGATCGAATTCGCCCCAGCTCCGCGCGCCTACGAGGGTGGCCCCTACGCCGCTACCGGTGGCACCGGCGCCGGCCTCTCCATCCCCGCCGAGATGGATGCGGACCCCGAGGTCGCCTTCCTCGTCATCATGGAAGCTTTGGATCTGGCTAGCCAGGCCGAGGCGGCCAAGGTGGGTGTCGTCAGCCGTACCGCGGTCGCCGCGGTGGCGGATGCGCGTTACCTGCCCGCTGTGGATGCGACCATCAGCGGCGGCGTCGAGGGTTCCTCCGCGCCCGCCATCAGCGTGGTGCTCAACCCCATCTTCGACCAATGGTTGCCGAGGATCATGAGCGGCGAGATGAGCGCGCAGGAATTGTTGGCTGCGACCGCCGCCGCCTACACCGAGGAAGCGACCGCCCAAGGTTTCATCGGTGGCTGAACGCTAAGCCCTTAAACTCTCCGCGGGAGGGACATCCAGCCGATGGCCCTCCCGCTTTTCAAAAAGAACAGCTGCCGGGATAGTGCGATGGCCGCGGGAGAAACCAAGCGAGACCAGCCCTGGGGCGAACTCGTCCCTGTGGTGGGGCGCGCGGTACATTGCCGTTTCTTTGGCGCTGAGCGTAGCGGCCAAACCAGCGTCTGGTTGGAGAATGGCTGGTTCGGACAGCTGCTAGGCTGGCAACCCTTTCCGGAGCAGCTCGCTGCGAGAGGTTTCCGTGTCTGTGCTTATGACCGCGCCGGCTATGGTTGGAGTGAAGAAGCCGGCGCCGACCGCAGCGCGGTGGTCGCCGCGGTCGAATTCGCCCAGTTGCTCGATACCCTTTCCGAAAGGACGCCCATCTTGCTCATCGCCTGGTCGGGCGGCGGCCTAGTGGCGAATTGTTTTGCGGCCGCTTGGCCAGAGCGCGTCGCTGGCTTGATTTTGTTGGATGCCATCCCGCCCACCTACGATGCCTGGGCGGAAGAGCGCTCCCCCGAGCGTTGGGCAAAAGAACGAGCGGCCACCATCCAGCGATTGCGCCGCATCGCCGCGCGCGCAGCGGATGGCGTCTTGCTTGAAGAAGAAATCAGCGAATATTTGGCACCGACGACACGGGCGCGTTTTGGTGAGCGTTACCTTACCCGCATGCTGTGCAGCGGCGCGCATTGGCGAACTTATGCGGCGGAGATGGCTGCTGCGCGGCGCAGCGGCGAACAAGCCAGCGCGCGCGCTTGGCCGCGCTCGCTGCCCGTCACCGCGCTCATCAGCGGCCGCCCCGCCCTCGAGGAGATCGAAGACCCCGAAGAGCGTGAATGGATGGCCGCTTGGCGTGCGCAGCAAAGGGAATTGGTCGCCCGCTCAGACCAGGGGCGCGCCCAGGTCATCGACGCCGGCCATGCCATCCACCGCGAGGCGCCCGCAGCCATCCTGAACGCCGTCGACGAATGGCGATCATCCCTCGCCACCCAAATGAATTGCTGAGGAGCGAGACTGATATGAAGAGAGCCACCTTTTTCACCTTCGTTTCGCCCAGCTTGGTCATCATGATTGGGCTGATGATCTTACCGCTCATCGCCTCCATCATCCTCGGGTTGCACCGCATCACCGCCCGTACGCTGCGCTCGCCCGTTTGGGTGGGTTTCCAGAATTACGAGCAAGTCTTGAGCGACCCGGAATTTTGGAATTCGTTGGGTTTCACCATCATCTTCATCGTCATCACGGTCCCCGTCCGTATGTTATTGGGTTTGGTCTTCGCGCTCTTGCTCGATCAAATCCGGCGCTATCGCGGGGTATTCATCGCGGGCGCGTTGTTGCCCTTTGTGTTGACTCCAGTGGTTGGAACGCTGATTTTCCGCGATTTGTTCGACACCGGTGGCTTGGTCGCCCATTTGTTGGCGGTCTTGTTTGATTATCGCGTGGTCTGGAATACAGAATCGGTGCGTTTCTTGATTGTGTTCCATAGCGTTTGGGTCTCGACCCCTTTCGCGATGATTGTGTTCTTCGCCGGCCTACAAACCCTGCCCAAGGAACGACTGGAGGCGGCGCGCGTTGATGGCGCGAATTGGCTGAAAGCCCTCTGGCATATCGCTATGCCGCATCTGCGCCCGCTCTTCGTCTTCGTCGCCCTCATTTCCATCATGGATTCCTATCGCGTTTTCGATAGCGTGCTCGTGCTCGTCCGCGACAACCCCTTGATCGATGCGGAAACCGTGATGTATTACAATTTTCAGGTCGCTGAGGAATTTCGGCGTTGGGGCAAGGCAAACGCGATGAGTATCTTGACGGTGCTCGGCATCTTCGTCGTGCTCATCCCCTTCCTGGTGATGACTTATCGACACCAACTGGAGGAAGGTTGAGGGAAAATGGATAGGACAGGGAACCGAACCTTACGCGCCCTCATTTACATCGTATTGGTCATCTTCATGGTCTATAGCATCCTGCCCTTTGGTTGGACGCTGATGAATTCCCTCAAGTTGCCGAAGGATGCCACCGGGTCGACACCCAAATTCCCCGGTCAATTCACGGCCACCGGCGACAATTACGCCGATCTCTGGCTGAATATCAGCACCGAGGAGTTCTTGCAGCCGGGATTGCTCATCTTGGTCATCCTGGTGGGCTTGGCGCTATTGGGCATCTTTGCGGGGCGTTTGCCTTGGCCGAAATCCTACACCTACAGCGGCATCACTTTGGGCGTTGTGGTCATCATCCTCTCGTTACCGCAAGTGGTGGATACGGCCGAGTTTTATGATTACCTCATCAACAGCGTCATCGTCACCATCGGCACGCTGGCGATTTCGTTGAGTATCGGCTCCCTGGCCGGTTACGGCCTGGCGCGCTATCGCCATGTGATATCCGTGGTCATTTTGGTTTTGGCCCTGGCTTTCCGCGCCCTGCCGAGCATGTCGTTTGTCTTGCCTTTCTATTTCTTGGGTCAACAGTCTGGGCTTTATGATACGCATCTACTCCTAATTCTTTGTTTGGTGGCGACCAACCAGCCTTTCACCATCTGGATGTTGCGCAGCTTCTTCATGGAAATCCCGCGGGAGATCGAGGAGGCCGCGATGATTGACGGCGCCAACCGCCTGCAATCCTTCTTGCGTGTCATCGTGCCCATCGTCTGGCCGGGCATCATCACCACCGGCCTCTTCACCTTGTTGCTTGCTTACAATGATTTCTTATTGGCGCGGATTTTGACACAAACGAATTGGACTTTGCCCGTCGGCATCGCCCAGTTCACCGGCGGCGAAGACCCGGGCCATGTCACGCTGGCGGCCGCAGCCTCTGTTTCGGCAACGCTGCCCATCATCTGCGTCATCATCTTCTTCCAGAAATACCTCATCCGTGGCTTGGCCTCGGGCGCTGTCAAGGGCTAGCCATGAATCAACACGAAAGGCAATGCGCATGAACATCATCCTCGTCGTCACCGATACGCTGCGTGCCGACCACCTCCCCAACTACGCCCAGACGGCCGCTTTTGGTCGCCGCGTGCAGGCCCCCAATCTGCAAGATTTTGGCGAGCGTGGGGTGGTCTTCGAGAATTTTCACGCCGCCTCTTTCCCGACGGTCCCCGCTCGTGCTGACCTCACGACGGGCCGCTATACTTTCACCTATCGCGATTGGGGCCCTTTGCAACCTGAAGAGCCGGCGCTGGCCGAAATCTTGCATGCTGCCGGTTATGTGACCTGCGGTATCGGCGACAATCCCTTCCTCATTCGTTACGGCTATGGCTACGATCGCGGCTTCGAGCAATACATCTGGTTCCGCGGGCAACGACAGGGTCCCGACCGCGATGACATCGTTGCCCAGCGCGCTTCCGAAAGCGATTATTTCGCGCCGCAGACCTTCCAGGCCGCCGCCGCTTGGCTCGAGCGCAACCATAACCAAAAGCCTTTTTTCCTCTATATCGATACCTGGGACCCACATGAACCCTGGGACCCTCCGCCCTATTATGTCACTCCCTATTGTGCCGACTACGCCGGTGAAGATGTCTACCCCTGCTATTGGGATTGGCGGGAGCACGGCATGACGCAGCGAGAACTGGAAATTGCCCACGCTTGCTATTGTGGTGAAATCACGATGGTCGATCGTTGGTTCGGCATCCTGTTGGAACGCGTACGCCAATTGGGGCTGGAGGAAGATACGGCGATTTTCTTCGTTTCCGACCATGGCTTTTACTTCGGCGAACGCGGTATCTTTGGCAAGAGTCGTTTTCGCTGGCCGGAGGAGGGCATTTCCGTTTCCGAGGCGATGGTGAAATATCGCTTGGGTGCCTACGCGCATCGCACGCCGCTGCATAGCGAAATCACCCAAGTGCCATTGTTGGCGCGCATTCCTGGCGTTGCGCCGCAACGCGTGGACGCTCTGGCCTCGATACCCGATATCATGCCGACCGTGTTGGAGCTGACAGGGCAGGCGCCGCCCGCCGCCGTACAAGCGCGCTCGCTCTTGCCCCTGCTCGACGGCCGCGCGCAAAGCATCCATGACCTGGTGGTCACATCCGCTGGCTTGACCTTGGCGGCCGGCGGCAGCACGAAAATTGTGGACGACCAGCAGCGGCGCATCATCGAACGCAGCCCCGCGACCATCCGCACGAAGGATTGGGATTTGCTCTATGCGGCGCAAGGCGAGCCGGTCGAGCTTTATCGCGCCAGCGACCGCGGGCACCAAGAAAACCTGGTGGCCAGTCAACCGGCGGCGCTGGCGGCAACGCACCAGCAGTTTCTCGACTGGTTGGAAGGGTGTGGCGCGCCCGCGGCGGTCTTGGCAGAGCGGCGGAGAATTTAGCCAAAAGGGGTGGTCAATTTGCAATTGGCGCGCATTGCGGTTAACCTGATGCGCGAAATCGTTTTCGGAGAGTGGGCGAAATTGACCACCATCAGCGACCTCGCGCGCCAACTCAATCTCTCCACCGCGACCGTCTCCAAGGCGTTGAATGGTTATCGGGATGTCGCGCCGGGGACGCGCGCGCTGGTGCGCCAGAGGGCCCGCGAGTTGGGGTATGCGCCGCGCGCGGCGGCGCGCAATTTGCGCCGTGGCCGCACCGATAAAATCGCCCTCTTCCTCAATACCAGCATCGATTATGTCGTCGATTACCTCAGCGCCATCATCCCTGGCGCCGTCCGCCGCGCCCAGGGTTATGGCAAATCGTTGCTGCTCTATACCATTGTCGACGATGACCCGCGCTCGCTTTTGCAAGTCTGTCGTGCGGGTGAGGTGGATGGTGTCATCCTCTTTGCCAATCATTACAACCGCGACACAATCGAGGAATTACTCGTGACGGGCTTCCCTTTCGTCGTATTGGGGCGGGCGATTGCCGATGAGCGGGTGTCTTACATCGCGCCGGATAATTACGATGGTGCCTACCAAGCAACTGCCCATTTGGCCGCGCAAGGGCATCAGCGTATCGCCTTTCTTTCGCGTCCGGCTTTGCAAACAGCGCATGAAGCGCGCCGCCGTGGTTATTGTGATGCTTTGCTCGCCGCGGGCATCCAACCCGATGAAACCCTCATCCGCCCCACGCAGATCGAAGCGCAGAGCGGCCGCGCGCCCACGCGTGAGCTGCTCGCGTTGGTGGAGCGTCCGACCGCCATTTTCGCCTTCCATGACCTGGTGGCTGTCGATGTCATCAACGAATTGCGCGCGACCGGCTTGCGCATCCCCCAGGATATGGCCGTGATGGGTTTCGATGGCTTGCGGGCGGGTTGCCTGACGCAACCACCGCTCAGCACTGTGCGGCAACCGCTGGAGCGCATCGGTGAGCGCGTCATCGAAATCATCCAGGGGCGCATCGCTGACCCGGGCGCGGCCGCCACCCGTGAAACGCTGCCCGTCGAATTGGAACTGCGCCAGTCGGCATGATGAATATGACTGAGAGGAAAAAGGATGTGGAAAGCCCAAGCCCAATGAGCGAGAAGAGCGGAAGCGCGGCGCGAGCCAAAGCGCAGATCACCCTACAAGAGAAGGTGGATATCCAACATTTGCAAAACGCCAATGGCCAGCGCCGGCAAGATATGCAAGGCTTTGACCCACGTTTCGCCGACATCGTCGATTTCATCCTCGGGATTACCCATGAAATTTGGGAAGAGAAATCCGTCGGCAAGCTCTACGACTATTACGCCAACACCGTGCGCATCCACACCTCAGATGGCACGATCTATGGGCGCGAGGCGGTCCTGGCTTCGACGCTGGCGACGCTGGCCGCTTATCCCGACCGACGCCTATATGGCGATGAGGTGATCTGGGGTGGCGACGATCAGCAAGGCTTTTATTCCTCGCATCGTTTGCTCCATTCGGGCACGAATCGTGGTTATTCGCAATATGGCCCGCCGACGGGGCGTTCGGTGGAATACTACGCCATCGCCGATTGCTTCTGTCGCCAAAATATGGTCATCGAAGAATGGCTCGTCCGCGATGAGCTGACGCTGGTCCATCAATTGGGCTTAAATCCGGTGGAAACGGCGAAGGAGTTCGCGCGCCGCGAAGCGGAAAGAGGCACGGGTATGCAAATCGACGCGGATATTGAGCGCGGCATCGGCCAATTGCCGCCGCCCGCGCCCAGCGCCGCGAGCGCTTTCGCCCCGGAAAGTTTCGTCATCGCCGCCATTCAGGACATCTGGAATCGGCGTCTAGTGAACGCGGTGCGCCAGTATTGCGCGCAGACGGTGCGCCTGGAGGCGCCCTCTTTGCGGCGCCTGAGCGGTGTCAACGATTATCAAGGTTATGTGCTTTCCTTGTTGGCGCCCTTCCCAGACTTGGCCATCCGCATCGAACATAGTTGTCATGTGGGGGATGCTGAGGTGGGGTATCGCGTGGCGACGCGCTGGCGCATGATGGGCACTCACAGCGGCTTTGGCATGTATGGCGAGCCGACCGGACAACGCATCCACATCCTCGGCATGAGCCACTACCTGCTGCGTGAGGGTGAGGATGGCGGCGGGCCACGCATCGAGAGCGAATGGACAGTTTTCGATGAGTTCGCCCTACTGAAGCAGATTCACCGCCCACAAGAATAGGGGATTGGTTGGGCGGCAAACCCGCAACGCGGGTTTGTCGCTCTGGATATCCGAAATCGTTTTAGTAAAGGTATGGAGTAAGGAGAAACAAGGAATGAATTATCAGAAGAGTTTTGTCATGCTGTTCTTGCTCGCGGCCCTACTGGTCGGGGCCTTGGGCACGGCGGCGCAAGAAGCCGGCGTTTGCGATACCGAAGCGCCGGCTGAAGCGGTCGAGATCAACTTCATTGGCTGGAGCTTCCCCATCGCCGATTTCTACGCCGCGGAATTGGAGGGCTGCAGCGCGGTCGATAACATCACTGTCAACACCAACCTGCTTTCCTCGACGGATGTGCAGGAGCAGGTGAATCTCGCCCTCTCGATGGGTGGTGATTCGCCTTACGACATCCTCCATGGTGCCAACGGCCAAGTTTCCGATTGGGGCGGTAAGGGTTGGCTCATGCCCCTGAACGACCTGATCGAGGAATACTGGGATGAATACGACCTCGGCGATATCCCCGAGGTGGTTTGGGAAGGCGGCACTTTGGATGGCCATATCTACGGTGTGCCCATCATCGGCAATACCCTACACCTTTTCTACCGCAGCGATGTGTTGGAAGAGATGGGGATGATGCCGCCGGATACCTACGCGGAAGTCCTCGAATTCTGCGAGGCGGTCGGTATGGACAATATGGATTGGGACGCGCCCTTCGGCATCGACCTATCGCGGGCCCGCGGCTGGGAACTGGAGTTCTTCATGGTACTCGGGGCGCTGGGCGGCACTTACTTGGGTGAGGGCAATCAACCCGCCTTCAACGGCGCCGAAGGCTTGGCCGCCGTCGAGCTGATGTTGGATGTCTACAACTCTTGTTTGGGCGATGCGGCCTCTTCGCTGAGCAATAACGGCATGGAAACGGGCATGCACCAAGGCGTGTTGCCGATGGTCAAGCTTTGGGCCAGCCGCGCCGCCGGTATGAGCAACCCGGATAACACCGACTTGACGGATGTCATCGCTTTCGCGCCGGCGCCCAGTGTCATGCCCGGCGGACCGCGCGCTGGTTCCGCTTGGAATGATTTCCTCTTCATCCCCGCCAATACCACCAACGACGCCGATCTCATCTTCCGCATCATCATGGAGGCGGTCGACGCGGAATCGCAACAGCAAGCCGCGGTGCTCGGCATCCCCTCGCGCGTGTCGGCCTCCGATTTTGGCGGCAACTACCTCCCCGCGGCCAACGAGACTTTGGCCCATAGCGTTGGCAACTATGATAAAAATCCCGCTGTCAACATCGTCATCACCAAGTTGAGCGAGTTTCTACCCCTGACGGCCACCGGTGAAATGAGCCCGCAAGAGGCCTTGGACGCCGCTGCGGCCGCTTATGTGGAAGAGGCCACCGTTCAGGGTTACATTTCCGACGAATAGATAGTCAGCACTAAAACAAGGTCTGTGGGGAAGGCGACCGCCTTCCCCACAAACGGGATGAGCGCGCAATCATGAAACGCGGTGTTTTTTTCGGCTTCGCGGCCCCCAGTATCCTCACGATGACCTTGCTCATGGTCATCCCGTTGGGGATGGCCATCTGGCTCGGCATGCATTTCATGACCTACGACAATGTGTTGAGTCCGCAATGGGTTGGCCTGCGCAACTACACCGATGCCCTGGGGGACCAACGCTTCTGGCAATCTTTCGCCTTCACCGCGCTCTACATCGCCTTCGTCGTGCCTTCTTGGATCGTGATTGGCTTCATCATCGCCCTGCTATTGGACCAGGTGCGCGGGACCGCGCGCGCCCTCTATCTATCCGTTTTCCTCTTGCCCTTCATCATTGTTCCCATTGTTGGCACCATCATGTTCCGCCAACTCTTCGAGCCTTCGGGCTTGCTGCGTTGGCTCTACCAAGAAATTTTCAATGAGCGCTTCCGCTATACCGAACAATCGGTGAAGACGCTCGTCCTCCTCCATGGTGTTTGGTATGTGACGCCCTTCACGCTGGTGGTCTATTTCGCTGGCTTACAGACCTTACCGCAAGATTTGTTGGAAGCCGCGAGCATCGATGGCGCCAGCCGCCTACAAAAAATCCGCCACATCATCATCCCCCATGTGCGCTCGCTCACCCTCTTCATCGTGCTCTTCAGCATCATGGATTCCTATCGTGTTTTCGATAGTGTTTATGTGCTGACCGAGCTGAACCCGCTCTACAAAGCGGACACCATCATGACCTACACCTTCCGCACGGCGACAGAACTCGAGCGCCTCGGCAAAGGGAATGCCATGGCCGTCCTCACCGTCATCGGCATCATGATTGTCCTCATCCCCAGCCTCTACCAATCCTACAAAGAGCAGATTGCGGAGCGTTAAGGAGCGCCGCGCATGGACCCTGTCAAAAGTCGCCGTGGCCGTCTCGTCATCCATCTCTTCTTGCTGGCCTTCGCCGTCTATAGTGTTGTGCCTTTCCTTTGGACGACGCTACAAAGTATCAAAAAGCTGAAAGACGCCAGCTCACGCACGCCCAAGTTCTTCTTTACGCCGACGCTGGAAAATTATGAAGAGCTCTGGTTGCGCTCGCGGCCGGAAAATCCGGAGCTCATCGCTTTCTTCTTGTTGATGGCCTTGGTCATCCTGTTCGCGCTCTTGTTCTTCGCGCAATATCTACCAATTTGGCGTGGTTGGGTGTATGGCGGCGTCACGCTGGGTTTCGTGGGTTTGCTCTGGCTGATCCCGCAGCTGGTCGATGTGGCGCGTTTCTACGATTTCTTCATCAATACCCTCATCGTGACGGTGGGGACGATTGTCATCTCCATCAGCATCGGCTGTCTGGCGGGTTATGGCCTGGCGCGTTACGCTGGCTTGCTGGGCGTGGTGGTTTTGATTGCCGCCCTGGGTTTTCGCGCCCTACCGCGCCTGGCTTTCGTGTTGCCCTATTATTGGATCGCCAGCGCGCTCGAGATCTTGGATACACGCCTGCTCGTCATCATCACCCTTGTCGCCGTCAATCAGCCCTTCACCATCTGGATGCTGCGCAGCTTCTTCATGGATATCCCCAAAGACATGGAAGAATCGGCCATGGTGGACGGCGCCAACCGCCTGGTCGCCTTTTTGCGCGTCATCATCCCCATCATGTGGCCGGGCATCGTCGCCACCGCCCTCTTCACATGCCTGCTCGCTTACAACGAATTCCTGCTGGTACGCGTCCTCACGCAAACGAATTGGACGCTACCGGTGGCCATCTCGCGCTATACCGGCGGTGAAGACCCGCGCCACCTGACTTTGGCGGCGGCGGCTTCGGTCTCGGCGACGATACCGATCATCATCGTCATCCTCTTTTTCCAGAAACAACTCGTGAAAGGTCTAGCAGCAGGAGCAGTGAAAGGTTAATGGGGGAAATCGCGCGTGCCAAGCAATTGGTCTGGGAATACGCCTCCGCGCGGGAGGGAGGGGCAGTGGCAAGGGAGCGGGCGTTGCGCGAATTCATCGCCCCCACCCTGGAATGGCATGGTTTTGCGCCCATTCGCCGTCTGGTTGGGCGCGACGCCCTATCGGAGCGCTTTTGGCAACCGCTCTACCACGCCTTCCCGGATTGGCGCCGCCGCCCTTACCTCTTCCTCGGCGGTGAATTTCAGGGCGATGTTTGGGTGGCCAGCATGGGCGACGCCATGGGTAGCTTCGTCGCTGAATGGCAATTGGCGCCGGATATCAGCATCGCGCCCACGGCCGCCAGCCTGCGGACGCGCTATGGTGAATTCTGCCGTGTCCTGGATGGGCAAATTGTGGAAATTCGCACGCTGATCGATTTGCCGGCGTTGTTGGCGCAGGCCGGCTTCATGCTGCTCCCGCCGGGGGCGGCGCGCGAATTCTGGCCGCCCGGACCGGCCACCGGCGATGGCCTCCTGCATGAACACCGCGACCCAGCCGAATCCGCGAAGACGCTGGCCCTAGTCGAGGCGATGATCTTCACCGGCCTGAACCAATTCGACGGCGAAGATTTGGATAGCCAAGACCTCGAAGTCTATTGGCATCCCGAGATGACCTGGCATGGCCCGCGCGGCGTCGGCACTTCGCTGGGCCTCGATGAATTCCGTGAACGCGCCCAGGGCCCCATCTTGCGCATGGTGCCGGACCGCAAGGGCGTCGGCCACCGCGCGCGCATCGCCGAGGGGTATTTCGCCGCCTCGACGGGCTGGCCCGCCTCGGTGGGTACGATGACTGGTGATTTCCTCGATTGGCCGGCCAGTGGGCGGACGATGCGCTGGAATGTCATGGATTTTTGGCGGTGTGAGGGCGATTTGCTGCGCGAGGACTGGGTCTTGATTGACATGATTGACGGCGCGGCCCAGGCGGGGGTGGATGTCTGGTCGCGCGCTGGGCTGCGTTAGACAAAGCGAAGTGTGTTGGAGGAAAAAAGCAGAATATGAAAGGGGATGAAGGGCAGGCCAACAAGGAGCTCGTGCGGCGGATGCTCAGCGCCTTGCGTGAGAATCGTGTCGGCCTCATGGGCGATTATTGGTGGGAGGATATGGTCTGGGTTGGGCCGCCAGGCATCGGTACGATGCGCGGCATTCAGCAATTCGAATACGACCTGCGCGCCAGTTTCCTGCACTCTTTCCCAGATAAATTCGGTGGCGATAGTATCCTGATCGCCGAGGGGGAATGGGTGGCCGCGGAGGGGTATTTCTTCGGCACTTTTGCGCGCGATTGGCTGGGCATCCCGGCCAGCGGCGCGGCGACGCGCATCCGCTACACCGATTTTTGGCGGGCGGAGGTGCGCGACGGCGTCCGCAAGTTGGCGGAGAACCGCGTGACCATCGATATTGCCCATGTGCTCGAGCAAGCGGGCTATGATATGAGTCAGGTTTGGCGCTTCGTCGCTTCGCAACCGCCAGATTTCTTTACCCGGTCGCCGACAAAAGGGGGAAATGGTGGCTGAGGAATTCAGTCCCATCGACCAGGCGCGCAACCTCGCCAATAAAAGATTCATCCTGGCTAAGCAACAGGAAATCACGCGCGCCCCGCGCGCGGAATTGGGGGCAGCCATCGCCGCCGCCTATGAACCCGAGGCGCCCTTCCATGGCACGCACCCTGTCAACGATATTGCGGGTTATGCGGCCATCGAAGGTGAATTTTGGGCGCCGTTGCGGCGCGCTTTGCCGGATGTCGAGCGGCGTGAAGACATCCTCGCCGGGGGACTCTATCAAGGAAAGGAGTGGGTCGCTTGTAGCGGCCATTACCTCGGCACCTTCACAACGGATTGGTTCGGTATCCCCGCCACACGCCAGCCCTTGCTCGTGCGTTTTTGTGAAGCGCATGAGTTGGCCGGCGAGCGCATCGCGCGCAGTTTTGTCCATCTCGATTACCTGGATGTCATGCGTCAGGCCGGCTATTGGCCGCTGGCGCCGAGCCTGGGGCAGGAAGGCGCCTGGCTCCCGCCCATGACGCATGACGGATTGCTCTTGACCGCACAAGACGAGGAGGCCTCAAGCCGTTGTTTCCAGTTGATGCGGGCGATGCAAATGGCGCTTGGCTACTACAGTTCCCGCCCGCCCACGCGCGCGGTGTTGGATGAGATGGTGCAGGCGCGTTTCTGGCACCCCCAAATGATGTGGTATGGCCCCAGCGGCATCGGTATGACGCGTGGCTTGCGCGGCTTTGAGGATTTTCATCAGATTCCCTTCCTCGTCGCTTTCCCGGACCGTGGCAAATTAAAGGGGCAAGGGTATCGTGGCCATTTCATCCGCATCAGCGATGGCCATTACGCGGTCACGGGTGGTTGGGGGCATCTCCTCGCCACGCATTCTGGGGGCGAATGGCTCGGCCTGGCGCCAACCGGACGAGCGGTGGCGATGCGCGTGATGGATTTCTATCGCTGTGAGGAAGGGAGCGACGGTGCCCTAACCATCCGCGAGAATTGGGTCCCCATCGATATCCCGCATATCCTGCACCAATTGGGGGTGGATGTTTTTGGGCGCCTGCGCCATCAGTTCCGCCAGGCGGGAGTGCTGAGCGCCAGCGAATTCCTCATCCCTTGACCGCGCCCATGGTCATGCCGGCGACGATGCGCCGTTGCATGAAGAGCGAGAAAAAAAGGTTGGCGATGGGCTCTTCGCTCTCGTTGATGATTTGAATGCGCGCGCCGTTGGCGAAGGGCATCGGGAAGAAGCAATTGTTGGAGGCGGAGAAGGGTCCTTTGGGGCCGCGGCGCGGGCCGAAGACCATGTTCAAGGGCAACGAGACGAAATGGCGGCAGGTGGCATGGCCGACGCCAAAGAAATCGCCATAGGGCACGCGCACGCTGGGGTTCTCCTCGCCATCCCAATACATCTCCAACACCAGTTTGCGTAGGTATTGCGGCGCATAGCAACGGGTGGTCATCCAGATATGGCGAATGCAACCGGCGCCCGCGATATCGGCCAGGACATGGGTCGCGCCCGCGGGGACCACGCAAAAATCGCGGTTGGCGCCTGTGCGGTCCCAACTGGAGGCCCGCCGCGAGCGAACGCCGCGCTTCACAAAAGGCAATCCCGCCAGCGGGCTGTTCGGTTGCCAATCGTTCATCATCACATTCCTCTAGCGATTGCCGATATGGGTCAAGAATCTAGCGTGCCTTGGCAAACTCAGCCACAGATTCGTCAGCCGAAAAGCCGCTGAAAGGCGCCGACAGAAGCGCGGAAGCCATCCTCGAAGCTGCCGCCTGGTGGCCGATAGACGCTCTCCAGTGAGATGACACCGTCATAGCCATCGCGTTGGAGCGCGGCGGCGATCTTTGGCAGTTGTGGTGCCATATCGCCGCTACCCAACGCGGCGCAATCGACATGCGCACGCGGTATGGAAACGCGCACATCTTTGATGTGCATATGGGCCAATAGGCTGCCGCTGGCGCTGTTGAGGGCCTCGTAGCCATCTGGCCAGGCAGCCTCGTTGCAGAAGAGGCAGTTGGCAGGGTCCCATAATAGGCGCAGATGGCGCGAGTCGAGCGTTTCAATCAGTCGGCGGCCCAGCCAGGCGGAGTTGACCATGGCATTGTTGCCGGTTTCGACGACTAGCGTGATTTCTTCCTCTTCGGCGATGCGCAACGCTGGCGCCAGGCGCTTCAACAGTTGCTCCCAGGCGTCTGTGGCAACTATCCAATCTTCGGCCCCATTGCCGCCGGAGAGGATCATCTCTTTGCGGAAACTCATCACCCGCACGAGCGGGCAATCGAGGCGCTGCGCGAGGGCGATACAGCGGCGCAAATCTTCCAGCTGTCGGCGCCAGGGAGACTCATCCTCCTCGAGTGCGCCCAGGGCGATGCCACTGAAGATGTGCCGTGAGATGCAGGGGACGCGCGCGCCATGGGCAGCCAGCAACGCTTCCACACGCGTGATTTCTGCCTCGTCGAGATCGCCCACTTCGCGCGCACCGATGTATTGCAACTCGGCATATTCGATTCCGAATTCGTTCATCACCGTCAACGCATGTTGGAGATTGCGGCTGATACCGTCGGTGATGACGCCCAGCTTGGTCATGGCCGCAGCTCCACGCCAGAGACCTCCTCCAACAACTTGATGACGCATTGGTTGTCCTCTTGCGGGAAGCGCGCGATACCGGCGCGAAACAGCTCGCTGGCCGCAGCCGTGGCGAAGAGGGGCACCGCGCTCGTGCGCGCCAGCGTCTGACTGATGCCAAGGTCTTTGACCATGGTGGCGATATGGCTGCCCGTGTTGGTGAATTCGCGCGCGAGGATGTGCTTGGCTACATCGCGGAAGAAGCGGGTGTTGCCGGCGTGCGTACTGCCGATGACCTCGATCAAAGTTTGGCCAGGGATGCCAGCGCTGGCGCCCAGGGCGAGGGCCTCGAAGATGCCCGCGAAACTCACGCCGATGAAGGCCTGCAACGCTGCCTTGACGATTTGTCCATTTCCCGGTTCCTCGCTGATATGGAAGAGCCTTGCGCTCACAGCCGCCAACACATCGCGTTGTGCGTCGAGCGTTGCCGTCGGGGCGGCGGCCATCAATGTGAGTGTGCCGTCCGCCGCGCCGAATTGTCCGCCACTGACCGGGCAATCGATCAGGTGGATGTCGCTGCCGGCTAGCGTCGTGGCCAGTGTCCGCAGCTCGCGTGGCTCGATGGTTGCCGTAACGATGATGGTCGTGCCGCGGCGCAACCCGTCCAGCAACCCATCCTCGCCGCTGACCACCTGCAACACCTGTTCACCATTCAGCACCATGATGAACACGACCTCCACTGCGCGCGCCAGTTGCGCCGGGCTCTCCGCGCGCGCGCCGCCCGCCTCCTCGAGCGTGTCCATTCGCTCTGCGCGCAGGTCATAGCCGCTGGTCTCGAAGCCGGCGGCCAGCAGGTTGCGCGCCATACCCATTCCCATATCTCCCAGTCCAATGACACCCACCCTTTTGTTCATCGTCCTGTCTTTTGCCCCGTCATCAGCGATTGTTGGCCGCCAGTCTATCCCTAGGGTGGGTTGCGCGCCAATCCCGCGGCGGGTTGTTTTTTCCAGCAATTGGGTGGGCGCCGGGTCCCACTTGGGAGTGAGCTCTCGCGTTGTGGCGCCGGCAAATCAGGCGGCTTGATCGTCTTCCAGGCCGCAAATTTCCGCGCTGAGCGACCAGAGGCGCCGCGCCGCCGCCTCATCCTGCGCACCCGCCGATAGCGGGCTCGGTTTTCGGTCGGCGTAATAGCCCCCGCTGGCTTGCGCCAGCTCGGGCGAAAGCGCCAACCAGAGTAGGGTCTCCGCCCCCTTTTCTGGACTACGCAAGAAGGGTCCGAGCACGCGCGCGATGGGCCGCAGCCATCCCGTGCCATCAAGAAAGCCGGTGTTCACCACGCCTGGGTGCACGGCGTTGGCGGTGACGCCCGTCCCGGCCAACCGCCGCGCCAGCTCGCGCGTGAAGAGGATGTTCGCCAATTTGGATAGTCCATAGGCGGAAAAACCCATCATACCCCAAGTTTTACGGCCATCGATGTTGTCGAAATCGAAAGAACCCGCCCCGCGATGCGCGCTGGAGCTGACATTGATGATGCGCGCGGGTGCGCTGCGCGTCAATTGCGGCAATAGCTGGTTGGTCAGCAAGAAATAGGCCAGGTGATTGAGCGCGAAAGTTCGCTCGTGGCCCTCGGCGGTCAGCGCGTGTTCCGAGAAGATGGCGCCGGCGTTGTTCAATAACAGGTGGAGATGTTCGTGCTGCTCTTGGAATTCCATGGCTAGCCGCCGCACTTCGCTCAGCAAGGATAAATCCGCCAAGGCGCCTTCGACGGCGTCATTGCCGCTGGCGCGGCGAATTTCCGCGACGGTCTTTTCTATCCGTTCTGCATTCCGCCCAACCAGCACGAGTGTTGCGCCGGCGCGCGCGAGTCCCAGCGCGGCGGCCCGCCCGATGCCGTTGGTCGCGCCCGTAACCAGGGCGACTTTTCCGCGTAAATCATTCATCGCTGCTCTCTCCTTTTTCACCTTCGCGGTGGTTTTGATGACCATTCTAGTGGTTGCCCCCCATTTCCAGCCGCGTGAGCGAATGACGGGTGCGGGTCTCAGTTCAAGGGCCGGCCGCCATCGACGGGGATGATGGCGCCGGTGGTGAAGCGCAATTGCACCGCGGTCGCGTAGACGGCCTCGGCGACATCCGCCGCCGTCGCCACGCGCCCCAATGGTGTCAGTTCGCCTTGTTGCCGCAGTAAATCGGGCATGCGGCGGGCATAAGCGCCATCGACAAAGCCCGGCGAAACGCTCACGACACGAATTTGCGGCGCGAGGGCCCGCGCCAGGCTCATCGTCAAATTATCCAGCGCTGCCTTACTCGCGCAATAGGCGATATTGCTGCCGATGGCTGTGCGCCCAGCGATGGAGCTGATATTCACCACTAGCCCAGCACCGCTGGCTTCCAGTAAAGGGCGCAACGCGCGCAAAGAAGCGATGGCGCCGCGCACATTCACACGGAAGATGCGATCGATCAACTCGTCGCTCAGCGCCTGGAGGTCGCTTGGCGGGACCGCCTGCGAGACGCCAGCATTGTTGACGAGGATGTCGAGGCGACCGCAGCGTCGCTCCACCGTGCTGGCCAAGGCGCGTTGGGCGACGCTATCGTCAACCGATGCGCGCGCGGCGAAATGATCGACGCCGGGAAGCGCGCGCGCCAGCGTCTCGGCTGCTGCTTGGTTGCGTGAATAGGTCAGCACACAGCGTGCACCAGCCTGCGCCAGTCGCCGCGCGATGGCCGAGCCGATGCCGCCGGCGCCACCGGTGATTAAGGCGACTTTTCCGCGCAATTCGCTCATCTCATTCCACAACCATTGCCATCTCGGCCGACGCTCCCGCTACTGCCCATAACGGCGCACGCGCAAATCGCATTGTGCTTGGTGGCCGGCGAAACCCTCGATGGCGCAGAGTCGCGAACCATATTCGCCCAGTTGCGCGCTCGCTTCATCGGTCAGAATGCGCTGATGGGTGACCGTCTTGATGAACTTACCCACCCAGAGGCCGCCAGTGTAGCGCGCCGCGCGTTTCGTCGGCAAGGTGTGATTGGTGCCGCTGACCTTATCGCCATAAGCGACATTCGTGCGCGGACCGAGGAAGAGTGCACCATAATTGGTCAGGCGCTCGAGGAACCAGTCGGGTTCCCGCGTGAGCACTTCCACATGCTCGCTGGCGATTTCATCGGCGACTTTGAGCAGCTCTTCAGCGGTATCGCAGAGGATGACCTCGCCATAATCGCGCCAGGCCTGCCCCGCCAGGTCCGCCGTCGGCAGGCTTTCCAGTTGGCGGGTGATTTCGGCCTCGATGCCCTCGGCCAGCGCGGCGCTGGTTGTGAGGAGGACCGCGGGGGAGGTCGGGCCATGTTCGGCCTGGCCGAGCAAATCGGTCGCGCAAATCTCAATGTCGGCGCTTTCGTCGGCGATGATGAGCACTTCAGTGGGGCCAGCGAGTAGGTCGATACCGACCTGGCCGAAGAGTTGACGTTTGGCCTCAGCGACGAAGGCGTTGCCGGGGCCGACGAGCATATCGACCGGTGGGATGCCCAGCGCGCCGAAGGCCAGCGCCGCCAGCGCCTGCACACCGCCGAGGATATGGATCGCATCCGCGCCGCCGAAATGGATGGCCGCGATGGTGGCCGCGGGCAATTCGCCGCGAATGGGCGGGGTGCAGGCGATGACTTCGCCGACGCCGGCCGCCTTCGCCGTCAGCACGCTCATATGCGCGCTGGCGACCATCGGGTAACGCCCGCCGGGCACATAACAACCGACGCGCGCCACCGGGATATTGCGTTGCCCGAGCACGACGCCCGGCAGCGTCTCCACCTCAAAATCTTTTAGGGAAGCGCGCTGGGCGCGGGCGAAATTCCGCACCTGTTCTTGGGCAAAATGAATGTCGGTGATGACTTGCTCTGGTAGGGTGGCGATGATTTTGTCAATTTGCGCGGCGGAGAGGCGAAAATCCTCGGGTTCCCATTGGTCAAAACGCCGGGAGAGTTCGCGGATGGCCAGATCGCCGCGTGCCTGGCAATCGGCGAGGATTTCGCGGACAGTGACTTCAATTTTGCTGGCGTCTTGCTCGCGCTCCGCGCCGCTCTTGCCGCGTTTAAGATACTCTACGCTCATTTTGTCGGTCAGCCTTTCGAAAATAATCAGGGTTGGTCGGTGGTTAGCCAGCGCAAAAGCGCTTCATTCACGCGCGCGGGTTGCTCCAGGGTGCTGAGGTGGCCGCAGTGTTCGAGGATCACGAGCGTCGCGTTGGGGATGGCCGCGGCGATTTCTTCGTGCATGGCCACGGTGCAAACCTCGTCCTGTTGCCCCGTGAGGACGAGGGTGGGGCAGCGGATTTGGCGGAGGGCTGGGCGCGCGTCGGGACGGGCAAGTTGTGCCTTCACTTGGTTTAGGAAGCACGTTTGCCCGATATTCTCCGCCATGGCCAGCACTGTCTGGCGCAAGATTGGGTCCTCCCGATGCGTTGGGTGGAGCATAGCGTCTTTCAGAAAGTCGGTGGTGATGTTGCGGAATTCGCCGCGTTCGGCCATGCGCAGGAAATGCTGTTGACGCGCCCGCGTTTCTGGGGAAGCGGGGCGTGCGTTGCAATTGAGCAAGGCGAGGCGCTCAACGCGCGTTGGCGCTTGACGCAGGATTTCCAGCGCGATGATGCCACCCCAAGATAGGCCACAGAGGGCGAAGCGCGCTGGTGCGTTGGCGAGGATTTGCGCGGCGCAGCCCGCCAGCGTATCGGCAGTGGCGACATCGTTGACGCGACAATCGGCATGATTGGTGAGCGCGGCGATTTGTGGCGCGAAAAGGCGCTCATCGCAAAGGGTTCCCGGCAAGAAGAGCAGCGTGGGGCGCGGCGGCGCGAGGCTAGGGTCCATCAGGGGACACGAGGCGGAAGAGGCTGAAACCCTTTTGGGTGAATCCCTCATCCTTTTGCAGTTCGGGAAATTGTGCGAGCCAGCGCGCGATGATGCGACGCTCATTTCGCCGCTGGCTGTCGTCGAACAAGATGAGGGCATCCGTGGCCAGATGCTCGCGCAGCAAGGGCAAGGCGGGGTAGCGAATCGTCGGCGCCAAGAAACCGTCCGGTCCATCCACGAAGAGCAGGTCAAAGGGAGGCGAGAGAGAGGTTGCGTCCAGGGCTTCCAGGTCGTACCAGGGATGCTCTTCGCCCTGTAGCTCCTGGAGGCGCAGCGGTGCATCGAGGACGGTGACGCGATTTTGCCCTAAAAGTTGGTGCTCGGCCAGCCAGCGCCGGGTGTGGGCGGCATATTGCGCTTCATTCTCCAATGAGATCAACTCGCCTTGGCCGACTCTTTCCAGGGCGTAGGCCATCACCAGGGTGGAAAGACCACTGCCCAATTCCAAGATGCGCCGTGGTCGCTCTTCTAGGATGAGTTGCCAGGTGGCGATGAGGAGAGCGGGTTTGGCCATACCGCCAGTCGGCAGGGGTAGGGGATGGCGCGGATGGATCTGTGTGCTGAGCCAGGCGAAATCCTGTTGATGAGCCGCTTCTCCTGCCCGCTCCCGCCGCAAATCGCGCCGCAACCAGAGTAGGGCGTAGGCGCCGCCCAGCAGGATGAGACCGCCCAACAAGAGTAGGGCGAGGAGGGGACCCGGTTCTTGACGGTACAGGACAAGGCTGAGCCCACCCCAGGCCAACCAGAGGGCCAGGGCGACGAGCAGGGGCGGGCTACGGCGCCGCAACTGATCACGCAGTTGATTGCGACGGCGGTAGCTGAGGCGGATTGGGGGCATACGGCGCAATTATCCCTTTTGTCGCCAGAGCCGCGCGCTGGCCAAGCGCGCGCCAGCAGCCTGCGCTTCCAATTTCGCATAAGCGATATCGGGGTGTACGGCGCCGAAGCCGGCGAAGGTGCCAAAGCCGCAATCCGTCCCCGCCAACACACGCTCGCGCCCGACGATGGCGGCGAAACGCTCGATGCGCTCAGCGACCAATTCGGGATGCTCGACGAAGTTCGTCGTGGTATCGAGGACGCCGGGGATGAGGATTTTGTCGTCGGGGATGTCGGCCTCTGCCCATTGACGCCATTCGTGGGCGTGGCGCGGGTTGGCAGCTTCGAATTGGATGGCCTGTGGTTTAGCGCGCAAGACGATATCCAGGATTTCGCGCAAGTCGATATCGTGTGTATGGGGTCCTTCGTAGTTCCCCCAGCAAAGATGCATACGGACCCGCTCGGCGGGGATATCTTCCAGCGCTGCGTTCAGCGCTGCGACTTGGCGTTCGGCGGCGCGACGAAAGCTGGCAGTGTCTTCATCGCGGAAGCGAATGTGCCGACCCATCGCCAAGTCGGGGCAATCGACTTGCAACAAAATTCCAGCCGCCGTGATGCGCTCGTATTCGACCTTCATGACATCCACCAGCGCGCTGAGGTAGGAATCTTCGCTGGTGTAATATTCGTTCGGTTGGAAGACGGCGATGACGCCCGGCGAGGCGGCGTTCATGAAAGCTTCGCGGGCGCCAACGGCCGCCGCCGCCTGTTGTAGATTGTCGATGTCCTTTTCTAGGGGGGTGAGGTCTTTGATGCGAATCTCACCGCGAACGACTGGGCGGTGATATTGTGGTGTGCCACCCTGTTGCGCTAGGCGTTCTTTGAAAGCGGGAAAGTCATCCAAGTCTTTGGGGGTGGCTCGGGGCACATCAGCGATCTCGAAACCGGTGAGGCGATGGCGGATGTAGGTCGCGTAGCTGATTTTGCTCATTTCGCCATCGCTGATGACATCCACCCCGGCGGCAACTTGCCGGCGAGCAGCCTCCAGGACGGCGCCCGTCATCACGGCGTCGAATTCCTTCTCGTCGTAATCCTCGCCGCGGTCCTGGGCGAAAAGTTGGTCGACGACCGCTTGCGGGCGTGGCAGGCTACCGTTGTGGGTGCTGAGGATGCGTTCCTGGCTCTCTTGCATGGCTACCCTCCTTGGGAAAAACCATCGGACTCGATGAAACTTTGCGGGTGGGTTATTGGGTCAGCGCGCTTGCTCGGGGCGAAAATTTGCGAGGCTTTGGCCGCTATTTTGCGCAAAGAGTTGCAACAGCCGTTGTTCTTGCGCGGCGACGCGCCGCTCATAGTCGCTCGGCTTGCGCATCTTACCGGTGGCATCCGCTTGAAAGCCGAGCGCGGCCGCCGCATTTTCCACCGCCGGCGACCAATGGGGGTCTTTTCCTTGAAAGACCTCGTGCGCTTCCAGGACCGCGAAGAACCAACCGATGGAATCGCCGCGATATTCGAAGCTACGGTAGACGCCAGGTGGGAATGAGATGAGGTCCCAGGCGTCGAGGTCGAAATGACCCTCGGCTTTGGCGGGATCGTCTTCGTTGCCCCAACAGAAACGCCAGGGACCATTGAGGATGAAAAAAGACTCGATGTAATCGTGGGTATGCCAGGCGGGCCCGTTGCCGGGTGGCGCCCAACCCATGCCGATCTGGTAGCGGTGCGCTTCGTCGATTTGGCGTTTGCCCGCGAAATCGGGGTTCTCGCTGGCGGTGTCGCCGATGACCGCGTAATTCATGCGCTGGTGGCCAGGCAACGCGCTGTCGATGAACATCAAGGGGATACCCTGTTGCTTCATCCGCTCGAAGCGCATCACCCAGCGAGACATGCTTTCTTGTGTATGCCTTTGGGGTTCCATCAACACCTTTCTTTCATAAATAACCGGCCGGATTATAATCAATCCTGGGTGTGGGCTGAAATTCCCTTTCCTCGCGCTCTGCGCTTTGTGCGAAGCTGTCTATAGTTGGCGGTAGGGGTGGTCGTTCATGTCCACCATCGACGAAATCAAAGCCCGTTTGGATATCGTCGCTTATATTGGCGAAAGCGTTCCGTTGCGCGCGGCTGGGCAGCGTTTCAAGGCCAATTGCCCCTTTCATGCTGAGCGCACGCCTTCTTTCATCGTCGACCCAGAGCGCGGCACCTGGCGTTGCTTCGGCGCCTGCGCGGAGGGCGGCGATATCTTTTCCTTCGCGATGAAGCGGCATGGTTGGAATTTCCGCGAGGCGCTGGAGGAGTTGGCACGTCGTGCGGGGGTGGAATTGCGCCCGCGCACACCCGAACAAACCGCGCGCGAAAAAGAAGCGGAAACTTTGCGCGGCCTCTTGACCGCTATGGCCGAACAATACCACCACTGGTTGTTGGCAGCGGCCGATGAAGCGGCGGCGGCCGCGTTGCGCTATGCGCGGGAAGAGCGTGCTCTGAGCGAAGAAACGCTGCGCGCTTTCCAGGTTGGTTACGCCCCCAGCGGTTGGCAGAACAGTTGGGAGTTTTTGCGTTCGTTGGGCTATCGTGTTGAGCAGGCCGTCGCCGCCGGCGTTTGCGGCCAAAACGATAATGGTCGCGCCTATGACCGTTTCCGCGCGCGCCTCATCATCCCCATTCGTGATGCGCGTGGTCAGGTGCTTGGTTTTGGTGGGCGCGCGCTCGATGATGACTTGGCCAAATACTTGAATTCGCCGCAAAGCGCGCTCTTCGATAAATCGCGCTTGCTCTTCGCGCTGGACCGGGCGCGGCCGGCCATCCGTGAGACGGGCATCGCCGTCGTCACCGAAGGCTACCTGGACGCGATTCAGGCGCATCAGGCCGGCTACCGCAATGTCGTCGCTCAGATGGGGACTGCCCTCACCGAACACCAATTGCGCGGCCTCCTCCCCTCTAGGGGAGAAGAGCGGCGCATCATCCTGGCCTTGGATGCGGATGCCGCTGGGCAGACCGCCACTCGCCGTGGCCTGGAAACTGCGCGGCGCGTCCTCACGCAGGATTTTGGCGGCCGTCTTGGTGTCGACCTGCGCATCCTCCAACTCCCGGACGCCCGCGACCCCGATGACCTGCTTCGTGAAGAGCCGTTGCTCTGGCCAACCCTGGTTGCCGAAGCGCACCCCTTGCCGCAATATGTCATCGATCAAGAGACGGGCACCTTGGCAGCCGAAGCGACGATCCAGGAGCGCGAGGCGGCCGCGCGGCGCATCCTACCCTTGCTTTTGGCGACGGAGAGTGACTTATTGCGGCGCGATAATGTGCAGCGGTTGGCGCGGCGCCTGCGCATCGTCGAAAGCGATTTGCTCGCCTTGGCGATGACATTCGAGAAGCGTAGCGCTGCTCCCAAACGAGTCGATGCCCATGAGGAAGCACCGCCGCCCGCGGAATCGGCACCAGCGGCCAGCGATGAGATGGCAACACCAATAGCCAGTGAACCCGCTTCCCTAGCGCAACTCGAAGCCGGCCTGTTGCGCTTGTTGTTGCGCGAACCCCGCCGCCTGAGTGACATTGACCGCCTGTTGGGGGAGCTGCTCCCCAAAGGAGAGACCGCCGCTAATGAATCGTCGCTGCCGCTCAGCCAACTGTACCTCGGCAATTTCGGCGACGATGATTTCATCGAAAATGACCACCGCGCTCTCATCCATCTCTTGCGCGAAGCCTTGGCTGCTGGCGTGGAAGACCCGATCGCCCATCTGCGCGCGCAAAGCGAGGCCGCGCAGCTCAACGCCACCTTGGGTGCCTTGTTGGAAGATGAGCTGGATTGGCTGGATGGCCGCTTGCATCATGGCCTATCCGAGGATTTGAGGTTGCATCGCCGTCGCAACCCACCCGATGCCTTGCTCGAAACGGAGCGCGAGCGCGACTTGTTCTGCGGCGCCCTGGATTTGCGCCGCCGCCGTCTACAGCGCATGCTGGATGAGTTGTATTTCTTGATGGATAGCGCCGCGGATGCGCAGGAATTCGCCACGCAATTGGCGGCCTGGGCGCGCGCGCGTCGCTTGTTGGATGAGCGACTGGCGCAATTGCGCGGCCGCCGTGAAAATTGAGCGATTGTCGCCGACCGCCCCCACTCAGCGAATGGTGGCGGTGAAAGCGAAGGCGCGTTTGTAAATTGTGCGTAAATTTGGCCCCAACGGAGGGAATTTTATCGTGCCGGATGCGTACCTAGATTTAGGTTGCAAAAAATAACCGAACCTGAATTGCCAGAAAGGATAGCGATGACCATTTCCAATGAGGCGCTTTACACCAATTCGTTGGTTTCATCCCTCGACGCTGCGGCAGACGAAGAGACGCAATCTGTCGCTGCCGCCCAATTGACCGACGAAACGCAACCCACCGCCGCCCTCCAAGATACCGGCAAGCTACCCGCCCCTGATAATGTGCACCTCTATTTACAGCAGATTGGGAAGGTGAGCCTACTGGACGCGGAGCGTGAGAGTTGGCTTGCGGCTTTGATGGCGGCGGAGAATTTGTGGCAAGATCTCGCGCCCGCCGCTGATGAAATGGAGGATGGTGAAACGCTGGCGGATTGGTTGGGCGCGGTCTATGCGCACCTGTTGGCCAATTGGAAAGAGGCGCGCGCGCAGGCCAAAGCCCAGGAAAGCGCTTGCTTTCCCATCGCTACCCTGTTGCAGGAAGCGCAAGATATTCAAGCGGATTGGAATCGCGATGAACCCTCCGCCATCCGCACCCATTTGCGGCAGGGGAAATGGGGGCAGCAAGACCCCGTTTGGGAGGAGCATGCGCGCACGATATACGCAGTCTTCCATGCGGCCTTGGCCCTTCCGCAGGGAGCGTTGGCGCGCCTGGTTGCCTCTGATGGGCGCTTACCCACGGTCGCGCGCTTTGTTGCGGAGCTCAGGGCTGAGGAAATGCGCGCTGCACCCCGTCTCATCGCGGAGCGGGCCAAACACGCGCGCGAAACGCTCACGCGCGCCAATTTACGCCTGGTGGTTAGCGTCGCCAAGCGCTATTTGGGACGTAGCCTCTCGTTCCTTGACCTGATTCAAGAGGGCAACCTCGGTCTCTTGCGCGCGGTCGAAAAATTCGACCATCGGTTGGGCTATCGCTTTTCCACCTACGCGACCTGGTGGATCCGCCAGGTCATCAGTCGTGCCATCGCCGACCAGGCGCGCACCATACGCATCCCCGTCCACATGGTGGATACCATCAATCGCCTGGCGCGCGTCCAACAAGAATGGATGCAGAACCGCGGCCAGGAGCCTTCCCTAGAGCAATTGGCGCTGAAGATGGAATATTTGGAAGCGGCAGACGCGCGCGCCATCCAAAAATTGCAACAGGAATCTCAGGAATTGACGCCAGAATTGGCGCGAAAATTGCGCCGCGCGGCGCAGAAGGTGCGCAAGATTCAACGCATCAGCCAGGAACCCATCTCCCTGGAAACAGTGGTTGGTGAAGAGGGCAACAACACCTTGCGCGAACTGATTGCCGATGATACCGCGGTGAGCCCGGTCGCCGCCGCCAGCCAGCAATTGCTCAAGGAGCAAGTGCACGCGGCGCTGGATGTGCTCAGCGAGCGCGAACGCGCGGTCTTGGAGTTGCGTTTCGGTTTGCGCGATGGTGTCCGTCGTACCCTGGGTGAGTTGGGGGATCATTTTGGCATTACGAAAGAACGCATCCGCCAACTCGAGGGGCGCGCGCTACGCAAATTGCGTCAACCGAACCGCAACCGTCGCCTGCGCGAATACCTGGAAAACTGAACGCAGCGCGCCGACTTACCACCCCTCAATGGAGAACCAGGAAAATTTCTCGCTCAAATGCCCAAATAAGCGGCGATGATCGCTTCGTCTTCGCGCAGATCCGCGGCTGTGCCGGCGTGCGTGATGTAGCCCGATTGCAACACATAGCCGCGATTGGCGATTTTCAGGGCCATCAGTGCGTTTTGCTCGACCAGCAAAATGGTCGTGTTGTTTTCCCGATTGAGTGTTTCGATGACCTCGAAAATTTGCTGAACGAGCATCGGCGCCAGTCCCATGCTGGGCTCGTCGAGCAAGAGGAGCCGTGGCCGCGCCATCAGCGCCCGGCCGATAGCCAGCATTTGTTGCTCGCCGCCGGAGAGGGTGCCGCCATATTGTTGGCTGCGCTCTTGCAAACGCGGGAAGCGGGCGTACACCTCCTCTAGGTCGGCGGCGATGCCCGCCTCATCGCGGCGCGTATAGGCGCCCATCTGCAGATTCTCCAATACGGTGAGGCGGCCGAAAATTTTGCGCCCTTCCGGGACTTGGATGACGCCGCGCTCAACGATATCGTGCGCTCGTTCGCGGGTGATTTCTTCGCCGGCGAAAGTGATACGCCCTTTTGTAGCGGGTATGATGCCAGAGATGGTGTTCAATGTCGTTGTTTTGCCGGCGCCGTTGCCACCGATGAGGGTGACGATTTCACCCTCATACACCTCGATTGAAACGCCCTTTACCGCCAGAATCTGCCCATAGGCGGTATGGATATCCGCGACACGCAGCAAAGGGTGGCCCTTTTTTGGTGGCGCGTTATCCTGGCTGCGCATTTCGCCCCTCCGCCTCCTCTTCGGCGCTGACGCCCAGGTAGGCCTCAATCACGCGCGGGTCGCGTTGGACATCTTGCGGACTGCCCTCGGCAATTTTCGCGCCGTAATCCAAAACGGCGATTTGTTCCGAGACACCCATGACGAGTTTCATGTCGTGCTCGATGAGGAAGACGGCGATATCCCGCTCTCGGGGCAGGCGGCGGATGAGGTTCATCATCTCTTCCGTCTCATTCGGGTTCATGCCCGCCACGGGCTCATCGAGCAATATCAGCTCCGGTTGCGAGGCGAGCGCGCGCGCAATTTCCAAACGGCGTTGAAAACCATAGGGGAGGCTGTTGGCAATTTCGTCGCCTCGGCCCTCAAGACCGACGAAGGACAACAAATCCAGGGCTTCTTGCAGCGCCCGCCCTTCGCTATCGGCATAACCTGGGTTGTTGTTGGCTATGCCCTTTTTCCTTTGTTGCCAGGAGCGCAACACCTCGTCTTGCAGGCGCGGATGCATCCCGACCAGCACATTTTCCAGCACCGTCATCTCGCCGAAGAGACGGATGTTCTGGTAAGTGCGGGCGATGCCCAGGGCGCCGATTTCGTCGGGACGCAAGCCGTTCAGGCTTTGCCCCTGATAGCGCATATCCCCTTCTTCGGGCGTATAGAAGCCGTTCAAACAATTGAAGAGCGTAGTCTTGCCGGCGCCATTGGGGCCGATGACCGCGGAGATGCTGCGGGCGGGAATGACCAGATCGATCGCGCGGAGGGCGGTCAAGCCGCCGAAACGTTTGGTGAGGCCGCGGATTTCCAGCAAGGGGGGTGCGCCCTCATGAGCCTCACGACTGGGTAGGGTGCGCGGCGGCGCGAAGGCGCCCTGCGGCCGCAATAGTAGAGCCAGGAAGATTTGCCCTCCGCGTGCGAGAGCGCTGCCGATTTTGGCCAGCGCCGCGCGACCATTCCCCTTTGCCCCTGCTTGGTGTTTGTCGCTTGCCCTCACCGAGAGTTTTGCTGGCCGTGGCGGGATTAACCCCTGCGGCCGCAATAGCATCGCCAGGACCAGCAGGCTGGAATAGGCCAGCAAGCGATAGTCCTTGAATTCGCGGAGAACCTCCGGCAACCCCACCAACATGAAGGCGCCGAGCAAGATACCCAGCACCGAACCCATGCCGCCGATGATGATCAAACTCAGGACATTGATGGAGACGAAGACGGTGAAAGTATCCGGGAAGATGCCTTTGAACCAGGCGCCGACGAAGGCACCACCGAGGCCCGCAAAGGCCGAACTGACGCCGAAAGCCAACAATTTCGTGCTCACCAAGGGGATGCCAAGCGCTTGCGCGACATCCTCATCCTCTTTGATTGCCCGCCAGGCCCGCCCCAGCCGTGTCGGCGCCAGCCGCCCAACCACCAGCGCCGTCACAATCATCCCCAATAGGAAGAGGTAATACATCAATGAGGTGCCGTTGAATTCAAATATCCAATCTGGGTTCAAGAATGACAGGTCCAATTTTGGTGCTGGGATGGGCGAGATACCGGAGGGGCCGCCGAAGATGGGTTTATAGGAGTTGGATTTGAGGACACGGTTGGTGATTTCGCCGAAGCCAAGGGTGACGATGGCCAAATAATCGCCGCGCAGGCGCAAGACCGGAAAGCCGAGCAGGATGCCGGTGGTCGCGCTGATGATTATGGCCAGCGGCACCGCCTCCCAGAAGGTGGGTAGGCGGCCGAAGAGGCCAAACAGGCCAGCGCATTCCGTGACCGGCGCGTCGGCGCTGCCACAGGTGAGCACGCTGGGCGTTGTCAACAGGGCGGTGCTATAGGCGCCGATGGCGTACGAGGCGACATAACCGAGGTCTAGCAAGCCCGCGTAGCCGATCATCACATTCAACCCGAGGCCCATGATGGTGAAGAGCGCCATCCAGTTGAGCCCGAAGGTGATGTATTCGCCGACGAATATGGGCGCGAGGAGGGCGAAGACGAAGAGGGCGATGCTGATGGCCAGCATCGTTCGCCGGCGGTCCCCTTCGGTTAGGGCGTGGAAGCGCTTGGCCGCCTTGGGCTCCGCTTGTCGTGGCAAGCGGTAAGCTGCCGCCACCAACAACAGGGTGACGAGTACGCCCAGGTAGGTGAGGCCATCCTGCCAATTCAAAACGCCGAATACGAGCACCGTCGCCAGGAAGTATAGGCTGCCGTTGTGTGTATCCGCTGGTGCCGCCTGCGCCAACGCCCCCAAGGCGCCCAACAGGGCGAAATAGAAGAAATAACTGGGCAAAGATTCCAATCCTTGGCTGAGGATATAGGGCAGTTTGCCACCGCCACGCAGGAGACCCTCCGGCTCCAACCCACCGCTTTGGATTATCGGCAAGAGCAACAGACTCAGGAGCAGACCCAACAACGCCCCTGCTAGGATACGCGCCAGCGTGCGCAGGCCTTGTCCCCAGCGCCAGAGCGCCAAGTACCCGAGCGCGAAGCTCGCCGTAATCGCCAGCGCATCGGGTAGCGCGAAGATGCTCAGCAGTTCGTCGCTGAGTAGCGAAAGACCAGTCAGGATGGCGATGCAAAGGATGGCCAGATTGCGCACACGCGCCGGCAAGCTGGCCATGGCCCCGGTCGCCAGGCCGATGGCCGCTGCCTGTATCAGGAAGAGCAAGATTGGGCCGAGCGTCAATGTCTCCCCGGGCGCCAGCACCGTGCGGATGGGGTCGATGATGCCGGTGAAAACGAATTGCAAATCGATGACGGTTTCCAGCAACATCAAAGCGATGAGGGCGACGGCGATGACCAGGGATGCCGCCAGTGCTTTGGGGAGGCGCGCGCGCCAGGAAGGGCTCTCCGCCCGCCTGGCGGCGAAATAGGCGGCTCCGCCCAACATGTACAGCGCCACGAGGGTGGTGAGGCGTAGCGGCCCCAACAATGTGAGCGAGCCGATGACGAAACGGTCATCGATGGCCAGACCGGCGCGGAAAGAGGTGAAGATACCCGTCAAGGTCAAGATGATGACGATGCTCGCGGCGTAGAGACCTTCGCGTAAATGGTTGAAGGTGAGGTAGGGGGCGAAGGATGGGCGTGCTCGCGTTGCGCTATCGGCCAGGGGGTTTGCCGTCATCTCTCGCTCAAGCTCGCTTGGATAAAATTTCGCCGAAGATGCCGGTCGGCCGCAGGATTAGCACCAGGATTAGCAAGCCGAAAACGATGATTTCTTTCAACTGGTGGTCGATATTCCAAAGTGGTGGGCCGATGGCTTCGACGACGCCGAGGAAGAGGCCGCCGATGGCCGCGCCGGGGATATTACCGATACCGCCGAGCACTGCCGCGGTGAAGGCTTTGATGCCTGGGAAGAAACCGATGAAAGGGGTGGCCTGTCCGTTGCCGGGGATGATGAGGAAGAGCACAGCGGCCGCCCCCGCCAAGGCTGCCCCCAAGACGAAGGTCGTGACGATGATGCCGTCCACATGGATGCCCATGAGCGCCGCGGTGTTTTTGTCTTCGGCGACGGCGCGCATCGCCTTGCCGCGCTTCGTGCGTTGGATATAAAACCAGAGCGCGATCATCAACGAGCAGGCCAAGAAGAGCACGATGAACCAGATGGGGCGCAGGCGCACATCCAAACCCAACAAGTTCACCTTGTAGATGCCGCTCACCAGGTCCAACCCCAGGGCGCCGCTAGGGATTTCTTTGCAGACCTGGCAGCCGGGGACCTCGATGTAATAATGCACATTGGGGTAGCGGCGCGAGTCGGCGCCGAAGAGGCGCAAGAAGAGTTGTTGCAAGGCGATGCTGGCGCCGATGGCCGTGATGAGGGGTACGAGACGCGGCGCCCCGCGCAAGGGCCGATAGG
Source organism: Phototrophicaceae bacterium (assembly GCA_965115865.1). Classification (GTDB taxonomy): domain Bacteria; phylum Chloroflexota; class Anaerolineae; order Aggregatilineales; family Phototrophicaceae; genus WTGJ01. The sequence goes on from OZ220469.1 coordinate 341,711, forward strand.
CGATGCGCTCCAACAAGACGGCGATGGCGATTGAGAAAATGGCGGCGATGGTGATGGTGAAGAAGAGCGCGAAGATGGTGTGCTCTTGCAACCAGCCCTGGTCTTGGGCGAAGATGATGGCGAAATAGCCGATGTAGCCGCCGGCCATGAAGACCTCGCCATGCGCGAAGTTGATCATGAAAAGGATGCCATAGACCAAGGTGTAACCGAGGGCGATGAGGGCGTAGATGCTGCCGGTGGAAAGGCCAAAGAAGAAATTCTGCAACAGGGTGTGCGGGCGGGCGACGCCCGTCGCCAGGTTGTAGATGGCCGTCAGGACCAAAACGACGAGGAAGATTTGCCCAGCCAATTGCAAAGCGTTCTGCCCGACATAGCGTCGCAAACGCCGCGGGTTCAAACCGCCAGCGCGGTGAGTGGTCGTCGTCAATTGAACAGTCCTATGCGTTTTTTGCGCCGCCCATCATTGTAACGAGGCGACGCGGAATCGCAAGCGGTCATTGGCGGCGTAGGTGATTCGCAATGAAAAACCCCCCGCTCTGGTTGGTGGTGTCGAGAGCGGGGGAGGGGATTGTCCTTGCGGAAAATCAGGCCTTAACCTTCATCCCCGTCATCATCCATATCGTCGTCCATGTCATCCATATCGTCGTCCATGTCATCCATATCGTCATCGTCCATGTCATGCATGTCATCGTCGTCCATGTCATGCATATCGTCGTCGTCCATGTCATGCATATCGTCGTCGTCCATGTCATGCATATCGTCGTCCATGCCATCCATGTCGTCGTCCATGTCATGCATATCGTCGTCGTCCATGTCGTGCATGTCGTCGTCCATGTCATGCATATCATCGTCGTCCATGCCATCCATGTCGTCGTCCATGTCATGCATGTCGTCGTCCATGTCGTGCATGTCGTCCATCATGCCGCCGGCCATGCCGATTTCCATGAATTCGCCGTTCTGTACCTGGTAGAAGCTGACGGGGGTGGTGATGCATTCGCCGCTGCCATCGCAGTTGATGGGGCCGGTGACACCCGCGTAGCCTTGCAAGGAGCGCACATAATCGAGCAACGCGGCGCGGTTCACAACCAGGTTGCCCTCATCATCCACCATCCCGACCGCTTCGATGCCCATCAAAAAGATGTTATAGGCGTCGAAAGCGTTGGTATGGAAGGAAGCGGGCGGCTGTTCGTTGAAAACTTCCTCATATTCTTCGGTCAGCATGGTCGCCATTTCCGAAGAGACCGGACGGGGCGTGGAGGCATAAACGCCTTCGGCTGCCTCGCCAGCCAGCTCGATCAATTCGGGGCCATAGATGCCATCCGCGCCCATGAAGGGCACTTCTTCGAGCCCGACATCCGCGCGTTGCTGGATCAGGCGCGCGCCTTCGGCCGGGAAGCAACCACAATAGACCAGGTCGGGTTCGGTCGCGGCGATTTCACTCAGCAAAGCTTGGAAGCTGGTATCGCCGACGGTGATGGCGTCGGCGGCGACGATTTCGCCGCCCAATCCTTCGAAATACTCTGTCAGCACAGCGACGAGACCCTCGCCATAGGCGCTGCCGTCATGGATGGTGGCGATCTGCCTTGCACCCATCTCGTTGTAGATGTATTCGGCGGCGAAGCGTCCGTTGTTGGCGTCCGAAGGGACGACGCGATTGAAGCTGGCGAAACCTTTGGTGGTGAGGTCGGCGGCTGTGCAGCTGGGGCTGATGGTGGTGAAACCCGCGCCGTCATAAATGGGGGCCGCCGGTTCGCAAGCGGAAGAGCACATTGGCCCAACTACGCCGACGACATTGGGGTCGGAGGTGAAGCGGGTGGCGACGGCGACACCCCCTTCGGCGTTGCATTGCGAATCTTGCGGGTCCAACGCGACGCTCCATTCGCTATCGCCCACACGGACCATGTTGTGCGCCATATGCCCGAGCATGACGCCATTGCGGATGTTGTTGCCAAAAGGTGCGAGTCCTTCACCGCTGAAGGCGGCTGAGATGCCGATGACGATCTCATTGCCCGGCGCGATGCGCACCTCTTCACCTTGCCCCCAAGCGGTTCCGCCCAGCGGCAACATGGCGAAGATGAGCAAGCCGATGCTAATTGGTCGAATTATCCTTTTCATTACTCTCCTCACTTTCCTCCCTCGATTGTTCTTTCAAGCGTTGGCGCGGCGAAAATACAACCTCTACAACTGCTTGTGGCAAGATTATACCGCGTACCAATAGTGATGAGCAAGAAACTCCCCTCTCCATTTGCCCGCAGCGCAACAAAAAACGACCGGCCCCACCAAACTGGCGGGGCCGGTCGCTCCTCCATCGTCATCACGATGGAATGGATTGCTTCGCCAAGCCTGCCCTTTATTGATTGCCGCTGGCGGTGGCGATCTGCTCAAAGGCGCCATCGACGACCTGGAAGACGCCGGTTGGCGAGACGATGCATTCGCCGCTGCCATCGCATTCCAGCGTGCCGGTGAGGCCATCAACCGGACCGTAGCTGCGCAAGAATTCGGCGAGGGCGGCGCGGTCGACCACGAGGTTGCCCTCATCATCCATGCTGCTGGACGCTTCGACGGCGGCGGCGAGCATGTTGTAGGCGTCATAGCCATTGACATGGAAGGGCGCTAGCGGTGTTTCACCGTAGGTCTCTTCATAGGCGGCGAGGAAAGCGTCATAAGCCGCTTCTTGCTCTTCTGTGGCGGAAACGGGGACGGGCGCGGTGGCGATGGTGCCCTCCGATGCTTCACCGGCCAATTCGATCACTTCTGTGCCTTTCCAACCATCGGCACCTAGGAAGACGGTCTCTTCTAGGCCGGCATCAGCGCGTTGCTGCATCAAACGCGCCGCTTCTGCTGGGAAGCCAGTGAAATAGATCAGCTCTGGCTCTTCCTCGGCAATTTCGCTGAGGAGCGATTGGAATTGTGTGTCGCCGACGGTAACCGCATCGGCGGCGACGATTTCACCACCCAGCTCGGTGTAGACGTTGGTGAAGACATCCACAAGACCTTCAGCATAGGGGCTGCCGTCATGGATGGTGGCGACGCGCATGATGCCCAGCTCGCTGAACACATAGTGGGCGGTGTTGGTGCCTTGATTGCCGTCAGACGAGGCGGTGCGGTTGAAGCTGGTGAAGCCGCTCAGCGAGAGGGCCGCGGCTGTGCAGCTGGGACTGATGGAGGAATAGCCGGCGGCATCGTAAATGGGGGCCGCCGGTGTGCAAGCGCTGGAGCACATGGGGCCGATGACGCCGACGATGTTGGGGTCGGAGGTGAAGCGGGTGGCGACGGCGACGCCGCCCTCGGCATTGCATTGCGAATCTTGGACATCCAACACAACCGGGTATTCGGTATCGCCGATGGTGATGGTCGGATGGTCGTTTAGCGCCAATTCGACACCACGCTTGATGTCTTCACCCAGTGGGGCGATGCCTTCGCCGCTCAAACCGACCGAAACACCGAAGACCAGAGGGTCACCGGGGGCGATGACGACTTCTTGCGCGCTCACAAGGGTGGCGCTCAGCAAAAAAACAACGAGAATGAAAACGAGGGTTCTGCGCATGGTATCCTCTCTTTCTCCATTTCTACTTGAGGCCATGTGGCCATATGGACAACGCGGCAATCATAGCGGGTGGCGAGCGTCGCGGCAATGGCCATGGTGAGGTCCGTCCCTGTGCTTGGCCGTAAGGTCACGCGGGCGTAGCGCTTCCAAGTCAAATAGATGAGGGGCGACAGCGATGATGGTTCATGGCGGCGGCGGTTGGTGGCGTTATATGCGCGGTGGCCAAGAGGAGCGCACGAACCTCACCTGGCCATTGGTGCGGCGCGTCTTCGGCTACGCGCGCGCCTACCGGGCCCGCAATGGGCTGGTCCTCGCTAGCATCTTGCTCACCGCCACGCTCGGTCTCTTGCCGCCCTTGCTCTTGCGCGATTTGATCGACCAGGTACTCGCTGAGCCGAGCATCCTGACGGCAGCGGCAGCGAGAGAGCGTCTGCACATCCTGGCGCTTGGCCTGGTGGCCGTACCGTTGTTGAGCGGCGCCTTACGCGTTTTCCAACGGCGCATCAGCGCCCAGGTCGGCGAAGGCATCATCTACGACTTGCGTGGCGAACTCTACGCGCATTTGCAAGGCATGTCGCTGCGTTTTTATACGCATACGCAGGCGGGCGAGTTGATGAGCCGCTTGAATAACGATGTCATCGGCGCGCAAAGGGCCATCACGGATACCTTCATCACCCTCATCACCAATGGCATCACGGTGGTGATGACGCTAGCCATCATGATTGCCCTGGAATGGCGTCTCACAGCGCTGGGCGTGCTCATTTTGCCCGCTTTTATCCTATTGGCCCGCTGGGTGGGTGGGCGCTTGCGCGCCATCGTGCGCCAACAGATGGAGAGCGACGCCCGCCTGAACGCCCTGATGAATGAAACCCTGAATATCCATGGCCAATTGTTGGTGAAACTATTCGGACAGGCGGGGCCAGAGGTGAAACGGTTTCAATCCCGCTCGGCTGCGGTGCGCGACCTGGGGGTGCGGCGCGCGGTCCTGGGCAGCGTCTTTTTCGTCGTCATCGGTCTGTTGAGCGCGGTCGGCGTGGCTTTGGTCTATTGGCTCGGTGGGCAACTGGTGTTGGCGGGCGTTTTCAGCGTCGGCACGATTGTCGCTTTTGGTAGTTACCTCACGCAGCTTTATGGCCCCTTACAAGCGTTGACGAACGCGCCGGTTGATTTTGCGACCTCGCTCGTCAGCTTTGAGCGCGTCTTTGAGTTGCTGGATTTACCGCAAGAGATTGCGGAAATGCCCGGGGCGCGGCCACTCCCGCGCGCACGCGGCGAGTTGATCTTCGCAGGCGTGAGTTTCGCTTATGCGCCAGCGGCAGGGGACGGTGGCGAATTGCGCGCGGTGGAGCGTTGGGGCAAGATGGAGAATGTCCGCGCGGCGCTCTCGGCCGGCGCGCCAAGTGCCAATGGGGAAGGGGATGGCGCCGCTGCGCCCGCGGCAAACTCCGCCACCACGAATCATCAGGCGCGCTTCTGGGCCTTGGAAGACATCTCCTTCTCGCTCGCGCCGGGGCAATTGGTGGCCATCGTCGGCCCCAGTGGCGCCGGTAAGACCACCCTCAGCTACCTCATCCCGCGCCTTTATGACCCGCAGCGTGGCCGCATCACCCTCGACGGCCAGGACTTGCGCGAATTGCGCTTGAGGGACTTGGCCGCCAATATCGGCATGGTCACGCAGGAGACACACCTTTTCCATGACACGGTGCGCACCAACCTGCTCTATGGTCGCCCGGGGGCGAGCGATGCGCAAATGGTCGCTGCGGCGCGCGCCGCCAATATCCACGAATTCATCGCCGCTCTGCCGGCAGGTTATGACACCATCGTCGGCGAGCGTGGCTATCGCCTTTCTGGCGGCGAAAAACAACGCATCGCTCTCGCCCGTGTTTTGCTCAAGGACCCACGCGTGCTCGTCCTGGATGAGGCGACCAGCCACCTGGATAGCCAATCGGAAGCGCTGATTCAGACGGCCTTGCAAAGGCTATTGGTCGGTCGTACCAGCTTGGTCATCGCCCATCGTTTGAGCACCGTGTTGGCGGCCGACCTGCTCCTCGTGCTCGATCGCGGGCGCATCGTCGAGCGCGGCGACCATGCGGAGCTATTGGCGCAAGACGGGCTCTACGCCGCCCTCTACGAGACGCAATTCCGTCAGCAGCTGAAGGACGCTCAATCGTCGTAGACGAAATGGTCGACCGGAATTCCCTCCTGCACCTGCGCGATGCGGCTGGGTGAGCGCAAGCATTCGCCGCGCGCATCGCAGGTGATGGTTCCGGTCACGCCAGGATAATCGCTCGTGTTGCGGATTGCGGCGTTCAAGGCGGCACGGTCGATATGCAGGGCACCCCGTTCATCCAACTCGCCGACGGCCGCCACCGCCGCCAGGAGAATATGGTAGGCATCGTAGGCGTTGTTGTAGTAAGTGGAATGTGGCGCCCGGTTGAAGCGCAATCGGAAACGCGCCTCCAGCTCCGCGCTGGCGGTCGATTGCTTTGGTTCGCCGAATAGGGTGTAGACGCCTTCGGCGGCGTCGCCGACCAAAGTCACCACCTCATACAGCCAATCGCGCTCGGCACCCAGCAAGGGAATTCCTCGCAGACCACTGGTGGCGCGCGCCTCGAGAAAAGCCGCCCCGGCCTCACTCGTGCAGGCGCAATACAGCAAGTCTGGGCTATGGGCCATGATTTCGCGCGCCAAAGCCTCGTGATCCGTTTCGGCAGCCAATGCCACTGTTTGGAGGACCGCCCCACCCAGCTGGCGGAAATGGTCAGCCACCACCTGCGTGATGCCTTCGTAGTATTCGCGGTTGCTATCGGCGGTGAATAACAGGATGAGGCGGCGCCCGCCCAACTCTTCGTAGAGGAAACGCGCTCCGTGCTCGGCAATGAGCGCATCGGAGTTGACCAGGCGATGGAAGCTATGGAATTTTTGTTGGGTGAGAACGGGCGCGGTACAGCTAGGGGAGAGGCTGGTGAAGCCGGCCGCGTCGAAAATCGGCGCGACGGCCAAGCAGGCGGTGGAGCAATTGGGTCCGATGACACCGATGGCCCGATTTTCCTCGACCAACGCGCGTGCAGCGGCGCTGGCCACTTCTGCGTCACAAGCGCTGTCAGCGTGTTGGATTTCGATGACAAATTCTGCGGCGCCGATGCGCAGCTCTCCCTGGTTTTCCTTCGCGAGGAGCAAGCCGCGTTCGCTGGTATGACCAAAGCCAAAAAAGGCGCCGTTGCGCGCCGTTAGGGCACCCAGGATGATGGGCTCTCCCGGCTCGACGACCACGCCCTGCGCGCGGGCAGCGCCCGCGGCCAACAGGTGAAGCAGTGATAGCGCAATCAGGGCCAAGCCATAACCACGCCGTTTCGCTACCCTGATCGTTTGCATGAAGTCAATCTTTCCGCTCGCCTTCCCCGGAGACCACCGTCAACAATTCGAAAACCCCATCTTGTACTTGGAAAACGCCGGTCGACGCGACGACACAATCGCCCCTGCCATCGCAGGCGATGGGGCCCAACAAGGCTTCAGTCGATTGGTAATTGCGTAGGAAGGCGGCGATGTCCGCGCGCGATAATCGTAGGTTGCCTTTTTCGTCGAGTGTGCCGGTTGCCGCGATGGCCTTTTGGAACATATCGTAAGCGTCGTGCGCGTTGAAGTGATAACTCTGGGGCGGAGTTTCGCCGTAAGTCTCTTCATAGCGTTCGAGGAAGAGGGCGCGCCGCTCTTCCAAATCGGCGTCGCCCGCGATGCTCACCGGCCCGACGGCATAGACGCCGGCCGCGGCGGCCCCGGCCAACTCGATCACCTCTGGTCCCTTCCAAGCGGCACCGCCGAAGAAGATGATCTCTTCGAGACCGGCATCATAGCGTTGCTCGATGAGGCGGGCCGCTTCTGCGGGAAAGCCGGGGAAATAGATCAACTCGGGCGCGTGCTCGGCGATTCTCGCCAATAGCGTCTGGAATTGGGTATCGCCGACGGTCAGGGCATCGGCCGCGACGATTTCGCCGCCCAGTGCCCCATACAGCTCGCTGAAATAGGCGACGAGCCCCTCGGCATAAGGGCTACCGTCATGGATGGTGGCTAGGCGGCGGATGCCCAGCGTTTCATAGATGTATTGGGCGGTGTGTCGCCCTTGGACGAGGTCGGAAGAGGAGGTGCGGTTGAAGCTGGTGGAGCCGCGGCGGGATAGGCTGGCGGCCGTGCAACTGGGGCTGATGGTGGAATAACCGGCCGCGTCGTAGATATAAGAAGCGGGCAAACAAGCGGAGGAACACATCGGCCCAATCACGCCCACCACGCTGGGGTCAGATGAGAAGCGATTGGCCACCGCCACACCACCCTCCGCGCTGCATTGCGAATCTTGGATATCGAGTTGGATGGTGAAAGTGCTGCTGCCGACGGTGACCGTCGGCGCCTTTTCTTGGGCCAGCTCGACGCCGCGCAAGATATCCACACCGAGTGGGGCAATCCCTTCGCCGGAAAGGCCGATGGAGATGCCCAACCGAATCGACTCACCCGGCGCGTAGACCAGAGTGTCGGTGGCGGCCGCGCCTTCCTGAGCGTGGAGCGTAGCAATACCAGTCAAAATGGAGAATAAGAGGAAAACCGGAATGCTGAGCGAACGAATGCAGCGCATGTCCTTTTTCACCTTTTGTTGGTGTGGATTGGGTTTTGGAGGGATGGCATCTTCATTTATATTGTCAGGTCCTTGTCAAATTCAATTTGGCTAAGGGGTGGGGGTAAGAAAATAGATACCCCAAGGAATTCCACCTGGTGCTGTTTCCTTGCCACCTGTTTCCCTGCCACGGGGTAGGGCTTCGAGCGTTTCCATGGCGGCCATAGTCGCTTTCCCGTGCGCGGCTTGCGCGCGTTCGGTAGCAACTTCAGCAATTTGCCCGCGCACCGCAGAGCGCTCCACCTCGTTTGCCAGCAATATACCCAGCATCACTGCCAGCAGCACGGCAAGAAAAAGCAAGGTGAAAACCACCAGTGGTTTGCGCATAGGTTTTCATTGCCCATCACTCTTCCTCATTCTTCTGCGCTATAGAGGCGCGCTTCAATCAAACTCCTTCCCGCAGAATTGCGCTGGGCGCTTTTCCAAAAAGGCACGGATGCCCTCCCTTCCGTCTGCGCTGGCGCTGGTTGCGGCGATGGCCTGTGCCTCGTCTTCCAATTGCGTCTCCAGGGTTTGGTCGAGGGAGCGTAGCAACAAACGCTTGGCAGCGGCGAAGGCGAGGGTCGGCCCGGCGGCCAACTCTCTGGCCAAGGCGCACGCTTCTTCAGCCAATTTCTCGGCAGGCAAGACACGGTTGACGATGCCCCAATCGCGCGCTTCCTCGGCGCTGAGGCGGCGCTTGGTCAACGCCAGTTCCAACGCTCGCCGCAAGCCGACCAGGCGTGGCAGATAGTGGGTCGAGGCGCCGTCTGGGGCCAAGCCGACGGCGCTGTAAGCCAAGGTGAATTGCGCCAATTCGCTGGCCAAGACGAGGTCGGCGCCCAATACCAAGGCCAGACCCGCCCCGCCGGCGCTACCTTGTACGGCAGCGATGACGGGCAAATCCGCTCGCGCTAGGCGCGCGACCATACTATGAAAGGTGGTCGTCACACGAAGCAGGTGCGCCTTGGTCAGGTCGGCTCGGCTGAACTCGCTCAAATCACCACCGGCGCAGAAGACTTTGCCGACTGAATTCAGCAACAACGCGCGCGTTTCGTCATGGTTGATGGCGTGGTGTACGGCCTCGTACAGCTCGCCGAACATGGGCTCGTGGATGGCGTTGGCCGCTTCGGGTCGATGTAGGGTGATGGTGGCCAGCCCGCCCTCGTGCGAATAGCGCAGGTGTTTGAATTCGGGATTGGTCATCCTGTTCCCCCCTTTGGCGGTTCGCTTTCGTCACTGGGCTCCGGGGGTAGTGAATAGCGGAAATCGCAATGGGTCGCGCCTTCCATGATGGTTTGTTGTCGTTCCAATTTCACCTTGGGATTGAAGCCGTTGATGAGGGCGAAATCGCGGTTGCAGGAGAGGATGGCGCCCAATTGCGGGATGCCGAGCGCGCGATACATCTCGGCGTAACGACAACGCGTGACATTGAAATGGAAGGTGCGCTCATCGCGGCGCAACACTTCGATTTCCAGCGCGCCATCGCGTTGCCAGGCGGGCAAGGTCGCCGCGAAATCGCCCAGGCCAGCGCCGCCCTGTTGCTCAGCCATGGCGGCGCCTTGCTCTTCGGCGATGGCAATGATGGTTTCGCGCAAGATTTCGCGGACACGCACCTCACCGAATTCGGCCGCGAGGCGTTCCAAGAAAGGTTGCAGGACGCGCGCCTCGACCTCGCGCCGCTTCAAAACGCCGAAATGCTCGTTGAGCTGGTCGCTGGGTGGGTTGGGAGGCTGCATGGTGGGGAGTATAGCAGGGGTCCTTGAAGAAGCCCGCATTCCGGGCCGACCATATCGTTCTCCCAGTTGACATCCAGCCCCTCTTGCGTCAAAATGCGTTTCATGAGCACGCTCGACCAATTCGCCCCGGTTTTCATCATGCTGCTGCTTTCGGCGGGGTTGGCTTTCATCATCCATTCCGTCTCGCGCATCTTCGGGCCGCGCCGCCCAAACGCGCGCAAGCTGGCGCCCTACGAGAGCGGCATGAAGCCCATCGGTGAAGGTACCCGCCGCGTCCCCATCAAGTTTTATCTCATCGCCGTCCTCTTCATCCTTTTTGATATGGAGGTCATGTTCTTTTTACCCTGGGCAGTCATCGTGAAGGACCTGGCGCTCTTTGGCCTCTTGGCAATGGGCGTTTTCGCCCTCGTGCTCACCATTGGCCTAATTTACGAATGGCGCAAAGGAGCGATGGAATGGGAGTGAGCGAGAAGCTCGGCAACCTGGGCGCTGTCACCACCACGCTCGATACCGCGGTCAACTGGGCGCGCACCGGGGCGACTTGGCCCCTGCTTTTTGGCCTCGCCTGCTGCGCGATCGAATACATGTCCAGCCAGGCGGGCAATTACGACCTCTCGCGTTTTGGGATGGAATTGAACCGCGCCTCCCCGCGCCAGGCCGATTTACTCATCGTCGCCGGCCGCGTCACGCGCAAGATGGCCCCCGTCATCCGCCAACTCTACGACCAGATGGCGGACCCCAAATGGGTGATTTCCATGGGTGATTGTGCTTCCTGCGGTGGTGTCTACAACAATTACGCCGTCGTCCAGGGAGTGGATGAGGTATTGCCGGTGGATGTCTATGTGGCCGGTTGCCCGCCGCGGCCCGAGCAGCTCATGCATGGCATCTTGACGCTGCACGAGAAGATTCGCGGCGAAACGATCGCCGATTGGGCCTGAGCACGGTCCCAAAATCTCGAGAAACGCTGAGCGAAAGCACGCGCCGCGGCCTGGGCTTCTTGTTTTTGGCAGCCGCCCTTTTCGCTTATTTCACGCTGGCGGAGGGCGGGCCCTGGGGTGGCCAAGTTCGCCAGGGCAAAGCGCGTCCCGCTGACCTCCCCTTGTCAGAATGGCTGGATGCGCCCCTAGTCGTTCATTTGCACGCGGGTGAAGATGGCCAATTGCGCCTGGCGGCGCGCGCGGATTTTGAAGCCGGTGTCGGTACCTTGAGCATCTGGCTGGGGGAGGCGCCCCTCGGTGCGTCGGCCGAGGGAAGCGCCGCGCCACTGGCCGAATTTGTCAATTACGATGCGCTCTACCCAGGGGAGAGCAGCGCGGCTTGGAGTGGCGAGTTGCGCTTGGCGCCGCAAGCGGTGCGCGCTCTTTGGGCGCGGCACCGCGGCAAATTGCTGACGGCCGCGCAGGATTTTCGTTGCACGGCCGGGAGACCGGTGCATGTTGAGGCAGCGGCGGCTGAGATGATTTGGTATTGCGAGTTTGATTGAACGGCGAACCCGCCGATTGTTAAAGTCTCTGAGGGTTTTCCTCGGGTAGTGGGATGCCCCATTCCAGCGCGCCAGCGCCAAACCAATTTGCTTCCTTTTCGCTCAGTCGGTGTGTTGGCTGGCTCGCTTTGCTGGGGAGGGGTGTCTTGCGGCGCGCGCCAAGCTGATCACGCTCGCCAAGATGAGCGCGCCGCCCAACCACTGCACGACGGCCAGGTGTTCGGCCAGGAATAGCGCCGCCAAGCCCAAGGTGACCAGGGGCTCGACGGTGGCCACTAGGGCAGCGCGCGGCGGGCCGAGGCGTTGGATGCCCAGGTTGCGGGCCACCAAAGCGAGCACGGTGCTGCAAAGCGCCAGTCCCAAGAGCAGCGCAAAATCTTGCCCGCTGGGTAGACGCAAGCCCAGCCAAAGCGCCAACAATAGCAGCAGGGAGAGCGAACCGAGGAAGGTCCAGGCCACAGCGCGCAGTACCGCTTCGGTTTCTCGCAGGATGTGTCGGCTCAGTTGGAAGTAACTGGCGACGAGGAAGGCGTTCAGCAAAGCGAGCGCGCCACCCAAAATGAGATTTTGTGTTGCGGGGCCGCCAGCGCTCAACCCGGGCACCAAGGCCAGCGTGACGCCCAGCGTCGTCCCGCCGAGCGCTAGCCAGAAAATCTGCGATAATTTTTCCCCTAGCGCGAGCGCGAGTACGGCCACCATCGTCGGGTAGGAATAGAAGAGGATGCTATAGAGGCCGGCGGCGATTTGCTCCAATGCGAGAAAAGCGGGCAAGGAGGCCGCGCCATGCAGGACGCCCAGCCCCAGCAGCTGCCAACGCGGCGGTAAGCGCGAGCCCTTGGGGTCGATGCTTTTTACGCTGAATCGCTGCCCCAAGAATAGGATGAGCCAGAGCGTTGGTGTCGCCAGCAAGAAGCGCCAGGCCGCGATATCGCTGGGCCGCAAGGCTTCCCCTTGGTAGATGCCGCGTGCGAAGATGGGGAAGACGCTATAGCCGAATACGGCCAAGGCCATCCAGAAGAGACCAGCGCGGATACGGCGCTCAATCAAGCACGCTTCCCTCGAGTTGTGCTGCGGGAACTTTGCTTGGGCGCAATTGCCACCAAGTCATCAATAACACGCTGGCGAAGATCAAGCCGCCGCCGAGGAATTGCGCCGGCTGGAGCAATTCGCCCAGCAAGACCCAGGCGAAGAAGAGCGTAAAAATTGGCTCGCTCGTCGCTACTACCGAGGCGCGCGCCGCCCCCAGCCGCTGGATGCCCAAGTTGAGCGCGTAGGCGCCGAAACTGGTGCCGAGGAAGCTGAGCAAAGCCATGGTTGGCGCGACTCGTTGCAAGGCCTCTAGCCCGAGGCCCTCGCCGCTCAATAGCAATACGAGCAAGAGCGCGGCGGCGGCGCTGGTCAAGATCCAGGCGACGCCTTGCCGAACGCCGCGCCCGCGCAAGATGCGCTGGTTGACGATGAAATAGAGCGCGACGAGAAAAGCACTCGCCAAGGCGAGCAAGACGCCGTTGAGGGTGCCACTATCGGTGCTGCTGGCCATATCCCTCAATTCTGCCCAGGCCGTGAGCAAGACACCACAAAGGGTCAGCAATAGCGCCAACCAAAACACGCGTGGCAACTTTTCACCCAAGGCTCGCGAGAGCAAGGCGACCATGATTGGAAAGGTGTAGAAGAGTAAGATGAAAACGGCGGCGGGGATGAATTGCAGGGCCGTGAAAGCGATGACCGAAGCCATTCCATAAAAGGCGCCGACGATTAGGACGCGCCAAATGATGACCAATTGGCGTCGGCTGGGTTGGCGTGCCTGGCTCAGCCAAGTGAAGAGCCAAAGCGCTGGCGCCGCCAGGGCAAAACGCCAAAAACTGATTTGGGTGGGGGAAAGTCCGCCGCTGTCCAGGGCGATGCGCACGAGACTGGGCATCAGGCCATAGGCGATGACGCTGGTCAGGGTATAGAAAAGACCGGCGCGAATACGAGCCGCGCGCAAGAGTTTGCGGCGCTCTTGTCGGGAAGGGCTCTTCGTTTTCGGCTTAACATCCGCCCCTATCGCGCTTGGGGTGCTCACTGGTTTGGCTCTCAGGAGCCAGCGAGCGCGACGAGCGGCGGCAACAGTCCCGTCAGTGTCGTGGGTAGGATGCCCACGATGATGGTTCCGGCGAAGCCAATATAGGCGGCGCTATCCAGGCTGAGGGTGGCCGCGGGCAGGGCCTCTTCTTGGTCGGTCCTTTCTCGCAAATACATCTGCACGATGACGCGGACATAGAAATAGGCGCTCACCACACTCGTCAAGACGCCCACCAAAGCGAGCGGCCAGAGACCGGCCTCGATCGTCACCTGGAAAACGAGCCATTTGCCGAGGAAGCCACTAGTGAGGGGGATGCCCGTGAGGCTGAGCATGAAGACAGCCATCAGCGCCGCATGCAGGGGCCGCCGCCGCGCCAGGCCGGCGTAATCGGCCAAATCGAGGCCGCCACCATCTGCCCTTTCCAAACTCATCACGATAGCGAAGGCGCCGAGTGTGCTGAAGGCGTAAGCGGCCAGATAAACGAGAACTGCTTGGCCGGCAGCATCAGCGAGCAAGACGGGGTCGCCGCTCCGCGTCACCGTCAGGCCCGTGCCGCCCATTGCTGCCACGGCCATCAGGATGTAGCCGGCGTGGGCGATGCTGGAATAAGCCAATAGGCGCTTGATGTTGCGCTGGGCGATGGCCACCGTATTGCCCAAAATGAGCGTCGTCGCCGCCAATAGCCAGATTGCCAATTGCCAACTGGCCGCCCCATTGTTGCCATCCAGCGCCAAATCGGGCAAAACCTCGCGAAAGATGCGCAAGGTCGCGGCGAAGGCGCCGGCTTTCACCACCACACTGAGGAAGGCGGTCACCGGCGTTGGTGCGCCCTCGTAGACATCCGGCGCGTACATATGAAAGGGCACTATGGTCACTTTGAAGCCCAGGCCGACGAGGGTCAGCGCCGTCCCCAAGGCGATATAAAACAGTGAGGGCGCATCTTCTGCCGCCAACAACGCACGGACCTTGGCGGCTATCGCCGCGAAACCCGTCTCACCGGTCCCGCCATACAAGAAGACTAGGCCGAAGACGAGGAATGCGGTGCTGAAGGCGCTGAGGATGAGGTATTTGACGCCGCTCTCTTGCGATTTTGCGTCCTTTGGCCAGCGGAAAGCGGCGAGGATGGGCAAAGGGATGCTGAGCAGGACGATGCCGACGAAAAGCACCGTGATGTCGTTGGCGGCGCTGAGGAAGAGCATACCGCTGACAGAGAAGAGCAAGAGCACATAAAATTCGCCCTGCGCCATATTGAAACGCGGCAGGTAGTGGATGCTCATCAAAATCACGAGCGCCGCCGCGCCCAGGATGATGAGGCTGAGCATCGCCCCAAAACCATCGGCGCGATAGAGGTTGAAGAAGGCGTATTCTGCCGCCGCGCGCCCTTGTATGAGCGTCAATGAGAAGGAAACCACCAAACCAACGAGCGCCAGCCAGGCCGTCCAGCGTTTTCGTGATGCGGGTAAGAAGAGATCCACCATCAATAGCGCGCAGGCGCCAATCGCCAGTGAGAGCGCGGGTAGGGCCGCGCCCAGATTCAAATCGCTGAGGTTGACCGGCGCCAAGGTCCCCATCGCTTGCTCCTAATCCAGCACCAGGCTGTGATGGTCGTCGATTGGGAAAACGAGCGACGCCTCGGCCGTCTGCGCGTTGTTGACATACCCGAGCAGGTGGTCGGTGCTTTGGCCCAGCATACGGAAGAAGCCGTTCGGTTGTAGGCCGATCCAAAGCGCCAGGATGACGACCGGGATGAGCACGGCGATTTCGTTCCAGCGCATCGGCGCGAGGCGGGCGTTCTCTTCGCTCAATTGGCCGAGGAAAACATGCTGAAACATCCGCAACAGGTAAATCGCCGCCAGAATCACGCCGAGCGTCGCTAGGAAGGTGAAGACGAAGCCGAGATATTCGCTGCCCAGCGCGCCGAGCAAGATGGTGAATTCGCCCACGAAGCCATTCAGACCCGGTAGCCCCATACTGCTCAGGACAATCACCAGGCTGATGCCACCGAAAGCGGGCATCACTTTCCAGACGCCACCATAGGCGGCCATCGCCTTGGTGTGTCGCCGTTCGTAAAGCATCCCCACCAGCAAGAAGAGTCCACCGGTGCTGATGCCGTGATTGACCATTTGCAATGTCGCACCCTGCAGGCCAGTGCTGTTGAGGGCGAAGATGCCGACGATGACGAAACCCAGGTGGCTCACGGAAGAATAGGCGACCAACTTTTTCACATCGTCTTGAGCATAACTCACCCAGGCGCCGTAGATTATGCCAATCACTCCCAGCGTGGCGATGAAGGGTCCCCAGGCGATGCTCGCTTCGGGGAAGAGCGTCAAGCAAAAACGGACGATGCCATAAGTCCCCAACTTCAGCAATATGCCCGCCAAAATCACAGAACCGGCCGTCGGCGCCTGTACATGCGCATCCGGCAGCCAACTATGGAAAGGCCAGATGGGTACCTTGATGGCGAAGGCGATGAAGAAGCCGAGGAAGAGGAAGCTTTGTGTGCTGAAGAGACCATCGTAAAAGAATTTCATCTCGCCGGCTGCCCGCGCCGCCGCTTGCACCGCCAGGATTTCGGGCAAAACAAAGGTGCCCGCGCTCAAGCCGACATACAAAATCGCCAACAGCATCATGATTGAGCCGGCCATGGTATAGAGGAAGAACTTGACGGCGGCGTAGATGCGTTGCTCAGCGCCCCAGATGCCGATGAGGAAGTACATCGGCACGAGCGTGAGTTCCCAGAAGACATAGAAGATGATGAGGTCGAGGGTGACGAAGACGCCGAGCATGGCGAACTCGAGCAAGAGCAAGAAGATGTAATAGAGTCGCTCGCGTCCACGCTCGGCGAAGATGCCGCTGCCGAAGGAGGAGAGGATGGCCAAGGGCATGATGAAGGTGGTGAGGAGAATGAGCAGCATACTGATGCCATCGACACCCCAATGGATTTTGATGCCGAGCATGGGTAGCCAATCCCAGCTTTGTGTCATCTGATAGCTGGTGAGCGCGGGGTCGAAGCGATTCCACATCAGCAAGGAGGCGAGGAAGGTGGCCATGCTGAAGCCGAAAGTCAGCCACTTGACTTGAGATTGCCCTGCGGGGCGCGTCCAAAACAATAGGACGAGCGTTCCCAATAGTGGTATCGCGAGTAGAATTGTGGTCAGCGCCATAGCGTTCTCCGTTTGTGCCCTTAACTCAGGAAGGGCAATAACAATAGGATGAGGACGAGCAACATGCCGAGGAAGAGGGCGAGGGCATAGGCGCGGACATAACCGCTTTGTGTGCGGCGCAGGCGCCCGCTCACAAAGCCGACCAGCCTCGCTACGCCATTCACAGCGCCATCGACCAAGCCCAGATCCACTGGCCGTGATAGGAAGCGCGCTGTGGCATCGAAGCCCTTGCGCAAGACATCATCATGCAGGTAGTTGTGTAGGAAATCCCAATCGAGGGTCGTGGCGAAGAAACGCGCCATGCCTTGGTAGGGGCGCAGGAAGAGGCGGGCGTAGGTCTCATCCCAATAGAGGCGTCGATGAGCGGTTGACCAGATCATCGCGCTCAAGCCGCCGCCCTGCTGTAAGATATCTTCACGCCTTTCGGTTACGCCGCGCCCGCGGCCATAGAGTGAGCGTGCGCTCAAAATCGCCAGTAGCGCCAAAGCTAGGGCCACTAAGGCCAACCAGAGCACAAAATCACCGGCATGCGCGTGGCGCACCGAGGGCTTTAGGAAATTGGTGAAGCCATGCGCGCCGAAGAGATCCCCGAGCAAGCCGCTGGGGGCGTTCAATATCCCGCCCAGCAGGCTGGCGATCGCTAGGATGACCAAGGGAAAGGTCATCGTACGCGCGCTCTCGGGGGCTTGCGCGGCCGCCCCGCTGCGCGCTTGACCATGGAAAACCAATTCCACTTGTCGCCACATGTAGAAGGCCGTCAAAATCGCCGCGGCCAGGAGTAGCCCGAGCGTCAGATAGCCGCCCAACTGCGCTTCATCGATACCGGCTCGCCAAGCATCCGCCAAAATCTCATCCTTCGACCAAAAGCCGGCTAGCGGGAAGATGCCCGCCAGGGCCAGCGTGCCGATGAGGTAGGTGAGGTAGGTGATGGGCATGCGCGCCGCCAGCCCGCCCATGTTGCGCATATCCTGCGGGTCGAATCCTTCGTCTTGGGGGGGCGTTTCGCCCTCGTTGCCGTGCGCTGCCGCGTGGTGTTGGCCATGCTCGACGCCATGGATGACGGAACCGCTACCCAAAAAGAGCAAGGCTTTGAAGAAAGCGTGCGTCACCAAATGGAACATCGCCGCCGCATAAGCGCCAACGCCGACGGCCGCCATCATGAAGCCCAGCTGGCTGATGGTGCTATAAGCCAAGACGCGCTTGATATCCCATTGGCCGAGCGCGATGAAACCGGCCATCAACGCCGTCGCCGCGCCCACCAGCGCAACCAGGAAGGAAGTCGTCGGCGCGGCATAAAAAAGGGCATCGGCGCGCACCATCATGTAGACGCCGGCGGTGACCATCGTCGCGGCGTGGATGAGCGCGCTGACGGGGGTCGGGCCGGCCATGGCATCGGGCAACCAAACGAAGAGGGGTATTTGCGCCGATTTGCCCGCTGCCCCCAACAACAAAAAGAGCGTGACGATGGTGAGGAAGCCCTCGGCGCTCAAGCGCAACCCCGCGAATGGACGCGTCGACAAGTCGCCCGCCGCAAGCGCCTCCGCCTGACCGAAAATGCCCAGCTCGCTGATTCCCAGATGGTGGTTGTCGCTGGGGTGCTCACTGCTGCTCGCGGCGGCGTGGCTCTCATCATGGTGGCCGTCTTCGTCCGCGCTTGTTTCATCGTGATGGCCGGCGCCGCTGGCCCAGGCGACATTGGCCACTTCACCCGGCGCGTAGAAATCCAGGGTGCCGAATTGCCAGAAGAGCAGGAACATGGCCATCAACAGACCGAAATCACCGACGCGGTTGACGATGAAGGCCTTGCGTGCTGCGTTGCTATTGCGCCACCCCTCGCCAGCGCCGCGATTCCACCAGAAGCCGATGAGTAGATAAGAACAAAGCCCAACCCCCTCCCAACCGACGAACATCATCAGGAAATTGTTCGCGCTGACGAGAACGAGCATGAAGACGAGGAAGAGGTTCAAATAGGCGAAGAAGCGCACGAAGCGCTCATCGCCCGTCATATAGCCGATGGCGTAAAGGTGGATGAGCGAGCCGACGCCAGTCACGACCAGCATCATCGTAACGCTCAGCGTATCCACACGCATCTCCCAGGCGATGCGCAAAGCATCCGTCTCTATGGTCAGCCAATCGCCCAGGAGCGGGAAGGTTTGCAGGTGCGCTTGGAAATCCCCTGCGACCAAGGCCGCATATAGCAAGAGCGAGACCACAAAAGCCAACACCGCCGCCAGGGTGGCCAACCAGCCAGCGTAGCGCCGCCCCAAGCGCGCGCTGCCGAAAACATTCAAAAGGAAACCCAACAGGGGGATGAGGATGACCAGGGGTGCCCAGTTCAGGAAGCTAGCCATGCATCAACCTTCCAAAAGGTGCAAGTCATCGATGTTGATGCTCTGGCGCTGGCGGAAAATCGTCACCAAAAGCGCCAGACCGACAGCCACTTCCGCCGCTGCCACCGTGACCACGAAAAAGACGAAGACATGACCATCGTTTTGCCCCCAATGCCGCGCGAAGGCCACCAAGGCCAGGTTCGTCGCATTCAGCATCAGTTCAACAGACATGAAAATCAGGATGGCGTTGCGCCGCAACAATACCCCCAACACCCCGAGCGTGAAGAGCACCGCGCTCAGCATCAAATAGTGTTCCACCTGAATCGGCCCCATCGCTTTTCCCCTTAAGCCTCGTTTGCCTCGGCGGTTTCACCAACCGCTGCGGGTGGCAATTGATCGGCGCCAACCTGCGCATCGATGGCGGCCGCCAGCGTGCGCGCGACCGGCCGCCGCACATCGCGCCGCCGCACAACGCGGCTACCGCCCTGCGCGATGATGATGCCGCCCACCAACGCGGCCAATAGCAACACCCCCACCATCTCGAAAGGCAATAAGTAGCGGCGGAAAAGGCTCTGGCCGATGGCTGCCGGGCTGCCGAAGGAGTCGGGGGGCTCGGCGCGCAAATGATGGAGGACGAAGCGCCCTTGCCCTTCGCTAACCAGCACGAGGGTGGCGCTCTCGCCGCCGCTCAATTTCAGCTCCGGCGTGCGCAGCAGTGTTTGGCCGCTGGTGGGGTCGATGAAAGCCAGGTCGCGGGGCGCGGGCTCGCTCAGGCGTGTTTGGGTTTGTTCTCCGCTCGCCAATTCAACCGCCCATTCTGGGTCACGCTCGCTATCCAACACGCGATCGCTGCCCGTATCGTAGACGGTCACCGCTGTCCCGCTGAGGTTGACCAGGCGCAGACGGCTTTCTCGCTGGCTGAGGGGGGTTTTGCTTTCCGGGACTAGTGCGCTGGCGTTGCCGGCGGCGCTTTCATAAATGAGCAGGCTGTTGGCCGTGCCCTCCGCCAACTCGATTTCCGCCTCATGAAGGATTTGCCCTGCTGTTGTCTTGAGGGATAGCGAATGCGCGCCGACCGCCAACTCTTGGAAATTGCTGGCGGCGCCGAAGGGCAACGCGATCGAATGGCGCTCGCCGTCGATATGGAGGTTCGTGGTGTCGGTTATGGGCAAGAATTGGGCGACGCGCAAAAGCGGCGCGGGCAAGGGCGCCGCGGTCTCATCCACATCGCCGCTTTGAATCGCCAGGCCGGCAATCAAGATGAAAGCGGTTGCCCCTAGGCTGGCAAGGACTGGCAAGCCACGAAATTCACGCTCCCCAGCGGAAATCACCTGGTTGCCGAGGAGCATCATCACGAAGAGGAAAAGCACCATCACCGCGCCGGCATAAACGGTCACCTGCACCAACGCGAGGAAGGGGGCATCCAACATCAGGAAGAGCAAGGCCAGGGCGGCCATGATGTAAATGAGGCAAAGCGCCGAATAGACGGCATTGCGCAAGAGCAACATGCCGACCGCCGCCGCCACTGCCGAGCCACCCACGAGCAAGAAGAGCCAAAAATGGAGGTCTGTCATTCTTCGTGGCTCACCATGTGGGTTTGCTCAATCATCGTACGCCCCACGCTGAGATAATAGAGCAGGGTTACGGCCGGTAATAACAAAAATCCCGCTGTCCTCAAAGTGATAATGCCCAGGATGAGGACGCCGAAATGAATGAAGAACCAAGTGACAATATGCCCAAACTGGCTCACCATGTTCGCTTCCGCACTGAGGCGACCGACAGGTTGCCCCTCGTCATCGATCATGACGACTCCATTCAACAGGCGTTGCATCACCGAATAGGGTAAGAAGAACATGGCAATGCCGGCGCTGAAGATGACGAGCAGCGTCCAACCCAGACAGTAGAGGAAAACATCCCCCAGTTTCCAATTGACCAGCAAACGGTAATGCCGTTCCCTGCCGCTCGCTTCGCTTAAACTGCGCTCTTCGTTTTCGAGTAGGCTAGCCAGGTCACGCCCTGCTTTGGCTTTCACAAGTCTCCCCCTTTCCCTCAGTTTCAGCGCGCATCGGGCATATCGGGGATGGAACGGTCACGGCTGCCGGGCTCGACCTGTTGCGGTGTATCTTGGCCTTCTGCGGGCACAGGGTCGATGAGCATCTCTTTGGTGAAGATGGCGTCGCGGCGGTCGGTGAAGCTGAGGCGATGCTCTTGCCCCAGCTCGATGGCCTGGGTGGGGCAGGCGTCTTCGCAATAGCCACAGAAGATGCAGCGCAGCATGTTGATTTCATAGGTCTTGGCATAGCGCTCACCAGGGGAGAAGCGCGCTTCATCCGTATTTTCTTCCGCCTCCACCCAGATGGCATCCGCCGGGCAAGCGGCGGCGCAGAGTGAGCAGCCGATGCATTTCTCGAGGCCATCCTCGTAGCGGCGCAAATGATGGCGCCCTTTGTAGCGTTCCGGGAAGGGACGCACTTCCTCAGGATATTGCAGGGTGACGCTCTCGCGATTGAGGTGCTTGAGTGTGGTTTTCAGGCCCTTAAGGATGTTCATTGAGATTCCCCCAACTGATTATCGGTCAGGTGTGATTGCTGGTTTCATCTTTGCGTGGACGGCCGACGACCCGCAAACGCTCCAGCGCGCCAACCGTGAAATCATAGAGGCCAAATGGCAAACCGGCGATGATGCCCAATAAGCCCAACCCCAAAGCGCTGCCAGTGTTGCGCGCGCCAGTGATGCGGCGGTCCTCTGCTAGCGCCGTCGTCTCCGCCCATGTTTCACCGCCGAGGCGCCGTAGCAACCAATAACCGCCGCCGAGCGCCAGCAAGAAAACGACGCCCGCGACCAAGCCATAAATCGCCATGGCAGCGGTCCCCGTTTCCACCTCGATCACTAGGGAGACCCCCGTCCAGGCTACGGAGAGCAGGGCCAGCGGCAAGAGCACCTTCCAGCCGAAATGCATCAGGCGGTCATAGCGGATGCGGGGTAGGGTCGCCCGTAACCAAATCATGCCCAGCAGGAAGAAGAGCAATTTACCCACCAGCACGACAGGTGCCAGGATGGGCACCATATCCACGAAGAAGAGGTGGTAGCCACCGAAAAATAGCGAGATGGCGATGATGCTGACGGCAATCATGCCCAAGTATTCGGCCATCATGAACAGCGCAAATTTCATACCGCTATATTCAGTCATGTAACCGGCGGTGAGTTCCTGTTCCGCTTCTGGCAAGTCGAAAGGAGCGCGATTGACCTCCGCCAATAGCGCAATCATCAACACCGCGGCGGCCAAGGGGTTTTGGAAGACGAACCAGTCGAGGATGTTGCGCTGCGCAGCGACGATATCCGCAATGCTCATGCTGCCGGCCAACATGACGGGCACAGCGATGGCCAAGCCGAGGCTCAGCTCGTAACTGATCATCTGCGCGCAGGCGCGCAGACCACCCAGCATGGCATATTTGTTGTTGCTCGCCCAACCGGCCAGTATCACGCCGTAGGTGCCCAGGCTCGTGATGGCCAGCAACCAAAGTACGCCGACATTCACATCAATCAAGCCCATGGGCACGGCATACCAAAGGCCGTCGAACCAAGGGATATCGATGGTTGGCCCCAAGGGCACCACCGCCAACACGATGAGCGCCGGCACCACCTTCAAGATGGGCGCCAACAGGTAGACGAAGCGATAGACGCCGATGGGTTGGATATCCTCTTTGAAAATCAATTTCAAACCATCGGCTGCCGGTTGCAAAAATCCGCCCGGACCGACGCGATTCGGCCCCACGCGTTGTTGGAACCAAGCGATCAGTTTGCGTTCCAGGAGGGTGGTATAGGCGAAGCCGGTCAAGATGCTGAAGAGGAATATCGCCGTGAAGACGATGGGTTGAACAATACGGCAGGTGGCGGATTCTGCGCAGGGGACGACGACGCGCGGCGCGCGACTTTGGGGCGCGAATAGGTAATGCACCAGGTCTTCCAATAGGGCGATGAGCGCCGGTAGGTTCGCGACCAAGAGCGCGAGGAGGGCGAGGGCCGAGATGAGCGCGACGAAGAGCCCGATGATGCGGCGGGGGCTGAGGAGGGCTGAGCGGCGCGTTTGCGCGCTGGTCGTCATGCGGAAGCGCCTTCTTCTCGGGTCAAGGTAGCGGTGAAAGGCGCATAAGGCAGCGGTTGGTCGCTGAGTTGGCGGGGTAAGAGCGCGCCTCCTTGCGGCGCGCGGCCATTCACGCGCGCTTGCAGGGAGATGGGCGCGCCGCCGGACCAACGCATTTCCACGCGCGCGCCATCCACGATGCCCATGGCCGCCGCATCCGCGCTATTCAACTCTACGAAGGGCGCTGGCACGCGTGGGTGCAAGAGCTCACTCTGGGCGAAGCGGCGCTCGCGGTTGAAGAGCGAAACGGTGGGGATGACGAGCAATTCGCCCTTTTTCGCTCGTGGTGGTTTGGTTGGGCGTACGCGCTCGATGTTCAGTTTTTCGCCGCGGTCCGCCGCGCTGGCCAATTGCTGGCCGAGGCCGCCGGTATTGCGATAGGCGGTACCGCCGTAATAGAGGTCTTCGCCGCCGACATCCGGAAATTGTCGTTGAGTTTGCGCCAGGGCGGGGAAATCGGCGCCGGCGAAGTTGGGTAGAGCGGTGCTCAGCTCGGCCATCACTGCCGCGGCCGAGCGTTTCTTTTGCCGGCCGTTCAGGGCGGCGCTCAGGCGCGAGAAGGCTTGCCAAGCCGGCAAGGCCGCACCCAATGGCCCCTGTGCGGCGTAAAAGCGTTGCACGCGCCGCTCGCCGTTGGTGTAACTACCATCGCGCTCGGCGAAACTTTGGATGGGCAAGAGCGCGTCCGCGCGCGCCGCGCTGGCATCGGCAAAAAGACCGCAGGAAACGACCCTTTCCACGCGCTCGAACCAGGTAGCGGCGGTCGGGTCATCCCCCAGTGGATCGGCGTCTGCCAGGAGCAACAACTTGGGTGGCCGCTCAGCCAGGCGCGCTGTGTTTTCTGGTGTGAAGCCCAATAGGCGCAACCCGAGGCCGTTGGGGCCGGGCAGCGGGTTGAGCAAGCCGTTGTTCGGGCGGCCAAGGTGGCCGCTACGCAGGAGGAAATTGGCCGCCGCCCGCGTCAAATCCTGGCTACCGCGCAAGTCCAACCCTTCGGCGCCGGCGACGATGACCAGGTTCTCGGCCGCTGCCAATTTTTCGCCCAGTGGCGATTTTTCCAGGTCGAGGAGGGCTTGCGCGGCGCCACCGACTGGATAGCGCAGCGTTTCGTTGGCAAAATCGTCCAAGCGGCTGCCGCGGGCGTTGGCCACGATGAGGGTCGCGCCCCGTTCTGCCGCTAGTTTGAGGCGTAGGCGCCAGAGCGGCACTTCTTCTTCCAAATCGCAAGCGATGACCAACACCGCGTCGCCAGCGCCGAGCTGGCCGAGGTTGCTGCCTTTGCCGATACCCACCCTGGCCAGCAACTCCGCGCCGCCATGCGTGGGTGGCCAGGCGGCCAGGCGCCCATCCAGCTCTTCTTCGGCGACGCCGGCCGCGCGCAAAAGGGCGCGCAACTCCCAGAGGTCTTCATTGCTGAGACTGGGGCCAGCGAGGGCGACGATATCGCCCCCGGCCGCGCGCAGCCATTCGTTGACGGTTTCCAGGGCTTGGGGCCAATCGCTCGCGGCCCCGGCCAGCAAGGGCTGTTGCGCCCGCGCCGCGCTGCGAGTGAAATGATGCCCGAAGCGCGTTTTGTCGCTAATCCAGATCTCATTGACGGCCTCGTGTTGGCGGGGCATGACGCGCTTGATGAGCGCCCGCCCGCCAAAATCGCGGTCTAGGCGCACCGAGAGGCTGATGTTGCTACCGGCGGCATCATAGGGACAAATGCTGGGCACCTCGCGCAGCTCCCAGGGACGCGCGCCAAAGCGAAAATCGGCCGTCGTCAAGGCGCCAACTGGACAGATATCGGTGGTGTTGCCCGAGAAATGGCTAGCGAAACCGGGCTCACTATTGGTGATGATGCGCAGGGTGCGGCCACGCTCATGAAAAGCCAGCACATCATCGCCGACGATCTCATCCTGAAAGCGCACACAGCGCCCGCATTGGATGCAACGCTCTTCATCGAGAAAAATCAAATCGCCGAGCGGGACATGTTTGTTGAGTTGCACCTTGTCGGCGAATTGCATGCGGGTAACGCCTGGCCCATGGCGCATCGTGAGGTTTTGCAAGGGGCATTCGCCGCCCTTATCGCAAATTGGGCAATCGAGCGGGTGGCTGCTGAGCAAGAATTCGAGCACATTTTCGCGCGCTTGCTCCACGGCGGTTGTCGCGGTACGGATGACCAGCCCTTCGCTCGCGGTCTGGGTGCAAGCGGTTTGCAGGGTGGGGAACCAGCGAATTTGCGGCGCACCATCGTCATCGCGCAGGATTTCGCCCGTCGCGTGGTCGCGTTGGATATTGCCAAGTTCGACGAGGCAGACGCGGCACATACCAACCGACGCCATTTTGGGGTGGTAGCAAAAAACGGGTATGTCGTTGCCCGCCGCCCATTTGGCCGCGTCGACCAGGTTCATGCCTTCCGGCACATCGTAGTCGACCTCATCGATGATGATGCGCACGGTCTTTCCCTTTGCCTCTAGCATATCAGCGCGCGCCTCCTGACCCATTGCGGACCACTGTGTCTGCGAAATGTGCTTGAAAATCGGCCGGGAAATGCGCGATGGTATGGATGATGGGGTTGGCGGCGAAATCGCCCAGCGCGCAAAGCGTCGTGCCTTGCATATTTTTCGCAACGCTATCGATGAGGCGGATATCCTGCGGGCGCCCCTCGCCTGCCAAGACGCGGTCCAGGACGCGGTCCAACCAGTAGGTCCCTTCGCGACAAGGGGTGCATTTACCACAACTCTCATGGCGGAAGAATTTTGTCACTTTGCTGGCCACCCAAGTCATATCCACGCTGTCGTCCATCACTATCACAGAAGCCGAACCGAGAATCGTCCCCGCCTCTTGACAACCTTCGTAGCTCAGCGGCGTATCCAACAGGGACTCTGTCGCTGGGATGATGGGTCCGGAGCCGCCGGAAGGCAAGATGGCCTTGAATTGCCGTCCTTCGGGCGGGCCACCAGCAAAATCATAGAGCAATTCGCGCAGCGGTATGCCCAACGGCAGCTCGTAATTCCCCGGGCGTTGCACATGTCCGCTCACGCAAAAGATCTTCGTGCCCGTACTTTGCTCGGTGCCGATGGCGCGGAAGGCCGCGGCGCCATTTTCCAGAATCCAGGGGACATTCGCCAGGGTCTCCACATTGTTGACGACCGTGGGCTCGTGATAGAGGCCGCCGCCTTTTTGCGCGGGGAAGGGCGGACGCACGCGCGGCATACCCAGTTTGCCCTCGAGGCTTTCCAGCAAGGCGCTCTCTTCACCGCAGATGTAAGCGCCGGCGCCGAGGTGTGTGAGGATGTCGCAACTCCAGCCGCTACCCAGGATATTCTCTCCGGCCAGGTTCTCGGCATAAAGTTGGGCGATGCGCTCATCTAGGGCGGCGGCGATATCCCAAAATTCACCGCGCAGGTAGATATAGATTGCCGTAGCATGGATGGCGTAAGCGCAAATCAGGGCGCCTTCCAGCAATTGATGCGGATTGATTTCCATGATTTCGCGGTCTTTGAAGGTGCCGGTTTCGCTTTCGTCGGCGTTGACGACGACATAGGTGAGCGGCTCATCGGCTGGGATGAAGGACCACTTGACGCCAGTTGGGAAGCCGGCGCCCCCCCGCCCGCGCAATCCAGAGGATTTGACCTCATCGATGATGGCGGCCGGTCCCATGGCGATCGCCTGCCGCAAGGCGCGATAACCACCCTGCTGGCAATAGACTTTGTATTGGTCGAGGTTGGCGACTTCCCGCCCGCGCAGGAGGATGTTGGGGTTTTGGTCAATCGCCACGGCGAGTACCCTTCTCCGTCATTGGTCGCTCCGAGGAATTTTCATCACTCGTGCCCGGCGGCGCGCGCCACCCTGAATCTTCCCTCATGTCGCTGTCCCATTGGCCGCGGCGCGCTCGATTTCTGCGCGCTTCGCTTCGATGAACGCTTTCATTTTCGCCATATCCATGGATTCCAGGTATTGAAAATTGCATTGCAACATCGGTGCCTTGTCGCAGGCTGCCAGGCACATCACATGCTCCAGCGTGAAGAGGCCATCGGCGCTCGTGCCCGCCTCTTCCTCGATGCCCAGGTATTCTTGCAACTCGCGGTAAAATTCATCGGCCCCTCTGAGCGCACAGGGCAAATCGGTACAGACATGCAGCCAATAGCGCCCCTTTGGCCGCTCGCGGAACATGGTGTAGAAGCCGGCGATGGATTGCACTTGCGTCGGGTCCATATCGCAAAGCGCGGCGACTTCGCGCAGCGCTTCGGGCGTGAGGTAGCCATGGGTTTCTTGGGCGAGAAAGAGGAGGGGCATGACGGCCGAGCGTTTATCGGGGTATTTGGCGAAAGTGGCGGCGATGCGCTCCGGATAGCGCTTGGCGAGGCGGTTTTCGCCCTCGGAGAGCGCCTCTGGCGAATTCACGATTTCGTTCATTTGCCCTTCTTCCCCCATGGCTGCGCTCCCCTCGCTAGCGGTCGCAATCGCCCAGCACGATATCCACGCTGCCGATGATGGCCACAACATCAGCAATCAGGTGTTCGCGCGTCAACAAAGGTAGCGCGGCGATGTGCATAAAGCTGGGCGTCTTAAAATGTACGCGCCGCGGGCGGTTGCCGCCGGTGCCATGCAAATAGCAACCGATTTCCCCGCGTGGGCTCTCCGTCGCCACATAAACTTCCTCATCCGGCGCCGGGAATCCTTCTGTCCAGAGTTTGAAATGGTGGATGACGGCCTCCATGCTTTGCCCCAGCTCGCTGCGTGGCGGCGGCACAAACTTGCGGTCGTCGGAACGAAAAACCCCCTCTTTGGGGATGGTCGCCAAGACCTGTTGCAGGATGCGGTGGCTCTCGCGCAATTCCTGAATGCGCACCAGAAAACGGTCGTAGACATCGCCATGGTTGCCGAGCGGCACATGGAATTCGTAGTTCTCGTAGCCCAGATAGGGCATGTTCTTGCGCAAATCCCAATTCACGCCGCTGCCGCGCAAGCTTGGCCCCGAGAGCCCCCAATCGAGCGCGTCTTCCGGGGTGACGGTGCCGACGCCTTGCGTTCGGTCCAACCAGATGGGGTTTTCGGTCAGCAAGGCTTCGTAATCATCGATCTTTTCCGGGAAGAGCGCGAGGAATGCGTTCAGTTGCTCATAAAATTCGGGTCGCAAATCGCGCCAGACGCCGCCGGGGCGAATGTAAGAGCCCATCATGCGTTGGCCGGCGATGGTTTCGAACATCTCCAGGATGAGCTCGCGCTCACGAAAGCAATAGAGGAAGACGCTCATCGCGCCCATGTCGATGGCGTGCGTGCCGAGCCAGACGAGGTGGCTGGCGATGCGCGATAGTTCCATACAAATCACGCGGATTTGTTGCGCGCGCTCCGGCACATCGATACCGGCTAGTTTTTCCACCGCCATGCAAAAGACGAGGTTGTTGGACATCGGCGCCAGGTAATCCATGCGGTCCGTGAGGGTGACGCCCTTCTCATAGGTCTTGTCCTCGATGTTCTTTTCGATACCGGTATGCAGGAAGCCGATATCCGGCAAGCAGGTGATGATTTCCTCGCCATCCAACTCCAGCAAGAGGCGTAGGACGCCATGCGTGCTGGGGTGATGGGGGCCCATGTTGAGGAGCATGGTTTCGCCGCGGAGCGCGCGTTCCGAGACGAGGCCACGCAACTCATCGACCGAGCCATGCCAGTACTGGCGTTCTGCCGTTGCGGGTGCTGTGGCTTGCGCGCTGCTCATATTCA
This sequence comes from Phototrophicaceae bacterium, assembly GCA_965115865.1. Lineage (GTDB taxonomy): Bacteria > Chloroflexota > Anaerolineae > Aggregatilineales > Phototrophicaceae > WTGJ01. The sequence goes on from OZ220469.1 coordinate 370,537, forward strand.
TGTTTCCCTCCGCGCGAAAGGTTTATGGCGCTGGATATCTTCGGCGTTGAAGGAAAATTGCACGGTCTCGTAGCCCAGGGGGGTATCGCGGCGGTGTGGGTGCCCTTGCCAATCCTCAGGCATGAGCAGGCGGCGCTTATCTGGGTGACCGGCGAAATCGATGCCCATCAAATCCATAATTTCGCGCTCGAGCCAGTTGGCGGCCGGCCAAAGCGTCGTGAGTGTGGGGATGCTCTCATCCTCTTCGACATAAACCTTCAGGCGCAGGCGACGGGCATAGGGCATCGACAAGAGGTGATAGCAAACGCCGAAGCGCGCTGGCCGCTTTTCGGCGCTGTCCTCGAGCGCTGCGAAGCCTGGCTCGCCAGCGACTGGCGCATAATCGACCGCGGAGATATCGGAAAGGTAATGATAGCGGAGGCCGTCGCCGCGCTTGAGGATGGCGGCGGCCGCGGGGAGGGCGTTGGTGGCGAGGGTCAGGGTGGTTTCGCCGCGAAACTCGCTTTCGTCGAGCAGGGCCGCCGGCAAAGCGGCGCGCAGGGCGCTCGCTGGTTCCTGGGGGGCGGGAAGCTCGGGCATGGTCATCCTCTCATCCTGCGCTCTTCGTTGCCGGGCCGCAACTTGCGGCGCGAATGGGTGCGCCGCCATTCTACACGATGTCGCGGGATTTTACGCGAAAGCAGGCGCTTGAGTCAACTGGCGCCGCGATGTGCCGCTGCGTTGGCCCCCGCGAGCGAAATCGGCGCCGAGGGAGTATGCTTTCTTGCAAAGGGTAACGCGGTTAGGATACAGGGATAATTGATTGCCCAATCCGCTGATTAACGAGCTGAATGATCGTAAATGGTAGTAATGGAGAATCCCATGACCTTGAACATCCTCATCACCGGCGCCAATCGCGGCCTCGGCCTGGAGATGGTGCGCCAGCTGGCCGAGCGTGGCGAGCGCGTCATCGCCACCTGTCGTCAGCCGCAAGACAGCCCTGAATTGTCGGCGCTGGCCGCCGCCCACCCCTCGTTGACGCTGCGCGCGCTCGATGTCGCCTCGGCTAGCGCGCGTGCAGCGTTGGTGGACACCCTGCGGGAACGCGGCGAGCGCCTGGATTGGCTGGTGAACAATGCGGCCATCAATGTGAGCGGCGGCAATTTCGCCGATTTGGAAGAGGCGGCGCTGATGGAGATGTTCCTCATCAATAGCGTGGCGCCGCTATTGCTCGCGCAGGCGCTTTTGCCTTTCTTGCGGGCAGGGGCGCCGCCGCGCGCGTCGGCCGGCCGCATCATACACATCTCTTCTGGCGCTGGCTCGTTGGAATGGGCGGCGCGCTCGCGCAGCAACTTGGGTTATAGCGCGACCAAGGCGGCGTTGAATATGTACACGCGCAAGCAAGCCCTGGCCCTGCGCGAGGAGGGCATCATCGTTTTCGCGCTCGCCCCCGGCTGGGTGCGCACCGATATGGGTGGCCCGCAGGCTGATATTGGCGTCGAGGAATCAATCGTCGGCTGCCTGCGCGTGATCGATTCTTTGACGATGGCGGACAGCGGCGGCTTTCGCAATTACACGGGCGAGGTCATCCCCTGGTAGCGCGCCTGCCTGATGGGTGAACGGGGGCGGGAGGGTTGGTTATGGATGCTGCTGGCGGTTTGCGGTTACGCTTCTTTTCCGGTCTTGGCCAAATTGCTGTATCGGCATAGCGAGTTGGCGCCGCTGGAAATCGCCAGTTGGCGTTTCTTGTTGGCGACGCCCTTGGTCTGGCTTTATCTCTGGGCGCGCCGTCCCCCCTGGCGACGCTACGGTGGCCCACGGGTGCCGCGCCGCCATTTACTCCTGCTCGGCGCCATCTATAGCGCCGCTTCGTTGCTGGCCTTCCTCGGCCTCCGCGAAATTCCGGCCAGTCTTTACACGATCCTTTTCTATACCTACCCCTTGCTGGTCGCCCTGCTGGCGCGGTTATTGGGGACACGGCTGGGGCGCGGTGGTTGGCTGGCCCTGGCGCTGACGAGCCTGGGCGTCTTGCTGGTGTTGGTGCCGGACCTGGGCGGTTTGCGCCCCGAGGGGGCGACGCTGCGTGGCATGGCCATCGCCCTGGCCAACGCCACCGTCGCCGCGCTCTATTTTTTGGCGAGCAAGCACTACCTGCGCAATTTGCGAGAAAGCGATGATTTGGCGCGCGCGGTGGGGTGGACGATGCTGACGATCGCCATCCTGATGTTGGTCGTCTCCCTCTTTGTCGGTTTGCGCGCGCCGGCCAGCGCGGCAAGCGCCGTCCTCCTGCTCGCCCTGGCCGTCAGCGCGACGGCCTTACCCATCCTCGCTTTGAATATCGGTATCCAACGCCTCGGCGCCGCGCATGCGGCCATCATCGCCATGATGGAGCCCTTCTTGACGCTCTTGCTGGCTGCCTTTCTCCTCAGCGAAACCTTGCAGGCCTTGCAATGGCTTGGCGGGGCGCTCATATTATTGAGCGTGCTTGCCCTGGAAATCCGCAATGCCCGCGCCCTGCGCGGCCAGTCTGAGAGAGTTTGAATGTCACCATCATCCACCGAACCCGCGCCGCCCCTGGGGCCAGAAGCAGTTCGCGCCGCTCTGGATGCGGCCGGTGCCACCGATATCGAAATCCGCACTTTTGTAGAATCGACGGCGACGGCGTCAGAGGCCGCGGCGGCCATCGGTTGTGAGCTGGGGCAGATTGTCAAGAGTCTGGCCTTCCTCGTCGCGGGGGCGCCCTGTTTGGTGTTGATGAGCGGCGATGGGCGGGTCGAAGAGCGGGCGCTGGCGACGCATTACCGAGTCGGGCGCAAGAAGGTGCGCGCGGCGAAGGCGGAGCAATGCCTAAGCCATTTCGGTTACGCGCCCGGCGGCATCCCGCCCCTGGGTTTGCGCGCGGCGATGCCCATCTGGCTGGATGAAAGCCTGCGCCGCTACGAGACGCTCTACGCGGCTGGCGGCGCGCCGAACGCCATCTTCGCCATCGCGCGCGTCCGTCTCGAGCGCCTTTGCGGGCAAGTGGTGGGCGGTGCGGATCGCTATTTGGATTTGCGGCGCCGCTAGAGTTTTTGTTCCAACAAGGCGGCGCGCGCGCGGGCATAACCTTCGTCTTTGGCGAGCGCTTGGAGTAAAGCCAGCAGCCGCGCTTGCCATTCCCCCGCCTCATCCAGGGGCAGGGTCAACGCCGGCCGCGTCACGCGGGCGCCAGGGGGTAGGCGGTTCTGCAATGCGGCGCGGTCCAGCAGACTGAGGGCCGGTAAGCGGATTTGCAGTTCGCGACCGCGGCTGATTAGGGCATTGGCGCCAATTTCTTGCGCCAACATCTTGGCGGTCATCTGGAATAGCAAGCCTTCCAGGGGCCTGGGTGGCGGGCCAAAGCGGTCGTGCAGTTCGGCACGCAGGGTGGCGATTTCTTCGCGGGTGGTCAGGTCGCCGATGCGGCGATAGATTTGCAAGCGTTGCTCGAGCGCCGGTAGGTAATCCTCGGGCAAAAAAGCGGGCAGGGGCAAATCCAGGATGAGGGCATTCGTAGGGGGCGTCTTTCTCGCCGTCGCCTTTTCTTGGGGTGTCGCTCGTCCTTCAGCGGTGGCGGCGGCGAGGAGGCGCGCGTAGAGATGCAAACCAATGGCGGCGACATGGCCGCTCTGGCGCGTGGAGAGGACGCCGCCGCCGCCGCGCAGCTCCAGGTCACGCAGGGCAACCTGCCAGCCGGCGCCCAGCTCACTATGTTCGGCGATGGTCAACAACCGCTCGCGCGCGTCATGGCGCAGGCGGTTCTCTTCTGGGTGAAAGAAAAGGGCGTAGGCTTGTTGCTGCGCGCGGCCGACGCGGCCGCGAAGCTGATAAAGCTGGGCCAGGCCGAAACGGTCGGCGCGTTCGACGATGAGCGTGTTGGCGTTGGGGATATCCAGCCCCGCTTCGACGATGGTGGTGGCGAGCAAAAGGTCGCTTTCGCCGCGGGCGAATGATGCCATGATTTCGGCGAGCTGGGTTTGTGGTAATTGGCCATGGGCGATGCTGATGCGCGCTTCCGGGACCAGCTGCATCAGCCTTTCGCGCGCCGCTTCGATGCTGCGCACGCGGTTGTGGATGTAATAGATTTGTCCGCCGCGTTCGATTTCGCGCAGGATGGCTTGCCTTGCCAGCATCTCATCGTAGGGGGCGGTCTGGGTAAGAACGGGCAGGCGTTCCTCGGGTGGGCTGCGCATTTGGCTGATGTCGCGCGTGCCGCTGAGGGCCATGAAGAGCGTGCGTGGGATGGGTGTGGCGGTCATCGTCAGCACATCCAGTTGCGCGCGCAAGCGTTTGAAATGCTCTTTATGGCGGACGCCAAAGCGCTGCTCGTCATCGATGACCAGCAAGCCCAGGCGGGCGAATTCCACATCGGCGGAGAGCAGGCGGTGTGTGCCGATGACGATATCCACTTGGCCGGCGCGCAGCGCGGCGAGCACTTCTTTTTGCTGCACCGCATCCTGAAGGCGCGAGAGTGTTTCGATGCGTAGGGGGAAAGGTGCCAGACGGTAGCGGAAGGTCTGCAGGTGTTGTTGGGCGAGCACGGTCGTTGGCGCCAGGATGGCGACTTGCCGCCCGTCCATCACAACCTTGAAAGCCGCGCGCAAGGCGACTTCGGTTTTGCCATAGCCGACATCGCCGCAGAGCAAACGATCCATCGGTCGCGGCCGTTCAAGGTCCGCTTTGATTTCTTGCAGGGCCTGTTGTTGGTCGGGTGTCTCGTCGTAGGGGAAGCGCGCCTCCAGCTCATGCTGCCAGGGGGTATCGCTGCTGATGGCGATTCCTGGCGCGCGGGCGCGGGCGGCGTAGATGGCGAGCAATTCCCGCGCCTCTTCGGCAGCCGCTTTTTCGGCGCGTTGGCGGGTGCGCTCCCATTCAAGCGGTTTGCCGAGCGTATTCAGCTTGGGTTCATGCCCCTCGGCGCCGATATAGCGCGAGACGCGGTCAGCATGGTGAATGGGTACGAAGAGGATATCTTCGCCGGCGTAGTTGATGCGCAAGAATTCGCGGCGGATGCCCGCCAAGCGCCGCTGCTGTGTGCCGATGAAACGCCCGATGCCGTAGTCTTCATGGACGACGAAGGTGCCGGGACGCAAGTCATTCAAGCGCGATTGGGCGACGCGCGGGCGGGCGCGGCGCCGTGGTGGGCGACTCCAACCAAAGATTTCGGTATCGCTCAGCAGATGGAGGGTGGAGGCAGCGCCGGCCCGCAAGGACCAGCCAGCGCTGCTGGCGCCGCGCACCAGGCGCAGGCTACCTGGCGCGGGCTCTTCCCTTAGCGAATTTTCGATGGGCAGGTAATTTTCTTGCTCGTACCAGAGTTCTGCGAGACGAGCGGCGTTGCCAGAAACGAGCACAGCGCTCTCGCCCGCATCCATCCGCTCGCGTAACCAGCGGAGCAAGGTGCTGAGGTTGCCCGCGAAGCGCGGTGGCGCCTGAAAAGGGGTGGCGATGGCGCCCGGCGCGGCGCCGCTCTGGAATTGGAGATGGCGGTGCGCGGCGATTTGCCGCTCCAACGCTTCCCCGCTGAGGTAGGGGAGGGGGTAATCGGGTGGCAGGTCGGCATCCGCGCGGCGGGATTGGGCGGCTCGCTCCTCCTGCGTGAATTGCGCGCTCAACGCCGCTGGCTCTTCGATGAGGATGCGCGTCTTGGCGGGCAAGTGGTCGAGCAAACTGGCCAAGGGGCCGGCATAAGGCAAGTAGTATTCGAGGTTCGGGCAAGGGGTCGCGGTGGCTAGTGCGTCACTAGCCTCGGGGTCTTTGCGTTCCAGCCAGGTGGCGATGCGGCGGGCGATGGCCGGCCCGTCGCTGGGCAAAAGCTCGCGCGCCGGCGAGACTGCGGTTGCATCGATGCGTCCAGTGGAGCGTTGATGGATGGGGTCGAAGCGACGCAGGCTGGCGATTCGGTCGTCATCCAACTCGACGCGGACAGGCGCGGCGGCGGCGATGGGGAATAGGTCGATGATGCCACCCCGCCGCGCAAACTGCCCAGGGGCGACGACGAGGTTTGTGGGCTCGTAACCGTTCCCCAGCAAGTGCTTCAATAGGGAATGCCTTGATATTGGCATATCGATGCTGAGGGTGAGCTGAGCGGTGCGCAGCCCTGCCGGGGTTAGCGTTGGCATCATCAAAGCGGCGGCCGAGGCGATGACGATGGGCGGTGGCTCTTGGTTGGCGCGCGCTTGTTGCCAGTTCCAGAGTGCACAAAGGGCGGACAGGCGCTTTTCTATGCTGGGTCCGCCGCGGGGGACGCGCTCATAAGGGCGGGCGCTGCTGGCGGCGAAGCGATGTATGGAAGCATCGCTCCAGGCGCCAAGTTGCGCTTCCCAATCGCGCGCGCGGCTGGCCTCAGCGGTGAGGATGAGTGTGGGCACGCCGCCGTCCGCAGCGAGGGCGGCGGCGAAAGGCGCTTGCGCGGCGCGGAGGAGGCGGATGGCTTGCGTCGCGGGCGCGTCGCGGGCCTGTTGATAGAGCGGCGCGCGCCGCAAGGTATTGAGGAGACCGCTCAGTCGCATGCAATGGGGGAAATTGGGGCGGGGGAAGCGCGGCGGGCGGTGCATTTGTGCGCGGCGCGCGGGATTTCCTGCACGCTCCCGTTGTAACGCGCCATGGCGACCTCTATACCCTCTTCCAGCCAGGCTTCCAACGCGTCCGCCGCTCTTTCGAGGACAATTTCTTGTAAGGAGCGCTCAATTTTTTGATAGGGACGCAAGACATAAGCGGCGGGATCCATCCGGCCAGGCGGCCGGCCGATACCGAGGCGCAATTGAGCGATTTCCTGAGTTTCGAGTTTTTGGTGGATATCGCGCAGGCCCTTCTGTCCACCGGCGCCGCCGCGCGCGCGCAAGCGCAAATGCCCCAGCGGCAAATCCAAGTGGTCGCAAACGACAATCAGTTGTCCGGTGGCGATTGGATGGTGGCGCAAGAGCGCGCGCGTGGGGCCGCCGCTCTCGTTCATATAACGGCGCGGTTTCGCGAGCCAGATGTGCCGCCCGCCAATTTGACCGCTCGCGAGCGTGGCGCCGCGTTCGCTGCGTTGGAAGCGCAATTGATGGCGTTTGGCCAGCGTATCCAGGGCTTGCCAGCCGATGTTGTGGCGGGTATCAGCGTATTGAGCGCCGGGGTTGCCGAGCCCGACGATGAGATGCAAAGTATCCATAGCCATCCACTCAAGATAGCAGCAAGCCGAGGGGTGTGGCAGGGTGGCTCAACGCCCTAGGGCGTATTGCCGGTCAACCCTTTCCCGTCTTCAACAGCGCGGCGATTTCCCCCATCAGGCGTTCGCCGACGGCTGCCTTGCTCATCAGCGGCCATTCTTCTATCGTGCCGGCGCGCGTGAATAGGGTGATGCGGTTGGTGTTGACGGCGAAACCGGCGTCGGTCGCGCCGATGTTGTTCGCCAAGAGCAGGTCGAGGCGTTTGCTGGTCATCTTCGCCGCGGCGTTGCGCCGCAGGTCTTCGCTCTCCGCCGCGAAGCCGATGATGAGGTGCGGTTTGCTGTCGTTTCTCCGCTTTGTGGCGAGCGCCGCTAGCGTGTCTGGCGCGCGCGAGAGTTTCAGGTTGAGGGGAGTTTCTTGCCCGTGCTTCTTGATTTTTTGTGTTGCGGGCTGAGCGGGTTGAAAATCAGCGACGGCTGCGGCCATCACGATTGCGTCGGCATCCTTCGCCTGGGCCAGCGTCGCTTCGCGCATCTCTTGCGCCGTTTCGACGCGGATGAGCGTCGCTCCCACCGGGGTTGGCGGCCCTTCTAGCGGTTGTTCTGCCAGGGTGCTGATGAGGGTGAGCTCGGCGCCGGCATCCAGCGCCGCCTGGCCGATGGCGTAGCCCTGGCGCCCGCTGGAGCGATTGCCGAGGTAGCGGACGGGGTCGATTGGCTCACGCGTGCCACCGGCGGTGACGAGGATGCGCTTGCCGCGCAGCGGGCCGTCGAGGCGCCCAAGAGCCGCGCGGATATGGCCCAGCAGGGTTGGCACTTCGGGCAAACGCCCACGCCCCTCTAGCCCAGAAGCCAAGCGCCCCGCTTCCGGTTCCAGCAATTGCACGCCGCGGGCGCGCAGGGTCGCGAGATTCGCTTGGGTGGCGGGGTGCTCGTACATGCCGCCATCCATCGCCGGCGCGAGCCAGAGCGGACAACGCAGGGAGAGGGCGGTGAGGGTCAACAGGTTGTCGGCGAAGCCACCAGCCAGACGCGCGATGGTCTGCGCTGTGCAGGGAGCGATGATACCGAGGTCCGCGCGCTCACCCAGGTTGATATGGGGAATGTGGCTCAATTCGCCGCCAGTATCAACGCGCCAGGGGTCGCTATAGACAGTCTGCCCGCTGACGGATTGAAAGCTGAGCGGTGTGACGAAGCGTTGTGCTGCTTCCGTGAGGATGACGGAGACGCGCGCGCCACCTTGAGTCAGTTGGCTGGCCAGATCGACCGCCTTGTAAGCGGCGACGCTGCCGCAAACGCCGAGGAGCAAATGTTTGCCCTTGAGGATATGGAGTGGGCTACGAGCGCTCATCTGCCCCGATTGCGCAATAAGTAGAAAGCGGCGCTGAGTAGGAGGAGGACGATGATGGTGACCACCAGGATGGGCGTGTTGTCAGCGGGTTCGCTAGGCGGCGCAACCTCGATTTCGGCCAGCGTGGGCCGTGGGGTGGGCGAGGGCATGGGTGTGACGGTGGCAGCGGCTTGTTGGGTGGCGGCGGCCTGCTGGGTAGCAGTGGCGGCGAGTTGAGCGGCGGTAGCGCGGATTTGCTGGGTAGCGGTGACGCGAGCCTGTTGAGTGGCAGTGGCGGCGGTTTGCTGAGTGGCGGTGGCGGCGAGCTGAACGGCTTGTTGAGTGGCGGTGGCACGGGCTTGCTGAGTGGCAGTGGCGTGGGCCTGTTGAGTGGCGGTAGCGCGGACTTGCTGTGTGGCAGTGGCGGCAGCTTGTTGGGTGGCGGTAGCGCGGACTTGCTGTGTGGCAGTGGCGACGGTTTGTTGAGTGGCGATGGCTTGCTGAGTGGCGGTGGCGGCGAGCTGAACGGCTTGTTGAGTGGTCGTAGCACGAACTTGGTGAGTGGCGGTGGCGATGGCTTGCTGTGTGGCGGTGGCGCGGGCCTGCTGAGTGGCAGTGGCGGCGGTTTGTTGGGTAGCGGTGGCGCGGGCCTGCTGAGTGGCAGTGGCGGCGGTTTGTTGGGTAGCGGTGGCGCGGGTTTGCTGAGTGGCAGTGGCGACGGCTTGTTGAGTGGCGGTGGCGCGGGCCTGCTGAGTGGCAGTGGCGTGGGCCTGTTGAGTGGCGGTAGCGCGGACTTGCTGAGTGGCAGTGGCGTGGGCCTGTTGAGTGGCGGTAGCGCGGACTTGCTGTGTGGCGGTGGCGCGGGCTTGTTGAGTAGCGGTGACCGCAGCTTGCTGTGTGGCGGTGACCGCAGCTTGCTGTGTGGCGGTAGCGCGTGCTTGTTGGGTGGCAGTGGCGCGGGTTTGTTGAGTAGCGGTGGCGGCAGCTTGTTGGGTAGCGGTGGCGGCGGTTTGTTGGGTAGCGGTGGCCGCAGCCTGCTGAGTGGCAGTGGCGTGGGCCTGTTGAGTGGCGGTAGCGCGGACTTGCTGAGTGGCGGTAGCGCGGACTTGCTGTGTGGCGGTAGCGCGGGCTTGTTGAGTGGCGGTGGCGACGGTTTGTTGAGTGGCAGTGGCGATGGCTTGTTGGGTGGCGGTGGCGGCGGTTTGCTGGGTGGCGGTGGCGCGGGCTTGCTGGGTCGCACGAACGACCGCAACCGCTTGGGCAACGGCTTGCTGAATCGCGGTGGCGCGCGCTTGTTGGGTGGCAGCGAGTTGAGTGGCTTGTTGGGTAGCGGTGGCGGCGGCTTGCTGGGTGGCGGTGGCGCGGGCTTCTTGGGTCGCACGAACGACCGCAACCGCTTGGGCAACGGCTTGCTGAATCGCGGTGGCGCGCGCTTGTTGGGTGGCGGTCTGCGCTGGCTCTACAGCGACCGTGAAAGGTATCACTTCAATTTCTTCGCGCAAACCTTCATTCACGACCTGAATCTCGGCAGTGTGCTCACCGGGTGGTAGGTCGAGGGCACCCAGGTCAAATTGGTAGGGTGGCTCGCGGCGGCGCTGGACTTCTTCGCCATCGATCTTCAAAACGGCGCGCAACACCTCGGTTTGGCTCTCAACCGCCAAATCGATCCGGCGGTCTTCACGCAGGGTATCGCCTTCCGCCAGCCCGGAGACCTGGACTTCCGGCTTGAGCGTGGGCACTTCAAATTGGATGGTTTGCTCGCTGGTCAGGCCCGTGTTGCTGTCTTCTATGGTGACGGTGACGCGGTTGGTGCCGGGCGAAAGTTCTCTGGCGCTGAGTGTGAGCCCCTCGTCGCCGACCAAGGGAATGGCCGGCGCATCGTTGACGCGATAGCTCGATTGGATATCGCCGCCGGCTTGGGACTTGTTGAGGTCGATGAATATCTCGGCGAAATCGCTCAAGGTTTCGCGGTTGCTGAGCCCCTCGAGGCGGAAGATGGGTGGCAGCGCGGGCACTTCAAAGGGGATGGAGGCGCTGGTGCTTTGCTCGCCTTCGTTGGTGATGATGAATTGCAACTCATGCGGGCCGGGCTGAAAGGCATAGGGGTCAAGCAGCAAGGATGGTTCTTCGTTTGACGAAGTTTGTGTGACACCATCCAGGACGACCTTGGCGCGCGCGAAGGGCGTTTGCCCGCCGGTCGTGACCGAGATTGCCGTCGTCTCTGCCAACAGCGGGTCTTGCAATAGGGGGCTTTCCAGCGTGATTTCTGGTGGCAAGGCCGCGACGATAAATGGCCAATTGAACTCAGCAGAATCACCATCCTCATCGCGCGCGGCAATCGCCAACTCATGAGCACCTGGGAGCAGCTCGACGGGATGGAGGGTGGCGCTATATTCCGCATCTTCCAGCCGCGTCGGGATGTTGATGCCATCGAGATTCAGGCGCACTTCTTGCAAGGGGTCATCCGCCGCGACGCGAAAGCGAAATTCGATCGGTTCGGCAATTGGTTGACTGGGCCTCGCGTTTATGAGGGAGATGATGGGCACCGGGATGGGCGTGCGCAGCGATACCCGCTCCGACTCAACCGCCAGGCCGCCTAGGGCCAAACCGAGCGAATAGAGTCGGCCATCCAGGGGCAGGTCGGCCTCGATGGTGAGGATGTATTGGCTGCGGAAGAGCAGGGCGAAATCGCTATAGCGTTGTACCAGCTCTTCGGGTGTGGGCGATTCTGAGAAGATGCCGAAGCCAGCGGCGGCCAGCTCCTTCAAGTAATCACGGTCCACCTGGTCATAGCCGAGGCCGATGGTATAGACGGGGACGCCGCGGATGAGCGAAGCTCGCTGGGCGTCTTCGCGCGCGGCCTGGCTGGCGTTGCCGTATTCGTGTCCATCGCTGAGGATGATTACGGCGCGGCGGGAGGTGGGCGCATTGGCGGCCAACTCAACGGCAGCGAGGCCGGCCTGGTAGAGCGCGGTTTGTCCGCCCGCTTCTAAGGCATCGATGGCCGCGCGCAAAGCGATTTTGTCCACTGTGAAATCTTGAACGACGCGAACCTCATGGTTGAAGGCCATTAAGGCGACGGGGTCATCTTCACCGATGATGCCGAGAAAGGTCTTGGCCGCTTCTTTGAGGGCCGCGATGGGCTGGCCCGACATGCTTTTGCTGATATCCAATGCCAACACGACCGCGTAGCTCAAATCATCGTCGGTGATGTTCTCGACAGCGGTCAGGCGCGCCAAATTCGCCAATTCGCCGGTGAGCGTGAAATCTTCCAGCTGCAAATTGCGTAGGCTGCGGCCGAAATCGTCGGTCACACTGACGGTGACATAAATTTCCGGAATCTGGCTGGGATTGATGCCGTTGATCGTGATGTTCGCGGGCTTGGCACTCTGGATGACGGTTTCTTGGGCAACAGCGGGTGCTTGCAACAGGAAGAGCAAGGAGAAATAGACCAACGGACGAAAAGTGGCGAAAAGTTTGGACAAGATGGTTCACCTCGGCAGGGGAATTCAATGTGAACAGTATAGCAAATTGACGGTTGTTCTTCGCGTTGCGGTAAAATGGCGCTGAATCGATCGGGGAAGACAGCGATGCGCATCTTGACGGCTGAGGAAGTGCGGCGGGCTTTGCCGATGCCGGCGGCGATCGAGGCGGTGCGTGCGGCCTATCGGGCGTTGAGCGCGGGTGAAATCCAGGCGCCGATTCGTGGCGCTTTACCGGTCGCCGATGGGTTGTTGCTCTCTATGCCAGCCTATGCTAGCGGCGCGTCCATCAGCGCGGTGAAGTTGGTCTCGGTCTATGGGCAAAATCCTACGCGAGGCCTGGCGGCCATTCATGGTGTGGTGGTCGTTTTTGATGCGACGACCGGTCAGCCGCGCGCGCTCCTGGAAGCTTCCTCCTTGACGGCGATTCGCACTGGCGCCGGCTCTGGCGTGGCGACCGATTGTTTGGCGCGCGCCGATGCGCGCGTGTTGGCCTTGCTGGGCGCCGGCGCGCAGGCGCCGGCGCAGGCCGCGGCCGTTTGCGCCGTTCGCCCCATCGAGGAAATTCGTGTCTATAGCCCAAACCATGCGGCGCGCTTTCTGGCGGATTGGCGGGCGGAATACGATGGCGGGCCGCGCTTGGTGTTGGCGCGCGATGCGGCGGAGGCCTTGGCGGGCGCCGATGTGGTCTGTGCGGCCACCAACAGTCACCGCCCGGTCTTTGCCCTGGAAGATTTGGCCCCTGGCGCGCACATCAACGGTATCGGTTCTTTCACACCACAGATGCAAGAAATCAGCGCCGCCGTCGTGTCGGCGGCCAAGGTGGTCGTCGACCACCGCGAAAGCGCCTGGGAGGAAGCGGGCGACCTCATCATCCCCCGCGACGCTGGCCAATTTGCGGAAGGCGATATACACGCGGAAATCGGCGAAATCATCGCTGGGGAGGCGCGGGGCCGCGAGAGCGATGATGAGCTGACCTTTTTCAAATCGGTCGGGCATGCGGCGCAGGATGCTTTCAGCGCCGCCAGTATCGTCGCGCGCGCGGAAGCGGAGGGTTTGGGGCGAGAAATTCCCTTCTAGGCGAGGCGTCCCCGCTCAGTTCAGTTCTCCACGAGGAGCAGCTGCAAGGGACCCGGATGCACTGCCAATTCCAAGTGGTTCCAAGCTCCTGTAACCGCGGCGGCATTGGCGACGAGCGTATCACCCATGCGCGTGAAATGAGGCGCCGGGTATTCCGCTGCGGTGTCGTCGAGTAGGGTGAACTGCGCCGCCATTTCCGCCGGCAAGCGCATTTTCAACGAACCGGCCAGCAACGAGAGCCGGCCGGTTACACCACCGCGCGGCGTGCCTAGGGGTGCGTAATCCGGCAGTGAGATGAGCGCATCCCCACGCCTGAGGTTCAGGTTCAGGCGTTCCAATTCCAACCCCTGTAACGAGAGCGTGACGATACCCTGACGACTATTGACCAGCAGATCCAGCGGGATGCCGGGGGGGATTTGCAGGCGTAACTCGCCGCGGCCGCGCTGATTCAGCGGGGGAAAATTGGCGAGCGCCATTTCGTCGACGCGAAAATCAGCGGTGCCATCTTCATGGATGGGGAGTTGCCCAGCCACCGCGCAGGGATCGCCGTTGCAAAGTATGGTGAGCGTGTGGTTGGCGCTTCCTTCATAGTTGCCTTGCATTTGCGGAAAAGGCGCCAAGGTGCGTTCTAGGATGAGGTCACTGGCGACCAGGTTCAGTTGCAGCCGCAGCAATTTTAAATTGGGCGCCAGTTCGTGCTCCAAGGCCGGCCCCACGCGCGTTTCTGAGCGCGGACGCACCTCTTGCAGCGCAATGCCCTGGGCGTTGATGAGGAGCAATAAAGCGCCGGCGCCGACGAAGGCCAAGGCATTACTCAGGAAAGCGGAGCGCATCTTTTGCCGGTACCCGCGCAGCGCCAAGCGCGTCAGCGCTCGCAACCCAACCAGGATGAGGACCGCGGGCGCGCTGCGTTCCAAAATATCCCTCAGGCCAGGAGAAAGCTGCTCGCCCTGCGCGAGCCAGAGCAGGGACAATAGGGCGAGCGCCAACAGGGGGCTGAAGAGGTTGCCATTGGGGCGCAGGTTGCTGAAAAAGGCCAGCGCAGCGATCAGCAGCGAGAGGAGCAGGACGGTTGTGAGGGCGTCCCATTGGTTAACAACGACCGCAGCGGCGATGCCCATGGGGCTGAATAGGGCGAGGGCCAATAGGGCGGCCCGACTCGGAGTGAAGCGCGGCGGGGTGCGCGGGTCCGTTGCTGTGGCCAGGGCGGGGGGTAACCAGAACCAGAGCACCAGGTATAGCCAGACCACGGCGCCGAAGGTGATGGGGATGAGCAGCAAGAAGAATGTGCGCCAGGCCAGCGCGTTGAGCGGGGAACGGTCGGCCAAACTGCCGCAAACGCCGCCGAGGATTCGTTGGTGGAAGTGCCGTCGCCAGGGCATGTCCCTATGATGCCGCGATATGGTCGGTAGCGCTACGGGCGGCCGAAGCCAGTACCGCCTCATTTTGCTTACGCTATCATCTCACTCATGTCCAGCAGGCGCCAAACTCTCTTCCTGCTCGTAGCGCTATTGGGTTTCCTTGCACTGGCAACGGTCGCCTTCGCTCAGGGCGGCGATCGTTGCCATATTTCCGCTGAACAGCACATCACCGGCAATTTCATCGGCTTCTGCGAGCGATTGCAATTGGATGGCCGCGTCGACGGCGTCGTCATCGTCTTCGCCACCGAAGCGGAAATCGGCGGCCAGGTCGGCGGCGATGTCTATATCCTGGCCACGCGTCTGGATTTGCGCGGCGAGCTGAAAAAGGATTTGCATTACGCCGGCGGGATGCTGGAGGTGCACCCTGAGGCGCGCTTTGGCGATGAACGCGCGTCGATTTTGGCCGCCACTTTGCAAACCCGTTTACAGCGGGGCGCCTCGTTGCCGGGTGATTACCTGGGCGTGGGCTATCAGCTCTTGTTGGCGGGAGAATTGGGCGGGGCGCTGGAATATTTGGGCTCACGCTTGGAACTGAGCGGCACCGTGAGCGGTGATTTGCGCGCCACCGTCGGTGATGCCGCGACCAACGGTATCACGCAACTACAACCCTTGTTGAACTTATTGCCTTTGCCGCTCGAGGTGGAGTTGATGACGCCGGGTTTGAGCTTGGCTGAGGGCGGGGTGGTGGAAGGCGATTTGCAATATCAGGCGCCGCGCCCGGCTTCCTTGGCGGGGCGAATTGGTGGGCGCCTCCTATACGAGGCGACGCCGGCGAGCGCGGCCAGCGTGGTCGTCAGTCCTGGGGGGTGGCAGCGCTATTGGCGGAATGCGCTGCGTGAATTTGTGGTGCTGGCGGCGATCGCCAGCGGTACAATGTTGTTGGCGAGCCGCCCGCTGAATGACGCTTTACGGCATATGCGGGAACGACCGTTGCCCAGTTTCGGTATCGGTCTCCTGACCTTCATCCTCTCTTTCCCGGTGGTCCTGCTCGTGGCCTTGGTCAGCGGCTTATTGTTGCTGCCCTTGAATTGGTTGGGGAGCGATCTTTTGCTCTACGGTGCATTGTTGGTGGGCATGGTCGATTTCGGCCTGCTGAGTCTCTTTTACTTTGGAGCGATTTTCCTATCCCGTGTTGTGGCGGCGGTGGCCCTAGGCCGTTGGTTCTCGCGGCGTTGGCGCAAGCTGCGCTCGCGCCGCGCCGGCTATGGAGGGGCTGGGAGCGCGGGGCAAGCGTATGCTTTGGCCCTGATGGGTTGCGCGTTACTGGCGTTCTTGAGCTCACTCCCCTATGTCGGTTGGGCGTTGAACGCCTTCGCAGCTTTTTTCGGGTTGGGGGCGATGGCGAGCGCCTTGCGTCATCGCCTACGCGTCTTGCGGTTGCCGGCGCCGCCGCCGCCGCGCTATGAAACCACCCACCCCACTGCGGGCTCAGGGGCAACGCCACCTTTGCCTCCACCCTTATCGGCTGAAGTTTGGCGTATGCAGCCAGGGATGGAAAACCTGCCGCCGGGTTTCCGCTGGTGGGGTGATGAGGGAGACGACGGTGAGACGGAGAAGGGCGATGATTGACCGGTCCGCGGCGCGCGCGCCATGATTTCCCCAGACAATTACGGATTGTTTTTTGGTGAAAAGGAGCTCGCTCTAGCCAGGGAGCAACGCGCTGCAGCGCCGCTAGCGGCGGCCTGGGCGCAACTGGCGCGCCCGCCGGCGCTAGCCGAGCGGAGTGATGCCTTGCATTCTCTCGTCCTTTGGGGTGGGATGCGTTACCGGTTGTTGGATGATGCTGAAGCCGGTGCGCGCGGGGCGACGGTCCTCCGGGAATTGGCGTCGGATGAAGCGGCGCCGGGTTACGAGCGCGCTGCTGGGCAGTTACTCGCGCAGGCGCAGGCCTGGGGATTGCTGTGGCCTTTGCTCGACAAAGATGACCTGGCGTTGCGCGCGCTTTGGCGAGAGCGCTGGCAGGGGCTGCCAGCGCCAGAGGAATACGACGATCGCGCTTGGTCATTGCTATTGCGCGCGGTGGCGGCGCAACTATTCCAAGAGGGAGAAGGGTTGGCGGCGAGCGCGTTGGAATTTCGCGAGTGCCTCGCGCGCGATTTGCACCCCGAGGGTTATTGGCGGCCGGTGGTTGGTGAAAAGATGGGGCAGGCGCGCCCCGAGAGTTTTCGGCGGCAACTGCGGACCACGCAAGCCTTCGCGCTCTTGGCGGAGTTGGCTCAGCAGGGTGGCGAGGCGCTCTGGGCCGCCCATTCGCGCCAGGTCAGTCTGCGTACGGCCATCGCCTATTGCGCTTATTATCATTTCTATCCCGAGCATTGGCGTTGGGAGGCAGAGCCGCTGCACGAAGCGGTTGCGGTGGCCGCTTTCCGCCAATATGGCGCTTTCTTCGAATTGGCGGCGCGGCGAGCGCCCACGCGACCCTTGCCCTTATTGCTGCGCGAGTTGCGGCCCCTGTTCAACCTCTACGGCGGTGGTTGGCTGACGCTGACGCACGCTCATTCGCCGCCGAAAACCATGTCGGGTTGGCAAACTTGGTTGCTACGTCTCCGCGCTCGCTGGCGGCGTTGAAACGCGCGCGTTTCAACATTTTCAGCCGCTGGAAAAGACGGTGAACGGTAGGCTCGGGTAGGTTTGCTCCGCCAACTCCCATTGCACCAGCCACTCGCCGGGCGTGAAAGGGGTCTCGCGCGGATCGATGAAGAACCAGACACAATGGTCGGCGATGGCATAGCCGGGCGTGTAATCGAAAGCGATGCGCAGTTCGCCGGCGAAGAACCAACGCGTGCGCAGGCGTGTGGCCGGCGGCAAATTGCGCGCGCGCGCGGAGGTGTAGATGGTCGCGGCAGTTGCTGGGAAGCGGCTTTGCGGGATGGCGATACAATCGTCGGCGCCGATTTCGGGGCCGAGACGGAAATCGCTCAGCGAAGGGACAAGGGCGCCGGCAGCGGTGGGGTTGCGCGCCGCGATTGGCGGGGTGATGATGGGGATTGAGGAAAGTTGCGTGGACGAATTCGCTAGTGGTGTGTCACCGCTCAAGTTCGCCGGGGGCTCGTAACCACGCGCGCTGAGGGTACCGCGCAATGCGTCCTGATTGTCCTGTACGAGTGTCAATTTTTCCTGCGCGTCGTCGAGGGTGATTTGTAGGCGTTCGGCAGCACTGGTGGACTGGCGGCGGATGTCCGTGATTTGCGTCCCCAATTGAGCGGCGGTCTGGACGGGTCCGCCGCTGCTTTCTGGGTTGCAGGCGGGGAGGGTGCTGAGGGCAAGGACGACCAACCCCCAGGCGCGCAGGGCCAGGCGGCGGAGCATCCTTCTTTGGCGCGGTCGCGCGCGTATCATGATGGGGGAATATAGCGAAAGTGGGCAAATTTGACAGGTTTCGGCGCGCCCCAAAAACCACAACCCGCCACAAAGGCGGGTTGTTGGGATGTTGCGAAAGTGGAGGTGAGCGGATTTGCACCGCTGTCCACGAGATTCGAAGCGACCCTTCTACAGGCTTAGTTCGCCTTTGGCTTTCGCTCAGGCAGGGGGCGGGCGAACGCGCCGCTGCCGGGCTAGCCGCTGTTCCTTAGGCGGTCCTCACGGCGGGGACCAACTGCACTCCACCCAGATTATGATACCCGAACGCGAGAGCGGGGCGAAGACGCTTCCGCGGGGCAGCCAGCCTCACGCAGTGCTGGCGCTCTCTGCCGCTCAGCGGCCTGCCCTAGGGCAGGGAAGCTTAGGCGGCGAGGGCGTAGGAGTTGTTTTCGGCACTCCTGAGTTTTTGCTCGTTGTTTCGCGGGCGAGCGCCGCGGCCTGCCAAGTCGTTTCCACCTCCCATGTCGAATCTAGAATCACCCCCATACGATGGGAATCGTATGCAGTATAGAGGGAAAGGGCGGTGATGGTCAAGGGTCTTGGATGATCATATCAAAGTGGATGGGTCGTTCTTGACAACCCATTCCTCATCAGACTTTTGGTCGTCTTTTTCGCTGATGAGGACGACAAACTTATCACCGACCACTCTACGATCTTTACAGAAGTAGATACGCCAATGGTTGTTACCGACCCGATCTTCTCGCCATTTGATGTGCGCGTTACTCCCCCTGGGAATACCGCCGCCGCGCCTTGTTCCTCTAAAGGCGTTGCGTCCATTGTAGCTTGGATCGTACACGATCGCACATAAGCGTTGGAAAACGAAACGATAATCATTAACTTCTTGGTATAGAGTATCGAAAGAGCCGCGTACAAACACGAAATTCGGGGAAATTCCATCCAAGATGTCCCTAAAATTGCGTTTGTTGATATTGCCATTTTTGCCTTCGGTGTTTTCCTTTGCCTTTTTTTCCTGAGCTTCTTGGACTCGCTTCTTCAACCGACTGAGCTCTTTCGCTTGCTCGTTATTGGATGCCTGCCAGTTTTTCACTTGTTTTTCCAAAAGTGCGTTTTTCTCTGCATACTCTTTTTCGATTTCTTGTTTTTTGGCCTCGACCTTCTTCAACTCATCTTCCAGTTGTTGGATTGCCTGATTGGGGCCCGCGCTTTTATCCACAGAACCGTTCGGATTCGCCGCAAGCTGCTCTTTTGCTAGCGCCAATTCAGCTTTCAGATTTTTCAGTTCATTTTCTTTTGCGGTGAGCTCACCCTTGGCTCTTTCGGCAACCAATTGCGATTCCGCTAGGTCTTTACTAAGGCGGGTAATGCTCGTGTTCAGCGGCGTGAAGCTGTCTTGCAGTTGGTTGAACTTGTCGTTCAATCTGGGCAAGCCTTCGCCCAAGCGCAAGGTGTTTTCGTTGAGTTGCTGAATCCCGGTGACCAATAATTTATCCAGGGCGTCCACCTTTGCTCGCAATTGCTCTGCCCAGGGTGGTGGGTTTTGTGGATGATCGGTGGGGGATGCGGACGGTATCACCGGCGCTTGGGATTGCTGCTTCTTGTGTTCTTCGAGGGCGCGTTTTGATGCCTGAACGATTGGGTCTCGCGATGGTATGGTCTTCCGCAAGAATTCATCCACCGCCGCGGCGCTGGGCTTGATGTTCCCCTTACCGCGCAAGCGGATGTAATAGTCGTAGACGATGCCGTTATCCGCCGGACGGAAGCTCTCCCCAAAGCGGTGCCAACCGAAACCGTGCGGCGCCTTGTCGCTGCGCCCCAAGGCTTTCAGCAACTCATGCAATTCGGGGTGCGTGCCGTTGAAAAGGATGTATCCGTAATAACCGCTGTTGTCATAGTGAAAATGATCTTGGGTCAAGTAATAACGGGTCATGGTCATGCCTCCCAAACTCTTCGCAACTTATGCCCGAATTTAACGCGCGATCGACGGCTTACCACACCAATTCTTAGGGGTTTTGCTATAATCCCTTTTAATCCCCTTTGCCAATTCGTCTCGTTAGGAGGGTCCGATATGTCCGCTCCGCCGCAAGGTCCTCGCTTTGCCCTCAGCGATGAGCAGCAGATGTTGCAAAAACTGGCGCACGATTTCGCCCAAAACGACATCCTGCCCCTCGTCGAAGAATGCGACCGCGAGGCGCGCTTCCCGCGGGAGCTTTTCGACAAGGCGCGCGCGCTCGGCCTGACCAATATGGGCATCCCGGAGGCCTATGGCGGCCTCGGTGCTAGCGCCGTCGATGAAGTGCTCGTTGGCGAGGAATTGGCCTATGCCTGTACGGGCATCAGTACGAGTTTATCCACCAATCAGTTGGGCGCCTTGCCCATCATCTTGGCTGGCGACGAAGCGCAAAAGAAATATTGGCTGGGGGAGCGCCTGCAGGATGGCGGCGAGCTCGTCTCTTATGGGGTCACAGAAGCGGCGGCGGGTTCCAATGTCGTCGGCATCGAAACACGCGCCGAAAAGCGAAACGGCGCCTATTTGCTCAATGGCGCCAAAACTTTCATCACCAACGCCAGTTATGCCGATTTCTTCACCATTTTCGCCAAAACGGACCTTGCCGCCGGCCACCGCGGTATGACCTGTTTCATCATCGATCGGCAGACACCGGGCCTCAGCGTGGGTAAAAAGTTCGACAAAATCGGCCAGCGCGCATCCGATACGGCGGAGGTGGTGTTGGAGGATGTTGAAGTGCCGGCGGCGAATGTGGTGGGTGCGGTCGGCCAAGGGTTTTACCTGGCCATGCAGGTTTTTGACCACAGTCGGCCGGGGGTATCGGCCGGGGCGGTGGGTTTGCAGCGCCGCGCGCTGGAAGAATGCGTCCGTTATGCGGGCGAGCGCGAGGCTTTTGGGCAACCCATCTACCGACACCAGGCCATCGGTCATAAAATTGCCGACATGGCGATGCATTATCAGGCGGCTCGCCTGTTGGTTTGGCAAGCCGCTTGGCAGATCGACGCCGGCATCCACAATCCGCAATTGCCCGCCTACGCCAAGGCCTTCGCCGCGGATATGGCGACGCGCGCGGCGGTCGACGCTGTGCAAATCTTCGGTGGTTATGGCTATATGAAGGAATATCCCGTCGAAAAATTGCTGCGCGATGTGAAAATCTTCCAGATCTACGAGGGGACCAGTGAAATCCAGCGCAACATCATTGTGCGCGAGCTGTTTTCGCAACGATGAGGGGCCGAGAACGGCGGCAATTGGGAATGAATTCCAATTGCTGTCATTTTCCCCTTGACACCCCAATTTGGGGTTTGCTATGATGCTCGGCCGCAATGGCCGCTATCCTGCCAGAGAGTGTTTTTTCTCGGTAGGCGCTAGCCGCCAAACCGCAGAGATGTGGCGAAAGCGAGACCAAGCTCTCGGCTCGCCAGTGTGGGCGAAAAGGATCGGGCGTTGGTGTGTGTGGCGCCCGTTTCGTACGCATGTGGGCGATGCGGTGGCTTGACAGACTGATTAGGGGTGGGAGCAAGGCGATGCCAACCATCAACCAACTGGTGCGCAAAGGGCGTAGCGCGCGCCGCAAAAAATCCAAGGCGCCGGCCTTGCAATACACCTGGAATGCCTATCAACGCGTACGCACGCGACGGCGCAAAGGCGCGCCGCAAAAACGCGGCGTTTGCACGCAGGTCAAGACCATGACCCCCAAGAAACCCAACTCGGCCCTGCGCAAAGTCGCCCGCGTCCGCTTGACCAACCAGATTGAAGTGACGGCCTACATCCCGGGCGAAGGGCATCGCTTGCAAGAGCACAATATCGTGCTCGTACGCGGTGGCCGCGTCAAGGATCTGCCGGGCGTGCGCTATCACATTGTTCGCGGAACGCTGGACACCGATGGTGTCGAGAACCGTGAAAAGGCGCGCAGCAAATACGGCACCAAGCGGCCACGCCGCTAGCGCCGCGGGCAATTCAAAGGAGCGAACGATGCCCAGACGCAACCGCCCAGCCCGCCGCCCAATTGCGCCGGATGTGCGCTACAACAACACTCATGTGGAAATGTTCATCAACCGCATGATGTACGGCGGCAAGAAAAGCACGGCCCGCCGCATCCTCTATGGCGCTTTCACGGCCATCGAGGAGCGGCTGAAACGCGACCCAGTCGAGGTTTTCGAGGTCGCCTTGCGCAATGTCACGCCGGTCGTTGAGGTGAAAGCGCGCCGCGTCGGCGGCTCGACCTATCAAGTGCCGGTCGAGGTCTCGCCGCATCGCGCCCGTTCGCTGGCGATGCGCTGGCTGCTCGCTTTCGCGCGGCAACGCAACGGCCGTGGCATGGTGCAAAAACTCTCGGCAGAGGTCATCGACGCCTTCCATGGCCAGGGCAACACGGTCAAGCGTAAAGATGACACACACCGTATGGCCGAGGCCAATAAAGCCTACGCCCATTTTCGCTAACGAGAAACCGCGAGTAGACGAGACGATATGAGTAGTGGTAAGAACCTGAGCACCTTTGACCTGCAGCGCGTGCGCAATATCGGCATCATCGCGCATATCGACGCGGGCAAAACCACGACGACCGAGCGCGTGCTCTATTACACGGGAATGGTGCATCGCATCGGCGAAGTGCATGAAGGTGCGGCCACCACCGACTATATGGCCCAGGAGCGTGAGCGCGGCATCACCATCACTTCCGCCGCCGTCAGCGCTAGCTGGCTCGGTCATCAAATCAATATCATCGATACCCCCGGCCATGTGGATTTTACCGCCGAAGTACAACGCAGCTTGCGGGTATTGGATGGTGGTGTCGTCGTTTTCGATGGCGTGGCGGGCGTCGAGCCACAATCGGAAACGGTCTGGCGACAAGCCAACGAATACCAGGTACCGCGCATCTGCTTCATCAATAAGATGGATCGCACGGGCGCTGATTTTCAACGCTGTGTGGATATGATCGGCGACCGCCTAGCCGCGACGCCCGTTCCCATCCAGATTCCCTATGGCGAGGGTGAAGATTTCGCCGGCATCATCGACCTATTTGCTATGGAACTGATCACTTATGGCGATGATTTGGGGACCGATATCCAGCGTCATCCCATCCCGGAAAGCCACCTTGAGGTGGCCGAGACGATGCGCGGCGAGATGGTGGAACGCATCGCTGAAAATGACGACTTCCTGATGGAAAAATACCTGCTGGAAGAGCGAGTCAGCGATGAGGAATTGCTAGCGGCTTTGCGCGCCGCGACCATCGCCAACCATTTGCAACCGGTGCTTTGCGGTTCTGCCCTCAAAAACAAGGGTGTGCAACTCTTGTTGGACAAGGTGGTGGCGCTCTTACCCTCGCCACTGGATATCCCCCCTGTCGTCGGCATGCATGCGCAAACGAAAAAGAGCGAAGAACGCCCGGCGGATGACACAGCACCGCTCTCCGCCCTAATTTTCAAGATTGTGACCGACCCCTATGTCGGGCGGCTGGCCTTCGTCCGTGTCTATTCTGGTGTCTTGCGCAGCAGCTCGATGCTGTTGAATACGACCAAAGGCAAACGCGAGCGCATCGGGCGTATCGTGCGCATGTTCGCCGACCGGCGGGAAGATGTCGATGAGGTGCATGCCGGCGATATCGCCGCCATCCTCGGCCTCAAAGACAGCTTCACCGGCGACACCTTGGCGGAACCGAGCGCGCCGCTCCTGCTTGAGAATATCAGTTTTCCCAAGCCGGTCATCGAAATTGCCATCGAGCCCAATAGCAAAGCCGATGAAGACAAGATGGGGCTTGCCTTGCGGCGTCTGGCAGAAGAAGACCCCACTTTCCTCGTGGAAAGTGACCCGGCGCTTGGGCAGACCATCCTCAAGGGCATGGGTGAGTTGCATCTGGAGGTGCTGGTTGACCGTTTGCTGCGCGAATTTGGTGTGCAGGCCAAAGTGGGGCGGCCGCGCGTCGCCTATCGCGAGACCATCTCGCGCAACAGCCGCGTGGATACGACCTTCAAGCGACAGACTGGCGGCGCTGGCCAATACGCGCGCGTCGTCATCGAATTCGAACCCTTGCGCGAGGAAGAGCGCGCAGCGCTACCCGCTGGCGAAGATTTCCTTTTTGTCGATGCCACGAAGGGCGGCGTTGTCCCAAGGGAGTATATCCGCCCAATCGCCAAGGGAATTGGCGAGGCTTTGCAGGGTGGTGTGCTGGCCGGTTTCAGCGTGGTAGGGGTCAAGGCCACGCTGGTGGATGGTGCGCACCACGAAGTGGATAGCTCGGAGATCGCCTTCAAAATCGCGGGTTCGATGTGCGCAAAAGAAGGCGTTCAGAAAGCGGCGCCTGCCTTGTTGGAGCCGACGATGAAGGTCGAAATTGTCGCGCCGGATGCCTATACCGGCGCGCTGGTGGGCGACATCTCGGCGCGGCGCGGCACCGTGCTCGGTATGGAAACGCGCAATCGCCTCATCACCAGCATCCGCGCCAATGTGCCCCTGGGCGAGATGTTCGGCTACGCGACGACCTTGCGCAGCCTGACACAGGGACGTGGTAATTTCACCATGGAATTTGACCGATATGAGTTCGCGCCCCCTGCCGTCACGGAAGGGGTGCTCGCGCGTGGCCGTTGATGACCAAGGCGAGCGGCGCGGACGAGCAAATTTGACCGCAATGAACCATCAATATTAGGGAGAGCAAGAGGAAAGCGAGCAATGGGCAAGGCGAAATTTGACCGCAGTAAGCCACATGTCAATATTGGAACCATCGGCCATGTCGACCATGGCAAGACGACGCTCACCGCCTCCATCACGAAGGTGTTGGGACTCGTCGGCCAGGCCAAGCGGATGGACTATGAAGAGATTGACAACGCACCGGAAGAAAAGGCGCGTGGCATCACCATCAACATCCGCCATGTCGAATACGAAACCGGCCAACGCCATTATGCGCATGTCGATTGCCCGGGCCATCGTGATTACATCAAGAATATGATTACTGGCGCGGCGCAGATGGATGGTGCCATCCTCGTGGTTAGCGCCCCCGATGGGCCGATGCCACAAACGCGTGAGCATGTCCTCCTCGCGCGGCAGGTGGAAGTTCCCGCTATGGTCGTCTATCTCAACAAGACCGACCAGATGGACGATCCCGAGCTGCTCGAGCTGGTCGAGCTGGAATTGCAGGAATTGTTGGAGAGTTACGGCTTCGACGCGGAGACGCCCATCATACGCGGTTCCGCTTTGCAAGCGGCGGAGAGCGAGAGTGAAAGCAGCGACGCGCCGGAATACGAATCCATCCTCGCTCTCATGGAAGCGGTGGATCAATGGATTCCGACGCCGACGCGCGAGACCGAGTTGCCCTTCATGATGGCCATAGAGGATGTCTTCACCATCAAGGGCCGTGGCACGGTCGTCACCGGCCGTGTCGAGCGCGGGCAGCTGCAAAAGGGTGAGACGGTGGATATCGTCGGTCTGCGCGATGATATTCGTCAGACGGTCGTCACCGGTATCGAAATGTTCCATAAAGAGCTGGATTCTGCGGACGCTGGCGATAACGCTGGCATCTTGTTGCGTGGTATCGCTCGCGACGAGGTGGAGCGTGGCCAGGTGCTCGCCAAGCCCGGCAGCATCACCCCCTATCGCAATTTCATGAGCGAAGTTTATGTCTTGCGGAAAGATGAGGGTGGTCGTCATAAGGCTTTCTTCACCGGCTACCGCCCCCAATTCTACATCCGCACTATGGATGTCACGGGGACGATAACCTTGCCCGAGGGCGTGGAAATGGTCATGCCGGGCGACAATGTCAACCTGCAGGTGGAGCTCATCACGCCGGTGGCCCTGGAGCGCGGTTCCAAATTCGCCATCCGCGAGGGTGGCCTGACCGTCGGCGCGGGCATCATCACGGAAGTGAAGGATTAGGGCGAGCGGAGGCGTCGCAACGGCGCCCTGTTTGCGCCAGGAAGGGTTGAGGGTATGGCCGCAAAGCATACGATACGCATACGCCTGAAGGCTTATGACCACCGCGTGCTCGATTATTCGGCAAAGCGCATCGTCGAGACTGCGGAGCGCGCTGGTGCCAAGGTCGTTGGCCCGGTGCCCCTGCCCACGCGTCGTGAGCGTTTCACCGTCCGCCGCTCCCCTTTCATCGATAAAGATTCGCAAGAGCATTTTGAAATCCGCACGCATAAGCGCCTCATCGATGTGCTGGACCCCGATAGCAAGGTCATCGATACGCTGATGCGCGTGAATATGCCGTCCGGCGTCGATATCGAGATTCGACTCTGAGCGGCGGAGGAGTTCGATTGGCATGAAGGGCATCATTGGCCGCAAGGTCGGCATGACGCAACTCTTCGATGAGCGTGGCCAGGTTACGCCTGTGACCGTCATCCAGGCGGGGCCTTGCTTCGTGACGCAAATCCGCCGCAACGAGCGCGATGGTTATACGGCGGTGCAGTTGGGCTACGAGACGACGCGGCCGTCGCGCTTGACGAGCGGCCAACTCGGCCATCTGCGCCGCAACAACTTGCCCGCCTTGCGACATTTGCGTGAATTCCGCCTGAACCAAGGTGAAGAATCCGCGGTGACGGTGGAAGAAGGGCAAGAGCTCACGGTGGCGGTCTTCGACGAGGGTGAGTGTGTTGATGTGATCGGGACGAGTAAGGGGCGCGGTTTTGCGGGGACCATCAAACGGCATGGTTTCGCGCGCGGGCCAAAAACGCATGGTCAATCGGACCGCATGCGCTCACCCGGCAGCATCGGTATGTGTGCGACCCCCGGGCGTACGCTGCGCGGTATGCGCATGAGCGGGCGCATGGGCAACCAGCGCACCACCGTGCAGAATATGCAGGTGATGCGTGTGGATGAAGAGCGGAACCTGCTCGCTGTTAAGGGCAGTGTCCCGGGAGCGCGCGATAGCATCGTGCTTTTGCGAGGAGCGCGGAAGGGACAGGGTTCCTGAATGGAATTGCCAATCCACAATATGCAGGGCGAGCCAATTGGCCAAAAAGACCTGCCGGAAGCAATCTTTGGCAGTAAGGTGAATGTTGGCTTGATGTACCAGGCCTATTTGCGACAAATGGGCGGCAAACGCCGCGGGACACATTCGACGAAGACGCGCAGCGAAATTCGCGCCACTGGCGCCAAGGCATGGCGGCAAAAAGGCACCGGTCGTGCGCGCCATGGCCCCCGTAGCGCGCCGATTTTCGTCGGCGGTGGCGTCGCTTTTGGGCCGAAGCCCCGCAGTTATCGCCAGGGTATGCCGCGTAAAATGCGCCGCGCTGCCATCCGCAGCGCCCTCAGCGCCCTCGTGCGCGACGAGCAGTTGTTGCTCGTCGACGAATTCGCGGTCGCGGATGGGAAAACGCGTACGATGGCCGCCGCTTTGCGCACCCTGGTTGGCGAGAGCGGCGTTTTGGTCATCTTGCCAGCCGCCGACGAAAGCGTCCGGGCGGGGCTGAGCAACTTGCCGCGCGCGCGCTACCTGCGCGCTGAATACCTGAATATCCGCGATTTGTTGCGCTACGAGCGCGTGATTTTGCCGCTGGCGGCGCTGGAAATCATCCAGCGCATCTGGGGTTAGGGCGATTGGTTTAGGAGGAGCGCTCATGGCCGAGGTGCATATTTACGAAGTGATACGCCGCCCCATTGTGACTGAGAAATCGAGCGCGCTCGCGGATGCGCGGCGACAGTATGTCTTTGAGGTGGATGAACGCGCCAACAAGATTCAGATTCGCGAGGCGGTGGAGATCATCTTTGACAAAGAGGTGAGCGCCGTGCGAACGATGATTGTCCCGGCGAAGCGCGGGCGGCGTGGGCGCCGTTGGTATCGGCGCACGCGCGCTTGGAAAAAAGCAATCGTGACCCTGGCCGAAGGCCAGGAGATCGACCTGTTCAACTTATAGGGCGCAGGAGTGGGTGACGATGGCCGTAAAGACCTATAAGCCAACCTCAGCGGGGCGCCGTAACATGACGGGCCATTCTTTCGCTGAAATCACGCGCAAGAAGCCGCAGAAATCGCTGACGCGCGCCCTGCGCAAGAAAGCCGGCCGCAACAACACCGGCCGCATCACCGTCCGTCATCGCGGCGGTGGGCATAAGCGGCGCTATCGCCTATTGGATTTTAAGCGAACCAAGGTGGATTGCCGCGCGACGGTACAGAGCATCGAATACGACCCGAACCGCTCGGCGCACATCGCCCTGCTCGAATACGAAGATGGCGAGCGGAGTTATATCTTGGCGCCGCAGGGTCTCCGCGTGGGGGATAGGGTCGGCAATGGTCGTCTGGCCGTTTTGCGGCCGGGCAACGCCTTGCCGCTGCGCGATATCCCCTTGGGCACACAGGTGCATAGCGTCGAGTTGAAGCCGGGCAGCGGTGCCCAGCTGGCGCGCTCAGCGGGTACTTGGGTGCAATTGCTGGCGCGGGAAGGTGGGCGCGCTACGCTGCGCCTCCCCAGCGGAGAGATGCGCTTTGTCTCGGTGCGTTGCTCAGCGGTGATTGGTCAGGTGGGCAACCCGGATCATGGCAATATCAAATTGGGCAAGGCGGGGCGCAAACGCTGGTTGGGGCGCCGACCAACGGTGCGCGGTACAGCGCAGGACCCCGCCAGCCATCCGCATGGTGGCGGTGAAGGGCGCTCGGGCATCGGCCTCCCCGGGCCGAAGACGCCCTGGGGCAAACCGGCGCTCGGTAAGCGCACGCGCCATAACAAGCGCACCGATGGCTTCATTATCCGCCGCCGTGGCCGCCGCCGTTGATGATGATGATAAGGAAGGGCTGAGACGATGTCACGCTCTCTCAAGAAGGGTTATTTCATTGACCCCAAATTGCTCGGCAAGATCGAGAAGTTGAATGAGACGAATAGCAAGAATGTCATCCGCACCTGGAGCCGAGCGAGCACAATCTTCCCGCAGATGGTGGGGCATACCATCGCCGTCCATGACGGACGACGACATGTCCCCATCTATGTCACCGAGAATATGGTGGGGCATAAGTTGGGCGAGTTCGCGCCCACGCGGCGTATGGGCGGGATTCATTACGAGGAGAAGAAGCGCCGCCGCTAACGCGGTTGGTGGCAAAGGGTAAAAGGCCATGGAAGTGCGTGCGCATACGAAACACTTGAGGATTTCACCACGCAAGTTGCGCTTGGTTTGCGACCAAGTGCGTGGCTTGGCCGCCGAGCAGGCGCTCGTGGTGTTGGCCTATATGCCGCAAAAAGGGGCGGGTCTGGTCACCAAGACGCTCCGTAGCGCCCTCGCCAGCGCCGAGAACAACTATGACCTCGACTTGGCCAAGCTCTTTGTTTCGGAAATTTACGCGGGTGACGGCCCAAGACAAAAACGCTATAAGGCCGGCGCGCGTGGCCGTTACAAGCCACGCCTGATCCGCTTTTCACACCTCACCGTCATCCTGGCTGAACGGGAAAGCTGAGACTTATGGGACGCAAAGTACATCCGATTGGTTTTCGTCTTAAAATCACACGCGATTGGGATGCGAATTGGTTCGCTACCGGCCGCGAATACGCCGATTTACTGCATGAAGATCTGGCGATTCGTCGCTTGATTGAAGCGGAGGCGAAACGTGCGGGCATCTCACGCATTGAGATTGAGCGCAAGCCGCAGCAAGTCTTCATCAACATCCACACCGCGCGGCCAGGTATCGTCATCGGACGCAAAGGGGATAGCGTGAAGCGCCTGCGCACCGATTTGCAGCAACTGACGGGTAAGACTGTGCGTGTCGAAGTCTCGGAGATTGAAAAACCAGATTTGGATGCGACGCTGGTGGCGCAGAATGTCGCCGGGCAATTGGAGCGGCGCATTGGGCATTCACGGGCCATCAAGCGCGTCAGCGCGCAGGTGATGCGCTCGGGTGGGCAGGGTGTGAAGATTATGGTGGCCGGTCGGTTGAGCGGCGCCGATATGGGCCGCCGCGAATGGGCGAGCGAAGGGCGCATCCCTCGCAGCACCTTGCGCGCCGATATCGATTATGGGACAGCCGAAGCGCATACGACCTTTGGCCGCTTGGGGGTGAAGGTTTGGATCTATCGCGGCGAAATGCTGACCGATCGCTTCGCCAACTATGGTGGTGGAGAGAAGCAAGATGTTTATGTCAGTCGCTAAACCCAAGCGGCGGAGGAGCGGGTCATGTTGATGCCCAAGAGGACGAAATATTTGAAGCAGATGCGTGGGCGGCGGCGCGGCAAGGCAACACGCGGCAATATCGTCCAATTCGGTGATTATGGCATCCAGGCATTGGAACCGGCTTGGGTCACGAGTCGCCAGATCGAAGCGGTGCGCCAAGCGATGGTGCGCTATATTCGCCGCCGCGGCAAAGTGTGGATTCGCATCTTTCCCGATAAGCCGGTCACGAAGCGCGCCGCGGAGACGCGCATGGGCAAGGGCAAAGGCTCAGTGGAATTTTGGGCAGCGGTCGTCAAGCCCGGGCGCGTGCTCTTTGAGATGAGCGGCGTTTCGGAAGAAATAGCCCGTGAAGCCCTGCGCCTGGGGATGCACAAATTGCCCTGCAAGACACGCTTCGTAAAGCGCTTCGACCCCATTTCTGGGCGTGAGGTGAGCTGATGGATGTGCGCGAGATACGCGAAATGGATGATGGGGCGTTGCAAGACGCAATTGAGGATAAGCGCAACGAGTTGTTTCAGCTGCGCTTTCAGCGTGCGGCCGGGCAATTGGAAGATGCGAATTTGCCGCGCTACGCCCGGCGCGATTTGGCGCAGTTGTTGACGGTGCGGCGCGAGCGTCAATTGGCCGCCGCCCTCGTCGCGGCAGAGGAGGAATAGGGTGGCGAACCGAAGGCGGCGGCTTATCGGCCGGGTGGTCAGCGATAAGATGCAAAAAACGGTCGTTGTCGAGGTGGAGCGCCGTACGATGCACCGCATCTACAAAAAAGTGATCGTGACGAAAAAACGCTTTTATGCGCACGATGAAAATGAGCGTGCCGCGTTGGGATCGTTGGTGAAATTGGTGGAGAGTCGGCCGCGCAGCAAGTCGAAGCGCTGGGCGGTTGAGGAAGTTTTGGAGGGAGGGCGCGTTGATACAAACTGAATCGCGCCTCCGTGTGGCCGACAATAGCGGCGCCCAGGAGATTCTCGTCATACGCGTGCTGGGCGGCGCCAAGCGCCGCTATGGGCGTGTTGGTGATATCGTGGTCGGAACGGTGAAATCGGCCGCTTCTCAAGGCACCATCAAAAAAAGCACGGTCGTGCGCGCCGTCATTGTGCGGACCGCCAAAGAATTCCGTCGCGCTGATGGTTCCTATGTCAAATTCGACGACAACGCGGCGGTGATATTGAGCGATGATTTGGCGAACCCGCGCGGGACGCGTGTCTTTGGCCCTGTCGCGCGTGAATTGCGCGACCGTGGTTTCATGAAAATTGTTTCGCTCGCGCCAGAAACGCTCTGAGTTGGAGTGAGGTGATGCAAAGGATTAAGAAGGGCGACACGGTCGAAGTCATCGCGGGGAAAGATTTGGGGCAGCGCGGCGAGGTCATCACGGTGCTGAAGCGCAAAGGACGCGTGATTGTCGCCGGTGTCAACACGATGAAGCGGCATGAAAAGGCGAGCCAACGCGGCGGGCAACAGGTCCCCGCGCAAATTGTGGAATTTGATGCGCCGCTCCATTTGTCGAATGTGATGCCGGTTTGCTCCAGTTGCGATCGACCTGTGCGCGTCGGCTTTCGTCATGAAGAAGATGGTAAGCAGCGCGTATGCCGTCGTTGCGGCGCGGCGCTGAGTTAGCTGGGGAGCAAGAGCAGATGGCGGAATTGGGCATTCGCCAGCGTTATCGCGAGGAAATCGTCCCCACTTTGATGGGCGAGTTCAATTATACCAATGTGATGCAGGTGCCGCGGGTGATGAAGCTGGTGGTGAATGTGGGCGTGGGTGAGGCCCTGGATAACCCCAAGGCCCTCGACGCGGTTGTGGAAGATTTGCGCATCATCACCGGGCAACAACCGGTCATCACGCGCGCGCGCAAGAGCATCGCCACCTTCAAGTTGCGCGAGGGGCGGGCGATCGGCGCCAAGGTGACCTTGCGGGGTGAGCGCATGTGGTCGTTGCTGGACCGCATGTTGAACCTCGCTTTGCCGCGCATCCGTGATTTCCGCGGCGTCTCCACGCGGCATTTTGACGGCCGCGGAAATTACACGCTGGGCTTTCGCGAGCAGTTGGTTTTCCCGGAAATTGACCTAGACCGGATCGATAAGGTACGCGGTTTTGAAGTGACGATTGTGACGAGCGCGCACACCGATGAAGAAGGGCGGCGCCTGCTGCGTTTGTTGGGTATGCCGTTTCAAGAGGATTAAGGCATAACGATGGCTAGAAAGAGCAACATCGCCCGCGAGGGCAAGCGCAAGTACCGAGTTCGGGTGCGGAATCGTTGTCGCATTTGTGGGCGTCCGCGCGCTTATATCCGCCGCTTCGGCCTTTGTCGCATCTGCCTACGCGAGTTGGCATTGCAAGGTAAGATCCCCGGCCTCGTTAAGTCTTCTTGGTGAGAAAGGAGCGCTTGAGCGATGACGATGACTGACCCAATTGCTGATATGCTGACGCGCATCCGTAACGCGCTGATGGTCGGCAAGCGTGAAGTGGTGATGCCGAATTCGCGGCTGAAGTCTGAGATTGCGCGTATCCTCCAAGAGGAAGGGTATATCGAGGATTTCCGCCTGGGTGAGGGTGTGCCGCGCCGCCAATTGCACATCCGCTTGAAATACTTTGGCGATCGCCGCAACCGACGCCCAGTGATCACGAGTTTGCGGCGCATCAGCAAACCGGGACTGCGCGTCTATCGAAAACGCCGCGAGTTGCCGCGCGTGCTCAGCGGTAGCGGTATCGCCATCGTCACCACCACCCGCGGTGTGATGACGGCCGATGCGGCGCGGCGCGCTGGGCTGGGCGGCGAAGTGCTCTGTTATGTTTGGTAGGGGGAAGGAAAGATGTCACGCGTAGGAAAGCGACCCATCACTTTGCCCAAAGGCACCACCGTCGATTTGCGTGGGCGCGAAGTGACGGTCCGTGGCCCGCGCGGCGAGTTGCGGATGACCCTGCATGAGCAGATACAGGCGCGCCTGGAAGGCGAAGAGTTGCATGTCGAGCGGCCCAATGACCACCGTCAGGTTCGTGCCCTGCATGGGACGATGCGCTCGTTATTGCAGAATATGGTCACCGGCGTCTCGGAAGGTTTCCGTCGCAGCTTGGTGATCGAAGGGGTGGGTTATCAGGCAGAGATGCGCGGGCCACAATTGTTGCTCAAGTTGGGGCATTCGCATGAAGTGTTGGAGACGGCGCCCGCGGGTGTGATTTTTGATGTCCCGAAAGAGGGTCGCGGTCGCCTCGTGCATGTGGATGGCATCGATAAGCAGCAGGTCGGCCAGGTCGCCGCGGAGCTGCGCAGCTGGCGGCCGCCGGACCCCTATAAAGGGAAAGGCATTCGCTATTCGGACGAGACCGTACGCCGCAAGGCGGGCAAGGCGGGCAAGACCACCGCTTAGGTGGGAATGAAGGGGACAATGGCCGATATCCAAGGCAAACGGAAGCGCGAAGCGCGGCAAAGACGACAGCGTCGCGTGCGCGCGCGCGTTGTGGGTAGCGCGGCGCGGCCGCGCCTCAACATCTTCCGTAGCGCAAGGCATATCTACGCGCAGTTGATCGATGATGTTGCGGGCAATACGCTCGCCTCGGCTTCCACTTTGGATCAAGACCTGCGCCCACGCGCGCAGTCCCTGAAAAAGACCGAGGCAGCGCGCCTAGTTGGCGAATTGCTCGGGGAGCGCGCGCGCGCCGCCGGCTTGGAAGAAGCCGTATTCGACCGCGCTGGCTATCGCTACCATGGGCGGGTAGCCGCTGTGGCTGAAGGCGCCCGCGCCGCCGGGCTCAAAATCTAAGGGGACGGGAGATATGGCAGACCGCAGACGCGAAGCGCGCCGCCGGCGCGATGATGAGCGCGATGAATTTGACGAGCGCGTGGTGAATATCACGCGCGTCGCCAAGGTGATTAAGGGCGGGCGGCGTTTCGCTTTCCGCACAGTCGTCGTCGTCGGCGACAACCGCGGACGCATCGGCGTGGGTGTCGGTAAAGCGCGTACGGTGCCGGATAGCATCCGCAAGGGCGCGGAACGAGCGCGCCGCAAACTCGCGCGCGTGGCGATGTCGGGCTCGACGATTCCTTATCAGGTTTTGGGGAAGTGTGGTGGCGCGCGTGTCTTGCTGAAACCCGCTTCACCGGGGACGGGCGTGATTGCCGGTGGTGGTGTGCGCGCGGTCTTGGAAGCGGCTGGCGTGCGCGATATCCTGACCAAGAGCCAGGGCAGCAACACAGCCCTGAATATCACCATGGCCACCCTCGATGCTCTACAGCAACTGCGCAGCCCACAAGAGCTGGCCGCTATGCGTGGCAAACCGGTCGAAAGTGTCCGCCCTTTTTGGGAGCGGCGGCGGAGCGAGCAGAATGGTGGCTAAAGCAAAGCAACGACCAGATGAAGTTTGGTTGCGCATCACCTTGGTGAAAAGCCCAATCGGCTATCGGGAAAAACAGCGTCGCACAGTAGTCGCGCTGGGTTTGCGCCGAATGCAAGCCAGCGTGACGCACCGCGCGACACCGCAAATCCGCGGCATGATCGCAGGGGTTCGTCACCTCCTGCGTGTAGAAGAAGTGGGTGAATGACGATGAGATTGCATGATCTTAAGCCAGCGCCGGGTGCCCGCAAGCGGCGGACGCGTGTGGGTCGCGGTATCGCCGCCGGTAAAGGCAAAACGGCCGGCCGTGGGCAAAAAGGGCAAGGCGCGCGCAGCGGCGGTGGCAAAGGGCTCTATTTTGAGGGTGGGCAGTTGCCCCTAGTGCGCCGCTTACCTTTCAAGCGCGGTTTCACCAATATCTTCCGCATTCAATACCAGGAAGTGAACATTGGGCAATTGGCGGAACGCTTTTCGGATGGCGCGGTCGTCACACCAGCGAGCTTGAAGGAAGCACGCCTCATCCGCAAGGCGGATGCGCCGGTCGTCATCCTCGGCCAGGGTGAGTTGGCGGTCGCGTTGACGGTGAAGGCGCATCGCTTTAGCAAAGGTGCGCGCGCCAAGCTGGAAGCGGCCGGTGGTCAGGTGGAGAAGATGCCGATTTTGCTGCGTGGTGCGCGCGCCACAGTGAAGAAGTTGCGCCGCGCCGAGCGAGAGCGGGCTCTGCAGGCAGCGCGGGCCGCGTTGGCGGCGGATGAGGGACAGCCTGATGCTTGATGCCCTGCGGAATGCTTTCCGTGTCCCTGAGCTGCGCAACAAACTCTTGTTGACCGGTTTCATCCTGGTCGTGTATCAGTTTGCGATTCATGTGCCGGTCATCGGTGTCAATCGCGAGGCTTTGCAAAGCGTGTTGGCTGGCCCGGGCGCTGGCTTTGTCGGTGTGCTCAATTTGTTGTCGGGTGGCGCGGTGAGCAATTTCAGCGTGCTGGCCAATGGTGTCTACCCCTATATCACCGCCAGCATCATCTTCCAACTGCTCATCCCCATCGTGCCGGCGCTGGAGCGCATCCAGCGTGAGCCGGGCGGGCGGGAAAAGTTGCAACGCTATACCTATTATCTGGCGATACCGATGGCCGTGTTGCAATCCCTAGGGCAAATTGCCATCTTCAACGCGCCCAATATTGGCGGCGGCGGTGGTGTCATACCGGGTTTTGGTGTCGACCTCTTCCTGACAGCGACAGTCATCGTGACGATGACGGCGGGCACGATGTTCGCCATCTGGCTCGGCGATCTGATCACCGAGCAGGGCATCGGCAACGGGCTCTCGGTCATCATCTTTGCGGGCATCGTCGCGCAGGCGCCCACGCAATTGGCGAATCTGCTGACTTCCAGCAACCGCCTGGCTTATGACTTGTTGCTTTTCGTGCTCATCACGCTGATCAGTGTGGTCGTGATCATCTATATCCAAGAGGGGGTGCGGCGTATCCCGGTACAATATGGCAAGCGTGTGCGCGGGCGCAAGCAATACGGCGGCGCCAGCACACACATCCCGCTGAAAGTGAACCCGGTCGGGATGATCCCGCTGATTTTCGCGCAGGCGGTTACGACCTTTCCGGCGATTATCGTCAACCTATTTCCGCAAGGGCCGGTGGGCGATTCGATTTTGAATACCTTCGGCAACCAGCAAGGCTTTGGTTATTGGGCTTTCTTTTTCGCGTTGACGGTTGGTTTCACCTTTTTCTACGCCAGTGTGATGATTGGCAACCAGAATTTAGCGGAGAATCTACAGCGCAACGGCGGTTTCATCCCGGGTATCCGCCCGGGGCGCCGCACGCAGGAATACATCGTCCGCGTGACCAATCGGGTCACTTTGGTCGGGGCGCTCTTTTTGGGGACCATCGCCATCGTCCCCGGTTTGGTCGAGGGTTTGAATGGTTTGCTATTCGAATTTGAGGCGACGACCGTGGCGAACAACCCGGCGCGGGTGATCACGGGCTCGGGGCTCATCATCGTGGTGGGTGTGGTGATCGATACGATGCGTCAGTTGGAAGCGCAGTTGGTGATGCGCAACTACGAAGGTTTCATGCGCTGATGGCCCTGTTCTTGATGTTGATGGGGCCGCAAGGGGCCGGCAAGGGCGTACAAGCCAAGCGCCTTTCCGAATGGCAAGGTATTCCGCACATTTCCACAGGAGATCTTTTCCGGGCGATGCGCGAGCGGGATGATGAGTTGGCGCGCGAGGTGCAAGCGGTGATGGCGGCGGGAAATCTCATCGACGACGCGCTCACCAACGCGGTTTTGAGCGACCGCCTCGCGAAGGAAGACGCTATGGCCGGCGCAGTCTTGGATGGCTACCCGCGCAACCTCGTCCAAGCAGAATATTTGGAACAAGCGTTACGAAAGCGCGGTGAGCGCTTGCGAGCGGCTTTGTTGTTGGAATTGGATACCTACGAAGCCTTTCGCCGCAGTTATGGGCGCATCACGGCCGCCGACGGGCGCAGCTTCAATATCTATAACCAAGATGCGAGGCTAGAGTGGGAGTTTTTGGAACATCCCGAGCGCGCGTATCCACCGCAACTGCGGGCCCGCCTACGGGAAACTGGGGAAGCTTTGCTCCGTCGCCCGGATGATGCGCACGCGCACGCCATCATCCAGCGCATTGAGGGTTTTTTGGCCTTGAAGCGGGAATTATCGGGTTTTTATGAAGCGCGTGGGCTTTTGCGGCGCATCGACGCCGCGCAGGATATTGAGGCCGTCGCCGCGCAGATTGCGGCGGCCAGCGCGTTGTCTGAGCCGGCAATGACGACGAAAGCCTCATGATGTCGTCGCGGCGGTGGCCAAGCGGGCGTCGAGGTGGCGCGAAGATTGACCGTTCTCAGATGACTGACGATGCCCTATCATGGGCGATTCGGTGAGGAGGTGGATGGCAGTATGCGAGTAGGTGCATCGGTGAAGAAGCGTTGCCCACATTGTCGCATCATCCGGCGTAATGGGCGCGTGATGGTCATTTGCTCGCGCGACCCAAAGCACAAGCAACGGCAAGGTTAGGGAGGCGAGAATGGCGCGCATCGAAGGCGTCGATTTGCCGCGCGATAAACGGGCGGAGATCGGCCTGACCTATATCTATGGCATCGGCCGCACAGCCAGCCGGCAGGTCTTGGCTGAAGCCAATGTGGACGGCAATACGCGCATCCGTGATTTGGCGGAGGATGAGGTGCAGCGCCTGCGCGATGCCCTATCCAGCCGCATTACCGAGGGTGATTTGCGGCGGCGCTTGCAATTGAACATCAAACGCTTGATCGATATCAACTGTTATCGTGGGCGGCGGCACCGTTTCAATTTGCCGGCGCGGGGGCAAAGGACGCGCACGAACGCCCGTACGCGCCGCGGTGCCCGCAAGACGGTACCCGGGCGTGGCCGGCGCCGCGGCGTCGCCAAGAAATGAAATAGAGAGGTTTAGCGATGGCAAGGACAGGACAGGGGCGTCGTGGCAAAGTCTTGCGCAATATCCCATATGGGCAAGCGCATATCTACGCCACCTTCAATAACACCATCGTTTCCATCACCGACCAATCTGGTAATGTGGTGGCTTGGGCGAGCGGGGGAACCTCTGGCTTTAAAGGTAGCCGCAAGAGCACCCCTTATGCGGCGCGCCTAGCAGCGGAGAGTGCGATGGAAGACGCGAAAAATTTCGGTATGAAAGAGGTGCATGTCTTTGTGAAAGGCCCGGGTCCAGGCCGCGAATCCGCCATCAGGGCGATTCAGGCCAGCGATTTGCAGGTGCGCTCGCTCACTGATGTCACACCCATTCCCCATAACGGTGTACGCCCGCGCAAGAAGCGCCGTGCTTAACGAACGGTTTTCCTGCCCGGTCCTGAGAAGCGATGGAGATTGATGCATGGTCAATGTGAATATGGTTTTACCCCATAAGGTGGAGAGCGATATTCAAACACGCACTCAACAATATGGACGTTTCACGATTAGCCCCCTGGAGAGCGGTTATGGCCTGACGCTTGGCAATCCGCTGCGGCGCGTTTTGCTCTCTTCTCTGGAAGGGGTTGCGGTTACCAGCCTGAGTTTGGCCAACATCATGCATGAATTCGCCGCCATCCCGCATTTGCGTGAAGACATGACACAACTCATGCTCAATGTGAAACAACTGCGCCTGCGCTTGCATGAGGTGGAATCCAGCCGCTTGCGCTTGAGCCACCGTGGCGAGGGCACCGTCACCGCCGCAGATTTGCAACTCCCAGCCGAAGCGGAAATCATCAATAGCGATTTGCATCTCTTCACCGCAGTGGCTGATGAAGCCGATGTTGAATTGGAATTGACTGTGCAACGCGGCCGCGGCTATTCACCAGCAGAAGAGCGTGGGCGCTTGCCCATCGGCGAGTTGCCGGTCGATGCCATATTCAGCCCAGTGCGCCGCGTGAACTACAATGTCGAAGGCGCGCGTGTTGGCCAGCACACCAACTATGACCGCCTGGTCATCGAAATCTGGACGGACGGCACCATTTTGCCCGAGCGAGCGCTGAGTGACGCCGCGCAGATCCTCCAACGCCACCTCATCCTCATCAGTGATGTTGAGCCCGATCTGGAATACCCCGCCGTGCCGCCCATCGTGGAGGAAGTCGGCAAGCGACGGCGACACCTGGATGATAACCCCATCGAAGATTTGGATTTGAGCGTGCGCGTTTTCAATTCCCTGAAGCGCACCGGCCTCACGACGGTGGGCGATGTTTTGGAGAAGGTGAGTGGTGGTGAGGATGCCATGCTCGCCATCCGCAACTTTGGCGAAAAATCCCTGGTGGAATTGGTGCAACGCCTTTATGAGAAAGACTACCTGTCGGAGGATATGGTCATCTCATTTCGGGAGCAAAAGATATTGCCAAAGCAAGAAGAAAGGGAAGAGGGAGAGGGTGAGCCCGGCCCCCAAGAGAACAGCGGCGCCACTTTCCCAGCTGAAAATTCGCAGGAGCGAGTATGAGACACCGCAGACAAGGCAAGCGGCTCGGCCGTAGTTCCGGCCATCGCCGCGCGCTGCAAAAGAATTTGACGCTGGCGCTCTTCACGCATGGGCGTATCCGCACGACGCTGGCGCGCGCTCGTTTTGCGCGCGGTGATGCGGAAAAATTGATTACGCTGGCCAGGCGCGCGTTGGCGCAAGAAGATAGCGCGCGGCGCGTGCATGCGCAGCGTTTGGCCGCGCGTCGCCTGGGGAATGACCGTGCTGCCGTCCAACACCTCTTCACTGAGATTGCGCCGCGCTTCGCTGACCGTCCGGGGGGCTATACACGTATCCTCAAGTTGGGCCCACGCCGCGGCGACAACGCGGAGATGGTCTTGCTCGAACTGGTGGAGCGGGGCGAGGATTGAGCGAGATGCCCAATTATGGGGCGACAGTGGCCTACGATGGCACGGCCTACGCGGGTTTCCAGCGGCAGGCCGGAGAAACGCCCACCATTCAGCGGCGGTTGGAAGAGGCCTTGCGCGCGCTCGGCGCAAAAGATGGCACCATCCGCGCGGCCGGCCGTACCGATCGTGGGGTGCATGCCAGCGGGCAGGTCATCGCCTTCACTCTCGCCTGGCGACATGAAACCGCGAATTTACAGCGTGCGTTGAACGCCAGATTGCCGGAGGATATCGCCATACAGGCGCTTTGGCGCCTCGAAGAAGGGGCGAATTTTCACCCGCGTTTCGACGCCCGCGCGCGTCGTTACCGCTACCGCATTTGGTTGGCGCGCGCGCGCCAACCCCTCTGGTCGCGCTATGCTTGGTGTCTGCGCCCGCCGCTGAATGAGATGGCGATGCGAGACGCTGCCAATTTACTCATCGGCGAGCACGATTTCGCCAGTTTTGGTACGCCGCCGCAGGGTGAAAATAGTATGCGCGCAGTCTTCTCTTCGGTATGGCAAGGCGAAAGGCGTGCGCTGGGGCGTTTGCTCACTTATCGCATCGAGGCGAATGCCTTTTTGAAGCATATGGTGCGGCGGATCGTGAGCGCCCTCGTCGCGGTGGGCAGAGGGCAGCGGAGCGTCGCCAATTTCGCCGCCGTTCTTTCCAAGGCCCAACGCGGCCGAATTTCACAACTGGCGCCCCCACAGGGCTTGACTTTGGAAGCCGTGCGCTATGCCGATGGTTGGGCGCCGGCCGGTTCAGGAGGTGAATAGACAACGATGAGCGCACAGCGGACTTATCGCACGCGGCCAGCGGATATCGAAGCATCGCGCCGCTGGTGGCTGGTGGATGCGGAGGGGCAAAAGCTCGGGAGGTTGGCGACGCAAGTCGCGACGCTCTTGCGCGGTAAGCACAAGCCCATCTTCACGCCGCAACTGGATACGGGCGATTATGTCATCGTCATCAATTGCGAAAAGATCATGGTGAGCGGCGCGCGCCTCGACCAAAAGCAATACCATCGCCACTCGGGCTATCCCGGTGGCCTACGCAGTCGCAGCCTACGGGAATTGCTGGCGGAGCGACCAGAGCGCGTCATCGAGCTGGCCCTGCGCGGTATGTTGCCGAGCAACGCGTTGGGGCGGCGGATGCTGCGCAAATTGCGCGTTTATGCTGGACCCGCGCACCCACACGCAGCGCAACAACCAACCGTCTACGAGTTGTTGGAGAAGGGTTGAGGAAATGGCGAGCGAATATTACGAAGGGATTGGGCGGCGCAAACGGGCCAGCGCGCGTGTACGGATTTTCCCCGGTGGTAGCGGCAACATATTCATCAACGAGAAGGCCGGCGCAGAATTCTTGCCGCGCGCTGGCGATATCGAGCGCTTGTTGCAACCCATCCTGGCCGTTGGCCCGAGCGACCAATTTGACATCAGCGTACATGTGCGCGGCGGTGGCATCAGTGGGCAAAGGGACGCAATTTCCCTCGGCATCGCGCGCGCGCTGCTCAAGTTGAACCCCGAACACAAGCCGATGCTCAAAAGGCAGCAATTCCTCACGCGGGATGCCCGCGTTAAAGAGCGCAAAAAACCGGGTTTGAAACGCGCGCGCAAAGCCCCCACCTATACCAAACGCTAACAGCCCTAGGGTTCACTCAAGCGCATACCTTGAGCAGAGCCGAACACCGGCCGCTATTTTGGCGGTTCGTGTTGGGCATTGTGTTCTTTGGCCCTACCGACCGAGCTGGCGGCCGGGTTTGGTTGGGGTGGAAGAAAACGAATGGAGGAGAGGAATTGGTCGATGAATGAGCAAGGGAAGGGACGCCTGGCTGGCCGAGCGATATTGCTCACTGGCGCTGCCGCCGGTATCGGCCGCGCCTCGGCGCAGTTGGCGGCGGCGGAAGGCGCGCGTGTCGCGATTGCGGACCGTAACGCGGAGGGCGCCAGGGAAACGGCGGCGCTGATTTCGGCGGCGGGCGGGGAGGCGATTGCCATTCATTGCGATGTGCGGAATTCGGAATCGGTGCAGACAGCGATCGCGAGCACCGTGGAAGCCTTCGGGCGCCTGGATGGTGCGCTGAACAACGCCGGCGTTTCCGGCGCGCTCTGTTTCAGCGCCGAGATGTCCGAAGAGGATTGGCGAAATACGCTCGATGTCAACCTGAGCGGCGTTTGGCGCTGCTTGAAATATGAGCTGCAACAGATGCTGCGGCAGGAGGGCGGCGGGGCGATTGTGAATACGGCATCAGCGGCGGGCTTGATCGGTTTGCCGCGCGCGGTGGCTTATACGGCGAGCAAGCATGGGGTGTTGGGTATCACGCGGACGGCGGCGCTGGAATACGCGCGGCAGGGAATTCGTATCAACGCGGTTTGTCCGGGTTTTGTTGAGACGGCCATGGTGGATATTTGGGAAGAGTTGCGTCCGGGGATGTTGGCGGATGTGCGGCGTTTCAACCCGATGCGCCGTTTGGGGCAAGCAGGCGAGGTGGCCGGGGCGGTGATTTGGCTGTTGAGTGATGAGGCGAGCTTTGTCAATGGTCATGCGTTGTCGGTCGATGGTGGTGTGACGGCACAATAGTGACCGGCAAGCGCGCCGCCCAGCCGCCCCATATGAAAAGCGCGACCGCCTTTGCGGGCGGCCGCTCTTCGCTAAAAGATAGGGTTGCGGCGCTGG
Organism: Phototrophicaceae bacterium; assembly: GCA_965115865.1. Taxonomy (GTDB): domain Bacteria; phylum Chloroflexota; class Anaerolineae; order Aggregatilineales; family Phototrophicaceae; genus WTGJ01. Next base: position 412,799 of record OZ220469.1, read on the forward strand.
GATTCTCAGGCGCTGTTGTTGTCGCCAGTCTCTTCCGATCGGTTGTCTCCCTCGTCGGAGCCCGATTCGCCGCCTTCGCTAGGCTCTTCCGCATGGCCGTTCTCATCAACCTCAACATCATCCGGCATTGGGATTTGGAAACCAAAACGGCCACCCCTGCGCCCGAGTAAATCCCTGAGGAGCATTTCGAGTAATTCTTCGTCGAAGAATTCGTCTCCATCGGGAAGCATGAAGGGCAGAGCGAAGCCTTGCATATCCCCGAAGAATTCCAAAGATTCGCCGAATCCACCGTGGCTGCCGCTCGAGTCACCATATTCTTCCAAATGCCAATTGCCATCCTCGTCCCTTGTGATGCGGAATCCAAATTGACCGCTTCTGCCGAGTTCGTCGGAGGGTTTCGATCCGCGGGGCATGCCAAAGGGCCGGACACGCCAGCCGGGCATGCGGCCCCTAAGGCCCAACATTCCGCCGTCATGGTCGTGGCCCCAGATGCCAGCAATAGCGGCGTGGTTCCCCAGGGCTTCACGGAGCGCCATATTGGCGCCGCTTTCGATGACGGCGCGCAATGCCGCCGCCTGCTCAGCGTTCAGGTCGCCGTTGGCCGCCAAGGCCTCGATGCAAGCGAGGGCGCGCGCCTGCGCGGTCTGCTCATTGGCGCCTTCGGGGAGGAGGTCGTAGAGATTGCCGCCTTCAGCGAGGAAATCTTGCAGCTCACTGAAGCTCATATCCAAATCGGCGAGGGCAGAAAGGGGAATGTCTTCTGCGGAAAGCGGCTCTTGGCTTTGCGTGCAGGCATTCGCGACGGATTCCGCCAAGTTTTCCGCGTTGTTGCCCTCGTCTTGTGCTAGGGCGAACAGGGTGCCGGTAGCGCTGATGATGGTGATGAGCACCGCATAGACGATTTTTCGCAAGGATCGATGGTTCATTTCCGTACCTTTCAAAATAATGACGATGACCACATTGTATTTTTGAAAGGTATGGGGGATGTGTTGTGGATGTAATGGGGTTGTAAAATTGCCGGTGAGGATAAGATTACCGGAAAAATTGGCGAGAGTTGGTTAGACTTGGACAGCGTTACGGGAAATTTGGAGGCCCCAATGGAAGCACCCAAAATCAAGGTCGATGAGATGAAGCTGGGATCGCTCATGCGCGAGATGGAGCATGGTCGGATACGCGTCCCTCGATTCCAAAGGGAATTCGTTTGGGGCTCCAAGAAGGCGGCGCAACTTTTTGACAGTATGAGCCGAGAATACCCGATAGGCACTTTCTTCCTATGGAGTGCGCCAGCGAAATACAATGACCTCATCCGCATTGAGGATGATTTGGGCCAGAAACCGCTGGATCCGCATTCGGATCATCGGTTGATATTGGATGGCCAACAACGCCTGACCGCCTTGTATGCAACGGTGCATGGCAGGGAAATGGAAGGGGTGGATTATGGAAAATTGGCGTTGGATTTGGATGAAGAAGGATCGGAGCGAATTGCTTTCACCCTCCGCAGAGACATTGACAATCAACGCTATGTGTCCATCAAAGATTTGCTGGATCCCCCCGCAGACTACCTGGAAATTTATGAAAAAATCAAATCATCCACTAGAAAAGAACGGTTTATGAGGGTGCGAGAGCGACTGATCAATTACCCTTTCTCGGTAGTCTCCGTGGAAGAGTTGGATATAGAGAAGGCGATCGAAATTTTCGAGCGCATCAACCAAGAGGGGCAAAAATTGAGTCGCTTTGACCTCGTTGCCGCTCATGTCTACGGTACAGAATTCGAATTTGATCTACGGGAAAGGGTTGAGGATGATTTTTATAAAAAGCTGAGGGATAAAAAGTTTGGAATTTTGCCCAATTCAATCATCCCGCAAGCCCTGGTGATCAACTTGGAAAAACAGGTCAACTTCCGCTCACAAGTTGGCATGAACGCTCGGGATGTGAAAGAGATTTGGGAGGATACCGTTGATGGTATCTTGAAATCCATAGATTATTTGCGGGAGAATTGGGGTGTTGAGAACAACAAATTCTTGCCGTACGACCAAATCGTGCCGGTATTCGCACATTATTTCTACTATAAAAAGAAAGCGGAAATACCGCAAACTCAAGAAGCGACGCAGCAATTGAAACAATGGTTTTGGCTAGTTGTTTTTGGTGAGCGCTATGGCGATACCGCCCAAACTCGTATGCAGGAGGACGCCGCTTGGGTGAGGAGCCTAGTCAAGGATGGTCAAGAAGTGAATTTGCGTTTTACGGTCGACAAATCCGTTCTGCTCGACATCCATATGACGCGAAGATCAGCCGTCAAAAATGGCGTCCTTTGCCTTTTGAATCTTCAAGGACCCAAGCACTTTGCCACTGGCGCAAGAGTGTCCCTGCGAGAGGATCATTTCTCCAGCCTGACCAAAGCCGAGCGCCACCACATCTTCCCAGTCAATTACCTGAGCAATACACAAGGTTTTGCCAAGCAAAGTGTGCATCGTCTACCCAACTTTTGCTTCATACCGGCGGACTTGAACCGGGAAATCAGCGATAAGGCCCCCAGCGATTATTTGCGTCAATATCAATCCAGTGAAGCCTTCACCGCAATTATGGATTCCCACCTCATACCGGCAGGGAAAGGAGCCGCCATCTGGGAAAATGATTACGAAAAGTTCTTGGATGAGCGCGCTACCCGCATACTTAAGAAAGCCAAAGACCTCGCGGGTATGTAGTTTGCAATGAATCCCTAACGCGCCGACCATTCGGCCAAGAGCGCCGCTTCGCGCTCGGGCTGGAGGCCAACCCCTTCAGTGACGGGCGCCGTATTCGCCGCCCAGCTCAGGGTCTCGCGGATGCTTTGTGCCAAGGGTCGCTCGCGCAAGCCGGCCGCTTTGGCTGCCGCGACGCTGGTTTGCATCAAGCCCGACATCGCCACCGGTACCCAGAGTGGCAATTCCTGCCAAGGTTGGACTTCTTTCTCTTGTAGAAACTCTTCCGAGACATAAGTGAAACGGGCATCGCTCCCCGAGACTTGCTTCGCGGTTTCCAATAGCTCACCCAATGAATGTATGGAGCTGGTTGTATTGAAGGTGCCGCTCTGTCCCCTTTGGGCCATCGTCAACGACCAATCGGCAATGTCGCGCGCGTGGATGGCCTGGAAAGGGAAATCTGGCCCGACCGGCGCCAATACCTCGCCGCCGCGCGCGACGCGCCGCAGCCAATAGGTGTAGCGCTCGGTTGGGTCGTGGGGGCCGATGATGAGGCCAGCGCGGATATTGAGGTGGCTTTGGGGCTTGCGCGCGCGCACCGCTTCTTCACAGCGCACCTTGAGCGGTCCATAATTGGGGCCTCGGTAATCTTCACTGCCTTCGTCTGCCAACTCGCCAAGCGGCGCGCTCTCGTCTTGCCCGGGCGTGGCGAAATCGCGGTAGACGCTGATGGAAGAGATGAAGGTATAGTGAGCGCTATCGTCGAGAGCGGTGAGGCTGGCGCGGACGAGGCGGGGCACATAGCCCGATGTATCGACGACGACATCCCAACTGCGCCCCTCCAGAGCGGCCAGTCCTGGCGCGATTTCGGGGTCGCGGTTGCCGCGGAGCCGCTCCAGATTGGGATATAGCGCGGAGTTTGTCTGGCCACGATTGAAGAGGGTGATATCCCAGCCGCGCTCGCGAGCGGCCTCGACGAAATGACGGCCGAGGAAATGGGTACCGCCGAGTATCAAGATGCGCATAACAACCACCAATCTGATATCCGATGAGCAAGCGGGCAGCCGGCCTGGCCGGCCACCACTTCAACCTCGATGGGGATTGCCGCGGGTGTATTCATGTGAGGTAGCGTTCGAGATTGACGATGGAGCCATGCTGGCCGTCGGGCCAGGTGGTGGATTCATCAATTTCGACTTCGCTGAAGCGCGCGCCGCGCAGGTTGGCGCTACTGAGGTCCGCACCACGCAGGTTGGTGCTGTCGAAAGTGGCGTTGCTGAAACGGGCATAGCGCAAATCGGCGCCCGATAGGGTGGCCAATTTGAGGTTGGCGCCGTTGCCATCGACATAGCTGAGGTTGGCCTCGCTGAAATCGACGCCGGTGAGGTTGGTGTTGCGCAAGATGGCCTCTTGGATATTGGCGCCGCGCAAATTGGCGCCGCGCAAGTTGGCCCCTTCTAGGTCTAGCCGTTGCAGGTCGAGCCCGCTGAGATCGAGTCCCGCCAGGCGTGGGTTGGGGCCGGCGCTGATGAGAGCGAGGATGAGTTGTTGGCGAGTGATTTCGGCCATTGGGGCTATTGGGAGAGAGACCTTGATTGTATAGGATAGCGCATCAGCGGTGTTGACGCTAGCGAAGTTAGCCCAGCCGCCGCCGCTAGAATACGGTCGTGAAGAAGGGGTAGTGGTTGCGTGAGATCGGAATTTGCGTATGCTGAGGATTGGCGGAAGCGTTGAGCAGCCTTCGGTGAATCGGCATGAAGCGGGAAAGGTGGGATGGCTGAAAAAATCCTCATCATCGACGACGAGGCGGCAAACCGTCAATTACTCGCGACTTTGCTCGATTGGCGCGGTTTCCAGACCATCGTTGCCGATAGCGCTGAAGGGGGCTTGCGCCTCGCCTACCGTCATCAACCCGACCTAGTCTTGCTCGATGTCATGATGCCCGGCATGGATGGCTGGGAAGTCTGTCGCCGTTTGCGCGAACTATCCGATGTGCCAATCATCTTCCTCACTGTGCGCAACCAGACGGCGGATGTGGTGCGCGGCCTTGAATTGGGTGCCGATGATTACATCACCAAGCCCTATGACAACGATGAATTGGTGGCGCGAGTGCGCGCGCACCTACGCCGTGTGCCGCCAGGCGGGTTGGATACGCAAAATTGCTATCAGGGTGGGTCCTTGCGCGTGAATTTCTTGAACCGCGAGGTTTATATCGATGACCATCTCACGCACCTCACGCCAAAAGAATTCAACCTACTCAGCGTTTTGGTGCGGCATGCTGGGCGCGTCGTCACGCGTAGACAATTGGTGCGTGAAGCCTGGGGTGAAAGGAGCAATGAATCCGTCGATGGTCTGAAACTCTATATCCATTATTTGCGCCAAAAATTGGAGCCCAATCCCACACAGCCGCAATACATCCTCACTTCACGCGGTGTCGGCTATCGTTTCGTCGCCTCGGCATCGTGATTGCGCTGGTAAGCCTGGCGCGCAGCGAGGGGGAGTCTTTCGTCAATTTCTCGCACATCGCTCAGCTCAACCATATGCGTGATGTTCGGCATCGCGCCCAAGCCCACACCTTTCTGCAAGTATTCACCGAAAGGCTCTCTGCCCAAATCCAAGCCCACGCGAATGTTGCCCTTGTTGATTTTCACGCAGCCAAAAACGCAATCTTCTTCGAGCGAGACATAGGTTTTGGTGGGGATGAAAAGCGCGCTCGGTAGCTCCGCTTCGATTGCGCGGACGATGGTATCGTAGAGCGCTTTTTGCCCTTCTTTGCCTGCGAATAGGCGTTGGAAAAGTGTCGGGTAATGGAATACAGGCTCACCGTCATTCAGGAAAATCCCGGTCAGGAGCGTTGCTTGTAGGTGGTTGAACGCTCGCTCGTTCTTGAGCCAGCGGACGAGCTCGTTGTTTTTCGTCAACCCGGTCGAGCGTAGGGTTTCCATCCATTCAGCGAGCTCCGCGCCGGTCTCTTGCGCCAATGATGCGAGGAAGGATTGCTCAATCTCGCGAGTCTCTTTGGCCATAGCGTTGCTCCTCCGCTTGAAGCGTTACGGATAATTTAGAATAAATCGACGGCGCAAGCAAGGAACCACCCTCAATTGCCCTCAGTGGTTGGCGGTTTATCGTGGTTGGCGATGACGAAGCGCGGCGGTTGGAGCGACGAAAGGCAATCGTGCGCGGGCTCTTTTTGTGGCGCGGATAAGAAGGCTTGGGCGATTTTGTTGGCGCAATCGCTGCTGCGGATGACGCCATGGCCGATGCCGCGGAGCGTGTAAAGATGGCTGTTGCTGAGGGTTTCTGCGGCGCGCGCGGCCCAGGATGGGGGTGTGATGGGGTCGAATTCGCCCGCCAACAAGAGGGTCGGGATCGCGCTATACACCGCTTTTGCCTCTTTGGGGTCCGCTGGCGCGACGGGCCAGAAATCGCAGATGGCCAGCCCATCGCGCAAGCCACGCAGAATATCGGCTCGGAATACGGGCGGAAAGATGTTCGTTTTGCTCGCTAGGGTGGCGCGGTTGGTGAAGGGTGCTTCTTCCGCACATTGCACAGAGTAATAGACACCATCGTGGACGGCATTTCCGCGTGCCTTTCTGGCGCTGATGAGCGCCGCGAATGCTTCCGTGTTGCCGACACTCAGCTCATAGATGGCCAGCGGCAATTGGACGATATCCTCCACCGAATAGAGGGCGCGAAAGGTGTTGGCATAAAAATCGGCGCTGCCAAAGACGCTGGTCACTGGCTCGCCAGGGATTTTTGGCAGCACCATCAGCAAGGATTGTCGCTTGAGCGCGCTCATGGTTTGTTGGAAAACCGTTTCCAGTTTTGGGTAGTGAGTGGCGCAGCCCTCGTCGACCGCACAGGCCGCGAAAAGTGTCGCTAGCGCGCGGGCGCCATTCGCCGGTTGTTCGCCGTAAAAATCCGCTTGTGGGGGATAAACGGAATCCAAGATGACGGAGCGGATGCCCTGCGGGTGGTCGCGCAAGACCGTCAGCGCCAACCGTGAGCCATAGGAAACGCCGACCAAGTTCCATTCTGCGATACCGAGAGCGAGGCGCAAATCGCGGATGTCGGCGGCGCTCGTGCGGCTGGTGTATTGTCGGGGGTCGACACCACGGCGGCTGAGGATGCGCAGACAACGCCGCGTCCAACTGTAGGTTGTGCCGCCATAGGCCGCGCTACAATCCAATGATGGCCGTGAGAGACCCGTGCCCCGTTGGTCGAGCAAATAGATGTCGCGCTCTTCCCTCAGCGGTGATGCCAACCATTCGTCGAGGCGGCTGCTGGCGCTCCCCCCAGGGCCACCGGCGAGATAAACGATGGGGTCGTTCGCCGGCTTGGTGGCGCGCGCGTGCAAGCGGATGACGGAAAGGCGCAATGCCGTACGAAGTGAAATCCGGTTTTCGGGGACGGTGAGGAAACCGCAACTGACCGTCTCGGCAAGGATTTCCTTGGCTGGTAACTCCAATTGGCAGGGCGTGGGGGAATAGCGTGGTTGGTAGGGTGCTTCTCGCTCTTGCGCGATGACCAAACCGTTGAGTGTGAGCAATAGAGCGAATATGGCGAGGCGCAGCGGGGATATTGGCGGAAGGAGGTCCATGCGATCATTCTTGATTGAGCCAGAGTATAACACAGGGCCGCGAAGTGACGGCACGCGCTCTCTTACGGCCGCGAAATGACGGCACGCGCTCTCTTACGGCCGCGAAGTGACGGCACGCGCTACAATAGCATTGGTTAATGGAGGGGATGGATCCTTGCAATTGCTCACCTTTACGCATCGACAGCAGCGGCAACTGGGCATCCTTCATGAGGGGCGCATCAATGTCGCCAGTTGGCCCAATTCGTTGGAAGAGGTACTGGAGCGCAACACGCTCCCGAGCCGCAGCGCGCGCTACCTGGACCCCAATGAGGTGACCTGGGAAGCACCGCTTCGCCCGCGCAAAATCATCGCCATCGGCAAGAATTATGTCGAACACGCGCAGGAGCTGGGCGGAGATTTGCCGGAAGCGCCGGTCATATTCGCCAAATTCGCCAGCGGCGTAGTTGGGCATGGCGCAGAAGTCCGTTGGGAAGCGGCACTGACGGCGATGGTCGATTGGGAGGTGGAGCTGGCCGTCGTCATCGGCGCTCGCTGTCAGCACATCGACGAAGCGCAGGCTTATGATTTCGTATTTGGGTATACCGTGGCCAACGATTTGACGGCGCGCAACATTCAGCGCCGCGAGCAGCAATGGATTCGCGCGAAGAACCTAGCTGGCTTTTGCCCGTTGGGGCCAGTATTGGTCACGCGGGATGAAATCGCCGACCCGCATGCGCTGCGCTTGACCACAGAGGTCAACGGCGCGAGGATGCAGGATGGCAACACAGCGGCGATGCATTTTCGCATCCCCTATTTGGTTGCCTATTGCGCGCGCATGTTCACCTTGGAGCCAGGTGATGTGATCCTGACCGGGACGCCCTCGGGGGTGGGGGCGGGCATGTCGCCGCCGCGCTTCTTGGGCGATGGCGATGTCGTGCGCGTTGGGGTCGAGGGCATCGGCGCGCTGGAGACGCGTTGCCGCGTAGTTTGAAGCGGGTCCTTCTCGGTTTGACCAAGCCGCGCTAACTTTGCCCGCCCCGTTTTTTTTGTGATAGCGGTGGAGCCGTTGCGGCTTGTTGGCAACGCTGCGGTTTGCTAGAAACGCCCTTCAGACCCGCGTCATATAGCTGGCGTCTTCGGTTTTGACGCGCAAGGTATCGCCGACATTCACGAATAGGGGTACGGTGACGACCAGGCCGGTCTCGCAGGTGACTTTCTTGCTGGGTGAGTTGGCGGTATCGCCGGCGACGGCCGCTTCAGCCTCTGTGACGCGCAGCTCGACACTGATGGGTAATTCGTAGTCGAGGATTTCGCCTTCATAGCGGATCAACTTGAGCGCTGCGCCTTCTTTGAGGAATAGCGCATCCGCACCGAAAATTTCGCGGTTGACTTGTGGCTGATCGTAATTTTCCAGGTCCATGAAAGTCAGGAACTCGCCATCGTCGTAAAGATATTCGACATCCTGGGCTTCGAGGCGGATATCCTGCACACGCTCACCAGAGTTGAAGGTGGTCTCGGTTGTGCTACCGCTGCGTAGGTTGCGGATGGTGACGCGGATGGTGGCTTTGCCACGGCCAGGTTTATGGTGAGTGAATTGCAAGACCTTGAACAACTCGCCATTTTGGGTGAAGGTGGCCCCTTTGCGGAGTTGATTCACATCAATCATGGTTTAATTCTTCAAGTTGTTGAGGAATTCTTCATTGCTATCGCTTTGACGCAACTGATTGAGCAATTGCATGGTCGCTTCCACTGGGCCGGCTTCGGGATTTTCGGCCAGGTGCGACCACATATGGCGCAGGGTATAGACACGTTGCAAAACATCGGGGCCCAGGAGCATCTCTTCACGCCGCGTGGAAGATTGTTCGACATCAAAGGCGGGGAAAATGCGCCGCTCTTGCAATTTGCGGCTCAGGATGAGCTCCATATTGCCGGTACCTTTGAATTCTTCGTAAATCACATCATCCATCTTGCTACCCGTATTGACGAGGCAGGTGGCGACGATGGTCAAAGAGCCACCTTCTTCGACATTGCGCGCCGCGCCGAAGAGGCGTTTGGGTGGGTGGATTGCCGCTGGGTCCAGACCGCCCGAGAGTGTCCGCCCGCTGGTTGGGACGACGAGATTGTAAGCGCGCGCGAGGCGCGTGATGCTATCCAAGAGCAACACAACATGGCGTTGGTATTCGACCAGGCGCTTGGCGCGGGCTAGGGCCATCTCGGCCACGCGCACATGATGTTGGACGGGGTCATCGAAGGTGGAGGCAAAAACTTCGGCATCCACAGAACGCTCCATATCGGTGACTTCCTCAGGGCGCTCGCCAATTAGGGCCGTCATCAAGTAGTCATCGGGGTAATTTTGGCGGATGGCGTTGGCGATTTCTTTGAGGACAGTGGTCTTGCCCGCTTTGGGTGGCGAGACGATGAGCCCTCGTTGCCCGCGGCCAATGGGGGCGATGAGGTTGATGAGGCGAGTGGATAGGATGCGCGGATTGGTTTCCAAGTTGTAGCGTTGGTCGGGAAAGATGGGGGTGAGTTGTTCGAAACGGTTGCGTTTGCGCAACTCGGCGACGGGGCTGCCATTGACGGTGTCGATATGAATGAGGCCGGGGGAGCGTTGCGAGCGTTGTGGCGCGCGCGCCAGGCCGGCAACTTGGTCGCCGGCGCGCAAGTCAAAACGGCGGATGAGGTCGGCGCTAACATAGGCGTCGTTGGGACCAGGCAGATATTTCTCGGCCCGCAAGAAACCATGGCCGCCGCCGCCCTCGTGCATGATTTCGAGGACACCGCTGCGCACTTGCTGGCCGCGCTTCTCCGCTTGCTGGCGCATCAGGGCGTCGACCAGCTGCGGTTTGCTCAACTCATCGCTGTTGGATAGACCGGCGTTTTTTGCCAATTCGCGCAGGGTCTCGATCTTTTGTTCGCGGAGGCGAATGGCGTTGCGTTGGTAATTGTTGCCAGACGAATCGCCATTGGATGCAGAAGAATGGCGACGCTGGCGCTGGCGTGTGGGGGTCGGGGAGGGACTTTCAGCGTTCAGGATACAACCTTTCTGTTCCGGCGCGCAAGGATTTGGCGCTCTGCCTCTTCGCTAAGCCAGGCGCTCACCGGACACGGTCTCGCGGATGGGAGGGAAATTGCTAACAATGGGTTGTGTGCTCTTGGGAAAGAAGAGAATGTCAGCGCATACACGCTACGAATGGAGTATAGCATAGAAAATCCACAAGCGCAAATATCCATTTTCATTTGACCAATAAAGGAGGTGATGGGCTCCAATCGCGGTCTGTCTTCGTGCTGATGGGGACGATGGACCGCCTTTAACGATGCGCAAACCGCGGGCGGCGCAATCGATGGTCCTTTCAGGGTGTGGTCACGGGTACGGCTCTCAACAAGAGCTGGCTGTCGATGCGCGTATCGCGGGCGCTCACCCAACCTTGCATGCCATCATGACGGATTTGCCACCAACCCCATTCTGCGGTTCGTCCGACGATTGGAACAGAAATATCGCTGGGCAAATGACCGAGAAGGGCATCCCCATTGCTGGGATGAGCGCGGATGACGGTTCGTTTGATGGCGATGAGCGCGTAATCCGTGGGCGACCGCAGCGGTGTGGCGCCCTTATGAGTGATGGGGATGTTGGCAACGCGCACGGAGGCGTCGGGTTTTAGGTAGCGCGCGTAGACCCAACCGATGCGCCCGTTGACGACAATTTGCCACCAGCTGCCATCGACATTCTTGCCGACGATGGGGTGACGGTTGCCGCGCGTGATGACGGTGATGACCGGTGTATCCCGTGTTTCCGGGAGGGTGCGTACATTGAGGCGGCCGGTGCTCACCACGCCATCGCCATAGGTGATGACATTCACCGTGGGTGTGGCGACGGGGATTGGCGGCGGCGTTGGTCGCGCTGGTAAGGGTGCGGCGGGTGGCGCGGGCGCCGGCGCTCCCCCCTCGCGCCGCAACCAGAAATTCAGGAAGGCGTAATCGCGATCATCATAAAATTCGATGACGAAGGTGTGTGGGCCCGGCGCGAGGTCACGCGTTGCGCTGAGCGGGATCCCTTTCGGGTCGCCCCAGGTATCCAGCCAAGTCACGCCATCGATGATGAGGCGCAGACCATCATCGGCATTCACACGGACGGTCGCAGTATAGCGGCCTCCCTGTAGGATTTGGTTGCTGCTGAAGCGCACCGACCAATGATCATTCTTGAAACCCACTTGTGGTGGACCAGAACCCCAGTCATTGTTGATGGGCTCAGCAGTTTGGGTGGCGGGGGGTGAACCGCTGAGGGTCTGGTTGTCATAGAATTGTGCGTACCAGCGGTTGGGCAGGTTGACGAGGTTGCCATCCGTCAAGCGGTCTGGTGGGTAATGAATGGGCGCCGGCGGCGCGGCGATGTTGTAAAAGTTGAGGTGCAAATAGGCGGGGCCACTCGCCTCGTGATAGTCAACCTGGAAATGATGTTGGCCGGCAGACAATGATACCTGCGCAACGATCAACTGGCCAGGACGGGGCGCTTCAAAGGTGGAGAGCACCAAACGGTGGTTGACATATAGGTTGATGCCGTCGTCGACGCGGAATTCGAAGCGATAATCGCCGGCAGGGAGGATCGGGTCGCTGCCGAAGCGCGCGCTGAAGCCATCGGCTGGGATACCCTCACCGGGTGAATGAACCTGCCAGTCGAGGTTGAGATTTTGCTCAACGCGCGTAATTTTCGCTTCGCCGATCAAATAGGGGTTGTCGAAATATTCGGCGCGCCAAGCAAACCCCGCTTGCGCGCGCGCGGCGACGCTGGGGATGAGAAAAATGGCGAGCAAGGGCAAGTAGGCTACAAAGCGGAAACTGAGTCCAAGCCGTCGCATGATCCGCCTCCTGAGCAAACCATTTTTGGCTAAAACACCATGATTAAACATAACGCGGAATACACCAATTCCCAACCAGTGGATGGTAATTGGATACTGAATGGTTGCTGATTTCGCTTAAAGTTGGTCGGCGCTCGCGCGCTGGGCGCTTTGCGTGAGTTGTAAGAAACCGGCCAAGTTGCCGATGGTGCGGAGGGGCAAGGCTTTGACAGCGCGCGTTTTGCCGTTGGTTTTGCGTTGGTGAAATTGCAGGCGCCCGCGGCGGATGCGCAATTCCAGCTCGGGCCAGGTGATTTCCCGCCCTTGGAGGCTGACGCCATTGGGCCAAACGAGCAATTTACGGTGCAAGCGCACCGGCCGATCGCGTTGCAAGGTTGCTTGCATCTGTTGGGCGGTGGCTTCGGCGATGTAGGGGCGGATGAGGCGGGCGATGCGCCGCAGGTTGCCATGTACGGCGGTGAGTTGGTATGCTCGCTCGTCGACCGTCTGCAGCTTCAAATTACCGTAGGATAGCGCGGCCGGCCCGCGCAAATTCTCTTGGTAGCGGACCACTTGATTCCAGGGGTAGCGCTTTTCATCGCGGCCTTGACGCCAGGTGAATCCTTGGTCGTAAAGACAGATGAGTTGGTTTCGACGGCCCGGCAAGAGTATCAGGTGTGTGATGAAGCGTAGGCAAGAGAGCGTACCGAGCAGTATGGCCGTCAGCAAGCCGATGTCCATCCAGACCGGGTCGATGAGTTGGCGGTCGCGGGCGGTGAGCAGGGCTACATAGGCGGCGAAAGCGGTACTGGCCAGCAACAGCGCGCGCAGGAGCGCCGACAGCTGGTCAGAACGGCGGACGCGCGCCAGATAGAGCAACCGTGTACCCTGTGGGCGGGTTGCGGTTTGGGGCATGATCTCCTCGACGAGCGAGATGCTTTCCGCTCAGCATATTGAGAAGCGGAAAATGCGCGAATCCGAATTTTGATATCTTATGCCACTAATCTTCTTGGGGCAGGATGGCGGGTACGCGGAATTGACCGGCCTCTTGTTCGGGCGCATTGGCCAGGGCGGCCGCTGGCGTCAGGGGCTCATCCGCCACATCGGCGCGTAGCTCTTGGGGAAGGATGGTGGCGCGCTCGTCAGCCAAGAGCTCACTCGTATCCACCTCCGATAACTGTTGGAAATGGGCGAAGACATCCGTGAGCTGTTGTTGGAAGCGCTCGATTTCGGCTTCGCTCAACTCCAGTTGCGCGAGAGCGGCGATGCGGTCGACCATTTCCCGTGATAGGCGCTCGTTGTTTTTTGCCATAGGGTTAGTTTAGTGGCTCAGCCGCCGTCATTCCAGATCACCGGCCGCAAAAGCGCGCGGTCGATTTCGCCCAAGCGCGCTTCTCCCAGACGCTCGAGGGCGGCTTGGAGGGCGCGTGAATCCCGCTGCAGGGCCGCGACATCCACCCCTTGGCAAACTGCGGGTAACCAATGAAGCCATTGCTGGCTGCGCAGGAGCATCTTATAGGCGCCCCGCCAATTGCCACGCTCAATATGGTAATAGGCGACACCAATTTGCAGGATGGCGCGGTACAAATCGCGTTCGGAGCCGCTGGTCTTGACCCAGAGTTCCTCAAATAGGTCATGTTGTTGGTAGTAATGACCGGCGTTGAATTGGGCGATGCCTTCGCGCGCGAGCGCGGGCAGGGTCCCTGCACAGGCGCAAGTGAGCGCGGCGCGTTCGGCGGCGCTGGGCTTGCGGGCGACCTTCGCGAGCAAGATGGGCGCTTCGTTGGCGATGGTGGTTGGGCTGAAGGCGAAATCGGCGCCATTGGCGAGGGCTGTCGCCCGTTGCTCACTTTTTTCGCCAATGAAAAAGATGGGGATGCGCCGCGTGGCGGGAGAAGCCTTTGGCAAAATGAGCCACTGACGCCAATCCATTCGGGTGGCGTCGATGAAAAGGGCAGCGGCGGCGGCGCGTGCCAAACGAGCGACGAGACGCCGCCGCGTCTGGAAGCGCTGACAACGAAATTCACCGCTGAGGTGCGCGCAGATATCCCGCGCCCAGGCTGGTTCGCTAGCAGGCGTGGCAAAGATGAGGGTGGGCAGGTTTGGCGGCATCAGTGGTCAGCTGGCTCGTCGCTGGATTGCGCGCGCGCGGCGCCGCTGTTCAGGAGCGCCGCGATTTCCGCCTGGGAATAGCCAGTTTCGGCGAGGATTGCGCGCGTATCGGCGCCGTAGCCCGGCGCTTTGGCGCTCGGTTCGGGTGTACCGGTGGTCTCGCTGAGGCGGAGTGGGCTACGCAGCCAAGGCAGGCCATCGGCCGCGATACCGCTCATCGCGCGTGCGCGGTGTTGTGGGTGTTCTGGCCAGTCGGCGGGCTCGCGCGCAATCTCGAAACAACAATCGGCCGGACCGAGAAGCGCTTCCCATTCTGCCGCGGATTGGGTCGCGAAAAGGGCGCGGAGCTCCGCGCGCAACTTTTGTTGGCGTTGCGCTTCGGTATGGTCGCCGGCGAGCCAATCGTCGCGCCCGACTGCCTTGGCGAAGCGCTGCCAAAATTTCGCTTCCAAAGCAGAAAGGGTGACGAGTTTCCCGCAGCGCGCGCGATAATTGGCGTAAGCGGCGATCCCGCCGCGCAGATGGCGCGGATTCGCCTCGGGTTGTGCCCAGGCTTCCACCCAACCGAAGAGCGCAAAGGGTAGGGCAGCCTCCGCGAGCGAGACATCGATGAAAGCGCCCCTGTCGGTAGTTTCGCGGCGCAAGAGGGCGGCTAGGATGGCGGCGAGGGCCAAATAGGCGCCGCCGACATCGGCAATTTGCCCGGCCGGCGGTGGTGTCGCATCCATTGGGAAAGGTTCGGCGACGAGCCCGGCGGCGGCGATATAGTTCAGGTCATGCCCGCTGCGTTGCGCGTAAGGGCCCTCTTGCCCCCAACCCGCCAGCGCGCAATACACCAGGCGCGGGTTTCGCGCGCGCAGGGCCCCCTCGTCGCAACCCAAGCGCGCCATCACTCCTGGCCGAAAGCCCTCGACGAGCACATCCGCGCTCATGACCAGGCGATGCAGGACTGCTCGCCCGTCTCCATGTTTGAGATCGAGGATGATGGAGCGCTTGCCACGATTGCCGACTTGGAAAAAGGCGCCGCTTTCACCCACCTGCGGCGGAAAAGAGCGTCCGTAATCCCCGCCATCGGGGTCTTCGATTTTGATGATTTCTGCGCCAAGCTGGCGGAGCAGGAAAGTACAAACATTGCCAGGGAGGAGGCGACTGAGGTCCAGGACGCGCATACCCTGGAGGGGAGGCTTCATGTTCATTGAATCCCGAGTATAGCGCTATACTCGGCGTTGGCGGGCAGGATGTCGCTGGGCTGATGGAGGGAGACGGGGAGAGAAGGAGGGGCGGTGGATTTGGCGATTGAGAATGGTGAAAGCGTTGGGCCTCACCTCTGGTGCGAATTGCAAGCAGTGGCGGCGTGCGCAGAGGTGTGACACCCATGCCTGAGTTCACCGGTCAGGATTATTGGGAAGACCCCGCCCATGTGGAGGCTTATGCGACCTTAGTGGCTGAAGATGGTGGGGCTGGCTTGGCGCTCCGTGAAGCACTCATCGCGCGTTTCGCTGAATGGTTGACGGCGACGGCGACTGTGTTGGAGTTGGGTATGGGCACCGGGGTGGATTTGCCCTTGCTCGCGCGGCATTTCGCCCGCGTGACCGGCTCAGACCGCTCGCGGGCCTTTCTCCAACGCTATCTTGACCGCAACCCGGATGCAGACCTGCTACATCTCGATGCGGTCAGCCTAGCGACCGACCGACGCTTTGATGGGATTTATTCCAACAAAGTCTTGCCCTATTTGGCGACGGCCGATTGGCGAAAATCGCTCGAAGCGCAACGACGAATTCTTCGGGACGGCGGCATCGCGATGCACACCTTCTGGTATGGCCAAGGGATGGAGAGGGTTGGCGAGTTGCGTTCCTTTCATGCCGACGAGGGGTCGCTGGGCACGCTGCTCGAAGCGCTACCCCAGGCTTTCGAGCAACTCGTGCTGGAGCGCTATACGGAATTGGAGGCGGATGATTCCATCATCCTGATATTGCGCGCGCTGGGATGATAGTGCTGCGCTGTTTTGGCGCCGCGCTATCCTAGCGCTATGGAAACGCCCGAATTTGCCGAAGTGGCCATACCCAGCATACGGGCTGGTACGCTGACTTATGCCATCCCCGCTCCCTTGCTTGGGCAGGTGCGCTGCGGGCAATTGGTGCAGGTGCCGTTGCACCAAGGGCAGCGCAGCGCCTTGGTCGTCGCCACACATAACCGTAGCGAAGTGTCAGCGCCGCGCCCGCTGGAAGCCATCCTCCAATCGGAGCCCTTGATTGGCGAGCGTGAAATTGATTTGGCCTATTGGCTGAGCGAGCGTTATTTGGCGCCTTTGGGGCGTTGCCTTTGGCTTTTCCTACCGCGCGGGAGCCTGGCTGGGCGCGATTGGTGGGTTTGTTTGCTCGATGAGGGCGCACGTGGCGAAACGCTATTCGAGCATCAATTGCTGAATTGGCTGCGGCAACGGGGACCGCTCTGGGGTCGCCAATTGAGTGGGCGCATGCCTGGTATGCCTTGGCGGAAAGCGCTGAAGGACTTGGCGGCGCGCGGTTTGGTGCGGGCGGAAATGCGCCTGCGCCCACCACCCCAGCGCCGCTCGGCAGAAATTTTGCAATGGGTCGCGGCCCCCGCCTTGCTGGCCGCAGTCGCCGCGGCCGGCACGCGTGGTTTGTCGCTCATGGCGATACCAGGGAATGGGGCCAAGGCGCTGGCGCTGGCCGGCCTCATCCGCCGGGAACGGATTGGTGGCGCTGGCGGTGAAGGTGGATGTTACCGCCTGTCGCTTGCCATACCCGCAGTGACGAATGAGTTGGGATTGCGGCAGGGGAAAAGGAAGCGGCAGCGCAACGCCGAGCAGCGGGCAATCCTCGAGCAGTTGCGGGCAGCGGGCGGCGCGCTCAGCCGTGCTGAATTGCGCGCGCGCGGCGCCACCCCGGCCAATTTGCGAAATTTGCTCGCGAGTGGCCACCTTTTGGCTCGCCCGGCCAAGCCCACCTTGCCGGTGCCCAGAGTCGATGAGGCCACGCTGGCTCACTACCCTAGAAAGCCACCGCCGCTCACGCCCGACCAAGAGAAAGCCTGGCAGCCGCTCACCAAGGCCTTGGCCGCGGGCAGATATGCCGCCTTTCTCCTCCATGGTGTGACGGGTAGTGGCAAGACCGAACTGTATTTGCGGGCCATCCAACAAGCGCTGGATGAGGGGCGTTCGGCCATCTTGCTGGTGCCGGAGATAGCCCTGACCGCGCAAACGCTGGCGCGAGTGGCGGCGCGCTTTCCTGGAGAAGTGGCCGCCCTGCATTCGGCGGTGCCGGAAAGGGAGCGGCAGGAAATCCTCCGCCTCGCGCGCGCGGGCCAATTGCGCATCATCGTCGGCGCGCGTTCTGCCCTCTTCACACCCTTGCGACGCCTTGGCCTGGTCATCCTCGATGAGGAACATGACGCCAGCTACCAACAAACGCCACCTTTTCCGCCACCGCATTATCACGCCCGCGCGCTGGCGGAGGAGATGATGCGCCGTGCGGGTGGGTTGTTGTTGCTGGGCAGCGCGACGCCAGCGCTGGAAACTCACCAGCGCGCGCGGCAGGGAGAATTGCGCCATTTGCGTTTGCCGCAACGCGTCTACACGCATCGGCGCCAGTTGGATTACCTAGCCGGGCGTAGCGGCCGCGCGCATCGTTATCGTCCCCTGGCGCCGCCCAATGAAGATGCCCTCAAACTCTCCTTGCCGCAGGTAAAAATCATCGATATGCGGGCGGAGATGGCCGCTGGCAACCGTTCCATCTTCAGCGCCGCTTTGCTTCGCGCTTTGGGCGGGGTGTTGGCGCGTGGTGAGCAGGCGATTCTCTATTTGAATCGGCGTGGTCTGCGCACCCATATCTTCTGTCGGGATTGTGGTGGCGTCCTCTCTTGCAACCGCTGCGACACACCACTCACTCAACATGAAGATGGCCGTTTGCGTTGTCATCATTGTGGTGCCCGACGCGCGCTACCGGCTCGTTGTCCCCGTTGTGCCTCGCATCACATCCGTTTTTATGGTGCTGGCACACAGCAGGTGCAAAGGGTGTTTTCAGAGCATTTCCCAAAGGCGCGCAGCTTGCGTTGGGATGCCGATTCGGCGCGCCGTCCGGAGGACCACGCGCGGATTTTGCGCCGTTACCTAGAGGGGGATGTGCCGGTGCTCATCGGCACGCAAATGATCGCTAAGGGGTTGGACTTACCCCTAGTCACCCTGGTCGGCGTTGTGAATGCGGACCGTGGCCTAGCCTTGCCGGATTTTCGCGCGGCGGAGCGCGTGTTTCAATTGTTGACGCAGGTCGCGGGCCGAGCCGGTCGCAGCTTGTTGGGGGGGCAGGTGTTATTGCAGACTTATCAGCCAGAGCACCATGTCATCCAGATGGCGGCGCGGCATGATTACGATGGTTTCGCGGAAAAGGAGCTGACGCTGCGCCGTGAGCTGGAGAACCCACCTTTTGGGCAGCTGGCGCGCGTTGTTTGTCGGCACAAACAAGAAGCGCGCGCGCGTGGCGAGGCGGAGAAAGCGGCCCGCTGGATACGCGCCAGGATGCGCCGCCTGCGTCTGCGCACCCTAGAAGTCATCGGCCCCTTGCCTTGCTATTACCATCGATTGCAGGATTATTATCGCTGGCAGGTGCTCTTGCGCGGGGGCGAGGCAACCAACGAGGTGGCGCTCATCTTCCGCGCGCAACCACCGCGTCGCGGTTGGATGGTGGAGATGGAGCCAATTTCTACGCTATGAACGACGCTTAACAATGATGCCGAGGCCCAGATTCGAACTGGGGACTCCTGCATTTTCAGTGCAGTGCTCTACCAACTGAGCTACCTCGGCATAGTGCGTAGGGAAGTCATCAACCCGAGCAAACTGATTCTAGCAAAGTTGACGCGCGCGTCAACTGCGCGCAGAGGCGGAATGGTTTGCGCAAAATTTGACAAAAGGGTGGTGGTGCGTTACATTGCCAACCATGCATTGGGAACTTTGTTGCTACTGTATGGGGGTGACACCCTAAGGAATTCCGGCTTCTTTAGCCGGGTACAGTAGCCTACCCAAAGTATCCGTTGCGTGAAGCCAATCCGAACGATTGGCTTTTTTGTTGGATGTTAGGGAAGAATTAGGGGGTAAGGCAAATGTGCTCACCAAAAATCATGGCGGCTGTTCGCGAACGGTTGGATAAAGACGGGTTGCCGAGCATGAGTCGGCGCAATTTTCTCAAGCTCAGCGGTGGTCTTGCGGCCGGTGCGACCGTCGCCACTGCCGCGCCGACACCGCTCTTCGCCGATATGGAGATGAGTGCGGTCGTCGATCTATCGCATATCATGGGCGAGGACGCGCCGCATATCTTCGGCAGTGATTTCGCGGCCAAGCGGGAGAAGATCGATTTCCTCTCGGAGGTCATCCATTGGCAACAATGGAGCTTTAACGAACACACCGGCACTCATGTGGATATCCCTTCGCATTTCATCCTCGATGGCGGCGAGAATGTCGATACCTACGACCCAAATCTGCTCGTAAGCACGGCAGTCGTGATCGATATCGCCGCGCGCGCCGCTGAAGACGCAGACGCCTTCGTCACGGTCGAGGATCTGCGCGCCTGGGAGAGCGCGAATGGCGAAATTCCGCCCAACGCTCTGGTCTGCATGCATTCTGGCTGGGAAGAGAAATTCTACGACCAGGCGGCTTATGGCAACTGGGATGCGGATGGCACGGCCCATTTCCCCGGTTTTGGCGCCGAGGCCGCCGCCTTTTTGGTCGAGGAACGCGATATCCGTGGCATCGCCGTGGATACGATGAGCCAAGACCCCGGCAATTCAGCGACCTTCCCGGTGCATTACATCATCTTGGGCGCTGGAAAATATGGCATCGAGAATGTGCGTAACCTGGCAGCCATCCAGGATAAGAAGGCGACGGTCATCCTCGGTGTGCCGCGTTGGAAAGACGGCTCAGGCGGCCCTTGCCGTGTGTTGGCGTTGACCTAAGCGCGACCAGCGCTGAAAACCAATCGTAAAATGCGCGCCTGTCGACGAAATCTTTTCCGCTGATGGGCGCGCAACAACCGAGCCGGATTGAGCCGCCGGCAAAATCGGAGGCTGCGGACTCTGGGGAAGCGACCTTAATCGCGGCCCGTCGGCAGGCGTCTCGCTTGCGTCGTAGCTTTCGTTTGCATCAAGGGCTTTTCTTGCTCGGCAATTTCTTGTTGCTCCTTTGGCTGCGCGGTGCCTGGCGTTTGCTGATTTGGGGGATATTGGGCTGGCTGGCCTTGCTGATATTGCATGGCGTGTTGGTTCGCCTCGCGGAGAGGCGGGCCGCCGTCTTGCTGCGACGCAAGCCACCCAAAATTTGAAAGCGAAAGAGAGAGAAATGGTGCGATTGCCCCTGAGTATTGTGTCTTTTGTTGTTATCGAGACCGTCGGCGCTGCGTTTGGGCGGCGGCTGATTTTGTAGTTGTTCAGGGCAGGTTGGCCCAGAAATCAGCGATGGCCGCGCCAATCTCGGCCGGCGAATCTTCTTGGATAAAATGCAGCCCGCGTACGCTGACCTCGCGTTGGTTGGGGAAACGGCGCGCAAATTCGCGTTGAGCACCGGTCAGGATCATGCCGGGTTCGGCGTTGATGAATAGTTTGGGCAATGGGGATGCGCTCAAGAAGGCGGCGTATTCTTCCACGATGGCTTGGACATCTGCAGGTTCGCCATCGATGGGAATTTCGCGCGGCCATGTGAGTGTTGGGCGGCGCGCTTCCCCCAATTCGCGGTAGGGCTCTTCGTAAGCGGCGCGCTCGGGCGGCGTCAAGGGGCGTAGGATGCTGGCTGGTAGGATGCGCTCGACGAAGACATTCTTTTGCAGGATGATTTCCTCGCCGGCGGGTGAGCGCATGGCTTGGAATATCTTGCGCGCTGCTTCCGGCCAATCCGCCCAAGTCAGCGGACAGACGAGCGCTTCCATATAGACGAGGGCGCGGATTTGCTCGGGAAAGCGACGGGCGCGGTGAAAGGCCAACGCCGAACCCCAATCGTGCGCGATGAAAGTGACATCGTTGGTGAGCGAGAGCGTTTCCAACCAGGCGTCGAGGTAGCGCACATGGTCGACGAAGCGGTAGCGGCCGCGCGGGTTGGGCCCAGAGGCGCCCATGCCCACCAAATCTGGCGCCAGACAACGCGCGTGGGTAGTCAGGACCGGGATGATGTTGCGCCAGAGGTATGAAGAGGTGGGGTTACCATGTAGGAAGACGAGCGGCTGACCGCTGCCTTCGTCCACATAGGCCATCCCTGTATCCAGGATTTCTCGCCGCTTTAGGGGTAGCGGCGCAACACCCAAGGCGCTCATGAGGCGTGCTCCTCTTTTTTCTTGCGTAGGCATGGTTCGAAATCGAGGATGCGTTGGCGCCATTCGCCGGGTAGGGGTACCGATTGTCCAGCGCCATAATCATAGGCGACGATGGTCGAGTGGGCGTGGGCGGCTTCCTCGCCAGCGGCGAGCAGGATGTGTTCCATCTGGAAACTCTTGTTGCCCAGCTTTGGGCAGCGGGAATGAACGAGAATCTCCTCGCCGAAATGCACCGGACGCCGGTAATCCACCTGAATGCTGGCCAGGATCATGCGCGTTTGCGGCCGCGCGCGCTCGCTGGTGAAGGGCACGCCCACGATTTCTGAGGTGTAGAGCATGCGTGCCTGTTCCATATAGGTCAAGAACTTGGCATGGTTGAGATGGCTATTGACATCCAAATCGGCGAAACGGACTTGAAGGCGCGTGACATGTCGATAGCCGTCCGGCGCGGGCATCGGTGCTCCTCCTGGTGCAGGTTGCGTGTCGCTACAAGTCACTATTGTAGCGGGGTGTACGCCGCGCTGCGCGCGTGCAGTGCCTCTCTATAATGGGATGAACGGAAGTGAGCGGTGCGTGATGGTCGTGGATGAGTGAAGAGCGCGAAGGCGGAGGGATAGCCCGCGGGTTCGTTGCTGGCGATGATGGAAGGGCAGAGCGCGCCGCGTCCGACGATTCCCCACCCGAAGACGCGATGCTCGCCAGTGGCCAAGCCGGTGAACCGCCACAGTCGCCAGCGGCGCATGCGCACCGTCCGGAAGATCTGGCCGCAGATTTGGGGCCAGGAGCGCCGCCGCTCCCGATGCGCGCCGCCGACACCGACGAATTGCGAGAGCGTTTTCGCGAAGCGGCGCGCCAGGTGCGCGCGTTGCTCCAACAACATCAGCTTGGCATCTTGAGCGAAGATGATTTCCGGGCGGCGTTGCGGCGCTGGATGGTCTTGGATCTGGAAGATCGTTGGTGGATGTTGGGGTTGAATAGTGGCCGCTGGTATTGTCATATCGACGGCCGTTGGCGGCTGGCCGAACCACCCATCCTGTTGGAAGAGGAAGTGGAATCCCCCGCCGCCGCAGAAGGGGCGCTGCCGCGCGGCGATACGGGCGCCGGCCGGGCGCTCGATTTGGCGGCAGAGCGAACGGCGGCGCCTGCCGAGGCGGTACCCAGTCTGACGCGCGGTTTGTTGGCGGAGGCCAGCGGATTGGACACCGGTTGGATTGATGACCGTCCGCGCTACGAGCTGCCACCGCCGGGCCCGCTTTATCAGCAGGCGCGGGCGCGGCAAAGGGCGTGGCGGCGGCGGCGTTTTGGCTGGGTGTTGACGATGCTGTTGGCGGGTGGCTTTTTGCTTGGTATGGGCTTGTTGCTGGCCATTCTGGTGACTTACAACCGCATCGTCGACGATTACCGTGAGGCAATTGAGGGTTTGGCCCACTATGCGCCGGCGCAAAGCGTGCGCATAGTGGATCGCGAGGGCACGCTCATCGCTGAATTGATCCATGGTGAGGGTGGTGCGCGACAGACCCTCGATTCATTGGATGATATCTCTCCTTATTTATTGCATGCTGTCGTCGCCTTGGAAAACGAGCGTTTTTACGAAGACCCCGGCTGGGATTTGTTGGCCATCGGGCGGGCTGTCGCCCAAAATTTCCTCGCGGGAGAGATCACCAGCGGCGCCAGCACCATCACTCAACAATTGGCGCGCCTCTTGATTTTGCGAGACAATTCGCTTTCCGCCGAACGCAAGCTGCGTGAAATTGTCGTCGCTGCTGAACTGGCGCGGCGCTACGACAAGAATGATCTGTTGTTGCTCTATCTGAATGAGGTCAATTTTGGCAACCAGGCTTACGGTGTACAGGCGGCCGCCCAGCTGTATTTTGGTGTTTCGGCGCGCGAACTGAATTTGCCGCAGGCGGCCCTACTCGCGGGGATGTTGCAGGCGCCGGCCTATTACGACCCGATTCGCAGTGAGGAGGGCCGGGTAGCGACGATGGAGCGTACCCTGACCGCGATACGACAGATGGTCTCTGTCGGTTGCTTGCGTTTCGCGCATGGAGAATGGATGGATACGGAGGCCGCTTTTTGCATCGGCGAGGACCTCTTGCCGCAGCATCCGGATTATGCGAATTACGCCGACGCCGACCCTTTGCCAGCGTTGGTGGTGTTGGACGAGATGGGCATCCTGCATGATGGCATCGCCTTGCCGCAGTTCGCGCGCTTGGAGATGGCGCGTTATGAAGCGCCACCGCCGCAAAGGCGGCACCCGCATGTGGTCGACCTGGTCATGCAGCAGGTCGAGGACGCTTATCCGGGTCAGATGTTCGCGCGCGGTTTCACCATCGAAACGACCATCGACAGCGAATTGCAGGAGGCGGCGCAGGCAATCATCACGGCTGGGGTGCGGCGGCACGAGCAACAAGGAGTGACCAATGGTGCGGCGCTCATCAGCGATCCGCAGAGCGGCGCGGTGCTGGCCATGGTCGGTAGTGTGGATTATGCGGATGAAGAACGCAGTGGCCAAGTCAACAACACCATCCAATTTCATCAACCGGGCTCGACCATTAAGCCCCTGGTCTACGCGGCAGCGCTCGAGGGCGTCGATAAGGACGACGATGGACGCGTCGGCGCCGGCGAATACCTGACCGCCAGCAGCATCCTCTGGGATGTGCCCTTGGATTATGAGAATTTTTCGCCGCGCAATTTCGACGGGCGTTTCCATGGCCCCGTCACACTGCGGACCGCTTTGCAGGCCAGTTACAACATCCCCGTGCAACGGGTCTACGCCTTCATCGGCAATGAGAGATTTATGGAATTTGCGCAACACTTGGGCTTGCAATTTTTACCAGGGAGCGAATTCAACCTGACCAGCGCCTTGGGTTCCAACGAAGTGCGCATGTGGGATATGAATGAAGCCTTCGCGGTCTTCGCCTCTGCAGGCCGTTGGCGCTCCTTGCGCCTGATTGCGCGCATCACCGACCATCGTGGGCAAGAGGTGCCGCTTCCTGGCCTGGCCGAGGAGCGCCAAGCCATTTCGCCGGCGTTGGCTTTCTTGATGCAAGACATCCTCAGCGATAATCCGGCGCGGGCCGCCGCTTTCGGCATCGATAGCGCCCTCCATTTGCGCTGGGGTGGTGATGACCAGCGGCGCTTAGTGGCCGCCAAGAGCGGCACGACCAATGGCGCACGCGATTTATGGACAATCGGTTTCAGCGACAGCGCGGTGGTGAGCGTCTGGTTGGGCGATGTCGACAACGCCGAGACACGAGTGATGGCCGCTTCCCTGACGGCGGCGCCGCTTTGGAATGAGCTGATGCTTGAAACCCTCGCGAAACGGCCACCACAGGCTTTTCAATCGCCGGCGAGCGGAATTACCGAGCGGACGGTCTGTACCAAGACGGGCACGGCGCTCGCTGGGGCCTCCTGCCCCACGCAGCATCGCGAATGGTTCCTGGCCGAGCGGCCGCCGCCGTCAGCGAGCGCTGGTTGGTTGCAAGAGGCGGCGGTGGATGCCTGGACGGGGCGCTTGGCTGACGAGCAATGCGCCGAGCGCGTGCGTGTGCAGCGTTTCTTGCGCAGCGAGGACCCCTGGGTGCGCAGCTGGTTGAGCGACCAGGCGGCTGGGCAGGCCTTCGCCCGTGAACAGGGTTTGACTTTGCCCCTGGCAACCCTGCCGACAGAGCCCTGCAGCGCGGATGACCCGCAACCGATCGTCGCGCTCCATGAGCCGCCGCCCTATAGCATAGTGCGCGGGGTGGTTACGCTGCGTGGCGAGGTATCCGAGCAGCGTTATGACAGCGTGGAATCCTACGATTTGGCGGTCGCCGCCCAAGGCGCGGTTTTCACGAAGCTGCGTGACCGCGCTGGGCAGGAGCAGGGGCCTTTCACGCCGCCACCCTTGGCGACCGGTGGTCTGTTGGGTAGTTGGGATACGACGAATTTGCCAGATGGCGAATACACGCTGCGCCTGCGTGCCCGCGCCAAGGCGGAATTTGGCGCTGGCGAATGGGCAGTGGAAGTGCCAGTTACGGTGCGGAACAACGGTTAGGGGAGGAGATTGAGATGAGGGGCAAAGCGCCGGTTTGGTTGGTTGTCAGCGCTGGCGATGCTCGCCCGAGAGAGAAAAAGTTATCGTCTCGTTAATTCCCCTCGCTGTGCCCCAGCCGCCCCGCCGGCAAAAGGGCCAAGACGCAAACCAGCGCGCCAATCAACCCCAGCTCGGCGACCACGGCGATGGCGATGCGCGCGTAGGTATCGGCATACAACATGGGGTCGAGCGTCGCCCCAAACTCGGCGATGGTGCGTGCGTTGATGCGGCTCAACGCGTAATTGGAGAGCAACGCGGTACTCAGCGCCATCCCCAGTAACCGTAACAAGATCACCAGCGCGCCGAAGAGGCCACGCTCGCTTTCCCTGGCCGCATTCAGGCTGGCATTGCTGATGGGGGCGAGCGTCAAACCCAAACCGAGACCAACGATGGCCAACTCCAGCGCGATCCAAACATCGTTCAGCTGCGCGCCCCAACTGCGCCAGATGAGCAGGAAGCCGAAGGCCGCCAGCAAGAGCCCGCCCTGAGTGACGCGGCTGGGCCCATGTCGCTCGGTCCACCGGCCACCTGGATAAGCGGCCAATGCCATGGGTACCGTCAGTGCGCTCAGCAACAAGCCCACGCGCAAGGCCCCGCCGGCCAATTCCGCGGTCGATTCCAAGCTCACATTGACGAGGGTGGGTACGCTGACCAATCCGATCATCAGCGAGAAGCCCACGAGTAGATTGACTGCGGAGGCGGCCGCCAGCGGTGGGCGGCGGAAGTGTCGCCAATCAAAAAGGGTTTTGGCCGAGCGCCCGGCCCAGAAAACGAAGGCGGCCAAGCAGAGGGCACTGAAAGCGAGCAAGGGCAAGGCATAAGTGGGTAAGGCGGCCTGGGCCAAATTGCCGCTGGCGGGGTCGATATTGGCGCCCAAGCCGATGATGAGGCTGATGAGGGTGGCGCTGAGCAGAGCGGCGCCCCAATAATCGAAACGCCCGCGTGCGCGCCGCTCCGGTATTCCGCGCAGGCCGCTCAAGACTACCCATAGAGCCAGTAGGGTGAGGGGTAGGTTGACCCAAAACAGCGTTTGCCAATTTAAAGCGAACCAATCGGCGCCCAAGCTATGGACGAAATTTTCCAGGGCCCGCCCGGCGGGGCTGGCGAAAGCGGCGATGAGCAAACCGCCGTAGAGATGCCCGAGCACCCAGCCGAGCGTATCCACTGCCGCCAGGATGCCGAAAGCGCGCGCGCGCCGCCTCGCTGGAAAGAGATCGCTCACCAGCGCGAGGCTGACAGGGACCAGCGCGCCCGCCCCCAGCGCTTGCACCAGGCGCCCCAGGATGATGGATTGCAAGCCAATTTCGCCGGCGCTGAGGCGCAACCCTAGGCGCGCATAGAGTGCTTCTAGGGCAATATAGGGTGGGCCATTCGCTTGTGCGACCCAGAGCGAGCCGATGAAAAAGAGCGACAAACTGACCACATAAACTGGGCGTCGGCCCAGCAAGTCGCTCGCGCGACCGACAAAAACCAGGCTCACCATATAAGCGAGCAAGTAGCCGCTCAGTACCCAGAGCGCGTCATCGGAGGCGCTCTGCAAGGGAAGATTCAAGTCGATGATCAGCTCGGGCAGGAAAGCGGAGACGACGGTGAGGTCGAGCGAGCCGATGAAGAGAGGGATGAGGGCGGCGATGAGTACGCGCCAGGCGCGCCGCGCCGGCGGATGGGTAGCGGGCGCGGCGTGAACGCTAGGTTCGCGCCGCCGCCGCAGGGCCAAAGCGAGGGCGGCGAAGCTGAGCGTCACGAGCGTTACCACGGCCAGCAGAACCATGGTCACCGTGCTGTTGCGGGCGGGCGGGCGGGCGCTGGCGGTGAAATCGCGGCGGTCGTATGTGAAGGGGAGGGGGAGTTCGGCCTCCTTGAAGCGCGGCGCGCGGTTGTAATCGTAGAAATCCAAGCGCCAACTATGGCCAGTATCGATGTCATACAACTCGATGCGTAGGGGGTGATTGCGCTCGCGGTCGAGCCAGAGGTCGACGAGCACCGTTGGTGACAAAGGGACCAGGTCGAAGAGCAAAGGGGCAATTTCCGCGCCGGCCGCGCGGGCGCGGAGGTGTTGGGCCGGTTGTCCATCCGCGAGGTATTCGACGCCGATGGTTTCCGGAGCCTGAAGCGCATGGATCGCTCGGTCCAGTATCCCGTTGTCGGTGAGGAGTTGTGCGGGCGTGAAGTCGGGTGCGAGTTCGGCAGATTGCCAGGATAGGCCGGGCAGTCGGTAGAATTGGGCCTCGGCGAGCATGAATAGGGCCAGGTCGAGCGTGACGGGGCCGGCGCTGAGGCGCGCGTCCATCCAGAGGGCGTCGGGTCTGACGAATTGCACATCGGCGCGGATGAGGGAAAGTGCGGCGTTGAAGCCGGCGAATTGCAAGGAGAGTGGTGTTGCATCACCGCGGGGTTGGATGACCAGACTGAAGGAAGTGATTTCGCGCAGGCGCGCGCGCGCTTCGTCGAGCAATTCGTCGGCGGTGCGGCTCTCAACATCGCCAAAGCCGGCGCAAGCGGCGAGGCAGAGGAGAGCGGTCAAAAGGGTGAAGAGGGCGAATTGGCGCAAGGGTGTTCTCGGCTGTGGATGGTTCCCTATTTGAGGATAGCATAGGGGAAGGTCGCCGCTTTTGCTGACAAATTTGCGCCGCGCTCACCGCCGCTCGTTATAATTGGTCGCGGTGGAGCGGGATGGGTTCGGGAGGCGGCCATGGAATTGCGGCGAAAGGTCGCGCTAATTAGTGGCGGCGCGTCGGGATTGGGGGCCGCGACGGCGCGTCGTTTCGCGGCGGCCGGCGCGCGCGTTTTGCTCTTGGACCGCGATGCCGTTCGCGGGGAAGAATTGGCGGCCACGCTGGGTGCTGCGTCGCGCTTCGTCGCGGCGGATATCACCGAGGAGGTTTCGCTTGAGGCGGCCATCGAACTGGGTCGTGCCGCTTTTGACAGTCTGGATATCGTCGTCAATTGCGCGGGCATTGGTTTGGCAATGCGAACGCTGGGGCGCGCCGGGGCGCATCCGCTCGCGCCCTTTGAAGAGGTCATCCGCGTCAACTTGTTGGGTAGTTTCAATGTCATCCGCCTTTGCGCGCCGCTGTTGGCGGCCAACCATCCCGATGAGGGTGGCGAGCGCGGTGTCATCATCAACACGGCATCGGTGGCGGCCTTCGAGGGGCAGATTGGGCAGGTCGCTTATGCGGCGAGTAAGGGTGGTATCGTGTCGATGACGCTACCGTTGGCGCGCGATTTGGCGCGCGACGGCATCCGTGTGGTCACCATCGCGCCGGGAGTTTTTGACACACCGCTCCTGGCGGGTTTGCCGGCGGCCGCGCGCGCGTCGCTCGGCACACAAGTGCCGCACCCGGCGCGCTTCGGGCAACCAGAGGAGTATGCACAGGCGGCGCAATTCATCGTCGAGGCGCCTTACTTGAATGGCGAAGTCTTGCGTTTGGATGGCGCCTTGCGGATGGGAGCGCGCTAGCGCCCGCCAGAATCTGAGAAATTCGCCAAGCTGGGTTATAATGATGACAGTTCAGACTCTTGAGGATATGGGATATGAGCGATCCAGAACCGACCCTTTACACCATTGGGCATAGCGGACTGACAATTGGCGATTTTGTATCGTACATCAAGAATTATGGGATTACGCGTGTGGTGGACATTCGTTCCTGGACGGATCTCCGTTCCGCGCCAGAGTACAACCTCGTGAATTTTGGCAATAGCCTGCGGGCGGCCGGGGTTATGCACACTTTCATCGACTATCAGCAATCCGCGAGTGGCTCCATCCAGGTCATCGTTCATGACCGCACTCAGGAGGAATTTTACGATAACACTTTGGGGGGCATTCCGAAATCGCCCGCGATCTATGGCGATGATTTGCCGCGCAGCCGCGCAATTCGGCAACTGAAGGACGAGCGCGGAAAATTATACCGCAGAATCTGGAACACCCTTTGGTTCAAGGAGGGCAGCAAGCGCCTGCGCGAGATGCTCGAGCAAGGCGAGCAGGTCGCCATCGTTTGCCAGTGTAAGGATTATCCGGATTGCCACGGCAACAATTTGGTGGCTGAGTATTTGCGGCGAACTTTGCCCAACTTGAGTGTGCTGCGCATCACCGATAGCGGCGGTATCAGCCAACAAGTATAGGCGGAGCGCGGTTCAGCACCCTTGGCAAAATTGGGGTAGCTTCAGTCTGCCAATCCTGCCGCTTTTAGCGCGCCGCGCAAATCGCGGACTTCTTCCAACAACAAGCCTTTCGGCGCTGGGTTGCTCGCGTTTCGCCTTGAGCGCGGCACAATCGCGCGCTGGAAACCCACATGGGCGGCTTCTTGTAGGCGTGCGCTCAGCTGACCAACGCTGCGCAGCTCGCCACTCAGCCCCAACTCACCGACACAGACCAACTCGGAGGGCAGGGGGCGGTCGCGCAGGCTGGAGGCCAGCGCCAGCGCGGTCGCCAAATCCGCGGCCGGCTCGCGGATGCGCAAACCACCCACGACATTCGCGAACACATCTTGCTCTTGTAGCGGTAGGCCGCAACGCACGCTCAGTACCGCGCAGAGCATCAACAAGCGACTGGCATCCAAGCCGGTGGCGCTGCGGCGCGGATGACTGAAGCTGGAACGGCTAGTCAACGCTTGCAATTCGACCAATAGCGGCCGCGTCCCCTCCAACAAGACGGTGATGGCTGAACCCGGCGCGTTGGCGGCGCGCTCTTGCAAAAAAGCCTCGGAAGGGTTGGCGACTTCCTGTAAGCCGCCGCCGCCCATTTCGAAGACGCCCACCTCACTGGTCGCGCCGAAACGGTTTTTGACGCCGCGCAGGAGACGAAAGGTCTGGAAAGGGTCACCCTCAAGGTAGAGGACGGTGTCGACGATATGCTCCAATACGCGCGGCCCGGCGATGCTACCCTCTTTGGTGACATGGCCGACTAGCAACACGCTCAGCGCGCTCGCTTTGGCGCGCTGTTGCAATTGACCGGCGCATTCGCGAATTTGCCCCACCATGCCTGGTGCCGAGTTGGAAGCATCGCTTTGCGCGGTCTGTATGGAATCGATGATGAGCAATTGCGGCTCCAGACGCTCAACGGCGGCGAAGACGCTTTCCAGGCGCGTCTCGGCGAGCAAGTACAACTCGTCTTGGTCGATGTCGAGGCGGCGCGCGCGCATGCTCAGTTGGTGCAGCGATTCCTCGCCGCTGACATAAAGCACGCGTCCGGACGCGCCGGCCATGGCGCCGGCCAGTTGCGTGAGTAGGGTGGATTTGCCGATGCCGGGCTCGCCGCCCAACAA
Source organism: Phototrophicaceae bacterium (assembly GCA_965115865.1). Taxonomy (GTDB): domain Bacteria; phylum Chloroflexota; class Anaerolineae; order Aggregatilineales; family Phototrophicaceae; genus WTGJ01. The sequence continues at coordinate 443,658 of OZ220469.1, forward strand.
AGTCAGGCTACTGGGGACAAGCCCGCCGCCGAGCACGCGGCTCATCTCCGCGATGGGGACGGGGAGGCGCTCCTCTTCGCTGATGGGGATATCGCGCAGGCGCTGCGCGCTGGGCGGCGTTTCCGATCGGCCGGCGGCGCGCGGCCCGCTACGGCGGCGCGGCGTTTCCGGGATGGCTTCCATGGTGTTGAATTCGCCGCAATTGGGGCAGCGGCCGAGCTGATGGGGCGTTTGTCGGCCGCATTCACGGCAACGGTAGCGCAGGCTTTCCCTGGCCATGGCTTTTTTCAGACTGCGGTCGCGCCGAATTGGCGGCGTAGATAGCGCGCGATGACCATGCGGTGCACCTCAGAAGCGCCATCGTAGATGCGGAAAGCGCGCGCGGTCTCATACCAGGCACTCAGTGGCAAATCGCGCGAGATACCGCTGCCGCCGCAAATCTGGATGGCGCGGTCGAGCACGCGGCCGACGCTCTCGGCGACGAAGACTTTGCAAATCGAAGTCTCGCGGCGCGCGCGCTCACCCTGCAACAACAGCCAGGCCGCCTGGCGCACCATCATGCGGCCGGCATGCAGCTCGATATCGGCATCGGCCAACATCTCCTGGATGGTGCCCTGCTCGGCGAGAGTCTTGCCGAAGGCTTCGCGGCGGCTGGCGTAAGCGGTGGCGATTTCCAGCGCGCGCTGGGCGATGCCGGTCCAGCGCATGCAATGCGTCAGGCGGGCGGGGCCGAGGCGCTGTTGGGCGAGGGTGAAGCCCTCTCCTGGCCGGCCAAGGATGGCGCTACTCGGCAGGCGCAAGTCGTGATAGCGCATCTCCACATGGCCGCCGAAATCGGGCCGGCCCAAGGTGGGGACATCGCGCAGGATCTCGATGCCCGGTGTGTCGATTGGCGTGAGGAAGAGGGTGGCGGCCCGATGGGCGTGCGTGTCATCCTCGTGTCGCGCCATGATGATGAGGAAATCGGCCACCTTGCCGAAGCTGGAAAACCACTTATGCCCATTGAGGAGCCAATCGTCGCCGTCGCGGCGCGCGCTGGTGCGCAACATGGTCGGGTCGCTGCCGGCGCCGGGCGGCGGTTCCGTCATGGAAAAGGCCGAGAAGAGATCGCCATTCACCAGCGGACGCAAATAGCGCTCGCGTTGCTCCTCATTCGCGAAACGCTCGAGCAGATGCATATTGCCTTCGTCGGGCGCGTTGCATTGGATGGCCAGGGGGCCCAGCAGGCTGCGGCCAGCCGCTTCGAAGATGGGAATTTGCTCGAGGATGTTGAGGCCGAGGCCGCCCAATTCCACGGGCATGGAGGGTGCCCAGAGGCCGGTCGCTTTCGCTTCGGCGCGCAATTCAGCGAGGCGCGCTTTGCTCAGGGTGGCGCCATGCTCCGTCTCCTTTTCCAGGGGGATGACCCGCTCGGTGACGAAGTGCTGCGCGCTTGCGGCAAGCTCTTGGATGGCTGCGGGTATGGAGAAATCCATGTCGGGGCCTCGCGAGTTGTTCGGCGGAGCGGCTAGTGTAGCAAATCGGCGCCGCGGGCGAGCGCCTCAGCGAAGCGCGGGGAATTCGGCGTCGAAGACGAGGCTGAAGGTGCCGCGATTTTCTATCAAAGTTGCCTTTGGCGATGCTTGGGAATTGAAAGCCGCTTGCAGCGCGTTGAATACGCGCTTTTTATAGGTGGTGTCTTCGTTGTCGCGGAGGTGTTCGCCTTTGGTCTCAAAGATGTAGGTGTGGTCGCGCCAAGCGATGAAATCGGGGTAGATGCGCCCGCGCCGCCAACCGCGCAGGTAGTAATCCGCTTGCCCCTGACGGATGACACGATGCCACCATCCCTCAGCGCGCTCTCCTTCGGGCGGCGCTTTGTTCGGCTCGTTGAGTTGGTCTTCAAGATGAAAGGCGAATTTTCTCTCCAATTGGGAGTCGAATTGTTTGTCGTAGACCTTTTCGAAGAGGCTCCGCTGCACCGGTTCTCCATATCGCGTCAGCAACGAGTCGTCTTCTCGCAAAGGCAATTCCAGCTCTTCGGGCATAGGATGGGTTTCGCGGACAGCGATATCCCCTTTTCTCAATTTCTCGCGAAAAAGGCGCTCGGCGAGGCGGTCGATTTCTTTGGCGAGGTGCCGCCGCAGCGTTTCCGCGTAATGGGCGCGTTGGTCAAAAATCATCTCATCGCTTTGGCCAGCGGCGCGGAGGCGCTCCATTAAGTCACGCGCGAATTGCGCCGCTTGCCAAGGGTTGGGGACCAGCTCGGCCAGGCGGCGCGCGAAATATTCGAGCGAGAGCGTCTTGTCGATCGCCAGCGCTAATGGGTCATGGTATTTCGTGCGCACGGCGCCGTAGCCCACATCCACGAGCACCACCTGTTCTTGCGCGGCGGTGGGTATGGGTTGTTGGATTGGCGGCGGGGCAATCTCTCTCCAGGGGATTTCCGCGATGATGTGCTGGGTATGGTCCAATTCGCACCAGCCGGCGCCCGCGCGATGCATGACCTTGGGCAGGCGAATCTCCTCCTCACCCTGATGGGTTTCGCGCCGCCGCAAGCGCCGATATCGTTTCCCATTGTCCCAATCTTCGGCGCTGGCGACTTCGCCCATCAGGCCGGTGAGTCCCTCATTTTCGAGGCCGGCTTTCACCTGCTCGACGGCCCGACCCACATCGATGTCCCAACAATGGACATGGCTTTGGTTCAACAAAGGTTCGTCGGTTTGGCGCGCCTGCGGTTGGCGCAGCACGCGGCCGACCAATTGCGTGAGCGCGCGCGGGGCTTGCGTGTTGTCCAACAAGACCAACAGGTAAGCGAAGGGGCAATCCCAACCCTCTTTCAAGGCATCCTTGGTGATGATCCAACGGACTGGACATTCCTCGCTGAGCAAGTCTTCGCGCCCCAATTCATCGCGCTGGGAAGACTTGACGCGGATGGCCGTCGCGGGGACGGCCAGTTGCAATTGCAGGTATTCGCGCACATCTTCGGCATGGACGCGTACGCCGTCGCGTTGCTTGGCGCCCGTCCTTTCCACGCGCACGACGGCGATGGGGCGGATATGGCGACCGCTGCGTTGCTGTAAGGATTGTGCGGCGGCGGCCAGTTCACCCAGTTGTTCATGGGCGCGTTCTAGGGTGTTTTGCCATTTGGCTCCCATGAAAGAAGTGACGCGGACCGGCAGCTTGATCATCTCTTCGTTTTTGAGGTCCAGACCCGAGATATCGACCAAGACATTGCTGATGCGCTCATGGGGGGTGGCGGAAAATTCCAAGACCAGTCTCGGGTTGAGGCGGTTGATGGCGCGCGCGAATTCTTGGGCTTGCTCCGTTTTCCTGCCGTAGGCCTTATGGGCTTCGTCGAGGATGACGACGGGCCGCAAGCGCTTGATGACATTGAAGAGGCTTTGCTTGACCGGGCCTTGCGCGCTGGCGCGCTCCAAATCGGGGTGTTTTTGCAATAGGACGGCGTCGGCCAGCGGGTTGTCGTCGGCGGGGAAGAAGGCCGGGTAGCGCCCGGAATCGCGGAAGATGCGCAGGAATTCGCGGTTGCGCTGGCGGTTGGCGGCCGGCAACATCAACAACATCAGGCAGAGGCAATTTTGGTGGTCGAGGGCGCTGAAAGGGTCGTCTTTTTCCAGTAATTTCAGGCGGCCCGCGCTGGCCGCTTCCAGGCGCTGGCGGTAGGGGTGTTGGCGGTCCCAAAGCGCCGCGCGCGTTTGTTCGTAGATGGCTCGCGAAGGCACCACCCAAAGCACCAGGCCGCGGGGGCGCTGGATGCGCCCGAGGGCCGCGGCGGCCAGGAGCGTCTTGCCGCCACCGGTGGGCACCTTGAAGCAGGTATGGGGGATGGGCCGCTCGACAGCATCGTGACGGGCGATATATGGGCGCGCGCGGCCCTTTTCGTCGCGCGGGAGTTCGCCTTGCGCCGCCAGTTCGCACCAAGCGGCCTGCGGGTAGTTGGGCAGGTCGGGCGGATATGCCAACCCTTGCGCTTCGTATTCGGCGATTTTCGCGCGTGCCCGCTCTTGCGCGCGGCGCAAGGTCTCGTACCAGCGGTCGAAGGTTTCCAGGGCGCGCGTTTGATAGTCTTTCAGCTCCAAGGGGCGTCCTCGGCGGGGGGTGCTTGGATTTCGTAGGGCAGTTGGCAGAAGGTGATGCCCATTTGGGTTAGCTTGCGTTGGCCGATGTATTTGGCGGCGGCGAAGACGACCGCGCGGCGCCCGCGTTCTTGGTTGCGTTTTTGGATACGGCCGGCGCGTTCCTCGTTGAGGACGGCAGCGTTGCTGCGCAGGTAATCTAGGCAAGGCTCATAGAGCAAGTAGTAGTCAACACCGGCGGCCGTTTGGAAAAAGCCATCTTCGTCTTGTGGTTGGAGGGTGGTTGGGGCGGGGGCGGCCTGGCCGCTGGCGGTGTAGAGCAGGTGGGCGGCCAGGGTGGCGAAGGGGGGCAATTGGTCGCCCTGCAAAAGGCCGTCGATGGTGAGGGGCGGGCCGAGGGTATGGAAGGCGAAATCCCCGCCCAAGCCCGCGCGCAAGGCCGGTTTCGCCGCGTCGGGCAGGCCACGGATCACGCGCCGCACGCGCTCGGCGGTGATGCGGTCGGCGTATTCTTCGCATTCCACCAAGATGAATTTCCGCGCGCCGCCGTCTTCGCGATTCAAGGCCAACACGGCGTGGGCGGTGGTGCCGCTGCCGGCGAAGGAATCGAGGACGATATCATCGGGAGCGGTGGCGATTTTTAGGATGTGTTTGATGAGGCCGACAGGTTTCCCAGTCGGAAAGGGTCGCTCGCCAAATATCTCGCGTTGCTCATGGGCGACTTCGGTGGTGTTTGCCAAGTTGTAGTATATGCTGCGCTCTTTGACGATTTTGGTTTGGCTTTCTTCATCTGCGTAGATCACCTCATAAGGTGTCCATTTCCCTTTCCTGCGCTCCCAATGGATGTGATTTTCACTGAGTTTTTCGGGTTTTTTCCGCCAATTCCCATCCCGACCATCAGGTGCTTGGGGTAGGTAGGGCTCCCCATCGGGGTTGGTGATGGGGTAGAAAAGTGTGGGGGCGTCTTCACGATAGGCGTTGCTACCCCATTTCTCCAACTTGATAAAGCGACAACGGCGTCCATCCTTAATTTTGTTGTAAGTCTTGGGGTCGCGTTGGACGATGATGGGCCTTAGTTCAAATTCGGATGATTTTCGGTAGACGGTGATGTACTCGTGTTCCACTGCGAAGTAGGTGGCATCCTGACCTCCGCCTGCTTTCTTGCGCCAGATGATGTTGGTGATGAAATTCTCTTCACCGAAAATCTCATCCAAAATGCCGCGCAGGCGATGTTGCTCGTGGTCGTCGATGCTGATGAAGATCACGCCGTCCTCGCGCAAGAGCTCGCGCAGCAGCTGTAGGCGCGGCCACATCATGCAGAGCCATTTGTCATGCCGCGATAGGTCTTCTTGGTCGACGACCTTGCCGAGCCATTCGCGCAGCAAGGGCGAGTTGACATTGTCGTTGTAGACCCAGCTTTGGCTGCCGGTGTTGTAGGGCGGGTCGATGTAGACGCATTTGACGCGCCCCGCGTAGCGCGGCAGCAAGGCCTTGAGGGCGAGCAGGTTGTCGGCGTGGATGATGAGGTTAGCGGCGGTCGCGGCGCTTATCGGCTCATTGTCGCGCGAATTTTCGGGGGGGGGGTGGAGAAATTGTAAGAACGCGCCGCATCCAACCGCAAGGGGCGGTGGGGCACCGACAAATGGTGCGCGTAGACCTGAGCTTTGCCTTTGAATTCCAGCGTCGTCATGACGAAAATCTGTTATCTTTTGGGCAATCCTGGTATTCTAGCATATGCTAGACTTGAAATTTTGCTCTTTGCTAGGAAAACCCTACTCAGCGGGCAAATTGTGCTGGAATTAACAACAAGAGGGGTGGATGGTGTCCGCGTCCTTAGAGGCATTGCTCGACCGCATCAGCGAGGATAGCGATAGCGAATACAGCAAAGGGCGGCGCTTCGAGAGCATCATGCGCCGCGCCCTCGAGCGAAATCCCAACTACCGCCAGCGTTTCCGCGCCGTCCGCCCGTATGCCGAATGGGCGCGGGCGCGCGGTGAAGTGGCGCAGGATTCGGGCATCGATTTGGTGGCCGAGTTGCGCGATAGCGACCGCTACGCGGCCATCCAATGCAAATTCTACCGGGTGGAGGCGGCGCTGAAGCTCGATCAAATCGACCGCTTCCTGGCGGCCGCGGGTCGTGAAGTCTTCAGCGAGGGGTATTTCATCTGGACGGGGGGCGAAGCGACGCCGCCGGCCAAGCAACGGTTGGCGGAGACGAATCTCTCTTGCCAAATCATCAACCGCGCGGAAATCGCCAGTTGGGATTTGAATTGGGACGAGGTCTATGAGCGGCCCGAAGGCTTGCGTTATGGCAAGCCGCATCAGCCACAACCGCACCAGGAAAAGGCCATCGCGGCTTGTCTGGCGGGCTTTGCGGAGCACGACCGCGGCCAGCTCATCCTGCCCTGCGGCACCGGCAAGACGGCCGCCACACTCTGGTTGGCCGAGCGGCAGGTCGGCTTGGGCGGGCGCGTCCTTTACCTCGTGCCCTCGTTGGCCCTCGTGGCGCAGGCCATGCGCGAATGGGCGCAGCATGGGCAATTGCGTCATCGCTACCTGGCGGTTTGTTCCGATGTGACGGTGGCGCGCGAGAAAGAGGATGATTTGGATTTCGCGCTGGCGGAGCTGGCGATCCCGCCGACCACCGCGGCCGCGCGCATCGGTGCGGAGTTGCGGCGCGAAACGGCGGCGGCGCTGACGGTGGTATTCAGCACCTACCAATCCCTGGAGCGCATCGCGGAGGCGCAAGATGGCGGCGCGCCGGCTTTCGATTTGGTCATCTGCGACGAGGCGCACCGCACCACTGGTGTCGAGAAGGGCGAAGACGAAGGGCGCTCGCCTTTCACGCTCGTCCACGATGACGACCGCATCCGCGCCCATAAGCGTCTCTACACCACCGCCACCCCTCGCCTCTACAACCCAGCCAGCAAATCGCGTGCCCAGCGCGCGCAACGCGAGCTCTATTCCATGGATGACGAGAGCGTCTACGGCCCGGAGTTCCACCGCTTGAATTTTGGCGAGGCCATCGACGCCAATTTGCTCGCCGATTACCATGTCAGCATCCTTTGCATCAGCCGCGAGAAGATGGACCGCCAGCTGCAAGCGCTGCGCGAGGGTGGCACGACGCTGGATATCCTCTTGGGGGAGAGCGGCGCTGAGGGCACGCTCGATGTGGATGATGTCGCGCGCATCATCGGTTGTTGGGATGCGCTGGCCGACCCGGAGGGGAAATTGCGGACGCGCGGCACCTCCGGCGCCATCGGCGAAAACCCCTGCACGACGGCGCTGGCCTTCGCCAACACCATCCGCAATTCCAAGAATTTCCGCGCCGGTTGGGAGGCGATCATCCCGGCATACGCCAAATTGCAAAGGCGGCAGCTCGGCGCGGATGAGAGCTTGTTGGCGGCGAAGGTCGAGCATGTCGACGGGACGGATAGCAGCGTCAAGCGGCGCGAGCGGCTGCGTTGGTTGGAAGAAGCGACGGGGGAGCACGAATACGAGGGCGCCGCGCTGCGCGCGCGTATCCTCAGCAATGCCCGCTGTCTGACCGAAGGCGTCGATGTGCCGGCTTTGGATGCCATCCTCTTCATCGCGCCGCGCCGCAGCACCGTGGACATCGTCCAGGCGGTCGGCCGCGTCATGCGCAAGGCGCGCGGCAAGGAATGCGGCTACATCATCCTGCCGGTGGTCGTCACCGAAGACCAAGACCCCGGGCGGGCGCTGGAAGATTCCGCGTTCCAGATGGTTTGGGATGTGCTGAGCGCGCTGCGCTCGCATGACGACCGCTTGGACGCCGAGGCCAGCCTGGATTTGCGCGAAAAGATGAAAGAGCGCATCACAATCTGGGGACAGGACGAGGAGGGTGCGGCGGAAGCGGAAGATGCGCTGCCGGTGCAGCAGCTGTCGTTGCAATTGGCCGATATCGAGCCCGGCTTGATTTACGCGAAAATCGTCGAGCGGGTTGGCGACCGCGAATACTTGCCGAAATGGTCGGAGCGCACCGCCGAAATCTACGAGGACCTCTGCGCGCGCCTCAGCAAGACCATCGCGCGCGCGGAAGAAGAGGCCATCGAAGACGCGCAAGGCCAGCCCTCGCCCTTCCGCGTCCTCATCGAGCAGCTCCGCGCCACCATCAACCCGACGCTGGGCGCCGAGCAGGTCATCGCGCTCTTGGCACAACACCTCATCACCCGCCCGGTTTTCGCTGCCCTCAGCGGCGCCGAGGCCATCCGCGAAAACCCCATCGCCCGCGCCTTGGATGATTGCATCGCCACTTTCTTCTCCACGCTCAACCAATCCCCCAAAGAGTTGTACCCTTTCTACGATCGCCTAGGCACCTACCTCGCCCAAGCGACCCCGCAGCAAAAACAAGAGGCGCAACTGCGCCTCTACGAGAATTTCTTCCATGCTGCCATGCCGAAGCAAGCGCAGCGCCTCGGTATCTTCTACACCCCCCCCCCAATTGTGGACTACCTGCTGCGCTCGGCCGATTTCGCCCTACAAGAGCATTTTGGGGTGCGGCTCTGCGACGAAGGCGTCCACATCATCGACCCCTTCGCCGGCACCGGCAACTTTTTGGAGCGCCTCATCGCCAACGAGGAGTTGATGCCTGAAGGGGCGCTGCCGCACAAATTCCACAACGAGCTGTGGGCCAACGAGATACTGCTGCTGGCCTACCACATCGCCGATTTCAACATCACGCAAGCCTACCGCGCGCGCGGCTACGAGGCGGCAGGCTTTCCCGGTGTGGTTTGGACGGATACCTTTCAGCTGCACGAACTGCACGATAGAAAAAAAGGGCAACAACCGCTTCCACTGGGCATCTCGGCGGAAAACACCGCGCGCGCGCAGCGGCAAAACGAGACGCCGTTCACCGTCGTCTTCTCCAATCCGCCCTACCGTGCATGGCAAAGAAACGCCATCGATGACAACCCCAATGTGGAATACCCGCGCCTACGGCAGCGAATTCGTGAAACTTATTTCGCTCGTTCTTGCGCCACCCTCAAAATTTCGCTATTCGATAGTTACAAGATGTCCATTCGTTGGGCCACCGACCACTTGGGCGAGCGTGGCGCGCTCTGCTTCATCACCAGTGCCTCCTATATCGATGGTAACGCGGAATCCGGAGTGCGTGCTTGTTTTCGCGATGAATTCGCCGCCGCCCATGTCTTCAACCTGCGCGGCGCCGCCCTGAAGGGTAAGGCGGAGGGTGGCAATATCTTCGACATCCGCCAGCCGGTCGCCCTGGCGGTCCTCATCAAGGACGCGGAGCACGAGGGCCCTTGCCAAATCCATTATTACGAAACCGCCGATTTCATGACGCGCGGCGATAAATTCGACCTCTTGGAAAAATTGCGGCACATCGGTCAAACGCCCTACCGCCCCATCATCCCCAACAAGCATCACGACTGGATCAACCAGCGCGATGATAGCTTTGATGAACACCATCCCATCGGCAACAAAGAGACCAAGGCGGGCAAAGCGGAAAATGCGATATTACAACTGTATTCAGGAGGGATAAAAACTAACCGCGACCCGTGGGTGTACAATCATTCGCGCTCTCGGCTGGAGGAGAAAATCAGGTTGATGGTGGAATACTATGAAGAGCAGCTGGAGAAAGTACAGCGGGGTGAACTGGAGTATGAAGAGGCGGTGGTCACCAACATCAGCAAAATCAAGTGGGAAGGGTCATTGCGTGAGAGATTTCGGCGGGGCAAGTCATCGCCCTATTCGAAAAAGAGGACCATTACCTCTCATTACCGCCCATTTGTGTTGATGTATCTTTATTACGACACACTCTATTTCAACAGCCATTACCGTATTCCTGCCATGTATCCTCTGCCCGTAGCCCGTAACCCATCATCCATCATCCATCATCCATCATCCATCATCCATCATCCATCATCGCGCGGCCTAGCAGAAACGCCCGGCCAAGACCACCCCGCAACCCAGCCATCTGCGTCAGCGGACGGGGCGCCGACGAACCCACCGCCTTCATCACCGACCGCGTCATGGACCTCAACGCCCTCCCCGCCGGAACACAAATCTTCCCCCGCTACACCTACCGACCCGTCCGCGCCGAGCAGCTCCTCCGCGCTGACCGATAGTTCGTCGCTACCCCCCCCCCAGAATTTCTGCATCTGCGTCAGCGGCCCCGGGACGGACGCCAGCTAAATCTCCGCTTTCATCAGCGACCGACCACCCTGCCTGGACCTCCTCAGCAAGACGCAAGTCTTCCCGCGCTACCGCTACCGACCGACCCGGTAGCGACTACCCCTCGCGGGGCGCTGAGCGGCGAAACCTCGTCATCTACATCGCCGCGCCCGGGAGCAGCGAACACTTCAGCACCCTCATCAGCGACCACCCACCCGACCTCCACCTCATCAACGGCGGCCAGTGCTTCCCGCGCTACCGCTACCGAGCGGTCGGACCCGAGCGCCTCTTGCGGCCGGATTGATGGTCCGCTGAATTTCTGCATCTGTGTCAGTGGCCCGGGGAGCGCCGCCAGCCAAATCTCCGCCCTCATCAGCGACCGTCCGCCGGATTTGCAGGTCATGTTCAACGGCCAAGTCTTCCCGCGTTACCGCTACCGCGCCGTCGACGCAGACTCGCTCCTGCCCTCGGGCTGATTCCCGAGCGCAACCGCCGCGCTGGCCCACTGTGGCATAATCCGCGTTTTTTGCCATCTTTTGGGCAATTCCGATATTCTAGGATATCCTAGAATGTTCTAGACTTGAAAGTTTGCTCTTTGCTAGGAAAACCCTACTCAGCAGGCAAATTTTGCTGGAATTAGCAACAAGAGGGGTGGATGGTGTCCGCGTCCTTAGAGGCATTGCTCGACCGCATCAGCGAGGATAGCGATAGCGAATACAACAAAGGGCGGCGCTTCGAGAGCATCATGCGCCGCGCCCTCGAGCGAAACCCCAACTACCGCCAGCGTTTCCGCGCCGTCCGCCCGTATGCCGAATGGGCGCGGGCGCACGGCTTACCGGCGCAGGATTCGGGCATCGATTTGGTCGCCGCGCTGCGCGACAGCGACCGCTACGCCGCCATCCAATGCAAATTCTACCGGGTGGGGGCGGCGCTGAAGCTGGATCAAATCGACCGCTTCCTGGCGGCCGCGGGTCGTGAAGTTTTCAGCGAGGGGTATTTCATCTGGACGGGGGGCGAAGCGACGGCGCTGGCCAAGAATCGATTGGCAGAGACGAACCTCGCTTGTCAAATCATCAACCGCGCGGAAATCGCCAGTTGGGATTTGAATTGGGACGAGGTCTATGAGCGGCCCGAGGCCTTGCGTTATGGCAAACCGCATCAGCCGCAACCGCACCAGGAAAAGGCCATCGCGGCTTGCCAGGCGGGCTTTGCGGAGCACGACCGCGGCCAGCTCATCCTGCCCTGCGGCACCGGCAAGACGGCCGCCACGCTCTGGTTGGCCGAGCGGCAGGTCGGCTTGGGTGGGCGCGTCCTCTACCTCGTGCCCTCGTTGGCGCTCGTCGCTCAAGCCATGCGCGAATGGGCGCAGCATGGGCAATTGCGTCACCGCTACCTGGCGGTTTGCTCCGATGTGACGGTGGCGCGCGAGAAAGAGGATGATTTGGATTTCGCGCTGGCGGAGCTGGCGATCCCGCCGACCACCGAGGCCGCGCGCATCGGTGCGGAGTTGCGGCGCGAAACGGCGGCGGCGCTGACGGTGGTATTCAGCACCTACCAATCCCTCGAGCGCATCGCGGAGGCGCAAGATGGCGGCGCGCCGGCTTTTGACTTGGTCATCTGCGACGAGGCGCACCGCACCACCGGCGTCGAGAAGGGCGAAGACGAAGGGCGCTCGCCTTTCACGCTCGTCCACGATGAGGCGCGCATCCGCGCGCATAAGCGCCTCTACACCACCGCCACCCCGCGCCTCTACAACCCGGCCAGCAAATCGCGCGCCCAGCGCGCGCAACGCGAGCTCTATTCCATGGATGACGAGGGCGTCTACGGCCCGGAGTTCCACCGCTTGAATTTTGGCGAGGCCATCGATGCCAACTTGCTCGCCGATTACCATGTCAGCATCCTTTGCATCAGCCGCGAGAAGATGGACCGCCAACTTAGGGCGCTGCGCGAGGGCGGCACGACGCTGGATATCCTCTTGGGCGAGAGCGGCGCTGAGGGGAGACTCGATGTCGATGATGTCGCGCGCATCATCGGTTGTTGGGATGCGCTGGCCGACCCCGAGGGCAAATTGCGGACGCGCGGCACCTCCGGCGCCATCGGCGAAAACCCCTGCACGACGGCGCTGGCCTTCGCCAACACCATCCGCAATTCCAAGAATTTCCGCGCCGGTTGGGAGGCGATCATCCCGGAATATGCCAAATTGCAAAGGCGGCAGCTCGGCGCGGATGAGAGCTTGTTGGCGGCGCAGGTCGAGCATGTCGACGGGACGGATAGCAGCGTCAAGCGGCGCGAGCGGCTGCGTTGGTTGGAAGAGGCGACGGGCGAGCACGAATACGAGGGCGCCGCGCTGCGCGCGCATATCCTCAGCAATGCCCGTTGTCTGACCGAAGGCGTCGATGTGCCGGCTTTGGATGCGATCCTCTTCATCGCGCCGCGCCGCAGCACCGTGGACATCGTCCAGGCCGTCGGTCGCGTCATGCGCAAGGCGCGCGGCAAGGATCGCGGCTACATCATCCTGCCGGTGGTGGTCACCGAAGACCAAGACCCCGAGCGGGCGCTGGAAGATTCCGCGTTCCAGATGGTTTGGGATGTGCTGAGCGCGCTGCGCTCGCATGACGACCGCTTGGACGCCGAGGCCAGCCTGGATTTGCGTGAAAAGTTGAAAGAGCGTATCAAAATCTGGCCCGTGGACGACGAGGGTGCGGCGGCGGCGGAAGTCGAGGAAAACGATGTCTTGGATGAGGAGATGGCGCGGCAGCTGTCGTTGCAATTGGCCGATATCGAGCCCGGCTTGATTTACGCCAAAATCGTCGAGCGGGTTGGCGACCGCGAATATTTGCCGAAATGGTCGGAGCGCACCGCCGAAATCTACGAGGACCTTTGCGCGCGCCTGCGCAAGACCATCGCGCGCGCGGAAGAAAAGGCCATCGAAAACGCGCCGGACCGGCCCTCGCCCTTCCGCACCCTCATCGAGAAGTTCCGTAACACCATCAACCCGACGCTGGGCGCCGAGCAGGTCATCGGGCTCTTGGCGCAACACCTCATCACCCGCCCGGTTTTCGTGGCCCTCAGCGGCGCCGAGGCCATCCGCGAAAACCGCATCGTCCGCGCTTTGGACGGTTGCCTCGCGGATTTACTCGGAACCACCCAATCCCCCAAAGAGTTGTACCCTTTCTACCACCGCCTCAGCACCTACCTGGCCGAAGCGACCCCGCAGCAAAAACAAGAGGCGCAGTTGCGCCTCTACGAGAATTTCTTCCATGCCGCCATCCCGAAGCAAGCGCAGCGCTATGGCGTTTTCTATACCCCGGCGCCGGTGGTCGATTACCTGCTGCGCTCGGCCGATGTCGCCCTACAAGAGCATTTTGGGGTGCGGCTCTGCGACGAAGGCGTCGATATCATCGACCCCTTCGCCGGCACCGGCACCTTTTTGGAGCGGCTCATCGCCAACGAAGAGTTGATGCCCCAGGAGGCGCTGCCGCACAAATTCCACAACGAGTTGTGGGCCAACGAGATACTGCTGCTGGCCTACCACATGGCCGATTTCAACATCACGCAAGCTTATCGGGAGCGCGGCTACGAGGCGGTGGGCTTTCCCGGTGTGGTTTGGACGGACACCTTTCAACTGCACGAACTTCACTATAGAAAAAAAGGGCAACAACCGCTCCCACTGGGCATCTCGGCGGAAAACGACGCGCGCGCGCAGCGGCAGAATGAGACGCCGTTCACCGTCGTCTTCTCCAACCCGCCCTACCGCGCCGGGCAAAAAGACGATAGCGATGACAATCCCAATGTGGAATACCCGCACCTACACCAGCGCATCGCCGACACTTACGCCGCTCATTCTAGTGCTACTCTCAAAAGATGGCTGTACGATAGTTACAAGCTGGCCATCCGTTGGGCCACCGACCAACTGGGTGAGCAGGGTGTGCTCTGCTTCATCACCAGCGCCAATTACATCGATAGCAATGTCGATGCGGGAATACGAGCTTGTATCCGTGATGAATTTGTCGAAGCCCATGTCTTCAACCTGCGCGGCGCCATCATGAAGGGCAAGGCGGAGGGTGGCAACATTTTCAACATCCGCCAGCCGGTTGCCCTAGCGGTCCTCATCAAGGACAAAAGCGCGAAAAAGAGGGGGGGGGGGTGGAATGCAAGATTCACTACCATTCTATGCCCGATGGTCTGAGCGCTGATGAGAAACTACGATTGCTGAACCAGCTGGGGTCATTTTCGTCACTGGACTCAACCATTGGGACAGCGGAGATAGGCAATTTCATCATTGCTGCGGATGAGCCCGAGAGCGTTTATCAAATCATCAGGCCCAATGACCATCACGAGTGGGTGGACCAGCGCGATGAGGCCTTCGAGGCTTTCCTGGCCATTGGCAATAAAGAGACCAAGGCGGGCAAAGCGGAGAGTGCGATATTCCGACTGTACGCGCCGGGAATCGTGACCAACCGCGACCCCTGGATGTACGATTTCAGTCGCGCCAACTTGGCGAGGAAAACCCAAGCGATGGTGGAGTATTATGAAGCACAATTGGAGAAATTCTCATGGGGTGAAATCACCTATGAAGAAGCCATCAAACCCGAGCCCAAGAGAATCAAATGGACGAGGGGTTTGCGAAATGATCTGCGCCGCAAGAAAATGTCGCCGCACTCGGAAGAGTACATTCATGTGGCAAACCATCGTCCCTTCACCTTCCAGAATTTCTACTACGACACCTTTTACGCGGAGGCTCCTGGTCGTGTCCTACAAATGTATCCTCTGCCCGTAGCCCTCAGTCCATCGTCCATCGTCCATCGTCCATCGTCGCGCGGCCTAGCAGAAACGCCCAGCCAAGACAACCCCTCAACCTCGTCATCTGCGTCAACTCCCCAGGGGCAGCAGAACCCGACTGCTTCATCACCGGTATCATCGCCGACTTACACCTCATCCCCGCCGGAACCCAATGTTTCTCCCGATACACCTACCGACCCGTCCCCACCGACGAACTCTTCGGCGCGGACCGCTAGCTCATCTCTACCCCCCCCCAATTTGTGCATCTGCGTCAATGGCCCGGGGACGGAGGCTCGCCAAATCTCCGCTTTCATCAGCGACCGACCACCCTGCCTGGACCTCCTCAACAAGACGCAAGTCTTCGTCCGCTACCGCTATCTTCCGACCCAGCAGCGACTACCCCTCCGCAAGGCGCGCTGAGCCCAGAAACCTCACCATCTGCGTCTCCGGAGCAGGAGCATCAGAGCCCACCACCTTCATCACCGACCGCATCATGGACCTCAATGCCCTCCCCGCAGGAACCAAATGTTTCTCCAGATACACCCACCGACCCGTCCGCGCCGAGCAGCTCCTCCGCGCTGACCGATAGTCCACCCCCCCCCCAATTTCTGCATCTGCGTCAGCGGCCCAGGGTCGGACGCCAGCAAAATCTCAGCCTTCATCAGCGAACGACTGCCCGGTTACGACCTCCTCAGCAAGACCCAAGTCTTCCCCCGCTATCGCTACCGCCGGACCGAGCAGCGGCTACCCCTCGCGGCGCGCTGAGCGGCGAAACCTCGTCATCTACATCGCCGAGCCCGGAAGCAGCCAGCATTTCACCGCCCTCATCAGCGACCACCCACCCGACCGTCACCTCATCAATGGCGGCCAGTGCTTCCCGCGCTACACCTACCGACCAGTCCGACCCGAGCGCCTCTTGCGGCCGGACTGATGGGCCGCTGAATTTCTGCATCTGCATCAGCGGTTTAGGGTCCCAAGCCAATAAGATTTCTGCTCTCATCAGCGACCGTCCGCCAGACTATCAGGTCCTCTTCAACAACCAAGTCTTCCCGCGCTACACTTACCGCGCCGTCGACGCAGACTCGCTCTTGCCCTCGGGCTGATTCCCGACCGCAACCGCCAAAAAACCTTAGTGTCCGCGCGCCGCTGGGCTATACTGGCGCCGAGGACCAGCTGAGGTGCGCATGACGGACATTGAAATCGTGGAGATTAATGGACAGCCCCACGAACGCCACGACAACATCACCGACCACGCCCTGCGCGAGTTCCAAAACCATTACGAAGACGCGGCCATCGACAAAGACGCGATTTTTTACTACACCTACGGCTTGCTGCACCAACCCGATTACCGCGACCGCTTCGCCAACAACCTGCGCCGCGAGCTGCCGCGTTTGCCCTTCGCTCCCGATTTCTGGACTTTCGCCAAGCAAGGGGAACGCCTCGCCGCCATCCATTTGGATTTCAGCGGCGAATACGGCGTCGTCGCCGAATACGAATTGGAATATGACGAGGTCGACAAGGGCGAGGAGGCTTGGTTGCTCAGCGCCAAGAGGATGCGTTGGGGTGGCAGCCGGAACGAGCCGGACAAGACGCGCATCCTCTTCCCCGAGGGCGGCATCGTGAGCGGCATCCCGGCCGGCGCGCATGAATATGTGGTCAACGGCCGCACGCCGCTGGAATGGGCGATGGACCAATACCGTATCAAAGAAGACAAGGCGAGCGGTATCGTCAACGACCCCAACGCTTGGTGGGCGGAACGGGGCGGGCCGCGCGCGATCCTGCCCTACCTGGCCCGCCTCGTCAGCATCAGCCTCGAAACCAGCGAAATCGTCCGTTCCCTCCCGCCTTGGGAGTGAGGGGGGCGGGCGCGAGAATTGGGCGCGCCGCCATCCGCTAGACTGGCGTCATGTCCGCTCGTCGCTGGCCCGACCCGCGCCTCTTCTTCAGCGAGTTGCTCGCCGGCTTGAGCGGCGCCTTGGTGGGCGCGCCGCAGGCGATGGCCTTCGCGCTAATCGCCGGCCTCAGCCCCATCCACGGTCTCTACACGGCCGTGGTGGGCACATTGGTGGGCGCCTTGGTGGTGGGGCATGGCGTCATGACCATCGCCCCCACCAACGCCTTGGCGCTGGTGGTCGGCAGCACGCTGCGTCCCTTCGTCGATGGCCAGGGCGGCGAGTTGGCTGGGCTCTTCGCGTTGACGGCGCTGGTCGGGGTGTGGCAATTGGCGGGCGCGGGTTTGCGCTTGGGGCGTTGGACGCGCCATTTCGAGCCCGCGGTGATGATCGGTTTCATCGCCGGCGCCGGTACCCTCATCGCCCTGAATCAATTGCCCGGTTTGCTGGGCCTCGCGCGCGGCGGCGAATGGTGGCGGCGCTGGGGCGAAGTCGAGGCGCAAACGGCGCTTTCCGGCGTGGCGGCCTTGGTTTTGATGTTGGCGCTGGGGCGGACGCGCGCGAAACGCTTCGCCGCCCTGTTGAGCATCAGCGCGATCTCGCTGGCGGTGGCGGCGTTGACTTGGCGGGAGGTGCCCCTCGTGCGCGATATCGCCAGCATACCGCAGCAGCTACCCCTCTTGCGTTGGCCCGACTTGCAGCTCTGGCCGCAGCTTTGGCAGGCGGCGTTGGCGGTGGCTTTGTTGGGCCTGTTGCAATCGACGGCGCTGGCGCGCAGCTTACCGGAAAGCCGACAAAATCCCGAGCGCGATGAGGATACGCGCGATTTCCTCGGTCAGGGCCTGGCCAACCTGGTCGGGGGTGCGCTGCAATGCATGCCGGCGGGGGGGTCGCTTTCGCGGACGGCGGTTTTGCTCGCGGCCGGCGGGCGGACGCGCTGGAGCAATGTCGTCTCGGCCTTGATGATGGCCGCGCTTTTGTTGAGCTTGGCCAGCGTTGCGGAGCGCATCGCGCTGACGGCGTTGGCGGCGCAACTGATTTTGGCGGGTTTGAGCCTGGTTGACCGGCGGGCGCTGGCTTGGGTTTGGCGGCAAGGTTGGGCGGAGCGCGGCGCCCTGCTGGCCACCCTGGCGGTGACGATGCTATTGCCCTTGGAACGCAGCGTATTCATCGGTGTGGCGATATCGGTATCGTTGACTGGCCTGCGCAAGTTGCTGCTGAAGCGCGCTTGACGGCGGATTAATCCGCCAACACATCGTAGAAGAGCGCTTTTTTCTCGCCTGGCAGTGTGAAATCGAAACCGCATTGGCGGAAAAAGCCCTCGCGCGAAGAGACGACCAAGACCTCCTGGACGCGCGCGGCGCGCGCGCGCGCCAAGCAAGCCTCCACCAGCGCCTGGCCGATGCCTTGGCCGCGCCGCTGCGGCGCGACGGCCAGGCTGCGCAACTCGGCCAGTTTTTGCGAATAGATTTCCAGCGCGACACAGCCGACCAAGGCGCCGGTCATTTCGGCGATGAGGAATTGCCCATACGATTGGCGCAATTCGCTTTGCGGGCGGGGTAAGAGGCGCTCCGCCTCGACGAAGGGGGCGAGGAAGGTGGCCAGCTGGAGGATGTCAGTGGTTCGGGCGGGACGGATGGTGAAATTGGCCATGGGTGCGGGTCGATTTGGACAATTGCCGGCCATTGTAGCAGCAGAAGCGCAAGGCGTCGGCGCCCCGCAGCGAATCAGCTCAGTAGCAAGCGTATGCCGCGGTGTTTATGGCGCAGGCGGCGGATGGCGCCGCGTTCTTCCAGCCCTTGCAAATAGCGAATCAGGTGTGTCCGCGAGATGTAGCAACGGCGGGCGATCTCTTGCTGCGTGGGGGCGTAGCCATGCTGGGTGATGTATTGACGAATATAAGTCAAGATATCGTTGGCCATCGGCTCTTGTAGACGGCGGGGCATGATGTTTCCTATCTCAATCCGATGCGGGGAGCGCAGTGTAACCGATACAGAACATATTTTCTATGAACAATTGTCCATACTCACCGCGATATGCGCCGCTATACTGCGCTGGGCGAAAGGGAGAATGATGACCCAAAAAAGGCAACCCTTGGCGTGGCTGAAGGGCATATGGCGCGCGCTCACGGGCAGCAACGATTTCGCTGGCGACCGCGATGGTCTCTATTACCATGTGCGGCCGCGCCATTGCCCACGCATCGTTCGTTTGCGCATCCATCGCTACAACGACCTCAGCCGCGACGAGCAAGGCAAGGGCTATTTTTGTCGCAAGGTCGTCACGGTGGCCGGTTGTCCCCAGCAGGCCATCCTGGAGTTGCGCTTCGACGCTGGACGCCGCCTGCGCGAGCATTCTTGCGCGGGGGGTGAATTGGTGACGGCGGAAGAATTCGCCGCTCAGGTGCCATTGGACCGACAGGATTGATGGTTTGTCGCCGCTGGTTGAATTGTGAAGAGGCTGAGGATCGGGTTGCGGCGCATCGTTGGCGCCTTGCTTTTTCTGGCGGGCTCGCTCGCTTGCAATATCAGCGGTGGTACGCCGACGCCGGTGCGCTTCTTGCCGACGGCGCTACCGCAGCCAACGCTGGGTTACGCGACCATCGACCCCGCCCTCGTGAGAGAAGATGCCGCTGGGCCGCCGGTCCCCAGCCCCCATATCGTCAACACCCTGAACCAGGTTGCCAATGACCGCCTCCTCTTGCATATCGATACGCTCAGCAATTTTGGTACGCGCCATGTTCTCTCTGGGTACGAGCAAGAGGGCTGGGGCATCGGCGCTGCCCATCGTTATTTGCTCGCTGAGTTTCAGGCCATCGCCGCGAACGCGCCGAATATGACCGTCTCCAGTCATGAATTCGAGGTCGATTTCAACGGGCAAAAGGCGCCCGCTTACAATATTGTCGCACGCCTCCCGGGGCGGGAATTGGGGGCGGGCACGGTCGTCATCGGCGCTCATTATGACAGCAT
Source organism: Phototrophicaceae bacterium (assembly GCA_965115865.1). Lineage (GTDB taxonomy): Bacteria > Chloroflexota > Anaerolineae > Aggregatilineales > Phototrophicaceae > WTGJ01. The sequence goes on from OZ220469.1 coordinate 463,524, forward strand.
CACCCTCGCGCCGAACGCGAGCACGGCCCCGGCCCCCGGCGCCAATGACAACGCTAGCGGGGTGGCGGCTTTGTTGGAAATTGCCCGCATCTTGGCGCCCATGCAACCGCGGGCGAGCATCCTCTTCGTCGCTTTCTCCGCCGAAGAAGTCGGACGCCTTGGCAGCCAAGCCTTTGTGCGGGAGGTCATCCAGGGGCCGGGCGTCGACCTGATTGGGATGATCAATTTGGATATCATCGGTAGCAGCACGGGGGCGAATGGTGCCATCAACGATAGCGAGCTGCGCGTCTTTTCCCATGAGGACGATGCGAGCGCGTCGCGGCATTTGGCGCGCGCGGCGGATGTGATTGCCCATTACCTCACGCCCACGATGGATTTGCAGTTGCAGGATGGCGCCGACCGCCCGGGGCGTTTCAGTGACCACATTTCTTTCAACGAGGTTGGTTACCCGGCCTTGCGCTTCATAGAGGCCTTTGAGGAGCGCAACCGCCAACACACCGCTCGCGATACCATGGATGATATTTCGCCCCTCTATTTGCAGCGCAGCACACAGGTGGCGTTGGCCTTGACCCTGGCGCTCGCCGATGGACCGCGGCCGCCCCGTTTGCAGCGCATCACCCTACGCCCGCTGGAGGATGGCCGCGCTCGCCTCGTCTGGGAGCGAGTGGAGGGCGCGGTCAGTTACCTTGTGCTCCTGCGTCAGGAAAACACCATCAACTATCACCGCCACTTTGAAATTGGGGAGAATAGCCTGGAATTGACGGGCGTGGAATGGGCGCGCTACGCTGGCGTGGCGATTGCGGCACGCGACGAGCGTGGTTTGCTGGGCCCTTTGGCGCAGGAATATCGTCTTGCCGATTGAAGGGCGACGCTGATGGCTTGGCCGCAGATACCGGCAGCGCGGCGCGCGGTCGCGCCCGGGCCGCTGGTTTTCGTCATCGCCATCGGTTTATTGCTAGCCATTTTTGGCGACGGCAACATCTATATCGCTTTGCCGACTCATACCGCTGCGGCGGGCATCACCCTCGTCGATGTGGGTTTGATGCAGGCGATGAATCGCATCACGCGCATCTTCATCAACGGCCCCTATGGAGTCTTGCTCGAGCGCTTGCCGCGCCGGCCCTTGATGCTGGTGTCGCTCTTCTTTGGCGTGCTCAGCAATGTCTGCTACTGGTTCCCTGGGTTTTGGCCGCTCTTGTTGGGGCGTGTGCTTTGGGGCTTGACTTGGGCGGGGATATGGCTCGGCGGGCATGCGATGCTTTTCGATATCGCCGATGAAAGCGAGTATGGCGAGCGGACGGGGCAACTGCAAATGGGTTTTTGGGTGGGTGCCGGCGTCTCTTCGCTCTTCAGTGGTATCTTGACAGATTGGCTGGGTTACCTTGAGTTCTTCCGGGTCAGCGCCGTGTTGGTTTTTTTCGGTTGGTTGTTCTGGTTTTTTTACTTACCGGAGACCTTTGGCCAAGGGCCCAGTCGGGTGGTGCAAGCGGACGAGGGTGGGCATCTGAATGAGGAGCCGCCAGCGACCACCAAGGGAGAGCCGCCCTGGCGCGCGTTGACGAGCCTGCTCTTGCACTTTTTGAATTGGTTCATTTTCATCGGCATCGCCGGCTCGCTCTGGCCGCTCATGATTGACGAGCGGACGACGGTCGCGCTGCGGACCCTACCGCTGGTGGGTGAGTTGGGCGTATCTTCTTTTACGGGTTTGCTGAGCGCAAGCATCATCCTGCTGGTGAGCGCTTTGGCGGCGCCGTTGATTGGGCGCCTAGCGGACCGCTGGGGGCGGCCTTGGGCCTTGTTGGCGTTGACCGTTGGCCTCGGTAGTGCGACGATGTTGCTGAGCGCGCTGGGTTATGGCGGTTGGATTTTGTTGGCAATCCTTTTGCAGGGTGGCGTGATGAGCGTGATGGCGGTCTTGGTGACTGCGCAGGTGGGCATCGGTTCGCGCGCACGCACGGGGCGGCGCCTGGGTTTGCTGAATATCAGTGGCGACCTGGGCGGTGCGCTGGGTCCCTTGTTGGCCTTCGCCCTCTTGCCGCATATCGGTCTGGAGGGCATATTGGCGCTCGCGGCTTTGCTCGTGTTGGCCGCGTTGCCCCTGGTCAGCGCCTTGGCCTGGCGCGAAGCGCGCTCTTTAAACCGCGGGTCCGCTCTTTAATTTCGCGCTCCGCTTTCTTGGCAGCGCGCGCTTCTGCTAGGATGTGCGCTGCTAGCGCGGCTTGCTGAGGGAGGGCAACCATGGCGACGCAACGGGTGATGGTTTTCGGTTTCGTGATGGCCTTGGCGCTCTTGATCATGGTGTTGGAGTTGGTACGGCGCCGAAAATTGCGCGAGGAATTGGCGCTCCTTTGGCTGGCCACGAGCGTGGTGGTCATGATACTGAGCCTATCGCGCGCGGCCCTGGTCGATTTGGCCAATTTGTTGGGCATCGTCACGCCGACGAGCGCGCTCTTTCTGGTCGCCATCCTCTTTGTGCTCTTCATGCTCTTGCATATTTGCACTTTGCTGACGAAGACCGCGGTCGAGAACAAAGATTTGGCGCAGCGATTGGCGCTATTGCAATTGCTCCTGGAACAAGAGCGCGCGGCCGGCGCCAATGCCGATGCTGATGAAGAGGAGAGGGCGCCGCGCGACGAAGGGTGATGGGCGCTGGTGAGGAGCGCCCGCGTCTTAGAAAGGGCAGGGGTTGGGCGAGATTGTGCTGGCTCGCCAGAGCAGGCTCAGCAGCAGCAGGGCGCCGAGGGCGATGGGCAAGAGGCGGTAGTGCGGTGTGATGGGCGTCGCCAGCGGTTGCACCCGCAACCCCTCGCCCTCATGCTCATGCGCCAGGCGCAGCTGGAAGCGGGGGACCATAGCCAGCGCCAAGGCGAGTCCGGCCAACAGTCCACCGAAATGGGCCCAGTTGTCGATGCGCAGGATGCTCCCCGGCAGATTGGAGGCGAGGCCGATGGCGAAATTCAGTAGGGTCCAGAGCAATATTTGGCGTCGCATGGCCGCGCCGCGTTCCCCGAAAAGGGCGCGATTTCGCAATAAGAGTATCCATTGCGCGCTGATGAGGGCGAAGATCATGCCCGATGCCCCCAGGGAGGGGATGCAGGGGTTGCCGAAGAGGACGCTGAATGCTGAGCCACTCAGGCCACCCAATGAGAAAAGGAGAGCGAAGCGCAAATGACCGAGAATGCCTTCGAGGTTGCTGCCAAATTGGTAGAGCAAATAGCCATTGAAGAGGAAATGCAAGGCACCGACGGGTACCAGCGCGTAGTCGCCGCCCAAAGTTCTCGCCCAGATGCCCGCGTGCAAGAAAATGGCGGTGAAGAGGCGGTGGATTTCGCCCTCTTTCAGGATGGCCTGGGGCAAGTTCCAGCCGGCGATTTGCAATTGGTCGTCGATGGTGGGCGAGAGCGCGCGCAAGGCGAAGATTATGGCCATGATGGCCAGGGCAGCGTGGGTCAGGTGGGGTGGATGTCGCAACAGCGAGATGGAAATTGGGCTGGGAGATTGCTCGGCTTGGCTTGGGGGTGGTTCTGGCGGCCCTTCCAAGGGGTGCGGGCGTTCAGTCTTGGTCATGGGGGAGGTCTTCATGCATGAGTACGCTTATCGTTGCGAGGATTGTGAAAGTCGCTTTACCCTGAAATACGCGCGCTATGCCGATTATGATGCGGCCGAAAAGCGCTGCCCCCATTGCGGTGGGCTGGCCTTGACGCGCTTGTTGGGCGCCGTTGGTGGACGGCTTGGCGGCCGCGATTATGCGGCCATGAGCGCGCAGGAGATGCTCTCGGTTTTGGAAACGGGCGAAGCGCGTGAGGCGCGACGGCTGTATCAGGCAGTCGAGGGTGGTAGCGGCGCCGCGCTCAATCATAGCGCAACACATCCAAGGCCGGCACTCTCGTGGCCCCGCGCGCGCTCAGGAAAGTCGCCAAGGCGGCGATGAGCAAAGAGGCGGCGATGAGCAAGACCGCCGTCCCCGCCGCTCCGCTGGGAAAAGGTAGCGGTTGCCCCGGGTCGAGCTGCAGAAAAATCTGCAACCCCAACACGCTCAACCCCACCCCCAGCGCGCCGCCCAGCACGCCGATGATGGCGTTCTCCAATAGCAAAGCGAAAAGGACGCGTCGGCGCTTCATGCCAAGCGCCTTCAGGATGCCGATTTGCCGTCGCCGCTCGAGTGTCGCCAGGGCCACACCGTTGGCCATGATCATCGCCGCTGCCACTAAAGAGAGCAGACCCACGACGGTCGGGATGGCGGCGAATTGGTCGATGAGGCGGCGCAATAGGCCATCGAGGAAGGTGATATCGAAGGAGAAGATGAGCGGGTTGCGCGCTAGGGCGCGTTGCGTTGCGTTCAGCTGCGCTGGCGGCACATCCAAGATGTAAAATTGTCGCTCTGGCCGCGCCTCGACCAACCCACCCGGTATGAAGCTGTCACCGAAGATGGCGATTGAGAAGCGCGGAATGCCCTCCGTCAAGGGGGCGAGGATGCCGATGACGGTCAGTTCCAACCGCTCGCCAGCGATTTCCACCGCTACACGCGCGCCCAGTTTCGCATCTGGAGAATCGGCCGAAAGGATGAGGACCGGTTGGCCGTAATCGCTGGGCTGTAAGAAGCGTCCGGCCAGCAATTCGGGTCCAGCCAAGTTGGGGTGGTCGCTATCCAATTCGGTGATCGAGTCGGCCCGCGGGCCAGTTGCGCTGAGGTAGCGCAATTCATAGTTGGCCAGGCCGCTTCGGTAGTGCGGTTCTGGGAGCGCTTCGATGGTTTCATTGGTCAGCCCCCCCGGCAAGAGCGGGAAGGCTAGGAGGTTGCCACCGAGGGTTTGGGCGAAGGTGAAGCGTAGGGTCTCGCTGACGGCCTGGCCGGCGAAGGCGATGCTGCTCAAGGCGAACATGCCGGCGGCGATAGCCAACATGGTGGTGGCGGTGCGCACCCGTTGACTGGCGATATTTCGGATCGCGAGACGCAGGGTGGCCCGGCCGGCGCTGGGCAGACGGCTCAGGCCACGCACCAGCAAGGAGAGGAGGAAAACCAGCAAACCCAGGAAGGCCAGGACCGCGGCGACCAGGAGGATGCTGATGAGCAGCGTTTGTTCTCCCGCCAACGCATTGTCGCTCAGTTCCGCCAAGCTATGGTTGAGGATGCGGCTGACGATTGCGCCGGCGACCAACACCAGCGTCAATACGCTCAAGGCGGCCCGTAGCAAACCCAAGCGCGGCACTTCCTGCTCATTGGGGCGGAGTACGCTGACCGGACGGATTTGCAGGGTGATCGCGAGGGGCGCGAGGGAAAAGGTGAGGGCCGCGCTCATGCCCAGCAGCACACCGAACCCCAACGCTTCTGGGTATACTCGCCAGACGAGCGTTTGCGCGAGGAAGGTTTCGCCGTAGGAATTCACCAGACCGCCGAGCAAGACGCCGAAGAGGCAACCCAAGGCGCTGCCCAAGGCACCCAACCAGAACGCTTCGGCCAGGAAGAGAGCGGCCACCTGTCTGCCTTTGAGCCCCAGGGTTTTCAGCGCCGCAATTTCCAGGTTGCGGCGACGCACGCTCACCAGCATGGTGTTGATGATGCCGACACCGCCGATGAGCAGCGCCCCCAGCCCCATCAGGGCGATGAAATCGGCCAGGAAAGTGGCGATTTCTTGGTAAGCGTTCAGCAACTCGGCCGTACTGCGGATGTCATAACCGCGACCCAGCTCATCTTGCAAGGCGCGGGCTGCCGCGGCGATATCGCTGCCGGCCGGTAGGGTGATGCCGACGCGATTCACCCCTCCTTCTCCTAGGATGGCGCCGTCTTCATGGGAAACATAAGCGAAACCGAAGAAAGAGGCGAAGATGTTGAGTAGGCTGGCTTCGGATGTCGTGGCGGTGATGCCCCGAACCGTGAAGAGTTTTTCGCCGCCGTTGAGCGAGACGCGCTCGCCGACGGATAAATTTTGCTGGTCGGCGAGGTTTTGGCTGATGACGATCTGACGCGGTTCATCCAGGAGGTCGGCCAAGGACGCGCCACGCGGTTCCAGCAATTGGATTTCGCCGGTGATGCCGTAATCATTGGGGTCGATGAGCAACAGGGCGATGAATTGTGGACGAGTGCTCTCTTCGCCTTCTTGACGGTTGATTTGGACATTGCTCGCTTCGCGATAGGCCATCCACTGTCCGTCGCGGGCGCTGACCCAAGCAGCGATGCGCGCGAGTGTCGCTTCCGAGAAGGTGGCATTGGCGCCGCGCGTCCTGCTGGCGAGGAGCCCGGCGAAAGGGTGGTCGCCACCTTGGCTGATGCTGATGTCGCCGTGGTTGCTGCTGCGCACATTGGCGATGAGCGAGTCGCCGATGCTCAAACCGAGGGCGCGCAGGGCGACCACCGCCGCCACCCCCGAGGCGATGGAGAGGAGGCTGAAGGCGGCCCAACGCCGCTCTAGGCGCAAATTGCGCGCGGCATAGCGCAGATAAAACCGTAGACGAGCAACGCTCAACCTCATTTTTTGCATAAGGGCATCATACTATACTGATGGGAAAGGAGCGGGAAGTGATGGCTCTGTAGATGCGCATGCTCTATATCGCCAATCTGCGTTTGCCAACCGAGAAGGCGCATGGCCTGCAAATCATGCAGAATTGCGAAGCGCTGGCGGCGGCGGGTGCGGAAGTCACGCTCTGGGCGGCAAGGCGTATCAATCGGCGTGAATTGCGTGGCCAGCGCGACCCTTGGCAGTATTACGGTGTCGCGGCCAACTTTCGCATCGAGCGCCTCCTCACCCTGGATTTGCTCTGGCTATTGCCTCATCGACTGGAGCGCCTGGCTTTCTGGTGTCAATGGTTCAGTTTCGCGTTCGTGGCGGCCCTGCGCGCGCGCTTCACGAGCGCACAGGCAATTTATAGCCGTGACCGCCTGGTCTTGTTGCTTTGTGGGCGCCGCAAAGGGCGCTGGCGCGCTTATGAAGTGCATCATGTCTCTGAGCGAGGGTTGGGGCGTTGGTTGCAGGGATTGGTGGCGCGGCGCGTGGACGCGGTCTTCCCCGTCACCCAGGGGCTGGCGACGGAGTTGTTGGCCTTGGGTGTGTCGGCGGAGCGAATCCAGGTATTGCCGGATGGCATCCGCGCGGCCAATTACGAGTCGTTGCCCAAAGCGGTGGCGGCGCGGCGCGAATTGGGTTGGCCGGAGGGGGCCTTCATCGTGACTTATGTGGGGCAATTGCGGACGATGGGGGTGGTCAAGGGTGTCGACACCTTGCTAGAAGCGCTGGCACCGTTGCGGGATTGCACCGTCGCGCTCGTTGGCGGGCCAGCGGCGGACTTGCGCGTTTATGAGCGACGCTGGCGCGCTTTGGGCGGGTCAGCGGGGCGGTTGTTGGCGCCGGGGCAAGTGCCGGCCGCGCGCGTGCCCCTCTACTTGGCGGCCAGCGATGTCGGTGTTTTGCCCTTCCCGCGCTTGCGGCATTACGCCCTTTTTGCCTCGCCCCTCAAGCTTTTTGAATACATGGGAGCCGGTTGCGCGATTGTCGCGAGCGATTTGCCAAGCCTGCGCGAGATCCTTCGCGATGAGGAAACGGCGCTCTTTTTCTCGGCGGGGGATGGCGAAGCGCTGCGGGCGGCGTTGCTGCGCCTGCGCGACGATGAGGCTTTGCGCGCGCGCTTGGCGGCGGCGGCGCGTTCGGTAGCCCTAAAAGAATACAGTTGGCGCGCGCGCGCGGCCAAGATTTTACGAGCTTGGGGTGGTGAGCTTCAGCCCAGCTGATCCAGCGCTTCTTGAGCGGGGGAGAAATTGGGGTTCAATTGCAGGGCCGTGCGGTAGTGACGGGCGGCGGCGTAGGCATCGCCTTGTGCGGCGCGGACGCGGCCATAGTAATAATAGGTCTCTTCGACCTCGAATAGGCGGTCGGCGGTGCTGCCGTTGCGGATGCTGGTGTCGATGAGGGTGAGCGCGTCGCCGTAGCGCGCCGCTTGTAGGTAGGCTTCGTAGATGGCGAATTGGTACCAGGTCATCCGCCAGGGCAAGCCGCCACCACTTTGCCGCGCCGTGTCAAAAGCGATGGCTGCTTGTTCGTATTCGCCGAGGGCAGTCAGGTTGCTGCCCAGGTTATGCCAGAGAAAAGGGTCGTTGCCGGCGTATTGGGCGCGCTCGCGCTCGCGTAAATAGGCATTGATGTAATTTTGGCGTTCGTTGGCGTCGCTGCCGAGCAAGTCCAGCAGCTCCGCCTCGCGTCCAGCCTCATAGAGCACGAGGTAGGTGTGGTTGAAATGCGACCAGAAACGGCGGATATGGTCGTAGGAATAGGCCAGGTTGGGGCCGGAGTAACTGTCGTGCGTGCTGAAAATTGCGGTCTCATCATCATAACCATGGACGAGCAAATAATGGCCCATCCAACCGAGGCGATCGGGTTCTGGGTCGTAACCGGCCTCGATGATGACGGGGAAATTTGCCGCAATGAGCGCTTTCAGGCGTTCCAGGTCGCCACCGACGCGCACGAGGGCTTTGATACCGGGGATGCGCTGCGTGACATATTCCTCCATCTGCCAAGGGCTGACATTCTTGTCCTCTGGGTTGGGTTTCAACCAGGTGGCCGCGGCTTCCTGGTTGGCGGCTTCGCCAAAGTGCGTCAGGGCCATGGTCAGGGTGGCCGGGCCGCAATTGTTCCATTGCTGGTAGATATGGGTGAAACCGGCGAGGGAGTGGCGGGTTGGCAAGATTCCCTGCGCCTTCGTGGGCTGTCCGGCGCTCAAAAATAGGAGGGCGAGGAGCATCCCGTAAAAATGGAAACCGACGCTAAGCGTTCGGTCGCGCAAACCGTTTGCCCTTTCTCTTCCTTTCCCATTATAGTGAACAGGGTGGGACGCAGGTGGCTGACGAGGAGGTGGGTGGTGCGCGCCTTGATCACCGGGGCCAATCGCGGCATCGGGTTGGCGCTCACGCGAGAGTTGTTGGTTGAGGGGGCGGCGATTGTTTTTGCCGGCTGTCGTCAACCGGCGCGGGCGCGGGAATTGCAAGAATTGGCAATATCGGCGGGAGGGCGTTTGCGCATCCTGGCCTTGGATGTCACCGACGGCGAATCGCGCCGCGCGGCCTTAAGGGAAATTCGGGCACAGACCGATGGCCTGGAAGCCTTGGTGAACAACGCCGCCATCAATCCCGCTCCTGAGACGCAAGAGTTGGCGGTCATCGACGAGGCGACCATGGCGGCGGTGTTCGCTTGCAATGTCACGGCGCCTTTGCTCTTGGTGCAGGAAAGTTTGCCGCTCTTGCGCGCCGGTGAAGGGGGGCGGGTGCTGAATGTCTCGTCGGATTGGGGTTCCCTAAGCGGTGTGGATTTTGGCGGTTGGTATGCCTATTGCGCGAGCAAAGCGGCGTTGAACATGTTGACGCGAAAATTGGCAGCGGATTTGCGCAGCGACGGCATCACGGTCTTTTCCGTACATCCAGGTTGGGTGAGCAGCGATATGGGTGGCGCCGATGCGCCGCTAACGCCAGCGGCGGCGGCGCGCGGCCTGGGTGGTTTGCTGCGCGCCAGTGAGCTGGATATGAGCGGCCGATTCTACGATTGGTTGCGCAAGCCGCATCCGTGGTAGGAGGGGCCTTATGGCGGCGGCGGGTTTTGCTCTGGGCGCTGCCCTTACTCTTGCTCGACCAAGCCAGCAAGCATTGGGCGTTGGCCGAATTGGCGGATGGCGAGAGTCGGTCGATACTGGCGCCCTATTTGCAGCTGACTTTGGTGGAGAACCAAGGCACGGTCTTCGGATTATTGCGGGGATGGGGCGATTTCTTCACGGTCTTGGCATTGGTGGTGGTGGCCGGGCTGATTTGGTTTCAGCCGCGGTTGGCACGCAAGGCGCCCGCGCAATTGGGGCTGATTTTGATCATAGCCGGCGCTTTGGGCAACGCTCTCGACCGTCTACAGCATGGCTATGTGGTGGATTTCGTGCATGTGGAATGGCCGGGGGTATTCGCCAATGTCTCCAATTTTTCCGATCATGCCCTAGTGTTGGGCGCTTTGCTGTTGGGGTTGTTGGGGGCCTTGGAGGAACGCGCGCGCTAGCGCAATTCCCATTGACTGCCCTCGGCCGTAGGGTGGATGAAAATCTGGCGCGGGAAGGCGGCTCGCAATTCCTCCAGGTGCGTGATGACCAGGATGAGCGCGAATTCTGTTTGGATGGCGTTGAGGGCGCGCACCAAGCCTTCGCGTCCGCCGGTGTCTTGAGTGCCGAAACCCTCATCGACGAAGAGCGCCCGCAATTCGGTACCCGCGCGCCGGGCGACGGTGCGCGCCAGGGCTACGCGCAATGCAAAATGGATACGGAAAGCCTCGCCGCCGCTGAATAGCTCATGGCTGCGGGCGCCAATGGCGTCGCGTACGAGGATTTCCAGCGATTCGAATTGCCCGCGCCGTCTCAGGCTCATCTCTAGACGCAAGGGCGACTCGCTGAGTTGCGCGAGGAGGGCATTGGCATCCTCTTGCAAGGCCGGGATGGCCGCTTCGATGAGCAAAGCGGGGATGCCATCGCTGCTGAAAGCGCGGCGCAATTCACGGTAGATGCTCAGGCGCTCAGCAACGGCGCGGCGTTCGGCGGCGAGGGCTTGCGCGCGTTCGCGTTGCTGGACGAGGGCAGTCGATTCCTGGCGTAGGCTGAGTAGTGTGAGGTATTCTTGCCGTTCGGCGGCGCGGGCCTGTTGCAAGGCGATTTCGGCTTCGCGGTGGCGAAGCAGATTCGTTTTCAGCGTCGCTTCGTTCGCTGCCGCTTCCTCGGCGATGCGCATTTCTTCATCTTGAGCTTGTTCCAGCTCAGCCAGACGCGCCTCGGCTGCCGCGAGGGCTTCTTTTGTTTGTGGCAAGGCAGCGCTGGCGTTGCTGAGTTCGCTATGACGCGCCTCAAAATCGGCCAGGGCCTGGGTGGAATGGCGTGCCGCGGAATGGCGCTCAGGGTCGTAAGCCAGGCTATCGCGCGCCGCCAGGGCACGGGTCAGTTGCTGGCGCGCCTCAGCGCTGAATTCTTCGGCCTCCAGGGTATTTTCCAGCGCCGCCAGCTGCTCGTTCAAGGCGCCCCGCCGTTGATTGGCCTCTTGCTGGCTGCTTCTTTGGCGGGCGAATTCTTGCGCGCGCGCCTTCAGCTCGGGCAGGGTGAGCAAGGCCCTTTCATGCTCACGCAGGGCATTTTGTCGCGCGGTCGCCGCGGCGGTGCCTGCGCGTAACCAAGCTTGATTCTCACGAAAGGCGTCGCCTTTTTCGACGCCGCGCCGGCGCAATTGCTCCTGGGCGCGCTCGCGGTGGGCGGGGCTGAGCGCTTGCCCGCAAAGGGGGCAAAGCCCCATACTGTCAGCCTCGTCTTGGGCCCCAGCGAGGGTTTGGATTTGTTTGAGGATTTCCGCCATCTCTTCGCGCAGTTGTTGATTGGTGGCTTCCCTTTGGTGGCGCTCGGATTGCCAGTCCTCTTCTTCAGCGCGCAGCGTGACCTGTTCGCTGGCCCGTTGGTTGAGAGCGGCGATGCGTTGGTTCAAATCCGCTTCGGCAGCGCCTTCTAGAGGGGTATGCGCGCGCGCTAGCTCATCCAATTGGGCGCGCACTTGCGCGCGTTGTGTTTGCAAGGCATGGCGGTCGGCGGCGATGTGGCGTTCGAGGCGGTTGATTTCCGCATCCGCTTCACGCAGGGCGGCGAGGCGCGCACCCAAAGCTTGGTCGGTTTCGCGGGCGGAGCGCAATGCCTGGTAGCCGCGCTGAATGTTCTCGTCGTCGGCGAGGATGGCCAATAAGGATTGTTGTCGTTCTCGCCAGCGTAGGGCATCGGCCGCAGCGGCGCGCCGATTGCGCTCGATTTCCGCGAGGCGGGCGCTGGCGCTCGCTCGCACCTGTTGGTGGTGGCGTAGGGCTGCGGGCGCCTCAGCGAGCGCGGCGAGCGCGGTTTCGGCGGCGGCCAGGGTCTTTGTCGCTCTTTCATGGGCGCCTTCGGCGACGACGAGCGCTTCTGCCAGTTCTGCCTCGTGGGCCAGCTCGCTTTCGATTTCCTCGTGTTGTTGGTTGAGATGGTCGAATTCGGCGCGGGTGACTTGCAGTCGTTCGCGCGCGCGCGCGGCGGCGGCTTCCCAGCGCCGCAACTGCAAGATATTGGCGAGGAGGTGTTGACGCTCGCGCGGCGTGCGCGCGGTGAAGGCGTGTGCACGCCCTTGCAAGAGAAAGGCGGAATGCGTGAAGGCTTCGTAATCGAGGCGGAGCAATTGGCGTAGGCGCTCGTCGGTCGCGGAGAGGTTGGGGGCGCTGATGTCGCGATATTCCCCACGCGTCCGCTCGTACAGGCGCAGGCTGGCGCGCGAGCGGGCACCGCTCTGCCGCCGCCGCAGCACACGGTAATGCGCGCCGTTTTGCTCAAAATCGAGTTGAACATACATCGATTTTTCGCCGAAATGGATGAGGTCATCATCGCGCCGCGCGCGCGATTGACCCCAGAGTGCCCAAGTGATGGCATCGAGCAGGGCGGATTTGCCGGCGCCATTGACGCCGCTAAGGCAGGCGAGCCGCAAACCGCGCAAGTCCAGCGGCTTGGGCGCGCGATAGGGTAAGAAGTTGCGCAATTCCAGACGGAGTGGGAGCATTGGGCAGCAGGCCGATTGGGCCGCTATGGTAAGCGGGCCGCGCCTTTGGCGCAAGAGCATCGGCAAATTTCAACCGCCAGGAGCGGGTGGCTGGCGGTTGATGGGAGAGAAGGGGGATCAGGGATGAGCGAAATCTGGTGGGTGGCATCCGCCAATCCGGTGAAGGCGCGCGCGGTGGCAGGGGCCTTGCACCGCTTGTATCCGCGACGGGTCGTCGAATTGCGTGCGCTCGCCTTGCCCTCGGATGTGGCCGCGCAGCCGCTGGGCGAGGCAGAGACGCGCCGCGGCGCCCGACAACGCGTCTTGAACGCCCGGGACCAGCAAAGGCAGGGCGTGGCCTGGGTTGGACTGGAAGGGGGTGTCGTGGAAATTGAGGGTAGTCTCTATGCCTTCACCTGGGCGGCGGTCGGCGCGGATTTGCGCGGCGAATTCCGCATCATCACGGCGCGCTCGGCCAGTTTTCCTTTGCCAGAGGAAGTGGCGAAGCGCGTGCGCGCGGGTGAGGAATTGGGCGTCGCCGACGATGCGGTCTTTGGCGCAACGAATTCGAAACAGGCGGGCGGCGCGGTTGGCCTGCTGAGCGGCGGTGTGCTTGGGCGCGCAGAATTGTATGCGACGGCCGTATTGTTGGCCCTATTGCCTTTCGGCAACCCCCAGCTGCAATGGTGAGGGTGGCCGTATTCAATTAATTCAACAAACGCCTTTATTCTTCCTGAGGCGAATGGCTGAATCCGAATGACACCGCCAATTGTACCTCAACGCTCAGTTGTCCGGCTTCGATGGGGCCACCGCCGCCCATACCCATGCTGTCGCTTGTGGCGATGGCGCCCTTGAAGCTGCTGACTGACCCATAGTTGGTGTTGCTGAATTCAGAAATTACGATGGGTTCACCAAGGTTTAGGTTGAAAAGAGCGGCCAGATCGGCGGCGCGCGTGCGCGCGTCGTTCACGGCTTGGCGGCGTGCTTCGGCTTGGAGCGCGCTCGTATCGGCGATGGCGTAACTCAGGCCGTGAATGCTGTTGGCGCCGGCCTGGATGCCAGCATCAATCACGGCTGGCACGCGTTCGATATCACGAATTGTCAGGCCAAAGGCGTTGCTCAGGCGATACAGACGCTGGGGGTCTTCGTTGGGTTCTGTGTAGCGCTCGTCGACCCAGAGCGAGAGACCGCGAGTCTGGATGTCTTCATTGGCTAGACCCTGGGCGAGCAAGGCATCGCGAATGGCGAAGAGGGTCTCGCTGGTTTGTTCGAAAGCTTGATTCAGGTCCTCATGAGCAATTTCGTAGCCAATCTCGATGCGCGCGATATCTGGTGTACCGAAGACCACGCCATAACCATTCACATGGATATTCGCTGGCGAGGGATTTTCTTCTTGCGCTGACAAGAAGCTGGGGCTGACCACTAGTAAGAATAGGAACAGGATTGGCAATTTAGGGATATCACGGAAAAGTCGGTTGAACATGCTTTTTCTCCCCAATTTGGATTGCCATTCATTATGTGGGGAATGGTGCGCATTGGCAAGCGAATGGACCTCTAATATGGTTTTAATGTGAAGGGGCATTTTGTGATGCTATCATCGCAAAATACCTGTGAATGTGTCGCCATGCTAAAAAACAATCATGGTCCAATGTCGCCACCACACATTACGACATGAAGAAATTGGCATAATGAATGACATTTTCCGTCTACTTGATTTGATCGCCTCCCCAGTCTTTGTGTATGCCATCCTCACCATGTCTGCGTCCAGCGCCATAGTGTATCTCGTCCTGGTCGGCCGCGCCGGTATAGAGACCCTATTTGCGATGCTGTTCATTGTGAACTTAACGGCTACTATCGTAGAGCGAGGGGTGGAGAGCGGATGACAGCGCGGCGCAGTACCAACACGACGGCGCCGGGTTTGCGCTTGCAGGGCGTGGCTATCTGGCGCAGTAATCCGCGTTTTCGCCCTCCGACCGATGTCTTTGAGCGGGATGGGCGCCTTTATGTGCGGGTGGAAATTGGTGGTATGCGGCGCGAGGATTTTCACATCACGCTGGATGCCGAGCGCCTCCTGATCCAGGGGCGACGCCAGGAAGAGCGCGCTGCCGCTCATTACCAATTGGAGATCGGTTATGGTGATTTCGAAGTCGCCATACATTTGCCTTTTGCCATCCGTAGGAGAGAAGTGCGCGCCGATTATGAAGAGGGTATGTTGACCATCGAGTTGCCGCGCCGCAGTGAAGAAGAGCGCGGCGTGATTCAAGTGCCCATTGAAACGCGGCGCCAGTCGGGAAGTGAGAATACATGAGCGGACGAGATGAAGACGGTGGCCCGGAAGAGCGCGTCGCCGAAGAAGAAGCCAAGGAAGAGCAAGGTAGTGCTGACCAAGAGGAATTGAACATTCCTGTCCAGCGTGCTTCCGGCGCGGGTAAGGAAGAAGCCAGCGACGGCCAGCAAGACGAAAACGCCGATTTTCCGACAGAGCTGCCGATCCTGCCCTTGCGTGGCTTGGTCGTTTATCCGCAAACGGCCATTCCGCTCACTGTGGGGCAACCGCGCAGCATCCGTTTGGTCGACGACGCGATCGATAGCAAGCGCCTGATCGGCCTCGTCGCCTCCCATGACCCAAGGCAAGAAACCCCTGGGCCGGATGAGGTCTACCGCGTCGGGACGGTGGCGGCCATCCATCGCCTATTCCGTGCGCCAGACGGCACGATACGCCTTTTGGTCCAGGGATTGAACCGCATCCGTCTGGAAGAATTCACCGAGACCGATCCCTATCTCCGGGCACGCATCCAAATTGATGCCGAAGAGCGTGAAAAGAGCGAGGAATTGGAGGCGCATACGCGCACCATCGTCGACCTTTTCTCGCGGATGGCGGAATTGGTCCCCAGTATGCCGAGTGAGCTGGTGAGCGCCACCTTGAATGTGGAAGACCCTTTGCAGCTCGTCTACGCTGTCGCAACCTATATGCGCATCGACCTCGGCGATGCCCAACAAGTCTTGGAAATTGATGGTGTGCGCGAGAAATTGGTCCGCGTCATCGCCTTGCTCGGCAAAGAGCTCGAGGTTTTGGAGCTGGGGCGCAAAATCCAATCCGATGCGCAATCGGAGATGGAAAAGACGCAGAAGGAATACTTCTTGCGCGAGCAGATGAAAGCCATTCAACGCGAGTTGGGCGAGAGCGACGCGCAGACCGCGGAGATTGAAGAATTTCGCGAGAAAATCAAAGTGGCGAAGATGCCCGAAGAGGCGGAGAAAGAGGCTTTACGCGAGCTGGACCGTCTGGCGCGTTTGCCGACCGCGGCCGCCGAATATGGCGTCATCCGCACCTATTTGGATTGGCTGACCAGCCTGCCTTGGTCTATCCGCAGTGAAGACCAACTCGAGCTTGCGCACGCGCGCCAGATCCTCGAAGAAGACCATTACGGTTTGGCGGATGTGAAAGAGCGCATCCTCGAATTCTTGGCAGTGCGCAAGTTGCGTGCGGAGCGGGCGGAGATCTTCGCCCAGCAAGACGAAGGGCGTGACCATATCCGCCGTGAGCGCGAGGGGGCGATTCTTTGCTTCGTTGGGCCGCCGGGCGTGGGGAAAACTTCGCTTGGTGCAAGCATCGCGCGCGCGTTGGGGCGGCGTTTCATCCGTATGAGCCTGGGCGGCATCCGTGATGAGAGCGAGATTCGCGGTTTCCGCCGAACTTATATTGGCGCCCTACCCGGCCGCATCATCCAGACCATCCGTCGCGCTGAGACGCGCAACCCCGTCATCATGTTGGATGAAATCGACAAGCTCGGGCGCGACTTTCGTGGCGACCCGGCTGCCGCCTTGCTGGAAGTGCTCGACCCTGAACAAAACCATGAATTCCGCGACCATTATTTGGATGTGGCCTTCAATTTGAGCGAGACGCTCTTCATCACCACCGCGAACGAGGCGGGGCCAATCCCTTCCCCCCTGCTGGACCGCATGGAGCTCATCACGCTCAGTGGCTATACCGAGCAAGAGAAGCGAGCGATTGCGCAGCAATACCTCGTGCCGCGACAATTGCGCGAGAACGGGCTATTGCCGGAGGAGTTGAGTTTCACAGAAGAAGCTCTGCAGACCATCTTGCGCGATTACACCCGCGAGGCCGGCGTGCGTGAGTTGGAACGGCGGATTGGCCAGGTGGCGCGCAAGTTGACGGCGGAAATCGCCGAGGGGGCGGCCGAAAACGGCGCGCGCGCGGTCGTGACGATTGATGCCGAGCGCATCCCGGAGTTGTTGAAGCGTCCGCCCTATGGCTATCGCAGCGAATTGGCCGACCGCACCGACAAACCCGGCGTGGCCACCGGCCTGGCCTATACGGCGGTGGGTGGCGATGTGCTCTTTGTCGAGGCGACGCAGATGCCCGGCAAAGGCGATTTCCAGCTGACTGGCCAGCTCGGTGCTGTGATGAAAGAGAGCGCGCAGGCGGCGCTGAGTTATGTGCGCGAGCAGGCGGAACTGCTGGGGTTGGCGGCGGGCCATTTTGCGGGCCATGACCTCCATTTGCATGTCCCGGCGGGCGCGGTCCCCAAGGATGGCCCTTCGGCCGGTGTGACGATGGCGGTGGCGCTGGCCTCCTTACTCACCGGGCGGCCGACGCGCGCCAATGTGGCGATGACTGGCGAGATTACGCTGCGCGGGCAGGTGCTGCCGGTGGGCGGAATCAAGGATAAGGTGTTGGCCGCCCATCGCTTGGGTGTGGATACTGTGATTCTGCCGAAGAAGAACGAAGCGGATTTGGAAGAGTTGCCGACTGAGGTGCGCGAGGCGCTGGAATTTGTCTTGGTGGAAGAAGTGAGTGAAGTGGTCGCGGCGGCCTTGGCGACGAAGCCGAGGCGCAAGGCGCGCAAAAAGACGGCGATCGTGAGCGCTTAGGGCATGAGCGGGCGCGGCGCGGATATTACATTTCCCGCGCCTCCCCATACCATCCACCCCCTAGCCCCTTTCTCGCGTTTCCATTACAATCCAATCATTGCCCGACATTCCCGACCCGAAAGACCGCATGCCCCGCAAGCACAACCGGCAGTGGTTCCGTATGGACCTCCATTTGCATACCCCTGCCTCTGACGATTACCAAGAACCCCAAGCCAGTTACCTCGACATCCTCCGCAAAGCCGAATTCCGTGGACTCGATATCATCGCCTTCACCGACCACAACACCGTTCGCGGCTATGCCAACATGTTGCGTGAAGTCGAGCAACTCCTATTTCTTGAACGCCTTGGCCGCCTCGAACCGCAAGAAAGGCAACAACTCGTCGAGTACCAGCGGCTGAACGACGCGCTGCTCGTCTTGCCGGGCTTCGAATTCACCGCCACCTTCGGTTTTCATATCCTCGGCATCTTCGCGCCGGGTACGACCGTCTGTTACCTGGAACATTTGCTGCTCAGCCTCAAGGTACCGCCCGAGGCGTTGGCGAAAGGCTCTTCGGTGGTGGGCGCTTCGGCCGATGTGCTGACGGCCTACCGCACCATCCATGAGGCGGGGGGCATCTGCATCGCCGCGCATGTGAACAGTGCCCATGGTGTCGCGATGCGCGGTAGCGAATTTGGCGCGCTCGGCGGACAGACGCGCATCGCCTACACACAAGACGAGCACCTGCACGCGCTGGAAGCGACCGACCTCGGCCGGCGCAACCGCCTCAGTACGCAACGCTTTTTCGATGGCACGAAGCCGGAGTATCCGCGCCGCATGCGCATCATCCAGGGCTCTGATGCCCATCGCATCAACGCCGAAGAAACGGGTAACCAACGCGCCAACCTCGGCGTCGGCGACCGCGTGACGGAAGTTCATTTGCCGGAGCGCAGTTTCGCGGCCTTGCTGGCGCTCTTCAATAGCAATGATTTCACGCGCTCACGCCCATATCGTCGCGGCGACCAACCGGCTTATGACCCCATCCAGATTGCGCGCGAACGCGGCGATACCATCGTCAGTGCTTTTCATGAATCCGTCGCTAAGAAAGGCGGTAACCGCCAGCGCATCATCCATGATGTCTGCGCGCTGGCGAATACCAACGGCGGGCAAATTTTCGCCGGTATGACCGCGGATATGACGAAAAAACCACGCGGGATACAGCAAGCGGATCGGGTGCTGCGCGAATTGCAAAGTGAAATCAGCCAATCCCTCACACCCGCGCTCGAGGTCCAATTGGATGTGTTGGAGACGCAGGGCAAGCGCATCATTCGCATCCGTGTCCCTCGTGGTGAAGAGCGGCCCTATGCCATCGGGCAGAACGAGTTTTACATCCGCAACGAATCCGAGACCAATCTGGCCGTCCGCGATGAAATTGTCGGTCTGGTGCGTAGCAACCCGGCCCTAGAAAAGCCGGAAGCACCGCTTGCGCCGGCGCTCCCGGGCGCCTTGCCCGGCGTGAGCGCGGCGGCGCGCAGCAAGGTTAACGCCCGCCCAATTGGCGCTGCGCCGAAAAAGGCGGAGCGAGACCCGCAATCGCCGCGTGCTGGTGTGGAGATTGTGGGTAGCGAGCAACGGGGCGGCACGCAACGCTTCGTCATGCGCGACCTGCGCAACGGCAATGTGGTGAAGAATGTCACCGAATCATCGGCGCGCAAGCTCTGGCATTACGCCATCCAGCAAAGCCTCAAGCACCCGGTGGTGACCAAGGAAGTGCATTGGCTGGGCGATAAGGGGTTGGTCAAGCGACATGAGGCGCAGGGCCATGTCCGCTATGACCTGGCGCTACGCGGTAATGGGCAGTTGCGCGTGTTTTATGGCGTTCCCGAAAGCGGCATGAGTGGCGAATGGCAGCAATTTTTGGCGCCAGAGGCTGAGGAAAACGGCGCCGAAGACTGATCTGCGCGCCTTGACTGGCCCTTTTTGCCCAAGCCAAATCACCTCATAAAGACCCATGGCCGGGCTGGTAGGGGTATGCGCCGAGGTTAAGCACCGGTCAACAGGGTGCGCAGGGCGATGCCGCTCAGCATAGTGAAAGCCCAAATGTAGCAACCCATGGCCGGTCGTTTTTGGGCGGTGATTTCCACGAAAGCGAAAAAAGGGATGACCAGCAGCGCGCCAAGCCCGTAGATGAGATGCACATTTTCGGCGGGTCGTCCGCCCAAAAGGTAAAGAACAAGGCCCAGGAAAAACTGGCCGAGGAGATAAGCGGCGATGAGGTAGCTCAGGCGGCGGTACCAGGGCCGCACATCGCCGCGTTGCCACAAACCGATGTATGCGCCAACCAGCGCCATCACCAGCGCGCTCCCGAGGAGCAGGCGCCCCAGCTCGCGGTGCAGGGCGCTAAGCCAAGCGTAAGGGGTGGCGCCAGCGGCCGCGCGTTCCAATAGGGTCAGGGCGAGGAAAACCGTCAGCGCGAGGATGAAGGCCCAATCGACGCGACTGGGAGCGAAAAAGAAACGGATGCGCGCTGGCTGTTGCTTGTTCTGGGATTCGCGGGCGGGCCGCCGTCGTTTCCTGCGTGTCTTGCCTCCCATACGAATGTTGGAATCAACCCGCGGCGGTTTTCTGGGTTTTTGCGGGTATCTCCTGGGTGGCCAGGAGATACCCGCCGAAAATCAAGGCCACCCCCAACATCTCACCGAGGTATTTGAAAGAGGGATCACCCAGGCGCAGGAGCAGACCGCCAAAAGCCGGTAATAAACCGCCGATGGCGATGAGGCAGTTGCCGGCGACGCGTTGCGATAGGATGCGTTTGCGGTGAAAGAGGGCGGCGGAATAGAGCGCTCCGCCAACCAGCGTGATTGTCCCCCAAGTATTCATCACCGGCGAAAAGATGCGCACAGTGCCGCTGATGCCGCCGCTCAGGATGCCAGGAACCCATTCGCCATTGACCTCATGGTCCTTGAAGAGGGTCGTGATTTCTTGGCCAGCGACCCAGGCCGCGGCATTCATATCGGTGAAGAAGAGCGTCCAAGGTAGGGTCATCAGGGCGACGAGGAGCAGGGCGACATTCAGGTTGCGGGCGATATTACCGCGCCGCCAGAGCAAATATACAGAACCCTGTCCCAATACTGGGGCGACCATGATGGCGCCCGACCAATACCAGAGGGCGAAGCAGATTGGGCTCCAGGTGAGGGCCAGGACGACTTGGCAACTGGTACCCAGCGCGTAGAGGGCTAGGCCCAAGCCCCATGCCAGCAGGTAAGGGCGCGGTTTTTTGCGCCAGCGCAGCAAGACGAGCGCAGCGCAAAGGATGCTGAGTAGGGCACTGGCTGCAGAGAGGGAGAAGGCGATGGTCATTTCGTCTTCGCGCGCAAGATCTCACGCAGTCGATTGAGGGGTTGGCGCTGAGAGCGCTCGTCCAGGTATTGCCAATGCAGCCAACCGTTGCAATTGGGAGTGCCCTTCAATTGAGCACCGAGCTGGTGAATGGAACCGCGGATTTCACCACATTGTAGCCGGCCGTCGGCGAGGATGGTGGCTGCGGTGGGTGGCGAGTCGAGGTAGATTGTTTGCCCGGCTCGCAGCAGGCCAGCCTCGAGCAGGGCGCGGAAAGGGATGCGTTTGGGGCGTTCTTGCTCGGATATGAGTGGATGGTTGGGCAAGACGGGGGTGGTGGTGGCGACGCGTTGCGCGGCTGCGTCGCAATAGTGCGTATCCTTCTCGATGCCCAACCAGCAGCGATGGTAACGCTTGGCGACCACCGCCGTCGTCCCGCTCCCCAAGAAAGGGTCGAGCACGAGGTCACCGCGGTGGCTACAACAGAGGATGATGCGGGTGAGTAGCGCCTCTGGCTTTTGGGTGGCGTGCAAGCGGCGTCCAGCCCTGTCTTTCAGTCGCTCGCTGCTCGGGCAAGTGGGTATGCGCCAAACAGAGCCGAGTTGTTTCCCGGGGTGAAAGTCGTTGAATTGCTTGGCAAAATGATGGTGGAAGGTCTTCGGGGACCCCTCTTGCTTTTGTGCCCATATGAGAAATTCGACATCGTTCTTGAGGCGCGCGCCCCTGAAATTGGGCATCGCGTTTGGTTTGTACCAAGTGATGGTGTTGAGGATCCAAAAGCCGAGGTCCTGTAAGAGACGGCCGATGCGGAAGATGTTGTGGTAGGTACCGCTGACCCAGAGGGAAGCGCGGCGTTTCATCAGCGGGCGTAGGGGTTGCAGCCAAGATTGGGTGAAATCATCGTAGGCGGTAAAATCGCCCAGCTCATCCCATTCTTTGGCTGAGCCGTCGACGAGGCTGAGATTGGGGCGATAGAGATCGCCTTTGAGTTGGAGGTTGTAGGGCGGGTCGACGAAGACGAGGTCGATGGTATTGGGGGATAGGGTGGGCAGTATCCGCAAAGCATCGCCGCGAAGGATGGCATTTTGCGGGGTTGGGGAAATGCTCTGGGTGCGGTGGCGGCGGGGTGATTGGTATCCCTGGTCAGCAGATGGATTCTCTCGCTCATCCATGGTGGCTGGTCCTCTCCAGCCTATTGTAACGAAGATGGTGTCCCGAGTTTAGAAGGGTTGGCGAGGATTTCACGATAGGCGCGGAGCGTCGCGCGCGCCGTCTGACGCCAGCTGAAATGCGTCGCGCGGGCCAAGCCACGGTTCACCAGGCTCTCGCGTAGCGGTTGCTGGTTCAAGATGGCCAGCATCGCGCCCCCCATCGCGCGCGCGTTCTCGGTGAGGAAGGCGGCATCGCCGGCCAGTTCGCGGAAGACGGCGAGGTCGTTGGCGACGACCGGCGTGCCGCATTGCATCGCCTCCAAAAGCATCAGGCCAAAACCTTCGTACATGCTGGGAAAAGCGAAGAGGGTCGCCTCGCGATAGAGGGCGGGGAGGTGTTCCTCATCGATGGGGCCAAGCCAGTGGATGTGTTCGGCCAGGCCCAGCGCCGCGGCGAGGGCCGGTAGGTCAGGGATGTTCGGCTGGCGCCAGTCGGGTAGCTCCCCCGCGAGCACGAGCGGCACTTCATCGTCCAACGCTTGCTGGACAAATTGGTAGGCCTCGAGCAACAAACGCAATTGTTTGTGGTAGGAATAGCCGCCGAGATAGAGGATGAAGCGCTCGTCTGGCAATGGGTAATGTTGTCGGAGTTTCGCGCTTTCGCCGGCGGCGGCGCGGGGATGGAAGCGACGGGCGGCGGCGATGGGGATGGCGCGGATACTCGCTGCGGGGATGGCCAATTGTTCCTGTATATCCGTGGCGGCGCTCTCGGAATCGGTGAGCAACAAGTTGGCGCCGCGCGCGGCCGCGCTGACCAGGGCGACATAAAGCCGTTGCCGCAAGGTGCGTCGGTAATGCGGCAACACGAGTGCGAGCACATCGTGCACGGTGCAGACCAAGGGGACCGGGCAGCGCAGCGGCGGTCCCCAATACGGGACATGCGCCAAATCCGCACGGCAGCGCGCGACCAGCTCGGGGAAGACGCGTTGCTCGAACCATATCTTGCCGAAAGCGCCGCCGGGTACCGAGGCAGTCAAGGTGTTGATTTCAGCGGGTAGCGCGCGCGCTGGTGGGGTGTCGTTGGGCAGGATGAGTGTGAAGCGCAGATCGGGCTCGACTTGGAGCAGGGCGGGTAGCAACTCTTGCAAGTAGCGGCCGCTGCCGACCTGCGGGCGCCCGCTGAACCAACCGTTGATGGCGATGTGCATACTACAGATTGTAGCGTGGCGAATCGGCGACGATGTTTAGAACATCAGAGCCAATTACCAATTGTCGCTGTGTTGAGTTATGATGAGAAAAGGGAGGAGAGAGGTTTTCCGGATGGCCATTGCCACTCGCAAGATGGTTCCTGGGCAAAGCGTGTCCGCGAGATCGGTGCTCCGCTACCCGGGAGGGAAGACGCGCGCCGTGCCGGAATTGGAAAAATGCCTACCCGAGGGCTTGGAAGAGATGGTGAGCCCTTTTTTCGGCGGTGGCTCTTTTGAATTCGCTTGTGCGCATCGGGGTATCCGCGTGCATGGGTCGGATATCTTTCAGCCACTCACCAATTTTTGGCAGCAGCTGTTCGCGGATGCGGCAGCGCTCGCGGAGCGCGTGGCGGCGTATCACCCCTTGTCGCATGCCAAGTTCTATTCTTTGCAGAAACGATATCCATTGCTGGTTGACCCATTGGAGCAGGCGGCGGTGTTCTTCGTCTTGAATCGCAGCTCGTATTCGGGCACCACCCTTTCGGGTGGGATGTCCCCCGAGCACCCACGATTTACGGAAAGTGCGATTGAGAGGCTGCGCAATTTTCGTGCGCCGCGGGTTTCTGTCGATGAGCTGGATTTTGAAGCGGCCTTCGCGAAATACCCCGATGCCTATCTGTATTTGGACCCCCCTTATCTCAATGGCCAATCCCTCTATGGCCAGAAGGGGAATGCGCATGATGATTTTGACCACGAGCGTTTGTGTGAATTGTTGCACCAGCGCCGTTCGGCTTGGTTGCTTTCCTATAACGATTCGCCGCAGATTCGGGAGATGTATGCGGATTTTCACATCATGACGCCCGTTTGGTCTTATGGGATGGGCAATGTGAAGAGCGACCGCATGAAGCGTTCGAGTGAATTGATCATCAGTTCTCATTAGTCATCGATCATCACCATCATGTTGGTCAATCATTATCCATATCCTCTGCTCATGACTTTTTTGCATCTTAAGATGCGTGAAACCGAACTCGCTTATCGCTACCCCATTCGCCAGGCAAACCGGGATAGCGGTTGATTCATGACGCGAGCACGACGCATCCTCATCATCGGTGGCGGCATCATGGGGGTTACGGCCGCGTTGGAATTGCGGCGGCGCGGCGCGGCGGTCTGTATCGTCGACCGCGGCCCGTTGCCGCAGGCCGTCGCTTCCAGCAACGACATCAGCAAGATGTTGCGCCTGGATTACGGCAGCGATGATTTCTACATGGCGATGATGGAGGCGGCCTTTCCGCTTTGGCGTGAATGGAACGCGCGCTGGGGCGAGGAGCTCTATCATGAAGTGGGTTTTCTCGTCATGCTGCGTGAGCAGATGCGGCCGGGTGGCTACGAATATGAAAGCTATCGCCAGTTGCGGGAGCGCGGGCACCGGCCACAACGCCTGGATGCCGCGGCTTTGGCGGCGCGCTACCCAGCCTGGGCCGCCGATACCTATGTGGATGGTTATCACAACGCCTTCGGCGGTTGGGCGGAGAGCGGGCGCATTTTGGCGCGGCTCAGCGAAGAGGCGCGGGCGGCGGGTGTGGAATTGTGCTTGGGGGCGTCGGTGGCGCGCTTGTGTTTGGATGAAGGGCGCCTGCGCGGAGTGCTGCTGACGGATGGCCAGCGGTTGACGGCGGAGGTGACCATCATCGCCGCTGGCGCCTGGACGCCAACTTTGCTACCGCACCTGAAAGAGGCGATGTGGGCGGTCGGGCAGCCAGTTCTGCACTTTCGCCCGTCGCCGGCGGTCGCCGCGGATTTCGCCCATCCGCGTTTCACGGGTTTCGCCGCCGACATCAGCCGGACGGGGTGGTATGGCTTTCCGCTTCATGCGGGCGTGGTGAAAATTGCCAACCATGGCCCAGGGTTGCGTTTGGACCCGCGTGCTCCGCGGGAGGTGCTGCCGGGGGAGGAAGAGCGTTTCCGTGAATTCTTGCGCGCGACCTTCCCCACCCTAGCCGAGGCGCCCTGTACTCTGCGCCGCCTCTGCCTCTATTGCGATACCTGGGATGGGCATTTCTGGATCGATCATGACCGCGAATTGCCGGGTTTGCTGGTCGCGACGGGCGGCTGCGGGCATGCCTTCAAGTTCGCACCCTTGCTCGGTGGTCTGATCGCCGATGTGTTGGAAGGGAAAGAGAACCCCTACGCCGCGCGTTTCGCCTGGCGGGAAAGGGGGGCGGTGTTGGCGAGGGAAGAAGCGCGAAATACTGGCAGTGCCTGAGGGAATTTTTGGAGCGGTCGCTGGTGATGCGGAGTCGAGGCGCGCTGCATCCCTTTTTTCATAGCGCATCCCAAAAGCACCGCAAGGTGCGCAAGAAACCAGCCAGGTCATCAAACATGATGGCATGCCCGCAATGAGGGAAATGCTGATGTTGGCCGCGTCGCCAATTTTCGCTGAAAGCGCGCAGGCCCGCTTCTAGGTTGCCCCCGGGCATCATCGCCCGCGCCGTCATCAGGAGAAGCGGACAAGCGATTTGCTGGATGAGCCTGGGTTCCTGGAAGAGGTGCCCGAGGGCGCCGATATGGCGGAAGAAATTCGGGTCGAATTGCGCCTGACCGGCGACGAAACTGACATAGTCTTCTTCCCCATAGAGGGGTGCGCCCGCTGGTAGGAGGGTGAGCGCTCTTTGCAAGCGCTCCTGGTGGGGTAGTGCCGGTAGAGCGGCTAGGGTTTCCAGGATGCTCGCCAACCAGGGCGGCGGCGCTTTCTCGGTGAGCGCGGCAACAGCGCTGAAGTCTTGCAGGGCGGGCTCAACCAGCGTGCAGCTGGCGAAAGGCTTGACCGCCGCCAGTCGCCCGGCCAAATCCGCGCCGAGGGAATGGCCGACGATGTGGCAACCGCCATCGTCCAGCGCGAAATGCTCGACGATGCGGACTGCGTCGGCGAGCAAGGTGTTGCTGTCGATTTCCTGTTCTCCGACGCGAGCTGATTCTCCATGGCCGCGCCAATCTGGCATGAGGATGCGGTATTGGCCCGCGAGCGCGCGCGCGACGCGCAGCCAGCTGAGGCCACTGACCTGTAGGCCGTGCAATAGCAAAATTGAGTTCCGGTCGCTTTCCCGGTCGCTGTCAGTCACGCGTAGGCTGGCGCCATCGGGCGCGGTGATGGTATGTTGATGCCAGTGCGCTGGCAAGAGAACCTGCAGCGGGCGGTAAGCGCGCAGGGTTTCCGATTGAGCTGGGCGGTTTGTGGGAAGCATGCGGCGGTTTGGGCGCGCGGGGAATCAGACGAGCGGCAATTGACGACGAGTCTTGTTTTGCGCCCGCGCTTCTAGGCGCAAGAGCGCCGCTTTCACATCCAAGCCCCAGGCATAGCCGCCGAGCTTGCCGTCTTGGCGCAAGACACGGTGGCAGGGGATGAGCAGGGCAACCGGGTTGCGGGCGCAAGCCGTCCCCACCGCCCGCGCCGCACTCGCGTTCCCCAACTCCTCTGCCAGCTTTTGGTAGCTGCGTGTTTCGCCATAGGGGATGCGGCGCAAGGCCGCCCAAACGCGTTCTTGAAAGGGTGTACCGCGCAGCGCCAAGGGCAGTCCCTGTAAATCGACGTGTTCGCCGCGCAAGTAGGCGAGGATGGCCGCCAACTCATCAGCGGGTGGAGTGTCTCGCCAATGGGCTCGCGGATGGCGCCGCCGCAATTCCGCTTCCAGGCGTTCGGCATCCTCGCCCAGCAAAAGTGCGCGCGCTCCCCGCTCTTCGCGCAGGAACCAAACTTCACCCAA
This sequence comes from Phototrophicaceae bacterium, assembly GCA_965115865.1. Lineage (GTDB taxonomy): Bacteria > Chloroflexota > Anaerolineae > Aggregatilineales > Phototrophicaceae > WTGJ01. Next base: position 490,379 of record OZ220469.1, read on the forward strand.
GGGGCTATTCGCGCGCTGCAATTGCAGCGTATCGTTTCTGTCCATATCGTCGCCAGTATAGCACAAATGGTCAGCGAAAGGGACAGTTTACTCGGGTCGGTGGGGGGACCGTGTTCGCTAGGCTGGCGAAGGAAAGTGAGTGGGATGGGGGTAGGATGTTCCAATGGTTATTGAACCGAATTCCGCGGCGGGAGGGGCTGCGTGAGCGCGCACCGCATCTGGAAGCGCTCGCCTTACATGGGCAGGCTGACCCTACGCCTTCGCTGGGGAGGCAATCCCTGGTCTATCAACAAGCGCCTTGGGTCTACCTGGCCATCAATCGCATCGCCGAAGCGGGCGCCTTGGTGCCGCTGCGGATATGGCGCCGTTTCGGTGAACGCGAGGAGTCCCTCGGCGCGCACCCTTTGCTTGATTTGCTCGCCGCGCCGAACCCCCGTCTCAGCCGTTTCGAATTGCTGGAGCAAACCATCGGCACTCTGGAGCTGACGGGCAACGCTTATTGGCTCTTGTTGGGCGATGGCGGTGGCGCGCCGCAGGAAATCTGGCCACTGGTACCGCGCCGCGTGCGTATCCTCCCCCATCCGCAACGGTATGTCGGCGGTTATCTCTATGAGTTGGGTGGCGAGTCGTTGGCTTTGGATGCCAGCGAGGTTGTGCATTTTAAGCGGTGGCATCCGGGCGACGATCATTATGGTCTCTCCCCGTTGGAAGCGGCGCGTCAAGCCATCCAGACCGATTGCGCCATGTCGGAATGGAACCGCAGTACCTTTGGGCAGGATAAGGGGGTGCCGGCGGGTATCGTCAACATTAAGGGGCCGATGACGGAGGCGGATTATGAGCGCCTCAAGCGCGAATGGCGCGCCAGCTACGGCGGTGCGCAGCGACGCACCGCTTTCTTGCGTGCGGCGGATGTTGAATGGCAGCATATTGGCCTGAGCCATAATGAGCTGGATTTCTTGCGCGGCCGTGAGGCGCAACGCGATGAAATCCTGAACCTTTTTGGCATCCCCATCGGCCTCATCAGCGAAAACGCCACGGAGGCGAATGCGCGCGTCGCGGAGCGCCAATTCATTGAGCGCACGCTCTGGCCGAAGCTGTCGCGCATCGCGCAAAAGATCACGCAGGAGTTGTTGCCTTTTTATCCGGGTCGGGCACGGGCGGAATTTGAAGACATCCGCCCAACCGACCAGGGCGCGCGCCTGCAAGCCATCCGCACCGCCTATCCGGTCCTCAGCATCAACGAGATTCGCGAGCAATTTTACCAATTGCCGCCGGTGCCCTGGGGTGGACGGCCGGTCGGGAGCCCAATGGGAGGGGTGATTGAGCCACCCGCCGCAGACTTTAAGGGGGACGAATCCAACGGGATTGCGGCAAAGTCATCGTCCCGCGCGGCAACGCCAGGGTGCGATGCTGAGGGTGAGCGAAATTTGGCTAAACGCCCAAGCCCAGTGCCCAACCGATTAGCCAACCCAGACTGAGCAGGGCGCCAAAGCGGCCGTGAAGGATGGCCGTCCCGCTTTGCGCGGCGTGCAAGGTTTTGGTATCGACCTCATGCCAATAAATGCGTTGTAAGCGAAGGGCTTCTGGCCAGGTGAGCAGGGCGAGCAGGGCGCCGGGAGCGGCGCTGCCCGTTAGGACGAGGGCGATGAGTAGGAGGTAACTACCGCTGACCAGGATGACATATTCGATGCGACCAAAATTCCGCCCAAAGCGCGCCGCCAAGGTCCATTTTTTCACGGCGCGGTCGGCCTCTAGGTCACGCAGGTTGTTGGCATGCAGGATGGCCGCGACCATGGTGGCGATTGGCAAGCCGAGCAAAAGGATTTCGGCGTTCGCGTTGCCCGTCGTCACCAGATGAGCGGCATAAATTGATAACGGTCCGAAGCCAAGCGCGACGGCGAGTTCGCCCATCCCATAGTAGGCGAGGGGAAAGGGACCGGCGGTATAGCCGATGACGATGGCCGTGCCGAGCAAGCCGATCCAGAAGACACGCCAGTCGCTGATGGCCACCAGGTAGAGGCCGATAGCGACCCCGCCGACCAGGGCAGCGAGGGCCAAGGCGAGCACTTCGCGAGCCGGCAATTCGCGTTTCTTTATCGTCATGCCCTGCCCGGCGCGCTTGAAGGTGTCGGCGCCGCGGCGATGATCGGCGTATTCGTTGATGAGGTTGGCGGCGGTTTGTAGGAGCAGGGCAGCGAGCAGGGCCAAAGAATAGCGTGGGAGGTCGAAAGCGCCTGAGGAGATAGCGAGCACGGCCACCAAGGCGAAGGGAACCAAGGTTGCGGTGAAAATCCGCGGACGGGTGGCGCGGAACCAACGCCCTAGGCGGGAGGTGGAAGAGGGAGTCATGCGAGTATGATAGCGTAGGCTCGGCTAGGCAATTCACCTCCTCCCGCCGAGCGACCGCGCGATTGAGACCAAGCGCCACCGAAAACCACCCTAGCCATTTGCGCTTTCATCGGCTATGTTCACAATATTCAAACTTTTCTGAAAGTAATGTATTTATCGGGAGCACACTCATGAAAAACCTTCGTCTGTGGTTCGCTGTCCTAATCCTGGTTATCTCATTTTCGGCGCTGCCGCTTTGGGCACAGGAAGAGGATTCCCCTGATTTGCGCATTGGCGTCTTGCCTGTGCTGAATACGCTGCCGCTCTATGTCGCTCAGGAAAAGGGATATTTTGCCGAGGCGGGCGTGGCGGTGGAATTGGTGCCTTTTCAGAGTGGGTTGGATCGACAGACGGCGCTCCTGGCTGGGGCGACCGATGCCTCCAACGATGATCTCATCGGCGTGCTTTTGCTGAATGCGGCAGAGGTGGATGTGCGCGTCGTGCGGCATGACCCGCCGGTCGAACCTTTCTTCGCAATCGTCGCCGCGGCCGAGAGTGGCCTGGAGACCGCCGCCGACCTCGAGGGCGCGAGCATTGGCATTTCCCATAGCACGCTCATCCAATATTTGACGGACGCTTTGCTGGCCACCGTCGAGATGAGTGCCGAGCAGGTCGAATATGTGGAAGTCGCCGAGATACCAGTCCGTTACCAGTTGCTCTTGCAAGGGGAAATCGATGCGGCCACCCTGCCGGAGCCTTTGATTCAAGCGGCGCTCGGCGCCGGTGGCCGTGTGATTCTCGATGATGGCGCGCTCGATTATGTGCCCACAGTGCTCAGCTTCCGCGCGGATGTCTTGGCCGAGAAAGGCGAGGCCGTTCGCGCTTTCTTGGCGGCCTATGAGCGTGCCGTGGAGGCCATCAACGAGGACCCCGAGGCGCATCGCGAAATTATGGGTGCCAATATCCAGATGCCGCCGCCGCTCATCCCCATCTTGCCAGTCCCGACTTTTTTCACCGCCAGTGTGCCGAGCGAGGAGGATTTCGCGGCTGTGCAGGATTGGGCCTTGAGTATAGACTTATTGGCAGAAGCGCTGCCGTATGAGGATGTCGTGGATGGTCGCTACTTGCCGGAGATGGCGATGCCGAGCGACATGGGAAGCGACGAGATGGAAGAGGAAGATAGCGAAGAATGAGCGACAGCCCGTCACCCTTTTTGGGTCTTGGCGGGCTGAAAGTTGACACCAGCGAACCCTGGCCCCGCTTTGCAGGCGGAAGTGGGGCCGGCGCAGCTGGAAATCGACCGCGCTGATTTCCGTTATGGCGCGGGCCCGGCCCTACTTTCTGGGCTGAGCTGGTCCATTGCCCGCGGTGAGACCTGGGCTTTGCTCGGTCCCTCGGGTTGTGGCAAGACAACCTTGCTCTATTTGCTCGCCGGGATGCGCACCCCGCAGCGCGGCGCGGTGCGATACGCCGGCGCGCTGCTGAGGCGGCCGCGGCGCGAGATTGGCCTGGTCTTACAAGACTACGGTTTGTTGCCCTGGTTGACGGCGGCGGAAAATGTGAGCTTGGGGATGCGTTTGCGTGGTCTGGCGCGTTCGGAGCGCTTGGCGCGGTGTGAGCATTGGCTCAAACGGCTGGATTTGTTGGCGGTGGCCTCGCAATTCCCCGCCCAATTGAGCGGCGGTCAGCGGCAGCGCGTCGCCCTGGCGCGTTTGTTGGCGTTACAAACGGAAGTCTTGCTCCTGGATGAGCCTTTTGCCGCCGTCGATGAGTTGACGCGCGAGCGTTTGCAGCGTCAGCTTGGAAGTCTGGTCGCCGCTGTGGGCGCCACGCAAGTGCTCGTCACCCATAGTATCGAGGAAGCGGCCATGCTCGCAGCGCGCATCGCGCTCATCAGCGGGCCCGCACCCATCGCCGAATTGACATACCTGGAAAATCCTTGTTGGCACGGCGGTGGTGTTTTGCCAGAGCGCGACGACCATACCTATATCGCTTTCTGTCGGGAAATTCGGGAACGGTTGGCGCGATGAGCGCAGGAAGATCGCGACCATCGCGACGGCTGTGGCTCGGCCTCGGACGACCGGCGATTTTGCTCCTCGACCTGCTGGTCTTGTTGGTCATCTGGCAGTTCGTGGCCGGGGCGAATACCATCCCTTTCTTGCCACCGCCTACGGCGATTTTGCGCGTTTTCCTGGCGGAGTTGAGCGGCGATTTGCCAGGGCATTTTCTCATCAGCGCGCGCCGCGTTCTCGTCAGCATCGCCATCGGCATCAGCATCGGTGCGCCGCTGGCCATCCTTTCCGCCAACCTACCACTGTTGGACCGCATCTTGGCGCCGCTCCTCTATCTCGCCTATCCGGTCCCCAAAGTCGTTTTCTTGCCCATCATGATTTGGCTGGTGGGGTTGGGGGATGAGAGCAAGGTCACCCTCATCAGCGCCATCATCATCTTTCAGGTTTATGTCATCGTCAGGGATGCGGCCCTGCGTGTCCCGACACAGACGCTGGATTCGGTCGCTTCGCTCGGCGCGGGCCGGGCGCAGATCTTGCGTTATGTCTATTGGCCGGTGAGCCTACCGGCGGTGCTGACCGCTTTGAAGGTGAGCAGCGGCACGGCCATCGCTGTGCTCTACATTGCCGAACAAACCGCCACCTTCCAAGGTCTCGGTTATTACATCAAGCTGCATTTCATCAATATACAATACGAGAAGGTTTATGTGGGCGTGTTGGCGATGAGCATCTTGGGGTTGTTGCTCTTCGCGGCGTTGAGTGCCTTGGAGGCGCGCATTTCTCGTTGGCAGCAGGCCGGGCGCGAAGGGTGAGGTTCGCCCTTAGGGTGCTCCCCAGTTTGGCGCTGGTGTTCCGTCTTTACCCAATTGCCCCCTCGCCATTGCTCGCTTTTTCCTCCTCCTCGCCTTTGCGCAGGCCCTTGCGGAAACTGGAGACGGCTTCGCCCATCTCGCCGCCCACGCGCGAGATGCGCCCGGCGCCGAAGAGGATCACGACAATCACCAATATGATGAGCAATTCGGTCGGTCCGATGGGCATGGGGAATATCCTCCAGTCGCTTGAATGTTAAACATACCAGCGTTGCGTTGTTGGCGCTAGTGAGTTTGGTTCAGCGGCGCAGTTCAGCGGCGCAGGCGAGCGCTCAGTTCGCCGATTTTGGCGGCCATTGCGCGGCGCGCATCGCCGAGTTGCGCGGGCGTGAGGCCTTCTTGGTTGAGGGCGTCGAGGATGATTTGCTCCGCCGCTAAATATTCCGGCGCGGCCGCGGCGATTTCCCCGGCGATGGTGCGTGGGATGAGGGTGACGCCATTGGCGTCGGCATGCAACAGGTCGTCCGGCGCGATTACGCACCCACCGACTTGCAGCGGCACATGCGTTTGTAGCAGATGGAAATGACCATGCGAGGCGATGGTGCCAGCGGTCCAGACTGGGAAACGCAGCGCCCGCACCGGCTCCAGGTCGCGACCGGCGCCGCTGCTGACGAGGCCGACGGCGCCGAAGCGCTGATAAGTGGAGCACATCACCTCGCCAAAGGTGGCGGCGGCTTGCGGTGCATCCAGGTCTTGCATGACGACGATGGGCGGGCCGCTCAACTCCGCGAAGCGTTCCACTTGCTCGTCGAGCGAGGCGTAACCATCGCCTGCTCCGGTCGGCGGCGAAGAACAGCGGCAAGTCACCGTCGCTGCGAAGCCGACGATGGCTGGCATCTCGGGAAAATTGGCGCGAATGCGCGCGTTCAGGTAGCCGCTATGGCGCGGTTGGATGGCGAATAGCTCGATGACATTGCAGATGGTGGGGGTATCGAGCGCGCGCAACGCGTCGAGCGTTCCTGGTGTCAGGCGTTCGGTCATATGGTCAGGGACTTTCTCTTTTGCGGGCGCGCCTATTCTAGCAACAAGAGCGGGTCGTCGGCAGTCATGGCATGCACCCCTTTGGCGCGCAGGCGTGCGGCACTATCGCGACTCAGCTGTACCCAACAAAAGATGCCCAGCCCGGCAGCGTGAACGGCGGCCAGCCATTCTTCTGTCATCAAGTCGACATTATCGGGCTCATTATCCCAACAGGGGTGAACATATTCAGCGCCGACGGCGCGTGCGAGGGCGACCGCGTCGACATTCGGGACGCCGAAGAGCACCGATATGGGCAATTCCGGGCAGAGGCGTTTGGTGCCCGCCAACCAATCGACGCGGAAACTGGCGATGATACTTTGGCGCAGGTAGTTTTGCTCGCGCAAAATTTCCAGCGCGCGTGCGCCGCTATCTGGGTTGATGGATTTGACCTCGAGGTAAAGCCCAAGTTCATGCTCTTTACAAGCAATGACGGCCTCTTCAAGGGAGGGCAGGTCGGGCGCCAAGACGCGGGCTTCGGACCAATTCAAATCGGCGATGGGGCGGCTCGGGCCAAAGGTGCGGCGCAAGCTGTCATCATGCAAGATGACGGGAACGGAGTCGGCGGTATAGCGCAAGTCCATCTCCACCATATCGCAACCGAGCGCGGCGGCTTTGGCGAAAGCGGCTAGGGTGTTCTCGGTTTCATGGGCGGAGGCGCCGCGATGGCCAACGCGCAAGACGCGCCGCTCGCCACGCGGGATGCTCGCCTCCAAGTGGCCCAGCCAGGATTGGCAACGCCGCGGGATCCATTCCGCCAAAGTTGGCCAGGCGAAGAAGGGCGCATCCTCCAAGGCGAATTCTTTTGAGAAATCGTAACTGGGTTGGAAACGCCGGCGTTCCAACCAGGTATGGACAAGTTGCTGGGAATCGGCGGTTCGAGCGGAGCGGAGGTTCGTTGCGAAGAGCGGCGTGACATGCAAGCCCAGGGCACCGGCGCGCGGACCGCAGGCGCGTTCGGTGATGGGCCGTCGCTCTTTTAAGCGCGTGGTGGTGGTGGCGAAGGCGTGTTTGCCCGGCTCTGAGAAAAGGCAGAGGCGGCCATCGGCCGCACGCGGTAAATCGCCATCGGTCGCATGCAACGAGAACCATTCGCCATGCCAGCTGGCGTCGGCGGCGAGCAAGCGCTCGTTGGTATCCAGATAGAGCCAGATGTGCTCCAACTCATAGAGATGCTGGATATCCCAATCCCACCAGATGGCGTATTCGATGACGCTTTTTGCGTTGTGGGGGAAGGAAATTTTCCGCGGGAAAGAAGGCGAAGGGCCATCTTGGTGGAAGACGGTGATGCCGACGGCCGCGGGCAAGAAAGGCTCGCGCGAATCGAAGCGGATGCGCGGTGCATGACGGTGAGCTAGGGCGAGATCGGGATTGGCTTTGGGCCTGGGCAGTTCATGACGGGGGTTGGGGGGTGCGTTCATATTTCCTTTCCCCAAAGGATAGAGCGACGGGCGTCGCGGTCGAAGAAATGCGCTTTTTCGGCATTAACTTGGAGGCCCACGGTGGCGCCCGGGCGCAATTTCCGCGCGGGGTCCGCGAGGACCAGCAAGCGCTCGCGCCCGATGATCACTTCCAGCATATCATCGCGTCCGAGTGGCTCGATGATGCTGATTTCGCCGCGGAGCGTGCCACTTTCTTCTGCGGCGACGACGCGGATATCTTCGGGGCGCAAGCCGAGGGTGATGGGTCCGGGGTGTTTGAGGGCGGCGATGGCGCGTTCGTTGGCGAGGGTGAATTGGAGAGAATGATTGCTGAGGTGTACACCATCATCCGCTGCTGTTGTCTCCAGCTCTAGCAAGTTCATCGGTGGGTTGCCGACGAAGCCAGCGATGAAAAGTGTGCGCGGCCGCTCGTAGAGGTCCTCGGGTGTGCCGAAAGCTTCCAGCCGCCCCTCATGGATTACGGCGATGCGATCGGCCATGGTCATCGCTTCGACTTGGTCATGGGTGACATAAATTGCCGTGATGCCGAGGCGCTGTTGCAACTGGCGAATTTCGCCGCGCATGGTGAGGCGCAAGCGCGCATCCAGGTTGGAAAGGGGCTCATCGAAGAGCAACACATCGGGCTCTTTGATTAAGGCCCGGCCGAGGGCGACGCGTTGTTGCTGTCCACCGCTGAGCTCGCCCGGGCGGCGCGTCAGCAGTTGACCGATACCCATCGTATCGGCCACTTCCTGAACGCGGCGTCGCTGCTCCTCTTTGCTGACGCCTTGCAACTTGAGGGGGTAGGAAATGTTGCCGAAGACCGTCATGTGGGGATAAAGCGCGTAGGATTGGAAGACCATGCCAATATTGCGCTCTCGCGGCGGCAATGAGTTGACGAGGCGCTCGCCGAAGAAGATTTCGCCGCGGCTGGGTTTGTAGATGCCGGCCAGCATCAGTAGCGTCGTCGTTTTCCCACAGCCGGAGGGGCCCAGGAAAGCGACCAATTCGCCATCGTTGACCGCAAGATTCAGGCTTTCGACCGCCACCACATTGCCGAATGATTTACCGAGGTCTTGGAGGCGAATTTCCATCTAAGAGCTTCCTTTGGTTCCGCCAGCGTAGATATTCAGCAGGTATTCCTGCGCGAAGATGAAGAAGATGAAAATGGGGAAGAGCTGCAGGAGGCCGACCGCGGCGACCTGGTTCCAATTCACCGGTGCCGTTTCGCTGAGTAGCGAGTTGAGCAAGACTGGCAGCGTGTTGGTGCCGGCGCCGGTGCTGTAGGTGGCCGGTATGAGGTAAGCGTTCCAACCGCTGATGAAGGCGAAGATGCCCAAGGCCAACATGCCGGGGCGAATTTGCGGCAGGAGGATTTGCCAATAGGCACGGAAGCGCGACGCGCCGTCAATCAGGGCCGACCGCTCCATATCCCAGGGGATGTTGTCGAAAAAGCCTTTCATCAACCAGATGCCCAGGGGTAACTCAAAGGCGACCATCACCAAAGCGATTCCCCCCAGCTTGTTGAAGCCGATGATTTCCCCCAGCAGCGGCAGATGGCTCAAATTCCGCAACACGAAGAAGATGGGAATGAGCAAAGTGACCGCCGGGAAGCCATGCAATATGAGCGAGAGCGCGAGAAAGCCCTTGCGCCCGGGAAATTTCATCCTTGAGAGCGCGTAACCGGCCATCGACGCGACGAAGAGCACCGTCACCGTCATCGCTATGGCCACCACCAAGGAATTGAGCAAGATATTGCCCAAGTCAAATTGAAAACCGGAGATATTACTCGTCCATAGGTAATCCCAATTATTCAGCGTGAAACCACCGAAATGGCCATCACCGGTGACGGGGAGAATGCCCTGGGTACGCGTGGAGAAGCTGGCGAGGATGACCCAGGCATAGCCCACCAGCAAAGGCGAGAAGAGAGCGATGAGGGCCAGATAAGGGCTCCAGCTTGTGGGCCAGAAGGGCAAAAGTAGCGCTAGGACGCTGATGGTGAATGCGGCGCGCTCAATCGCTGCTGTGTCTGGGGTCGTTTGCAGGGCGATGCGCACGGTTTTTTGCAACTCCTCTTTCGCTCCGCCGCTGCTGTCGCGCAGAAAGCGCAAGCGAAACGGGTCTCCCGCCGCCGCCTGAGCGACGCGCTGGTTGAGCTCGTTGAGGTTAATGGGTTGGCGTCGGATGGCCGTGATGAGGTCGCCGACTTGCAACTCGGCCTGCGCGGCGGCGCCAGCGGCGACCATGGACTCGATGAGGATACCGGTCTCAGTTTGGCGCAACTCCATCTGCAACGACGGCCGCGGGGCGAAAGGGCCATGGGTAGTGAGCGCGAAGCCGATTTGAACGGTGGCGAAGACGACCAGCGCTGCGCTGATGCTCAGGAGGATATTGCGAGGGAAGGGCGCTGCTCCGCGTACCGATAGGGTACTGCCGATGATGGCGATATAGGGCAAGAGGTCGCGCAGCGTGGTTGCCAGCAAGCTGGTGAAGGATTCGACGACTGTGGCCCCGGCCAATACGGGGCTGAGCAAGTTGCCAAAAAAAACCGAAAGGGCGACGACGACGAACGCATAGAGCCAACCCATGGCAATGGCGCGCGCGAGGGGGTGTTGTGCGAAATTGGGCATCAAAGCTCCTCGATGCGTGGTTCAGCGACGAGCTCATCGAAGCGGAAGAAGCGCATATACAAGATGGCCAATACCACGCCGATGACGACGAGGACAACCGCATAAGCCGAACCGCGGCCCCATTCTGCATTGCCGAAATAATTGGAGAGCGCGCGGCGGAAAGCCGTCAAAGCCCAGACTTCGGTGTTGTAAGCGACGCCCGGCGCGCCATTCGGGTAGAGCAAGAGGATGTATTCGTACGAGGTCAGTAGCGAGAGTGTTTGGTAGGTGGTCACGAAAAGCATCGGCCAGCGCAAGAGCGGCAAGATGATATGGCGGATGCGTTGCAGGGTACTGGAGCCATCCACCAATGAGGCGTTCAGCAAATCTTTGGGGATGGATTCGATGGCGGAGGTGAAGATGATCATGCCAAAACTGACGCCAACGAAGCCATTGGTCAAGATGACGAGCATCCAGGGCAAATCGGAGGTGTAGACGATGGGTGCGAGGCCGAGCAATTCGTTGAGTTGATTGGCAATGCCGAAGGGCGGCTCCGCCAGGAGGCGTTTCCAGATGAGCACATAGACGACCGGCGAGGTGATGCGCGGGAGCATCCAGAGCGCGCGAAAGAGGAAGCCGCTGCCGCGCGGAATGTGTGTCGTCAGCAGGGAAACGAGCAGCGCCATGCCGACATTGAATAGCGCCAGGGTCAGGAAGGCGTAAAAGAGGGTGTTGAAAAAGATGCGTGGTAGGTATTGGTCATTGAAGAGGATTTGGAAATTTTCCAGGCCGATGAATTGTTCGCGCGCCATCACAGCGAAATCGGAGGTGAAATTGGCGGTTTGCAAGTCGGTGAGGCTCAGGAAGATGACGATGATGGCGGGGATGAAAAAGAACAGCAAGACCAAGATACCGGCCGGCGCCAGGAAGCCATAAGCGGCGATGCCGGGTAGGCGGCGGCCGAAGGTGCGCTGTCGGTTCCTTATGGTTCTTTTGGCCATGCGCGCTCACTTCCTGGCGAGCTCTTTGTGCGGCGGGGGCGTTGCGACCGTGCCCCCGCCGCCGAGGTGGTTTCGTTAACGGACGGTGATGTCTTCGCCCAGCTCGTTGCTGAGTTGATTGATGGCGATTTCCACCGCTTCTTCAGGAGTGGCTTCGCCACTCTCCACCGACTGGATACCGAGGAAATAGGCGTTGGCCCAGGCGTTCCAACCCGGGTCGTTGGGTAGGGCGGTTGTGTAGTCCAGCATATAGTGATTGCCGCTGAGCAAGGGGCTGGCCTGATAGGCTTCGCTTTCCAGTTGGGCGTTCAGGATGCCGAGGTGGAAGCTGTCGATGGCATGACGATTGTTGGCGTCGACGGTGGTGACGGCGGCGATGAGGGCCATCGCAACCTCGGTGTTACCGCGCATGGCAGCGTCTGTGGAAACCATGTAGCTGAGCGGGTGGGTGAGCGTGATGGGCTGGCCCGTTTCCAACGCCGGGATGAGGGTTAGACCGATGCGCGGCGTGAGGTATTCATCCCCGCCTTGGTCGGCGACATAGTTGATGGCCCAATTCGGCCAGTTCCAGGTACCGCCGGCGGCGAAGAGCACGGTGTCGCCAGTGGCGACGGTGGGATGCCAGACCTGATTCCAATCGGTGCCGATGATGTCGCTACGCATGATGCCCGCGGCGCTGAGGCCGCCGAGCAACTCATACACCTTGAGCAAGGCAGCGGAGTCGATGACGAGGCCGCCCATGTCATCGAAGACTTCACCGCCCATGCCGTAGTAGTAGTAGAGGAAATCGGGGCCGTTGCTGGGGCGATGCCAGAAGCCGTTACCCTCTTCGACGACGCCCTCTTCCACCGCTTGGGCAGCGGTGGCGGTCAGGTCGGCAAAGGTGAAATCGCCGGCGGCGACCGCCTCGGGCAAACTGGCGATTTCTTCATCGGACCAACCCAGATCCGCTAGCAAGACTTTGGAATAGAAGATGGGGCGCGCTTCGGCGTCTTGCGGGATGCCATAGGTGACGCCGGCCAGCTTCTGGCTATCCCAGAGCGCGGGGACGATATCGGCGAACTCCGCGTACATGGGGATGTGGTCGTCCAGGGGGATGATGATGCCCGCCGCTCCCCAGGCGCCGATGTCTTCGTGCCCGCTGAGGATGATATCGGGCGCCTCACCCGCTTCGGCCGCGAGCACAAATTCTTGCTTGTAGTCGCCCCAGCCGATGTTGTCCTGAATGAGGTTGAGTTCGATCTCGATACCGAGTTCTGCCTCCACCTGCGCTTCCACTTCGGCGAAATTGTTGCAGCGCCAATCTTCCTCGGGGGGCGATGCTTTGCAGCGAATCGTGATGGTCAGTGCATCCTGCGCTTGCAAGGCATTGCCAACCAATGACAGGAACAGACAGGAAATCAAAAAGAGAATGGATGAACGTTTCATGCTGTCAACTCCTCATCTATACGGTCCGCCCATTTGCCACCCTGTTTTTTTCACCCTTCGGTTCATGGTATCGACATATCAGGATGGCAAAGAGCCCCTTAAGGATAACGAGAGACACGTCCGTTACCAAATCACAGCGGATAGCCACCCGGGGGTAGCTGGGACATTTTCGCGCGGCAAAATAGAACATATGTGCTATAATGACGGTCCCAACGACGAGGAGGCTGCTCATGCCCGACGCGATGCGCGAGGGTGACGATATCGAATTTCTCCCCAACCTGAAGGCCCTGGACGATGAAGGCCGCATCGGCGGCTATCTCATCGTTTGGGGCGCGCCGAAGCGGCGTGATTTGCAAGGGGAATACTTCACCCCGGAAACCGATCTGGCGCTGGATTGGTACGATCGCCGCCCCTTGCTTTATCACCACGGCCAGGATGCCACCCTAAAGAGTGCCCTGGTCGGCGTGCTCGATACGCTGCGCGCCGACGAGACCGGCCTCTGGGCGGAGGCGCAGTTGGAAAAGCGGTTGCGTTACTTCCGCGCGCTCGTGGGGTTGGTGGAGCGCGGCGCTTTGGCTTGGTCTTCCGGCAGCCTGCCCCAATTGCGTGAAGTTGCGGACGATGGGCGCATCCTCCGTTGGCCCATCGTCGAGGGTAGCCTCACGCCGACGCCGGCCGAGCCGCGGCAAACCGAAATCCAAAGCTTGAAGAGCGCCTACGCGGCCCTGGGCCTGGATTGTGTGCGTTGGCTTTCGCCCGTAATAGAGAAAGGAAAAATACCCATGTCGACCAATTTGCCCAATGGCGCCAAGGATGCGCCATCCCTTCCCCAGTCAGCGATGCCCGGCCGGTTGGAACCCGCCCGCAAGCACCTTCCCCTCACCATCAGCGCCCCCGCACCACGCGTCGGCAGCCCTTATGATGCCCTCTCGGCCATGGATCTCTTGCATGGTTATGTCTTGCTCTCAGCGCACCGTCAATTCCGTGGTGTGAGCGAACGCTACGCTAGCGCCTTGGCCCAAAAGGTCGTCGGCGCGGGCCTGACGGCGCGCAAGGCCGATGAACTCAGCCACAGCACACAGAGTAATTTCGGCGATGAATGGGTCGCGGAGGTTTGGAGCGCGCAGGTTTGGCAACAAACGCGGCTCGATAATGTCATCCTCCCACTCTTCCGCGCCATCGAGATGCCCAGTAACCCTTTTCATCTGCCGGTGGAGGGCACAGACCCGACCGTCTACTATGTGCCCGAAACGACTGCTGAGAACCAACTGACGCTGGATGGCAATCGGGCAGCCATTCCCGATAGCAAGGTGGGTACACGACGCCTGACGCTGAACGCGCGAAAGCTGGCCTTGCGCGTGGGTTTCAGCGCCGAGTTGGTGGAAGATTCTTTGGTACCCCTGTTGGCGATGTTCCGCGAACAGGCCTTGCGGGCCATCGCCGATAGTATCGATTACACCCTTTTGAATGGTGATTCGGCGAACAATGGCAACATCAACCTGATGGGTGGAACGCCGGCGGCCAACGCGCGCTATCGGGCCTTTGATGGCTTGCGCAAGCAACCCCTCGTCACCACCAGAGCGAGCGCCATCAACGCCGATGGTGCGCCGACCCTCGCCCGCCTGCGGCAAGCGCGTTTTGCTTTGCCGATGCGCAATGCCGCCCGCCCCAGCGACCTCACCTGGGTGGTCGATGGCGGTAGCTACGCCCAGTTTCTGGCCATGCCAGAATTCCTGACGATGGATAAAGCCGGCCCGCAGGCCACGGCACAAAGTGGGCAGATTGGCTTCGTGGATGGCGTCCCTGTCGTCGTCAGTGCCGAGATGCCCCTGACCAACAGCGCGGGCAAGGTGCATAGTACCGCAGCGCAAAATACGCGCGGCACCGCGCTCTGTGTCTACCGGCCGGGTTGGTATGTCGGTTACCGCCGGCGCATTGCCGTCAGCGTCGACTACCTCCCCTATTACGACTCCTACCAATTGACGGCGACGGTGCGCCTGGCCTTCGCCAGTTACGATGACGCTGTCGCGGCCGCGCTTTACAACATCAACATCTGAACCCTTTTTTTGTAGATCCGGAGGCAAAACCCACACCATGTACACTGTCGTAACTTTGTTTCAGCTGCGCGCGCACTTGGGCTTGCGCCCAGGGGAGACCGCTGATGACCACCGCCTGCTTTGGGCTCTGGGGGCGGCCACGCGGCATTGCGAGCGTTTCATCGGGCGAAAGTTGCTACCGCAACACGCCACTCACTATCACGATATCGACCGCAATCGCCCGCAGGAGCTTTTGTTGGATGACGACCTACTTCAGCTGAGCGGTGTGACGAATGGCGATGGACGCTCGATACCCTTGGCACAGTTGCGGCGTTTGCCGAACGCGCGACAGCCGGCCAGCGCCCTCCGTCTCAGCAATGGCGGGCAGTTCGTCTATCGCGATTCTCCGCTGGCGGCGGTGGCCGTCGCCGGTGTTTGGGGCTGGCATGATGATTGGCCGCGCGCCTGGCGCGATACGGGCGCCACGGTTCAGGAAAATCCCCTGGCCGCCGCCGCCCAGACCTTGGCCGCCCCCGGTGAGGATGTGCCAGCAGGGCAAGAACCGCGCTTTCAGGTGGGTCAATTGTTGCGCATCGGCGACGAGTACCTGCATTTGCGCGGTATCCAATTGGCGGAGGGTGATGCCCCGCAGCTTTTGCTGGAGCGCGGTGCCCAGGGCTCTACTGCCGGGACGCACGCCAGCGGGACCGCCATCTTTCGCTATCATCCCGCGCCCGACCTCGCCCAGGCGGTGCTGCAGATGGCCGCTTGGTTGGTTCAGGTGCAACGACAGCTCGCCACGCAAGAATTACCGCCGGCCATCCGCACCCTCTTGCGCGGTCTGCGGCGTTCTTATGTTCGCGCTTGAGTGATGATGCACCCTTTTCGTGATGCGCTGCGCGCACTGGCAGCCTTGGAATTGCCCGGGCTGCGTGCCCATTTCGGGCATGAAGAGCTCCCGGAGACATTGCAGCTGGGGCAACTCCCCGCCCTGCTCGTCCTTCCGGGAGAAACGCCGGAAAGCACGGCGCGCTCGCCGCTTTTTGGCGCGCGCGGCGGCGGTTTCGAGGCCCTATCTTTCCGAAAGGCTGGGGCCAACATCACGCTGCAACCGCGGCATTTGCTCCTCGCCGCACCGACGGGCGCGGGACTTGGCCTTTATCCGCAATTCCCGCGCCTGGTGATTTTGCTGGATGCCTACTTCCGCGCTCTAGTGGCGGATGTCACACTGGGTGGTCGCCTGCTCGAGCCGGCGCAGGTTCAAGTGGAATTTGGGCGCTTTCCCCATGGTGGCGCCGAGTTTCATGGTTGCTTGCTGCGGCATACTTGGAAACTGGCGCTCTGATGGCGGTGGCCGCTGGCTATCGAATCGAGCTCGATTCCGGCGACGATGGTCGCTTTGCCACCGATTTGAGCGCCAAGGTCATCGCGTTACGCTGGCGTCTGGGCATGGCAAAGGCGGGGGATCGCCTGGCCGCGCCGGCGCGCGCCGAAATTAGCCTGCGCAACGAGACGCGCCGCTTTTCACCAGAGGCTTCCGCCCTGCCTTTGCGACGGGGATTGAGTTTGCGCCTACGGTATCTGGATAGCCGCGGGCGCTCGACGACGCTCTTCCTGGGCGATTTGACGCGCGTTGTGCCGCAATCTGGCGCCCAGGGCGCGCGCCGCGCCGTCATCCATGCTGAAGACATCCAGGCACAGCTGCGCGAAAACAGGATTGAGTTGCCGCCGCGCGCTCATGCTCGCGCGGATGAGGTCATCGCCGCCATCCTGGACTCCTTGCCTTTGCGGCGCCCAAGGTTGGCAGGGCGGGCCATCCTCGGCCTGCGCGGGCACAATGCGTTGGGGCGAACCACCCGTCTCTTCAGCGGACAAACGGTAGCGCGTCGCTTGCAACGCGGCCGTTCGCATTTTGTATGGTTGGCGGAGGGTTGGTTGTCCGGCATCAGCGCCTGGGAGGCGATTGCCCGCTTCGTGGAAAGCGAGCGCGGTCATTTTTATACCGATCGTCTTGGGCGCCTGGTTTTCTTGCAGCGGCATCACCTTTTGCTGCCACGAGCGCCGCGCGCCAATTTCAATGAGGACGCGCTGGCGTTGGAATATGAATACGGCGGCGATTTCGTCAACGAATGGAGCGTGACCCACCAGCCGCGCAATCTCGGGCCGAGGGGCGTGACGCTCTGGCAGCTCAGCGATCGCCTGCGCCTCGATGGCGACGCCGAGGTGGTGTTGCGCGCCCATTATCGCGACGAGCGCGGGCGTTCCCTCGGCGCCGCGAGTGTCGAGGAGCCACAGCCGCAAGAAGACTATCGCGCTCACCGCCACCCGGAAACCAGCGCGGGCGAAGAGAGCCACCGTGTCCACCTGCGCCTATTGGAGCGCAGCGCCGCTTCCGCGCTTTTGCGCGTTCAAAATGACGCTCCTCACCCGCTGTTCTTGACGAAATTGAGATTGCGCGGCCAACCCATCTTGCCGGGAGACCCGCTGACGGTGGTGGCGCGCGATGGGAAGAGTATCGCCCGCTTTGGTCGGCGCCCGGGCAATTTGCCACTTTTGGCACTGAATGAAATCGAGACCGCTGCGGCCTTGGCGCGTTTCGAGTTGGCCCAGAGCGCCAACCCGCGCGGACGCCTCTCGGCCATCCGTCTTGCGGGCCCGGCGCATTTGCCACAAATCCTCGCCCGCAACCTTTTTGATTGCATCCAGATTCAGGATGAGCAGACCGGCCATAGCGCGCCCTATTTCATCGTTGCCGAAGAGCATGAAGTCACGCTTGGCGGGCATCGCCATGAATGTCGCTGGTTACTCGCGGCGGCGTTCACCACCCACTTTGCGACCCTCGGCCATAGCCGATTGAAAGACCAACCATTGCTCGCCTATTGATTTGGTGGTGATGGTGCGCGCTGCCACGCGAAAAGATGACCGGCAAGCCAACTGAGATGATGAGGAGAAATCATGCCCTGGCAAAACCCCAAGACCTGGAAAACTGGTGATTTGCTCACCGCTCCCGAGATGAATTCCCAATTGCGCGATAACCTGCGCTACTTAAAGGGTTTGCCCTTTGCGCAAGCCTCCCTCCGCCGCGCCGCCAATTATTCGAGCCGCGACAGCAATTTCGTCGATATCGATTCCAGCGAACTGTCGTTCACCGTCGAGGTCACCGGCGCCGCGCAAATCGGCTTTCTCGGCACCTTTCAGATGGACCGCGCGGGATCGATCCATTTGGATTTGGCGATCGACGGTTTGCGCTTCGGGCAGAATGCGGGTATGGCCCAATTGCGCTTTGCGAGCGCGAACCAACCGCAGCATTGTGGCTTCACCATCATTCGCGATCATTTGACACCCGGCCGCCGCCGTTTCCATATGCAATGGCGTGTTTTCGGTGGGAATGGCCAGCTCTTCGCTTCCGCATCCACGAATGACCCGCCGGCCTTCTTCTGGGTACGCGCTTTACCCTAAGCGCCTTGCCTCAACTCGCGTCGGCGCGCAGAGGGATGTGCCTGAAGCGCCGCACATCCAACAAGCCCTGGTCGGTGATGCGCAATTCGGGGATGACCGCCAGGGAAAGCAGGCTGAATTGCATGAAGGCGTTGTTGAGTTGGCAGCCACATTCGTGCATGGCCGCGATCAATTCTGCTGAGGCACGAGCGACTTCGGCCGCCGGCGCGGTCGCCATCAAACCACCCAAGGGCAAGGGCAAACAAGCGAGTTCTTGGCCCGCGCGCCGCACGAGCGCGCCGCCGCCAATTGCCACCAGGCGCGCGATGGCCGCCGACATCTCTTCGGTATCGGTTCCCATCACGAGCAAATGGTGGCAATCGTGGGCGATGCTGCTGGCGATCGCACAGCGCCCGCGCAAGCCGAAACCGCTGACGAAAGCGTTCACGATGACGCCGCTGGCATGGTGTCGCTCCACAAGGGAGAGGTGTGCGATGTCTTGCTCCTCATCCAGGGTGATTTGCCCAGCTTTTATGGGGAGGCTGGCCTGCAGCGCCTGGGTTGGCGCTTGGTTCTCGATGACGCCAATCACATTCACGCGTGCTCTTTCACCGGCCGCGGTGGTCTGTAAATCCGCCGCTGCTGGCGGGCGGCCGACATTCATCGAATTCAGGAAACGGGCAGGATGCGTGAAGGCCGCTGTTTTCAGTAACAACTCGCCCTCTTGGGCTAGCAATCGTCCGCGCGCATAAACCGCCTCGACGCGAAATTCTGGCAAATCCGACACGAGCAAGATGTCGGCGCTGCGTCCCGGCGTGATGCTCCCCAGCTCGCGCTCCAAACCAAAATGTTGCGCCGGGTTCAGTGTTACCAGCTGGATGGCGGTCAAAGGGTCGCAACCACAGGCGATGGCATGGCGAAGGACGCGGTCCATATGGCCTTCGTGGAGCAGGGTGGCGGCATGCGCATCGTCGGTGCAGAGGATGAAGGAGCGGGGGTCGAGACCGCGCTCGGTGATGGCCGTGATTTGCGCGGCGACATCATACCAGGCAGAACCATAACGCAGCATCGGCCGCATGCCGCGGCGGGCGCGGGCGATGGCATCCTCTTCGCGCGTGTTCTCGTGGTCATCGGCGGGGCCGCTGGCGAGGTAGGCATGGAAATTGGGCCCCAAATCTGGGCTGGCGTAATGCCCGCCGACGGTCTTAGCGGCACGCATGGTGGCGGCAATCATGGCGTGCGGAGTCGCCGCGCCGGCGCTCACCGCGGGGAAATTCATCATTTCGCCGAGGCCGATGATGCCTTCCCAACTCAAGGCCGCCTCGATTTCGGCGGCGGTGATTTCGGCACCGGCGCGTTCCAGTCCTGGCGCTGAGGGTACGCAGGAGGGCAGTTGCATATAGAAATGGATGAGTTGCTGCCGCGCCTCGGCCAACATCAGCGCCACACCTTCCATACCGAAGACATTGGCCATTTCGTGTGGGTCGGCGAAGACCGCTGTGGTGCCATGGGGGATGACGGCGTGCGCGTATTCGCTGACGCTCAACATGCTGCTTTCGACATGCATATGCGCATCCAACAAGCCCGGGACGAGGTGGCGGCCGGCCGCCAGCACGATTTCCGTCGTTTCGCCGCGGCAATGCTCCAGGTCCGGGCCGACGGCGGCGATGCGGCCAGCGGCGATGGCCACATCCGTTTCGGCAATCAGCTCGCGTGTATGCACATTCACCCAGCACCCACCGCGAATGAGCGTGTCGGCCGGCCGCCGGCCCGCCGCGACCGCTGCCAACAGTGGCGTCTGTTCATGCCAGGGGCGCAGAGCAGACACGCGCGAACCTACTCTTGCCCCAAAGTGGGGCAGGTGGGATTCGAACCCACACGCCCGTGGGCGGGAGATTTTAAGTCACCTGCGTCTGCCATTCCGCCACTGCCCCAAATCCACAGCATGAGGGCCCAAACGAGACCCTTATCGCAAATGGGCCACGACTTCGATCTCCACCCGCGCGTCCAAGGGCAATTTGGCCACCTCGACGGTGGAGCGCGCGGGCGGCTCGACGTCAAAGTACCGCTCGTAGACGGCGTTCATCGCCGCAAAGTCGCCCATGTCTTGCAAAAAGACGGTCGTCTTCACGACATCGGCCAAGCTGCTGTCGGCCGCTGCTAAGACCGCGCTCAGGTTTTGGAAGACCTGTGCGGTCTGCTCGGCGATGCCCCCCGCGACGAGGGTACCGGTCTGGGGGTTGATGGCGACCTGTCCGGCGCTGAATAGCCATTCGCCGACGACGACGGCCTGCGAATAGGGACCGACCGCCGCCGGCGCCTCCTTCGTATGGATCGTCCGTTTTGCCATTGCCCACTGCCTCCCAATTGCGCCGCGCCTTCGCTTCATGATAGCATATTGCCTGGATACTGAAACGAAATCGGACGAGATTGTACAGGAGGTAAGGAAAATGGCGCTTGGTGTCGTCTTCCCTCAAACGGAAATCAGCGCGGATGCGGGCGCTGTTCGCGCTTATGCCGAGGCGGCCGAGGCGCTCGGTTACCAATATTTGCTGGCTTACGACCATGTGCTGGGCGCAAACCCGCAGCGCCCGGGTGGTTGGGCGGGCCGCCCTTACGATTATGACGATATGTTCCATGAGATCTTCGTGCTCTTTGGCTATCTCGCGGCCCTAACCCGGCGCCTGCGTTTGGTCACGGGTATCGTCATCGCGCCGCAACGGCAGACGGCCTTGCTCGCCAAGCAGGCAGCGGCCATCGATGTGCTCAGCGGCGGCCGCCTCACGCTGGGTATCGGCATCGGTTGGAACGAGGTCGAATATCAAGCGCTTGGCAAGGAATTCAGCGATCGTGGACGCCGTGTTGAAGAGCAGGTCCAATTGCTGCGCGCGCTCTGGCAGCGGCGCCTCGTCACCTTTCACGGGCAAGACCATGACATTGTCGATGCTGGGTTGAATCCCTTGCCCATCCAACGACCCATCCCCATCTGGTTTGGCGGTGGTGCGGAACGGGCCCTGCGGCGCATGGCCCGTCTCGGCGATGGTTGGCTCGCGACGGGGATGGACCTCGCCGACTTGCGCGCCAAATTGGCCCGATTGCGCCAGTTCTTGGCCGAGGCCGGCCGGTCTGAAGGGGATTTTGGCGTGGAGATGCGCTTCAACCTCGGCAAGGTGCCGCGCGGCGAATGGGCGGAGCGCGTCGCCACCCTGCGCGGGATGGGCGCGACCATGGTCAGCTGCGACACCATGGATAGCGGTTTTGCCGGCGCGGACGCGCATATCGCGGCCATCCGCGCTTTCCATGAAGAGGTCACCAGCGCGGCCGATGCCTGAGCGCAGGGCGGCGGCGGCGCACTCGCCGCCGCGAGTCCTTTTGCTCTCCAAAGCCTATCTTTCTGCCATCTACCAAGGTCAGTTGGAATGCATCGCGGCGAACGGGGTGGATTTGCGGGTATTGTTGCCGCCCTGCTGGCGCGATGAGCGCGGTGTTCAGCGGCTAGAACGCGTGCATACCCAGGGGTATCGGCTGGAAATCCTACCGCTGCGTTGGAATGGTCGCTTTCATTGGTATTCTTGGCGCGGGCTCGGCAAGGCCTTGCGCGATTTTCGCCCCCAGGTTGTGCATATCGACGAAGAGCCCTACAACCTGGCCGCCTGGCAAGCCTTCCATCATGCGCGGCGTGTTGGCGCGAAAACCCTCTTTGCCAGTTGGCAAAACCTCGTCCGTCGCTATCCGCCGCCCTTCTCTTGGGGCGAGCGTCGGCTCTTGCGAGGCGTGGATTATTTGTTGGCCGGCACGGAAGGCTGCGCGGCCGTCTGGCGTGCGAAAGGTTATCGCGGCCCTCTGGCGATTGCCCCTCAATGCGGCGTCGATACCCGACGGTTCCAGCCACTCGATTCTTCCACCGGAAGACCCTTCACCATCGGCTATGTCGGGCGCCTGGTACCCGCGAAGGGCGTGGATTTGCTCCTGCGGGCGCTGAGCGAATTGAGCGGCGATTGGCGCCTGCGCATCGTCGGCGGCGGACCAGAACGAGAAGCGCTGTTGGCGCTGGCGGCGGCGTTGGGCATCGCGGCGCGCGTGCAATTTTCCCCGCAACAACCCTCGGTGGCGATGCCCGCCGTCTACCACACCCTGGATGCCCTCGTATTGCCTTCGCGCCGCACGCGTCGTTGGCAGGAGCAATTCGGCCGTGTACTGACGGAGGCGATGGCCTGTGCCATCCCGGTCGTCGGCGCGACCAGCGGCGCCATCCCGGATGTGGTCGGCGTGGCCGGTTTGCTCTTTCCGGAAGGCGATGTCCGCGCGCTGACCGGGCAGCTGCGCCGCCTGCAACAAGACGCCGCCCTGCGCGCGGAGTTGGGGCAGCTTGGCCGGCGGCGCGTCGAAAAACATTTCACACAGGAGGTCGTCGCGGCGAAATTTTTGACGGTCTATCGAGAATTGTTGAGTGGTGAATGAGCGGGTTTGGGGCGCCGAAGTCAACCGCTCATCCGTGGCCATGGCAAGGGGGTAGCGCGCTCCATCCCCTGCGCCGGATACTCCTGCAATTCATGACGGCGTCTCGGTTAATCGGCTATATTAGCGATGTCCAAGGTGTATTGGGAGGATGACCGTGAGCAAAACCGCACTCATCACGGGTGCCGGCGGGGGCATGGGCGGCGCAATCGCGCGCCAGCTGGCCGCGTTGGATTATCATTGCCTTTTGGTCGGCCGCCGCCCCGAGCCGCTCGAAAAAGTCGCCGCTGAAATCGAGGCGGTCGGCGGCGAGGCCGCCGTTCACCCCCTTGATGTCACCGATAGCGAACAAGTGCAGGCCCTTGCCGACCGGCGCGAAGAAACCACCCTCGACGCCCTGATTTGTTGTGCCGGCGATTGGCTCATCAAGCCCTTAGAGGAAGTGAGCGATGGTGAAATCGACCACATCTTGGCCGTCAACCTCGTCGGCCCCATATTGATGGCGCGCGCCTTCTTGCCGCAACTGCGCCGCAGCGATAACGCCACCATCCTCAACATCGGCTCCATCGCCTCGTTGCGCTATGTGCCGCAAATCAGCATCTACACGGCAGCCAAGACCGGCCTGCGCGGTTTCACCGGTGCGCTCGCGGAGGAGTTACGGCCGGAGCGCATCCGTTGCGTGTTGTTGGCCCCCGGCCCGGCCGATACCCCCATGCGCTGGGCGGCGACGCCGGATGCTGACCCCGCGACCCTGGTCACCGTCCGCGAAATCGCCGATATGATCTGCCATATCTGCCAATTGCCGCGCGGCACGACCGTGAGCGAATTCCTGCTCATCTCGCAGTCCTACTCGCTTTGATGTTTTAGGATGATGGTTCGTCCCTCGCTTGCTTGATCGCCAGCATTTTGTTATGCTGGATTCGCGAGGATGAGACGATTCGAAGGGAAAAAGCCGACGACCTCGGTGGAAACGCGCGCGCTGCAACTGGCGGATTGGCCACGCTTCATGCGCCTAGTTGGGCGTGGCATCTTATTGGATAGTGCCTTAATCATGACCTTGGATGGCGATGCGCCGCAGGCTTCGCCATTGTCCCCCTGGATGCCCGCGCGCGCCTTGCATACGCAGGTGACCTGTAAGGTGCGCAACCCCGTCATTGGGCAGTTTCGGCACGAGGCGGCCACCCCGCATGCCCAACTCACCTACCTGGCCCCCGGCTTGGCAGAGCATGGCGATGATACCCCTTGGTTACAACTCTTGGATGGCCTGACGGCCGTCGCGGGCCAACGCGGTGCCCATACCCTCAATGCCGAAGTGGAAGAGCGCAGCCCCCTTTTCGAGACGATGCGGCGGGCGGGTTTTGCCCTTTATGCGCGGCAAGAGCTTTGGCGTCACCCGCCCAGCAAACGCTCACCCCAACGAGCGACGACGCTCTCTTGGCAGCGGGCCCAGGCGAAAGATGCTCCTGACATCCGCCGTTTGCTGCGTTCCCTCATCCCGCCCATGTTGCGGCAGGCGCTGGGGCAACCCGATGAAGCGCTGGATTGGCTCTATCGGGAAGGGGACGAGGTCTTGGGGGCGATGACCTTGCGGCGTGGGCCGCGCGCGCAAGCGCTCATCCCCTACCTGCACCCGCGCCTGGCCGCGCGCGCCTATCCTTTGTTGGGCTCTGCCCTCGCGCTCACGAACGAGCGTTTCCCTTGCTATATCATCCTGCGCCGCTACCAAGATTGGTGGAGCGCCGCCTTGCCCCAATTGGGCTTCGCTCGTCATCGACGCCAGGCGGTGCTCGTGCGCCATATCGCCTTGGGGTCGAAAGTCAAGCGCCTCTCAACGGAGTGGTTGGAATTGTTGGAGAAAGGCATCACCCCCGTCTTGGAATGCCAACCCCCGGTCGCTGGCCGACGCTCCGCTTGATGCCGAATGGCCGAATGTAAGGAAGAAAAACCCGTGGACCCACACATCACTGATAATTTGGATGAGTTGATTCGCATCCTGCCACCGCCCCTCGGCGCAGTGCTGAATGACCTCGGCCGCCACGATGAATTGTTGGAAATTGTCCTCGACCTTGGGCGGGCGCCCGCCGCTCGTTACACCGACGGCGAAACGGCGCTCCATCCAGAAGAAGTGCGCGAAGAAACGCTGCATTATGTCGTCGAGCGTGTCGGTCATTTTGATGCCGATAACCGCGCCGGCATGGAGCGCACTTTGCACCGTATCGCCGCCATCCGCAACCGTCGCGGCAGCATCGTTGGCCTCACTTGCCGTGTTGGGCGTGCCGTCTATGGTACCATTGAGATCATTCAAGACCTCATCCAATCTGGCCGCAGCGTACTCCTCCTCGGCCCGCCGGGTGTGGGTAAAACGACCATGCTGCGCGAAGCGGCCCGCGTCCGTGCTGAGGAAAAACGCGTGGTCATCGTCGACACCTCCAATGAAATTGGTGGCGATGGTGATGTCCCGCATCCGGCCATCGGCCGCGCGCGTCGCATGCAGGTTTCACATCCTGAAAAGCAGCACGAAGTGATGATCGAAGCCGTTGAGAACCATGCCCCAGAAGTCATCGTCATCGACGAAATCGGGCGCGAATTGGAAGCGATGGCCGCGCGCACCATCGCCGAGCGTGGCGTACAGCTCATCGGCACCGCACATGGCAATGAGCTGGCCAACTTGATGCTCAACCCCACTCTCAGCGACCTCGTCGGCGGTATTCAATCGGTGACGCTCTCCGATGATGAGGCGCGACGGCGCGGCACGCAGAAGACAGTGCTCGAGCGGCGCGCGCCGCCCACCTTTGCTGTGCTCATCGAAATCCAGCAGCGCGACCGTCTCATCGTGCGCGATGATGTCGCTCAGGCCGTCGATGGCTTGCTGCGCTCGCGCCCGCAGGCGGTGGAAATTCGCACTCGTGACACCGCCGGCCAGGTATCCATCGAGGTCGCTCAGCCAGCGCCGGTGCAACGCACCCTCAATGACCGCAATCTCTGGGGCGAGACGCTACCCCGCGCTGCGAAAGGGGCTGGTGGCCCGCGCCTCTGGCAGCAACGCGCGCGCCGCCGCGGCGCCAGCAAGGATGATGAAGCATCCACTGCGGCGGTTTCCCCTGATGCCCGGCATGAAAAAGGGCGCTCCCTGGCCATCTACGCTTATGGCGTCGCGCGCAACCGTTTGCGCCAAGCGAGTCGTCGCCTGGCGCTGCCCATCGTCCTCGCAGCGGATATCGGCGCGGCGGATGTCATCGTTACGCTGAAATCCTACTATCGCCGCCGCCCACGCCTCTTATTGGATGCCGAGCGGCGCAACACTCCCGTTTATGTCCTGCGCGCCAACACCAGTATGCAAATGGAAGATTTCCTCACCGATCTCTTCCGCCAGGAAAATGTGGACCAAAGCCTGCGGCAAGCGCTGCGCGAGACGCAAAGCGGCATCTTGCGGGTGCGCGGCGGTGCGGATGCGGTGGATCTGGCGCCGCAAGCCGCCCATGTCCGCCGTCGCCAACACCGTCTGGTGAAAGAGGCGCAACTCGCTTCGCGTTCTTATGGTGAAGAACCCGAGCGCTTTGTACGCATTTCGCTGGATGAGGCCTCATGACCCGGCGGGGCGATAAGCGCAAGGTCTTGGGAGCGCAATTATTGCCGGCGATTGAAGGCAGCCTTTTCGCGCGCGCTGCGGTGCCCGATTTCGAATGGTTGGATTGGCCGGGACTGCGCGGGCGCGCGCTTCGCGGTAGTCAGCATCCCCTATTCAACATCGTTGGCGTGGCCCAATGCGACGACCGCGGGGCCGAGGCCGCCCTGACTGCCGCCAGCAACTTCTTCGCCGCGCGTGGGGAGATTTTCGGTTTCACCGTGGGGCCGCTCGCACGACCGGCGGATTGGCATGCACGGCTGGAAGCGGCGAATTTTTCCCGCGCCATCAGCACAGCCGCGATGGCGCGGACGGATTTGACAGAAGCCATCCCTCGCGATGCGCGCCTGCGTGTGCGCCGCGCGACCCGCGCTGATATCCCCGTCCTGCGCACCATCTATCACCAAGGCTATCCCATTCCCGCGCCGCTGGTTCCACCGTTATTGGAATGGGTTTGGGCGCTCGGTGGGGAGCATTACCTGGCCTGGTTGCCCAATCACGAAGACCCCAGTGCAGTCGCCAATATGTTCCCCTGGCCGGGTACGAAGACGCTAGTTTTGCAAGGTGCTGCGACGCTGCCCGCGGACCGTGGTCGTGGGCTTTATACCAATCTGCTCGCACAACGCCTCGCGGATGCGGCCGCCGCCGGTATGCAAGCGGCCATATTGCAAGCGGATCACGCCAGCTCCGCGCCCATTTGTGTAAAACTGGGTTTTCGTGAAATCGCCCCCTTCGATGTCTTCGTCTCTCCCTCCCTGAATGGCTGAGATGTCGGCGGTTGGTCAGCGCGAGCAAAGTGAAGAAGAGCGCTTTGCCGCTCGGGCGTTGGCGCATTTTCGTGATTGGCTGGCCGCGCAACCGGCGGAGGCGCCGCGCGTCAAGCGCGACGAAGGGCAAAGCGGCAGTCGCCGCCCCGCGCTGGGCATCCGCGTTCCACAATTGCGGGCCGCAGTGCGTTCCTGGCTCCGCACTCATCCCAGCCTGACTCGTGGGCAATGGCTGGCGACGCTCGATGCCCTCTATGGCGTCGCTGAGGATGTCGATGCGAACCATATCGAAGAATGCTTGCTGGCTGGCTACTTATTGGCATACGCGGAACGCTTGCGTCGCCAACCGGGTTTTCCTTTGGAGCAGTTGCGCGTTTGGTTGGGCCAGTTGGATGGCTGGGTGGCGGTCGATACGACTTGCCAGGCCACTTTCTCGCTCGCTGAGTTGCAAGCGCAATGGTCCAATTGGGAGAAATTGCTGCGGGAATTGGCGCATTCGCCGAATGTCAACCGGCAACGCGCCGCCTTGGTCTTGCCCATTGGTGCGCTGCGCGAGGCGCCGAGGGAAACACGCCTTTTGCCGCTCGCGTTGGCATTGACGCGGATTGTGAACGCTCAGCCCAGCGTCCAACGCGACCGCGACAAGCGCGTGGTCAAAGCGCTTTCCTGGTTGCTGCGGGAAGCCTGCAAGCAATATGCCCCGCAAATCGCCGCTCACCTGGTTGAAGAAGGGGCATCTTTGCCAGCTTTGGTTCAGCGCGAGACGCGAATGAAATTGCAAACGGGCCGCAAGAACCCGCGGGCGGCGCGCCGCTAAGCGCCCGGCTCGCGCATGGATGAAACCCAGACCGCCACCAGCACCTTCAACATATAATAGATGGAGCGCAGGGTGGTGATGGAGGAGCGGCCGCCTTGTCGCTCGCGCATGCGGGTGGGTACTTCGCGCAGGCGCAAACCCGCGCGCTTGAGGGCGACAATCGCTTCTGGTTCTGGGTAGTCGGGGGGATATTCGGCCGCGAAAAGGGCGATTGCCCGTTGATTGAAAGCGCTGAAACCCGAGGTCGGGTCGGTGATGCGTTGCCGGATGAGCAAGCTGATCTGCGCCGCGAGCAAGAGGCTGCCCAGGCGACGCCAAGGCGAGGCGACAAAGCCGCCGCGCGCTAAGTAGCGCGAGCCGGTCACGACATCCGCTTGATTTTCGAGCAAGGGCGTGAGCAAAGCGCGCATCTCCTCCGCTGGGTGCTGGCCATCACCATCGCTGCGGAGGACACAGCGATAGCCGCGTGCGGCGGCGTATAGAAAGCCGGCTTGCACTGCTGCACCGATGCCCACATGAATCGGCAGATCCATGATGGCGGCGCCCGCCTGGCGGGCGATTTGCGCCGTCCCGTCGTTGGAGCCATCGTCCATCACCAAAACATCCGCTTTTGGTAGCGCCGCGCGAATGCCCGCGATGACGGTCGCTAGGGTGCTCGCTTCATTGCGCGCGGGGATGATGACGAGGCATCGATCGTGCTCGTTCATCGCACGAAAAGGACGGGCCGGAGGGGAAAAAGAGGGCGCAAGGTCTTCGCTCAAAGCAAGGGTCGGCGCGAGCGTGGCCGCCCGTCTTCTGGCAAATCTCGCCAGGCGCGTGCCAAGCGCTGAAAGCCCTCGGGGATGCGTGTGACATCCTCTGAGATGAAATTGAGGCGGAGGTTATGGTAGCCGCCGCCGTCAGAATGAAAGACATCGCCGATGGCGAAAGAGACCCCGTAACGCAGCGCTTGCACAAAAAGTTCCGCGGCCGTCGGGCCATATGGTGGCAGCGTAATCCAGAGAAAGAAACCACCAGCGGGTACTTGCCAATGCCAGCTGTTCGGAAAGAACTCCGCCGCCGCCGTGAGGGCCACATCCCGCCGTCGTCGCATCTCGCGCAAGTGGGCCCCCAATTGTTGAGCGATGACACCGCGTTCCAATAGCAAGTGGATCACCCGCTGGCTCAAGCCAGAAGTGGCGACCTCCGCCGCGTATTTGATGCTCTCTAGCCGCTCACGATTGCTTTGCTCCGCGATGATATAGCCGACGCGCATTCCCGGCAGCAAATTCTTGCTGAAGGTACTCGTGTGGATGACGATACCTTGTTCATCCAAGGCTTTGAGGGGTGGCAGATTCTCACCCTCATAGCGAAATTCATAAGAAGCCCCATCTTCCAGGATGGGCAAGTGGTATTTCATGGCCAGGCTCAATAACTGCCGCCGCCGCGGCAACGACATCTCCATTCCTGTTGGGTTGTGGAAGCTGGGCATGGCAAAAATCAGGGCCGGGCGCATACCATCGCGCTCCAATAACGCTTCTTCCAATGCCGCCAGCGACGGCCCCTCCTCATCGAGGGGTATACCGTGCACGCGGAGGCGGCGGGCGTGAACGCTATCCAATAACCCCAGGTAAGTTGGGTTGGTGGCGAGGATGGTATCGCCGGTACTGGTCAGGGCTTGTAGCACCAGGTCGATCCCTTGCTGGGCGCCGCCAGTGATGAGCACCTCATCCAGTTGACAGCGGATGCCCTGTCCGAGCACATATTCGCGGACGGCCTGGCGCAAAGGTGGGTAGCCGGCCGTCGGTTCGTAGCCGAGGGAATGGGCGCCGTCGCGGTCCAGCACGGTATCCAGCGCCTGGCGCAGCGGTTTCAAAGGAAAAAATTCATGCGGCGCGCTACCCGTCGTGAAACAGATCACCCCTTCTTGTTGTGAGCCCATTCGCATCATCTTATAAAGAGTCTGGTGTGGCGGTAATTCTGGGTGCTTATGCTCTTTGCGCGATTGTTGCTGCTGAGTGACTGCGTTCTGGTTGGGGAATGGCCTGTCCCGATTCACCACAAAAGTGCCTTTGCCGGGCTGCGCCTCCAATAGCCCTTCGGCGCGCAATTCCCCATAGGCATGGACGATGCTGAGGCGGCTCATCTTCAACACGCGGGCCAATACACGGCTCGCGGGAAGGCGAGCGCCCGGCGCCAACTCTCCGCTCTCAATCAGTTGGCGTAATTGCCCCGCCAATTGTTGGTAGAGCGGTAGATTCTCATCTTGGTCAAGCTCTGCCAACAACTGAGTAATCGACAACATTAGCCGAGGGCCAATTGCTCATCGACCTACAATGACCACGAGTATAACATGGCGCCGACCAATTGCGGGCAAAAATCGGATTGGTATTAATCAATGGTCTGCAATGGACCGTCTTGGGCTGCTTTTCTTGGGGCGCTGGGCGAAATATCGGCCGGCCAAGGCGAGCAAACCGTCCCCAGCCCGAGAAGGGAGCTGCCTTGCCTGAAGACGGCCCTAGCGCAGTTTTCACCACCGTTTTCTTGGGCATTGGAAAACGGCGCCGGCGGCGCGGGTGGTGACGCTGTCGGTTTGGCCCTTACGGCTGGCCAATATCAGCGTGGGGTTGCCCAGGTTGCCTTGGGCATTGGACAGCGGCGCCGGCGGCGAGGAGGGTGGCGCTGGTGTCGACATGGCCGTTCCAGCTGGCCAATATCAGCGCGGTGTTGCCATAGTCGTTTTGGGCATGGACAGCGGCGCCGGCGGCGAGGAGGGTGGCGACGGTTTCGGTATGGCCGTTCCAGCTGGCCAATATCAGCGCGGTGTCGCCAAAGTTGTTTTGGGTATGGACAGCGGCGCCGGCAGCGAGGAGGGTGGCGACGGTTTCGGTATGGCCATTCCAGCTGGCCCTCATCAGCGCGGTGCCGCCACGGTTGTCTTGGGTATGAACATCTGCCCCGGCGGCGAGGAGTTCTGTCAAGGTTTCCAGGTCGCCCTCTTCGGCGGCGCTGAGGAGGACTTCGTTCTGGGTGTCGCCCGGGTTGTCTTGGGCATCGTCCGCGGCGCCTTCGAGGAGGGATACGGGTCCGGCATGGCCATAACGGCTGGCATACATCAGCGCGGTATAGCCATAGTTGTCTCGGGCATGAAAATCAGCGCCGGCAGCGAGGAGGGTGGCGACGATTTCGGTGTGACCATGACCGCTGGCCCTCATCAGCGCGGTGCCGCCATCGTTGTTTTGGGCATTGACAGCGGCGCCGGCGGCGAGGAGGGCGGCGACGATGTCGGTATGGCCATAACGGCTGGCATACATCAGCGCGGTGCTGCCACGGTTGTCTTGGGCATGGACAGCGGCGCCGGCAGCGAGGAGGGTGGTGACGATTTCGGCATGGCCATAGTGGCTGGCCCACATCAGCGCGGTGTCGCCAGAGTTGTTTTGGGCATTGACATCAGCGCCGGCGGCGAGGAGGGTGGTGACGATGCCGATGTCAGCATGGCCATCATAATCGACGGCCCAAATCAGCGCGGTGTTGTCCCATTGGTCTTGGGCATTGACAGCGGCGCCGGCGGCGAGGAGGGTGGCGACGATGTCGGCATGGCCTTTGTCATCGCTGGCCCACATCAGCGCGGTGTGGCCATAGTTGTTTCGGGCATTGACATCGGCACCAGCGGCGAGGAGCGCCTCCACGGCCTCCAGGTCGCCCTCTTCAACGGCCGTAATGAGGCCTTCGCCATCTTGCTGAGAGAGCAAAGGTGCTGACAAGAGCAGGACCAGCACCAGCAGAGCACAAACCCCAATTTTCCCAATCATGTTTACTCCCTAATTTCGTATCATCCATCCATTTTGTGGTCTTGATTATATTATCTGGATATCCATTGAGTTTTTGCTGTCCCGATGCCCAATCGTTTCCCCCTCTCAGCCCACCGCCCTCGCTGCGCATTGCTCAGCTAGGCCCAGGGCGCTCAACGCCAGCAAATTCTGGGTATTGAAGTGATCCATCCAATAGCCGAGCGGGAGCAGTTCCCATTCTTTTTGCAAAAATACTCAGGTGACGCTTTCCAGATGCCGCAGACGCCAGATGAAGGGTAGGCTGAGCAGCGATGCCAGCGCGGCGACGAGCAAGGCCAGCGCCAACCCCTGGTATTCCGCCTGGCTATCGCTCCAATAGAGGCGCTGGGCGATGAAATCACCCAGCGCGCCGATGAAAATGACCAGGAAGAAGCGGAAACCGAAGGCGATTTGCATGAAAAAGCCATTGGCCATCGCGCGGAAATCGCGGCTGCTCGCCAACACCAGCGCTTGGAAAACGGGCGTCGCGCTCAGCGTGAAGAAACCCGATAGCAGTAGCAGCAGCGTCAGCAACCAGCCGGGCACACCGCGCTCCAACGAGAACAACAACGCCAGCAAGAGCAAGCTCGCCCCGCTGATGGTGATGGCGAGCATGCGCACGCGGCCAACCCGGTCGCTCAGGGTACCCCCCAACAAGGCGCCGATGACCCCCGCCCCCGACCAGAGCGCGATGCCGACCCCGCCCTCGGCGAAGCTGTAGCCGCGCAACACCAGGAGCGTGGGCAAATAGACCGAGAGACCGACATTCAAGGCTCCGCGCAGCAACATCACCGGCAGCAAGGGCCGAAAAAGAATCCAGAGTCTTGGCCCGGCCTCGCGCCAGGCGATGCGTCGCGGTCGGGTGTGGGCCAGCGTTTGGCGGAAACGCCAATAGAGTAGGGCGCTCGTCAACCAGCCCAGGAAGACCACTCGCCAGATGCCCGCTAGGCCCCATAAGCCCACTGCCCAGACCACCAATAAAGGGCCGACGGTGCGCGCCATTTCCCCCGCGGCCATCCAGAGGCTCATCCCCAGACCGATGCGTTGCCCAGCAATCTGCGCGATCATGGCCGGTGCCGGGACATGAAAAACCGCCACGCTCAACCCACAAATCAAGAGCAGGGCGACCAGGGCGAGGTAGCTGGGCATCCAGCCGACTGCGCACATTAGGGTTGCGGAAAGGGCCGGCGCGCCGATGACGAAGAGGTGCAGGCTCACGCGGTCGCTCAAGTAGCCGATGAGCGGATTCAATAGCGAGGCCGCTTGCAAAAAACCGGGCAGCGAGCCCGCTTGCGCCAGCGACAGCGCTAGCGTTTCTTGTAGGCGCGGCAATAATGGCGCGATGAAGGCGGTATAAGTGTCGTGCACGAGATGAGCGCCGACGATGGTGGCGATGTTGGCACTTTGGAATTCGCGCCCAGCAGTCGGCTGATGGGTTGTGATCGGGTCCTCGTGGGGATGATTCGTTTGGTCGGCTCGCAGTGTAACGGAAGCCAGGCGGAGATGCCATCATTGCGGTTACTGCTAGGGGGAAAAGCGGCGCTTGCTACCCGTCACTAGCGCAATTCGCCAATTCCGCTAACCTGAGAGCATGCAGCTCCTCATCACTGGCGCCAGCGGCCAAATCGGTACCAACCTTGCCCTCCGCGCTTTGGCGGACGGGCATTCCGTGCTCGGTATCGATTTGCGCGCCAACACTTGGTCGCGCGCTTTCCCCACCATCCTGCATGACCTGCGCGACCATCGCCGCCCCCTTCAGGAAATCCTCGCTCCAGAGCTGTCCACCCCGCCCGCCTGTGTCGTTCACCTCGCTGCCCACGCCAAAGTCCATGAGCTGGTGCGCTATCCGGAGCGCGCGCTGGAGAATATCGCGACTCTCTTTCCCATTCTCGAATATTGCCGGACCCTCGGCCTGCCGCTCATCTTCGGTTCCAGCCGCGAAGTCTACGCCGATATCCAACGCACCATCACCCGTGAAGAGCATGCGGATTTCGCTTTCGCCGCCAGCCCCTATTCCGCCAGCAAAATCGCCGGCGAAGCGCTAATTTATGCCTATGGTCATTGCTACGACTTGCCCTATATCGTTTTTCGCTTCAGCAATGTCTACGGGCGCTACGACAACGACCTGCGGCGCATGGAACGCGTCATCCCCCTTTTCATCGAGCGGATTGGCCGCGGCCAACCGGTCACCATCTATGGTGAGAAGAAGGTGCTCGATTTCACTTATGTCGATGATTGTGTGGACGGTATGCTCCGCGGCATCGAGCGGCTGGTGGCCGGCAAATTGAGCGGCGAGACCATCAACCTCGCCTATGGTGCTGGCAACAGCCTCGTTCAACTCGCGAAATACATCGCCGCCGCTTTGGGTAGGCCGCTGGAGATGGAAGTTTTGCCGGCGCAACGCGGCGAGGTTACGCATTATGTCGCCGATATCGCGCGCGCCAACGAGTTGTTGGGGTATGCGCCCTGTGTTTCCCTGCTCGAAGGCATCCGTCGTACGGTGGCTTGGAACCGAGAATGGTCGTCGGGAAGGACATCATCCTAAAGGGCGCGAATATCCGACGACCGACGCTCTTGCTGGATGAAGCGGTTTGCCGCGACAACATCCGGCGCATGGTCGCCAAGGCGGCGCGCAGCGGCGCTCGTCTGCGCCCTCATGCCAAAACGCACCAATCGGCGCGCATCGCCGAATGGTGCCGCGCGGCCGGTGTCGAAGCGCTCACGACTTCCTCCCTCGCCATGGCCCACTATTTTGCCGAACATGGCTGGGAAGATTTGCTGGTCGCTTTCCCCTGGAATTGGCGCGAGCTGGATGAAATCGCCGCGTTGGCGGCGCGTGTGCGCCTCGGTTTGCTGGTCGCCAACGAAGAGGGCGCTCAACACCTGGCCGCGCAGCTCACCCAACCCGCCGATATCTGGTTGGAAGTGGAAACGGGCGACGCGCGCAGCGGCATCCCTTGGGATGAAGCGGAGCGCCTGGACGCGTTGCGCCGCGCCCTGAGCGTTGCGCCCAACCTGCGCCTGCGCGGCTTGCTCACGCATGGCGGACACAGCTACGCGGCGAAAGGGCAGGCGGCGGTGGCGGCCGTCTGGGCGGAATCGCTGGCACGGTTGCGCGCGGCGCGGGAAGCCCTGCGCGCGCGCGGGGCCGGACCGCTGGAGCTGTCGCCGGGCGATACGCCGGGTTGCCAGGCCGCGGTGGATTTCATTGGGGTGGATGAGATTCGCCCCGGCGCCTTCGTCTTCAACGATTTGATGATGAGGAACATCGGTGTTTGCCGCGAGGAAGAGATGGCCTTGGGCGTGGCTTGTCCCTTGGTGGATCGGCAGCCGGCGCGGCGCCAATGGGTGATTTACGGTGGTGCCATCCATCTAGCCCGCGAGGCCACGCGCGCGGCGGAGGGCGGGCATTATGGCGAGGTGGCACTTTTCGACGCCGCCCGTGGTTGGGGGCCGAGCATCCCCGGGGCCCGCGTCGTGCATTTATCGCAGGAGCACGGCATCATCCAAGTTGAGGAAGCGGATTTTGCGCGCGCCAAGGTGGGCGATTTGCTGGTGGTGCGCCCGGTGCATGCCTGCCTCAGCGCGCATCACCTGCGTGGCTACCGCACGCTGGCGGGGGAATGGCTGGCGATGATGGCTGGTCCGGCGGTGCCGCCGGCGTAGCGCGCGTAGATGAGCGTGTCTTGTACGCTGCCGTCATGGCTCAGGCGGTGTTGCCGCAGGCGCGCTTCTCGGGCGAAGCCGGCGCGCTCGGCCACGCGGATGCTGGCGTCGTTGGTCGCCTCACAATGGATGCTGAGGCGCCGCAATCCCCAAGCGGCGAAAGCGGCTTCACTGATGGCGATGACCGCCTCGGTCATATAGCCTTGCCCTTGCGCCGAGGCGCGCAGCCAATAGCCGAGTTCCAGACGGGGGATTTCCCAGACGCAATCGTGAAAGCCGCTCGTGCCCAAAAAGGCGCCATCCGCGCGGCGAAAGAGGTGGAGCGGCAGCGGGTCGGCCGGGCGCCCCTGCCGCCGTTCTCGCCATTGATGGATACTTTGGCGTAGGTATTCTTCCTCGCTGTTGGCCATTTCTTTCTCGGGACGGCGCGCCCAATCCATCCAGCGCCGCAATTGCGCGCGGGTTTCTTCGATGGCCGCCAGCACCGCCTCCAGATCGCCCAGTTGTGGCGGACGGATGAGCAAGCGCGCCGTCTCGCAGGGGAAGGGGAAGGCGCCGCTCATCGCCCCATGGCCGTTTCGAGGAGAGCGATGATTTCTTCATGGCCGGCCGCTTCGGCCCAATCCAGCGCGGTGCGGCCGGTGGCTTTGTCTTGCCAATGGGGGTCGGCGCCGGCCGCGAGCAGCATCGAGACGATGGTTGGGTCGCCAGAATGGACGGCGTAGCGCAGGGCGGCGGAGCGGTCCGCTTCGCTTTCTGAACGCAGCAAGCGAATCAGGGTTGCTGAATCGCCTTGGAGGGCGGCGATCATGAGCGGGTTGATGCCCGCCGCTTCGGGGTCGGCGCCGGCTTCGATTAATAGGGAGAAAACACTCAGAGAAGTGGCAACTTGTAGCGCGCGCTCACCTTCACCGCTGGATAGGTCCGCGCCAGCCTCGAGGAGGAGTGAGACGATATCGGCATGGCCCAATGCGCTAGCCCACATCAGCGCAGACCAACCATCGTTATCTTGCGTCCCGACATCGGCGCCGGTGGCGAGGAGGAGGGAGACGATATCGGTATTTCCCTCATAGCTGGCTTGCATCAGCGCGGTGTTGCCATCGTTGTCTTCCGCCTCTACATCGGCATCGGCAGTGAGGAGGAGGGAGACGATATCGGTGTGTCCCAATAGACTGGCTCGCATCAGCGCGGTGCGGCCATCGTTGTCTTGGGCCTCGACATCGGCGCCGGCAGCGAGGAGGAGGGAGACGATGTCGGCATGGCCCAATGCGCTAGCCCACATCAGTGCAGACCAACCATCGTTATCCTGTGTCTCGACATCGGCACCGGCAGCGAGGAGGAGGGAGGCGATATCGGCATTTCCCTCATAGCTGGTTTGCATCAGCGCGGTGGTGCCATCGTTGTCTTGCGTCTCTACATCGGCACCGGTAGCGAGGAGTAGGGAGACGATGTCGGCGTGGCCCAATAGACTAGCTCCCATCAGCGCGGTGACACCGTCGTTGTCTTGCGCCTCTACATCGGCGCCGGTGGCGAGGAGTAGGGAGACGATATTGGCATGGCCCTGATCGCTGGCCCACATTAGCGCAAACCAACCATCGTTGTCTTGGGCATCTACATCAGCACTGGCGGCGAGGAGGAGGGAGACGATGCTGGCATCGCCCTCATAGCTGGCTCGCATAAGCGCGGTGCGGCCATCGTTGTCTTCCGCATCTACATCGGCACCGGTGGCGAGGAGGAGAGAGACGATGTTGGCATCGCCCAATGCGCTGGCCCACACCAGCGCAGACCAACCATCGTTGTCTTGGGCATCTACATCGGCACCGGCTTCGAGGAGGATAGAGACGATATCGGTATCACCCTCTCTGCGGCCGGCCCACACCAGCGCAGACCAACCATCGTTGTCTTGGGCATCTACATCGGCACCGGCTTCGAGGAGAATGGAGACGATGTCGGCATGGCCCTGATCGCTGGCCCACATCAGCGCAGTGATGCCATAGTTGTCTTGGGCATCGATATCGGCACCGGCTTCGAGGAGAAGGGCGACGATATCCGCGTGGCCCAATAGACTGGCTCCTATCAGCGCGGTCAAACCATACTCGCCTTCTCGCGCCTCGACATCGGCGCCGGCCTCGAGTAGCGATTCCACCCACCACAGGTTGCCGCTTTGGATGGCTGTGAAGAGCTCTTCATTTTCCTCCTGAGCGAGCAAGGACGCCGGCAAGAGCAAGACCAGCGCCAGCAAAGCACAGACCAGAGTTTTCCCAAGCATGGTTCCCATCCCCTTTTTCCGCTCTTGCCGGCCTTATTCTAAATTATCCCCCCTCTCAGCCCACCAGGCCACCACCCTCACCATAGCCGCCGCGGAAGGTCTCGCCGGCCGCGAAACGCTCCAAGCGGAAGGGCTGGGGGTCGATGGGGCAGCGGCGCTCGCCCAGCGCCAAATCCGCCAGCATCTCGCCGACGACCGGCCCCATCTTGAAACCGCTGCCGCTGAAACCATACGCCAAAATCAAGCCCTCCACACCCGGCAGCGGCCCGATGATCGGGTGCCAATCGGGCGTCACCGTATAGAGCCCCACCCAGCCCTTGCTGACGCGCGCCGCGGCCATCGCCGGTAGGCGCTCTTGGGTGCGCTCGGCCATCTCCAAGTTGAAATCCATGCTCACCGCCTCGTTGTAGTGGTCGGGGTCCGCGACGGTGTCTTGTGCCTCGCGCGGGTCCAACGAGCCGGATAGCGTCAGGGTGCCGGTCTCGCCGCGCGTGTAAAAATGGTTCACGAAATCGGCGAGGAAGGGATGCCCCGCCAGCGCGCCGTCCGCCGGTTGTTGGAAGACGGCGACCTGATGGCGGCTCGGTTGGGCGGGTGTCTCGAAGCCCAGCGCCGCCGTCAAGCGCGCCGCCCAAGGCCCGGCGGCGTTGATGACCACCGGCGCATGGATGGTCTCGTCGGCCGTTTCCACGCCCAGGATGCGACCCTTTTCCACCAGGATTTGGCGGCATTCCGCTCCCTGGGTGATGGTCGCGCCGAGCGCGCTGGCGCGCCGCGCGTAAGCGGCCGTGGCCAACGCACCATCGGCATAACCACCGTCTGGCTCAAAGGCGATGGCGCCAAAATCATCGCCGCGCAGCGACGGCACCACCGCGCGCAAGGCATCCGCATCGAGCATCTCGACGCGGATGCCGAGGCGTCGCTGCATGGCGACATTGGCGGCCATCTTCTCCCTCTCCGCCGGGCCGACGGCGAAAATCACGCCGCTGCGTACGAAACCGGCGTCGCCGCCGATGACCTCTGCAAAATCTTCCCAGACGCGCAACGAGCGCTGCGCCATCCGCGCCGTGATTTCGTTGGAATAATGCTGACGGATGATGCCGACGGTGCGGCCAGTGGAGCCGGCGGCGAGGTGGCTCTTTTCCAACAGGCGCACGCTGGCGCCGCGGCGGGCGAGCTGGTAGGCGGCGCTGCAACCGCTGATGCCGCCACCGATGATGATGACATCGACTGTACTGGGCATTGCTGCGCTCTCCCCAATGATTGCTGCAAGATTGTAGCAGGTGGCCTTGCAGCCGCTGCGTAGGAGGCCCGCCGCAAAAATTCGGGTATGCCCTCACGAAGCAATTGCTATCATTGGCCCATGCAAGTCGCCACCCTGCATCATCTGGGGCTGAATTTTCTCGGGCGTGTGGTCTTCCGCGATTTGACCTGGGGCATCGTCGCGCGCGCGCGCGTTGGCCTGGTCGGGCCGAATGGCGCCGGCAAATCCAGTCTCTTGCGTTGTATCGCCGGCGAGCAGGAAGCGAGCGCGGGGCAAATCGTCCGCGCCAAGGGCCTGCGCGTCGGTTACATGCCGCAATTGATTGCCTTGCCCCCCGAGCAAACCTTGCTCGAAGCGGCCGCCCAACCGCCCGCAACGCTGGCTGCCATCGAGGACCAACTCGCGCAAATCGACCGTCAATTGGGCGAGCCCGCCATCTATGGGGATGAGCGCGCCTTGCAAGCGGTGCTGGATGCGCAGGCGGATTTGCTCGCGCGCCAAGAAAGGTTGGCCGGCGGCGCTTTCACCAGCCGCGCGCGCGAATTGCTCAACCACCTCGGCTTTGCCCCCGACCGCTTCAACACCCCCTGCGCGCAACTCAGCGGTGGGCAAAAGAAACTCGTCGCCCTCACGCGGCTGCTCGCCAATGAGCCCGAATTGCTCTTGCTGGATGAGCCGGATAACCACTTGGACCTGGCCGCCAAGCGCCGCCTGGAGCGCGTCCTGCAAGCCTACGCCGGCGCGGTGGTCATCGTCTCGCATGACCGTTACTTGCTCGACGAAATCGTCGACGAAATTGCCGAATTGGCGGGCGGGAGCCTGACATTTTATCGAGGCAATTATTCCGCTTACCAAACAGAGCGGCAATTGGCGCGCTTGCGGCAGGAACGCGCT
Source organism: Phototrophicaceae bacterium (assembly GCA_965115865.1). Classification (GTDB taxonomy): domain Bacteria; phylum Chloroflexota; class Anaerolineae; order Aggregatilineales; family Phototrophicaceae; genus WTGJ01. Next base: position 530,104 of record OZ220469.1, read on the forward strand.
TATGTCACCCAGCAGAAGCAAATCGCCAGCATCGAGGCGGCCATCGCCCGTTTTGAGCGGTGGGCGAGTTTGGTCGTCAACGAACGACACATCCGCCAGGCGCGCAGCCGTCGCAAGATGTTGGCCAATATGGAAGAGCGCGGCGAAATCATCGAAGAGGTCCGCGAAGCGCGGCGTATGGATCTACGCTTGGCTGGCTCGCGCGGTAGCCAATTGGCCTTGCGCTTGCAAGGACTCACGATGGCCTTCGGCGCATCCCCGCCAATTTTCCGCGAACTGGATTTCACCCTGCGCCATGGCGAGCGCGTCGGCCTCATCGGCGCGAACGGCGTCGGCAAATCCTTGCTCTTTCGCCTCATCCTGGGGGAGATGCAACCCAGCGCCGGGCGCATCCAAATCGGCCCCAGCTCCCAGCCCGGATATTACGCGCAAGAGCACCAAACCTTGACCGCTTGGTTGGGAAGAACTCCCCTGGAAATCGTCCGCCATACCCGCCCGATGAGCGAGGGCGCCGCCGTCAATTTCCTGCTCAAATTCCTCTTTCGCTATGAGCAAACGCGCGAGCCCATCGCCAATTTCAGCGGCGGCGAACGCAGCCGCCTGCAACTCGCCCTCTTGATGTTGGCGCAACCCAACCTGTTGCTACTCGACGAGCCGACCAATAACCTGGATATCCCTTCGGCGGAGGTCTTGGAAGTGGCCTTGGAAGATTTTGACGGCGCCTTGCTCGTCATCTCACACGATCGCTATTTCTTGGATCGTATGGTGGATGGCGTGGCGGAGTTGCGCGCCGGCCGCCTCCGTGAATACGCCGGCGGCTATACGGATTACCTAGAGGTCAGCGCCAAAGGAGCGAGACCCCCATAGGGGGAAGACGCGCCCGCCCGCAACGAAAAAAGCGCTAACGAGTTGCCAGGCGCGAGCGACGCAGGGTTTCCGGAACGAAGAAGGCGAAGATACCCGCTGTCCCCAGACTGGCCGCCGCCAACAAAAGCGAAGAGGGTCCGAGCGTGAATAGAGCGGCCATCCCGCCGACGGCCAAGGGACCGCCGACCATGCCAATATCGCCGATGAAACGCCAAACACCGATGAAATCACCGCGCGCCTCGGTTGGCGCCAGGTCGGTCCCTACCGTCATCATCGTGCCAGAACCGATGCCATTGCCGAAGCCCAGCAAGATGCCCACGAATAACACCCCGCTCGCTGAGGCCGTGAGTGGCAACAAGACCAGGCCCAACCCTTGCGCGAGGAAGCTGGGTATGATGGCGTACTTGCGCCCGAAGCGGTCCATCACCCAACCTGCCGGATAGAAGAAGGTCATATCCAACCCGTAGCTGATGCTCTCGATGAGGCCGATAATTTCGACGCCCAGTCCCAACTCATCGGCGGCATAGAGCGGAATGATGACCATGCGGCCGGTGCGCGTGAGCATCGCCAGGATTTGCCCGAGGCCGGCGGTGCGCAGGGTGTGCGCGTGCGAGCGCATCATATGCCATAAGCTCCGATGGTGGCGCGCGCGCGCCTGGTGCGTTTCTGCGTGGCTGCGCGACGGTATCAGCTGAAAGAGGGCGAGGAGCGCGGCCAGTAGCAACAGCGCATTCAGCAAAAAGACGCTACGCAGGCCGAAATTTGCGCCCACCAGGCCGCCGATGAAGGGTCCCACAAACAAACCCACGCGCATCATACCGCCGTAGAGGGCGATGGCCCGTCCGCGCCGCCGGCGCGCCACCGTCTCGGTGATGTAGACCGTCTGCGAAACGAAGAAAAAGGCGCGGCCGCTCCCCGCCAGGATGCAGAGAACGAGGGCGAGAAAGATGCTCGGTGCAAAATAGAGCGCCGCGCGCGCCATGACCATGGTCAGCAGACCCAACATCGCCACAGTCTTATAAGAGAAGCGGTGTAGGAGCAGGCTGGTCGGCAAATCCGCCAGCAACAGCCCGATGCCTTGCCCGGCCAGCATCATACCCGCCAGGAAATAGCCCGCCTCAAATTCCTGAGCATAGAGCGGTAAGACGGGGAGGATGAGCCCCTGGGCGAGGGCCGCCAACAACCAGGGCAAATAGAGCGCCAGTAAGCGTCTTTGCATGTATTGCCGTTGTAAAATGACCTTGAGGCTTTTTGCCATCTGGTCTCCCCGCTGCGACTAGCCTAGTCTCTCGATGTGACGATTGCTATGGCCGTTGGCCAGCCCCGACCTTTAAGGCTAAATTGAGGCGGGGAAAGCGAATGCCTTGGTTGGAAGGAGTGCAGGCTGAAGGATGTGGCGAAAAAGCAAGGGGCGCTACCATCGCTTTGCCCTCGCTTTCACCTTAAGCCTGGTATTGGCGGGCCCAGCGCGCGCGCAAATACCGCCGCCGCCCATGCCTTCACCCCGCTTTCTCGATGAATTTCGCGGCCACCAAACGCGCGTCAACGCCCTCGCTTTCTCCCCCGCTGGACGCTTCCTGGCCAGCGCTGGTGGACATGGCGAAAAACCGCAGGAATTGGATATTTGGTTGTGGGATGTCGAAAAGGGGGAGCGGCTCACACTCCTAAGCGGGCATGGCAGCACCATCAACAGCCTAGTCTGGTCTGCGGATGGCGCGCTGCTCTTCTCCGCATCCGGCGCCAAGCGCTCGGCCATCGCCGGCGGCGATAACACTTTGCGGGTTTGGGATGTCAACCCCAATTCTCCTCGATTCGGCAGCGAATTGGCGCAAAGCGCAGCGCCCATTGGCTGGTTGCGCGGCCTGACGCTGAGCGGCGCTGACCGCTACATCGCTGGTGCCCGCAATGGTACGCAGACGGTGCACATTTGGCGTTGGCGCCGCGTTGCGGATGGCGGTGTCCAGTTGGAGGAATTGCCACCGCTGCGCGGTCACCGTGAGAGTCTACATGTTGTCGCTTTCAATGCGGATGCATCCTTGCTTTTCAGCGGCGGCGCTGACCCCTGGGTGGGAGTTTGGGAAGTGGCGAGTGGCGAATTACTCACGCGCCTGCGCGGTTTCCCGGCCGGTTTTGGTCAGCGCGTCACCGCTATCACGCTTCACCCCGCCGGCCAACAAATGGCCATCGCCGACCGCAGTGGCGAGGTGCGCCTATACGACTTGCGCGCCGCGCCGGCGGCCATCCCAGAAATTGCGCGCTTGCGTGGGCACCGCGCCGGCCTGACGGCCTTGACCTTCAGTGCCGATGGCCAAACGCTCTTCGTGGCGACAGAGGCGGGCCGTGTTTGGCTTTGGGATGTGCGCGGCGGGGAAGCACCCTACCGCGCCTTTGCGATCTTGCAGGAACATGAGGATATCGTCATGTCCCTGGCGCAGACCGGGGACTTGCTGGCCGCGGCGGGTGGCAAAGGCAGCGGTGATATTCCGCAGGGGGATACGGCGATTCGCCTGTGGCGCCTTCTGGACAGGGAAGAGGGGGAGGCGTCGCCATGACGGTCGTTTGCTTGGGGGAGATTCTGGTTGATTTTGTCGCGCAGGAAGCGAGTCTGGCTGTGGGCGAAGCGCCCAGCTTCCAACGCGCCCTGGGCGGTTCGCCGGCGAATGTGGCCGTCGGCCTCGCGCGCTTGGGTGCGGACGCCGCTTTTGTGGGTTGTGTGGGTGATGACCCTTTTGGCCAAGCCCTTCAGGAGGAATTGCGAGCCGAGGGTGTGGATGTAGCGGGTATGCAACGGACGGCGGCGGCGCGCACGACGCTGGCTTTCGTCTCGCTGGATGCTGCGGGCGAGCGCAGTTTCGCCTTCTTTCGTCAGCCTGGCGCCGATATGCAGCTCGAGGCGGCGGCTTTGGTTGGCGAGTTGTTGTCACAGGCCGAAATTTTCCACTTCGGCTCCTTCTCTTTGAGCGCCGAGCCCGCTGCCAGCGCCACCCATGAGGCCCTGCGCCAGGCCCAAGCCGGCGGGGCCCTCATCAGTTACGACCCCAATCTACGCGAGCATCTCTGGCCCAGCGTCGCCGCCGCACGCGCGGCCATTCTCCCGCTCATCGACCAAGTGGATATCTTGAAATTGAGCGTCGAGGAATTGCCCAGCCTCACTGAGGATGGCAACGCTCGCTCGCTTTGGCGCCCAGGCCTGCGCGCGTTGGTCGTGACGGACGGTCCGCGTGGCGCCCGTCTCATCACGAATGCCGGGGAATGGCAAGCGCCGGCTTTTTTGGTCCCTACGGTCGATACGACCGGTGCGGGTGACGCTTTCATGGCCGCTTTGTTGGCGCGCGTCTTGGCAGACGCCGATTGTCTTAGCGGCGCGCCGGCCGAAACTTTGCGCTATGCCTGCGCCGCCGGTGCCTTGGCCACGACCGCTCGCGGCGCGACCACCGCCATGCCCGACCCAGAGGCAATTGAGCGTCTCCTGACGCGCTGAACAATCCCATCATCACTTGTGCAACTTTTTGAAAACTGTGCTATGATATCCTCAATGAGCAATTCGCTACTGGCGGTTTTGGTCGACGGTAGCTGTGGTCGCTGTGATGATATGAGTTGGGTAGTTGGCCAACCAAATAGGGAGCCAGTTTGGGTGAGTGATTCCTTTTGTTCTGTAGCGTAGAGATGTAGGGTTCCCATGAGGTGGCGTCGTGCGCGGCGTCTCCTTGCCTCCGTTGAGCGCTTGAGCGCCAACACACACAGCGCCACTTCCGTTGTCAGTGGGCGGGGGTGGCTATGCGAAAAAATCAGGAGAGTGTTCGCGCTGAAACCCTTGCTGCGGGTAAAATCAGCGCTTTGAAATTCCAGGCACGCGATGAAGAGCGTGTCAATGTCTACCTGGATGGCCATTTTGCTTTTGGGCTGGAAGCCACGCGGGCTGCCCGTTTGCGCGTTGGCCAACACCTCGCTGCCCCGGAGATTGCCGCGCTCCGCGCGGAGGATGAAATTGCCCTCGCCAAACGGCGGGCAATCCGTTTCCTCAGTCATCGCCCGCGCAGCAGTGCTGAATTGCGCCGCCACTTGAAAAAACGCCCCCTCGCTAGCGAGACCATCGACATCGTCATGGCGCAATTGCGCGAACAGGGTTACCTTGACGACGCCGCCTTTGCCCGTTTCTGGGCCGAAAATCGCGCCACCTTTCGCCCCATCAGCCGCCGCGCTCTGGCCTACGAACTCTCGCAAAAGGGGTTGGCGCGCGCGATCATCGATGCCACCCTCGACGAATGGGAGGATGGGCAAGCGGCGCTGGCCGCCTTGCGCGCCAACTCGAGACGCTGGCTCCGCTTGCCCGAGGAAGTGCGCTCGCAAAAGTTGCGTGCTTTTCTCCAGCGACGCGGTTTTCATTACCGTGATGTTGAAGAGGCCTTGCAACAATTTCGCGAGGAATTCGCAACAACAGACGAACACCGACACGACCATTCACCACAGCCGATTCGCGCGAATCGGCGCCGGAATGTTAGAAAGGAGTAGCGATGCGCCTTCTTGCATCGCTCGTTGATTATTATGGAATCTTTGCAACCGATCATCTTCGTAGTCGTCAGTTTGTTGGGTTTGGCGCTCGGATTTGTCGCCAATATCGTTTGGCAACGACGACAAGGTGACCAGCAGCGGCGGGAACTCGCGCGTGAGCTGGATGCCCAAGTGCTGCAAGCCCGCAGCCAGGCAAACGAAATCATCAACCAAGGCGAAATGCGCGTCAAAACCACGCGCGAAGAAGCCGAACAAAAAGCAGAACGTGTCCGCCGTGACCTAGAACGAGAAGACGAGCGCTTGCGTCGCCGCCGCGAAGACCTCGACCAGCGCATCGAGCGCTTGGAAGAGCGCGACCGCAAGCTCAACCGACGACAATCGCATCTGGATAAACGGCAGAATGAGCTCGCTGAATTGCAACAGCAGCGTGAAGAAAAGCTGCAAGCCGTGGCGCGGATGACGGTGGAAGAGGCGCGTCAGCAAGTTTTGGCGCAAGCGGAAGAGAACGCGCGCAATGAAGTTGCCGGCATATTGCGACAGGTCGAGGCCGATACGCAGGCGGAGGCGGACCGGCGCGCGCGCGATATCATCTCCCTCGCCATCCAACGGCTCGCCTCACAGCATGTGAGCGAGGTTTCCGTCAGCGTTGTCCCTTTGCCGAGTGACGATATGAAAGGGCGCATCATCGGCCGCAATGGCCGCAATATCCGCGCTTTCGAGTTGGCGACGGGAGTGGATGTCATCGTCGACGACACCCCGGAAGCGGTCACGGTCTCCAGTTTTGACCCCATTCGCCGCGAGGTTGCCAAGCGCACGATGGCCAAATTGGTGAGCGATGGGCGCATCCAACCCACCCGCATCGAGCAACTGGTCGAAGACGCGCGCGCTGAAGTGGAGACGATCATCCGTGAGGAAGGTGAACGCGCTGTCTTTGAGACGGGTGTCCCCGGCTTACCCAAAGAGGTGGTGCAGTTGCTGGGCCGCCTGCGCTTTCGCACCAGTTATGGGCAGAATCAGCATGCACATGTCATCGAAACCGCGCATATCGCCGGTATGATGGCCGCCGAACTGAAAGCGGATGTCAATATCGCCAAGACCGGCGGCCTCTTGCATGATATCGGCAAGGCCATCGACCACGAGTTGGAAGGGACACACGCGGCCATCGGCGCCGCTTTCTGCGAGCGTCATGGCGTTCACCCCGTCATCGTCAATTGCATCGCCAGCCATCACCACGAAGTGGAGCAGGAGAGTCTGGAAGCGGTGCTCGTCGAGGCGGCGGATGCCATCTCCGGCGCCCGACCCGGCGCGCGGCGTGAAAGCCTGGAAGCCTATATCAAGCGCGTGAAGTCGCTCGAAGAAATCGCTTCTGCTTTCCCCGGCGTCGAACATAGCTTCGCCTTACAGGCGGGGCGGGAAGTGCGCATCATTGTTCGTTCCGAAGATGTCGATGACCTAGCCGCGATGCAATTGTCGCGCGATATCGCTCGGCGCATCGAAGAAATGATGCAATACCCCGGCCAGATTAAAGTGCATGTCATCCGCGAGTTGCGCGCGGTGGATTATGCGGTTTGAAGTTTTGTGGCCAACCCCGCCTTTCGCCTCAGCGCGCGTAGACTTCTGGGTTCACACAATGGGGCAGGCGCTCACCGCGCAAGCCGGCCAGCAAGTTGGCGGCAGCCATGGCCGCCATCTTGGCGCGTGTTGCCAAGCTGGCGCTACCCAAATGGGGGAGGACCAGGCAATTCGGCAAGGCCAGCAAAGGGTCATCGACAGGGGGCGGCTCGGGCTCGGTGACATCTAGGGCGGCGGCGGCAATTTCACCATTTTTCAAGGCAAAGTGAAGGGCCGTGGCATCCACCACACCGCCGCGCGCTGTGTTGATGAGGATGGCCGAGGGTTTCATCAGGCGCAAGGCGGTTGCGTCGATGAGGTGTCGTGTTTCGGGTGTGAGTGGTGTATGGAGCGTGATGAAATCGCTCGTGCGCAACAATTTTTCGAAAGGAGTGCGTGTGGCCCCCAGCTCTTGGGCGGCCGCGTCATCGCTACCACCGTAATACAGCAAGCGCATCCCAAAGCCGCGCGCACGCCGCGCCACCGCCTGCCCGATGCGCCCCAAGCCGATGATGCCCAGCGTTGCCCCATGCACATCTTGCCCGAGCAGCAACTGCGGCTCCCAAGTATGCCAGCGACCTGCGCGGACATAATCGGCCCCCGCGACGATCTGACGCGCCGCGGCCAATATCAAGGCAAAGGCAAAATCGGCGCTCGTCTCCGTCAGCACGCCCGGCGTATTGCCGACTGGGATGTTGCGCGCCGTCGCTGCCGCCACTTCGATGTTGTCGTAACCGACGGCCAGATTGGCGATGACGCGCAGGCGCGGCGCGGCGGCCAGCAAATCCTCGTCGATTTGCTCGGTGAGCAGGGGCAGCAGGCCCTCGGCCGAAGACAAACCCGCCCGCAACTCCTCCCGCGTGGGTGGCAAGGGTCCTGGGAAAATCTCCACTTCGCAATCTTCCAGCAGCGGATCCACCCCGGCTTGGGGGATGGGCCGCGTGATGAAAACGCGCGGCTTGGCCATCGGCGCTCCTTTCTGAACCCGTCTGAGCAAAACTGATAGGATAATAGCGTGTCCATCTTTCTTTTCCCCTCTACCGCCATCTTGCGATGAGCCGTTTCTATCCCTTGCGCCTCTCCCCTTTGTTGCAACCGCGCGTTTGGGGGCGGCGCGATTGGGCGGCGGCCGCGCCGGGTGCTGGGCCCAGCAACGCGCCCATTGGCGAAATATGGGAAGTGCATGAGGGCGCGCTCGTCGAAAATGGCCCCTGTGCCGGCGCCAGCCTGGGCGAATTATCCGCGGCGGATGCCCGCGCTTATATCGGCGAAAATTTCGCGCATTGCCGCGGCTTCCCGTTACTCGTCAAGCGCCTCGCGGTCGCCGATTGGCTCTCTTTACAAGTGCATCCCAATGATGCGCAGGCCCGCCGCTTTGCTGGCGCGCCGCGCGGTAAAGAAGAGGCCTGGGTTATCCTCGAGACGCGTGAAGCGGAAGCTGAGTTGATTCTGGGGCTGCGCGCGGGCTCCACGAAGGCGGATTTGGCGCACGCGGTCGCCGACGCCAATCGCTGGCCCAATTTGCTGCGGCGCGTGCGCGTGCGCGCTGGGGCAGTTTTGCATATCCCACCGGGGACCATACACGCCATCGGCCCGGGCATCTCGCTCTACGAAATCCAACAAAACAGCGATATCACCTACCGTCTCTACGATTGGGAGCGCCTAGGGTTGGATGGTCGGCCACGCGCCTTGCAAACGGCGCGCGCCCTGCAATCTGCCAATCTCCTGAATCGGCCGGCGGTCCATTATCCGCCTGGGCCGGCCTGCCAATTGCTCGAGGCAGCGAAATTTCAATTGTTTCGACACCGCATGGAGGGTGAATGCCGCCTGGATATGGATACGGGCGGGCACTGTTGTCACTTGCTGACCTGCACCGCCGGTCAGCTATGCATCCATAGCGCGGCGGTGGTAGTGACATTGTCGGCGGGTTCGAGCGCGCTCATCCCGGCGGCCTTGGGCCGATACTCGCTAGTGGGGGCGGGTGAGGTCTTGCGCGTAATGCCGCGGGCAATCGGTTAAGAAGCCGGCACCTCTTCCAATTGTGCCTCTTCCGGCCAGGGGGCATTGGGGAAGGGATCACGCCCGCCGATCTTGTGCAGTAGATAACGGACGACGATGCGCGCCGAGCTGGCTATGGGGGCGATTAAGAAAGCGCCGAGGATGCCGCCGATGGCCGCACCCACGAAGACCGCGCAGATGATCACTGCCGTTGGCAATTTCAAAGCATCGCCCATGATTTTTGGCGAGAGCAAATTCCAGATGACCTGCGAGATGAGGACATTCCCCGCCAAAATCAACAGGGCCACAAGGACATAGGGCATTTCGGGAAAGGTGGTCGAGCCGTTCAGCAAGCCGACGGCGACCTGGGGTATGAGGGCGATGAAGCCGCCAATTGCGGGGATGAAAACCAGAAAACCGGTCAGTATCGCGAAGAGCAACGCGCCGGTGATACCCATGATTCGCAATTGCAGATAAGTCAAAACCGCGATGGCTAAGGCCAGCACGACCTGCCCACGGAAAAATGCCCACCAAGTCTGTTGCAATTGCGAAACAATCTGGGCGATTTCGCGATGGTAGGTGGGGTTCGTCATCTGGTAGAGCATATTTCGGTTGCGGGGCATATCCAGCAAGATGAGCAGGGAGAGCAAAAAGCCCAGCAGGATGGATGTCAAAAGCCCGGCCACGCCGCCCACCACCCTTGTCAGGAAATTGGTGATGGAGGATGCGGTATTGAAGATACGACCGAGGGTGTCTGGCAAAGTGACCGGGTCAAACACGCCCGGTTCAAGCACATCCGCATCCGCTGCGCTTTGTTGCAAGAGGGTTCTCAGCGGCTCGATGATTGGGTTGAGGTTCAGCGAAAAGCCCAAGAATTCGATGAAACCCCATTCGGGTTGGTGTTGGGTCAGGGCCGTTTGTAAATCCTCATAGGCGCGCTCGACGGTGCGCGTGAAACTATTCAGACCTTTTGACAATTCCGGGATGAGGATGATGATGGCCAGCGTGAGCAAGAGGCCGATGGCCAGATAGAGCAAGATGACGCCGCCCGCCCAGGGAAAACGCAGCCGTTCATGCAATAGGAGCGCTGGCCGATACATCAAGAAAGAGATGATGAAACTGATGACCAGCATCGTCAGCACGGAGTTGAGCAAGGTCAACACCCAAATGCCGAAAAGCACCAGGGCGATGGCGACCAAATAGCGCGTTATGCGGTCCCATTGCGGTGAATAGGGAGGGGCGGGGTCTGTCTGCTTTTCGCTCATCATGATGAATGGGCCGAGGCAATCTTTCCCGACCGTCATTCTACCCTTTGCGTCAATGGTCGGCAAGGCCAACACCGCTGGGCCATTGTTCTTTGGCCAGCGTGCCGGTTCAGGGTATACTGCCGCAGTGGGTGAAACCTGGAGATTCAGCATGGGCGAACCGCTGTTGCGCCGCCGTCTCACCAACCAAGATGACTTTCGGCGCCGTGCCTACGAAGCCTACGCCAATATGCGTGCGGACGCGCCCATCTTCGCGATTCACCACAAATCTGGCTGGCGCAGCTGGCTTGTCACCCGCTATGAAGATGTCCTAGCGGTTCTCAAGGACCGTCGTTTCATCAAAAGTTATCGCCCCTTCATGAGCGAGCAGCAACGCGCGCAAATCACACCCATCGACGAATTCTTGGGCAACAACTTGCTCACTCAAGACCCACCCGACCACACGCGCTTGCGCACCCTAGTGCAAAAGGCCTTTTCGCCGCGCCTCGTGCGCTCTTTGCGGCCACGCGTCCAAATCATCGCCGATGCGCTGATTGATGCGGTGGAAGAAGCGGGGCAAATGGAGCTCATTGGCGATTTTGCCTTCCCTCTACCCATTCAAGTCATCGCTGAATTGCTGGGTATCCCCAGCGCTGACCGCGACCGCTTCCGCAAATGGTCTGACCTCATCACCAATCCGCGCCCAAAGAGCGATGACGACGCACGGGAATACGAGGCGGAGATGCGCCAATTCCTCGCTTATCTGGCGCAAATCAGCGCCCAGAGACGCCAAAACCCGCGTGATGACTTGCTCAGCGCTATGGTGCAAGCTGAAGAGGCGGGCGACCGCCTGAGTGAAATCGAGCTGTATTCTATGCTCATGCTGCTCATTGTCGCTGGCCATGAAACCACCGTCAACCTCATCGGTAATGGCCTCGTCGCCCTCTGCCAACACCCCGACCAGCTGGCCCTACTGCGGGAAAACCCTGAACTCATCACTCCGGCCATCGAAGAATTGTTGCGCTTTGATAGCCCGGTCGAATCCAGCACAGACCGCTACGCCGCGGAGGATATCGTCGTCGGTGGTCAGCGCATCCAACGCGGTGATCACCTGCTCGTCATCATCGGTAGCGCCAACCGCGACACCGTGGCTTTTGGCGAAAAGGCGGATACCTTGGATATACGACGCAAAAAGAACCCTCACCTGGCCTTCGGCCATGGTTTGCACTATTGTTTGGGCGCGGCCTTGGCGCGGCAGGAGGGCGAGGTTGCCATCCTGAGTCTGCTGAGGCGATTGCCGAAATTGCGTTTGGATTTGCCCGCCGCGTCGCTGCGCATCCGCCCTAGCCTGCGGGATCTGTTGCGCGGATATCAAGAAATCCCCCTGCGCTGGGATTAGGGAGTGAGTTTTTCACTGGTGTTATTCGAACAATTTTGGCTTGGCTTCACCAGCGGTGTGCCGGCCATCCTCACGAATATCTGTGTGTTGCCCCTCTACCCGGGCATGATCGCTTTCCTGACCGGGCAATTGCGTGGCGGCAAGAGCAAGAGCACGTTGGTGGATGACAGCACTTTCCATCGTTTCAGCTATTGGCAAAGCGCCTTACTGGGTGTCTGTGTGTTGCTCGGCGTGATGTCGCTGATGTTGCTCGTCGGCTTGTTGTTTTGGCTCTTGCGGATGGCGACCTCCGATATCTTGCCCTGGCTCCTGCCCATCATTTACGGCCTGGTCATCATCTTGGGCCTGATGATGTTGCGTGGCAATAACCCCTTCGCCGCGCTCACGCGCCTGGAAGCGCCGGTCTTCCGCAACCCCTTCTTCACCGCTTATGCCTATGGGCTGGCCATGGCGCCGATGACGCTGCCTTGTACCGGCCCCTACCTCACGGCCATCTTCGCGCTCAGCTCTGTCAGCGGCGCCGTCGCTCTCGATCAGTTGGTCTTCTTTCTCGGTTTTGGCCTGGGTTTTGGTTGGCCCTTGGTCGTCTTACCCTTGTTGGCAACCTCTGCCCAGCGGCGATTGACGCGCGCGCTCACCAAACGGCATACTCTACTCACCCGAATCGCCGGCGTTTTGCTGGTCGTCATCGGCCTTTTGGGCCTTTTCCTGGATTGGGTCGAACCCTTTTTGATATCGGTTGAATGAATGGATTGGATGGGTGGCATGAGAGACGCGCATCATTGGCTTTTCACCCTCTCTTCCACCTCCTCCTTCAGCCTCTTGCGCTTGGGTCCCAATGAGGGCGCGGAGATATTGGCGGAGTTGCGCGCCGCCGGCTGAGATTTCATTCGCCAGGCCAGCCGCTATCGCTATAATGGTGGGGGCTCGTTTTTTTGGGCGGTATTGGGTTTTGTGATGATGCGCAAACTGATCTTCCTATTGCTGGTGAGTTTCCTGACGGCTTGTACGGCCGAGGGCGCCGCCCGTTGGCCGCTGACGATACTGCTTGGCGGGCAGTCAGCGGCGCCGACGCTGCCATACCAGGCCGCGCCGCTGGCCAATTTGCCATTGACCGATGTGCGCAGCGGTGAAACCTTCATCCTCGCCGAATTTGCGGGCAAAACCGTCTTCGTCGAGCCAATGGCGACTTGGTGAAGCAACTGCCTCGCCCAGCTCCGCCGTGTGCGTGAGCTTGAAGCCCAACTGAGCGCCGAGGAGTTCGTCTTTGTGGGTTTGAGTGTCGAGAATCATCTACGCCCCAGCCAATTGGCTCAATATGCCGACCAGCATGATTTCGGCTGGCGTTTCGCCGTGATGACGCAGGAATTCTTGGCGGCCATCGTCACCCAATACGACAGTCGCGCCATCGTTCCCCCCAGCACACCGCATTTTGTCATCTCGCCGACAGGTGAATTGAGCGCCCTCGCCCTGGGGCATCATGATGTCGCGTCTTTGCGCGCCAAGCTGGAGGCCAGCGCCGGCGCGGAGTGATGGAGCATATCAATGTGGTAAGGATGCCCGGGTAGGCGTAGGCACAAGGTTTTTGGCCCCAGTAGGCTCGCTCGCAACGGGGTTGCGACTGTGGGCGCCTCTCCGGGTAGCCAAGCGCTGCCGACTTCGCGCAATAGGAATATCGCCGCTCCTTGCCCTGACAATTTCGCTTCGCCCGCGCCGGCGACTGCCGACCGCAACGCCAGCCGCTTCACCAAGAATTCCTGCGCTGTGGCGATATCGCTGACCGCTAAACCGACTTGCGTGATGCTGAGCGGGGGGATTTCCGCTGGCGAGGAAGCCAATTCCAATAAATTCCCCGCGGCATCGCGCAAATAAGCGAGCGGTCCGCGCCCTTGGCTGGAGCGGAGGATGCGCTCGCCGCCAATCGAGAGCAGCGGCGCGCGTTGCCCCAGGCGTTGGATGGCCGCTTCGAATTGCGCGGCGGGCAGGGCGAGCGTCAGGCGATGGCTCGGGCGCGCTTCATCTTTTTTGCTGGTGATGAAGCGCAGGGTGGTTTGGCCGAGTTGGTAACGAATCTCGGTATCTTGTTTGCCGGATAGCGGTTGCAAATCCAACGGACCTTCATAAAAGCGGCGCGTTGCTGGCAAATCAGGGACGCTCAGTTGCAAGCCGAGAAAAGTCAAGGCGCCCGTCAATCCAGGCTGAGGGCAATTTTGCCGCGCGCGCGTCGCGCCATCAATTCACCCAAAGCGGCTCCACCTTCTTCCAAGGGGTATACGCGTGAGACATACGGGCGCAATTGCCCGGCCGCCTGTTTTGCCAAGAGCGTGCGCAAGCCACCGACGGCGATTTGCGGATCGCGTTCGAGATAGGCGCCCCAATAGACGCCGACGAGCGCCATATTCCTCAGCAAGGCGCGGTTGGCGGGCAGGCTGGGGATATTGCCACTGGCGAAGCCGACGACCAGATAGCGCCCCTCCCAGGCGAGGCAACGAATGGCCTGGTCGAAAAAATGCCCACCCACAGGGTCATAGATCACATCGGCGCCGCGCCCGTTTGTGAGGGTCAAGATGCGCTCGCGCAAATCTTCTTCAGAATACAAGATGCCTTCTTGGGCGCCATATTCGCGGGCGAGTGCCAGTTTCTCGGGTGTGCTGGCGGCGGCGAGTACGCGCGCGCCCAACTGGTTTCCCAGCTCGACGGCCGTCAGCCCCACGCCGCCCGCCGCGCCCAGCACGAGCAAAGTCTCGCCGCCGCTCAGGCGCGCACGGTGCTCCAACGCCAGCTGCGAGGTGCCGTAAGCCAGGGCGAAAACGGCCGCGCTATTGAAATCGAGCGTGGTGGGGATGGCCAGGGCCCGCGCCGCGGGAGCAGTCACATATTCCGCCATGCCGCCAAACTCCAGAAGGGCCAGGACTCGCTCACCCACCCGCTCGCTCGCGACACCGGCTCCCACAGCGACGATTTCGCCGGCCACTTCCAGGCCAGGCGTGAAGGGTAGTGGTGGGCGTACTTGGTATTGGCCTTGTACCATCAAGCCATCGGGGAAATTCACACCGCAGGCGCGCACGGCGATGAGCACTTCGCCCGGCGCGGCGGTGGGGCGCGGAATTTCTTCGACTGCTAACCCCGCCGGCGGACCGAATTCATGGCAGCGCAGGGCGCGCATCGTCGCCATGCTCAACCCCGCGCGCTCGCGCGGATCTTGGCCAGTTGTTCGAAATGCGTCCAATCATGCAGGACTGGAGCGATTTTGCGGAGCGGTTGGCGGGAGGGGTCGGCTGTTTGCGGGTCGGCCATATTGCGGGGCGATTTGGTCAACCGCTGGATTATAGCGAATGACCGATGCGTTTTGTCTGGCAGTTTGTTTTCGTTGCCCCGCAGCCCCGCGCCCCCTCAACCTGGCGTCGGGTGGGGCGCTGGCTAGTGGCCAAGGGCAGCGGCGGCGCGGATTTTGGCCAGCTGTTCCAGATGCGTCAAGTCATGGCTGACGATTTGGGCAATGGCCGCCAGGAGCGAAAATTCTTGCCGTTCTGGGTGTCGCCCCGGCCGCGACCAATCCCCTTCGCCAAGGGTTGTGAAGAAGGCGATGGTCCGCTCGCGCTCCGTCGCCCAAGCGGCCAGCACCGCGGACAACACCTCGTCGTTGTAACGCCGCTCAATTGCCAGTCGCTCGTGGTCATAGGCGGGCAGGTTGGGGTTTTGCTCTTGTTTCATTTGCTGGGCGCGTTCGCGGAAGATGGTCTCATAATCGCGCAGGTGAGCGACGACCTCGACCACTGACCAGCCGTCCGCTCCATCGCGCAAAACGCGCGCTTGCTCCGGCGCGATATCCCTGGTGAGCGCTGCGGCGATGGTGATGGTCTTGGGCAATTGCTGACGGAAGTAATTGGGGGTGATTTTCGGCAAGGGTTTTCCTCCAACTTGGTTCATCCAGGCAGTATACCCCGTTTGCCTCAATCGTTCAGCGCCTCCCATTCGGCGAGATGTTCTTGCAAGAGCGCCGCTTGCTGCGCGTGCTTTTCGCCCAATTCGCGGACGCGCGTCATATCGCCGGCGGCGCTAGCGGCCGCGATATGCGTTTCCAGTTCTTCTTGTTTCCCCTCGTCCTGCGTGATGAGCGCCTCCAGCTCTTCCAGCCGTGCTTGTCGCTGGTAGGCGGTCAGGCCCTCGCTATGCTGTGCGCTCGTCGCTGTCGCGCGCGTTGGCTTATTGGGCGCGGTCGGTTCTTTTTCACGATTCCGCTCGCTCTGGGCAGCCTGATATTCAGTATAACTCCCTGCGAATATGCGCACTGCACCGCCCTTTGCCTCCCAGATTTCGGTCGCTAGCGTGGCGATCAAATAGCGATCGTGGCTGACGAGGATGCTGGTGCCGCTGAAGCGTGCCAGTGCCCCCTGCAGGTGCTCCTGGCTGGGCAAATCCAGGTGATTGGTTGGTTCATCCAAGAGCCAGCAATTGGCGGCCGATTGCGCCAATAGGGCCAGGGCGAGACGGCTGCGTTCCCCGCCCGATAGCGAGGCGACCGGGCGAAAGACCGCATCACCCGAGAAGCCGAAGCGCCCCAACTCATCCCGCGCGGCGGAAATGGGCATCGCTTTCGCCGCGAGCAAGAGTTCGAGCAGCGATTCCGCATCTTGCAAGGCAGCGCGCGCTTGTGCAAGGTAGCCAATTTGCGTCGCCGCGCCAAAGCGATAGGCGCCTTGCAAGGGCGGAATTTCCCCCAATAGTGTGCGGAGGAGGGTGGTCTTGCCCACGCCATTGGCGCCGATGATGGCCACAGTGCTGCCGCGGCGGAGCGTACAATCGGGCAGGCGCAGCAGCGGTGCCGCACCCTCATAACCGACCGCGAGGCCGCGCGTCACCAAGACCTCATCACCGCTGCGTCCCGCCGCGGCAAAGGAGAAACGCGGCCGCCTTTCGCGGCGCGGCGCTTCGATGATGCCGCCACGCTTGGCCAGCGTGCGCAGGCGCTTTTCGCGGCCGCGCGCCTGGGCGGTGAGGCGGCTACCCAGGTGTCGGCGGATGAATTCTTCTTCTTTTTGTCGCGCTTTTTGTTGGGCGGCGGCTTCTTTGGCTTGGCGCTGGCGACGGGCGGCGCGTTGCTCACGATAGTGGCTGAAATTCCCGCGATAGCGCGTGAGTTGACCGCCTTCCAGCTCCCAGATTTCGCGGGCGCAGGCATCCATGAATTGGCGGTCATGGCTGACCAGCAAGCAAGCCCCGCGATAACCCGCCAGGTAATTCTCCAGCCAGGCGATGGTGGCGATGTCCAAATGGTTGGTCGGTTCATCGAGGACGAGCAAGTCGGGCGCTTCGAGCAAGAGACGGGCGAGGGCGGCGCGCGTTTGTTGCCCGCCGGAAAGTTGCGCGAGGGCGCGCGAGTGGTCTTCCTGGTGAAAACCCAGACCACTCAGGATACGACGAATTTCGCTCTCATAAGTGTATCCGCCCAACGCCGTGAAATTGGCTTCTCGCTCCCCATAACGCCGCAACAAATCGGCGTTGGCGGTTTTTTGGGCGGACATTTCGTTTTCCAATGCACGCAGCTCTTCTCCCAGCGCGCGCAGGCCAGCGAAGGCCTGCAATTGCTCCTCGTAGAGGGTGTGCGTTTGCTCCGCTGGTTCGAGTTCTTGGGGTAGGTAACCGATGCGCAACTTGCGGGCGCGCTGAATCTGCCCGGCGCTGGGTTGCTCGGCGCCGATGAGGGTGCGCAAGAGGGTGGTTTTGCCGCAACCGTTGGCGCCGACCAGGGCGACACGCGCATCTTGGCTAAGGGCGCAATCGATTGCCGCAAAAATAGTCTGGTTGCCGAGGTGCTGGCTGAGACCGCGCGCGCTTAGGATGGACATGGCGAGAATATGCTAGCGATTGGCACGGCGCGGGGGTAGGCCTTTTGCGATTCGCAACAATCGCCATTGACCGCGGGCTGAATTTTGCTAATATCCAGCTGCGGGCCAGCGTGCTCGTGAATCCTCACATGCCCGGGCGTGGTGCCAGTGTTGGGCGAGCGTGTTTCGGCTGGACGAAAACACTCACCCTGCGCGTCGCGAACAAAGGGCATGGCCGCGCAAACACGAATGGGAGTCGCCAATCATGCCCTTTAAACTCACCTTACAAGACTTACTCGAAGCCGGTTGTCACTTCGGCCACCGTTCCCAAAAGTGGAACCCGAAGATGGCCCCCTATATCTTCACCAGACGCAACGGTATCCACATCCTCGATTTGAGGCAAACGATCGTCGCTTTGCGCCAGCACCATGAATACATCGTTAAGTTGGTCGCCGAGGGTGGTGAGGTGCTTTTTGTGAGCACCAAACGCCAGGCTCAAGAAATTGTCCGCGAGCAAGCGACGCGTTGCCGCATGCCCTATGTGACACACCGCTGGCTGGGTGGTATGTTGACCAATTGGCGCACCATCCGCGAGCGCATCGACACACTCAAGCAACTCGAGGAACGCCGCGACGCCGGTGAATTTGAGCAGCTCACCAAAAAAGAACGCCTCATGTTGCAGCGCAAAATCGATACGCTGCAGCTGCGCTTGGGCGGCATTCGCGGTATGACGCGCTTGCCCAAGCTGGTCTTCATCGTTGACACCATCCGCGAAGCCACCACCGTCAAAGAGGCGAATATCCTCTCCATCCCAGTACTGGCCTTGCTCGATAGCAATAGCGACCCCGACCAAATTGACCACATCATCCCCGCCAATGACGACGCGATGCGCTCGATCAAGTTGCTGGTCACCGCTGTCGCCGACGCCGTAATCGAAGGTTCGACCCTGCGCGAGTCCGATCGCGATGATGAGGTGGTGAATGGTGCCGTTTCTTCCCGCGAAGGGCGCTATTCTTTGGACCCCGGAAGCGATTCGGAAGAGGATGACGATGAGCGTTACTTGGGCGAAGCGACATTGAAAAAGTTGCGCGAGGCAGAAGTCTTCGCCGCGGAAGGGGCTACCGCGCAAGCTCCCGAACCGACCGCGCCGGTCGAAAGCGAAGAGTCGTCCGAGAGCCAAAAAAGCAGCGAGGAAAGCGAATGACCACCATCACCGCCGCCATGGTCAAAGAATTGCGCGAGGCCACGGGTGCTGGCCCTTTGGATTGCAAAAAGGCCCTCGAAAACCACGATGGCGACCTGGCCGCTGCGCAGCAATTCCTGCGCGAGAAAGGCATCGCCCGCGCCAACCGCAAACTGGGCGCTGGCCGCACCATGAACGAGGGCATCATCGCCAGCTATCAACATTTCAATAAGCGCCTGGCCGTGCTGGTTGAGGTGAACTGCGAGACTGATTTCGTCGCCAAGACCGAGAGTTTTCAGGAGTTCGCCCACAATATTGCCCTGCATATCGCCAACATGAACCCGGGCTATGTCAGTGTTGAAGATATCCCCGATGCAGTGCGCGCTGCCGAGCAAAAAACCCAGCAACGCATCCTGGAAGAGGACGCGCGGCACGCCAGCAAGCCTTTCGCCATCCGTGAGCGCATCGTCGAAGGGCGCATGGAGAAGTGGTATGAGGAAATCGTGCTCATGAAACAGCGCTTCATCAAAGACGAAAGCTTGACCATCGCCGATTTGCTCAAGGAGGCGGTCGCCGAATTGGGGGAGAGCATCCGCATTCAGCGCTTTGCGCGTTACACTATCGGCGAGGAAAATGACGCTTCGCTCTGAAGATGGCGCCCTAAGCCCTGAGGAGGCGCCAGCGATGGCCAGGGAACTCACCTATCCGCGCATTGTGCTGAAATTCAGCGGTGAGGCCCTGGCGGGCGTTGGTGGTTGTGGTGTCGATGCGACGCAAGCCGCTGCTATCGCCGAGCGGGTCGCCGCGGTGCATGCGCTGGGAACGCAAATCATCATCGTCATCGGCGGCGGCAACCTCTGGCGCGGCCGCTTGGGTGTCGCCCAGGGCATGAACCGCGCTCAGGCGGATTCGATGGGTATGCTGGCCACCATCATCAACGGCCTCGCTTTGCAAGATGCTCTCGAGCGCCGCGGCATCGTGACGCGTGTCCAAACGGCCCTGCCGATGAACTCCGTAGCCGAGCCCTATATCCGTCTGCGCGCGCTGCGACACTTGGAAAAAGATCGCATTGTCATCAGCGCCGGCGGTACCGGTAACCCCTATTTCACCACCGATACCGCCGCCGCCCTGCGCGCTGCCGAGCTCGGGGCGGATATTGTCATCAAGGCCACGAAAGTGGATGGGATATATTCCGCTGACCCCGCCAAGCAGCGGGACGCGCGGCGTTTCACTCACCTGACCTACCGAGAGGTGCTTGAGCATAAATATGAGGTCATGGATATGACGGCTTTCACCCTCTGCGAAGAGAACTCCATGCCCATCTTTGTGATGAATTTTTGGCGCGAAAAAGCGCTGGCTCAAGTGGTCCAGGGTGATTTGGCGCAGGGTACACTCATTGAAGGGTAGTGTGAACGATGGACGACGCGCACAGAACTCCAGGATCCATCGCCATCGAGGAGCGCATTGGTGCCGCGCTGCGCGCGCGTGGCTGGCAAATCGCCACCGCTGAATCGTGTACGGGTGGCTTGCTCGCCAGTCGCCTGACGGATGTCCCCGGCAGCTCGGAATATTTCCTCGGTGGTGTCATCGCTTATGCGAACGAGGCCAAAGAAGCTTTGCTCGGCGTGCGCGCGGCGACGCTGGAACGGCATGGCGCCGTCAGCGCGGCCTGCGCGCGTGAGATGGCGCAGGCCGCTTTGCAGCGTTTCGAGGCGAATTTGGCCCTCGCGGTCACCGGCATCGCCGGCCCGGGCGGCGGCACGCCCGGTAAGCCAGTCGGCCTGACCTATATCGCGGTCGCGCGTGCGCGCGACATCATTGTCGAACGCCACCATTTCGCCGGTGATCGCGGTGAAATCAAGCGTGCGGCCAGCGAAACGGCCCTCGCTCTGGCCCTGCGCTTGGCCGGCACTTTTGCTGATGAGGATGGTAGCGCAGCACCCTCATCCTGATGGGTATCGATACCTGCATCAACCAGGATTGTGCCGCCAAACAACAACTGACCAGTGAGGGCATTTTGTCCCGAATCAAAGGTCGGCAACGCGCAGCGCTCCTCATCGAAACCTACCGTAAAGCGGGTGACTCGCGCCCCCCGGCGGCGATGGGCTTCGAATTGACGCGCCGCAATGCCGCCGGCGAGGCGGTCACGCAGACCGTCGTTGTGCAGGAATTGTTGGACGAGGCGGCGATTCTCGCCGCGCACGCGGCCGCTTGCTTGAACTGCCCGGCGAATGTCACCAACGCGGATTTTGGCTGTTTCGGTCATCTCCCTTACCCACTCTCGCGCGCAGCGGAAGAGTGGTGGTTGGCGCAAATGCCCTTGCCGGAAGAACCTTTGGTTTGGTTGATGCTCAAGCAGCTCTTGCGCGAAATGGGCTACGATGGCCATTCCGCGCGCGCCTTGCGCCGCCCGGCGGGCATCTTTTTTGAAGCAGAGTTGGCGCCAAGACGCCAATTGGGGACGCTTTCCCTGGATGGCGACCAACTCTTCGAGATGAGTTTCTTGCTCGGTCCCATCCAGCCGCCACACGCCGGCGTCCTGTTGCTCATCAGTGGCGCCATCGAGCGCAACCAAGAGGCCGACGCGCTTTTGCGTTTGACGAGCGCCGAGCGCGCCGTCGCTTTTCCTCCGCTGCCCTTCCGCCATGATGAGGCGAGTGTGACCGACGATTCCACCCGTGCCCTCATCGCCTTCCTGCGTTCCTTGCATCAGGCCTGGCGATTGGGGCTTACCCTCTCGTTGGATGTTTGAACGCGAACGATGCAACTGATCCTGCTCTTCCGCGAGCCGAATGCGGGTAGCGAGGCCGCTTTCGAGCGCGTCTACAATGCCTTGCTCGCGCAGCTGGAAAAGATGCCAGGGGTTGAGCGGCGGCGGGTCGCCAGCGTGACCGGCAGCCCGCGACCGCCGGCCGCTTTCTACCGCTTGCTCACGCTGGATTTCGCCGACGAGTCCGCCTTGCAAGATGCGCTGCTCTCGCCGGCCGGGCAAGCGGCGGGCCGCATCCTTCAGGATATGCCCCGCACCCTTTACGAATTGCTCTTCGCCGACGCTTACGAAGAAAGTGGTGGCAACACCGCCGCCACCCCGCCGGCGTCAAGGGCAGTTTGATTCATTCCACCACGCGCTCGGCGACGAATGTCAGCGTTAATCGCGCCTCTTCATCGACATTGGCCAGGAAAGCAAGGTCCGGGACGGCGATGCCCCAATCCATATAACGCACCGTCGCCGAGAATTCGCCGCGCAAAAAATCACCGTCTTCTGCCAAGAAGGCCTCGCCCGCAAAGGTCACCGGCAACGAGTTACCGATAATTTTCAGACCCCCCGTAACCTCCAGGGCGTAAGGGGTATCGTTTTCGACACTAGCGGAGGGGACGACCAGCTTCAAGTTCGTTGGTGCGAATTCGATGAATTCGTATTGGTCCTCCGCTGAGCGCAGGATGCGGGAACGAATGGCGCGATTGCGGTTCGCATCATCGGTCGTCAGGGTGCGCGCATTGATGCGGATGGTGCCGACCTGCGAGAGCGCTGGTGTGTTGGTGTCGATGACGATGTCGCCAGCCACTTCGCTGGTGCGGCCAATGACTTCCGTAGGGACGCCGCGCAAATCTTCGCTCAGGGTGAAGCGCGCCTCGGATTCGGCGGGGATGATGCGATAGAGGATGCGCGTGGTGGGCGTTTCGGTCGCCGTTGGCGCGCTGGTGACGGACCTTTGTGCTTCAATGGTCGCCAACAGCTCGGCCTCACGGGCGGCGGACTGGGTGGCGAGGGCGAAGGATTGCTCAGCGCTCAGCGTGGGTATGGCGTTTGGGTCGAGCGTTGGCGCGCTGATGATGGCCCTCTGTGCTTCAATGGTCGCCAACAGCTCGGCTTCACGGGCGACGGACTGGGTGGCGAGGGCGAAGGATTGCTCGGCGCTCAGCGTGGGTATGGCGTTTGGGTCGAGCGTTGGCGCGCTGATGGCTGCGCTGGCCTCGCCCGAGCCGCCGGTGACCCAAATGAAGCCGAAGATGCCGACGATGGCGCCAATGACCGAGAACAGGAGAGCGAGCAAAAGGGTGTTGCGCATGGCGATTTTCCCTTCCCGAATTAAAATCCAACCGCTGAACTTGCATCTTAGCAAGGTTGTGCTTCGTCAACCAGGCAAGAGCGCCGCCGCCACAATTTCCCCGATGTTTTGGTAAAGGCTGCTGGCAACATGGCAAGGCCACTTTGCTTCCGCTATCTTGGGGCCCTGATTCGATGAGAAAGGGATATTTGGGAGGATAGTATGACTTTTGAATTGGACCTTCGCGCCGACGCTCCCTGGAAGAAACGTTTCCGTGCCGCTTCCATCTTCTTCGCTGATGTCGCCAGTGCCAACCCGAAGCGTGGCTTCGTTGCCAGCAACAAGGATGGCGTCGCTCAGCTCTATGGCTGGGATGTCGATAGTGGCGCGCTCACGCAAGTCACCCATTCCGAGACCGGCGTCATCTTCGGCAGCATCTCGGCCGATGGGCAATACATTCACTATTTGCAGGATGAGGGGGGTGATGAGCACGGGCATTTTGTGCGCGTGCGCAGCGATGGGCAGGGCGAGCCGGAAAGCCTCACGCCGGATATGGCCCCCTACGCCGCTTTCCTGTTCCAAGAAAATGCCGATGGCCGCTACCAAGGCTTCGTCGCCGCCACCCAGGAGGGTAGCCATGCCCATGTCCGTGAGGAGGGCGGCGCTTGGCGAGTCTTGTATCATTCGCTGAAGCAAATCTATGGCCCGCATTTTTCCGCCGCCGGCCGCCTCAGCGTCCTCGAGACCAACGAGCGCTCGGCGAATTTGGATACCAGCCTGCTCGTCCTCGATACCGCCACGGGCGAGAAATTGGCTGAATTGTGGGATGGCGAGGGCATTTCCGTCAGCATGTCCGCGGCGGGTTTCTCGCCCCGCGCCGCTGATGAGCGTGCCCTGGCCCAAAGCAACCGCAGTGGTTACAACCGCCCGTTACTTTGGAATGCGCGCAGCGGCGAGCGACAAGATCTGGATTTGCCGGACATCGAGGGTGAGCTCCTGCCGGTGGCTTGGTCGCCCGACGCCGAACGCTTGCTCCTATTGCAAAAATGGCAGGCGGAAGATCGCTATTACCTATACGATATCGCCAGTGGCGCCGCGACGCGCCTGGACCACCCCGCCGGCGTCCTCGGCGGCTATTTTGGCGTGGCCAGCTTTCAGGGCGAGGAAATCTGGACCACCTGGCAGGATTCCGAACAACCTTCGCGCCTCATCGCCTTGGATGCGCGCAGCGGCGCGCAAACGCGTGTCTTGTTGGCGGCGGGAGCCGTCCCGCCCGGTAGCAAATGGCGCTCGATACATTTCCCTTCCCCCGGTGGGCAGATTCAAGCTTGGTTGGCCACGCCGGCCGATGTCCAGGGCGGTCCCTACCCGACCATCATCCATGTGCATGGCGGCCCGACCGCCGTCATGTCTGAGATGTTCTCGCCCGCCAGCCAGGCCTGGATCGACCACGGTTTCGCTTTTTGCTCCATCAATTATCGTGGCTCAACCACCTTCGGTCGCGATTTTGAGAAGGCCATCTGGGGGCGTTTGGGCGAGGTGGAGGTCGAAGATATCGAAGCGGGCGTCCGTCACTTGGTCGATCAGGGCATCGCTGACCCCGAGGCCACGCTCATCAGTGGCGGTTCCTATGGTGGTTATTTGACGCTCATGTCCTTGGGGACGCGGCCGCAACTCTTCGCGGGCGGTATCGGCCAGGTCGTCGTCGCCGATTGGGTGGGCATGTACGAGCAGCAGGCGGAGACACTACGCGCCTACCTGCATGGCCTCTTCGGGGGTTCGCCCGAAGAGAAGCGCGCCGTCTACGATAAATCTTCACCGATTCACTATGTGGAGAATTTGCGCGCGCCCTTGCTGGTCATCCAGGGGCGCAACGACACTCGCTGCCCGGCCGGGCAATACGAGGATTATGAGCGCGCCGCACAAGCGGCCGGCAAGCATATCGAGACGCATTGGTTTGATGCCGGTCATGGCTCGCGCGATACCGAGCAACAGATTGAGCATCAGGAGCTGAGCCTGCGCTTCGCCCAGAAAATTCTGGGCTAGCGGCGCGCGGATTTTTTGCGGGAGGGAACGCGCTCCGGTCTCAATCGTCTTGCAGGGTCGCGCGCAAGCGGTCGCGGTCGATATTGCTACCGCTGATGATGATGGCGGTCGGCTGTTCATCGTCGGGGATGGCGCCGCTCAGGCAGGCGGCCAGGCCGACTACGGCGCCGCCTTCGGCCAACCAGCCCAGCTCAAAGAGGGAAAAGCGCAAAGCGGCGGCGATTTCCGCTTCGCTGACGAGCAGGATTTCATCCACATAGCGGCGCGTCAGGGGTAGGGTGAGTGAAGCGGCTTCGATATCGCCGGCCAGGGCATCGGCCAGCGTCTCTGGCGCGTGGGGCAATTGTTGACCGCTGAGGGCGTTGTGCATGGCCGGCGCGGCGCGCGCGTTGACGCCGACGACGGCGATGCGCGGGCATGCGCTCTTGATGGCTAGGGCGATGCCACCCAACAAACCACCGCCGCCGGTGGGGATGACGACGCGCGCCAGTTGCGGGCATTGCGCCAGCAATTCCCGGCCGATGGTGCCGGCGCCGGCGATGACCAGACGATCGTTGTAAGCGGAGAGGTAGCGCGCGCCGCTGCGGCGCGCGTCATCGCGGGCTTGCGCTTCCGCTTCATCAAAATCGCGCGCCGTAGTGATGGCCTCGGCGCCGAAACGGGCGACGCCGCGTTGTTTTCGCTGTGGCGTGTTGGCGGGCATATGGATGCGCGCGCGAATACCGAGTTGGGCGGCGGCGCACGCCAGGGCCTGCGCGTGGTTGCCTGAGGAAGCGCTGACGATGCCGCTTTCGCGCGCGCTGTCTTCCTCGGCGAGCAAAGCGTTGAGGGCGCCACGGATTTTGAAGGAATGCGTCGGTAGGGTTTGCTCGAGCTTGAGGTAGCGCGTGCCGTCCCTTCGCGGCCGTAAGAAGCGCGTGCCGTCACTTTGCGGCCATAAGAAGCGCGTGCCGTCCCTTCGCGGCCGTGAGCCGCTCCCGTTGAGCGTGGGAATGGCTTCGAGGGGCGTGGGCGCTAGGTGGGGGCGCAAGCGCACGGCGGCGGCGGCGATATCGCTGGGCTCGGGGAGCTGGTGGGATGGGCTATCCCTTGACGAATGGGCGCGCATGGGGATAATGATAGCGTGGTTGGTCGGCCGGCGGCCGTCAATCGCGCGGCTCCGTAGCTCAATGGAAGAGCAGTTGACTCTTAATCAATTGGTTGCAGGTTCGAGTCCTGCCGGAGTCATGGGGTATTTCAGTTGGCGCAAGGTGAAGGGCTGTTTTGGCGACAACTCTTCCGTCATGAAGATATCCACCAATCAATGGGTTTAGATGGATGTGGGCAATTGCTGACGAATGCGTTCGGCGAGAAGATTGTGTCCACTCCCGCTGGTATAAGCACCGGCGGCGCCTGTTTTTCCTGCTCGCCAAAATTCGTGCCCACTTACTGTATCAAATAATTTATTCTCTCCTGATAAAGCTAGAAGCGCATCGCTCATGACAGTTTCATAGGCATCCGCCTTGTTGTGCGGGTAGCCATTGAATTTCACCCGCATAATCACATCGGGTAACAATTGATGCATAACGAAAACGCCCACAGTTTTTTGCAGTGTATATTTTTGCGGTTCTTGAAAACACTCTGGCAATACTCGGCGAATACCAGACCAGTAAGCACGCAAGAGCTCCTCGCGACTCTTTAGGTCGAATGATTTGAACATCGTATCCTTATGGGCGATGCGCAGCGAGCTGACAAATGAATTGGAGCGGATAATGGTGTTGTTTTTCTCCTGACCTGCAAATTGAATCAGCCTCAACCATTCCCCGCGCTTGGATATTTGTTCGGTCAACCGCAACGCCTGAATTTTCCAGTCCTGTTTTTTGGAAATCAAATCCGCCATTAATCCACTATCGCGCTCAACTCGCTCAGCCAACAATTCCAACGCTAAATCAGTCCGAACCGATTTCGCATTGGAATTCACGATGTGAAACTGTGTCATTTCTGTGTTTTCATCAGCACCAAAGAAAATCACAATTGAGATGCGCCAATGACTCCATGGCCCGTCTGGCTCTTCATCCACCAGATGCTTGAGTGCCATGAGCCGATGCTGCCCATCCACAACATAGAAAATTGGCTCACCTGCTGGTGGCAATTCCAATTCATACATCCCACCTGTGAGGTATTTGGGTTTGAGAGTAGCATCCCTTACACTCAGCAATAATGAAGTGGGTATGCTGACTTTTCCATCCTTGAGCTCTTGTGCGAAATTGTTGACGCGTCTTTCTTCCAAATTTCGTTGATACCCTCTTTTGTTCTCATGTTCCCAATAAGGAATCTGAAAGCGGGTTATCAGCTCTTTCACCTCAATTACACCCACAAAAGTTTGTATATCCTCACCGCGCAATGTGTTCGGTATGACGATACTGGATTGCATACGAATGGCTGGAGTTTCATTTTTCTCTTTGGGCATTTCATCCTCGGATATACTATTCAACTGACCAAGGGGGGTTTGCTTCTTCAGGGATGATTGCCTTACCAACTGCGAGGGCGATGCTTTCAGCCCGACCCACCAACGTCAGAGCATCGTACATAGTGATAGTTTCCCCCGCTTTATCTGGGTGAGGGATTTCGTAATCACAAACATAGTTCAGTGTGTCCCCAGACAAATTGTCGAGGAAATGCTCGATTACGCCACCGATTCCCAACATAAAATTCTCCAAGGCATTTTGCACTTCAATTTGCTCTTCCTCGTTCATGATTCCCAACCTCAATTCAATTCTGTCGTTCCACCAATTATACCACTCCCCGCGCCGCCGGCCCCATCTGCTAATATGGCTTCATGTCCTCCGCGTTTGATTCGCCCCTCGCTCAGGGTCAAGAAGCCGGCCTCATCGCCCTCAGTATCGGCCACCCGGCGCCGGCGCTCCTGCCCGCCGCCGCCTTGCGCGCGGCCTGCCTCGCCCTCGGCGAAGACCTGCGCAAGGCGCCCGCCACCCTCTCTGCACTGCAATATGGCCAAGAGGCGGGTGCCCCGTCCCTGCGCGCGGCCCTGCGCGCGCAACTCGCCGCCTGGGAGGGCCTGCGCATCCCCGAAGAGCAACTCATGGTCATCGGCGGCGCTACCCAGGGCGTCAGCCTGGCCGCCACCCTCTTCGCCAGCGCTGAGCGCGGCGTCCTCGTTGAGGCTCCCACCTACAAGGATGCGCTGCTCATCTTTCGCGACCTGGAACGCCCCCTCCACCCCATCCCCATGACGGAAGAGGGCATCGACGCCGACGCGCTGGCGAGCGTTTGCGCGCGCCTCGCCGCCGCCGGGCGCCCGCCGGCCCTGCTTTACACCATCCCCACCTTCCATAACCCCACTGGTGTCACAGCCAGCACGGCGCGCCGCCGCGCGGTACTCGCCTTGAGCGCGCGCTATGGTTTCCGCATCGTCGAGGACGAGGTCTACCGCGAGTTGGCCTACGACGGCAGCGTCCCACCCAGCTACTATGAGCTGGCGGCGAGCGCGGCGGCAAGCACGGCGGGACCCGGCGTTTTGCGTTTGGGCAGTTTCTCGAAGACGCTGGCGCCGGGCTTGCGCCTGGGTTGGCTGATGGGCACAGCGGCGGATTTGAAGCGCTGTCAAGCGAGCGGCGTTTGGGAGATGGGCGGCGGCGCCAACCCCTTCGTCGCCGAGGTGCTGGCGCGGCTATTGGCGGCCGATGGTTGGGCACGGCATATCGACCGCCTGCGCGACGGCTACCGCGCGCGGCGCGCGGCGATGCTTTCCGCCCTCGAAGAGCTCATGCCACCGGGAAGCCATTGGACGCGCCCAGCCGGCGGTTTTTTCCTCTGGTTGCGCTTGCCCAGCGGCATCCGCGCCGCTTCCCTGTTGGCAGAGACGCGCGCGCGCGGTATGAGTTTCACGCCGGGTGCCGATTTCTATGTGGAAGCGCCGACAGCGGCGGACGAATTGCGGCTTTGCTTCAGCAACGCTTCCGAAGAGGAAATCGCCCGCGGCGTCGCCATCCTCGCGGAAAGCTTGACGGCGTTGCGCTAATTGCACTATCTGAAGCAAGGTAGTCCATCCTGGGAATACAAGACCGCCGCGGACGAGTTCCTTCTGCCCTACACTAAACAAGGCGATGTTGTGCAAATGGGAGGTTTTTGATGAACGATGAAGATAATGTATCCATCTCGTGGTCCTGTTTCCGAACGCTGTGGCGTATGAACTTTGGAGACGACATTACCGATGAGCAACTGCTGGGAAGTCTGAAGAAACCACCGAAGCAAAGGACGCTCACAAGAGCGCAACTGCGCTCACTAGTGGACTTTGCGAAAGTAGGCGGACCACTCCCGATAGAGTGTCTGAACGACTTCGCTAGGATAGCCACCAAAAAGGACTAGATTTGACTTTATTGGTCGGTTTGCTGTGCTGAATACATCACTAGAAAAATGGGGAAGGGATATTCTCTGCGTGCGGGCCTCGGTCAGCCGACTTTTTCGGCCGCCCGACTGGCAAAGTTGGCCATTTCCTTGCGCGTGGGCATGGCGGCGCTGGCGCCGGAACGCGTGACGCTCAGGGCGGCGGCGGCGTTGGCGTGAGCGAGGGCGACGGGCAAGGGCTGTTGTTGCGCCAGCGCCGCCGCCAAGGCGCCCACGAAGCAATCGCCGGCGCCGGTCGCATCCTGCGCTGCGACGGCGATGCCGGGCACGCGCCAGGCGCCGGCCGCCGTGAGGGCGAGCGCGCCGGCCACGCCACGCGTCAGGATGAGGGTCTGTTCGAGGAAGCACCGCGCCCGCGCCATGATTTGCAGGCAATCGCTTTCTGCCCTGGGCAATTGCCGCCGGCCCGCCAATCTCGCCAGTTCGCTCTCGTTCAGCACGAGCAAATCGCAAAGCGCCGGTAGCTCGGCTTGGAATTCCGCGTAGGGCGCCGGGTTGAGCAGCGTTCTGGCACCGGCGGCGCGCGCGTGGCGGAAGAAAGCGACGATGGTCTCTTGCGGAATTTCGAAGACGGCCAGCGCGATATCGCCGCTGGCCAGCGGCGTCGCCAACACTTCGCTTGCCGCTAGGGCGGCGTTGCTGCCCGGGCTGACGATGATGCGGTTTTCGCCGTCTTCGTCGATGCTGATGAGGGCGGCGCCACTCGGTAGCGAGGGGTGGCGGCGCAAGCTGCTGAGGTCGAGGCGCTCGCCTTCCAGGAAAGCGCGCAATTCCTGCCCAAAAGGGTCGGCGCCGATCTTGGCGACCAGGGCGACTTCGTCATGCAAGCGGCTGGCGGCGACGGCTTGGTTACCACCTTTGCCGCCGGGGCTGAACCGCAGCTTGTTCCCGAAGACGGTCTCGCCCGCGGCGGGTTGGCGCTGCACTCGTACGCTGACATCCATATTGACGCTACCGGCGACGATGACGCGGGCCATTTTCCGCTCAGTCCCCTTCGCTCGGCGGTGGGCGCAAGTTCGCCGTCCAATAGCGCTGGCCGGCGGCGCGTTTCTCGGCGTCCATTCCCGCCAAGATTGCCAGGCCGCGCAAGGCCATACGGGCGGCGGTCTCATGCCCGGCGCCGGCGCGAAAGCGCTCACCGGTGACCAGGTTATCGGCTACGGAGCAGATGGAGCCGCCGCGCGCGCCGAAGAGTTGCGGCAGCGTCACCAGCGCCGCCGATTCGCGGTCGCCGTTCAGCACGCCCGCGCGGCGGTAGTAATCGATGATTTCCAGGTGACGCGGTTGCATATAGCCGCCGACAGAAGGGCGCCCGACGCCGCAAAAATCGCTGTCGCTGAGCGCGTGATGCCGATATGGTAGGGTGCCCGCAATTCCTCGCCGGCCTGCGCCAGCGCCAGCACCAACTCGTAGCTGGCGGCCGCGGGGTATGAGGGATGGATATAAGCTTGTGTCATACCTTCATCGCGCACGACACCGCGGCTGATGACCACATCGCCCGGGCGGACGCTCTCGTGCATGCCGCCCGAACCACCGAGGCGCAAATAAGCGCTGGCGGTCGTGTTTTCCAGGAATTCATGCAGGATGAGCTCGGCCTCCGGCGAGCCGCTACCACCGCTGACGACACTGATTTTCGCCCCCTGATAGCGTCCGCTGTAGGTGGTGAACATACCGGTCTGCGCGACCAAATCGGGCGCTTCGAGTTTCGCGGCAATTTGCCGGGCGGGGTCGTCCTCATAGGCGCAGAGGGGGTCGCGGACGGTCACGATGACATAATCACCGATGCGCGCGGGGTCGATACCGGTGAGTGCGGGACGGCCATCGATGAGCAAGCCGCGGCGTGGCAGATGTTTGGCGTATTCGTATTGGCGGTACAATTTATCCTGGGCCGGTTTCACTCGTTGCGGTTCAACCATCCTCATCCTCCGCAGTGGGTACGATTTGCATGAAAAGTTGGCGATCGCGGGGACCATCGAATTCCAGGAAAAAGACCGCCTGTGAATGTCCCAATTGTAGTTGCCCTTCGTGGATGATGAGGCTCAAGGAGACGCCGACCAGGGCCGATTGGATATGAGCGGCGGCGTCTTGTGGCGTGTCGTGCTGGTGCTTGAAATCGATGCGCGTTGGGACGAGACGGCGCAGCTCATCCATCACATCCTCCAGGCCCAGGGGGTCGGGCCAGGAAAGAACGGCGAGGCCCGCGGTGGTATGGGGGATGCTGGCGACGAGGATGCCCGCGCGCGGGCCCGTTTCGGCGAGCGCCGCGCGCAAGATGGGCGTCAAATCGTGCGGGACATTGCCCCGCGTGCGGAAGCGGTGGCGGCGCAAGGTCAGCCTCCCCGCTCGGGTGGAAGCGGTAGGCGAAGGGAACGCCGCGTCGTGCCCCCCTCTTCGGAATCGCGCCAAGGTCCACGCGCGCCGCGGCCGTATTCCGCGCCCTGTAGCTCGCTCAGGTGGGCGGCAAAAAGGGCGAGCGCCGCGCAAAGCAGCAAAGGGCGAAAGGCGCCCATCATCGCGGGCAAGGCGATGACAGTGTCCGCCGCGCCCTCCCATTTTTCGGCGCCACGCCCGTCCGTCAGGAGGCAATGGGGACGGCCGAGGCGTCGCAGGACCGCTGCGAGCTCTTGGGCGCGGCTGAAAGCCGGATCGTTGGCCGAGGCGAGAAGCCAAGTGCCGCATTCGGCGGGGTCCTTGGCGAAATAGTTCAGGTGCAACCACTCCTCGATATCTTGGTGTTGCGCGGAGACGCCGCTGGCCTCCAGCAATTTGGCGGCGCCAAAAGCGGCTGCGGCGCGCTCTGTTCCGCTACCCAGTAATTCGTATCGAGGTAGACCTTGCCATTTTTCCGCTCGCGCTTTCATGTCCTTGTCGAGGTCCGGCAACGCCGCCGCGAGCACCGCTGCGGCGCTGAGCCAATCCGCGCGCTGTTGGGCGGCCTGCTCCTGAGTGAAGCGCCCGCGCACCTCACCGAAGCGCAGGGCGAGCAGCTGGATTGCCTGGGCGGCGAGGAAGAAGGAGCGAAGGCCGGGCGCGCTGACGAAGGGCGGCAGGTCCAGCTGGTAGACATGAGGGGTGGTGTGCGCCAGGCGGCTCTCAGGGTTGGCCGTCAAGGCGACGACGGTCGCGCCGCGTGCCGCCCATTGCTCGGCCGCTTCGACCGTTCGCGCGACTTCACCGGAGATGCTGATGGCCAGCAAGAGCGGATCTTGCGGATGGCGGGAGGTTGCCGCCAGCTGAGGCTCGTAGCGCGCCGCCTGCATGGCGTTCAAAGCGTGCGTGGGTATACCGCTGCGCGCGCGCCATTCCGCGCTCAAGAGAGCAGCGACGATTTGCGAATCGCCGCAACCACTGAGCAGCACCCTGCGGATGGCGAAGAGCGTTGCTGTGGGCAGGAGGGTGCGGCTGCGCGCTTCCAGCGGCGCGAATTGCTCTTTCAGGAGCGTGGGCAGACTGTGCGCCTGTGCTTGTAGTGCGTTCAATGGAGGATTGGTCATAGCGCCAGTGTAGCAGCGCCGGTTGTCATCTGCCGCGCCGCTGTCGAAGGTAATGTTGTTAGGGGTGGATGTCGATATGGCCGAGTAGGAAGCGCTGTTGGGGTAGGGGTTGGCCGTCGACGGTGAAGACGGGTAGGCGGGCGCCATCGCGATGGCGGTAGAGGCCGGTGTAGATTTGATAGCGGCCGGGCGGCAAGTCGGTGGGGAGGGTGATTTGCCAAGTTTCGCTCGCGCTGAGGTCGGGGTACCAGAGGCGGGTGGGGAGGTGTGGGCCGAGTGGAGGTTGGTCGTGGTTCCAGAAGTGCGCACTTTCTTCGTGGAAGAAGTGGAGGAATTGGGTCCAATCCTCATGCCCACCGCGGGAGTTGGACCAGGTGAAACGGAAGTTGAGGGTGGTGCCGGTTGGGGATTGGGAGGGGAAATCGGCATGTTGGAGGGTGAGGCCCTGGTCGAAAGTGGCGAGGGGCGGGGAGGTGGGAGCGGGGTTGTCGATGGCGGGTTTGATGAGTTCGGCGAGGATGACCTGGTAGGGGCTGAGGAGGGGTTGGTCGGAGGAGGAGATGGGGTAGTTGTGGAAGTTGCCGTGGTCGTCTCGCCACCAGAGGGAGAGGGAAAGATAGAGAGCGCGGTTGGCAGGGGTGTTGTCGATGTCCTCGAATTGTTGACGGTAGCGATAGGTACGGTCAGGGACGAAGCTGGAATGGCGGCGGTCGGACCATTCGTCAATGCTGTTGAGCAACTGGCCGCTGGTTTGGTCGATGAGTTGTAGGGTGTAGCCGAAATCGTGGGCGAGGGGTCGCTTGGCTTTCACGAAGAGATCGACCTGCGAGCGATTATGGTAGGGATCGAGAGTGTGATTGGAGAGGGTGAAGCCGCTGAGCTCCACCGTCTGCTCAGCGAATTGAACGGAGGTGACGCGCGCGGTGGAAATGTAGGCATAGAGTGGTTCGAGTTGACGTAAGAGAACGGCAAACGGTAAAGCGAAAACGATGAAGCCGATGATCATCAGGCTCGAATAGGAGCGTCGCTCATCGCTGCGGATGCTATGCAGGCTGTAGGTCAGGATGCCGATGAACATGAGCAATTCCCCGAGAAACTCCAAGATTTCTTCGCTGGGTCTCAAATCGCCGCCGTCGAGTGCGATGCGGTCATGTAGAGTGTCGATGCCGATGGTGGCGAAGCCAAGCAGGGCGAAACCCGCGAGAGAAATGAGCAAAGGGAATCTCTGTTTTGGGGATTGCCAGTGGCGGCTCACTAAGAAGACAAGCCCCGAAAAGATGATGAAGGTGGCCGGGATGTACCAATAGAGGATGGCGTTGGTGTAGTCCTTTATGTACCAACTTTCATCGGCGGCAAAAATGGGGAATACGACAGTTACGAAAAGCCAATAGGCGCGCAGCGGCAGGCGTGGGATGTGGGGAGAGGTTGGTGGTTTTAGTGCCAGGAGAAAAGCGGCGAGGGCCACGAGGCTGAGTTGCATGGCGGAAAACAGATTGGGGAAATCAAGCTCGTGGTCCAAATTCCAAGGATGGGTGGGGGGAGCAGTTGCGTTGAGGGAATGCATCCCGAGTAGGAAAAGCTGTCCGGCGAAGAGCGCCAAGGCCCAGTACCAAGCGGTTCTGGGTAGGCGGGGACGCAACCAAAACCAGCCCCCAAGGGCGAAAACGACTTCGATGAGGGCTGCGAATCCGAGACTGACCCAATATGTGCTAATGGGATACCTCAGGCGTGATTACAGCGTGGAGTATAGCGATAATCTGGCGAAGGCGGCTTAGGCACAGTTGAACTTTGTAGCGAGAATGCAGCTTGCAACTCGGCAATCAGCGCTGCCGCGCCGCCAGCCAAGCCTTTCGTTCTTGCCAGATAGGTTGTAGCGGTCGCAAGCGCGGGGGTGGGCCGTGCTGCTCCAGCATGAAGGAGGCCGCCGCCGCTGCGCCGCAAGTTGCCGCTGGCCAATCTTCGCCGCGCGTGCGCGCGGCCAGCAGGGCACCGCTGAAGGCGTTGCCGGCGCCGGTCGGGTCGCGCAGCGTCGTTTCATAGGCGGGAACACGCCAGCATCCACCGCCTGCGGTCGCGACCAAGGCGCCGGCCGCCCCCAGGCGCAAGGCCACCGCGCGGGCGCCAGCTTCCAACAGTTGCTCGGCCAAGCGCAACGGCTCCCCGTGACCGGATAAGGACTCCGCCTCGGAGCGGTTCAGCGAGACGATATCCACCGCGCGCGCCAAGCGCGCGACGGCTGGCCAACGCTCTGGGCGCGCCGCGGCCTCGTGCAATTCCCAGAGTAGGGTGGCGCCCGTATCTTCCCGCAAGCGCAGCAAGTCCTCCCAAAAACGCTCCTCAGCATCGCGAAAGGCGTAGATAGCGCGCGCCTGGCGATATCCCGCGGGCAAGTTGGCGATTTGTGGTGCCATGCGGGCGAAATGGTCCGCGCCGAGCTGCGGCGTCTCGCTGCGTGTGTCTTCGTGCTGGTAGACCACCCAGCTGCGCGGTGTGCGTTCGGCGCGGATTTCCAGACCGGCGATATCGATGTCATTCTCCCGAAACCAGGGGGCAAGGGCGCTGGCGAAATCAGCGCCGACGCCGCTGACGATTCCCACTCGCCCCGTCACCAAGCGCATTCCGGCCACCGCGTAGCTACCGGCGCCGCCGAGGATGCCGCGTCGCTCACGACCGTCCGCGAAGCGCAAATCGTCGATGATGATCTGGGCCAGCGCGATGATCCTCGGCCGCGATTCTTCCTGGGTTTCGGAAAATCTCATGGCGTAATGCTAGCAATTCTCCATGGCGAGCATTAGTATACGATTGTCGAGGCAGGGATCCGAGACAGGCGGCGGAGGGGGTTGTCGTGGCGAGTGAGCGTCCAGCAGCACCGATACCGCTGCTCATCGATTGTGACCCAGGGATGGACGATTCCTTGGCGCTGGTTTTGGCGCTCAAATCTGCCCGTCTGCGCGTGTTGGGTATCAGCGCCGTTTCTGGCAATTTGACGGCGGAGCGCTGTTACCAGAATATCCATACCCTATTGCACTTGCTGGGGCAGGACGATATGCCGACGGCCTGCGGCCCCGCGGACGCGCTGAGTCGCGAGTTGGCGCATGACCCCTTTTCCCATGGTCACGATGGCTTGGGCGAAACGGAACTCCCGCCGGCGCCGTTGCCGCCTCAGCGTGAATATGCCCCTTCTTTCATCGCCGCACGCGCGCGCCAGGCCGCTGCCGCTGGTGAAGCCTTGACCCTGCTCGCGCTCGGCCCGCTCACCAACATCGCCCTAGCCTTGGCTGAAGAACCCGCTTTGCCGCAATTGGTCCAGCGCCTAATCATCATTGGTGGCGCTTTCGGTTTGCAACGCGAGGCTTCCCTGAACGCAACTGGTGGCAACCCGGTCAGCGAATGGAATATTTATGTCGACCCGGAGGCAGCGCGGCGCGTCTTTCGGGCGGGTTTCTCGCTCACCGCCATCGGCCTCGATGTCGCCACCCACCGCGACCTTTGCTTGCGCCGCGAAGAAGAGCGTGCCATCCGCGCCGCCAAGCGCCCGGAAGCGCGACTCGTCGCCGGTATGTTGGATTTCGTATTGGGCCGCGGCTTCCAAAGTTATTGCCTGCTCATCGATTCTTGCGCGGTGGCCGCGGCCGCGCAACCCGAGCTGATTGAGACGCGACTCTTGCCTTGCGATGTGGAGACCAAAGGTGAGCTCACGCGCGGCATGACGGTGGTGGATATCCGCGACAATTTTCGTTGGGCAGAATTGCCGCAAATTGCGGTGGCCGCCGATGCTGATTTCCCCAATTTGCGGTCTTTCATACTGGAAAACCTCTTAGCGGATGAGCGCTAGTTGGCTTGGCGTGGGAAGGCCTTGATGTCATGAGAGGGGCGGGGCAAGGCTTCGCGAATTGGGTTGGTCGGAGAAATCAGGAATTTTAGGAGGAATGGTTATGTTTCGCCGTAGTTTTGTGTCGGTCAGCCTGCTCTTGCTGGCAATCAGTATCAGCTTGGCGCCGGTTGTCGCGCAAGAACGCACACAAATTGAATTCTGGATGTGGGGCGCTGGACCCTCCCTGCAAGATGTCATCCGCGCCGTGCTCGTCGACCCTTACAACGAATCGCAGGACCAATTCGAGCTGGTGATGGAATTTCGCAACGATGTCGATAGCGTAATCGCCTCGGTACTGCCCGCGGGCGGCGGCCCGGACTTGGTCTATGGTTCTGGTCCGGCCTTCGTGCGCCCCTTCGCCCAGGCCGGTCATCTCGCCAATATGGAACCCTATGCCGAGCAATACGGCTGGCGTGACCGCATCCTCACACCGATTTATGAATCCGGTACCGTCGGCGACGACCTTTATGCCTTGCCGAATTCGCTCAACACCATGGGTGTTTTCTACAATAAGGTGCTCTTTGCAGAGAATGGCTGGGAGATCCCCGAGACTTTCGCGGAACTCGAAGCCATCATGGATGATGCGCTCGCGCAGGGCCTCTACGCTTCTGTGACTGGCAACAAAGGCTGGCGCCCCGTCAACGAGAACTATATACAGCTCTTCCTCACACATTGGGCCGGCCCACAAGCGACCTACGATGCCCTCACCGGTGAAATCGACTGGACGGATGCGGTCATCGCCGACGCGATGCAAAAGAGTGTGGAATGGTTCCAGGCGGGTTATCTGGCTGGTGAAGATTATTTCAATCTCAATTTCTCCGACGCGGTCGCTTTGCTGGCTGCCAACGAATCGCCTTTCTTCTTCGGCCCCTCGCTCGTCTTCCAATTCGCTACCGCTTTCTACAGCGAAGAAGCGGGCAACCTGGATGAGCTGGGCTTCTTCCCCTTACCGAGCAAAGAGGGATTGGCTTCGCCCATCTACCTGCTGGGTACGACGGCCTCGCTCTCGATCAATGCTTATTCGCCACCTGAGGTGCAAGACGCTGTCGCCGAAATCATCGACCGCATGATGACGCAGGAATTTCTCGTCGACATGACGGCAGGTTGGCCGGGCTATTGGGGTGTCCCCATCAGCCAACTGGATATCGACCTGGATGACTTCAGCGGCCTCTCCCATGGCTTCTTGAGCGCGATTGAGGATGCCATCAGCGCGGTGAACGCCGGCAACTTCGGTTATTCACCCTCCACCTTCTTCCCGCCAGCGACGCAGACGGCTTTCTTCGAAATCGACGCCGTTTGGGTGGGCGATCTCCCAGTGGCTGATTTCTTGGCGGCTGTACAAACGGCTTACGAGGAAGATCAAGCCGCTGGCTTGATCGCGCCAGTCCCACCGCCCGTCGCCAAAGGTGGTTAGGCGCCGCACCATAATTCGCTAACGAACCTGCGCCCGCGGCTTAGACCGCGGGCGCGCAGCGCCGAGAACCCGCCTATGCGCCGCTGGTCATTTCAATATTATTTGCTCATCGCCCCCGCGTTGCTCCTGAGTTCAATAGTGGTTTTCGTGCCTGGGGTGATGACAGTATTGGTCGCCTTTACCGATTGGAATGGCGTATCGCTCGATTTGAATTGGGTGGGGGTTGCCAATTTTCAAAAGATTTTCGCTGACCGCATCTTCTGGAATGCACTTGGCAACAACATCCGTTGGACATTGCTTTTCCTGACCATCCCGGTCGGCATTGGCCTATTGACGGCGATGCTGCTGCTGAAACGCCGCCGCACGCGCACGCTCTATCAAGTGATCTACCTGGGCCCTTATGTTTTGGCGCCGGTGACGAATGCCATCCTCTGGCTCAATATCATGTTGAACCCGGTCTCGGGTTTGCTGAAACATGTCCGCCCGCTCATCCCCAGGGGCTCCGCCTTGGCAGCCCTGCGCTCGCCCCTCAACCCGGATATGGCACTCTTCACGGTGGCGGCGGTGGATATTTGGCATTATTGGGGTTTCCTGACGGTGATTTATTTGGCCGCCTTGCGACAGACGCCGCAGGAACTGGTGGAAGCCGCGACCGTCGAGGGCGCCAACGCCTTCCAACTTTTCCGATTCATCTATCTGCCGACCATCATGCCGACCGTCTTGCTGATGTTTGTACTCATCACCATTTTCTCATTCCTGACTTTTGAGTACATCTACATCATGACGAATGGCGGAGCGGGCTCGGAGATGTTGAGTATTTATGCTTACAATCAAGCTTTCCTCAAGTTTCAATATGGCAAAGCGGTGGCGACCGGCCTGGTGATGAGCGCTTTCGGTTTGTTGGCTTCTTTCTTTTATGTTTGGATGAGTCGGCGAGAAATTCGCGCATGACCACCGGTCGCCTGACCCCCTTACCTTTCGGCTCAGCGCGTTACGCGCGCGCGTTACGGCGCTTTTCCATACACCTCGTCTTGTTGTTTTTCGCGGCGACGGCCCTGGGCCCCTTGTTGTTGATGTTGGTGAATAGCATGAAGACGCATCAAGAGGTGGTGCGCAACCCCCTGGCTTTGCCGCTGGAGATTCAATGGGAGAATTTCACGCTCGCCTGGGAATACGGCCGTTTCGCACGCGGGTTCGCCAACAGTATCCTGCTGAGCGGTACAGCGGTGGTCACGGTACTGTTTTGTGCCTCGTTGGCCGGCTATGTACTGGCCGGCCGCAAGATTCGTCCTTGGCGCCTCGTGACCGTTTATTTCATGGTGGCCATCACGGTACCGATTCAGCTTTTCCTCTTCCCGCTCTATTTCATCTTCGCGAATGTCCTGGGTTTGCTGGGCAATGTTCCTGCGGTCGGGGTGGTGCTGGCGGCGTTGAATATGCCCTTGGCCGTATTCTTGATGCGTTCCTTTTTCCTGGCGGTGCCGGCGCAGCTGGAAGAGGCGGCGCGTATCGATGGCGCCAATACCGCTCAGGTCTTGCTCTATGTTCTCTTCCCCATCGTGAGGCCGGGCATGATCACGGTCGCCGTCATTGTCGGGCTACAAGCCTGGAATGAATTCCTCATCACGCGCACCTTTCTAGGAACAGAGAGCATCACCGCCACCCTAGGCTTGTATTCCATGAATGGCACTTATGTCTCCGCGATGGGTGTGATGATGGCGGGGACCCTGATTCTGGTCGCGCCGCCGCTGCTCTTCTTCATCTTGGTACAGCGTTATTTCATTGAGGGCCTGGTGAGTGGGGCGCTGAAAGGCTGAGGTATGGCGCTGAGGGCTGAAATTCGCGAGCGTGTTTATGCGGGTGTCTTGGGCAAGATCATCGGCGTCTATTGGGGGCGTCCGGTCGAAGGCTGGCGCTACGAAGACATCCGCGCGCGCTTCGGCACCATTGAAAATTATCTCCATCATGAAGTTCGCATGCCGCTCATCGTCCCGGATGACGACATCTCGGGTAGTTTCGTTTTCTTCCGCGCGCTGGAGGACCATGGTTATGATGGCGAGTTGCGCGCGCGACAAATCGGTGAAACCTGGCTGAATTACATCATCGAGGAACGCACCATCCTCTGGTGGGGTGGGATGGGCCGTTCGACAGAGCATACGGCTTACCTGCGCTTGAAAAATGGACAGGCGGCGCCCGCCAGCGGTTCCAGTGCCCTCAATGGCCGTGCGATGGCCGAGCAAATTGGCGCGCAAATTTTCATTGACCCCTGGGCGCTGGCCAACCCGGGCGCGCCGCAACGCGCTGCAGCTTTGGCACGCGCGGCCGCCTCGGTCAGCCATGATGGCATCGCCATCGAATGCGCCGTTTTCCTCGCTGTTCTGGAGGCGCTGGCCTTCAATGAAGCCGATATCGAGCGTTTGTTGGAGGCTGGGCTTGCGCATTGCCCTTCTGCCAAGCTACGCGAGCTGGTGGAGGCGTTGCGCCGCCGTTGCCAGCAGGAGAGCGATTGGCGGGCGGTGCGCGCTTGGATCGAGCACGAACATGGCTATGCGCGCTACCCCGGCAACTGCCCGATGGTGACCAATCACCTGGCGGTCTTGATGGCCTTCTGGTTCGGTGGCGATGATTTTCAACGCAGCCTCGCCATCGCTGCCAGCGCCGGCTGGGACACCGATTGCAATGCGGGGAATGTCGGTTGTTGGAATGGTATCCGCCTTGGCTTGGCGGCGCTGAACGCGGGGGTGGATCTGCGCACACCGGTCGCCGACCGTCTCTATGCGGTCAGTGCCGATGGCGGTGAATGTTTGAGCGATGCGGTTCGTGAGACGCGCCGCATCCTCCGCGCGGCGGAGGCGTTGAATGGCCAAGGCGCGGTGCCGCCGAGCGTCGCCGACCACCGCTTCACCTTCGAATTTCCCGGTGCTCGCCAAGGATGGTTGCCGGATGACGATGGCGCGCCGCATCGCCAGGCTTTGCTCTCTTTGGAAAACGAAGAGGGCGATGGTTTGCGCCTTGGCTACGCCGCGCTCGCCCGCGGCAGCCGCGCGCGTCTCCGTGTCCAGACCTTCGTTCATCTAGAACCGACCGGACGGCGCGATACCAGTTACTTTGAGGTATTGGCCAGCCCGACGCTCTACGAGACGCAGACCGTACGCGCGCGCGTCGATGCTGATGCGGGACCTTTACCCAACTGGCGCTTTTTCATTCAGCAATTCGACGGTGACGGCGCAATCCAGACGCACTATGGCCCGACGACCGGGTTGCGGCGCGGTGTCAACGAGCTGCGTTGGCCAATCCCCGCGGGCGACGGACAGCCCATCCAGTATTTGGGCATTGAGCTTTTGCCAGCCGCTGGAGCGGCCGGCGCCCTCAAGGGTGCGGTCACCTTGCGCTGGCTGGATTGGTCTGGCGCTCCGCGCTCCTTCCGAATGGGGGAGGCGATGCAACTCAGCCCGGCCCTGACGCCCTGGACGACCAACACACCTTGGCTGCGCGCTTTTATGGCATCCGCCCGGCATGTAGCCCCCGACTATACGACCACCTTTTCCCTTTCGCACCCCGCTGAGGGTGGCCTCTTGACCATCGGCACCCGCGATTGGGACGATTACACCGTCTCGTCAACCTTGACTTTAGTGGGGCAACGGACGGCGGGATTGGTGGCGCGCGCGCGTGGGCATCGTCGTTATTACGCGGCGGTCTATTGCGATGGGGAGGCGCAAATTTGGCGGCGACACGATGCCGATTGCGCCGTCCTAGCCGCGCTTCGTCGGCCCATCCCTAGGGATGAGCCCTTAGTGTTTGCCTTCAGCCTGCGCGGCCCGCAACTGCGCTTGGCCATCGCTGGCCAGACGCTCCTGCAGGCAAAGGACACCACCTACACGAGTGGTGCCGCCGGTTTCATCGTCGAGGAGGGGGGTTATCTGGCGAAAGGCTTCGCGATAGAGGCGCTCGGAAGATGACGAAGATGAACGATCGCCCCGAGCACGCCGCCAAGATCTATGCCGGCGTTCTCGGCAAAATCATCGGCGTCTATTTGGGGCGCCCGGTAGAGGGTTGGCCTTATGAGCAGATTCGCTCGCGTTTTGGCGAAGTGAATCGCTTCGTGCATGCCGATTTACGCTTGCCACTCATCGTCGCTGACGATGATTTGAGCGGTTGCTTCGGCTTCTTCCGCGCCTTGGCAGACCAAGGCTATCGGCGGGATATCGGCGCTGCGGATTTTGGTGACGCCTGGCTGAATGCCATCATTGAAGACCGCACCATCCTTTGGTGGGGCGGTTTCGGGCGCTCGAGTGAGCACACCGCCTATTTGCGCCTGAAAGCTGGCCAACGCGCGCCGCTGAGCGGTAGCATCGCCCTCAATGGCGAGATGCTCGCCACGCAAATTGGGGCGCAAATCTTCACGGACGCTTTCGCCCTCATGTCCCCGGGCGACCCCGAGCAAGCCAGCGCTTTGATACGCGCCGCCGCTTCGGTCAGCCACGATGGCATCGCTCTCGATTGCGCCGCCCACCTGGGCGCCTTGCAGGCTTTGGCTTTTACGGAACGCTCGCTCGATGCGCTTTTCGCGGCCGCCGCCCCCTATGTGCGCAATGACGAACTTCGTCAGCTCATCGATGATGTGCGTGCCCTATGCGCGCGCGAGCGTGATTGGCGGCGCGCGCGCGACTGGCTCCAACAACACCATGGCTATGGTGTCCATTTGGGCCCCTGCCCGATCCAGACCAATCACGCCGCGGTGTTGCTGGCTTTGCTCCTCGGCGGCGATGATTTTGCGCGTTCCCTGAGCATCGCCGCCAGCGCTGGTTGGGATACCGATTGCAACGCCGGCAGCGTCGGTTGTTTGAACGGTGTGCGCCTGGGTCTAGGGGCGATACCCAGCG
This sequence comes from Phototrophicaceae bacterium, assembly GCA_965115865.1. Lineage (GTDB taxonomy): Bacteria > Chloroflexota > Anaerolineae > Aggregatilineales > Phototrophicaceae > WTGJ01. The sequence goes on from OZ220469.1 coordinate 572,913, forward strand.
ACTGGCGCGATGAGGTGGCCGATCGCTTGCTGGTCGTCACGGCGGAAGGCGGTTCTTGCTTGCGCGATGCCTTGCTGGAAACGCGCGATATTTTGCGGGCGCGGGCCGCTTTTGCCGGGGAAGGCGCGGCGCGAGCGGAAATGCCGCGTTTCGCCTTTGAATTGCCCGGCGCCCGTCAGGGCTTCGCGCCCTGCCCGCGAGCTCCGGCTGACGATGGCAACATCCAAGTGCAGGGCCAGGATGACCCGGGCCTCTGCCTGCGCCTGGATTTGGCCGCGGGGCAAAGGGCGCGCGTTTCCACAGCGGTCTTCCTGGATTTTGACGAGCTGGTGGACCATTTCGGCACGCATGCCAGCCCGACGCTTTACGCCACGCAGGAAGTCCAATTCGGTATCCACGCGCCGCAGCGATTGGCTGGAGAAAGCCTATCCCTGCGCCCTTATACCCTGTATTACGATGCGGCGGATGAAGTGCAAACTCTCTTCGGCGATGAACAAACCTTGCGCCCGGGAACGAACGAATGGCGTTGGCGCATCCCGAAAAACGGCGGTATGCCGCTTTTTCGATTGGGTCTGGAATTTCGGGCGGAGCGCGCGCGCGCTTGCGAATTGTGCTTGCAGAGTGTGGATTGGCGCGGCGCGCCCGCGGATTTTCAGCAACAAGGTGTGTTGATGTCTTCGATTTGGAATTTGCAACCGCGTTGGTCGCGCGCTTGGGTCAGCGCTGCCAAGGAATTTGCCCCCGATTTTAGCGAGACCTACTGCGTTTCGCATAGTGGTACCGATGGCCTGGTCACGATGGGCACGCGCGATTGGCACGACTATGCGCTGGAGTCCCGTTTGCGCTTCAGCCTGCATGAAGTGGGTGGTCTGGTTTTGCGGGCGCGCGGATTGCGGCGCTATTATGCGGCGCTTTTTTGTGGCGGCGACCGCTTGGCCATCGTCGCGCAGCAAGATGCGGAACGGCACATTTTGGCGGAATGCACTTTTGCCTATCGGAAAGAACATCCCTACGCGTTGCGTTTCGCCGCTTTGGGAGAGCGCTTGACGCTGCTGGTGGATGGGCGCCCGCTCCTGGAGGCGCAGGATGGCCGCTATGATGGTGGTGGTGCCGGTTTTCTCATCGAGCGAGGGACGATGCTGGCGGATGGTTTTCTTGTGCAGTCCCTGCGCTGACACCGCTGGTTGTTGGCTGTGTGTGGGTGATGGCGGCTTCTGGCGTGCCGCTACGAGCTTGCGACGCGCGCGGGGTTAAGTAGTTTTCGGGAAAAATGCTATATTTCCCCCCAGGTGCCAATTCGTTCTTATGTCTTTTGGAGGGAAGGAGTGGAGGATGCAGAATCACAAACGCCCCGGTTATCAAATTGGCGCGTTGGTGGGCCTGGCCATGACGGCGCCTTTATTGGCGCTTTTCTATTTGGGGCAAATCTTGTTCAGTCTATCGTACATTCCTGCGGAGTTGTTCAAATGGACGATCGATAGCGCCATTGGCGAAATTATCGTCACGCCGGCCAAGGAAATCATGGTCGATATCCTGCTGGCGCTCAACCTGGGACGCCTAGACCTGGTCGCCAAGGATGCGGAGAACCTGATGGCCCTATTGGGCGGCCTCTTGACCGGAGTTTTGGTGGGCGCGTTGGTCTTCGCCATCATGCGCAGTAGCCGCATGTCGCGCCGCGGTGATGTCTTCCGCGACGCAATGCCCGGCGCTGGCTTCGGCGCTTTGTTGGGCGTCATCGCGATGTTGATGGCCGTGGAAAACGCCAACCCGAATGTCACCGCTTCGGCGGAGTTCAACGCGCTTTGGATCTTCGCGGCCTTCACGCTCTGGGGCGCCTCCCTCTCGCATCTTTTCCATCAATTGGCTATGCGGCCGGGGAGGAGCGCGTCGCCCACCATAACTGCGGGTGATGTTGGCGAGGCCAGTGTGACGGTCCTCGATCGGCGTCAATTCCTCATCCGATTGGGCGGGGCGACGGCGACGCTCACCTTGGCAGGTGGTGTCCTCGGGCGCCTGGCCGAACGGGGGTCCGCGCTGACGGTGACGGAGGCCGCCCTGAGCAGCGGGCTACCACCCGAGTTGCTCGCCAAATTGCCGCCGGTGAGCTATACGCAAGGCACGTTGTCCAATTTGCAACCGGCTCCCGGGACGCGCCCGGAATACACGCCCTTGGCCGATCATTATCGCATCGACATCACGGTCGGCGGCGCGCCACAAATCGATGGCGAGAGTTTCCGCTTACCCATCACCGGCCTGGTCAACACGCCGCTCGAGTTGAGCCTGGCGCAATTGCGCGAAGAATTCACCGCGGTGGAGCAAATTGTCACGCTCGCTTGCATCTCCAACCGCGTGGGTGGTTCGTTGACCAGCACGACGCGTTGGACGGGCGCACGCCTCTCTGAGGTATTGGAGCGCGCGGCACCGCTGGCGGAAGCCACTCATTTGCGCCTGGATGCGGCGGATAAGTTCTTCGAATGGGTCTCGCTAGCGGAAATTCGCGACGACCCGCGCATCATCCTCTGTTATGATTGGGATGGCCAGCCGCTCTTGCCGAAACATGGTTTCCCGCTGCGCATCTATTTACCGGATATCTATGGCATGAAGCAGCCGAAATGGCTCACGAGCATCGAGCTGGTCGATGAATGGGGTGAGGGCTATTGGGTGCGCCGTGGTTGGGATGAAGTGGCGCGGATGCGGACGACGGCTGTGGTCGATACGGTGGCCAGCGATGCAATCCACCACGATGCTGCCGGTAACGCTCTTGTGCCGATTGGTGGCATCGCCCACGCTGGTGCCCGCGGCGTTTCGCGTGTACAGGTTCAGATCGACGGCGGCGCTTGGCATGATGCGCAATTGCGCCGACCGTTGGCGGATACCACCTGGGTACTTTGGCGCTACGATTGGCCTTTCGCCGCCGGGATGCATTCCTTCACAGTGCGTTGTTTCGAGTATGATGGCACCCCACAAATTGTGGAGCGGCAGGGGTCAAGACCCAGCGGCGCCACCGGTTTGCACAGCCAAAGCGCGAGCCTGCGCGAAAGCGATGCCACGCCGCCCACAGGGATTCCCGAGGAAGAAGAGGCCTAATCCTTCAGTATGGCAACCCAAGGCCCTTTTCGCCTAGAACCGCCACCACATTTTGATTTTCGAAGCGTCATCCATAGCCATGGGTGGTGGCGGTTGCCACCCTTCCAATACGATGAAGCCAAGCGGGCGCTCAGCCGAGTCGATCGCTTGGCTAGCGGGCGCTTGCTGCGCTACACGCTTGTTGAAGAGGATGGCGCGCTGTTTTTGCGGTCGGAAGAAGGCCTGAACGCCGCAGAAGAGGCTGAGTTGCGCGCCATCGTTGCGCGCATCCTCAGCTGGGAGTTGGATTTGGCGCCGTTTTATGAATACCTCTCCAATCATCCGGATTATGCTTGGGTTTTGCTGCGCGCTCTGGGACGCAAGCTGAAAGCCGCGACAGTCTGGGAGGATGCGGTCAAGACCTTGTTGACGACGAATACCAACTGGGCGATGACGATACAGATGGCCACCCGCCTGGCCGGGTTGGGGAGCCGTTTGGGTGAACGGCAGGCCTTTCCAACGCCCGCCGAGCTGGTCACGCTGGGGGAAGAGGCGGTGGCGGATGCCGTCCGCGCTGGCTATCGCAACGCTTATCTCTTCGAGTTGGCCACGCGCCTCGCTGGCGGTGAGTTGGATCTGGAAGCCTGGTTGGCGGATGATGGCGATGACGAAACGCTGTATCGGCGCTTACGCTCACTCAAAGGCTTTGGCGATTATGCGGTGAGCAGCTTGATGCGCATTTATGGGCGTTATGGCTACCTTTGCATCGACAGCATTGCCCGCTCTTGCCATCGCGCCCTCCACCCGAAGAGTGAAGAATTGTCTGCGCGCGCGCTGGATGCGGCCATTCGCGCACACTACACACCACATGGGAAATGGCAGGCGTTGGTGCAATGGATGGATGTGACGCGCGCCCATGAAGAGGGGCTGGTTTCTTAAACCGCGAGCGCGAGCGGCGAGATGCCGCCTCTCATCCCAACACCTCCGCGAAAGCGGCTGACAAGGCCGCTAGCCCCTCGTCGATTTGGGCGTCGCTGATATTCAATGGTGGCAAGAAGCGCAGGCAATTGCTGAAAAGCCCAGCGCGGATGATGATGAGGCCGCGGCGCAGGGCGGCGGCGCTGATTTCATCGGTCAGCTCCGGCGCCGGTGTTTTACTCGTGGCGTCTTCCACCAATTCCAATACCAACATCGGCCCCAGGCCGCGCAAATCACCCACGATGGGATAGCGCGCTTTTAGCGCTTGCAGACCGGCGCGCAAACGCTCGCCCACCGCCCCTGCCCGCGCCAAGAATTCGGGCGTCTCGATTTGCTCCACCGCCGCCAAGGCCGCGGCACAGGCGAGCGGATTACCGCTATAGGTACCACCGAGGCCGCCGGGGTGCGGCGCATCCATCACCTCGGCGCGGCCGGTCACGGCGGCTAGGGGCATCCCTGCCGCCAGCGACTTCGCCATCACCAACAAATCGGCCGTGATGTCATAATGTTCGCAGGCGAAGAGCGCGCCGGTGCGCCCGAAACCGCATTGCACCTCATCCAATACGAGCATCATGCCATGCTCGTCACATAGCGCGCGCAGACTTTGCAGGAAGCGCGGCGGTGTCGGGATGAAACCCCCTTCACCCTGTACGGGTTCGATCACCACCGCAGCGACGGCGCTGGGGTCCACCTGGGCGATGAGAGCCTGTTCCAATTGTGTGATGGCGTATTGGATGTATTCCTCTTCGCTGAGCGCTTCGGGGCGGCGATAGGGGTTGGGGAAGGGCAAACGATAGATTTCTGGCGCGAAAGGGCCAAAACCGCGTTTGAAGAGGGCGTATTTGCTCGTCATGGACATCGTCAGGTTGGTGCGGCCATGATAGGCGCCCTCGAAGACGATGATGCCGGCGCGCCCCGTATACGCGCGTGCGATTTTCACGGCCGCCTCCATCGCTTCTGCACCAGAATTCAACAGCACCGTTTTCTTGGAAAAAGCGCCAGGGGTGATCTGGTTGAGTTTCTCAGCCAGCATGACGAAGGGCTCATAGCTGGCGACGATGGCGCACATATGGATGAGTGTTTCCGCTTGGCGCCGCAAAGCCGCCACCACGCGCTCCTCATTATGGCCGACCGCCAACGCGCCGATGCCACCAGCGAAATCGAGCAGGTGGTTGCCATCGGCGTCGATCACGGTTGCGCCTCGGGCGGAGGTGACGGCCAGCGGTGTTAAGTAGCCGGCGCCGCGCGCGCTGGCCACCTGGCGCCGCGCGACCCAGGCGCGGCTCTTCGGCCCGGGGATTTCACTGACGATGCGGATGGTGCCCATTTTGCGGTTTTCCCCCTGTTTTTCTAGTGGTTTTGCCCGTTCTCTTCACCTTCATCGTTGTTGGCCAGCAACGCCTGGTAGGTTTCCGGTCGTCGTTGGTGTAGCAAGGGGAAGAGCGCGCGGTATTCGGCCATCGTATCTGGCCGCAGGCGAGCGTGAATCACCGCATCGGCGGCGCGTGGCGCCTCTGCGAGGATGGTGCCCAAGGGGTCGCAGATGAAACTGGAGCCGTAAAACTCCACGCTTTCCTGACCCCAACGGTTGCAGGCGGCGATATAGAGGCCGTTGGCGACGGCGTGCCCACGCATCACCAACTGCCAAGGCGCCCGCGAATCGAAGGTCGGCGCTTCGGGCTCGGAGCCGATGGCGGTGGGGTAGACGATGACCTCGGCGCCGCGCAGGGCGTAGATGCGCGCCAATTCCGGAAACCATTGGTCATAGCAGGTTGGTGTCGCCAGGCGGATGGCGCCGAGGTCATGCACTGGGTAGGCGCGTGCGCCGCCGAAGAAAGCCGTTTCGTGGTAGCCGGCGCCTTCGGGAATGTGCACTTTGCGCGTGAAATGTGTGAGTTCGCCATTGGGCGAATAGAGCAAGGCGGTGTCCCAATGGGCGCCAGCGCCGCGCTCGAAGATGCTGCCGAGCAAGAAGATGCCATGCTCGCGCGCCCAGGTGCGGAAGACGCGGTCGCTGGGGCCGCCAGTCAACTCCTCGGCCCAGGTGAAACCGGCGGGGTCGTGGGAAGAAGCGAAATAGGGGGCGAGCGTGAATTCGGGCAAGCAGACGAGGGTCGGGATGCCCTTTTCAGCGCTGGCCGCCGCCTCAGCGACCAACTCCGCATAGCGGGCGCGGGTGGTCTCTCGATCGCCTCGCCAGCGGCCTTGGCAAAGGGCGATATGGATTTCCTGCATAACGCCAGCTCCTGAATGATTCTGCTTGCATGATAGCGATTTCAACCCGCCCTGCAAAAATATGACGGGGTGTTACACTAACGGGGTTACGGGAAGGGATGAGGATGGGGAGTGTTGAAGTGAAGGGTGCTTTTGTAACCGGCCAGCGCGTGCGCCTGCGATATGACCCGGACAGGCGGGGCGTGGTACGGGCGCGGGCGGAGCGAAGTGATGGTTGCCTGCGTTATCAGGTCGCTTTGGCGGGCCCCAGTATTGGCGGCGAACGCACCAGCGCGGGCGCTTTGGGCGATCGCTCACCTTGGTATGTCGAAGCGGATTTGGAGGCCTTGGCGCCAGAGGTGCCGAATTGGCTCGGCCGTGATGATTTCTTGCGCGAGTTGTTGCTGCTGAAATTGCGTCATCCCTTGACGGATACACTCTATGATTTTCGCCAATCGCGGACGGATTTCCTGCCCTACCAATACCTCCCGGTCTTGAAATTCTTGGAAAACCCCGACCAGGTCATCTTGATAGCCGATGAAGTGGGCTTGGGTAAAACCGTCGAAGCTTGTTATATCTACCGTGAACTCGCGGCGCGCGAGTCCTTGAATGGTGTGCTCATCGTTTGTCCATCCAGTTTGCGCAATAAATGGCAAAGTGAGCTCAAAGAAAAATTCGATGAAGATTTCCAATTATTGAACAGCGCCGGTTTGCAGGAATTGCTCGCTGCCTACGAACGCAGCATTCATCCCCATTTCTTTCGCGCCATCGTGAGTTATGAGACGCTGCGCTATCGGGAGCACCTGGAGCGGATTGAGGAAGCCGATTTTCGCCCAGATTTGGTGATCTTCGATGAGGCGCATCATATGCGGAACCGCGCCACGGCCACCCATAAAGTGGGGCGAAAATTGGTGGACGAGGGACCGGCGGCCGTGCTCCTCAGCGCGACACCACTGCAGACGGGCAACGAGAACCTCTTTCATTTGTTCCAGTTGATGAAAGCACAAGACTTTGAAGATTTCAGCGATTTCGAGCGCAGCATCGCCCCCAATCGTCATCTCATCCAGGCGGCGCGTCTATTGGGCGCGCGTGAATTGGACGATGCTTTATTGGAATTGTATGAGTTGAAAAACGCTCGATACGATGATTTCCGTGGCAATCCCGACTATTGGGCGGTGATTGATGAACTGGAAAAGTTGGCGCAGGCTGACCTCAGCGCGGAAAAGAACCAACAACGGCTGGTCCGCTTGCAACGCGATACCCACAAATTGAACACCCTGGCGCCCATCTTCCAACGCACGCGCAAGCGCGAGGTCGTCTATCGTGACCGGGAAGGGAAGGAGATTCCCCCCGCTATGCGTCGCGCCACCAATGTCTCCATCCAACCACACGAGCTAGAGGAGCAATTCTACCGCGCGCTGATGCGCGATGCCGACGCTGATTTGCGGCGGCGTCAAGTGCGGCATCGCGGTTTTGCGCGCACCACGCGTGAGCGCATGGCGGCCAGCTGTTTGCCGGCGCTGCGCCAGCAATGCCTGCAGGGCACCGATGCGGCGATGTTCATCGAACGCTCGATTTACGATGATTGGGGCGAAGAGGAATACGCTGGGCAAAATGGCTCCCTGCGGCGTGATGCGGATGCGCAGTTCATCGAAGTGAAATGGAGTTTCAGCGGGACGACGCGCGAATTGGCGCGCGCCTTGGGCGAAAAGGACAGCAAATTCGCGCAATTGGAGCGCGTAATCACGGAAATCTTGACCGAGGATGCGGAGCCGCGCTTGGGGCCCAGCAAGATTTTGCTCTTCGCCAGTTATATCGGTACGCTGAATTATTTGGAGGAGCGTCTACGCCCGCTATTCAAGCGGCATCAATTGCGCTATGCGCTGGTGCATGGCGGTGTCGATGTCAAAGAGCGTCGCGAAATCGTGGCAAAATTCGCGGAAGAAACGGATTTTCGTTTGTTGATCTCCTCCGAGGTGAGTAGCGAAGGCATCGACCTGCAATTTTGCAACACGATCATCAACTATGACATGCCCTGGAACCCCATGCGCGTCGAGCAACGCATCGGCCGCCTCGACCGCTATAAGCAACGCCATGAAGTCATCCGTATCTATAATTTCTACTTGGATGTCGATATCGACACGCGCATATTGCAGCGTCTACACGACCGTATCGGCCTCTTCGAGCAATCGATCGGCGACCTCGAGCATATCCTGGGTCCAATCATCAGTGATTTGCAAAAGAAGTTGATGGACCGCAGCCTATCGGAGGAAGAGTTGGAAGAAGCCAGTAAGCGCGCCGAAGAGCGAATTCGCCATGAGCGCGAGATTCAGCAGGATTACGATCGGAAGGCTAGGGAATTGCTGAGCCCAGATAGCCTATTGGGCCATCAAATTCAGGAAGCTGAAGCCAGTGGCCGTGTCATCCACCCGGAAGAAGTGCGCGCGACTTTGCAGAGTTATCTGCGGGAGGAATTCCCCGCATCTCGCCTGGAGCCCTACGCCGGAACCCGGCAATACCGCCTCAGCCCGGATGCCGGATTGCAGACGCGGCTGTTGGATTTCATACAAGAAAAAAGACGACAGGGCCAAATCATTCAACCCATCTCGCCCCGTCTCAACGAATCCTTGCAAAACAACCAGGATTGCCTGGTCACTTTTGACGACGAGACGGCCGTCAACCGCACCCAATACGAGTTCATCACCTATCGGCACCCTTTGCTAGAGCTCGCGCGCGATTACTGGGAGCGCGAATACCGCGGTATACCCGCGCTGCAGGGGATGGGTATTGAAACCGATGTGCGGGCGGTGCAGGAAGGGCATTATTTTCTCTTCGTGATGACTGAGAACAGTGTGCGCTCGCGGCGCAATTTGGTTTCCATCATCATCACTGAGGACGGCGCTCGCTGGCCCAATGAGGCCAATCGTTTGCTCCAACAATTGCATGAGCGGGAAGAATTGATTGCCCTGCCCACTGATTCCCCAAAATGGGATGCCGCCAAGGAAGCGGCCTTTGCTTGGATTGATGAGCGGCGCGACCAACAGGCTGAAGAAAGTCGGCAAAGCAACGAGAGTCGTTTGCGCGCCCGTGAAGCGGCGATTCAACGCTCTTTCAGCGAGAAGATTCATCGGTTCAACGACCAAAAGCTGCATACGCGTAGCGAGGAGCACCGCCGCATGACGCAGGGGAAAATCCGCAAATTGCAAGCGCAAGAAACCTATAAATTGGGCGAGCTCGCAAAACAGCGCGGAGTCACGGTTTCTTACGAGTTGGTCGCCACCGGGCGCGTGCGTTTATTGCCGCTTGGCCTGAAGATGCGAACGGAAGCGGCCGCTAACGAAGGGTATGCGCTCATTCCAAACCCCGCGCCGCCGCCAAAGGGTAAAGCGGGTGGTGCAGCTTCAAAACCCAAGCTGAGCCGCGCGCAACGCCGCCGTGCGCAACGCCGTTTGCGCCAGCGTCAGCGCAAATGACCCTTGTCTGGCCAGCGGCCCGCTCATCCATCGTCCAGTCGCTGGTGCGGTCAGCGCGCTCGCCTTTAAGCGCGCTCCCAAAAAATCGCCAGTTGCATCAGCGTATTCGTGTGTTCGAGCGTATGTTGTAGGCCTTTGGCTGCTATCCAACGCAGGTTTTGTTTCCCCCAAAAGACATCGTGGCGCGCGTCCCAATCGCGCACCTGCGCCAAGTTGGCCAACAAGCGCCGCCGCTGTTCTTGCATCCCGGCCAGCGTCTCCGCGCCGCTCAGCGCTCGCCAATCCTCTTCTTGTCCGCGCCAGAGCCGCTCGTGCTCCTGGTCTTCGGTTTCGCTGAGCTTGGCGCCGCCTTCCAGCCAATAGCGGGCATAATCGGCCGTGATGCGCTCGTAGATATAGAGATGGTAGAGGTGCAATTGCGCCGGCCATTGGCTCAATTTGGCCAAGCGTCCGGGCGGTAGGATGACGCGCTGCGCTTCGGGGAGCGCCTCCCAGGCGCCCTCGAGTAGGGCCTGCGATTGTGCCAGTCGCTCGCGCAACCATGGGCCATCATAAAGAGCGGTCATGATTTCGCCTCCGAGTCTATGTGTTCAGGGTTTTCCCAGACGATGAGCATGGCGACATTGCCGGGGGCCTCTTCGGGGAGGTAATTTTCGATAATTCCGCGCGCCTGGAAGCCGCGGTTCATCTGCATGGTGACGGTGGGGTCGCGGAGTGTGCCGCGCTTGACGGCCGCGCCGTATTCCTGCGGTGAGAGGGTGTCGGCATGGTCGGGGTAGCCCATGAGCATGCCGCCGGCGTACCAACCGCGTAGGCCCAGGCGGCGCACGAGGGCGAAGCGAGCGGCATAAAGCGCCGTACCGACGCCGCGTCGACGCCATTCTGGCCGCACCACCATCTCGACACCATACAACCAAGCGCCGCTTGGTTCATGCGCGGCGATGCCCATGTCGCCAATCGCCGTCAACCAAGCCAAAGGAGGCAAATCCGGTGGCCGACTCAGGCGCATTGTGCTCGCATAACCGATGACCCCGCCGCCCTCTTCGCTGGCGACAAACTGGCCTTCGGGGAAGCGTTGCAATTGCTGGTGTAGGTCCGCGGCAGTGATGCACCAATGACCGGGATCGCCCTCGGGCACCCCATAGGCGGCACGCACGCAGGCCGCCACCCCCGCGCCATGCTCCTCGCGGGCGTTGATGATGCGTACACCGCTGGGGATGGGTCTTTCAACCGGCGCTTTTGTCTCCATAATCCCATAGTTTATCACAAGCCCTCTTTTGCGGCCAGGCTGACGCTTTTTGTGATTTTGGCATTAGGAGGTACAATTACCGCTTGTTGGCCAGGGTGAGGGGATCGTCAAAGAGCGATGCAAGCGCAGCGTCAACCCATTCGTGGTATCTGGCTCGCCAGCCCGACGATCCTCTGGCTCGGTCTCTTCTTCGTGGTGCCTCTGTTGCTGGTATTGGTCGTCAGCTTCATGACGCGCGCGCAGGACGCCGGTGGGACTCTACCCTTCACCCTGGAGCATTACCAGCGCACATTGGGCGTTTTCTCGCCCATACTTTGGCGCTCCCTACGAATCGCCGCGCTGACGACCGTCATCTGCTTGATACTTGGCTACCCGCTCGCCTTCTTCATCAGCACACGGCGTAGCGCCGTGGTCCGCTCTTTTTGCCTTTTCCTGGTCATCTTGCCTTTCTGGACCAATTTCCTCATCCGCACTTACGCGATGCGCACCTTGCTGGCCAATGAGGGTACCATCAATGGCATCCTGCAAAACCTGGGATTGCTCTTGCAACCCCTGCGCTTGGTGGATAACCAGTTTGGTGTGTTGGTGGGGATGGTTTATGGTTTTTTGCCCTTCATGGTATTGCCGATATTCGCTTCGGTGGAGCGTTTCGAATTTCGTTTTGTGGATGCGGCGCATGATTTGGGGGCGAACGATTGGCGCGCCTTCTGGCGTGTGGTTTTGCCTTTGACAATGCCCGGCGTCCTGGCGGGGAGTGCGCTGGTCTTCATCCCTTCGGTGGGGGCTTATGTGACGCCGGTGTTGATGGGGGGTGTGCGCGGATTGCTGATTGGCAATCTCATCGCACGGCAGTTCGGTGGCTCTGGCAATATGCCACAGGGTGCGGCGATGTCGGTCGTGATGATGTCCATGGTTTTGTTGCTGGCGCTACTCTATTGGGGGTTGCGACGGCGCGGCTTGGCGGCGGATGGCTGACCGATCGTCACGGGTTGGCAGGCCGCCGCAAGGCAGCGCGGAACAACTGCCGGCGATTCAGTATGGGGCGGTGCGCCGCGACCTGGCCATCCGTCAGGTTGGTCGCGTTTTCGGCTTCGGCCTCACGCCCATATTTGCCTACGCTTTTCTCTGGTTGCCCATCGTGGTGTTGGTGGTCTTTTCTTTCAACGAATCAAAATCCGTCTCTCGTTTGAGTGGAATTTCATTCACTTGGTATGAGGGCATCCTCACCAATGTGGTGGGCGTGGGTGAGGATTTCTCGACTGATGAGATGCTGGGGTCTTTTCAAAACAGCTTGCTGATTGCGGCAGTATCGACGCTGATTTCGACGGTCATCGGCACGATGGTGGCGCTGGCGCTGGTGCGCGGACGCTTTCCCGGTAAGCGCCTGCTGGATGGCTTGCTCTATTTCCCCTTGGTCATCCCGGAAATCACGCAGGGCGTTTCTCTGCTACTTTTTTTCAGCATATTGGCGAAATGGTGGCGAGGGATGAGTGGGCAAGCCATCTCGCGCGGTTTTGGCACCGTCGTCATCGCCCATGTGGCCTTCAGTATCAGCTTTGTGGCTTTGGTGGTGCGCGCGCGCTTGGTGGATATGAACCCCAATTATGAAGAAGCGGCGCGCGATTTGGGCGCGAACGAATGGCGCACTTTCTGGCGCATCACCTTCCCCCTCATCCTGCCGGGCGTTTTGGCGGGCGCGCTCCTGGCTTTCACAATTTCACTGGACGATTTCGTCGTCACCTTTTTCACGCGTGGTGCCGGTTTTGACACGCTACCAATCTTCGTCTTTGGCTTGTTGAAATTGAGCCCCACGCCGGCGATCAACGCCATCTCCACGCTGATGTTGGTCCTTTCCTCTTTGTTGGTCGGGATATCGCTCGCCTTGCAAGGGCGTGAGGCGCGTGGTCGCTTTTGAAACCGTTTTTGTTATGATCGATGGAGTTCAAAAAAAGGAGAAGCAATAATGAAGAAATGGATCGGTTTGTCATTGTTGTTGTGGCTGGCACCGGCCGCGCTCTTCGCCCAAGGAGAGATGGCCGCTTGGGAATGCCCGGCTGGTTTTGCGGGGCAGACGCTGAATGTCTTCAATTGGTCGACTTACATCGCCGAAGACACCATCCCCAATTTTGAAGAAGCCTGCGGCGTGACCGTCAATTACGATATCTATGAGAGCAATGAAGCGATGCTCGCCATAATCCGCCAGGGCAACCCCGGCTATGACATCATCGTGCCCTCCGGCGATACCGTCGCGACCATGATTCGTGATGAGTTGCTCATACCCCTGAACATGATGATGATACCCAATATGTCCAATATCAGCCCGGACCTGCTGGACCCGATTTATGACCCCGGCAATGTCTATACGCTACCCTATCAATGGGGGACCATCGGCATCGGTTATAACACCGAGAAATTGCCGGATGGCATCTCCAGTTGGGAAGAACTTTGGAACTACGACGGCCCGGTCGCCTGGTTGGATGACCGCCGCTCGATGTTCGGCTTCGCGCATGTTTTGCTCGGCAACGACCCGAATACGGCGGATGCGGATGAAATCGCGGCCGCGCGCGACTACCTGATTGAGCGCAGTGGCAATGTCGTCGCCATCGCGGCCGACGATGGCCAAGTCATGCTCGAGCGTGGTGATGTCGATCTCACCATCGAATACAACGGCGACATCTTGGCTCTGGCTGATGAATGTGAATGCGATACTTATGCCTATGTCTTGCCGGTCGAAGGTACAGCCCTCTGGACAGACAACCTGGCCATCCCCATCGATGCGCCCAACCCAGAACTGGCGCAGGTTTTCATCGATTACATCCTGGATGCACAGGTCGGCGCCGACATCAGCAACTACACCGCCTACGCCTCACCCAACCAGGCGGCCATCGAACAGGGCTTGATTGACGCGGAGATGCTGATGGACAATTCCATCTACCCCTCTGAAGAGACGCGCATGAACCTCTTCACCATTCAGGAATCCACTGCGGAGCAAGACGAGCTCTATAACAACGCTTGGGATGAGCTATTGATCTTTGTTGGTGGCTGATTGGCGGCTACTTTTGGGCGCGGCGCCGATATTCGGCTCTGCGCCCTCATCTTTTCGGCAAAGCGAAAGCGGATGAGCAGATGAATGGAAGTTGAATTGGTCGGCGTCAGCAAAGAATTTCGCGGGCGCCAGCAGACGGTCCCGGCCGTAAAGGATGTCAATTTGGCCGTCGCGCCGGGCGAATTTTTCGCATTGCTTGGCCCGAGCGGTTGTGGCAAGACGACAACGCTGCGCATGATCGCCGGTTTCGAGCAGCCGACCCGCGGCGAGATTCGCATACGCGGGGTGGCCATGGCGGGCATCCCGCCTTTTCATCGCCCAGTGAACACCGTCTTTCAGGATTATGCGCTCTTCCCGCATATGACGGTGGCGGAGAATGTGCGCTTTGGCTTGCGCATGGCTGGGCTGGCGGGGGCCGAGGCAGAGCAACGGGCCGCGAAAGCGCTGGAGCTGGTGCAACTGCCGGCGGTGGGTGACCGGCGGCCGCGTCAACTCAGCGGCGGCCAACAGCAACGGGTGGCGCTGGCACGCGCGCTGGTCAACGAGCCAGCGGTCTTGCTCCTCGATGAGCCGCTCGGCGCGCTGGATTTGAAATTGCGCAAACAGATGCAATCCGAACTGAAAGCGATGCAAAAACGCCTGGGCATCAGCTTCATCTATGTCACTCATGACCAAGAAGAAGCGATGACCATGGCCGACCGCATCGGTGTGATGCATGACGGCTGCTTGTTGCAAGTGGGCACGCCCGAAGAAACCTATGAGCAACCAGCCGACCGCTTCGTGGCCGATTTCATCGGTGAGACCAATTTCTTGGAAGGGCGCTTGGAAGAAAGCGCAGCTGGGCGTGGCTGGGTGCGCTTGGCCTTGGGTGAGGTTTTGTTACAAGGCGGTTTGCCAGCGGCGGGCACCGCAGTCGGGCAAAGCGTCACGCTCACCATCCGCCCCGAGAAGCTCACCCTCTTGCCGCAGGCAGCGGTCATGGAGAACACGGCAGAGACCACCTTATTGCCAGTCGTGGTGGTGGCGACCAGCTATATTGGCACCGACACGCGTTACGAGGTGGAGTTGGTGGGAGGCGCTCGCTTGATGGTCCGACTACAGAATTTCGGGGCGCGCTACGATACGACTTTCGCGGTGGGTGAGGCGGCAAAATTGCGTTGGGATGCGGCGAATGCGCGTGTGTTGGTGCGATGAGGGTCGAATGGTGCGCGGGTGGATTTGCTTGCGCTGCTGCCGTTTGGTATGGTGAATGGGGGAGCGACAAGTGGGAATTCTACACTCTCCCTCATCCTCGCTTGCGGCGAAAGCAATGGTCCATACCATTGGATTTTGGACGACAATGACTGCCGCGAACCGATGCTCAGGGATGAGTGCGACACCGGCGCCCAAGATGAACAGACAGATGAGCGAGGTGGTTTATGCCCCCAATTCGCGTCCTTGAGCTAAGCGGTGCTCCTTATGAAATGGGGTGGCAGCATGGCGCCCTCCACGCCGCCGCCATCCACGAATTTTGCGACGAACGCATCCGCCTCAGCGGCGCGCCGAAATGGACCGGCCGCGCGCTCACCGCCCCCGAAGTGTTGGCGCTTGCGGAAGATTGCCTCCCCGCCCACGAACAATACGCGCCGGAACTCATGGAAGAGCTGCGCGGGATGGCCGAAGCCTGCGGTGAAAGCCTAGCCAGCCTCATCGTCAATAATGGTTTCACCGATTTCATCGATACCGTGTATGCCAGCGGGCAACGCCAACGCGAGCCCGCCTACGAAGCGCACAATTGCACCGCTTTCCTCGTCGGTGGTGCGGCGGCCATAGATGGCCAAGCGCTCTATGGCCAGACCTGGGATATGCATGCCAGCGCCAAGCCCCATCTGCTGCTCTTGCGTGGCCGCCCCCATGAGGGACCGGCTTTTCTCGCGTTGAGCGTAGCTGGTTGCGTGGGCATGATGGGTATGAACGAAGCGGGCATCTGTATCGGTGTCAACAACCTGATGGGCGGCGATGGACAGATTGGCGTGACTTGGCCCTTCGTCATCCGCCGCGCCTTGGCGCAGACCACCTTGGAAGCGGCGCTGGCCTGTGTGACGGAGGCGCCGCTGGCGGGCGCGCACAATTACCTGCTGCTCGATCGCGATGGTCGCGGTTTCAATATTGAGGCGATGTCCACTCGTCAGGAAATCACCCCCCTAGGGGGAGAGGCCATCGTGCACACCAACCATTGCCTCTTTGCGCGCACGGCCGAATGCGAAAGGGAGCGTGAACCGCATTCGTTGGCCAGCTCGCGGGCGCGTTTGCGCATCGCCCGCGAATGGCTGCGACAGTGGCCCATAACGCCCCAGACGCTCATGGAGCTCACGAAGGCCGCTGAGGTCTGTCAGCGCCCACAACCGCCCTTGGCAGTCGAGAGCTGCGGCGCGGTCATCATGCGCCCGAGTCGCTCCGAATTCTGGGCTTGTTGGGGGCCGCCGGCCGATGGCGAGTATGAGCGCTTTCTGCTTTGATTTGCGTTCGCCTTTAATCTCGGAGCGCGCCGAAATGTTCGCCGAGCGCCGCGCATAGGTCGGGGTGCGTCCCGGCGTAGACATACCAATAGTGATTGGGCTGGACGGCGAATTGGCCGACCTGGATGCAGGCGCTGCCGGCGTTTTGGGCGAAAACCGGGCCACGGGTTGCGCAGGCGAGGAAGTTGCTCAAGATGCGTTCTTGGTTCAAGACGAGCAAAAGGCCATATTTGCCCGCGGCCACATTCGTATAGGTGCGGGCGGCGAGGGCGCCGACATCCTGATAGCATTTCCCGATTGTGCCCAGGCGCTCGATGAGGCCGGCGGCCAGGAAATTGCCGCTGAGCAGGCTGGCGCCGGCGATGAATTGGTCGATGGCGAAGAGCGCGTCCAGTGTATCCAGCTCGGAATAACCGGGGATATCATGCAACAAATAACGCTGAGCGGCGGCGGCATCTTGCTGGCTGTCGCGGTTCGTGGTCGCTGGTTGGCAGGCCATCAGGACAGACAGGAATAACAATACTCCGTACCCGCAATGCAAGATGGGCTTTCCATTGGCGCGCATATTTGCAGTATAAGTATGCTGGCGAAAGACGCTGGCGGGTGGCCTGGGCCACTGCTATTTTGGCATGATGTTGGCCCGTTTTTTTCTTGCGTTCGCCTGTACCGCGGCGGTTGCCATCCCTGTGTTGGCGCAGCAACTCCCTCGCCCCAGTATCCCGAGCCCGCCGCCCGCGGCTTTGGTGCGCATCGAATCCCCGCCCTATAACCTCGAGTTGTACTTTGAAGAATTGCCGCAAGGAGGGGTCGGTTTGTTGCGCGTGACGGGTGGCGCGATTCGCACCCTAACCTTGCATTGCTTCCAGCGCGAGATACCGACTTTTGTCAGCGATGATGCGCATTATGCTTTGTTGGCGGTGGCGATGCAGCAGGCGCCGCGCCAGTATACGCTCAGGGTGGCTATCGTGGGCGCCGACGGCGCCGTCGCGACCATCGAGGCCAATTTCCCGGTGACGGTCGGCCGCTTCATCACCAGGGAGGTGACTTTGCCGCGGGAGAGCGCCGCGTTGCTGGATGATGAATTGGAGCAAGCGGAGGTCAACCGCCTGCGCGAATGGGTCGGGCCAGAGACCCAGGCATCCTGGGAAAACCTACAATGGCCGACCGGACGCCCGCTCAGCGCGCCCTACGGCGAGTTTCGCAGTTTCAATGGCGATTATCGGGCGCGCCATAGCGGTTGGGATTTCCGCGCGCCGCTGGGGTCGCCGGTGGCCGCGATGGCGGCCGGTAGGGTGGTCTACGCGGGCTGGTTGGCTTTGCGTGGGCATTATGTGCTCATCGACCACGGCGCGACGCTCTATTCGGGTTACGCCCATTTTTCGCAGGTCCATGTGGTTCGTGGGCAAAGGGTGCGCGCCGGGCAAATCATTGGCATGAGCGGCACCAGCGGCCGCAGCACCGCGCCGCACTTGCATTGGGAGGTCGCTTTGCAGGGGCAATGGGTCGATGGCCGCGCCGTGATGGAGATGTGGTTGCCTTGGCCGCAAGCGCTCACACCACAATGAATCAGACCCGCGGGCAATTGGGCGGATGACCCCTTCATCACTATCCCATCCTTGTCTACCGCGAGTTGCCGTCAAGGTGTTATGATAGGGTCGATGTTGCGACGCTCATTGCTCTACCTATCGACGGCCAATTGGGCGCAGCGTTTCGCCACCCGCAATGGGTTGGCGCGTCGCGTCGCCCGTCGCTTTGTCGCCGGCGAAACGCTCGCCGAATCGCTCGTGGTTGCCAAAGCGCTCAACGCCGAAGGTATGCGGGTGACTTTCACTCATCTGGGCGAAGCGGTTCATAGTGAAGCGGAAACTCAAGTGGTGGTCGAAGAATACCAGCGGGTGGCTTCGGCCATCGCCGACGAAGGGTTGAGGGCAGATATCGCCCTTAAGGTCACGCAGTTGGGTTTGGATATCGACGAAGAAGTTTGCGAAGCCAACCTGCGTGCCATCTTGCAATTTGCGCGCGACCGCGGCGGCACGCGCGTCACGCTCGATATGGAAAGTAGCGCTTATATCGAACCCACCCTGCGTTTGTATCGGGGCTTACGGGCAGAGTTCGGAGAGCAGGTTGGCGTCGCCATCCAATCTTATTTGCGGAGTAGCGCCGAAGATTTGGCGAACCTGGCCGACAAAAGTGCCGTCATCCGCATCGTCAAAGGCGCTTATCTGGAATCACCGTCGATTGTATTTTCGGATAAGGCGGAGGTGGACGCCAATTACCTTCGCCTCATGCGGCAATTCTTCGACCAACCGGGCGCATTCCTGGATGTCGCCACCCATGATGAGCGTATGATCGCGGCTACGCGCGAACACATCGCTGCCCGAGAAATTCCGCGCGAACGCTATGAGTTTCAAATGCTCTACGGTATCCGTAGGGAGTTGCAGCGCGAATTGGTCAAAACCGACCCCGTTTGTGTGCTGATTTCTTTTGGCGCAGAATGGTACCCCTATTTCATGCGGCGCCTCGCGGAGCGACCGGCCAATTTGGTCTTTTTCTTGCGCAGCCTTTTTCGTTCATAGCAACGCCGTGAGGCGCGCCAGGATATGGCGCTCTGCTTTGGCAAAGCTGAGCTTGGCTCTTTCCTCGACGGTGAGCCAGCGAAAGGTGGTATTCGGCAAACGGAAGCTTGGCGTCAGCTTGGCGCGATAGACGAATAGTTGCGCGCGCAGGCCAGAGATATGCAGGGGTATCACCGAGTACAGCTCGCCAACCTGCGCCGCGCAACCCAATTGCTCGCGCAGGAATGCGGCCAGCAGCGTGGCGCCGGCGGCGGGCGAATCATTTTGTGGGTCTTCTGCGCGCAGCCGGATGCGGCCGCCGGGAAAAGTCCAGAGATTCCCCAGGGTTTCATCGGTCGCGCGCTGGCGCAGCAAAAGGCGTCCGGCGTCATCGAAGATGATTGCGCCGAGGTGCCACTCTCGCCTCAGCGCTGAGCGGCGGCGTGGCTGCGGGCGCAGGGAGACGGTGCCGCGTAGGTGGGCGCGGCAATGCGCGCGCAGGGGGCATTCTGGGCAACGCGTTTTGCGTGGCCGACAGATGCGTTGCCCCAATTCCATGAGTGCCTCGTTATGGCGCCCCGGCGCATCATAAGGGAGCCAATCTTGGGCGGCCCGCTCGAGAAGGCGCGCGCCTTGGCCTTGGTGAACATCGCCGGCGATATCCAACAGGCGGCTCAGGACACGGCGGACATTGCCATCGACGGCGGCGACGGGGGAGCCGAAAGCGATGCTGGCGATGGCCGCGGCCGTATATTTGCCGATGCCAGGCAACGCGCTCAGCGCTTCCTCCGAGCGCGGCAATTCACCGCCATATCGCTGCATGATGATTTTTGCGGCCTTTTGTAGGTTGCGTACCCGCGCGTAATAACCGAGACCTTCCCAACGCTTGATGACGGATTCCGCAGGGGCCCTCGCTAGGTCCTGAATGGTCGGGAAGGCTTCGAGAAAGCGCTCATAATAACGGAGCACGGTGGCGACGCGCGTCTGTGTGAGCATAATTTCAGCGACCCAAACGCGGTAGGGGTTGCGCTGGCGTCGCCAGGGCAAAGCGGTTGCCTGCTTTTGGAACCAGGCATGCAGCGCGTCACGAGCTGCTGTGCTCAAGGGGTGAAGCGAAGGCGTTTCCATACTTGCACTCTCCAGTATAGTCGCGCGGCGCGGCGCGGGTAGGGGAGCGCGGAAGCGCCGTAGTCGCTAGACTGAGTGGTTATGGGCGGGGACGACGAGCCAAAAGCGAGGGTTTTGGCATCTTTCGCGCATTGCGCGCCGGGGGGCGCGGTCGGGCGCGTCCTGGATGAACTGGGCCTGACGCCACCGCGTCCGGCGCTTTTCGTCAGTGGTGGTGCGCTCCAGCTGGCCAAGGAATATGAAGAGCTGGTGTGTGATTTATTGCGGGGAATAGCGCGGGTGGCGGCGGTGCTTGAACTTTGCCTGGTCGACGGTGGGACCTCTTCGGGCGTGATGGCCTTATTGGGCCAGGCGCGTGCTGAGATGGGCGCGACTTTTCCCCTCATCGGTGTTTTGCCTGAGGGTATCCTACAACGCCGCGGTGAGGGGATATTGGATGGGAATCACAGTCATTTTTTGCTGGTGGATGGTGAAGATTGGGGCGCGGAATCCGGATGGCTCTCGCGCCTGGTTCGTGCCCTCGGCGCTGGGCGCCATCCCCCCCTTGGCTTGTTGCTGAATGGGGGGCGGATTGCCCAACGCGATATCCGCGCGGCACTCGCTGAGGGCTTGCCCATCTGGTCGCTGGCGGGCACCGGTAGATTGGCGGATGCGCTAGCCATCGCGCGCGCTACTGGGGAAGGGGAGCCCGAGTTGCGCGAATTGGCGCTTTCCCCCGCGCTGAAATCATTGGATGGCCTGGCCGGCGGCGCGATGCTGGAGCGAAAACTATTGCAATATTTCGCCATTTCCCGCTGAATGGGGCAGCCCGATCATTCTTCGTTGGCCAATTCCGCCCAGATTTCTTGCGCCGCAATATTCAGCCCTTCCTTTTCCTCTTTCGTAAAAGCCTGCCCGCGCGCTTTTTCGCGCAATTGCCAATATTGCGCGAGCAACGCCGACGGGTCAGCGCTGATTTCTTGTAGGCGCGCTTCGACTGGGCCGCTCAGCTCGCGTTGGCTGGCGGCGATGTGCTCGGCGCCGGCGGCCCGCAGCAATTGCCGCAAAGCGCGCTCGGTCAATTTCGCATCTTGTTCGCGGGTGAGGCGCAGATCTGGGCGGACGATTGCGCCGGTGATGTCGCAATCGGCGATGGCGTCGCGAAAGGCCAATAGTGGGTCATCGGCATCGCGCAGATCGACAGCGATGCGCAGAAAGGCCCGTGACGGCAGGGGTTGAAGGCGCCATTCCGCTCGTCCACGGGCGATTTCGGCGCGGATATAGCCCTTTTCTTCGGCGGCCGCGCTGAAATCCAGTCCTTGCAAGCTACCGGGGTAGACCAAAGGTGGGGAATCGTCGTCGCCCAACTCCTGGTGGCGATGGATGGCGCCCAGGGCGACATAATCCCAGGCGGGGTTGGCGAGAGCCGCTTGGGGTAAGGTGCTTTGCGGTGGTCGCTCATCAGCGGTGGCCGCCTCGGAAAGATGGGTATGCGCGAGCAATACGCGCGGCGCATCGCCAGCCACCGCCGCGGCCAATTTGGGGATTTCCGCCGCGATTTTGGCCGGGTCGTGGTGATGCGGTGCGGTCGCCAAGGTGATTGGTCCACCCTTGCATTGCAGGCTCTGGATGGAGAAATCCATCGCGACATGAACTCTTGGCAGGGGCAAGGTGGCGAAAATCGCCAAACTGGAGGCGTGTTCGGGTTGGGCGGGTGCGTCATGTTGGCCGACTAAGAGGACCAGCGGCGCGATGTCGGCCAAGGCCAACACCCGCTCGGCGAAAGCGCGTTGCAGGTTCGGCCCCGGTTGCGAGGAATGGTAGGCATCGCCAGCGAATAGGATGACATCTGGTGGTTGCGCGCGCGCGTCGCTGATGAGCGCATCGAGCGCGCGCAGCGTATCTAGGGTGCGTGGAAAGAGCCCAGCCGCATCGGCCCGCCCGCTGTAGCGCTCGAGCCCAAGGTGCAGGTCCGCAAAATGCAGGATTTGGCGGGCCTGGCCAGCGCTCATCGGCGTAGCTCGGCCGTGTCCAACCAAAAAGTGGCCGGACCCTCGTTTTGGATATCGACGCGCATGGTGGCGCCGAAACGCCCTTCCGCCACCGGGGCGAGCCCTTCTTGGCGCAGGCAGGCGGCGAAATTTCGCACCAAGGGCGCCGCCTCAGGTGGTGCGGCGGCGCGCAAGTAGCTCGGGCGTCGCCCCTTGCGCATATCGGCATACAGTGTGAATTGAGAAACGACTAGGGCGCCCAGGGATGCATCGCGTGCGGAAATGTTCATCACGCCGCGCTTGTCATCAAAAATGCGCAAGCCAGCCGCTTTTTTCGCCAGCCAAGTGGCTTCCTCCTGGCCATCGCCTGGCGTCACGCCCAATAATATCAGCAAACCGGCGCCGATTTCGCCCACGATTTCTTCCCCCACCCAGACGCGCGCCTGGGAAACGCGTTGCAACAAGGCGCGCATCAGTTCGCGCTCGCGCTGGGCGAGGCTCCCGGCGCGGCGGCCTCAATCTCCGCTAGGTGTTCTTGCCAATGGTGCCAAAAATAGATTTGTGCCGCGCGCTCGATGGTGCTCCATTCCTCAGAACGCGCCAACCAAACCGCCGTGCTCAGCTTCGCCAGGGGGATATCCGCCACGAATTGGCAAAGGCGCTCGGTATGTTGGTCGATGCGGCCGAGAGTGGTTTCGATGGGGGTGCGCGAGAAAAAACGACGCTGCCAATCGTTCAGGCGATCCAATTGTTCTGCCGAGAAGCGCGGTCGGATGCCGACCAGCGCCGCTTGCAATTGCCAGCGACCCAGAGTATCCAGGGCGTGCAGGTGCGCGAGGGTGGCGGCGATGGTCCAACCATCATCTTTGGGTGGATTTTCTTCACGCGGATATCGACGGGCGATTTCACAAGCGCGCTGGCGTATTTGGCGAATCGCTTCTTGGAGGCGCTCACGCTCTGGTTGGTCGTCGAGGTAAATCCAATTCATTTCCGAGATGATCATGTTGGTGAGCCGGCCTTCATCTTCATTCCCCGCCTTCTTGACAAAGGATGGTTTGCGGAAACCAGCTGGGGTAGAGGTTGTCATGCTCGCCGGCGGTCAAGGCTAGCCCCGTGTTTTCCCCTTCTTTCATTTCATATAGATGCCAATGACCGCTCTCGTTGCTGGCATAAACGCGCGTTTTACCATCTGGCGAGAGGGCGGCGCCACCGGCGAAACTCTCCCCCGCGGCCAACTCATGCAGGTCACGACCATCGGGGCGGATGAGGTAGAGGCGTAGATTACCACTAGCCAAACCCTCAGCGCGCTCGGAGAAGAAAGCGAGCCATTCGCCATCCAATGACCAGAATGGTGCAAAATCCGCCGCAGGGTGTTGGGCCAAAGGTTGAATTTCGCCGCCCGAACGGGGTATCAGGTACAAGCCATTGTCACCATCGCGGTCGGAGATGAAAGCGATGAGCGTGCCATCGGGTGAAACAGCGGGCATCCATTCGACTCCCGGAGCACCATCGCTGATTTGTTGAGTGCTTTCCACGGTTGTGGCGCTTTCCTCTTGCCCGCTTTCATAAGCGAAGATCTCCAGCTGGGCGAGCGGGTTGCGTAAGGACATGCCGATGCGAGCGATGGCGGCATCCGCGTCTTGAAACCAGCGCGCTGCCCAATCGATGCGCTCTTTGGCGAAGGTTGCGAGGGCAATTTTGACGATGTCTTGCGCGCCGAAAGCGGTCCGCTCACCTGTCTCCAGGTCCAGGATGGTCGCCAACTTGCTGTCCTCTGCCGTAGAAATGTAAAGCAAAGCTCGGCCATCGAAAGAGCTGGCTGGGAAGAGCTCGTGGGTGTCATTGCTGCTCGTGAGGTTGTGCAGGTTGCCGTCCTCTTCGAGGCAATGGATATCCCAGTTACCGCTACGATTGCTCATGAAGGCAATGGGTCCGTTGGGAAAACCGAGGGGAGGGGCTGGGGAAATCGCCAATTGGCGCCAGGCTCTCCAGCCAAGTAGCGCGATGAAGATGAGGAGGATGGAGGCGACAGCAAGCCACCAGCGCCGCTGACCATGAAGAGGGTGGTTGGGTTTCATAGCACCCAGTATAAACGCTTGGAAGCGAGAATGTGGCGAAGTGGTCTGGTGGAGCAAGGATGGGTTCGGGCATTAAGAATCAGCCGGGATTGCGTTATAATCTCGCCATTCATCGCTGATGCTATAAGATAGGGGGGAAGATGGCGACATCTGCCCGCAGCTGGTTTTATTCAACGCCTGAGCCGCGTCCTTATTACATTGAGGAGCGCGTTAACCATACGCTCTGGCGTCATCGCTTGCAAGGTGTATCGATGTCCTGCACAAGCGCGACGGCGCCCATCCAGATGCAGGGTCGCTGGCGCGATATGCCCATCTTTTTCGAATGGCAACCGGGTCAATATTTTCGTTTGCTTAGCGGCGATGAATCGCGCGAGCTGATCGGTGTTCTTCGTCAGGTATTGATGACGCGGCCGAATTTTTCCTACATCGACGAAAGTGGGTTTTTCGTTGTCGAATGGCAATTGCAAGGCGCCGAAGAGCGCTGGGGTACATTGCGCAACGATCAATCTCTACGCAATTTGCAACAATTGCGCCCCATTTCTTGATTCAGCTTGTCTTTCACGATTGGTTCCTAGAGAAGAGGATGATATGAAGGCCACAATCAAACTTCGTGAGGGTGCCCGCACCACCATCCGCATGCGTGGTTTCACGGTGCATATGGACGAGCCGCGCGATGTCGGCGGTGATGATAGCGCGCCCATGCCCACCGAGATGCTGGCCGGGTCGCTGGGTAGTTGCATGGCCATCACCGCCAAGATGTACGCTGAGCGGAAGGGTTGGCCGCTTGAGGGTGTTGATGTGGCGATTGAAATCGTGCGCTATCTGGCGGGTGATTACCCCAGCGCCGCCGGCCAGACCGGTTATGTCCATGAGGTGCGCGAAGAGTTGACGCTGCATGGCCCGCTGGATGGCAAGCAACGCCAGCGCTTGTTGCAAATCGCACAGCGTTGTCCGGTCAGCCGTGCTTTGGGTACGCCTTCTTATTTCGTCGCTGAGCTCAAGGCCGGTGAGGGCGCAAAAGATTGATTGGCCCTATTCTGGTTGATGAGGTAGCGCGATTTCCGAAGCCTATCACCTGAGCGAAGACTTGGCACAAGCGGCGCGCATGGCGAAGGCCTTGATACCCTTCGTCTATGAGGAGCGCCTCACGCTCCCGCTCTTTGGTGGTGCCTTCGCCCGCGAAGGGCGCGCTCAACCGCAATTATCTTTAGGCGAATTTTTGCTGCGGCGAAGACGCTTGTCCATACTGCTGGCCGATGGGGGCGACAACGCGCAGCGAGAAGGGCTGGCGGCGGTCATCGCGCAGCAGGAAGCGGTCTACCGCGAGTGGGGTTTGCATTATCAACGCAAGTTGCGCGCCGAGTTGGATTGGCGTGCGCGCTTGATGATTACCGCTTTGCGGGAAAGGCGCGAAGAGGGTGGTCAGTTGAGTGGTTTTGGCGCGGAAGCCAGACGCCGCAGCCTGGCACAAGAGTTGCTGCTCGAGATGCGTCGATGCGGTTTCTCCGAAGACGAGCAGCATTCGCGGCGGAAGCTGGCGGAAATTGACGGCGAATTGCGCTCGCGCACTTTACCCGCGCCCTTCTGTTGGGATGCGCTCTTGCAAGTTTGTTATCCGCGAGAAGAATTTTGGTGGCTGTACGCGCTGGCGCGTTGAGACTATTCGTCGCCTTGGAGTTGGCTGCGGCGCAGCGAAAGGCGTTGGCGGCCATTCCTGCGGCGTTGCCGATGAGCCCGAAACGCCTGCGCCGCGTCAAAGAAGACAACCTGCACCTCACCCTGTGTTTTCTGGGGGATTGGCCGGAGGGGCGCTTGGCGGCATTGCGCTCCGTCCTCGCGAGTGTGCGGACGGACGCATTCCTGCTGCACCCTCGCGGGTTGGGAATTTTCCCCAAGCGCGGTCCGGCGCGTGTGCTTTGGGCGGGGTTGAAACGAGAAGAGAAACTTTTCGATTGCCAGCAGGCGGTCGCGGCAGCTTTGTCGACGCTCGGTTTTGCCGAGCAACGCTCCTTTGCGCCGCATATCACCCTGGCGCGCTTCCGCCAGCCGCTGGCATCTGCCCAATTGGGGGCATGGCTCACCGCGCGCTTGGGCTGGCGCGGCCCGGCGGCGCCGGCGCGACATTTCACCCTTTTCGCCAGCGAGCTAGGCCGGGGCCAAGCCAAGTATCGCTTGGTGGAACGCTTCGCCTTGGCGGGAAATGCCTTGGCCGAAAGCGCTGACCAGCGCTAATCGCTACAATGCCACTATGGATGTTGTGTCAAATCCCTTGCGCGCCCTATGGAGCGCCGACTTTGTACCGCGCGCCGATTTGCCGCTCAGCGTACTCATCCCTTGCTATAACGAAAAGGCTACGGTCGAAATGGTGGTGCGCCGCGTCTTGGCGACGGGGTTGGCGAGCGAAATCATCATCGTCGACGATGGTTCGACGGATGGCACACGCGAAATTTTGCGGCGGTTGGCGGGCGAGGGCATTCCGCAATTGCGGGTACATTTCGCTGAAAGCAATCAGGGCAAGGGCGCGGCATTGCGACAAGGCATCGCCCTAGCGACCGGCGCAATCCTCATCGTTCAGGATGCCGATTTGGAATATGACCCGCGCGACTACCCCCTTTTGCTGAAACCCTTGCATGAGGGCATCGCGCGGGTGGTTTATGGCTCGCGCTTCCTGGGCGGGCCGCGCAAAGCGATGAATTTTTGGAATATGGTCGCCAATAAATTGCTCACGCTCCAGACCAATGTGCTCTACAATGCGATCCTCAGTGATATGGAGACCTGTTACAAGGCATTCCGTCGTGAAGTGGTGGAGGGTATGCACCTCAGGGCAAACGGCTTTGATTTTGAACCGGAATTCACCGCCAAAGTACTCAAGCAGGGCATCCGCATCTATGAAGTGCCGATTTCTTATAATGGCCGCGAATGGAGCGAGGGCAAGAAAATCGCCTGGACGGATGCCTTCATCGCTACCTGGGTGCTCCTGCGTTGCCGTTTTTTCGATTGAAGGTTGGCGATAGCGGGGAAAATGGCCAAGACGCTGGCGAGTACACCGCGCGCTGACGGCTTTTATATGCCGGCGGAATTCGAGACACACGAGGCTTGCTGGCTGCTTTGGCCGGAGCGCACCGATGTCTGGCGCGCTGGCGCCAAGCCCGCGCAACGGGTTTTCGCCAAAGTCGCTGGGGCCATCGCCGCCTGCGAAGCGGTCACGGTGGGTGTTTCGGCCGCGCAATTTCGCCACGCACGCACGGTTTTGCCAGAAAACATACGCGTCGTTGAATTGAGCGCTGACGATGCCTGGATACGCGATTGCGGTCCAACTTTCTTGCGCAACCGCGAGGGGGAAATTCGCGGTGTGGATTGGCAATTCAATGCTTGGGGTGGCCTGCGCGAAGGCGCTTATTTCCCCTGGGACCGAGATGAGCTGGTCGCGCGCAAGGTCTTGGAAATTGAAGGTTTGCCGCGCTACGAAGCGCCCTTGGTCTTGGAAGGTGGCAGCATCCATAGCGATGGCCAGGGGACGCTATTGACCACCGAATCTTGTTTGCTGAATGAGAATCGCAACTCGCACCTCCGGCGAGCGCAAATTGAGGCGTATTTGCGCGATTATCTCGGCGCGGAGCGCGTCATTTGGCTACCAGCTGGGCTTTCGGGCGATGAAACGGATGGCCATGTGGATAATCTCGCTTGTTTCTTGGCGCCGGGGCAAGTAGCCTTGGCTTGGGAAAAGGATGAAAAAACCGCCAACGGCGCCATCACGCGCGCCGCCGCCGAGCTGCTCTCGCGAGAACGAGACGCGCGCGGGCGGTCGCTGCAAATCCATCTCATCCCTTTACCGCCAACCCAGCGGATGACCGCGAGAGAAGCGGCAGGCATCGATCGTGTCAGCCATGCGCGACCGCGACCGACGGGGCAGGAATTGGTCGCCTCCTATGTGAATTTCTATTTCGCCAATGGTGCTTGCATCGTCCCGACCTTTGCCGTTGAGCAAGATGAGAGCGTTTTGCGGCAGCTCGCGGAGATTTGCCCTGGGCGGCGCATCGTCGACATCCCCAGCCGCGAAATTTTGCTCGGTGGTGGCAACATCCATTGCATCACCCAGCAACAACCAGCGGCGCGCCGAGAGGTTGCGGCAACCCGTAGCGAGGAAGTGGGCACGAGTTGACCGGCCCGCGCGTTCTTCCGGTCGTCGACGCAGCCAGCGCAGCGCACCTCCGTCACCCAGGGCAGGGGAGATTGGCGCCAACGCGCGGGTTTTTTGTCGCTCGTCAGCCTTCGCTTGCAGCACTCACCCTTTTTGTGTTACACTAATCTCAATTGTTGGTTTCATTTACCGCCCATTCGTGGACGAAGATCCCTCCTCAGCCGATTCCGATAGACCGAGCATAAAAGCATGAGCGCCTGGGCGATCGCTCTCTTGCTTTTGGTTGCGCAGGCTTGGGTGACGCTGGCACAGGCGGCCTTGAATAACGCCTTGTTGCCGCGCAATGGCAACAGCAATGGCGAGGAGGCGCAGGGCCGCGGTCATTCCGCTCTCGCGAGTCTGCGCAAGCAACCGCGGCGCGCGCAACTCACCGCACAATTGAGCAACACGGTGATATTCTTTGCTTGGGCGGCATTGGGTGTAAGCCAAATCGCTGCCCCTTTGGCCATACAATATCCGGCCTTGCCGGCAGTCGTCTGGCAGGCCCTGGTGCTATTTTTGGTGGCCATGGGGATACTGGTGCTCGGTGTTCTTGTGCCAGAGGCCATCGGCAGCGCGCATGCCACGACGCTCGTGCCCTGGTTGGCGGGCCCCTATCGTTGGTGGGTTCGTATCTTGAGCCCATTGACGGGCATCACCTTGGGCCTCAGCCGTTGGCTCTCGGCGCTCTTCCGCAGTAGCGCTGCCGTCAGCGCGGTCACCGAGGCGGAAATCCTCTCACTGGTCGCCGCCGGCCAACAAGACGGCACCATCGAAGACCAGGAACGGGCCATGATTTCCTCAGTATTGCGCTTGGACGAGACGACAGCGCGCGAGGTCATGGTGCCGCGTATCGACATCGTCGCGATTGACATCAACGCGTCGCTCGCCGATGCCTTGCAATTGTTCATGAAAAGCGGCCATTCGCGCTTGCCGGTCTATGAGGGTGATGTTGACCACATCCATGGGCTTCTCTATGTGAAAGACTTGCTGGCGTTATTGCAGGTGGGGAAGGGGGAAGCTTCCATCGCCGATAGCATGCGCTCGGCCATCTTCGTCCCAGAAACGAAGCGTGCGGATGAGCTGTTGGCGGAATTGCGGCGTGCCAAGGTGCATATCGCCGTCGTTGTCGATGAGTATGGTGGTACCGCCGGCCTCGTGACCATCGAGAATGTCATCGAGGAGATTGTTGGCGATATCCGCGACGAATACGATATCCATGAAGAAGCCGATTATGTGCGTCTGGCCGCGGATGAATACGAGATTGACGCCAGTATGGACTTGGATGACCTGAATCACTTGTTGGAAGTGGAATTGCCAACGGAGGGCTCCGACACCTTGGGCGGTTATATCTATAGCGTGCTGGGTCGCATCCCAGAAGTGCAGGAGGTGGTCGAGACGGGGGACTTGCGCTTGACGGTGATGAGTATAGATGGGCGGCGCATCCGCAAGGTGCATGCATCGCGCTTGGCGGCTGATGCGGGCGCGGCTGAGGTGAGCGATGATCGGTTAGGGGGAGAGCGCGGTGATGAGCGAAGCATGGGAGAATGAGGCGCCATGGTCGACCGCCGATGAGGCTTTGGTGCGGGCGGCAATTGCGGCGCGCGCGCGCGCTTACGCCCCTTATTCGAACTATGCCGTCGGCGCCGCTTTATGCGCCACTGATGGGCAGATTTTCAGTGGTTGCAATGTGGAAAACGCCGCTTATCCCTCGACGATATGCGCCGAGCGGACGGCCTTGGTGAAAGCAGTGAGCGAAGGCCAGCGCGAATTCTTGAGCATCGCGGTCGTCGCGAGCGGTGGTGGCGGGCCCTGTGGCGCTTGCCGACAGATGCTCTATGAATTTGCTCCGCGGTTGCGCGTCTTGATGGCGAACCCGAGCGGGCGGGTCTTGCTCGAAGCCCGTTTGGATGAATTATTGCCACATGGGTTTGGCCCGGCCGAGTTGCGCGGATAAGGATATGGCCGCATCCCAAGCCGCGAATGGTGGAGGGCGGCGGCGCGCCCGTTCCTTCCGCAGCGCCGCGCTCATCCTCAAGCGCCGCAATTTCGCTGAGGCCGATCGCTTCCTGACCATCTTCACGCCGCGCCATGGCAAACTGGGAGTGCTGGCCCCCGGCACGCGTAAATTCACCAGTCGCAAGAGCGGCCATCTCGAATTGCTCATGCATAGCGAGTTGCTTTTGCGCCAGGGGCGCACTTTTTGCATCGTCCAACAAGCGGAGATGATCGAGGCCTTTCCGCGCTTGCGCGAAGATTTGCTGCGCGGCGCCTATGGCCTGTATATCGCCGATTTGTTGGACAATTTCTTCCTCGGGGAGGAAGATGGTGAACAAACAGCTTTTTTTGCCACAACGCTGGCGGCCCTGCAAGCGCTTTGCGACGATCGTGACGCCCGCCTGGTCTTGCGTCATTATGAATTGCAATTGTTGGCTATCGTTGGCTTTCGACCGGAATTGACTCGCTGTTTGGTCACCGGATCGAAGTTGGCGGCGCGCGATCATTTTTTCAGCAAAGAGGCCGGCGGCGTCCTCAGCTGGGCGGGTCGGGCACAATTCGGCGACGCCAGGCCCATTTCTTTGGAGATGCTGAAACTGCTGCGTTACCTACAGCGCACCCCCTATTCTCGTGTGAAATCCCTACAAGTTTCTGCTAGACTGCATGCGGCAACCGAAGCTTTGATGCAGGGATTCATCGCTTCCCTCCTAGAGCGGCGCTTGGCGAGCGTGCGTTTCTTGGATGACTTGCAGCGGCGGATGCGCCAAGCCATCGATGCTCAAGCGCCACCGCCAATACGCCACTAGACCGAAGCAACGCAGGAGCCAGGGTGTATCGCCAGGATCCCCGATACGGAAAGATCGTAGATTTTGCTTGGCTGCGGACCATCCATCGACAGGTCGCTGACCAGATGCATCCGCGTTTCAGCATGCTCGGCGCTTTGCGGACCGTCATCCAACTCACCGGTAGCGAACCCAGTATCAATATCGCCATCGGCGCCTCCTTACTCGCTTATTCCTTGCTCATCGCTTCGGATGAGGACGAGCTCGCTGAAGATTTGAAAGATGCCATCTTCACCCTGGCCTGGACAGAAGAGCATTGTGGCTCTGACCTGTTGAGCCTGCGCACGAGCGCGACGCCCATCATCGGCGCTGATGACGGGCGCCAATATCACTTGCGTGGTACGAAGTGGATCATCAACAACTCCATTCACGCCGATTACCATGTGGTCCTCGCCAAGCTGGACCCCGAAAAGGATGGGCCGCGCTCGTTGTCTTTTTTCCTGGTACCGCATAGCAGCACGAAGAATTGGCGGCGGTTGGAAACCCATGTCCTGCGTGAGATGGCGCTTTCCGCCTATGAAATCGACGGTCCTGGTCGCTTGATTGGCAAAATTGGGCATGGTCTTTCCATCGTGCAACGCATGGCGACGGCCAGTCGTTACCTTTGCAGTTATATGGGCATCGTCTGGATGCGTGAAGCCTTACCGGCAGCGATCGAACACTTGGCGAGCAAGCGGATTTTCGGTGGGCACCCCTTGGAATTCGGCAATGTTTTCCGACAAGTTTACCGGCTCACGCAAAAAGCGGCTTTGCTCGATTACCTCTTCCACCGTTCGGTAGCCTTCAATGATGGCAGCTTTTTGCAATTCCTGGGGACGATGTTGAAATCCTGGTTGCTCCTGCGCACCAATGAAGTGTTGGTGGAAACTCTGCTCGTCACCGGCTCGAAGGGTTTTGTCGCCAGCTCGCCGATTGGCCGCAACGCGATTGACTCGTTGGTGTTACCGGTGTTTGATGGGCATTACACCGTCAACACCAATATGAGCGCCAAGCATCTGGAGCGTTATCTGGGCGCCGAGCGGAAGATATCCTTGGCAACGCGCTTGCAGATACTGGATGAGCGCCTCTATCGCGAGACCTTCCATGAAGAGATCCACGCGCACCCGCGCAACATCCGCAAGCCTGATTTTTTCAATTTCGCCGACTATCTCGAGCAATTTTCCTTGCCGCTGACGCTGGATGCGCGCGGCTTGGTGACGACAGCGATGCGTATCCAGGAAGCGATTGCGGCGCGCGGGTTGAGCAATGACCCCGAATACCGCTACAAAATGGGCGACTTGCTGCATTGGTTGGAATCAATCTTGGTGGCAGCGGAGATGTGGGCACAGCTGGGGCGTGAGGATTACACCAACGCGGTGGCGATTCAATACAACGCCACGGTGGAGCTGCTGAACCGCATCATCGCCGAGAGTGCGTTGCCGCTGAAATTTTTGCAGCCGACGCGCTGGCAACCGCTGCCGGATGTCGACGATCCGCGCGCATATCTTTTGCGTTTGTTGGCTGTCGAGCAGCGCGTACTCGAGAAATCATAAGCGCAGCGATCCACCCTGGTCATCGTTCAAGATTTTGGGATGCGCGAACGGGTTGAGGGTGAGGAGTTGATGGCTCCCACGGGGTGGGGTGGTTGGCCGATTGACCGTTGGGGTGCTCGTTTCAGCCAGGATTGGTCTTTCCCCCTTTCATTTTGCTCAGGGCAATCGGTAAAGCCAAAGGGCATTGGCTCTTTTTTCCGTGTTACAATTGATTTGGGGATATGAAGGAATCGAATTTGCCCTTTCAATTGCCGCAATTCCTCTTCGGGCGTGTAGTGACCGCCGAGAGCCAAGCGGACGAGCGAGACATCATCGCCAGTAGCGCGGGGCTGGGCCGGACCGAGGCGCGCGCCTGGGTGGAACTCATCGCGTTGGCGCCGCTGGACCTTGAGGCTCATTCCCTGGGCATTTTCGCTCACCCCACGCAGGATGAGTGGTTGCTCGCGCGTTGTCATTATCATCAGGCCGATTTGAGCTTGCCGACTTTGCAGCTCATCCCTTTGCCGGCCGAATTGCGGCGGGCGACCCGCGGTGGTTTGTTGCGCTTGGAGCGTTTATTGCGCGCGCCGCCCCGATTGAGCGCTGCGCCTTTGCCGAGCTTAGCGGCGCTGACGGTTCCTGACACTGCCCTCAAGCCCAATCCGCGCCCGCGTGCGTTGGCGGCGCTCCCTTGGTTGCAGGATGCGGAAGCCGCCATACCGCTGCTATTGAGGTTGTTGGCGGCGGCGCTCTCGCCTGCAGGCTTGGTCGTCCATAACGCGCCGCGGGAATTGCTACCGCGCTTGCGCCTGGTCGCTGCCTTACAGGCGTTGTTGCCGCGCATCGCACCACAACTCAGTTTCAGCACCAATGCCCCGCACGCCGCTTGCGCCACCGCCGCCATCCGCTTCTACGATGGAAAAAAAGAGGGCGCGGGTGTGCAGGATTTTTTCCCCTGGCCGGCGGCCGCGGCAAGCGAAATGCCCAATTGGGACGCCGAAAAGCCGAATGGGTTCGGACCTTACGCCGCGCATTTACTCCGTTGTTGGCAGGAAGGCGGTGAGCCAGCTGCCCTAGCGGCCTTGAAAGAGATGGACCGCCTCGCCGCGCATCGTTTCGGTGTTGGTCCGCTGACGGTAGCATTGGATGAGCTTGCGGAGCGCCACAGTTTGGCTTGGCGCATCCAACGCGGTGAAGCTGTGGAAACCCAGCAGATTCACACCCTGTTGGAGGATGAAATTCCGCCACCTGCGCAACACCTGCCGCTCTATTTGCGGGCATTGTTGCGTGAGGAGCTCAAGAACCATGACAGCGAGGAAGCCGCCCTAATTATGCGTTATATGGACGCAAATGAGGCGCTGGATCGCGAGCTCAACCAGCAATTGGAGGAGAAACTCGCCGAAGAGCCCGATGCGGTCTACCGTTTTTTGCGTCAGCGCGTCCAGGACTCGCCCTCAGCGCGTTGGCGGGAGCGTTTGGGACGGGCGGCGCAAGCGGCCCTACGCATTGCCATCGCCGAAGGGGATGCCGCCATCATCACCGTTTGGTTGCAATTGATCGCCCGTGAACCGGCCGAATATGAATTGCGGCCGCACCTGCTCCAGGGCATCGCCGCCGCGCAGGGGCAAGCGCGCGCGGATGGCCAATTGGCAACGACACTGTTTTCTTTAGCGCTGCACTTCGCTCATGAGGCCTTGCCCGCTCTCCTAGGGGATAAAGCGTTGCTGCGCGCGTTGCCAGCCGGTCTTGGCAATGCATTGCTCGCGGCAACTGCGGATGACCACTCCCTGGATTATGCCTCTATGCCGAAAGGCCTGCTGGCGTTGGCCCTGGCGCGGCTCACCGAGTCCGCCATGAAACACAGTCCTCCCGCCGCCGCCATCAGCACTGAGGGTGCCCTATGGCTCTTGGATTGTGCCCTCTCGGGTAGCTTGGCCTGGTTACCAGCAGAGTATCAAACGATGCAGACGCTCGAAAGTTGGTTGCAAGCCAAGCGGCCACCACTTGCCGAGAAAACACGCCGCAAATTGTTGCGTGGCTTGTTCGCTTATGGTGCGGATGCGCAATTCCAGCAAGCCTGCGCAAATTGGGGATTGCCAGCGCCGCCGCAACTGGCCAAGCTGTTGCTCGCTAGCGGGCGGCCCTTGGAGGAACTGCTCGCAATTGTCAAGCACCTAGCGCAAGATGCTCGTTTGTCCCCCAACGACGAACGAGAGACTTACGAGGCCTTGCTTACCGCCAGCGAGGCGGAGGATGTTTTCCCAATCATTGAGCAAATTGCTTGGTGGGCGGAAACACACCCACGATTGAAGTTACCATTGCCCTTGTGTTGGCAGTTGTTGTCGGCGGCGGCGGATGCAGAGGACGAGGCGGTGGCGCGCATCGCCTTGCGCCGCGCCGTCGCCGAGCTGGAAGAGGAAAACGAAGTTTCCGCTCTGGTAGCGGCGCTGGAGCGGGCGCAAGGCTTGTTGTCCTGGTCTGAGAACCTGCGCGCCTCGTTGGTGCAATGGTGGCGGCAACGCATCAGCCTGATACCGCTTGCCATGCTCTCGGCCTTGGATGATGCCCTGAAAAAGGCGGCCGGACTGGACGAGGTGCGTGCGGCAACACAGACGATATTGGCCTTGCGTGTCTTATTGATGAAAATGGATGGTCCGGCTTTCGCCGCTCAATTGCGCCGCACCTTGGTCAGTTTGGTGATGTTGGCCGATGCTTTCGAGCCCTTATCCCAAAATGGGATGCAATTCGACGGCGAGGCGGCCCAAATGGCGCTTCGTACCCATGCCAGTGGCCTTTCACAAGAAGAGGAACGCGTGCTCGGTAAAGATTGTCAGGAATTGGCGCATTTGCTCACGCAGCTGGCGGAGCACCGAACGCGTGGCAATGTCATCCGCGGCGCTGAGGAGTTGGAGCGGCGTTTGATGGCCGGTTCGCAAGCGCCGCAAGGGGCCTTGGATATGTTGAAATGGTTCGCCGGTTATTGGGGTGGTCTCCAGGATCGCTCAACAAAGGCGCCGGAGGAAACGGGTTAGGGTAAGGCGTCACTTTCCCGCAAACTGGCGAAGGTTGGGTTGTTTCGGTCGCGTTTGGACAGCCGAGGTGAACGCGTCCCCCAGTTGAGCGCGAAATCGGCATCATTCCAGGCGAGGCCCCATTCGTCGGCGGCGCCGCCGCGGTAGTTGCGGTTGACGATATAGAGCAGTGCGCAAGCGCTTTCCGCAAAAAAACCATGCGCGACTCCGGGGGGGATGAGCAGGCCGCGGGGCGCCTTGGCTTCCAGCGTGAGCATGGCGCTAGCGCGAAAGCTCGGCGAATTTTGCCGCAAATCCACCAAACCGACGCGTAGCAATCCGGCAATTGGGTACCAATAATCCAATTGTTGGCGGTGAAAATGGAGGCCGCGCAAGACGCCGGCATGGCTGATGGAATGGTTCTGTTGCAACTCTGACCAATCGACATCGGGGAACCAGCTGCGACGGAAACTCTCGCGAAAGCTACCCCGCTCGTCTTCGGCAGCGCGCAAATGGGCCAACTGAACGCCCTGGATTTTGGGCAGCGCTTCGATCTCAACCAGCATCCCGTTCACCTCGTCTTTGGCGCGCGCGCCACCAGCTGCGGAAGGGGACTTTGGCGAGAGCGGGAAAATCGCGTTGCTCCGTCCAGCGGTCGAAAGGGGCGGGTAGTCGTTGAAGCGCGCCGCGCCTTTGCGCTCCTGCGCGGGTCGCGCGCTCAGCCAAGCCGCCGCCGACTTGAAAGAGCAGCGGGTGTCGGTTGGCGAACGCCCAGGCTTTCATCCCCCAATTCCAGGTGCTTGCTTGTTGCTCGCGCAGGTCGCGTCGTAAGCGCAAGAGCATATCGGGGATGTTGATGTCAACTGGGCAACTCTCTTTGCAGGCCCCGCAGAGGCTGCTGGCGAAGGGGAGCGTTTGCGCTGCCTCTTTGCCAGCCAACCCCGGTGTCACGACAGCACCAATTGGCCCGGAATAAACCGAGCCATAGGCATGTCCACCGACATTGCGATAGACCGGGCAAACATTCAGGCAGGCGCCACAGCGCAAGCAAGCCAGGGCCTCGCGGTATTCGCTTGCGTAGATACGGCTGCGGCCGTTGTCCAGGAGGACGAGGTGAAATTGGCGCGGACCGTCATCATCCCCCGCGGCGGCCGGACCATTGATGATGTTGACATAAACTGTCAAGGTTTGTCCGGCACCGTTCAAGGCTAGCAATTGCACCAGGGTGGCGAAATCACGCCAAGTCGGGACGATTTTCTCGATGCCGACAACGGCGATATGCAAATCAGGCAGGGAGGTGCTGAGGCGGCCGTTGCCCTCGTTGGTGATGATGACGAGGCTGCCAGTTTCGGCGATGAGAAAATTGCCGCCACTCATGCCAAAATCAGCGGCGAGAAACTTCTCGCGCAGGTAGCGGCGGGTGAAGGCCGTCATCTCTTCTGCGCTGGTCTCCGCGTTGGTTTCCATGCCGAGCCGTTCTCGGAAAATGTGGCGGATATTCTCTTGCGTTCGGTGCATCACCGGCATCACGATATGGCTTGGGTGGTCATCCGAGATTTGCACGATGAATTCGCCGAGGTCGGTTTCGATCATTTCGATGCCATGTTGGGCCAAGAAGGGCACCAACTCAATTTCCTCGGTGGCCATGCTCTTGGATTTAACACCGTGGCGCAGGTTGTTTTCCTGGCAGAGGCGCAAAATGTGTTGATTCGCTTCAGCGGCGTCGCGTGCCCAATGAACCTGGCCGCCATTCGTGACGAGGCGCTCCTCGAATTGCTCGAGCAAGGCGGGTAAATCTCGCAAGGCGCGCATCTTGGCGCCCCGTGCTTGTTGGCGCAGAGCACGATAATCGGGCAGGGAAGTTTGCATTTCGGCCACGCGCTCGAGGACGAAGCCGGTGCTACGGCCGACCGCCGACCGCATCTCGATATCATCGAGGGCGATGGTGGCTGCTCTGGAGAATTCATTGGCGCGGGTTTTCACAGTGGGCCTTTTCTCGTTGGCTTGGTCAGTATACCGCAGCCGAGTGGCAAGATGGGTTCTTTTTCTCCGTAGCCGCGA
The DNA here is from genome assembly GCA_965115865.1 of Phototrophicaceae bacterium. Classification (GTDB taxonomy): domain Bacteria; phylum Chloroflexota; class Anaerolineae; order Aggregatilineales; family Phototrophicaceae; genus WTGJ01. Next base: position 610,771 of record OZ220469.1, read on the forward strand.
GGAGTGGGTTGTTTTATGCTGGGAGCGAGATTGTTGGCTTGGCGCTCGGGAGTCATGGCCGCTTTTTTTCTAGTGTTAGAGGGTATGGATGGTGTGGGGAAAACGCGTCTGGCTCAGGGCATTCGGGCGGCGCTTGCCTCCCGAATCGCCGTCGAGCTGACGCAAGAGCCGCGCAGCGATTGTTGCGCCGGGATTTTCTTGCGCAAAGTCTTGCGCAAAGAACGCGAGGCGGATACCTGGACGCAAGCGCTGGCTTTCGCGGCCAACCGCGCCGACCACAACGCGCGCGTCATCGAGCCATTCTTACGAGAGCATACACAAGGCTTGCTCATATCTGACCGTTATTATCTCTCTTCGCTCGTCTATCAGGCCCGCGATGCCCACACCTTTGCGGCGGTTTTGCAACTTAATGCCCGCGCTCGCCGACCCGACCTGACGCTTTTCCTCGATGCGCCGCCGAATACCTTGGCGGGGCGCCAGCGCGACCGCTCGCGGCAACCCGAGCTTTACGATGGCGAGATGTCGCAGACGCGCGCGCGCTATGAAAAGGCGATGACTTTCTTGCGTGACCGCGGGGAGTCCATTGCGGTGTTGGCGGCGACCGCGACGCCGGCCGATTTGCTGCAAATGGCATTGCAGGCCTTGCGAGAGAGCGGTCCACCTTGGTTGAATCTGAGCTAGAATCAGCGTCTGCTTTGTGCTATTGTTTTTGCTACTGTTCGTGAATCTTCCCAAAAAAGAGACATGCCGATTTACACTTACCGACGAGAAGACGATAGCCGTTTTGATGTCAAGCAAGCCTTTCACGAGGACCCGCTGGAATTTTGCCCGGATAGTGGTCAGCGCGTCGTCCGTGTTGTCCAACCGGTCGGCATCGTTTTTAAGGGCAGCGGTTTTTATGTCAACGACAGCAAGGCCGTGAAATCCAGTGGCGGTGCGGCGCCGAGTGAGAATGGCCAATCCCCTGTTGGTGAGGCGAAAAAAGATGACGGCGTAGACAAGGCCGATGGCAAAGATTCAGCGAAAACGGAAGCAAAAACTGACGGGGAAAAGCCGGCAAAATCCGCTAAGAAAGAGCCCAACAGGGTTGCTGCTGCTGGCTAAAGCGGGCCAGGCCACTACAACTGAAAATCGCCGCTGGTTCGGACAATCTTATAACTGAAATTTTGCACATAGCGCTCCAACTTATCACAGAGCAGCGCCCATTGCTCCGAATCCAGGATGGTGCGCGCTTTGAGGAGGCTTTCCAAGAGCCCGCCGGTCATGATTTGTGGTGTATCGAGGTCACGGCTGTAATGCGTGAGCCAGGCCTCGCAATGGCGTATGCCGAGCGCTTCCACGCCAGGCATCCACTCGCGCAACACGAATTCGGAATATTCCTCATCGCTGCCGGGCTTGACATCCCAATACATCAGTATTTTGAAGTTCAAAGCAAACTCCGAATCAGGCTGGCTTGAGGGGGATGATTTGTGTGCCCGCTTCCGCGGCGAGGGTGCCGGAACTCAGCTGTAGTGAAGATTGGGGCTCTGGTTGAGGTTGGTCCAGGGCACTTACGAATTCTTTGAGGGCCGTGCTCGCTTCTAGACCGCTGGCGGGTATATCGCAATACAGCGGCACAACATAAATGGGTTGTAAGGCGCGGGTCAGCTCGGCGGCTTCTTGTCCGGTTAGGCAAGACCCCAAAGGCAGGAGCAACGCGCTGAGTGGCTCGTCGAAAGGCAATAGGGAATTGGGCGTGGCCGGTCGCTCGGTCAGCGGTCCCAAATGCAGGATGGTGATGCCATCGTCATGAAAGAGGAAAGCGCTGTGCGCTTGCGGTTGAGCATCATCGCTTGCCAAATTTGGCATGATTGGCAAGCCATGGATGAAGAGGCCGCCGATCTCGTATTCTCCCGGCCCATCGAGCACATGCTGTAAGTCGCGGAAGGGCAATTTATCGGCCGGCCGGCCGGCGCTAAAGGTGGCGATCTCCGCGCTCAGTTTTTTGCTACCAGCGCGTTTGCCCAAAGCTTTGGGGTAGGGGTCGGTGATGATGCTGGGCAAACCACTTTGCACGAGGCGTGTGCAAGTCTGGCCATAATAAGTGATGCGCATGGGCACGAGTCCCTCTCGGTTGTTTCCATTTCACCGTTTCGCCACCCATAGAATAGCCGAATGGGCGGCGCGTAACCAGTTGGGGGTGATGGCGGCATCAATGCGCGCTGAGCGGTCGCTCAGCGGACTGGAGATTGGACCAGCGCATCAAATAGAAACTGGGTGGCAACATGAACAAGAATATCATCAAACTGGCGTAGAAAGGGAGGCGTGGGTGCGTATCGAAGAGGGAACCGGCGAAAGCGGTACCGAAAATGGTCGCCAGGCTACTGGCCGATTGTACCCAACCCAGGATGGCGCCGCGCACCTCGTCGCGGGCGGCCCGCGTGGCCATCACCTGCAATGCCGGCAGCATCGTCCCGACGCCCAGGGCCGATAGGATGCCGGAGATGGGGGAAAAAAGAAAGCCGCTGCCGCTGCCCATCATGGCCATCACGGCGGCGCCGCTGCCCCGCCCCGCCAACCCCCAAAAGGCCAATTGGCCGATGCGGAAGCGCGTCAACAGCCAGGGTAATAACCACCATTGCGTCGCCACTTGCCCCAGCCCAAAGGACATGAAAACGAGGCCCACGCCCAGCGTCACTTGCGCGCTAGGAAAACCGGCGAACATCACCGTCTCACCATAGAGAGCGAAGGTGGATAGCATCAAACCCAAACTGATGGTCGTACAAAAGGTCACCGTCAAGATGAAGATGAGGGGCAGATTGTCCAGCAATTCTCTGCTGGAGATGGTGGTTTTCGCCCTATCCTGTGCGCCCAGTTTCGGCGCGTGGCTTTCGGTTATGGTGATTTGGATGATACCCACGGTCAGAAAGGCCACTAGCGCGGCGATCAAGAAAGGTACCTGCGCGCCGAAGAGCGCCGATAGAGCGCTACCGATTAGCGGCCCGAGTACCAAACCGAGCCCCATCGCTCCCCAGATCTTGCCCAGCGCTTCCGTATGTCGCTCAGGGGGCGTGATATCGGTCATATAAGCCTGGGCGACGATGAGATTGCCACCGGTGATGCCATCGAGGATGCGGGCGAAGAAGAGCAATTCGACGCTGCCGGCGACGGCGATGAGCGCGAAACTCACCGCGGTCCCCAATTGGCTCAAAAGCAACACTCGCAGTCGGCCGTAGCGGTCACTCCAGCGGCCCAGCAGGGGCCCCGCTAAGAATTGGGCGCCGAAAAAGATGGAGATGAGGAAGGCGATGACTGTAGAGGAAACGGCAAAGCGCTCTTTGGCGTAGAGCGGCAAGATGGGTACGACCATCATGGTGCCAGAGAATTGTACAAAAACGATGAGCAGGATGGTCCAATAAGCGCTGCGTTGCTTGCCAATCATGAGCGTATCATAATGGAGGCCCCCGCGACGGGGTAGGGGTGTGTTGCTGTGTTGAAATTACGGGGCAGTGAAGCGCCAGAAGGCGCCGAGCAAACCCACTGCGGTGAAGATGGCTTCCGCCTCGGCCGGGCTGCGGCCGCGGTAACTGGCCGCCAGCCGTCCGCCATACCAGCGTTGTGCGAGCGCCCAGACCACTCTCAGGGGAACGATGGCGCCCTGCGGTTCGCCCGTCCGCGAGCACCACTCACCCACCTCCGCTTCCGACCGGAAGAGCAGCATGGTCGCTCAGGTATGAATCAGGTCTTCATACCAGCGGTGGACCGGTAGGGCGAAATGCACGAAAAAGGCGGGCGTGCGCAAGTCACCAGCCAGCACAGCCAAGCGCAATTCCTCGCGTGTGATGGGATTCCGCGCTACGATACGCGCGTCTTGCTTGAGTAGCGCGCTCACCCCCAACGCATCCCAGGCACAATTGGCCCAAAGGAGCCGCTCGCCACGCGCTGAGGCTTCGGATATCCAGACGGCGTAATCGGTTTCTCGGGCAGCGAGGGGGTTGGCCATGAGGATTTCGCCATGCTCATCGAGCAAAATCTGGTGCGCTTGGTGCAGGCGTCGATAAGCGGCGCGGGTAGTGGCGAGCGTGCGACCACACTCCTTTGCCATATCGGCCGCGCTGGGTGGCCGGCCGCGCTCAACGAAGCGCGCGTAAATCTCCGCGCGCAATTGCCAATCGCTTTCCGAGAGTCTCGCGCTCATACCCCCGCTTCACTCCTCGCGCAATATTTGTTCGTAGAGCGCATGATAGCGCGCTGCGACGCCCGCCCAACCATAGCGCTCAGCCACAAGGGCACGGGCGGATTGGGCGAGCGCGCTTTGGCGCTCTGTGTCCTTCAACAATTCCAGCGTTCGCTCGGCGAGCTGCTCGTCGCTAGCGGCGAGTAACGCTTGTTGGCCATCCACTACGCCGGCGATGCCGGCCACGCTCAAGGGCGTCGCCACTACTGGCAGATTGGCGGCGAAGGCTTCCAGCAATTTGTTCTGAATACCTGTGCCAAAACGCAGTGGACAGACGAATACCGTCGCTCGTGAGAGATGGGGGCGTAGCGATTCCACGAAACCCGTTACGCGGATTTGCTCAGTGGCTAGTGCGCGCAATTCCGAGGGCGGTGCCGCGCCCACTAGCCAGAGCTGCGCTTTGGGATGGTGTTTGCGGATTATGGGGAAAATTTGATTGGCCAGGCGCAACGCTGCATCGCGATTCGGGGCGTAGGCATAATTGCCCACGAAAAGCAATACCGGCGATTGCGTCGGGCGTTTTTCGTTGAATTCCGGTAGATCTACGCCATTGGGGATGAGCGCCAAGCGCTGCTTCGGCTGCCGCCGCGCCAATTGGTGTCGATCCGCTTCGGCGACAACCACCGTCCGCGCGAAGGGGCGGTAGAGCCAGCTTTCATAATGCGCGGCAATGAGACGAGCGGCCCGCAAGCGCCAACGCTCTCGTCCGCGCGCGACTTTCGCCGCGCGTTGGAGATAAAGCGCGTAGCTTTCGTAAGGGGTGATGAGGGCGGGTTTTCCCGCCAGCGCCCGCCAGCATTCGTAGACGCGAACGCCGCCAAAGCAATGAACGAGGTGGTGATGAGGGGCCCGTTCACGCGCCGCCTCCCAGAGCGCGGGAGACCAAGCCTGCGTCGCCCGCGCGGGGAAGCGCCGCCAGGGAAAGAGCGCCCGCGCCGCCGTACTCCAGGCGCCACGTTTTCCGGCTTTTACCCAGCGCCAATTCTGGAAATAGGGGGCGAAATGTTTTTCATTCTCGGCGAGTTGAGCGCGATCTTCCTGTCCTTCGCTCAGCGCAATCAATTCCAGTTCCAGGCCGCGCGCTGCCAATTCACGCGCCAGGTGAAAAAGGATGAGACGATCGCCGAAATGCAGTGGGTAGGGTGGGCAACGCGAGACCAGGAGTAACCGCATGAATGTCTCGCTAGGGGCGGCGCGCGCGCGGCATGGGGCGCTGTGGTGTGTCCTCCAGTAATCCGCCATGCCCCAGGCGCAGCAAATCCGACCGTGTCAAGCGCTCACCCGCCACCAGGCGCGGTAGCAGCCAATCGATCACATTGGTCTTGGGTGATTGGATGCAGCCCGGCGCCCCCACCACCGCCACCTCCCCCAAATACCCCAGCAAAAGTAATGTGCCCGGGTCGACCGGGACGCCAAAATGCGTCACGCTCCCGCCCGCTTGTGCGAGGGCTGTGGGTACGACATCCGCTCGGTCGATGATGGCGCTGATGCCCGCAGACAGGATGATGCTGGCGCTCCTCGCCTCTTCCGCCAATACCGCCGCCAACGCGCTGGCCTCATGCGCGACGAAGCGCGGCGCGCGCAGCTCACAACCCAACGCTTCCACCCGCCGTCGCACCGGAGCGACGAAACTGCGCTCTAAGCGGTCGTGGGCTGCCGGCGGGCCGCTGAGGATGAGCGAGATTGTCAACTCTCGCAATGGGCGAATGGCGAGCAGGGGTGCCGCTTCGCGCGCGCTGGCGGTGGCATCCTGAACGCGCGCGGCCGGGATGGCGAAAGGCACCACCTTGACGAGGGCGAGCATCTCACCCTCCGCGACCAAACTATGTTCGCGCAGGGTGGCGATGGTGATGCCATCATCGATCATATTCAGGCGTTCGAGCAGGGCACCTTGTAAGCGTAGGGTGCCGCGGCGGCGCGCATGCAAGGTGGCGCGGCCGGCGCCGCCCGCCCGCGCTTCGACATGCTCTCCCGCTAGGGGCGCAGCGATGAGGCGGGCGGCCTCGTCTTCTCCCAGATCACCCGCTTCGAGGCGCGCGACGATCAATTCTTGATGGCCGAGTGCTACCAGGCGGGCGCAATCCTCTTCGCTCAGGGAATGCCCTTTGGCGAAGAGACTGCGGCCATCCGCGCCGACCAGCCGATGAGCGAGCAAACAACCGACAGCCTTCTGGGTGGCGATGGGTCCGAATTGCATGGCCGGCAGGCGCCTAAGCGGCGCCGTTCTTGACCGCGACGATTTCCGACATGATGGCCAGGGCGATTTCCTCCGGCGCCCGCGCGCCGATTTCCAGACCGATTGGTGTGCGGATACGGGCAAGTTGTTCTTCACTCAGACCGGCGGCGCGCAGCCTCTCCAAGCGTTTGGCATGTGTGCGGCGACTGCTCAACACGCCAATGTAGGGGGCGGGGCTCGGTAAAGCGACGCGCAGGGCGCCATCATCGATCTTGGGATCATGCGTGAGCACGGCGACATAAGTCTCGGTATCGAGGCCGATGGCCGCTAGCGCCTCTGCGGGATAGCGGTTTTCGATGGTGTCGACCGTCGGAAAGCGCTCGGCGCTGGCAAAAACGGCGCGCGGGTCGACCAAGGAGACGCGGAAACCCAGGGGCTCCGCCAACGCGACCAGGGGGATGGCGACATGCACGCCACCGACGATGATCAGGTGTGGCCGTGGGTGCAGGAAATCGACGAGCACATCATGCCCCGCGATTTGCAAGCGCTGGGAAGATCCTTCACCATTGACATCGCTGAGCTCCGCCCGCTGAAAGAGGGCCGCGGTCGTTTCGGCGCCGGGTTTATGACGGATATTGCCGCGCGCATCGCGCAATGCCTTGGCGCCGCGGGCCGGGCCGGATAAGGCCGTGAGCGTCGTCAGTTTTTCGTCGGCACGGGCGGCGGCGCTGGCCAGTTGCCACCAAATCGCATCCAAGCGCTCGACAAAGACACTGATGCGTCCGCCACAAGTGAGCCCGACCGACCAGGCCTCATCGTCGCTGACGCCGAAATCGAGCAATTGCGCTTCTCCGCTTCTCAGTGTTTCCAAGGCGGCCTCGACGACAGCGTTTTCCACGCAGCCACCGCTGACGGAGCCGCTGATGGCCATATCCGCTCGGACGGCCATCTTGGCGCCCACGCCGCGCGGCGCCGACCCCCAGGTGGAAACGACTGTGGCCAGGGCGATATCCTCCCCGCGGGATAGCCATTCATCAACGGACGGTATAATTTCACGCATGGCTTGGAATTTCTCCTCCGCTCTCGCCTTAGGCGCTCAGCGCGGGCCTTAGGGCGGATTGGCGCCGCGCACGCCAATCGATTCTAGTCAATTGACGCGCTAGGGTGACCAAATTATCCAAATTTCGGACCGGCAAAAAATCATCCACAAAGGGCAAAAGCGCCTGGGCGCCGCGCGTCAAGGGCTCGTAGGCGGGTGCTCCCAACAGCGGGTTGAGCCATAGCAGGCGCCAGCAGGAGCGTTGCAACCGTTCCGCTTCGTGTTGTAAGAGGGGGATGTCGCCACGGTCCCAGCCATCGGTGATGAGCATGACTATGGCGCCACGCCCGAGCGTGCGCCGTGCCCAGCCATAGTTGAAATCGCGCAGGGCGAGCCCGGTTTGTGTACCACCGCCCCAATCCTGGACGCGCGAACCGACTCGCAACAAGGCCTCATCCACCGAACGATGGCGAATGGGGTGGGTGATGCGCGTCAAGCGGGTGCTGAAGACGAAACTCTCTACGCGGTAGAGACTATCGGCTAAGGTGTGCATGAAATGCAAGAGGATGCGCGTATAGCGCTCCATACTGCCGCTGATATCGCAAATGAGGACGACCGGGCGCGCTTTCTGGCGCGCTTGACGCCTGGGGATTTCGAGAATTTCGCCGGCGTAGCGCGTGCTTTGGCGCAGGGCTGCGCGCAGATCGATGGCCTCCTGGCCGCCAGGCCGTTGACGGCGTGTCCTCCTCAACGCCAGGCTGGCTGGCAACTGGCTGAGCAGTTGACGCGCCTGCTCCAACTCGCTCTCGGTCATATCGGCGAAGGCTTTCTGCCGCAAAGTTTCCCGCGGGCTGAAGGTGGGAACGATGGCCAGGAGCGCTTCGTCGACCGCCCGCGCCTCATCCTCAGCGTCTTCTGGCAAGTCGGCCGGCGGCAGGGCATGTTGTCTCTTTTGACGCTCTTCGCCGATGGATTTCAGGTTCAGTTTGGTCCAACCCTCGGTTGGGCGGCGCCAAAAAAGGGCGAAAGCTTCGTCGAAAGGCGCCAGGTCGCCCTGTCGCGTCACCATCAGCGCGCGCAGGGCATGGTAGAATTCCTCGCGCTCACCGAGGCGGATTTGTAGCAGCGCTTCGGCGACCAAGAGCATGCGGTTGGGGTTGATATCCATTCCCAAGGCTTTGCAAACGCGCCCGAAGAGCAAAAGGTTGTGTAACAGCTGACCGCCGCGATATTGCGCCCCCGCTTCTAGATAGAGCGAACGCAAAGGCGATGGTTCGGATTGGCCGCTGTTGCTGAGGAAAGGCGCAGGCATCAACCAGCCGCGTTGCTGATGGGTTGGCGGTCCGCTTCCAGGCGCGCGCGCGCGTAGAGCGCCGCCAGCGCCTCTTCGCCGAGTAGCTCCACATCGTCTTGATATTTGAGGATGACGCCCAGCGTATCACCGACCACTTCGAGGGCGAGCGCCTGTTGGTCGAGGGCGATGAGGGCGGCTGTCCAATCCAAGGTTTCGGCGACGCCGGGTCGCTTGAATAGCTCGAGGCGGCGCATCTCCTGGATGAAGGCGGTGATTTGCCGCGCGAGCGCCTCTTCGGCTTTCGGTTGCTTGCGGCGCAAAATTGTCAACTCTTTGGTGAAACTGGGGTAGTCAATCCAGAAATACAAGCAGCGTCGCTTGAGCGCGTCATGAATCTCGCGCGTGCGGTTGGAGGTGATGATGACGATGGGCGGTTGGGAGGCGCGAATGGTGCCCAGTTCGGGGATGCTGACTTGAAATTCAGAGAGCAATTCGAGCAGAAAGGCTTCAAATTCCTCGTCGGCGCGGTCCAACTCGTCGATGAGGAGAACGGGGGCGGGTTCGCTACGGATTGCTTGTAAGAGGGGGCGCTCGAGCAAGAAGCGCTCGCTGAATAGGGTTGCTTGCAATTCTTCGCGTTCGGCGCCGCTGGCCTCCAGCGCGCGCAGGTGCAGCAACTGCGCGGCGTAGTTCCATTCGTAGAGGGCGGCATTGGCATCCAGCCCCTCGTAGCATTGCAAACGGATGAGCGGTCGTTCCAAGGCGCTGGCGAGGACCTTGGCGATTTCGGTTTTGCCAACGCCGGCTTCGCCTTCCAGGAAGAGTGGTTTGCCCAGGCGTAAAGAGAGGAATATGGCGGTCGCCAGTCCGCGCTCGGCGATGTAATCCTGCGCGCTGAGGATGGTCTGGACGGCGGTGACGTCGTTCAACTGGGGCATGGGCAACTCAACTCCTCAAGGGGATGGCCATTATGCCAGTTCGCCGCGTTCCTGTCTACGGAGATTGCGGGCAATGGCCAACAAGCGCCCTTCACAGGAAGGGCGCTTGTACAATTGGTGGTCCATTGCGCGTTGCGCTTCGGTTCAGGAGAGCGCGGCGTGGATTGCCCTTTTCAAGAAAACGCCGCTCATCGCTTGGCGGTAGTCTTCGGGATAGGTGGCATCGCCCAGCAGTTGGTCGGCGATGTCGCCCTGAATCGCTTCAGCGGCCTGGTCGAGTGTGGCCTCATTGAGTTCGGCATTTTCCAACGCGGCCTCGGCGGCGCGGGCGCGCAGGGCATGGGTGGTCGCGCCGTTCACGGCGATACGCGCACTATGGCAATGTTGGCCAGTGGCGGAAATTTCCACAGCGACGCCGACCAGGGCATAACGGGAGGCCGGATGGGCCAGCTTGGCGTAGGCGCTGGTGTTTCCCGAGATGGGAAAGGTCACGCTGGTGATGACCTCATCCGCTCCTAGGGCGGTGGTGAAGAGATCGATGAAGAAATCTTCGGCGGCGACGGACCGCGCGCCGGCGGGGCCTTGCAAATTCACGGTTGCGTTGAGGGCGATGAGGACAGCCGGCGGGTCGGAAGCGGGGTCGGCATGGGCGATATTGCCACCGATGGTGCCGAAATTGCGCACTTGGGGGTCGCCGATGCCGGCGGCGGCCTGCGCCAGGGCCGGCCAATCGCCAGCATTCGCGGCGATTTTGGCGTGGGTCGCCAACGCGCCAACATTGAGCCCTTGTCCGTTGCTCGTCATCTCTCCCAGGCCCAGTCGGCCGATGTCCACCAGGGTGGCGGGTTCGGCAAGGCGCAATTTCATGGCTGGCAACAGGCTGTGCCCGCCGGCGAGCAATTTCGCATTTTCATTCTGGCCCAACGATTCGATGGCTTCCTCCAAGGAGGACGCTCGCAGATATTCAAAGGTTTTCGGCCACATATTATCCTCCGTTGTTGGTTTGCATGGCCCGCCAAACGCGGCTGGCGGAAAGCGGCATGTCGATCTGTTCGACCCCGAGGGGCGCGAGGGCGTCGATGACCGCATTGTAGACGGTCGGCGTGCTGGCGATGGTGCCGGTTTCGCCGACGCCCTTGACGCCAATGGGATGATGCGGCGAGGGGGTTTCGGTATGCCCCAACTCGAGCATGGGGAACATATCGGCGCGCGGCAGCGCGTAGTCCAGCAGTGTGCCGGTGAGCAATTGCCCTTGGGAATCGTAGATGACACCTTCGCAAAGCGCTTGCCCGACCCCCTGGACGATGCCACCATGGATTTGCCCGGCGACGATGGTGGGGTTGATTTGCGGGCCGCAATCATCCACGGCGACATAACGCTTCAATTCTACGGCGCCGCTCTCGGCGTCGATTTCCACGATGGCGATATGCGTGCCAAAGGGATAAACGAAATTGGGCGGGTCGTAGAATTGCGATTCCTCGAAGCCCGGGTCCATCCCTTCGGGTAGGTCCCAAGCCAGGGTGGTCATCAGCGTGACATCTTGGATGGTCTTGGCGTTATCCGGCGCGCCGCGCACAAAAAAGCGGCCATCTTCATACTCGATATCCTCTGCCGAGGCTTCGAGGAGGTGGGCGGCCATGAGGCGCCCTTTTTCGCGCAGCTTGCGCGCGGCCTTGACGAGGGCGGCGCCGGTCACCGGCGTGGTGCGGCTGCCATAGGTGCCGAAACCCATCGGTGTGCGGTTGGTATCGCCGCTGACAATCTCGACATCCTCGACCGGGAAACCCAGCTCGCTGGCGATGAGTTGGGCGAAGGTCGTTTCTTCGCCTTGGCCATGTGGTGAAGTGCCGATGAGCGCTTGTACCTTACCGGATGGCGAAACGCGGATGATGGCGCTTTCCCAGAGACCGCCCTGGAAGCCGACAGCGCCGGCGACTTGGCTCGGCCCGAGTCCGCAAATTTCGCTATAGGTTGTCACGCCGATGCCCAAGTAACGCCCTTCGCGGCGTGCTTGTTTTTGCTCACGCCGGAATCCTTCATAATCGATCATCGTCAGCGCTTTATCCAGCGCCGCCTCGTAATTACCGCTATCGTAAGTGAGGCCGATGGCGACATCGTGCCCATCGCTGAAAGGCGGGATGAGGTTGATGCGGCGTAGCGCGACGGGGTCCATTCCCAATCCCTCGGCTGCCTTATCCATCAGCCGTTCGACGAGGAAGATCGCTTCTGGGCGACCAGCGCCACGATAGGCATCCACTGGCGTGGTGTTGGTGAAAACACCGATCGATTCGCAATAGATTTGTGGGAAGGTGTAGGCGCCGCTATACATCAGTCCATGTAGGATGGTGGGAATGCCCGGGCCGGCTGTGCTCAAATAAGCGCCCAACCCGGCGTAGACGGTGCCGCGGATACCGGCCACCTGGCCGTCGTTCATCACCGCCAGCTCCACATATTCCACATGGTCACGGCCGTGGATGGTGGCCAGGTAGTTCTCGGAGCGCGTCTCTGTCCATTTCACCGGGCGTCCTGTTTGTATAGCCGCCCAGGCGGCGAGCGCTTCATCAGCGTAGACGGGAATCTTGGAGCCGAAACCGCCGCCGACTTCCGGCGCGATGACGCGTACTTTATGTTCGGGGATGCCCGTCATGCCGCTGATGAGCAAGCGGTGGATATGCGGGTTTTGCGTTGTGCACCAGAGCGTGAGCTCTTCGGTGGCCCCGTTCCATTGCGCCAGGGCCGAGCGCGGCTCCATCGCTGTCGGTTGCAAGCGCTGCTGCACAATGCGCTCGCTGACCACAAGGTCAGCCCTGGCGAAAGCGGCATCCACCGCTGCCTTATCCCCGTTGGGAATCCAACGAAAGGCGATGTTGTTCGCGACTTCGTCGTGGATTTGCGGCGCGCCAGTCTTGGTGGCGTCTTCTGGGTTGACGACGGCGGGCAGTTCTTCATAATCGACGCGGACCAGCTCCGCGGCGTCTTGCGCGCGCGCGCGATCTTCAGCCAGGACGATGGCCACACCGTCACCGACATAACGAACCTTATCTTTGGCCAGGGCCGGGTGTTCGGGTGTCTTGAGGTCAGAATCGGGGATGAGCCAGGCGCAAGGGACAGCGCCGCAGCTGCAATCTTGCCCGGTATAGATGGCCACGACGCCGGGGGCGGCGGCCGCGGCATGGGTATCGATGCCGCGAATGCGGGCATGGGCGACCGGGCTGCGCACGACGGCCATATGCAGCGTCGCGGGCAATTTGATGTCATCGGTGTAGCGGGCGTTACCGCTGATGAGGCGCGGATCTTCGCGGCGGCGGATGCCCGAGCCAAAGATGCGCGTACTCGGCGAGGTGGTCATCAGTCTCCTCCATTGGCTGCCGCCTGAACCGCCTTGACAATGTTCTGGTAGCCGGTACAGCGGCAAATATTGCCTTCGAGATTGTGGCGGATTTCCGCTTCGCTAGGGTTGGCGTTGTCTTGCAAGAAAGCGGTGGAGGCCATGATCATACCCGGTGTGCAAAAGCCGCATTGCAAGCCATGGTTCTCCCAAAAGCTCTCTTGCATGGGGTGAAGGGTGCCATCTGACGCGAGGCCCTCAATGGTGGTGACCTCCATGCCATCCGCTTGCACGGCGAGCATCGTACAAGATTTGAGCGCAACCCCATTCAGATGCACGGTGCAGGAACCGCACTGGCTGGTGTCGCAGCCGACTTTGGTCCCTGTCAGGTCCAACACTTCGCGTAGGAAATGCACCAGTAGTAGGCGTGGCTCGACAACGCGCTCGTGGGTCTTGCCGTTGACTGTGATGGATACTTGCATATTCAAATTCCTCCCTTGTGTTTCGCTAGTTGGTCATCCGTTGCGCTGGGAGATTTCTTCTGCCAGCGTGGCGAAAAAACGCTTGCTCAGCATATTGGCCGTCGCCGGGATTAGGCGTTGGCCGACGCGCGCGAGCAAGCCACTGACCTGAATTTCGGCGCCCCATAACAAGTTCGTGCCCGCGGCGTTTTCGTTGAGCGTAACCGCGACCTCCCCCTGTATTCGGCTGTTTTGCCCTTCGCCGCTTACGGCCATGCGATAACTGCTGGGCGGCTCCAACTCGCTCAGGCGCAGCTCGCCATCGTAGGTGCCGCCGATGGCGGCGACTTGCAACTTGGCACGGGCACGGTAGGCATTTTCTTCACCGTCAATGGGCTCGAGTGCCTCGACGCCGGGCAAGGCGCGGGCGATAGCGCTCGGGTCATGCAAAACTCCCCAGACCACCAGTGGCTTCGCTGCAAAATTGTATTGCCCTTTGAGCTGCATGAAATTGCCTGACCGTCTTCCCTTCACCCAACGGTCGAGTATACCCATGAACAATGACAAGTCCAAATTGTTGGCCGCTCGCCATCTTGCCCCCTTTCAGCGCAACCAGCCGTTTTGCATATGCTGGGATGGAGGCAAGCTAGCGGGTATTCATGAGCGACAATCGCGATTGGAATTTGGATAATTTGGATGATGAAGAGTTGGAGCGTGAACCATTCGAGGACGATGGGGTTTTCGTGAGTGATGAGGATGGGTTTGGGGAGGAAAGCGAGGGAGATGAAGAGGAGGTAGCGCCAATTCGGCCGCCGCCGCGCCCCTTCCGAGCGATGGAGCGCCCGCGCACGCAGGATTCCACATCGGCGCTGAGTAAAGATAACGCGCGCGCGGAGGATTCCGCATCGGCGCTGAACCCGGCCAACGCGCGGGAAGTTGCGGCGCCCCGCGAAACACCTCGCCGCGCGCCGGTCGCGCCGCGCTCTGCCGACAGTTCAGCCCGCGACGATGGCATCATCCAATTGCCGCAGACCGTGCGCGCCACGGATACCCTTGCTGGCGGCGGCGCGAATCGCGTTCCCGCGGCGCCCGCCGCTCCGCAACCGTCGGAGAGCCGCCCTGGAAAACGATCGCGATTGGCGCTGCTGAGCATTCGCCGTCCGCGCCCCTCTTTACCCCGCATCGCATTACCGCGGCCGCGCCTCCCGCGCCCCGCTTGGCCGCGTTTTCTGCAACGGCGGCGCCCGGGCGCTGCGGAGGCGGCGATAGCCCCCGCTCGTGAGGACTCCGCTCGCCCTCGTCGCTCGCAACCAGAGCCCTCGCTCTTTTTCCGTTGGTTGGATCGTCTTAAAGGGCGGGGAGAGGGCCGTCGCCGCGGCGCTCGTCGCCGCCAAAGGCGCCCGCGTTTGGTTGCCGCTGGGCTGAGCCTCGACGATAAGTTGGATATCCTGGGCGTGTTTCTCGTCATCGCTTCCGCAGTATTGGTATTGAGCGCGCTCTCGGCCGACCCCGGCGCACTCATTGGCCCAATTAACGATTTCCTCGGCCGCTTATTGGGCCAGGGCGCCCTCGCTGTGCCCATCACCATGTTTGCGCTCGGCGTTTGGCTCATCTTGCGCTATTTTGGCGACGGTGCGCCGCTGATGGATTTGTGGCGCGGCAGTGGCGCCCTGCTGGTCTACCTCAGCGCACTCGTCATTTTGCAGATCTTCGAGACCTTCACGGCCGCTTATCGGGATGTTTCCCTGTCGGAACCGCAGACGCTTCGCTTGCCTTTGGAATTAACCTGGACGCTCAAACGAGCGGGAGGATGGCTGGGTGCTGAGCTCTACTGGCTGCTGGTGACGACAGTTGGCGAGCTGGGTTCCATCTTGGTCCTGGCCGGGGTGGCCTTGCTCGGTTTGCGCTTCATGACGGGGGTGAGCACCTATGAAATGGCGCGTTGGAGTCTGGGTCTTTGGCGGCGCGTGGCGGAAAAACGGGCCGCGCGCCATGAAGAGCGGCAGGCCGCCCGTGCAGAACGCGAGAGAGAAGCGGCCGAACGCCTGGCGCAGCGAGAAAAAATCGCAGCCGCTCAGGCGGCGCGCCGTGAGCGTGAAGCAGCCTTGATGGAAAACGTGGCGCCGGCCACGACACCGCCGCCGCCACCCGAGCCCATTCCCCAATCTGCCCTGAGCGTTGCCGGCCCAGCGTTGTCGGCAACGCCGCCGCCTGAAGTTGCCGATCTCCCCGAGCCAAAGCGGGATGCGGACCCTTCCCCCTGGCGTCTCCCCGAGTACAAAGAGATGCTCAGCGGCGGTGGCGAACCAGCGCTCGAAAGAGAGGTGTTGCGTGAGCGTGCGCAAATCATCGAGGATACGCTGCGCAGCTTCGGCGCACCAGGGCGCGTCGTCGCCATCAACAGCGGCCCGGTCATCACCCAATTCGGTGTCAAGCCCTTGCATTGGGAGCAGCGTTCCGGCAAGCGCAGCCGTGTTAAAGTGGGCGCCATCGCCCAGTTGGAAAAGGATATCCAATTGGCGCTCGGCGCGCGCACCATCCGTGTGGAGGCGCCCGTTCCCGGCAAGGGTTATGTGGGTGTCGAGGTACCCAATAAGACCGCCGCTCTGGTCAGTCTGCGGGATGTGTTGGATTCCGATACTTTCCGCCGCGTGAAATCGCCGCTGGCCATCGCGCTTGGCCAGCGCGTCGATGGTCGTCCGGTGGTCGCTGATTTGGTCCGCATGCCGCATCTACTCATCGCCGGCACGACGGGCTCTGGCAAATCGGTCTGTGTGAACGCCATCATCAACAGCATCTTACTGCGCAACGCGCCGCAACAAGTGCGTTTCCTGATGGTCGACCCCAAACGCGTCGAGCTGACGGGCTACAACGGCCTACCGCACCTGCTCGCGCCCGTCGTCGTCGAGATGGAACGCACCGTGGCGATGCTCCGTTGGGTGGCCGCGGAGATGGATCAGCGTTACCAGCGTTTCAGCCAGAAAGGCGCGCGGGACATCGTCGATTACAATGAGCAACTGGACGCCGGCGCCGAGTCTCTGCCTTATATCATCGTCATCATCGACGAGTTGGCCGACCTGATGATGACCGCGCCCGATATCACAGAGCGCCTCATCACGCGCATCGCTGCCCTAGCTCGTGCCACCGGCATCCACCTGGTCATCGCCACGCAACGGCCCTCGGTTGATGTGGTCACCGGTTTGATTAAGGCCAATTTTCCAGCGCGCATTGCTTTTGCAGTCGCCAGTGGTGTGGATTCGCGTGTGGTGTTGGATCAGCCAGGCGCTGAGCGACTGCTCGGGCGCGGTGATATGCTTTTTCAGAGCGGGGAAGCGCCGGCACCATTGCGCATGCAGGGTGTCTTCGTTTCCGATAGCGAAATCGAGAAAATTCTCGCTTTTTGGCGTGAACAGGGGCGGGCGCCATTGGGTCCGACGGGGCTAGAATCGGCTGCGCCGCCCGCCATCCCCACGGCACAAACGGCGATTTGGGTGGAGCCGGATGCTGTGGATGAGGAAGAACAGCTTTATGAACAGGCAGTGGCATTGGTGCAACGGCTGAAGCGCGCTTCGGTCTCGCTGCTGCAGCGGCGCATGCGGATTGGCTACAATCGCTCCGCGCGCCTGATCGACCGCATGGAGGCCGAGGGTATCATCGGCCCACCGACGGAAGGTAGCAAGCCGCGCGCTGTGCTCAAATTGCCAGAAGAAGTCGCTTGAGTTTGCTGCCTTGCTGGGGCGGCGGGCGCAGGAGAAATGGACCGTATGAATCCTGAAATCACGGCGCGTTTACTACGATGAACGAGCGCGGCGCATGAAACATTTTGACACCCTCATCATCGGTGGTGGTATCGTCGGCGCCGCCTGCGCTTACGAATGCGCCATCGCTGGCCAACGGACACTCTTGTTGGATCGCGCTGACCGTGGTCGGGCGACGGACGCCGGTGCCGGTATCATCAGCCCCATCAGCACTCGCCCCGAATGGCCCGCGGCGCTTTACGCGCTGGCGCGGGCGGCCGCCGAGCATTACCCACCCCTCGTCGCGGCGCTGGAAAAGCGCGGTCATGGCGATATCGGTTATGCGCCCTGTGGCATGCTACTGGTCGCCAGCGATGAAGACGAGCTGATGCCCTTTCAGAATGCGGCGCGCGCTTTCCAAGAACGGTTGGCGGAAGGGGATTTCCGCTCCGAAGATTACGCCCGCATTTCCACGACTGCGGCGCGCGCGCTTTTCCCGCCCATCCGGTCGCCACTCGGGGTTTTGCATGACCGCTTGGCGGCGCGTGTCGATGGGCGCAAGATGACGCAAGCCTTGCGCTTGGCGGCGGAATCGCTGGGCGTGATTTGGCGAATGGTGGATGTGCGGCGGTTGCTGTTGGCGTCGGATGGCACGGTTGCTGGCGCAGAAACGAATGGCGAAAACTTCCTTGCGGGCCGTACCATCATCGCGGGTGGTGCCTGGTCGGCCGATTTCGGCGAACAACTGCAACTGCATTTGCCCATCGTGCCACAGCGCGGGCAGATTGCCCATCTGCAATTGGCGGAAGAATCGGTCCCGGAGACGGCGGATTGGCCGATAGTGGGCGGTTTCCGCGGGCATTATCTGGTCCCTTGGCCGGATCGGCGCGTGGTGGTCGGCGCGACGCGTGAAACGGGCACTGGTTTCGATTGGCGACAGACGGCGGCCGGCACGGCCGAGGTCTTGCGCGAGGCCTTGCGCCTCGCCCCCGGCCTGGGAGAGGCGAGCTTCCTGGAGATGCGTATCGGTTTTCGCCCGTTGTCGGCAGATGGGCTGCCCATTCTTGGGGCAGTCCCCAGACAGCCGCGCCTATTCTTGGCCACCGGGCATGGCCCCTCCGGCTTGCATTTGGGTCCTTATAGCGCCCAGCTGGCGGCGCGCTGGGCGGGCGGGGACAGTTTGGCTGATACGCTGGCGCCTTTCGGTGTCGAGCGTTTCACCGCCTGAGCGAGGTGACGATTCTCCCCAATTTCATCCCTCGGGAATGGCGGTGGCGAAGCGGCTCTCCAATTCGTTGAGCAAGGAGGCGCGCAGCCTCTCGCCGAAATCTTCCGCGAATAGACGCGTGCCATGTGCAGAGCCAGCGAGCAACCAAAGGCGCAATTCGCTCGTGCCGCTTGCCGCCAAGCGCAGTACTGAAGCGGCGCTATTGGTATCGCCGCGCGCCGCGACCAACATGGCGGGAGAGGTTTTGCTCTGCAAAGATTGCGCGGGGCGGAGACCACGGTAATCCCAACCGGGCGAGAGGGCGATGGCGCCGCGACAATTCTCCCATTCCGCACAACCGATGAGGGCCAAATTGGCGCCAATGCTCGCGCCGGCGACCGCCATGTTCTCCGTTTGGACCGAGGGTCGCCCAGCGAGCCATTCCCACCATTCGGCGAGGTCCGCTTGTGCCAGCGCCCAATCCTGCGCACCCGCGCTCTCGCCATGTCCGCGCAAGTCCACCGCCAAGGCGTGGATGCCCGCGCTCGCCAAATCGTGCATGAAAGCACGCCAATCGATTGCGCTGCCGTTGAGCATATGCAGCAATAGCACAGCGGGCGCCGGCCCATCGCTGGCGGCGGGCAGCCAATAGCCGACCAGCAGGGCGCGGTCCGCGGCGAAGAGGTTCACTTTCATGAGGGTGGGGTCGGCTTGCGCGTGTGCGCCTGGCCCGGTATGCCCCCCGATGAAGAGCGAGAGCAGCAGTGCTGATGAGATCATCCAGCGAAAGCGCATGGGCTCTCCTTTTCTTCCATCTTCCTTCTTTTCCGCGCAGTGTAACATTCCCTGAGCGCAGGCCGCTATCATAGATGACGATGTTCCGTCTCCTATTTTTTGCCATTTTGGCGATATTCTTCATCGGCTGGGGCGGTCGCGGCGCGGCGCAGTCGCCGCCCGGCAACCCGCCCCCCTACGCGCACGCGCCGCCGCTCGAAAGCCCGCAAAGCGGTTGGAGCTGTGGCGAATTCCCTTGCGCCGATGACCTGGCCGGTTTCCTCGAACGCATTCGCGTCCCGGTTGGTTATCAGTTGGAACACCTGGGGCGTTTCCCTGGGCAGGTGCAGCAAATTGCCTATGGACCGGATGGCCGTCTCCATGCGACCGTGCTGGAAGAGGGCAGGGCCTATGGGGCCGTCTATACGCTCGGAGAAAAGGCGCAGCCGGAGCGTTATCCGGCCCTTTTCTTTTCGCCGATCGGCATCGCCGCGCACCCGGATGACGGCAATCTCTACATCGCCGCGCGTGTGAGTGAGGCGGCGAGCGCGGTTTGGCGTCTGCGGGAAGGTCTACCACCGCAACTCATCCGCGATGATTTGCCTTGTTGTTTCCAATTCCCAGGGAACCAAGCGAATGGGATGGCCTTTGATGCCCAGGGTCGGCTCCATATCGGTGTGGGCGCGCGCAGCGACCATGGCGAAAGCGAGGAAGCCCTCATGGACGAGGAGGCGGCTTTATTGCGAATCGACCTGGAAACGGGAAAAAGTGAAATCTTGGCGCGTGGTTTGCGCAATCCTTACGACATCGCCCTGGCGGCCAATGGGCAAATCTACGCCACCGACCAGGGTCTGCTATCCGGCCCTGGCGACCGCGTACTCGCGATTGAAGAGGGCGCACACTACGGATGGCCCTATTGGCGTTGGTTGGGTTGTGTGGTCTGCCCGCCGCGACCCTGGGGCTTGGAAATCCGTGAAGACGGCTTCAATTTGCCGCCCTATACCTTGCCGCGCGGCATCGCTGTCTATGACGGTGTGCAATTCCCCCGCAACCTATTGGGGAGCGTCTTCGTGGCGCTTTGGCACAACGCGGAGTCCGGGCAGCGCATCCTGCGCTTGGACGCGCGATTGAAGATGGCCGAGACCTTCGTCAGCGGCCTGATGCGCCCGAGCGATGTCGTCGTTGCGCCGGATGGGACGCTGGTCATCGCCGATACCATCTATGGTGATGTTTGGCGCGTGCGTTATGTCGGCTTTATTGATTGAGGCGATTTATTTAAGGTAACCCACTCAAGATGTATTGGGGATTGGGGAAGCCGCTCGCGGCCAATTGTTGGCGATAAGCATCGATGTCATAAGGTACGGCGCGCAAGGTCAATTGAAGCTCGTCGCCCTTAAAATCCAGGAGCGCCCAAGCAGCCCGGCCCGGGTAATCGGCCGCGCAACCCACACTACCGGGGTTGAGCAAACGCCAGCCAGCGACGCGGCGGTCGTATTGCTGGTGGATATGGCCGCCGATGCCCAGACGGCCTTCGCGTTCTAGCAAGAAATCGAGGACCAGATCATCGGGTGTCTCCGGGCGCAGCTGGGCCTCATCATCCCCCGGAACGGCGTGATACCCGTAGCACCAACCGTAGCCCGCTTGCTCTTGGGCGATTTCGGCGCCGACGCCCGCGCGCAAGAAATCATATTCTTCCCAGCTGAGTTGAGCGAGAGTCCAATCCAGATTGGCGCTCACCTCACTGATCTGAAGACGCCGCTCTTGCAACTCGGCCTCGTTGGCCACTGCCGCGAGTGCTTTGCGTTCGCCATGCACCAAATAGCGATCGGTGTTGCCGCTGATATAGCGGAGGCGCTTTTTTCCGCGCGTTTGTAAGAGCTCTAGGCAAAGACGAACGCATTGGGCTGGTCTTGGGCCGGCGGCGGCGTAGTCACCCAATAGCCAGATTTGGTCCGCGTCGCCCTGCGCGCTCAAATCCGCCAGGGCGGCGCGAAAAGCCATCTCGTTGCCATGGATATCGGAGAAAACGGCGATGCGCATGATGAGGATTATAGCGCGTGGGCGCCCTTTCACCTTAAAATGCTGAAAGTGAAGGACCCCTCGAGGGGGGAGGGGTCCTTACTTGGGGGAAACACGATGCAAGGCTGGGCTGGTTGAATTGCTCAACCTCACACAAGATGAATTTAGCAGGGTGGTGCGGTGGATGTGCCCAAATGGTATAGACCAATTCAATGTTTATCTTGGGAAAAGGGTTGGATGACACCATCTGTTTTGCCTCGCTGGATGGCCACTTTCACCTCGCCAATGGCCCGCGTGACCTCGATATCGCGCGGGCAAGCGCTCGTACAATTGAAGATGGTTCGGCAGCGCCAGACGCCATCGCCATCATCCAGGACGCGTAGGCGCTCCTCATCGGCGCGGTCGCGGTCGTCGAATAGGAAACGATGCGCTTGCACGATGGCCGCTGGCCCGTAATATTCGCCGTTGGCCCAAAAACTGGGACAGGAAGTGGTGCAGGCGGCGCAAAGGATGCAATTGGTGCTGTCATCATAGAGTGAGCGCGCCGCCGGCGTTTGTAGGCGCTCGCGCCCGTCGGCGGGCGGCGCCTCGTCGTTGACCAAATAGGGCATAACGCGGCGGTAATGAGCGAAGAAAGGTTCCATATCCACCACCAGATCTTTCAAAACCGGTAGGCCCAGGATGGGCTCGATCTGCACAAGTTCGCCGACATCGCGGATGAGCAATTTGCAAGCCAGGCGGTTGACGCCGTTGATGCGCATGGCGTCGGAACCGCAGATGCCCGCCGAACACGAGCGACGAAAGGTCAAGGTGCCGTCCTGCTCCCATTTGACGCGATGCAAAAGCTCGAGCACACGCTCGGTTGGTTGCACTTCGGCGAGCTCAAATTCTTGCCAGTAAGGGCGCGGCGACGGTCCACTCTCGGGGTCATAACGGCGGATGCGAAAGCGAATTTCCATCGGGGAAATCTCCTCAGTATGGACGGGGCACTCGGTCAATAAACGCGTGGCCGCGGTTTGAAATGTTGCTCGTCTTCGGGTAGGCCGCGCTCCTTTTCCGCTTCCCAGAGCGAGAAATCGACGCCTTTTTCTAGGTTGAGCACCATTTCCGTCCCATCCTTTTGCACGAGGCTATGGGTGAGCCAGTTGTGGTCGTCGCGGTCCGGGTAATCTTCGCGGGAATGAGCGCCGCGGCTTTCGCGACGCGCGCGTGCGGAATGCGCCGTCGCTTCCGCGAGATCGAGTAGGCAACCCAGCTCCCAGGCTTCCATCAAGTCGGAGTTGAAGCGCCGGCCGCGGTCGTCGATGCGCAAGTCATCCTCGTAACGCGCGCGTAGAGCAGCGATATCCTCCAGAGCGGTGGACATCATTTCTTCGGTGCGAAAGACACCGACATGGGTCATCATCGTCTCTTGGAGTTGTTGGCGGATGGCGCCGGGGCGCGTTTGACCTTGGCTGGCGCGGAGCCGGGCGAAAGCCGCTTGCGCGCTCTTCGCGGCGTTTTTGGGCAAGGCGCGGCGGTCACCGCCAGCGACCATCGCGGCGATGCGCATCCCCCCCAAGCGGCCGAAGACAATCAGGTCCACTAGGGAATTGGTCCCCAGGCGATTGGCACCATGACAGCTCACGCAGGCCACTTCGCCGGCGGCGAAGAAACCCGGCACGACCGTATGGTTCGCGTCGCGGGTCACTTCGGCGTTCAGATTGGTCGGTATGCCCCCCATGGCGTAATGGGCGGTGGGTCGGACGGGCATCGGCTCTTTGAGCGGGTCGACGCCGACATATGTGCGACAGGTATCCAGCGTTTCCGCCAGGTTCTGGATGATGTAGCCTTCATCGATGCGCCGCTCTTCGCCCGCCTCGGCCAGGTAGCGGTTGACGGTACTCGGCCGTACATCAAGGTGGACATAATCCTGGCCGCGGATACCCAAGCCATCCCGCAACTCCAGGTAGATGGCACGGCTCACGATATCGCGACTGGCGAGGTCTTTGATGCTGGGCGCGTAGCGTTCCATGAAGCGCTCGCCGCGGCCATTCAGCAAGATGCCCCCCTCGCCGCGGATGCCTTCGGTGAGCAAGACGCCGAGGCCATAGAGACCAGTGGGGTGGAATTGATAAAATTCCATATCTTGCAGGGGTAATCCATGGCGCAAGGGCAGGGCGGCGCCATCACCAGTCAGGCTATGCGCATTGCTCGTGAAAGACCAGACGCGCCCCCAGCCACCGGTGGCGAAAAGGGTCGCCTGGGCATGGAAGATATGCCAAGCGCCACTGCCCAACTCGAGCGCCACGCAACCACAAACCGCCGCGTCATTCATCACCAGATCGACGACATGAAATTCGTCGAAGAAAGTCACTCCCTGTTTGATGCATTGTTGGTATAGGGTTTGCAGGATCATATGCCCGGTGCGATCGGCGGAATGGCAAGCGCGGCGCACTGGGGCCTCGCCGAAGTTGCGCGTATGGCCGCCAAAGCGGCGTTGACTGATGCGCCCTGCTGAGGTTCGGTCGAAGGGCAACCCCATATGTTCCAGCTCGACCACGGCGGCGACCGCATTTTCGGAGAGTACTTGAGCGGCGTTTTGGTCGGTCAAATAATCGCCGCCCTTAACGGTGTCGTAGGCATGCCAGAGCGGGTCATCATCTTCCAAATTCCCGAGGGCCGCGCCGATGCCGCCGAGGGCGGCGCCGGTATGGCTGCGCGTGGGGTATAGTTTACTGACGACGGCCACGCGGGCGCCGCCCTGGCTGGCGTAGAGGGCGGCCATGAGGCCGGCGCCGCCCGCGCCGACGATGACGGCATCATATTCGTGGATGGTGCTCTCGTCGTTCAATGTGGACTTTTGCTCCTATTCCGCAGTTTCGGTGCCGAGTTCACACCCCAGGGCTTTGAGCACCTCCGCCGAAGATTCATGTGCTTCGTGGATTTCGCAGAGGGCGCGCTCCGCTTGGTGGACGGCCGCTTCGTCGATGCCGATGACGAGGGCGCCGCCGCCCAATGCGAGCAAGACCAGCGCGCCGGTGAGGCTGAGATAGAGCGCGGCGCGTTTCAGCAAGGGGGTATGCAGATAATCCCAGAGTACCGTGCGCAAGCCGTTGAAGCCATGGGCAACGACGAGAGCCAGCAAAGCGAAATCATACAATCGCCAAATCGCCAGCGGGCCGACGAGCGTGTTCCAACGGTCCTGCACGAATTCGACGGCAGTCCCACTGGTATTCAATCCGACCTGGCTGGCGTTCGCGCCGACGGCCAGGTGTCCCGACGCACTGATATCGAAAACCCCCTGGACGACATGCATCATCGCCAGGTGCCCGAAGACCAAGGGCAACATCAACAAACCGCTGACGCGCATATAGCGCCACCAAAAGCGTTCGATATGTGTTTTTTGGGCGGATGTGCCCGCTTGACTTGGCCGGGCGATGAGGGAGTGCAGCCCCGCCAGCAGGAGCGCGAAGATGCCCGCCAAGGCGAAACCGCTCAGGAAGGGCAATTGCCCTCGCAAGACTTCCCCCAGCGGTAAGACGAAGGGCGAGTGGCGATAGAAATCCAAGACATGCCCGAGCATCAACAAAAAAACTGGTGTCAGCAAAAGAGCGCTGCCGCCAAGCACGGCGAAGGCCGCGCGACCCTGGTGGCGCCAGAGCGCCGGCCGGTAATCGAAGAAGGCGATGCGCAACCCATTCAGCGCGTGGTAGACGACCGCAGCCACTAGCGCGAACTCACCCAGGGTGAAAAGTGGCGATTGGTAGGTCTTGATGGCCTCTTCATACAACCCGGGATAAAAGACCGCCCATGAAGTATCGATGACATGGATTGTGAGGAAGAGCACGACGCCGATGCCGCTCAGGCGGTGCAACAGCCAACTCCATTGCCCGATGGCGCCTCGATAGCGCATCGATTCGCGGACAGTCAACAGCAAGGTGGTCAAACGCGCAACTCCTGAGTGTTTCTCAGCAGTATAAACGGCCAGCTGGGGTCAGGCAAGCGCCCATCGCCCTGGGCGTTTTATACCGCCCGTAATCGCGATAGTGTGGCTATAATCGCCTCGGGAAGGCCGCGTTGGCGCAGGAACGGAGGACGAGATGAATGAGAAAATGGCGACCTTGGGCGGCGGTTGTTTTTGGTGCCTCGAGGCGGTTTATCTCGAATTGGCGGGAGTATTGCGCGTCGTCTCGGGCTATAGCGGCGGACGCATCGTTAACCCCAGTTATGAAGATGTCTGCACGGGTATGACTGGGCATGCCGAGGTCGTGCAGATCACCCACGACAGCGACCGGATCACCTATCGTGATTTGTTGGCGGTGTTTTTCACCATTCATGACCCGACGCAGCGAAATCGACAGGGCGCGGATGTCGGCACACAATATCGCTCGGTTATTTTCCACCACGACTCGGAGCAAAAGGCAGACGCGGAAGCGGCCATCGCCGAATACGCGGCGCAATGGCCCCAGCCCATCGTGACGGAAGTGACGCCACTCGCGGAATTCTATGCGGCGGAGGATTACCACCAGGGGTATTTCGCCCGCAATCCGCATACTGGCTATTGCCGCATGGTTGTCGCGCCGAAGGTGGCAAAATTCCGCAAACAACACTTGGCGCGTTTGAAGAAAGGGGCATGAGGCGGTCAGCTCGGCGATGACGATTGAAAATCGTTCCCGGCTCCCAATCGCCAAACCCTCTCACCATTCCCAGGCGCCCAACGCCCATTGCCGCTGCTCGGGGGCGGCGCCGCTCGCTCGGTTGGCGGCCGCGTCTTCCAGTGACCAGAGGTGCATCAATAGCCCCCGCAACTGCATGAAACGCGGCAACGCGCCTCGTAGCGTTTCATCGATGGCGCGGACCGCGCCATAACCCTCGAGTAGCGCGTTTTCCAGCTGGCGGCGTTGGCGTGGTGGCCTTCGATAGAAATCCAACAGCGCGCGCCCCAAATCCACCCACACCCAATTGTAGACAGGTTCATCGAAATCGATGATGGTCACCCGTCTCCCATCCCAAAAGGCGTTGGCGGGGTGCATATCACCATGGGTGAGCGCGAAATCCCGCCGCGGCAATTCCTGCAACCAGTGGCCGAGTTGAGAGTACAAAGCGCAGATGGCCGCATCGGCAAGTTGGGATTGCGCTTGGGTGTTTTGGTAGAAATCGAAGATGCTATGGTGTTGATGCGGCGCGGGGCGATAGGTGCTGGCCGCTTCATGCAACTCGGCGATGCTCCGCCCCCAAGCGCGAAAGACGCGCCGGTCGCTTTCGCGCGGGTCGATGGCCGCGCCGGGGGCCGCCCTGACGAGGCCGGCGAAATAGCGCGTTCCACCCTGAGCGAGCCATACCAGGTGCTCACCATTCGCCGCCAGTCGCGGTGCGCAGACGGCGACGCCGCTTTTCGCCAAATACGCCTGAAAATGATAGGCGGCGCGCGCGGTCTGCGGCTGGCGGATGCTGGGGTGCGAGAGGCGCAAGTAGTGCCATTCTCCGGCGAGCCGCAGGCGACAGACGATGCTGAGCCGCCGCTCGACCAATTGGATGGTGTTGGGGTCTGCGCCCCAGTGCTCCGCGACGAAAGCGGGCAGTGCGCTCAGATCGAAGGTATCGCGATAGTGTCGCCAACCGGGCATCAGCCTCTCCTCACCATTGCCATTGCACAGGGCGCCAGCCATCATTCAGATGAGATGAGTGGCTGCAAAAAACAAACGATTGGCGGCCGCTCTGGCGCTGCGGTGTCTATTACATTAACTTTCTATAAGAAACGGTGCCAATTCGCAAGAATTGGCCGCAAGAACGCGTCTGGGCAGTGAATGACCTGCACCCTTTTTTCGGCGAATGCGTAATTGAGGGTGTAGCGGAGATGAGACCAAGGAGTGTGAAATGGTCTTTTGGATTGAAAAGCGCCAAATGCAGTTGCATCACGAGGAGATGCTCCGCGCGGCGCGCCATCAGCAACTTGCCCGTCAACTGCGTCGCGAACGCCGAGAGCGCCGCGCCGAGCGCCAATAGCCAACCAGTCTTGGCCAGCGCGAGGGTGAAATCCCGCACTGGTGAAACCACCATATACACTTCCTTCCCTGAGTGAGCGCTCCGTCTCCCCCGCGGAGCGCTTGCTCTTTCTCAAAAACGGATGAAGGCTTTCAGCCCAAGACTTCCGCAAAAGCAGCCAGGGTTTGTTGCGCGCTTTTCTCCCAGCGAAAGCGCTGCGCCTGTTGCTGCCCGCGCTCGATCAAGCGGCGGCGCAGCGCCTCGTCGGTGTTGATTCGCGCCAAGGCGTTGGCCCAGGCCCCTTCGTCGTGCGCATCCAGGAGCAACCCGGCATCACCCACGACTTCGGGTAGGCTGGCGCGGTCACTGGCCAGCACGGGCGTGCCGCAATGCATCGCCTCTAGCGCCGGGAAGCCGAAGCCCTCGTGCAATGCGGGAAAGAGCAGCGCGCGCGCGCCGGCGTAGAGCGCGCCGATATCTTCCTCCGCAACATAACCGAGCGGACGGAGGTTGCGGCCTGCGCTCAACCAGCTTTCCTCGAAAAGCCAGCCGCGCCGGCCCGCCAAGACCAGCGCGCAATCCGCTTGACTTTGCCGCGTCAGCCAACTTTGGAAGGCGGCCACCAACATGGCGATGTTCTTGCGTGGCTGTAGGGTGCCGACATGCAAGAAATAGCATGGTGGCAGATCGTATTTGGCGCGCAGGGCCGCTGTATCGCCGATTTTTGGCGCGCTGAGGCCGGGGTAGACGACCCGCAATTTTCTGGCGGGTATATCATAAAATTGCTGTAAATCGACGGCCGTCGCTTGGCTATCGCAAAGTACAATCTTGGCGCGGCGCGCGCTATGGCGTGTGCTCCAATCGAGGTAGCGGCGTTGGCGCGGGGGGTGCGCGAGCGGGAAATGGCGAAAGCCGAGGTCATGTACGGTGACGATGGCGGGCCCCG
Source organism: Phototrophicaceae bacterium (assembly GCA_965115865.1). GTDB lineage: Bacteria > Chloroflexota > Anaerolineae > Aggregatilineales > Phototrophicaceae > WTGJ01. The sequence goes on from OZ220469.1 coordinate 638,873, forward strand.
GGAAGGCGAGCGGCAAACTATGGGCGGGCACGAAGGTGAGCGCTGGCCGCTCACGCCAGATGGCGGCGGCGAAGCGCGCGTGCGTCCATAAGCGCGGGCTGGGGATGATGCGCTGCCTCACCCGCGCCGAGGTCGGCAATAAATCTGGCGCTGGGCGGTCGCGAAAGTAGAGCGTGAGCGAATACTCACGATTTTGGCGGATGAGCGCGCGCAAGAGCGCGAGGGAATATTGCTCCGTGCCGGTCCTTTGGGCGCGGGTCGAGCGGCTGGCGTCGATGGCGATGCGCATCACAGCGGATTTCTCGTCAACCGTTGCCGGCGAAATGCAGCAAGAGCGCGGCCAGCGCGCCGACTAGAGCGCAAAGCCAGCCGGCGCCGCGCAAAGCGGGCCAGGGTGGCCGACTCCAACCGGCCGTCAGCAACAGGGCAATCCCCAGCGTTGCCAAAGAGAGCGCCAACGCCATGGCACCGCCAACCCAGCGCCAGACCAAAGCCCCGAGCAGCAGTATGCAGCTCAGGAAAACCAGGCCAGCAGGGCGTCTTTCTGCCATTTGCCAACGCGTGAGGAAGAAAGCGGCCAGCGTGAGCGCGTAGGGCAGGGGTTGGGTTTGGTATTCTCGCGGCGCCAACGCGAGCCAAATCGCCAGCGCCAAAAACCAAATCGCCGGCGTGCCGCGAGGCAATTGGCGGGCGCGCCGCGCGCGGGATGGCGGGTCGTTCGTGAGCATAGCGCTATTTTGCGCCTTGCCGGGTTAAGGCGCAAGTCAGGGCGTTGACGAATCGTCGTCAGCAGGGTCGGTGAGGGAAAGAAGGATGACGGGTTTGGCCGCCCCTCAATCCAATTGACCTGCACATTTGCGCGTACGCTTCTTTGGGTGTCAAATCGAAAGCGGCCAACCCGAGTTTTGGGCTGGCCGTTCCTGCTCAGGCCGATGCGAGGAGGAGGTGCCAACCCCAAAGGGATTGGCACCCATCACACCGACCTAGACATGTTCCGCTTGGTGGATGTGGATACCGCCTACGCCGCTCTCGAGCTTCAGTTGGATGGCCGCGCTTTGCCCTTCATCATGGGCGTCGTAACCGCTATACCAGACACCATCATTGCCAATTTTGGATTCTTGACCGCGCAGTTTGTGAAAATGATCGGGCAGATGCAGGCCGCCGATGCCACTATTGACGCGCAGGAGCACAGCGGCTCCGGGCGGCAACTCAATTTCGCAGGCGCCAGCGCCGCCGCTGATGTGCCCTTGCAGTTGGCAATCCTCGCCCACTTGCAGCGAGAATTTCCCCACGCCCCGCTCCGCTTTCAATTCGCAATGCGCGCCCGGAGCGAGGCTGACATGTTGTTTACCCGCACCGGCGCTGAGACGAACGCGATAAGGCTCGGGCGTCGCCGGCAACAATACCGTCGATTTCCCGGCGCCACCATTCAGGCGCAATTCGCGGAGATTCAGCTCTTGCAAGAGCAAGGTGTTCGTCCCGAGGCCGCTGTTCACCTTGAGATGCAGCGGGATGCGCGCTGAAAGGGCGACATCCCAAGGGAGCGCGGCATTCTTCCGCCAACCGCGCCAATCCCATTGCGTCTTCTGGTCTTTGGGTTTGCCGATGCGCACCTGGCGATGGTGGCTGCCATCTTCCACCCCGCTCAATAGGCATTCCAAGGGTCCCAGCGCGCGCAAGTGCGCTGTCAAGAGGTGCGCTGATTCGGGCTCGAGGTTGCGCAGGGTCAATTGCGCGCGTTCAATATCGATTTGGACGGTCGCGGATTCGGCATCTTCCAAATCCAATTCGTAATGAAAGTCCCCAGCATCGGGGGCTTCCCCGCCGGCATCGCCGCTGAGCGCCTTGCCGAGGTCACTGAGACCTTCGCCGATCTGGTCGACCAGCGATGATAAGGAAAAAGAGAACTCCTTTTCGTAGTGTTTACTCTTTTTGGGTGGATGGGTTTGCTCTGTATTGTCGGTCATTTCCTGCTTCCTAATCGTGATTGGGTTCTTACCTGAGCATACGCAGAATGGCGGTTAAGGTTGCGAGTTGATGTGAATGCCCTAGACTTTACACATGCTCAAGAAGCGCCGTGGCCGCACCTACTCAGGCGAGAGCGCGTTGCATCGCAATCTCAAGCGACACTACGCTCGCCCAGGCGACGAACAGGAAGTGCGCCGCCATGGGTATATCATCGATATTGCCCGCCCGGATTGCTTGGTCGAGATCCAAACGAGCAACTTCGCGGCCATCAAGCGAAAATTGCTCGCCCTGACGGCAGAAGCGCCGGTATTGTTGGTTCACCCCATCGCGCAGACGAAATGGTTGTTGAGGCAAGATGCCCAAGGCAAGCGCTTGAGTCGGCGCCGCTCGCCCAGCCGCGGCCGTTGGGAGCAATGCTTCGCTGAGCTGGTGCGCTTCCCCAATTTGCTGACACACCCGAATTTCGAGTTGGAGCTGGCCCTGGTTGAAGTGGAAGAATTGCGTTGTGTGGATGGCCGTGGTAGCTGGCGGCGGCGTGGCGAGAGTTTGTATGGGCGTCGACTTTTGCGCATTCTGGAAAAACGCCGCCTGGAGCGGCCGGCGGATTATGCGGCCTTATTGCCGCCCAATCTGTCGCCACCTTTCACTACTCGGCAATTGGCGGAAGCGGCGGGATTGCGCCGGCGGTTGGCGGGTCAGATGACCTATTGTCTGCGCGAGATGGGTGTGTTGTCGGTGGTTGGCAAAAAGGGCAATGCCTATCTTTATACGCGCTCCGCTTGAGTCAAAAACAAACGCCGTCGCAGGTTTTGCCAACCGGACCGGAACCATTGGCGTTCATCCGTATCCAGCAAACCGCCCCGCCAGAGCGCCAGGGCATAGACTCCGCAAGCCATCAAGGCGGCCAACCAAGGGGACAGGGCTCCGATTTGCCAGATTAAGAGGGCGGCCAAGACCACCACCAAAGACAGGCGAAAGATCCGCCGCATTAGCACCCGCCAGCGTATGCCATAACGCCGCAGCTGCCAACAAAGCAAGGCCAGCACGAAGAGCTCGGAGCTGACGGTGGCGATGGCCACGCCGCGGATATCGCGCCAAGTCGTCAGTAGCGTCAAATTCAAAGTCAGATTCAACCCCAAGCCCAGCGCCCGTATCCATAGCAAACTGCGCTGGCGGTTCTGCATCATCAGTGTTTGGGAGAAAATATCGTTGGTGATGGCCAACACGCCGTACCAAACGAGGATGCGCAGCAAATCGCCCTTATGTGCGAAATCTTGCGCCCCGAAGAGTAGCCCGACCAGTGTCGGCGCGAGGGCGCTCAGCAGAATGGAGAGCGGTACGGACCATAACAGTATGAAATAGGAGATGCGCTCGGGGAGGCGCGGCGCGCGCGCGTCGTTTTGGAGGCGAGCATGCAGCGGGAAGAAAGCGGTCAGTTGTGGTGTGCCCAGCACCTCGATCATGCCCACGACCAGGAGGCTTTCCGCGGCGAGATGGGCGGCGCTCTCTGGCCCCAAGATGCGCGCGATGATTTGTTTGTCCAACTGCGTGACGCCACTGACGAGCAGGGCATTGAGGCCAATCGGCAATCCGTTGAGGAAAAGTGGGCGGGCAATTTTCGCCGAGAAGCGTGCCGGCCGCAATCCGCCTCGCCAGAGCAGACCGTTGAGCGCCAAAGAGCGCGTCGCCGAGGCGATGATGCTGCCGACATACACACCCTGAAGCCCATAGTCCAAATACAATGCACCCAGGCCCAGGCTCATTAGCGTCGCCAGGTGCAGGATACTGATGATGGCCGCCTGTTGCATTCGTTCTTGTGCCAGCAACAGGTCATGGCCGATATTGCCGCTGCTATCCAAGAAGAGGTTGATGCCGACGAGCCCCAGATAAGCGAGCACGAGCTCCTGTTGCGGGAAATCATCGAGGCCGGTGGCCAGCATCATGAGCGGGTAAGCGAGGACCGCCAGGCCAGTTTGCAAGGCCAGCGCGGCGCTCCAATAGCGGCCTGCCAGTTGGGGGCGACGGGCGACATCGCGCATGATGATGATCGACATGCCCATCGTGCTGAAACTGGCTGCGAGGATCATCGACGAGCCGACCACGACATAAACGCCATAGAGCGTTTTGCCCAATAGCGAGATGAGAATGAGTTGCCAAAGGAATAAGCCACCTTTGCTCAGGATGATTGCCAGGGTCAACGCGCCGGTATTGCGAAGCGCGCGCGCGAATGCTTGACGGTTCGCCGTGTCGTTGCCCATCCCGTTTTCTGAGATCGTGGTCATCAGCGCCAGCGACGCCGCTGTCTCAGCAGCCAACCGGCATGAATGCTACGCTCCTCTTCCAGGGCAGTGAAGGCTTTGGGGTTAATGGATAGCACGATTTTCATCGCTTGATTGGTCTGCTTGAGATCGAAGGTGCTGCGCAGCATCGTGACCTTCCCGTCGCGCCCTTCGCCAGCCAGCTCGGTTACGCCGAAACCCGCGCCACGCAGGGCCACAGCGATGTCATGCCCACCGCTTTTGGTGATGACATTCAGGCTCACAAAATGGCTGGTGAAGTTTTCCTCCAGGAACATGCCGATGTAGATGCCGATCGAGGCGCCCAAACAATACGCTCCCAGCAAAACCCAATTGCTCATATCGGTGATGACCTGCGCGAAAACGAAAGCGAAGATGAGAGCTTCGATGAAGCCCAAGGTGGCGGCAATGAACTTGCGGTGTCGGATGATCGCGATCATCCTCACGGTGGTGATGGCGTGGTTGCTGGCCCGCAACAAGACGATCAACCCGGCGAGGGCGAAAGTTTCTACCCACATGAGATTATCTCCGCTGGATGCTGGGGTTCAGCGAGCGGTTTCGGCTGCGGTATGCACCGGTTTTTGGGCGTATTCAACCAATTGCTCACAAAGCGAGCGTAGAGTCGCTTCGGGCAGGGCCCCCGCTTGATTGAAGAGCAATTTGCCGGCGGCGAAGGCCATCAAGGTCGGGATGCTGACGACGCGGAATTGCTGCGCCAGCCTGGGGTTGGCATCCACATCGACTTTGGCGATGCGCAAACGGCCGGCGAATTCGCCCGCCATCTTTTCCAGAATCGGCGCGATCATGCGACAGGGACCGCACCATTCCGCCCAGAAATCGACGAGGACGGGTAGGGGCGAGCCGAGCACTTCTTCCTGAAAGCTATCATCGCTGACGGCCAAGGGTTGGCCGGTGTCCGTCGCTGCCGTTTCGGTCTCCATGGGTTGGGGTTGGGCAGCGCGAATGGCTTGTATGGCCAACTTCACATCCGAAGCCCAGGGGCGGGTGCTGCGCGAGAGGATTTGATTCGCGTAGAGGCCCAACAAAACCGGTTTCGTCCCGACCTGGAAGCGCTCAGCGATGCCTGGATGCGCGCGCGGATCGCATTGCGCAAAGGTGATATCCTCTTCTTCGTTGGCAGAATTGCGGAATTGAGAGATGAATTCGCCGCGCAAATTCCCCCCATCGCTGAACAAGAGGACCGTGGCCCGCCCCCCGCGCAACTTTTCCTCCAATTGTGCTCCGCTCAGCTGCTCAATAGTGTGCATCACCTTACCCTCCGCTCATGCTCGCATTCTACTCCCCCGCGCGGAAAAGGCGATAGTCCGTGTTTGGCAATTGGTATGGTTTGGCTTTTGCGCCGCCGAAATGGATCTCCAGCGGCGCCGGCTTGGCAAGGGTGTCTTCGCTGGGGAACCAAGCATGGCCATGGCGAACACAGATGAGCAGGCCGCGTTCGCCGCCGAGAGCGCGAAACTTCTCGCCATCACCGGCATCCCAAACGGGCAATTTCAGGTTTTCTTGTAAGAGCGCGCTGGCCTCACCAACATCGGCTAGCGCCAGGCCGATTTCACTGATGCCCAGGAAGTGTTGTGGGCCGAAGGGGTGCAATCTAACGGCAGTTTTGGTCGCTTCCGCCAACCCGTGGCGGGCGATGAGTTCGCCGATATTGCCGTCGGGGTCACGGAAATAGCAGGCATGCGCGTTCCAAGCGCGCCAATGCACCGCATCACCACCGCCAGGGATGGGGAGGAGCGGAACGCGCGCCGCCAACCAAGCCCGCGCCTTGGCGAAATCGGTGCTGGGGATGTTGATGGCGAAATGATAGGGGTTGGCGGGGCCAAGGCAAAATTGCATTTCCGCAAGGCCGATGCGCAAGGTGAAGCGGTCGCGGTTTGCCCTTGCGACCGGGATTCCGAGCAAATTTTCGTAGAATGACCGCAAGGCTTTGGGTTTGGCGGTTTGCAAGCGTAGGCCGAGGATGGGCGTTGCCTCAGTTTTGATGAGCGGCCTCCACCAGGGTCGCCTCGCCTTGGCCGACCCCGACGCAGAGCGCGGCAATGCCGAAACGCGCCGCGCTGCCCGCCCGCCGCCGCAGCTCGTGCAATAAAGTCGTCAAGATGCGCGCGCCCGAGCAACCGAGCGGATGCCCCAAAGCGATGGCTCCACCCAAGGGGTTGACGCGCTCTTCGGCTAGCCCCAACTGGCGCAGGCAAGCGAGGACTTGTACGGCGAAGGCTTCGTTGATTTCCAGTAGGTCGATCGCTGAGAGCGGCAATTGATGCCGCTCCAGGAGGCGGCGGATGGCGAAGACGGGGCCGAGCCCCATGGTGCGCGGGTCGCAACCCACCGCCGCCGCGCCGCGCCAAAAAGCGAGCGGACGGATAGCGAGCGCCGCTGCTCGTTCGGCTGTGAGCAAGAGCAGCGCGCTCGCACCATCGTTGAGCGCGCTGGAGTTGCCAGCGGTGACGCGGCCATCCTCGCGAAAAACCGGTTTCAGGGCCGATAATTGCGCCGCGCTGGTTTTCAGGGTGAGACCCCCGTCGTCCAGCTCGGCGTAGGGTTGTTCATCGGTGGTCAAAAGGTTTTCCGGTTCGCCTTTGCCGGGCGAGGGAATGGGGACGATTTCCTCAGCGAAATGCCCAGCATTGATGGCCGCGATGGCGCGCTCTTGGCTTTGTAGCGCGTAACGATCGGCTTGCGCCCGTGTGATGGCGCCGCCCGGGATGCCCCCGCCGGCCGCGAGATCGTGGATGTTCTCGGCAGTTTCGCCCATTGTTTCCAAGGGGAAGCGCGCGGCCAGAGCCGGGTTGGGATAGCGCCAGCCCAGGGTGGTATCCCAGGCGGTGTGGTTGCCGCGCTGGGCGCGCGGTAGCGAATAGGGCGCGCGCGACATGCTCTCGACACCGCCAGCCAGGATGACATCGGCCTCTCCCAAGGCAATTTGCCGCGCCGCAGTGTTGACGGCCGCAAGGCCGCTGGCGCAGAGACGATTGACGGTGAGGCCGGCGACGCGTTCGGGCAACCCGGCCAGCAAGGACGCCATCCGCGCGATGTTGCGGTTGTCCTCACCGGCCTGGTTGGCACAACCGAGGATGACCTCATCGACCATTTCGGCGGGGCAGGCAGCGCGCTCGAGAGCGGCGCGCAATATGCGCGCGGCCAGGTCATCGGGGCGAACGTCAGCCAGGGCCCCCTGGTAACGGCCGACCGGCGAGCGGACCGCGGCAGCGATCAGGACGCGGCGCATGATTTTTCAGCTCGGCAGCTGTTTTCAATCATCGAAAACGCGCGGGCGGAATTATCAGGCAAGCCACAGAGGATGGAGTGAATGGATACCATGGTATCGCTCGCATGCTCTCGGGAAATCATTCACACAATCGCCCGTCACCAATTTGGGCAATCGTATCGTTCGCCAGGGGCATCACTCCCACGCGCGGCGATTCGGGTAGTTGCGGTCGCAGCGCCTCGATGGCGGCGCCCAGGCTGGGGGCGGTTTCCAATAGGCCGAGTTGGCACAAAGCGCTGGGCATCTCGGTCACGAAAATCACCCGCAGACGCGTCGTCTCGCGGGCAATCTGGAAGGCTTTGTGCGGGCCGACGCGAAAGGGTTGCTGCTGGAATTGCGCCAACACCACTTGTTGTGAGGTGGGTTTTTGTGCGGCCAACCAATCCTCGTAGGCTTGGCTGCCGCTGCCATCGCGGCAGGCGGCACAAAGCACCAACGCGCCACCGTCTTTCGTGACGCGCGCGGCGTGGTAGAGGCCCTTTTGCGCTTGATAGAGGTTGATGTCTTTCGGGTATCCGCCGGGGGAGACGAGCATCAAGTCGAAGGGCGCGGCTGTGTGAGTGGCGAAATGCGCCTTCAGCTCGGGTAGGGCCGCGCGCATCAGCGCCGCCGGCGCGCCGGCGTGGACGCCGGTGATTTGTCGGTGGTTGTTGAGCGTGATATCGAGTGCGAAATGGATGCCGATACGGGCGCCGATTTCCTCGATATCCTCGCGGGCGGGATTACCCGAGAAACGACCCATCTCGGCGCCCTCCGCCAGCATCAAAGCGTGGTTGTGATGGATGGTCGCTTTGCCAGCGAGGCCAATCGCCGCCCCTTTCACGCCGCCGCCGAAGCCCATGAACTGGTGCGGCGCCAGGATGCCGACCACCAGGCGCAGCTCGGCGGCCAGGTAGGCGGCGTTGGTGTGAATGGGCGTCCCGCGCCGCGTTTTGCCGAGATAGCGGAGTTGGCTCGCGTCGTCGCCGTCATGGGTGTGGATGCGATAGCGGGCGATGATGGCTGGCGGCAACATCGCGGCGATTTCCGCGCTCGTCATGGCGCGGTGCGTGCCGCCGGCGATGAAAAGGTGAATGTTCTCCGGCGCGATACCACTTTTCTCGAGTTCGGCGAGCAAGGGTGGTAGGAGCTCAGCGTGCGGCGTGGGTCGCGTGTTGTCATTGATGGCGATGGCGGCCGATTTCGCTTGGGTTTCGCGGAGTGGCGCCGCGCCCTTGGGCCGCGCCAGCGCGCCGCGGATGGCGGCGGCGACATCTTTTAGGGCCCTATGCTTTGGCGGAAGTAAGCTCTCGCTTCGCCAAGCGGCGGGCAAGCGCACTTCCTGCCAGCCCGAGCCGTAGGGTAGGCGGAGCCGTTGCCCGGCCGCTTTCATCTCTGGGCGTTTCCGGTCATACCGTCACGCGCGCGCCTCAGATGCTGGGGCCGATGCGGTGGATGGCGAAGCTGTTGTCATCGCGCAGCGCCTCCGATTTGGTCAGGTAGCCATCGGCAACGCGCCGCATTTCCGCGAAGACCCGCTCACCCGCCTCGTCGAGGGTGATTTCATCATAAAAGACGCCGCTGACATCCACATCCACCGTATCACCCATCAACTGGTAGGATTGGCGATTGCCGGTGACTTTGATGGTCGGCATGATGGGATGGTTGGCGGTATGGCCGCCGCCTGTGCAAAAAGTGAGCAACTGACAGCCGGCCGCCGCCATACTGCTGATTGATTCCGCACCCATACCGGGGCCATACATCACATAGTTGCCGGGTGTTTGTTTTGTCGGTGCCGCGGCGATTTCCAGGTATTCGATGATGGGCGAGGGGCCGAGTTTTTTGACCGCGCCCATCGATTTCTCCTCGATGGTGGTGAGCCCGCCGGCCATATTGTCGCCGGTGGGTTGCGAACCGCGGATGTCTTCACCGCTGGCCAAGGCGCGGCTCTCCATTTCTTGGACGCCGGCGAGGATGGCGGCCGCGACGGCCGGCTCGGCGGCGCGCTCAGTCAACCAATGCTCGCAGCCCATCCATTCGGTGCATTCGGCCATCAGGGCACGGCCGCCGGCAGCGATGAGGCGCTCGGCCGCGTAGGCGTTGGCCGGGTTGCTGGCCAGCCCGGCCGTCGTATCCGAAGTGCCACATTCTGTCCCGAAGAGCAATGCGGAAAGCGGCGTTGCCGCGCGCCGCTGCGCGCTGAGTTGGCGGGCGAAATCGGCAGCGATGCGCGTCCCGCGCTCGACGGCGGCGATGAAACCGCCGGCGGCGCGGATGTTCACGGTGGCGATGGGTTTGCCCGTGGGCGCGACATCGGCGGCGATATCCTCAGCGGTGCAACCGGCCTCGTTGAAATGGTCAATGATGACGACCGCGCCGACATTGGGGTTGGCGGCCGTGCCGCTCAAGTAGCGGCGTGTCAGTCGCAGGTCCGGCGCGACCTGGCAACGGCCAAGCGCGTGCGTGATGGGTATCGCGCCTCGTACACCCGATGCCACTCGCTCCACTACGCCATTGGCGTAGACCGTCCCCGATAAAATCAGCAAGTGATTGCGCACGCCAACTTGGCCATCTGGCCTTGGATAACCAAAGAATTCGCTCATCTTGGCCCCCGCCCTGAGCCAACCAAATCGCCGCGGCCGCGCTCGCTCTCCACATTGTGAGTGTGGACATGCTCGCCCGCTTGGATCGATACGGTGGCCCGACCGATGCTCAAACCATACTTGCGCACGGTTTCGCCAGCGGGGATTTCTGCCAAGGCGACCTTATGTCCGTAAGCGATATCCTCGCGTGCGGTCAAGCGCTGGTCATGGATGCGCCCGTTGGTGCGTAGCGCGTCGCCGCGCTGCAAGGGCTCCACCACCACCGTCGCGACATTGTCCTCGCTGTCGATGACGAAAACGGTTTTCATTCATCCCCCAGTTGATTCACTCCTTGGGCAGTATAACGCGCCCGGCGCGGGCGTGTTGTCCTTCAATCTCCATTCAACCGAGGACGAGCAAGCGTGGCTCCGTCATCTCTTCGATGGCATAACGCAATCCTTCGCGCCCGAAACCGCTCGCTTTGATGCCGCCATAGGGCATATGGTCGACACGAAAGGTGGGTACGCCGTTGATGACCAAGGCGCCGACATCAACCTCTTCCCAAGCTTTCAGGATGCGCTCCAGGTCACGCGTGAAGAGCCCGGCCTGCAAGCCATAGTCGCTATCGTTGAGCGTGGCCAGCGCTTCGTCGAATTCGCGATAGGGGGCGAGCGTGACGATGGGCGCGAAGACCTCCTCGCAATTCACGCGCATCTGCGGCTGGGTTTCGCTGAGCACGGTGGGCGGGAAGAAAGCACCTTCGCGCTCGCCGCCTTCTAGGCGGGTGGCACCAGCGGCCAGGGCCGCTTCCACCCAGTCGCTGGCGCGTTGCGCTTCGCCTTCGTGAATGAGCGGGCCGACATCAGTTTGCGGGTCACGCGGGTCGCCACAGCGCAACGCGCGCACCTGGGCCAGGAAGCCATCGGTGAATTCCTCGTAGATTTCGTGTTGGATGAGGATGCGTTGGACCGAGATGCAATTCTGCCCCGCGTTGACGAAGGCGCCCCCACAGGCCTGTTGGGTGGCGGCCGGCAAATCGGCATCGCCATGGATGATGAGTCCGGCGTTGCCGCCCAACTCCAGGGCCACTTTTTTGCGGCCAGCGATGCCTTTCAACATCCAACCCACGGTTGCGCTGCCGGTGAAGCTGAGCATGGCGACGCGCTCATCGCGCACCAGGGTTTCCGCGACAGCGCCGCGGCAATTGAGCATGGAAAAGGCCGGCGGCGGGTAGCCGGCTGCCAATACCAATTCCGCTAACAAGACGGAGGAGAGGGGCGTGCGCTCCGAAGGTTTGAGGATGATGGCGTTGCCAGAGGCGATGGCCGGGCCCAGTTTATGGCAGGCGAGGTTGAGCGGGTAATTGAAGGGAGCGATGGCGGCGATGGTGCCGATGGGCGCGCGCCGCGTCAATCCGCGGCGCCCGGCGCCGGCGGCTGTCCAATCCAGCGCGAGCAATTCGCCGGGCAAGCGGCGCGCTTCCTCAGCGGCGACCTTCAGCGTCTGCAAGGCGCGTGTCGTCTCACCGGCGGCGGTTTGCTGATTCTTACCGCTTTCTAGAATCATGATATCCACAAAATCATCGAAGCGGGCGGCGACCAGCTCGCGCAACCGTTCCAATATCTCGCTGCGATGGTAGGCGGGCAGGCGCTTGGTCGCGGTGAAACCCCGCTCAGCCGCGGCGATCGCCGCTTGCAGATGGTCCGGCCCCGCCAAACAGACGCGACCCGCCAAGCTACCGTCATAGGGGAAATGGACATCGAGGATGTCGTCGCTATGGCACCATTCGCCGCCGACGAGGAAGGGTTGGGGCATCATTTTGCCTCGCTTTCGCGCCTGCGCGCAATGGAAGAGCTTCGGTTATCATAGCGCGGTTGGCGGATGAGGGCTTGGCGAATTCGCGATTGTGGGGGTTGAGGAGGAAGATGGATAGGCGAGCAGAGATTCGCGCTTTGCTGAACATGAGCGTGGCGGAGATTCAGCGGCAGGCGGGTCGACGCCTCTGGGTGGGCGCCGATGTGTCCGCGGTCTACGCGCGAATGGCGAACGATATCCATGCGGAAATCGCGGCCGCTCGCGAGCGTGGCGAAAGCCTGCGCTTGATACTGCCCGTGGGGCCGACTGGGCAATATCCCTTGTTGGCCGAACGCCTGCGCGCAGCGCGGTTGCCTTTGGACCATTGTTGGTTCTTCTTCATGGATGAATACGCTGATGAGTGCGGCCGCGCCCTGCCAATAGAGCATCCCCTCAGTTTCCGTCGCCAGATGGAATCGCTATTTTTCGCTGGCCTCTCGCCGATGAACGCGCTCAATCGCGAGCGCGTTTATTTCCCGACGGGTGATAACCGGGCAGAGATGGCGGCGGCCCTGGTGGCGGATGGCGGGGTGGACACTTGCTATGGGGGCATCGGCATCCACGGACATGTGGCTTTCAACGAGCCCGGCCCTGGTGTGGCGGCAGCGCGTTTGCGCCTGGTGGCGTTGCGCGAGCATACCGTCACGCTGGCGGCCCTACGCGCGGGCGTGGGCGGCAATTTGTTGGCTTTTCCGAAATGGGCCCATACCTTGGGATTGTCTGAAATTCGCGCGGCGCGGCGCATTCGCCTCTATGCCCGCAGCCTGCCGCCTTGGGATTGGGCGAAGACGGCGCTACGCCTCGCGCTTTTTGGCCGACCCGATGACGATTACCCGGTCACGCTGCTCCCACATGAACGGACGAAGATTCACACCGATTTGGCGTCGTTGACGCCGCCGTCGCTGATCATCTGAAACGAGCCTGGTGGGCGATTTCATGTTCCAGGATGGTGCGAAATGCTTCACCGATTCGCGCCGGTGAAAAGTTCTTCACCAAATGCGCGTGCCCTTGCTGGTTGGGTAGCCATCAAAGCCAATCGGTGAGGTTGCCGGGTTCTTGCAAGGCGTCGGCCAGGGCTTCGTCGAGGGCCGCGAGCGTCCAGCGGCCATCGGTCTGTCGCAGTTCCTGTACGCGCGGGAGGGAAGAGACCAGGACGCGGTTGCTATCGCAATGGAAAATTTGCCCAGTTGCCGCGCAATCGGCTGCGGCCAACCAGACCACCAGGGGCGATACATTCTCGGGGGCGAGCGGGTCGAAGGTATCCGGGTCTTCGGGGGCGCGATAACGCTCTTCGGCGCCGGGGGTGGAGAGCGAGAGGCGCGTGCGCGCGCCGGGCGAAACCACATTGGAACGGACACCATAACGCCCCGCTTCCAGCACAACCACTTGCGACAGGGCGCAAAGGGCGAGTTTGGCGCTCGCGTAATTGGCCTGCCCATAATTGCCCGCGTAACCCGCGATGGAGCTGGTATGGATAACGGAGGCATGCTCGGGCGTGCGGCCACGGCGCCCTTTGGCCCGCTGGCGCCAATAGGCGACAGCGTGTTTGGTCGGCGCGGCATGCCCCTTGAGGTGCACACGAATCACGGCGTCCCATTCGTCTTCGGTCATATTGGCGAGCGTGCGGTCGCGCAGGATGCCGGCGTTGTTGACGAGCACATGGAGATCACCGAAGGTATCCAGCGTTTGCTCGATCATGGCCTTGGCTTGCGCCCAGTTGCTGACATCGGCGCCATTGACCATCGCTTCGCCGCCGGCTGCCCGGATTTCGGCGGCGACTTTTTGCGCTGGTGAAAGTGACCGGCCCACGCCGTGCACATCGCCGCCCAGGTCGTTGACCACAACCCGCGCGCCTTCCGCGGCCAGGAGCAAGGCATGCGCCCGCCCAAGGCCTTGGCCCGCCCCTGTTACCAAGGCGACCGCGCCTGCCAATCTACCCATCCACTCGCTCCCATCCGCTCGTCATTGCGGTTTCTTTACTTTCACAACTTTCACAGTTTTTTTGCTCGCCAGCGTGCCTTGTTCGCGACGCGAAACCCATAGCGCGCCTGGACAACCGCCATCCCGCGCCCGCGCCAATTGCCCGCGGCGGATTTTGCCGGATTCCTGGCGCGGCAAGCGCGGCAGAAACTCATAACTTTTTGGCACCTTATAGGATGAAATGCGCGCGCGGCAATGCGCATCCAGGTCTGCCACCGTTGGTTTTTCGGCGCCAGCGCGCGCCTGGATGATGGCGTGTACGCGTTGGCCCCATTCTTCATCGGCAAGGCCAACGACCACCACATCGGCGATATCCGCTCGTTCGCTCAGGGCCGCTTCCACTTCCGCGGGGTAGACATTGGCGCCGCCGCTGATGATGAGGTCGTTGCGGCGGTCAGCCAGGAAGAGGTAGCCATCCTCATCCAGCCAGCCCAGATCGCCGACGCTGACGAAGCCATCGGCCGTGCTGCGCGCGGGCGGAGAGCCGACATAGCGATAAGTCGGCTCATCGACGCCGGGGTGCATGAAGATTTCGCCGACTTCACCGGCGGGGAGCTCCTGACCGTCATCAGCCAGGATACGGACGCGCATATTCTCGAGGGGGCGGCCGACGCTGCCGGGTTTCCGCAACCATTCATCGCCGCGGATGGCCGTCAGGCCAACGCCCTCACTGGCGCCGAGAATCTCATAGACTTTTTCTGCGCCGAGCAAATTGATCCAGGCCCGTTTCACCCAAGCCGGGCAGGGGGCCGCTGTGCTATAGATCGCCTCGAAGCTGGAGAAATCGCGCGCTTCGACTTTCGGCAAGCGGGCGATGCGCGCCATCATCGTTGGCGCCAGGAAGGCGTATTGGATGCGATAGCGCTCGACCAACTCCAGTGCTTGTGCCGCATCGAAGCGTTCCATCAAAATCAGCTTATGGTCTTCAAAAAGGCCCCAATGCGCCATCAAGAAAGGGGAATTGTGATAGAGCGGTCCGGCGAGTAGGTGCACTTGCCGCGGCGCGAAGCGCGTCGATTCGGCATACCAGAGTGTGCCGGGGGTGGCTTGCCAGGGGTTGGGGTCGATGATGATTTTGGAGCGCCCTGTGGAGCCGCCGGAACCGATGGCCTTGCCCGGGTGGGCGCAGATGGCTGCCAAGGGCGCCGGCGAATGGGGCGCGTTGGCGGCGCTGGCGCGGCGTAGCTCGCTCTCGCGGAGATTCGCATGAGGGATATCGGCCCATTCGCTGACGACGAGCTGTGGTTGGGCGAGGGCAAGGATGGCATCCCGCTCCGGAGCGGGCATGCGGCTGCTGACCGGCAAAACCAAGGCGCCGCATTTCCAGGCGGCGATGGCCGCCAACAAGTGTGTTGGGCAATTGCCGAGGCCGATGACGAGGGTGGAATTTTCATCCAAACCCTGGTCTTGGAAGAGGCGCGCGACGCGGTTGCTGCCCTCGTCCAATTCGCGCCAGCTGGTCGTCTCATGCCGGCGGCCATCCTGAGGGGCGAAGACAATCGCGGCTTTAGCGGGGTGCTCGGCCGCGAGCTGGCTGATGCGCGTTCCCCAGGGGATGGCTTGCTCGACCATGCGCCTCAGCATAGCGAACCTGTTGGCATTCGCAATGGCCACCCCTGCGTTATACTGACGGAAATTCACCGGTATGAGGAGGGGTTGTTATGGCCGTGAAGCCCGCCAGTATCGCTATCAGCGAAGACGAATTCCGTGGTCGCTGCGCTAGATTACAAGAATATTGCGCCGAACAGAAGCTGGACGGCGTCGTCATTTTCGACCACCAATACATCCTGTATTACAGTGGTTTTGCCTTCATTCCGACCGAGCGTCCAATCGCTTTTGCCATGAACGCTCGTGGCGAACGCGCGCTCTTCGTGCCGCGCCTAGAGGTTGAGCATGCTCAATCCCTCGCCCTCATCGATGTCGTCGACCATTACCTCGAATATCCGGACAAGGTCCATCCGCTGGATATTTTTGCCAAGACGCTGCAGCGGCTGGGCATTACCGAGCGGATTGGCGCCGATAGCGATGGGTATCCCTGGGTATTTGGCTATCGCGGTCCGGCCTTATCGCAATTGATGCAAGCCGAGGTGACGCCGATACGGGCGCTCATCGAAGACCAGATGATGATCAAATCACCGGCGGAAATTGCCCTGATTGCCGAGAGTTGCAAATGGGGTAACCTCGCGCATCTCTTGTTGCAACGCTATACGCGCCCCGGCCTCACAGAAACGGCCGTCGCCCAGCGCGCCAGCGACGAAGCCACGCGCGCGATGTTGGATGCCATCGGCCCCATCTACCGCGCGCAATCCTGGTCGGGATCCGCTTCGGCGGGTTATCGCGGACAAATTGGGCGCAACGCGGCCATCCCGCATGCTCTCGCCAACAACATCGTCTTTCAAGAAGGGGATGTGTTGGTGACCGGCGCTGGCGCGGCGGTCTGGGGTTACCATTCCGAGTTGGAACGAACGATGTTCATCGGCCAACCGAGCGACGAGCAAAAACGCTTTTTCGACCACATGGTCGCCTTGCAGGATATGGCCTGCGCGGCCATCGAACCCGGCCGCCCCTGCGCGGCGGTCGACCGAGCGGTGCGCGAATACTACGAGCAGCATGAGCTCTGGCCGCATTGGAAGCACCATGTTGGTCATGCCATCGGTATGCGCTACCATGAAGGCCCCTTCCTCGACCATGGCGACGATACGATCATCCAACCCGGTATGCTTTTCACGGTCGAGCCTGGGTTGTATTCGGCCGAGTTGGGTGGTTACCGCCATTCGGATACGGTGTTGGTCACAGAGCAAGGTGTCGAATTCCTCACCTACTACCCGCGTGACATCGAGAGCCTCACCATCCCCGCCTGAAAAGATGCCAGCGTTGACGATTGGCAACCCCATCGGTATCCCCGCGGCTGAATATCGAGCGCGGCGGGATGCCCTCCTTGGTCATATCGGCGAACGAGGAGCGCTGGCCGCTTGCCTCTTCGACCCCGATTATGTGAGATACTACGCTGGTTTCCATTTTGGTGTCACAGAACGGCCGATTGCTTTCTTGCTCAACGCGCGCGGCGAAACGGCGCTCTTTGTTCCGCGCTTGGAACGCGAGCACGCCCGCTCCGGCGCGCAAGTCGACGATGTTTGGGAATATGAGGAATATCCCGGCTGGCGACACCCGATGACAATTCTGGCGGATGGTCTGCGCACCTGGGGCCTTGGCGAAGCGACGACCCTGCTCGCCGATGAAGACGGCTACCCTTGGCTGTTGGGTTATCGGGGGCCACCGCTTTCGAGGGTGGTTCCCTGTCGCGTTTGGCCGCTCCGCGAATGGGTAGAAGATGCTCTGATGCTGAAATCGGCGCGCGAGCAGGATCTGTTGCGACATAGCGCAATTTGGAGCCATTACGGACTGGCGCGCTTGATAGCGCACACGCGACCGGGGCGCAGCGAGACGGCCGCTCAGCAAACAGCGGAGGCCGAAACCTGGCAGGCGATGCTCGCCGCCTATGGCCCTCACTACCGGGCGCAGACACTCCATTATGGTGGTGGTGTGCGCGCCGAATACCGCGGGCAAATCGGGCGCAATTCGGCCATCCCTCATTCGCTCGGCAATAATCTCACCTTTCGACCGGGCGACACCTTGGTTGGCGAAAGCACCGTCGCCATCTGGGGATATAGCGTTGAGTTGGAACGCACCTTTTTCCTCGGCCCACCCCAGGTTGAACAGCGGCGCCTCTTTCAACATATGCTCGGTTTGCAAGAGGCCGCCTTCGCCGCAATCGGCCCGGGGCGGCCTTGCTCGGTGGTGGACGATGCGGTGCGCGCTTACTTCCTAGAACACGACCTGGAACGCTACCGTCGCCATCATACCGGCCATGGCATCGGCCTGCGTTATCACGAGGCGCCTTTCCTCGATGTCGGTGACGCGACTGAAATGCGGCCGGGTATGGTCTTCACAGTCGAGCCCGGATTGTTTGACCCAAAATGGGGTGGCTTCCGCCATTCGGATACGGTATTGGTTACCGAAAAGGGTGGAGAGTTGTTGACGCATTATCCGCGCGACTTGGCGAGTTGTACGCTACCGTTGAGTTAGGGGGTTGCTGAATTGGTTCAATTGAGCGGTTTGACCTTGGCGGTGCACAATTTTGCGGCGATGAGAGATTTTTACGCTGCTTTATTGGGGCTGACTTGGGAGGAAACCCAGTTGGCGGCGAGGGTGGTGATTTTACGGGGCGAGTTGGCGGGATTGACACTGCAATTGTGTCCAGCCAGCGTCGCCGGTGTGGCCGCGGCTGATTTCCGTCACCAATTGCGCTTCACTGTGCCCGATCTGGATGCGGCGCTAGCGGCCGGCATCGCCAACGGTGGTGAGCAATATGGTGAGTTGCAAGAGACGGGATCTTCGCGCCTCATCGCCTTGCGCGACCCCGACGGCAATACATTGGAGCTAGAAGCCAAGCGTTAGCCGAGGACGGCGCGCAACTCCGCGAGCGTCGGTTTGTGGTTGCCAAAATGGCGGACGACGATGCCGCCGGCCAAGTTGGCGAGGATGACCGCTTCGGCCGCTTTCGCGCCGACCAGTAGCGCCAAAGTCATGATGGCGATGGCTGTATCGCCGGCGCCCACAGTGTCATAAACATCCGTCACATTGGGCGCGTCGATGTGTTGTGGCGTGGCGCCGTTTTCGGCGAGGGTGGCGCCGGCCGCGCCGCGCGTGATGACCAGCAAGCGGCAATCCAGGTGCGCGCGCAAGGCGGCGGCGGCGGCGGCGTAATCGTCATCCCCCATCAATCGCTCTCCCCATTCGGCCTCGGCCTCGGCCGCGTTGCATTTCACACAATCAAAGCCACCATAATGGGCGAGTCGCCCCTGCGCATCCGCACAAAGCAGGGCGCCATCGCGTGCCGCTTTCGCGCGCGCCGTCGACAGGATGGCGGCGCTGAGCACACCGCCAGCATAATCGGAGCAAAGCAGGGCCGCGGCTGGGGGTAAATTCAACAGGGCGGCGCAAAGGCGCTCTTCTTCGCTTGCTGCGAGCGCTTGCTCCTGCGCACCGCGGTCCAGGCGCGCCAGCTGTTGCGGGGAGCGTCGGTCGCTGCGCGCTAGGATGCGCGTCTTCACCGTCGTGAGGCGGCCATCCAGGGCGAGGGTGGCGGTGTCGCGCACACCCGCAGCCGCGAGCAAGCGGCGCAGGGTCGCGCCTTCCTCATCGACGCCGAGCGCGCTGACGAATTCCACCGCCGCGCCCAGCGCGGCCAGATTCGCCGCTGGATTGGCGCCACCACCGAGGATTTGTCGCTCTTCTTCCTGCTCCAAAACGGGGACGGGGGCTTCGCGCGAGAGGCGTTGGCTGCGCCCGATGATGTAGCGGTCCAGGATTGCGTCTCCCAAAACATGGACAGATTGCCCGGGAAAATCCGCCAGCAAGGCGCGCAAGCGTTCGCTGTTCATCCTTTGGCGTCGACGACGAAACTATGGCGGCGAACGGCGGTCGTTTTGCCTCGCAGGGTCACCACATTGAAGCCCGGTCGCGCCGCCGTCTCGAAAGCGAGGTCGGTGGCGCCCGGGAAGGAATGGAAGGTCTGCCAGCTGCTGACGGCGCTGGTATAGAGGATGCCATCGCGTTGTAGATGGATGGGTTGGTGGACATGCCCGAAGAAAACGCCGCGCAAGCGCGCGCGCGCGGGTAGGAGGGCGCGATGGAATTCCTCGCCGTTCTGGAGACGCATCCCTTCCAGCCAAGGCGAATCGGGTTGTGGCAAAGGATTGTGATGAATGAATATGAGCAAGGGTCGTTGGTCTGGGGCGGCGCAGCGCGCTCGCAGGCGCTCGAGTTGCTTGGCGGATAAACGACCGGCCGGCTGGCCATCGGCGAGCCGACCGCTATCCAGGCAAAGGATTTGCGCGCCGCCGATTTCTCGTTCCTGGTCATAAGGTAGGCGTATTTCATCTTCGTTCAGCAAGAGGCTTTGCAGCAGCGCCGGGTCGTCATGGTTGCCGGCGAGATAGAGCGTGGGGGCGGGGAGCGCGGCCAGCAAAGCGCGCCCTGCCCGATAGGCCGCCGGGTCGGGATCGTAGACGACATCACCACTATGCAAGATGAAATCGGGACGGAAAGGCAGCGCGCGCAGGGCGACCAGCAGGGCCTGAACGCCTTGGTGTGGCGTATGGGGTGCAGGCGGGCGATTGTAATTGGAGTCTTGGCTGATGTGCGTATCGCTGATTTGCACAAAACGCAGCAAGAAGGAATCGTCATTCATGTGGGGATTGTAGCGTAGGATGGCGCCGCCGCCGCGTACGCTGGTCGAATGTTCTACGATATTGTCGCTGTGCGATGAGAAGCGGTGTGATTGGCGCCTACGGGTAGAGGTAGAGCGGGAAGAGGTAATTCACATCGAAAGCGGCGCAGGATTTATGACCAGCCAGGCTATCCGTGCAATATGCGGCCCAATGGTCCTTGGTGACGCGAGTGGTGATGAGGGCATAATTATTGTCTAGCGGTAGCGGTAAAGCGGGAGAATGTAATTCACTTCCTTGATGGAGAGAGTGTGATGTTGGGTGATGTTCTCGGCCAGGAATACCTGGTCCCATTGTCGTTTTTGCTCGACCACTCGTGCCGTCTTCATCCCTAGGTTTTCCCCGAGGGGTAGAGGTAGAGCGGGAAGGTATAAGCTCCGCCCTTGTTGCTGAGGGTGACTCGGAATTCGGTAGTGTGGTTGCTGACCAGGACATGGTTGAAGATGCCCTCGGCAACTTGTCGGACGGTGATGAGCGCTCGCCCCCCCCCCCGCTCAATTGTTCTAACTCGCTGTCCGCGTTCTCATCATCTGACGAGGTGGAGTGGGAAGAGGTAGTTGATTTCTCTGGTTCGGTTGGAGATGAAGGCGCTTTCGATGATGCTGTCGGCGATGCCGATATGTGCCCAAGCACCTGACCTGGATTGTTGCCGACAAGTGACGAGTGCGAGCTGGGCTGGGCTGGGCTGGGCTGGGCTGGGCTGGGCTGGGCTGGGCTGGGCTGGGCTGGGCTGGGCTGGGCTGGGCTGGGCTATTGTTGAGATAGCATCCTTGGATACTGTGGTCAACCCCTTGTTTTTCCAGCATATGCTTCATCGTTTTACGACTCATATTGTGGACTACAGCGGGGGAATATATGATATGCCTGAGGTCGAATGGGCGATAGAGACACGGTTGCAATAGTCCTTCGTGGTCTTGTTCTTCGCGCAGGGCTTCGCGAGCTTCTTTCATATTCCAATAGGATGGTTCCTTTATGCCGTAGCGATTCAACAATTCGACATCGGAAAAATGGGTATCACACATTTCTCGCACCCGTTCTTCGACTTCAGCGCGTGTGAATCCAATCGCCAACTTATCGCGGGCAGTGATCACCCCGGTGGAATGGATGGGGAAAATATCGGTAACTTTCCAATAACTTTGGTATTCATCCCACCCATTTCTGTCAAAAGGTCGGAAGAAATAATACGGTGTCTGCGGTGTCAATTCTTGCCAATCCGTTGAGTTGACATCGTTTTCGTTCAGCCAACGATATTTTTCACTCCGCAACCCCCAAACATCTTTATGGTGCACGGTGGCAGGTCCATTCTGCTCCTTCTCTTTGATGAATATGGCAATGGAAACGCCTTGCTGAATATCAAACACATTTTCATCTTTATTGCCATCTGGCGTGGTTTCTTTCTTTTTGCTATTGCCATGCAAATCCAAAAGGTAGATTTCGCTGAAGGCATTCATCAATTGTTGGCGCATGCCGCGGAAAGTGATGTTCTCCAAAAAGCCATGGTTGGTGATGAATGCCAGCACGCCCTCGCCATGGCGGGCGATGCGCCACTGGCCGAAGCGGATGAATTTGACATAATCATCTTGGAGCCATTTGGTCTGCCCTTTTATCCTTACGCCATCCACGAAGTAATAATCGCGCAACAGGTCGCGGATCCATTCCCCTTTGTTGGCGCTATGGCCGCTATAGGGTGGGTTGCCGAGCACGACCATGATGGGTTTCTCGTTCTTGATGGCGGCGGCGGCGTTGGCCTCGGCGGTGATGTGGTCCGACCAAAACATATCCTCTTTCTTCTCGCCCTTGTCCAGCGAATTGGTGAGGTAGATGCCGAGGCGCTCCCTTTCGCCCAACTGGAAACCGCTCTCGCTGAGGTGTAGGCCCAAGCGCATATGGGCCAGCGTATAGGGGGCCATCAACAACTCGAAACCATGGAGGCGCGGCAGCAAGCGCTCGCGCACATATTCCTTCCAAATGCCTTGTTGCCCTTGCTCGCGGAGGGTCTGGTGGATTTGCTCGACCACGCGCAACAAGAAGCTACCGGTGCCGCTGGCGGGGTCGAGGATGTGCACGCTGGGTTCGGCGAGGCCGGCGACGCAGCCGAAATGCGCTTGGAGCAGCTGGTGGACGCTGCGGACGATGTAGCCGACGACAGGTTCGGGGGTGAAATAGACGCCACGTTGCTCGCGCATGGCGGGGTCATGCTTGGCGAGGAAATCCTCGTAGAAATGGACGACGGCGTCGCGCTGTTCGCTGCGGCTGCGGAAATCGCGCATGACCTCGCCGATATCGGTATGGGCGAGGCGGGCGGCGAGTTGTTCGACCGACCAGCGGACTTCTCGTTCCAAATCGGCGAAGATGGTGGTGAATTCGCGTTTGAGGAAGGGGTTGGTGGAAGGCATATCGCGGAAGGCGCGTTCGAGGGTGAAGGCGGCGGCGGGCAGCTGCTGATTTTCCATGCGGGCGGCGAAGAGGGCGTAGGCGAGCGTCTGCGCGTACATATCGGCGAAGGCGTCGTCATCCAGTGCTGGGAGGAGCTCGCTTTCCAGCTCGTGTTTGTGTTTGTGGAGGAAGCTGCGGCGGTTGGGTTCGGCGAGGATGGTGCGGATGCCGGCGGCGATTTCGGCGGTGAGGGTGGCCATGACCTGTGCCAACTCATCGGGGGAACAGATATCTTGGGGAGTGGCGCGCAGGAAGCGTTCCAGCAGGTGGCGGAGTTTGCTGTTGCGGTGGCGGATGTGCTGCAGCTGGCCCGCTTGGATTTGGGCGAAGCAGACGGTATCTAGCCATTCGCCGCCACGGTACCAGCGGAATTCTGAGTAGTTGCTGAGGATGAGGTTGTCGCAGGCGCGCCGGTAGCGTTGGAGCTGTTCGCTTTCGGCGGCTTGGGTCAAATCGGCGCCGAGGTCTTTGCATTCCAGGTAAGCGATGGGTGCGGTGGCGCGGTAGAGGGTGAAATCGGTGGCGCCGTGGTTTTCCCTTTTGGGTTCGTTGATGACTTGAATATCCTTGTCGAGCCCTTCGAGGAGGGTTTTCAGCGCCGGGCGGTAACTATGTTCGGTGGCTTCACCGCTCTGATGAGTGTCTTTCAGGGCGCGGAAATAGGTGGTCAGGAGGTCCATGTGGCAAGGATAACACCGCCATCACCTCCGTCGCAAGGCTGTTGGCCGTTGCCGCGTCGCTGGCTGACCGCTAGACTGATGCGCATGATACCGGTCGTGCCCTCCTTCCCCAACCAGTCTTGCGGCGCACGCGCGCCGAAGGATTGGCAAGCCACCCACGCGCACTGCCGGAAAGGATGGCCAACCCTTGGCCCATGATGCCCGTGGCCGTTTGCAAGCAAGGATTGACGCCATCGAGCGGCGCCTACCCTCCCTTTTTGCGCAACTGGCGATCTTGGATAAAGCGCTCCGCGATGCGCGAGAAGCGGGGCAACAAGCCCAGGCGCTCCAGGAGCGGCGCGATGAGCTCGCCAGTCATCTCGAAGCGCTGGAAGCGGAGCAGGCGCTCCAGCGACGGCATTTGGCAGGCATCCCGCCAGCGTGAAAAGAGGCCTAGCTACCCGCCGCTGTCGCCCTCCCAGATTGCCTCACTCGTGCCCGCTTGCTGGTTTTCCCAACGCGTCAGGGTGAAGAGCCAATCGGAGAGGCGGTTGATATAGGGGAGGATCGCCGCATTCAGCTCGGTTTCTATCGCGAGGGTCACGATGGCGCGTTCAGCGCGGCGGCAGACCGTGCGCGCCAGATGGAGGGCGGCGCCAGACGGGGTTCCCCCAGGCAAGATGAAGTTGGTCAGGGGCGCGAGGTCATCAGCGAGCGCGTCGATATCGGCCTCCAACGCCGTCGCTGCTTCGGGCGCGAGGCGTGGGATGGGTGTTGATTTCGCCGTATTTGGCGTTGCCAGGTCGGCCCCGAGCGTAAAGAGTTGTCCTTGCAAATTTTTCAGACGCGTTGCGGTCCTTGGCGAAGGTTCCAGCGTGAGCGCCAGGCCCAGGGTCGCGTTCAGTTCATCCACGGCGCCGATGGCCACCAGGCGGGCGTCATCTTTCGCGATGCGCCCGCCGGCGAAGAGCGCCGTTTCGCCCCTGTCGCCACTTCGTGTGTAGATCTTTCGAACCATTTGACGCACCTCCCTGCTCGAGCTGCTATAATAACACTCATCTTGATGAAATTGGGACGCGTGGCCGATGGTGAAGAATGCGAGCAAGGATAACGGCCGGGCACGGGCCTTGGAATCGGCCCTGCAAGAGCTGACCAAGCGTTTCGGCGAAGGGACGCTGGTGCGCTTGGGTGATGCGCGGCACCTGCATGTCGATGTCATACCGACCGGTTCGTTGGCCTTGGATATTGCGCTCGGTGTGGGTGGTATCCCGCGTGGGCGCATCACCGAAATTTACGGGCCAGAAAGCTCAGGCAAGACGACCCTTTGCTTGCATCTCATTGCCGAAGCGCAGCGGCGCGGTGGCATCTGCGCTTTCGTGGATATGGAACACGCTTTGGACCCCGCGTATGCCGAGCGCATCGGTGTGGACCTGGAAACGCTCTACATCTCGCAACCGGATACGGGCGAGCAGGCCCTAGAAATTGCTGAATCGCTGGTGCGTTCTGGCGCGCTGGATGTGGTGGTGGTGGATAGCGTGGCGGCGCTGGTCCCGCGCGCGGAAATTGAGGGCGAGATGGGCGCCAGCCATGTGGGGCTCATGGCGCGGCTCATGAGCCAAGCGCTGCGCAAACTGGCTGGCGTCATCAAGCAATCCAACACCGTCGTGATGTTCACCAACCAGTTGCGCGAGAAGGTGGGAGTCATGTTCGGCTCGCCGGAAACGACGACGGGGGGGCGCGCGCTCAAATTCTACGCCAGTGTGCGCCTGGATATCCGTCGCATCCAGACCATTAAGCAAAGCGGTGAGGCCATCGGCAATCGCTGCCGCGTACGCGTGACGAAGAATAAGGTGGCCGCGCCTTTCAAAGAGGGTGAATTTGACATCATGTTCAATGAAGGGGGTATCAGCCGCAGCGGTGAAATCGTCGATCTCGGCGCGGAGCTCGGCATCATTGAGAAGCGCGGCGCGTTTTTCCGCTATCGTGATGACTTGCTCGGCCAGGGGCGCGAGAATGCGAAGAAACGCATCTTGGAAGAGTCGAATCTCTTCGTTGAATTGGAGGGGATGATCCGCTCTCAATACGGCCTGCCCACTGATGAGCCCGCGGCGGCGAGTGGTTGAGGGCGGCGCCCCGGATCTGCGTTTCGACCACGCCGTCATCGCCGTCGCCAGCTTGGAAAAAGCGATGGCCGATTATGCGGCGCTGGGTTTCACAGTGCGCTATGGTGGCGAACACCCCGGCCGACGCACCCACAACGCCCTCATCACCTTCGCCGACGGTAGCTATCTGGAACTCATCGCCGAGCGTGCGGGCCTACCGCCGACCGATGATGCGCGTGAAGCCTGGGTGCGCGCGGCCGTAGCGCGTGAGGATGTCGCCTTCCTGACCTTTGCCCTGCTTACCGCGGACCTGAAGGCCAGCATTTCCGCTTGCGCGGCTCGCGGGCTGGAGTTGCGCGGTCCAAGCGCTGGCCGACGGGCGAGTCCAGATGGGCGGAGGATAGCCTGGCGCGCCGCCATGCCCCCGACTGGCTCCGGTCTACCCTTCTTGATTGAAGATGTCACGCCGCGACACTGGCGGATTTCCGACCGTCCGGCCGATACGCAACATATCAACGGCGCGCGTGGATTATTGGCGCTCGAATTGCGGGTGACTGATTTCGCGCATCCGCTGAAGGAATTTGCGCGATTGTTGGGAGACGAGCCCGAGCAGGATGGGGCAACCGCTCGCTTCGATTTGGGCGGAATGCAGATTGCCCTGCGCGCGTCGCAGGGCAATGACAATGATGCTCCCGTAACCCCTTATGCGCTGACGCTCAGCGGCCCGGCCCGCGAATTGCAGCGAGCGAAGAGCGGTTTCCCACTCTCGCTCGCAACACCCGCGGAGGGTTCCTGAGCGCTCAACCTTTCAAATGACGCTCGAACCAATCGACGATATCCAGCGTGGAAAGAACTTTATTCTCCTGCCGCCGCCAACCATGACCCTCGTCTTCGAATAAGCGATATTTGCAGGGCACTTCGCGCGCGCGCAAGCCATTCACCACTTGTTCCGCCTCAGCGACGGGCACATTTTGGTCGTTGGCGCCATGCAGGACGAGGGTGGGAGTGCGCACTTGCTCCAATTTGAAGATGGGTGAGAGATTGCGCAGCAAGTCCGCTTGTGTTTGCGGATCACCATATTTCACAGTGGATATGGCGGCCATCCAAGGGGTGGTTTGCTCGAAGAAGGTGAAGAAATTGACGATGCCAAATAGGTTGGCGGCGGCGGCGAAGAGCTGCGGATATTCCGTCAGGCCGGCCATGGTCATGTAACCGCCGTATGAGGCGCCCATGATGCCGAGCTGCCCCGGCGCGGCGATGCCTTCGTCAAGCAGATGGCGTGCGCAACTCTCGATATCACGCAGCGCGTTGAAGCGCAACTCACCGTTGTCCAAATTGGCGAAGGACTTGCCGAAGCCGCTCGAGCCGCGCACATTGGGGTCAAAGACGCTGATGCCACTCGCCAGCAGGGCTTGGAAGTCGTAGCGATAACGGGGCGTGGCCTGCCCCTCGGGCCCGCCGTGGAAATGCAGCACCACCGGACCGGCGGTGGTCGCCCCACGCGCGCGGTAAAGCCAACCACTCAATTCTAGGCCATCGTGCGCGGTGAAGCGCCGCAATTCTGGTTGGATGAGCGCTTGTGTGTCGAAATCCGGCGGCGCGCTATGGGTGAAACGGTTCAAGGCGCCCGTCTCGCGACGATAGAGCCAGATGTCGCCCGCCAAAGAAGCGCCGCTCAGCGACAGCGCTAGGTATTGCCCCGCGGCGCCAAATTCCAGATCGACGATGACCTCAGCGGCGGGGATGGGTATGGGCCGGGCTTGGCCGGTTTTGAGGTCGAGCAATTCCAGCTCGTTTCGGCCCGCGATATTCCAACTCAGGGCGGCCATTTCACCATCCGCGGCGAGGGCGAAGCGATCGAGTGTAATTTTTTCGCGGGCGTGCAGCGTTTCAATGGGTTTGGGGATGCCGTTTTCTCCCAAATGGATACGGCAAAAGGCGGTCTCATCGCGTTGGAAATCCGCGCTCAGGTAGACGGCCTTCCCCGTGGGATGAAAGCGCGCGTTGCTGAAATGACCCGGCCCCTCGTGCGGGGTGAGCAAAACCTCCGCGCCGCTGGCGCAATCCAGCCAGTAGACATTGCTGTCGGAGCGGTGGTGTACG
Organism: Phototrophicaceae bacterium; assembly: GCA_965115865.1. GTDB lineage: Bacteria > Chloroflexota > Anaerolineae > Aggregatilineales > Phototrophicaceae > WTGJ01. The sequence continues at coordinate 666,412 of OZ220469.1, forward strand.
CGCTCCAGGAGGAGGGCGGCGCCCTCTTCGCCTTCATGGATATCGGCGATGCGCGCCACTCCGGGCCGCGCGTTGTCGATTCGGGTGAGGCGGCGCGTCTCACCCGACTTCAGGTGATGGGCGTAGACATGCAAACAATCCGCGCTTTCCCGGTTGGAAAGGTAAAGTAGGGTCGGGCCAGCCGCCAGCCAACCCCCGAGCCAGTTGTGGCTCTGCCCACCGCTGCTGATGAGGTAGGCTTCGCTGCCATCCGCGCGCAGGGCATAGACCTGGCTATTGAGGCCGCCGCCGGGCGCGACTTGGCAAGCCAGCCAACGCCCATCGGGCGACCAGCGCAACGCTTCGACCGGGTCGGTGAAATTGGAGAGGGTCTTTGGCAACGCGCCATTCGCGAGGCCCTGTTGCCAGATTTTCGGTAGGCCATCGCGGTCGCTCAAATAAACGAGCGATTGGCCATCGGGGTGAAAATGCGCCTGCTGCGCGCGCGGCAGGGCGGCGAGTTCGCGGATGCGGTTTTCCGTGATGAAGGATAAAGACCATTCCGATGGGCGGGGAGCCGCGTCGGGTTCTGGAGGGGCAGGGGGCGTGATCACATCCGCCTTGGCCTCGCTCAGCGTTGCTGGCTTGGGCGGCGACGGCAAGGCGACCTCCGCTGCTACGGCTGGCGCTCTCAATCGTTTCTCAAAGCCAAAATGCAGGGTTTCTTGCCAGATTTGCTCATCGCGCTCTTTGAGGCGATTTTGCAACTCCTCGAATCTCGCTTCCAACTCGGCGTGTCGAGATTTCAGCTTCAATTCGGAATAATGCCAGAATTGGTAGGCGGAATAGCCAGTCGCCACCAATCCCAGCACTTGAGCGAGCATGATGGCCTTGCCAATTGCCGGCGTGAAGGCACCCACAACGGCGCTGAGACCCAAGAAGGTGGCAGCACGCTGGAATATGCTACCACCGAGTGTTTGTGCTCGTAATTGTTGTATCGCTTCCAGGCCGAAATAGGTGATGAAGGCGAAAATGATGCTCACGATGAGCAAAACGCTCGCCGCGTAGGCCCAAAACAAGCGCCGATTGCTCAGCGCTTGCTCCTTCGCGCTCATCCCTTCCGCATCCATCTGGTGCTGATCCATCGCTCAATCCCCTCTCTACTGCAAATACACCGCTTGGTATTACGCAGTCGGCCGCAAAAAGTTACACAATCATCACATCTGGCCCAGCGGCGGTAGCGCGTAGATATCGTCAAATTTCTGTCGCAAATGGGTGATGAGGGGCGCCACTTGCAACCCATTGCCAGTGACGCGCCGCAACAACTCATCCGCCGTGAATTTGGCGCCGTGTCGGTAGATATTTTCGCGCAACCATTCGTGCAGGCCGCCATATTCGCCGCGGCCAATTTCTTGCGGCAGGCTCGGGCGCGCTTCGCGCGCCGCCGCGAAGAACTGCGCGCTCATGATGTTGCCCAGCGTATAGCCTTGAAAGAGGCCGCCGATGCCGATGCCGAACCAATGCACATCTTGCATGACGCCATCTTGATAATTCGGCGGGCGCAAGCCCAGGTCGTTTTCGTAGCGCTCGTTCCAAGCGGCGGGCAGTTCGGCGATGCTCAGCTGGCCTTCTAGCATGGCCAACTCGAGGTCGAAGCGCAACAGGACATGCAGGTTGTAGGTGACTTCGTCGGCGGCGACGCGGATTAGCGAAGGTTGGACCTTATTGATGGCGCGGTAGAAATCTTCCAAGTGCGTTTTCGCCAAGGCGGGAAAGCGCGCTTGTAGCTGCGGGTATTGGTGTTCCCAGAAAGGGCGGCTGCGGCCGACGAGATTCTCCCAGCCGCGCGATTGGCTCTCATGCACGCCGGAGGAGGTGCCGTGGGCGAGCGGCAGACCATCCAGCGCCGCGTCGACTCCTTGCTCGTAGATGGCGTGTCCAGCCTCATGCAAGGTCGCGAAGAGGCCATCGCCGAGGTGCTTGTCGTTGGCGCGCGTGGTGATGCGCACATCACCATGGCCGAAGCGGATGGCGAAGGGATGGTGCGTTTCGTCAAGACGACCGCGCGTGAAATCATAGCCGAAAGCGACGCTAATCGCGCGCGCGAAGGCGTATTGTTCGTCGCGAGGGAAATCGCCGAAGAGGCAGGAATTATCGACCGGTGTGGCGGCTTGGATTTCGCGCACGAGGGGTATGAGCGCCGCGCGCAACTCGTTGAAGATGGCGCGGATATCGGCGGCGCGCAAGCCTTCGTCGGCGCGGGCGATGAGGGGGTCGGCGATGTGTTCGTAACCCGAGAAATAATTCGCATACTCGCGCGAGAGCGCGAGCGAGCGCTCTAGGTAGGGTTGGACGGCGGCGAAGTCATCCTGCGGTCGCGCCGCCGCCCAAACCGAGAAGGCTTCGGTGGAATGGGCGGTGGCCCGCTGCGTGTATTCAGCCGGCACCTTCGTCGCTCGCTCATATTCGCGGCGCACATAACGATAAAGGGCTGCGTCGTCCTCTTCGGGTGGCGCATCGGCGAGGGAGGGCGCCAGCGCGTCGAGTAAGCAGCCGATTTCGCGGTCTGTGAATTGTTCGTGAGCCAGGCGGCTGAGCGTGGCCAATTGGCGCGCGCGTGCCTGGCCGCCACCAGGGGGCATATGCGTTGCTTGGTCCCAATGGAGCACCGCCGCGGCGCCGTTCAGGTCGTTGATGGTGCGCAGTCGGGTTTTCAGCTGTTCCAATTCGTTCGGCATCATTGCGCTCCCTGGCCGGTTTTCATCAGGATGAGGGTAGCGACTCAGCGTTGCCCTTGCCATCTTTGCTGCGCTCCATGCCGCGCCTCGTTTCGAGATAAAAGGCGACACAGAGCGCCAAGAGCATGGCCTCGCGCAGCAAAACGATGGCGGCGAAGGGCGCGAATAAATCCGCGCTGATGACCGGCCCGCTGCGGGCGAAGAGCAAGGGGTAATCGGCCAAAGATAGCGCGCTGAGGGTCAGAATCGTCAGCAGGCCACGGCGATTCGGGAAGATGAGCAGGGTGAGCGGTAGGATGGCGAGGAGCCATTGTGGGCTCCAACCCTGAGCGAAGAGGTCGAAGCTGAGCAGCGTGAAGCCGAGGGCGGCGATGAGGGCACGTTCCTCATGGAGGCGGCGGCGCGCCAACAGGACAAACATGAGCGCCGACCAGGCTCCCCAGCGTAGCCAGGCGGGTAAGAGCGTTTCTTGCGGCGGTCCCTGAGCGGCGTTGGCGTCCAGGTGCGCGGCGGCGGGGCCGAAGAGGCCGGTCGTATGGCGCCCGGCCAGCAAGGCCCAGACGCTCTGATAGGGGGGCTTGCCCACCTGGGCTTGTAGGGAAGCGATCGTCATCTCCGCGCCGCTGCTTAAGAAGTAGCCATAGGTCAGGGCGAGGATGACGAAGAGGATGGCGGTTAATTTCCACCAAGGCGGTTTCTTGGGGCGCCAATCGCGCCAAGCGACCAGCAATAGGAGCGCCGGCGTGTATTTTGTCAGCGCGCCGAGAGCCAGGCTGAGCGCCGTTCTTGTCGTTTGCCGACGCAAATAGAGCCAAAGCGCCAGTAGTGTCCAAAAGACGACCAAGGCCTCAAAAGTCCAATAGGTGAAGATGAGGGGCAAAGGGAGCAAGGCGTAGATCCAGGCCAACTCATTCGCTCGCCCCTCGCCATAGAGCCGTTTCGCGAGCGCGCGCAACAGGAGGCAATTCCCCAAATCGGCGGCCGTCATCAGCGCGGCCATCAAAGCCGCATAACGAGGGTAGCTGGCATTCGCGCCGAGCAATTGGTGAACGGCGACGGTGAGGTGTGGCCAGAGCGGTGGGAATTCGCTCCACCAATCGCGAAAAGGCAACCAGCCTTGCTCCGCGTAACGGGCCAGTGTGTAATAGTAGAGTTGGTCGCCGCCGCGGCCGATTCCCTGCTCGATACCCGCCACGATCGTTGGCTCAGCGGCCAAGAAGAGCGCCAGGCGCATGCCGATGAAGAGCAACGCGAGCAAACGAAGGTCGGCGAACAGGGGGCGGGGCAATTAAGTTTCTCGTCGCGCGTAAAGCGCCGCGGTTCCATCGAGGTATAGCCGCTCCCAGGCAATTGGCTGCTGTCGTAGCGCGCGCTCCAAGGCGCTATGGCGTGGGAGGAGGGCGAGGCGGATATCGTGAGTTTGGAAGAGGGCTTGCCAACCCTCGCCGAAGATGGCACGGCGGTAGGCGGCGATCAAGTCGTCGCCATATAGCAGGCTGCGGCCGTCGATGAAGACGGGGTATTCTGGTAGTTCCCAAAGTAGGTAACCGCCCCATTCGTAGGCATTGAAGAGCGGACCCGCTGGTGCCCGCTCACGCAAATGGCGGACGGCGACGACGGGGTAGCGCGCTGCCAGCTCCGCCTCGACCTTGGCGGGGGACAAGCGCTCGAGCGCGTAGGCAGCCACGCCGAACCAAAGCGCTGCCAAGAGGGTGCAATGCAGGAGGCCACGACGGGTGGATGGTCGTGCAGGGCTGGGTAGGCGCCAGGATTCGGGGAGGGGTAGAGCGGCCAATTGCCCGGCCAAGATGGGCACGGCCACATTGGCGAATAGGGCGATATGGCGACTCGCCAGCAGCGCCATCAACAGGACCAGGACGAGGGGAAAAGCCTCTTTGCCGCATACGCGCCGCCGCGATAACCCGAGCGCGAGCAAGAGCAGAGCCAGCATCAGCAGAAAGGGCCAAGTTATGGGGTCGCGTAGATTCGGTGATTGCCATTCGACGATTGCGCTCAACTCGCGCAATTCGAGCGTGCGCAGGGGAACCCACAGTATTTGCGCTCCATAAGGGTTTAGGCAGGGCGCGAGCAAGCAAGCGCCAGCGAAACCAATTTTGGGCCACCAGCGTTTCGGTTTCAGCGGCTGACCCCGGCGAGCCGCATCCCAAAGGGTCCCGATCCCCCAGGCGGCCACCCAGAGCCAGCCGAGCATGAAGCCGGCATGCAGGTTCGCCCAGAGGGCGAGGATGGCCGGCAAAAACCAAGGCCAATATCCGCCGCGCCGCAGCAACCAAAGGGTCAACGTGCTCAATAGTAGGGTGAACATCTGTGGCCGCGCGGACCAAAAAACAGAGCCGGCCAAGGCTCCCAGTACCAGCAGGTAGGCGCGCAGATGGGCGTTCGCGCCGCGACCCCGCGCCGAGCGGCCGACGAAATGCATCGTCAGCATCGCTAGGGCGATGGTGAATGCGGCCAAGCCACTGTTTCCGGCCAGCCGCCAGGCGGCCAGCAGCAGCAGTTGCCCGCCCCAACTATGATTGACCCAGGGCATACCGGCACGCGTATGCGAGAAAGAGTCGTTATGGATGATACCCTCGGCCAGGGTTTGCTCCGCGCTGCGCAGATGCCATCCAGTGTCTGGGTCGGTTGGCGCGCGGGTGGCGATGGCGAAAATGAGCGCAAAAGCCACCCAAAGGGCCAGCCTGCGTACGCCAAAAGATTGGAGCAGCGGCTTTGCCCGCGATACAATCATGGTTTGGTATGCGGCTCTGGCTCGCGCAGGGGAGGATCATGAGCGAGGCGCGCGCGCTCCAAAAATTGCAGGGGTTGGATTTGCGCTTGATGGCGGTAGAGCAGCGCCTGCGCGAAATCGCCGCGGCCATCGCCGATGATGAAGGTCTCGTCTTGGCTGCCGCCGCTTTGGCGGCGGCGAAAGCGGAATGCCGCCCCATCCAGGCGCGTCAGAAGGAGCTGGAACACGCCCTGGAAGACAATGAAGCGAAAGCGCGCGCGACCGATGCGCGCCTCTATTCCGGCGCCGTTCAAAATCCGAAGGAATTGGCCGATATGCAACAGGAATTGCAGTCTCTCCAGCGGCGTCATGAGGAGTTGGAGGAAGTGTTGTTGCAGGCCTTGGAGGCCGCGGATGAGGCGCAGGCGAAAACCCAAAAGGCGCAGGAGAATTGGCGTCAGGCTGAGGAAGCGAGCGCTCTGGATAAGGCCGATTGGTTGGCGGAGCGCGCACGCTTGCTGAAGGAGCGCGCGGCGTTGCGGGGGGAGCGGGAGATGACCTTGCCCGCTTTGGGAGCGGCGATTTTGACGAAATACCACCAACTGGCCCGGAAAAAAAGTGGCCGCGCCCTGGCCTTCCTTGGCGAAGGGCGTTGCTTGGCCTGTGGCGTGAGTTTGAGCAGCGCTCTTGAGCAACGGGTGCGCCATGATACCTTGCCTGAATGCCAAAACTGTGGCCGTTTGCTCGTCGTTGAATGAGCGCGCAGTGTTTTTCGCTCGGCCTTCCCGAATCAGAACAGGCGGAGCAACAAACTGTTGAGGAGCTGAATACCCAGGAACACGACCAGGGGGCTGAAATCCACACCGCCGCTTCTCGGAAAAGCTTGGTGAATAGCCTGGCGGATGGGGCGCAATACAGGTTCCGTCGCTTCGAATGGGAAGCGCACCAGGGGGTTGTTGTAATCCAAATTGGGGAACCAGGAGAGCAAGACGCGTGCCAACAGGATGAGTGAATAGATTTGCAGGAGCATAGAAAAGAGATTGTTCATTGGTGGCCTCCAATCGCCTGGATGCTTCGTTCACCGAAGAGCGCGCGCCCGATGCGGATTAGCGTCGCGCCTTCTTCGATGGCGATCTCGAAATCGTTCGTCATGCCCATGCTGAGATCGGGCAGGGGCAGAGAAAGTGCCTCGCGCAGCGCAATGCGGAGAGCGGCCAGGCTGGCGAAATGGGGCCGCGTCGCTTCCGCTTGCGGCAAGTTCGGCGCCATCGTCATCAAGCCGCGCAATTCGAGGCCGGGTAAGCGGGCGAGCTCGGCGAAATCCGCTCGCAGTTGTTTCCAATTCGTGGATTGCTGCTGCCAATTTTGGGCGGGGAAACCGCTCTTTTGCGCTTCGCCGCTGATATTGCATTGCGCCAGGATGGGCAGCGTTCGCCCGGCTTCGTTGGCGAAGCGGCCGAGGCGGCGCGCCAGTTTCAGGCTATCGACTGAATGCAGGCAATCGAAGAGGGGCAGACAATGCGCGGCCTTGCGGCTTTGCACATGACCGACCATATGCCAGCGCGCTTCCGGGAGCGCTGCCCGTAGGGCTGGCAATTTCGCGCTCGCTTCTTCGATGCGGTTCTCGCCGAAATCGCGCATACCGGCTCGGTAGGCGGCGCGGATGCTGGCCGGCGACAGGGTTTTGGTGATGGCGATGAGGGTGATGGCTTGGGGTGGTCGTTGTGAGCGTTCACAGGCCGCGTTGACGCGTGCTTGCAAGTTGGTCAGGGAGCGGACGAGTGTTTTGTCGCTATGAACTTTGTCGCTATGAACGATGGAGGGCGCCGCGCCGGTCATAAGCAAATCAAAGCTCCGAAGCGTCCGGTTCGTCCCTTCTCGGCGCGATGCGAGAAGAAATCCTCGGGGTGGCAGGCGGTGCAAGGCGCCTGGTTATGGATGATTTCCACGCCGGCGTTTTGCAACTCCAATTGATTGGCGGCCGCCAAATCCAATAGCCAGCGGCCATTCGCTGCGGGTCGGCTGATGGCGGAAAGCGCGGCCGCGCCGAAACGCCTGCCCATCTCCCGCCGCACTTCATCGCCGACCTCATAACAAGCGCCGCAGATTCCCGGTCCGATGAGGGCTTGAATGGCTGCAGGTTCGCAGCCGTAGGCCTCCTGCATGGCGTGGATGGCGGCGGCGGCGATGCCGAGGGCGGTGCCGCGCCAACCCGCATGGGCGATGCCGATGGCCGCTCGCTGGGGGTCATAGAGCAGCAGCGGTAAGCAATCGGCAAAGCGCAGTAGCAAGGGCAATCCGGGCTGGTCGGTGATGAGCGCATCGCCTTTCGGTAAGTTCCCGTTCAGGCGCGACGCTTCGTCCAAGCGCAACACATCCTTGCCATGAACGAGCCAGAGGGTGCCGAATGGCGCAAATTCCAGGCCAAAACCGGCCAACAGGCGCTGGCGATTTTCCGCGACTGCAGCGGGGTCGTCGCCGACGGAAGCGCCCAAATTCAGCGAATCCCAGGGAGCAGCGCTGATGCCGCCATGTCTCGTGAAGACGCCATGCCGCAACTGCGGCCAAGCCTCGTGGCGATAGTAGATTAGGTCCCCGGCCGTCGTCCGTTTCAGTTGCTTTCCCCTGCTTTTGGTGATTTTGGCTACAATACCTACGGGTTTAAAAATAGACCGATGGCGCCAGCATGTCAAACTTGCGCGAGCATATCTTGGCGCAATTGCGCTTGGGGCTCGACTGGTTGTACCCCTCCCGTTGCGCGCTTTGTGGTCGGCCGGATGTAGCCCTTTGTCGCTCATGCAATGCCGAGTTGGTGGCCTTACCGCTTTGCCCCATCGTCAAGAAGTTGAGTGAGTCGCTCATCTTGCGAGCGAGCGGTGGTCATCGCGGCCCCTTGCGCGAGAGCATCCACGCCTTGAAATATGGCGGTGTCCGCGAGTTGGCCAAGCCCTTGGGTCAGCGGCTCTGGGCGCTGCTCCGCGAGAGTGATTGGCTGAGATGCGGGAATATCGAGGCAGTCTTGCCCGTTCCCCTGCATGAAACGCGCTTGGAGGAACGCGGCTTTAACCAATCCGCTTTGATAGCGCGCACGCTCTGCGCGTCGGCAGGTTGGCCCTTGGAGACATCCTGGTTGTCGCGCCAGCAAGTCACCCAATTGCAGGTGGGCCTCAGCGAAGCGGAGCGGATGCGCAATGTCGCCGGGGCTTTTGTGGCGGCGGGCGCGGTGGCGGGGAAAAGCCTCTTATTGGTCGATGATGTTTGCACCAGTGGCGCGACCTTGGCCGCCTGTGCGGCGGCTTTGTCTTCCGCTGGGTCGGCAAAAGTGTATGCCCTGACGGTGAGCGCGACCGCGGCCGGCCCCCGTGGGGCGCGATGACAGCAATGGTCTATAATCAAAGGGGAAAGATGCGACGAAAAGAGGAGAACTTGGAAATACAAATCGCCGCGCAGGGCTTCACGCTCAATGAGAGCATCGAAAGTTTTGCGCAACGAAAAGTGGAACGCCTGGCCCGCTATCTACCACAGATTGCCGATTTGCGCGTCGAATTGGCGCGGCAGCGCACGCGACAGGGGAACATTGCCAGCGCGCAGATCACCTTGCGTCATCAGCGCGGCGCCATATTGCGCGCGGAAGAGAAATGCGCTGGCAACGAGCGCCAGGCGATGCAAGCGGCCATCAACGGCGCTGTCGACCGCATGTATCGCCAAATTTCGCGTTTCAAAGGCAAGCGCATCGATCGCCACCGCCGCCGCAATAAATTCCGCGCCACTTCTGAAGAATTGAGCGTCGCCGAGGCGCTGCCGGCCCAATGGGATGACGATACAACCCCGGATGAAGACGCGGAAATCGTTCGCCGGAAGGAAATCCAGGTCGCGACCATGAGCGAGTTGGAAGCGATTGACCAAATGGAATTGCTCGGGCATCCCTTTTATCTCTATCGCGATGAGGCCAGCAAGGCCCTCTGCGTGCTCTATCGGCGGGAAGCCGATGGTTACGGTGTCTTGCAGGCGGTGAGTAGGGCGGATGAGAACGGCTAGTTGACGATACTGGACCCCGAAACGCCAACCGGAGTGCCGCGCGCCGAAATACCTGGGGAAAGCGGGCGTTCAGTGGCCATGAGGGCCCCTTTCATCGCCATCGCCGGCAATATTGGCGTCGGCAAGAGTACCCTCACCGCTTTGCTGGCACGCACCCTGAACTATCAACCGTTTTACGAAGCCAACGAGGAAAATCCCTATCTCGCTGATTTTTACGGCGATATGCGGCGTTGGAGCTTTCATTCGCAGGTATTTTTCTTGGGCCGGCGATTGGAACAGCACCGCGCCCTGCTCAGCAGTGGTCTACCGGCCATCCAGGACCGGAGCATCTATGAAGATGCGGAGATATTCGCCAGCAATCTACTCGAGCAAGGCCACCTGAGCGCCCGCGACCACGAGACCTATCAACGCCTATATCGGGCCATTCGCGCCTTTTTGCCCGCCCCCGATTTGATAGTCTATTTGGAAGCGCCCTTGGCGACTTTATTGGAACGAATCGCCGCGCGCGGCCGTGAATATGAAGAAGGCATCAACCCCCAATACCTGCAGCGCCTGAACGAGCGTTACGCGAGTTGGGCGTCGCGATGGCGGCATTGCCCGCTCTTGCGTGTGCCGCTGGCGGGGAAGGATTTCCGCGCGCGGCCCGCTGATTTCGCGGAGCTGTTGCGGCTCATCCGTGCGCAATTGCCGACCCACTGACGCCAAGACCCTTCGTGATTCAGGATGGGCCTTGCAATGCGCGCCACTATCGTTTATCATATTGCTATGATCCCTTCTATTCATCTGATGAATTGAGCGTTTGAGAGCGCATGACCAGGATCGATCTCGGCTCCGAGTTGCTCAATTATTTGGCGACCTCGCCCTTACAACCCGGCGATCGCCTACCATCCATCAGCGAGCTGGCTGAAGATTCAGAGCTGGATATGAGCACAGCCAAATTGCGCGAGCAGCTGAGCATCGCGCGCGCTTTCGGATTGGTGGATGTACAGACTAAAAACGGTATGCAGTTGCAACGCTATGATTTCCGGCCGGCGGTCTCGCTCAGTTTGCAATATGCCCTCGCGCGCGCGCCGGATTTATTCGACTTTTTTGCGGAGTTGCGAGTGCAACTGGAGGTGGCTTTCTGGGGAGCGGCCTGCGCGAATCTGAAGCGCGATCGGCTGCTGGCGATGCGCGAGTTGGTTGAGGGGGCCAAGGCGATGTTGCGCGGCCAGCCCATCCGCATCCCTTACCACGAGCACCGTGAATTTCATCTCAACATGTTCCGCGACCTCAACAACCCCTTCGTCATTGGTTTGCTCGAGGCCTATTGGGAAGCTTACGAGCTCGTCGAGCGGAATCGTTACCGGGATTACGCTTATTTGCATCGCGTTTGGGATTATCACGAGTGCATCTTGGAGCATTTATCAGCAGGAGAGGTGTCCGCCGCGCGTATGGCTTTCATTGAGCATACGCGCTTGTTATACACACCACCCTGGCGGGCTCCGGAGCGAGAGCAAGAAGAAAGCAAAGGGAAGGGCTCGGTTTTGAAATTGGAGAAGGGATGATCCGGGATGGCTTTACGCGAGCGTGAAATTCCTGTCGAGCGCCAAGCGCCGAAAATCAACAATTTTTCTTTCACTATCGCCACCAAAAATGGCTCTGGTTCGCAGACCGCCAATAATGTATTGGTGCGCGCGCTTTTCAAGATGGGTATTGCCGTCAATGGCAAGAATCTCTTCCCTTCGAATATCAAGGGTTTGCCCACCTGGTACACCATTCGCGTCAGCCACCAGGGTTACACCGCGCGTCGCGAGGTATCGGAAATCGCCATTGTCATGAATGAACAGACGGCGGCCGAAGACATACAAAATTTGCCGGCTGGTGGGGTTTGCATCTTGCCCGCCGATTGGAAATGGGGGGAGAGTCGTGAGGACATCCACTATTACCCCATCCCCATACGCGCCACGGTGCGGCAATTTGAAATTCCGCGGGAGCGGCGCGAGCAAGTGGGTAATATGGTGTATGTCGGCGTGGTCGCCCAGCTTTTCGGTATCCCCTTGGCAATCATCCATGAGGCGCTGCTGGAGAATTTCGCGGGGCGCGAGAAGCCAGCGCAGATGAATCACCAAATTGTCGTAGCGGCTCACGATTGGGCGGCGGCGAATTTGGAAAAACGGGATGCCTATCGCTTCGCCCCCGACCAGCAAACCGAAGGACTATTGCTCATTACGGGCAATGAAGCCGGCGCGCTCGGCGCGATATTCGGCGGCGTGAACTTGGTCTCTTGGTATCCGATCACGCCTTCCACGAGCTTGGTGGATGCGGTGTTGAAGCATCAATCTTTGCGTGATGATGAGGAGGGGCGCTCAACGGTCGTCGTCGTACAGGCCGAGGATGAAATCGCGGCGGCGGGCATGGTGATTGGTGCGGCTTGGGCCGGAGCGCGAGCGATGTCGGCCACCAGCGGCCCGGGCATCAGCCTGATGAGCGAATTCGCCGGCCTGGCCTATTTTGCCGAAATCCCCATCGTGATTTGGGATATCACGCGCATGGGTCCCAGCACCGGCCTGCCCACCCGCACTAGTCAGGGCGATTTGCTCTTTTGTCATTTCCTTGGCCATGGCGATTCCCGCCAATTGATCCTGTTACCGGGGACGATGGCCGAATGTTTCGAATTTGGCTGGCGCGCTTTTGATATCGCCGACCAACAGCAGGCGCCGGTTTTTGTCCTCAGTGACTTGGATCTCGGCATGAACAATTGGATGACGGCCCCTTTCGACTATCCTGACCAGGCCATCCAGCGTGGTAAACGGCTGGATGCGCGCTCATTGGCGGAATTCATCGACGAGCATGGCGAATGGTATCGCTTTCGTGATTATGATGGTGATGGCGTGACCTATCGCACCGTGCCCGGTACCGATCACCCGCATGCCGCCTATTTCACTCGTGGTAGTGGGCACAATGACCAGGGTGTCTATTCCGAGCGTAGCGACGATTGGGTTGAGAATATGCAGCGCTTACGGCGGAAATTCATGGCGGCTTGCGAGGTGCTGCCGGCGCCGATTTGGGAAGAGGCTCCTGGTGGCGCGCGTCTGGGCATAATGACCTTTGGTTCGAATGAGGTCGCCATCCAGGAAGCGCGCGCTTGGCTCGCCGAAGAAGGCATCGCGACCGATTACCTACGCCTGCGCGCGTTACCCTTGGCGCCGCAAGTCCAGGAGTTCCTCCAGCAGCATGAGGTCGTTTATATCGTCGAGAACAATTTTGATGGGCAATTGGCGCAAATTTTGTCGCTGTATTTGCCGGGAGAAATGAGTCGCACCCGTTCCCTAGCGCTGGGCGACGCCTTACCGATAACGCCCGACTGGTTATATCGCCGCATTCGTGAAGAGGAAGGCTTGTCATGAAGGAAAAAACGGCCACCCACAATGGCAAACAGAGACCGCGCCGCGCGCGCCGCACCCGTGTCAACGAGCTGGGTTTGGAACGCAGCGCCTATCGCGGTGGCGAGAGCACACTTTGCCCCGGTTGTGGGCATGATTCCATCTCCAATCAAATCATCAGCAGCGCCTACGACTTGGGCCTAGAGCAGCACCAAATCATCAAATTGAGTGGCATCGGTTGTTCCTCCAAGACTCCGGCCTATTTCCTGGGGCGGTCGCATGGCTTCAACGCCATTCATGGGCGCATGCCCTCCGTTGCGACGGGCGCTTTATTGGCCAACCACTCCCTAGTGGCCATCGCCGTCAGTGGCGATGGCGACACGGGTAGCATCGGTCTCGGGCAATACAAACACCTCATCCGCCGCAACCTGCCGTTGGTTTATGTCATCGAGAACAACGGTGTCTATGGTTTGACCAAAGGGCAATTCTCGGCCACCGCGGATGAAGGACAATTCCTGAAATATTATGGCAAGAATGAGTTGCCGCCCATCGATCTTTGTCTAGAGGCGATCATCGGCGGCGCTAGCTTCGTCGCGCGCAGTTTCAGCGGTGATGCCAAGCAGGTGCAAACCTTGCTCAAAGCGGCGATTGCCCATCGCGGTACGGCCATCTTGGATATCATCAGCCCCTGCGTCACTTTCAACAATGCGCCGGATTCGACGAAATCCTACTCCTTTGGCAAAGAAAACGAGATCCCTTTGCATGAAATTGATTACTACCCCGATCATGTGGTCGCGCGCGAGGAAATCACCATCGATGGCCAGGAGCCGGGGGAGATCATCATCGTGGAGATGCACGATGGTTCGCAGATTCGCATAAAGCAAGTGGACCGCGATTATGACCCGCGGCAACGCCGCCAGGCTTTGCAGTTGCTGGAAGAAGCCCAGCGCGAACAGCTTTTCCTGACCGGTTTGCTCTATTATGAAGAGCCACGGCCCTTGCTCTCCGAAACATTGAACCTCTCGGCGACGCCGCTTTCCCAGCTGAGTGAGCGTCAATCACGCCCGACGGCCGCGCAGTTGCAGCAGACGCTGGCGCGTATGTAGGTTCCCCATTTCTCCACTGATGAGCGTCAGCGCGGCGGCCGAATGAAAAGCATCCGCCGCTATTCCGGAGGACCCCTCTTTCAGCGGCCGCGCCGCCTGACCCCCACCCGTTGGTTCATCCTATTCTTGATGCTCATGGCGACCTTGTTGGTTTTCGCGACCTGGTCGGATTATGAGCGGACGCGGACCTTGGCGTTGAATTTGATCGGTCTCGGGCCCACGCCGCAACCCCTCGCCAGCGAATTGGCCACCGAGGCCAGCGCCCGTTATCGCGAGGGTGATATTGAAAGCGCGCGACGACTATTTGAACGGGCCTATGCCGCGCAACCGGGTAATATCTCCTATGGTTACGAATGGGGGCGTTTGTTGCTCGAGCAAGGGGAGTTCACCGCTGCCGCAACCCTAGGGGAAGAATTGATGGCCAAGGCGCCGGGTGATGTGCGGGCTTATGCACTGCGCGCACGAGCCTTGGTATTGGCTGGGGAGGCGAGCGCGGCCATCCCCATCGCCGTCAGTGGCCGCGCGCAAGGGCCGGATTTTGCGCCCATTCTGGGCACCTTAGCGCGTGCCTACGCGGATATCGCCCGCTACGAACAGGCCCATGGTTTTGGGCAACAGGCGGTCGCCTTGGCGCCGAACGATGTCGATGTGCGCCGCGATTTCGCCTACGCGCTACTCTGGTTGGGGCGTTACAACGAGGCCATCGAGCAACTGGAGCTGGCCACCCGCCTCAACCCCAATCTCCTGGCGGTGCAGTTTGAGTTGGCCGCTTATTACAATCGCGTGAATGAGGTGCAGCGCGCCGTCGGTGTCTACAACCATATACTCGAACGCGAACCGAATAACGCCAAAGCCTATTTGCGCCTTTGCCAGACCTATTCCGGCCAGGGTCTCTTTGCGGAAGCGCAAGGCTATTGTCAAAAAGCCAAAGAAATCCAACCAATTTTCCCCCAAGCCTATTCGGAGTTGGGGCGGATGATGTACACCCGCCGCAACTATGAGGGGGCGATTGAGGAATTGGAGACTTGTGTCAGCCAGGGCGGACAAGACATCGAATGTTGGTATCTGCGTGGCCTGGCGCATTATCGTTTGGGTCAATGCGCGGATGCTTGGGCAGTGCTCAACGAGTCCTTGGTTCGTGCTGCAACACTCAGCGATGGCGGGTTGATCATTCAAAACATCCTCTTTGGCCTGGAGGGCATAACGCTGAATTGCGAAGGGTACAGCGGTCGCCAATTGCCCACGCCCATCCCGCCCACGCCCATCCCGCCACCGCCCATCGGTAGTTATGGCAGTGGTGGAAACTGATGCAATTTCGCCGCGATTATTCGCGCAGCTACCTGCTGCAAAAGGGTGGTAGCCGCTGGCGCAATCGCTTTCGTCGCTGGTGGTGGTTGCTGGGTATGTTCTCATTGGGGGCGGCGCTCATATTGATGGCGGCGCTTTGGCCCGGTAGCGATGGTCTTGGTGAGGGTTGGTTGGCCGCGGTTTTGGGGCCGCTGCCGACGCCGACACCCTACGCCAGTGATTTGGCCAAGCGTGCGTTGCAGGCCTGGGGGCGTGGCGACCGCGCCGCCGCTATCGCGGATATGGAGCGCGCGGTCTTGCAGCAACCGCAACAGGTATCCTATCGTTATGAATTGGGGCGTTTCTACCTAGAGCAGGAGGATTGGGATGCCGTTGCGCAAGAGGCACAGGCCATATCGGCGCTGGATCGGGAAGACCCCCTGGGCCATACGCTGCAAGTCGACCGCTTGACCCGGCTGGGGCAAACAGCGGAGGCCATCGCCATCGGCCTCGCTGCTTTGCGGGAAGAAGAACCCTTTGCCCCCTTGTTGGCCGCCCTGGCCCACGCCCATTTGGAAGCGGGGCGTCTCGCCGAAGGGCAGCAATTCGCTGAGCTCGCCCTGGTTGCCGATTCGCTCAGTGTTGATGCCCAGCGCGCGCAAGCTTTTGCCCTCCTCTACTCACAGGACCGTGAAGGTGCCATCCTCCACTTGCGGGAAGCGGCGCGTCTGGCGCCGAATTCAGCGGCGATACTCCTGGAATTGGCCGGTGTGTTGCTCGCTGATGACCAGAACCAGGAAGCCATCGATACTTATGAGTTGTTGCTGGCGAGGCACCCGCAACATCCCCGTGCCAACCTGCGGCTTTGTCAAGCTTATGCGAAATTGGGGCAATTCGCGCAGGCGCTCGGCTATTGTCAAGATGCGACCGCATTGGCGCCGGCCGATGGCGTCGCCTGGTTGCAATTGGGGGTACTTCTCTACAATCAGCGTGATTTCGCCGGCGCGGTGGAGGCATTGACGGCCTGCGCCAGCAGTGACAACGCGGCGCTCACCTGTTGGTGGATGCGGGCGCTCGCCCATTATTACTTGGGAGATTGTCGGGCGGCCTGGCCAATATGGGAGGTTGCGCGAGAACGCGCGCGGGCGGTCAACGACGAACTTGTGCTGAGCTATTTGGCGCAAGGCGAAGAGTTGATGCGCGCGGATGCCGAATGCCTGGCCGCGCGCTTCTTACTGGGTGATTGAGCGCGATGTGGTTGCCTAAGGGGCAATCGTACCGAAAAGGTGAGCGCGTCCCTGGGATTGCGCGCGGTGGCTGTTGTTTGCGTCGCCTCTTGTTCCTGAGCTTCATGGTAGTGCTAATTTTCGGCGCATATTTCCTCTACTCGCGGCGCGATGAGATTGGGCCGCCCTTGCAAGAAGGGGTAGAGGGTTTGCTCGGGCAATTGGAAGCGAGCTACGCCACCCTGAGCGCCCCCACCGCTACGCCGGCGCCCTCACTGAGCATCATGACACAGCGGGCAGACCAAGTCTGGCAAGATGGTTTTATTGAAGAGGCTGTCGATCAATACCGAGAGCTCCTCGAGACCTTTCCAGCGCAAGCCAGCATTCACCAGCGCCTGGCGCGGGGGCAACTGGCGCTGGTGAACACCCTCGCCGGCCAGGAAAGCGCGCAGCTCGCCATTGCGGCTGACCCCTACGCGGCGCAAGGGTGGGCGTTGGCGGCCTTGGCTCTTTTGCAAGATGACCAACCGACCGCTGCGCTTGCCAGCGCCTTGCATGCCCTATCCCTCGATGATGATTATGGCGATGCCCAAGTATTTTTAGCGCAGGCTTATGCCGACCTCGGGCAAAACGAGCGGGCCTTCGCCATCGTCGATGAGGTCTTGGCGAAAGACGAGCGCCAAGCAGAGGCGTTGCACCTGCGCGGACAGCTGTATGCGGAGGTGCGTTTCGATTTTGCTGCTGCCCGCCAGGACCTGCAACTTGCCCACGACCTGATGCCACAATGGCCCACCTATGCTTTTTCGCTGGCCGTCCACCAGATGCTTCGCCTCGATGAATATGATGAGGCCTTGGCGACCCTACTGGCGATATTGGACCGCAATCCCAATCACCGTGGTGTGCTTTACTGGCTGGGTTTCCTCTTCAACACCCAACTGGGCAACCCAGGGCGTGCTGCCGAATACTTGAATCGCTGTGTGGTTGCTTCCCCAAACAGCCGTGAATGCCTCTTCTACTTGGGGAGGATGCAGAAAGATCAGCTTGGGCAATTCGCCGAGGCGGCGGTACATCTGGAGCGCGTCATCGAAATTGGCACCGAAGACCCACGCGTTTATTATCATGCGGCCGATGCCCATCGGAATCTCGGCGAATGCGCGCGCGCTTTGCCCTTGATCGAGAAGGGCAGCGCGTTGGCCAGGGAGCAAGATTACCAGCAAATCTACGAAAACATCTTCGCGGATTTTGATTTCTTGTTGAACGAATGTCGTGCGGCGGTTGGCTGAAGGGAATCGTCAATCGACGAGTTGAACATTCGGTTCGCGGCTGAGCGGCCGGCGCTGGCGCCGTTCGGCGATGGGTGTGACCGGCGGGCATTCCCAAGCGGGCGCGGCGGTCGTCGCGCGAATTTTCGTGAATTTTGGCAAGATGCCACAGGCGAAGCATTGGTCACGGCAATCGACACGCGTCTCACGCTTTACGCTCATCTCGTAATCTTGGCGCAGGAATTTTTTATGGATGGCGACATCGATATGGTCCCAGGGGAAAACTTCTTCCGCGCTTCGCGGGCGGTGGTTGTAGAAAGCGGCGTCGAGACCCTCAGCCGCCAGCGCCGCCAACCAACGGTCGTGCTTGTGTTGGTCATTCCAAGCGTCGAAACGGCAACCCGCCCGCCAGGCGCGCTCGATGACCGCGCCCAGGCGCCGGTCGCCGCGGCTGAGAAAGCCCTCCAACTCGGTGTTTTCTTGGTCGTTCCAACGCAGATGCAAGCCGCGCCCACGCAACCGCTCTTTTAGCAAGGTCAACTTGGCCTCGACGCGGGCGGAATCTTCCTGAGGGACCCATTGGAAAGGGGTGTGCGGCTTCGGGATGAAGGTACTGACACCAACATTGAGGTTGGCTTTCCCGCCGAGGACGCGCCGCCCCTCTGCCAGGACGCTATGGCAGAGGGTGATGATCGCCTCGACATCTTCGATGTTCTCTTCCGGATGGCCAATCATGAAATAGAGTTTGATGGTGCGCCAACCACGCTCATAGACGGAACGCGCCGTCGCGAGGACTTGCTCATCGGGGACATACTTGTTGATGATGTCGCGCATCTTTTCGGTGGCCGCTTCTGGCGCAAAGGTGAAACCGCTGCGGCGCGTATCGCCCAATTTTTCCAGCAATTCCACGCTGGTGCTCTCGATGCGTAGGCTGGGCAGGCTGAGGCTGAGACCGGAGCCGGCGTATTGGGCCTGGATGGCATCCGCCAGTTCATGCACATAGCAATAATCCGAGGAAGAGAGGCTGAGCAAGCCGATTTCCTCGAAGCCGGTATGCTCGATGATTTCCGCGATGGCCTGCATGACCTCGGCCACAGGACGCTCGCGCACCGGCCGTGTGACCATACCCGCGTGACAAAAGCGACAGCCGCGCGTACAACCGCGCATGATTTCGATGGGGGCGCGGTTATGGACGGTGTCGATATTGGGGACGAGAAAGCGTGTGAAGGGTTTGGGCAAGACCGGCACGATGCGTTTCAAGACACGCGCGGGCGCGTTGGCGTGCAGCGAGCGGGTGCTCGCGACGGTGCCATCCGCCCGATAGGCCACCTCATAAAAACTGGGAATGTACAGGCCCTGTATCCGAGCCAAGGCCGCCAGTTGCGCGGCGCGCGTCTGGCCGCGCAACTGGCCCAAGCGGCGCGCCACCTCAACGATGATTTCTTCGCCCTCGCCGATGACAAAGGCGTCGATGAACTCGGCCATCGGTTCTGGGTTGAAGCAAGCGTGGCCGCCGGCGATGATGAGCGGGTGGTGTTGGTCGCGTCTAGCGGCGCGGATGGGCAACTGCGCCAAATCGAGCAGATTCAACACATTGGTGTAGAGCTGTTCATAAGGGAGGCTGATACCGATGAGGTCGAAATCGGCCAATGGGCGTTTGCTCTCGAGCGAATAGAGCGGCAAGCGTCGCGCGCGCAACTGCGCTTCCATATCCAGCCAAGGGCTGAATACACGCTCGGCCAGCAGGTCGGGTTGTTGGTTGATTTGCTCATAGAGCAACATGATGCCCAGGTTCGACATGCCCAGGTCGTAGATATCTGGGAAAGCCAAGGCGACACGCGTGGGTATTTCTGACCAGCGTTTGCGGACGCTGTTGTATTCGCCGCCGACATAGCGCCCGGGCTTTTCCACCTGCGAGAGGATGCGCGGCAATTGCGCTTCGATCGATGGTTTCGCGACGGTTTCTCTAAGCATGGGGCCCATTATACTGAAGGAGGGGAGGCAGTGGCGAAAAGGGCAGGTGCGCGGCGGTTGTTCCGCCGTGATTGCTGGTGGGTCAAATCAGCGCGGTGCTGCTGTTTTTCCTCGACAGCTCATTCAAGGCGATGGCGATGGCCGCACCGACGCGCGCGTTGTGTTGCAGGAGGCTGATGTTGGCACGCAGCGAGTCATGGCTGGTCAATTCACTGACACGAGTGAGGATATAAGGCGTCAGCTGTTTGCCACGGATACCGCGCTCGGCGGCTTCACGCGAAGCGCGCGCGATGGCGCGCTCGGAATCGGCCGCGCTCAAGGCACCTTCTTCCGGGACCGGTACGGCGATGAGCAATCCACTTTGGACCCCCAATTGGTGGTTCGCCAAGATGACCCGGGCCGCTTCGGAGGCATCTCGGAGGCTACCGTCTATGCGCAGACCGCTATCGCGTTGGAAAAAGGCCGGGAGGTTGTCGGTTTGGTAGCCGAGTACCGGGACCCCTTGTGTTTCCAATACTTCAAGCGTATTTGGCAAATCGAGGATGGATTTGGCGCCAGAGCAAATGACGGCGACGGGTGTGCGCCCCAACTCGGTCAGGTCAGCGGAGATATCGAAAGGCTCGCCACGGTGTACGCCGCCGATGCCACCGGTAGCGAAGACCATGATGCCGGCGGCATGCGCGGCCATCATGGTCGCGGCCACCGTTGTGGCGCCATCGCCGCCGCGCGCGATGACCGCCGCGAGGTCGCGTCGACTGCATTTCTGGACGCTGCCGGCGGGTGCTTTGGCGAGGCGTTCTTGCTCGGCCGCGCTGACGCCGATGCAGAGACGGCCTTGCAGGATGGCGACGGTTGCGGGTGTGGCACCCGCCGCGCGAATCGCCGCTTCCATTCCCAATGAGGTCTCGAGACTCTGCGGTAGGGGCAGGCCATGCGTGAGCACATTGGTCTCGAGCGCAACCACCGGCCGCCCCTCAGCCAAGGCGCTGGCGACTTCCTCATGGATGTATAGGGCCTTGCGGTTCATGTTTGCTTTGTCTCTTTTCCCTCGCGGTCAACCCCCACAAGCTACCCGCGATGATATGGCTTCTGGTCGGGAAAATCAATCGCTTTTGTGGTATTCGTGGCGATGTTTGCGCACGCGTAGCGTACTCGCTAACCCTCCGCTGCCAACAAATGCAGCGCCAGGCGATGAACTTGATGAAACTCGTCGCTCAAGCCGAGCAGTTGCAATAAATCGCGCGGGCGCAGGTTACCGCGTTCGCCGGCCCTCAGCTGCGCTCGCAAGCAATCATCGTCGGTAGCGCTCAAAGCCAACAGGAGTGGCCGGACATCGCGCTCGCTGCTTTGTTTTCGACCGCGTTTCTGGCGTTCGCGGCGCAAAGGTAGTGTTTCGGCCTGTTTGAGTTGCTCCACCCGGCGTGCCAACGAGCCGGGGGGCAAGCCATCGGGAAATTGGATTTGATAGGTGGTGGCGCTCACTAGCGTGGGTAGTGCAGGGGAGCGTAGCGGGACTTCGTGCGCGGCGGTGATGGGTAGGTCGGCGGGGCTCACCGCGAGCAAGCGCGCGGGCAAAGCCGCGGGCGAGAGGGATTCTTGTAACCAAACATCGAGCAGCTCGCAATCGCTGCTGATACCGAGGGGGGTGGCGGTGGCGAACTGCATGCGTGGTCGTTTGGTGAAGCCGCGCGAATAGAGAAGCGGCAACCCTGCGCGGCGCAGTAGGCGCTCCCAGATTTTGGCAATATCCAGGTTACCGGTGTAGACCAGCGCGCCGCGCTTGCCAAAAGTGATGCGCAGGCGCTGCACCGCTCCATCATACATCTGGAGTATGATAGGGGTATGAAGTGGCGAGATGCAAGTCGGCGCGGCCGGTTGCGACCCCTCACCCTATGGTTGGTGATATTGCTGCCCCTTGTCTTGTTGGGTCTGGTTTTTGCCGGGTTGACGCGCTCCCAACAGGGCGCGCTTCGCGATTGGTTGCTCAGCTGTCTCGTGCTTTGCCCATTGATTCTATGCACCTTTCCCCTGTATCTATTGCTTTTGGCCCTGAGCCAGGTGGCTTTGCCAAAGGAGGGATTCCGGCGGCGTTTGTCGTCGTTGCGGCAGCGTGGGCGTAGTTGGCAAGGTCGCCTCCGGGAGTGGCAGCAACAATTACCCGATACTGCGTTGGCTGAGGAGCAGCAACCAGCGCAAAAACGACTGGATACCGAAAATGGCGATGGTCGAGCGCTCTGAGCGCGGCGTTGAGAAGCCAGTTGGCGAGATCTTTGGCCCCGCCGCCCTTTGGGTCAGCGGCCTATGGTTGTCGCTCTTGTTGGTTTCCTTGCTGCGTTGGTGGACGCAGCGTGGTGAGCGGCAGCGATCTCCCAGCGTTTGGCAATGGTTCCGTCTGGCGCGGGCTTTGCTGGGGTTGTTGCAATTGTTGGTGGAAATCAATCGCGGTGAAAAATCCCCAGCCGATTAGGCGCTTTCGGTGGTGATGCGTGCGTACAATTCCTCATCGTCGGCCGGTAGATTGAGGGACCGTCCGCGCCCGCCAGGGAGCGTATCGCCGAGAAAGCCCAACTCGTCCAGGCTATCGATGATGCGCGCGGCGCGTGGGTAGCCGAGGCCGAGGCGGCGCTGTAGGAGCGATGCTGAGGCCAGCCCTTCTGCGCGCAGGGTTTGGATTGCCCGTAGCAAAATGGCATCGCCAGCCGGCATGGTCGTGAGTTGTTGTTCGCGCAATTGCCGCGCCCAGGGCGCGCTGTTCGCGGCCGGAAAGGCACCGCGGGCAATTTGTTCCGCTTGCCAGGCGCTCCAATGCCCCACTAGGGCGCGGACTTCCTCATCGCTGACATAACAACCCTGGATGCGGCGTGGGCTCATGGCATCCGGCGCCAGATAGAGCATATCACCCTGTCCCAATAAGTTCTCGGCCCCGGCGTTATCCAGCACCACGCGTGAATCAGCCCCAGAAGGAACCTGAAAAGCGATGCGCGCCGGAAAATTCGCCTTGATGAGTCCGGTGAAGATGTCCACGCTCGGCCGTTGGGTCGCGACGATGAGATGCATGCCGACCGCGCGCGCCATCTGCGCCAGGCGCACGATGCAACGCTCAATTTCTGCGCCTTTCATGAGCATCAAATCGCCAATTTCGTCGATGACAATGAGTAGGTAGGGGAGCGTTTCGGAGGCCTGGGCATTGTAAGCGGTGAGGTTGCGCGCCGCCGCTTCTTCCAGCAGCTGGTATCGTCGGGTCATCTCCCCCACGCACCATTGTAGGGCCGCGACGATGCGATCCGCCTCGGTTTCCACCGGGCCGATCAGTTGCGGGATACCCTGAAAGCGCAGCAATTCGACCATCTTCGGGTCCAGCAAGACCAATTGCAGCTCTTGAGGGCCATGGTCGAGCAAGAGGGCGCTGAGCAAGGCGGTGATGCAAACCGATTTGCCAGAGCCGGTGGTGCCGGCGATGAGGAGATGCGGCAAGGAGGCAATGTGCATGCCGACAGGTTGCCCACCCACATCGCGGCCAAGCGGCACATAAAGGGGAATGGGCGCCGCGCGCAAAGCATCTTGATGGCTGGCGCTCTCATAAACGGAGCGCAGGGTAACGCGCTGTTTCTTGCGGTTGGGAATCTCGATACCGATGACACGCTTGCCGGGTACCGGCGCCTGCATACGCAAGCGTTTCGCCTGCAACGCCAGCGCTAGGTCGTCTTGCAAAGCGGCGATTTTGCTGATGCGCGTCAACTGGTTGCGCGTGTCATCGTTGACCGCCGGGTGGGCGTATCCGTTCTTGCGCGCGCGGTAGGGCTGGATCGCGTATTGTGTGACCGTGGGACCAACTTGAATATCCACAACTTCGACTTCAATCTCGAAATCGCGCAAGGTGGACTCGATGAGGGCGGCGCAGCGCTCGGTTTCTCGTCGGTATTCAAGGGTTTCTTCGCTATCCGGCGCTAGGTATTCCAAAGCAGGCAGCTCTAAAGAGCGTTCTTGCGACCCATCAAGTGGGTCGGAATGATTGCTCAGCGGGAGGGTGCTGGCGGTCGTCGCCAAGGCCATAGGCGTGGCCTGTGGCCCGCTCGAGGGGGAAATGGGGCGCGGGCGGCGGGAAGGCGGTAGGGGTTTTTGTGGCTTGGGGCGGGCGATGCGCAACAAGCGCTGACGCGGGCGTGCCGCTGGCCCCTGCCCGTGGTGTTTGCTGAAGCGAGGCAAAGCCTGGTCAGTTTCTGGTCGGCGCAGGTTGTTTTCTGCCTCTTCCCCCAGCAATTTGCAGGATTGGGCATCCAGGAGCCTGCTCGTGGCTCGCAATTGCACCACTAGGTTGCGTCGACCCATCCCCAAAGCGAGGGCGGAACCGAGCAACAAGACAAAACCATAGAAAAGAGCGCTGACTACGGGGCCGATGAGACTCGATAGGTTGCCCAACGCCCAACCAATGATGCCGCCGGCGCGCCCGCGCAGCAGGATGCTGGCCAGCTCGGGGGCGCCTTGGCTGAGGTGCAGCAAAGCCAGGAGCGCCAGGAAGGCCAACTCCATCCCCAGCAGGCGACGCGTCAATGAGATGCCCCGCCAACCGCCGGGCAACAGCCAGCGCAAGCCCAGGAGGCCCAAGGCGGTAACGATGACCAAGCTCCCTTCGCCGAAGAAGGTACGCAAGGTCGCCGCCCAGGAATGCGCGAGGGCATTTTCTGTCGTGATATCCAACAAGGCGAGCGCGGAGATGGTGCCGCCGACGAGGCATAGCATGGCCCCGACCTCGCCCAACCCGCCGCTCCGCTGCCTTTCGCTCCGGCGCTGTCTCGCCCTGGATAGGTTTTCCTCAGCCAAAAACACCGCGCCCGTTGCTTGTCTCGAATGATGTATTGCCCATCATGCTATCACGATGGTGAGAAATGCGCTGAGGAAATGGAGGTTGGAAAAGGGGGATTCCGCACAATCGTTTTGGCAGAAGGGGGCGAAATCGCTATACTTTTATCGGCAATCGGTGTAGCGATGGGTGATCGATATGGCAAAGGCCAATGGCTTGATGGGGGAAGAGGTCGCCGAAATCACGACCAGTTTGGTGGATGGCGAGGCGGGTCGTTTGCTTTACGCCGGTTATGATATCGGCGCTTTGGCCGAACAAGCGCTTTTTGAGGAGGTTTGTCACCTGTTATTGGAGGGGGAGTTGCCGCAGGAGGCGGAGTTGGCAGAAATCCGCCAACAAATCGCTGAGAACGCAAAATTACCCCAAGAGATCATCGCCTTGCTCAAAAGTTTGCCACCCCAAGCGAACCCCATGGCGGTCTTGCGCACGGCCGTCTCGGCCTTGGCGCATTACGACCAAGATTCGGAAGCAACCCTGGATACCGCGGCGATGCGCCGCATCGTCATCCGCCTATGCGGCCAGGTGGCTGCCATCACCGCGGCTTGGGCGCGTTTGCGCCGCGGTGAGAGTGTGATTCGTGGGCGTGATGATTTGATCCTGGCGGCCAATTTCGTGTACATGATGTTTGGGGGCGAGACGGATGAAATCACCACAGCCGCCTTCAACACCTATTTGGTCTTGTTGGCGGAACATGGCTTGAACGCCAGCACATATGCCGCGCGCGTGATCACCGCGACGGGCTCGGATGTGTATTCGGCCATCGTTGGTGGTATCGGTACGCTCAAGGGGCCCATGCATGGCGGCGCCAATAGCGAGGCGATGCGCATGTTCCAGGAGATAGGCTCGGTTGAGAATGTCGGCCCTTGGTTCGAGCGCGAAATCAAGCGAGGCAAAAGGCGTATCATGGGCATCGGCCACCGTGTGTATAAAGCGCCGGACCCGCGCGCCGCCATCCTGCAACAACAAGCGCTGGCGCTCTCGCGGCGGCGCGGTGAGATGCGCTGGTATGAAATCGCCACCGCTTTAGCGGAAAGGGCGGCGGCGGATGATCACTTCATCCAACGCAAATTGTTCCCCAATGTCGATTATTACAGCGCGGTCTTGTTGGCGGCGCTCGGCTTGGAAGTGGATTTATTCACGCCGCTCTTCGCGGTAGCGCGGACGATCGGTTGGGGGGTTCATGCCATCGCCCAGCGTGGCGGGCGGCTGATTCGCCCGCGCGCGCGCTATATTGGCGCGGGGCCGCGCGAATTTTCACCATTGGACGAACGCGGGTAGCGTTCACAAAGTGGGGAAGAAAAGCAACAGGCTATAAGCGATCAGCTGAGCGATGAAAGCGGCGGCCAGCCCGCTGCGTTGACCCAGATACCCAAATAAGGCGTTCAGGGTGCCGATGGCCACGGCGATGAAGGTGGCGGGATAAGGGAATTGCAAAGGGTCCAATAAAGGCAAATAGAGCAGCAAGCAAAAGGCGGTTGCGAGTAGCGAGCTCGTCGGCCAATTCAGGTGCTTACCCAGGCGCGCGCGGAAGAAGAGATTTTCCGCTGGTGTGATGACGAAAAGCGCATAAGCGAGGATGGCGCCGCTGGGCAATTCTGGAAATAAGCGCAGCACCGCCGCGCGCAAGATGACCCCACCGATCCAATAGAAGGGCAAGCCCACTAGGAGGCCGATCAATAGACCGCGCAGCAGCTGGCGTGGTGCCTCCTCTACGGCTGGTGGGTTGCCGAGAAGCCAGGACAGGGCGCCAAAACCCATCAGGACAGCGTAGGTGATGGTGTAACGCAGGGCCGCCTGCTCGGGCAATAAGGGGAGCAAGCCGATGCTGACGGCGATGGCGAGCAAGTAACCGAAGAGTATGTCGCTCGCCTCCGCGCGGTAATTGAGTCTGGGGTTGCGCGTTTCCTCTTCCCCGGATGCCGGCGGTGGTGCAGGCTCTTCGCTCAATTTTCTTTGCTGAGGACGGCGCTCGCGCTCAGGACGCTGGCGAATTCGGCGATGACGCGCTCCACCGCCTCGGCGGTGATCCAATAATGCGTGACGAGGCGCATGCTTTCACTATGGTGGTCGGAGGGCATAATCAGGATATCCGCCGCCGCTAATTGTGTGGCGAGCACTTTTGGGGAAAGACCGGCTTGCGGTCGCAAGTGAAAATAGAACATATTGGTACGGACGCGCGTCGGGTCCAAATCGATATGCGGCAAGCGCGCCAGGCCCTCCGCCAAGCGGCGCGCGTGACGATGGTCATCGCCAACTCGCCCCGTCATTTGCGCTAGCGAGATGAGCCCCGCCGCCGCGAGTACGCCAGCTTGTCGCAAGCCACCACCCAACATCTTCCGTATACGGCGCGCCCGCGCGATGAAATCGGCAGTGCCGACCAGCAGCGAACCGACAGGCGCACAGAGACCTTTGGAGAGGCAAAATGAGGCGCTATCGGCCGGGGCGACCAGCGCGGCCGCCGAAACCCCCAGCGCGGCCGCCGCGTTGAAGAGGCGAGCGCCGTCGATATGCAAGGCCACCCCATGTTCGCCAGCGAGCGCCGCCACTTGCTCGACATAATCGAGTGGCAAGGGTTGCCCAGCGCGGGCGGCATGCGGGTTTTCTAGGCAGATGAGGCGCGTTCGCGGGTAGTGCTCGTCATCCGCACGGATGGCCGCGCGCAGGTCCGCGAGCGGGAGACGGCCATCGCTGGTCTCGGTTATCTGGCTGGAATGCACGCCGCCGATACCGGAGAGCGCGCCGACTTCCGCACGGAACATATGCGAATTTTTGCCGAGGATGGCTTCATCACCACGCCCACAATGGGTGAAAGCCGCGCAAAGATTGCCCTGGGTGCCGCTGCTGACAAAGAGCGCCGCCTCTTTACCCAGCAGGGCCGCCGCTTCCTCTTGTAGACGGTTCAGCGTGGGGTCTTCGCAAAAAACATCGTCACCCAGAGCGGCGGTGGCCATCGCTTCACGCATTTCTGGTGTTGGCCAGGTCACCGTATCGCTACGCAGGTCGATTGCCTCCATGCGCCCCATCCTAGCGTCGCCGCTCAGCTGGAGCAAGGCATGATGGATACGAAACCGAAACGCTATTGTGGGTGGATTGTTAGGACTTACTGCTATGCTTAATGGCAAGATATCGCCAATTGGCGTGAGTGGAGAGGGTGGCGCAATGAAATACGCTTCGAAATTGGCCCTAGTATGCCTGCTTGGGTTACTGGCCGCGGTGCCCAGCTTCACCCTCGCGCAAGGGGAGGGTCCAGTGTATATCGGTAATGAGGGTGTTCCCGCGCCGGAATTCCCAGCTAGTTTGGAGTGGATCAATGTCGATGGCCCGCTCAGCGTCCGAGACTTGCGCGGCAAAGTGGTCTTGCTCGATTTTTGGACTTACGGCTGTGTCAATTGCCTGCATGTCATCCCCGCGCTCAAGCAATTGGAAGCGAAATATGGCGATGCGCTGGTCGTGATTGGCGTCCATTCTGCCAAATTTCAAAATGAAGGCGAAAGTGAAAATTTGCGCCAAATCGTGCAGCGCTATGAGGTCGAGCACCCAGTGGTGAACGACAGAGAATTCGCCATCTGGCGCAGCTGGTCCGTACAGGCTTGGCCATCTTTCGGTTTCATCGACCCATTGGGGAATGTGTTGGTCGTCCAGGGTCGCGATGGCCGGCCATCCGCGACGATATCGGGCGAATTGCCCTTTGAGATTTTTGACCAGGTCGTGGGTGGCATCTTGCGACATCCACAAGTTCAGGGCCAGGTCAACCGCGAGCCTTTGCGCGCGGCCGCCTACGAGGGCGAGGGAGTCCTCGCCAGGCCCTTGCGCTTCCCCGGTAAGGTGCTGGCCGATGTCCCTGGCGGCCGTCTTTTCATCGCCGATACCGGTCACCACCGCATTGTGGTCGTCGATTTGGCGACGCGGGAAGTGCGCGCGGTAATCGGCAATGGCCAGGCGGCCTTACAGGATGGCGCCTATGATGAAGCCAGTTTCCAGCAACCACAGGGCATGGCGCTGCGTGGCGAGATGCTTTATGTCGCCGATACGAACAATCATGCCATCCGCGCCATCAATTTGCAGGAAGGGACCGTCACGACGGTCGCGGGCAATGGTAATCAAGGCGTTGGCTTGCCCCCTTTTGATTGGCAAACGGAGAATCCGACCACGGTTCCGCTGCGCAGCCCCTGGGATTTGCAATTCGGTGCTGAGGACGACCTGTATATCGCCATGGCGGGTACGCATCAAATCTGGCGGCTGGATGTCTTGGCCAACATCCTCGCGCCGGCGGTGGGGAATGGGCGCGAAGCCGCCCTGAACGCCGCCCTGTCCACTTCCGAATTGGCGCAGCCCAGCGGCCTTCATTGGGCGGAGGGGCTACTCTATTTCGCTGATAGCGAATCGAGCACCCTGCGCGTCGCCGATATCGCGGGGGATGAGTTGCGGGTTGTCAGCGGTACGACCGAGAATAACCTGTTCCACTTTGGCGACCGCGATGGCGCGCTCGGCGAATCCTTGTTGCAACATCCCCTGGGGGTTGCCGGCGGCGGCGGGCGCGCGGATACGGTCTATATCGCCGATACCTACAATAGCCGCATCAAAGCGTTGGACCCCGCCTCGCTGGTCACGACGACGCTCACCGGAAGAGGGGGCAATGGTGGTTATCGTGATGGCTCCCTAAGGGAAGCCGAATTCGACGAGCCCGGCGGCCTGGATTTCGCAGTCTTGGCGGATGGCCGGCGACGGCTTTATGTTGCCGACACCAACAACCACGCCATCCGTATCATCGATTTGCAGGCGAATCAGGTGAATACGCTGGCCATTGCCAACCCCGACGCCTTGCAGCAATTCAATCAGTTGATGGTGATCGGCGGCGACGCGCGCGCTGAAGAAGCCATCCGCTTGCCCGAGCAGGTGGTTGCCAGCGGCTCGGGCAAGGTCACTTTGCAGTTGAACCTGCCGGCAGGCTATAAAATCAACGATCGGGCCGAATCGCAGGTGCGTTGGCGGACGCAGGATGAGACGGTACTGCCGCTCCCCGACGACGCGCAAGAGCTGACCCATTGGGTACAAAGTTGGGATAGCGATTTTGAGACGGGCGAGACGACCTTGAGCGCTGAGTTGGAGTTGTATTGGTGTGAGGCGGAGAATGCCAGCCTTTGTTATCTGGAGCGGGTGACGCTGGAGGCGCCGGTGCGCGTCGTCGCGGCGGCGGCGGAGCAAGAGATTC
The DNA here is from genome assembly GCA_965115865.1 of Phototrophicaceae bacterium. Lineage (GTDB taxonomy): Bacteria > Chloroflexota > Anaerolineae > Aggregatilineales > Phototrophicaceae > WTGJ01. The sequence goes on from OZ220469.1 coordinate 696,191, forward strand.
GTTTTGAGCGAACGCTCACCGTACCGGGCTCTTGAAAATCGTGGTGCGCGCGCGCGAACGCTGTCGTAGGAGCTGGTGGCTGCGCCATTCGTGTTGGGCCATCAGCCAGCTGAGGTGCAGTCCATGCCCGCCCATGCGATAACCGCGCAAGGTAAAATAGCGACGCAGGAATTCGCGGAGCGGCGCGCGCCAATGATGCCGCAGGCGTGGCCGAACCCCCTCTTGCTGCAATTGCTTGGCACGATATTCGGCATAGGCCTTTTGTTTGCGCTGAAATTGCTCCCAATCACGATAATTGTGATGCACGATGGGGGTGTTTAGCGTACCCAACCTTCCCGCCAACGCCACAACCTCGTGAACGGGCCGCCTTGGGTCGTAACGCGCACGGTCAAGACGCAACAAACGCGTCTGGTAATCGGGGTACCAACCGGCATACAAGGTCAAGCGGCCGCAGATGTAGTTATGCCGCGGTATGCGCCAGCCGGCATAACCCGCACGCGCGCTGGCGCTGCGGATTTCCGCGGCCAACGCCGGCGACACGCGCTCGTCCGCGTCGATGAAAAGTACCCATTCACTGCGGCCGAGGAGTGCTTTGAGGGCGGCATTGCGTTGATTGGCGTAATTGGTGAAGCGGTGCTGGATGACCTCGGCGCCACAGGCGCGCGCGATGTCGGTTGTCGCATCCTCACTATACGAATCAAAAACGAGGCGTTGGTCGGCAAAGCGCAAAGTCTCCAGGCAAGCGGCGATATTGGCAGCTTCGTCGCGCGTGAGGACGACGGCGGTGAGGGCAGGGGCAGTCATTCGGCGCGGGCGAGCGCGAGTATTTCACGGTAACTGGCGGCGAGGGCGCGTTCGGCTTCGGTTTCTGGTTGGAGCGCGCGCAGGCGTTGGCGCATACCGCGGGCGATGAGCGCGCGGGCCAAGGCAAATTTCCAGCGCGGATGAATCCGCTCGTAGAGTCGTAGGCGGCTCCGCCATAGCTGCAAGGCGCTGGCGGCGGCGCATTGGGAGCTGCTTTGTCCGCTCAGGTGCGTGACCCGCGCCGCCGGCACGCAGCGCGCTTCCCACCCCGCGGCCCGTAGGCGCCAGGCCCAATCGATTTCCTCACAATACATCGCATAGCCCTCATCCAGGCCACCGATGGCCAAGATGGCCTCGCGCCGCAACATCACCGCCGCGCCCAGGCAACAATCGACGACGAAAGGCCGCCCGCTATCATATTGCTGAAGGGCGTAGCGGCCGTTCAGATATCCTTCGCGCAGCCGCCCAGGCAACCAGGCGAATTCTGCCCATAGTTGCCAGAGGCCGGGGAAGCGAAAGGCCGAATGCTGGTGCCGACCATCGCCATAGGATAGGCGCGCGCCGACCAAGCCCACTTTTCCATCGCTCCGCAACGCTGCCCAGAGCGCTGCGGTTGCCCCACGCTGGGTGACCGTATCCGGGTTGAGCAAATAGACGGCGGCGGGCAAATTTTCTGGCGACTTTTTTTGTGGGTTGAGGAACCCCAATTGGCGGAGGCCTTCGTTGTTGGCAGCGGCGAAACCGACATTCTCGCGTTGGCCGATGACCTTGACCTGCGGAAATTCAGCCGCCAGGACCGCCACAGTTTCATCGCCCGAGGCGTTGTCGACGACCACGATGTTCAATTGCAAACCGCTTTGGCTGGCATCCGCTAGTAGGCTCCGTAAGGCCACACGAGCCAACTCACGCACGCGGTAAGTCACCATCACGACAGCGATGGTCTCGTCGGCTCCCTCAGCCTTCATCTTGGGCTTGGTCCTCGCCATATAGCGGCGCGTTTTCGTCAATGATCTCGATTTCGCGCGGGCCGACGCGTTGGTTCTCGATGCTGATGGCCACTTGTTCGTGGATGAGGCCGGCATAGCAGGTTTGTGGGTTTTGACGCTCGGTGAGCTCTGTCAACCGCACGCCGCCCCAGACGACAGCGCTCTCGCCCGGTGGCAAATAGTGATAGGTGATGCCGGTGCGCTCATCCAGGACGGCTTGTAGTTGTTCGCTGGGGGCAATGGCCCAGCGCCAGGGGTAATCGGCGGGTGCGGTGTCGCAATCCAGGCCAACGCGCCAGGCGCCCGCTTCTTCATACCAACCCAGGCTAGCGGCGCGCTGGTTTTGCTGATAGACCGTGCCCGGCCAAGGTCCGGCAGTGCGGATGGGGGTACGACCGTAATTCTCGACCGTGAGCCGAAAGGTCAGCACATCACCCAGGGGTATGGATAGCGTGCTGAGGGTGAGCGTGCTCGGTTTATCGGGGATATCGATGAGCGCGCCACCGAGCTGGTCTTCACTATACAAGCTCTCATCATAGGGCGCCTGGTCGAAGACGACGGTGACGCCGCTGGGCTGCCCACTAATTTCGGCGCGCGGTTTGCCACCCGCGCTGATGCTGAGGCCCGTTTGCCGCTGCACGACCTGCCCAACCGCATCGCGGGCAATGGCCGTGACCGTATAGGTACCATCGGGCGGCGGGTCGGCGCCGATATCCACACCGCCTTCATAATCGAAGACGGCGCGCCCCGCTTTCCCCGGCCGGCGCCCTTCGCGGCGTTCGGGGATGGGTAGGCGCGTACCATCGGCCGCCTCTAAAAAGACATCCAAGGCGGCGTCTTTGCTCAGGAACAAGTTGATTTGCACACGGTCATCGATGCCATCTTGATTGGGCGTGAAGGCGAGCGGCGATACGCTGAATTCGACGATGTCCGGCAATTGTTGGTCGCCATCGATGAGCGTGATTTGACCGCTTTCGCTTTGCCGCTCACCATCATCGCTGGCCACGGCCATGAATTGCCATTCATAGAGTCCGTCTGCCAGCGTATGCTGTAGGACCGCGCCGATCGCCGCTGGCGAAAAAGCGGGGTCCGCTTTGACGACACCGCTGAAGAGCAGCGAATATTCGCCCGGCGCGCGCGCGGCGTCATCGCGAAAACGGAATCGCCGTCCGCTTTTGTCGATGAAATGCAATGAGATGCGCGCTGGGCGCGTGAGACGATAGCCAATCTCGACGACATCCTCGTGGCCATCGGCGTTGGCGCTGAGCGTTTCGCTGGAGAAGTGGATGGCGGCGATGAGTGGCAGGGGTGGATTCAGGGCAAGGGCCGTCAATAGGATGGCCGCGGCGCCAACGACCAGCGCGCTCAATGCGATTGTGCGCCGCGATAAGCGCATGCGCCGCAACCCCTCGCTCAATTCCCCGTTTGCCCTGCAGTTTAAACCGCAGGAGTGCGCTTGGCAAGCCGCTAATTGGACGGCGGCGCCAGCAGCGTCCATAATAAGGGTTGGAGGTGATGGAAATTTTGGAAGCGAAGCCAGTTTCGCCAACCGAGGAGGCACAGGGGGTTTTACGCCATCCGCATGGTGATGAGATGTCCTTGACCTTAATCCTGCATGGGGCGGGAGGGCAGGTCATCGCCACGGAAAGGCTTCGTTGGGAAGATGGCCAAAAAGGGGAAATCCCCACAGCCTTCCTGATGCGCTTGGTCATCCGGGCGCGAGAAGATTTGTACAAGTTGAGTGGAGAATGGCGTCTACGGGAGGCACCCCTGGATACGCCGCCGGCGATCACCAGCGATCTGGGCCATGTGCGAATATTGGGTCCGGCAACGACGCCAATCGATCGCAGTGAGAGTCGCCGCGTGGCGCTGCAATTGCTCTACGAGATCGATTGCGCGGGACATTCCTTGCCACAGGTGCTGAAGCATAACCAAGACTACGCCGCTCTATCAAAGCGGCAGCGTAGCGCCGTCCGTCAATGGCTCATCGGTGTGATTGCCGAGCGCGAGCAACTGGATGAGAGCATTCGACCTTGCGCGCCCGATTTTCCTCTCGAGCAACTCGCTGTGGTCGACCGCAACATTTTGCGCTTGGCACTCTATGAGATGCGCCTCGGCCAGCGCTCTTTCAGCATCATCATCGATGAAGCGGTTTCTCTCGCCGACCTCTACGGCTCCGAAGGGGCGATTGGCTTTGTCAATGGCGTACTCGGTACCCTGGCGGACCGCTGGCCCCAACCGGAACAGGACGCATGAATATCTTGGGCATCGGCGGGATGGAATTGGCCCTCATCTTGCTCATCACGCTCTTCGTCGCCGGGCCAAAGCGCCTGCTCTCCTGGTCTCATCAACTGGGGCGCTTTTTGGCGCGCGCGCAAAGGCTCTGGGCTGATTCGGCGAGTTTATTGCAACGCGAGCTGGATGAGGCCGGCATGGATATCCGCGTTCCGCGCCAGATACCCACGCGCCGCGGCCTCACGCAACAATTGCGCGGGGCCATGCGCCAAGCGGTTCGGCCCTTGGGCGAGCCCATCGAAGAGATACAGGATGAGCTGCGCGCTGATTTGCGGGCCCTTTCGCAAGACGCAGCGCCGAAAGAAGGGGGAAATCCCTCAGCCGGAACGGCGGATGCGTCAGATTATGGTAGTTGGAGCGAGGAAAAATAGCCTTGTCGGGAACTTATCCGGCCCAAACCCCGGCGCGGCCGCAGCCTGAAGATGGCCATGGCGCGCGCATGAGCTTGCTCGCGCATCTGGGTGAGTTGCGCCGCCGTCTTTTTCGCGCTTTCCTGGGTGTGGTCTTGGGGACGGGGTTGGGAGTGGTCGTCGCGGCTGATGTGCTGGAATTCTTGATGCAACCCTATTGCCGCATCGAGAAGGTGGCGGAGCGCATCAGCGAGGGTGATTCTTGCCGTTTCCTCATCCTCGGGCCAACTGGGGGTATCGTCTCGTATTTCCGTGTTTCCTTGCTGGTCGGGGCGAGCTTGGCCATCCCCATCATCACGCACCAGCTGTTGATGTTCATCCTCCCGGGGCTAAAGCGGCGCGAGCGGCGTTGGTTGCTGGTTTCCTTGCCGGCGGTGACAGCGCTCTTCCTCGTGGGTGTCGCTTTCTCTTGGCTGGTGCTCATACCGCCGGCGCTCGGCTTCCTCGGTGGTTTTCAGCCCACGCTATTCAAGCCGGAATGGACCGCCGACCTCTACCTCAGCTTCGTGACGACCCTATTGTTTTGGATGGGCGCGGCCTTCCAAGCGCCGCTGATTGCCTTCGTGCTGGCGCTTTTGGGATTGGTGAGCGCGCGCGCGTTGTTGCGCAATTGGCGCTTGGCGGTGATTGGCGCGGCCATCGCCGCTGCCATCATCACGCCCACCATCGACCCAGTGAATATGATGTTGGTGATGGCGCCGCTGTTGGTTCTCTATTTATTGAGCATCCTGCTCGTGGCGTTCGGGCGGCGCATCGGTTCGGCACGATGAGGGCACCATGAGTGCACTATGAGTGGGTCAGAAGAGAAAGGGTATCACCCCGAGCCCTTGAATTTTCGGCGGCTTGCGGCGAAAGAGGCGCTGGCCGCCTCGCGTGAATTCCTGGCGCGTATGCGAGAACGGCGCACCGTGCGGCATTTTTCGCCCGAGCCGGTGGCGGATGAGTTGATTGAGAACGCCATCCGCGCCGCCGCCAGCGCCCCCAGCGGCGCCAACCAGGAGCCTTGGACTTTCGTTTGGGTTCGGGACGCAACGCTCAAGCGGCGGATTCGCGCCGCCGCCGAGGAGGAGGAGCGTCGCAGCTACGAAACGCGTATGAGTGAAGATTGGTTGGCGGCCTTGGCGCCGCTGGGCACCGATTGGCGCAAACCGATGCTGGAAGAAGCGCCGGCGCTCATCGTCGTCTTTCGCCAGGCTTATGGTATCGCTCACGACGAGGCCGGCAACGAGCGGCGCCGCAAACATTATTACAGCGAAGAATCGGTGGGCATCGCCGTTGGCATATTATTGGCCAGTTTGCAACTGGCCGGGTTGGCGACGCTCACGCACACCCCGAGTCCGATGCGTTTCCTGAGCGAGTTGTTGGAGCGTCCGCCCAACGAGCGCGCTTATGTGCTCATCCCGGTTGGTTACCCGGCCGCCGCTGCCCAAGTACCGCGCATCCAGAAGAAAACGCTCGCGGATGTGTTGGTGCGTAAGTGAGCGAAGCCATCGGTGGTGATTGGGTCGCCGAGCGCGCCTATAAGGATGCCTTGGCGGCCTGGACGAGCGGCATCGCTATCTTGACCGCGGCCGGGGAGGATGGCCAATGGGCGGGCCTGACGGTCAGCTCATTCAGTAGCGTCAGCCTGCGCCCACCCACGGTCTTGGCCTGCGTGAAGCGCGGCGGGCAGACGCATGCTTTGGTCACCCGCAGCGAGCATTTCGCCATCCAGATTTTGCGCGCGGAGCAACGGGCCTTGGGGGAGCGCTTCGCCGGTTTGTTGGGCGATGTCGACCGCTTTGTCGGCGCGGATTGGCGAGTTGGCGAGCGGAGCGGCGCGCCTTTGCTGCGCGGGGCTTTGGCCGGTTTGGAATGCCGCTTATTGCAACGCCATGAGGTTGGCGACCATAGCATCTTGGTCGGTTTGGTGTTGGCGGCCGAGGTGGGCGAGGGTGGTGCGCCGCTGGTCTATCAGCGGCGCCATTGGGGCAGTTTCCGCCGCGATGGTGCTGGTTAGGGTAGGGGGAAGTTGCCGATGGCCGCGTCGATTTCGGCCATCAAACGCTGCGTTTCCCCCAACGCCAATACGATTTTCTGGTAATGTTGGATGTCCTCGATGCTGAGGGCGCGCCCCTTGCGGTCGGCCAGCCATTTTTTCAGCACTTGATAACCGCCAACCATGTGTTCCCAGGTGGCGGGCTCGATGCCCGCGAAATATTGCTCTTTGTTGATGTGTACGCGTTGCTTGGCTTCCGAGAATTTGGGATGACCGGGGGCGATAAGGTTGTCGCCGGCGATGGGGAAGCGGGTCGCGAAGGCGCTCACCCCCCCCCCTAATTTTGGATGGCGCAGCAGGTGCCAGGCCACCAGCTCGCCGCCCAAAGCGCCGAGTTGGCGGAAGAGGGGCGCGCTGCTGGTGAGGGGTAGGCGCGGGAAGTCGATCTTGAGGAATTCGGCATAGCGCTCGCGGTATTGCGGCGAATGGAAGATGGCGTAGGCGTAGTGGAAGATATCCTCGGGGGAGAAGGTATCGGCCTCGCCGCTGGCCTCAGCCACGAAACGCAGGCCCAACCGCGCCGCGAAAGCGCGCAAAAATTCGGGGTTGAGGTTGGGGATGCGTTCGGGAGTGGTTAGCAAATCGCGGACCTATGGGATGGTGAACGCTCACCAGTCTAGCGTATGGCAGTATAGGGGAAAAAGGTGGTGTCCGCCGCGGCGGTCATTTGCCCTTGTCGCCCGGTGAGGAAGACCCGATTGCTGCCTTTGGATAGAGATAGAGCGGGAAGAGATAATTGCCATCGAAAGCGGCGCAGGATTTATGACCAGCGAGGGTATCCGCGCAATATGCGGCCCAATGGTCCTTGGTGACGCGAGTGGTGATGAGGGCATAATTATTGTCTAGCGGTAGCGGTAAAGCGGGAAGAGGCGGTGTCCGCCGCGGCGGTAGAGGTTGAGGTCGGAGATTTGCTGAGCGCAAAAGACGATATCCCAGTCCGCCGCGCCCGTCACTTGCCCTTGTCGCCCGATGGCGAGACCCAGGTTGGTGCCTTTGGGTAGAGGTAGAGTGGGAAGATGTAGGCTCCGCCCTTGTTGCTGAGGGTGACGCGGATTTCGGTGATGTGTTGGCTGACGAGGACATGGTTGAAGATGCCTTCGGCGACTTGGCGGACGGTGATGAGGGCTGGGCTGCTCGCCTCGCCCCCCCCCCCCGCTCAATTGTTCTAACTCGCTGTCCGCGCTCTCATCATCTGGCGAGGTGGAGCGGGAAGAGGTAGTTGATTTCTCTGGTTCGGTTGGAGATGAAGGCGCTTTCGATGATGTTGTCGGTAACGCCGATATGCGCCCAAGTACCTGACCCGGATTGCTGACGGCAAGTGACGAGTGCGTAACCTGACCTGACCTGACCTGACCTGACCTGACCTGACCTGACCTGACCTGACCTACCATACACCATATGACGCATGACGTCAAGACGCGCGCCCATCATCAGTTTTGGGTGATAATACACATGCCTAATATCAAATGGGCGATATAAGAATTCTTGAAAATACTCTTCCCATTTTCCTTCTTTGCGCAAAGCATTTCGGACATCGGTTAAGTTCCAGTGGTTCCTATCCATCAGTCCATATCGGGAACGAATTTCGTCGTTGCTGATATCTGGGTCAATGAAGTCAATAATGCGTTCTCGCAATACCTCAAAGTCAAAATCGGTAGCGAACTTATCATTGCCCGTAATGATACCCGTGGAATTAACTGGGAAAACATCGGTGATTTTCCAACTATCTTTCTCATACTCGCGCCATTTTTCATAATCAAAGGGTATGAACCAATAAAATGGCGATTGTGGCTCAATCAATTGCCAATCGGTGCTCTCCAAATCATCTCGATTTAGGCTGTCGTATTTCTCTTCGCGCAAGCCCCATAGGTCAGCGTGGTGAACGCGTGCGTGCCCGGTCTGGTGGCGCTGTTTGATGAAAAAGGCGATGCTGACCCCTTGCTGAATATCAAACACATTTTCATCTTTGTTGCCATCTGGCGTGACTTCTTTCTTTTTGCTATTGCCGTGCAAATCCAAAAGGTAGATCTCGCTGAAGGCCTCCATCAACTGTTGGCGCATGCCGCGGAAAGTCGGGTTGTCCAAGAAGCCATGGTTGGTGATGAATGCCAGCACGCCCTCGCCATGCTGCTGGATTCGCCACTGCCCAAACCTTAGAAACTTGACATAATCATCTTGCAACCATTTCGGATTCTTCTCGTTTAGCGGCACGCCATCCACGAAGTAATAATCGCGCAAGAGATCGCGGATCCATTCCCCTTTGTTGGCGCTATGGCCGCTATAGGGTGGGTTGCCGAGCACGACCATGATGGGTTTGTCGTTCTTGACGGCGGCGGCGGCGTTGGCCTCGGCGGTGATGTGGTCCGACCAAAGTAGGGACTCTTTCTTCTCGCCCCTATCCAGCGAATTGGTGAGGTAGATGCCGAGGCGCTCCCTTTCACCCAACTGGAAGTCGCTCTCGCTCAGGTGTAGGCCCAAGCGCATATGGGCCAGCGTATAGGGGGCCATCAACAACTCGAAGCCATGGAGGCGCGGCAGCAAGCGCTCGCGCACATACACCGGCCAAGTGCCTTGTTGGCCTTGCTCGCGGAGGGTCTGGTGGATTTGCTCGACCGCGCGCAACAAGAAGCTACCGGTGCCGCTGGCGGGGTCGAGGATGTGTACGCTGGGGTCGGCGAGGCCGGCGACGCAGCCGAAATGCGCTTGGAGCAGCTGGTGGACGCTGCGGACGATGTAGCCGACGACGGGTTCGGGAGTAAAATAGACGCCGCGTTGCTCGCGCATGGCGGGGTCATGCTTGGCGAGGAAATCCTCGTAGAAATGGACGACGGCGTCGCGCTGTTCGCTGCGGCTGCGGAAATCGCGCATGACCTCGCCGATATCGGTATGGGCGAGGCGGGCGGCGAGTTGTTCGACCGACCAGCGGACCTCTCGTTCCAAATCGGCGAAGATGGTGGTGAATTCGCGTTTGAGGAAGGGGTTGGTGGAAGGCATATCGCGGAAGGCGCGTTCGAGGGTGAAGGCGGCGGCGGGCAGTTGCTGATTTTCCATGCGGGCGGCGAAGAGGGCGTAGGCGAGGGTTTGCGCGTACATATCGGCGAAGGCGTCGTCATCCAGTGCTGGGAGGAGCTCGCTTTCCAGCTCGTGTTTGTGTTTGTGGAGGAAGCTGCGGCGGTTGGGTTCGGCGAGGATGGTGCGGATGCCGGCGGCGATTTCGGCGGTGAGGGTGGCCATGACCTGGGCGAGCGCATCGGGGGAACAGATATCTTGGGGAGTGGCGCGCAGGAAGCGTTCCAGCAGATGGCGCAGTTTGCTGTTGCGGTGGCGGATGTGCTGCAGCTGGCCCGCTTGGATTTGGGCGAAGTAGACGGTTTCTAGCCATTCGCCGCCGCGGTACCAGCGGAATTCTGAGTAGTTGCTGAGGATGAGGTTGTCGCAGGCGCGCCGGTAGCGTTGGAGTTGCTCGCTTTCGGCGACTTGGGTCAAATCGGCGCCGAGGTCTTTGCATTCCAGGTAAGCGATGGGTGCGGCGGCGCGGTAGAGGGTGAAATCGGTGGCGCCGTGGTTTTCCCTTTTGGGTTCGTTGATGACTTGAATATCCTTGTCGAGCGCTTCGAGGAGGGTTTTCAGGGCCGGGCGGTAACTATGTTCGGTGGCTTCACCGCTCTGATGAGTGTCTTTCAGGGCGCGGAAATAGGTGGTCAGGGGGTCCATGTGGCAAGGATAACACCGCCATCACCCCTGTCGCAAGGCTGTTGGCCGTTGCCGCGCCGTTGGCTGGCCGCTAGACTGACGCCCATGATATCGGTCGCGCCCTCCATTTTGGCTGCTGATTTCGCGCGTCTCGGCGCTGAGGTGCGGGCTGTCGAGGCGGCCGGCATCGACCGTTTGCACCTGGATGTGATGGATGGCCATTTCGTGCCGAACATCAGCTTCGGCATGCCGATTGTCGCCGCCCTGCGCGCGGTCACGACCATGACGCTCGATGTCCATTTGATGATCGCGCGACCGGAGCGGCACCTGCGCGCTTTCGCTGAAGCGGGTGCACAGCGCTTGAGCTTGCATGTTGAAGCGGTGGCGGAGGCGGCCGCGGCCTTGCGCGCGGTGCGTGCCTTGGGTTGTCGCGCTGGTTTGGCGCTCAACCCGGAGACGCCGGCTTCCGCGTTGAGCGACGAGGCTCTAGCGGAGGCGGATGAGTTGCTGGTCATGACGGTTCAGCCCGGTTTCGGCGGCCAAGATTTTCGCGCCGATATGCTGACCAAGTTGCGCGCGTTGCGCGCGCGAGTGGGGGAGCGCCTGCCTTTGGTCGTCGATGGGGGCATCGACGCGCGCACAGCGCCACTTTGTGTGGCGGCCGGCGCGCGCGTGTTGGTGGCGGGCAGCGCGGTCTTCCGCCACCCCAGTGGCGAACCGGCGCGCGCCATTCGGGAAATCCGCGCCGCGTTGGCGGAGACACCAACGGGGTGAATGCCTTGCCGCTTGAATCCGGCCAAGCCTTGCAAATCGTTACCGATAGTTACGCGCGCTTCGTGGAACCGGCGGAACTCGCCGGCGCCCCCTTGACGATATTACCGAATTATCTGGAAATTGATGGTCGGCGCCTGCGTGAGCATGCCAATCAGCCGGCGCTGCCGTTGATGAAGAGCATCCAATCCGCGGCGGCGCCAGCGCAATTGCGGCCGCCAACGCAGGAGGATTACGCGCGTCTTTTCACACATCTCGGTATGAATCACCCGGCCATCCTCAGCATCCACGCGGCCACCGATATCGCACCGACCTATTCCCACGCGCAGGCGGCGGCGCAGGCGCTCCATGGGCATTGCGAAATCACCTTGCTGGATTCGAAGAGTGTTTCTGTGATGCAGGGCTTACTCGTCGAGACGGCCTGTGCGGCCATACGGCGCGGTGTGTTACCGACGGAGCTGATACCGACCCTGCGCGGTATGACCCAGCGTCTCTATTGCGTTTTTCTGGTGGAAGAACTGAGCACCCTGCGGCACCAAGGCTATTTGAGCCTCGCGCACACTTTCCTGAGTGAAATGCATGACTTGCGCGTTTTGGTTTCGGTTGAAGATGGTCATATTCAACTCATAGAGAAAGCGCGAACGCGCTCGGTCGGCGTCGATTTACTGGTGGATTATGTCTTGGAATTCGAGGGCTTGGAGTGCGCCTTTCTCTTGCAGTCCTTGCCGGAGGCAACCGAGACGACGCGCGCGCTGCGGGAGCGCCTGGCTTGCGAGCGGCCGGGCTTGAATTTGCGCCATGTGATCTATGGGGCCGCCCTGGCTACACACATCGGCATGCAAGCGACGGGCATCGCCTTGCTGGAGAAGGCGCCACAGGTGGCGGCGATATGAAGGCATCTCCCTATGAAACCTTGCAAAAAATTTTGAAGCTTGAGCGCGAGCAAGGCTATCGGAACCGCGCGGTGGTGGGTGGTTTGGCGGAGTATGCCGATACCTGGTCCAAGCAAGCGCGCGCCGCCAGCCGCCGCCCGGAGCAAAGCGAGCAGATCGCCCAAATCGCCGCTACCTTGCGCGGTTATGATACCCTCTCCACTGAAGAGCGCGCTGAGCGGTTGCGGGCCGCCAGCGCCATTTTGCATCGCCGCGCGCCGCGGCCGCGCTCCCGGGGGCCCTTGCCAGAAAAGGAGGTCTCGTCTGGTCTAGAGCCGTCACCTTCGCCGAAAAAGAAACCCTCACCAAAGAGGCGCGCACCCGTAGACGCGACCGACGCCATCCTCAGCTGGCAAGAGTTGGCCAAGCCGGTCAAGGAACTGAAGGGCATTGGCCGCAAACTGGCGCCGACTCTGGCCAAATTGGGCATCGGGAGCATCCGCGCTTTCCTTTTTGAATTGCGTCCGCGCCGGCTGGAGGACTACCGTGAGCTGCGGCCGCTCAACGATTTGCTCCCTGACCAAGCGACGACGGTCATCGGTACCGTGCGAGAAACTTGGAATCGTGTCGGCCGCGGTGGGCGACACGATTTCTGCTTACGCATCGAAGATTCCTCAGCTTCTTTGCGCGTCATCTTCTTTGGCCAGCGCTACCTCGATCGGCAAATTCAGTTGGGTATGCGCCTGAGCCTGAGCGGGAGACCGCGCTTCTTCCGCGATGAGTTGGAGTTGGTCAACCCAGAATGGCAAGTGCTGGAAGAAGCCGATTTGTATGCGGGGCGCATCGTCCCAATCTATCCACGAATCGAGGGTTTTCCGCCGAAGACTCTGCGCAAAACGATGCGAGCGGCCTTGAGCGAATGGGCGCCGCGCGTGCCGGAACCCTTGCCATTGCCCCTGTTGGAGCGCTGCGATTTGCTGAACCTCGATGAGGCCTTGCAAGGGGCTCATTTCCCGAAATCCGTTGAGGAATATCAGCAGGCGGCGCGCCGCTTGACATTCGATCAATTGCTGGTCTGGCAGTTGGCGTTGCAGGCGCGGCGGCGCGAATGGCAAGGGCAACCCGGGCCGCTGTTGCGCATCGATGCCGCAGCTGCGGCGGAATTGCCAGCGCAGCTTTTCGATTTCCCGCTGACTGCGGCGCAAGAGCGCGTGTCTGCGGAAATCTGCGCCGACTTGCAGCGTGAGCGCCCGATGATTCGTTTGCTACAGGGCGATGTTGGCTCTGGTAAGACGGCCATCGCCACTCTGGCGATGCTTTGGACGCAGGCGGCTGGCGCACAGGCGGCTTTGATGGCGCCGACCAGCATACTTGCTGAACAACATTTCCGCTCCCTAAACGAGGCCTTAACCCGTCTGCCAAAAGCGCCCAGCCTAGCCTTGGCCACAGCGGCACTTTCGAAAAAGGAAAGGACAGCGTTGCGCCGCCGTCTAAGCGCGGGGGAAATCGACCTCGTCGTCGGCACACAGGCTTTGATTCAAGAAGGTTTGGAGTTTCAAAACTTGGGCCTCATCGTCATCGACGAACAGCAGCGTTTCGGGGTGGCGCAACGGGCAGCGTTGCGCGCTAAGGGGCGCAATCCGCACCTACTGGCGATGTCCGCGACGCCTTTCCCGCGCACGCTGGCCATGACTGCCTTCGCCGATATGGACCTGAGTGTGTTGGACGAGATGCCCCCCGGTCGCCAAAAAGTCGATACGCGCATCATCTCCCCTCGGGAGCGCGCTGCCGCCTACCGCTTGCTCTCGCTGGAATTGGACCGCGGCGCAAAAGCCTTCGTGGTTCACCCCAAAGTGCAGGAGAGTGAACATTCAACCCTTTATGACGCGCGGCGCGGTTTTGCCTGGTTGCGTCGCTATTTCCCCGAAAAGAGCGTGGCTTTGTTGCATGGGCAGCAATCGGCTGCGGAAAAAGAAGCCATCATGCGCGAATTCGCTGCCGGCGAAACCGATTTGTTGGCGACCACTTCTGTGGCAGAAGTGGGCGTCGATGTGCCGCGCGCGAGCGTGATTTTGATCGAAGGTGCCAACCGCTTTGGCCTGGCGCAATTGCACCAACTCCGTGGTCGCGTTGGCCGCGGTGGGCAAGCGGCCTATTGCCTGCTGGTTGCCGAGAGCGAAAGCGACCTGAGCAACGAACGCCTCCGCGCGCTGGCGGAGACGAACGATGGTTTCGCGTTGGCGGAACGAGATTGGCAATTGCGCGGCAGCGGCGATTTTTTCGGCCAGCGCCAAAGTGGCTATTTCGCACTCGAGCAATGGCTAGCGGCCCCCTCCGCCTGGGTTGAGCTGGCGCAGCGGGAGGCACGGCGGATTTTTGCCGAGGACCCCACCTTGCGCCGCGATGAGCATGCCCTGCTCGCCCTTATGATGAAAGAAATCTTGCCCTCCTCAGAGCGCGTTGTCGACGAATTCAACTAGTGGCAAAGTTTCTTGGGTTATCCTTGATTTATGAGGGGCCGTTCCATTGCCAACTTGGCGGGCGCGCTGGGTATGGCTTACAATCTTGCAACAGTGGCCGACCGAATTTGCCGAAAAGGTGGCTTACCATATGATGGATGAGGGGCAAGGCAAGGTTGGCTTGTGGAGAAGCGTCTGGCAATTTACCCGGCAACACTCGACCCAATACACAATGGGCATATCGATATCGTCCAGCGCGCCGCGAAGATCTTTGACCGCGTCATCGTGGCCATTTACGATCAGCGGCGCGGGCACAAGACGGCCCTCTTTTCGTTGGCGGATCGTTTGGCGCTGGCGCGGGCTGTTTTCGCGGAGATGCCGCGGATTAAGGTCGCCAGTTTTTCCGGTTTGGTGGTCAATTACGCGCGCTCGACCGGGGCGATGGCGCTGGTGAGGGGTTTGCGGGTGTTTTCTGATTTCGAATTTGAATTCCGCATGGGTTTGGCCAACAAACAACTGGCCCCTGAGCTGGAGACGGTGGTTATCCTGGCGGATGAGCAACACATCCACATTAGCTCCAGCACGATTCGTGAGATAGCCGAGCTGGGAGGCGATGTATCGCGAATGGTCCCGGCGCCGGTCGTTTCGGCATTGCGGACAAAATTCATGGATGTATGAAATTGGGCGATGGGTGAATCCTGATGGATATTCAACAACTACTGCAGCGTTTGGAAGATGTCATTGAAGCGGGCCGGCATATGCCTTTCAGCCGCTATACGCTCATCGATGAGGTGCGTGCGCTCGAGTTGATCGATCAGTTGCGCATCTCTGTCCCTGAAGAGGTCGAGAAGGCCAAGCGTATCCTCGCACGGCGCGAAGAAATCCTGAACGAGGCTCAGGATGAAGGCAAGCGTGTCGTTGGCCATGCTCGTGAGCGGAGCACGGAGATCGTCGAGCGTGAGGTGACGGTACAGGTGGCTCAGAACCGCGCCAGCAACATCATCGAGGAGGCGCGACGCGAGGCCAACCAACTCATGGCCGACGCTGATGCCTATGTCATGCAAATCCTGAACAAATTGGAGCAAGGCCTGGCGAGGAATCTCAGCGTGACGCGGAACGGCATTCAATACATGCGTCGCTCGGCCGGTACTCCGCCGGCGGTGGATAATCGCGGCTTGGCGCCCGCGGCGACGGCAACGGCGATGCCCAAACCGCCGACCACGCGCCGCCTCCGCCGCGAGACACCAACCGGCGATGGCCCTTCCCCCACTAGGCCCGCTAGGGTGGAGAACGAAAAACAGATGGTTGAGGTCCATTCCAATTCCAATCCGCCCGAAGAGTTGCTCCGCGGCTAGGGCGCTCCCTGTTCACAATTCTCACGCAACCAAGTATGCCACTCACCAGAGTCACTACCGCAATGTTTCAGGTAGGCGGCGAATAAGCGCCGCAGTGCCCACTCTCTAAGTAGGTAAAAGACCAGCACGCCGTTGCCCGCCTGCAACAGGTATGTCAGCGTGTGGCCCGCTGGCGCTGCTGCCAGGGGTGATTGGCCAATGGCTCGCCAGATGAGGAGCGATAATGAAAACGCGCCAATGGTCGTGCCCATTTGTAGTAGGCCATAGGCACCGATAGCCCAGAGACGCGCGTCCCGGCGTGTTGCTGGCAAAGAGGGCAGTAGCATACCCAGTAAGAAGCCAAAAAGGATGGCGCCCACATGGTTGCAATAAAAAACCACCAGAAGGCAAAAGCCAAAAACACAAGTGAGCAGTATTTGCGTTGGCAAGGTGTCCAGGTGAGCGAAATCAGCCGCTGAATAGCGGTCGATGGCTTGGGCGCCAAAATAGATGGCGAGCAATAGGGCCACGACATAGCATTCGGCGTTGAGACCACGCCTTTTTTCCAGGGACTGGTCATGATGGAGACAGGCGGTGCCGAGGGCCCAGGAGGTGCCGATCTGGCCAGCTGGCGCGGCCGCATAGAGAGCGTAACGCCCGGAATTTCGCTCTCGTTCAATCTGGGTGTTAATTTGTAAGCACCAGAGCAACCCCGCCAAAGTTCCTTGGTGGATGCCCAACAAATAGACACCACCCACCAGGACCAGGATTAAAGTCGAGAAGAAGGTGGGCAATAATAGGGCCGCACTGCCGATGATGCCGGCCAAGATGAGCAAATACGGCGTCGCGGAGAATTGCTTCAATTCCAAATTGCGCTCATACAAGGGGTGGCGCCGCGGGCGGAATTGCAGCGCTCGCCAGAGTGACCAAGTTTTTCCCAGGTAGTGTTCGCTGTCCACCCAAAATTGCCTCATTTTCGGTGTCGAGACTAGCATAGCGCGCCGTATTTTTGTCCCGCTGCTTTCCACCTGTGCTACAATCGGGCGCTGGCGGCTATTGTTGAATTTCATTCGCGACGAAACGATGAATGTACATTTGCGCATGTTGGGTTGTCGGCTGAACCAGGCCGAAATTGACGCGATGGCGCGTCAGTTCGCCGCCCTGGGACATACGCTGCAAGGGCAAGCCGAGGGCGCGGATTGTTTGGTTGTCAACACTTGTGCGGTGACTGGGGAAGCCGCCCGCAAATCCCGTCGTCTCATTCGTGAGCTCATGCGTCGTGAGCCAGCAGCGACGGTGCATGTCACTGGTTGTTATGCGCAATTGGCCGCGGCGGAATTGGCCGCTTGGTCACGCGTGCGTGTGCATGACAACCACAGCAAAGATCACCTGGTCGCGGAAATCACCGGCGCCGCGCCACAAGACCTGGAGCCTTTGCAACGCGATATTCCCTTAGGGGCCGGCGCGCGTACGCGCGCTTTCGTCAAGGCGCAAGATGGCTGTGACAACGAATGCACCTTCTGCGTCACCACCATCGCTCGTGGCGCCAGCCATAGCCGCCCGGTGGTGGATATCATCAGCGAAATTCAGCAATTGGTGGCGCTCGGCTATCGGGAAGCGGTGCTGACCGGTGTGCAGCTCAGCAGCTACGGTCAGGATTGGGGGGAGGGTAACGCCCTGGTCGCGCTGATTGCGGGGATATTGGGCGAAACAGACCTACCGCGCCTGCGCCTCTCTTCGTTGGAACCATGGGATTTAGCGGAAGATTTTTTCCTCCTTTGGGAGGATGAGCGTCTCTGCCGCCATTTACACCTTCCTTTGCAGAGCGGTTGCGCGGCCACCCTGCGCCGGATGCGCCGCCGTAGCCACCCCGATGATTATGCGGCGTTGTTGCGAATGGCTCGCCGTCACATCCCAGAGGTCAATATTTCCAGCGATGTCATTGTCGGTTTCCCCGGCGAGACTGCAGAAGAGTTCGCTCTGAGCGAGGAGTTCATTCGCGCTTGCGATTTCGCCTCTTTGCACATCTTTCGTTATAGCCCGCGCGCGGGGACGCCCGCAGCGCGCATGAAAGGGCGGGTACCCACCGTTTCTGCGCGCGAGCGCAGCGCGCGCTTGCGAGAAATCGCCGCCAGCGGTCGCGAGCGTTATGTACAGCGCTTTCTCGGTCAAGAATTGCCGGTACTTTGGGAGCAGGTCAGCGGCGCCGAGGAGCGTGGTTATTGGCAGCTTGGGTATACGGACAACTACATCCCGGTTTGTGGAAACCATCGGCGCCTTCTCACCAACGAAATCACGATGGCTCGCATCACTGGCTACGATGCGCAGACTGAGCGCGCTCAGGTGGAGCCCTTGCCCGCGGCGATGGCGAAGGACCCGTAGCGATGATTGCGCGCTATTGGCCTTTTAGGCAACCGCGGAACTGGCGACCGCAAGCGCGCTGGCGCTGGCTTGAATGGTCATTGGCGATCGTCGTTTTCTGGTTTTTGAGCATTCTCATCGTCGCTTACCCCAGTTTCTTCCCCAGCGTCGAACTTTGGCGCGGGCTGAACGAGGGTGATTTGGCACCAATGGATATCATCGCCCCGCGGGATGCGCAATTCGTCAGTCAAATTCGCACAGAGGAACAACGGCAGCTGGCCGCCGCTGCGGTCCCGCCCATTTATGATGCCCCCGACCCAGAAATTGCCCGCATCCAGGCCGACCGCGCCCGCCAGATTTTTGCCTTTATCGAGGATATACGGCGCGATAACCACGCTAGTAACGAGCAAAAAAGCGCCGACCTAGCGCTCATCAGCGATCTGTCGTTGGCAGCAGAGACGCGCCAAAGCTTGCTCGTGTTATCGCCAGAGCGCTGGTCGCAGGTGCAATTGCAAATTGTCAGTGTGTTGGAGCGCGTGATGCGCGATTCCATACGCGAGGAGGATTTGCCACTGATTCATCGTGAGCGGGTGCCCTTGGCCGTCAGTCTCACTTTTAGCGCGGCAGAAGCGGCCATCATCGTCGATGTCGCGACTGACTTGGTGCGTTTTAACACCCGCCAAAACCCCGAGCGAACGGCGGAGCTTCGCCAATCCGCCCAGGATGCCGTCGAGCCCGTGACGCGTTCCTTCATCTCGGGTGAACGCATCGTCTCGGCGCAGGAACGGATTGATGCTTTGCAATTGGAAGCGCTGCGCGCCTTGGGTTTGACACAATTGCCGGAAAATCGCTGGCAGATGGTTGCCCAGGTGGCCTTGGCCAGCGCCCTTTTCCTCAGCCTTTGTACCCTGTATTTGTGGCGCTGGCCGCGAGCGCGCCTGCGGGCGGAAGGGCCACGCTTTTTCGCGATACTGGTGGCGATGACCTTGTTCCTATTGGCCGCGCGCATCCTGGCAGAAGGCGACCGCATCTATGCCTTTCCGGCGGCGGCCATCGCCTTGATATTCGTCGGCCTGATGGGGATTGAAGGCGCCATCTTGAGCGCGCTGGGCCTTTCGCTCCTCTTGACGCTGATTGCGGGCGGCTCATTGGAAGTCGGCGTGATGTTCCTGGCGGGTGGGCTGACCGGCGCCGCCTACTTGCGCCGTACGGCGCGCATCAGCGAATATTTTGTGGTGGGCATCATCATCGCTTTGGTCCATATTGCCACCCTGACGCTTTTTAACTTTGCGCGCGGTGTGGAACAAATCCTCTTTTATTCTGCGCTGGGGGGTATCCTATCCAGCTTTCTGGCCCTCGGTGGTTTGTACACACTGACCTTGGTCTTCAACTTGCCGACCAGTTTCAAACTGAGCGAGTTGGCGCGCCCGAGCCAGCCCCTCTTGCAACGCCTGTTGCGGGAGGCGCCGGGGACCTATACGCATTCCTTGCAGGTCGCCAATCTCGCGGAACAAGCGGCACAGTCTATCGGCGCTGACGCGGAGCTCGTCCATGTTGCCAGCCTCTATCATGACATCGGTAAGGTATTCAATCCCGCCTTTTTCATCGAAAACCAAGCGGATATGGGCAACCCGCATGACAGCCTGGATGACCCTTATCGTAGCGCTGATATTCTCATCGATCATGTGCGTGAGGGCGATCGGCTGGCCAAAGAGGAGCGCTTACCACAAAGAATTCGCGATTTCATCCGCGAGCATCATGGCACTATGCTGAGCGATTTTTTCTATCAGCGCGCCCGTGAGCAGCGGGCGGGAGAGGAAGTGGAGGTTGCCGCCTTCCGTTACCCGGGCCCGCGCCCACGCAGCCGTGAAACAGCGCTATTGATGCTGGCCGATTCCAGTGAAGCGGCCACGCGCGCGCGCAATCCGCAATCGCGCGCTGAAGTGGCGAAAATTGTTCAACAAATTTTTCAGGTCCGTTGTGATGAGGGAGAGTTGGACGATTCACCGCTCACGCTTAAGGAGTTGCGCATCGTGCGTGAGGTGTTTGTGGATATGTTGCAAGCCACTTTCCACCCGCGCATCGAATATCCACCCGCTAGCGACGCTGAAGCTGTACCGGAAACCAGCGACGATGAGGGGGAGGGGGTTGCGCCGGTCACTACGCCGCCGGACAGTCAGTTGCCCGCAGCGCCCCTACCCACCGCAGCCCCGGATGAAACATCCCCTGAAGATGAAGAGACGCCCCTAGCGGAAGTGCCTCCTTTGCGTCGCCGCCCACCCGGCGAGCCAAAAGCGGAGGGACTGTCATGATGGTGTACATCCATAACGAGAACGAGGCGGAATATTGGTTGCCAGAAGAGCGCTTGCGCGCGTCGATTGCTTTCCTCCTAGCGGCGCATGGACGGGAAGGGTCGGAATTGAGCCTGGCGTTTTGCGATGATGAGCAGCTGTGTCGCTTGAACCGGCAATTTCGTGGTGAGGCGTGGGTTACAGATGTGCTCTCTTTCCCGGCCGGTGATGCTGGTCCCTACCTTGGCGATATCGTCATCGCCTATCCTCATGCGCGTGCTTTGGCGGAAAGTAGCGGTCAGCAACCAGCGGAAATGCTCATCCTGCTCGCGGTTCATGGCACCTTGCATTTGCTCGGCTATGAGCATGAGGAGGAGGTCGCGCGCGCGGAGATGTGGCGGGCGCAGGCCGCGGCCTTGGAAGCCATGGGCATCGATGAAGACAACCTGCGCGCGGCGCTCGCCAAACCGTTGCCATGAAATGAGAAGCGTTGACCATGAGTGATTCGAAAGCCCGGAGCCGCCTGCGCGAGCGGCAACGTCGACGGCAGGAAAGGCAGAGGGAGCAACACCAGCGTGTCGCCCAGCAGCGCCGGCGCCTCTTTCCCCAGATTCGGCCGCAGGGTGCTTTCCATTGGCCGCGCCCGCATGAAATCTTCTCCTTTATGCAGCAAGGGGTACCGCTCTTGGTGGCGCTCTTCGTGGTCGCGGTCATCACCGCCGCCTTCATGTATTTCAATAGCCTAGCCAGCAATGAGCCGCGCGCTTTGCCCAATGCGCTCTGGCTCAGCCCCAGCGGTGATTTGGCGAAGACGATCGACCGCGCGCGCCGCGAAGAGATCGGCACGCTATTCGTTTGGGTGAGCGCGCTCGCTCCAGAAAACCAATGGCAAGACCCAGACCGTTTGCCCGCGCTGCGTGATTTCATGCAGGAGTTGCGGCAAAAAGGGAGTGCGCTCCGGGTTTATGCTTGGTTGAGTGTCCCCCTGACGCCGGCCTTGGGTGGTACTGGCTTCGATGAAGAGCGGCGCGCGCAGGCGGTGCTCGATTTCAGTCGTGAGCTGGTTGACGAAGAGCCTTATGGTTTCGATGGCGTGATGTTGAATTTGCAGCCTTTGCCGACTGACGATGAAGCGGTCTTGCGCTTGCTGCGGCGCCTACGCGGTTTGTTGCAAGCGGAAGGCGCATTGCTGGCATTGGCCGTCACCCCTGACTATCATCCGGCCGCAGCGGAAATCCCCACCCCACCAGGCATCCGCCCCGGGACCGAATGGAGTTTAGCCTTCAAAAGGGAAGTCGCTCTCTTGGCAGATGAATTGGTCTTGCAAGCGCACAATTCCTATCTGGAAGCGGGCGTCGACTACAGCGCCTGGTTGGCCTACCAGGTACAAATCTATGCGGAGACCTTGCATGAAGTGAGTGATAGCGCTCGTCTGCTCGTTGATGTGCCCACCTATGACCGCGATGTGGCGGCGCCCGGCCATTCGCCGGCGGTGGAAAATTTGACCACAGCCTTGCGTGGGTTGGAGCGTGGCTTGAGCGCAGCGGGCGAAGCGGCCGAATCTTTCTCTGGCTTGGCGATTTATCGCGATTGGGATACGAGCGAGGCGGAATGGGCCCAATTTCACAATTTGTGGGTGCTTGGGCGATGAAGGTCCGAGAGCAGGGCAATGATGGCTGCTACATCCGTCGCTGGAATTCCTCTGGTTTAATCTCGGTCCCTTACCAAGCCTCATCCCTATCCGAAGCGGTTCAATATGAACCGCTTGAGGGGGTTTATACGGTCAGCAATACGGATAATTCTGGGCGTGTCTTGCGTTTGAATGCGCATCTCGACCGGCTCGAGGAATCGGCGCAGGGGGCGGGCATCGCGCTGCAACTGGATCGAGAAGGGTTGCGGGTGGCTCTAAGGGAGATGTTGGCCGCGTCTGGGTTTGCGGCGGCGCGTTTCCGTATCACCGTTCCCAAGCAGCAAAGCGATACGCTGATTTTGTCATTGGAAGAATTTCGGCCGACGCCCCATTTGTACGAAGAGGGTGTCCGTGTCGTAACTTTGCCCGATAGCGCCCGCTACGCGGCTTACATCAAAGCCAACGATTGGATGCACAAACGACAATGGATTGCCAAGGCACAGAGTCGGGGTATCTACGAAGTGATTTTGCTGGATACCGCGGGGAGGATGTTGGAAGGCCTGGGTTCCAATTTCTACGCCATCGTCGCTGGCCAACTATGGACGGCGGGCGAAGGTATTTTGCGCGGTATCGCCCAGAGCATCGTTTTGGAGATCGCGCCGACGATCCTGCCTTTGCGGCGTGTGTCCATATCATTGGAGCAACGATCCGCTATGCAAGAGGCTTTCCTGACCAGTAGCAGTCGTGGCATCATCCCCATCGTTGAGGTGGATGGTGAGAAGGTGGGCGACGGTCGGCGTGGGCCGTTGACTCGAAAATTGCAGATGGCTTACGATGAGCGCACCGCCGCAGAAAAGGAGCCGCTTTAGCTCAGCGGTGCGCGAAAATCATGGATGCCATCGCGGATGGCGAAGTGACAACCGCCGGCGCAATGCCAGGTTTCGCCAGCGCGCGTGAGCTCGGTCTTACAGCTTGGGCAAGAGAAAGCGAGCTCCGCGCGGAGCGGCGCCGCTCCTTTAACGAGGCGGTTGCGCGTCACGATGCTCGGGCTGTAGAGCCAATTGGTACTTTGCAGCAAGGCATCAGCCGCCACCAGCCAACCGAGCGGCAGGGTGCGTTTGAGGAGACCGAGGCGAAAATAGGAGGCTGGGCGGCGCGCTTCGCTCGCAAAACCGGCGGCGGATAATTCCGCGGCGATGTATCGCGGGTGAAAATCAAAATTCATGGGGACGAATTCGGTGGGTTCAAGGCGGTATGGGCTCGTTTTTTGCCTGCCCAGGGAGTAGCGCAGCATGGCCTTGAGATTGCGCGCGTTGGCGTATTCCAGGATGAAGGTGGACCCTTGGCTGCAAACGCGGGCGATTTCGAGAAAGACAGCGGGGACATCCACCAGGTGATGCAGGACACGGATGAGCGTCACGGCGTCGAAGTTGGCGGTGGTGAAGGGTAGGGCATAGACATCGGCGGCCACATAAATGTGGCGTGGCGAGCGACCGTGGCGCTCTTGCGCCGCTTGCAAGTGCGAGAGTGAGTAGTCCATCAATACGACGCTCTCATAGGCGCTGTATTCGTCGGTCAGGCGGCCATAGCCCCCGCCCACTTCGAGCAGTCGCTCTCCCTTTTCGGGTAGCAATTGTCGCAGGGCAACTCGCTCGACACGGTCTTCATAAGCGCGCGTACCGACGCCCCAAAAATCTTGCTCGTAGGTCGAGCCTTCGTAATCCATGATGGCCCGCTCGGTGAGCGGGGTTTTTGGGGGTGAGGATTCGTCAGAGAGTGGCATCATGGCGCAGCGCTTCGGCTTTGTTTGTCGCTTCCCAGGGGACATCGTCGCGGCCAAAGTGTCCGTAGGTGGTGGCGCGGCGATAGATTGGGCGGCGTAGCCCTAGCTGTTCAATGATGCCGTTGGGACGGAGGTCGAAATGCCGGCGAATGAGCGCCGCGATTTGACGATCGTCGATGCGACCGGTGCCGAAGCTCTCGATGGCCACTGATGTCGGCTCGACGACGCCGATGGCATAAGAAACTTGCAACTCGAAGCGCCGGGCTAGACCAGCGGCGACGACATTTTTGGCGATATAGCGCGCCATATAAGCGGCGCTCCGGTCGACTTTGGAGGGGTCTTTGCCAGAAAAAGCGCCTCCTCCATGCCGAGCCACACCGCCATAGGTATCCACAATGATTTTGCGCCCCGTCAATCCGGCATCCGCCGCGGGGCCGCCCATGATGAAACTACCGGTTGGGTTGACGATGATGCGCGTTTGCTCATCGATGAGCGTTGAATTGATACTGGGGTGGATGATGCGCTCGCGCAACTCGTCTTCGATGAATGTTTGTGTGACTTGCGGGCAATGCTGTGTGGAGATGACGACCGTATCCACACGCCGCGGCTCACCCTGATGGTATTCGACGGTAACCTGGCTCTTGGCGTCAGGACGCAGCCAAGGTAGCTCACCTTCTTTTCGCGCTTTGGCAAGGCAGCGCATCAGACGATGGGCGAGGGTGAGCGAGAGGGGCATGTATTCGGGTGTTTCGTCGCAGGCGAAACCGATCATCATGCCTTGGTCGCCGGCGCCGCCGGTGTCGACTCCCTGACCAATCTCCGGTTCTTGTTCCCGCAACTCGATATACACCCGACAAGTATCGGCATCGATGCCCTTTTCGTCGCTGGTATAGCCGATTTCGCGCAGGGTTTCGCGGACGATGGCCTCATAATCGACGGATGCTTGGGCGGAGATTTCGCCAAAGACGAAGACCATGTCCGATTTGGTGGCCGCCTCGCAAGCGACACGCGCGTTTGGGTCGATCGCCAGCAAAGCATCCAGGATGGCGTCGGAAATTTGGTCACAAATTTTGTCAGGGTGTCCTTCAGAAACCGATTCGGATGTGAGGAAGTATTGCGGCGAGCGAAAGAAAGTGAGGTCCGAATTCGGCATACAGTCACACCATGACTCATCGCTGTCGGTAAGGCGGCTAAGATAGCAAAACTAGGGTGGTTGGACAAGGGTGGTGCGCCGCTTCGCGGCGACAAGAGTGGGCGCGATGGTGTAGAATGAGCGCCAGCAACGATGAGAGGAATTGACAGGTCGATGAAGCTAGTCGATTATGGTCGAGTTCTTTGGCGACGCTCCCTCATATTGTTTCTGGCAATCTTCATTGCGGCGGCGGGCGCTTATTTCCTCAGTGAACAGCAAACGCCGGTCTATTTGGCGACGCAGAAAATCCGTATGGTGCCTTCCCGCGCCGATAACGGCTTGCAACTGGCCGCCACCGGCTTGCTCAACAATCATGTGGAATATTTGGATTCCTCAAAAATTGCCAGTCGGGTCATCGAACGCCTCGAGTTGGATATGTTGCCGCGATATCTACAAAGCCGGGTCACCATCGCCCCCGACCGCCTGAGCTTGCTCATCCAAATTGATGTGCGCTTGTCCGATGGTGAGTTGGCTAATGATGTCGCGCGGACCTATGGGGATTTACTGGTCGAATATCGCAACCGCGAGAACCAACGCGCGCGCCAAGAAGACCGCATCAACGCCGAGCCGCAGGATTTCCCCACCTATCGGCAGGCCAGCCCCAATGTGGGAGTCAATACGCTGGCCGGCGCGATATTGGGTGCCTTGCTCGGCGGTGCCTTGGTCTTTGTCCTGGAATATCTCGCCAGCAGCGTTGTCTTGCGGAGCGAGGATGTGGCCAAGTTGGGTCTGGCGCATCTTGCCAGCATCCCGACGAAAGAAGGTAGCTGAAATGAGCCAAACGAATGCCAGAGAATCCCTGGTGACTTTGCGGGACGCGCGCTCACCCGCCGCGGAAGCCTATCGTAGATTGCGCACAAACCTGATGTTCAGCAGCCTCGAGCAGCCGGTGAGCACCCTGTTATTGACCACTTGTGCGGCCGGTCGCGCGGATACCGACGAGAAGAGTTTCGTTTTGGCCAACCTGGCCGTGACTTTCGCGCAAGGTGGTCACCGCACCATCCTGGTGGATGGCGATCTGCGTCGGCCACAACAGCACCAAATTTGGGCTTTGTCGGGCGAGCGTGGTTTGACCAATATGATGTTGGAAGACGAGGCTCTCGCTGAGGCGCCGCTACAAGAGACGGGGGTGGAGAATTTGCAGTTATTGCCGGCGGGACCTTTGCCGGCGATTCCGGCCGATGTCCTGGGGAGTCAGCGCATGCGCGATATCGCCGGTGTGTTGCGCGCGCGCGCCAATTTCGTGCTCTACGACGCGCCGCCCATCCTGGCGGCGACCGATGCGCTCTTGCTCGCCTCTTTGTTGGATGGTGTGGTTCTCTCCTTGCGCAGTGGCTCGACACGCCGCGAAGATGCCTTGCGCGCCCGCGAGGCCCTGGAGCGGGTACATGTCCGCATCATGGGCACGGTGCTGACCAATGCGCCGCTCGAGAGGGCTGAGCGCGGCTACGCAAGCGCCTGAGGGTAAAGGCATGTTGGCGAATCGGGTCGAAGACCGATGAAAGGCCTCATCATCAGCGGCGGTAAGGGCACCC
Organism: Phototrophicaceae bacterium; assembly: GCA_965115865.1. Classification (GTDB taxonomy): domain Bacteria; phylum Chloroflexota; class Anaerolineae; order Aggregatilineales; family Phototrophicaceae; genus WTGJ01. The sequence continues at coordinate 722,645 of OZ220469.1, forward strand.
GCCTCTACCCCCTCACTTATACGCGCGCCAAACAGTTGATACCGGTGGCCAACAAACCGGTTCTCTTTCGCGTCATCGAAGCGTTGCGCGCGGCGGAGATTGAGGATATCGGTGTCATCGTTGGCCATACCGCGGCCGAGATTGAAGCGGCGCTGGGGGATGGTAGCGATTGGGGTGTGCGTTTCACCTTCATCCAGCAAGAGCGTCCGGAAGGATTGGCGCAGACGGTGCAGATCGCCCGCGAATTCCTGGGTGACGAATCTTTCGTGATGTTCTTGGGTGACAATGTCTTGCAAGGTGGTATCCGTGAGCTGGTGGCGGATTTTCGACAAAGTGGCGCCAACGCCCAAATTTTGCTGAAGGAAGTTGCCAACCCTAGCGCCTTCGGGGTGGCCCGATTGGATGGAGAGGGGCGCGTGACGCAACTCCTGGAAAAGCCAGTTGAGCCACCCAGCAACTTGGCGCTCATTGGTATCTACCTTTTCGATAGCAGCATCCATGAGGCGGTCGCGCGCATCCAACCATCCGCACGCGGTGAATACGAGATCACTGATGCGATCCAGCAACTCATCGACGCCGGCGGTGATGTGCGCGCTCATGTGCATACGGGTTGGTGGATCGATACCGGTAAGCCCCTCGATTTGCTGGAGGCCAATGGCCGGGTGCTCGATGAAATCGCACCGACAATCGCGCCGACGGCGCAAATTGTCGCCTCGCAAATTGACAATCGTGTCACCGTGGAAGCGGGCGCGCGTATCGAAGATTGTGTCATCCGTGGCCCTGCCATCATCGGGCAGGATACAGTATTGAAGCGTTGTTATGTTGGCCCCTTCACCAGCATCTACCATGATGTCTTCGTTGAGTGTTGTGAAATTGAGCGTTCCATCATCTTGGAGCACAGTGAATTGCGCGATTTACCGCAACGACTGGCCGATAGCCTCGTCGGCCGTTATGCTCGTGTGCAACCCAGCTCGGGGCGGCCGCAGGCCTTGAAGATGAATCTCGGCGATTTCAGCGCAGTCTGGGTGAGCGGCTGATGGAGAACATCTTGGTCACTGGCGGCGCCGGTTTCATCGGCAGCGCTTTTGTGCGCGCGCTCTTCAGCAGCCAGCCGCAGCCGCGCGTCGTCGTCTTGGATAAGCTCACTTACGCTGGTAACCTGCAGAATTTGTTACCGGTTTCTGATGAGCCGAATTTTGCTTTTGAGCGTGGTGATATCGCCGATGCCACCGCGGTAGAGCGGGTGTTGCGCGCCTACGATATCGATGTCGTGGTCAATTTTGCGGCGGAGAGCCATGTTGACCGTAGTATCCTGGCGCCGGACGCCTTCGTCCAGACCGATGTCGTTGGTGTTTATCAGTTGTTGGAGGCGAGTCTGGCGGCCCGCGTCGAACGTTTCTTGCAAGTTTCCACCGATGAAGTCTATGGTGACATACACCAAGGTTTCTCGCGCGAAGACCATGCTTTTCGCCCCAACAGCCCTTACGCCGCCAGCAAGGCCGGTGGCGAGCTCCTCGTGCGCGCTTATCATGTCACGCATGGGTTGGATTGCCTCATTACGCGTGGCAGCAACACCTACGGTCCCTATCAATTTCCCGAGAAATTGCTGCCTTTTTTTGCCACTGAAGCCATCGACGATCGCCCCTTACCCATTTATGGCGATGGGCAGCAACAGCGCGATTGGTTGCATGTTGACGATCATGTCCGCGCCATCCAGGTCGTGCTCGAGCGCGGCCATAGCGGTGAGGCTTACAACATCACGGCTGAGGAGTTGCACGACAATCTGGAAATCACGGGGCGCATCCTGACGACCCTCGGCAAACCGACCTCTTTGCTACGCCATGTCGCGGATCGTGAAGGGCACGACCGCCGTTATGCGATGGCTGGTGATAAGTTGCGCGCTTTGGGTTGGCGGCCACGCTTGGATTTTGCCGAGGCCTGTGCGGCGACGGTGCGCTGGTATGCCGAAAACGAATGGTGGTGGCGACCTTTGAAGGGTGGCGATTTCCAGGATTATTATCAACAACAATATGCGGCGCGCCTGGCCGCGGCCAATGAGTTTGGCGGTTAATGAATAGGGGGTAAGATGTCCATCACCAAGCATGACGCCTTGGAATATCACCGCATGGGGCGGCCAGGGAAAATCGAAGTTCGGCCGACCAAGCCGCTGGCGACGCAGCGCGATCTTTCGCTCGCTTATTCGCCAGGTGTAGCGGAGGCGGTCCTCGAGATCGACCGCGACCCATTGCAGGCTTACGAGTTGACGGCGCGCGGCAATCTGGTGGCGGTCGTTTCCAATGGCTCGGCGATTTTGGGGTTGGGTAACCGTGGGGCGTTGGCTTCCAAGCCGGTGATGGAAGGCAAAGGGGTGCTTTTCAAAGGATTCGCCGATATTGATGTTTTCGATATCGAGCTGGCGGCGGAGACAGCGGAAGAAATCATCAGTGCTGTCCGGGCCATCGCGCCCACCTTTGGCGGCATCAACCTAGAAGATATCGCCGCACCGGTTTGCTTCGAAGTTGAGGAACGGCTGACGGCGGCTTTGGATATCCCGGTGTTTCATGACGACCAGCATGGAACCGCCATCATCTCTGGCGCGGCCCTCTTGAACGCGGCCCGTCTGGTGAACAAATCGTTGGCTTCCCTGCGTGTGGTCATCAATGGTGCCGGCGCCTCGGCCATCGCCAGCGGCAAGTTTTACATCTCGTTGGGGGTCCTCCCGGAGAACATCGTGATGCTGGACTCGCGCGGCGTAATCCATCGGGGGCGCGAAAACCTCAACCCATACAAGTCTGAATTCGCCATCGATACCGAGCTGCGCACCCTCGAGCAAGCCCTGGTTGGCGCCGATGTTTTTTGCGGCTTATCAGTGGCGGGCGCGATGACCAAGGAGATGGTCGCCAGCATGGCCGATCAACCGATCATCTTCGCGATGGCCAACCCCGACCCAGAAATTCGGCCCGAAGATGCCCTGTCCGTGCGGCCAGATGCCATCGTCGGCACCGGCCGCAGCGATTACCCCAACCAGGTCAACAATGTGCTCGGTTTCCCTTTCATCTTTCGCGGTGCGCTGGATGTTTATGCCAGCAGCATCACCGAGGAGATGAAGATGGCTGCGGCGCAGGCCCTGGCCGCCTTGGTGCATGAGGATGTGCCCGATAGCGTGCTTTCGGCCTATGGTTTGAGCTCGCTCAAATTCGGGCGTGATTATCTGATTCCGAAACCCTTGGATGCGCGCGTATTGCTCTGGGTGGCACCAGCGGTGGCGGAGGCGGCGATGCAGAGCGGCGTCGCGCGCCGGCAATTGGATCTGGGTGAATACCGCGAGGTGCTCATCCAGCGCCAAGGGGTGGGGCGACAGGTTCGCGCCAATATCATGAATACCGCCCGCTACGGCCCGCGCCAACGCATCGTTTTCCCAGAAGGCGAGCTACCCAAAGTCATCCGCGCTGCGGCCCGTGTCCAGGAAGAGCAAATTGGCACACCCATCTTGCTTGGGCGTGAGGAGCGCATCCGGGCGCGGATTGAAGAGTTGGGCTTGCGCTTCAGCCCGCGTATCATCGACCCGTTGGCAGTTCCTGAAGAGACGCGGCGTTCTTATGCGAGCGATTACTATGAATTGCGCAAGCGAAAGGGCGTTTCGCCGGCGTTGGCCCATTCGCAATCGGGTAGTCGCCGATATTTCGGTTTGATGATGCTGCATCGGGGTGAGGCGGACGCCTATTTGAGTGGTCTGAGCCACGAATATCCACAAATTGTGCGCCCGGCTCTGCAAATATTCCATACCCGTCCCGGTGTGAAGCGCGCGAGCGGCGTCTACCTGATGGTGGTGAAGGGGCGCCTCTACCTATTCACCGACGCGACTGTGAATATCGATCCTGACGCGGAGACACTGGCGGAAATCGCCCTTTTGGCGGCGGATTTCGCAAAGACCCTGGAAATGGAGGCGCGGGTGGCGCTGCTCTCCTTCTCCAATTTTGGCAGCACTCCACACCCTCATTCGCGGCGAGTGCAAGAGGCGGTCCGCCTCTTGCATGAACGGCGACCGGAATTAGTGGTCGATGGTGAGATGCAAGCGGATACCGCGGTTGTGCAAGAGATTGCCGAAGAACGTTTCCCTTTCAGCCGTGTTCGTGATGCCAATATTCTGGTCTTCCCCGATTTGCAATCGGCGAACATCGCTTACAAGTTATTGAGTCGCTTGGGGGATGCGGAAGCAATTGGTCCAGTGTTGTTGGGTATGGGCGCGCCCGTACATGTTTTGCAAGCGAGCGATGATGTCGAGGACATCGTGGCGATGGCGGCGGTCGCGGCGATGGATGCGCAGGGCCGTTAGGTTACCGCGGCGTTACCCACAATTGGGCCAAGCCATGTTTGACTTTGCGCCAATTTCACCCAAGATCCAACGGATTTTTGCGCTCACCCTTTTGTTGTTACTGGTGGCGGCCCCGCGGATTTTGCGTCTCGGAGAAATCTCCCTCAATTTTGATGAAGCTTGGTCGTTGTACGGCTCATCGGGTAGCTGGTCTGAGGTGATGCGCTGGTTGGATGTCAATTATCCGCCGCTCTTGCTGCTCTTGATGAAGGTGCTGGTGGGTTGGTTTGGCTCGGACCCATTGGTGTTGCGGTATGTCTTTGTGCTCATCTTTTTGTTGGGCACAGCGGTCCTTTACCGGCTGGTCCAGCGTGAATCCGGCGCGGCAGCCGCTTTCCTCAGTGTGCTCACTTACGGTGGAGTCGGTTATCTGATTTATGCCAGCGTGGAATTGCGCGCCTACGGGATTATGCTGGCAATCTTGCCTTGGGTTTGGTTTTCTGCAAGCGGTTTTCGGTGCTGGGCTAGTCCCTGGAAAGCGACGCTCTTCTTGGCAGTAACCTCCGCTTTGGCGCTCTATACTTCTTATCTGAGCGCGGTTCCGCTGGCTGTATTTTTCCTATATGTCCTATGGATGCAGCCTCGACGCTGGAAGCAAAATCTTGGCTATCTATTCCTGGCTGCTGCCCTCTGCGCGGTGTTGTTATTGCCGCTTTTGGGTCGCCTCGAAGGGTTGTTGGATTTGCGGGAAAGTGATTCCTATCGAAGAGAGATCCTGGAACCTTGGTTTCAAGCGGAGGCAGAAGTCTTTCGCATCTGGTTCGCGAATGGCGGATCTTATCAGCGAAATGGAAGCTGGTTGTATTTTCTTGTGCTGACATTGAGCGTACTAGGTCTAATCTGGCGGCGCCGATTTTCACGATTCACCACCTTTTTGCTCGTTTTCAGCTTGGGTTTGTTACCAATATTGCACCTGCTCAACCCGCTCCTGGGTATCTATAGCCACAAGCAATATGTCTGGATTCTACTGGGCGTGGCCACCGGCTTGGGGCATGGTTTGTCCATGTTACCAAAACTAGGACGCTGGCTGGCTCTCACCCTATTGACTTTTATCTTGGTATTCCTCCCAAAGCCACAAATCAGGGTGGCGCACCTTTCCGGTTTCACCAACCTTGGTGCCAGTTTGGCTTGGTTGAAAGGGCATTGGTACGCTGGGGATGAGCTGATCATCGCGCAAGCTGAATCTTGCTTGCCACCCACGCCCAATCCACCGGGCAAAGAGCCCATTGGTTACTGGAACCAATTGTTGCGTGCGAGTTTCCCAGCTGGCATTTCGCTGGTGTAAGAAGCGAAGGCGCAACGGGTTTGGGTATTGACTTCAAACAACACTCGTGAAGCTTTGCGGGCAGAGATGTTGGCAGCGGGGTATATACCGGGCGAGCAATTTTTATCTGCGGATTGTCACTTGCGACAATATGAGGCCGCGCCGGATCGGGTGGGTGTCCTTTTCGCCAACGGGCTGCGTTATCATGGTGCGCAACTTTTGGTGGGCGGCAAGGTTCAGCCGCCGGGTTTCGCGCCGCAATTGCATGAAGGTGAAACTTTTTCCCTGCGAATCTGGTGGACGGTGGATGCGCCACCCACCCAGCCCTTTCAAATTGGTTTGTACATACGAGATGCTCAGGGCGTAGAATTGCTCGCGGAACATCGGCATCCCCAGCAAATAGCAAGTGGGGTAGTTTATCGTGAGGAGCTCAGATTGCAGCTTCCCTATCCATTGTGGCGGCAGGATATTGAATTGACGATGGCCCTAGTCATAGCCAGGGATGGGAGCATCATTGCTGCGCCAGGGAACACCGATGAGCGGGGCCATTTACGGCTATTCACAATTCGCGTCGATTCCTGGTGATGCGGGGCATTTTTGTGGCATAAGTAAGCATCAGGAAAGTTCGCGCAATAGAGACCGTCCGCTGCGGATTTCTGGGTCAATTGGACGCTACCGGGTCAGCCTATAAGCCGCGTTCTGTAGTGGAGTTGCCGACTGCTCTCGGCCGCCAACAAATCCCCGACGGTCATCCATCTAGCGGACGGATTGCTCCGCCCGTCTTGCGACCTACCCGGCGCTCAGCGGGGCGGGCCACCCCTCGCGCCTGTTTCGTCTTGCTCCGGGTGGGGTTTGCCTGGCCATCGGTATCGCTACCGATGCCGGTGGTCTCTTACACCGCCGTTTCACCCTCGCGTTGCGGCTTCACCTTAGGGTGTCGCCGCTCGCAATACGCATCTCTGTGGCACTTGCCGTCAGGTTGCCCTGCCTGGCCGTTAACCAGCACCCTGCCCTTTGGAGCGCGGACTTTCCTCGAGATGAGGGCGGCGAGCGCGCTCACCTCGCGACCGTCCAGCCGACCCGGTCCCTTCAGGATAACGCGGCCACGCCGCTCTGGGTAGGGTTGTTGCCCAAGCGGCCGGCAATCCTATAATGGCCGGATGCGAAACGCGGCAACAATTGAGGAACCCAATCCTTGGATGCGCTGGCGACCTTTAGCGTTGGCCGGCTTGCTCCTCATCATCGCCGCAACGCGGATTTTACGCTTCGATTTGATTTTCCTCGGCTACGATGAATTCTGGTCGGTCTACCAAGGTTATGGCAACTGGCTCGAGTTGCTTCGTTGGAATCCCTATGATTGGCCGCCGCTCTACTATCTGGTGTTGGATGGCTGGGTGGCGTTGGTGGGAATTCAACCGCTGGTGTTGCGTTTCCTTTCGGTCCTGTTTTTCCTGCTTGGCTCGGCTTTCTTTTATCAGGTTATGCGTCAGCATGGCGGTCATCGTGCCGCTTGGCTGGGGAGTTTCTGTTGGGCCGGCCTCGCTTACCTCGTTTTCTTGAGCAGCGAATTGCGCGGCTACGCCCTGATGTGGTTGGTGTTGCCGATGGCTTGGTTTTTCGCGTTGCGCCTCAGCAACCGCCCTGGCCGGCGCAACGCAATCGCTTTTTCATTGGCGGCCGTCGCCTGTTTGTACACAACCTATATCACCGTATTCCCATTGGCCATGCTGGTGTTTTATGTTCTTTGGAAAGGGCGCCGGGCATTGCGGCAGCGCGCCGCTCACCTGGCACTGGCTGCTGTTTTGATGTCTATCCTCATTTTGCCCATCCCTTTCTTTCTCTTACCCACGCTTTGGAGTCGCGTCAAAGCCATACAGGGTATTGAGCTATTGCCTTTAGCCGAGGCACTGTTGGCGATTTACCGTTTCTGGTTTGGCGAATTGGTTTGGGTGATGGCCTTTCTCATGGTATTGGGAGTCGCGGTACTCTTCGCGCGGCGAAGAATCGGGGTTTATGGCATCTTCACTTTTGTCTGGGCCTTTCCCACAATGATCCTCTTGTATTTGAGCAATCCGTTGCTCGGTTTCTTTCAAATCAAGTATGCCAGCTGGACGCTGATTGGCATCCCGGCTTTCCTGGGATACTCATTGGCACAATTGCCGCGCCTTGGCCGTCTCGCCGCCCTCGCCATCCTCGCCATGTTGATCGTACAACCTTTTCCCTGGCAGCGTTTCAACCGCGAATTGCTCTCGCAATTGGAAGTGAGCTTGCATTGGTTGCAAGGGGAATGGTATGCGGGCGATGCCCTCTTGCTCGCTGAGGATCATGAATGCCCGGATGATGGCGAAATCTGGAATTATATGTTTCGCGCCTATTTCCCCGGTGGTTTGGAATTTACCGATGAAATTACCGGTCAACGGCGCCTCTGGTTCGTTACGGCGGATGGCTCCCCCGCTTCACGATATTGGGAGGCCTTGCGCCGCGATTATGTGGAACGGCATTTCGTCGGTCCACCGGGCTGCCTCTTTCGCCTATACGAAGGACCGCCCGAGCGCGAGGGCATCCTCTTCGACAATGGCATGCGTTTCCTCGGCGCCGAATTCTTGTTGGACGGCGAGCCCTTACCGCCAGCCTTCGCGCCGCAATTGCACGAGGGTGAAGAATTTGGCGTCCGGATGTGGTGGCAGGTGAGTGAGCCCTTGCCGCGAGATTATAGCGTTGGCGTCTTTCTCTTCGACAAGGAAGGACGAGTACTATTGGATGAGCACGGCCCGCCTCGCCCCACTTACCCCTCCGGCGCGCCTATGGAGACGAGTCGTTGGGAGCCCGGGCAGCTGTACTATGAAGACCGTGCCTTGCAGGTCCCTTTTCCGCTATTGCGGCAAGAGCTGGAATTGCGGATGGCGGTTTACTATTGGGAAGAGCCGGCACAACGCTTCGCTGCCCCCGGGAGCGATGCATTGGGAATGTTGCCGCTGATGACGATTCATATCGATGCCTGGTGAGCGTGTGAACTGATGTGGGTATGAGCGAGATTCGCGTCGCCGCTTCGCCCAAGAGTCGCCTCGCCGGCGCCCTTTATGACAGCCTGACTCTAGCGCTAATCGGCGGGAGCTTGCTCTTGCCAACCCTGCTCGCTCATGAGATGGGTTGGGAAATTCGCCTGCCTGTCGCGCTGTTTACGCTTGCCCTCGGCTTGCTGTTGCATTTTGCGCTGGCGAGCAGCCATTTTTCCGATGGTCGCGCGCTGCTAATCAGTTTGGGTTATGGAATTTGCGGCGTCTGGATTGCGCTAGGCTATAGCGAGAAAGGCGATTTTGCCGCCGGAATCCGCGAGTTGGTGGAGCGCTGCGCCCTTTGGTTGGATGCGGCTTGGAATGGCCGCAGTAACCCCGATCCGCTCATTTTCAATGCTTTGGTTGCGGCTTTGCTCTGGATGCTCAGTTACAACGGCATCTGGTACACCCTGCGTTCCCCGGCGCTCATCCGTGCCTTGTTGCCACCGAGCGCTTTGCTCATCGTCAATTATCTCTTTGCGCCGCAAGGGGGGGCGCCGCGCGAATACGCCCTCGCTCATCTCTTCATAGTCTTGCTCTTGTTGGCGCGCGCGCAATTGCAGGAACGCGCCTTCCGTTGGCGCCGTCGTGGCCTTTTCGCGCCGACGCGCTTGCATATCCAAAATCTCTTGGTGGCGGCCTTCTTATCCGTATTGGCCTTCTCATTGGCCTCGCGCGCGCCACAGGCGGATATGCAAGGGCAATTGGATGAATTTCAGGAATTCTTACAAAGCGACCCCTTTCAGCGTGTCGGCGAAATTTTCTCCCGCTTGGTCAATGTGGGAGATTGGGAAGGCGGGGGGACGGCCGATTACTATGGGGGGGATCGTTTGCGGCTTGGTGGTAGCATCCGTCTCGGCGCGCGGGAAGTTTTTTGGGTTGAGGCCAAACCGGACCGTCGTTATTACTGGCGCTCACGCGCGTTTGAGCTGTATGACGGCCGAAATTGGCAGGCGGATGTGACGACGCGCCTCAAAACTAGGCAAGAACTGGAAATCCAGGGTGAGGCGATGACGGGGATTGCGCGCGTCTCGGTTCCGCAAAGTTTCACAATGGGTTTGGCTGCCAACCGCCTCATCTACGCCGCTCCCCAGCCCGTTTATGTCTCGATTCATACCAGCAGCGAGTTACGCTATTTGGATGCAGAGCAAGTGGAGATGAATCTTTCGGTCATTCGGCCGGAGCGCATATTGCGGCGAGGAGAGCGTTATGAAGTGGTCAGTCGGATGAGTGTGGCCACCGCTGCCCAGTTGCGCGCCGCGGGCGAAGACTATCCACAATGGTTGCGAGAAACGCGCTCAACGCACGCGGGTATCACGGAGCGGACGCGGGAATTGGCAGCCAGCATCGCCGCCGGCGCCGACAATGCCTACGATGCGGCACGGGCTGTCGAAAGTTGGTTGCGGCGCAATATCGTATACGATGAAAATATCCCCCGCCCACCAGCAGACCAGGACGCCGTCGATTGGTTTCTCTTCGAATTGCGCCGCGGTTATTGCACCTATTCGGCGACCGCTATGGTCACGCTCTTACGGGCGTTGGGCATCCCAGCGCGGTTGGCGGCGGGCTTTGCGCAGGGGGAATATGCCGCGGAGCTGGAGCGCTTTGTTGTCCGTGAACGCGACGCCCATACCTGGGTGGAGGTGTATTTCCCCAATTATGGCTGGGTGGAATTTGAACCGACGAGCGCGCAGGCACCGATATCGCGGTTGGATGACCAGCGCACGCCCCCACCCACCATGGCACCAACGCCCACGGCGCAACCCAGCCCAGCCCCCAGCGCTACACCTTCGCCAGCGCCGAATGACGCGCAAGCGGCGCCAACGCCAACCCTAGCGCCGGGCAGGACACCGACTGCGCCGGCTACCCCCCTTCCTGTCCCCCCGCCCAGACCACAATCGCCGCCACCACCACCGCCACCTTCCTTGCTCGAGAGCCTATTCTCCGATTTTGTGGTGCTCTTGGGGGTGTTTTTTGCCTTGCTTCTCTTCTTCTTGCTTTTGCTTTTCCTGTATTGGTGGTGGGAGTGGCGCGGTATGCGCGGTTTGAGCCCGGTCGCGCGCGCTTATGCGCGGCTGGAGCGCTATGTTGCGCTGCTCGGCTTGCGCCTCCGGCCCACCGCTACGACAGAAGAGCGCCGTAGCCAAATTGTGAGCGAATTGCCCCGCGCTGCCGAGCGACCGGTGACACAAATCGCCCGTCTATACACGCGAGAGCGCTATGGCCCACCGGCGATGGGTGCTTTCGGTATCTGGCAAAGGGGAGCAGAGACCGCCTGGAAACGCGCGCGCGATTCCATCCTCGGGCGCTGGTTCCGATATTTCTTCCGGCGGCGTGCTCGCTAGACCTCGTTCACAAAACAGAAAACTTTTGGTTTGTTGCGCGTTTCACGGGCGAGTAGTTGGCTGATTTGTTCTCGCAGGCGTTTGCGACGAGTCGGAAGTGCTTGATCGGCGTTGTTGGCCAAGACACTGGCGGTGGTTTCTTGCAGGAGAGCGAGCGTGTCGGGGATATCGCGTAGGTTCAAGAAGCCACGCGAGATGATCTCTGGCTCGCCCAGCAATTCGCCGGTCTGTGCGCTGACCAGGGCAGAGAGCAACAGGATTCCTTTTCGCGCCAATTCTTCGCGTTCGCGCAAGATGCGCGGGCCAATTTCACCGACTCCTTTGCCGGCCACAAAGAGATAGCCACCCGGCAGCCGCTCGCGCTCATGCAAGCCCTCGTCATCCAACTCCAGGATGGTGCCGTTTTCGATGGTATGGACATTCTCTTCGCGAACACCCGCCTCGCGTGCCAAGCGTGCGTGCTGGGTGAGATGGCGCAATTCGCCATGGATGGGTAGGAAGTACTCTGGCTGTGTGAGATGCAGCATCAGTTTCATCTCTTCCTGGCAAGCGTGGCCGGAGACATGCACTTCTTCCAGTTGAGAATAGATGACATGCGCGCCGCGTTGGATGAGGTCGTTGATGGTCCGATATGCCATCTCCTCGTTGCCGGGGATGGGATGAGCGGAAACGATGATGGTGTCGCCCGCCTGAACGCGCAAATGGGGGTGACGCCCTTTGGCCAGACGACCGAGCACAGCGGCCGGCTCCCCTTGAGAGCCAGTGACCATCAACACCACTTGTTCGGGCGGGTAGCTTTTCGCATCGTGGAGGCCAATGAGTGAACTTTCCGGGATATGGAGGATGCCCAGTTCGCGCGCGCGGCGCACATTCTCTTGCATGCTGCGCCCGGCGATGGCGAGCTTGCGGCCGTAGCGCAGGGCGGCGTTGGCGACCAATTGTATGCGCGAGATGACCGAGGCGAAGGTCGCCACCATGATGCGCCCTTTGGCATTATGAAAGAGACGCTCGAAGGCGGCGCCAACGACTTTCTCTGAGGGGGTCCAACCAGGCTCGTCGGCGTTGGTGCTGTCGGCGAGCAGGAGGCGGACGCCGGCTTTCCCCCAGGCGGCCAGCCGCGCATAATCGCTGACGCGACCATCGACGGGAGTGTTATCGAATTTGTAATCGCCGGTATGCACCACCAGGCCTTGCGGCGTATGCAGACCAAAGCCCACACAGTCCGGTATGCTATGGGTAACCGAGAAACTTTCGGCGCGGAAAGGTCCCAATTGGGTGCTTTCACCTGCCTGGAAAACCCGGATCTGTGCCGATTTTGCCGCGTTGCTGCCCTTGAGTTTGCTTTGCAGGAGCGACGCCGTCAGCGGTGTGGCGTGGAGTTTCGTGCCCGGAAAGGCTTCCAATAGGTGAGTGACGGCGCCGATATGGTCCTCATGCGCATGAGTGTAGAGAACGCCCAAGAGATCCAGGTCCATTTCCAACAAAGGGCGGAAATCGGGGAGGATGCAATCGACGCCGGGCATATCTTGGTTGGGGAACATGATGCCGCTATCAATGATGATCGCCTCGCGCCCATAGATGAAACAGGTCATGTTTTTGCCGATTTCGCCGAGTCCGCCGATGGGGATGATGCGCAGGGGGTGTTTGGATTTTGTCATTGCGCCCGATTATGCCAGCCGGCGGCGCAATCCTCTAGGGTGGTGCATCTTCTTATCGGTTGAGGCAACGACTAAACTAAGGGCATGCTGGAAGAAACTGCGGGTATCCAATTCGGCACCGATGGCTGGCGCGCCGTCATCGCCGAGGGTTTCACATTCACCAACTTGCGGCGGGTCACGCAGGCCCTGGCGCAGACCATCCTCGAGCAACATGCCGATAGCGGAAAAGCGCCGCCGCAAATGGTCGTCGGCTACGATACGCGCTTCCTCTCCGATCGTTTCGCCAGCGAGGCGGCCTGCGTCTTGGCGGGTAATGGCATCATCGCTTGGCTAACACGAACAGACGCGCCCACACCCTCCATCTCGCACAATGTGCGCGCGCGTCAGGCGGCCGGCGGTATCGTCATCACGGCGAGCCACAACCCGCCGCGCTACAACGGTTTCAAGTTGAAGTTGGCGACGGGCGCCGCGGCCACCGCTAAGGAGACACGGGCTATCGAGACGGCGCTTGCGGCTTTGAGCGCAGAGCCGAAGTGTTTACCCTATGCGGAGGGTTTGCGCCGCGGCCTCATCCAGCGTTTTGACCCCGGCTGGGGCTATTACGAGCACCTTTCCAAATTGGTGGACCTGGATACCATCTCTGATGGGGAATTGCGCCTAGTGGTGGACGCGATGTGGGGCGCTGGTCGACATGCTTTACCGGCGGTGCTCTCGCGAACGCGCTCGCATGTGCTTGAAATTCGCAATACCCTCAACCCAGGCTTTGGTGGCATTCACCCCGAACCCATCCTGCGCTACTTGAATGAATTGGTCGCGACGGTTCATCGCGAGCAAGCGCAGATCGGTTTGGCCTTGGATGGCGATGCCGACCGCATCGGTGCCATCGATGCCCGTGGCGGTTTTGTGAGCCCACAAATGGTCATGGCGCTGGCCCTAAAACACCTGGTCGAGGTGCGCGGGCAAAGGGGTGTGGTTGTCAAATCCGTTTCGACGACGATGCTTTTGGACCGCCTGGCGGAGCGCCATGCGCTCCCGCTGCATGAAACACCGATTGGCTTCAACCACATCGCCGAACGAATGCAAAGCGAAAATGCCTTGCTCGGTGGTGAAGAAAGCGGCAGCATCAGTATCCGTGGCCATATCCCTGAGGGTGATGGCATCTTGATGGGGTTGCTTTTGTTGGAAATCATGGCTTGGGGCCAGGCGCCCTTGCATGAATTGGTGAGTGATTTGCAGCGCGAATATGGCCCGGCGCATTATGCGCGGCACGATGCCCAAATGTCTCCTTCCTTGCCCCGCCAAACCTGGTTGCGGCGGCTCAGCGAGGTGCAACCAGCACGGCTGGCGGGGGAGACCGTCGTCACAATGGACACTTTGGATGGCGCGAAATTTCGCCTGGCGGATGGCTCTTGGTTGCTCATTCGCCCTAGTGGTACCGAAGCTTTATTGCGCATCTACGCCGAAGCGCGTGAAGCGTCCACATTGAAGGAACTGTTGCATTTGGGTGTGGAATTGGCGGAAGACGTCAGCGAGTTGGAGGGAGGAAAATAAATTGCGCGAATGTGAGCGTTTCGTCGAGAAGGTGCTCATCGATGAGCGGAGCATACAAAGGCGTGTCGCCGAGCTTGGCGCGGAGATTAGCGCTGATTATGCGGGAGCGGATGACCTGTTGCTCGTCTGTATCCTCAAGGGTGGTATCCTCTTTTTGAGCGATTTGATGCGCCATATCACTGTGCCGCACGAGTTGGATTTCATCGCGGTATCCAGTTATGGCGTTGGCGTGCGCTCTTCCACGCATGATGTCCGCATCGAGAAAGACTTGAGCGACGATATCAGCGGCAAGCAGATCCTCATCGTCGAGGATATCATCGACTCTGGCCATACGCTTCGCTTTGTGATGTCAATGTTGCAGGTACGCGCAGTGAAATCGCTGCGATTGGTGACCCTTTTGGATAAACCAGCGCGCCGTGTCGCTTCCATCCCCCTTGATTATGTCGGTTTCACCATCGATGACCATTTCGTCTTTGGCTATGGTCTGGATTTGGACGAGAAATGTCGGCAGTTGCCCTATATCGCAATCGCCGATTTGGCGGCCTTGGCGGCGGAAGCGGACCAGCGTTGAGGAGACCGCTGCAATATGCCGCTATTGGGGCAAGGATACGCGCAGCACTCCTCGCGGCAGCGGGTGAAGCGGAAGTCTATTTGGTCGGCGGCGCCGTGCGCGATGCTTGGTTGGGTCGCCCGGGGCGAGATTGGGATATTGTCGTCAGCGCCGCCGCGCGGCCCATCGCGCGCCGCACCGCTGATGCCCTGGGTGGTGTTTATTACCCCATCGATGCCGAACGCGATGTTGGGCGGGTCCTGTTGCGCGAGGGTACTGAGCGGCAAACCATCGACATCGCCACCTTTCGTTCTCCGCCCTCCGCAAAATCCGACGAGCGCTTGGCCGCTGATTTGGGTGAACGCGATTTCACCATCAATGCCCTTGCGGTGGATTGGCGTGGCGATGACCAGGCGCTCATCGACCCCTGTGGTGGCGAAAAAGACTTGCTGGCGCGACGACTGCGCCTTTGCCACGATGCCGCGCTCCTAGCGGACCCCTTGCGTGCCCTGCGCGGCCTTCGCCTAGCGGGACAATTTGGCCTGGCGATGACCGTGAGGACGAAAACGGCAATTCGTGAGGCGGCTTCATTGTTGCACACGGTCTCCGCAGAGCGCAGGCGCGAGGAATGGTCGCGGTTGTTATCGTTGAGGAATGCCGCCTCTGCTTTGCGCGCCGCGCAGCACCTGGGTTTGCTCGCCGAATTTCTACCTTGGTCGGTGGAATGGGTGGAGGAATTGCGCGGTGGTGGACGCACGCGTTGGGACGAGCGTCTGGATGCGCTGGCGCGCCTGGCAGAGATCCATGCCGTCATCGATGCGGGCCGCAGCGACGACGCAACCGCCAATTTCGCGCTGGGGATGCTGGCGATTCAGTTGGGGGGCTTGCGCGCGCGCTTACAGGGTGTGTTGCTGGGAGAAACGGGGGGGACAACCGCCTTGCGCGCCCTCGCGGCCTTGCTGGCGGGGGTGGATAAGGCAGAATTGCGTGCATGGGGCCAATTTTGGCGTTATAGCGGCGCGCAGATTCGCTGGCTCGTCAGCGTGACGGCGACCGCGCCGGCCCACGGGGAATGCTTGCGCGCCGGCGTGCCCGCTGACCTTTGCGCCCATCGCTACTGGCGCGCGCGCGGTGCCGCCGGTATCGAGCGGGCGCTCCTCGAGTTGGCGCTGGCCTTGGCCCTTCCGCCGCAGGAATTCGACCAAGCGACCTGGTTATCCCGACTGGAAGAGAAGCGCCGCTTGCTACGAGTCTATTTCGAGGAGCACGAGCGCCTAGTCATGCCGACGCCATTGGTGGATGGCCATGAGCTCATGGCCACCCTGGGCTTGCCACCCGGGCCCCTTGTCGGCGAGTTGCTCGAAAAATTGCGCGAGGCGCAAGTGCTGGAGAAGGTGCAGGATTCGGCGTCGGCACTGGCCCTGGCGCGCCGTCTTTTGGCGAAAAATTAGTCGCTTGCTTTCATCTCAAGGCAGGGCGCGAAGAACCAGAGGGCGGTGTTGCCATAACGCCGCCAATCCCGCTCTTCCCAGCTGGGCAGTTGGATTTCTTCCCTTTCCCTAGGGTCGATTTGTACGATGATGAGCGATTCGCGGTGCCACCAACCGGGCGTCTTTTCCAGCGCCGACAGCGCCCTGAGCCAGATTCCCCGATACTGGGGAGGGGCGATGTAGAGGATATCGAAGGGCGCGCTCGGCGGGATGAGTAGGGTGCGAAAGAAATCGGCGGCGCGAATTTCAGCGCGTTCATCCAGGCGGGTGTGTTCCAGGTTTTGGCGAATCGTGCGGAGGGCGGCGCGCTCTCGCTCGACGAAAAGGCCTTGACGCGCGCCGCGGCTGAGCGCCTCGATGCCGACGCTGCCGGTACCGGCGAAAAAATCCGCAAAACGACATTCGCGAAGACGCGGCGCCAAAATATTGAAGAGTGCCTCTTTGACGCGATCGCTGATGGGGCGGGTTCCGGAACCCGGGACGCGCCGCAGGTGGCTACCACGCGCCTGGCCGGCAATTACGCGCAAGGGCAATCCGCGTTAGCCAAGGGTCTTGCGGGCGATGTCGGCCACCGCCCGCAGGTTGCTCTCGGGTGATGTGATCATGGCCACACAACCGGTGGAGAGGATGAAGCGCCGCCCTTCCGTCGCCAGGATGGCCGAGCGCGCCGCCTCGCGCACGCTCGCTGGCGAACCGTCATGCGTGTGTTGTATTCGCCCCAATCCGCCGCTGACGGCGCCCTTGAATAGCGTTTTGCCCTGCGCCAGGTCTGGCGCGGTTTCCTGGTCATGCCAATTGATGGCTTGCACCGGAAATTCGGCACAAGTGGCGAACATCGGCGAGGAGCCATGTAGGTGAAGCAGGTTGAACCAGAAATTATCGGGCAGACTCTCCAGGATTTGCCGGTCATAGCGCGCGCCAAATTCCTCGTATTCGGCTTGGGAAAGTATTTCATAGGAAGCGTGTTGAATGGCGTAAAAGATACCGCTCATGGGTAGGGCGGCCATGGCCGTGATGATGCTTAGGCTATGTTGCGTTAGGGTGCGCAGGGCGTTATGCAGGCGTTGCGGTTGGGTGCGCAGTTCTTGGATGACGGTATCTTTGCCGGCCATCTTACTCGCCAGGGTGAGCGGGCTGAAGATGGTGGGGAGGATGGGCGGCGGGTCATCCTCATCGGCGAAAGCGTTGGCGATGAGGCGCAAGGCTTCCAAATGTTGTCCGAGCTGGCCGCGAGTTGGGTCTTGCGGGCGCAGGTCTGCCCAGTCGCGCGCGTTTCGGATGGCCAAGTGGGTCGTCTCGCGGGTACCCTCGAGATTGCCGACCCAGCGGTCCTGAAAGTCGTAATCATAGATGGCGAAGGCCGAAGCGGGGGTGACCTTGATGAAATCCCAATCGTATTGGCGTTGGAAATTGACAACCGCTTGGGCGAAATCGGTGGGGCGTTGGTCGTCGCCGGGAAAATGACGCCATAGGGCAGTGGGCAAACGGTCGGTTCTTTCGCCAGCGATGCAATTTTCGAGGCGTTGGCGTTTTTTCATGCGGGTTTTACTCCCTGATATGGTGAGTGGATGATTTCTGCGTTTCGAAAATCGGTACCATACTTTGCCAGGCGCTTTTTCATCACGCGGATTGCTTCCGGGTGGCTATCGCACAACCAGAAGCGCCGTCCCAGACGGGCAGCCGCTTCGCCGGTGGTACCGCTGCCGGCGAAAAAATCGACGACTAGGTCATCGCGATTGCTGTGCACCTTGATGATGCGCTCCAAGATGCCGAGCGGTTTCTGGGTTGGGTAGCCCGTTTTTTCGCGGCCGGTTGGGCTGACGATGGTATGCCACCAGACATCGGTGGGCGTTTTACCGCGCGCCGCTTTTTCGGCGCTCACCAACCCGGGGGCCATGTAAGGGATGCGTTCCATCTCGTCATAATGAAAGGTGTAATCTTTTGGATGCATAGCATACCAAAAAATGTTGTCGTGTTTGGCTGGCCAGCGCCGTTTGGCGCGGCCGCCATAATCGTAGGCCCAGATGATTTCGTTCATGAACGATTCGCGGCCGAAGATTTCATCCAGCAGCACCTTGCAATAATGCGCCTCACGATAGTCGATATGCAAGAAGAAAGAGCCATTGGGGCGCAGGATGCGGTGTGCCTCGCGCAATCTTGGCTCCAAAAAGCTATGGTAGTCAGCGAATTGGTCGGTGAAATGGCGGCTCCCCAGGTGGATATTGCGGTAGCGTTTACCTTGGAAGCCGCGTTGCGCACCATTTTCGTCGGCGATGCTCCGCAAATGCTTGCGAATTTGTCGCCGACCGGTGTTGAAAGGTGGGTCTATATAGATCAGGTCAGCACAATCGGCCGGCAACTCCGCTAGGGCCAATAGGTTATCGCCGAAAACGACCTGGCGCATCAAACGGAAGCGGAGCCCAGCTCCTCCAATCGCTGGTTGATCATGCGCGACAGAATCAAGAAGCGATCGCCCTCGCCGGCGATTGGGTCATTGAGGGTGAAGGGTGTTTCCTCTTTTGTTTTTTCGGTATTTTCCGCTCGGAATGCTCTCTCCGCCAGGCGGAGCGCGGCCTGGGCCGCGGTGAAAGATTCGATGGCGCGTTCTGGCATGCCGTTGGCGCGATAAGCCAGGCCGATGCCATAGAGCGCATCGATATTCTCAGCATCGGTCGTGAGGATGTCTTGAAAACTCTCGATTGCCGCGCTGCCATTGCCTTGGCGGTGCAACCGCCAGGCGTCGCTGATGCGTTGCCTCGTCACCTGTTCGTCCATCGTCCGCCCTCCGCATGCTCGCAAAATCACGCTAGACTGAGCGCGTTCATCCCCATGGATTGTAACGGGCGTGCTGCGGTCATGCAAGGGGTCCGACGCTCGCTTTGAGGATTTGGAGGACGAGACGATATGATGGAAGCGCTCTATCAACGAGACAGCTACCTGCGCGAATTCATGGCGTCCGTCACAGCGGTGGATGCCGAGCAGCGCGCCATCCAATTGGAACGGACGGCCTTTTACCCCGGTGGTGGTGGGCAGCCTTGCGACTTTGGCTGGCTTCGGCGTATGGGTGCTGCGGAGCGCAGCTGGCGCGTCGAGCGTGTTGGGCGTGGGCATTGGCATCGACTGGCGCCTAGCCTAGCCCTGCCTTCCCTTGGCGAAACGCTTCATGGTGAAATCGATTGGTCGCGCCGCTACGCCTTGATGCGCACGCATACGGCCATGCACATTCTCTGCGGCGTGATTTGGCGCGATTATGGCGCTAGCGTCACCGGCGGCAACATGCAACCATTGGACGCGCGCATGGATTTCGAATTCGAGCGTATGCAGAAAGAGTTGGTGGCCGAGATTGAGGACAAAATCAACGCAGAAGTGACCGCCGCCCGCGAGATTCGCGTGAATTTTTTGCCGCGTGAGCGCGCTTTCCAGATTGCTGATTTAATCCGCACCAAAATCAACCTTTTACCCGCAGGCATAGAGGAAGTGCGGACCGTCGAATTGGTCGGTTTGGACCTGCAAGCCGACGGCGGGACGCATGTGGCCAGTACGCGCGAGGTGGGCAGCCTGCGCGTGCGCGATTACAAGAGCAAAGGGGGCATCAACAAACGTCTTTATATTTCGTTGCTGGATGATGTCGCCTGATGCGCTACCTGCACCAGGTTCGGGATAAAGAAGCGCTCCTCGCCAGCGGCCTTTACTTGAGCAGCCGCGGCGAGCGGGAGGAATGGCTTTGGAATGAATTTCCGGATGGCGGGCAATTATTGCGGGTGGATGCGGAAGAAGGTCTGCGTGAGTTGTATTTCTCGCCCTTGGGCGAATTGACGCGCGTCGATTGGTTGCAATTCAGGCGCGGCACGCCGGCCAACGAGCGAATTCGTGGTACTTTGAGCTACTTTCCAGAGAGCGCGCATCTGGGGCAAAGACGCGGTAATCGGGCACGCAATCATCGCGAATGGCCGCTGGGAGAAGGTTGCTTGCGTGTGCCGCCGGCGCTGGTCGCGCTGGGGAAATTGGTGAGAGCGGTGGCGGCGCGCGTGGGCGAGGCGCAGGTTTTCGCGCTGCGCGTCAGCGCTGTTGGTTGGCAGGGTGATTTACGCTGCTGGAGCGCGGTCGAAAAGGTGCCTGGCCAGTTGCAATTGTGGTTGGGTGATGGCGCAAATTGGCAGCTCCATCTCGACGAGCGGGGAATTCCACAAAGTATCCAGACGGGCGAAGTGACCTGGGAATTGCGCAACCATCTGCGCCGCGCGCCGCGAAAAACGGTGGTTCTCCGTTGAAGCGGGCCTGGTTTTTTCCGCGCAGTTTGCTATTGCTCTGGGCGTTCACCGGGTTGTTCAGCCTGGTTTTGAACGCCACTACCCCGAGCGAGGCGACCCGTGCCTGGCAGAATCTGGCCTTGCTCTTGGGGGTATTGGGTACGCTCGCCTGGGCATTGCGCGCCTTGGGTTTGCGCTCCGCGCGCGAGCTGATATTGGCGCTGGCGCCGGCGCTGGGGGCGGTGTTGTTGGGCCTCTTTGTCTTGCCGGCTGGGCTCTTGCCTTTGCTCGGCGCGGCGCTGGGTTGGTTGGTGGTCGTCGCGCTTTGGTTGCGCGGACAGGTTCCCGCTGAGCAAAGAGCGGCCATCCGTCTTTGGCGGCGAGGAAAATTGGCGGCGGCGGTGAGTTTGTTGGATGAGCGGATTCGCGCGCATCATGACGAGGTGTCGTCACGGCTCTTGCGGGCGCGCATTCTCCTCGCTTGGGGGAAGGCGGCTCAGGCGGCGCGCGCTGCTGAATGGGTTTGCGCGCGCCAAACGACTGATGCGGCCGCTCACAACTTTTTGGCGGAAGCGCGCCTACAAGCTGGTGAATTGGCGGCGGCGCGGCGCGCTGCCGAGCGCGCTTCTGCGTTGGCGCCAAGCGATTGGGTGGCGGCCTACAACCTTGGCATGATCGCCGAGCGCCAGGAGGATGCGGTCACGACCATCGCTGAGCTCCGGCGGGCGTTAGGGTTGCGTATGCGCGAACGGCGTCACCGAGCGCTGGCTTGGCTTTGGTTGGCGCGCGCTTGGTGTCGTCAAGGGGAGAGCGCAGCGGCAGAAGAGAGTCTAGCCGCATTGAGGGCAGAATCTTCGGCCATTCATGAATGGGCACAATTGTTGCGGGCGGAGGCGGCCGCTCCGCTCCGCGCGCTTGTCGCGGCCGATGTCGCGCTGGCCGAGCGTTTGCTCGCGGGCGAAGAGGGTATCGAGGCTTTGGGATGTGGGGCTTAGCGCCGCGTCTCTGGCGCGCCCTTCGCAGTTGGGAAGGGCCTCACCGCTGGGCCGCTTTTACGGCGCTGGGCATCCTGGCCTTGGCCTTTTTGGCAATTTTCATCGGCCCCCTTTCGCTGCGCATCCCGGCCTTCGTCGGTGCTTTGGGTGCCTTGGTGGCGTTGCAATTGCTGGTGATGTGGTCGTTGCGTGGCTTACAGACGGCGGCTTCGCTGGCGCAGCAGGCGTTCCAACAGGGAGATTATGAACGCTGTTGCCAATTGCTCGCCGCTGATGACCGGTTGCCGGGCGGCACCAGCCCCAGCCAACAAACGCTGCTCGCTCTAGCCTATCGTCAACGCGGTATGCTCGCAGAGAGCGAGTCCTTGCTGCGGTCGCTGACGGTGGCCGAACCCATCTACCCACCGGCCTGGCGCGCGCTGGGTTTGACCTTGCTGGCGCAGGGCGATTATTCGGCCGCGGAGCGCGCCCTGGATCAAGCCCAGGGTGCGGCGATCGATTGGCAAGTCGAGCTTGGTTTGGCGGAGCATTTGGCCGGCGAAGTCGCTAGGGCGCAGCCGCGTTTTCGCGCGGCCCTAGCCAAAGGCAAGCTTTCGGAAAGCCATGCCTGGCTGGCGCGACATCTTTGTGGGGAAGAAGGGTCTGCTGCGGGGCGAAATTATTGGCTTGATGAGGCGCGGCGCTTTGCCGAAACCGATTATGGCGTGCGTCTGGCGGCGCTCCTCGACACCGTTGCCGATATTGACATTGACCCCACTGGACCCTAGCCAAGCGCTCCCTGGGTTGCTATTCTCCTGCAGGTTGTATTGGGAGGCGCGTGTGTTCGGTGCCGTAGGAGGCTTGCTTGTGGTGGTCGGCGTTTTGTTGACCGCCCAGGAGAAGATTGGTGGTTGCGTTCGCACCCTCGTTTGCCCATTGCATCACCTAGGAGTCGCCGCCATGTTTCGAGCCGTTTCGCCTCAAGTCGATATTAATCAACTCGAAAGCGAACAAATAGCCTTTTGGAAAAAGCAACGCGTTTTCGAGCGGACCACCGAGGGCCGTGAAGAAGCGCCGCACTTCGTTTTCTATGAAGGCCCACCCACCGCCAACGGCCTGCCCGGTAGCCATCATGTCCTTTCGCGCGTTTTCAAAGATATCTTTCCCCGTTATAAGACCATGCGTGGTTTTTATTGCTTGCGCAAAGGTGGCTGGGATACCCATGGGCTGCCTGTGGAAATTGAAGTGGAGAAAGCGCTCGGCCTCAAGACCAAGCGCGATATCGAGCGATATGGAATCGCGGCTTTCAACCAGAAATGCCGCGAGAGCGTCTTTCGTTATATCGACGATTGGGAACGCCTGACCGAACGCATCGGCTTTTGGGCGAATATGGATGACGCCTATCTCACGCTCAGCCAAGAATACATCCAGAGCGTATGGTGGGTCTTGCGCCAACTTTGGGATAAGGGCTTGATTTATCGCGGTTATCGTGTGGTCAATTACTGCCCGCGCTGCGGCACACCCTTGAGTAGCCATGAGGTCGCCCAAGGCTATCGCGAGACGGTAGACCCAAGCGCTTATGTGCGCTTCCCTTTGCGCGATGAGGAAGACACTTCGCTCATCGCCTGGACGACGACGCCTTGGACGCTCCCCGGTAATGTGGCACTCGCCGTCGGCGCCGATGTGGAATATCTCCAGTTGCGCGGGGCGCGCCCGGATGGCCAAAAAGAAGACATCATCCTGGCGGCGGACCGCGCCCCGGCCATCGTACTTGAGGGTTACGAAGAGGTGCGCCGTTTTCGCGGACGAGATCTGGTCGGCCGCAAATACGAGCCGCTCTATCCTCATTATTCAGATGCAGCGGTCGAAGGGAAGCGGGCGGTCGTCATCGCCGCTGATTTTGTGAGCACGGATGAAGGCAGTGGCATCGTCCATATCGCGCCCGCTTTTGGCGCTGATGATTTGGCGGCGGCGCAGGCCGAAGGTTTGCCCATTCTACAGACCATCGACGATACCGGCCATTTCTTGCCCGAAATGGGGCCCTTGGCCAACCAGTGGTTCAAAGATGCTGACCCCTTAGTGTTACAGGAACTGCGCGCGCGCGGCTTGCTCTTCCGCCGCGAGGACTATACGCACAATTATCCCTTTTGTTGGCGTTGCGATACGCCCTTGATGTATTACGCCCGCGATTCCTGGTTCATTCGCGCCACCGCCGAAAAGCAAACGCTCATCGATTTGAACCAAGGCATCACCTGGGTGCCTGAGCACATCCGTGATGGGCGTTTCGGCAAATGGTTGGCTGAACTCAAGGATTGGTCCCTGGGGCGTGAGCGCTTCTGGGGGACGCCCTTGCCCATCTGGGAGGATGAACAAACGGGTGAACGCTTGCTCGTCGGCAGCGTCGCTGAATTGAGCGAGCTGGCCGGGCGTGATTTGAGCGAGCTGGATTTGCACCGACCACATGTGGATGCCATCACTTTCCCCAATCCCAAGGGTGGCGGCTTGATGCGCCGCGTTCCCGAGGTCATCGATGTTTGGTTTGATAGCGGCGCTATGCCCATCGCCCAGTGGGGCTACCCTTTTCAGAATCAAGAGCGCTTTGAAGAGCAATTCCCCGCCGATTACATCTGCGAAGCGGTCGACCAGACGCGCGGCTGGTTTTATAGCCTCCATGCCATCAGCGCGCTCACTTTTGGCAAAGCCAGTTTTCAGAATGTGATTTGCCTCGGTCATATTCTCGATGGTGAGGGGCGCAAGATGTCCAAGAGCCGCGGTAATATCGTCAACCCTTGGGATGTCCTGGATGCTTACGGGGCAGATGCTTTTCGTTGGTATCTTTTCTCCTCCGGCCCGCCAGGAGAACCGCGCCGCTTTTCCGTCGAATTGGTCGGCGAATTGGTCAAGAAATTTTGGATGACGCTCTGGAACAGTTATAGCTTTTTTGTGACTTACGCCAATTTGGACCGTTGGCAACCCGAGGAAGCGGCACCTGAGGTCGCGGAGCGGCCCTTGTTGGATCGTTGGTTGTTGGCGGAAACGGCGGATTTGGTCGCGCGCGTGACCCGAGCCTACGAAGCTTACGATGTGCCCGGCGCGACGCGACCGATCCAGCAATTTGTCGATACATTGAGCAACGGTTATGTGCGCATGAGCCGCCGCCGTTTTTGGAAGAGCGAGAACGACCAGGATAAGCGCGCCGCCTATGCCACCCTCTACGAAGTCTTGGTGATTTTGAGTAAGCTGCTCGCGCCCAGTATGCCTTTCTTGAGTGAGGCGATTTTCCGCAATTTGGCCGCGCATGATGAAGCGGATACGGTGCACCTGGCCGAATGGCCGACGGTGGAAGAAGCCTGGCAGGATGAAGAGTTGGTGGCCGAGATGCGCTTGCTGCAACGCCTGGTCAGCTTGGGCTTGGCAGCGCGCATGAATGGCGAAGTGGCTGGTCGCAAGCAGCCTATCGGTGTTCGCCAACCCTTGCCGCTGGTCGAATTCGCCGCGCGCGACGCGCAAGAACGAGAACGCATCGAACGCTTGGCGCCGCTCATCGCTTCTGAGTTGAATGTCAAGCGAGTGCGCGTTTTGAAGCATGACGATGCCGATACTCGTCTGAGCTTGCGCTATTCATTGCGACCCATACCGCGTCTACTCGGCCGTCGTTTGGGGAAAGATTTCAAACCATTGCAATCGGCCCTCTTGGCAGGAGAGCAGGATTGGTTGCGCCCCTTGGCGGAGGGGTTGTTGGCAGGAGAGGTGGTCTCTTTGCAATTGGGCGAGAAGGAATATCGTTTGGCGCCGGATGAAGTTGAGGTCCAATTGCGCCGCGAGGTCCCCAGCGGTTTCAGTTATGCGGAAGAGGGAGAGGCCTTCGCCTTGCTCGATACGCGCATCAGCGAAGAACTTGCGCGCGAAGGTCTGGCGCGCGAATTCACGCGGCGCGTTCAGTTGCTGCGACAAGAGGCGGATTATCGCATCGATGCGCGCATTGTCATTCGCTATTCCGGCGGGCCCTGTCTCCATGCTGCCCTGGCGGCGCATAGCGACAGTATCCGCAACGAAACTTTGAGTGACGCCTTGGCAGAAGGCGCGGATTTTGCTGGGGCTGATGCACAGGTGGCCTTCGCCGCCGGCGAACAGGGTTGGCTTCGCGGTGAAGCGCTGCACATTGGCGTTTGGTTGGCGGAAGATTAGTTTTCTGGCAGCAGGCGCAAGATGGCCAGCGCGAGTTGCAGGGCGAGGCGCGTTTCTGGTTGCTTGAGATCGATTTCACCAATCTCGCTGATGCGCCGCAAGCGGTAGAGTAGGGTATTGCGGTGCACATTCAATTCGGTTGCGGTAGCGGATAGGTTGCCGTCGGCGCTGAAATAGGCTTCCAAGGTTTGGAGCAGGTCGGTGTTTTGTTGGATATCGTAATCCAGCAAATTGCCGAGTGTTTGGCGCGCGAAAGATTGCAGCGTATCCCGCTCTTCCAGTTGGATGATGAGGCGGTAGATGCCGAGCGTGCCGATGGAGAGGGGTTTTGAGCTATGCAGGCGTGCCGCTAGATCCATCGCCTGCAAGGCTTCGTTGTAAATATTTTGCCATTCGCTCAAATCGGTGGCGACGGTGCTGATGCCAATGGCCAGGGCGGCGCGCGCGCGCTCGCGGCGGGCGACGGACTGGATGCGCGCCGCGAGCGGGGTGACGGTATCCGTACCGTTGTTCGCGGCGGCCACCGGCAGGAAAGCCAAGAGATAGGGGTCACGCAAGCCAACTAAAGGCTTGCCACCGCCCGCCAGCTCCGCCTCAGCCAGCGTGAAATTGAAGATGGTTTCCAAGCGCCGCAGCGAAGGCTGGGAGGGGCCATACCAAGCAGCGGCCAGCGCGACATGCGCCTGACGCAAGTTGTGGCCGAAGCGTTCACCTTGGAGCAAGGCTTCCTGTGGCACAATTTCGTTGCTGAGGATGCGATCCAGGAAGGTGCCGAGCAAGCGCTTTTCCGTGTTGCTGATCGCTTTCGCTTTGGCCATCTCCAACGCGCAAGCGACCGCCCCTTGCTCGGCGACGCTCATATCCAGGGCGTCCAAATCCTTCGCAGGGCCGATCAACGAAAGGAAGCCGCGCCCAACGCCATGGGTGAGGATGGGTGCGACGATGCGCGCGAAACCGCTGTTGGCCAGGGTTTGTTGCTGGGTGGGTAGCGCCTCGGGCGGGATGCGCAGGCGATCCTGATAGGCGGAAGGTAGAGTGGCGGGTTCGCGTAGGCTACGCTCGATGTCCTCCCACTGGCTGATGAGGGCGGGCTGTAGGCTGCTATGGGTGATTTCCAAACGCTTGTCTTGTAAGATTGCGCTCTTACCGGTCAGGCGGGCCAACGCTTCCAGGAGCGGCGCCGGCCCGGCGTTGTGTGAGCTGAGTTGTGTCAGTTGGCGAAAGACCTGTGTGCTGCGCCGCACCAATTGCCCGCGCCGATCGACGAGCAAAGCGAGGATTTCGCGTTGGATTTCCCCCAAGTCGCTGCCCTCGGGTAGGGTGATGAGGGGTAAAAGGGCACGGTTGGCGGCGGCGATGGCCAGCGGCGCGGGCGTCGCAGTGGTGACGATTGCGCGGACGCCCTGTTCGCTCGCCCAACGGATGAAGGTATCGTCCACGCTCGGGCGGGTCGCGCTTTCGTCGATGAGGAGCAGCTCACCGGGCTGTGGCACCCTGGCCATGAGGTCATCGTCTGGGCCGAGCCGGTATGCCCAATGGACCGTTTCGCGCAAGGCGCCGTCGGCGGCGATGACCTCTGCGCCCAAGGGTAAGGCCAATTTGCGGATATCTTCGACATCGCAGGCGAGTTTTTTCCTTTGCCCAGCGAGACCCGTTTGCCAGGGAGGATCTTTGGCATCCATCTTGTATGGATTATACAACGCCGAGCGGCAAAATTCAGCGGTGATTTGCTACAATGGCACAATGACTGACGTTAGTGCTGCCCGCGAATTTCGCCTGACCCCCGAAGCCGAAGCCAGCCGTCATTCGCCTTTCCTGGCTCTCTTTCAGCGCATGAGTCGTGTGGGACCGCACCTGGCCCTGGGCGCCGGCCGTCCTCCCAACGACACCTTACCACTCGAGCGCTGGCAGCTTTGTTTCGATGCGGTGCTCGCCCGTGATGGCGCTGCCGCTTTGCAATACCAACCACCCTCTTTTGCCTTGCGCGAATGGATCGCTGAATACTTGCGCGGCCGTGGCCTGGATTGCGAGCCGCGACAAATTTTCCTCACCAATGGCAATCAACAAGGCCTACAATTGGTCGCGCGCGCCTTGTTGGCGCCGCCGGATTGCGCGCTCATCGAGCGACCGACCTATTCGGGTATCTTGGATGTCACGCAAAAACGGTCCTTACCGCTGCGCAACGCGCGGCTACGCCCCGGCAGTGGGCTGGATTTGGCTGCCTGGGAGGCCGCCTGTCGTCAAGAACCGCGTCCGCGCCTCGCTTTCGCCATCGCCGATTTCCATAATCCCACTGGCCAGAGCCTTTCCGGAGCGGCGCGCGCGCGTCTAGCGGCCCTCGCTGCCGAAACGGCCGTTCCCCTGGTCGAGGATGATGCCTATTCGGCCCTGCGCATCGCTGGCGTTTCCCTGCCCCCCATCCGTGCCCATCCGGGCGGCGAGGCGACGATTTATCTCGGTACCTTCTCCAAGATGCTCTTCCCCGCATTGCGCCTGGGTTGGATTGTGGCGCCGGCGGCGCTCATCCCCGCGCTGGCCGGCCTGCGCGAGACGATCGACTTGCAATCCTCTGCGCTCTTACAAGAGGTCGCCCTCGAGTTCTTGCGCCGCGGTTGGTTGGAAGAACACCTGGAGCGCTTGCGTGCGCTGCTGCGTGAACGCCTGGCGGCCTTGCAGGAAGGCCTACGGGCGTCTTTCGGCGCCGATGCCGCCTGGGACGAGCCGGAAGGCGGGCTCTTCCTCTGGTTGCGCTTACCCAAAGGGGTGGATACGGCGGCGCGGTTGGACGAGGCGCTCGCGCAGGGCGTCGGTTATATACCCGGCAACCTCTTCCACGACGATGGTAGCGGCGCCAACGCCATCCGCTTGAATTTCGCCGGCGCGCCCGCCGGCGAATTGGGCCGCGCGGCGCAAATTCTCGCGCGCGTATTGAGGCCGTGAAGTGACCAAGCCTCAGGGACTGGAGCGCGATTTTGAGTTTTTGGCTGTTTGGGAAAGGAAGGGTTGGCGGGATGATGGCGGCGGAATGCTGGGAGAAGCGATATCCTCGCAGCAACTTGAGGCCAGCGAGAGGCATTGGCCGCTCAGCGGGCTGGCAAGGCCTCTCCCCATCAGCTTAAGGATTGGATTGGGCCGATGAACTCCACTATCCCGATGGCGCCAGCGGCGACGAACGGGCGCCTGCTCTCCATCCAGGTCGGGAAGCCCGCCGCGCACCCGCCCAACGCCGTCGCTAAGGCGCGCTGGCGCTCGGGTATCGTCAAGAGCGCGGTGACCGGTCCGCTCTGGTTGGGGCGCGAGAATCTGGTCGGTGATGGCCAGCAAAACCGCAAGGTGCATGGCGGCCCGGACCGCGCCCTGCTGCTCTACGCCGCCGCCCATTATGAGGATTGGGCGCGCGAATTGGGCGCGGCCAAGCCGGCGGACTTCGGCCCCGGCGCCTTCGGCGAAAATTTCACCGTCACCGCGCTGGATGAAGCGAGCGTTTGTTTGGGGGATGTCTATACGGTGGGTGAGGCGCGCATCGAAATCTCGCAGCCGCGCTTGCCCTGCGCGAATTTGGCGAAGCGTTGGCTCTTGCCCGATTTGCCGCGGCGGGTGGAGGAGAGCGGCCGCGGTGGTTGGTATGCGCGCGTCTTGCGCGCGGGTTTTGTCGCCGCGGGGCAGGAGCTGCAGCGGGTCGCGCGCCCGCACCCCAATTGGAGCATCGCTTGGTTGACGGCGGTCTTTTTTGGGCGCGCTGGCGCTGAGGCCGATTGGTCGGCGCTGGCCGCTTGCGCGGCCTTATCGGCGCTATGGCGCGACCATATGCGGCGAAAAATGGCGCGGGCGAAATGAGCCATACCCCCCCCCGATTTTGCTGATGCGCTCTATTATGGCGATTGCCTGCGTATCCTGACCGAGGAAATCCCCGCCGCCAGCGTCGACCTCATCTATTTGGACCCGCCTTTCAATTCCAAGCGCAACTACAACATGCCGCTGGGCGGCAAGGCGCAGGCCAATGTCTTCCGCGATACTTGGGAATGGACGGCGGAGCAAGACGAGGCGCGGCGACACATCGCGGCGCGCGATGCGGACTTGCGCGCGCGGCTGGATGCCTTGCAGAATTTCGTACGCTTGACGCTGGGGGAACGCAGCCCCTTGCAAGCCTATTTGATTTACATGGCGGCGCGCTTGTTGGCCTGCCGCCGCGTGCTGAAAGAGACCGGCAGCATCTACCTCCATTGCGACCCGACGGCCGGCCATTACCTGAAATTGCTGATGGATGCGGTGTTTGGTAGCCAAAATTTCCGCAACGAGATTGCCTGGTGTTATACGGGGCCCAGCAGCCCCAACATGAAACAATACCCACGCAAGCACGACTATCTGCTGTTTTACACTATGAACAATCAAAGGCGTTGGACTTGGAACCAGCCACGCATCCCGCACAATCCCAATCTGCGTTTGCGCAGCGATTGGGGTGAAATCAGCACAGAGGAAAGGGAATCTTACCTTAAGCGTGGAAAACCTGTGGAATCTTGGTGGGTGGATATCATCCCGCTGATGCGCAATAACAAAGAACGCCTCGGCTACCCCACACAAAAGCCGCTCGCTTTGTTGGAGCGCATCATCCGCGCCTCCTCCAACGAGGGCGACCTGGTCCTCGACCCTTTCTGCGGTTGCGGGACGGCCGTGGAGGCGGCCCATCGTCTGAAACGCCACTGGCTCGGCATCGATGTTGAGCCTTTGGCTGTCGACCTGATGGCGCGCCGTTTGCGCGAGCGTTGCGGCGTCGACCCGGCCATCCGCGGCATCCCCTATGACTTCGCGCAGGCGCGCCGCTTGGCCGAAGACGCGCCCTATGATTTCGAGCGCTGGGCGCTTCGCCTCGTCCCCGGCGCGCAGCCGAATTTTCAGCAACGCGGCGATGGCGGCCTCGATGGTCGCGCTTATGTCGAGGCGGCGGCTGCGGCTGGCCGACAACCGCTCTTCGGTTTCCAGGTCAAGGGCGGCAAGAATGTTGGCCGGCCGGATTTGGACGCTTTCGACGGCGCGCTGACGCGGAATGGTTGCGCGGCGGGGCTCTTTATCGTCTTGGAGGAGCGCAGCGCGCAGCGCCTGCGGCGCAATCTAGCGCAACAGGAGGACTTGCGCTTGGGCGATTGGTTGGGCAGGCGCATCACCGTCTGGAGCGTGGAGGATTGGTTCGGGCGTGGTGGCGTTTGCTTGGCGCCCATACCGCCGCTGGTCGGTGCCGACGAGACGCTGGAGTTGCTCCGCCGGCGGGATTGGCAGCGGCGGTTGGAGGTTTGAATAATTCGCTCATTTGAGCTATAATGTAAGCATGGCTTGTCATCCCAATGCAAAGGATACCAAAAATGGGACGGTTAACTGACGAACAACGCTCAGCATGGGAAGAGGCGAAAGCTATGCTGGTTGAGCGGGTTAAAAAGAGGATGGACAATTTAGACATAAGTTTCCAGCTCAAAGAAGCTTGGTTGCGCATTGACAAGAACGAGAAAGGGGAATGGGTGCTCGTGATTGTCGCCCCGAATCCCTGTTTGGGGATATTGTATGATTGGGAAGACGAGTTGCGGGTCTCCATTAATCAAGCCTTCACCAAATTGATTCCCAAACCGCAGCCCATTAACCTGAAAATGCTCCCGCTAGACGCGAAATATTCGCCGCCAATCGAGGAATTGAGAGTGTTCGATTACCCAGACTGATTGCCCTGGGGAGCCCCTTGTTCCAACGCAACGCGCTCGCCTTTCCCACAACTTTTTCAATTCGCCTGCGTAATTCCCGATAGCGGAAGCAATTTAAGGTGAGCGATTGCAATGTTGGAAACCTTCTTCGCCGTTATCATCATCATCGCTGGCGTGCTCTTGTTGGGCTTCGCGCTCAAGTTGGCTTTCAGTTTGGCATTTTTCCTCATCGGCTTGCTCGTGCTCGGCGGGCTGCTCTGGTTGGCTTGGCAGGGGCTGCGGACAGTGTTCGCGCTGCTGGGCTGAGCGCGCGCTGCCCAGGGTGGGTCGTTGGCGCTTGGCGGGTGATGGGCTAAGATTGGGGCCATGGAATCCCCCTTAGCCAACCGCATCCGCCCGGCGACGCTTGAGGAGATCATCGGACAGGCGCACCTGCTCGGGCCAGGCAAGCCCTTGGCGCAAGCGTTGGCTGCTGGCGCGCCGCCTTCGATGATTTTCTGGGGTCCGCCGGGGGTCGGCAAAACCACAATCGCTCGCCTCTTCGCGGCCCGCTCCGCGCGCGAATACCATGAATTGAGCGCCGTCTCCGCGGGCAAGGGCGATATCCGCGCCATCGTCGCGGGGCTCGCTCCGCCCGCGGCCGCACCGCTTTTCGAGGATGGATCGGCGCGACCGTCCGGGGCGGACGGTGCCTTGCTTTTCCTCGATGAAATCCACCGTTTCAACAAGGCGCAACAGGACTACTTGCTGCCTTTCGTCGAGGATGGTCGTCTCACCCTCATCGGCGCGACGACGGAAAACCCCAGCTTCGAGGTCATCGCTCCCTTGCTCTCGCGTTGCCAAGTTTATGTCTTGCGCGCGCTATCCGAAGCGGCGTTGGCGCAAATCATCGAACGCGGCGCCTTGGCGCTCGACTTGGAATTGGCGACGGAGGCGCGCGAATTCTTGGCCCGCTTCGCCAATGGCGACGCGCGGCGGGCGCTGAATTTGTTGGAAGCGACGGCACGCCTCTATGGTGGCGACAACATCACGGTGGAGCGGTTGAAAGAGGCGCTGCAATCGCCACATTTGCGCTACGACAAGGCGGCGTCGGAACATTACGACACCACCAGCGCTTTCATCAAGAGCATGCGCGCCAGCGATGTCGATGCCGCGCTCTATTACCTAGCGCGCATGGTGGCGGGCGGCGAAGACCCGAAGTTCATCGCGCGGCGCATGGTCGTCTTCGCTAGCGAGGATATTGGCTTGGCGCAACCGACGGCTCTCGTGGTGGCCAATGCCGTCTTTCGCGCCGTGGAGATGATCGGTTACCCCGAGGCGCAAATCAACCTGGCGCATGGCACCGCCTTCCTGGCGCGCGCGAAGAAAGACCGTAGCGCTTTGGAGGCGTATTCTCGCGCGCTGCAGGATGCGCAGGAGCGCGGTAACTTGGCCATCCCCATGCATCTGCGCAACGCGCCGACGCGACTCATGCGCGAGCTGGGTTATGGGCAGCGCGAGCAAGAAAGCAACTTACCCGCCCCTTTGGCCGGACGCACTTATTTCTTCGCCGAAGATTAGTGGCCTAGCCCTCCCAAGGCTCATAGCGGTCGCGGTAGCAAAGATCCTGCCAGCGGATGCGCCGCGCGCCGCGCATGGCGAATTGCTCCACGGGCGCTTTATGCCCGAGGCAGAGGAATAATTGCGGCGAGATCTCCTCAGGCAGGTTGAGGATGGCGCGTACGGCCACTTTATTGAAGCTGGTCACCGGCCCTGTCGCCAGGCCGAGCGAATGCGCCGCCAGCGCCATCGTCTGCGCCGCCTTGCCGACATCCACCAGGAAGACGGGGTCGTCGCGATTATCCAGTTGTTGATGGATCTCTCGATAGTCGACGCAGATGAGGATGAGGACGGGGGCCTGTTGGAACATGCCCGGCGAAACCAGGCGAATGAGCGCTTGCAAGCGTGGGTCGGTCACGACGACGAAGCGGTTTGGGCGCTGGTTGCCGCCAGTGGGCGACCAACGCGCCGCCTCCAGGATTTGCGCCAGCGCTGTCGCCGCAACCGGCTCATCCGTCATATCGCGGACGACACGACGGCTGCGGATGTTCTCGAGGACGGGGTTGCTTATGCTCATCTTGGCTCTCCTTGGTTGGGGGCGCCGTCGAGCTCAGCCCGTTGAACGAGACATTGGCCGAGAGCCTCACAGAGTTCATCCATGGCGGCGGCATAAGCGGGGATGTTGTTGGTGAGGGTATGGGAATGGGGAATTTGTTGGATGCAGGTCTCGAGCAAGGCGCGGGTCGCTGGGGAAACGCGGTCGACGACCATAGCGGCGAGGCGTTCCGTGGCGGTGAGCAATCGCAAGGGGCCATAAGCGGCAGGTTCGCTGATGAGCAGGCGCGCCGAGGAGATGCAGAGCGCGATAATTTCGACGACTTGGTCTTCGCTGAGCAGCGAATTGGCTTGCTGGTCGCGGTTTTCCCCCATGGCTTGGCCTCCCGATTGAGCGATGAATGGCGCCAAGCCTAGCGCGGGTGCTGGAAACTGTCAAAGGGCGGGATGGTTCAGGGAGCGGCCTGAATTAGGAATTCGGATGCTTCGGCATAGGGTAGGAGGGCGCTGATTTGGCCTTTGCTGACCTTGAGTTGGCCGGAGACGAAGGCCATGGTCGGGTTGAGTGTGCCGGCGTAGAGTTGCTGCCATTGTTCATGGTTGGCTTCAATGACGATGTCACAATCGGTCAGCGCTTGTTCCGCCGTGATGATTTTGGCGGCGTGGCATTGGCCACGCTCGAGTTCGAGGCGGAGGGCGGTATCGGTTCCATCGTCGGCGCGGGCCACCAGCGCGAGCGAACCGAGCTGCCAATCGGCGGCCGCTTGGCGATAGCCGTCATGGGCGTTGATGGCGGTGCAATAAGCGCTGGCCCATTCCTCGCTGAAGGTTTGCATATCCCTTGCTTTTAGTTTTGGCTGGCGTCGGCCACTTGTTGGTGAGAGATCATAGCGTCGGCGATGATCGCGTTGAGGCGATTGGCGGCGTCATCGACATCAATATCGAGTTTGAGCGCGAGCTCTTCTTTGACGAGGCGCATCGCTTTCAACTTGAGCTCAGAATCAGCGCTGGTGAGGGGGCGATAGCGCTCGCGCCAACATAGGTCGCGCAGGGCTTCGACCGCCTCCCCCGGGTTGCCACCGGTGAGCTGGCGGCGGATGTTCGCCTGTCGTACCTTATAGTCGTTGGCCAGAATCTCTGGGGTGATGCTCATGACTTGCCGAATGAAATCTTCTTCGACGATTTCGGTGCGAACTTCTTCTTCCTCGAGGCTATCGACGGGTAGCAGCACTTCACCATGGCTGGCGAGCAAGCGGATGCAATAGTATTTTCGCTTCTTGTTGTCACCATAACTCATCGCACGCACACCCTGAACAATACCCGCACCATGACGGATGTGCATGATGCGATCACCTTCCTTCAACATTGTGTCCGAGCCTTTCGCTAGTCTGGTCGCGATGGTGCTCCTCCCAAGACACCCAAACTGGTTGACCAGAATCAACTATCGGAGAACAATACTATTGTAGCAGATTTTCAGCCCAATTACCAGCCTTTAAAGCGACCAACTCCTTGACTAGCTACGGTAATCGCCATTGATGCTGACATAATCGTGACTCAGGTCGCAGGTCCAGACAATGGCCTTCCCCGCTCCACCACAACCACAATCGAGGATGAAATAGAGTGAATCGGCAGCCATGAGCTTGGCGGCGTCTTCCTCCGCATAATCAGTGGGCATACCGGCGTCGAAAAGTTGCAAGGGCGCGGTGGGTTGCGTTTCCCCGGCAGCGAGGTAGAGTTGCGCGCGCGCTGGGCGGAGATTTGCGCCAGAATAACCGGCCGCGGCCACGACCCGGCCCCAATTGGCGTCTTCGCCAAAGAGCGCTGTCTTGACCAGGGGCGAGCAAGCGATGCTATTGGCTGCTCGCTGGGCGTCCTCGTCCGTTTCGGCGCCGCGCACCTCAATCGTCACAAATTTGGTCATTCCCTCCCCGTCGCGGACGATATCCTGGGCCAGCTTGCGCGCCAGATCATTCAGCGCGGTTTGAAATTGGGCGCAATCCGCTGCATTTTCCAGGGTCACGCCGCTCTGACCGTTGGCGAGCAAATAGGCGGTGTCATTGGTGGACATGTCACCATCGACGACGATGCGGTTGAAACTGAGGTCGTTGGCGGTCTGCAACGCGTTTTCCGCCTGCTCGGGGGTGAGGGCGATGTCGGTGACCAGTATGGCCAGCATGGTTGCCATAGTCGGCGCGATCATCCCGGAGCCTTTGCTGATGCCAGCCAAGGTGTATTGGCCGCCACCAGCTTGGCGAACGGTCACGCTGCCGAGTTTGGTGCGGGTGTCGGTGGTCAGGATGGCGCGCGCCGCTGCCTCCCAATCATCGCCGAGGGTTGTGCTGGTCAGCTCTACGCCGCGGCGGACGCCAGCCATCGGCAAAGGTAGGCCGATGACACCAGTGGACATGACGAGCACCGAATTTTGCGGTATCGCGAGCGCCTCCGCCACCCAAACGGCGCTTTGGTGGGCGTCGCGCCGGCCGCGCTCGCCAGTGCAGGCGTTGGCGCTGCGCGTGTTGACGGCGATGGCGCGAATGCCCTCTCTCCCTTTTGCGAGGCGCTCCATCCCGTAGAGGACTGGTGCTGCCTTCATGAGATTGCGCGTGAAGACGCCGGCCACTACGCAAGCGCGCTCGCTGAAAATGAGGGCAAAATCGGGCTGGCCATCTTGGCGCAACCCAGCCGCCGCGCCGGCGACCTGGAAACCCGGAACGGAATTGATTTTGTTTTGGATTTCAGGCATCGTTTTCTCCTTGCCAAGAGGTTCCCGTTTCTATGAGCGCGTCGTTCAGGGCATCGATGAGCGTATCGACCTGGG
This sequence comes from Phototrophicaceae bacterium, assembly GCA_965115865.1. GTDB lineage: Bacteria > Chloroflexota > Anaerolineae > Aggregatilineales > Phototrophicaceae > WTGJ01. The sequence goes on from OZ220469.1 coordinate 758,942, forward strand.
CGCGTTCGGCGATGAGCGGTGGTACAAAGCGCAGGATTTGCGCGCCGGCGCTGGTGATGATTTGACCGCGCGCGTAGCAAGCATCCACGATGGGCGCTGCGGGACGGTTGAGCTCGAGCCCTTGGAGGAGGCCCATCCCGCGTTGTGCGATTATGCTCGGGTGGTTGATTTCCGCTAAGCGCTCGCCCAAATAGCGGCCGACTTCGCTCACCTGCGCCAGGAAAGCGGGTTGACGGATGCGCTTCAAAACTGCCTGAGCCACACTGGCGACCAAGAGACCGCCGGCGAAAGTGGAACCATGGTCGCCGGGGCGGATATGCTGAGCGATGCGGTCGCGGAGCAGGATGGCGCCCATGGGCAAGCCACCGGCCAGGGGCTTAGCGAGTGTCATGATATCGGGCTCGACGGCGAATTGCTCATGGGCCCAAAGCGTCCCTGTACGACCGAGGCCGCATTGTATTTCGTCGAAGATGAGCGCCGCGCCTTGCTCGTCACAAGCCCGACGCAACACACGCAGAAAATCTGCCTCGGCGCTATGGATGCCCCCTTCGCCTTGTAACGGCTCGACGATGACAGCGGCGGTTTTGGGGCCGATGGCCGCACGCGCGCTTTCGATGTTGTTGAATTCGGCAACGACGACACCAGGCAGCAAGGGCGCAAAAGGTTCCTGGTAATTTTTGCGCGGGGTGAGGGCGAGGGCCCCGGTGGTCCGGCCATGAAAAGCGCCGCTGAAACAAACCAGTTCGTTTTTCCCTTCTTGTCCTTGGCTGTAGCTTGCGCGCCGCGCGAACTTGAGCGCTCCCTCGACGGCCTCAGCGCCGCTATTGCAGAAAAAGACCTTGTCGGCGAAGGAAATCTCACAGAGCATACGAGCGAGGGTGGCTTGTGGTTCGCTGTGATACAGATTGCTGAGATGAATGATGCCGCGGTCCAGCGCTGCCTGCGCCGCTTTCGCGATATCGGCGTCACCATAGCCGAGCGCGTTCACGGCGATGCCCGAGACCCAATCGAGATAAGGATTGCCTTCGGTGTCGTAGAGCGTCATGCCCTCGCCACGCTCGAGCACGAAATTCGGACGCCGATAGGTCGGTAAGACATATTGCGCTTCGTCGGCGATGACAGCTTGTTGGGTCGTCATGAGCCAATTCTCTCCTTTGGGTTCGGACGGTTATGAAAGACGGTACCGCGGTTGGCGCGCAGGCCGTCCAGGTTACCAATGATTGCTTCACGGGCGCCTTGGCTTAGGGCGCTCAAGGCGCTGCGCACTTTGGGGATCATGCCCTGGTGGATGATGCCGCGCGCCAACAAGGTGTCGGCCGCCGCCGCCGATAATTCGGATAGCGCTTGCCCCCGCTCATCCAAGACGCCAGGTACATCTGTGAGGAAAAAGAGCCGTTCGGCCTGCGTCGCGGCGGCCACAGCAGCGGCGACATGGTCGGCGTTCACATTGTATTGCTCTTGCTCATCTTCCCCCAGGCATAAAGGGGCGATGACCGGCGTGATACCCAGTTCCAACAACTGTTGGAGGCGCTCGCTCGCTACGCTGGTGACAACGCCGGTGTGGCTCTGGGGTAGGTCTGGGTGCGCGCGCGCGCGGACAATGGCACGATCGACACCGCTCAAGCCCAGCGCGTCCACTCCCGCTGCCAACAAGCAACCGACGAGGCGTTTGTTCACCAATCCGCTCAACGCCATCGTCATCAGGCGCAAACCAGCACCATCCGTGATGCGCAAACCTTCGTGATAACGGGGTTCGATTCCCAAGCGGTGTTGCAATTCACTGATTTCATCGCCGCCGCCATGTACGACGATATGAGGGCCGGCTTTATGACGAATGGCCTGGGCCATCCCCGCTAAGAAGGCCGGGTCCTGCAGTTGATGTCCGCCAAGTTTAAGGATGGTGGGCATAGGCTTGGTTTCCGCGCTTATGTTTGGATTAGGGCCTGCGTTTCGGGGAGGCCATGCATGAGATTGAAATTTTGCACAGCGAGACCGGCGGCGCCCTTGCCGAGGTTGTCGATGACGCTGGTGATATGGAGTCGGTCTGGGGGCGAGGGCGTCAAGCTGATGACACAACGGTTTCCGCGCACAACTTGTTGCAAGGTCGCCTGTTTCCCGGCCGGCAACACCTCCATCAGGGGCTCGGATGTATAGATCTCTTCGTAAAGTGCTTGCGCTTTTTCCGGCGCGAAGCCCTCACGGAGGCGTAGGTATATGCTGGCCATCAAACCGCGGTCGACAGGGAGCAAATGAGGGACGAAAAAGAGCGCCGGCGCCGGTCCTCGCAAACAGCGCGCGATTTCCTGTTCCATTTCGCCGACATGGCGGTGCGCGCGGCCGGGGTTGTATGGGGAAAGATTGCCATGGACGGCGACGAAATGCGTGTTCGGTTTTGGCTCACGGCCGGCACCGGAAACGCCGGATTTCGCATCGATATAGATGGTCTCCGCGCAATCCAGGGCGTTGGCTTGCAAGAGAGGGAAGAGCCCGAGCAGGGTGCAGGCCGGGTAACAACCGGGAATGGCGATGGCGCGCGCTTCTGCCAGGCCGTCTCGGTTGATTTCTGGCAGGCCATAAGGAGCGGGCAGGAGTTCAGGATGCGGGTGCTCGGTCTGGTACCAACGCTGGTAAGTGTTGGCATCGCGCAGACGCAAATCAGCGGATAGATCCAGCACACGGCAGCCGGCTGCTAGGGCGCGCGCAGCAAAATTTGCTGAGGCTTTGTGCGGCAGAGCCAGGAAAACGACATCCACATCCTGGAGCGGCGCCTGCTGATGCGGCAAATAGCGAAGATCCAAGCCCGGGAGAGCCTCACCGGCAAAACTATCGGAAGTCACGAAACGAAGCGAGACCGCGTTATGTCGACGGAGAATTTTCAGCAACTCTTGACCGGCATAACCGCTGGCACCAAAGACCCCGACCTGTATTTTGCCCATCGCTTCCTTTTCTCCCAAAAATAAACCCCTGCCTATCGTGAGGTCAGGGGCTTTGCTCTCTTGCGCTATCGGGTATCGCTCAGCGCATCGTGGCCTCGACCTCTAGGGCGAAGGGACGCGGACGACGACGCGGACTTTCCTTTATACGCAGCATGCGAGCCAAGATAATGCAAAAAAGCGCGGATGTCAAATTCACACTTCGCTTTGCCAGAATTCCGCATCGTAGGCGGGCAATTCGCAACGCAAGGGGCGGTCGGCGCGCAACCCAAGCTCATAATCGGCTTGCATCAGCTGATGGATTTCGCTTGTCCCTTCGTAAATCACCGCGCCTTTGCTATTGCGTAGGAAGCGTTCGACGGGGTATTCGTCGCTATAACCATAGGCGCCGTGGATTTGCACGGCCTCCAGCGCGGCCAGGACGCTATGGTCGGTGGCATACCATTTGGCGAGTCCGGTCTCGCGCGTATTGCGGCGGCCCTCATTTTTTAACCAACCTGCGCGCAGGTATAACAAACGCGCCGCCTCGTACCATTGGCGCATATGGGCCAGTTTTTGTTTGATGAGCTGGTGTTGGCCGATTCGCTCTCCGAAAGCGCGCCGCTCTTGCGCGTAGCGTGTGCTGGCTTCCAAGGATGCGCGGATGAGACCGGTTGCGCCGCTGGCGACGGTATAGCGGCCATTATCCAGGCAAGACATGGCAATTTTGAAGCCCTCACCCTCTTCACCGAGGCGGTTCTCGAGCGGTACGGGAGTCTCTTCGAAATGGACCCAACCGGTCGATCCGGCGCGCACGCCCAGTTTTCCATGGATATCACCGCTGGTGATGCCAGCGAGCGCACGCGGGACGATAAAGGCGCTGAGTCCGCGGTGAGCGGGAAGGGCGTCGGGGTCGGTCCTGGCGATGACGAGGAAGTGGTCGGCTTTGGTCGCTAGGCTGATCCACATCTTTTCGCCGCTGAGGTAATAGGTTGAACCTTCGCGGCGAGCGCGGGCTTGAAGATTGGCCGCATCGCTCCCGACGCTGGGTTCGGTGAGACAATAGGCGGCGATGCGCTCCCCGCGCGCCTGTGGGCGAAGGAAGCGCTCTTTTTGCTCTTCATCGCCCCATTGCAGCAAGGCCATGCTATTGAGGCCCATATGGACGGACATCACCACGCGCAACGAAGTGTCAGCGCGCTCCAATTCTTCGCATACCAGGCCAAGCGTTAGGTAATCGAAACCTTGGCCGCCATAGCGGATGGGGATATTGATGCCGAGGATGCCCAACTCAGCCAGGCGTGGCAAGATGCCCGCGTCCATCTCCTGTTGGCGATCCCAGCGGGCGATGTTGGGGATGATTTCGGTATCCACATAATCGCGCACCATTTTTTGGGCGGCGCGCTGCTCTTCGTTTAGCAAGAAATCCATCGCTTTTTCGTTCCTCCCGAACCCGTTGCGCCGCATTATAATCGTTGCGAGTTGGCGGCGTTGGCCGTCCATAACGCATCAGTTCGCATCAGGCAGGGAGCCGCTCGATGTCGCCAGCAGCAGCCGAAATGTTGATCACCACTTATCTGGAAATGACTTCCAGCGATGAATTTAAGCCCGCTTTCTTAGGGGCTGCGGAATGTTCCTCGCAAGGGGTCAAGATTCTACCGCTCGCGCAGTTTGATGCGCCTTTTTATCGCTTCTTATACCGCGAAGTGGGTCAGCGATGGCGCTGGTATTTGCGCCGCGAACTCAGCGATGCGGAATTGCATGCGCGCCATGAAGCGGAGCATTGGCGGTTGGATGTCCTGTATATCGGTGGGGCGCCGGCCGGTTTTATCGAGCTGGCGATGCATGATGAAGCGGCAAAGGCAGCGCGCAATGTGGAAATTGCTTACTTTGGCTTAAGGGAAGAATTTTTCGGGCGTGGGTTGGGCAAGCACCTGCTCAGCCATGGTGTGCAGCGGGCCTGGGCCGAAGGCGCGCGCCGCCTTTGGTTGCATACCTGCAATCTAGATGCACCGCAGGCCTTGAAGAATTACCTGCGGCGTGGTTTTCGTGTCGAGCGTGTCGAGGAAGAGCCGCTGCCCGCACTCTATCGAGGAACTTAGTATTTCGGCAGGCTGGGGTCGATTTCATCCGCCCAGGCGAGGATACCACCAGCCAGGTTGTATAGGTGTTCAGCCTCGTAACCAGTTTCCTGAAGCATGGCGACGACATCCGCGCTGCGGACACCCGAACGACAATGGAAGACCACCTCGCGGTCTCGCGGGATTTGCGCGAGTGCGGTCTCGGCGGCTTCGGCGCGGCCAGAGAGGACGGCTTGCGTCGCTTGTTGAATCTCACCTTTGGGGATGCGCAAAGTCCCTTCCAACGCAGCGATTTCCCATTCATGCGGCTCACGCACATCGACGATGATGATGTTCTCGCCATTCTGCTGGCGCTCGTGGAGTGCGCGGACGCTGAGGCTACGCATGGGGACGCTGGCGCCGTTGCCCTGAGCGCTGACGAAATCGCTGTCTTCATAGGCGGGGACGCCGCAGAATTGCTCGTAATCGATGAGCTGTACTGCTTCTGGGGCGACCGAGCAAACCTGGCAAGCGGGGTTTTTGCGGATGTTGATGTTCGTCCAGCTCATCTCCAAGGCATCATAGAGGAGCATCTTGCCAATGAGCGGGCGGCCGATGCCGAGTAGCAATTTGATGCCCTCGGTGGCTTGCAGGGTGCCGATGGTTCCTGGCAAGATGCCGAGTACGCCCCCTTCCGCGCAGCTGGGTACGAGTCCGGGCGGCGGCGGTTCGGGGAAAAGGCAACGATAGCAGGGACCTTCTTTCGCATAAAAGACGCTCAATTGTCCCTCGAAGCGAAAAATGCTGCCGTAGACATTCGGTTTGCCCAATTTAACGCAGACATCGTTGACCAGATAGCGCGTTGGGAAGTTATCGGTGCCATCGATGATGAGGTCGTAAGGGGCGCCAATTTCCAAGGCGTTCTCGGAAGTGAAGGGTACTTCATAGGCATCGATGCGTACATGGGGGTTGATTTCGGCGAGGCGGCGGCGCGCGCTGGCCATCTTGGTGTCGCCAATATCACTCTGGCCATGGAGCACTTGCCGTTGCAAGTTGCTCTCGTCGACGACATCGAAATCGACGATGCCGATACGCCCGACGCCGGCGGCCGCTAGATAGAGTGCCAGCGGGCTCCCCAAACCACCGGCGCCGACGAGCAAGACGCTGCTGCTCTTGAGACGCTGTTGCCCTTCCAGTCCCATTTCTGGCAAGGTGAGGTGGCGGCTATAGCGGGCGATTTCCTCTCGCGTGAGGGTTGTGCCGCCGGCGATGCTGGGCAAGATGCGCAACTCTTCATCTTCACCAAGCGGTGTCTCGAGGCCCTGGAGAAATTGGACATCTTCTTCACCGATGAATAAATTGACGAAATTGCGCACCTCTTCATCTTGGAAGAGGTGTTCACGCAATTGTGGGTAGTGCTCCGTTAACTCACGCAGGGCGTCACCGACGGTGGCGGCGTCGACATGAACTTCGCCCTGTTCATCGGTATAGGCGCGCAGCGGGGAAGGGATGCGAATTCGGGGCATTTTGGGGCTCCTATTCTTGAAGTGGCCGAGGGGGAGGAGCCCCGGCCACTTTCTTGGGATGATGGTTAGCGATCGGGGCCGATGCGGATGGGGTTGCCGATGAGGTTGCCCCATTCCGTCCAGGACCCATCGTAATTGCGAACATTATCGTAACCGAGGATGTATTTCAGAGCGACCCAGGAATGGGAAGAACGCTCGCCGATGCGGCAATAGGCGACGATTTCGCTACTGTTGCCGTTGATGCCTTGGGCGCCGTAGAGCGCTTCCAATTCTTCGCGACTCTTGAAGGTGCCATCCTCAGCGACGGCTTGGCTCCAAGGGATATTTGAAGCGCCGGGGATGTGGCCGGGGCGCTGGGCGGTCTCGCTCATACCCGGCGGCGCGATGATGTCGCCGACATATTCCGCCGGCGAGCGCACATCCACCAATCCGAAACCGTTGTTTTCCAAGCGGTCGCGAATGTAATCGCGGTCAGCCCGCAGCTCAGCATTCACGCGATTGGACTGGTAGCCAGTCGCCGCATATTGCGGAATCTCGGTCGTGGTCGGCCGCTCCTCAGCCAACCATTTGGCGCGCCCGCCATCCATCAAGCGGACATCTTCGAAACCATAATATTTGAAGAGCCAAAAGGCGTAGGCGGCAAACCAGTTGTGATTATCGCCATAGAGGATGACAGTGGTATCTTCGGCGACGCCGGCTTCGGAGAGGAGACGGCTGAATTCTTCCTGCGAGGCGATATCGCGATTCACCTGGTCTTGAAGCTGTGATTGCCAGTTGAAGGCGACTGCGCCAGGGATATGGCCTTCGTCATAAGCATCGGTATCGACATCGACCTCGATGAGACGGATTTTCTCTTGATGCAAATGCGCTGCCACCCATTCGGTGGAGACGAGGATCTCGCTCATGGCTTTTACACACTCCTGTATTTCATCAGTTAACGGACGGAAACTACATTGGGGAAATTACGGATGAAGGGTCTGCGTTTGCTTTGGGTCAGGGCAGTTTGTCGCGATATGCCGCCTTGACCCTAGGTACAGGGCGCGGAATTGGGCTCATCTTCACTGCCCCGCAGGGGCATTTCGGCGAAAGCGCTGCGGTCGTATTGCAATTGCCAAGCACGCATCTCTCCCGCTTGGCCCGCCTGGATAGTGGTGATGAGATAGACAAAATTGGGCAGGGCATGCGCGCGGTCGTATTCGGAGGGGATTGCTGGGGAATCCGGATGGCTATGGTAATAGCCGAGCAAGCGCAGGCCACGGTTTTCCGCTTCGTCCTCATAGCGCAGCCAGTCTTGTGGGGACATGGCGTAACGGTGGTGTTGTTCGGCGATGGCGAATTGATTCTCAACGGGTATGGCCGCAGATATGCGCGGCGACGCCGGCAGGGCCCCTTCGCCCAACAGGAATCCCCCCGCTTCGTTCGGGTAGCTGTTGGCCAATTGGGCGCGAATGGTTGCGTTGACTGTGTTTGCCAACCATACGGCAGTGTTTTGCTTCGCTCTAGTCACCAAGAAAAATGCTCTCCTCTGAATACCGAGTTGCCAACAAAAAAGCCAATCGCGGGGATTGGCTTCGGTGTGCTTGTGCGGTTTGGTACACCGCCGCTCAGCAGGACAGAAGCCCAGCCCTTCCGGCCGAACAACACATCATACAAACACAACCGTTCGCATCAGTACGCATAAACAGAGTATAGTCTTTTGAAAGCGATACTGTCAAGACCAATTTTCGCTACCCATTCAGGAAGAAGTTTCCGTTTGCGCGCGATTTTCCATTGAGATCAGCGTATCGGCGACGATTTCAATCGCCAGCCGTTGCTTACGATACAGATCGGGTTCGCTAAGCGCCAACTGCCGGGCTACCTCACGAACTTTGCGGCGCTCGATGAAGCGCAAGACCAGGATGTTGTAGAGCGTCCATTCGGGGGCGTTGAGTTGGCGCTCGCCGCTGGGTCGTTGGCGTTCGATGGCCGCTTCCAATACATCGCGCAGCGCGCGCGCTGGGTTGTATTCCGAACGGGTCAGGCGGGCGCGAACGATGGATAGTTCTTGCAAAGCGCTTTGGTATAAGCCACGGCCACCCCAATAGTGACGCAGCGCCGCCCGCACCTGAGCGATGACCTGCGCGCGTTCGGGCAGGAGTCCCGAATCGACTTCACCCGCGCCCTCGCGTCTGAGCGGATAGCCCGCCGCCGCCGCGTGCGCACCAGTGAGGGCCAATTGCGGTAATAGCCCCTCGACCACCGCAAAAATCTCTTCCTGCAAACACAAATCAGAGAGCGCGCGCGCCGCGCGTTGCCGCAAAATTTGCAGGTCTAGGGCAGCCGCTTCAGAGAGGGGGGATTGGTCTTCACGGTTGAAGATGCCGAGTGTGCCAATGACGATGGCGCGGCCGCTCTCGTCATGCTGGTAGGCGCTATGCAAGGGCAACCAGGTGATTTCATGCGTGAGCTCGTTCTCTTCTCGCTCGACCGCTTGGGGGAAGGGAGGCGGTTTGCTTTCCGGCCATTCGTCGGTTGCTGCACCGGCGCTCGCGAGGCAATCGGACTGCTCATCGTTCAATGTGAAAATGGCCGCGCCGCGCGCGCGCAACGAATCGCAGAGCGTCGCCAGTACCGCTTCCAGCAATTGCAATAGATCGTGCCGCGCGAGCAAGCGGTCGCTCAGACCATCGAGGCGCTCCAATTGTTCGGCACCCTCCGCGTCGTAGATGAGCTGTTTTCCCAGCCAGGGTAAGGCGAGGTGGACCATCCATTGCCAGAGCAAAATACCGGCAACAACGGCGAAAGGGGTGAAGGCTTCGCCTTGGATGCCAATCACGGTGGGCAGGGCATCGAAGAAACTGATGATGAGCAGGGCCAAGAGGCCCATCCCTGGACCGCGCAAGGTGAAGCGTAACAGCTCCAATTTGACCACGCGGTCGGGTTTTTCGCTACCGAAATAGGAGAGCGGGTACGATAAGAAAAGCAAGAGCAATATCACAGTCGCGTTGGCTGTGCTCACCAGTATGAGCGCCAGGAGCGTGAATTCTTCGCCGGGGCCGAGCAAGGCAGAATAAGGGAATAGCGCGATGGGCGCGGTGGGTAAGGAGAGTTGCAGCCAAGCCATTCGTCGCCAGGTGTCGCGCGTCAGGCAACGGCGGCGCGCCCGTTCCACGATGGCGAAGGCCAGGACACTCGTTAGGACGAAATACAGCGTGAAAAGGGCGAAGAGTGGGCGCGCACGCAGGACAAAATCCACATCGTAGACGAGGGAGTCGCTGAAGAGAGCTAGGGCAGCGAAGAAGGTGCTCAAAGCGTAGAGCGCGCGCGACAAGATCGCGCGCCGCCCGCGAGAAGGCAGCCCCGTCGTCGCCAAAAGCGCATCGGCCAGATGGAAGAGCGCGGCCGGCGTGAAGGCGATACCGAGCCATTGCCCACGGCGGAGCAGCAGGGAGCCGTTCGCTTCGCCTTCCAAAGCGAGGAGCACATCGAGCGCATAAGTCAGTGTTACACAACCGAGCAAAATGCTGGCGCTCCGAGTGACCCGATTTTGCAAGTTGCGGCTGAGGTTATAGAGCAATAGCGAGACTGTGATGACGACGACAGCCGCTGTCAGCGTCTCGTTGGCGATGGCCAGCAATTCGGGTAGCCACTCAGCCATCAGCGCCGTTCTTTTCATAGAGCAAGCGGCAAAAGAAGACGGCGATCGCGCCATCCGCGTAGAATTGCTCATCATAGCCGCAGAAGGTGAAACCGCTACGGGTGGCGAAACGGATGGCCGGGTAATTGGTGCTTTGTGCCTCGAGGCGCAAACGAGGATTGGCGCGATGTCCTTCGTTCACCCTCTGGCTGATATTCGCCGCCGTATCCAACAAGGCGGTACCGATGCCTTCGCCGCGCCGTGTCCGTGTGACCGCCAGCCGCGTCACGCGCGTGAGCGCTTCCGTCTCCTCATGAGAGAGCGTGATATAAGCCAGGATGCGCGCCGCGCCGCCCAAACGCTCTTCGGCCACATGCAACTCCATGGGAGGGCGCAGCGCGTGAACGAGGTATTCTGCGGCGGGACTCCCATTCACCTCCATTGGCCGCGGCAAACGGACACGCTGGAAACGCAATTGTTGACCCTGAGCTTGCTCTTGGACGGCCAATTGCCATACATAACTGGTGGTGTAGTGGTGGTCGAGCGCGCGACAGGCGACCAGGTCCGTTTCGTTGCCCGGACGGATGATGAAGCGCCCTTTTAGGGTGTTGTTTGGTTCAATGGGTGGGGTTACCGTCATGTTTCAATCCAAATACACATCGCCGAAGCCCGGATACAACTCCAACATAACCGTTTCTTCGCTCTCCGCGAGGCTGCCGGCGGTGAAGTTGTGGGGACTGTGGGCCGTATAGCGTAGCGTATCGGCATAAACGCGTGTGAAGCGGTTGCTGCGAATTGCGGTACGGCAGTGGCGGTCGGCTGGTGTATGGATGTGCAAATCGCCCCAGATGTTGCGTAAGCGAATCTGACCTTGAGCTCGCAATGGCGGTGTGAAGTGCAAATCTCCGAAGACATTGCTGAATTCGGCGCTATCGATCGGCAACGCGCTGCAATCCAAATGCAAATTCCCCAACCAGCTGCGGATCTCCATTTGCCAAGGTAGATCCGGCGCTAGCCGGAGTTTCCAATCGCTCCATTCGAAAGTTGAGAGGGGACGACGGTCGAGGCGGACGGTGGCGTGTTCGAAGTGGCGGTGCGCGCGTGGTTTGGTGGCGCGCGCGTATTCGCCGGCGATTAAGGATGCGGCCTTGGCACCAGCGGCTGTCTTTTCGGTAGTCGCCATGATTTGGGTATCGATTGGGCCGCTGTCGACAATCAGGCTCGCCGAGGACGCCTCATCGCGAAGGATGCGAAAATGGCGCGCTGCGCGCGTGGTTTCGTTGCTGGGCCAATCGCCGCGCCATAACAGGTGGATGCTGAGCGCCAAGAGCGCGAACGCACCCAAACGCCAACCACTCGGGAGTAACAAGAAATTTTGCGCCAACAAGGCCACCCCCCAAAGGGTGAGCGCCAGCGGTGCTAGGTAGGGGCGGCTGAATTCAGGCATGGGTGCTGGCGCGAAAATACTGCTCCCGCGCTGTTGTGGACTTGAGCAATCGGCAATCGTCCCTGGTCGTCACGGTTGGCCAATCTTACCAGATTCGCCTTCGCCGATTGGCTGGTTGCTTTTTTGCTGTTGTGGCCCTACGACCCATTCATTTTCAACTGGCTACGCAAAGAGGATGAGCGCAAACGCCGCAGGGCTCGTTTTTCGAGTTGGCGAACGCGCTCTCTCGTGACTTTGATTTTCTGGCCGATTTCTTCCAGCGTGAAGGTGCGTCGCTCTTCGTTGAGGCCAAAGCGCAGGCGCAAGATTATACCCTCGCGTTCGGGTAATTTTTCCAGGGCCGCTTGTAGCGCATCCTTCAGTTCGGTTTCTTCCAGCCATTCTTCTGGTGAAGGGTGTGTAGACACCATGGTCATATCCACCATGGGCGTGGCATTTTCTTCCTCTTGAAAAGGGGAATCCCAATGCATCTCCGGGCCATAATCCTCCCCATCCCCAAAGGATCGCACGGTCGCTTCCCGAATTTTTGTGTACAGATTCGCGCTCCTGGGGACGGTCAATCCCAGCGGGTCCAACATATCTAGGATTTTCTCACCATCACTGGGCAAGAAAACATCATCGTCACTCACGCAAAAAACGGCTTCCCAATACAATTGTTCATCCTGCTCTTCCAATGTGCGTTGTATATCCAGGGGTGGTAGCGCGCCGCGTAGACCGCGCAAGAGTTTGTACACTGGCGTCTGGATTGAGGCGGCGAATTCGGGTATCGAGAGGGTGGCATTTCGCTGGCCCATGAGCTCAGTCAGTTTATGCAGATGGTTCGAGTATTGGTCATGCTGGTGATTGGGAAGCCGAATGGTTTGGCTTTGGTCGGCGACGGCGCGAGACAGCGCTTGGCGGATCCACCAAGTGGCGTAGGTACTGAAACGATGCCCGCGTCGGTATTCGAATTTGTCGATCGCCCGCATGAGGCCGATATTGCCTTCCTGGATGAGGTCCAGCAACGGCAAGCCCCGACCGCGATATCTTCTCGCGTAGTGGATGACGAGACGGGTATTGGCCAAAAAGAAATGCTCTTTGGCATCCCAGCCTTCTTGTCGCACGCGTTTCAACTCGGCTCGCGATTCGGGAAGCAAATTCCCCTCAGCTTGCTCCAGGTATTTTGCGGTCTTGGCACCACTCTCTATGCGTTCGGCCAGGTCGACTTCTTCGGCGGCGCTCAGCAGGGGTAGGCGGGTGGCTTCCAAGAGATAGAGGCTGAGCAAATCGATCGTGCCGAGGGTGAGGTCATCATCATGTTCATCCGGGTCCGGATTGTCTGTCATCGCTTCGTCGGCTTTGGTCATGTCCTCATCGTTCGCCGGGTCTTGTCGCGGATCCAGCGCTGTTTCCCTGGTCGTCTGGTCGGAGGAACTAGAATATCGGATTTTGCTTTCATTTTTGGCTGGTTCGTTGGGTTGGGTTTTTGGAATCTTTGCCGATTCGTCTTGGTTTTTTCTTCCCATGGTGGTTTTTGTGTTGCGTTGAATTCCTCTCGATCGCAACCAATCCACAATCGTTTTCCGAATCCATAGAGTCGAAACCCGCAATAAACCGTTCAGTAGCGTTTTCGCAGCTCGATACCCTGCCAGTCGTGATGGTCCAGTTTTCCGATTGATGCTCACGAGTCACCTTGATTTTTCTTGATGTGTATCATATAGCGCAAGTGAGCCAATTGCTCACGCCAGCTAGCGATTCCCTGAACAAATCTGGCGGTTCTTGGACACCCATTTCAGGATGGTTTTGCTGAGTCAGCGGAACTTTGCCGCGATTTTACGCGGGAAGACGACCAGCCATTGGCCTAGGCCAGGTTAGCCCATGCATAGCAAAGATGGTTTGCGAAAGGTGGCGGTCGCCGAAAAACGGCGACCAATTACTACTCAGCCAGATAACCTCGCAATTTCACTTGCGCGGAGGATTGGCGCAGGCGGTTGAGCGCTTGTGTTTCCAATTGGCGGACGCGCTCTCGCGTGACATTGATTTTGCGCCCGACCTCCTCCAGCGTGAAGATGCGCGTTTCCTCGTTGAGACCATAACGCATGCGTAGGATGTCGGCCTCACGGTTGGGTAGGCGCTCGAGGGCATGTTGGACATCATCCTTCATCATTCGCTCGGCCACCTCTTCCGCTGGGGAAAGGCTCTTCTCGTCTGGGACGAAATCGCCATAAGTTGCATCGCCCTCGTCATCGATGGGTTCTTCCAGGCTCTTGGGGCGGCGGGAAATCTCTTGCAGCAATTCCACCTTTTCCACCATCAGGCGGACTTGGTCTTGATTGGGGTGGGGGTCGGGAACGAAACTGCGGGCGATTTCCTCGATGGTGGGTTCTCGCCCCCTATCTTGCATCAGTTGATGCTGGATCTTGCGCATGCGATTCAGCTGGTCACCCATATGAACGGGGACGCGGATGGTGCGCCCTTGGTCGGCGACGGCGCGGCTGACGGCCTGGCGAATCCACCAGGTGGCATAGGTGCTGAATTTATGCCCGCGCTTGTATTCAAATTTCTCCGCGGCGCGCATGAGGCCGATATTGCCTTCCTGAATGAGGTCGAGGAAAGGTACGCCGCGCCCTTGGTATTTCTTGGCGATGTTGATGACGAGGCGTGTGTTGGCCCAGATGAGATGCTCTTTGGCATCGCGACCTTCATCGGCCGTTTTTTTGAGCTCGTAGCAAGCTTCCGGTTCTAGCGTACCCTCGCCATGATTGAGGTATTCCTCCGCTGCGAGACCGCGCTCCATGCACTTGGCGAGGTCGACTTCTTGCTCGGCGGTCAATAGGGGGACATGACCGGCCTCTTTGAGATAGATGCCGACTTCATCGATTTTGTCCAGGGCCTCTTGGTAACCAGCATCGCCACTGAGGTCGAATTCGCGAAAGGCGCCGCGATGGCTCGCATCGCCCTCTCCTTTGCTTTGGTCGAGGAGGAAAGGCGTGCCCGCATCCGCCGGTTGGTCACTGGCGATGGGGTCTATGGATGATTGTCCCTCTTCCTCCTCTCGGATGGGTATATCGATGACTTCAACGCCAGCCTCGAGCAATTCGTCCCAGAGGTTATCCAGGAACTCTTCTTCATCCACATTGCCCAGGGGGCGGAAGAATTCGATGATTTCCAAGGAGGTGATGCTCCCCTTACGCTGAGCCCATTCCACAAAATGAGCCTGCGGGTCGTTGCGACTTTGAATGATAACCATTGATGAATGAACCATCCCTCATTCTAAATTTGGCTGGATGCAATGACCGCCAAGCAAGCCGGCGCTGCCGCGCAAAACCAACCACTTCCGCAATAAACCCCGCTCGGGGCGGGGCCGGCGGAATACGAACGAATTGTAATCAGTATACTCGGAAAAGTTGTCAAGCGGCAAATTGGCCTACAATTGCTCAATGTCGTTTCACCGATTGGCCAACCACAGTTGACTTCTCCCAATAGCCTCGATAGTATATCCATATGGTGATTTTCTGCTGCGCCGAACCCTGCATCTGTTTGCCCGAGAACATGGGGGCCTGACGCAGCGACTGCAATCGCCTATTGAGGTGATGGACGACGCGAGACCCCCCAAGCGCGGGCTCTCGCGTTTTTTTGTTGTTGCTTGAGGGATGGAGAGGAGAACGTTTGACGCTAGTGTATCGCGCCAACAACCCGTCGAAGGCTGAACGGCGCAACTCGTCGCCATCTATGGCGAAATCGGTGTCCGCGCAGAGCATCTTCGACCAGATTGGCAACACACCCTTGTTGCGTTTCCGCCGGCTCGGCGCGCACCTGCCCAAGACAATTCAATGGTATGCCAAGGCGGAATGGCAGAATCCCGGCGGTAGCGTCAAGGACCGCGCCGCTTATGCCATCATCCGCGCTGGTGAAGCGAGTGGTGCGCTGACCCCTGAGAAAACGCTGGTGGATAGCACAAGCGGCAACACCGGTATCGCCTATGCCATGTTGGGCGCAACCATCGGTTATCGCGTGCGTCTCTATTTGCCAGCCAATGTGACCCGTGAGCGTCTAACCCTCTTGCGTGCTTATGGTGCCGATTTGCAATTGACCGACCCGCTGGAAGGTTCAGACGGCGCTCTTTTGGCAGTACGCAAGGCGGTTCAGGAAAGACCCGAGCGCTATTTCTACGCAGACCAATACAGCAATCCGGCCAATTGGCGAGCGCATTATCGTACGACGGGGCCAGAAATATGGCGGCAGACCGCCGGCCAAGTGACCCATTTCTTGGCGGGGTTGGGGACGAGCGGGACGCTCATGGGCACTGGCCGGCGCCTGAAAGAATACAACGAAAAAATCCGTATCATCGCCTTGCAACCCAATTCTCCATTGCATGGATTGGAAGGCCTAAAGCACATGGATTCGGCGGTCTTGCCCGCCATCTACGACCCGAAATTCGCCGACGAAAACCAAACGGTGTCGACCGAAGCCGCGCAGGATATGGCGCGCTACTTGGCACAGGAAGAAGGTTATTTGGTGGGTACCAGCGCGGCGGCGGCGGTATCGGCCTCCTTGCAATTGGCCGAGCGCTTGGCGGAGAGCGGCGCCCCCGCTTGTATCGTCACTTTGCTACCAGATAGCGGTACCCGGTACTTGAGCCGGCCAATTTGGTGATGGCTACGCTCTTGGCTTCAATATAAAAATTCCTTAAGTTGACGGCTACGACGTGGGTGTCGTAAGCGTGTGAGCGCACGCCCTTCAATTTGGCGGATGCGTTCACGCGTGAGCCCAAATTTATGCCCGACTTCTTCCAAGGTGTAATGGCGGCCGTTGAGCAGCCCGTAGCGCATGCGCAATATATGCGCCTCGCGTGGTTCCAGCGTGGCGAGCAAACACTCCAGGGTTTCGTTGAGGATGCTATCTTGTGTATCTTCATCGGGAGTCGGGGAATTCTCATTTTCGATGAAATTGCCAAGCTCGCTGTCGTCATCCTCCCCCACCGGATGTTCGAGGCTGAGTGGTTGCTGCGAGACTTTGAGCATCCACTGTATTTTGCGCAAATCCAGGTCCATCGCCTCCGCGATTTCTTCCAGCGATGGTTTTTGCCCCTGAGTTTGTTCGAGGTCACGCATGACGCGGTATAGGCGGCGGATGCGATCACTCATATGGACGGGAACGCGGATGGTGCGGCCTTGGTCGGCGACGGCGCGCGTGATGGTCTGACGGATCCACCAGGTGGCGTAGGTGCTGAAGCGAAAGCCGCGGTGGTGGTCGAATTTCTCGACGGCCGTGATGAGGCCAAGATTCCCTTCCTGGATTAAATCGAGGAAAGGGACGCCGCGCGTCATGAAGCGTTTGGCGATACTGACTACGAGGCGCGTGTTGGCCTTGATGAGGTGATCCTGCGCCGCTTTTCCATCGATGACGACCTCCTGCCAGCGCGCGGCGCGCGGCGATTCCGGCTGACGCCGCAGGTTGCGCTCGGCCTCCAGGCCCGCATCGCGTCGTTTGGCGAGCGAGACTTCTTCTTCCTTCGTCAAGAGCGGCACCCGCGCCATCTCTTTCAGGTACATGCCGATGATGTCATTGGCCGCGCTGGAGGCGAGCTCTTGCAATTCCTCCAATTCCTCTTCATCCAGCTCCGGCTCATCGGCGACTTCGGATACATATGGGAAATCATCGCCTTCAGCGCTGGTCACATCGTTCAGGCGCAGTTGCCCTTTTTCTTGAATTTTCGCTTGTCCCACCAATTCATTCATTCGTATAATCCCCGCTGTTGCTATTCTTCTTTTCCCATTTTTCCGCTAGCGATGACCAACGCGGATCAAGGGGCGCGGCACAATCGCAGAGGATTTCGTTGCGGTTTTGGCCGCAATTGGGGCATAGCCCGGCGCAATCCTCACGGCATAAGGCGCTGGTTTCCGTGATGATGAGCAGCTCCGCCCTTAGCAAAGGCGAGAGGTCGAGAATGCCGTCTTCGTGGATGACAAATTCGGTCGGTCCGCTGCGGGGCAAGAGCCCGGGCAGCGCGAAGAGCTCCTCGAGTTGAATCTCTGCCAACCGGGGGATGGAACAGAGGCAACGGCTGCATTCCCCCCGGAAAGGCATGCACAGCAAGCCCTGAGCCCAGACTCCCTCGTCGGTACGGCTGAGTTGCAAGCTGCCTTCGATGCCGGCGACGGTCAACCCCTCCTCGAAAGTGATGGCGGGTAAGGCGAGGGGGAATTCGCGCATCATACCGATTGCGCCGTGCATCAGGAAGCCGACATTCAGCTTCAGCCATGATGGTGAAATTCGCCGCGCATCGCTCGCAGGCATATCCTTCAACAATTCCAACCATTTGTTAACAAAAGATAAACGCACCGCACCGCTTAGCGTTAATACAAGTTTGTAACACGGCGTTTGGCAAAGGAGCGTTGGCGTGTTAGATTCTCAGGCAATTTAAAGAGAGGGTCTTATTCTGATGGCGCAGGGGGATAGGGCGGTGCAATTGGAGGCGTTGGCGGCGGAAGTTCGCGCTTGCCAACTTTGTGCCTTGCATGAGACGCGCACGCGGGCGGTGCCGGGCGCCGGCAGTGCTCGCGCCGAGGTCCTTTTCATCGGCGAGGGCCCTGGTTACCATGAAGACCAGCAAGGCTTGCCCTTCGTCGGTCGCTCCGGCGCCTATTTGAGTTATTTGCTCGAGCAAATCCAGCTGACGCGTGAAGAGATCTATATCACCAACATCATCAAATGTCGCGCCCCCAACAATCGCGACCCCCTGCCACATGAAATTCAAGCCTGTCGACCCTATTTTGAGCGGCAATTGGCCATCATCGACCCGCTGGTCGTGGCGACGCTGGGGCGTTTCAGCATGCGTCTTTTCTTCCCCAGCCCCAGCGCCAGCATCAGCCGTATCCATGGGCAAGAGCGTATCGAAGCTGGGCGCGCCTTTTTGCCGCTCTATCACCCGGCCGCCGCACTGCGCAACCCCAATCTCCGTCATGATATGGAGACGGATATCGCCAAGCTACGCCGGTTGCGGGATGAGATGCGCGCGCGCCGCGCCGCCGGCGAAAAGCCAATCGAACCGCGCGAGCAAAAATCGCTTTTTTAGGCATTGCATCGCGCGAAAAAACTCTCTTGGCGCCGTTTCAAGGGCGTTGGCTTGGTTTTTTGTGTTTAAGGTTGAGCGCAATCCGCTAAACTGACGGTAGAGGAGCGCGCTCTCGGGCGAGGAAAAACGAACGATGGCGGGCGAAGTGGATGACGATGTCGGTGTAGTCCGCGCGGACGAGCGTATCGATGAGGCGCGCTTGGCCTTTTATCTGCGCGGTCGTCTGGAAGGGGCGGAGCGCCCCTTGTGTTTGCGCCAATTTCATGGCGGTCGTGCCAACTTGACCTATTTGCTCGATTACGGTGTCCGGCAATATGTGTTGCGGCGACCGCCGCTGGGGCCGGTCGCCCCTTCTGCGCATGACATGCGCCGCGAATACAAGGTGCTTGCCGCTTTGCATCGTGCCTACCCAGAGGCGCCAAAAGCCCATTTGCTCTGCACAGACCCAGAAATATTGGGTGCCGATTTTTTCGTGATGGAACGGCGCCGAGGTCGGGTTGTGCGGCGGGAGATACCGGCCCCTTATCGCGATTGGCCAGATGCCCCCAAGCGCATGTCGGCGGCCCTCGTCGCCACATTGGCGCGCTTGCACGCCGTGGATTATGAAATGCTGGGTCTGGGTGACTTGGGGAGGCCAGAGGGTTTTCTTGAGCGTCAGGTCGCCGGTTGGTACCGGCGTTGGCAGCGGGTACTCAGTTTGGGCGAGGAGGCGCAAATGGCGGCCGAATTGCCGGTCGGTCCGATGTTTGCATTGCAAAACTGGCTCACGAGCGAAATTCCGCTCTCCAGCCCACCCACCTTGGTACACAACGATTTCAAACTGGACAATGTGATGTTGGCGAATGGGGACCCTGGGCGTGTGGTCGCGGTTTTCGATTGGGATATGTGTACTTTGGGCGACCCACTTTCTGATGTGGGTGCCTTACTGACCTATTGGGTGGAAACCTCTGACCCAGAGTCGCGTCGCGCTGGACGGATGATGCCCCTAGACGAGCGTTTTTGGCGACGCGAGGAACTGCTGGCAGAATATGCGCGTTTGAGTGGGCGCGCGGTCTCGCAGGCCCGCTATTATCATGTGCTGGGGCTTTTCCGTTTGGTGGTCATCGCCGCGCAAATCTTCATCCGTTACCGTCTCGGGCAAACGCGGGATGATCGTTTCGCCGAGTATGGATGGCAACTGACCGGTTGGGCCGAGGCGGCCCTGGCGTTAACCGGCTGATGGACGCGCGCCTGGTTGCCCTCACACAAGCCCTCCGTGCGGCGGGTGGACGCGTTTCTTTGGCAGAAAGCGAAGATGCCGCCCGTGCCCTGGCGGCCTTATCTAGCCCTGAGCGCGAGGGTTTTCGTCTTGCGCTGCGCGCCTGCCTGAGCAAATCCAGCCGCGAACAGGCGCTTTTTGATGAATATTTCCCTTTCTTTTTCGGCACCGATGAACCGTCATTGCGCCCCATTCCGGATGGCTTGAGCGCGGAAGAACAAGAGCAATTGCAAGAGGCGTTGGCGCAATTGGAGGCCATGTCTATGGGGGAGCGCGCGGGCCCTTGGCGGCCGCAAGGATTGCTGGAACAGCTCCTAGAGGGACGGGCTTTCAGCGATGAGCGTTTGCGCCAATTGTCCGGGCGGGTGGGCTTGGCCAGCGCCGACAACCGCCGCGCGCGTGCCTGGTTCCAACGGCGCCTGGAACGCAAGGTGGGTTTTTCGCGCTTGTCGGGTTGGTTGGAATCCCTGCGTGAAGCGTTGGAAGCACAGGGCATGTCGCCGGCTAGCGCCGAAGAGTTGCTGGTACGCTTGCGAGAGAATGCCGAGCATCTGCGCGAGCAACTGGCGCAATTCTTGGGCCGTCGTCTGGCCGAAGGACCGGCAGATGGGTTGCCAAAAGAGGCTGCTGAATTGCTTGATTTGCCCTTTTGGCGTCTGAGGGAAGAGGAAGAAGCGCAAATCCGCGCGGCCATCCGCCGCCTAGTCGCACGCATCCGTAGCCGTGTCGCCTTGCGTCAGAAGCGCGCCCGTCGCGGCGAACCGGACCCGCGCCTTACCCTGCGTGCCAACCTGCCCACTGGCGGTGTGCCCTTTCGAATTGAGCGCCGCCGCCGCCAATTGCGACCCTCGCTCGTCCTCCTTTGTGACCTATCCACTTCTGTCCGCCATTGCGCCGAGTTCCTGTTGACGATGATTTATGAGTTGCAAGACCAGGTGCAGCGCACCCGCTCTTATGTTTATATCCATGACCTCCATGATATCAGCGAAATGCTGAAAGCCGCGCCACCCGAGCAAGCCTTGCCACAAATCCTGACAGAAAATCGCCCTGGCCATTACAGCACCGACCTCGGTTATAGCCTGCGTCGCTTCCAACAGGAGCATATGGGGCGTTTGGACGGGCGTACGACCGTCCTCTTTCTCGGTGATGGACGCAACAACTACAATGACCCCAATCTGGAGGCCATCCGCGAGATGCGCCGCGCCGCGCGGCGCCTATTTTGGTTTGTACCGGAGAGTCGTCGTCAATGGGGTAGCGGCGATAGTGATATGTTGCTCTATGCTGAGCACGCTGATGCGGTTTTCCCG
Source organism: Phototrophicaceae bacterium (assembly GCA_965115865.1). GTDB lineage: Bacteria > Chloroflexota > Anaerolineae > Aggregatilineales > Phototrophicaceae > WTGJ01. The sequence continues at coordinate 780,125 of OZ220469.1, forward strand.
GTGCAAACTTTGCGACAGTTGGCAAGAGCAGTGGACGAAATATTGGTCGAAAAATATTAGCGCTAGGAGTGTGATCGGTGGAAGCGGTGAATATCGGCATCATCGGCGGCAGCGGACTCTACGATATGGCAGAGATTGAAGAACGGAAGAGCATTTCTCTAGAAACGCCCTTCGGTCCCCCGAGCGATGATTTGGTCATCGCTCGGTTGCGCGGCAAACGCGTGGCTTTCTTGCCGCGGCATGGGCGTGGCCATCGTCTTAACCCAACACAGGTTCCCTACCGCGCCAACATTCATGCCCTTAAGCAATTGGGCGTGCGTTTCATCTTGGCGGCCAACGCCTGCGGATCCTTGCGCGCCGATTGCGCTCCTGGACATCTGGCCGTACCCGACCAGATCATCGATTATACGCAGGCTCGCGAACGCTCCTTTTTCAGCGGCAATTATGTGGTACACATCAATGTGGCTGACCCTTTTTCCGCGGAATTGTCTCACCTCTTGCTCAACGCCGCCCGTGCGATTGGGGCGACGGTGCATGCAGGGGGTAGTTTCTTGATTGAGGAAGGTCCGCGTTTCGCCACGCGAGCAGAGAGCGAGTTGTTTCGCCAATGGGGTTGTAGCTACATCGGTATGACCACCGCGCCCGAAGCCTTTCTCGCCCGCGAAGCGGAAATCGCTTACGCTTGCCTCGCCCATATCACCGATTACGATGTTTGGCATGAGCGCGAGGAGCCAGTTACGGTGGAAGAGGTCATGAAAGTGGCGGCTGCCAATGTCTCTTTGGTGCAGGCGACCTTTGTCGAAGCGGTGGCGCATTTGGATGAAGGGGCCGAATGGCCCGAACATTCGGCCCTGGCGTCATCTTTGCTCGGACCACCGCGCGATTTACCACCCGAGGAAGCCGCTGCCCTGCGCTTGTTGCTCGCCAAATATCACACCTTGGAATGATGCATTGCCGATTGGCGCGCCGTTGCCAGCTGACCAGCCACTTTACCGAATCCGCTTGGCGGGTGCAGCGCTGTTGGGGAAGGTCAGCCGAGAAAGAGCGAGGGAGGGCAAGATGCCCGCACCGGTGATGTTGATCGTGCGCGATGGTTGGGGTTTGCGGCGGTGCCTGGCCGGCAACGCCACCGCCCAAGCGCAAACACCCCACCAAGACCGTTGGGCGGCGGAATGCGAATGCTCCCTGCTCGACGCCAGCGGCGCGGCGGTTGGCCTTCCCCCAAGGCAGATGGGCAATTCGGAAGTGGGGCATTTGAATCTCGGCGCCGGGCGTGTTGTCTGGCAGGAGAGCGCCCGCGTGAGTCAAAGCGCCGCCGCTGGCCGCCTCGCGCAGCACCCCCTCCTACAAGCGACTTTCGCTCATCTTAAAGGGGGGGGCGGCCGTTTGCACCTCGTCGGCTTGCTGGGCCGCGGTGGTGTGCATAGTCACGATGACCACCTGTACGCCGTTTTGGCAGCTTGCGCGGAAGCCGACTGCAATCCTTTTTTACACCTCATCACGGACGGGCGCGATACCCCACCCAATAGTGCGCCGTCTTTCCTGAGCTCCTTGCGCCAGCAGCAGGTTTGTGGGCGGCTGAGCACATTGGCGGGCCGTTATTACGCCATGGACCGTGATCGGCGTTGGCCGCGCACGCGCCGGTATCTCGATGCTCTGCTCGCGCGCGCGGGGGAACGCGTGGCGGACGCTGAAACAGCCCTCCAAAAAGCCTACGATACCGGCCAAAGCGATGAATTCATCGCGCCGACGCTGCTCGCCGAGGGGCAGGGTGGTGAGCTGCGCGCGGGGGATGTGGTCTTCCTGCTCAATTTTCGCGCCGACCGCCTGCGCCAGCTCGCGCGCGCATTGGCGGCGCCGGAAAGCCTCCGCTCAGAAGAGTCCTTCGCCAGCCTGGAAATGCCACCCTTGCGAGTCATCAGCATGACGCAATACGACCCCAATTTGCCCATTCAGGCACTTTTCAAGCAGGAGATCTTATCTGAGACCTTGACGGAAGTGATTTCGCGGGCCGGTTTGCAGCAATATCACGCCGCCGAAACGGAAAAATATCCGCATGTCACCTACTTTTTCAACGGCCGCACGGAAGAGCCTTTTCCTGGTGAAGAGCGGCAAATCATCCCTTCGCCAGCGGTGGCCACCTATGATGAGCGCCCGGAAATGAGCGCTGTCGATTTGACAGGGGCGATACTCGCGCGCCTCGAACAGGGCGGTGTTGATTTTTTGCTCGTGAACTATGCCAACCCCGATATGGTGGGCCACACCGGTGACCTGGCGGCAACTGTGGCCGCTTGTGAATGTGTGGATGATTGCGTCGGGCGCCTCGCGCGCGCGGTCAGGGCGCTTGATGGTGTCTGCGTCGTCACGGCCGACCACGGCAACGCGGAGACCATGATCGACCCATTCAGCGGCGAACGGCATACCTACCACACCACCAACCCGGTCGAATTATTTGTGTTGGGCGCGGGGAAAATCGCGCTCGCGCCGCGGGGCACCTTGGCCGATGTGGCGCCGACGATACTGGACCTGTTGGGTTTGGCAGTACCCGCGACGATGACGGGGCGCACCCTATTGTTGGGGCGGCGCTAGGCCTCGACGAAATTCGCCGCTTTTTCGTCCAGCAGCCAATACATTTTCCCATCCAGCGGATGGATGACCTGAGCTGGCAGCTTCAAGGGATCCGGCGCGCCGTGGTGTACTTCCCAAAGTGCGTCTGCCTTTTCTGCGCCGGTGACGAGGAAGCAAATTTCGCGCGCGCCGTTGATGGTTGGTGCGGTGAGGGTCACGCGGGTGTGGTCGGCATCGCGTGTCACAACGGTGACGGGAACGGTTGCGCTCAGGGCGGCGTCGCCAGGGAAAAGCGAGGCGGTATGGGCATCGGCCCCCATGCCCAATAGCACGAAATCCAGTTGCAGTTTATGCCCAAAGAAATCGTCCAGCAGACGCCAATAGCGGGCGGCCGCTTCTCTGGGTGGTAGGTCGCCCTCCATTCGATGGACATTGTCGTTCGGGATGGGGATTTTGGCCAGCAGCGCGCTCTGGACAGCGCCATAGTTGCTCGCCTCGTCATTGGGGGGAACGCAGCGCTCATCCACCCAGAAGAGATGGGTTTTTGCCCAATTGATGCGTCCGGCGAAATCGCTAGCCAATGAGCGATAGGTCGGAAGCGGTGTATTGCCGCCGGAAAGGGCGGCGCCGAAGCGACCACGGCTGGCGATGGCGGCCTCAGCCGCGGCGACAAAGCGCTCTGCGGCGGCACGGGCGGCGGTCTCAGCGTCTGGATGTATGTGAATTTGGCTCATGGGGTGGCTTCTTCGCGCTCATCGGGTTCGGTGGCAAAGTTGGTGTCTGCTTCGCCGAGCGGGTACCAACTGTAGCCATCACGCGCGAGCAGGCGGTCGGCCTCAGTTGGCCCCCAGGAATCGGTTTCGTAAAAGGTCAGCGGGGGACCTTCGTTGGCATCCCAGGCTTTTTGCACCGGGTCGACCAGGCGCCAGGATTCTTCGATGCTGTCACTACGGGAAAACAAGCTGGCATCCCCGAGGATGATGTCGAGCAAGAGTCGCTCATAAGCTTCCGGTATGGGGTGCCCGTGAAAGGACTTGTCATAATCAAAGGTCATCTCCACGATACGCCCCTGGCGGCTATCGGGCATCTTGGCCTGAAAGGCGAGCTGGATACCTTCGTCCGGTTGGATACGGAAAGAGAGGATGTTATCGGCGATGTGTTCGCTTTCCTGCAACTCGAAGAGTTGCAAGGGCGGGCGCCGAAAATGCAACACGATCTGGCTGATTTTTTGGCAAAGCGCCTTGCCAGAACGGATGTAAAAGGGAACGCCTTGCCAGCGCCAATTGTCGATGCCCAATTTGAGTGCGATGAAAGTGGGTGTTTGCGAGCGTTTGACAATCCCTTCGGCATTGCGATAACCGATGTACTGACCGCGGACCGTATCTTCCAGGCGAATCGGGTTCACCGATTTCAGTAGCTTCACATTCTCGTTCCGCAAAGCGTTCGCTTCCAGGATGGCCGGCGGTTCCATCGCCACCATCGCCATCAGTTGCAGTAAGTGATTTTGTACCATATCGCGAAGCACACCATAGCGGTCATAATATTGACCGCGATGCCCAACATCGACTGATTCGGCGACGGTGATTTCTACGCTGGAGATGTAATTGCGGTTCCAGAGCGGTTCAAAGATGGTGTTCGCGAAGCGAAAAAACAGGATGTTCTGCGCGGTCTCTTTGCCGAGATAATGGTCGATGCGGTAGACCTGCCATTCGTTCATGATGGAATGGATGTGGCGGTTCAGGGCGGCCGCGGATTCGTAGTCATTGCCAAAGGGTTTCTCAATGACGACGCGGCGATACCCCTCCTCCTCGGTCATCATCCCATGGGCGCAGAGATTGCTGATGATGGGGATGAATAGCGCGGGCGAGATGGACATGTAATACACGCGATCTTGAGCGCCGGAGACGGTTTTGCGCAGGAAATCATCCAATTCTGGATAGAGTTTTTCTTCAGTGACATCCATTTTGAGGTAATGCAAGCGCTGGCTGAATTCAGCCCATAGTTCCTTGTCAAACTCAAAGGTGGCGAAGCGTTCAATGCCATCCTGCATCCGCGTTCGAAATTCCTCATCGCTGAATTCATGATGGCCGATACCGACGATGGTGATGTCGGTGGTGAGGCGCTCTTTGCCGATGAGCGAGTAATAAGCCGGTACCAACTTGCGCCAGGCGAGATCACCCGAAGCGCCAAAGATGACGATTACGGTCGCGGCCATCGTTAGCTATCCCCCACTCGTTTGATGGCATGTCCACCGAACTGATTGCGCATAGCGGCGAGAATTTTCGCCGCGTAGCTTTCATCTTGGCGGCTGGAGAAGCGCCGCATCAAGGCCAGCGTGATGACCGGCGCTGGGACATCCTGGTCGATGGCCTCAAAGACCGTCCAGCGCCCTTCCCCAGAATCCGAGACCCAACCGCGAATGTCGGTCAACTCGGGGTCTTCAGCGAGAGCGCGGGCGGTCAGATCCAATAGCCAGGAGCGCACGACGCTACCGTAGCGCCAGATTTCGGCGATTTGGTGCAAATCCAAGGCGAATTCATCCTTGGCGCGCATAATCTCGAAACCTTCTGCGAAGGCTTGCATCATACCGTATTCGATGCCGTTGTGAACCATCTTGACGAAGTGGCCGGCGCCGCAGGGCCCGACGCGCCCCCAGCCTTGGTTGGCGTCGGGGGCCAGCGTTTCCAGGAGCGGTTGGATATGTGCGACGGCCGCCTCATCGCCGCCGATCATCATGCTATAACCCTCCGCCAAGCCCCAAACACCGCCGCTGGTACCCACATCGATGAAATGTACACCGCGCGCGGCCAATTCCTCACCACGGCGCATGGTTTCCTTGTAATTGCTATTGCCACCATCAATTAGGATATCGCCTTCGCTCAGGAGCGCTGCCAAGGTTTGGATACTGCTCTCGGTCGGTGCGCCATGGGGCACCATCACCCAAACGATACGCGGCGTGGGTAAAGCGGCGACGAGCTCAGTGAGCCCCGCTGCTGCTTCGGCCCCTTTTTCGGCGGCGGCCTGGATGGCGGACTCGTCCAAATCCGTGACCACCAGCTCATGGCCGCCAAGCAAGAGCCGCTCCGTCATGTTGGCACCCATCTTCCCCAAACCAACCATACCCAATTTCATGCGCGCATCTCCTTTTGTTTTCTTGAAGCGGAAGGGTTCTTCACCTTTGTTCCAAATCTCGATACCGCTGGCTCTTGCCAAGATAACCTCACTCACCAGCCCAATGAAAAGACCATGTTCGATGATGCCGGTGCGCGTTTTGATGCTCGTTGCCAATTGCGCCGGTTCTTGAATCGATCCGAAGGCGCAATCCAAGATGTAGTGTCCGTTGTCTGTGAGATAGGGCGAGCGTGGTTGACATTCGCGCCGTTTCACTTCTGCGCCCAATTCGCCCAGGAAACGCGCAGACCGTTCCCAGCCAAAAGGCAGTACCTCTACCGGAAGGGGGAAGGCCCCCAGTTGCTCGACGCATTTGCTCTCATCAACGATGATGATCGGGCGAGCGCTCGCTTCGGCGATGAGCTTCTCACGCAGCAGCGCGCCGCCACCACCTTTGATGAGCCGCCCTTTCGGGTCAATTTCATCAGCACCATCGATGCTGATGTCGACGCGCAAATCAGCGGATAAGGGGACGAGCGGGATGCCCAACGCGCGCGCGCGCGCGGCGGTTTGATTGGAACTCGCGACGCCGCGGATATCGCGCAGGGTAGCGCTTTGATATCGCTCAGCGAGGAAATCGAGCGCGTAAGCGAAGGTGCTACCGCTCCCCAATCCGACCGTCATGCCCGATTCCACCAGTTCCACCGCTGCTTGTGCCGCCAATTTTTTTTGTTGAGCGCGCTGCTCTGCGACCATATTGTTTGTTAGCCCACCGCTCACAGCCGTCTCACCACCAAGGCAAAAAATACCATAAGTGCTCTTGCCATGCTAGATTGGATGCACCGCGAGCCGGTGGGACCCTCTATGAAATTGTTGGTGGTCGTTTCGTCATTGGATTTGCGCCAGCCCTATAGCGCGACGCCGGCCTGGTGGCAATTGATGAAGGGTTTGGCGGAAGCGGGTACGGAAATCATCGCGACGCCTTACCAGGGCCGCCCGCGGGAAACGCTCTGGTGGCGAGCGGAGGCCAATCCGGCGCTCTGGCAAGGCTCCCTGTTTCGGTCTGCCCGCGGGTTATGGCGTTGGCTGGCGCCGCCGACATTACCAGGAGCGGCGTTGGTTGACAATAGTGAGGCAAGGCCCGAGTCGCTTGCTGCGCGCCTGACGCGCGCCAGCGCGCAATCGTTCATCGCCCCGATCTGGTCGCGTCACTTGGAGCGGTTGTTGATGAAGCATCGCGGTATCCAGGCCTTGCTTTTCCTATCCACGCCGCCGAATCATTTGCGCGGTGTCGCGGCGCAGATTCAAGAGCGACATGGTCTACCCGCCCTATTTTACGATGGCGATATCCCCGCCAGCCTACCGAAGATGCAGGGCTTTGCGACCGGTTTTCGCATCTATGATGGCGCCGATTTGGGCGAATTCAGCGCGGTCATCAGCAACAGTCTCGGCGGTGAAGAAGCGTTGCGGAACCTTGGCGCGCGCGCCACGCACACCCTCTTTTATGGAGTGGATGAGTCGCTATTCAGCCCGCTCGCGGCGGCGAAGCAGGATATCGACCTGTTCTTTTACGGACACGGGCGCGAATATCGGGAAGAATGGCTCGATGCGCTCATCACAGAGCCTTCGGAGCAATTGCCGACGCGCCGCTTCGCGGTTCGCGGCCGTCAGCTGGGCGGATTGGGGAGGGCGACGGATTTGCCTTATGCCAGTTTTAACGCCTTGCGCGCTTATGTCGCCCGCAGCAAGATCAACCTTTGCATCACGCGCCGCGCTCATGCCCGCCTCTACGCATCCTCCTCGATGCGTCCCTTTGAGCTGGCCGGCATGGGCGCTTGCATCGTCGCCAACCCCTACGAGGGGATAGAAGAATGGTTTTTGCCCGAGCGCGAAATTATCGTCGTCGCTTCGGCGGCGGCGGCAGTTGAGCGTTATGAATACTTATTGGCGAACGAGACGGCGCGGCGCGCGTTGGGCCTCGCGGCGCGCGCGCGTGTCCTCAAGCAACATACGATGCGCCACCGCGCGCAAGAGTTGTTGGGTATCTTGCGGCGCTATTGTTGATGTCAATCGCGCAGCGCTTCTGGTGGCAATGCGAAGGGTGGTGGTTGGCGACCATCGATATCGCGAAAGCCATACTCGCGCGCCAATTGACCGACGGTGAGCGTTTGCCCTTGCCAACGATCACGCTGCGCGTCGCTGGCGATGGCCACCACCGCGCGTCCGATGTAATATATCGATTCGCTGCGCGCGAGCGCTGGATACTCCGCGAAATCAACCTCGCTCTCCGGGGTCAATTCTGGTGCGGTATGGCGCAAGACATCCTCGGTGCGCATAAATCCCGGCGAGAGGGCGAGGGCCATGCCTTGATGATTGCGGAGCTCCAGGTTAAGCAGGTAGGCGAGGCGTTGGTTGCTCCATTTGGATAGGTCGTAGATGAGGTTGCTGAGCGCCTTACCGCGGTCGTGGAAAGTGGTTTGGATGATGAGGGGCCGCGCGCTGCGGAAAAGGAGCGCTGCGGCGAAATGTGCGGCCATGAAATGCGCGCGCACCCCGGCTCGGAACATGCCATCCCAGGCGTCACTGTCCTGTTCCCAAAAAGGGGCGTCGAAGCGCTTCCAACCCTCTGCGTCGCGTTCATAACCACCCCAGACATTGTTGACGAGGATGTCTATCTTATCTTGTTCGGCGCGGATTCGTTCGTATAGCGCGGCCACTTGCGCGTCATCACGGTGGTCACAAGGTAAAGCGATGCCTTGGCCGTCGCGCGCGTTGACCTGCTCTGCCGTTTCATCGATGCTCGTTTCTGCTAGTGCGGGGTTGGTCGCTTTCCCACGGCGGCTGCGCCCGCTGATGTAGACCGTCGCTCCCGCCGTTCCCAATTCCAAGGCGATGCCTCGCCCCGCGCCGCGGCTGGCGCCAGTCACCAGGGCAATTTTTCCAGCCAATGCTTGCCGGCGCGTCATAATGCGAGAGTATAGCGTCTTGCAGTGAGACCGCCCCTCCTATAGCATTGGTGATGGCAGATTTGCGGGAGCGTGGCCATGAAAGCGGTGATATTGGCGGCAGGGCAAGGCACACGCCTGCGCCCGGTCACCCTAACGATGCCCAAACCCTTGGTACCGGTGGCGAACAAATCGCTCATCGCCTATGCCATTGATACGCTCAAGAGCTCGGGACTCACCGATATTGGTATCGTCGTTCATAGCCTCAGCTCGCCAATCTGTGAGCGTTTGGGCGATGGGCGCCGTTTCGGAGTTCGTGTTCAATACATCCTGCAAGAGGAACAGGCGGGTCTCGCGCAAGCCATCGCGCTATGTGAAGATTTCGTCGCGGGGGAGCCCTTCACCGTTTTCCTCGGCGACAACATCTTTCAAGATACCATGCGTGGTTTGCTCACCGGCTTCGCGGCTTCAGGGTCGGCAGCGGCCATCGCTTTGGGTGAAGTCGTCGACCCGGAGCGTTTTGGCATCGCTGAGGTGCAGGATGGTCGCGTGCTTCGCGTTGTCGAAAAGCCAAAATCCCCCGTATCCAACCTAGCGATTTGCGGCGTTTATCTCTTTCGCCCGAACATCTTCGCGGCCATCCGCACCATCCAACCTTCTTGGCGCAATGAGCTGGAAATCACCGACGCCATTCAGGCGCTCCTCGAAGGTGGTGCTCGGGTAGATGCCTATGTCATTGACGGTTGGTGGGTCGACGCGGGTAAGCCCGATGCGATCTTGCAGGCGAATCAGCTGGTGCTCGGTGATTTGCCCTACCATTCGGCGCCGAAAAAACACGCGGGAGTTTGTGAAAATAGCGAGGTTGGGCCGCGCGTCTTGCTCGGTGAAGGGACGGTGGTGGAAAATAGCCACATCCGCGGGCCGGTCATCATCGGCGACCGCGTCTGGGTACGCAATTCTTATATCGGCCCCTATACGGCGGTCGGCGATGATGTCATCATCGAGGGTAGCGAGATTGAGGGGAGCATCGTGATGAAAGATTGTCAATTGCGCAATCTGCCCGGCCGCCTGGATTCCAGTTTGCTTGCGGATAACACGCGCGTCACCGCCGCCCGGGATAGCGTTCCGGCCGTGCGTCGCTTCATCTTGGCCGAAAATAGCTATGTGCAACTGTAGTGAAAATTTAGTTCAGAATTTTTGCTAGCGACTGGCTGGGAAGGGAGAGGGTCGCGGCCACCGCCGGATAGGTGATGGCGCCCTGGTGGGTGTTCAAGCCGCGGGCCAGCCCGGCATCAGCCTGTAAGGCGGGCCGTAGCCCGGCCCCTGCCAGCCGCTGAATGGCGCGTAGGGTGGCGTTGGCCAGCGCGAGGCTGGCCGTTCTGGGAACGGCGCCGGGGATGTTGGTCACCCCATAATGCACGATGCCATCCAAGATATGGGTGGGTTCTTGGTGGGTTGTTGGGCGCGTCGTTTCCACGCAGCCGCCTTGGTCGACGGCGACATCAATGATGAAAGCACCGCGAGGCATAGCGGCCAGCATTGGTCGCGTGATGAGCATTGGCGCACGGGCACCGCGGATGAGTACGCTGCCGATGACGGCTTCGGCGCTGCGAATGGCCTCTTGGATGTTGGTCGAGTTGCTGTAGAGCGTGCTGAAGCGCCCGGACATCGTTTGATCCAGAAAGCGCAGACGTTCCAAGTCGATGTCCAGCAAGGTCACGCGCGCGCCCAAGCCTAGGGCCATACGCGCCGCCTGGCTGCCGACGGTACCGCCACCCAAAACGACCACATGGGCGGGGGTGACGCCCGGGACGCCCCCGAGCAAAACGCCGCGTCCGCCCGGCCCCTTTTCTGAAAAGTGCGCCACGATTTGTGTGGCCATGCGTCCCGCCACCTCGCTCATGGGTTCCAGTAGGGGTAGGTTACCTTTTGGGTCTTCCACCGTCTCATAGGCGAGGGCAGTGGTTTCGCTGGCCAACAGCGCTTCGGCCACCGCACGCTCGGCCGCCAGGTGCAAATAGGTGAAGAGGATGAGCCCGGCGCGCAGGTGCGCAAATTCGCTGACCTGCGGCTCTTTCACCTTGACGATCATTTCGGCAGTTGCCCAAACTTCGCCGGCTTCGGCCAGGATTTCTGCGCCTGCTTGACGATATTCTTCATCGGAGAAACCGCTCCCGATTCCCGCGCCAGACTGGACGAGGAGGCGATGCCCCGCCATGACCAACTCACGCACGGCGGCCGGGTAAAGGGCTACGCGATGCTCGCCGCTCTTCACCTCCGCCGGGATACCGATGATCATCGCGCCCTCTTTACCAGATGTCGCCGACGGTGAAGCCTTCGGGAAAAGGGTCGTTTTGGTCAACCACATAATTGGCGAAGCCGGTGATCCAACCGGGCCCGCTCAAGCTGGGGATGATGGCCGGGTAATCGCCGACGCGCGTCTCTGCCAGTAGGTGGCCGGTGAAAATGGTGCCCAGGATGCCCTCGTGGCGAAAGTCTTCGTTGAGGGCCAATTGGCCGCGCGCGTAGAGCGTTGCCATCTTGGCACAGGTGCCGGTACCGCAGGGTGAGCGGTCGAGTACGCCGGTCCAACTACCGGGCTTCTCCCAATCCAGTTCGCCGGTGGAGATGGTGACGGCGTTTTTGCGATGCGCTTCTGGGTGGCTGGGTGGTGCGCTGAGCTGGCCGATGGTGATGCCAGCGAAGCCTGGTTGCAAGGGATGGGCGACGGGCAATTGCTCGGCAGCGGCGGCTTTCACCATTTCGGTGATGCGACAGATATCGCTACCCTCATCGGGCGTGAGCGCCAGGCCAAATTGCCCTGCGTCAGCGATGACATAGAACATACCGCCATAGGCGACATCGACGATTACGGTCCCCAAATTGGGTACCTCGATTTTCGCGTCCAAGTGTGTCGCGAAGGCGGGTACATTGCGGAAGGTGACTTGCTGCACCTTGCCATTGCGGCAATCGGCGCGTACCTGAATGAGGCCGGCCGGCGCTTCCAAAGTCAGCTCGGTCACCGGTTCGTTCATGGGTAACATGCCGGTTTCTAGCAAGACGGTGACGACGCAGATGGTGTTGGTGCCCGACATACCCGGGTATTCCATTTGTTCCATGATGATGAAACCCGCGTCTGCGGCGGGGTCACCCGGTGTGACGATGAGGTTGCAACAAAGGCCGGGGTAGCCGCGCGGCTCGTTGAGCATCAATTTGCGCAGGGCATCGCCATGGTCGCGTAGATGCACCATTTTTTCGTAGACACTATCGCCAGGGATATCAAGAACGCCGCCGACGATGACCCGGCCGGGCTCACCAGCGGCGTGCGCGTCGACAGCTTGTAGCATCCGCGCTAAATGCAAATTGAGTCGCTCCTAGTCAACAAAATGGAAGATGGCATAAAGGTGTTGACAAGGTGTTCTTGGCTTGAGCAGTGGGCTGATGGTCATGAGAGGCTCCGTGGAGGGGATTAACCGTCGCCGCCCATCCGCGCGAGTTGTTTCATGAGGCGGCTCTTGCGGCGCGCGGCGTTGCGCGCGTGGATGATGCCACGCGCCGCCGCCTGGTCCAAATCGCGCACGGCAGCGCGAATGGCGCTGCGCGCCAGCGCGGCATCGCCACTGGCGATTGCACTGCGACCCTTGCGCACAAGCGTGCGCGCTCGGTTGCGAAAATGTCGGTTGTGGAGGCGCCGTTTTTCATTTTGGCGGATGCGTTTTAACGCTGATTTGTGGTTGGCCATCGTTCTCCTTGTTGACCGCTCTCTTCTTGTTGTCGGCCGCGAATCAATTCCCGATCATCCATAGCCCTCGCTCGATTGAGGAGGCGGGGAGGACAGGATTCGAACCTGCGGTACCGCGATTAACGGTACAACCGCTTAGCAGGCGGCCCCAATCAACCACTCTGGCACCTCCCCAAATTCAGGCGGAGCGAGAGGGATTCGAACCCCCGGTGACGCATAGCGCCACAGTGGTTTTCAAGACCACCGCCTTAAGCCGCTCGGCCATCGCTCCTGCAGTGGCACCCTCACGCGCTCAGTCTAGCAAGTGCGCGTTGCCGCGTCAACGGCCACTGCGTGCACTGATGTTTCTGACATTTTTCGCTTATACTCCTGTCCTAGCCCCTGATAGCGCATTGACGCCCATCCCATGACACAACTCCTTTGTTTTGTGCTGGTCCCCATTTTCTATGTGAGCGCCCTGATCTATGGCGCGCAACAACGGCCGCTCTTCTCACAGCCGGAAGCGAAATCCTTGCGCTGGTTGAGCGCTGGTTTGATTGGTCTCATGTTTCTTTTTGGCTTCAGCCTGATTTTTTGGGCTTTGGCTTGGCCACCGGCTGAGTTGAACGGGGAAATCGACGCCGCCACCCTCGATTCATTGGCCATACCGCTACCCGAGGCGGTGACCGGCTTCCTCCTGGTGATGTTCACTTGCGTGGCGGCCGCAGCGGCGCTCTGGAGCGGCGCGTTCCGCGAATTCCTGCGGCGCTATGCCTTTCGCGGTGCCTCTTTTCGGGCTGACCTCAGTACACATGTCGTTCCGCTCATCCTCGCTTTCATGACGCTGGCGCTCTTTTTTGGCTCGCAAGCCTTCAATACCGATGATTTGGAGAGCGGCGCCGGTATCAGCGTCGAACAATTGCTCTTACAGGCCGTGATTTTCCTGGCTTGTGCGCTGCTCGGTGTGGGCTATCCGATGAGGAGGTCGGAGCGCAAAACCCTCGCCCGCCTCGGTTTACGGCTGCCCAAGCGGGAAGATTGGCTATTCGGCCTCGGTATCGGTACTGCCTTGCTCATCCTCACGCAATTGGGCAGCATCCTCTGGCAATTGTTCTTGCCGATGGAGGAATTCGCGGAGCAAAGCGCCTTCGCGCGCGATATCACCACTTTATTCTCCTCGTTACCGCTCATCTTGCTCCTAGCCACCCTCACAGCGCTCAGCGAAGAGATACTCTTCCGAGGAGCGTTACAACCGGTCTTTGGTTTGTTGGCCACCAGCGTCTTCTTCGCCCTTTCCCATACGCAATATGGCTATACCCCGGCCTTGATATTCCTATTCGTCGTTGGCGCGGGTTTGGGGTTTTTGCGGGAAAGATACAGCACTAGCGCGGCGATCATCGCCCATTTCGCATACAATTTTCTGCAACTGTCGCTGTTTCAAGGGGTGCAATGATGATGGGAGATGTGCAAGAGAAATTCCGTGTCGCGGTTGTGCAGGCACAGCCCGCCGCCTTTTGCCTGGAAGAGGGTGTCGCGCGAGTTTGTGATTGGCTCGCGATAGCGGCCGAGAACGGTGCCCAGTTGGTGCTCTTCCCGGAGGCCCATATCCCCGCTTATCCGCGTGGGTTGACCTTCGGGACCAGAGTCGGTGACCGCAGCGCTAGCGGGCGCGAGTTATGGCGACGATATTGGGAGAACACGGTCGAAATCCCCAGTTCGACGACGGAGCGATTGAGCGAGGCGGTCTCCGCGGCGGGTGTCGAATTGGCCATCGGCCTGGTCGAGCGAGATTCGCGCTATTCGCGCTCGACGCTCTATTGCACCCTCTTGCATTTTGGCGCCGATGGCCAGTTGCGCAACGCGCACCGCAAGATTAAACCGACGGCCGCCGAGCGCTTGATTTGGGGTGAAGGGGATGGCAGTACCCTGCGCGTCAGCGAGACGCCCCTAGGGCGCATCGGCGGCCTCATCTGCTGGGAAAACCGCATGCCCCTAGCGCGCATGGCTCTCTACGGCCAGGGTGTGGAAATTTACTTGGCCCCCACGGCCGACCAACGCCTGGGCTGGCAAGCGACCTTGCAACACATCGCGTTGGAAGGGCGTTGCTTTGTCTTGGGTTGCAACCAATTCCAGACTCGCGCCAGCTTGCCGCCCGAGTTGTTCCAATATGATGAGGTAGCGGGGTTACCGGAAACCCTCTCGCGCGGCGGTTCGGCCATCTACTCTCCGCTGGGGGAAACCCTAGCGGGCCCGCTCTACGATGAAGAGGGTATCCTGTATGCGGATCTGGACCGCGCAGAATTGGCGCGCGCCCGCTATGAATTCGACGCCGTCGGGCATTACGCGCGACCAGACATTTTCCAACTGCGGATCAATGACCAGCCCAAACCCTCCGTGGTGTATGGTGGCGCGGAAGATTAGCGAATTCGCTCAGAGAGGGCTTTTTGGTAGGCGATTTGTAGGCGGCGGAAGCGCGCTTCGGCCTCGGCTGTGGGTAGCTGGCTAACATCTGGATGGGTTTCGCGGGCCAAGCGGCGGAAAGCCTGGCGAATTTCTTTCGTGTTCGCTCCCGCGCCGAGCCCGAGTAGGCGCAGGCTTTCGCTCAAGATCACCTCGCCGGAAGAGGGATGCGTACGCCGCTCACGTGCGACAGCTTGGTAATCCAGACCTTGATTCCGGCTATCCAGCTCGGCGCCGAGCCAATGCCCCCGCAATGCTCCGCTCTCGAGGGTGATTTGACTCACCGCCAGGCGCCGCAGATGGATGCCTTTTTGCCAGCACAGCGCCCAGTATTTCGACCGGTTGGTGGGTGATAGAGACAAGAGGTCCATTCGGTGATCTTTTGGGCCCCCGGAGAAAGCGAAGATGCGCCCGCGATTCAACGAGTGCAAAACTCGCAACCAAGGCGGCGGTTTCAAGGGGTTTTCGTCAGGAAAGGCGCCGCTTTCCAGGAAGAGCGTCGTACCAATCCCTGCGCGCGTGTTTTGGCTCAGGAGGCGGCGCAATTGGCGAGGTGAGGAGGCTTTGCGAAAGGTATAGACGAAGAGCGTCGCCTGCATCCAGGTTTCGATGGTTAACAAGGGGGACGGCTCATGGTGTTGACTTTGGTCGTGGAGGCGGATCTGACGAATGCTGCTGAGGTTGCGAAATTGCGCCGCCAAAAAGAGCGCGAGCGCTCGCTCATCCGCGGGATTGTTCCTGGGCATCGCCGTCAGCATAGCAGTTTTCGCGGCGGCGGGGGAATTGGATGACAGAGGATGGGTGGGGTGCGCCTAGGCCGATGCTGGTGGGAACCGATGGCGGCCCTGAGGGGTTTTTTTGGCTACAATGGGCTCATCGTCTTGTTGGGACACGGTCAAATTTTGGGGAGGGAAAGAAATTGCATGTCTTGGTGATCACACGAGGGACTCCGGATACCGCCGCGCGCATCGAGCTGGATGATGGTGGCGCGGTGACATGGGGGGATGCCGCCACCGTCGTCAACCCCTGGGATGAATACGCGCTCGAAGAGGGCATTCGTCAGGCGGAGAGCGCTGGTGGCCAAACCACCGTGCTTGCCCTGGGCTCGGAATTGCATCTCGATGCCCTGAAGCATAGCCTGGCCATGGGCATCCAAAATGCGATTTTGCTGGAAGATGCGGCGCTGGACCCGCGTGATAGCCTGGCTTACGCTCGCGCTGCCGCTGGGGTTGTGCGCAAACTGGGCGATATCCGTCTCGTCATCTTCGGCAAAGAGAGTGTTGATGTCGGCACCGACCAACACAGTGTGCAATTGGCACGCATGTTGGGTTGGCCGATGATCAGTTATGTGTCGCGAATTTTGGAAATGGCTGACGAGAATGGCAACTTCCGCGTCGAGCGCATGCTGGAGCCAGGTTTGCAGACCTTGCGCAGTCGCCTCCCGGCGGTCATCAGTGTGATGAAGGACATCAACGAACCCCGTTACCCCAGTTTCATGGGCATCCGCCGTGCTTCGCGGGCAAAGATCCCGCGCTGGACGCTGGCGGAGCTTGGTGTCGAGGCAACGCCGAGCGGCGCGGCAATTGACGCCTATCGGGAATTGCCGCGCGCCACTGTGGAGACCGAAATGTTGCCCGGAGAAGCGAACGAGCAGGCGCAGCAACTGGTGGAACGCTTGTTGGAGGAGAAGGTACTTTGAGCGCAATATTCGTTTGGCTCGAGAGTTTCGAAGGCGCGGCGGTCTCGACCAGCTGGGAGGCGCTCGGGGCGGGGGCACGCCTCGCGGAGCAGAGCGATGCCAGCTTGGTCGCCTGCGTATTCGGTAAAAATGCGCGCGAAATCGCCATGGAAGCGGCCCGCTATGGCGCGGATGAGGCGATCATCTGTGAAGATGAAACGCTCTTCCCCTTTCGCCTCGAGCCCTATGCTGACCTTTTGAGCCAACTGGTGACCGAGCACCGCCCGCGGGCGGTCATCGCGGTGGGGACCAGCCGTGGACGAGAGATCATGGCGGCCAGCGCCGCGGATTGCGCTGCTGGCCTATTCAACGAAGTGCTTGAATTGGCTGTGGATGGCACCGATATCGTCATCACTCGTCCCGTTTATGCTGGAAAATTGTGGATGGAAGGTCGGTTGATTGGGCCGACGAGTTTCATTTTGTTGCGCGGGCGCGCTTTCCCCGCGCCAGAATACGATCAGGATAGGTCGCTGACGCCGACCTCAGTGGCACCTGCCCTTGAAGAAAGCCAAATTGTTACAAAGGTGGAATCCTTCTCCGCCGCTGCGGGTAGCGTCAATCTGGGTGATGCCTCCATTATTGTCAGCGGTGGCCGAGGTATGGCGAACAACCCGGAAAATGCTCCGGCTGAGGCAGAAGATGCGGCCGTTTGGAAGGCGCAACACGGATTTGAGCATACCATCCGTCCTTTGGCCGCCGTTTTGGGGGCGGCCGTGGGCGCCAGCCGCGCCGCTGTCGACGCCGGTTACATCCCCTACGCGCACCAAGTCGGGCAGACCGGCCGTGTCGTCAGCCCCGATCTTTATATCGCCTGTGGCATCTCCGGCGCGATTCAGCATCAGGCCGGCATGCGCAGCAGCAAAATCATCATCGCCATCAATAAAGATGCCGATGCGCCGATATTCAAGTTGGCGAAATACGGCATCGTTGGCGACTTGTATGAAGTTGTGCCCGCGCTCATGGCTGCCCTGAAAGAGAAGCTGCGCTGATGGTCGGGCGGCCCTCAAGGTCGCTACCCGCGTACCGCGAACGGGAAACCAGACCATGAGGGAAATCCTCGGCCGCGCGTTGGGAGCTGGTTGATTATGCGGGTGCTCATCACGGGAGGCCGCGGTCGCCTGGGGCGCGCTTTGCGCACGCTTTTGCCGCGGGCTGGTGCCCAAGTTTGCGGTAACCCGACCGCCGCTGGCCATCAGCCGGATGTGACCGATATCGCCGCTTTCCGCGAATGCGCTCGGCGCGAAAAGCCCGAGGCCATCGTTCATTGCGCCGCCTGGACGGATGTCGATGGTTGCGCGCGCCAGCCAGAACGCGCCAACCGCATCAACGCTTTGGGGACGCGCTTCGCCGCGCAAATCGCCGCCGAGCGCGATATCCCCATCTTTTACATCAGCAGCAACGAAGTGTTTAGCGGAAAAATCGGCGATACACCCTTTCACGAATACGACCGCCCGCAACCCGCCAATCCCTATGGCCGTAGCAAATGGTTGGGGGAAGAAGCGCTGCGCGCCATCCAGCCGCAACATTGCATCGTGCGCACGGCTTGGCTTTATGCTCCGGATGGGCGCAATTTTGTGCAGAGTATCTTGGTGGCAGCGCGAGCGGGTGAGCCTTTGCGCGTGGTGATGGATGAAGTGGCCAACCCAACCTCGACGGAAGATTTGGCCGCGGCTTTGATTGCCCTCATCGATAGCGGCGCCCGCGGTAATTTTCACCTGGTGAATGAAGGTGCCTGCTCACGCTATGCGTTGGCGCGCTTTCTCCTCGATGGAGTGGGATTGGCCGATAAGGAAATCGTAGCCATCACGCGTGCTGATTGGCCGCGAGCCAGTTGCCCGCCGCCTTTCAGCGCGCTCGCCAACGAGGCCGCCGCGGCCTTGGGCATCCGTCTAAGACCTTGGGAAGAAGCGCTGGCCGAATTCCTGGAAAAAGAGGTCTTGCTGCGGTGGTGAATGGCGAGGCGGAATTGGGCTTGCTCTCCGTTGTCATCGCGAATTGGAACGGCCGCGCTTATTTACCGGCCTGCTTGAAAGCCCTCGCTGCGCAGGAATACCAACCGCTGGAAATCATCCTCGTCGACAACGCCTCATCCGATGAATCGGTCGCTTATCTGCGCGAACACCATCCGCAAGTGCACCTATTGGAGTTGCCGGTCAACCGAGGATTCACAGGAGCGAGCAACGCGGGTTTGCGCGCGGCGCGCGGCGAATTCCTGGCTCTCTTGAACAATGATACTGAGGTGACGCCCGGTTGGGCGAAGGCGGCGATCGATGCTTTCCGGCGCTGGCCAGCACTGGGCAGCGTCGCCAGCAAGATTCTGCTCTTTGAGCGGCGCAATGTTCTTCATACCGCCGGCGATTATTTCACGCGCGACGGACGCGCCGGTAATCGCGGTGTTTGGGAATGCGACGAGGGGCAATACGAGCGGGAGGAATTCGTTTTCAGCGCTTGTGGTGGCGCGGCCATCTATCGACGCGAGATGCTGGCTGATGTGGGTTTATTGGATGACGATTTTTTCTTCTCGGGCGAGGATGTGGATTTGGGTTGGCGGGCGCAATTGCGTGGCTGGCCCTGCCTTTATGTCCCCCAGGCGGTCGTCTATCACCATTTGAGTGCCAGTGGCGGCGGTGTTACGGCCAGCTATTACGATGGGCGGAACCGCATCGCTATCGTGGTCAAGAACCTGCCCGGCGCTTTCTGGCGCCGCTATGGCCCGCGCATCCTCTGGCGACAGTTCTGTTGGGCGATTGCTGCGATACGGGCTTGGCGCGGGGCAGAAGCGCGCGCGCAATTGCGCGGCATGTGGGCGGGTTTGCGCCTGCTACCCAACATGTGGCGCAAACGCCGCGCTGTGCAAGCGACCCGCTCAGTGCCGTTGGTTGAGCTGGAGCGCCTACTCGTGCCATGATGAGCGCAAGTGCCAATTCCCGCGCGCCATTCCTCTCCGTCATCATCCCCCTACACAATGAAGAACGGCGCCTCCCTTCTTGCCTGGCACAACTGCGGGCCTATTTCAACGAGCAAGCTTATGAGGTGGAATTCTTGCTGGTTGAGAACGGCAGCGCCGACCAAACCCTCACCCTCGCTCGCGGTTTTGCGAAAGAGGATGAGCGCATTCGCGTGTTGTCTGTGCTGGGGCGCGGTAAGGGATGGGCGGTCCGCGAAGGCATGCTGGCCGCGCGCGGGGAATGGCGTTTCGCCTGCGATGTGGATCTATCCATGCCCATCGGGGAAATTGATAAATTCTTGTTGCAGCGTGAAAGTTACGATTTGATCATCGGCACACGGGAAGGGCGGGGCGCCAAGCGAATCGGCGAGCCCCAATATCGCCATTGGATGGGCCGTGTCAGCAACTGGATCATCAAAATATTGGCCATCCGACAATTTGAAGATACCCAATGCGGTTTCAAGGTTTTCAGTGCGGCGGCGGCGGCGGAGCTTTTCGCCACCCAGCGCATTCGCGGCATCGGTTTTGATGTCGAGGTGCTCTTTTTGGCGGCGCGGCGCGGCTTTCGCATCTTTGAGGTGCCCATCACTTGGTATTTTGACCCCGATTCGCGGATGCGCTTATTCGGCGATTCCACGAATTTACTCCTGGAAATCGCACGGATTCGGCTCAATGATTGGCGTGGATACTATTCACGAGCGGACGATGGTTAAGCGTCGCCTGCGTACGGCCAGCTTGCGCTATGAGTTGGAATTGCAAGCAGCTGGTTATGTGGGCATCGTGGGGTTGGATGAGGTGGGTCGCGGCGCTTGGGCCGGCCCAATCGTCGCCGCGGCCGTCGCCCTGTCGCTGCGTGGTGAGCATACACGCCGTCGTTTGCGTGGTCTGCGCGATTCGAAATTGATGACCGCCCAAGAGAGAGCGGTTGCGACCCGCGCTATCCATTGCCATGCTCGCGCCTGGGGGCTCGGCAGCGCCAGCGCTGCCGAGGTGGATGATGGTGGCGTCATAGCGGCGACCCGCCTGGCGATGACTCGTGCGCTCTTCGCTTTGCGGCGTGACCGTTTTCCGCTCGATTGCTTGCTGATTGATGCCCTGACTTTGCCGGAGGAGCGCCAACTGACGCAGTTTAGCCTTTTGCAAGGGGATCGCCGCTCGCTCAGCATCGCCGCCGCCAGCGTGCTGGCCAAGACCTGGCGCGATGAACACATGCTTCGGCAAGCCAACCGCTTCCCCCAATATGGCTTCGCAAAGCATAAGGGCTACGGAACCCCAAGACACCGCGCCACCCTTTGGCGTTTTGGTCCCTGCGCGATTCATCGAAAATCCTACCTACCCCTACGCGATTTGGCGCGGTGCGGATGACTGCGCAACGGCAACCACACTTGGCCCTGATCCACGATTGGCTGAATCAGCGCGGTGGTGCCGAGGATGTATTGGCGGCCCTGGTCGAGGCTTTCCCACAAAGCCCAATATTCACCAGCATTTACGCACCGCAGCATATGCCAGCTGCCTATCGCCATTGGGATATCCGCCCGCTCTGGACGAATCGCTTGCCGGGTATCGCGCAAAAGCACCTGCGCTATTTACCCTTGTATCCGCTAGCCTGGCAATCCTTGCGGCTGCGCGGTTGGGAGGTCTTGCTCAGTAACAAGAGCGGTTTTTGCCATGGCTTCCGTACCCCTGCGAACACCTTACACCTCTGCTATTGCCTAGCGCCGACACGCTACCTTTGGCAATATGAAGAATACATGGCACAGGAAGGTTTTGCAGCGCCGCTGGTGGCGGCACTGCGGCCGCTGATTGGTTTGCTTCGCCGCTGGGATTACGCCGCCGCCCAACGCGTGCAGCGTTTCATCGCCATCTCCGCTGCCATCCGCGAGCGCATCCGTCGTCATTACCACCGCGAAGCGACCATCATACACCCACCGGTCGATATCGAGCGCTTTGCGGCTAGCGCGCCGGCGGAGCATGAAGATTATTTTCTCGTTGTTTCGCGCCTCATCCCTTACAAGCGCATCGATTTGGCAGTGCGCGCGGCGACGGCTCTGGGTTTGCCTTTAAAGGTGGCTGGCCGCGGCCGTGATGCTGCCCGGTTGCGGGCTCTCGCCGGCCCCACGGTGGAATTCCTAGGGTATGTGGCGGATACCGATCTCCCGCAATTGCTGGCGCGTTGTCGCGCGTTGCTCTTTCCTGGGCGGGAAGATTTTGGCATCGTGCCGGTGCAGGCGCAAGCGGCCGGGCGACCGGTCATCGCTTTTGCGGGTGGTGGTGCGCTGGATACGGTCCGACCAGGGGTGGGGGGTGAGCTTTTTTCCGAGCAGACTCTCGATTCCCTTGTGGATACTTTGCGAATTTTTGATGAGCGACAATACGATGCGCAACTCTTGCGGCGTGAAGCAGCACGCTTCTCCCGTCAACGCTTCTTGCGAGAGATTCGAGAAACTGTCGCCGCCGCCTGGGAAGAATTTCGAGGGTAGAGCGCGTATCGATCTGCTAAACTGCAAGCGCGGCCGGTTGGGGGATGACGATTGATGGAATGGCGAGACTGGTGGCGAATCGGGCGGCGACGTGTCTGGTTGGTGCTCACACCACCGCTAGTGGCGGCCATCTTCATCTTGCCGCCACTGTTCGCAAACCCGCCGCCACCCTCCTATCGGGTCCATTTGCGCTACACCGCCTCACAGCCGGAAAAGCCCGCGGTCAAGCTGGTTGACGATTATCAAGACCTCTGGCTCACTTCCGAGTTGATTGTCCGGGCGCTGACTTCCTGGGCGCAATCCAGCAGCTTTCATGATGAAGTGGAACGGTGGGTGAGTGATCAGGAGGCAGCCTCATCTTTGCAAGGAGGGTGGGCGGTCATCAGCGACTACGAGCGCAGTATCGGTCATTTGGAGTTGGAAGCAGCCGACGATGGGCAGCTGGCTGTCATCGCGCGCGCTGCGATCGCCGTGATGCGTGAGCGTGCCGCGCACTATCTCCCGCAGCTGAGCGACACGGCGAATATCACTTTCTTGGATGCACCGCAGGTCAAAGAAGCATCGCTTTCGCTGATCCAGCGGTTATGGCCGGTTTTGCAACTGGGTTTGGCCGCGGCCATTGGCTTGGCCATTGGCTTGGCGGCGGAGTTCGCTGATGACCGTCTTCACGACCCAGAGGATTCGCGCGCGTTGGGTTTGCCCCTGTTGGTTACCATCCCGAAAGAGCGCGTATGAGCGAGTTTGCGGTCGCGCAGCGTGGCGATTTGCAGGGTAAGGTGGCCATCGTCACCGGCGCCTCGCGTGGTATCGGCCGCGCCATCGCCGAGGCTTATGCGGCGGCGGGTGCGCGTGTCGTGTTGAGTGGCCGACGGCCGGAGGGGCTGGCTGCTGTGGCCGCGGCGATCGAGGAAAGCGGCGCGGAAGCCCTGCCTGTCCCCGCGCACAACGGCGATAAGGCGGCGTTACAGGCGCTGGCGAAAGCCGCAGAGGATGCCTTTGGCGGCGTCGATATCCTCGTCCACAACGCGGCCACCAACCCACATTTCGGCCCCTTGCTGAGCGCGGAAGACAGCATGTGGCAGAAAACGCTGGAAGTCAATTTGCTTGGCGTTTTTTGGTTGACGCAGGCGGTGGTGCCCATGATGACGGCGGCCGGCGGCAAGATAATCAATATCGCCAGCATCAACGGCTTGCGTCCCGGACGAGGGCAGGGCATCTATAGCGCGACCAAAGCGGCATTGATCAGCCTCACACAGACGCTGGCCTTGGAGCTGGGGCCGGCCAATATCCAGGTCAACGCCTTGGCACCGGGTTTGATTCAAACGGCCTTCGCACGCGCTCTCTGGCAGGATGAAGAGCGGCGCCGCGCTGTGGAAGCGCGCGCGCCCAGTGGGCGCATTGGCCAGCCGGCTGACTTGACGGGTATCGCCCTATACCTGGCTAGCGCTGCCTCTGATTTCACGACCGGGCAAGTGTTTGTTGTGGATGGTGGTTTGACGGTGCCGATAATTTAGGCGCGCGTTTCAATCCGGCGCTCCCTGCGCCTCGCTTGGAGGAGGGGCAGGCGCGTTGGTTCCCCCCTCTGGTGTCTCGTTTGTGCTGGTGTCTTCCATCTTCGCTTCGTCGCTATCCGCTTCGCGGGTTTGGCTCTCAGGGTGTGTTTCCTGGCTGACCATAGTGATACGGCCGTCGATGAAGGCACCCTCCTCAGTGGTGAGCGCGGTGGCTTCGATATCGCCCCAGACGCGACTCGTGCGCAGCAATTGCACTTTGCGCCCGCAGATGTTGCCGCGCACGGCACCGGCTACCGAAACATTGCGCGCGTGGATGTCGGCCTCGATGCGCGCCGTTTCACCGACCAGTACATTGCCACCGATTTGCATCTCGCCGCTAAAACTACCATCCAAGCGTGCGTTGGCTTCGCAATGAAGAACTCCCTTCATCTCCGATTGCGGGCCCAAGACAGTGGAAAAACCGATGGATTGATTGGCCATTCGCGGCGGACTTTCTTTCTTTTCCAAGAGCGTTGACGCGTCGTCGCTCGCTGGCTCCGTGGGTTTTTCGTCATCTTCGCGCGCGCGGCGTTGGAAAAAAGTCATCGATATTTCTCCTCGCTTTAGAAGAGCCCTTCGACTTCGCCATCCTCGCTCAGATCCACATTCTCGGCGGCAGGATGAGCGGAAAGTCCCGGCATGGTGCGCATATCACCGCAGAGCGGATAGATGAAACCGGCGCCGATGCTGGCGCGGACTTCGCTGATGGGCAAGGTGAAACCTTGCGGCGCGCCTTTCCGGTTGGCATCGTGGCTGAGGCTCAAATGCGTCTTGGCCATACAGATGGGCAAATTGCCAAAGCCGCTCTCTTCATAGCTGCGAATCTGTCGACGAGCCAAGGGGGTGTAGCTGACCGCGGCGGCGCCGTAAATCTGGGTAGCGATGGCCTCAATTTTGGCGCGGATGGGCTGTTCCAGGTCATAGAGGTAGCGAAATTCGTTGGCGGTATTGGCGGCGGTCACGACCATTTCCGCCAATTCGCGAGCACCATCGCCACCGCGGGCGTGATGGTGGCAGATGGCGGCGCCGATGGCCCCGTTTTCGGTGGCGATGCGCTGGATGCTGGCCAATTCGCTGGGGTGATCGCTGGCGAAGGCGTTGACGGCCACCACCGGGGTCACGCCATGCGCGCGCACATTCTCAATTTGTTTCACCAGGTTGCTGGCACCCGCTTCGACATCGGCGACATTTTCGGCCAACATCTCCTCGGGCAAGCCGCGGCCGGCGACGACGCGGTATTTGCCCGAATGGGATTTCAGAGCGCGCACCGTAACGACCAGCACCGCCGCGTCGGGTTTCAGACCGCTGGCGCGACATTTGATGTTGAAGAATTTTTCGGCGCCGATATCCGCGCCGAAGCCGGACTCTGTGACCAAGTATTCGCCACAACGGATACCGATGAGGTCGGCGAGAACGCTGCTATTGCCGTGGGCGATATTGGCGAAAGGCCCGGCGTGGACGAGGGCGGGCGTATTCTCCAAGGTTTGCAACAGATTGGGGCGCAGGGCGTCTTTCATGAGTACGGTCATCGCGCCGGCGGCGCCGATGTCTTCGGCTGTAACCGGTTGCTTATCCTTGTTCATACCGATGACGATGCGCCCAAAGCGCGCGCGCATATCCGACAGCGAGGTGGTGAGGGCGAGGATGGCCATCACTTCACTGGCCACCGCGATGTCAAAGCCGGTCTGCCGCGTGACGCCATCCATGCGCCCGCCGAGGCCGATGACGATATCGCGCAAGGAGCGATCGTTGACATCGAGCACCCGACGCCAGGTGATCGTATCCACATCGATATCCAGCGGGTTACCGCGTAGCAAGCGGTTATCGATCATGGCCGCGAGTAGGTTGTTGGCGGCGGAGACGGCATGTATATCGCCGGTGAGGTGCAAATTGAAGATGTCCATTGGTACCACTTGCGAATAGCCACCACCGGCCGCGCCGCCTTTGATGCCGAAGGTGGGCCCTTGCGATGGTTGCCGTAGGGTGAGCACCGAGCGCTTGCCAATTTTTTGCAACCCTTGCGCGAGCCCCACCGCGGTAGTGGATTTCCCCTCGCCAAAAGGGGTTGGTGTGATGGCGGTGACATCGATGTATTTGCCGCTCGCTCGCTCAGAGACCTTCGCCAGCACCTCGCCCCGCAATTTGGCGACATGGGGGCTGCCGTAGGTATCCAGATCCCCCTCATCGAGGCCCATCTGGGCGGCAATCTCATGAATGTGGCGCAACTGCGCCCGTTTGGCGATATCCAGGTCCGATAACATATGAATTCACTCTTACAGAAATGAGCCTACCGATATGGGCAGAGTTTAGCGTTTGTGAGAAGGGTCTGCAATCGCGCCGCTGCGCAGCTCAGTGGCTTCATTGGGGGATGGGGGTGACGGTGGCGAGGGGGATGGGGGTTGCCGTCGCTGTGGGTCTGGGGGTTGGCCGCAGGGCGCGAATTGTCGAGCGATGCAAATAGGCGGTATCCACGCGCCTTGTGTTGGGGTTGCGGTCTACGAGGTGCCATTCCATCCCTGTGGTGGCTGGTTGGATGACGCAAATCCCTTGGCCTTCTGGCAAGCGTTCCAATACCTCGGCTTGGAGATCGGGCGCGCGTCGCAGGTTGGCGAAAGGTACGCGAATCACAAAATCCTGACAGGGCGGGATGGGTGTGAGGGTGGGGCGGGCGGTTTGCGTGGCGGCGCGTTGGGCGATGACTGTGTTGGCCAGAAGGGTGGCAGCGGTATCCTCGGTCGCGCTATCGGCCGCGAAGCCACCCCGATTTGCGGTGAAATTGCGCAACCCTTGTAGCAGGAAAAAGACACCGAACACCAATAGGAAGGCCACCAGCAACAGAAAGTAGCTGGGCGGATTGTTGTGATTCGTGCTGCCAAAATTGGTCTGGCGACGCCTGGACATGGACGCAGTTTAGCGGTGATGGCGCGGCGGCGCTCGTGCAAATGATTGCTATAATCCGCTTGGCGTCATGCAATATCGTGGCAGATAGGGGGAGATGGCCGATGGCGGGAGCGATGCGATTTGCGGTTTTGGGGGCGGGGCGCATCGGCGCCTTGCATGCGGAAAATTTGGCGAATAGAGTGGCGGGTGCGGAGCTGGTCGCGGTGGCGGATGTGTTCTTGCCGGTTGCCGAGAAGATCGCCGCCCGTCATGGAGTCCCGGCGTACAAGGATTTGCGCAACGCGCGCGCGGCCGAGAAGCTCGATGCCGTTTGTATCGCCAGCGCGACGGAGACCCATATTGCCCTCATTGAAGAGGCGGCCGCGGCCGGTTTGCATATTTTTTGTGAGAAACCCATCGACCATGACCTGGCGCGCATCGACCGCGCCCTGGCCGCAGTGGAAAAGGCGGGTGTCGCTTTTCAGGTGGGTTTCAACCGCCGCTTTGACCCCAATGCCCAGCGTTTGCGAAAGGCCTTGCAGGATGGGGAAATCGGCGAACCCTTCACCCTGCATATCATCAGCCGCGACCCCGCGCCCCCTTCGCTGGATTACCTACGCGGCTCTGGTGGCATCTTCCTCGATATGATGATCCACGATTTTGATATGGCGCGTTTTCTAATCGCTAGCGAAGTCGAAACGGTCTACACGGCGGCGGCGGTGCGCGTCGATGCGGCGATTGGCGAAATTGGCGATTTGGATACCGCCCTGGTCACCTTGCGTTTCGCCAATGGCGCCTTCGGCGTGATTGACAATTGCCGTCAGTCGCCCTATGGGTATGACCAGCGGCTGGAGATTTTTGGCAGCAAAGGCGGTATCCGCACTGATAATCTCTACCCCAATAGCGCCGAATTGCAGACCGCGAAGGGCATACAGCGCGCTTTACCGTATCATTTTTTCCTCGAGCGCTATCAAGAGAGTTATGTGCGCGAGTTGGAGGAATTCGTCGCGGCAATCGCGACGGGGCAACCGACGCCGGTCGCGGGTGAAGATGGCCGGGCGCCAGTGGTCCTAGCCTTGGCGGCACGACGCTCGCATGATGAAGGGCGGCCGGTACACCTAGCGGAGATATTGGCATGATTTCGGCTACGCGCGTCGGCGTTTGCAATTGGATCTTCGGGGCGGCGCCATTGGCGAAGACGGCTGGCGAGCTGGCCCGCATGGGTTTTGGCGGTGTTCAGTTGAGTGCTGATTACGAGCGGGATTCCCCCGAAGAGGTCAGTGAAATTTTCGCCGATTGGGGTCTACATATCTTTTCACTCACACCCATGAATGTGGATCTCGCCCACCCACAAACTCGCTTCCGCCGTGCCGCCAGCGTTGCCTATGAAAAGATGCTGGATTTCGCCGCGGCCATGGAAGATGCGCCGCTGGTTTGTGTCCATGGGCGGGTCGGGCGTTATGCGGCCTTCAACGATGATGACCGCAGGGAATATGACCACCTGGTCGAATCGTTGTCAGCCCTGGCTGAGGGCGCCCGTGCCCGCCGCCTGCGTTTGGTTTATGAGGTGTTGAACCGCTATGAATCGCATTTGGTGAATACCATTAGCCAAGCCACCCGTTTGTTGGCCGATGTGGGTGCCTTGAACCTGGGCATCTTGCTCGATGGCTATCACATGAATATTGAGGAAGCAGACCCGGCCCGCGCCATTCAGGAAGCTGGTGCCGCACTTTGGCTATACCATGCGGCCGATTCCAACCGGCGCGGTCTCGGTAAGGGGAATAGCGATTGGTCTGGGCAGTTGGCGGCCTTGGCGGATATTGGCTACGCGGGCCCCATCATCCTGGAAATCAACGCGCCCGGACCCAACCCCTTTCAGGCGAACAAAAGAGGAGATTGGCGCGCAGAACTGGACGCTGATTTGCGCGAATCGCTCCGGCGCTTGACCTCTTAACCCAGATTGATGCTTTGCCCATTAGCCATCGCGCAACCCGAATAGCCCATCGCGTAGGGTATGGCTTTGCGGCCAAGGGGCGACTTCTGCCAGGCCCGCGATGCCCTTTTGGAAGACGGGATGATCGTTGGTTAAGGGCAATTCGACGGTGCGGCCGGTGAGCGCGGCGAGGTAAGCGCCCAGGGCCGTTATCAAGGCGCTCTGGCCAGCGCTGGCTGGCGCGGTCGGTGGACGGCCGGCGCGGATGGCCGCATGAAAATCGGCCCAAAGCGCTGTGAAAGCGGCGGCGATATTTTCCCTATGCGTCGGCTGGTGCGTGAGATGAATCTCGCGCCGATGCCAATCGTTGACGCGATACAGTTCAGCAGGTTGGTTGAAGCCGCTGGTTTGATATTCCTCATAACGCAGGCGCAATTGCCCAGCGCTACCGCTGATATCCACTCCGCCCACCCCTTGCCCCCAAGCCATGTTGATGAGCGCGTAACCCGTTGGAAAAGCGATTTGCAGCAGGGCCAAATCTTCAACTTCTGGCCGGCGCGCGCCATAACGCGGTGCGGCGACGAAGGCGTTCACTTGCTCAGCGCTGGCTTCCGCGAGCCATTCGGCGAGGTAGACAGCGTGCACCATATCCAGCAATACACCGCCGCCGGCCGCCAGGGAATGACGCCAATCTTTTTCGTATTCGCGGGCGCCAGGGTGATCGATCACCCCCAAGTAGTTCATCGTGAGCACGCGCAGATCGCCGATGGTGCCGCTCGTCAGCTCGTGTTTGAGCGCTTGGTATTCGGGGAAGAAAATATAATTGTGGCAGATGCCAAAAGTCAGCCCTGCCTCTTGGGCCGTGTCGACCAATTCTTTCCCCACCGCCGGCGTATCGGCCAAGGGCTTTTCGCTCAAGACATGCAAACCTGCCGCGAAGGCAGCCAAGACAATTTCGCGGCGAAATTGTTGGGGGACGGCGATGACGACCGCATCCAAATCGTTGCGGGCGAGCAAGGGTCGATGGTCGCTATGGACAGCATCATCCGGCAATTGGAACCAGCGCTGCCCGATATCGCGGCGTTCAGGGGTGATATCGGAGAGGGCGCGAAGTTCGATAGCGGGCAAAGCGCTGATCGCCGGCCAATGCCCATATTCCACCACATTCCCGCAGCCAATCAGGCCAACGCGCAATTTATCCGTCATGACGCTCAGAGATAGTGACGCAATTTCTTGCGGTCGGCTTCGTATTGGGCGCGGGCGGCGCGAACAGAATCGCTCTCGCTCACTTCCGCCGTCGGTACATCCCACCAGCTCTCGTAGATGGGGACACGCTCATGACGATCGGTTTCCACGACGACGCAGGCGGGGCGCCCACGCACCTCGCTGGCGGCGCGCAAGGCTGCTTTCAGGCTGTTGAGGTCCTTGGCCTTGAAGACGGCCGCTCCCAGACTCGCGCAATTCTGCGCGAAATCGATGGGCAGGGTCGCGCCATCCAGGTGCCCACTCTCAGTGCGGTAGCGGTACTTTGTGCCGAAGCCATCGCTGCCCACCGCGTTGGAGAGGCCGCCGATGCTGGCGAAGCCATGGTTGTCGAGCAAGACGATGATGATATGAATGCCCTCCTGAACCATGGTCACGATTTCACTATTCATCATGAGATAAGAGCCATCACCGCACATGACATAAACCTGACGCTCTGGGTCGGCCAATTTCACACCCATGCCGCCGGCGATTTCGTAGCCCATACAAGAGTAGCCGTATTCAATATGGTAGCCACGAGCGTCGCGCGTGCGCCAGAGTTTATGCAGGTCGCCGGGCAAGCTACCCGCTGCGCAAAGCACCACATCCTGTGGGCGGCTGAAATGGTTGACAGCGCCGATGACCTCCCCTTGGCTGAGCAGGGGCTCATGCTCCAGGTGATAGATGCGTTGTACTTCGGCATCCCAGGCGCGGTTCATTTCGGCCGCCCGACTCTGATGACTGACGGCAGTTTGATGTGTCCCCAGGGCGGCGCTCAGTTCTTCTAGCGTGACGCGCGCATCACCAGTGAGGGGTAAGGCGTTCCGTTTGTAGCTATCCCATTCGGCAACATTGATGTTCAAGAAACGCACCGCAGGGTTTTGGAAGGCGGAGTTCGATTGGCTGGTGAAATCGCTATAACGCGTGCCGACGCCGATGATGAGGTCGGCTTCACGCGCGAAGATATTGGCGGAAGAGTTGCCGGTGTGGCCGGTGGCGCCGAGGTTGAGGCGATGGTCATAGGGTAGCGCGCCTTTGCCAGCATTGGTCTCGGAGACGGGTATGCCGTGAGCGTCGACGAATTGCCGCAGTTCGGCTTGTGCCTCGCTATAGTGCACACCGCCGCCGGCGATGATGAGTGGCTTTTCGCTGGCGCGGATCCATTCTGCTGCGCGCTGAATGAACGCGACATCGGGGCGGTTCCGCGGAATATCC
The DNA here is from genome assembly GCA_965115865.1 of Phototrophicaceae bacterium. Lineage (GTDB taxonomy): Bacteria > Chloroflexota > Anaerolineae > Aggregatilineales > Phototrophicaceae > WTGJ01. Next base: position 810,918 of record OZ220469.1, read on the forward strand.
CAGACGCGCTCCTCGAAAAGCTCACTGGGGTAATCGTAGGCTTCGGCCTGGGTATCTTGCGGCAAGCAAAGGGTGACGGCGCCGGTTTCCGCGGGCGAAATGAGCACGCGCATCGCCTCTGGCAGGCTCTGGATGATTTGCTCGGGGCGGTAGATGCGATCCCAATAGCGTGAGACAGGTTTGAAAGCGTCATTCACGCTGAAATCTGGGCTGTGCTCCGATTCCAGTTGTTGCAAGACCGGCGCCTGGGCGCGCTCTGCGAAGATGTCGCCGCAAAGGAGGAGCACGGGCAGGCGGTTGACGGTAGCGGTGGCGGCACCACTGACCATATTGGAGGAACCGGGACCGATGGAGGCGGTACAGGCGAAAGTGGCGGTACGGTTGAGGTGTTTGGCATAGGCCAGGGCGGTATGAACCTGCGCTTGTTCATTGCGGGATTGGTAGTAGCGCAATTGGTCATCGTATTGTTGCAGCGCCTGGCCGATGCCAGCGACATTGCCATGTCCGAAAATTCCCCAGGTCCCGGCGAAGAAGCGTCGCTCGCGGCCATCGCGCCGCGAATATTGACGGCTGAGATAAAGCACGAGAGCCTGGGACATCGTCAATCTATAGGTCTTCATGGTTGATTTCCCCTTCTAAATTGCGCTTTGGGATGCCGGCGCATCCAACCCCAATCCGCCATAAGGGCGTACGAAATCGTCAATTTCAGCCATGGTCGGCATGAAATTCGCACACCCATGTCGTGTCACCACGATGGCGCCGCAAGCATTACCCAGGCGTGCGCTGGCCAGCCAACCCCAGCCGCGCACATAACCGTAGATGAAGCCGGCGCCGAAGGCATCGCCCGCGCCGAGGATGTTGGTGATTTCGACTGGGAAGCCGGGTGCGTCGATGATTTCACCGCCGGCGAGATGGACGCGCGCGCCCTCCGGGCCAATTTTCTCGACCACCGCCGCCGGCCCCAGTGTCAAGAGGTGTTGAATTGCCGCGCGGGTATCCCCAGCCACACGCGCATCCGACATTTGCGAATCCGCCAATTTGAGCTGTCCGGCTTGGTGCAGGAGGGCGGCGTTCAATTCGTCCGCGGTACCGATGAGAACATCGACCAGGGGTAGGGTCGCGCGCAAGGCCACCCCGAAGGCGCGCAGGTCGTACCATTGATCGGGACGGAAATCGGCATCACAAATCACGCGGGCCCCGGCCGCGCGTGCGCGCTCGGCGGCGAAAAGGGTGGCCGTTCGCGAAGGGTCGCCGCTCAGGTTGGTGCCGGCGAATTCGAAGGCCGCGCAATCTTCCAACGGCGCGGCTAGCGCATCGTCGATCGTCAGTTGAATATCGGCACAATTCTCACGGTAAAAGACGAGCGGGAAGCGGTCTGGTGGCTCGATGCCGAGCAAGACCGCGCTGCTTCGCGCCTGGGCCTTGCGCGGGATATAGCGTGTTTCTACGCCTTCTTGACGCAAGAAATGCAAAATGAAGTCGCCGACCGGGTCTTCACCAACAGCGGTCAACAAGGCCGTGCTGAGCCCGAGGCGTTGCGCACCCACACTGATATTGGTGGGTGAACCACCGACATAAGCGGCGAAGTTGCTGATTTCCGCGAAAGGCGTGCCGATGTCATTGGAATATAGGTCAATGGAGCTGCGCCCCATCGTCAGCAGGTCGTAGCGTTTTGACATATCCCTCAAGCCATTGGCGAATGGTATTATGATAGGATATTCCGATGTTGATTCGCAACCAGTAAAGTGGTGAATATGACGAAGATGGGAAAATATCGACGGTTGACGCGTTGCAGCAGCGCCGCCGGACATTTCAATATCCTCGCTTGTGATCACCGCGGCAATCTGCGCGGACGCCTCTCGCAGGCAAATCAGCCCATAGACGATGCTGACTTCCGCGATTTCAAACAAGAATTGTTGCGCGCGCTCCTACCAGAAGCGACGGCGGTCCTCGCGGACCCGGAATTTGGCTTTGGGCCGGGCTTCGCGGCGCGCAATATCCCCGGCGCAGTGGGGGTGCTCTCCCCGCTAGAAGTGACCGATTATGACGCGCCGCCGACTGAGCAAGGTTTCACACCCATCGCCGGTTGGGATGTGGGCAAGTGCGCGAGGGCCGGTTTGGATGGCTTGAAGTTACTCTTGCCTTACCACCCCGAGGCGCCGCGGGCTGCTGAAAAGCGCGCTTGGGTCGCCCAAATCGTTGCCGATTGCGCCGCGCATGATATCCCTTTTTATCTGGAGCCGATCGCCCATACTTTGCGACCGGGAGCGCGCCCATCGCCGACCGAATTGCGCGCCCTCGTCTTGGGTTTCGCGGCGGAATTCAGCGCCTTGGGGGTGGATGTGTTGAAATTGCAATTCCCCGTTGACGCGACGCAAAGCCAAGATGAAGGCGAGTGGCGGGCGGCCTGCGAGGAATTGGACGCCGTCTGTACGGTCCCCTGGGCCTTGCTCAGCGCGGGGGTGGATTATGCGACTTTCGCGCGTCAAGCGCGGGTGGCTTGCGCTTCCGGTGCCAGCGGGGTCATCGTCGGGCGCGCGGTTTGGGCGGAGGCGATCGCGCTCCAAGGCCGCGCGCGCGCGCAATTCCTGCGCGGTGAAGCGCGGGCGCGCATGGCGGAATTGGCCAATATCTGCGCCGAAAGCGCAAAACCCTGGATGGCGCGCGTGGCTCCACCGCTGGGCAGTGGTCGCTGGTATCTAGGGGGTGGAATCGCTTGAGGTGGCCAGCGCTGGTGGGCGCGAAGCCAACCAATATATGAAAAAGGCGAGCGCCAATAGCAGGGCGACGATGCCGTAGGCGCGGGCGACGCCCAATCCGTCTGCCAGGCTGCCCAGCAATTGCGGCATGAATAGGATGGCGCAACCGTTGCCAAAGGCGATGCGTGCGCTGGCGCGGTCGGCTGCTGCCTGCCCGGCCGCCGAGGCCGCGACCAAGGCGAAGGGAAAGAGATTGGCCACCCCCAAGCCGACGAAAAAGAGCCCAATTAAGCTGAGGGCGACGCTGCCGCTCAGCCAGAAAAAGGGGAAAGCGATGCTGCTGATGATGAGGGCGCCGACGAGCAAATTCTCGCCGCGGAAAGAGCGCGCCAGCCGACTGCCAGCGAAGCGCGCCAATACACCACCCAGGAAGAAGATACCCAAGGCGCTCGCCGCCAGCTGTTTTGTGAGGCCGAGGCTTTGCTCCAAGAAGGTTGAGGCCCAATAAATCATGCACCACTCGATCGAGACGCCGCAAACCAAAATCAACCAGATGAGCCAGAAGCGACGCGGCAAGTTTGAACTTTGCGCTCGCGGAGCATTGCCCCTTACTGATTTGGGTTGCCCTGGAGGGATGATGATGCGCCGCCGCGCGCAGCCATAGACCAGTAGCCAGACCACAATCCCCAACACCAGTGCTCCCCGCCAGCCCAATGCCAGGCTCTCTCCGAGCCCAACAATTGGCGGCGCGAGGCCGGCCGTGATGCCGGCCGCGAGGTTCGCTTCCGTCAGCGCACGCCCGCGCCAGCGCCCGTGCTGCTCAGAGAGGGTGGCTTGGATCATGATGACCAGCATCGTCCCCGACAGGCTCATCAAGAAAGCGGCGAGCAGCGTGACCTCCAGGCGCAGGCCCGTGGCGAAAAGTAGGGCGGCCAAACCCATCCCCAAACCGCCACCCCAATAGACGCGGCTGCGCCCCGCGCGCGCGGCCAAATCATCTGCCCAAAGGCCAGCCAGCATCATACCGAGGGCAAAAGCGCTGAAATGCAAAGCGCTGCGGGCATAATTCAGGCGCAACTCTGCGCGCAAGAAGGGCATCAGTGGACCCAGGGCCGCTTGTAAATATGCGAAATAGCCAAGTAAGCCGTAGGAGAGCCAAGTGAAGCGATCGCGGCGAAAAACTGGCTGGGAGTCGATCATGGTCACGCATTGTAACGCGTCGGTTTGCGAATCTGATCGTCAGCCTGGTAGATTGGGATAGGGAAATGCGGATGCTCAAAGGAGGAGAAACTGGTGGAGCACCCCTTGCGTGTCGGTGTTCTGGGCTGTGGCGCCATCGCCCAAATTATGCACATCCCCTATCTCGTGGAACACGAGTGTTTCGAGTTGGTCAGTATTTGCGATGCCTACGAGCCGGTGCTGGCGGCCGTCGGCGACCGCTGGAGCGTGGCGCGGCGCTATCAGGATATGCGCGATTTCTACGCCAGCGATGCGCTCGACGCGGTGGTCATTTGCCATTCCGGCTCGCATCATCAAAGCGTGCTGGCGGCGCTGGCGGCCGGTTTGCATATTTTCGTCGAAAAACCCCTGACCTATAATTTGCGCGAGACTGAAGAAATCGTCGCCGCGGCCGCCCAAAGCGACCGCGTGTTGCAATTGGGCTATCATAAGCTCTACGACCCGGCTTTCGAATACGCGTGTGAGCGCATACGAGAGATGCGCGATATCGGTTTTGCCCGCGTGACGGTCCTACACCCCTTGAACGATTTGGGTTGGTCACCGCACCGCCTGCGGCGCGGTGCGGGGGAAATCTTGGCTGGGCATATCGAGCCGGCGGATTGGCAGACGCTCTACGAGAGCCAGCTGCGCGATTTGGCTGGCGGCGCGCTGACCCCTTTGATCGACGAGGCGCTTGGCGCCAAAGCCGGCGACAATCATTTGCGCTTGGCCTACGCTACGCTCTGCACCTCTCTCATCCATCAAATCTACACGATGGATGCCCTGCTCGGCGAGCCGCTGTCGGTATGCAGCTGTGAGGTTTGGCGCCAAGGGCTTTCTTTGCATTTTGTCTTGCAATATCCTGGCGAGCTGCGCGCTTCTTGGGATTGGCATTTCCTTTCGCATCTGAAGGACTATCGCGAAGAATACGCCTTTTACGGCAATCACGAGCGCGTTTCTTGGCAATTGCCGAGCCCCTATTTTCGCAACTTCCCCAGCCCAGTCATCATTCAGGGCGGTAGCGGGGAGTTGAGCTGGGAAAAGCGCGTCATCGTCTCGCAAGATGAGGCTTTCGAGCGGGAATTGCTGGCCTTTCATGAGAATATCACCCAGCGCAAGACGCCCCGTAGCAGCCTCGCCGATGCCTTGCGCCACGCACGCCTCATGCAGACCATCGCCGACGCTTTTGGGGAGTGAGCGGATGGCCGAAAAGTTGCGCATCGGAATGGTCGGGAGTAGTTGGTGGGCGGATGCCATGTACTTACCGGCGCTCGTTGCCTGCGCGGAAGCGGAGGTGCTCGCGCTTTGTGGCCGCAATCGGGAAAGAGCACGCGCGCGCGCCGCGAACTGGAACATCGCGAGCGTCTATAGCGATCTTGACGAGATGCTCGCCAAAGAGACTGACTTGCAAGCCATCGTCATCGCCACCCCCAATCACACGCATTTTGATTTTGCCAGGAGGTCCCTGGAAAAGGGCTTAGCCACACTCATCGAGAAACCCTTGACGCTGACCTACGAGGAGGCGCGGCAGTTGGCCGCCCTGGCAGAAGAGCGTGAAATCACCACCCTGGTGCCTTTCACCTATCGCTTTATGCCCACCGCGCGCTACCTGAAACGCCTCATCGCCGCCGGTTACTTGGGGCAACCCTTCCATCTCAACATGCGCTATTACGCCAATTACGCGCGCGAGGGCGAATACCTCTGGCGCTTTGACCGCTCCCTGGCGGGCTCCGGCGTCTTGGGTGACTTGGGTAGCCATTTTTTGTATCTCGCCGAATGGTTCTATGGGCCCATCATGAGCATCCAAGCACAACTCGCGCACCATATCCCACGGGCTGCGCGGAACGAGCGTGGCGAGATCTACCCGGCTGCGGATGATGACGCCATCCTCGTTTTTCGTTTTGCCAATGGTGCTCAGGGCGTCATCCATGTCAGCGCGGTTGGTTATGAAGACGCCGGTTTGAAGATGCAGCACCTCTTTGAATTCCATGGTGCCGGCGGCACGCTTTATTGCGAGACCGATTGGGTTCAGCGTCAGCGAATCCGCGGCGCCAAGGTGGGTGAGGGGGCTTTGCGCGACTTACCAATACCCGAAGACATCTGGGCCGGCGCACGGCGCGGGAGCGTGCACGACACCTACCGCGATGTTTTTCGTAAGCAGGGGCATATGATTGGCGATTTTGTGCGAGCGGCGCTGGCTGGCCGCCGCGCCTCTCCCGATATCCACGACGGCCTGCGCGTACAGCTCCTATTGGCGGCGGCGCAGCGCAGCGCTGACGAGGGGCGCCGTGTCTCCTTGAGCGAGATATTGGGGCCTTCTGAGTGAGCGAGCTGAGCGGGCAAGTGGCCTTGGTGAGCGGTGCCGCGCGCGGCATCGGGGAGGGCATCGCGCGTCGTTTCGCCAAGGCCGGCGCGCGCGTGGCTTTGGTCGATGTCTTGCCGCAAGTGGAGGAAACGGCGGCCACTATCGTGGAAAACGGAGCTACGGCGTTGGGCATCAGCGCGGATATCACAGAGCCGAGCGAGGTGGCGGCGGCGCTTGCCCAAACGCGCGCGCGCCTAGGCGCGCCGACAATCCTGGTCAACAATGCGGCGGTGATGCCCACGGGCCGCCTGCATGAGACGGCGTCCGCTGATTTTGAACTTTGCTTGGCGGTGAATTTGCGTGGCACCTATCTGCTGAGTCGCGCGGTCATCCCCGCTATGTTGACGGCGGGTGCGGGTGTCATCCTGCATATGGCCAGTGTTACCGGCATGCTCGGATTACCCGGTCTGGCGGTCTATTCGGCGACCAAGGGCGCGCTCATCGCCCTGACGCGGGCGATGTCCACCGATTATGCCCGCGAGGGCATCCGCGTCAATTGTCTCTCGCCAGGCACTATCGATACGCCAATGTTGCATGACTTCGTTGGTCAACAAAATGACCCGGCCGACCTTTTGCGGCAATTTGACGAGATGCATCCCATCGGTCGGGTCGGCCGTATCGAAGAGGTGGCGGAAGCCTGTCTTTTCCTCGCCTCACCGCGCGCCAGTTTCGTTACCGGGAGCAATTTCGTCGTCGATGGCGGCCTCAGTGTCCGCGGCGAACAACCACAAGACTCAGCATAGATTGTCAGCTCAGGAGTAGGGACTTACTTATGGAAATCGCTCGCAATGTTCATCGCATCCCCTGTATTTTCTTTGGCGATCGCCTCGCCTATGTCCACCTGCTGGTCGGTGAGGAATCGTCCATCCTGCTGGACACTTGCTGCGCGGCGAACCCCGAGCAGGAGATTCTCCCTTATATGGAGAGCATTGGCTTCGACCGCGAGCGCCTCACTTATATTGTGATATCGCATTCGGATGTCGACCATCAGGGTGGCAATGCGCCGATGAAGGCGGCGGCCCCACAAGCCAAAATATTCTGCCATGCGCTCGATTTACCCTGGATCGAGAGCGCGGAAGCCATCTTGCGCGGGCGTTATATGCAATTTGACGAGCCGCATGGCCTAGTCACGAGCGCAGAAGAGCAGGCCAGCATCCTCGCGGAGACGCTCACTTGCCCCTTGGATGGGACGCTAGCGGGGGGCGAGCGTTTTCGCCTAGGGCCGGATTGGTGGGTGCGTGTCATCAACACACCGGGGCATACCTTCGGGCATATCGCGCTCTATGATGAACGCAGCCGCACCCTGCTCGCTGGGGAAGCGGCAATCTGGCATGCGATTCTGGATATGAATGGCCGGCCCGCATTGCCGCCGACTTATTGCTATGTGGATAGCTATTTACAGACCATCGATCGTCTCCTGGAGTTGCCCATAGACGCGTATTCGGGCGCACATTGGCCGCTCTATCGTGATGAGAACGATATCCAGGCCTTTTTGCGCGAAAGCCGCGAGTATTGCCTTTTTGTGGAAGAACAATTGCTGCGTTTCGCCGCTGAGCGCCGAAAATTCACGCTGAAGGAAGTATTGGCGGAGCTGACGCCGCGCGTGCGGCGTTGGGATGAAAGCGGTGATGGCCTCACAACCTTTCCCTTTTGTGGCAACCTGGCGCGCCTGACGCAGCGTGGTCTCTTGTGGGAAGGGCGAAACGCGGCCGGCTATGTGGAATGGAGCCGCCCCTGATGGCCGAACAGGGCAGCCCCTTGCAATGGGTGCGCTATAGCGACGAGCAGGGCGAGACCCGGGAAGCGATATTGGCGCGGGGTGTACTCCATGAGCCCGCAACCGACCCCAAGGTTAGGCCTTGGTCTTTGCGTCGTTGGCTCGTCGCTAGCGCCGGCAAGGTGGAGGAAGCGATCGCGCAACTGGAAGATCGATATGGTCAAGACCCTGCGGATGGAGTTGGGCGCAGCGGCGCATCCCTCGCGTTATGGCCGGCCAAAGGTGAGGCGCATTGGTTGCCGCCCATCGATCAGCAAGAAATCTGGGGGGCGGGGGTCACCTATCGACGCAGCCGTGAGGCGCGCCGTGAAGAAGCAAAGGATGGTGGCGATGTCTATCAGCGCGTCTACGCTGCCAAACGTCCGGAGCTTTTCTACAAAGGCAACCTGCGCACCGTGGTCGGTCATGGCGGACGCGTTGGCATAAGGGTGGATTCCAGTTGGGATGCGCCGGAGCCGGAGCTGGCAGTGCTATTCAACCCGCGATTGGAGGCGGTCGGTTTCACCATCGGTCTGGATATGAGCAGTCGTAGCATCGAGGGCGAGAATCCGCTCTACCTCCCGCAAGCGAAAATCTACAATGCCTCTTGCGCCTTGGGGCCAGGATTGCTCTTGTGGGCGGCGGAAGATTGGCCCCAGTTGCGTATCACGATGACGATTGAACGAGAAAAGCGCGAAGTTTTCTATGGGGAGGCGCATACCGAACAGTTGTCGCGTTGTTTGCCGGAACTGGCCGAATATTTGGGCCGCAGCAACGACTTTCCTGAGGGTGTATTCCTGCTCACTGGGACGGGGATCGTGCCGCCGGCCGATTTCACGCTGGAAGACGGCGATGTCATCCGCACGCAAATCACGAATATCGGTACGCTGGTTAATGCTGTGAAACGAGTTTGAGGCGCGCATGATTAAAGAATTTTGGCATCAGACTTGCGCTTTCGATGCGGAATGGACGCCCTGCCCGCGCAGCGTCCGCCGTTATTTGGAATTACCGACCGACACCAGCGATGAGGCGGCTTTCCAGGCCATCTGGAAGCATACCGATGCGGAGTGGGAACCGGGCGATCGCCACCCCTTCATTAAGCTGGCGCTCTCCCAGATCGTATCCATCGTCGGCGTCGTTCGCCGCGTCGGCGCCGATGGCCATATACGCCTTGATTTGCGCTCGCAAGGCATCGATGAGCATGGCGAAGCGCTGATGATAAAGCGTTTCCTGGAAGGGGTTGCCACCCAGGGCTACCAGCTTTGGGGTTTCAATTCCAGCGGTTCTGATTTGCCCATCCTCATCCAAAGGGCTTTGGTTCATGGTTTGCGTTGCCCAAATTTCACGCGCCGCCCGAATAAACCCTGGGAAGGGAGTGATTATTTTGATGCGCGCAATTCACAAGCGCATGTGGATTTGATGGAAATCATCCGCGTTCGCCGTTGGGGCGCCTCGCAGCCCTCCCTCAACGAGCTGGCTGCCGCTTGCGGTATCCCGGCGAAAATTGCCATCAAACAGGAGCAGGTCAAAGGGGAGAATGTCGCCCAGCTTTATTTGGATGGCCGCATCGATCTCATCGTCGCCTACAACGAGTTGGATGCGCTGACCAATCATTTGCTGATGTTGCGTGTGGCCCTTTTCGGCGATTTTTTGGATGAAGAACGCTATCAAGCGGAAATTGCCGCCACGCGTGAGCTGCTGGAGCGCGAGATCAACGCTGGCAAAGAACACCTCGCCGCTTATCACGATCGCTGGCTGGCGTTGGCGAGTGAGACCGATTGATGAAGATCAAAGCGATAGAAAGCTTGCATTGGGCGGAATTCCCCCGCTTGCTCGTCGTGCGTGTGCATACGGATACTGGATTGATGGGCCTGGGCGAAACGGTGGATAAATTGCCCGGCGCGCGCGCCGCTTTGCATGGAACCCTGGCGCCTTTACTACTTGGGCAAGAGGCCCTGGATATCGAGGGTCTCTGGCGCTTCGCGATGGACAATCTCATGTATCACGGCTATGCCGGCGCCGAGACGCGCGCGCTCTCCGCGCTTGAGCTGGCCCTCTGGGATATCATGGGGCAGCGTTATGGCGCGCCGCTTTATCAGCTCCTCGGTGGCAAGACGCGCGCGCGCATCCCCACCTACAACACCTGCATCGGTTTCGGTGATTGGCAAGATTATGCGGCCTGGCATGAAGATGCCGGCGCTTTGGCGCGTAGCCTCCTCGCCGATGGCATCAGCGCGATGAAAATCTGGCCCTTCGACCGTTTTAGCGAGGCCAGTTATGGCCAACGAATCAGCGCCGCGCAAATTGAAGAGGGCCTCCGCCCTATCCGACAAATTCGGGAAGCTGTCGGCGCGGCGATGGAAATCGGCATCGAATGCCATTTCCGTTGGAATCGTGTCAGTATGGAGCGCATCGCGCGCGCGCTGGAACCCTATGACATCCTTTTCTTGGAAGACGCCTTGCCCGCGGTCTACCCGGGCGAAATCAAGGCGCTTGGCGCCAAGACCCGCATCCCGCTCATTGGCTCGGAGCTATTGATGACGCGCTGGCAATTGCGAGAGTGGTTGGAGCGAGGGGTGACCCCTTTGTTGATGACTGACCCGGTCTGGAATGGTGGCGTTGCGGAAACGCGAAAAATCGCCGCGTTGGCGGAAACCTATGGCGTGCCCCTGGTCTTGCACAATGTGGCGGGTCCGATCTGTCATGCGGCCTGCATGCATTTGGCGGCGCATATCCCCAATCTCTATTTCGTGGAATCGGTGCGCGCTTTTTATCGGAGTTATTTCGCGGTCATCAGTGATTTTCAACCCAATCTGCGTGAAGGTACACTCGATCTGCCCGAGGGTCCCGGGCTGGGTCTGCGCTTGAATGAAGCGATGCTCAAACGGGCGGATTTGTCGCGAGAAATTAGCGAGGGTGCGGGTCTGGCGCGCGGGCGCCGCCATATGGGCGATCATTGGGCAGTGGAGGAAATTCGCTGAAAGTGGCCGAAATTTTGGATTAATTGTTGACAATTTGACATCAGCGAATCGACGCGTTACAGTTTTTCTCGGCTAATCGCATGTGGGTATCTGGATAAAGGAGAGTTCGCATGCAAGGCTGTTCAGTAATTCATCGTTCATTATGGGAGGAATAAAAATGTCCAAATTCGTTCGTATGCTGACGCTGGCATGTCTCCTCACGGGCTTGCTGGTCGCTGGTTTGGGCGGCGTTTCGGCGCAGATGGACCAGCCAGTTTTTCGTATTGTTTCTCATGGCGGTATCGGTAACCCCTTCTGGGTCGTCGTCATCAAGGGTATGGAAGAAGAATGTGCCCGCATCGGCGCTGACTGCGAATGGTTGTCCGATCCGGTGGATAACATCGATGATATGGCTGGTTATTGCGACGACGCGTTGGCCGCGAATCCCCATGGCCTCGGCATCACGGTGCCGAACCCAGAGGTGATTCGTGACTGTGTCAATCGCGCGGCGGAGGCGGGCATCCCCGTCATCGTCTTGAACACGGCGGACCCGAACGCGGGCACGCCAGACGCCTTGCCGACGATGTTCTACATTGGCGCCAATGAGTTCACCGGCGGTGTTTCCAACGCCAATCGCGTCCTCGCTCAAGCGATGGCGGATGGTATGGAAATCACCGGGGCCGTTTGCCCGATTCAGGAAGTGGGCCATAGCGGCCTCGAAGCGCGCTGCACTGGCGTCAGCTCCGTCCTGGAAGAGGCGGGTATCCCGATTGAGCGCCTGACCATCAACAATGATGTGCCGGCCTCTGCGGGTACGCTCTGCGACTATCTCGCGGCCAACCCCATGGTGAACGCCGTCTTCTTGCTGGGCCCGAACCCGGCCAGCTCTTTCAACCTTTGCATGCAGGAATCCGGCCGTATGGCTGGTGAGATTTATGCGACCACGCATGACACCAGCGCCGAGATTTATGACATGATTAAGGATGGGTACTTGCTCCAGGCGATCGATCAGCAACCCTACTTGCAGGGTAGCGAGACGATCCACTGGCTCTACCTGAACATGCTGGCGGGCTTGGCCCCCGGTGGCGACATCCTCACCGGTCCTGGTGTCATTGATGCCGGCAACATCGCGGCTGTCGAACAGGCCACGGCAGAAGGTCGTCGCTAACATTCATCTTTCTTGACTAAAGCTAACCCACGGGTGGGGCAACTAACCTGCCCGTGGGTTTGCCCAGCGCTTTTCTAGTGTGAAGGCGGTGCCTGCGCGGGGCAAGCAATCGGCAGGGACGCATTTCGGGGGAAGCGGCTATGTTCGGCATTTTTGGAAATTATCATCCGGAGTCGCGTAGCTCACAGGTCATGGCTGTGATGATGTGGCTGCTGGGGATATTGGGCTTCGCCGTCATCGGATTGGTTTTGTTGGGCTGGCTGCCTTTTGGTGAGCGTGCCAATATTTCTCGCCGCGACATCAATATCATCGAGATTTTGGTCGTCATCGGCGCTTTTTTTTATGCGCTTTCGGCCTTTCAGGCGGGGCTGGGGCTTGGGCAGCGGAAGCGTGAAGGCTTGCGCTGGGGGCAATGGGTCTCTTTCACCACCATGTTCTTGGGCGGCGCCATCATCTTCAGCGTAATCGTTCCGGCGCTACTCAAACAGTGGCTCTTGAATGGCGAGGGTATCGACTTGCATACCCTACAAAGTGGCGCGACCTTGAGCATTGGTGAAAGCAACACCTTCCTCGGCCTCAGCATTGAGCAAATCGGCGCGCTGGGCAACCTGCTCGCTGGGTTGGGTGTTGCCGGTTTCGCGTTTCTCGGGATTGTGGGTTTATTGAACTTCGCCGCGCCCGATTTGTTGCGCTTGCCCATCCTGTTGCTCTCCTTGATCCCCGGTGCAGAAAGACCCCTCGAACGCTCCGGGCTCTTGCTCAAGGAATTTTTTGCGCGCTTCAATCGCCGCACCAATATGCCCAACCTTCGCTTGCTGTTGTTTTTGTTTGGGCTTGCGGTTTTGTTTGGTGCAGCGCTGGATATCTTCGCCAGCGCTTACCTCATCAACGAATACGAAAGCGCCGTCAGCAAGATTCGCCACCCCGCTTACCAACATCTCATCCCTGGTTTCTTATTCTTGATTGTGGGTTGGTTCGGCTACCGCAGTTTGCATGAAGAAGAGGTGGAATCAGACGAATTGCGGCGGGCGGTGGCCCTGTCGCCGGTAAAATCCATCCGTTCTCAGTTGGCAAAATCGCCCAGCGCCGGCGCCATCATCGGCGCGATGGCCATCTTCTTCTTCTTCTCGGTCGCATCGGATATTTTTCTTGACCAAAGCTCGATCGCCTCTTTCCTGTCGAATATTTCGACGAAGGGCATCATGGCCATTGGCGTGACCATGTTGATGATTTCCGGTGAATTTGATTTGTCGGTTGGCTCGATGTTGGGCGTCGCGGCGTTGAGCTTCCTGGCTTTCATGACCGATGGTGCGCCTTTGCTCGGCGTCCTCCAGCCTTTGGAGGCGGCCCTGCTCTCGCTCGTTGTGGTGGCGATATTGGGGGCCATCAATGGCACCCTGCTGATATTCACGCGAATACCTTCTTTCATCGTTACGCTGGGGACGATGTTGGCCTTTCGCGCCATCACCCTGGTAGCCATCGCTGGCGGCCGCATCTTGCGTTACAGCGATTACCATGAATTCCTCCCGAACTGGGTGATTCAGGGCTATGTTTTTGTCGCCTTGTCCTTGGTCGGCATCGCGCTTTTGCTTTATACCGCTTATCGCGCTTTACCGGTGATGTTGGCCGGCTTGTGGCGGTCTGGTCAACAATTGCGCGCAAATATCGACCGTGATGCTGGTCCTGGTGAGGCTTTCCGCTCCGTCGATGTCCTTTTCCGCGCCGTCAGTCTGCTCGTGGTCACGCTGGTATTGGCCATCTTCGTCGCTTGGTTGGGGATAGTTGCGGGTTATCACTTGACTTCTGAGGATGGCCAGGTCGTTGAAGTCGGTTTCTTTGATATCACCAATGGCCGCCTAGTTAACCATTGCTTGGTTGATGAGGAGCAGGTGGCGAGCGGCGAGGCCGTCTTGGAGCGGCGCGGTCGTTTGCTCGAGGGTGAATGCAGTGTCGAGCGCATCATGGATGGTGAGGAAGTCTTGTTGCGCGGCCAGACGCGCGCCGTCGGCGAGACGGTCTCCAATGGCCTAATCGGCTGGGATGTGGATACCCGCGCCAATTATCGGCTCTCCATCATCTGGTGGCTTTTCTTCGTGGTTGTCTTCCATCTCTTGTTGACGCGCACCAGTTACGGTAACCGCGTCTTCGCTGTGGGTGGCAACCCTGGCGCCTCGCGCGCGCAGGGCGTCAATGTCGATCGCGTGAAGTTGCGCAACTTCATCATCCTGGCTTTGCTCACGGGCATCGCCGGTATCTATGAGGTGGCGCGCAACCCCGGCGTTGACCCGCTGAAGGGGGAGGGTTTTGAGCTGGAAGTGATCGCCATGACGGTCATCGGCGGCACGCTGCTCAGCGGCGGTTATGGCAGTATCATCGGCTCGATGTTGGGAGCGTTGATTGTCGGCATGTTGCAGACGGGTTTGGTGCTCGTCGGTATCCCCTCTCGCCTTTTTGCGGGCACAGTGGGTGTGACCATCATTGTCGCTGTGGTTTTGAACACCTTTGTGCGCGGCGGCGCGCGCGATTAGCCAAAAAAGAGGTCCGGGCATGAACGAAGACGAGAAAGCCAAGATTGCCACCAATGGTAACGGTATGACGGCCAATGGTATGGATGCTTCACCGCTGGTGGATATGCTGAATATCCATAAATATTTCGGCAGCGTACAGGCCTTGCGTGGGTTGGATTTTCGCGTCAACCGTCAAGAAATTGTCGGGCTGCTCGGCGACAATGGCGCCGGAAAATCCACCCTCATCAAGGTCCTCACCGGTTTCCATACACCCACGCGCGGGCAAATCTTCTTTGATGGCGATGAGGTGGAAATCGATTCGCCGACGACCGCCCGCGAGCTGGGGATCGAGACTGTCTATCAAGACCTTGCGCTCGTGCCGCTGATGAGCATCGCGCGCAATTTCTGGCTTGGTCAGGAACCGACCTATAACATCGGCCCGCTGCGTTTCATGGACCAAAAATTGATGGAGAGAACCACAATCGAAGCGCTGGCTGATGTCGGTATCCATATCCGCAATGCAGACGAGACGGTCGGCACCATGTCCGGCGGCGAGCGGCAATCCATCGCCATTGGGCGCGCGGTCTATTTTGGCAAAAAATTGCTGATTCTGGATGAGCCGACTTCCGCTTTGAGCGTTGGCGAAACGCAAAAGGTGTTGGATTACACCTTTGCTGCCAAGGATAAGGGCATGAGTGTGATTTTCATCACACACAATATCAGCCAGGTGCATGAGGTAGCGGACCGCTTCACCATCATCGAACGGGGGCGCAAGCTTGGGGATTTCACCAAGGAAGAGGTCTCCAAAGAAGAAGTGGCCAATATGATCGTTTCTGGCGAGGTACCAGAACGGTTGCGCCTTTTTGAGGGGGACGAGGAGGAAGGTAGATGAGTGTTGGAATTCCCGCGAATCTGACATTTATCCTGGGGCTGTTTCTAGGGCTGTCTGTCGCTTGCGCGCCAGCGGACTTGGATATCACGCCGACGGCCTTGCCGACGGCCTTGCCAACACCAACCCCCACGCCCACACCGCCGCCCGCCAGCACTGCCGCCAACCAAGAAATCCTGAATCTCATTGTTGAGAGTTTCCCGCAGCAAATCCCTGGCGGTGGTTCGGAATGGCGGCCAGACCCCAGTAAGGGTTCGAATGGCCGCGAGGTGCCACGCATCACCATTCCCGGTGGCGTTGGCCTCGAGCTGCATTACACCGAGTCGGTGGGTGGGCAATTCAGCGTAACTTTCGCGGTCTTTGACGATGCCGCTGACGCCAGCGAGCATTACGAATGGATTCGTGGTTTGCGCTCGGTTTTACAAACGGGTAAGCCGCGCGATGATTTTCCCCAACCCAATATATTCGGCCAGGGTCTATATGGCTCGATTGCCCTAGTGCAAATGGAAAATGTCTTCATCGAAGTCAGTATCAGCCTATTCACCACGCCCATCAACCCCTTGCGCGCGCTCACTCAGGTTTCAGTCAACCACATCCAGTCGCTCGCTGACCAAATTGGCACTGGTGAGGCTGGCGCTGGCCAGGGCGCTGTTGACCGTCAAGAACAGTATCTTGATGCGGTGCTGAGCCTACTGCCGACGCAGCTCTTCGCCGGCTCGCAATGGACGAGCGATGCGGCCCGCAACGAGACGGTGCAACGGCCTTTACCAGGAATGAACGATGGCGATGGTGTGCGCGTCTATTATCGAGAGCAAACCGGTGGCGCCTTCCGTCTCACTTATGGAATTTTCAATAGCGTTTCTTCGGCAGGGGCGAATTACGAGCGCATCAAAAGCATCCGCGAGGGATTGGGTGGTGAGAATAGCGAGCAAGATTTCCCCCAGCCACATATTTTCGGCTCTGGTCTTTATGGCTCGGTAGCGCTTTTTCATATCGAGGAATTTTTCCTGGAGGTATTGATTGAGCGTGCCCCAGGAACCACCGCCGACCCCATTAAGAACATTGCTCGTGAAGCCCTGAATGTCTTGAACGAGGCGCGTTCGCAACTCGGTAGTTAGAGAAGATGGTCGCTAGTTCGCTTTCCGGCAAACAAGCACTCGTCACGGGGGTGGCGGGGGATCTTGGGCGCGCGATGGCGGCGGCCCTGGCCGCCCGCGGAGCGCGCGTGGCGGGTTGGGATATCCTGGCGCCGGCGGAGTTACCGCCGAGTCTGAAGGATGGGAGCATCGAATATGCGCGTGTCGATGTCCGCGAGCGGGCGGCGGTGGATGCGGCGATTTCCGGGTTGCCCTCTTTGGATGTCGTCTGTTCGAATGCCGGCATGGTGCGCGCTCAACCTTTCTTGGAGTTGAGCGTCGAGAATTGGCAAGAGCACCTGGATATCAATTTGACCGGTTGTTTCCATGTCGCCCAGGCGGCGGCGCGGCATATGGTCGCCGCTAGTATACCGGGCCGAATCATCTTCACTACCAGCTGGGTGGGTGCCATACCCTGGCCAGAAATCACACCCTATAGCGTCAGTAAGGCGGGCTTGAATATGCTGATGAAGCAGATGGCCCGCGAGTTGGCGGTATATGGCATCCGCGTGAACGCCATCGCTCCGGGTATCGTGAACGCCGGTTTGGCCGGGCGACAGTTGCGCGAAGAACCGCAATATGCGGCGCGTGTTCGCCGAGTCATCCCCTTGGGTGCGCCGGGCCAACCCGAAGAAATTGCCGAAGCGGCCTGTTATTTGGCCAGCGCAGAGACCGCCTACATGACCGGCAGCATCTTGACGCTGGATGGTGGTTGTTCTTTATTCCAATTCGACGCTTAGCGTCTTCGCCACGCGTAAATCGAGCGAATGGATGAGGCGGTAAAGTGGCTGTGTATCGCCGGCGAGATCGAGCGAACGCCAATCCGCGCGCGCGCTGGGGGGTGTGCTGGGTGGGCGCAAGGCAGCGTTCTGGATGTAACCGGCGTCGCGCATGAGGCATTTCCGTAGGTGGATTGAATGCTCATGTCCGGCGCCAGAGATGGCCGCGACCAAGGGTTGCAAGGCAATCAGGGCCGCGGCAGCCGCCTCCTCATCACCCGATCGCCAGAGTGACCAGGCTTGCAGAAAAGCGTCATTGAAGCCGACGCCAGGGATGAGTCCATCGGCCCCGGCGCGCCATTCCGCGAGCGCCGTGATGCCACCACCACCGCCGAAATAGCGCCTATTGTCGTTTTCCTCTGCGCTCAACTGCCCCCTGAGCTGAGCGATCAGCGCCGCGGAGCCCGGGCCTTCGATTTTGAAATAGGGCAAATTGGTTGCCTCGCGTGCGAGCGTCGCCAGCGCTTCTGCGCTCAGCGCGCAATGGCGATAAGCGGGGATTTGCGGCGCTTGTTGCAACATGATGGGGGTCGCGCTGTCGGCGGCCAATTCTCGATAAAACTCGATCAGCGCCGCCTCGCCATACTCCATTGTATTGGGCGGTAGGGTGAGCAGGGCCGCCGGCGCTAGGGCTTGGTAGCGCCGCGCCTGGGCGCGAGCCTGACGGATGCTGTTGGGGGCGATGCCGATGAGCAGCGGGACGGCGTCGGCGACTTCAGCGGCGACAATTTGCGCCGCGACCCAGCGTTCTTCATCGCTCAACTTGTAGGCTTCGCTGGCAAAACCATTGATACCAATGCCTTGTACGCCGCCCACCAGCTCGAAACGGGTGATGCGGCGCAATCCTTCCTCATCGATTCGCCCGAAATCATCGAAAGGGATGAAAAGGATGGGGATGATGCCGCTCAGCTGAACTTCTTGCATCATCGCCCCATTAACAATACACTCACTATGAAAGCGATTATAACCTAAGATGATTTCATCCTGCGGTTGGAATAGGGGGAAACGGAATCAATGCGGCTATTCCTGACCGGGGGCAGTGGGTTGTTGGGGAGCAATGTCATTCGCAGGGCGCGGCAACAAGGTGATTGGGAAATCATCGCCGGGCATTATGGTCCAGAGCCCGAATGGCGTGATTCCTGGCCGCGCGATTACGAGCTGCACCCGCTCGATATGGGCGATTTGGACGCGGTGCGCACGGCCATCGAGCGCTATCGTCCTGATGTCGTTCTCCATAGCGCGGCCGTCTTGGAGCATGATTGGTTGGATGCGAATCGCGCTGCCGCCTGGCATTTGAGCGTCACGGCGACGCGTGCCTTCGCTGAGGCTTGCCGCGAATCGGCTGCACGTTTCATTTTTGTCTCGTCAGATTGGGTCTTTGATGGAAAAGAACCCTTTGTGGATGAAGATTCGCCACCGCACCCGGTCAATTTTTATGGCATCATGAAATTCGCCTGCGAGCGCGAGCTCAGCAGTATGGAAGGGTTGAATTATGCCGTCGGTCGCCAAGCAGGTATCTACGGCATCAATTATAGTAACCCGGCGCTACTGCGGGATATGAATGGGCTGGGTTTCGATTTGCACAATTACATCATCAAGCGTTTGACGCGTGGGCAAGTGGCCGAGATATGGATGGGGCCAAAGACGAACGACATGGCGCATCCGACGCTGGCTTCCGATGGGGCGGCGCAATTGTTGCGCTTGGCTCGCTCGGATGTCCGTGGGATTTTCCATTGCTTTGGCCGTGAGCATACCAGCCGCTTAGAGATGGCGTATTCGCTGGCTGATCTCTTCGGCATCGATCGCGCTTTGCTCGTGGCTGTGCCAACCGACCCGGAGGTGTTGCAGGCGCATAGTCGGGTGCGCATCCCTTATCGCATCCGCTCCAGTACTGCCAAGACGGCCGCCGCCTTGGGGGCGGATACGCTCGGTGTATCGGAAGCCTTACAACAATTCAAAAAAGAATGGGACGAATTTCATGGTTGAGGGGAGGAGAGCATGAAGGCGTTGACGCTCTCGGCCGATTTCGCGCCGCGCGCCGGCTATGAGTTGAGTGAGCGAGAGGCGCGTGAGCATCGCATTCAGAATGGCAATATGGTTTGGAAGAACCCGAGCGTATCGATCGGTGAAGTGTCGGACCCGCAGCCGCGCGCCGATGAAGTCATCGTGAAGGTGGCGGCGGTCGGCATATGCGGTTCCGATATGCATATGTATGAAGCGGACGCGGAAACGGGCTATATGCTATATCCCGGTTTCGTGAAGGTGCCGAATATTCTGGGTCATGAATTTGCCGGTAGGGTGGTTGCTGTCGGCAGTGCGGTGCGCGATTTGCGAGAGGGCGACCTCGTCTCGGTCGAGGAGATCCAGTGGTGTGGGGAATGTGTCGTCTGTCGTCGTGGGCATGTGAACCATTGCGAATACCACGAGGAAATTGGTTTCACAACGCCGGGTGCTATGGCCGAGTACATCGCCTGTCGCGCGCGCTATTGCTGGAAATTGAATGAAGTGGCCGAACGCTATGGTGAGGAGTTGGCACTGCAATTGGGCGCGATGGTCGAGCCTTCTGGGGTTTCTTATCAGGGGCTTTTCAATCGCAACCCTAGTTGGTTGCCCGGTAACCATGTTTTGATTTTCGGCGCGGGCCCGATTGGCCTCACCGCACAAGCGTTGGCGCAGGCGGCGGGTGCCGGGCGCATGATCGTCGTCGATCCCTCGCCGAGCCGCCGAGCCGTCGCTGCTGAGTTGGGCGCCAGCGACTTGCTCTCCGGCGCGGAAGATTTGGATGAAAGCATCCTGGAAATCACTAAGGGACGAGGTGTGGATACGGTAGTGGAGGCAGCCGGTGTCGCCGATAAGACCTTGCAGGTCTTGCAAAATTGCCTGGCGGTCAATAGCACACTGGTCGATATCGGCTTGGGCGAGCGCAACCCCGAGTTCCCCATCGTGACTTATAAATATCGCGGTGTGAATTATGTCGGCTCGTTGGGACATGCGGGGATGGGGGTTTTCCAGAATGTCATTCGCTTGCTCGCCAGCGGGCGCATCGACCTGCGCCCCATCATCAGCGCGCGCTTACCGCTCGCGGATGCCGAGTCTGCCTTCCGTCGCCTCGAGAGCCGTGAGGATGCTAAAATCCTCTTGTTACCGAATTAGCGCCGCTCATGGATATCAGCATCGTAGTCGGCGCAACACTTTTCTTATTGCTGGGGGCGGTCTCGTATTTGAGCCCAAAGCACCTCTGGCGTCTCTACCGATTGGAGCCACGCTGGCGTCGTGAAAATCCGGAAAAGCCCGCCAATTGGTCAGCGCGCGCGCGGCGCCACGGTTATTACTTCATCGGCATGGGTATCGCCTTCTTTCTGTTCGCATTGGCAATAGGGAGCCCTGGTTCATGATGGTGGATTTCGGCTTGGGTCTATTGCCTGGCCCACTGCGAGCGCCGAACACGAGCTGGTTGGCCGATTTGGACGCTGCCCTACCGGCGTTGCGTCCGCAATTTCGCAGCCTCTGGATGACCGATCATTTCTTTTGGGATGGCGCGCCAACTTTCGAAGCCTGGACAACGCTGAGTTTCCTCGCTGGGCGCTTTCCCGATTATGAAGTTGGCCCTATGGTCCTCGGGCAAAACTACCGCAACCCAGCGATGCTGGCGTTGATGGCCGGGACGCTGCAAACGCTGAGCGCTGGCCGCGCGTTGCTGGGCATTGGTGCCGGTTGGAAAGAGGACGAATACCGAGCTTATGGTTTTGCTTTCCCGCCAGTCGGCCAGCGTATGGCTCAGTTGGAAGATGCGCTCATCATCTTGCGTCGTCTATGGGAGCGCGAAGGACCGCAAAGTTATGAAGGCGCGCATTATTCCCTAGCCTCGGCCTGGTGTGAGCCGCGGCCGCAACCACCCATTCCCATCATGGTTGGTGGTGGCGGGCGCTGGACGATGCGCCTCGCGGCAAAATATGCCGATTGGTGGAACTTGCCGGATGCCAACCTGGAGCGCTATCGCGAACGCTTGGCCATACTCCACGAGCATTGTGACGAATTGCGGCGGGAACGAGAGACGATGCGCGCCACCTGGTTCGGTCGCCTAGCCATCGGTAAAACGACAGCAGAAGCGGCCGCGCGCGCCGCCACCCGCGAAATCCAATACACTCGCGACAACGCTTTTGTCGGCACCCCAACCAGTATCGCCGCCGATATGCGCCAATTCATCGCCGCGGGTTGTGGCTATTTCATGTTGGATATCATCGGCTTGCCGGATGAAGCAGTCGTGCGTCTGGTTATGGATGAGTTGTTGCCGGAGGTACTTTCTTGATGAAATTAAAATGGTATGGGCATGCCGCTTTCCGCTTACTTTCAGCGGACGGGCGCTCGCTCATTCTCGACCCCTATACGCCGGAGACGAGTGGCTACCGCGCAATTGAAGATATCGCTGATGGTTGTATTGTCTCTTCCGATAATGATAGTTTCCATTGCCGTTATGATTTGTTGCCGGGCCCGCCGCAAACGCTGAATGCGCTGACGCTGGCGCAGAATGGGGGCCATGGTGAATTGGCCGGTTTCCCCATACGCGCCATCGAAGCGATGGAAGCAGAAGATCACTACGAGCATGACCCGGACCAGAATGGCATGTACCGTGTCGAGATCGATGGCCTGCATATCGGTCATATGGGCGATGTGGGCAACCCGCTCACAGCGGCGCAATGCGAGTTCTTTAACGGCGTCGATATCTTGCTGGCGTTGGCGGGGGGGCATCCCACTTTGGAGTTGGCCGAGTTGATGGATGTCATCCGCGCCGTGCGGCCGCCCTATGTTGTGCCCATGCATTTCCGCACGCTGACCTACAAGCCGCGCAATTGTCTTTGGGTGGCATCTTTCCTGAATTCAATTGGGGAAGACCAGACGGATTTCGCCTGCGCTTCTGAAATTTCGCTCACGCGGGCAGACCTTCCGACTGAGACGCGTGCACTCGTCTTGACCCATTCGAACTAGGCGCCGAAAAACGGCTCGGGGTAACCGCTCGTTCCCACATGTACGGCGTAGATTTGCCCGGCAAGCCCGGCTTGAGCGCGCAATTCCCCTTCATCCAGCAGACGCTTGGCCGTCGTGATGACCAGCGTATCCAGGTTATCGCCGGCGAAGGCGCAAGAAGTGGTTTGCGTGGTCGGTAGTGGCAATACGCGGTCGATGCGCCCTTCTGGGGTATAGCGCACCAAGCGGCCACCACCCCATTCGGCGTTCCAGAGGCAACCATCGACATCCAGCGCGCCACCATCGGGCAATCCAGGATGTCCGCGCGTGTCGACGAACAATTCAGCGACGCCAACTTGGCCGGCCTCGGGTTCGAATGGGTAGCGGAGGATTTGTTGGCGCGGTGTGTCGGCGAAATATAGGTGTGAATCATCCGCGCTCCAAACTAGGCAATTGGGGCAAAAAATATCGCCAAAGATGGCCGTGACCTGGCCATTGGGATTCAGCCGATAGAGTTTGCCTTCGGCGGCGCGCGGTTGGGCATCGGCCATTGTGCCGGCCCAAAAGCGGCCGCGACGATCGCATTTTCCTTCGTTGAAACGCAGGTGTGGTTGACCGGCGTTCGGGCAAGCGAGCCATTCACCCGTTCGCTCTTCGAGGTCATAAAGATAGAAACCCGGCGCGAGCGCGAGGAGGACGCGGCGCGCAACACCCGCGCAAAAAGCGAAACTGCCGACGAATTCTTCCAATTCATATTTCTCGGTAGCGCCGCTCCGCCAATCATAACGCTGTAACAACTTCCCATGCACATCCACCCAATAGAGTGCGCGCTCTTCGGGATGCCAAATTGGGCATTCGCCGAGGATGTTTTCGCTGCGGATGAGGATATCGGGCGTATAGGGAGGCATCTCGATTAGTAAATTTGACCGCCTTCCTGGTCGCTCGGTGCTCGGCCGCGAGTTTCGGCCAAAATGGCGCGCGCGGCCGCGGCGAGGAGGTTGCCATCCGAGAGTAAGGTGATGAACTGGTAGCCCATTTCCATCATGCGTTGCGCATAAGCGGCGGAGGCGGTATGGATGCCAGCGATGAGGCCGTTGGCGCGCGCGACGGCGGCGATGCGTTCCAGGGCCGCCAAGAAAGGGGCATCTTCCACATCGATACCGCCCTTACCGAACATCGTCAGGCGTAAATCTCCCGGTCCAACATAAACCGCATCCAGCCCGGGTGTCTCGCAGATTGCCTCTAGGTTGCGCATGGCTTGGCTCGTCTCAATCATGGCGAAAGTGAGGATATTGTCGTTCGCTTCTGCCAAATAATTGGCGCCGATGGCTAGGCGCGCGCGCGTGGGGCCATGGCTACGGTAGCCGAGCGGCGGGTAGCGACAAGCGCCGACAAAAGCCGCGCATTGCTCGGCTGTGTTGACCATCGGGCAGACGACGCCGACGGCGCCGACATCCAACATGCGCATCATTATCCCGGGGTCATGCCAGGGGACGCGCACCATCGGCAAGCAATCGCCAAGTGTGATGGCCTGGACCATCTGGATTGCGCTATCGATGCCCATCATGCCATGCTGCATATCGATGACCAGGCTATCCCAGTCTTGCCGCGCGAGCAGCTCAGCGGACCAGGTACTCGGGATATGCAACCAACCGTTCAGTACGGTGCCGCCGTCAGCGCAGATTTGTTTGATGCGATTGGGAAACAAGTCTTTCACCTTTCGATTGGCTCATAATTCTCGCGGGCAATGGGCAGTTTCATGGGCAATTCCCCAAGACGCCCTTTTTGTTCGGCGTATTGCGGGTCATCATAGGGCGGTTCGGTGCGCTGTTCATCGTATAGCTCTCCCGCTAGGTAATTCAAGAAATACATATTCGCGCCGGCGGCGACGGTCGTCGAATGGAAACCTTGAGTGACGAGCACCAGGTCGTTGTCGTGGATGGTGAAGGTTTCGTCGAATTCCTTGTCGACGCGGTAATTGCGATGAAAGCCGAAACCGTTATCGGGAGCGATACGGAAATGATAGGTCTCGTCCAGGTGTGCTGAGCCGCCATAACCGTCGTGGCAATGGGGGGGATAGCCGGACCAGGCGCCGCCCGGGACATAGACTTCGAAGAGGATGAGGCGCTCGGCCGGCAAGGGGTGCGCGAGGATGTGGTTGACCTGGCGCGTGGCGCTACCGCCACCGCGAATCTCGCTGCGCATTTCGGCGGGTTGGAAGAGGCGCAAAGGGTAGCGGCCCTCGGCGGGCGCGCTACCGATGGCGAAATGGAAATCGCTCTGCGCGCGGATATCCATTGTGCTACCTGGCGGCGCATAAAGCACTGAGGGCATCTCTCGGAAGACATCGCTGCGGGAAAACGCGAAATTTTCCCCGGCCACCCGCGCCTCGCCACGCCCCTGGATGGGAACGAGCGCTGCTTCATCACGACCGGTTGTGTGTTGATATCCCTCACCCGCCAGCAGTTGGACGACGCGATAGCTGAGGTATTGCCAGCCGGCGTTGGCGGGTGTGATATCGAATTGGATTTTTCCTTTGGCGGGGTGTAGCAAATGGCTCATGTGGTCTCTCCAAAATCTCCAACAGTGCGCAAAAAATCCTGCACTTCATGGGTGCGTGGGAAAGCGGCGCTGCAACCCGCGCGACTGACGACGATGGCGCCACAAGCGTTGGCGTAGCGCGCGGCGCTCGCCCAATCGGCCCCGCGCAATCGACTGGCTAGCAGACCGGCGGCGAAGGCGTCGCCGGCGCCAACGGTGTTGACGATCTTCACCGGCAGGCTGGGGATATCGAGCGGGGGTGCCCCCGCTCGCAGTATGCGAACACCTTTGGCCCCGCGTTTCACCAAGGCGGTGAGACCGGGCAATTCGGCGAGGGTTCGCTCGAGGATTTTCTCCAATTCCTCGGCTTGTGTCGCGGTGAGCGCAATCCCCCAAGTATTTGCGCTCGGCTCGGTCGCCAGCGCAGCAAACCATTCTTCTTCTGTGCCGATGACGACCGCGAGGTGGGGCAGGGCGCGCCGCAAAGTTGCGCCATAGGCTAAAGGATGTGACCATTGATCAGGGCGCAAATCCAGGTCCAACCAGGTGTCACCGCCTTGGCTCGCGGCGATCTCTAGGGCGGCGAAGCTGGCGTCACGGCAGGGTCCTTGGCTGAAGCCGGTCCCAGAAAGCAGCAAGGCGCGCGCGCTGGTGATGGGCGCGCGCTGGACCTCATCCAGCCCGATTTGCCAATCGGCAGCGTTGTCGCGATAAAAGACGAGGGGAAAGCGGTCCGGTGGCTCGACACCGACCACCGCCAAGCCGGTCTTGCGGCCCGCGAAGCGGGCGATGTAGCGTGTTTCCACATTTTCGTCGGCCAGGTAGCGCAATATGAAATCGCCGACGGGGTCATCGCCGATGGCCGTGAGGGTGGCGCTGCGCAGGCCAAGGCGACTGGCACCGATGGCGATGTTGACGGGGCTGCCACCGACACTGGTTACAAAGGATCGGATTTCGCTGAAGGCGGCGCCAGCTTGCTCCGAGAACAAATCCAATGACACACGCCCGAGCGTTAACAGGTCGAGCGGCATCGCCTAGGTCGTGTACCCCAATTGGCGCAAATGGCTGAGGTTCGCGCGAGCGCTATCGATGGGAACGGCGTCACTATCCGGCAGGATGTCTTGCTCGACCGTCGCCCAGCCCTCGAAACCCAATTCCCGTAGCAATTCCAGGAGCGTGGTGAAATCGACGGTCCCCTTCCCCAATTCGGGGAAAACCCCCTCTTTTACGGCGCGAAAATAATCCCAACCGCGATTGCGGACAATTTCCAGGACATGGTCATCGCATTCTTTGATGTGCAGGTAACGCACACGAGCACCCCAGCGCCGCAGCGTATCCACGGGATTCTCGCCACCATAAGCGGTATGCGCTGTGTCCAGGCAATAATGCACCAGATTGGGTTCGGTTTCGGCGAGGAAACGATCGACTTCGGCGGGAGTTTCCACCCATCCCCCAACATGAGTGTGGAAAGCGGTGCGCAGTCCGAATTCTTCCAACACACGCTGCGCAAAGGCGTTCGCATTGCTGGTGAAAGCGCGCCATTCTGCCGCATTCATGCCGTCTTCAGGACGGATGCGGCCATGTCGCTTTTTGCGTATTGGTGCGACAAAGAGGGAATCGGAAAGGATGACCCAATGGCTCCCCAAGGCGGCGAGCAAACGGCAGGTGGCGATGGCTTCTTCATATTCATCCTGGCGCGCTGTTGGGTCGAGGAGGTTGACGATGGTGAAAGCGCCCATGACACGCAGTCCGAGCTCGGCCAAGAAATCTTGCAAAAAGGGCACATCTTGTGGCAGATAGCCATAGGGACCAAGTTCGGTGCCAGTGTAACCAGCGGCAGCAATTTCCCGGAGGCACTGTTGCCAGGGCGGGACATTGGGCGTGTCTTTCATCAATACTCCCCAGGAGACGGGAGCAGTGGCGATGCGGATATTCATTGGCGCGGCCCCGCTGAAATTTTCTTGGCTCGAGCGCCCCAAAACACAGGGTGATTCGCATGATGGAGCGAAGACCATTCTAGCGCGGAAAGGGTCATCACGCACATGCCTAGGGGTTCTCAATCGGATAAATTACGGATCTCTTGCCAGTTGCCGCTTTCCCAAGAGCGAATCATCGCGGCGCTGACTTCCGCGACGGCCAAGGCCTCGTCGAATCCGGGTGCTTTTTGCTCGCCGGTGGCGACCGCTTCCAGGAACTGGGCGGCCTCGATGACCTTCATATCTTCATAACCGAGCCCAGAACCTTCGCCAGGGTTGAAATTGCCGTGATAGGGGTATTGATCGCCGCCGACAAGGCGGGTGAAACCGTCGTGTGTTTTGTCGGCACCCGGTAGAAAAAGTTGCAACTCGTTCATCCGCTCAAAATCCCAATGGCAGGCGCCATTCTCTCCGTTGAGCGCAAAGGACATCTCGTTTTTGGGGCCGTAAATGCAACGAGAGGCTTCGAGTGTGCCGCGCGCGCCGTCGGCGAATTCGACGAGTGCGCCCAAATAGTCTTCATTGGTGACAGGCTCGCGTTGATCGCTGAGCGTATCGCCGCTGGCGTAATGGGAACCACCGACGGGTGCGGGCGGGCGCTCCGTGATGAAAGTATGGTGCTGACAAACCAGGCGACGGATGGGACCGACGAGGTAATGGGCCATATCGACGACATGCGCCATGATGTCGTTGAGCACGCCATACCCGCCAAGCTCTTGCTGATAACGCCAGCTGAGGGGGCTGAGGGGATCGCTGCCGTACATCGAGAAGAAACGCCCGCGGTAATGCGTCACCTTGCCCAGACGGCCGGCGCGCAATAAATCGCGGGCATGCAAGACCATGGGCGCCCAACGATAGTTGTAGCCGACAAAACTGAGGATTCCCGAGCGTTTTGCGGCGCGGGCGATCGCCACGGTCTCAGCGGGAAAACGACCGACCGGTTTCTCACAGAAGATGTGTTTACCGGCAAGGGCGGCGGCTTCGGCGATTTCGCGATGCAGGAAATTGGGTGTCGCAATATTGACGAGGTCAATTGCGGGGTCGGCGATGACCGCACGCCAATCGTCATGAACTTTGGCGAAGCCATGGCGTTTGGCGGCAACGCTAGCGCGCGCGTGCAAGGTATCGGCGCAGGCGATCAGTTCGGGTTGCGCTAGGGCATCTGGGAAGCGCTCGCTCGCCAGGCGATAAGCACGGCTATGCACCTCGCCCATCCAGCCCATACCGATGATGCCAATACCGATGCGCTTGTGCATGAAGATTTCAGCGGGTGTTGGCCGTGGTTTGTTGCTGATGGCGGCGGCTCAGCACCCGTTGCCAAACTTCTGGGTTCAATAAATTCGGTGGGCGTTCTCCAGCGAGCGCGGCCTCGACATTCGCCAGGGTTTGTTGGAGGATACGCCTTTTGCCGGCGTCGGTTCCGCTGGCGATGTGTGGCGTGATGATGACATCGTCACGATCCAAAAGCGGGTTATCTGCCAGCGGTGGCTCGGGGTTGGTGACATCCAGCCCGGCGCCAAACAGATGGCCACTTTCCAGGGCGCCGAGCAAAGCGCTTTCATCGACATGTCCGCCACGCGCCGTGTTGATGAAAATGGCGCCTTGTTTCATTTCGGCAAAACGGGCTGCGTTCATGATTTCGCGCGTCTCGTCGTTGAGGGGGAGATGCAAGGAGACGATATCGGCGCTGCGGAGCAGGGCGGACAATGTTTCCGCGCGCTCGCCCCCCAGTTCTCCGGCGCGTTCGGCGTCGATGAAAGGGTCGTAATAGGCAATTTGCATGCCGATGCCGCGGGCCATTTTGGCGAGGTGTGTGCCGATGCGCCCCAGCCCGACGAGGCCCAAGCGTTTGCCATTCAGTTCGTAGCCCGTGTAGCGGCTGTAGAATTCGCGTTGCTGACCTTCACGCAGCTCGCGGCGCAATTGTCGACTGATGCCCTTGAGGTTACGGGCGATGGCCAATATCAAGCTGAGCGCGCATTCAGCGGTGGAGATGGTGGGACCATCGGGCGCGTTGCAAACGGCGATGCCTTGCTCGGTGGCCGCGGCGATATCCACGCGGTCGTAGCCGATGCCCAAGCGGGCGAGGACCAGCAAATTATTCGCGCGCCGAAACAAGGCGGCATCATACAAACCGGCACCGGCGACGATCGCCTCTGCCCGCTCGACGCCCAAATGAGGGTCGTCACCGCTCAAGTCCGGGCCGATGAGCACGAAGCGACCGTGATAACGCTGCAATAGAGAGACGGTCGGCCCGCGCTCAAACCAGATGCGTTGCATGGTATGGGATTCTCTTACATCCTAACTCAGTTCATATTCTCGATGATGCGGCTGGCAAAGGCGCTGGTGGAGACTTCGGTCGCATCCGTCATCTGGCGGGCAAAATCGTAAGTGACGATTTTTTCTTTCAGGGTACGAATGTATGCGTCTTCGATGAGTTTCGCCGCTTCCAACCAACCGATGTGTTCCAACATCATTACGCCGCTGAACAATAAGGAGCCGGGGTTCACTTTATCCAGGTTGGTGTATTTCGGAGCGGAGCCGTGCGTTGCTTCGAAAAGGGCGCTGCCGTCGCCGATATTGGCGCCGGGGGCGATGCCCACACCGCCCACCTGCGCGGCCAAGGCGTCGCTCAAATAATCGCCGTTCAAATTGGTTGTGGCGATCACATCGTAATCCATCGGCCGCAATAGCATCTTCTGGAAAAAGATGTCGGCGATGACATCCTGGATGATGATTTTATCCTCGCTGATGTGGCCGTTTCCCTTCGTGGCGAGCGCTTCCCAGCTTATGGTCTTGTCTGGATATTCTTCTGCGGCCAATTCGTAGCCCCATTGTTGAAAGGCCCCCTCCGTGTACTTTTGGATGTTGCCTTTATGGACGAGCGTGACGCTCTTATAATTGCGCTGGATGGCGTAATTGATGGCGGCGCGAATGAGGCGCTTGCTGCCAAAGGAGCTGATCGGTTTGATGCCCAAACCAGCGTCCTGTACGAAATTGTCGGTGGACATCTCTTCGCGCAAGAAGCGCGCCAATTTTTGGTTTTCCACCGTACCGCTGGCGAATTCGATGCCCGCGTAGGTGTCTTCGGTATTCTCGCGGAAAATGACGACATTGACATCCTGCGGCCGCTTGAGTGGGCTGGGGACATTGGGGTACCAACGGATGGGTCGGATGCAGGCATAGAGATCGAGCTCTTGGCGCAAGGCGACATTGAGGCTGCGAAAACCGTGACCGACCGGCGTCGTCAGTGGACCTTTGATACCCACGCGGAATTCTCGGAGCGCTGCGAAGGTCTCGGTAGGTAGGTAATCGCCATCGTAATGAGCGGCGGCTTTTTCGCCGGCGTAGATCTCCATCCATGAGATTTTGCGTTCGTCACCATAAGCTACGGCGACCGCCGCATCCCAAATCCGTTGACTCGCAGTCATGATGTCGTAACCTATACCATCCCCTTCGATATAACAGAGGATGGGGTTATTGGGGACCTTTAAGGTGCCTTCTTCATCAAATTCGATTCGTTGGCCATCTTCTGGCACGCGTAATAATGGGCTCCATTGCCGCATGGCGATATCAATACTCCCTTATCCAGTTCATTCGATTGATGCTAGCACAACGCCTCGCCTGCGTTAAGAGGCATTCGGAGTAAACTGAAGATTCGTCGGCGCAATTCCTGCGCTCAGCGGAGCAGCGATGTTCGATAGCGGTATCTTGCAAGTTGTCATCGGATTGGTGGCCATCTATAGCCTTCTGGGTATTCTGACCACCGAGCTGAACACTTTGCTCAGCCACCTATCCCGTTTGCGGGCACGCAATTTGCGACAGGCCTTTTTCGAGCTGATACCGGACCGTGCCTTTCGCGCTCAGCTGCTCGCGCATCCATTGATCCGCATTGTCGATGCGTCCATCCATCCAGCTGAGATCCTATCGCCGGAACAAATTGAGGCGATTGAGCGCGCCCGCCCGCGCAATGTCAGCTGGGTTGAACCCGCTTCTTTTGCCGAGGCGGTCAACAATATTCTGGTCGCCGCTGCTCAACCCGATTTCTACGCGCCGCTGGAAGTGGCCATTGCTGAATTGCCCAATAGCATCGAGAAATCACGCCTACGCGAATTGCTTTGGCAACTCCAGGGGTATGCGACCACGGGTCTTGCGGATTTCCGTCAGGCGGTCATCTCTTTGCCGGAGGAGGGGAGAACGCAGCGTTTGCTCGATGCCCTGAACGCGGTCGAGGAGCGCATCGGCGATTATTCGTTACGCAGTGGAGAGCTGTTGCCCCTCTTGTCGGGCGTGCGCAGCGTCCGCAGCAGCGCCTTGCGCACAACTCTACAAACCATCTTGAGTTCATCGCGCTCTCTGGCTGACGCTCGTGACAAGTTGATGCGTTGGTTTGATGATGGTATGCAACGCGCCACGACGCGTTATAAGCGACAGGTGCAATGGAGCTCTGTTTGGATTGGCCTGCTCTTGTCGTTGGCCGTGAACGCCGACGCTTTACACCTGGTCAATACGCTTTGGTCCAATCGCGATCTGCAACAAATATTGAGCGCGCGCGCAGTGGCGAGCACCGGTACGCTGGGAACGCTGGTTGATGAAGCAGAGGCCAGGAGCGCGGAGGGCGAGGGGGAATCGCTGCGTGACACTTCGGCCGATATCTTCGGTGTCAGCATCCTGACACTACAGGGATTGGTGGATTTGCAGGCGCCGTTGGGTTGGGTGCATATCCCGGTCACGACGGCGATGGTGGAGGCGGCGCAAGTGCTCGGCGAGCCCGACCCACGCCAGAGCGCGAACAATCTCTGGAATTATGCCCCTCTTCATAATGCGGATTGGCTTTGGCTTTGGGGCCGCAAGCTGGCGGGATTGTTGGCCACCACCCTGGCTGTCGCCCAGGGCGCGCCTTTTTGGTTTGATTTGTTGCGGCGTTTCACGCGGGCGCGTTAAATCTCGCGAAGCGCGGCGATGAGGCGCTCAATTTCAGATTGGGTATTGTAATGGCCGAGACCGATTCTGAGCATCCCTTGCTCAGCATAACCCATGCGTCGCATGAATTCACGCGCGTAATAATCGCCATGCCAGGTGTAGATGCCACGCTCGCCGAGAAAACGGGCCAAGAAACGCGGTGTTTTTTGGGCGTGTGTGACCAAGACGGTGGGTACGCGTTGGGAGAAACGCTCTGGCTCGCGAATGCCGTGTAGGCGAAATCCGGGCAGGTCTGCCAATGCGGTGATGAGTGGCCGTAGCAAACGTCGCTCGTGAGAGCGGATACCCAGGAGGGCGCGTTTCATTATCAGGCGTTCACCGGCATATTCAGCACCCAAGGAACGGGTATCTTCATCTTCACAAGTTTCACCAAGCCAGCGAAAATAATCCATTAAGGCGCCGACAGCGGCCAACGATTCGAAGGCGGCGCTGCCGGTCTCCCAGCGGCCGGGGGCCTGCTCGGGCGCTGGACGGACCTTATAGACCGGCAATTTTTCCAAGAGGTGCCGCCGCCCCCACATCACGCCAACATGTGGGCCGTAAAACTTGTATGCCGAGACGAAGCAAAAATCACAACCCAGCGTGGCCACATCCAGAGGCACATGTGGCGCGCTTTGTACGGCGTCCAGGATATAGAGCGCGCCGACAGAATGAGCCAGCTCGGCGATGAGCGGTACCGGGTTCAGGGTGCCGGGAGCGTTGGCGGCGTGGCAGGTTGCGACGATGCGCGTTTTTTCGCTCAGGGCTGCCTCCAGGCTGGCGAGGTTGAGCGTGCAGTCGTTTTCGTTCAAATCGACATAGCGAATTTTCAGGCCATGGTCGCGGGCGATGAGTAGCCAGGGCGCCAGGTTGGCGTCGTGGTCGAGACGCGTGAGCACAATCTCGTCGCCGGCGCGGAGGTTGCCCGCTAGCGCCCGCGATAAGCGCATGATTAGAGTGGTGCTGTTGGGTCCGAAGACGATTTCGGAGTTGGATGGCGTATTCAGGAAAGCGGCCAAGCCGGCGCGTGCGCGCGCAACTATGGCACCGGTCGCCTCGCTGGTGGAGAAAGCGCCACCCAAATTGGCGTTGTTCTCACGAAAGTATGCCCCATAAGCGTCGATGACTCTCTGGGGGACTTGTGTACCCGCGGGGTTGTCAAAGAATACGGCTGGTCGGCCACCCTCGCGCTTTTTTTGCAAGGCCGGGAATTGGGCGCGGATGCTCTCGATATCATAACTCATCGCGGGTTGAATCCTCCGTTTCGATGGCCGCACGCAGGGCGCGTGAACATTCTAGAAAATCGCGCTCATAAACCAGCGTAGCATAGCGTGGCCGCGGTAGCGGTATCGTGAGGTCTTTTACCAAGCGTCCGGGCCGCTCGCTCAACACCAGGACACGGTCGGAGAGGAGGGTCGCTTCTTGGATATCATGTGTGACGAGTAGAATGGTCTGTTGCTTGCCGCGCCAAATATTCAAGAGATCCAGACTCAGGCGTTCGCGCGTCAGGGCATCGAGCGCGCCGAATGGTTCATCGAGTAAGAGCATGTCCGGTTGGGTGATGAGGGCACGGCCGAGGGCGGCGCGCTGCGCCATCCCTCCGGAAAGCTGGTCCGGATGAGCGCGGGCGAAACCATCGAGGCCGAGTTGGGGCAATAATTTTTCGGCGGCCGCCAAGCGTTCCTCACGCGGCCAGCCGGCCAGCTCTAAGGGTAGGGCGATGTTTTCCCGCAGGTCACGCCAAGGCAATAGCAGCCCCTCCTGGAAGAGGATGTTGATGCGTGCGTTGGGGCGCAGGATGGTCTCGCCGGCGAAGCGGGCGTGGCCCTCGCTGGGGCGTAGCAAGCCGGCCAAGACCCGCAACAGCGTGCTTTTGCCACAGCCGCTCGGGCCGATGATGCTCACGAAGCTGCCCAAATCAATTTTCAAAGATAGTGGCCCGAGCGCCGCCAGGTTTTGATTGGCCATGGCGTAATGAACGCTCAATTGCTCCAAAACGAGCTCTGACAAGCGAACTCACTCCTGGGTTGGTAGGTGGTCGTTTGTGAAAGCCGCGGCGAGGTCAATTTCACCACTCAAGAAACCCATTTGGCGCAAGGTTGCGGCGGTTGTCTTCCAGGAGGCGAGCTCGCTATAACCCAGTCGTTCACTTTCCCAAAGGGCGATGCTAGCGAGCAAAATGCGAAATTGTGTCAACTCGTTGGCGATGGTGGCATCTGCCTCCAGCTGCTGGAGTTGCCTCTCTCGCGAGGTAGCCAAAGCGCTAGGAGTTGGGGCTTGCGCGAGAAAATCCCTTTGCTCAGCGGCCATTCCCGCCAGAGCCGCCGTCAGCTTCTCGCTGAGGGGCAAATTCTCGATATAGGGGGCGCTTTGCAGGTAAGCGGCGGCAGGGTTGGCGATGACCGCGCGCAGGCCACGATCGAAAGCGCGCAAGACGGCTTCGACCTTCTCGGGCTCTTCCAGCGATGTTCGCTCATGGGTTACGATGCCATTGGAAACCAGGTCGGCGGCCGCGGAGACGGGGAAGAGGCGAATCGTCTGCAGATTTCCGCATTCGCCGGCAGCGGCGCGCTCGGCAATCTGGATGGGTTCATTGTTCAAGTAGATGACCGCCGCCGCAACCTGCCCGGCGCAAAACACTTCCGGCGCGTGGTAGCCGATGCTCTCGATCTGCAGCGCTTCTTCTGGCAAGCCCGCGGTCTCCAGCAGCGCGACCAAACCGCTGTACGAAGCGCCGAAGCGGCCGGGGATGCCCACGCGAAGCCCGACCAGATCGCGGACTTTATGGATATCGCTCTCGCCCGCCACGATCAATCCGATGGGGTAGCGCTGGAACCATTCGTAGACCATCACCAGCGGGCGTTCCTGAGCGCGCGCGCTGATGACCTGCTCACCGCCGATGATGGCGAAGGGGATGTCGCCAAGGGCCAAGCGCTCGACGAGCAGCGGCTCCTCTTGATGGACGAATTGTCGCAGCTCGATACCCTCGTCAGCAAAATATCCAGCGGCGGCGGCGACATAAAGCGGCGCGAATTGGATGTTTGGCACAAAAGACATGTGGAAATCCAACGCGTACATCCCTTCATCTTGCGCGCGGATGCCGCCGCTCAATGAGAGTAGTGAGATTAGGGCGAGGAGGATGTGGCGATACTTTCGCATGGGAGTCTTTGACCTCTTTTCTTCAGCGAGCAGGGCGGCGGATTCGGCTTTCCAGCAATGATATGGAGCCATACAGTGAGAGCGCCATGGCTGTGAGCGAGAGGATGCCCACGAATACCAGCGGGGTGTCATAGCGGTAGCGCGCTTCGTTGATGAGGAAGCCAAGGCCGCGTTCGGCATGGACGAATTCGCCGACGACCGCGCCGACGACCGAGAGTGTCGCCGCCACCTTGAGCCCGGCTAGGAGAACTGGTGCGGCGGCGGGTATTTCTAGCAAACGAAACACCTGCCAACGGCTGGCCTGCGCGACGCGAAAAACATCGCGTAAGCCCGGCGAAATTTCCCGTAAGCCCACGATGACATTCATCAATAAGGGGAAGAAGACGATGAGCGCAGCGGTGAAGACGCGGCTGCTGATGCCTTCGCGGAACCAGATGACGAGCAAGGGCGCGTAGGCGATGATGGGTGTGGCCTGAAACGCGACAATCGCCGGCGCGCAAAAGGCTTCCAATCGGGGACTTTTGGCGATGATATAACCGAGTATCAGCGCCGCGCTCCCACCCAGCGCCAAGCCGAGGAGGGCCTCGCTCAGGGTGCGGGAGGCATGTCGCAATAGGCGTCCATCTGCCAGCGTCTCCTGGAAACGAGTGAGCACTAGGGCCGGTGGGGGCAGTAAAGAAGGCGGCAAAAGTTGCAGGCCGCTGGTCAATTGCCAGAGGGCCAGCAAAGCGATGATGGTGAGCGCCGCCGCGGCCATGCGCATCGCCTACCTCCACTGATTTTCGGCGGGGCAGACGGGAAGGGAGATGGATGCGCAAAAAAACTAGCGGCCGCTCGTTCCCAAGGCCGAAACGACCAGAATTTCTGGCTTGCGAAACGCCTTCTCCCATCCGGACTATCACCGTCGGCTCTGGCTTCACACCAGATCAGTCAAACAGCGCCCTGTTAGCGCCGCCCAACTCGCGGGCTTGTGACGGAAACCCAGTCACCCACCGCCGGTCGGGAATTGCACCCTGCCCCGAAGGTCGTTCACCTTACCTTAGCAAAGCTGGACGGTGAGGGCAAGAGGCCCGCATTCAATCGGCGGGTAAAGGTAGGATGGCCGATGAATCGATGCGGATGGCACAAGCGCTACCGATGAGCGGCGCGGGTGCGCGGCCGGAGGGCGAATGGTATTGCAAAAGCGTTTCTCGATGCCGACTCCATATTTCATAGTGTTCACCACGATAAATGACGCGGGTGATTTCACCGGTGAGGGCGCCAGGCTCGTCTGCGGCGCAGGGCGTGATGCCGCGCTTATGCAACAGGACCTGAGGAGGGCGGCCGGGCAGAGCGAATTCACCGATGGCGGTGCGGACGAAGCTTTCGCTCGCGGCCAAGACGGGGAGTATATTGCTTTGACCAAAAAAGCGGGCGACGAAAGCGTTCTTTGGCGCATGATGGATCTCTTCAGGGCGGCCAATTTGGAGGATGCGCCCGCCGCGCATGATGGCGACGCGGTCGGCGAGGGCAAAGGCTTCCTTTCGGTCGTGCGTGACCGTGATGGCCGCTATCCCGGCACCGACGATGAAGGTGCGCATCTCTTGCCCCAACGCTTCACGCGTGTTGGCGTCTAGAGAGCCCAACGGCTCATCGAGGAGGAGGAGCTTGGGTTTTGGCGCTAGGCTACGCGCCAGGGCAACGCGTTGGCGCTCACCGCCGGATAGCTGGGCGACATCACGATCGGCCAAATTTTCCAGGCCGACCTGCGCTAGGGCAGCGTTGGCCCGTCGTTGTTGCTCTCGGATGGGCAAGCCTTGCATCTTCAAGCCAAAACGCACATTGGCAGCGACATCGAGATGTGGGAAGAGCGCGTAATCCTGAAACATGAAACCGATGCCGCGCTCGTTCACGGGGATGGGTTGCAAGTCCTGGCCCGCGATTCGCAATTCGCCGGCAGCCGCGCTCTCCAGGCCGGCGATCAGGCGCAATAACGAGGTCTTGCCACAGCCGCTCGGTCCGAGCAGGCAGAAGATTTCGCCGCGTTCCAAATGGAAATGGATATCCTTCAGGATGAAGGTGCGTCCGAAGGTCAGGGTGAGTCCACGCGCCTGAAGAAAAGGTGTATCGCTTTTATTGGCCATCACCAGCGCCAGTCCGCCGGCGTCCAACGGCGGAAGAGCCCCAGGGTGGCGAAAGCGCCAGCGCAAATGACCAGCAAGAGCACGCTCAGCGCTATCGCCATGCCATAGTTTGCTGGTTGTGGTTGCCCGAGTAGGCGATGGATGACGATGGGCAAGGTCGGCTTTTGTGGGCGGATGACGAAGAGCGAGGCGCCGAATTCGCCCATACTGAGCACAAAAGCAAAAATGCCACCAATGAGCAGGCCGCGACTCAAAAGCGGCAATTCCAACCAGAGCCAAGCTTGCCGGGCGTTCGCTCCCAGACAGGCGGCCGCCTCTCGCAAATTGGGTGTGATTGTCCCCAGAGCGGGTAGCAAGCAGCGCATCACAAAGGGGAGCGCCACCAGCGTATGCAAAATGGGGATGAGCGCCGCGCTGAGGTAGAGGGCACGGAACCAATTGGGCGCCCCGCTGGCCAGGACGACAGTGAAACCGAAGCCGAGAGTCACCGCGCTGGTGGTCAAGGGCGACATCAAAATGGCATCTCGGAATCCCCAAGACCGCCTGCTTCGGCCTTGGTGCAACCAGTAGGCGGCTAAGGTTCCCAATGAGAGGGCCAATAGGGTGGTCATCAGCGCGAATTGCAAGGAATTGCCGATTGCGTGGATTGCCGGCACAAAGAGCAGCGAATCGCCGCTCAGCATTGCGAGGCCTTCATAATGCGCCGTGGTGAAAGCGCCGTTGGCGCCGCGGAATGAACGCCAAACCAGCGCGAGCAAGGGCGCGCCGACCAACAGCAAGATGCCGCTCAGTACGGTGCAGATCCAAAGCCATTCGCGCCGCGAGCGCGGTGGGCGTTCGCGGCTGGTGGCACTTTGCAACTCTGCGGAAACGCGCTGTTGCCGCGCCGGACCCCAGCGCCCGTAGACGAGCGCAAGCAAAAAAAGTGAGGCGCTTTGCGTCAGTGAGAGCGTTGCCGCCGTTGGTAGATCGATGTTCAACTGACGATAGACGGCGACCTCCAGCGTGGCATGCCCCACATCGCCCATCAGCAAAACCACGCCGAAGCTCGTGAAGCAAAATATGAATACCAATGAACCCGCTGAAAGCAGCGCTGGACGCAATAATGGGAGGCGAAGCTCCCACCAGATTCGTGTGGGTGAGCAACCCAGCACGCGCGCTGCCTCTTCCAGTCGTTGGGTTTGGTTGCGCCAATGGTTGCTGAGGATATGCAAGGCGATGGAGAGATTGTAGAAAACATGCACGAGCAGGATGGTGAAGAGGCTGCGTTCGAAGGGGAGCGGTGGCTCGCTGAGACCGAGCATGCCCATCAGCGCCTGATTCAAAAGGCCCGCGTCGCCCAGCAATGATTGGAAGGCTGCGGCGACCAAAATGGTCGGCAAGACGAAGGGCAAAGTCGCCAACGCGAGAAAAAACCCTTTACTGCGGAAGCGAAAGGTTGCCAGGACTTGGGCGGCTGGTAAGGCCAACGCGAGCGTCAGTAGCGTTGAGACTATGGCCTGCCCCAGAGTGAAGAGCAAGCGCTCAAGGTAGTAGGGTCTTGTCAATATTCGTATCAGCGCCGCCAGGTCCAATTGCCCTTCACGCAGGAAACTCGCGGCGCATATGGCCAAGAGGGGGTAGAAGAAGAAAAGGGCCAGGTAAGCCAAGGGCAAGCGCAAGAGGGTGGCGCGCGCCGCTCCGAGGAGTCTGCGCCCAGGGCCCCTCACCGCAACATCGTCTCCAACCAGGCTTGTGTCCATTCCTGACGGCCGGCGGCAATCTCGCTGGCGCTGATGTCCACTGGCTGCTCGGGGAGGTGGGCATGCGCGAGAAAGTCCTCCGGTAATTCCGCCTCTTGATGGACCGGAAAGACATACATGGAATAGGGTAGCGCTTCTTGCACTGCGGGGCTGAGCATGAAATCAACGAATTGTTGGGCCGCCGCCTCTTTTGGGGTGCCGCGCAAGATGCCGATGTATTCAACCTGGCGGAAACAAGTATCTGGCGCGACGATGCTGGCGGTGGCCGCCTCTCCACTTTCTGCATCGACGGTGAAGGGTGGGCTGCTGGCGTAGCTGACGATGAGCGGGTACTGGCCACTCTCGCTGCCGGCGGTGAATTCGCCGAAGTAGGCCTCCGACCAACCTTCTGTGATGCGGATGTCGTTATCCGCCAGCTCTTGCCAGAAATCGAGGTAATGGTAAGCGCCTTCCGTACCGAAAACAGCCACCGTCGCCAGCAGAAATGCCAACCCAGGCGAGGAAGTCGCCGGATTTTGCAACACGAGCAGGCCGCGGTATTCCTCGCGCGTCAGGTCGGCCAGCGATTCCGGTGGGGCGAGGTCGTGTTCGGCGAAGTAAGCGCGATCGTAATTCAGGCAGACATCGCCAAAGTCGATGGGGGTGACTCGTTTTTCGTCTGGCAGGCGGAATTCCGGGCGAATTTCTTCCCAGTTGTTGGGGGTATAGGGCAAGAATAGGTCAGCCTCCAGCGCACGGCTCAGGAAGGTGTTATCGACCCCAAAGAGTAGGTCAGCCAGGGGGTTGGCGGCACTGAGGATGGCCTGCGTCACGAGCGTTCCGGTATCGCCGGCGCGCAAGATTTGGACGCGAATCCCCGTTTCCTCAGCGAAATTGGCCAACAGGGGAGCGGGGAGGTCAAAGCTGTCATGAGTGAGGAGCGTCAGCACGATTTCCGTCGCATCAGCGCTTTTGTTTTCGTCTTCCTGGGCGGCGATGGGTTGCCAGGCCAAGATGAGCAAGGTTAGGGTGATGAATCTGGGTATCAATTTCGCCTCTTTTCCAACTCGGCACAGGGGAGGCGCAAAAAAGCTACCGTTTGGCGTAGGTGGCGTCGCAAGTTTCGCACACTCCCTACGCCGGCATGACCCGGATCAGGTCGTTAGGGTCGATGTGGCTCCTCACATCCTCTCAGCCCGCAAGCGCGGACTCCCCTGTGTTATGTCGATATCGAGATACTAGCCGACGCGCTGGAGTTGTGCAAGCCCTCAGTCTTCGGCGCACAAACGCGCCAGTGCGCCACGCCAGAGCGCCGGCCCATGACGATACTTTTTGAAATGAATGGCGCTGACCTTGGGCAAAAGGGGGAGAATGTTGGCGATGGCTTCCTCGAAACGCCCCTCGACCAGCGATTCTTTCAGCGAGGCAGCTTTTTCTTCAGCCCATTGCCATTCAAAACGGAAACGATCGGCCTTGAGCCAATAATCGCGCTTTTCCCAAGCGAGGGCCGCTTGCTCGACGGTGGCCGTGATCTCGCGCAATGTGAATACGAGGGCCGCCAGCATGTCGCGTAGCTCGTCATCCACCTCGCTTTGACCACCCTTGATTGTGATGCGGCGGATCAGCTCAGCTAGGGCACGCATTCGCTGTTGGCGTCGTTGACCTACGCTTTCCTTTTGGATGATGCGGGCGATGTTGGTATCCCTTTCAGTCAGTCGACGGGACGGATGCCCTTATACACGCGGCGGCCGCCAATGGTCTTGAGGATGGTGGTTGCGGGGCGGCCAGAGCGGGTGGCGAGTTGCTCGACGGAGAGCGGTTCGTTGTCGTTCGCGAGGAGGATGCGAAAGAGCAGATCGACCAAGGAGGCCTCCGTGTTGATGAAATCGGGGCGTAGGCTGGCTTCTCGCAAAGCGCTTTGGAGGGCATCCAGGCGGCGGACTCGGCCGGTCTCCGGGTGTACCCAATCGCAATGGGTGCCGCCTTCGCTTGCGTTTGGCGCTAGATTCGCGCGCAAATCACTGGGCAATAGGCGTCGTTGGTAGATGGAGAGATCCTCGACACTCTGCTCCCACCATTGGTAATCGATATGGAAACGGGTATCGCTGGTGGGTTTGCGGAGACGCCGCAATGGAGCGATGTTTGGATTGTTGCTCATCGCGTCAGGGTCCAATAATTGCCGCCGACGCTACGAAAATCTGCGCTTTGTAGCAGGGCGGCGCAAAGCGGGGCGGGTGGCAGACGGCGCAACAGATTCACGGCGCTATAGAGCGTTTTGAAATGGAGCGCCCCTTGCGGGGTGAGCGCGCTGAGCGCGCCGCCCAAATCGCGCAGTAGTTGGGGCAAAGGTAGGGATTGAGTGGCGGCGGCGACGGTATCCAGCCCGGGCAAATCTGCCACACCGAAAATCATTAGGTCGTCATAAGCGACGCTGATGGGTCGACGTTGCTCCGAAAAGCGGAGTCGATTTTGCTTGGGCTCCGCAATCCGGACATTCTCGCTGCGCTCGTTGTAGGCGATGTAATCGATGCGGATGCGCGTGGGTTCGTCGGTCTTATACAATGAGATATAAGCACCGATGGGGACGCGGTGCTTGCGGTACCAGGGTGCTAGGCCACTCACATAACGACCTTCTGGGAAGACCCAGCCCTGGTGAATTTCACCATCTTTGCTGTCGATGAAGGTCATCCAGATGCAACGCGCTATGCGCGAGCGCGGGAAAAAGTGGCTGAGTCTTGAATTCAGCGGTAGGGTGCCGGCGCGTCGATGTGGGTAAGTGAGCGTGATGGTGAAGGTGGATTGCGGGTTGGCGGGGCGGTGTTGCTCGCTCCATTCGTCGTCCAATTCACGAAGGCAGGCGCTCATCTCCTTGGGCAACTCAGACCAATCGGATAACTCGTTGCTGGGGTCGGGTTCGTAGCGCAGAAACGGGTTGGTTTTGTTGGCTTCTTCGGGCAATTCGCTAGTCAAGAACCAGAGAATTTGCCCGGCGGGGCCGACTTCGGTGAAACGCGCATCCGCGCGGAGGGCAATGTTGAGCGAAAACGAAAGTAAATGGTCGTCGACATTGATACCATCACCGGTACGCAACAGCAGTTCCTGAATGGTGAGCGGACCGCCTCCTTGCAATTGCAGCACCGCCTCGATGAGTTGCAGTTGGCCCGCGCCGATTTTTACCAGCAAGTCGCGCGGAAACCAATGGTCCCCCCCTTGTACCAATTGTCCATTGGCATGGAGCCGCGCGGTTAGGGCGGGCAAAATCGATTCTCCGCTCTCCGCCAATTGGTCGGCGGCGCGCTTTTTGAAACCATCCTCAAAAAGCGCTGGCGTAGCGTTCTGACTCAATGCGTGGGGTTTGGCGAGGGCCGCAGCGTATTCGCGCCGCTCGCCATCGGCGAAATCAAGTTGCAGGACGCAAAATTCACCCAGCTCTTGGTTATGGCCCGCGCGCTTGCCGACCACTTCGCCGACGATTTGGTTTTCCGCCGTGAAGAGCAAGCGCGCGCCAATTTCATAATCGTGGGTCGGGTCGTAAATTAGGCAGTCTTGATAGATGGCCCGGGCTCGTTCCTCTTCTGCCTGGAAGCGCGCTTCCAGGAGCGCGAGGGCCAATTGCTCGGTGCTCAAAGGCCGCTCGTGTTCGAGTAACAGGTGTTGCAGGGAATCGATTTCCTCGTCGTCGATGGTGAAATCAGACTGAGCAAATTCGGCCAGCGGCAAGGCGTTACTCCGTAGGCTCGGGCATGTGCTCGCTGGGTTTCTCCGGCCGCCAGCGAAGCAAAGCGATTATAATATCCGCTCAAGGTCATTGCAAGGCTAAGGTGCCGCTTCAGAATCCATGGCTCTCCGCTATACTCCAAGGGTTGTGGTTCGTTCGCTATGACTACCCCATATAAACTCTGCCCAATTTGCGATTCACTCAACCCGCAAGAGCAACGCCATTGCCGTCAATGCGGTAGCGATTTACAGGATGTTGAACCGCTGCCGATCGAATCCGTGTCGGAAAGCGAGCAATTTCGCTTTGAACGCGGCGAGACGGACCTGCTAGAGGAAGAGGTGGCTCGAGGACCAGCGTTGCGCCTTTTTGGCGTGTTGTTGGTTTCGGCTTCGTTGGTGGTCATCGCAGGGCTCAGCATTTGGGTTTTACCCCGCTTGTGGAGTGACGCGCCCGCGCCGGAGATTGTGCACCAGGCCACCATGCCGACAGCCCTATACTTGGCCACTGTAACGCCCGGTCCACCACTGCCGACGCGTACGCCTTGGCCCAGCCCGAGCCCCCTACCGACGCGATCGCCAACCGCCACTCCTTGTACCCAGGTGGTGGTCGCTGGCGACAGCCTCATTTCCCTTTTGGTCCGTTGCGGGCATCAACACCGTGATGTCATCGAACAGGTCGTTCGCGACAATAGCTTGGCCAGCGCCGACCAATTGGCAATTGGGGAGACCATCCATATCCCCTGGCCGACTGCCACGAGCCGCCCTGGGGAGAGCGACAACACCCCGACTCCGGTGAGCGCATGGGTCGTGCCCACCAGCACCCTGCCACCCGGTATCACTTGGTATCGTGTGGCCGCTGGCGATGACATCATCAGTGTCGCCTTTCGCTATGGTGCCAATTTGGAAATCATGTCGCAGCTCAACCCGGAAGTCCATTTTTCACAATGCGATTTTGGCGAAACTTATGGTGGCGAGAATTGCATCGTGCAAATTGCGGCGGGACAGAATCTACGCGTGCCGCTGCCCCAACCCAGCGCAACACCGTCGCCGCCGGTCAGTGCACCGAACCTCCTGCGCCCAACGCTGGAGAACATCCCCCATAGCCTCCGTCCCAGCGATGGCGTAGTCTATGGCGCTGATGAATTGGTGACTCTGCGCTGGGTGAGCGCGGGTAGGCTGGAGCCTGGTGAGATGCATGTCATTGAGGTGCAGGATGTCACTTCTGGGCAACGCTACCGGGCGGAAACGCGCGAACACCTTTTTCACTTACCCGAATCTTGGCAAGCGCGAGACGGAAAGCGCCACGAGTATCACTGGCGGGTTGGATTGCAGGCGGCGGGCAGTAGCCAAGGCTCTCGCTGGACGGAGGAAAGGAAATTCATCTGGTTAGCGCGCGCGAGTTCGCCTTGATGGCTGTTGAGGGGTTTGGCGCCGCGAAGCTACAAAAGGTGGTGGGAAATCTAACTCGCTATTGCTTTGCCCTGACGCTGGCCGCTTGCTCGTTGGGGCGCCCAGCGACCGAATTGCCCACCAGCGCACCGGTGCCGATTCCTACATTGGCGAATATGACACCCGTTGTGAGCCAAGTGATGACACCGGACGCCGCCATCATCATCGCCAGCCCTTTGCCGAGCGCTCCCTTGCCCTTGCCGAGCCCATTACCCAGCCCGACCCCGACTCTCGGCCCCATCGAACACCGAATCACCGCCGGCGATACGCTCGGCTACCTGATTACGCGTTATGGCTACAAACCATTGGATCGAGACGCGATCGAGCAAGTCATCGAACTCAACCAGAATGTCCCCGATGCCGACACTTTGCCCGGGGTTGGTACCGTCATCTTGGTACCAAGGCCGACGGCGACGCCCTTCCCCATCGGCTTTGAAATGACAGCCACCGCGGATGCGGAATTGGGGACGGTTACGCGCGGCGGCATCACGCTCGCCGCGGCTGC
Organism: Phototrophicaceae bacterium; assembly: GCA_965115865.1. Lineage (GTDB taxonomy): Bacteria > Chloroflexota > Anaerolineae > Aggregatilineales > Phototrophicaceae > WTGJ01. The sequence continues at coordinate 855,513 of OZ220469.1, forward strand.
CGAGCTGATTTGCCATGAGGTGCGCGGAGGTGAAACCTTCATCGAAATCGCCCTGAAATATGGATTGACGGTGGAAATCATCGCCAAGTTGAACCCAACCATCAACACCATTGGTTGTGATTTCGCTCAACCCGGTGGCGGTAGCGATTGCAACCCGCTCATCAGCATCGGCCAGTGTGTGACGGTACCCGGACCGACCCCCATTCCCACCCATACACCAACGCCGAGTGGATTGGAGACGGCCACCCCCACCCCTACACCGCCGCCGCCGCAGATGCTCGCCCCTGTCGATGGGGCCCTTCTCCCCGCCGAGCCGACGCCGATTCTGTATTGGTTGAGCGCGCGTCCGCTCCAGCCAGGAGAGACTTATATGGTGATTTTGCATGACCCCGTCACCTCGGAAGAAGAATTGCATGTCACGCGCGCGAATGCGCTGAGCCTGCCGCAGGATTGGGCAGCAGCGGTGGGTGACTTGCGCGAAATTTATTGGCGCGTGAACGTTGTGCGGCGGACTGAGGAGGGTACCTATGCCTTCGTCAGTGATTTTCCACCGATACGGACTTTCTTTTGGGAGGGTCCTAGCGCCGAAATTCGCGCGCCAGCTGCTCGCGAGTGATGTGGATGAGTGTGGAGGCGCCCATGGGTGATTCGAGGGGGGTTGGGCAGCGCTCCAGAGCGCGTACGAGTTGTTGCTGGCTTTCCAGGGTGAGCAGCTGCCCCTCACGGTAAGCCGCCTGGGCGCTGAGTGTGCGCAGCAGCGCCTCTTCATCGTGCTCACTGAGGGCGGCCAACGCCGGCAAAATCTCTTCTGTGACACAATGGGGGCGTAAGCATTGTCGGGGTAAGGTGCGCAGGGCGAACTGTTCTGGCCCGAAGGCCTCCAAGCTCACTCCCCAGTTTTGTAGGCTTTCCAGTTGCCCTTCCAGAGCTGTGGCTTGCTCTGGCGACAAGCGTTGTGAGTACATTTCACTCAGCGGTTGGCCTTGGATGCTGCCGGTCGCCCGCTCTGCGCGCAACTCTTCGAATACAAGACGGTGATGGGCAGCGCGTTGATCGATGAGGTAAAGCCCGGCGGGTCCTTCGGCGATGATGTATAGCGCGCCGACCTGACCGATGACGCGCAGGGGGGGCAAGGTGCGTGGCGCGCGCGCCGTTTCTTCTGTGTCCGTTGCTTCTTCGCCAGCGATGATGGCGCGCGGTCGATTGGGGGGAGGGTCGGCCAATCGCCCCACCGCTTCGGTGAACCATTGGCCGGGAGCGGTGGCTGGCGATTGGGCTTCATTCTTGCCCTCGAACCCATCTCCGTCAGCGAGCCGCTTCTCGATGGCGTATAGGACTGCCGCGAAGACACGATCGGGTTGTTGGAAACGGACCTCCGCTTTGGTTGGATGCACATTGATATCGATGGTTTCGGCTGGCATCGTGATTTGCAGAAAAGCATAGGGGAAACGCCCAGGCGGCAACTTGCCCTGATAGGCTTGACTGATGGCGTAGTTGAGGCGCGCATTTTGAATCCAGCGCTCGTTGACGAAGATGGCCATTTGGTTACGGTCGCCACGATGTAGGTTGGGTGGTGAGACAAAGCCATCGACATGAATGCCAGAGCGCAAGCCAGGATGCCGCGAGACGCTGTCTTCGGAGAGTTCAAGCAGGGGTTGTGCCACGCTCAGGCCGAGCAGTTGCACGAGTACATCACGGCGATTGTCATTGCCGCTCGTGCGGAAGCGCTCGCGCTCGTCTTGCTGACAGCTGAAACGAATTTGGGGGAAGGCGAAAGCATAGCGGCTCACGACGCGCGCGATGAGGCGCCCTTCGGTGGCCGGGCGCTTCAAGAATTTCAAGCGCGCGGGGGTGTTGTAAAAGAGATTCTCGATGGTCAGGATACTCCCGCGCGGCGCGGCCTGGCGCCGTATTTCACGCCATTCACCACCTTCAAGGCGAAGATGTGTCCCGAGTTCGTCTTCAGCGTGGCGGGTGATGGCGCTCAGTTGACTCACAGCGGCGATGCTGGCTAGCGCTTCGCCGCGAAAACCCAGGGTGCGTAGGGCGAGTAAATCCTGGGTTGCGCGCAATTTGCTGGTGGCATGCCGGGCGAAGGCCAAACGGATTTCTGTGGCGCGGATGCCATGGCCGTCATCGCTGACGCGGATGCGCCGCCCGCCGCCCGCGCTGTATTCGACATGGATGCTGCGAGCGCCGGCGTCAATTGCGTTTTCAATCAGCTCTTTCACGACGGAAGCGGGCCGTTCGACCGCTTCACCGGCGGCAATCTGGTCGATGACCGCCTCCGGTAAGCGTTGGATTTTCATAGCCTTTGGTGGTTTCGGGGCCAAGTCTGCGGGAAGCGCACCCATCATGATGGCAATCGCCTCAGGCGGTATGGGGGACGAGGTTTTCCCCCCGCAACGGTAGGATGATGGAGAAGATGCTGCCCTGGCCGTCGCGGCTCTCCACCGATGCCGTACCGTCATGATGCTCACAAATGCTGCGAACAATATAGAGACCCAGGCCGTTGCCGCGTATGCGCCGATGTTCTTCCCGCGGGATGCGCACATAGCGCTCGAAGATGTCGCGCTGTTGGTCGCGGCGAATACCGAGGCCGTCATCTTGAACGGAGATGGAGACGGTCTCGTCATCCGCGCGCAGGTGTACGGCGATGTTACCGCCACGGGGGGTGTATTTGATGGCGTTTTCCAGCAAGTTGTTGAGCGCTCGGGCAATCATGCGCGAATTGGCATTCACCAGGGGTAGCCTTTGCCGGCCTTGCAAGCGCAAGTTCAGCCCGGCGTCGCGCGCGTATTGACGATGTTGTTGGACGCATTCATCGGCCAAAGAACGCAGGTCCAAGGGCCGCCGCGTGAAATGGTAATCTTTATCGGATGGGTCATAACGCACCGCGTCCTGAATGCCTTCCGTCAGGTCGGCGATGCGTTGTATGCCCGATTGGATCTTCCTGAGGTATTGCATCTGTTGTTCATTGAGCGGCCCATTTTCCAGCAGGTTGCTGAAACCGCTCATCGAGGTCAATGGTGAGCGTAGGTCATGCGCCAGTAGGCCGATGAAATCGGTTTGGCTCAACTCCAAACGTTGGTGACGCGCTTCTCGGTGCAGATTATTGGCGACGATGCGCAGGTATCGTTTGATGGTCAGGAGATCATCGCTCAACTCGGCGAGGGCGCGCAAGCGCTGGTGAGCACCAAGCCAAAATACCGATACCCGCTCCTCTTCCACCTCGATAGGGGTGATGATGAGCGAGTGAAAATCATGGTGATAGCGGGCGGGCAAGGGTGGGTTGAGGTGCAAATTGTTGCTCAGGGTGGTTGCCAGGCAGCGCAACATTTCCTCCGGTAGGCGGTCATCACCATCGCCATAAACGATCCGCAACGCAGGCTCTGGGAAAAAAGAGAAACCGATGGCTTCACAATCCAACAGCGTTTGGGTGGTGCGCAGGATGATGCGAATGGTCTGCTCCGATTGCGGTTCTTGCGCGATGGTCTGCAGCAAGTATCGCATGGCCAATTGCCGATCGCTCTCTGAAACAACAGCTGCCAAGCGCTTACCCTTTTTTACGATTCAGCCGCATTCGCGGGTAACCAGAAGCAATATCACAAGATTGTAACAGAGAAGACCGAGGTTTGAGCAGCGCTTGGGCAGTGGATTCGCGCTCCTTTTTGAAAGTGCGTTGTGAGCCAATGTCACCCGCTCAAGATTCCTCGCCCGCTCTGGCCCCCGCTCGCCCTTGCAGTAAAGGGATTTCACCCTCTTCCCAAGCCACCAGCAAGGGTACCGCCGTGAAAAGCGAAGAATAGGTTCCGGAAAGTAAGCCGGCGAACAAGATGAAGACGAATTGGCGTACCGTCTCCCCGCCGAATAGCAAAATGGCGATGATCACGAAGAAAGCGTTGAGTTGCGTGGCCAGTGAGCGATGGATCGTTTCCCAGATGCTGCGATTGACGATGGTCTCATAGGGCTCGCCAAGGTGTTGCAGGATGTTTTCACGTATGCGGTCGAAGACCACAATGGAATCTTGTACGGAAAAGCCCAGGATGGTCAGCAACGCTGTCAAGAAGAGGGCATCCACTTCCCAACCGAAGACGAGGCTCATCAGGGCCATCACGCCCAGGACCACTAGCAAGTCGTGCAGCATGGCGACGATGGCGCAGAGTCCATAGCGGTATGCTTGCGGTACTTGGCGAAAAGCGATGACGATGAAGCCAGTGATGACGACCGAAGCGACCAATATCGCCATTAAGGCCGCGCGCGTGACCTCAGAGCCAACGCTGGGGGAAACGCTATCAATGGCGAGGCTGGCTTCATCCAAGGGGGCCAACGCGTTGAGCGCGGCGCGCAATTCATTGATGGCGTTATCGCTGGGCTCGAAATAAGAGGCGCGCACTGACCAGCGTTGGCTGCGGTCGGTTTCGGAGCTCGCGACGCCAACCGGAGTCAGTCGTTGAATGATGATGTCGTCTTCACCAAGACGCATGAAGGCGGCGCGCAGGTCGGTTTCACTGACGGCTTGCCCCGCCGCGCCGTTGGTGGTGAACTCAAATTCATAAACGCTGCCCCCGAGGAAGTCGATGTCCAGCCGTAACGGTTGTCCGAATTGCCAGGTTGCCAGGGCCATTAGGAAGAGCCCAGCAGCGATGACCAGCGCGGAAATGATGAAGAAAATGCGGCGTTTCTCGACCAGTTGGAACATCACTCAAGCACCCCAGAGCCAAGCTCGCTGCTGGCGGGTAGCGCTCAGCATGGCCACAAAGGCGCTGAGAAAGCTGCGCGTGACCAAGACGGCTGTGAAAAGGTTGAGGGTTAGGCCGATGATTAGCGTCAGCGCGAAACCGCTCACGATATGCGCGCCGGGTGTTTGCCCAAATAGAAAGAGGATGCCGGCGATTAGGATGGTGGATAGATTGGAAATGAAGATGGCACTCCAGGCGCGGCTGAAACCTTGCCTCAGGGCGACATCCAGTTTTTCCCCGGCGCGCAATTCTTCCTTGATGCGCTCGAAGATGAGGATATTGCCATCGACCGCAGTACCCACAGAAATCAGGAAGCCGGTGATGGCCGGTAGTGTGAGTGTCACGGGTAATAGGCGATAACTGGCCAAGTTCAACGCGATGAAGACCAATAGGGCCAGCGCCGCCGCCAGACCGGGTAAGCGATAATAAATCAGCATGAAAAGCAGCACCACCAAGATGCCGACCAACCCAGCGCGTAGCGAACGCTCGACCGAATCTTGCCCCAAAGTTGCCCCGACCAACTGCGTGCTCTCCACACGAAGGGGGATGGGCAGGGCGCCGGAGCGCAACTGCAGCGCCAGTTGTTCCGCTTCCTCCCGTTGCGCCTCGGCCTCCTCTAGAGTGCGGGCTTGCCCGAGGGTGATGACCCCTTCGCCGCTGGTGATGGCGTTATTGATTGTCGGTGTGGAAATCACCCAGCCGTCCAGCACGATGGCCATGGGTTGATTGATATTGGCGCGGGTGTGTTCTGCAAATAGTGAGATGGCCTCATCCTTTAACTCAAAGGCGATATCCCATTGGCCAGATTGTGGGTCACGGATTGCCGAGGCGGCACGGAGACAGGCGCCAGTCATCACTGTTTGGAAGGCTCTGCCGGTGATTGGATGCAAGGCGGCGTCGTTTGCGGAAACCTTGCTGATGTTCGAGCTGAGACAGGGGTTGGGTTGGGGCAGGATTGTTTGGATGCGGCGGTCGGCCAATTCGGAAAGCTGCGCGCCTAGGCCGCGAAAATCGACGAATTCGAGCAAAGCAGTTTCTTGAATGGTATCGATGGCTCTTTGCGGGTCGCTTTCCCCAGGCAATTCGACCAAGATCCGCCGTGCTCCCTGTGTTTGGATGCTCGCCTCGCCCAAGCCGAGAGCGTTGACGCGCCGCGCGACATTGTTGGCCGCTTGTTGCAATTCAGTGGCTTCTATGGTCACTTCCGCCGGCAAATCGGCTGCGAGCAAGACGCGCAACCCGCCCACAACATCCAGGCCGAGGGGTTGTGGCGCGAGCGCGTTGCCCAAAAAACTGTCATTGCTCGGCAAGACCACCCAAGTCGCGCTGATACTGAGCACGACGACGAATAGCAACCAGGGTGTTGGGCGCCTCATTCGCCCGCATCGCTTTCCACCTCGAAGCGTTGCAAGACCGCGGCGCTCATCACCGTCACGCGGACACCTTCGCTGATTTCCAACTCGGTTGTGCCCGCAGAGGCATCCACGCTGACGACGGTAGCCACCAAACCCCCGCCAGTGATGACACGCTCACCCGTTTGTAGTGATTGCACGATACGCTGTCGCTTGATGAAGCTGCGTTGCCTTGGGAAGACGAAGAAAGCCCAATAAGCGCCGATGGCCAGCAGAAAAACAGCGGCTACGAAGGCGAATTCTTCCATGAAACGCGCTCCCAGAGAGAAAGTGAACCACCCTGATGATAAAGGGCGGCGCCCGCTCGCGCTAGCCTGGCTAGCCGAGTGGGAGTGGGCAGGCTATGATGCAGGGTGCATCTTAGCGAGGAGGCAGGGAAATTGCGCATCATCACGAATGAAAGGTTGGCCCGGCGCAACCGCCGTATCGCGACTTATCTCTTTTTCTTCGCATTCGGCTTCCTCATCCTTTCTTTTTTGCTGACGGGGAATTTCATTCGTCCAGACGATGCGCGCCTGGCGGCGCTTTTGCCCATTCTCTCCTTGGTGGTCCTGCCTTTGGCGTTAATTAGCGCCCTGGTCTCTTCGCGCATGACCAATCTCTGGTTGCGCCGGCCAAGACCAGAGGAGGAAATCGCTGCCCATCTCCGCGGTTTCGGCGACCGCAGCGCTTTCTTCAGCTACCACCATTTCCCCGCGCGGCATGTCTTGGTCTGCCCACAAGGGGTTTTCGCCATCATCACACGCTATCAGGACGGTGCCTATCGCGTTCAAGGCGAGAGCTGGCGGACGCGCAATTCACCTTTCGGGCGAGTGCTGAGTTTTTTCCGTATGGATGGGCTCGGCAACCCGACAGCCGAGGCGCGGCGAGCGGCGCTGAAGTTGCAAGAACGAGTGGATGAAATAGCCCCCGATATCCCGGTACAGCCCCTGATTGTTTTCATTAGTGAGCGCGCCCGTTTGGAAATTGAAGAACCGGCGGTGCCGGTTTTGCGCGCGCAGGCCAAACAAAAGCCCAGCCTTACCGAATATTTGCGGGAAGTGCGTCGCAAATTGGAAGCTGCCGGTGAGGATGACCTGTTGCTCGACGCCACCGAGCTGGAGCGCATTGTCACCGCGATGCAAGCGGCCATCCCAGCGCAGGGCGGATGAAAACGAAAGTCGGCTCGCGAACGCTGGCGCCCATCCTCCTCATACTTTTTCTGGCGGCTTTTTTACGGCTCGGCGCCCTGGAACGGCAACCCTTACGCGGTGATGAAGCCTTCATCTTGTTGAATTACGCCGAACGGCCATTGAGCGAATCCCTCCGGTACATCTCCCCGCTCGATCCGCTGCCGCCGGGTGTGAGTGGGCTCTACCGTGCTTGGTGGTTGGCGGTTGGGCCCGGCGGGGTCTGGCTGCTGAGGCTCGTGCCGGCTTTGAGCAATTTCATCGGCGTGGCCGCAGTCTATGCCCTAGGGCGAAATTTGGCCAATCGTCGTGTGGCTGGGTTGGCCATGATCATTTGGGCTATACATCCCTACCTGATATGGCACGCGCAGGACGCGCGCAATTATGCGACCTGGTCGGGATTGAGCGCGCTAGCGCTGGTGTTTGGTTTGCGGCTCTTGGCGCGGCCGCGGGCCTGGCGCGCCTGGGCGAGTTACGCGCTGGCGGCGTTGGCGGCGCTCGCTTTCGCCTACCCGGAGGTGGCTATGCTCTTGGCGTTCACCCTTTATGTGTTGGGTGGGCGGCGCGGCGATGTCATTTTCCGCCGCCGTTTTTTTGCGCTCACTCTTTTCCTCGGTGTGTTGTTGGCGCTGGTTTTTCTCTGGTTACAAAGTGGTTTGTTCTTCAGCGGTGGCTACGGCGGCAACTTGAGCTTTTTTTCCTTAAGCGAATTGTGGGTGGAGTTGCCGCAAAGGCTGGTTTTTGGCGAGAGCTTACCCTTCAACGCCCCTTGGCTGGGGCCATTATTGGTGTTCGGCACACTCGGCGCGGCGGCGCTAATTGGTCATGACCGTCGCCATCGGCAAACGCTCTGGTTGAGCGGCGCCCTAATTATCGTGCCGATTGTCTTGATGGCCCTGGCGGGCCTGTTCTTGCGCGTTTTTCACGCTCGTTATGTGCTGGCCAGCGTGACGGGGCTGGTTTTACTCATGGCGGTCGCCCTCGATGTACTGGCGCGCCGGCGCCGGCGTTGGGCCTTGGGTAGCGCCGCCATCCTGTTCTCGCTAATGGCCCTCAGCCTCGCGAATTATTATGGCCCCTATCAGAAAGCGGTCGATTGGCGCGTCTTGGTGGATTGGTTGATTGAACCATTGCGACCAGAAGATGTGGTCATTCAGCAATCGGTAGACCCGGCTTTTAGCAAGCAGCTCGCTTGGGCGGGAAGCGTCGCGGAGGAATGGGCTTTGCCGGCGGCGGCGGCGCAATCGGAAGCGGCGATCACCGCGCAGTTGTCGCTGGCTGCTGAGCAAAAGGAAACGATCTGGACCGTAGGGCGCGCTTATGCCGATTGGCCGAACGCGACAGTCGTGGACGATTGGCTGCTTTCGGCGCGCGCGCTTTGGCTTCGTGGGGAAATCGGGGGCATCCCTTATGCCGCCTATCTGCCCAATCAACCCACGAGCACCGAACTGGCCGGCGCCAGCGCGCTGCATGGAGCAACGGTGTTTGGTGAACCGCCACTCGCTCAGCTTCGCGCCCATCATTGGTTGGCGACGCGGGATGCGCTCATCTTGCGCCTGTATTGGCAAACGCTGGCTCAGAGCGAGGTGCCGCTCAAAGTTTTCGTACACCTCAGTCGCCCAGGCGAAAAGCGACCGCTCGCCCAAGCGGATCGCGCGCCGGCCCCGGCGACTACGGAATGGGTATTGGATTTGGTCCAGCGAGAAATTTACCGCTTGGAGATGCGGGATATCGCCCCCGGCGAGTACGATTTGCGCGTCGGTTGGTATGAAGAGGCGAGTGGGGAGCGCTTGCTCATGAATGGAGCGGATTCTTTTTTCCTGACGCGGGTTCGTTGGCCTTAAGGTCCTGATGAGCTGCTCAATAAAGCTTGGATTGCTGGCCGTGCTTCTTTTTGCGGACCGATTAGGCTGAAATGGCAGGCGTAACTCGCTGGGCCCGCAACCGAACAACCATCCCAATTTTCCAGGAAGATGGCGCCGATGTACCCCTGCGCCGCGCTCAGTTCCAAAGCACGCTGGATATGAGCGGCTTGTGCTTCTAGGTCGGTCTCTTGAAAGAAAATGTTGAAGCTGCTGGCGCCGACGATATCGGCGCTGGTGCCCCAACCCACGCTCGTCAACCAGAGCGATTTCTCTTCATCGCCATAGGCGGCCAAGGTTTGGCTATAGGCTTCAAGCGTATCGAGGAAGTAGAAATTGCTCACCTGCAGCGAAGATTGAATATCGTCCCCATGGAGCGATTGCGGGCAGCAACGAGCATCGGGTGGAGCCAATAGACCGCTGGGGCGTGCGCCAATGGCGTCGCTGTTTGCCGCCAGTCCGTGCAAATAAAGTCCTTTGAGGTAACTACGGTCATTGAGGGCGACGGTTTCATTGTGAAAAGCGGTGGGGGCGAGGCCAGCGCTGATGACCAAGGCATCGGGGTCCGCCTCACGGATGGCTTTTGCGGCCAAGGCGAGCATTTTCGCATAACTTGCGGGCGAGAGCGGGTGGAGCGTGCTGTCCCAATTGCGCTTCAGGTTGGGCTCTTCCCAGATTTCATAGGCGGCCACATGCCCACGATAGCGGCGCGCCAGTTTGCCGAGGAAGCGCGCGTAGGTCTCCATTTCATCCGGTGGACCATCGTAGCCTGTTGTTTCCCCTGTTCGCGCCCAATCGGGGGTTCGACGGACGGTTAAGAGTAGCGGTTGACCGCTGTCGGCGTGGCTCGTGACGATTTCATCCAGGGCCGATAATTTTAGAACGCCGCTCGCTGGCTCAAGCTCCCGCCAGGCTATATCCAGGCGCAACCAAGGCCTGCCCAGCCGCGCCCAGTCCTCCTGATATTGGCGCGGGTCACCCAGCACATGGACGCCAATACGCAGCGTTTCATCCTGGGCGGCCAAGGGTAGCGCTAGTGGAGAAATCAAACTCGCGCAAAAGGCGAGCCAAGCGAAGCGCGCGCGCGTCATGCGCTTCAGTATAGGGATTCCATGAAATGGCGTTCGTCATTCAATGCTTTGGATACGGAAAATGGTGCGCCCATCCGGCGTCTCCACTTTCACGCGTTGCCCCACCTTTTTCCCGAGCAAGGCCTGACCGAGTGGGCTCTCGTGGGAAATTTTCCCTTCGCGTGGATTCGCCTCAGCGGCGCCAACGATGCGGTAAGTTTCCGCTTCCTTTTGGCCCTTTTCGAGGATGGTGATGCGTGAACCAAGGCTGGCGTGGTCGTCGTTTCCTTCGCCATTTTCGATGATCACCGCGCCGCGTAAGACCTCTTCCAAAATGCTGATGCGCCGCTCGACGAAACCCTGTTGCTCACGCGTGTCGTGATAATCGGCATTCTCTTTCAGGTCGCCCTGGGCGACAGCAATTTTGAGCCGACGCGCCAATTCCGGCCGACGCACATCGCGCAGATGGTCCAACTCCTTTTGCAATTCGCTGGCGCCTTCCGCCGTGAGGAAATTGGGGTTTCTTTCATTCATAAGGCGGAGAGTATAGAGCACGAGGGATGAACTAACAAGTATCCGCTGCGAAATGCAAGATGGCAGTGCCTTTTAGGGTGGCTATGTGAGCGACTTGTAATTGGGGAAAGAGCAGGCGCCAACGATGGACGGTGCGCCGTTCGGCCAGGCGCTTGTAGTCATCCAGCAAGATGATCGCGTCTTTACTGAGCCGTTCATGCAAGATGGGCAGGGCAGGGTAGCGCGCATCCAAACGCGCCCAGGCCGGCGGCCCGTCGATGACGAGGAGGTCAAAATTCCCAATTGGGGGTAGCGCGCTCGGGGCGTACCAACGCCCGGCACCACCCTCCCAAGAGCAATTTTCCAGCGGGGCGTACCGAATCTCAGCATGCTCTGTGAGGTGGTGCTCACATAACCATTGCTGATTGCGTTCGTAGTAGCGTTCATGGTGTTCCAATGAGAGCAATTGGCCCGAGCCGATCTGCGCAAGCGTTCGCGATATCACCAGCGTGCTGATGCCGCTGCCAAGCTCCAGGATATTGGTCGTTTCTCGCGAGCGGAGGAGGCGGACGATAAGGGCCAGGAAATCGCTGGCGGCCGCCCAACGATCCCCTGGCGGCAATCTCTTGGCGAATTGGAGTGTTTTCATGAGCCATTGCTCTTCGTCCGCGTGTCTTTGCTGTTCGAGCGAGGCCACCAATTCCGAAAAAATGGTCATCCGTCAATCATTTTCCTGATGCGAGTATACCCCATCTTGTCTCCCCATTGTTGTGCTCGCGTATTAGAATGGTGCTGATGACGACCATCGCTCTCCTCACTGATTTTGGCACGCGTGATGGCTATGTTGGCGCGTTGAAGGGGGTGTTGCGGGCTTCTTGTCCAGAGGCAATCCTGGTCGATATTAGCCACGAGATTGCGCCGCAAGATGTACGAGGCGCGGGCGCGGCCCTGGTCCGCTCTTATCGATATTTTCCGCCGGCGACGATTTTCTTGGTCGTCGTTGACCCCGGCGTCGGCACCCAGCGCCGAGCGTTGGCGCTCGCGACGAGCGCGCACCGTTTTGTGGCGGCGGACAACGGGGTGTTATCGGAGATCTTGCGTATCGAGAGTGATTGGGAGGCGGTCGAGCTGACGGAGCGAAAATATTGGCGCGAACCCTTGAGCGCGACTTTTCATGGGCGAGATATTTTTGCGCCAATCGCCGCGCACTGGGGAGCGGGGGCGCAGCTGCGCGATTTTGGTCCGCTCTTGGATGACCCCTTGCTTTTGCCGGCACGGGAATGCGTTTGGGATGAGATTGGTCGATGTCTGCGCGGCGAGGTGAGCTCCATTGACCGTTTTGGCAATCTGATCACCAATATCGGGCCCTTGCGGCGCGAAAGCGATCTCTTGCTCTGGCAGGATGAACGAGGGGATTGGCAGCGCTTCTCCGCTAAGGACGCGCGCGTGCAGATTGGCGATCGCGCGCTCACTGGTGTTTTGCGCACATACGGCGCGCGCCCGCGCGGTCAGCTCTTGGCATTGGTGGATAGTAACGCCTACTTGGAAATTGCCCTGCGGGAGGGGGATGCGGCGGCGGAGTTGGGCCTGAGTCGCGGTGCGGCGGTGATTCTGGAGGGGTGGGTGGGCTGATGGAAGAGTTCGTCATTCGTGGTGGCCGCCCCTTGCGCGGCGAGGTCCGTCCCGGCGGCAATAAGAACGCCGCCCTCAAGCTATTGCCGGCTTGCCTGTTGACGGATGAAGTGGTCATTTTGCGCAATATCCCCAGGATTCGTGATGTGGCGGTGGTGATTGCGCTGCTGCGTGAGCTGGGCGTGGTTGTGGATTGGTTGGATGAAAGGACGGTGCGCTTAGACCCTGCGGCAGCGCGGCCGCCGCAAGGCCCTTTCGCCCGCGCGCGCGCGATCCGTTCCAGCTTCGTCTTTGCCGGGCCCTTACTGGGGCGATTTCAGGAAGCGGCTTTGCCATCTCCGGGCGGCGATATCATTGGTGAGCGGCGCCTCGACCCACATGTGCGCGCCTTGCGACAACTGGGAGTCACGGTCGATTACCGCGAGGGCCATTTCCATATGCGCACCGCAGGGTTGCGCGGCGCGGAAATCTTGCTACAAGAGGCGAGTGTTATGGCCACCGAGAACACAGTGATGGCCGCGGTGCTGGCGCGCGGTAAGACGGTCATTCACAACGCGGCCGGTGAGCCACATGTGCAGAATCTTTGCCATATGTTGAATGCGTTGGGCGCCTGTATTCGAGGCATCGGCTCGAACCGCTTGGAGATCGAAGGCGTCGCCCGTTTGCATGGCGGCGAGGCGAGTGTGAGCGCCGATTATATGGAAGTGGTCAGTTGGGCGGCGGCGGCGGCGGTGACGCGTGGGGAAATCACCATTCGCGAGGCGGCGCCAGAACAACTGCAGATGGTGCGCCAGGTCTTCGAGCGTTTGGGTGTGTGTTGGGAGGTTCGCGGTGCCGATTTGTTCGTCCCGGCCAGGCAGGAGTTGCGAATTCGCCCGGATATTGGCGCGCGCATCCCGGTCATCAAAGCGCAACCCTGGCCGGCCTTCCCGACTGACCTGATGAGCATCGCCATCGTCGTCGCCACGCAGAGCGCCGGCGCGGTACTCTTCCACGATTGGATGTTCGAAAGCCGCTTGTTTTTCACCGACCGTTTGATGCGTATGGGTGCGCGCATCACCCTTTGCGACCCGCATCGAGCGTTGGTACAAGGACCAGCGGCTTTGCGGGCGGTGAAAGTCATCACGAGCCCAGACATTCGCGCGGGGATGGCCCTGGTGTTGGGGGCGTTGGCGGCGCCGGGTGAAACGCGCATCGCCAATATCCACCAAATCGACCGGGGTTACGAGCGGGTGGAAGAGAAATTATCTGCGCTGGGGGCGGATATTCGCCGTGTTCAGGTTTAACGATTGCCTGCTGGCGCTTGCGGTCCGCGAATGCGCTCATCACCGACACGCTGGGTAACCCCTTGGGCGTCTAGGTATTCGAGCAGGGCGATGGCGTATTTGCGGCTGGTTTGGAATTCATCGCGAAAGGCGCGCGTGCTGAGGGAGCCTTGCTCATCAATTTGGCGCAAACAACCAGCGCGGAGCGTTTCGTAGGCGGCGCGTGAAAAAGCGACTTCTGGCGTGACTTGCTGATAATCACCCCTCTCGAGCAGGGCTGCCCAGACCTCCTCGCCGACGATGCTTTGCGCTTCGCGAACCGCCGGCGGTGCGTAGGGTTGGCGCGCGAAGGCCGCTGTCAACGCTCGCATCTGCGCTTCCTGCTCGGCGCTGAAACGAATTTCATGATGATTCAGGCGCAGACGGTCGCCCTTGCGCACGATTTCTTCGCTCAGGGCTGCCAGGATGGCCGTCATGACGGCGGCTGAGCAGCGCAGGCGGCTGCGCAATTCTTCCTGTGACATCCCCGTGCGGAGCGGTTGTTGTCGGTGGTAGTTGGCGAGGGTGCTTAGGATACGCTCTCGCAAATCGTTATGTTCGGCAGCGGCCTGCGCGAAATCCTTGCCCAAGCGCAGCAACTCCCCTGCGTTTTCCGCTTCGGACAGGGCCTTCGTGAAATCGGCAGCAGGTAAAGCGGAAGCGGTGCGCAATTCGGCGAGTGTAATGGGTAGGGCGCGCGCGGCCAGTTGTTTGAGCAATTGCGTCGGCTCGCCGCGGAGACGCGTTTCCAACAAGGAGAGGCGCGCGCGGTCCCGGCGCTTCCAGCGTCGGTGCGGTTTTGGATCGACGATGCTCCCGCCGCCGATGGTGCGCGGGGGCGAGGGGCGGCGCAAGATATAGCGGTCACCTTCGGCCAAAGCCAAGGGTTGCTCCAAGCGCAATTGCAACCAAGCCTCCTCTCCAGGCAGCAGCCTCTCGGCACCCAGCAAGCGCAGGCGCGCGCCACATTCCGCGGCGCCGGCGAAAACGCGCACTTCGGTATTGTGTTTTAGGGGGAGGGGATTGTCGGCCAGGTGTTGATAATGCACGTCGACCAGGCGAGTTTCCGATAGGTTGTTGGGCCGAGTCACGACCTGTCCACGCCACAACCGTTCACCGCGCAAGCCGGAGAGGTTGACGGCCACACGCGCGCCGGGTTGGGCAGTTTCTACGGGGGAGTCGTAACTTTGTAGCGAGCGTATCCGGGCGCGCAAGCCGCCAGGCTCGATGGCGATTTCCTCGCCGCCATGCAAATGCCCATCACGCAGGGTGCCGGTGACAATCGTGCCGAAGCCATCGAGCTTGAAAACGCGGTCGATGGGTAGGCGTGGGCGCTCAATGTCCGCAACGGGTGCCAGGCTATCGAGGAGGCGGGTCAAGGCTGAGCGCAATTGCGCCAGGCCGAAGCCGGTTTCGGCCGATACTGGCAGGATTTCCGCATCTTCCAACGGTGTGCCATTGAGCAAGTCGACGATATCCAGTTGGACCAGCTCCAGCCATTCTTCGTCTTCGACCAAGTCGCATTTGCTGAGGGCGACCAGCGCGCGCGGGATGCCGAGTAGGTTGAGGATATTCAGGTGCTCGCGGGTCTGTGGCATAACGCCTTCGTCGGCAGCGATGACGAGCAGGGCCGCATCGATTCCGCCCACGCCTGCGAGCATATTCTGGATGAAATCGCGGTGCCCCGGGACGTCGATGATGCCGATGGGGCTGCCATCATCCAGGCTCAGCCAAGCGAAACCCAGATCGATGGTGAGTTGACGCGCCCGCTCCTCGGGGAGGCGGTCGGTGGCTATGCCGGTGAGGGCCTGAACGAGGGCGGTTTTACCGTGGTCCACATGGCCGGCGGTACCGATGACGCGAGCCTGAGGCATGGCGTTTATGCTCGTCTGCGCTCAGCGACCGCTGTCAGTCGGGGGTGGGGGTTGTTCCTGGTCGTGCTCGGCGAGCAGCCGTTGGTAACCTTCGCGGTATAAACGGGCACGGTTGCGTTCCAATTGCCAGAGGTTTGCCAAGTTCTCTTGTAGGGGAGGAAAGCGCTCTTCGAGCGCTTGTACACGTTGCACGAAGCGCTCGAATTCGCGGTCGTGACCGCGCCAAATTTCGTCGTTGGAGAGCATGAATTGCTTCCAACGTTGCTGTTCGGTTTGGCCCCAACCCTCCCACTCGCTACGCAGGCGCTCTTCACTCAAACGCTGTGTCTCGGCGAATTCGCGGATGTTTCGCTCGATGCGCTGGATGATTTCGGTGTATTCCTGGATGATTTGTTTCATCTGGTGGTGGGTTTCCGCCCAGCTTGCGAATTGCGCAAGGCGCTCTTGCATCACGCTTTCCTGTTCCTGAAAGCGTTGGGTCATCTCCGCTTGCTGTTGCTCGAGTTGCTGCGATTCTCTAGCTTGTTGGTCGATGAATTGCAGCGCCTGCTCGCGGCGTTCGCTCTCTGTCTGGTGGATTTCTTGGATGCTGCGTTCGTTGCGCAGGGTTAAATCTTCGAGTAGATCGATTTTGGGGCGGTTGATATCGAGTAATTTGCGCAATTCCGGTAATTCTGTTTCCAGCTCGTTGATGCGTCGCTCATCCCGGCGGATTTGTTCTTCGAGGTAACGGAAGCGCTGTTCTGGCTCTTCGAGCAATTTTCCTTGCTCTTCAACCCGCCGCTGCAAATTGCCAACCTGCCTTTCCAGGCGCCGGCGCGCTTCATTCAACGGCTCGTAATGCAATTGTTGTTGCTCCAGTTGCTGGATGCGTTCTTTTTGCGCGCCGAATTCCCGAGTGAGCGCTTGATGGGCTAGGTCGCTGCGGTGCTCAATTTCGCGTTCGGCGGCCAGGCGCCGTTTGTTTTGTTGTTCGAGCATCTTGCGCACTTCACCGGCGACATCGCTGATGAGGTCTTGGCTCTCTCCACCCTGCAAACGCTCTCCGCGTTCCAAGCTCATATCACTTTCCAGCGCGTTGATGCGTTTTTGCAGCGCTTCCAGGCTGCGGTCTTGGAGGGCCAACCGCTGCTCGAGCGCGGTGATATTGCGTTTGTCTTGGCGGCGCTGCTCATCCAGCCATTCGATCATTTGCGCCGCTCGTTCGAGATCGAGGGGAGCGATTTCCGACAAGAGTAACTCCCAATACCTATTCTGATAGTATAACATAGCCGAGCAATCATTCCTGGGGAGAGATTTGCAAAGAAGTTGATGAATTTGCGAAGCCGGCAAGACTTGGAAGCGTTCGAGGCGCGCGCGCTGGCGCCTTACGCCCTGCGCAGCGCTGAAAGTCGCGGTCGTCTGTACACCGAACCCGAACCGAGGCAGCGCACGGCCTTCCAAAGGGACCGTGACCGCATCGTTCATGCGGAGGCTTTCCGCAAGTTGGAATACAAGACGCAGGTCTTCGTGAATGATGAGGGCGATTATTTCCGCACGCGCCTGACGCATACCCTGGAAGTGGTGCAAATTGGGCGAACGCTGGCGCGGACATTGGCCGCCAATGAAGACCTGGTGGAGACCATCTGCCTTGCCCATGACTTGGGGCACCCGCCTTTCGGGCACGCGGGGGAGGGAATACTGGATGAATTGCTGGTGGATTATGGTGGTTTCAACCACAACCTGCAGAGTTTTCGTATTGTCAGCGAGTTGGAGCAACGCTACCCCGATTGGCCAGGCTTGAATTTGACCATCGAGGCGTTGGAAGGCATCGCCCGTCATGAGACCAGCTACGACCAACGGGGCTTTCCAGGCATCGACGATGCGGATTTGCGCGGTAGCCTTGAAGCGCAAATTGCCAATGTCGCCGACGAGTTGGCCTACAACGCGCATGACCTGGATGACGGCTTGCACGCGGGCTTGCTCACGCCGCCGCAACTGAATCAGCTATCCCTTTGGCGTGAACTTTGCGCGCGCATGGATTGGCAGGGCGAGCGTATGGATATGCTCACGCGTCATCGCTTTGTGCGCGAGTTGATCGGTTGGCAGCTGGAAGATGTCCTGACGGAAAGCGAGCTGCGCTTAAAAAAACTCGCCCCCCGCGATTCGTTGACGATTCAGCAGCAGCCGCAGCCCATTTTGCAGCATAGCCCGAGCATGAGGCAACGCAACGACGAATTGCATGATTTTCTCTTGGATGCGATGTACCGCAATTTCCGCGTGATGCGCATGCAACAAAGGGCGAAGCGTTTCATCATCGGCATTTATGAAACCGTCATTGAAGAACCGCACCAGCTCCCTCCTGAATTCAAGGTGCAGCTGCGGCAACGGGCCTTGCCCAAAGTGGTCGGTGATTATATTGCCAGTTTGACCGACCGCAGCGCAGTGCTGGAATATCGCCGTCTTTACGACCCCTTGATGCGGCCTTGAATGACGATTCGCGCGGCCAGGCATTTGCCTTAAGATGGGCGGACATGAGTGAGCGGACGATGCTAAAGCAGCGCTATCGCTTGCTGGCGCAACAGGGTGCCGGTGGCATGGCGGTCGTCTATAGGGCAAATGACGAAGCCCTGGGACGGACGGTGGCGCTCAAAATCATGCGCCCCAACCTCAGCAAGGATGCCAACGCGCGCCAGCGCTTTCTCACGGAAGCGCAACACATCGCCCGCTTGCAACACCCCAATATCGTCACGCTTTATGATTTATTGAGTGAGGACGATCATTTTGTGCTCGTCATGGAATTCATTGAAGGGCGTGATTTGAAACGGGAATTGCGAGATCGGGGTACGCTGCCCGTTCAGCGCGCTGTGGATATCGCCGCTCAGCTTGGCGCGGGACTCGGCTACGCCCACCGCCATGGAATTGTGCATGCCGATGTCAAATCGCAAAATGTGCTGCTGACGGCCGATGGTCGTGTCAAGATCACTGATTTCGGTATCGCCAAAGCCTTTCGCCGCGCGGCGCCCGCTGCAAAAAGCGCGACTGTTTGGGGAAGCCCACATTATTTCGCACCGGAGCAAGCGTTGGGTGCGGCACCCACGCCGGAGAGCGATATCTATTCTTTGGGGATCGTGCTCTTCGAGATGTTGACCGGGCGTTTGCCCTATCGTGGTGACGACCAAAAAGAACTGGCCCTGGCCCATCTACGGGAAGACATTCCCCTAGTGAGCGCTTACAATCCCAATGTACCGCCGCCGCTGGTCAATATTGTGCGTAAGTTGATGAGCAAGGATGCTGCCGCCCGTTATCGCTCCGGTGAGCAGGTGGCGCATGTGATGCGCGCCTACCGTGAATATGGCGCGCAGGCGACAATCGAAGGTTCGTCTTTGGTGGCAGCAATGGCTGCGCCGAAAGCCATCAAGAAGGCGTCGCGCGCCACTCACCGACCCTATACCAGCTTGCCGCCACGGCGGGAAAGACGGGAAAGGAGACGAGCGCACCAAGGCGGAAGCGATTACCTGACCCTGTTTTTGGCCTTGTTGGCAATCTTGGCGGTCGCTGGCCTGTTGCCGCTATACGCATCTTTGCTCCCTGGCTAACCCTTATGCAGAATGGCAGATTATGCTGAACTTTGTGGATTGTGTTGATGATGAAAGATGAAGGGCGGCTGGCTTCTTCAGAGCGCCCCTATTGGCTGGCTTGGAGTCGCGTCCGTGGCGTCGGCCCACAGGGCGTGGCGCGTTTGCGGCGGCATTTCACCAGCCTGGAGGTAGCCTGGCGAGCCGATGAGCGCGAGTTGCGAGCCAGTGGCCTGCGCCCCGCCGCCTGTGCAGAAATGTTGCGTGTGCGGGGGCAATTGCATTTGGAGCGGGAGCAAGAGTCCTTGGCCGAAAAGCACATCCATTGGTGCACGCTCGCCGAAGATGGTTATCCGGCGCTGTTAAAAAATATTGAAGCCCCGCCGCTGGTGCTCTATTGGCGCGGCCAGGCTGATTGGCCAGAATTCGCCCTGGCCGTGGTCGGCACGCGCAAGGCTTCTCGCTATGGCCTGGAAGCCACGAAGGAGCTGGTGACCGCCATCGGCGACGCCGGTTATACCATCATCAGCGGTCTGGCAGAGGGTATCGACACGGCCGCGCATCAAGCAGCGCTCGGCACTCGCGGTGGCACTTTGGCGGTCCTCGGCAATGGCCTCGAGGAAATCTACCCTCCCCGCAACGCGAAACTGGCGGAGCGCATTGTGGAAGAGGAGGGGTTGTTGGTCAGCGAATTCGCGCCGTCGGTGAAACCCATCGCCCAGAATTTCCCGCATCGCAACCGCATCATCAGTGGACTATCGCTCGGTGTCTTGGTTATGGAGGCCCCGGCTCGCTCAGGTGCCCTCATCACGGCTGAGCGAGCCGCCGCGCAGAGTCGCCATGTTTTCGCGATACCCCATAGTATCCATGCTGCGAATGGCGCCGGTTGCAATGATTTGCTGACGATGCCCGATACTTTTCTGGTAAGGAGCGCGGAAGATGTGCTCGGGGTCTTGGGCGGCCAGGAGTTGGCCCGTAGCGCGCAGCGGCCGCGCGCGCCGCTGGCGCTGAAGCAGGAAAAGGAGTCCGCTCCACCCGAAACGCCGCAATCACCGCCGGTGGATTTGAGTGAGATGGAACGAGCGGTGTTGGATGGCTTGGGTTCGGAATCCGCGCACATCGATGAGTTGGTGCAAAGTTCTGGGTTACCTGTCGCCACGGTCAGCAGCTTGCTCACCCTATTGGAAATCAAAGGGCAAGTGGAGCTTGTGGCCGCGATGCAATACCGCAAATTGAGCGGGAGGGGTTGAGGTCATGAGTTCAACGCCACCGGCCGGGCGGCATTGTGCCTTGATTTTGGCTGGGGGGAGCGGCACGCGTCTCTGGCCACTCAGCCGTGCCGGTCGGCCGAAGCAATTGCTCGCCATCACGGAAACGCGCAGCTTCTTTCGTGCCAGTGTTGAGCGCTTATTACCGTTTTTGCCGCCATCGCAAATCTTCGTCGTCGCTGGTGTCGAACAGTTGGCGGCGCTGCGAGAAGAAGCGCCGGCGCTGGCGGCGGAAAATTTCATCGGTGAACCCAGCGGCAAGAATACGGCGCCCGCCACCCTGCTCGGTATGGCGGCCATCGCGGCCCGGTACCCGCAAGCGACGCTCAGCATATTGACTGCCGATCACCATATTGCCGATGAAGAGAAATTTCGCAGCGCTTTGGCCGCGGCGGTGGATTTGGCCAGCGACGGTAGCATCGTCACGCTGGGCATCCAACCGAACCATGCCGCGACTGGCTTCGGTTATATTCGGCTGGCGGAGCGGTTGGGTGAAAAGGATGGCTGGCCCTATCATCGCGCCCGCGCCTTTGTCGAAAAGCCCGATGAGGCGACTGCGCGCGCCTATTTTGCTTCCGGCGAATACCGCTGGAATTCGGGCATGTTCGTTTGGTCGCTCGCGCG
This sequence comes from Phototrophicaceae bacterium, assembly GCA_965115865.1. Classification (GTDB taxonomy): domain Bacteria; phylum Chloroflexota; class Anaerolineae; order Aggregatilineales; family Phototrophicaceae; genus WTGJ01. The sequence goes on from OZ220469.1 coordinate 876,540, forward strand.
TGCCTGGGAAGAATTTGCGCGTCGCCAAGCGGTGCTGACCGCAAGATTTCGTGAATTGAGTTTGTCCTGGGGAGAATCTGGCATCGATCAGCAACAATTGCTTGCCATCTGGGAAGATGTGGATACCTTGCCGCTGGATATTGCCATCATGGAAGGGGCGGCGGATATGTTGGTGATGCCAGTGGATATTGGTTGGAGCGATGTCGGTAGCTGGTCGGCGCTATATGACATTTTGCCCCATGACGCCGATGGAAATTCCAGCAAAACCTTGGCGGCTTCCGGAAGTGTGACATTTTCCTCATCTCGTGATACACTCATACTCAATGAAACCGCTCGACAAGTCGTGGCCTTGGGGGTGCGCGATCTGGTGATTGTCGAAACAGAAGAAGTTTTGCTAGTTTGTCATCGTGAAAAGGCGCAGGAAGTGCGCCAGGTTTCAAAATCCTTGATTGATGGCTGATGCTTCGTTCGGAATATAAGGGAGAGAAATCATGGAAGCGTATTGTATGAAATGCAAGGAAATGAAGACGATGCAGGATGCCCAAACCGTGACCATGAAGAACGGTCGTCCGGCGATGCAAGGCACCTGTGGTGTTTGCGGGACGAAGCTCTTTCGTATCGTCAAATCTGCCGCCCAGGGTTAAACACCAGCAACAATCTTTCGAATGTCTCCTCTTCCCCGAGAGGCGTATTGCCTAACTTGTCGCGCCCAACGCCGCATGGAGGAACCCGAAGCCGTTTTCACGGTTCAGGGCCGACCAGGAACACGGGGGAAATGCGCGGAATGTGGGCGGGGAATTTTCAAGATGGGGAATACGGAGGCACATGAAGGGCTGGAACCACCACCCGCCAAGCCGAAGCCAGCCAAACGAAAGAAAAAACCAAAAAAGAGACGGTCCAAGCCGCAGCGGCGCGGCGATTTGGTCATCGTTGAATCGCCGGCCAAAGCGCGTAGCATCGGCAATATCCTCGGCGAAAGCTATCGCGTGGCCTTCTCGTTGGGGCATGTGCGTGATTTGTTGAAGTCACGCTTGTCGGTGGATGTCGATGATGGTTTTCGGCCCACCTATCGCGTCCTGAATCAAAAACGCGAGGTCGTGAAGGGCCTGCGGGAGATGGCCAAGCGGGCGAAGAATACTTGGCTCGCCACCGACCCAGACCGCGAGGGAGAGGCCATCGCCTGGCACCTCATGCACGCGGTCGGGATGGAAGAGGAGCGGGTGAAGCGGGTTGTTTTTCATGAAATTACGGGCGAGGCCGTGCATCAGGCTTTCGCTCATCCACGGCCGCTCGATAGCCATCTCATCGATGCGCAACAAGCGCGGCGCATCCTCGATCGCCTGGTCGGTTACAACATCAGCGAGTTGCTTTGGCGAAAAATGGACAATGGTCTGACGGCCGGGCGTGTGCAAAGTGTGGCCCTACGCTTGGTGGTGGAGCGCGAACGGGAAATCACCGCCTTCATACCCGAAGAATCCTGGACGATCGATTGCGTTTTACAGCCAGTTGGCGACAACGGCAAACAAGCAACCCTGTCGGCGCGTTTGCGCGAATACGATGGCCGCAAGTTGAAGATGCGCAGCGAGGCAGAGGCCTTTGGGCATGTGCAGGCTTTGGAACGCGCGCGCTATCGCCTCGAACGCGTCAAACAGGGCCAACGACAACGGCGGCCAAATGCCCCCTACACCACGAGCACCCTACAACAAGACGCCTCCAGTCGCCTGGGTTTTGGTGTGCGGCGGACGATGGCCCTCGCGCAACAGCTCTATGAGGGTGTTGAGCTGGAAGGCGGTGAGCGCCGCGGCCTCATCACCTATATGCGCACGGATAGTGTGAATGTTGCCGAGTTGGCGCAAGAAGAAGCGCGTCAATACTTGCGCGCCCGCTTTGGGGATGATTTTCTGCCGAAGGAAGCGCCGAAGTACAAAACGCGCGCCCGCGCGGCGCAAGAAGCGCATGAGGCCATCCGCCCTACGACGATGGATTTGCCGCCGGAAGCGCTCCAGCGCAAGCTCGAGGCAGAAGCGCTGCGTCTCTATGAGCTGATCTGGCGCCGCTTCCTCGCCAGTCAGATGTCACCCGCTCGTTTCGATACGCTCAGCCTGGAAATCAGTGCGAATGAAAGCGCCAACGAAAAGGAAGGTCAGCAGCCCAATTACCTGCTCAGTTGGAGCGGTAGCAGCCTGCGCTTCCCGGGTTTCCTGGCGCTCACCGGGGAGGGCGACCAAGCCCTTGCCACCTTACCCAGGTTGCGGGCGGGTGAGGATCTGACGCTGGTGGATGTTTTGCCCGAGCAACACTTCACCCAGCCGCCGCCGCGCTTCACAGAAGCGACCCTCGTACGCGCTTTGGAAGAGAGCGGCGTTGGCCGCCCCAGCACCTATGCGCCCACCGTGACGCTCCTACAACAGCGCGAGTATGTGCAGCGCGATGGCGCGCGCATGAAACCCACGGAAATTGGCGCTCGCGTCAATGATCGATTGGTGGAATTTTTCCCCAGAATCGTCGATATCGCTTTCACCGCGCGCCTGGAGGATGAGTTGGATGCGATTGCCCAGGGTGAGCAGGGTATGGAGCCGATGCTGGCCAAATTCTACCAACCATTCGCCGAGGCATTGGCGCACGCGCAGGAAAATATGCCCGTCGACGAGCGACTGGCCGAAGCCCTGGGTCAACCCTGTCCACTATGCGGGCGAGAAAACGCCTTGATTTTGCGGCGCGGGCGTTATGGCCGTTTCATTGGTTGTCGACACTATCCCGATTGCGCTTACACCGGTCCCTTCTTTGAGACGGTGGGGAGTTGTCCGCTGTGTGGTGATGAAGAGAACGGCCTCTTGCAGAAACGGCGCACACGCAAGGGTAGATCATTCTATGGTTGCTCGCGCTACCCCGATTGCGAATACACCACTTGGCAACGGCCGCAGGCGAATTCGACCCCAGAGATTGAGCCCGAGGTTGCCATTGAGCCAGGTGCAAAAGCAAAGTTGGTGAGCGCGTAGCGCCGATTCTCCTTTTCCATACAATGTGAACCGTCCCTGTATGGCTAGGGGAGTATCCTGATGAATCGCTTGCGGAATGTAATGGGGGATATTGGGGGCTCGCTGCGGCGCTCTGTCCCTTGGATGATCTGTTTCTTAATTGGTTTGATTTGGGCTTATAACATCGCGCCGACGGTCTTCTACGACGCTCACCCCAGCCAGTTGGCCCAAGCCTGGCAGGATAACTGGGTGACTCTTGTCAACGACCGCTATGTTTCCGGCAATGTCGATAGCGCCCAATTGAAACAGCTCCTAAGCGTGGTGGACGCGCCAGACGAAATCGCCACGCGTCTTGGCTTATCACCGGGTATCCGGGAATTGGCAGGGCAGGCGGCGCCCGGGGCGGCGCCGGCGCCGGTACGAGGCTCACTCATCAGCGATTTGACCACTATCTTGTTGCATACGGCGCTCTTTGGAGGGGTAGCTGTGCTTTGGCAACTCTTGAATGGCAACCTCACTGGCGTGGCGGCCTCTGTGATGCGCGCGCCCGGCCGCTTGCGTTGGCTTCGCTTGCCGCGCCTATCGCGACCGCGCTTGCGCCTACCACGCTTACCTTTGTTTAGAAAGGGTGCGGTCTCGCCAACGGCGCGCGCCACTGCCACCGCTGCGGCGCCGCGCGCGCGCCGCGGCGTCTATGGGCCGCTATTGCGCCAAGAGACGCTGTATACGATGGGCATGGGCGAATACGATGAATCCTTCGCCATCGAAGACGAATACGACAACTTCCTGGGTGAATGCGGCGCAGCGGTTACCGAGACCATCGGTGTCAACGACCCACAGGTGGCGGCCATTGAAGTCTGGTTGTTCGATAAAGAAGACTTTGTACGAACGATCACGCATGTTTTCGTGACGCAGCATGCCATCAACGACCCCGCTTTGCGCGCGCGCATCGAGCCAAAAGTGGCCGATGGGGAGATGCTATTGGCGCAAAAGGGCGCGACGACGGTTTTGGATACGCGTGCTTTGCGCTTGGAAGCGCGCATCCACGAATTGGAATACGGCCGCGGCGATTTGCCCGCCAACAGCCATTTTTCACGATTGGGTTTGGAATTGTTGGTATATCGTAAAGAGGGCCACATCCGTAGTGGATCGCCACAGGTATCGCCCCCTATGCAAGCGCCGCTCGAGCCCATGGCGGAATCGGCGGGCGATGATGTCCCGCATGACCCCTTCGGCGGCAGCGGCGATTTCTCCCCTGTCGGCTAATTGGTGGGGAATCGCCCTTCTGGGGAGGTGGATTTGCAATTTGACGCGACTTTCACACCGACGAGTTTGCGCTCTGCGGCCAAGGTCGCCCGCGCGGCGGAAGAGCTGGGTTTTGCGGGCCTCTGGTCGGTCGAGACGGCGCACAATCCGTTTTTGCCGCTCACGCTCGCGGCGGCGGCGACCGAGCGCATCCAATTGGGAACGGCCATCGCCGTCGCTTTTCCACGCAGCCCCTGGGTTACGGCGCAGATTGCCTGGGATTTGGCGGAGCAAAGTGGTGGACGTTTCATCCTCGGTTTGGGGACGCAAGTGCGCGCGCATGTCGAGCGTCGCTTTGGCGCCGAATGGGGACCACCGGTCCCCAAGTTGCGTGAATACATCGGCGCGATGCGCGCCATCTGGCGCTCCTGGCAGGATGGTGCGCGCATGCAATTTCAGGGGAAATACTACCGTCATACGCTCATCACCCCTTTCTTCACTCCTCAAGCCATGGAACATGCGAATATCCCGATTTATATCGCTGGCGTGAACGAGGGGTTAGCGATTTTGGCAGGAGAAAGTTGTCAGGGCTTTCATGTCCATCCCTTCCACACTCCTGCTTATCTGCGCGAGGTGGTTTTGCCGAGCGTCGCGAAAGGCGCCGCGCGCGCCGGGCGGGCGCGGTCGGAAATCCTCCTGAGTTGCGGTTGCTTCATCATCACGGGTCGAAACCGCGCCGAATTGGCGGAAAATCGCCAACTTGTGCGTGAGCAGGTCGCATTTTACGCCAGTACACCCAGTTACGCGATTGTCTTGCGGATACATGGGCTGGGGGAATTGGCAACCCGGCTCTCGCAGATGGTCCGTGAGGGGCGCTGGGAGGAACTGCCGCGGCAAATCCCCGATGATTTCTTAGCCGCAGTGGCTGTTGAGGGACCTCCTGATGAAATTGCTGGCCGCTTGCGCGCGCGCTGTTCAGGTTTGTTGGACCGCGTCGGTTACTATTTCCCATACGACCCCAGCGATGAAGCGCTCGCGCCGCTCTGGCGCGCGGCTATCGCCGAATTCGGCCAGTAATGCGCGAATACTCACGCAGCTTGGCAATCGCAACGGCGCATGAACGCTGGGTTGGTGGGGTTGACAGGCGCGCCGCGTTGGTCTAATTTGGCTGCGTTTCATCGTCTGTTGAGCCGAGCAATCGAGTGACGAGAGCAGCCCTAAAATGAAGCGATATCGCGCCGGGTCGCGAATGCGCACCAATACTGGTCTGGATGAAGGGAGCGCCGCGGCTCACACATTCCTTGAGTAACTGCAAAAGGAAGCGAGCGATGAGCGTGCGGCGAGGTCTGCGCGCTTTTTTTGTTGTGTCATGAGATGGGGAGAATTGGGTGCGATGCGCAAAGTGACCATGAAATTTGGTGGGACATCGATGGCGGCTTTGCCGAAGGTGGCCGAGATTCTGGCCGCAGCGCAATCGCGAGGCGAGCGCCTGGTGGTTGTGGTCTCAGCGCTAGCGGGGGTGACCGATGGCCTCGAGCGCTCATTGGATGCCGCCGCCGCGGGTGAAGATTCGGACCAGTTGTCCGAATGTCGCCGTCTACGCGACCAGCACCTCACCTTGGCCGAGACGCTCATCACGGATGATGAGGCTCGTAAGTTTTTGCTCGCTCGCCTGAATGAACTTTGTGATGAGCATCAGCAGATCTGCGATGCCGTCCGTATTCTCGGTGAAGCGACGCCGCGCATCCGCGCTAGCGCGATGTCATTTGGGGAAAGGCTCAGCGCGCCGATTTTGGCGGCGCTCCTTCGCCAAATGGGTTTGCGCGCGCGGGCCTTGGCGACGAATGTTGATGATGGAGAGCCGGCGCTCGTTCTCACCGATGACGCCTATCTGGGCGCCAACCCCATCTGGGAGGCGACGGCGGCGCGCGTGCGGGAGGTCTTGCTGCCGATGCTGGCTGAGGGGGAAATCCCCATTCTCACCGGTTTCATCGGCGCCAACTCTCTCGGTCATACCACCACGCTCGGGCGTGGTGGGAGTGATTTCAGCGCCGCCATTTTCGCTCGTTATTGTGAGTGCGATGAGTTGATCATCTGGACGGATGTGGATGGTGTGATGACGGTTGACCCTAGTTTGGATGAACGCGCAAAGGTTTTGGAAAGCGCCACTTATCATGAGGTTGGGCAATTGGCCTATTTTGGCGCGCGCGTCTTGCACCCACGCACAGTCCAACCGGTGGTCGAAGCGGGCATACCCATTCAGGTCCGCAACACTTTTTTCCCACAAGGCCGGGGAACCACGATTCGTGATGCAGTTGCTTCTCAACCTGCCAACGGTGATTCTGTGTTGCGCGCGGTCACGAGTATCGACGATGTGGCCCTACTGACGGTCAGTGGTCGCGGTATGCAAGGGGTGCCGGGCATCGCCGGGCGCGCTTTCCTCGCCACAGCGCGAAGCGAGGCCAGCATCCTGATGATTTCACAATCTTCTTCAGAGCAAAACTTCTGTTTTTTGGTCAGCGCCAGCAATGGCAAACCAGTACGGCGAGCGGTGGAGTTGGAACTGGAAAAAGAAATTGCGCGCGGTGATGTGGCGGCGGTCGCTTTGCAAGAAGGGGTGGCTATCATCACCGTGGTTGGGGCCGGTATGCAGGATACGCCGGGAGCGGCTGGGCAAATTTTCACAGTGCTGGGCAGCGCGGACATCAATGTCATCTCAATCAGCCACGGCGCTGGAGAATGTAGCCTCTCGTTTGTTGTGGAAGAGGGAGATCTGGCGCGGGCCGTGCGCGTGATCCATGATTTGGTCTTGGTGGTGAATGGGCGCGAAGGGACTCGAACCCCTGACCTCACGGATGTGAACCGTGCGCTCTAACCGGCTGAGCTACGCGCCCTCCCAGGCGCTATGCTAGCATAGGTGAATGCTGGTTGCCAAAATGCGCGGCGACTTGGCGTTTCCGGTCGTCTTCGTCTCATTGCTCTTCGCTTGCTTGACCGCTTGTGGGCCTTGGCAAACCTCTTTGTTGTCAACGGATGATGAAAGTCTCGCGGGCGCGCCAGCCTGGGAGCTCTTGGCGCCAGGTTTGGAGCTGGCGCAGTTGAACGGGCCGAATGCGCCCTTGAGCCAGGTGACGGTGCTGCGGGTCGAGCCAGAGCGCTATGATTTCCGCCTACATTATCGCCCTAGCCAGGCTTTGCTCGCCGCTAGTTGGCGGGAAGAGTTGCCCCAAGCCTTGGCGATCATCAACGCCAATTTTTACGATGCCGAGCGCCGGGCATTGGGTTGGTTGGTGGTCGATTCGGAGCAGCGTGCGCCGCCGCACGCGCGTTATGGCGGCGCCTTCATCGTTCGTGCGGGGGCGGTGGCGGTGTCGCTGACTCTCCCTGAGGATTGGGGGGATGTCATGCAGGCAGCGCAAGGTTTTCCCAATTTGTTGCGGGGAGGGGAGGCCATTGCTCGTCGCGATGCCTCTGTTCTGGCGCGGCGCACGGTGTTTGCCAAAGATCAGCGCGGGCGGGTCGTGTTCATATTCGTCAGTGGCTTGGGTTGTACTTTGGCGGAGTTGAGTGAGTGGTTGGCAGGAGCGCCGCTCGAGCTGAATAACGCCATCAATATGGACGGTGGTGGTTCGACGATGCTGATTTTACCCTTGGCGGAGAGTGCCGCATTGCTCGCGCGGGAGGCGGTGCCTGCTGTATTGGCGATTCATGCGCGCTCGTCTTGAGTGCCTTGCCCATTTCCACTATGCTTAAGATAGTGACATCCGCCACTCGCCCCCGTAGCTCAGGGGATAGAGCGCTGCCCTCCGGAGGCAGGCGCACAGGTTCGAATCCTGTCGGGGGTGCTGATTTAATTGAGCGCGACGATGCGGAAGCCGACGGTAGCGGCGCGGGTTTGCGGGGTGAGGGTCTGATGAGCGTCGACGCGCAGGGCGGCGATCGCGCTGAGGAAAGAACCACCGCGAACGATGCGTTTCTCGGGGCGATCGCCGAGTAGATCTTCCACTTCGGCGCGCGCTTCATTCTCACACCATTCCCAAGTGTTGCCCGCCATATCTTGAACACCATAAGGGCTGGACCCAGCTGCGTGCGCATCCACGGCGGTGGTCTGTTGCTTTTGACTTTGCGCGCTATTGCAGGCGCGCGCGCGGAATTGCGACCCCCAGGGGTAGATGCGCTCATCATCACCCTGGGCCGCTCTTTGCCATTGTTGCTCGGAGGGTAGGCGGACCTCGAATTGCAACAGCTCGCTCAGCCATTCGCAGAAAGCGATCGCCTCGAACCAATTCACATTTTCGCGTGGATGCTCAGGATAGGGGAAGCGGGCGCGGGCGGGCTGTGCTGAAGATTGACGCCAGGCGCGCGCGCCGGCGCTGCTTCGCCACCAACGCTCGTTGCCATAGCCATCGCTGGCGTCGATGAAGGCTTGATATTGCGCGTTGGTGATGGGGTATTGGCTGATGCGAAAAGCTTCATTCCAATAGCGGATGCGCCTCTCGCGATGTTGGATGATGATTTCTCCCGCTGGGATATCGCACCAAAGCAACCCCACCAGGGGAGATGGCGCGCAGGCCGCGGCTAGATTATCGGGGTCGTATTGAGGGAAATCTTGTTGAAAGGCGGCGAAGGCTTGGCAACCCAGCTCACGATTGCCGGAAGAACGCACCAATTCACGGATGGGCGCGTATTGGCGCTCGGCCTGGCGGCGGCGCAATTCTGCCTGTTGCGCGCCCTCAGCGCGGGCGAGCAGGGAGGGTAAATCGACATAATTGGATGCCTGACCGCTGGCCTGAACTTGCTGAAATAGAAAAAGCGCGTTGTCGTATTCGGCGCGATTGAGCGCCTGGATGCCTTCTTGCAGGGCTGTTTCGGGCTCGTGAATGGGTACGCTATAAGCAGCGACGCTGCGTTTCGACCGTTCGTTGCCCTGGCCATTGGCAAGGGCCAGGTTGGAGTTCGGTGGAGCACTTTCCAGATTGCGTTCGGCGATGAGCAAGGCGTTCAGCAGCTGTCGCTGGTTCTCGGCATTCAGCCCGTCGCTAAAATCCAACTTTTCTCGCTGGCGTAATTCTTCGGGTAATTCCAACCCGCTCTCAATCTGTAGAAGAAATATGAGCCGCTGCGCTTCACGCACCAGGTGGTATTCATCCTGGCAATAGCGCGAAGCGAGCGATTCGGCGGAGAGCAGGTAGAGAAAAGCCTCGCACCAATGCAATCGTCGTCGGATGCCTTCGCGCCATTCTGAACCGGCTGCGCCGCGCTCGTCATACCAGACCTCATGGACACCGTGCAGACATTCCACCAGTTCCATACAATAAAGAGCGTCATTTTGAGCGTAGCTGATATAAAGGCGCATCGCGTCCAGTATATGAATATGGGCGGAAACCGCGAATGTTGAACGAGGGTCGTGGCTTGTTTTTGCGATTGAGGCGCCGGCGGGGAATCTTGCGCGGCGTTGCCTGGTTGGGGCGGTTGGCGCTCTTTTTCTGGCTATTGAGCCTGATCATGCCACCGGGTTCGCGCGCCACGCTGGGGCCGAAGCGAATGGTGGAGAGCGAAATGCCCATCCTCTGCGCGCATACGCGCTTCACAGACGAAGTCGAAGAATGGAAAATACGACATTCATTGGAATTCGCCCGTGAAATGGGAGCGCGGACCATCGTCGAATTTTTCCCTTGGGCTTATATCGAGCCGCGGCGCGGCCATTTTCAATGGGAAAAAGTGGATCGCGTGTTGCGCCATGCCGAAAATCAGGGAATCGAGATCATCGCGCGGTTGGGGTTGGTTCCCAATTGGGCACAGGGCACGCGCGCGCGCGATGAGGTGACGCTGAACACTCTACCTGCGAGCGCCTTCGCCGATTTTGCGAGATTCGTCGGTCAATTCGCTGGTCGTTATGCGGGGCGGATTCACCGTCTCATCATCTGGAATGAGCCGAATCTCGCACATGAATGGGGCAACGAATTGCCCCCCGCTGCCAGTTATTTGGAAGTCTTGGCTTTGAGTCATGCGGCGGCCCATGCAGCCAACCCCAATGTCGAAATTTTGCTCGCGCCTTTGGCGCCGACGCTCGAAGCCGAAGGCAGCCCCTACGGTCTAGATGATCTCGTCTACCTCGAGAGTTTGTTGGGCGCTGGCGCGGGGGCTCATTTTGATGGCGTCGCTATGCACACTTACGGGTTGCAAGCGCGGCCGGAGCAGGCGCCGCGTCCTGACCGGCTGAACTTTCGGCGCGTCGAGTTGCAATACGCTTTGTTGAAACGCTACGGTCAGGGTGAGAAACCGGTCTATATCACCGAGTTCGGTTGGAACGACCACCCCCGTTGGTTGCATGCCGTCAACACTTCACAGCGCAGTGAATATACGCTGGCCGCTTATCGCTGGGCGGAGGAGAATTGGCCCTGGCTGGATTCGCTTTGCCTTTGGGTGTTGCGTTATCCAGTCGACCGCGGCGACTATCGCGATCATTATTCTTTGTTGAACAGCGAATTTCAGGTGAAACCGCTCTATTTATCCTTGCAAGCGCGCGCGCGCGGTTGGGCAGAAACGGAGGCGCTATGGTTGCCCGCGCCCGATTGATGCTCTTTTGGTCGCTGCAATGGGCCCTTTTCGGTCTTTTGCTTGGGTTGCGGGTTGGGGGGATTGCCGGCCGCGAGCTGACCATTGCCGAGCGTTTACCGACGGGCGTCCTGCGCGTGGGCATCGACCCCAGTTATCCACCCTTCGCCACGCATCAACCCGCTGGTTTTGCTGGTTTCGATATCGATTTGGCCGAGGCCTTGGCGACGGAATTGGGAATCCCTTTGCAACTGGTGCCACTGGGTTATGACGGACTGTACGATGCATTGCGTACAGAGAGTATCGATCTCTTGCTGGCTGGGGTGCATATCGATTACCGGCGTAGCGAGGATGTGATTTATTCGGCGCCCTATTGGAATGCCGGTTTGCTATTGTTGAGCCCGCTCAACGATCCCTTGCTTGGGAGAGAAGAGTTGCCCGCTCGCCGCATCGCCTATGCATACGGTAGCGAGGCAGACCGTTATCTATGGTATGCCGAGCGCGAATTGGCTCCCTTTCAGCGCGCGCCATATGAAAACGCGATGGTCGCGTTGCGCGCTTTGCAGCGCGGTCATGCCGATGCGGCCTTGGTGGAAGGTATCGCTGGGCGGCTTTTCCTGCGTGAACATGGCAGTTGGGCAAAAGGCGTCGCTTTGAGCGAGGAATTGTTGGCCATGGCGATGCGCCGCGACCGACCGCTCATTCATGAGGTCATCCATAATGCGCTCGCAGCACTCAAGAGTACTGGTCGATTCCAGGAAATTCTGGCGCGCTGGTTCTGAGCGCAGTTCGCTATGCTGCCGCCAGTATAATGCGGCTATGCGAATAGGTATCGATTTGCGTTTGCATGCTTACCGCCATGGGGGAATCAGCACTTACGCGCGCGAGTTGGCGCGGGGGTTGGTCGAGTTGGCGGGCGCGGAGCAGGAGTACATCGTGTTGCAACATCGGCGCGAGCGACAACCGCTTGTACTGCGCACACCTTGGGCGCGCTTGTGGACGCCGCCGCATCACCGTCATGAATCCTGGGCGCTTTCCTTGGAATTGTGGCCCTTGCGCTTGGATTTGTTGCATAGCCCAGATTTCATCCCACCTCGTCGCGCCGCGCGCCGCCAAGTCATCACCATCCATGATTTGGCCTTTCTCCATCATCCAGAGCGGCTGACGGCGGCGTCGCGGCGTTATTACAACTCACAAATTCACGCGGCCACCCGAAGAGCGGACCACATTCTGGCGGTCAGCGAGGCGACAAAAGCCGATATCGTGGCCGAGTTGGCGGTCGCTCCCGAGCGCATCACAGTACAACATCATGGCGTCAGCCGCGTCTTTCGCCCTTTTTCGGAGCAGGAAAAGAAGCGCGCGCGTGCCCGTTGGCGCCTTCCGGAAGATTACTATTTGTTTGTGGGCACGATGGAGCCCCGCAAGAACCTGGGGACATTGATTGAGGCGCATCGACAATTGACTGCCGCACGGCCGGATGCACCCACCTTGTTGCTTTGCGCTGCCGCGGGCTGGGGTAGCGAGGATATCCTGCGTGCTATTGAAGAGGAGCCGAATTTACTTTGGTGGCGCGATTGTCCAAGCGACGCGCTGCCGGACCTTTATGCTTGCGCGCGCGCCTTGGTTTTGCCTTCGCATTATGAGGGTTTTGGCTTGCCGGCTTTGGAGGCGATGGCCTGCGCTACCGTGCCCATCGTTAGTGATATCCCCGCTTTGCGTGAGGTCGTCGGCGAGGTGGGTTGGCATATCGACCCGAATGAGCCCGCGAGTCTGTTGGCGGCTTTGCGGGCGGTGTTGGTTGACGATGAAAGGTTGGCGCGCGAAAAAGCCGCCAGTTTGCAGCGCGCGGCGATGTTCACTTGGCAGCGCAGCGCCACAATCGCCCGTGCTGTCTACGAGAGTTTGGGATAATGGCGCGCATCTTATCGCTCATGCCAGATTTGCCCTATCCCCCGCAACAGGGTGCGGCTATGCGCAACTGGGGCATCTTGCGCGCTTTAACTGGGGCTGGGCATGAGTTGCACCTGCTTTGCGCGGGGGGTGGGCCCATCGAACCCGCCTTGCGCGAACATTGCGCGGAGATTCGTTGTGTGCCCGTGCGCCCGCGTGCGCCCGTGCGCCGCCTCAGCGATTGGCTGATGAGCGAGCACGCCGATCTCGCTTACCGTTTGCGACATGCCGATCTGGAGCGTGCGCTGCGCGGAATGCTGCGGCGATATCGCTACGATGCGGTTCAGATGGAAGGCTTGGAGATGTCCGCGCACCTCAACCTCTTGCGAGAGAGCGGTTTGCGCCTGATTTATGATGCCCACAACGCGGAAGCGGCTTTGCAAGATCGCGTGGCTGCATTGTCGGCCAATCCCCTATTGCGGGCTTATTCGCGCGCGCAAGCGCGACGGTTGGCGCGCTATGAGGCGGCGCTTTGCGCGGCGGTAGCGGCGGTCTTGGCGGTCTCAGAAGAGGATGCGACCTCCCTGCGCGCCTTGGCGCCCTCGGCGAAAGTGCGCGTCATTCCCAACGCCATCGATGTCGCCGATTTTGCTGGCGAGCGAGGCGAATCAGCGACGCCGACGCTCGTCTTCAGTGGGAAGATGGACTATCGCCCCAATGTGGATGCGCTGCGTTGGTTTTTGAAGGATATCTGGCCAAAGATTCGCCAGGAGGAAACGCGCGCGCGTTTGAAAATCATGGGGCGCTCGCCGACGAAAGCGTTGCGGCGGCGGGATGGGCGAGAGGGGGTTGAGGTCACTGGCGCTGTGGCCGAGATGCGGTCACATTTGTTGCGCGCGACTCTGTACATCGCCCCTTTGCGAATGGGCGGCGGCACGCGCTTGAAATTGCTGGAGGCGATGGCTGCCGGTTGCGCGATATTGGCGACGCCCGTTGCGGCTGCGGGCTTGCCGGATGCGCAGGATGTGCTGGTATTGGCAGAGGACGAGGGAGGATTCGCCAGCAAAGCCTGTGCTTTGCTCAAGGATCCAGACTGGCGTGCGCAATTGGGGGAGGCGGCGCGCGCGCATGTTCGGCAGCGCTATGATTGGTCTCGCGTCGCGCCTCTGGTGCGCGCGGTTTATGAAGAAGAGGGAAATACCGCAGGAATGGCCGCCGGAGTGACGAAGAGCGTTCGCTCGTTTGAATAACGCACCAAAGCCCTTGCGGCGCCTTTGCTAGAGCGGACATAACGGCGCTGGGTAAAATCGACCGCCACGCGCGCGTCATTGCGCCGCGCGCTCATGTGCGCGGCGACCCGTGCGACCCGTTCGATGAGTTGCTCAGGAATGATACGACCGTCATCGCGGATGAGCAGGTGGGCGCCCGCACAAGCGCGTGCATGAAACCAAAGGTCATGCGGTTGGCTATGACGATTCAGGATGATGCCGTTTTGGCGCAAATTGCGCCCAATCCAGATGACATAACCATCGACAACCAGGCGGAGCGGCCCGCTTCGTTGGGGTGATGGGCGATTGCTTGGCGCAGCGGGGAGATGTCCGGTAGCGCGTAGGGCGGTTGCGACCTCATCGATTTCGGGCCAACTCTCTGCCAATTGCAAATCGTTTGTCAGTTGCTCGAGCAGGGCTTTTTCTTTTGCCCAAGCGGCGAGGCGTTTCGGCGCTGCCGCTTGGGCGCGCTTCGCTTTCCGATAGCGCTGGAAGTAGTCCTGCGCGTTGTCGCGGGCTGATTTTTGGGGATCGATGGCGATGGTGAGGGGCTCGGCCCTGCTGTCATACTCGGCATGAAATTCACTTTGTCCTGGCAAAATTTCTTGTTGATAGACCAGCAGGAGTTCGCCACATAGACGCAAACTTTCCAGCTCGCTTTTCGCCAATAGTCCGCGCTGCAAGGAGTCTTCGCGGCGAGAAAATTCTGCGCCTGCTTTCTCTATGGCCTTGAAATACGGCGCTTTGGCAGCGCGATAGGCATCTGCCCCAATGGGCGCGCCGTAATATTGCGCCAGGGCTTCATGGATTTCCGCGCAGGGCTGCCATTTTGGCAGGTGCTGCAAAGGGTAGACGCTATAAGCGAGGACGGCCTCCTTTTCTCGAGAAAAACCCGGTTGCCAAGCACGCGCCAATAGGGGTACCAACAGCTTGGCCAAGGCGGCCCGTATGGTTTCGCTATCGGCCGCGGCCGCGGCGGACTGCGGTGGATGATTGGCCCGTTGGCAGATTTCCCGCGCGAGCAGGGGACTGACGCCCAAGAAGGTCTTGACCAATGCGCCGGCTAGCGGCACCTCACCAGCAGCGGCGAGCAGGTGTTGCAGCTCGGTGTTGGTGATGGGCCAGGGAGCGCGTTTGGCGGATTGTGGCGGCGGCGGTTGATAGCGATGTTGCGGCAAGCTGAGCCGGAAGCGATTTTGGCTTGGCCCCACACGCCGCAGACATTCGCGAATCGTCCCCCCTTCCACGAGCAGCACATTGGCGCGACGAACCATCGGTTCGACGATGAGTGTGAAGGTTCTTTCTTGCGTCTCCCACTCCAAATGCAGGATGCGTTCCCAGGGCGGTTGCTGAATCGCGCTGAGGCGCGCGCCGATGAGATGGCGGCGGAGGTATTGCGTCAAGGGCTGTGGTTTTGCGAGACCGCGGCGCAAGCGCTCGGGCAGCAACTGTATGCGCGGGGCCTGTTGGTCTGCGCTCAAGTATAGATAGCGTCTCCGTTGGGCGTTGTATAGCTCGAGGCCGATGCTCCAATCTTCCACTGCTAGGACGCGTTGTAATCGTGAACCGATGAGGTCAGTGCGCAAGGCATCGGCCAGAGCGGCCAGTGTGAAATGATCGAAATACATGGGTTGTCGTCGTGCTCATCCTGCTTCGTCGAGCAGATAGGCGATGATGGCGGCCAGTTCTGCGGGTTCGAGGTTGGGGAGGGGCATGGTGGGTTGATAGCCGGGGAGAATGTAGGCGTTGGGGTAGACGATTGCTTCGTATAGATAGGCGGCGGTGCTCAGCGGCGGGCGTCGCGCGGCCGCCAGCGCAGCGGCGTTCACCAATGGCGGCGCGATGCTGGGTTGGCTGTGACAGGCGAGGCAGGCTTTGCTTTCCAGGAGTGCTGGGGCCTGAGAAGCGTCCGCTTCGACAAGCAGTTCCTCGACCAATGTCTCGCAATCGAGATGCTCGCTCAGGCAATCTGTCGTTTCGCTTTGTTGCAAGAAAATGATCACGATAGCGCTCGCGATGATGGCCAGAATCGCCAAAGTGGCCAGCAATATGGGTACCCAGCGCTGCGTAGCCATGGGCGAATTTGGGCCGGAGGGTTAGGCGCTGTTTTCGCGCGAGCCAGCCGCCCGCGCCGCGCGCGCGCCGCGTTCGCCCAACCACATCAAGAAAGCGATGGTCACGCCGATGCCCAGCACATTGAATAGGATGAAGCCCACGCCCAAGATCAATTGCTCCGCTTGCCCGGGTGTGGCGACAAAGGCGGAGGCCTCAGGGTCTTCGACTTGCTGGATGGTGGATGGAATGAGCGCATCGCTATCTCTTCCCTGCAACAGGAGGGATAGGGCTCCGCCCATGAGCAATAGAATCATGGCCACTAAGAAGATGCCCAATCGTCGCACTTCACCACCTCTCATCAAGATTTCTCGCTGGCTGGATTGTAGCGGGCGGCTGGTCCGCCGCAAGGCAAAGTTGGCGACGCATCCATTACTCCAGGTATTGCTTACCGAGCGTGATGCGAACATCGTCCCGCCCCCAAAGCTCGAGGGCCCCCGCTGGCCCCAGAGCCAACGCTGATTCACGGAGGATTTGCAATTGTAGCGCGCCTTGCGGGAATCGTTCCGCTTCAATTTCATCGCCGGTTTGAATGAACACCCCCGCCAACCAGTCCAGGGCGGGCAGTGGCTGACCTTCTTGGAATACCCAACCACCGAATGCGGTGGCGCTTTTGCCTTCGGCGAAGATGATGGCGCCTTGCTCATGGGCAGCGAGGAGAATCTCGTTGAGCGAGCCGCCCAAGACACTCAAGACAGCGCTGGCATCAGGGCCATCATGAAGAAAGATGATGCTGGCCTCATTGAGCAGCTGGGCGAGCGTGGCGTCGTTTTCGCGCGCCGCCTCGACAAGGTAGCCGCTGGGAGCACCGAGCGATTCCATATCTTCCAATGATCGCTGGGCGATTTCGGTATCGCCGTCGCTGGCCAGATAAGCGATGGGACCCGGGCCAGCGCGCGCTAGCACACTAGCGCGAACGAAGCTTTCGGCGCTATTGCCGCCGGATAAGACGAGCCAACCCGCGCCCGCCGGCCCGTTGAGGAGATCCTGTGCGGTCATCGGCCTCCGGGCCACCGCAACCTCAATCGGGGATTAAGAACTCACCGACGGCGGCCGCCAGCGTGGCGACACCGAGGGGTAGGCAATCTTCGTCGAAATCAAATCGCGGGTGATGGTGCCCGTAATTCAAACCGCGCGCTTCATTCGCAGACCCCAACAGGTAGTAAGTCCCTGGTATTTCCTTCATGAAAACGCCCACATCTTCGCCGCCCATGGTGCGCTCTGTGAGGTCAAATTGAAGGTTGGGAAGGGCGCTCTGGATGGCGGCGCGTACGCGTTTGGTGGTGTTCTCGTCATTGATGACCGATTCGGTTATGTGGCGCATGTTGGCGTCGATTTTGCAGCCGAGTGCTGAGCCGATACCAGCGCAAATTTCATAGAAGCGGCGTGTGGCTAGGTCGCGCATTTCCGTGCGGTAGGTGCGCAAGGTGCCGGTCAGTTTCGCCTGGGAAGGGATGATGTTGGAAGCGCTGCCAGCGTTCAATGTCGTCACAGAAAAGACGACATTCTCAGAGGCGGGAACCTCACGGCTGCAGATGCTTTGTAGGGCGCTGACCAGCTGAGTGGCCGCGATGATGGGGTCGCGCGTTTCATGGGGCAAAGCGCCATGGCCGCCGCGGCCGGTTATGCTGACCTCGAAGCTGGAAACTGCCGCGAAAGTCGGGCCGCTGGCGATGCCGATGGTGCCGACGGGCATCGTATTCCATAAATGCAGGCCCAGCGTCAGATCGGGCCGTGGGTCTTCAAGAACGCCGTCCGCGCACATCGCCCGGGCGCCGGCGCCAATCTCTTCTGCTGGTTGGAAAACGAATTTCACACGACCGCTGAGGAGCTCACGGTGTTGAGCGAGTAGTTTGGCGACACCCAAGGCGATGGTAGTATGGCCATCATGACCGCAAGCATGCATGACCCCTTCTTGGCGAGAGGCGTAATCCGCGCCGGTCTCTTCGACGATGGGCAACGCATCCATATCGGCCCTTAAGAGCACGGTTGGCCCCGGCGCTGCACCCTCGAGGATGCCGACCACGCCGGTTTTGCCGATACCAGTTTGCACCTCCAAGCCCAGCGCGCGCAGCTCGTCGGCGACGACGCCCGCAGTGCGCTTTTCTTGAAAACTCAGCTCGGGGTGCTGGTGTAAATCGCGCCGTCTTGCCCGCAACTCTTCGCTCAGCGCCGCAGCGGCATCCCAATAATTCAACATGGTGGCACCTCTCTTGGCATCAGCGTCGCAGGACGACGCGGTGGAAACTCTCGTAGTGGCGGCCATTCTCAGAATCGCGCGTGCGCTCACGAATCATCTTGCCGACGCGCTGGATATCGTTGATTTGACTACGATGCTCCGCTAAGGCCGCGATTTGTCGGTCCAAATGATCGGTGACTTCGACGCGAAAATTCGGCTGGGGCGAGCCAGCAATATAAAGGAAGGCGACTTTATGCGCTTCCAGACCGGCAGCTTCGTGGGCGGGGTAATTGAGGCGATCGCGCGCGGTGGGGTAGACGGCGTCGAGGGTGGCAGTACCAATGGCGCGGTGGTCGGGATGATTGAGGTTGCCGCCATCCCGATAAAAAACAGCCGGGTCGCAGGTGATGACCAGCTCGGGCCGAATTTCGCGAATCTGCCGCGTCAACGCTTCACGCAAGGCCAAGTTGGCTTGCAGCTCGCCGTCTGGGAAACGCAGGAAGCGGACATCCTCTACACCGAGGGCGGCGGCGGCGGCACGCTCTTCACGCTCGCGAATTTCTATGAGGTGCTCTGAGGTCATGGTGGGGTCTGACGAGCCTTTATCACCGCTGGTGGCCAGCAGAAAAGTGACCTGCGCGCCTTCGCTTGCGATTCTGGCAAAGGTTCCGCCGGCGAAGAATTCGGGATCATCGGGATGGGCAAAAATGCCGAGAACGCGCGCCGGCGTTGGTTTGAGGCTCTCGGTCATGAAGATGAATGGTCTTGGTTGCGCGCACCGGGGGGGAGTCCGCAGGAACAGGGCTCATCGCCATGGACGCTGCAGGGTTGGCGCGCTTTCTCTTGCAAGGCGCGCAATTCTTCTAAGGGGACCAATTCCTCCCGCGTGAAGGTGTGGCGCCCTTTCTCGGGGATGAGGACGACGACAGCGTCTTTGAGCGGCAACACATCGATGACCTTGCCTGGGCCAAGTGGTGTGCCGATCCGCTTATTGCGGCGAGGTAGTTGCTTGCGCGCTTCGACATACTGCTCGTATTCGTAGAGGAGGCAGCAGCGTAGACGACCGCACATGCCGGTGATTTCCGATTGATTGAGCGTGAGCCCTTGCGCCTTGGCCATGCGGACGGAAATGGGACTGAAATTGGTCAGGAAGGTGGAACAACAACGCAATTCACCGCAGGCACCATAACCACCCAAATACTTGGCGACATCGCGAGGGCCGATGAGACGGAAATGCAATCGTGCCGGGAATTCGCGGCGCAACCGCTGGCTGAGCCGAGCGGTGTTCCTCTTTTCCTCGGCGCTGTAAAGAAAAGTGAGGCTGGAACCATCGTAATTGTATTGCGCAGCGATGAACTTGGTTGGCGGGAAGTCGGTCAGCTTTTCAGCGGCGGCGCGACAACGCTCCAGCGCTTCTTCCTGACGCGATTGCCAATGTTGGCGCAACATCAAATCGCGCGCGGTGGCCAATCGACGAATGGGTTTGTGTACCTGATTGGGGTTCTCTGCCGAGCGAAAGGCCATGACTTGCCCCAGCTGGGTACCCTGGGCCGTCTCGACGATGACATATTCACCGACCGCCAGCGAAGGGAAATTGCTGTGATCGAAATGATACAACCTGCCCACCGTCTCGAAACGAACGCCAACGATGGTGTTTTCGGCAAAGGACACCGCGGTCATCGCAATGGTAATTTCATCCGCATTAGCGCTAGCGCTCAATATAGCCGAAAGGAGCACTGATGTAAATATTGCGCCGAGCGCACTTGACACAGTAAATGATACTCAGTATCATTACCACCATCGTGGATCGGCTGTCTAGCCGGTGACCATGGAGCGTGAAGTGGAATAGAATAGATAGGAAAGGAAAAAGGGTATTATATTATGAAGAAGGCAATTGCGTTGCTATTGATTGGCTTAACCGGTTTGTTGGTGGTTTCTGCGCAAGAAACGCCGCCGCGGGTCTTTGCTACGCATAGCATATTGGGCGATGTGGTCGCGAGCGTGGCCGGTGATGTGTTGGATGTGGAGGTCTTGATACAACGCGGGTCTGATGCCCATACCGCCCACCTCAATGCGCGTCAGGTCGCGAACTTGTTGGAAGCGGATTTGATTTTTATCAATGGTGTTGGTTTTGAGGAAGCGATTTTGGCGGAAATTCTGGATGCGGAGGCTAATTTACCCGTGTTGGATGTTTCCGAAGGATTGATGACCCTAAGGGGCCATTGTGCCGAATACGCAGCGGATATGGGCGCTGAAAAAGCTGAGCATGATGAGCATGACGAACACGACGAGCATGATGAACATGATGAGCACGACGAGCATGACGAACACGACGAGCATGATGAGCACGACGAACATGACGAACACGACGAACATGACGAACACGACGAGCATGACGAACACGACGAGCATGATGAACACGATGAGCATCATGAACATCACGAACACGACTGCGACCCACATGTCTGGCTAAACCCGCACAATGTCAGCTTTTGGACGGAGCGGATTCGCGTCGCCTTGAGTGAGTTGGCGCCAGCAAACGCGGCTGATTTCAGCGCCAATGCGGCGGCTTATCAACAGGAATTGCAGGTTTTGGATGAAGAAATCGGCGCCCAAATGGCCACCCTATCACCCGCCAGCCTCATCGTCACGCAGCATAATTTTCTCGGCTATTTTGTCGATCAATATCAACTGGAGACGCTGAGCGTGGATCCGGGCCATGGCAGTACAACGGAAAGGCAGGCGGCGGATTTTGCCCAATTGCTGGATCAATTGCGGGAAAGGGGTGTCTCGGTCTTGTTTGGCGAGGAACCTTTGGCTGGTGAAAGGTTAGATATCTTGGCGGAAGAGTTGGATGCATCGGTCGTAACGATTTATGCGGGCACCCTGAGCCCGCTAGATGGACCCGCCTCCACCTATCTGGATTACATGCGCGAGAATGCGCGGCGAATATGGCAAGCTCTGCGCCAATGACGGCTGAGAACAAGCCCCCTGCTTTGGTAGTCAGGGGGCTCACCGTGGGTTATGGCGATGGCGCCAATGTGTTGGCGGGGTTGAATTGGACCTTGCCGTCGGGTTGTTTCTGTAGCTTGCTGGGCGATAACGGCGTTGGCAAGAGCAGCTTGCTGAAGGCGATTGCGGGCCTCATCCCCTTCCGCCGCGGACATATTTCCGTGAGCGGGCACGATTGCCGTTCCAGTCACGCGATGGTGAGTTATTTGCCGCAACATGAAGGGGTGAATCTCGATTTTCCGGTCGTGGTTCGTGATGTGGTGATGATGGGCAAGGTGCGTGAGTTGGGTTGGCTGCGTTTTGCCAGGCGGCGTGATTGGCAGGTGGTCGAGCGAGCGTTGGCACAGGTGGGGATGCTGGACCATCGCGAACGAAGCTTGGCGGAGTTGAGCGTGGGCCAGCGGCGGCGCGTTTTCCTGGCCTTGGCTTTGGCACAAAAAGTGGATCTGCTCTTGCTCGACGAGCCCTTCGCCGGCGTGGACAATGTGACGCGATGCGAACTTTGCAACACGCTCATCGAATTGAATACCGCCGGCCTAACCATCATCGTCGCCACACATTCTCAAGATGCGCGCGCTTTGCCCTACGATTGCTGCTTGGAATTGCCCGCCAAACCAGCGGTGGGTAATGGAGTTGGCTTCCGTCTGAGCGGAGCAAAACACTAGTCCTTGCTTGGTTGGGGGGAGGGGTAAAGGAGGGCGGATGGAAGTCATCCAATGGTTGGAAGAGCCCCTTCGCCATGCGTTATTCCAACGCAGCCTGCTGGCTTTGCTGTTGGCTGGGGTGCTTTGCGGCGTGGTGGGCAGTTTCGTGGTGGTGCGGGGCATCGCCTTCCTGGGCGATGCTCTGGCGCATGCGGTCACTCCCGGAGTCGCGGTCGCCTACCTCCTCAATCTGGATATCTTGATAGGGGCTTTGGTCGCCGCGCTGTTGGCGGTGGGTATGATTCTCTGGTTAACCCGCGATGGCGAATTGAGCGAGCAGGCGGCGATTGGCATCGTTCTCAGCGGTATGATGGCATTGGGTGTCGCCCTCATCAGTCGCATCGCCACCTATCAGGTCGATCTGGTGCATTTGCTCTTTGGTAGCCCCTTGGGCATCAGTCGCGACGATTTGTATGTAATCTTGGCCTTGGGCGGGCCCGTCATCGTTGTCATATTGCTGCTTTTCAAGGAGATGCAAGTGCTCAGTTTTGACCCGCCGCTGGCGGCGTCTTTGAAATTGCCGATTCGTGCCTTGCAAAGTTTGCTGCTCATCTTGGTTGCGGTGACGGTGGTGGCGAGTCTGCGCACATTGGGCGTGGGTCTGATGTTGGCGATGCTCATCACACCAGCGTCAACGGCCCGCCTTCTTTGCAAGCGCTTGCGGAATATGCTCTGGCTGGCGGCTTTGTTGGGGATGTTGAGCGGCCTCATCGGCTTTTACACCGCTTATTACGCCGCTATGCCGACCGGCGTGGGTGTGGTCTTGACGGCGACGGTCTTCTTTTTACTCGCTCTCGTTTGGCGGCGCTTGCGCGTTTGGCGTGCTCGGGCCCTCGCCTGAAATTGCCCCTGGGTGGCGCGAGCGCTAACCTGGTTGGGATGCCCACCTTAACCATGAAATTTGGCGGTTCGGCCTTGGCCACACCCGCCAGTATGCGGCGTGCAGTCCAAATCATTCGAAACGAAAAACAGCGTTGGCCCAATCTCGTCGTCGTCGTCGCGGCCCTAGAGGGGGTTACTGACCAGTTGTTGAGCGTCGCTAAATTGGCCGCAAAGCGTGAGCAGCGCGCCTATCATCGCATCATTGGCGAGATCCGCGAACGCCATCAAGCGGTCGTTGACGAGCTGTTGGCCGATTCGATGGAGCGCAGGGCGATGTCGGCCTTGATGGATCGCCACCTATTTTCCTTGCTGCGCGATTGTCAGGTTTCTGAGCAGCGGCCGGCGGCTTTGGCGCGCTGGAGCGATCGCATCGTGGCCATTGGTGAGCAAATGGTCGCAACCGTTTTTGCGGCGCTCTTGCGACAAGAGGGTTTGTCGGCGGTCGCGTTGGATGCCAGCCAGTTCCTGGTTACGGATGCGGTTTTTGGCAACGCCCGTCCAATTTGGCGGGAAACGGCCGCCCGCGTGGAGGATCAACTGACCCCTCTGCTCGCGAGCGGACAGTTGCCGGTCATCACGGGGTATATCGGCAGCACTTTGTCTGGGGAGATCACCACCCTGGGCCGTGGCGGTAGTGATTTCACCGCCTCCATCCTCGGATGCTGTTTGGCGGCTAAAGAAGTTTGGCTATGGTCGTCGGTGGCGGGACTGATGTCAGCCGACCCGGCCATCATCTCGGGGGCCCGGGTGATTGAGAACATCAGCTACGCGGATGCGGCCGAGCTGGCCTATTTTGGCGCGCGCGTGTTGCACCTGAAAATGATTGCGCCTTTAGAGCGAGCGCGGATCCCCTTACGAGTGCGCAGCATCAACCAGCCGGAGGCGAAGGGTACGCTCATCCATGATGCGGGCGTTGTTAGTGAAGACGCTTTTTTGGGGGTAACCTCGTTGTCCGGTCTGGCGATCTGGCCAGGGGATGCGGAACGACAGGGTACTCGTGAATTGTTGCAAGCGCTGGGGCGGGTTGGGTCGAGTTCCCTGGGGGAGGTGGATCTGATGTTGACCTCGCAATCTTCTTCGGGAAGGCTCTGGTGCCTCAGTGCGCCGGCCAACACCAGCGCGAGCGCCGCGGATGAGTTATTGCGTTTGGGTGAAGCGTTGAATCCAGTAGAGCGGAAGAAAGCAGGGGATGTTTGGAACTGGAAAGAGGTCAGCGTAATCACGGTCGTGGGCGGGCAATTGGTTGTGCCGGAGCAAAGTGGCCGCTTGTTGTCTTGCCTGGCGGGTTTCCACTTGCTGGGCTGGTCGCGGGGGGCGCACCCCAGGGCGGTCAGCTTGGTCGTGCCTATGGAGGAAGAGCAACTCGTCCTCGCCCGTATTCATCAATTGTTGGGGCCCAGCGCGTAGGTCAAGGGCCGGCGGCGGTGTCGCGTTGACCATCTTCAGCGGCGTCGGTATCTTGCCAGTGCATGAGTAAGGCTTCGATGCCGAGCAAGTAGCTGCGCCAGCCGAAACCGGCAATTTGACCGAGGCAAACAGCGGCAATCCGCGAGTTATGGCGAAACCCCTCGCGCGCGTGGATATTGCTCAGGTGGATTTCGATGACCGGCAACGGGCAATTTTGGATCGCATCGTGCAGGGCGATCGAAGTGTGCGTGTAGGCACCGGCATTGAACACGATGCCTTGGGCCCAAGCGGGCGCATTTTGCAAGGTTTCGACGAGTTCGCCTTCATAATTACTTTGCTCTTGGCGGAAGCGCACCCCGCGAGGGGCGAAATCTTCCTCCGCTTTGGCGAGAATCTCGCCCAGCGTGCGCTTACCATAGATTTGCTCTTCGCGCTGCCCCAGTAAGTTCAAATTGGGTCCATGCAAGAGCAAGATACGGCGTTCCATCGCTTTTCCCCAGCGTCCTTTATCTCTGCTTCGGGACATTGTAACGAAATCCGCCTGCGCATTCGTTTGTGTTATCATCCCTCACGAGTATAGGGAGTTGGATGTTCCGCTTTCTCTTGCGATTGCCGGTCTTGATGTTGGCAGCCTGTAGCATATCGCTGGCGGCGCCCGATGGACCATCGGCTGGAGAAGTCGCCACCTTACAGGGCAATTGGGTGGCTGAAGCGACGGCCCTTCGCGATTCTGTTCGGGCAGAACGGACAATGGTGGCGGCGACGGTCGCGGTTCTGAATACAGAAACGGTGCGCGTGAACGAACAAAACCGCCTCTTGTACGCGACGGTGGCCCCGGGTAATACTCAGGAGCCGGGGATTGAGTTGGGTATCTTGGGGGCCGAGAGTAGCGGAATGTCGGATGTGAGCGGGAGCGGCGCCGCGCGCTATACCGTCTATGGAACCACTGCCGCTATCCGCACCAGCGATGGTTGCCCGACGCAGTTACAATCTCGTTTCCCGGTCTCAACCACGCGAATCTATGTTTCGTTGCTGGGAGAGGCATTGCGGCCGGGTACGACGCTGGAAGCGCGTTGGTATCGCGGCGAGGATCTATTTGAGACGAGTCGCTGGCAAACCGACACCATTGCTGAACGGCTTTGCATCTGGTTTTATATCGAGAACGGCGACCCACCCTTCGTCCGTGGCGAATGGTGGGTGCAATTGAGTGCCGACGGGCTTTCGTTGGCCCCAGCGCTCGGTTTCGTTTTGGAATGAGCGATGGGTCGGCAACGCTGGGCAAACGCGGCGACGATATGATATTATCCTTAGCGATTTGACGCTCCTGAGGGGTGATTTCATTTTGAAAAAACGGGTTTGGCGATTAGTGGGGAAAAGGTTTGCCTGCCTGCTCCTCTTTGGCTTCTTGGGTTTGTCCGACGGCGCTTTTGCACAAGAGACGGATTTCTTACCGCAATTCATCGCGAATGAGCGCTTGCATTTCTATCTGGTGCGTCCGATCCATTGGGATAAAACAGACTGGGTTGACCGCTATTATCCTTATGGTTGGAACGCGCACAATGGCCTGGCCACGCATCACGGGGTCGAATTTCAGAATCGGCGTTTTACGCCAGTATTGGCAGCCGCTTCCGGCGTGGTTGTTTTTGCGGGACGCGATTCCGAGCAGGTCATTGGCCCCCACGCAAGCTACTATGGCCGGGTCGTTATCATCCGTCATCATTTCACCGCCGAGGGAGGTCAGCCAGTCTATTCATTGTATGGGCACCTACAAGATGTATTGGTGGAAGAAGGGCAGGTGGTTCGCGAGTGGCATAAAATTGGTCGCGTCGGCGATAGCGGCGTCGCTCTGGGTGCGCATTTGCATTTCGAGGTTCGCGTTGGGCCAGACCCCTATGATTATTATGCGACGCGCAACCCCGAGCTCTGGCTCCGGGTCTATCCGGGCTACGGTACCTTGGCGGGACGGATGGTCTTCGCCAATGGGGAGCTGGCTCGCGGCTGGACCATCCAATTGCAAAGAGATTTGGATCATTACTACCCACAATTCGTTTATACCTATGTCGATGACCAGGTGAATCCCGACCCCGAGTTGCAAGAGAATTTCGTTGTGGGCGATGTACCGGCGGGGGAGTATGTGGTTTTGGTCAGCAACGGCAATGGGCGCGTTCTCTACCGGAAGACGGTGGAGATCCGCTCTGAGCGCGTGAGCTGGTTGGATATTCAGTTGCCCAGCGCCCCGCCCCCAGAAACGGACTCTTAATCACCCTCCAATTTTGCCAAAGTTTTGGCCACCTGTGCCAAGCCATCGCGCGCGGCTCGCAATTTATCGCGTTGTTGTTGGACAATTTCCGCTTTTGCGCGGCGCACGAATTGGTCGTTTTCGAGCAATGCGGCGGCGCGCGCTTCCAGCGCTTTCAAGCGCTCATTTTCGCGCTCTAGGCGGTTGCGTTCTGCCTCGCGATCGACCAACTCGGATAGTTGCAAGTGGATTGTGACATCAGCGACGATGAGTGAGGCCGCTTCTACCGGCGCCGCGGCGCCTTCTGGCAATAGTTCGATTTCATGCACATGGCATAGGCGAGCAAAAACATGGGCATACTCCCGCAGCAGTGCGCTTTGCCCGCCTGGCGCCGCGATGGCGCGCAATTTACGGCCCGGTTGGACAGCGTGATCGCGCCGCAAATCGCGAATTCCGCGGACCAATTCGCTGAGCAATTGCATCTGGCTTTCTGCTTTTTCATCGCGAAAATCATCATCGGCCTCTGGCCAAGCCGCCACCATCAGCGATTGGCCAGAGAAAGGCAAATGTTGCCAGATTTCTTCGGTGATGAAGGGCATAAAGGGGTGCAAGAGGCGCAGGGATTGGTCAAGGATGTGTAGCAAGACGCGCAAGGTCGCCTTGCGGGCATCTTCATCGCCCTCGTAGAGTGCGTGTTTGCTGATTTCCACATACCAATCGGCGAATTCACCCCAAACGAAATCGTGAATTTGCCGCCCAGCTTCACCGTATTGATGATGGTCAAACAGCCGCTGCACGGTGGTGATGAGCGTGTTCAAGCGGCTGAGTATCCAGCGCGCTGGTAAATCCAGGCTGGCGGGCGGCGGGCCGGCTGGTGGTAAATCGCCATGAAGACAGGTGGAACTCACGAAATTGGCGAGTTGCCAGAGCTTATTCGCGAAACGCCAATGACTTTCCACGCGTGACTCATCGAGGTTCAAATCTTTACCGGGGGTCCCGCTGGTGACCAGAGTGAAGCGCAGCGGGTCGGCACCGTAGCGCTCAACCAGATTCAGGGGGTCAATGACATTGCCGAGTGATTTGCTGAATTTACGGCCTTGCGCGTCGCGCACGAGGCCATGCAAATAGACTGTGTGAAAGGGGGCTTCGCCGGTGAACCAGAGGCCCATCATGATCATCCTTGCGACCCAGAAGAAGAGGATGTCGTAACCGGTTTCCAAGACGCTAGTGGGGTAAAAACGCGCCAGATCCGCAGTTTTTTCCGGCCAGCCGAGTGTGCTGAAGGGCCAGAGGGCGCTGGAGAACCAGGTGTCGAGGACATCCGTCTCCGCTTTCCAATCTTCACCCGTTGGCGCCTGGCGACCGACATGAATCTCGCCATCCGGCCCATACCAGGCAGGGATGCGATGCCCCCACCAGAGCTGGCGGCTGAGGCACCAATCCTGGATGTTTTCTAGCCAATGGAAATAAACCTTCTCAAAGTGCTCGGGAACGATGCGGACCTTTCCTTCGCGAACGGCAGCGATGGCCTTCTCGGCGAGGGGCTGGATGCGTAAGAACCATTGCGTGCTGAGTAGTGGCTCGATGATCTCTCCACCGCGCTGGCTCCGTGGGATGACATGACGGTGCGTCTCTGTGCGTATGGCCAGTTCCTGCGCTTGCAAGTCGGCCCACAAGCGGCGACGGCATTCGAAGCGATCCATGCCGGCATAAGGGCCGGCTTCCTCGTTCATGCTCGCATCGGGGTTCATCACATTGATTTGCGGCAGACCATGTCGCTGCGCGAGTTCATGGTCGTTAAAATCGTGTGCGGGGGTGATTTTGAGGACGCCGCTGCCGAAAGCGGGGTCGACCGCCTCGTCGCTGAGGATGGGGATGGCGCGGCCGAGGATCGGGACGCGCGCCGTCTTGCCAAGGTAGTTGGCGTAACGCTCGTCATCGGGGTGAATAGCGATGGCACAATCGCCGAGGATGGTCTCGGGACGGGTGGTGGCCACGGTGAGGGGGGCGGCGCCATCAACAGGGTAGTGAAAATAATAGAGCACCCCCTCTTCTTCAACGCGCTCAACTTCCAAATCAGAGACGGCGGTTTGTAACCCGGGCGACCAATTCACCAAGCGCGGGCCGCGATAGATGAGCCCCTGCTCGTAAAGGGTGATGAAAGCGTGTTGTACCGCGCGCGATAAACCAGCATCCAGGGTGAAGCGCTCGCGTCCCCAATCGCAGCTGGCGCCCAGCCGTCGCAATTGGTTGACGATGGTTCCACCGTGTTCTTCTTTCCATTGCCAGGTGCGTGCGAGAAAGGCCTCGTAGCCGATTTCTTCGCGCGAAGTCCCTTCATCGCGCAACAATTGCTCGACCTGTAGTTGGGTCGCGATACCGGCATGGTCGCTGCCGGGCAACCAGAGGGCTGCTTTGCCCCGCATGCGCTCATAGCGGATCATCAAATCTTGCAGGGCGCAGAAGAGCGCATGGCCGATGTGCAAGGCGCCGGTGACATTCGGTGGGGGTATGCTGATGACAAAGGGCGTGGCAGCGGATGCGGCGCTTTCCGGGCGAAACCAGCCAGCCTCTTGCCAGCCATCGTAGAGGCGCGGCTCAGCTTCGCGAAAATCAAAATGTTTGGCCAATGGCCGTGTGCTGCGGCGTTCACTTGCGGACATCTTCGCTCCTTAAAACAAAAACCCCCTCGTCACGCAGGACGAAAGGGCAACTTTCGCGGTACCACCTCGTTTCCGAATGGCTGCCCCGAGGGGCTCACTCGACTCTCCAACGCGTTAACGGGCGTTCACCGGTCCACCTTGTTTGGGCCTTGAGCCCTTTGGGGTGGACGACTCCGGGGCGACCTTCAGCTGGCGCGAGCGAGCGGATTTTCAGCGCGTTGATCCGCCTCTCTGGCGCGGGCGGTCAGCCTACTCCTCCCCATCGCCGTCGTTTTTGTATTCACTTGTGGGCGTATGATAGCCGCTCAAGTGGGTGTTTGTCAATCCCTTTTCGCGAGGACGCGGCGGATGCGCTCCGCGACCAAGTCAATGGCGACCGAGTTGTAGCCCCCTTCTGGGATGATGACATCGGCGTAGCGTTTGCTCGGCTCGACGAAACGCAGGTGCATCGGGCGGACGGTGCGTAGGTATTGCCGAATTACGGAATCGACGCTACGGCCGCGCTCCTGGGTATCCCTTTCCAGGCGGCGGATGAAGCGAACATCGTCATCGATATCCACAAAGATTTTGATATCGCAGAGGGCACGCAAGCGAGATTCGGCGAGGATGAGGATGCCTTCGACCAGGATGATGGGGCGTGGCTCAACGGTTTTTGTTTGCTCGATGCGCTCATGAATTGTGAAGTCGTAGCGAGGGATCTCGACGGTTTGACCAGCTTGCAGCGCGCGCAAGTGCGCACTCATCAACTCGGTATCCAACGAATCGGGGTGGTCAAAATTGATGTTGCGGCGCTGGTTCTCGGGTAGGTGAGAGAGATTTTTATAATAGGAGTCATGGGCCAGGATGGCGATGTGCTCGGCGCCCACTCGTTTGAGCAAGGCGCTGGCGATGGTGCTCTTGCCTGAACCGCTCCCACCGGCGATGCCCAAAGTTACCGGCGATTGTTGCATGCGCCCCCGTGTGTTCCTTTCAGAGCCACCCATGGGATTTGAACCCATAACCTCACGCTTACGAAGCGTATGCTCTGCCATTGAGCTAGGGTGGCTTGCGCGTTGAAGTATAGCAAAATTCGGCCCGCTCAATGAGGGGTATTAATGGCGGAAATGTCGCCTCCCGCTGAAAACCATGGTGATATCGGCGGCGTCGGCGGCGGCGATGACCGCCGCATCACGCCGCGAGCCGCCGGGTTGAATGACAGCGCGGACGCCGGCGGCGGCAGCGACTTGCAGACCATCGGGGAAGGGGAAGAAAGCGTCCGAGGCGAGCGCGGCCCCTTTCGCCCCTGCGCCCGCTTTGGCACAAGCCAGCTGCACAGCATCGACGCGGCTGGGTAAGCCACCGCCAATGCCCAGAGTCGAGCGCTCGTTCGCCAGCACGATGGCATTGGATGGCACATGGCGAACCGCGGCCCAGGCATAAGCGAGAGCGCGGCGCTCTTTTTCCGAGGGCACGCGCTGGGTTACGACGCGCCAGGGCGGTGGCGTCTCATCCATATCGGCACGCTGTACGAGTAGACCGCCGTGTACGCTGCGCAGCTCCCACTCTTGGCCAGAATGGGGCTGCTCGATGGCCAGTAGGCGGCAATTGGGGCGTTTGGCGTTCAGTTGAATTTGCGCGTCGTCATGGAATTGGGGCGCGGCGATGGCCTCGATGAAGAGTGAGCCGAGCGAAGAAACCAATTCCACGGTCACCTCTCGATTCACCGCGAGCACACCGCCAAAAGCGGAGAGGGGGTCGCTTTTTAGGGCGGCGGGGAAAGCGAGCGCCGGCGTCTGCGCGCTGGCGATACCGGTGGGGGTGCGGTGCTTGACGATGACGACGGTGGCCTTTGGGAATGAGCTGGCGGCGCGCCAGGCTGCGTCCAGGTCCAGCAAGTTGTTATAGGAGAACATTTTGCCAGATAGCAGCTTGCCAGCCAATATTTGCCCTTCGTTGGCGGCGAGCGGGTAAAAGGCGGCGGTTTGATGTGGATTCTCGCCGTAACGCAGCGCTTGCGCCGATCCCAATTCGAATGAAAGTTGCGCTGGTGGTCTACTTTCCCCGCGCGCATCTCCGCGTAGATGGCTGTATATGGCGGCGTCGTAATCGCGGGTGTGGGCGAAAGCCTTGGCCGCCAGCCGTGCTCGAGTTGGCTCAGAAACGGCCGAGCGGTTACGCAATTCGGCGATGGTCGGCGCGTAATCGTTGGGGTCGCAAAGCACCGTCACGCGGGCATAGTTCTTGGCGGCCGCCCGCAACAACGCCACACCACCGATGTCGATTTGTTCGATGATGGCGTCGTGGTCGATATCTTGGCGGAGGGCTTGGCGAAAAGGGTATAGGTTACAGGCGACGAGGTCGATGGCGGCGAAGCCATGGGTGGCCAACTCTTCATTGTCTTGTCGACGCGCGAGAATGCCCGCGTGGATGGCGGGGTGTAGGGTTTTGACACGGCCGCCAAGCATTTCGGGTAAGCCAGTGAGGGATTCAACGGGGGTGACCGCGATCCCAGCTTTTTCGAGATTTTGAGCGCTGCCGCCGCTGGCGATGATTTCCCACCCTTGCTCCAAAAGGGAGCGAGCGAAAGATGACAATTCGCGCTTATCGCTGACTGATATTAAAGCGCGCGGCATGGTGAAATCCTCGCAGGTTTCGCTAATCATAATTTAGCGTGGAAGCGCGCGCCGCGGCAGGGCGCGTTGACAACGGAGACTGAGGCAGGTATATTGCCCGGCAATCCTGACGGTAATTGAGAAGCGAAGGCAGGGGCTAGGTTATGGAAAGCCGACCGCAGACGCGTGAGCAACTCCTCCAGCAAAGGGATGTGAAATTGCGCGAGCATCTCGCACAATACGCTCCGGTCTGGCTGGTTGACGAAAACGATTTCCCCGAAGAAGATGCGCAACAATTCCATGCCATTTTTCACCATTCGCTCTATGGATGGGTGCGGCGTCGCTATCTCTACGATGGCTTTAGCGATGTGCTCTATCACAAAGGGCAGACACTCCTGGATGAAGCGAGCGCCTTGGAATATCAGGCAGCGGAGCCTTATCAAGGTTGGGATGATGCCGATTTGCCCAACGCTTACGGCGGTTGAGTGGCGGCGCGTTTCGCCTTCATTCTGGGTTGCAGCGTACCCGACTCAGCAAACTGGCGAAAATTCTGAGCAACTCATCGGCGATGAGGGGCCAGGCATATTGTCTTGCTCTGCGGGTGGCCTGCTCGCCCATCCAGGTGGCGGTGTTGCTGTCTTTCAGCAAGTCGATGATGCGCTTGGCCAAGGCGGCGGAATCGCGTGTGGGGATGTGGTACCCCGTTTGGCCATCGAGGACCAGATGAGCGAGCCCACCCACCTGAGTGGCGATGACCGGCCGGCCCGACGCCATGGCTTCCAGCACGACCATACCGAATGATTCGTAATCGCTGGGCATGACGACCGCGTCGGCAGCAGCATAAAATTTTGGCAGCTCAGTTTGCGGTCGTGGGCCGAGAAATTGCAAGGTCTTTTTTGTGTTGAGGCCCAATTGATGGCCCAGACGGCGCAGTTTCTGGATTTCTTGGGCGCCGCCGCCAACGACGAGGATGCGCAATTCGTCGAAAAGTTGCGGTCGCTTGCGGCGGATGATGTTGATGGCCCTGAGGATATCGTCCACTGCCTTGAGGGGTTCGATGCGCCCGACGAAGAGCAAAACTTTGGCCGCTTGGGGGATAGCGAGCGCCTGCCGCGCTGGTCCTTTTGCTTGAGGGTGGAAGCGTTCGCGGTCCACGCCTGGTGGGACGATGTGGATCTTTCGTCGGTCCGCGCGGTAGAGCCAACGCAACTGCGCGCGCTCGGACGGCGTGGCCGCAATGATCGCATCCGCCCAATCGGTGATGTTTTGTTCCATGCGTGTCCGGGTGCTCGGGAAGCCGCTGCCAGCGATACGCTGTTTCATCTGTCCTAGCGTATGGAACATCTGCACGAAGGGGATGCGCCAGATTTCCTTGAGTTTCGCCGCGACCCAACCGCTGAGCCAATAGTGGCTATAGCAGAGCGAGTAGCGAAGCTGCTCGCCTGTGGCAAAGGCGATGAGGGAGGCCGCAAATTGTTGGCGGGCGGCGTGCAATTGCTCGTGATCGAATGGAGCGAAGGATTGTGCGAGGGGGAGGCGGATGACGCGCACGCCGGGAGCGATGCTCTCGTCAATCTCGGGTAGGTTAGGTTGAGCGCGGTGGGTGAATATATCGACGCGATGGCCACGGCCGGCCAATTCGCGCGCCAATTCATAGAGATAGACGTTCATGCCACCGCTCTTGCGGAGGCCGAGAGTCGCTATTGGGCTGGTATGAAGGCTGATGAAAGCCAGGTGCTTAGGGGGCAATTCGCTCGTCATCCGCCCAGAGCCTGGCAAGGCTGGCGGAGCGGCAATTTTGCCAACAGCTTGTAGATTGGCGCGCCGACACCACCCATGCGGAATTTGTAGATTTCATCGCCACGCAGGAAATCCAGTATGCGCAGGCCAGAGGCGATCGCATCTTGTATCAAGTAAGCGAGCAGGACGATGCCGGGGCTGAGGGCATAATTGGCGCTGGCGCTCAGCCCAGAGTTGTAGACGAGCAACTCATCGCCATACTGGAAATTGAGATAGGCTGCGGTATGCCGACCAGCAATGGTCAAGAAGCTGAGGCGCAACCAACCTCTTTCGGCCGCTGCCCGGGCGATGCTTTGGAAAAAATCGTGGTTGGCGTTGTTTTCCAGGAAGCGTGCTTTGGCGGGGTCGCTCTCGGCCATAAGCTGGAGGAAAAGTGGAAGTTCCCTGTCCAGTTTCGCCGCGTCGGTTACGGTGTACCAATCCAGCTGGTCGGTAGCGCCTTCCAATCGGCGGATTTTGCGGCGCAACTCGTGGCGCTGTTTCTTATTGAGGTTGCTCAGGTAAGCCTCCCAACTATCGGGGAGGATGATGCGTGGGCAGATTTCTTGTTGTTCGCGGTGAGTTTCGAAGCCGGCCGCCCCCAGCATCGCCGGCCAAATCTGTTGTGCAGGGGAATCGGCCGGCATATTACAGATATAGAGTTGGTCGGCGTCGATGCCTGCGCGCAAATATTCCGTCAGCGTTGCCAACACCGCCCTTTCGGCACCGCGCGCGATGATGAGGTCTAGGTAATCGCTGACCTCGTCACAGCCTATTGTGGCCAAGAGACGCTGTTCTCCGACCTTTTCGATGAACCAGGGGGCGATGCAGAGCAATTGGCCATCGTTGTCACGCACTGTGACGATGTGGAGTTCGCCTGGCTGATAAACGCGCCACCAATGCCAATTCCATTCCCAGGTGCTGAAGATGCGATCGGCGTGGCTGCGCCGGACAAGAGGCTCCCATTCGTCTTGCAGCGCGAAGAAAACATCGCTTTGCTTGTGCGTATCGATGCGCAGGGAAGACATGCGCACAATATAGCGCAAATGGCTACGCAATTCCGAATGGCAATTTCACACCCAATCTTGATATAACGACCGCAGACGCTATGCTGGGTTGCCGTGTCAACTTGGGGAGAGTGGCGGGATGCAAGAAATCGA
Organism: Phototrophicaceae bacterium; assembly: GCA_965115865.1. Lineage (GTDB taxonomy): Bacteria > Chloroflexota > Anaerolineae > Aggregatilineales > Phototrophicaceae > WTGJ01. The sequence goes on from OZ220469.1 coordinate 911,207, forward strand.
GAAGGTGGTTTTGGCCTATAGCGGGGGCTTGGATACTTCGGTCATCGTGCCCTGGTTGAAGAACAATTACCATTGCGAGGTGGTTTGTTTTTGCGCCGATTTGGGGCAAGCGGAAGAGCTGGATGGTCTTGAGGAAAAAGCGCTGGCTTCTGGTGCGAGCAAACTCTATATTCGTGATTTGCGCGAGGAATTCCTGCGCGATTTTGTTTTCCCGACTCTGCAGGCCGGCGCTGTCTATGAGCGAAATTACTTGCTCGGCACCTCTTTCGCACGTCCGCTGATCGCCAAGCACCTGGTCGAAATCGCCGAGCTAGAGGGCGCCCAGGCCATCGCGCACGGCTGTACTGGCAAAGGCAATGACCAGGTCCGTTTTGAGTTGACGGCGATGGCCCTCAATCCCAAATTGCGAACCATTGCTCCCTGGCGCGAATGGGATATCCGCAGCCGTGAAGACGCCCTCGCTTACGCGGCCGAATTTCAGATACCCGTGGCCGCCACCGAAAAATCCATCTATAGCCGCGACCGCAATCTCTTTCACCTCAGCCACGAAGGCGGCTTGCTCGAAGATCCCTGGCAGGAGCCAGAAGAGAGTCTTTTCCAACTGAGTGTCAGCCCGGAGCAGGCACCGGATGAAGCGCAGGCATTGGTCATCGGTTTCACGGCCGGCATTCCCACCGAACTGGACGGAGAGGAGCTGGCGCCGGTGGAGCTGTTCGAGCGTCTCAACGAGATGGCCGGCAGGCACGGTATTGGCCGCGTGGATATGGTGGAAAATCGCTTGGTCGGTATGAAGAATCGCGGTGTCTATGAGACGCCGGCGGGCTCGGTGCTGCGCGTCGCTCATCAGGCCTTGGAGAGCATCTGTGTCGATAAGTACACGATGCAGTTTAAAGATCTGGTCGCCATCCGCTTCGCCGAGCTGGTCTATAACGGACAATGGTACACGCAGTTGCGCGAAGCGCTCTCGGCTTTTGTCGCCATCACGCAGCAAAATATGACTGGTGAGGTCCGCTTGAAGCTCTATAAAGGCAATTGCATCGTGAATGGGCGTCGCAGCCCCTATAGCATTTACCGTGAGGATTACGCCTCTTTCGGCGAGGAAGATGTGTACAATCAGCGCGATGCACAGGGCTTCATCAACCTCTTTGGTTTGTCGCTCAAGGTGGGGGCCATGTTGGCGTTGGAAGGCGGTGGACGCAGCCCTTATCGTGAGCCAGATTTCAGCCGCTTCAAGCGGGATTGATGATGCGCCAGCGTCGCTACTCGACTTTTAGCCCAAGATGACGCTCTGGGGTGGGCGTTTTGCAGAGAAGGCGGCGGCGGAATTGAGCGCCTTTAAAGACAGCATCGCTTTCGACCAGCGTCTTTACGCCGAAGATATCGCGGGTAGCGTGGTCTACGCGCGGGCGCTGGCGCGCGCCGGTGTGCTCAGTGATGATGAAGCGACGCGCATCATCGCTGGGCTGGAGGAAGTTCGCCGCGAATTCGCGGCAGGGTGCTTTGAATTCCGCGACTCGGATGAAGACATCCACACAGCGGTAGAGCGGCGCCTGATTGAGATGGTCGGCGCCGTGGGTGGTAAATTGCATACCGGTCGCAGTCGCAACGAGCAAGTGGCGACGGATTTGCGCCTCTGGTTATTGGCGCGGCTGGCGGACTTGGAGGGAGATTTGAACCGCTTGCAGGCGGCGTTGGTCGGGCGAGCGAGTGAGCACTTGGATAGTGTCATGCCGGGCTATACGCACTTTCAACCGGCGCAACCCATTAGCGCCGCGCATTGGCTGCTCAGTTTTTTCTGGATGTTGCGGCGCGATCGTTTGCGAATACGGGATTTGCGGCGACGAACGGCTTTCTGCCCGCTGGGTTCTGGAGCGCTGGCCGGTACACCCTTCCCATTGGACCGCGAGGCTATGGCCCGGGAGCTCGGTTTCCGAGCGCCGACTGAGAATAGCCTGGATGCGGTGAGCGACCGTGATTTCGTCGCGGAAACTCTATTCGCCGCTGCGCTCCTGGGCACTCACCTCAGTCGCTTGGCCGAGGATGTCATCCTGTTCACCAATCCGGCCTTGGGTTTTTTACGCTTGCCAGATCGCTTTAGCACCGGTTCAAGCTTGATGCCACAAAAGCGCAACGCCGATGTTTTTGAGCTGACGCGCGGCAAGGCGGGCCGCCTGCTGGGCAACTTGATCGCTGTCCTGACCATGCTGAAAGGCTTGCCAAGCGGTTACAACGCGGACCTACAGGAAGACAAGGAAGCGCTCTTCGACACATTGGATACCTTGAGCCAGTTATTGCCCTTATTGGTAGAGGTGATGTCCTCTTTGGAATTCGATACTGAAGCGATGCGCGCGGCGGTAGACCAGGAGATGTTGGCGACCGATCTGGCGGATTACTTGGTCGCGAAAGGGGTTCCCTTTCGTGAGGCGCATGACATTGTGGGGCGAGCGGTGGCGCGGGCGGCGGCGGCCAAAATCCCAATCGCAGAATTGCCGCTCAGCGATTTGCGTGGATTATCCAAACACTTCGGTGAAGATGTCACCGAAGTGTACAATATGGATGCAGCGCTCGCTCGGCGGGGGTTGCTCGGCGGGACATCCCCCAAAGCCGTCGCCGGCCAACTTGTGGCGGCGCGTGTTGCGCTCGGGGAATTGGGCAGCGATGGAGGAAATGGATGAAGAATGGTGCCTGGATTTGGCGGAATGGTGATTTAATCCCTTGGGAAGAGGCGACGGAGCATGTCAGCGCACATGTATTCCACTATGGCTCGAGCGTCTTCGAAGGAGTGCGCGCTTATGCTACCGCGCAAGGCCCGGCCATATTCCGTTTGCGCCCCCATACGCAACGGATGATCAATTCCTGCAAAATCGCGCGCATTGAATTGCCATATTCTGCTGCCGAATTGGATGAAGCCATCATCCGCTTGGTGCGCGCCAATCAGCATGAATCTTGCTACATCCGCCCCCTGGTCTATCGTGGCACTGGCGCGATCGGTGTAGAAGGGCGGGGCACGAAAACCGAGACGGTCATCTTTTCCTTTGATTGGGGTGCCTATCTGGGCGCAGACGCACTTGAGAAAGGGGTTGAAGTTCAGGTCAGTTCCTGGCGGCGTTTTGCACCAGGGACTTTGCCAGGTATGGCCAAAATTGGCGGACAATACATCAACAGCCAATTCATCACCATGGAAGCGGCGGACAATGGTTTTGTGGAGGGCATCGCTCTTGGGCATGCCGGCAATGTGAGCGAGGGTGCCGGCGAGAACATCTTCGTGGTACTCGATGGCGTCGTCTATACCCCGGGTGCCTGGTCATCGATATTGATGGGTGTGACGCGCGCATCGGCCCTCACCCTACTAGCGGATATGGATATTGAGGTGCGCTATGAAGATATCCCGCGGGAAATGCTGTACATCGCCGATGAAATCTTCTTCACCGGCACGGCCGCGGAAATCACGCCGGTCCGCTCCGTTGACCGCATCGCCATTGGGTCTGGTTCTCGTGGACCCATCACCCAGGCAGTGCAGGAGCGTTTTTTCAAGATCACCAGCGGCGAGGCGGAAGATCGGCACCATTGGTTGACTCATGTGAACGAAAAATGATCAAAAGGGCCAAAAGCGACAAAATTCATCGTGCTACCACTGCCGCAGGTATTGGCCAGCGTATACAGCAGGAAGCCGGCGCCGCTGAGGAGGGCTAGCACGACCAAACAACCGCACCAACCTTCCGGCCCGCTGCCGATGACGCCCGCCAACGCCTCCAAGGGTAAGCGCAATAAATCGAGAACCCCGGAGACCGCGTTGAAAAGGATGAGCAAAAGGGCGAAGATGGCGCAAAGCACCGCCAATACCAAGGCCAGTATGACCGGGTCAGGATTTTGCAAAAAGGTGATGATCGTCTCGGTCATTTTCGTGAGGCTCAATCTGGTTCGCAATTCACCGCTGGTTCTTCCATAGCCAAGCGCCAAGCCTGGTCCGTCGCCTCACGATGATAGCATTCGCAATAATGCGTGATGCCCGTCCCTTCGCCGCGCCAAAGCCAGTAATGGACGGTGCTGCTCACACAAGCGCGTCGGTCATTTTCGTTTCGCTGGCTGTTGCTGGTCGTGAAGCTGAGCCCAGAAACACCGTCATCCAGCAGTAGGCGGACGCGTAGCCAGGAATCGCCGGGGATCTCGCTCGGGAAAAGCGTGATTTCGCCATTGCGCGCCAGAGTGAACAACGCGCAGGGCAACAACAGGAGCGAGAACCAGAGCAGCAAAGCCAAGGCGCAACCCAGGCGCCGCGCGTACTCAACGAATTTGGCCATCATGAAAGTGGAATTTCGGTTGGTCGGCTGGGTCGTAAGAGAGATGGATGAAGAGGGGTTGACGCCGGTCGGGGGTGGCGAAAAGTCGCGGTAGCAACTCGCGCAGGTCATCGACCAGATCCAAATTCATCAACTCGGCGCGGGGAAGCCAGCGCAATTCTCCCTCTTCCGGGTGGGTGGGGCGCAATTGCCGAGTGGCGGCCTCGCCGATGAAGACCAATATGAGCACACCCTTCTCGTTGCCGGCGTCGATATGGTAGATGGCGCCCAGGGACAAGCTCGTGGGCCGGATGCCGCTTTCTTCCTCGACTTCGCGGAGCGCGCCGGCCAGAGGGTCTTCATGACGCTCCAATTTACCGCCAAGGCCATTCCAGCGACCAGGAAGGATTGAACGCCGCGCTGAGCGTTTCATCAATAAGACATCTTCGCCATTGGTGAGGAAGACCAAAGTCCGTAATTGGACCAGCCAGGTACCCGGCTTGAATTCTGTGCCTTGCTCGGCCGCACCCATCATCCCTCCTTCGCATCCGCATCCCATGATAATCTGCTGAGCGATTCCTGCTGAAGCGGGCAACTCAACTGGCTAGCGCTGGCCACATGGCTCTGCTAACCTGGCGGTGAATGAGGAACTGCGCATGACGATCAGCCACGACCCGCCCATTCCCGACTTGCGCATTTTGTGTACCGAGCAATTATTGCCACACGAGGAGCATGATCCGCAGAGGCTATCGCCACTCATCCAGCGTATCGCCAACGCCGCGCAGATGATCAACCCGGTCCTGGTGGTGTCTCAGGAAGTTGCGCCCCGCTTCATGGGTCAAATTGAAGGAAATGAAGAGGGAGGGCAGTTCGTCATCCTGGATGGCGCGAACCGTTGGCGAGCCTTCAAAGAATTGGGCTATTCGCACATTCTCGTCCAAGTGTTGGATGGGCAAAAGGGGCAGATTCGGCTGGAGAGTTGGCATCATGTCTTGGCGGGGGTGGAACGGCAAGATCTACTGCAAGCGCTGGAAGCCATCCCACAGCTGGAGCTTGAGGAGGGAGAACGCGCGCACGCTCTGGCGCATATCATCTTTCGTGACCGCAGTATCCTGGCTTTATGCTCGCCGCTGGAGGCGATTAAGGAGCGAAACGCGACCTTGCGGGAGTTCGTGCGTGGCTATCAGGCGGTGGCGCATCTTTATCGGACGGCACTCGTCGAGCCGGATGAAGTCTGGGCGCAATTCCCAGAGGCGTTGGCTCTGGTCCATTTCCCACACATTTACCCTGAGGAAATACAGCGAGCGGCGGCAACGGGCAGTTTCTTGCCACCGGGTGTGAGCCGCCATATCATTCCTGGGCGAGCAATCCGCGTGAATTATCCCTTGCAATTGCTCTTGGATGAAGAGCTTTCATCAGCGCAAAAGAACGCGAATCTCCAATTTTGGATCAGGGAAAAGCTCAAGCGCAGGCAATTGCGTTTCTACGCCGAAGCGACTTATCAATTCGACGAGTGAGGTGGGCTCCTTGCCATGAGCGAGGTTAATTTCTTCGCTGCAGGGGAAGCTCCGCAGCCGAAACAAGCCATTCGCATCTTGAATGTTAGGGCGGAGCCCTATGCGGATCGTCAGCGGTTGTTTGTGGCGGTGGAATTGACACCGTTTTTGGAACGACCGAATTTACTCTTGTTGATTCATGATGAGGATGACAAGCTGGTTGGCGAGGCTAGTGTCATCGCAACGATGCATGCCTCCATGGAATTCACCTTGCATTTGCGACATGAAGGTGACCCGGCTGGGGCTCATTCCTTGACGGTGGAGCTATTTTATGAAACGCGTCAACCACCCCAGGACCGCCGGGTTGAGGGTTTCTTCATACCCCCTCCCTTAGCCGGGGAGGGAGCGCAATGAGGCTGCAATTGAGCCGGGCGCAAGCTCGTGAATTGCAGCGTGAAGCACGGCGGGCGGCGCCCTTGGAGTGTTGCGGCGTCTTGTTGGGTCTGCGTGGAGAAGTGAGCGAAATTCGCCCCTTGAGCAACTTGGCTGCCAACCCAAGACAGGAGTTCACGGCGGCGCCCATGGAATTGTTACAGGCCTTGATGGACGCCGAGGCGCGCGGTCTGGAATTGCTCGCTGTGTATCATTCTCACCCGGAGGGACCGGCCATCCCCTCGAAGCAGGATATCGCGGCAGCGACCTATCCCGGCGTAGCGCAACTCATCATCGGTCGGCGGCGCGAGCGTATGGAGATGGCCGCCTGGCGCGTCGAGGCGGGTGAAGTGACCCGCTGGCCCTTACGAATCGGTGATGACAACCGCCTTGGCGTCGAAGCAATTGCCGGATTTGATGGTTTTTGGTTATGGGTGGTTGGCGCGCTCATCACGGGGGTATTGACCATGGGTTTGGCGCTGACCGCTCTCGCTTAGCGATGCTGGACTGGTTGCGCTTGGCGGTCGCTTTGCTGCTGGTGGCGCTGAGCGTAGTGGATATTCTTGAGCGGAGGGTGCCGCGCGCCGGGCAATGGTTACTCGCATTTCTGGTTGTTCTCGATGTGTTTTGGGTTGTTGGTGGCCCGACGGTTGGCGAAGCGATACTGGGAATACTATTGGCTGGGGGTATGGGGATGGCCTTATACATGGGTGGGCGTTGGTATGCGGCCTGGCGTGCGCTGCCGGTGGTCGCCTTTGGGCAGGGGGATGTGTGGGTGTTGGCTTTTGTCGGTGGCTCGCTGGGCGTGGCGTTGGTGCCGGCATTGCTTTTGCGGAGTATCCTGCTGGGTGGTTTATTGGCATTGATGTTGCTCTTGCTGCGCTGGGTGCGAGGCCAACCCTATAGGCCTTCTTTGACAATGCCTTACTTGCCCGCCATCGCTTTGGCGGCGGGTTCTTTGTTTTTCGGCCCAAGCTGAGTGAAAGTTTCGGCGCGCCTTGCCTCGATGATACCCCCGCCCAACACCCGCTCATCATCGCAATCGTAAAATACTGCCCCCTGTCCGGGGGTGATGGCCAACAAAGGCTCGTCTAGGGTTAAGCGGAACCGCCCTGGCATCAAGGGTTCGACCATTGCCGTATGTGAACTGGCGCGATAGCGGATTTGTACCCGCAATTGGCGCGGCTTGCTGGGCACTGACCCAGATTGCCAATGCACATCGCGTGCCGTAAAATTCCTGCGGGCCAGGCCAGCCTTCTCGCCGACGATGAGGGTGTTGTTTTCTTGGTCTAGGGCGAGGACATAGAGCGGTGCGGCGCCACCAATACCGAGCCCTCGTCGTTGGCCGATGGTGTAATTCGCCAGTCCTTGATGTTCGCCCAGTTGCTGGCCATCCTGGTGGCGGATGGCCCCCTTTCGCAATAGCGAGGGGCGTTCGCGGCGTAAGAAATCGCGGTAGTCGCCAGCCAAGAAGCATAGATCTTGGCTGTCTTTTTTGCTGGCGCTGGGGAGGCACAATGTTTCGGCGCGTTGACGGATTTCCGCTTTGCTGAATTCACCGATGGGGAAGAGAGCTTGCTGCAACTGCTCTTGGTTCAAGACACTGAGCACATAACTTTGGTCTTTGTTGCGGTCCTTGCCACGCAAGAGGCGAGAAGGATGCCCTTGGGTATGCATGACGCGCGCGTGGTGGCCTGTGGCGAGGAAGCGGGCGCCGATGGCCCGCGCTTGTGCCAATAGGTGGCCAAAACGGATGTGACGATTGCATTGCAGGCAGGGGTTGGGCGTTTGCCCTTGGGAATGTTGCTCAACAAAGGAATCGACGATGCGTTGGCGAAAGACGGCGCGCGCGTCGATCACATAAAAGGGGATGCCCAAGATGGCGGCGCAACGACGGGCATCGGCTTGTTGGTCGGGGGTACAGCAGCGGTTGGCTTGGTTTTCGGCGCCACCCTCCGCCCAGAGGCGCAGCATCATGCCGACCACCTCGTAACCCGCCTCGACAAGCAAGGCGGCGGCCACACTGCTATCCACGCCGCCGCTCATGGCGACGACGACGCGTGTGCGTTCCTTCATCGTGCCTTGGCCGCCAACGCTAGCGATGACACGATTTCGCGGAGGGCGCCAATGGTCGCCTCGATCTGGGCCGCGCTCGTTTCTCGGCCGAGGGTGAGGCGCAGGCCGCTCCGTGCGCTTTCTTCATCATGGCCGAGGGCCATTAAGACGGCAGAGGGTTCGGTTTGGCCCGTTTTGCAGGCCGAGCCGCTGCTAGCGGCGAAGCCACGCAAATCAAGGTGCATGAGTAGGGTTTGTGCATCGATGCCAGGGAAGGTGAAGCTGGCATGCGAGGGAAGACGCTCGCTTGGATGGCCACTGAGGGTGGCGCTGGGAATTTCGCGCAAGACGCCAGCGATGAGTCGGTCGCGCAGAGAGCGCAGGTGTTCGTTATGGATCGATCGTTCCGCTTCCGCCAGCTCGAGCGCATGGGCCAACCCGACGATGCCGGGGGTATTTTGCGTTCCGGCGCGGCGCCCGCGTTCGTGGCCACCGCCAGTCAGGTGCGCCGCGAGCGGGGTTCCCTCGCGACAGAAGAGGGCGCCGACGCCTTTGGGGCCGTAGAATTTATGGGCGGCGATGCTCATCAGGTCCAAGGGGATGGTTTGGGTATCCAGCGATAGTTGCCCGGCCGCTTGCACGGCATCACTATGGAAGAGGACAGCGCATTCGCGCGCTAGCGTGGCCAATTCGGCGATGGGCTGGATGCTACCCACCTCGTTGCTGGCATAGATGACCGAAGCCAAGACCGCGCCTTCAGCACAGGCTGCAGCGAAGGTTCTGGGCGCGAGCCGTCCTGTGCGGTCCTCTAGGGGCAATCGTGAATATTCATACCCGCCGTTTGCGGCGATGTGTTGCAAAGTCTCTTGCACAGCTTCATGTTCAATGGCCGTGCTGAGGAGGCGGGAGCCGGCCGGCCAATTCGCTGCTTGAGCGACACCGCGCAGGGCGAGGTTGTCGCTTTCACTACCGCCGCTTGTGAAGATGATTTCCTTTGGTTGGCAGCGCAATACCGCGGCCACTCTTTCACGGGACTCTTCGATGGCTCCTTCTGCTTGGCGGCCGAAAGAATGCATCGAGGAAGCATTGCCGTAATCTTCGCGAAAATAGGGCATCATCGCTTCTAGGACACGCGGGTCTGTTGGTGTCGAAGCGGAATGATCCAGGTAGATTCGCTGGTTGACCATAGACCGACATTCTAACAGGTTTGCTCTTAGCATTGAGACCAAGGTTGTGGTATGCTGACGCTCATGATTCGAAGTGAAATCGCGCAGTTGCGCGCGCATGAGGTTTTGGATTCACGCGGTAACCCCACCGTAGAAGTGGCTTGCGAATTGGGCGATGGTAGTCGGGGGCGAGCCATTGTGCCCAGCGGCGCTTCAACGGGTGAATACGAAGCGCATGAGCGACGTGATGGTGGCGCGCGCTATGGCGGCAAGGGTGTGTTGGGGGCAGTGGCGGCGGTGAATGGTGAAATCGCTGCGGCCCTGGTCGGCGAAGCGGCCACCCCGCAACTGGCGATCGATGCGCGTCTGAACGAACTGGATGGCACTGCCAATAAAGCGCGTTTCGGGGCGAATGCCCTGCTCGGTGTTTCCTTGGCGGTGGCCAAGGCCGCGGCGAATAGTCATGGCCTACCACTCTATGCTTATGTGGGCGGTGCACAAGCCTGCACCCTACCGGTGCCCATGTTGAACATTATGAATGGCGGCAAACACGCGGCCGATAGCACCGATTTCCAGGAATTTATGGTCATGCCTTTGGGCGCAGCGAGCTTCCGTGAGGGTTTGCGCTGGGGTGTTGAGGTGTATGCGGCACTCAAGCGTATCCTCAGCGGGCGTGGCCTACGCACGACGGTTGGCGATGAAGGGGGGTTTGCGCCGAGCCTGCCCAGCAACCAAGCCGCTTTGGAAGTCATCATGGAAGCCATCGTCGCTGCGGGTTATCAGCCTGGTGCGGAAATCGCCATCGCCCTCGACCCGGCCGCCAGCGAGCTCTATCAAGATGGCCATTATCACCTGGCGACGGAAGGTCGCTCGCTCACTGGTGCTGAGATGGTCGAGAACTGGGTGGAATGGTGTGAGCGATACCCCATCGTTTCCATTGAGGACGGATTGGCAGAAGATGATTGGGAGCATTGGTGCTTGCTCGTCCAGCGTTTGGGGGAGAGGGTGCAAATCGTCGGTGATGATTTGTTGGTGACGAATGTGCAACGGGTGAAACGAGGCATTCGCGAGCGTGCTTGCAATTCATTGTTGATGAAAGTCAATCAAATTGGCACATTAAGTCAAGCCTTGGCAGCGGCTCAACTGAGCCAGCGACATGGTTGGACGGTTGTCACTAGCCACCGTAGCGGCGAAACCGAAGATGATACGATAGCTGACCTGGCGGTGGCCATCAACGGAGGACAAATTAAGACCGGCGCTCCCGCGCGTAGCGACCGCACGGCGAAATACAATCGACTCTTGCGCATTGAAGATGAACTCGGCGCGGCGGCCATCTATGCCGGGCACGCCGCTTTCCCCAACCTCCCTGCCAATACGCTGGGGGTTGGTTGAAAGCGTGGCGATCCACGAGAATGCCTTGCGAAAAAAGACCAAAATCGTCGCCACTTTGGGCCCAGCTTCTTCGGATGAGAAAACCTTGCGGCGGATGATTCGCAATGGTTTGGATGTCATCCGCATCAACTTTTCACATGGTGAGCATGATGAGCACGCGACCACCATCGAACGAGCGCGCCGTATTGCCACCGAAGAAGGTCGCGTCATCGCCACCATGTGTGATATCCAAGGACCAAAAATCCGCATCGGAGCGCTCGAACAAGAACCACTCGAACTTTTTGAGGGCGATATCATCCGCTTCACCCCCAACGGCGCGGTGGAAAATAGCATCCCACTCCCACATTTGGAGCTGTATCGCGATGTGAAAGCCGGTATGCAACTCTTGTTGGATGATGGCAGCTTGGAATTGCTCGTGGAGATGGCGACGCCCGATTGCATCGAATGCCAAGTCGTGGTGGGTGGACCCTTGCATTCGCGCAAGGGTGTGACTGCGCCGAAGGCCTCGCTGAGCAGTCTATCGGCCATCACCGATAAAGATCGCCAGGATGTCGAATTCGCGTTGGATAATGGAACCGATTATATCGCGATGTCTTTCGTTCGCGGTGAGGATGACATCCGCGAGTTGCGTTGGTTGCTGCGGCATTTGCAAAAGAAAGCGGACATCATCGCCAAGATTGAGAAGCGCGAAGCCTTGCAAAATATTGACGAGATCGTCGCCGCTGCCGATGGGGTTATGGTTGCGCGCGGTGACTTGGGTTTGGAGACGCCGGCCGAGGAAGTGCCTTATCAACAGAAGCGCATCATCCAATTGTGTAACGAGGCGGCGAAGCCCGTGATTACGGCCACGCAGATGCTCAGCTCGATGATCAATCTACCTCGGCCGACGCGCGCTGATGCCAGCGATGTCTACAATGCCATCGTCGATGGGACGGATGCGGTGATGTTGAGCAATGAAACCGCCGTCGGGAAATACCCTGCCAAGGCGGTGCGCACTATGGCCAATATCAGCGTCATCGCCGAAGCGCATTTGGCTGAGTTGGGTGAAGTGCGAGCGTCACAGCATGGCCGTTCATCCGCTGGGAAAGATGAAATTTCAGATGCCATCAGTTCCGCCAGTTACGAAATCGCGCAGAAGGTGCGGCCGCGGGCGATTGTGACGGCGACCATGAGCGGCTACACGGCGCGGCATGTGGCGCGCGCGCGACCACGCGCGCCGATCATCTGCGTGACGCCCATGGAGCAAACTCATCGACGCATGGCGCTGGTCTGGGGTGTGCAATCGCTGATGGTACCGGAGTTTGATAGTGTGGATTCGATGAATATCACCGTGATACGCAAACTATATGAAGAGGGGTATGCGAAGCGCGGTGATGTGCTGGTGATTTTGGCAGGAACCCCTTTTGGTTTTGGTGGACGCACCAATATGATGCAAATCCACCGGGTGGGCGATTCCGGCGAATTGGATGATATTTAATGCAGTTCAGTAAGCATTCTCCCCATTGTTGGGATTGTCGCGCAAAGTGTAACTGTAGCTTGGCTCCAATTCCCGATAGTCATAATCCTGGTCTTGGCTGCTTTGCAGCCAGGCGGGCTTGTGATTTTGTGGGGCATAGGCGGCGTAATCGCTAGCTTCGTCATCCTCCCAGGGGATATTGGCAGTTTCGGTCGCTTGGCGGTGTATGGCGATGTCAGTGTTTTTCGGGACATGTGTATCCGTTTGCACGGACAAGCATGCTGGGCAGCGCGTCCAATCCAATTCCAACATGGTATCGCAAGAATGGCAACGACGACGCAGTTGTGAATGGCAAAGCGGGCAAATTTGCCAATTGCGTTCGGTGGCGGCGGCACAGTTGGGGCAACTCACGGTACGCTCGATTTCTTGCAGTAGGGCTTCTTCCTCGAGCGAGCGAGCGTAAGCGGCGCCCAAAGTTTCGCTCGGGCGCAACGACCAATAGATCAACAGTCCCGGTAAGTTGAAGAGTCCGACGAACGCGGCGGCGAAGAAACGAGCCCAGGTGTCTCGTGAGCGGGAACGCATATCACGGTAGGTCCAGATTATGCTGGTGAACCAAGCAATCATCAGGATGGCGCTGCCATAATAAGGTAGGACCTCGATGGCGAATTGCTCGTAAGGCATGGCGCTCACTCCGCTCCCAAGAAATTACCCGAGATTGCAGTATATGCGGAAGCGAAATTCCCGCTAGCGGCGCGGAAAATGCGCTGTCAACCGTCGGCAGGCGTTTCTTCAGTCGCTGTGTTTTCGTCTTCGCTGGGCCAATCACGGGCTTGCAAAGACAATTCGACTAGATGAGCATCGTAGTTGTGCCCCGAGGCATAGACCTGCAGGCTGAGCAAGCGTCTTGGTTGGAGGCCGGGAGGGAACAGGACCGGTATTAAGTTGTCGCTATCGTAATGATACCAGGTCTGTGCACTGACTCTCTCATGGAGGGCCAGGCAATTTGAGCAGCGCAAAGGGTTATCCAGCTCGCTATCCCTTGCTTGCGGGATGTAAAAACCTTGGAACCAACGCTGAAGGGAGCCGTTGCCATCGATATAATCCATCCGCAACATGATGGGGCATTCGCTACCACGAAAGCCACAGCGACTGAGTGACTGATGCTGGATGCGTATGGTGGCTTGAATGGCCAAGTGTTCGTATTGACGGGCGTCGATACCATAAGTGCCGTCTTCAGCAAAGAATTGGTGGATGCAACGCGTTTCACCATGTCCGGTGATTTCGCCGAGGCGTACGAAGCGCAGCGTGTCCAAACCAGCGATATTGGCGTCACGGTAGTTGCCCAGTAGGTCGCCTGCGATGTCGTTGTGGTTGCTGCATTGCCAAAGGGAGGATGTCTCGTCAGTGGCGAGGAATTCTCGAAAATCATGGTCGTCGACGAGATTGGTGTAGGCCGCTTGCAAAGCAATGGCTTCCACTTCATCGGCGCGGATGTCGCCGAGGTAACCGCGGGGCACGAAGCGTCTTTGCTCACCACGACGCAATTGGGATAGGACAGCGTTGTGGTTGAGGAGTTGCATGCTATCCTCATCGACATGAATTTCATAGCGGCCGGGTTGATTGAGGTAAGCAATTTCTTCCCGTTTGCCATGGATAAAGACCCGTGTATTGATGTCGATTTGCGTGATGAGCAAGACGTCGAGGCGGCCCACCAAACCATCGATTTCGATGATGTGGTCGTTGCCCGCCATGCTGAAGCGCGGTCGCGATGAGCGCAGCAGCGTGAGCTGCGTTTCTGGTCGCAGGGTGATTTGCGCGTAGAGCATGCCGCTCTCATCTTTGAAGGATAGTGTCCCCAGCGATTGCTCATCGGTGCGGATGGTGGTGAGGTTGTTGATGGGCCGCGCCGAGCGTTCCGCGACCTCTTCCGAGCTACCGGGCGAGATGATACCGACGGTTCCACGGGCGACCTGCAAATTGGCAGAGACTGGGATTGTGGAACGAAAGAAGAAATTGTAAGCGAAAAAGCTGACGCTCAAACAGAAGAGCAAAGAGACCAAGCAGGATGCGACCAGAACACCCCAGGCGAGCATTTCGGGGCGCAAAGGGCGGCGCAGCAGTGGCGCCTGTCTCCTTTTTTGATCACCAACTATCTCTACCAATGGGCAGCACTCAGATCGAGTATATGGCGCATCAGCAGTATAGCACAATCTGAATTGACTGGATCATCGCGCGGGGAATTCGAATTCGCCGTTGTCAGTGGCTTGGATATTCGGCATAATCAGCGAGCAATCGCAGGGGAAGATGGCGATGTCCGGTCATAGCAAGTGGTCCACTATCAAACGGAAGAAAGGCGCTGAGGATGCCAAGCGGGGCAAGATTTTCACGCGTATTGGGCGTGAAATTGCGGTGGCGGCGCGTCTCGGTGGCGGCGATGAAACGGCCAATCCGCGCCTGAAGCTGGCCATCACGCGCGCCAAGGCAGCCAATATGCCCAAGGAGAATGTCGAGCGCGCCATCAAGCGTGGCACGGGCGAATTGGCCGGTGCTGTCACGGAGGAAATCACCTATGAAGGTTACGGCAGCGATGGTGTCGCCTTCCTGGTGGATACCATTACCGACAACCGCAACCGGACCTTGGCTGAAGTCAAGCATGCTTTCAATCGCGCGGGTGGCAGTCTAGCGAGAGTGGGTTCGGTCGCTTGGCAATTCACGCAGATTGGCCACATCACCCTGGTTGATGACGGCAAAGACTATGACGAGGTCTTTCTTGCGGCGGCGGAAGCGGGTGCCGAAGAAGTGGAGAAAGATTCGGGCCGTTTTTTCATCCAGACACCGCGTGAAGAGCTGGCCGCGGTGACTGCCTCTTTGAATGAGTCCGGTTACGAGATTGAGGAATCCGCTTTGCGTTGGCAGGCACAAAATGAAACCAGCCCGCCACTGAAGAGCGCGCTCAGCAATTTGCGCTTGTTGGAAAGTTTGGAAGAATTGGATGATGTCCAATCGGTCTCTTCCAATCTGCTGATCGATGACGAATTATTGCGCGTCTACGAGAATGCATGAGCGGGAAAACGACACCGGTACAGCGAATTTTGGGCCTCGACCCCGGTCTGGCGCGAGTGGGTTATGCGGTGGTGGAAGCGGGCCATGAGCTCAGGCCCCTCGGTTTCGGGGTCATCTGCACAAGCTCCAATCGATCGCCTGCTCAACGCATCGCTGAAATCGCGGATGCGGTCGAGGCGTTGTTGCGGGAGTATGATGTTGAGTTGGCCGCGCTGGAAGAGCTCTTCTTTGCGCGCAATGTCAGCTCGGCCTTGACGGTGGCGCAAGTTCGCGGCGCTTTGCTGTTGGTGTTGGCGCGAGCGGGATTGCCGATGGTCGCTTGTGCGCCCAACACGGTGAAGCTGGCGGTCTGTGGGAACGGCCACGCCACCAAGCGCGATGTTGCTAGGATGAGCGCTCGTCTATTGCGCTTGGATACGCCACCACGGCAAGCGGACGCCGCCGACGCCCTGGCCATCGCCATAACCGCCAGCTTGCGTTCGCCGCTCAGCGCTGAGCCCATATGATTGCCATCCTGCGCGGGAGCATCCGCGCGCGCCAGGAGGGGAGTCTCTTACTGGAAGTACAGGGCGTTGGTTATCTCGTCCATACTTCAGACAAGACTTTGGCGACGCTGCGGGATGCAAAAGAGACCACCTTATTCACACACTACCAGATTCGCCAGGACATACCCACGCTTTATGGTTTTGCGGAAGAGGCTGAACGCGCGGCCTTTTTGCTCTTGCTCACAGTGCCGCGAGTGGGGCCGAAAGTGGCGCTCGCGATATTGAGCGCGCTGAGCCGCGAGCAACTCAGCGCAGCGATTGCCGCGGAAGACACGCTGGCCCTGAGCGCGGTCAGCGGCGTCAGCACCAAACTCGCACAGAAAATCATGGTGGAATTGCGCGACCGTTTCCCACGAGTCGAGATGAACGGGCAACCGCGTAGCTTGGTGGTCGATGCTGAGGTGGTGGATGCCCTGGTTTCGCTCGGTTATGGTGTGGTGGAAGCGCAACGGGCTGTGCAAGGGATTCCGGCGGACGCGCCAGAGGATGTGAGCGAGCGTTTGCGCATTGCCTTGGGGCGGATGGGATCGAGAGAATGACCAACGATAGCCAGGGCGATAATCAGCCATCACCGCTAATCGGCAAACGCGTTTCCGTGCTGGATAAGGGTTGGGTGGAATTGCTGGACCTGATGCCGCACCCAAGCACCGGTGTATCGCCGGATTTGGCCGTCGTCAACGCTGCCCGCGTGTCGTTTCTGGGTGAAAGCAAAGGGGTTGAGCGAGACAAGAAATTACTCTTTTACCTGGTGCGTGAGCGACACACATCACCGTTTGAGATGGTGGAATTCAAGTTTCGCGTCCATGCCCCGTTGCTGACTTGGTGGCAATGGGTGCGACACCGCACCTGGAATTTCAATGCTCAGTCGGGCCGTTATACAGAATTTAAGGAAGGTGCTTTCTACGAACCCGAATGCTGGCGCCGACAGTCTCCCGATAACAAACAAGCCAGTCAGGGGAAGTTGGCAGAGGGCGAAGGTCGAACACTTTCTGCGGCTTTGGTGGAGCACTACGCGCGTGGGTATGAGTTGTATGAAAAAGCTCTTTCTTTGGGTGTGGCTAGGGAGCAAGCACGATTGTTCCTGCCAGGATTTTCGGTCTACTACACTTGGATTGCCAAGGTGGATGCGCACAACTTGATGAATTTTCTACGCCTGCGAATGGCACCGGACGCGCAATGGGAAATTCGCGCCTATGCTCGTTGCATCCATGACAATTTTTTCACTACGGCGATGCCTCAGACTGCAGAAGCATTTCGTAACACCACACCTTAAGCTAATCCGTTTCTGGTCGATTGACCAAGTGCCCGCTCACACGGGTGAAGTATTGCCGTATCTGCAGGGCGGCCAATTGGCGGTTGGCATCTTCTTCATCATGGAGAAGTTCTTCGAGCGCGTTCATCATGTGGCGGAGCCAGCGTTGGCTGGCTTCGGGTGTGATGGGAAAAGGCGCATGTCGCAACCGCAGGCGAGGGTGTCCGCGCTCAAGCGAATAGGTTTTCGGGCCGCCGAAAAATTGTATTAGGAAAAGGTAAAGGCGTCGTTTGACTCCCCGTAGCTCACTAGGGAACATCGGGCGTAAGACTTCATCCTCTTCCACATATTCGTAGAAACGCTCGACCAATTCGATAAAAGCGGACTCGCCACCGAAATTCTCATAGATGGTGGTGGGCGGTTTGGGTTCGCTGGTTTGGGCTGTGGCTGAATCCTGGCTAGACATGGTGAACTCGCCGATTACAATGTCATCATTCGATTATAGACAGTTGAGGGTCGCGAATGGGGAACAACCAGGGAGTGAGTGCCGGGCGCCGCCGGGTTGGGACATGCTGGTTGTTCATTGGCTTGCTCGTCAGTTTTTGGGGGTTGGGTTGGGTCAATGCCCAGCCGCCACCACTGGTGCTGGGCCCCACTGTGTTGACGAAGCCCTACGCCGGCGAATGGGAAGCGTTTGGTGCGGATTTGCAAAATGCCTCGGCGCTAGAGGCCCTGTCTCGCTTCTGCGCGGGAGAAGCGGATGCGGCATTGAGCCTACGCCCTCTTTCATCGCAGGAAAAGGAGGATTGCGCCGTACCGCCGGTCGAATTGCTTTTGGGCCATCGTATCGCTGCTCTATACAACAACTTCGATATTCCCGATGCTTGCCTAGATAGCCAATTGTTGGACACTTTCTTCGCCCCGAGTGCGACCGGCCAAATTCCCGATTGGCAGCAGGTGGATGAAACGCTCGCCGATCCTTTACCCTTCCAAATCTGGTTGCCAGAGGCGACTGGTTTCAATTATGCCTTGTTGGATGAGGTGGTCGTCGGCTTGGGATTGCGCACAGACGCTGCTGAGTATCGCGATGCGGCTGAATTGGCGGCGACATTCGCTGATGAAAGCGCGGTTTTGGCCCTAGCGAGCGTCTCATCGGCTCCCGCCGCGGCGCAGGTCTTGCGTTTGCGCGGGGAGGCGAGCGGCGTTTGCCTGGGGCCAATGGTGGAAAATGTGGAAGCCGGCAGTTACCCGCTCGCGCGGAGCGTCTATCTTTATGTGAATCGTGAGCGCATGACGGATGATGCGCTCCGCGCTTTGGCGGAAGCGGCGGCGGCTGGCGAATTCTCCGCGCCTTACATTGCCCCTAGCGCGGCCGCACAAGAGGTCAACCGTAAGCTCATCGCTGAAGAAGAAGTTTCCGTTGTCAGCGCCGCCAGTGAAGCCTTCGTCATGCCCGCGGAGGTCGGTGGGTGGTTGCGTTTCGGCGGCGTGGCCCAGCTGAGCGGATCTTTGGCGGCGCTTGAAGAGACGCTCTCCCTTGAGCAACCGAATCTGACCATCAACAGTGAATTCCGCGGCGGCCCGGCCGGTGAGCGCGCCCTCTGCGCGGACGAAATCGATTTGCTGCTGTCGCTGCGGCCCTTGAGCGAGTCAGCAGGTGCGCAATGTGCGGAAGCCGATATCACCATCATCAGCTGGCAACCCGCCGCACAGGCCGTCGTCGCCCTAGCCAATCACAAGAATGCAAAAATGCGCTGTATCGATTTGGATCGCTGGCAGGAAATTTGGGCGCCCACGATTGCGAATGGTGCGACGGTGGCAACGGAAACGGAGGTCTTGCCCTTCGCGCCAGCGGAGGGAGCGCTCGCCACTGATTTGATGATGGCTGCCGTGAGTGGTAAAGCCACACCGATACGCCGTGATATCGAAGTATCCGATGACCCGCTCTGGCGTGCTGCTGCCGTCGGCGTTGTGGAAAACGGGCTCAGTTATTTCAGCTGGGAAGAGTACCAGCAAGTTCTAGCCGCCGGGCAAGAAAATGTTCAAACAGTTCGCCTGGGCAAAGATTGCATCGCCCCTAGTGAGGCAGAAATCCTTGCCGGTAATTACCCCCTCGCCTGGCCAGTTTTCTTGCATATCAACAGCAGCGCGCTCGCGGACAAGCCGCTCCAGACTTGGCTTTGGTTCGCGTTTTCCGGCGGTAATCATGCCTTGCTCGCGGAAACGGGGCTCGTATCGCAACCCGGGGCTATGCTGCGCCTTGATTTGCTGCAATCTTTTGAAAAAGCGGAAGACCTGAAGGCCGCTGCAGAATTGGAAGAGATGGAAGCCGGCGGTGATGAAGAGAGCGATGAAAACTAATTCCTTCGTGGTATCCTGACCGCGCTCACCCGGCTGGATATTCCATGCGCGGTGCCATTGTAACCTTAGACTTGGAGACGACCGGTCTTAATCCCGGTCGCGATGGAATCATTGAAATCGGCGCTGTTCGTTCCGAGGATGGTATCGAGCGCGCGCAATTCCAGTCTTTTGTGAAACCTCGTCAAGCCATACCCCCTTTCATCCATGAATTGACGGGCATTGATGATGGGATGGTGGCCGACGCGCCGCGGCCATCAGCAATCTTACCGGAATTGGTCGCCTTCGTCGGTGATGCGCCACTGTTGGCGCACAACGCTGCTTTTGATATGGCTTTTTTGCATGCGGGTGGAGTTTTTCGGGAACACCCCTCATTGGATAGTGTCGAATTGGCCATGATTCTCTTGCCGAATGCGCCGCGTTATGGTCTGGGGTCGTTGACAAAATCGTTGGGTATTACGCTGGATGGCGCGCATCGGGCTCTCGCGGACGCGCGCGCGACTTCAGAGCTTTACTGGCGACTTTGGGAGTTGGCCCTCGAATTGCCGCCAACTTTGCTGCGCGAAATTTTGCTTGGGGAGGATGCGCCCAATTGGCCCCTAGCGCTCTTTTTCGAAGAGGTTTTGGTAGCGCAGCAAACCCGTGACCACAAGCCGAGCCAAATGGCGCGCCCGACCATTTCGCTAATTGGCGCGGGCGAGCGGCTGTTGTCGACAGCCACGCTTTCTGAAGCATTTTCCGAAGCGATGGAGGAAGCGGCCCAGACGGCGGGTAGTGCCCGTTTGTTGGAGACGGGCAGCGCTGCTGGGGTCCTGGCGTCCATGGTCTCAGCAGCAGCAGACTGGGGAGGTGAACGGGGAGAACGCGTGGTCTTGGCATTTCGCGATGCGGCCAGTCTGCAAGCCGCCGGTGACGAGGCGGAGCGACAACTGGGTAAACAAGGGGGGCTTTGGGCTCGTTTGTTGGCTCAGGAGGATTATTTATGCGCGCGTTCTTGGTCGGACTGGCGCTCCATCCCGCCGCTCGATATGGGAGAACGCGCTTTCCGCGCCCGTCTGCTCACCTGGCATCATGGGAGTGGTTTGGCGGAGCGGAGTGCACTGCGTCTGCGCGGTCCGCTGCAAAGCGCCTGGTGGCGTTGGCTCAGCGCGAGGCATTGTGGGGCCGCGGGCGCTTGCTGCGCGAGTGATGAGGGAGAAGCCTGCGCTTGGCGCGCGGCGCGCGCGCGAGCGGAATCAGCGACAATCATCCTGACGACGCAAGCGGCCTGGTGGCGGGATATCGCCACTGACGCCCCGCCATGGCCCGCTTACGCCATGTTGGTGGTTGGCGATGCGAATGAGTTGGAAGGCAGCCTCACCGATGTGGGTGAATTGCGTTACGAGCGGGATGTGTTGAAGCGAATCTTGCTTTCGCTAACTCACCCAAGATGGGGTTTGCTGGTGGCTCTGGCAAAGAATGGCCTGCATGAAGATTTCGCCCAACCTTTGCGACAATCCTTGGAGGCATTCCAAAGGCAGGCGGATGCATTCTTCGCCGAGCTGAAATCGGTTTGGGAGGAACGCTCTTCTGGAGAAACCGGAAATTCGCTATGGCTCAGCCCAGAAAGACAAGGACGACCGGCCTTCGCGCGCGCGCGGCGAGCGGGCCAGATCGTATTGGAAATCGGCGAGGCAGTGCGAGCGGCTTTATCGCGTTTGGCCAAAGGTATGGAGGCGCAGGCGCCGCAACTCGCGAGCATCAACCTACTCCGAGGGATATTGGCGGAGTTGGAATTGGCCCTGGCAGCTTTGCGCACTGGGCTCAATGGAGAGGTGGGTGAAGTGGCGCTCTGGTTGCAGCGAACCGCTGGGCGTGAGGGTACGCCTTGTTGGCTCAGCGCGCCAATTCGCCCGGGCCGAAAATTCGTTGCTTGGGTTGCCGAAAAATCGAGCGCACTGGTCATGCAAGGCGCGTCGCTCGGCGGGGGGGATGGAGGTGCTTTCTTGCGCGACCGCCTTTCTTTGCCAGCAACGGTGAAGTTGCGCGCGCCGCCCCGAGAAGACGAAGGCCCGGAGACGCTGGTTTACATCCCTCAAGATTTTCCACTGCCGAATGAGCGCGCCGCTTATCAAAAAGCCCTGGAGCGTGGCTTGTTGAGCTTGGTGAGCGAGAGTTCGGCATCGCTGTTGGCACTTTACACCAATTATGCACAACTGCGAGAGACCAGCATCGCCCTCCAACCGCGCCTGAAATTGGGGGGTATACCGCTTTTCGAGGCCGACCAGACCGCAGCTTGGTTGTCAGCAGATTGTGGCTTATTGCAAATGACACTGCGTGATTGGTGGTCAGCATCCCTGCCAATGGGAAGCCTCTCCACCGTTTTGTTGGCGCGTTTGCCTTTCGATGTGCCGAATTTCCCCTTGGTAGCGGCGCGCACCGCCGAATACGGAGATGGTTTTGGCGAATTCAGCCTACCGCTGGCCATCGGCCGCTTCCTGACTTTGCTCCGTTCGGCGCAAGCGCTCGCCGGGGAGCGGGTTGCTTTCATCGTTGCCGATAACCGTCTCCTGAGCAAGCGCTATGGTGAGCGCTTTCTCGATGCCTTGCCGCCCTTGGCGTTGCGCTATGGTACAAGTGCCACACTCGTTGCCGACCTCCAGCGCTGGTGGGAAGGGTTTGACTGATGCGCAACCCCGCCGGCGAGGAATGCCCCCATTACTACCAAGATTTTCACCGTGGGCGAGCGGTCCGCGAATGTCGACAAGTGGCGGCCAACGATGCCTCATTGGCTTGGCAGCCCAGCGATTGTGCGCTTTGTTCAGTGCCCGCCATCTTGCGCGCGAACGCCGATGCCGCGCTGGAACTGCGCGTAACCATCGAGAAGCGCAGGTGGTTTTTGGGGCGGCGCGTGACCGTGTCCGCCCGTTGCCGCAACCACGAGCGAGCCATCGCCGACCCTTATGTGGGCTGCGTGGAATGTTTGGCAGAGAAACCCGGTCTGGAAATCTTTCGCGCGGCCCTGAGTGATGAAGGCGGCGAGGACGAGGAGGGCGATGACCGTTAAGGCTGTGATTTTGGCCCTGGATGGGGTGGTGTTTTGCGATAGCGTCGCCGATTATGAGCGCTCTTGTCGACAGATGGAGACGAATTTTGTCGAGGCGGACTTGGCGCGGGCGAATCGGGTCGCTACAGAGGCGCTTGTCTCTCCAGAACGCACACCCATCATGAGTAACCATGCGCTCTTGCAAGCGGTGACGCGGCGTGAACTCGACATCTCCGCAGTGGCGCTCGAACAAAAAAGCACCACTTTTTACACAGAGGCCTTCCCTAGCCTGCGAGAGCTTTCTCAGGTCGCGCGAGCCTTCGCGCCGCTTTTCACCGAGTTGCGAGAGCGGAACTTGCTGTGCGGGCTCTTGACGGATGTCCGTTTTCCAGGGCATGCGGCGCACCGACGCTTGGAATGGGCAAGTATGGCCTGCGAAAATTGGGGTTTTATCGCCCATTCAGAAACTGTGCACTTTGCGGCGACCGATACAGCACTTTTCGCGGAGATTGTCGCGCGCCTTGGTGTTGAACCCGATGAAGCGCTCTTTGTCGGTGCGGAGGCGGCGCAGTTGGCCGCAGCACGAAGAGCGGGTTTGTGTGTTTTCGCGGTAAATGGCGTTCCGCAGACAACGGCGGACTGCTGCCTGGATGGCGCCGGCAGCCTGGATACCTTATTGAAGAGAATACGCGCCGGTTGGTTACGGGAGCTGACACCGCGACCGCTCACGCGTGAACAAGTCCTCGCCGAACTGCGTGGCAACATCGGCGCGCTCTATGGGTTATTGGCTGAGGTCAAAGATCAACAGTGGCATATGCGCCCCGAGCCAGCGGAATGGACTATCGTGCAGATTCTTTGTCATTTGTTGGAGCGTGAAACGGAGGAGCAGCTACCGCGCATACAACGCATCGTCGCTGAAGATTCTCCTTTCATCGTTGCGCCAATGCCGACGAGCGCGTCAATCGAGCCCTGTTCGGAAAGCGGTTGGCAGGTCGCCGAGAGTTTTGCGGCGGCGCGCGCGCGGACGCTATCTTACCTGGGCGAATTGGCGGTTATGGATTGGCAAAGGTCAGCTCGGCATAGTATCTTTGGCCCCACGACTCTCATAGAGATGGCTCATTTCACCGCACAGCACGATCGGTTGCATTTGAATCAGCTGTGCCAGACCTTGGGGAAATGTGAATGACAAAGTGCTCTCGTCGGTTCGTCCAGCGACGTAATCGCCGCGCCGTCATCGGGAAAAGAGGGCTATGAATTGCCAGAAAAGCACAGAGTTTTTGGCATCATCAAGGAAGGAAAGTGCTGACCCGTATGAGGAATTGCTCACGCAGACCATCGTACGCAATGTCTCGCATGAATTGGTGACGCCAACGCAGCAGGCAAAAGCCTCCCTCGCGCTATTGAGCGAAGAAATCGGTGATTCACAATTTTTAGAGATGGCGACCAAAGCTGTCGCGCGTCTGGAGAGAATCGTCAATGATATCGTCTTGCTGATGGATGGCGGCGGCGCCCATCAAGAAGCGCTGCTCCTGCGCGAAACGGTAGACCACGCCCGAGAGGGGCTGATCCACAAATGGGGTGAGGCGAAATTGCGAGAACGGCTACGAACGCGCTTCGCGGCGGATTTGCCAATTCTCTATGCGGATAAGCAAGGTGTTGAAATTGTCTTGCGCCTTTTATTGGACAACGCCTTGAAATTCAGCACAGGCCCGGTCGAAATCGTCGCCGAATTGTTGGGGGATGGCTTGGTGGAAATCGCCGTGCAAGATTGGGGCATTGGTATGAGCGAAGAGCAATGTCGGTGGCTCTTTCGACCCTTCCAGCAGCTCGATGCCGCCGTGACAAGACAATATGGCGGTGTCGGTGTGGGCTTGGCAATCGCGCGCCGCATCCTTGCGGAACACGGCGCCGAGTTGTGCTTGGAGAGTCAGCCAGGCCATGGCAGCCGCTTCTCCTTCCAGTTGTCCAACTTGGCGCGCTATACTGCTTGTGGTGAAGGGTTGAGCGGGGAGGTTAAAGGATGAGCGAATTGGTTCGCAATTTCATCGCCGGAGAATGGCGCACTGCCAGCGATCGGCGCACCTTTGCCAGCTACAACCCTGCCACCGAAAAGGAATTTGCGCTGGCGAGCGCTAGCGGTCATGAAGAGGTCCTGGCGGCAGTGCAGGCAGCGAAGGAGGCCGCGGCGGCTTGGCGTGCCTGGCCGGCGCCGCGGCGCGGTGAGCTTCTTTATCAGCTCGCGGTTGTGTTGGAAGAACGCAAAGAGACGCTGAGCCGTTTGATGACGCAGGAGATGGGTAAGGTCCTCATTGAAGCGCGTGGCGATGTCCAGGAGGCCATCGATATGGCCTACTATATGGGTGGTGAGGGGCGGCGGTTGCTCGGTTACACCGCGCCGGTGGAGATGCCCAATAAATTCGGTATGGCACTGCGCGAACCCGCTGGCGTGGTCGCGCTCATCACTCCTTGGAATTTCCCCTGTGCGGTGCCCAGCTGGAAGATGTTGCCAGCGCTCGTCGCGGGCAATACGATAATCTGGAAGCCGAGTGAAGAAGTGCCCGCTTTCAGCGCGGCCTTCATGCAGGCCTGCCATGATGTCGGCTTCCCGGCTGGGGTGTTGAATTTATTATTGGGCGGCGGCGATTGCGGCGCGGATCTCTTGCGGCAAGACGGGGTGCGCGTTGTCTCTTTCACAGGCTCGACGGCGACGGGTTTGGCAGTGTATCAGGCAGCGGCCGCTCTCGGCAAAAAAGTCAGTTTGGAGATGGGCGGCAAAAACGCCATCATCGTGATGGATGACGCGGATTTTGCGCTGGCGTTGGAGGCCGTTACCTGGAGCGCTTACGGCACAAGCGGGCAGCGTTGTACGGCTTGTAGCCGCTTGTTATTGCAAAAAGGCATCGCTCCTCGTTTTACTGAGGCCTTGGTTGCCAAAGCACAGTCGTTGAAAGTGGGTGATGGCCTGGATGAGAGCGTTCAGGTGGGTCCTTTGGTGAATGAAGGGGCGCTCGAAAAAGTGAGTGGGTATATGCAAGTCGCTCATGATGAGGGTGTACGAATCACGACTGGTGGAAAACGGACCCAGCGAGAGCGTGGCTACTTTTTCGAGCCGACGGTTTTACAGGGTGTAGAGCGAGGCATGCGTGTCGCGCAGGAGGAAATCTTCGGTCCGGTGCTCTCTATCCTGGAGGTGGATGACCTGGAGGAGGCCATTGCCATCAACAATGAATCCAGTTATGGGTTATCCAGTAGCCTTTTCACGCGGGATGTGAACGCCGCTTTCCGCGGGATTCGTGACCTCAGCACGGGGATTGTCTACATCAACCATGGCACCACAGGGGCGGAAATCCAATTTCCCTTTGGTGGCACTCGCGGCACCGGCAACGGTATGCGTGAGGCTGGGCAAACGGCGCTGGACGCCTTCACAGAATGGAAGTCAGTGTATGTCGACTTCAGCGGTCAATTGCAGCGGGCGCAGATTGACAACCGCTGAATGGTTCGAGAAATTTTGCTGACGAAACACTATCGCAATCACCGCTCAGTTACGCTATTTTAGGGTATGGGCTACGAAGAAGAAGCGCTGTGGCTGTATTGGGAAGCCAGTTATGAGATTGTGCTGGCGCTGCGCGAGCGATACCCCCACTGTGTGTTGGAGGATTTGGGTTTGGTGGAATTGCAAGAAATGATCATCACACTACCATTTTTTGCGGATGACCCTGCGCTCAGTAATGAAGAATTGCTGCGCGCGATCTTGCGCGAATGGTACGAGGAGGTGGCGCTGAATGACTGAGCTCAACTTGCGCGAATTGCAAGAAACTGAGTTCCCCATTCCGGAAGAATTGCAGAGCACCATCGCGGTGACGAGCCTGAGCCGTCTTTACAGCTGGGCACAGCGCTCCTCGATGTGGCCGATGCTATTCGGGCTTGCTTGCTGCGCGATTGAGATGATCGGCACCGCGGCCTCGCGTTTTGATTTTTCTCGCTTTGGTATGGAGGTGATGCGAGCGACGCCAAGGCAAGCCGATTTGATGATCGTTTCTGGCACGGTCACCAAGAAGATGATTGTGCCCATCGTCCGCTTATACAATCAGATGCCCGAGCCCAAATATGTTTTGGCGATGGGTGCCTGTGCCAGTGGTGGTGGGCCTTTCAAAGAGGGTTATAGTGTGGTTTCTGGCGTGGATAAATACATCCCCACCGATGTCTATGTACCCGGCTGCCCACCGACACCACAAGCGCTATTGCATGGGCTCATCACGCTGCAACGGCTCATCGATGGACAATCGCTAGCGCGTATGGATGATGTGCCATGGTATGGGGTGGGTCCGGCCGAGCCCGCGCCAATACCGATCCTCGGCCCCGATATTCTCGACCCACGACAGATGGAGCTCATCCGCCAGCGAGCGGAACAGGCGGCGTTGGGCGCGGGAGAGGCAGCGGCGCGGGCTTTGCCCGAAATCGTCGTCGCCGCGAATACGCGTGGATTGGAAGCGCCAGCCAGTGCGGAGACCGCGACGATTGACCGAGCGCAGGGGGCGGATGCTGTGGATGCCGATGGGGGTGACCCAGAGTTGGCGCGCCGCCTCGCCAAGCGGCAAGAGGCGCTCGCCCGTCTGGCCGCGCGCCGCGCTGCTAAGAAAGCCAACACTTAGGGTATTGGATCAGCGAATATGAGCGAAATGCACACTGCTGTCCCCGAAATCGAGAATAAGCTGGAAGCGTCCTACGCGGCCTTGAGTGAGCAATTCCCTGCTGCCGTCAGCGCCGATGAGCGCGAAGGTTATAGCGGTATCTTGGTCGATAGTGCGCAGTTGCCGCAAGTGGCGTTGGCCATACGCGACCAATTGGGTTACGACTACCTTTCCAGCGCGACGGCGGTGGATTATTGGGGGCAAGAAGATGAATGCCTGGAGATGGTCTATCATGCTTACCGAACCAGCGGGGGGCCGGCGCTCGTCTTCAAAGCACGAACGGATAGGCAAGATGCGGAGATACCCTCGCTGATTTCGATTTGGCCCGGGGTGGATTTTCAAGAGCGCGAAGCCTGGGACCTTTTCGGTATCCGCTTCACTGGACATCCGAACTTGAAACGAATTTTGCTTTGGGATGGCTTCGCCGGCCACCCCATGCGCAAGGACTGGCGCGAACCCTACTACGAAGAAGAGCACAAGCCTTTTGCCAGTCGTTGGCCGGGCGGGAAGGTTTTCCGCGCGGAAGAGACGAATATCTTTGGCAAAAATGTGCGCTATCCAGATGATTTCGATTTGGGGCAACTGGCCGATGTTTCCGAAGAGTCGCTTTATAGTGGTTTGGGCCTGGGGGTTCAGGTCGAGTCCTTGAGCAATGGCGATTCGTTGCAAACGGATACGATTGTGGTCAATATGGGTCCGCATCATCCGAGCACTCATGGTGTGTTCCGTATGGTGGCGCAATTGCGCGGCGAAACGATCGTCAGCCTCGAACCGGTGATGGGCTACTTGCACCGCAATCATGAGAAGATTGGCGAGCGCAATGCCTGGTTGCACAATATGCCTTTCACCGACCGCTTGGATTACATCAGCAGTATGGGCAACAATCTGGGTTATGCGCTGGCAGTGGAGCAATTGATGAGCCGCGGCGCGCGCTATCAGGCGCCGCCCTTCCGCGCTGAGGTCATTCGTGTGTTGATGGCCGAATTGACGCGCATCGTCAATCATCTCTGGGCGGTCGGCTTCTTGTTGAATGATTTGGGCGCCTTTTTCACGCCAATGCTCTACGCCAATAACACGCGCGAGAAAATCCTGGATATTTTCGAGGCCGCTGCGGGCAGCCGCTTGATGTGCAACTACATGCGTTTTGGCGGTGTCTATAAGGATTTGCCGGAGCGATTGCGCAGTGTCGCCAATCTGGTGAACGACAAGATTCGCGATGTGGATTTTATGGGATTCCTGACGGAGATGGTGCGCGAGGCCATACCGCGAGCTATCGATGAGTTGGATGCGTTGCTGACTGATAACGAGATATTGCGCCAGCGCTGTGTGGGGGTGGGGGTTTTGCCAGCAGAACAGGCCATTGCCTATAGCGCAGCGGGGCCGCTCCTGCGCGCGAGCGGCGTTCCCTATGATGTGCGGCGTGCGGAACCCTATAGCATTTACGCGGATTTGGAATTCGAAGTCTGCACACGCCCCAACGGCGATATATTTGACCGCTATCTGATTCGCATCGATGAAATGCGCGAGAGCGTGCGCATCTTGCGCCAAATTCTCCCCTTGTTGGAGCAAACGGCGGGGCAGGAAATTATGCCGGGTGGTAAGCCGGGTGCCTATATGCCGCGCGTCCCGGTTGGTGAAGCCTATGGCAGAGTGGAGAACCCGAAGGGCGAACTCGGCTATTATGTCGTTTCTGCTGGCGATCCGAAGGGCCCGCAGAACCCCTGGCGTTATCATGTGCGTGCCACCAGTTTCGTCAATTTGACCGTTTTGGGTTTGCTCTGTCAAGGGCATAAGGTGGCCGATGTGGTCTCCATTTTGGGTAGTATCGACATCGTATTGGGTGAAGTGGATCGCTAGATAGGGATGAGGGAGGCGATGTACGGACAGGGTATCTTGCGCGGTTTGGGCATCACGCTGGCTCATTTCTTCCGCACTTACCTGGATGACCTGCGATATGGTTTCCGGAAATACGCCGGCAACGAAAACTTTGCCGAACGCCAGGGGCCAAAATCACGGGGTAGTTTCACAGTGCAATATCCGGATGAAAAGCTGGCCGTGCCGGAGCGCTTTCGTTTCATCCCTTTCTTAATCGTTGAAGATTACGACCATCCTGAGCGCCCAGGCCACGATTGGTGCACCAGCTGCGGGATTTGTGCCAAAGTTTGCCCGCCGCAATGCATCTGGATTGTGCGTGGGACTGACCCGCAAAGTGGCCGCCCCAAGCCAGAACCGGAAGCTTTCTTCATCGATATTGATATTTGCATGAACTGCGGGTATTGCGCCGAATTTTGTCCTTTTGACGCCATCAAGATGGACCACGATTACGAGCTGGCCAGTTATGACCGCACCAGCGAGCACATCTTCGATAAGGAGAAATTGAGCAAGGAGTTGCGCTATTGGCGCACGATTGCGCCGACGACGGCATATGAAGAGATGTTGGCGCGCGGTGGCTGGGAACATACGGATGTCTTGAAGCAGCGCAAGAAAGAGGCGCGTGGCGCGGAAAAGATTCCGCGGGCGGCGCGGGCCGCGGCTGAAGAGGCCGGGGCCGGGCGCGACAATGGCGCTGCAGCGGCGGCCGCCAGCGTCGATGAGTCCTTGGCGACGAGCACGGACGAAAACCTGAGCCCAGAACAAGCGCGGCGCCTACAAAAACGACAAGAAATGCAAGCACGCCTGGCCGCGCGCCGCGCCGCTAAGAAATCGGAAAGTGGCTAACCATGAGCGATAACGACTTGGAGCGACGGCGACGCGATGAGGTCATGGCTGCGCTCAGCAATGTTATCGAGCCCGAGCTCCATCGCGATATCGTCACTTTGGATATGGTGCGCGACTTGCGCGTCGAAGCGGAGGTTGCCGCTTTCACCATTGTCTTGACGACGCCCGCTTGCCCGCTCAAGGATGTGTTCCTGGAGCGTTGTCAAGAGGCAGTGGTCGGCGTGGTCCCGGGCATTGAGCGGCTAGAGATCAGTTGGGATGCGAATGTGCCGACGGACCGCCGCATCCACGGTCGCTTGGATGTCCCGATGCGCAGCATAGTGGCCATCGCTTCTGGTAAAGGGGGCGTCGGCAAAAGCACGGTCTCTGTCAATCTCGCGGTCGCTTTGGCGGAGGCTGGCAGCGCCGTTGGCCTCATCGACGCCGATATCACCAACCCCAATATCCCGCAGATGATGGGCTTGGGGTACGGCCCGCCACGCGTCGTCGGCAAAAAGATGATACCCATCGAAGCTTATGGTGTGAAATTGATGAGTACCGGGTTTTTGACAGACCCCAACAAGCCGCTGATCTTGCGTGGGCCCATGTTGCATGGGGCGATCCGCCAACTCTTCAACGATGTGGATTGGGGCGAAAATCTGGATTATATGATCGTCGACTTGCCACCTGGCACTGGCGACGCGCCGCTCTCGCTGGCGCAATCTTTCCCGCTCACCGGCGCAGTCATCGTCACCCAGCCCCAAGCGGTGGCGGTGGCGGATGCGCGGCGCGCCATAGCGATGTTCGAAACGCTTAAGGTCCCTGTGTTGGGTGTAATCGAGAATATGACAGGGGATTTCTTCGGTACGGGTGGCGGTGAGGCGTTGGCGGCGGACAATGAAATACCATTTTTCGGCTGTGTACCTTTGCAGGCGAGCGTGCGCCGCGGCGGTGATGAGGGTTTGCCGGTGATTGCTGAAGATGCCGAGAGCCCAGCTGGCCACGCTTTTGAAAAACTATCCCAATTGGTGGCAGCGCGCATCAGTGTAGTGATGATGGAAAGCGCTGGCGTAATTCCCATTGATGTGGTCGGCTGAGACTCATTTCGCCCACGCTTGTCCTTTCGTCTCAATCGTCCAGGCGATAGACGCGGATTTCCTCACTTTTGGTTACAGGGTTATAGCGGCCCACTAAGGCCCAAAAGAGCCCATTCAAGAGGATGGCCGCCCCCAAGGCGATCCAGGCGCTGGCGCTAGCCTGGTGCAAATTGGCATAGTACCAGCAAAGCAAAACGAAGGGCAACATCAAAAAGCCGACGAAGCGACGGCGATTCGCTTGCGTGCGCTGCAATAGGAGCAGCATGCCGCTGAAAACCACCGTCAAGAGAAGCAATACGCTGGTGTTCATTCCTCACCTTCGCGCCAGGCGTTGATGTCGTTCAGGTTCACTTTACCATAGGGGGGTAGGTAGTTGCCGGCACATTCGACGGCCAAATTGGGCAGATCGCTTCGCCGCGAGAGCAAGGGCCGTTCTGGATTGAAATGATTCCAAGCCGCGCGTGAGATGTCTTCGATTAGTGGCCAAGCGATTTCGTAACTGAAGAAATCGCTATTCTCCCAAACCAATACGGCGATGACATAATCGCGCCCGTTTGGTGAGTGAACGATACCGGCATCACCATGCATTTGGTGGCCATCCCAACCGTTCTTATGGGAGAAGCGTGTTTCTGGGGGGATACCACCTTGGAGCAAACGCTCGAGGTCATTTGCGCTCATCAGCTCGAGCATCTGCCGACATTCAGTCGGTGTGTATTCGCCATTGGGGAATACCGACATGGCGCCAGAATGGTGATTGGCGCAATCGTAAATCATGGTGAAAAGGTTGCCGAGGTCTTCGCTGGTGGTTTGGTTAAAGGGGTCAGGTGCGGTGTCGAAATTGGGGTTTGGTGAAGTCTCCGGTGGTTGAATGCTACCGAAAGTTTCACCCGTACCGAGGTCATAGGGCGCGGTGATGAAGGAATTGCGTGTGCCGAGTTTCGCGATGGTCCGGTTGGTATCCGCCAATCCGTTGAAGATTTCACCCCTGCCAGCCGTTTGCAGCAGTAAGTTCGTGGATGAGTTATTGCTACAAAGCAAGGAATTGGCCAGCAGGAAGGCTTCATCGGCGTCGGGCGGCGAGGCCTCTTGCCGATAGTAATTCAGCATCACCGCTAGCTTCGACAAGCTGGCAGCACTGAAAGGGACATCGCTGAGGATATGCAGTTCTTCACCGCTCGTCAAATCCAGGATGAAAACAGAAGCCAGAGTGGAAACTCCATCATAGAGAAATCCCTCACTGTCGAGGTAGTCGATGATCAATTGCCGCAAATCGCTGAGTTTTCCCTTTTGCGCTTCGCTGGTGAGGATGGGCAGCGGGAGCGGTTCGCGGTTGGGTGTGCGTAGGGCCGCATCAATGAGGGGGATGCTCGCCTCGATATCCAACATATAACCACTCTCACCAGGACGGGTTTGTAGGGCCACGAGATCGTTCACCGGTGACCCGGGTGCCGAATCGTAACGCCGCGCCAGATCCTGCAAATAGTTCCTCAGCAGGGTTGTTTGG
This sequence comes from Phototrophicaceae bacterium, assembly GCA_965115865.1. GTDB lineage: Bacteria > Chloroflexota > Anaerolineae > Aggregatilineales > Phototrophicaceae > WTGJ01. Next base: position 943,719 of record OZ220469.1, read on the forward strand.
TATTCGGATTGTAAGGGTATGGAAACGGAGGTGGGATTTTCGATAGCGAAAAGGCGACCCCAAAAGCCCGACCAATAATGGCTGCCACTGGTGGTGGTGTCGATGGCCGCGGCCACGAGCGCGTCGGTATCCACGCGAAAGCCCAGCGCTTGTGGATCGAGCAGGATGGGTGAATCGCGATAATACAGGGGAATGGGCGCTAGGAATTGCTGCTGCAAAAGTGTGGAGGCTTGCTCTGGTGATAGATTGCTGACATCCACGCCGGCGATGCGCACATTGGCGGTGATGCGGCCTCGTTCCTCACTATAGGCCAGGAGCTCAGAGATGAGGAAGCCCAAAGCCGCGAGGAGGCATATGGCCGAGAGCAAAGGCAAGCTCCAGCCGCCGCGTCTTCGTGGACGAGCGATGGTCATGGTGACGGTTTGGTTTCGACACAAGCCTTTTCCAAGGCACGCCGATGAAATGGGTTCATGGGGAGGTGTTGAGAGATTTCGGATTCCTCCACCCAGCGCCAACGCAGTAATTCGGCGTTGGTATGGGTAATTTCGCTACCGGCACGGCAAAGGTAGGCAAAATCGAGGTGATTGCCCGCGCCTCGCTCGAGCAAAAGAAGGGGCCCGACCTCAATTTCCAGTCCCAGTTCCTCCAGCAGCTCGCGTTTGAGGGTCTCTGGAGGTGTCTCGTAATTTTCGCTCCAGCCGCCTGGTAAGCCCCAGGGGGAATGGGGATGAAAGATATGCTCGACGAGCAAAGTTGCCCGCGCTGGATTGAATACCACACCGACTACGCCAATGGTGAAGCGTGGTCTCCTTATGCTCAGGAGGTATTCGGGCAGGAGCAAGGATCTTGGGAAACGCCGCAGAAAACGGGCCAGTAATCGGCGCATGCCCCCAGTCTAATACAGGGCATTCTCACTCGCTACCCTAGGCTGTGCTCCCGCGCCGTAGATTCATCAATTGCGTGGTCGGTGTTTGGCGATGTAGTCCTTGGGGTCAACATAATCGCGTTTAAGGCGGGCTTGGTTGCGCCCGGGCCAATCGGCCGGTTGGTGCTCCAGGCGGTCGGTGGGGCTCAAGTCGAAATGCAAATGCGCGGCGACGGTGCCGAAGGCGTCGCCAATTTCGCCAATCAAATCACCACGGCGGACACGCTGGCCGCTTTGTACGCGCAGGCGCTGCAAATGGGCGTAACGGCTACGCATCACCAGGCCTTCGGGTTTGTGGGTTGGGTCGTGGCGGATGACAATGACATTGCCGAAAACCGGCAAGCGCGCCGCGAAAGTGACGACGCCATGGGCACAAGCATAAACTGGTTGCCCCAAATCGTCCTCTGGCCCGCGGCCCCAATTCAAATCCGCGCCCGTATGATAAGCTTCACGCGGGGTCCCGAGGAAGTACACTTTGCCAAAAGGGCTCGCGTCCAACCAACCGCGCGGCCAGAGGCGCGTAGCGCGACGCTCCCCCACGGTACCGACCGGGGAATCGAAGCCGTCGCTGATGCGCACATTGCCCACGAATTCATTTGGCTTCTCGTCCTCCTTTTCCTCGTCTGGGTTCTCAAGGATCAGGCGACGCCAACGAATTGCGGAGAAAGCGATTTCTTTCTGTAACTCGCCCGTGATGTCGCTCAAAAAGACGACCCCTGCGCCCTTTCGCTTTTTTAATTGAAAAACCCCGAGGGTTTGCCATTGGTTTCGAAAACGGGACTGGTCGATTTCCACCAGCACTTGCTCGTCGAGACTTGCGAGACCGCGGATGGTGTATTGCGCCTTTTGCGTGTTGGCGTGGCGGGTGGGGATGAAGGCGGCGATTTCATAATCACCCGCTTTTTGGATCTCCGGCGTCCATTGCGCCCAATGAAGGGCGCGGCTTTTCTGTGTTTTCGCGTAGTTGGCAATCCAACCCCATAGGGTGAGAAAGCGCTCCATCTTTTCTGCTTGGTTGTAGCTACCGCTCTCGTAACCAGCGCTCTCGGGGTGAACGATTTGCTCCTCGCCAAAATGCGTATTTTTCGGCGGATCCAACAACAATTGGTCATTTTGGGGAATGCGGCGACTGATGATCGCGTAGGTGTTGGGTTTGACCACACCATAACGCCACCAGCTGATGCCGCGTGCTTTATGCCGCGCCGTCGCCAAGGTGAAGGCTTCTTTCATCGTATGAGCTTCGGCATCGGCTTGCAGGACGGGGAAAATTGGCCGGCCATAGTTACCCCAGACCTTATAGCAGCTGGTCAGCGCGTCTTCCGGTGTTGTGCGGAATAGTTGCCAATAGACTTGGGGGTGTAGGCTATCGATAAAAGGCAACCAATCTTCGGGGAAGATACTCCGATAGTGGTGTGGTCGCGGGTCGACCGACATGCCGATATGAAAATCGCTGCCCAGCGCTTCGCGGATGCGCAACATATAGGGACGGATGAGCGCCGCGCCGCCGCGCCAATAGTGATGATAGGGTTCGATATCCAAGATGATTGAGCGCACCCCTGGACGACGGCCAGTCTCGATGATGATTTTCGTCTCCGCATCCAAATCCAAGCCGCGCGGCACGCACCAAGCGTGAAATTCGAGCTTTTGTTGTTCCAGGATACCGACCCAGCGGTCGATACTGGCCTGTCCTTCGATGGCCATATCGCCATGGTCGTATCGCCCCATCCAATGGCTGCCGTCGCTGGTTTTGACGAAAATTTGGCTCAATTCAGGAGTTTGGTTTTGTAAATTGGCGACCAGTTGTTTGATGCTGTTCTCGGAAACCATGCTCCCTTTCCAGAACCAATAGGCGGATTGGCCATCGTAGGGGGTGCTTGCGATTCTGGTGCGGGGTGGTGGGGGTTCGAGCTCTTCAAAGCGGATGTGCCCGGTGTGTACCCAGCCCTGGAGATTTCCGCCAATTTCCACCCAAAGCCAGTCGCCACGCAGCGAATCGGGGAAATAAAGCACCAGGTCATTGGGTCGCAAGTGGCCGCGGATGGGGTAATTCAGCCCCGGCCCCTGACGCACATTGAGATAGGCACCGCCAAGGCGGGCGAGGCCAGGATAACTGGCGCCAGCATCCGACGGTTTGGGGATGGTGTTGCTCAGGTTGGTTTGTGGGTAAGTGAGGGCCCTCATCCGCTCAATACATGGATTTTGCCGTTCCCGGCGTGCACATCGCCGATATGGGCGGCTGAATGGCCGGCGGCGACCAGCTCGTCGATGAAAGACTGGGCTTCTCGTTGAGGCAGGGCGACGAGCAAACCTCCGGAAGTTTGCGGGTCGTAAAGCAGGTCGTGTAGCGATTGGGGGATAGCGTTGGGCAATTGGACTGCCTGTCCGTAATATTCGCGATTGCGTTGGATGCCGCCGGGCAAATGACCCGCGCTGGCGTATTCTTCGGCGCCGGGTAGCCAGGGCAAGGCGTTGAGCTGGATATGGAAATCGACCGCGCTGAGGCGGGCCATCTCCAAGGCATGACCAACCAAGCCGTAGCCGGTGATATCCGTCATGGCGTGGGCAGAATGGTGGTGGGCGGCTTGGGCAGCGGCGGCGTTCAAGCGGCGCATGCTGGCCACGGCGGTCGCCAAGCGCGCGGCTGAACAGGTATCGAACTTGGCGGCGGTGGTGATGACACCGCTGCCGAGCGCTTTGGTCAACACCAGCGCATCGCCGATGCACGCGCCACCCTTGGCCAGGATTGCAGCCGGCGACACCACCCCGAAGGCGGCCAGACCGTATTTCGGTTCTTCATCGACGACGGAATGTCCACCGGCAAGCACGGCGCCGGCCGCGCGCACCGTTTCCGCGCCGCCCCGCAACACATCGGTCAACAAATCATAGGGTAAGGATTCGGGCCAGGCGACCAAGTTGATGGCGAAGAGGGGTTTGCCGCCCATGGCGTAGACATCGCTGAGAGCGTTGGCGGCGGCGATGGCGCCAAAATCAGCGGCGTCATCGACGATGGGCGGAAAGAAATCCGTGGTGGCGATGATGGCTTGTTCGTTGTTGAGTTGGTAGACGGCGGCGTCGTCGGGCGCACTCAGGCCGACGAGCAGCTGCGGGTAATCCGCGGCCGGGAAGAGGTTTTGCAGGGGACGCAAGACTTGCGCCAGGTCCTTTGGACCGATTTTGGACGCTCAGCCAGCGCATTTCGCCAGCGCAGTGAGGCGCGGCGTCGGTTTCTCAACCATCGAATCTCTCCCAATTCAGTAGCATTTGATTATATGAAAGGTGCTGAATTGCGCTTGTCTGGTGGTCTGTCCATTAACCACCGTCGCTCTTCAGCGAAGCGGGCTGAGCAGGTCGTTGCGGAGCGTCATCGTGGCCGTTATAATGCGTGAGCAGTGGGCGGGGTGTGGCGCAGCCCGGATAGCGCGCTTGCATGGGGTGCAAGAGGTCCCGGGTTCGAATCCCGGCACCCCGACTGCGAAATTTGAAGGTGAGAAAAGGCCGATGTCAAACCATTGGTCTTTTCTTTTTTGGAGAATGGTTAATGGTGCGCTAGAATCGGCGCATCGTTGAGTTTTTTTAGTGTAATCCAACTGAAGGTAGTTAAGAGGAGCGTTAGCAATGAATGGAAAACGGCAATGGCTATTGCTGGGGGTGATGTTGGCCTCATTGATGGCCCTCGTCCTCCCCGCCGCCGCCCAGGATGAAATGGGTGGCATGGGCGGTGTGGTCACTGAAGGGAATTGGGGTGGAGACCCCAAAACTTTCACGGGCATACTCTCTGGGGACAGTGTTTCTTCGCTGGTCATCAATCGTATCGATATTGATTTCTTGGCCATCGATCCGGAGACAGAAACGCCACAGCCTGGCGCCAAGGGCGGTATGGCCGAGAGTTGGCAATATGACGAAAGCGGAACCGTGCTGACCGTCCACCTGCGTGATGATATCTTCTGGAGTGATGGTACGCCCATCACCGCGGCGGATTATCTCTACACTACGGATGCCATTCGTAGTGGTGAAACCACATCGACGCGTGGCTCCATGTTCATCGAAAATGGTGGTTCGGTCGTCAGTATCGAGGCACCGGATGATCGGACCGTGGTCATCACGCTCGGCGTGGAAGATGCTGATGGCAATCTGCTGCCGAATTGCGCGGCCTTGATCAGCGATGTTGCCCAGGGTTTCACCGGCGTCATTCCTGCTCATGTTTGGCAGGAAGCGATCGGTGAAGACTATGCTTTGATGGGCGATCATGAATACAACCAAGCGCCGCCGGTCTCGGCTGGAGCCTTCCAATTTAGCGAATTCCGTCCGGGTGAGTCCGTCACAATGGTCGCCAATCAAAATTACTCCGATGCTGCTATGGGTTATGTCAACCCTTCGGCTTGGGTGTTGCAAACGGTTGCCGATCACGATACCGAAACAGACCGCTTCCTAGCGGGTGATTTCTCGATTGTCTCACCGCCCCAGGCGCGCAATCAGGAACTCCGCGACAACCCCGATCTGCAGACCTTCGAGACCACGGCCACCGGCGTCACCATGTTGATGTTCAACCTGGCTGACCCCACCAACCCGCAGAACGGTACCGATGAAGACGGGAACCGCATCGACCAGGGTTTCCATCCCTTGTTTGGTGACCTGCGTATCCGTCAGGCCATCGCGATGGCCACCGATAAAGAAGCGATCATCGAAGGGGTGTTGTTGGGTGAGGGGATTGCCGCTCATGCCAACACCTATCCGCGCTCCTGGGCCTATCCCCCCGACCTCGAGGGTTATGACTACGACCCCGAAGCGTCCTTGGCGTTGCTCAATGAAGCCGGTTGGGAAGACCTGGACGGTGACGGTATCCTCGAAGCGACGGCCGACAATGAAATGGTACCCGCTGAAGAGAACGACGGCGATTACGAATTCCGTTTCAGCCTCTCCACCAACGCTGGCAACCCCGCACGTGAGCAGATTGGCCAAATCACTGTCGATCAGCTCGGTGAAATAGGCATCGTGGTTGATTTTGAGGCTGTCGATTTTGGTACGCTGGTCGAACAGATCTACAGTCAGGAATTCGATGCCATCATCGTCGGCGCTGGCAATGGCTTGGAGCCCGACGGTTCTCTGAATGCTTGGTATGGCCCTGGTGCGGATATCGTGGGCGGTGGTTTGAATGCGGTCAGCTTCTACACACCGCGTTTTGAGGAGCTGCTCCTCGCCGGCCGCACCGTAGCGGGCTGTGACCAGGATGCACGAACGGAGATTTATCAAGAGGTTTATCAAATCCTCGCCCATGAGTTGCCCTGGTTGACCTACTACAACGCCAAGGTGGTTTGGGCAGCCAACGCGAATGTTGAAGGTTGGGACCCATTCGCCTTCGATGTTCGTTGGAATATGGACGCTTGGAATGTGATCACTGCTGAATCCTGAGCAGCGATGGATTGCAGGGGCTGCCCTTTAGGGTGGCCCCTGTGTACACATTACAACGCCCTAGCAACTTTAGGGGGATCTCGTGACGCGTTACATTATGCGGCGTTTAATACAATCCATCCCCACCTTTCTGGGGGTTACCATCCTCGTATTCTCGATCATGAGCATCGTGCCCGGCGGCTTCGTGACCTTGCTTTTCTTCGGCAATCCTGATGTGACGCTCGAAGACCGCGAGTTATTGGAAGATAAGCTGGGGTTGAATGACCCTTTGCCGGTTCAATATTTGCGTTGGTTGTTGGGGGATGATTGGCTCGTGGCGGAGCGGGCCGCTCCTTTTGCCCGCCTTGCCAACACCTGGATGGCGGTCTTGAGCGATGACGCAGTCCAACTAGTGTATACCGATGAAAAGTTCATCGATGAGCGTTACGGTAATTCAAGGGGAATCATCCGCGGCGATTTCGGTAAATCATTCCGCACCAATCGCAGTGCTTTAGCGAGTGTTGTTGAGCTGATACCGGCTTCTTTGGAATTGGGAGTCGCGTCATTGCTGGTGGGGTTGCTCAGCGGCATCCCTATCGGCATCGTCGCCGCAATATTGAAGGGCGCCTTCTTTGATAATGCTTCTCGTGTGATGGCCGTATTCTTGAATGCCATTCCCAATTTCTGGTTGGGATTGATGTTGTTGCTCATTTTCTCGTATCAATTGGGCGTTTTCCCCACTGGCGACCGCTATGATATCCAAGCGCGTGCCCAGGCGATAATGGAGGCCGGTGGAGACGCCAGCCAGGTGGATATCCCGCCGATCTGGGAGCGAATCGAATACCTGATTTTGCCGGTGATTGTGTTGAGTGCGAGTGGGTTGGCCAACAATTCACGCTTAATGCGCACGACGACACTCGATACCGTGAACCAAGATTATGTGCGCACGGCAATTGCGAAAGGCTTGCCGATGCGTGTGGTTTGGTTGAAACACGCGGTGCGCAACTCATTGATACCAATCGCGGTGGGCTTGGGCCCGGCCTTGCTTTTCATTTGGGGGGGGGCTGTTGTGACCGAGGCGATCTTCAGCTGGCCCGGCTTAGGGCGGCGTTTCATCACTTCTTTGAATGAGCGCGATTGGCCGATCGTGCTGACGATTGTGGTGTTTTCGACGATTGCAACCATCTTGGGTTACATATTGAGCGATGTTTTTGTGGCAGCGGTGGACCCACGCGTGCGCTTCGAATAGGAAAATGGGATGACCAAGAGTGATATCACCCATGACGACAGAACGCAGAAATTGGGAGAAGAAAAAAACCTAGCCGCCTTCACCATTGACCGTATCAGTTTGCTGGCGGCCCTGCTCCTTCTTTGGTCTTTTCTGGTGGCTCCCTTCTTCGTCATACCACAGCGTTTTGCCGTCTTCGGTATGGATTTGCTCCATGGCCATAGCTGGATCGGTGGTTCCAACCTCCCTCAGCGCGGTCTGGCGTCCATCGACAGGATAATTGGACAGATGCGTGGCGGCGAATTGGGGTTACTCTTGGCAGCTGGGATTTTAGGCTTATTCTGCGCCATATTGGCGGTGTTATTCCCGCGTTGGAGTCAACGAATTTCGATCGGTATCCTTTGTGCCGGTTGGCTTGGTTTGGCGTATTATGTGAGTTTTGCCCCTGATTTGCTGTTGAATGGTAGTGTGCTGCTCTTTATCGTCGGCAGCGTGCTGATCATCATGAATTTGGAACGCGGTGAAATTGAATTAACAGAGGGTATCCTGCGGCGCTCTCTGCGCGTTCTGGGTTTGAATCTATTGGTTTATTCATTGTTGCTACCGATCATCTGGCGGCCGAATGAGCGTTATGAGGTTCGCCAAGCGCGTCTTTGGACGACGGGGACGATTGTCATCGCCATCCTTTGCCTCCCGCTTTATTTCTTAATGAACTCGATCCAGATTGATAGTAATGTGACGACGATTGGCGTCGGTTATTACTTGGGCTTGCTCGTCAGTTTGCTATTCATTGTGCAGGCATTGGTGAGTCGTGTCACCGGCAAAGAGGCGGCCGATGTGGGGGAACCACTTCTGAAAAAGGCGCTGCGCCGTGTCCGCCGCGACCGCCTCACGATATCGGCACTTTTTGTCATCGCTATCATATTTGTGATATCGATACACACTTCCTTCATCACTGAGCGTTTGATGGGTGTCACTTATTTCACCAGTTCACCGCAAACGGCTTTTCAACCCATTGTCTCCTTTTGCGGCAACTCCCCCGGTTTTAACGATCAAGGTTTAATCAATGAACAACCTTGTCGCGAGGAACACCCCGATTGGAATCGGCACTTGCTCGGGACAGACGAGCTCGGGCGCGATCACTTGGCACGCTTGCTATACGCCGGGCAAATATCGCTGACCATCGGTATCAGTTCTGCCTTCCTTTCGTTCACCATCGGTATCTCGTTGGGGGTTTATACCGGTTATTATGGCGGCATCGTAGACGATGTCGTCAATTGGGTGATCATTACGCTCAACAGCATCCCTGGCTTGTTATTGTTGATATTGATTGCTGCTTTGTTCAAACCGAGCGCCCTAGTACTCATAGGGGTATTGGCTTTCCTAAGCTGGACGGGAACCACGCGCCTCGTGCGCGGCAGCACGCTCTCCTTGCGCGAACAAGAATATGTCTTGAGCGCGCGCGCTTCCGGCGCTTCGGACTTGCGCATCATGTTTTTGCATATCGTCCCCAACCTGCTATCGATCGTCATCGTGACCTTGACCATCTCCATCGGCGGTTTCATCCTGGTCGAGGCAGCGCTGAGTTTTTTGAATTATGGTATCCCGCCAGAAACGCCGACTTGGGGCAATATGCTGACCAACGCTATTAATTTTTTCCGCAATAAAATCGACCTGGCGACCATACCCGGCGTGATGATCACCGTCACGGTGCTCTGCTTGTATTTGATTGGTGACGGTCTGCGGGATGCTTTCGATCCGACTTCGCGCGATTGAGGGTTAACCGAAGTTCAAAATAATCCCCAATCTTGAGCAACGCCTTCCTCCATCATACTGGGGTCCCACATCGTCATGCCCATCTCGATGGTGGCGGGTTGGCCAAGGTATTCCTGGGCAGTGCGGCGCGTTTGTTCGAGGAGTTGTGGCGCATAAGGGCAAAAGGGAGTGGTCATGATCATGACGATATGCACGCCATTGTCATGGATATCGACCTCGCGCACCAACCCCAATTCCATAATATTCATGCCAATTTCGGGGTCGATGACTGCCCGTAAGGCCTCGCGCAACCCCGCCTCATCACGTTGGCCACCATTGTTTTCATGCTGCTCGCTCATGATAGAGCCTCTTTTGTCGAAAGAGCGATGAACCCATACTAACACAGGCAAGCCTCCAGGTCAACGCTGACCACTTCGCCATTGACTTGCCGGCCGGGGCGCTCTATACTAATTTGAGTGGGGGTAATTCGTGAGCAATGGATTTTCCCCGCCGTCGAGCTTTTAGTGTAGGAAGGATATGGCAATTTCGATGACCGCAACTTTGGAGATTCGCAACTTATGGGCTGGTGTTGATGGTGAAGACGAGCGCATCCTGCGTGGCGTGGATTTGACCATCCGCCAGGGTGAGGTGCACGCTTTGATGGGCCCCAATGGCTCCGGTAAGAGCACGCTCGCCAATGTGTTGATGGGCAACCCGGCCTATGATATCAGCGAGGGTGGAATTCTCTTTGGCGAAAAAGATTTGTTGGAAATGGATGCGGACGAGCGGAGTCGTGCGGGTCTTTTTCTCGCTTTTCAATACCCTGTGGCCATTCCGGGTGTGACTTTGGCGAATTTTTTGCGGCATGCGCTCAACGCTCGCCTCAAAGCAGAGGATAGCGAGAGTCAGGGTATCCCGGTTCCTCAGTTCGTGCGCTTGTTGCGCAGTAAAATGGACCAGCTGAAAATGGACCATGGCTTCGCTGGGCGTTATCTCAACGAAGGTTTCAGTGGGGGCGAGAAGAAGCGCGCCGAAATCCTGCAATTGGCCACGCTCGAGCCCAAAGTTGCCATCTTGGACGAGACGGATTCCGGTTTGGATATCGATGCCCTGCGTGTGGTCGCGGAGGGTGTCGAGAGCTTAAAGGGCCCCGACCTCGGTGTCTTGGTCATCACGCATTACCAGCGTATCCTCAACCATGTCGCGCCAGATTTTGTGCATGTGATGTTTGATGGCACCATTGTGGAAAGCGGCGGACCAGAATTGGCTTTACGTCTTGAAGATGAAGGTTATGATTGGGTGCGTGAGAAGCATTCCATCAGCCAACCTGTTTAAGAAACGGAGCGCTCAACATGGAATACATCCCCAGTGCCAAGCAGCTCAGTGAAGATGAAGCGCAGCTCAAAGAGTTGCGCCTCAGCTACGAAGAAGCCTACGGCTTCCATGACGATATCGATAATGCTTTCAAGAGTCAGAGAGGCTTGAATGCGGATATTGTGCGGCAAATCAGCGCGATGAAAGATGAGCCCGCCTGGATGACCGAAGCACGCCTCGAAGCTTATCGTCAGTTTGTCGCCAAGCCGATGCCCGAATGGGGCGCTGATTTGAGTGACATCCAATTCGATAAAATCTATTACTATGTCCGCGCGACCGACCAAAAAGGCCGTAGTTGGGATGAAGTGCCGGATGATATCAAGCGCACTTTTGATCGGCTCGGCATCCCCGAAGCGGAGCAGAAATATTTGCAGGGTGTCAGCGCACAATACGATTCGGAATCGGTCTATCACAATATCCGTGAAGATTTGCAAGAAAAGGGCGTCATCTTCCTGGATATGGACTCGGGATTGGCGGAATACCCGGATTTGGTCCGAGAGTATTTCGGTACCATCATCCCGGCTTCCGATAACAAATTCGCCGCCCTGAATACCGCAGTTTGGTCGGGTGGTTCTTTCATTTATGTGCCACCCGGTGTGCATGTGGAGATGCCTTTGCAGGCCTATTTTCGCATCAATACCCAGAACATGGGTCAATTTGAGCGCACGCTCATCATCGTCGACGAGGGTGCCTATGTGCATTATGTTGAGGGTTGTACCGCGCCGACCTATAGCTCGGATAGCTTGCATAGTGCTGTGGTGGAAATCCTCGTCAAAGAGGGCGGGCGCTGTCGCTATACCACCATTCAGAATTGGTCCAACAATGTCTACAACTTGGTGACCAAGCGCGCCGTCGCGGAAAAGAACGCGACGATGGAATGGGTGGATGGTAACCTGGGCAGCAAGGTGACGATGAAATATCCGGCGGTGATTCTGAAAGGTGAAGGCGCGCACGGTGAAGTGCTGAGCATCGCTTTCGCTGGGGAAGGACAACACCAGGACGCTGGCGGCAAAATCACGCACCTTGCAGCGAACACGAGTAGTCAGATCATTAGCAAATCAATCAGCAAAGATGGTGGCCGTGCCAGTTACCGCGGCTTGCTGAAGATTCACGATGGTGCCGACCGGGTGAAGAGCAATGTCGTTTGTGATGCCTTGTTGCTCGATGACCGCAGCCGCTCTGATACTTACCCCTATATCGAAGCGGATGCGCAAGATGTGACGATGGGACATGAGGCTTCAGTCACGAAAATTGGTGAAGACCAACTGTTTTATCTGATGAGCCGTGGCCTCTCTGAGCAGGAAGCGAACGCGATGGTGGTCAATGGTTTCATCGAACCCCTCGTAAAAGAGTTGCCGATGGAATACGCGTTGGAGTTGAACCGCCTGATACAAATACAACTGGAAGGATCGATTGGCTGAGGTCTTGGCGCCTCGCCATTGCCAAGCAAGGGAGTTGTCTGAGTGAGTGTAGTGAGACGCCGCAAGACGGCGCTGGCCGCGCCGCGCATCACGGAAACCGATTTGCGCGCATTGAGCGCGCGAAATGATGAGCCCAATTGGTTGTTGGAGCAACGTTTGGCCGCCTGGGCACTCTATCAAGGGATGGCGATGCCTTCATTGCAAGATGAAGAATGGCGCCGTACCGACTATCGACACATCCGCTGGGAAGAGGCGGGCCATCTCCAGCAAGACAATGGCCGGCGGCCGCCAACCTTGTCAGCTGTTCCGCAAGAGAGCATGGAACCGCTCATCGGCCAAGAACAAGGTGGCTTGATGGTCTTTGTCGATGGTGTGCTCGTGCATACGGAATTTGGCAAATCATTGGCGCAGCAAGGCATACAGTTCGTCAATTTGCAGCAAGCAGCGCGTGAACAAAGCGAGTTGTTAAAGCGGTATTTCATGCGGAGTGCTGTGCGAGCGAGCGATGGCAAGTTCGCTGCCCTGCATGGTGCCTTATGGACCCACGGCGTCTTTTTGTATGTTCCGCGCGGTGTGGTGGCCGAACTTCCTTTGCATGTTGTGAATTATGTCACCAAGCCGGGGGTGACCCTAGGGCATGTTTTGGTGGTCGTTGAAGAAAACGCGCAAGCCACCATGCTGGTGGATTACGCTTCTCCAGAAGGTGAGTCCCAGGCGGCTTATATCGGCGCGACGGAGTTGCTTGTCGGCGCTGGCGCCAATCTCCGTTATGTCGCCTTACAAGATTGGAATCGTCAGACCTTCGAATTCAGCCACCAGCGCGCACGCGTTGGTCAGGACGGTCAACTGGATTGGATTGTTGGGACGATGGGCACCCAATTGACCAAGGCTTTCTTGGAGTTGGAATTGGATGGCCGAGGCGCCAATGGTCGCATGTCGGGCTTTTTCTTCGCGGATAAGGATCAGCTTTTCGATTTGGATACGCAGCAAAATCACAACGCGCCGCTCACCAGCACAGATTTACTCTTCAAAGGCGCGGCCAAAGATGTTGCGCGTACAGTCTGGCAGGGTATGATTAAATCACTGCCCAATATGCAGAAGATCGATGGCTATCAAGCTTGCCGCAACCTATTGTTGAGTCGAGATGCGCGCATGGATAGCATCCCCGGCCTAGAAATTGAGGCCGATGATGTCGCTTGCTCTCATGCGGCGACTTTCGGAACTTTGGAAGAGGATTTACTCTTCTATTTGATGAGCCGCGGGATACCGCGGCCGCAGGCTCAGTTGATGCTGATCGATGGTTTCTTTGATGAACTTTTGCAACGCGTCCCTTTTGAGCGGGTGCGAGCGCGCTTGCAAGAAGCGATTGAGGAAAAAATCCTCAGTTGATGGAGCATCTCTATGAAGAAGAATTTCGACCCCGATTCCATTTTTCCCCTCGTCATAATTGGATGAACGACCCGCATGCCTTATTGTGGCATGCGGGTGAATACCATCTCTTTTATCAGTATCACGCAGAAAGTACAATTTGGGGGCCAATGAGTTGGGGCCACGCAGTGAGCGTAGACCGTCTGCATTGGCAACACCTGCCCATCGCGTTGTGCCCAGATACCATCGGTACCATTTTTACGGGTGATGTTGTCCATGATCGAGACAACACCAGCAATTTATTGCCAGGCGGCGGTTTGGTTGCCGTCCATTCCTATGACGACCAGAGCGTGGGCGTCGCAACCAGCGCAGACAAGGGTCGCACCTGGCAAACCTTCCCCGGCAACCCGATCATCGCATCTCCTGGCGGCAATTTCCGCGACCCGAAAATCTTCTGGGATGGCAAAGATCGTTGCTGGCGAATGGCGATTGCTCGCGAGCAATCGGTTCAGTTTTATACCTCCTCCAATTTGCTGGATTGGTCTTACTGCGGCGATTTCCGCGCGCCCACCGCCGGCGATCTTCCTTGGGAAGTGCCCGATTTATTCCCGCTAACGGCAATGGGTGATCCTCGCTGGGCCTTGCTGGTTAGCACACCGAATGCTCTTGCTGGTGGTGCCGGTATGCGCTATTTCATTGGCGAGTTCACAGAGGGTGTTTTTCGTAGCGAGATACCGGAGGATGAAGCGCTCTGGTTGGATTATGGGCCGGATAATTACGCGGGCTCGACCTGGAAACAAGACCCCAGCGGCCGCTGTGTTTATCTGAGCTGGTTCAACAATTGGCGTTATGCCGCGGTTTTGCCGACGGAAGGTTGGCGTGGCGCGTTGACCATACCCCGAGAACTGCAGTTGCTGGAAACTACCAAGGGTCCGCGCCTGCGCCAGTTTCCCATCGCCGAGATAACGACCCTGCGCGGTGAAGCAAAACATTGGCGGGGACTTTTGCTGCAAGAGGGTTTTGACCCATTGGAGGGTTTGCGCAGCGCCAGTTGTGAAATCCAATTGGTGTTGGAACCGCGGGAAGCGAATGAGGTCTGTTTACGCGTGCTACTTGGCGATACCGGCGGCACAAGGATTTGCTACAATGTGCAAGAGGAATGTTTGGTGGTTGACCGTATGAATTCCGGGCACACCGATTTTCACGAGGAATTTCCCGCTAAGCAGAGTATCCCCCTCATTTTGCAGGGTGAGCCCCTAAGTCTGACGGTGCTCGTCGATCAATCGATGGTTGAGGTCTTTGCGCAAGGTGGGCGGGTGGTTTCGAGCGCGCGCGTCTTCCCAAAAACCGGTTGGGATCGTTTATCCTTGCTCGCAAAAGGTGGTGCGGCGCGCTTGCGGGCGCTCACAGTTTGGCCCATGGCCTCGGTGTGGCGATAGTCAAGGTGAATGCTGCGATGGATGTGAAGCAATTTGAAAGGCCGGCGCTGGATATCCCAGTGATTCGGGAAGATTTCCCAATTTTGCAACAAGAACATCACGCTGGAGTGCCCTTGGTTTTCTTGGATAGTGCCGCCAGCAGCCAGAAACCGCTGTCGGTCATCGCCGCGACAGATAATTATTACCGGCAAACCCATGCCAATGTCCACCGTGGTATCCACAAATTGAGCGAGGAGGCGACGGCGGCTTACGAAGCGGCGCGCGTTAAGATTCGCAAGTTCATCAACGCTTCCTCCCGCCGCGAGATCATTTATACGCGCAACACAACCGAGAGCATCAACTTGGTCGCATACACCTGGGGACGCGCGCATTTGCGCGCCGGCGATGTGGTCATTTCCACTGTGATGGAGCATCATTCCAACATTGTGCCTTGGCAAATTTTGGCGGCAGAATTGGGTTTCACCTTGCATTTCTTGCCCTTGGCAGACGACGGACAACTGGATTTGGCGGAATACGAGCGTCTGCTGCGTGAAGAAAGGGTGCGCTTGGTTGCGACGACGCATGTATCCAATGTGTTGGGTACCGTGAACCCCATCAAGTTGATGGCCAGGCAAGCGCATGAAGCTGGTGCGCTCATCCTGGTCGATGGCGCGCAATCGGTGCCGCATATGCCGGTCGATGTTCGCGAACTGGACGCTGATTTTTATGCCTTCAGTGGGCATAAGATGTTGGGCCCCACTGGTATCGGCGTGCTCTATGGAAAGCGTGAATTGTTGGAAGCGATGCCACCATGGATGGGTGGCGGTGATATGATTTCGCGCGTAACGCTGGAAGGCAGCAGCTGGAACGAATTGCCCTACAAGTTTGAGGCGGGAACGCCGGCAATCGCGCAGGCGATTGGTCTTGGTGAGGCGGTGGATTATTTGCAGCATTTGGGTATGGATCGGGTTCATGACTACGAGCAGAAGCTGACCGCTTACGCGCTGGAGCGCTTGGCCGAAATTCCCGGTTTGACAATTTTCGGTCCAGGCGATGCGGCTATGAAAGGGGGAGTGGCTTCTTTTCGCCTCGCCGAGCATCATCCGCATGATGTGGCGCAAGTCCTCGATGGCGAAGGCATCGCTGTACGCGGTGGGCATCATTGCGCTCAACCATTGCACACCGCGTTGGGGGTGCAATCGACCACGCGTGCCAGTTTTTATGTCTACAATACCGTGCAAGAGGTGGATGCCTTGGTCAGCGGACTCTACGCGACCCGGCGGCTATTGGGATAGGCGAGCGATGGAGAATCTTTACCGAGAAATCATCCTTGACCATGCGCGTGAACCGCGTCATTGGGGCTTGCTCGACCCCAATGACATCGATTATGAGGAATACAACCCGCTTTGCGGCGATCGGTTGCGCATCACGCTACGCATCGGCGAAAACGATGAAATTGAATCAATTGGTTGGAGTGGCGAAGGCTGCGCCATAAGCCAGGCGGCGGCCTCGATGCTGGGCGAGGAGATAATCGGCAAGTCACTTGCGGAAGTGAAATCCTTGACGCCTGAGGATATGTTGGAACTGGTCGGCATACCGCTCACCATCAACCGCGTCAAATGTGCGCTGCTACCGCTCAAGGCGCTGATGATCGGAATCTACGGGCAAAGCATTTGGGATCGCCTGGAAATGGAAGACGAGGACTGATGGCAGAATTCACCACGGTGGCGACAATCACAGAAGTTCCCCCTGGCGAGCGGCTGATAGTGGAAATCGGGCGGCGTTGGATCGTGCTATTCAATGTTGATGGTCAATATTACGCGATTGAAGATCGTTGTACTCATGACGATGGCCCTTTGGCGGAGGGCGAGTTACGGGGTTGCGAAATCAGTTGCCCGAGGCATGGTGCGCGCTTCGATGTTCGCGATGGTCGCGTCTTGAGTGCCCCAGCACTCGTCGATGTTCCGACCTTCCAGACACGCATCTTGGGGGAGGAGATCCAAATTAAGGCTACCTGAGGCTGGTCACGCCTGCTATACTGATGGCCGTAAAAATGCGTTATGGTGGCTGTAGCTCAGTTGGTTAGAGCGCCTGGTTGTGGCCCAGGAGGTCGTGGGTTCAAGTCCCATCAGTCACCCAGAACCCTCTCTGCGAGAGGTTTTTTGTTTTACGGGCGGCGCAAAGGGACGAGCCGGCGACGGAGGCGCACGCGTGCGCCGATGCGTGTTGACAGCTCATGCTGTGCCTCAAAAGTTCTCGTTTCCTGAATGAGGTTTAGTGCTTGCGTGTCTTCTTCCGACTCGAAATGGGTCTGATGTTGGATACCGAAAATTTCAAAGATGCTCTTTTCATCTTCGCTTTCCAATTGAGAAGGGCTTTCCTGCGGTTTTTCTTCTGTTGTTTGCTGGATACCGAGTGCGGGTAATGGATGTGTTGGGGTGTCTTCAACGCTGCTTGGCGGCGCTTCCGCTTCAGCCAAAATGGGCGCTGTTGTTGGGTTGGCCTCCTCCGGATGTAGGGTCGTGAGGGCTTGTGTGTCCTCCAAAGTGGGTGGTTTTGGTGATGGTTTGGTGGGGCTATGGCGTGGGGTATATTGGGCGCGCATGTCGACGCTCGGCGCCTTTTGTACTGTAGCGCGAGGTGGCGGTATGGTGATGCTGGGTTGCTCGCGATGCAATTGCCAAAGCCGACGCAAACTGTCGGCCATGCCGGTCTCGATGGAGGCTTTGCGTCGCCCGCCTCGCGAGAGCAATCCACCCTTTTGAAATTCGAAACTCCATTGTACTGCTGTGCCTTCGTTCACTTCCTGCAAGCGAAAACGCCCGCAATTTTTTCCCAATGAGAGGCCATCGACGATGGTGTATTCGAAGCCGACACGCGTGAAATAAGCGAGGATTTCGATGACGAAATCGGCTCCTTTGCGGTTGGTGTAGCGCCAACGGGCGCCGGGTTCGTAACGGATATCGCTGAGCGCGTTGATTTGCTCGCAATCGACCCGCCAGCTTGGATGCTTCTCAAAATCGCCCAATAATGACCAAATGCTCTCTGGGCTACCTGGTATGAGGATGCGCTGATCAATCGTGATTGTCGACATCGCCAAAAGGTCTATGCTAGACTATATCGAGATTGTAGCACAGACAGGGATAGAGGAATGCTCTCGCCGGCCTTGATGTTGGCAATCGCGCTCGCTACATTTTGGGGGGCGGCCTGTCATTTTTTTCTAGGCGGCAATCTCAGTCGCTTGCTGCGTTTTTTATTGATGTCTTGGGTCGGTTTCGCGCTCGGTCAAATCATCGGACAATGGCTTGGCAATGATTATTGGATGATTGGTATGGTACAAGCCTTCCCCGGCTCGCTTGGAGCCATCGTTTTGTTGAGCCATACGGTCCTACGCATCAGGAAGAGCGATACCTCCCGTGTCCGTTGAAAGGGAGGAAATTGCGGCTGAGCGCAAAGGCTCGTTGGGCCGCGCCGCGCTCTGGGGGGCACTATTTTTCATTGCGATTCTCTCGCTAATCGTCGGCATCGGTGTGTTGTTGGTGTTGAACGATCAGGGCACGGTGGGTGCTTGGTTACGCGCGCTACGAGATTTTATGGTGCTGGCCTTATTGTTGGAATTGACGCTTTGTGCTCTGGTCGCTATTTGGTTTTTTTGGCGTCTGTCCCGCTTTTTGGAAGAGATCTCAACCGAGTTGAAGAATTTATCAGGGGATACGCTGGAGACCCTGCAGCTGATTCAGACGACCGTTCAATCGTTACACCAGCAATTACTTCGTCCTTGGCTCTATTTTGGGAAGTGGCTTATCGAATTACAGGCTTTGCTGCGTGCTTGGTTGGGCTTGAAAGAGATGGTCCAGGAGCGCGATGCACCTGCTGGCCCTCAGGCCGAGGTGGATTCCAATTGAGCGAAAGCCATACCCAAGGCGGCTGGTAAATCGCCGGCGCTGACCGCGCGCGCCGAGCCCAATGAATTTTGCGCAATTTTGCCGGCCAGGGCATGTAGGTAGGCGCTGACGATGGCGGCCGGCGTCGCTTGGTTGCCGCCCGCCAACATCGCGGCGATGATACCGCTGAGGACATCGCCGCTCCCCGCCGTCGCCAATGCGTCTAGACAGAAGGGCAAGACCGTGAGCGGTTCCGCTGGGGCGGCGATGACGGTGTATGCACCTTTGAGCAATAGTGTGACTCCCCAACGCTCTGCACATTCGTTGGCGATTTCCCAGCGATTCCCTTGAATTTCAATCACACTCCTGCCACACAATCGGGAGAATTCGCGCGGGTGCGGTGTCAAGATGGTATGCGGCGGCAAACGGTTGGGCCAATCTTTCATTCGTGAGAGCAAGGTGAGGGCATCGGCATCCAGGATGAGTGGTGGTAGTTCAGCGCCGACAAGAGTGATGAGGAAGTCAGCGGTCTCTTTCGCCAGTCCCAACCCTGGGCCAACCAACAGGGCATCTGAGTCCTGAGCGGCCTCCGCGATCATCCCTGCCTCCGCTGGGCCCAATGAGTTTTTGGCGGTTAACGATAACCAGGTTGCCTCGAGTAATCGAGACGCCAATTGTTTCCGCACACACGCTGGGCTAGCGATTTGTACGCTACCGGCGCCGCTGCGGTAGGCGGAAGAGGCGGCGAGAGCGACGGCGCCAATATAGCGGGCGCTACCGGCGGCGATCAACACACGGCCGTTGCTGCCTTTGTGGCTGAAATTACTGCGTTTGGGCAGAAGGCTGCGCGCATAAACAGGATGCGCGAGTTGCCAGGGGCTCGTTGGTTCTTGTACCCATTCCAAAGGGATACCCAGTGGAGCGATGGTGAGGGATCCGATGGAATCTTCGGCTGCGAAGAGACCGGGCTTGGGTGCGATGAAGGTGAGCGTTTCGTTGGCGGGAAGGGCAGCAGGGTCCATTTCACCGCTATCCGCGGCCAGACCGCTCGGGCAATCGACAGCGATGATATGGGGCCGACTTGTGCCGGATGAAGGAATTGCGCTTATGATTTCCGATGGGTTATCGCTGACTGGTTGGAGCACGGAGCGCAGCGCCCGCAGCAAGGAGGCCGGGTCATCCCGCAAGGGCGGGCGCAGGCCGATGCCGAATAGTGCGTCTACGATGACTTTGGCGGATTGGGTTTGTTGCTTCAACCAAGCGAATCCCTCATCCGTTTCAGCGATCTGATGGGTTAACCCGGCGTCGATGGCTGCCAACATGAGCGGGTCATCGCGCGCCTGGAGGAGATGGGCGTACACTCTCTGGATGCCACCCTCGAGCAAGGCGCAGGCAGCGACCAGCCCGTCACCGCCGTTGTTCCCCGGCCCAATGAGGAAGAGTATCTCGTCGTTTTCGTGGTCCAAGATGTGGCGGAGAATGCGCTTTGCGAGCGCAGCGCCGGCTCGTTTCATCATTTCGCTGTAGGTGATGCCGCGGGCATCGGCGCTCGCTTCCAGCGCGCGTATCTGCGCGACGGTGAGTATGGGTATGGCGGAGTTCTGATTTGGGTTCAGGTGGCTTGCCTGGGTCACGATTCGCGTTCGAGAATGAATCTCGCGAGTTGCAAGAGGGATTCTTTTGCAGGTGATTCAGGAAGCGGGCGAATGGCGGCCTCGGCGTGTTCGATCATCTTTGCAGCATAAGCGCGTCCGGTAACAATCGCAGCGCCTTCGTTTTCCAGCAATTTCCGCTTGAAGATATCCAAGTCGTTGCCGTTATAGGCAGCAGCGTAACCCTTTCCTTGTTGTCGGTCACGCCCCACAGTCTTACCTAGCGCTTCATCGTTGCTCGTGAGGTCGAGGATATCGTCGATGATTTGGAAGGCCATGCCCACATGATAACCATATTCACCGAAAGAAGGCGCAAGATGCGCGTCCGTAGCCAAATGGGCCCCCATCGCAGCGGCTGCACGGAAAAGCGCTGCCGTTTTCAGCGAGATGATGCGCAGATAGGTATCGCGGTTCAGCGAATTGCTTGCGACGGCGCTGGCCTGTAGCGTCTCTCCTTCCACCAAGGCGACGGTGGCTTTCGAAAGCAGTACATTCAACTCACCCCAAGGCGCCATCAGCTCATACACTTTGGTGAAAAGAAAATCCCCTGTGAGTAGTGCGAAAGTTCGCCCCCAAACCGCGTTGATGGAAGGGCGCCCACGACGCAGCAAGCCGTGGTCATTGATGTCATCATGGACTACGCTGGCAGAATGCACCAATTCCACCGCCGCCGCAACCTCAACGGCCGCTGTCAGGTTATCGCCGCCCGCCGCCAAAAGGCTGAGAAGGGTGAGGCGCGGGCGCAAGCGCTTCCCGCCCGCGTCCAGCAAATGGGCGCTTGCCTCGCGCAACACCGGGACCTCACTGTTGGTCACCTCACGCAAGCGGCTTTCCACCGCGGCTAGGCTATCTCGCAAATCCAAGTCGACCCTTTGCCGCTGGCTCACTGTCGCTCGCGCATTCATCCCATCACCAATCAGATTGGTCAAATCGTTCAGAATAAATTGAATTCAAGCCATAGAATAACCAATCTTCAGCCAATTGGCTAGATTGGTTTATGGCGAGTCTGTCGCCAATAAGCGAGCGCCCTGAGCGCTAATTTCAGCGAATTGACTTTGACTATCAATGCCATGAGTGGCGAGGACGGCGCGCGCCGCCGCCGCCGCGTCCTGAGCGGAGCGACTGTCGTTGCTGAACAAACATAGCGATGGTCCGGCGCCGCTAATGATGAGGCCAAGTGCGCCGGCGGCTTTGGCCTTGGCTCGCGCCTCGCTCAGCCCGGGTATGAGTCGGTGGCGGGCGGGCTCGATGACGCAATCGGCTTCCATCGCGGCGACGGCGGCACGCCAATCCTGTCGATGGAGCGCATCGACCAATTGAGCAATGGCTGCTGTTTGTTTGACCAAATCTTGGAGGGGAATTTGGGTAGGGAGCCGGTCGCGCGCCTCAGCAGTGGGAATTCGCAACTCGGGTATGACCAGCGAAATTTCTATGCCCGGGGGAAGGGGTAAGGTTTGCCAATCGTCGCCGCGCAAGAGCAGGATACCTCCCAGGAGGGCGGGCGCGACATTATCGGCGTGTCGCCCGCTAACGGCGGCTTCTGCTTCCAAACAGGCAGCGAGCAACGATTTTTGACTGAGCCGGCTGCCGAACAGGGCGTTGGTAGCGACGGCGGCGGCGACGGCGCTGGCGGCGCTACTGCCGAGCCCGCTCGCTAAGGGTAACCCTTTTTCCAGTTCGAGTTCCAATCCTCCAGTCGCTCGCCCCAAGCGCGCCAATACGGCGGCGGCGGCGATACCGGCCGTATTATTCCGGTCATGCGCGAGCAAACCACCATCCCCAGTGATGGAAGTGATGCGAACGCCCGGCTCGGTAGCCAGGGTGGCGCGAACGCGGTCACCCGGTCGCGATAATGCCAATCCCAGCACATCGAAGCCCACACCCAGATTGGCAACGGTGGCTGGCGCGTAGGCCAGGGAGGTCTCTCTCACATGCTCGCTCACATCTGCTATCTTACGCGAGTGATGGTTGGAGCGCCATGAAAAGTTGGTTGGAATGCATGTCTTGTGCGGCGCGCGCGTCGCTGGATGCGCTGCGTTATGTATGCGCAAGATGCGGTGCGCTGCTCGATGTCCGTCATGAATGGCCGCAAAAAAGCGGCGCTGACTGGCGAGAACTTCTCGATTCGCGTTGGGGTAGTCAAGAGCTCCCCTCTCAGAGCGGTGTCTGGCGTTACCGGGAATGGGTTTGGCCGGGGATGGAAGCGTCGGCCATCGTCAGTTATCCGGAGGGCAACACCAATCTCTACGAATTGCCGGCTTTTGCGGAAAGGCTGGGCATAGCCCGTCTCTGGCTCAAACATGAAGGGGAAAACCCAACGGGATCTTTCAAGGATCGCGGGATGACGAGCGGTTTGACGCACGCGCGTTTCGTGGATGCGCGCTGGGTTGCC
Source organism: Phototrophicaceae bacterium (assembly GCA_965115865.1). Classification (GTDB taxonomy): domain Bacteria; phylum Chloroflexota; class Anaerolineae; order Aggregatilineales; family Phototrophicaceae; genus WTGJ01. The sequence goes on from OZ220469.1 coordinate 966,524, forward strand.
TGTGCCTCGACCGGCAATACGGCCGCTTCATTAGCGGCCTACGCGGCGCGAGCGGGTATTCCTTGTGTGGTTTTTGTTCATGGTGCCGGGGTAGCGCCAAGTAAGCAAGCACAAATGCTCGATTATGGCGCGAGGGTGGTGCGTGTCGACACCGATTTTGATGGCAATCTGGCGCTCGTTTGGCAGTTGACCGAGCGAGGTCGGGTCTATTTGGTCAATTCGCTCAACCCTTTGCGGTTGGAAGGGCAAAAAACAATCATTTTCGAGTTGCTACAACAATTGCGCTGGCGCGCGCCAGATTGGGTCATTGTTCCCGGCGGTAACCTCGGCAATGTGTCCGCTTTCGGTAAGGCGTTGGTGGAATTGCGGAAGCTGGGTATCTTGGCTGAGTTGCCGCGCTTGGCCGTCGTCCAGGCGGCGGGCGCCAACCCCTTTTACCGCAGTTACTGTCGCGGTTTTGCCCCTCTGGAGACGCAATCGGCGACGACGCTGGCGAGCGCGATTCGCATCGGTAACCCCATTAACTTCCCCAAGGCGGTGCGTGCCTTACGCGACACTGAAGGCGTTGTGGAAGAGGTTACGGACGAGGCGATTATGAACGCGCGCGCATTGTTGGGTAGGCAAGGAATAATCTGTGAGCCGGCTTCGGCCGCGACGCTCGCAGGTTTAAAAAAGCTGCGGGAATCCGGCGTGATACGGGCGCAGGAAACCGTCGCCTGCATCCTCACCGGGCATGGCTTGAAGGATGTCCATACCGCACTCGCTTATCATACTGGCGAAATATCGGCGTTCACTGGGTGTTATCGCAATGAACCGCTGGAAGTGCCAGGCAAGCTGGCGGCCGCGCTCGAGGCGCTCGATAACCTGGAAAAAGGGAGAATGGGCTAATTTTCCAACGCTTGTCGCAGATCTTCCAGGATATCGTTTTCATCCTCGATACCGAGAGCGAAACGCACTAGGTTGTCATACATATGCAAGGCACGCCGCTCACTGGGCGTTTTTTCGTAGTAGCTCATCAAAGCGGGTTGTTCGATTAGGCTTTCGACGCCGCCGAGACTCGGCGCGATGTAGGGTAAGCGAAGACGGTCGATGAAACGGCTCGTATCTTGAAGATCCCCGCGCACAGTGAAACTGACGACGCCGCCAAAACCAGTCATTTGTGCCTTGGCGATGCTGTGCTCCGGATGTGAGGGCAGTCCTGGGTACCAGACTCGCTCGACAGCCGGGTGTTCTTCGAGGAAATGGGCGACCGTCATGGCGGTTGCATTTTGTTTTTCTACGCGCAAACCGAGCGTCTTGATGCCTCGCTCGAGCAAATAAGCGCTATTGGGGTCCAAAACGCTACCGAGGACACCACGCGCTTCTTTGAGGGCGCGGATATGCGCTTTGCGACCGATGACGACGCCAGCCATCATGTCGTTGTGACCGGATAAATATTTGGTCGCGCTATGCATCACGAAATCCACACCCCATTCGAGCGGCCGCTGATTGACCGGAGTGGCGAAGGTGCTATCAATCAGCGTGAGTGTACGAGTACGCCGACCGATGGCCGCGAAGCGCTCCATATCGACGATATGCAGGTAGGGGTTGGTCGGACTCTCGGTGATGAGGAAACGGGTTTTGCCCGGTCGGATCGCCCCTTCCAGGGCCGCATAGTCGCCAGCGGGCACGACCGTCGTCGCGATCCCCAGTCGCTGCAAGTAGGTCTGGCAAAATTGACGTGTTCGCCGATAACAATCGTCGGTCATCACGATGTGCGCGCCGCTGGGTAGAACGGCGAGCAGTAGTGTGGTGATGGCGGCCATGCCGGAGCCATGCAAGACGGCATCTTCGCCACGATCGAGGGCAGCTAAGCGGCGCTCGACGGCGGCGATGGTCGGGTTGCCGTAGCGGCCGTATTCGCCGCGGTCAACGCCATCACCCCAGACCTTGCTTTCCATGTAGTCGACCAGCGCTTGACTGTTGCGAAAGGTGTAAGTCGCGGTTTGGATGACCGGAGTGGTTAGCGAATGGAAACCTTTGCTTCGTTGGCTACCAATATGGACCGCGCGCGTACTCTGTCCATTTTCGTTCTGGCTCGCATTGGGCGAATCTTGCTGTCCCATCACTCTTGCCTTTCGTTTACCCTCAGGCAACAAACACCCCGCACCAGAAAAACAAAAGAGACTTCGGCTAGGAAGTCTCAGCGAGGTTCTTGTTGCTTTCTCATCTTCCAGAATGCTCTGCCGGACTTGGCACCTTCCCATTCTTGGGGGTTGCCGCGGTATCAACGGGCCGTTCCCTACACCGCTCTCGATAAGATTTGATTGTTAAGCTCAAACCACACACACAACACACCAAGCTTAATACATGTGCGTCAACATTGCAAGTCGCAATTTCATAAGACCTCGTGCTGGCTTTTTGTGATGTTCACTTCTGGATAATTGCGTTCCAACCAGCGCTCAGCGCTCGCCAATTGCCGCTGTACCTGCGCGTGTGCGTTGCTCACGGTAACGATGACGATAACGGCCGATTGCCAGCGCTCATGCTCAGCGATTTCCGCGGCGGCAAAATTACCGGATTGACGCAAGCGGGTCAATAGGGAATGCAGGATGCGGCGTTTGCCTTTCAACGAATCGACGCCGTGCAAATGCAATTCCAGGGTGGTGATGCCGAGTTTGGCGCCCAATGTTTTTTCTCCCGTGCGGTTTCCCCTCCCGGTGATTGTAACCGGCAATGCGTCAATTCACTGCTCGTATACAATGCAGGTCATGAGAATCATCACTATCACAACTATCACAATCGCATTCTCGTTACTCATTTGCATCCGCGGCATTAGTGCGCAAGAAATGTCACTATTGAAAAATGGCGATTTTGAGGGCAATTTCTTGACTTTGGATGGCGAGCCCCTGCGAATCGTGGCTGAAGGTTGGCATCCCTGGCATCAAGAGAATCCTGCTAAGCCGCGCTGGCAAAATCGCCAACCCACTTACCGCCGTTCTGATGCGGCAGAAGATGGTTGGGTGAAAACTGGTGAGGCGGCACAGCTGATCGCTTCTTATTACGAGACGCATGATGCCGGCCTGTATCAGGTGGTACAATCGGGTATCCTCCCCGGGATGCACCTCGAATTCAGTGCTTACGCGCGTGTCTGGTCCAATTCCTACGCAGGGCGCGACAGTAGCGAGGATGTGGGCACAATTTTCATCCAAATTGGTATCGACCCGACTGGCGGTCGCGATCCGCAAAATGAAGCGATTGTATGGTCGCCACCGGTGAAACATTATGATGAATACCACCAGCATCGCGTTAAAGCGACCGCTAAAGGGAAAACCGTGACGGTATTTTTGCGTTCTTGGGTGCTCAAGCCGGTGGCTTATAGCGAAATTCGCTGGGACTCCGCTGAGCTGCGCATTTTGAGCGTGGGTGTGCCGCTTCGATTCCGAAGTCCCAATAACTGGCATGGGTCCCGACCCTGGTTGCCTGTGGGAATTCTCACAACAGATGCATAATCAGTGGTGGCGTTGGTCGCTCATCTCCCTCTTTTTGCTCACTGTATGGCTGTCTAGCGCCAAGCCAACGCGCGCGCAAGAAGCGGTTGGCTTGAGTCTGTACTTTGTCAAAGCTGGCGATACCCTCGAGAGCATCGCGGCTGAATTGGGTATGACGGCTGCTTTGTTGCGAAGTATCAACGCGCTCATAGAACCAGCTTTGACGCCTGGGCAAGATTTACTCGTCCCGCTGATGCAAACGGTGTTTGAGCATCGTGTGCGGGCGGGAGATACGCTTTATGGCATCGCCAATCTGTATGACGTCAGCGCTAGCGAAATCGCCGCCTTCAACGATATGCAAATCGATGACATCATTTATGTCGGTCAGTTGTTACGCTTGCGTGCCCCTTTCGCCGCAGCGAATGGCCAGCTGAGGAATCCATTCTTGCTTGTCCATAGTGTCGCCGCGGGTGAATCGCTGTCGCAGATTGCCGTGCGCTATGCCATCCCCCTCGCGGAGTTGGCGGCCGCGAATGAAATGGAAGAATCTGCACTGTTGCCGGTTGGCGCGAGGTTGCGCATCCCGGGCTGGGAAGTCCCATTGGCGCCCGCCGGTCTCCCGGTGGCTGTGGAAGCGGTGGAATTGCGGCCAGCGACGCTATCCGAAGGACGCATCGTTCGCCTCCGCCTCCAAACCAAGAAACCGGCAACCCTTTCTGCGCGGTTTTTGGGCCGTGAAATTACGGCACACGCGCAGGACGATGGCCATGATCACTATCTACTCCTTCCGGCGCCGATGTTCACCGAGCCGGGGCTTCATTTTATCGATATGAAATTGTTTGTGGAAAATGAGGCTGAGGCTTCCTTTTCCCTACAGGTACAAGTCCTTTCGGGTCATTATCCGGAGGAGCAAATCACGCTATTGCCCGATCGCGCGGAGTTACTTTCCTCAGAAATTGAAGAAGCGGAGGACGAGCGGGTCCGCAATGTGATGTCTTTTGTCCAACCTTGGCGGAGTTTTGGTGGTGGTATGCAGGCGCCTGCGGCAGGAAGTATCAGCTCCTATTATGGTTCGCTGCGTTCTTATAACGGCGGTCCTTTCAATCGCTTTCATAGTGGGACTGATTACGATGCGCCTCGGGGAAGCTTGATTTTCGCCGCAGCGCCTGGCCGAGTGGTTCTGGTAGAGCGTCTGGCCATCCGCGGTTTGGTCTCCATCATTGACCATGGCTGGGGGGTGTACACCGGCTATTGGCATCAAGAAAATGTGACGGTCGGATTGGGTCAACAGGTCAACGCCGGGCAAATCATCGGCGCAGTCGGGAGGAGCGGCCGCGTTTCTGGGGCGCATTTGCATTGGGAACTATGGGTGAATGGCGTTCCCGTAGACCCTTTACAATGGTTGGAAGAGCCTTTCCCTTAGGCCTTGGGCGCGGGGCGGTAGGCTTCGTCCAGCACCTCGAAATCGGTGAAGAGAAAATGATCGTGGTAATAATGAATCCATAGGAATGCGAGTAAGGCGGTGTAGTAGGAGACATCGAAGCGCCATAGGCTGAGCAGCTTGGGAAATTCGGGGTTGGCGCGGTCCAGATAGCCCGGTGTGAAGAAATGGGCCAATGAATAGACGATGACGAAAATCACGGCCGAGCCAACCAACATCAAGGCGCTGAAGAAATAAAGCCCACGGGAATCTTCACCTTTGCTGAAGCGAGCCACCAACGGTGCGTCTTTTTCGAGCGAGCCATATTGTTGGCGAATTTTGATGATGAAGAAGGTGATAGCTAGGTATTGGAAGGAATGCCAGGTGTTCAAGCCTTGAAAGGCAGTATCCAAGTTTGGCAATGCAGGGATGGTGAAAGCGACCAATACCGTGAAGCTGATGAAAACGGTCTTCGGCCAGTTGATATACCCACCGCGAAATTCGCGAACGGTTTTGATGATGAAGGCGAGGCTCGCCAGGGCAAAAACCAGGGAGATGGTCACGAAAAGCCAGGTCTGCTGGAATACGCCGGGGATGACGCGCGTTAGGTCATTGGTACCGATGTCAAAATTACCTTGGCTGATCTTGTATGCGGCGATGGGGAAAAGTGAAGTGAGGATGACAGCATAATCGATGACGCGGGCGATGGGGCTCAGTGCGCTGCTACCAGCGAGGCTTGGTCGGGCGAATTTTTTCTCCTTATGGTTGTACAACTCGACGATGTAGGTGATTTGATGCAGGACATGCGTGGAGGCCCAAAAGAAGAAAACGGTCAATAACAGCTCTAAATTCAAGAAGGCAAGAGAGACCACCACAACCGGCACGATGACCGTCGAGCGGATGAGCATCGGGTAGCGTTTCTTGAAATTCTCATCCAGGCCGGTGCGTAAGAAAGTGGACATCATATGTGGTCCGCCTACAGCGATGGCCACGAAGCCGTTGATGAGGTTGCGGCTGAGATCGGCGTCCAATCGCAGCGCATCACTGGTCAACAACAGGTAGATTAAGTAGGGCAAAGGGACAACGACGACGCTGAAAGTGATGAAGATGAGATCCCAACGGCGGCTGCGTAGCCAGAGCTGGTTTTGCGCTACCTGCAAGGAGTTTTGCTGGATTGAGGGGGTCGCGACGGCCATAGTGTTTTCCTTGCTTGCTGTATGTACCTTATATTAGCATTGGGGCGGGGCGCTGGCTAGATTTAGCCGCGCCGCGGCACACAGTGGTGTTGCCGGCAACGCGCTTCGTAGCTTTCGGTCGCGCCAATCAGGATGAGCGGGTCATCATAGAAAGCGGGTTGGCCATTCACCAGGCGTTGTGTGCGGCTGGCCGCTTCGCCGCAGATCACGCAGATGGCGCGCAATTTGGTGACCTCCTCCGCTAGGCTGAGCAACTGAGGCATCGCCCCGAAGGGCTCGCCGCGAAAATCCGTATCCAGCCCGGCGACGATCACGCGCAACCCGCGGCTGGCAAGCTCATGCACGACCGATGGTAGCCGCTTGTCAAAAAACTGCGCTTCGTCGATGGCGACCACGGTAGTCTCAGGGCGCAATTGGTTGAGAACATCGCCCCCTTCGCTCACTGGCTCGGCATGGATGTTGTTTCCATCGTGGCTGCTGATGAATGTCTCGCCCTTGTAACGCACATCAACGCGGTGCTTGAAAACCTGCACGGTTTTGCGGGCGATGGTTGCGCGGCGCACGCGACGGATGAGCTCCTCCGTCTTGCCACAGAACATGCTACCGCAGATGATTTCCACATTGCCGGGCGGATGGTTCATTTTTGAGCAAACGAATTTTTGTGGCCTAATTTTCGGCTGGAGCGCTCTCTTTGGGCTCAGTCGCCTCTTCCTCTTCGGTCGATGGCAGGGTGTAACCCCGTTGACGCAGGGCTCGCTTCAAATCGGCGACCACCTTGCGCCCGATACCGGCGAAACCCAAGAGGGTCTCATCGCCACCCGTCGAGAGAGCATTCAGCACATCTTGCGCTACCGCGATGTCATGCTGGGCGAAAATTGTGATGTATCGCTTGTTGATGCCCAACTCTGCCAAAGGCAAATCGGGTGGTGTTTGCGCAAGACGGCGCTCTTCAGCAGCGAGGCGCATACGATCGCGCTCACGCAAACGGCTCACGAAACGATCGACCTGTCCTTCCGTATCCACAATGCGTTGTTCGCCGGTGAAGAAGGGATGGCAATTGGAGCAAATGTCAGTGCGTATTGCGGCGATGGTTGCGCCAGTGACCCAACTCTTCCCACAGGAACAGGTTACGACTGCTTCAGGGAACCATTGGGGATGCATCCCTGCTTTCATTCGTTGGCGACCTCAACCTCAGTAGGGTAGACGCTGACTTGCTGCCTGCCGGTAGCGCCGCGTTGCTTCTCAAATTTCACCAACCCTTCGATTTTGGCGAAAAGCGTATGGTCTTTACCCATCCCGACATTGGTGCCCGGGTGGAAGCGTGTTCCACGCTGGCGCACCAAGATATTACCCGGGATGACCCATTCGCCACCAAAGCGCTTGACGCCCAAACGCTTCGATTGGCTGTCGCGCCCGTTACGGCTGGAGCCGCCACCTTTCTTATGTGCCATTTCGCACTCCTATCCTTCGATTTGAATGTCGTCTATGCGCAAGCGGGTGATGTATTGACGATGGCCGGATTTGCGCCGATAACTGGTCCTTTGGCGATATTTAAAGACTTGCACCTTTGGGCCACGCGTTTGCTCGACGATGGTAGCCAAGACTTTGATGCCATCCAAACGCGGTTGACCAATCTGCGTTTCCTCTCCATCGCGCAAAAAGAGGATGTCGTCTATCGCGATTTGGCTACCCTGCGGCGCCGAAAGCCGCTCGACATCCAAGAATTTACCGATTTCCGCTCGATATTGCCGGCTGCCGCTGCGTATGATTGCGTACATATTCCCTCACTTTTTTGCCGCCGCTGCTGAGCATGCTCGCAACTGACGGGGAAGGTTGTTTTCTAGATATTTCCAACAAGAGAAAGATAGAGCAATTTTCCCCTGTCGTCAATGGCAATTTCGCTACAGAATGAGCATCGCGTCACCCAAGGAATAGAAGCGATAACGAGCGCGGATGGCTGCCGAATAGGCTCGTAATAGGGCTTCACGCCCAGCAAAGGCGCTCACCATGAGCAATAGCGAGCTGCGGGGCAAATGAAAATTGGTGAGCAGCGCATCCACCACACGCCAAGGATGTCCGGGGTGGATGAATAGGCTCGTTTCTCCGGCGAAGGGGGCGAGCAATTCCCCATCATTGATCGCCAGCGCGGCGCTCTCTAAAACGCGGACTGTGGTTGTGCCAATAGCCAGGATACGCCCCCCAGACTCACGCGTTTTCTGAATGATTCGGATTGCCGCTTCATTCAGCTCGGCGTATTCATTGTGCATTCGGTGCTTGGCGATATTCTCGTTGCGAACCGGTTGAAAGGTGTCGAGACCGATGTGCAGGGTGCAAAATGCACGCTGTATTTGCCGCTCAGCGAGGGCGGTGAAAGTGTTTTCTGTGAAATGCAGTCCAGCGGTCGGCGCTGCCGCGGAACCGAGCGCACGACTGTATATGGTCTGATATCGCTCTGCATGGCGGAGCCGTTGGTGGATATAAGGCGGTAACGGCGTTTCACCAATATCGGATAGCTGAGAGAGGATGGGTTGGTCGAAAAGCAATTCCCGCTGCCCGTCTGCGGCCTGCAGGACGATTTCGGCCTGTAAATCCAGCGAGTCTGTTTGGATTCTCAAATTGGTGCCGACCCGCAAACGATGCCCGCGGCAAAGCGCGCGCCAGCGCGCTGCGCCCAATCGTCGTAGCAATAGAATCTCCACTTGACCACCGCCAGGGATCTTTTCCGCGCGCAAGCGCGCTGGATAGACGCGCGTATCATTGAGCACTAGGCAATCGCCCGCGCGCAGCAGGTGGGGGAAATCGTGAAAGCGCATGTGGGCGAGGGCGCCGCTTTTTCGCCGCATAAGCAACAAGCGAGCGGCATCACGCGGCTCACAAGGAGATTGGGCGATTAGGGATGGCGGTAATTCGTATTCGTAATCGCTCAGCAAGGTGCCTTTTGCCGCAGCGCTCATAACAATTGCTCTTGTTCTTTCTCTGACGCCTTTTGTCGCTTGGGTAAGGCGAAACCAAAATGCTCGTAGGCATGGCGGGTAACCAGACGGCCGCGCGGTGTGCGTTCCAGGAAGCCCAATTGCAACAAATAGGGCTCGTAGACATCCATAATGGTTGCCGAATCTTCGCTAACGGCGGCGGCTATGGTATCCAAACCCACCGGACCACCGTCGAATTTCTCGATGAGCAATTTCAAGATCCGCCGATCCAATTCTTCCATTCCCAGTGAGTCGACGCGAAGGAGATCTAAGGCGGCGGTGGCGACTGCATCGTTGATATGCCCATCGGCGCGCGCGCTTGCGAAATCCTGCACGCGGCGCAGCAAACGCAAGGCGACGCGCGGCGTTCCGCGCGCGCGACTGGCGAGGGTATGGAGCGCGTTTTCTGTGATGCGGCAATTTTGCCGAATGGCTGCGCGCGCTAGAATCTGACTGAGTTTATCCACTTTGTAAAGATCGAGGCGAAAGTGGGCACCGAAGCGATCACGGAGCGGCCCGGATAACAACGATAGCCGTGTGGTGGCGCCGATGATGGTGAAATCGGGTAATTGATAACGGAATTCGCGGGCGTTGCTGCCTTTGCCGAGCATCAAGTCCAATGCTCGGTCTTCCATGGCAGGATACAGCGTTTCTTCGACTTTTGGCGCGAGGCGATGCACCTCATCGATGAAGAGCACATCGCCCTTTTCGATGCGCGTGAGGATGCTGGCCAATTCACCGACAAATTTGATGGCTGGCCCGCTGGTGATACGGATTTTGCTCCCCATTTCTTGGGCGACGATATGGGCGAGCGAAGTTTTTCCGAGTCCGGGCGGTCCGTGGAAAAGCACATGGTCCAACGCTTGCTCGCGTTGGATTGCGGCCTCAATCATCACTTTGAGCACCTCGCAAGTGCGGCGCTGGCCGAGGAAATCGCTCAAATTTCTTGGGCGGAAAGTGGAGTCTTCGCGCTCGTCGTTGCGACGCTCACCGCTGGTGAAGCGTTTTTCTTTCATGGAAACCATCTCGGACATAACGCGACCAGTATAGCAGGCGCAGCTTGGATTGGGCGCTTCTCTTTACGCATACTCAAGCCTGCGCTAGCATAAAGTTGAGGGAAGGATGAGTTTAGCAGGGAAGCAAATGAAACCATTGCGGGTTTCCGAACATCCCTTAGTATTGCATAAATTGACGCGGTTGCGTGATGTTTCCACCGACCATCGTGGCTTCCGCGAGTTGTTGCGCGAATTGACCCTATTGGTGGCTTACGAAGCGACGCAGGACCTGAGTTTAAAGCCTATCACCGTGCAAACGCCAATGACTTCGGCACCAGGGTATGAGACTAGCGAGACCATTGGTTTGGTACCGGTCTTACGGGCCGGTTTGGGCTTGGTCGATGGCTTTATGGAGTTGTTGCCGAATGCACAGGTATGGCATCTCGGCATGTATCGTGACGAGCGCACGCTCTCCCCGGTTCAATATTACAACAAGTTGCCGACTGAGCCGACGGTTCAAGTTTGTTTGGTGTTGGACCCGATGTTGGCGACGGGCGGTTCGGCGGTGCATGCGGTCAATATTTTGAAAGATTGGGGAGTGAAGCGCATCAAGTTCATGGGTTTGTTGGGGGCGCCGGAAGGTATCGCCAATATGCAGGAACACCACCCTGAGGTGCCGATTCATCTGGCGGCCGTGGATGAGCGGCTGAATGAGGTCGGTTTCATCCTACCGGGTCTTGGGGATGCCGGAGATCGCCAGTTCGGTACTTAAATGATTGCTGGCGCCTACTTGTTGGTTTTCGCTTGCGCGTTGGGCGTCGCCATCATGAGTGCGCGCCTGAGCATCTGGGCCGGCGGGCGCCTGGGCCTCACAGCGCGACGTGGCGGCCGCCGACAGAGCGATAGCGATCGGCGTGGTGTCTCGAAAATGGGCGGCTTGTCGCTATTCTTGGGTTTCACAGTGGCCGCATTGTTGGCGCAAGCCCTGCCCATACCGCGCCACGATCCGTTGGAATTTGTGCGTTTCATCGGTCTGATTCTGGGTGGTTGTTTCATATTCATCGTGGGCCTGTTTGATGACCGCTACAATCTCCACCCGCTTGTCCTTTACACTGCGCAGCTTGTGGCCGCTGGCATCGCGATCCTGTTCTTAATATTCATCGAGTTTCTCAATGACCCCTTCACTGGCGAGCAGACCGGGCAATTTCCCTACTGGTTGACGGTCACCGCAACCCTGTTCTGGATGGGGACGATGATGAACACGGTCAATTTTCTGGATGGTTTGGATGGCTTGGCGGCTGGCGTGGCTTTTATAGCCTGTGTGCTTCTCTTCGCCAATTCTGCTTTCGTCCTGCAGCCACCGCAGACGAGCGTGAGCCTGTTGCCACTCGCCTTGATGGGCGCCTGTGCAGGGTTTTTGCTCTTCAATTTTCAACCCGCACGCGTGATCATGGGTGGGGGTGCTTATTTTCTCGGCTATCTCTTGGCCACGCTCAGCATCATTGGCGGTGCGAAAATGGCGACCATCCTCCTGGTGATGGGTTTGCCTTTGCTGGATTTGGCCTGGCAAGCGCTCAATCGGTTGCGGCAGGGACGCAACCCCCTATTTGGCGACCGTGGCCATCTGCATTATCGTCTGCTGGACGCGGGTTGGCTGAGTGGGCGGCAAATTGTGCTGGCTTATTACGCTTTCGCCGCTCTCGCTGGCTCCTTGACGCTCATCATCGAGAGCCGTTTCTATAAATTCTTGGCTTTGGCTTTGATGACCGTACTCGTCGCAATCGGTTTCTGGTTGGTGGTGCGTTTGGGCATGAGTGGGCGTTCGTCAGCGGGTCTAGTCGACGAGCCTTCGCCGGAGACGCTGAAATAGGCCCTGGCTAAGGGTGTGGGCGATCAGGAAACCGCTTTGCAAAACCAGGACACTCAGCAAAGATCGCGCCAGAGTTTCTTGCAGCGTAGTGAAAGGGATTGCTGACGCCGGCGCTCCCCATTCGAGGAAACTCGCCAGTAAAACACCCGTCAATCCCGCGATGAACCAGGGCAGGTTTCGGTGGAATGAAATGGGCAGCATGGTCAAGCTGATGGTGAAGGTCAAATAAGCCCAAAGCCAAAATCCGGGTGTGATGAGCAAATATTGTCCGGCCTGGAGAAACTGCTCCAAATCTCGGCCGATGAGGGCGGAATACAGGGGCGTCACCTCGGCCGTGAGCCACGAAAGCAAGGCGATGCCCACAATAATCTGCGCGGCTTGCAGGAAAGTTCGCTTCCAGATCGGGATTTCCGCGGTCAGCACCAAGAAGGGTGATGGCCAAGCATCGATTCGAGCGTTCGCTAGGCGCCAGCCTCGCCATTCGGCGCGCTCATTCAATAAACTCGCGACCAACCAATGCGTCAGCGCGCTCAATAGCAAGCCAGGTAAGGTGGCGACGAGGAAGAGCATGTTTGCGCCCTCGTGATGGCGCATGAGCGCAAAACAGATGCGCTGTATGCGCCGACGGGTTGCTTGCTTGCTCTGAGTCAGTAGGATGGCCAATATGAGCAAAGCCAGCCAATTGCTCAGGGTGGTCAGCGCTGGCATCGTCCTATGGGGAGAAAGGTATCCTTGCGCTGTCGATGATTTCAGAAAAACTGTTGAGCTTTAAAGAAGCACCGCCGACGAGGGCGCCATCCAGTCCCGGTTGTTCGAAGAATTGAACGCAATTGTCGGTTGAGATGCTACCGCCATAGACGACACGAATGCCTTGGGCAATCGCCTCGCCAAATTTTTCGGCTAGGGTAGCGCGAATGGCTTGGCTCACAAGCTGGTTCACCGCTTCGGCGGCGGGGGTACGGCCATTGCCAATTGCCCAGATTGGCTCATAAGCGATCACCACCCGCGCGATATCTTCGGCGGAAGTTTCTGAAAATATAGAGCGAACCTGCTCACCGACAACCGCTTCGGATTGTTGTCTTTCGTGCTGTTCTGCGTTCTCGCCGATGGCGACGATGGCGCGTAAGCCATGACGGAGCGTGGCGGCTAGCCGGCGTCGCACATCCATTTCATCCAGAGTGAGCAGGGTGCGTGTTTCCGAATGGCCGAGCAAGATATAGTCAACAATTCCAGGCAACATAGAAGCGCTAATTTGGCCGGTGTAGGCACCAGAATCAGCCCAATGAGCGTCTTGCGCGCCGAGGCGGATACCGGTATTGGCGAGTGCTTGCTTCAGGGGCAACAAAGCAAGGTAATGCGGGCAGATGACCAGCTCCAGCGGGTCGGCAGTGAGGCAACTCGCGGCCAACTCGCGAGCATAAGCGAGGGCGTCAGCAACGCTGAAGTGCATTTTCCAGTTGGCGATGAGAATGGGTGTGCGTTTCATCGTGGCGGGACTTTCAGAGCTTCCAACGCCGGCAAGCTTTCGCCGGCAAGCAGGGCCAAGGCCGCACCACCGCCGGTGGAGAGATGCGTGATACCTTGAGCGAGATTGGTATCTTGGAGGATGGCGGCCGAATCGCCTCCGCCAACGATTGAAGTGGCACCGAGTGCCGTTTGCTCGATTAAAGCGCGAGCGATGGCCAAAGTTCCCTGAGCGAAAGCGCTTTGTTCGGTTACTCCCAGCGGTCCGTTCCAAAAAATCGTCTTTGCGTGTTGGATTGCGGTCTTGAAAGCGGCGACCGTCGCCGAGCCAATATCCATAGCGCGCCAACCAGCGGGCAGCAATTCGTTGATTCGTGCCTGTCGTTGCGGTGGTTCTACGCCCGCTGGTGCGGACCAAACCAGGTCCTTGGGTAGAACAATACGCCCACTTTCGCGCTGCAATAGTTCCTTCGCAATGGGAATGGCGCTTTCCTCCACCCAGGAATCACCCATGGGTTGACCTTGTGCGGCGAGGAAAGTGTTGGCCATACCGCCGCCGATTAGGAGTTGATCGGCCTTAGCCAAGAGGGCGTCCAGGAGGGTAATTTTATCGGAAACTTTCGCACCCCCCAGGATGGCGAGATAGGGGCGTTTTGGCTCGCGCAAGGCGCCATGCAGATAGAGCAGCTCGCGCGCGAACAAGAGACCGGCGTAACTGGGTAAATGATCTGATACCCCGATATTGGAAGCGTGGGCGCGGTGCGCGCTACCAAAAGCGTCATTGATGAAAATCTCGCCGAGTTGCGCAAGAGCGGTGGCGAATTCCGGTTCGTTGATCGTTTCGCCAGCGTGAAAACGAGTGTTTTCCATGAGCAGGATGGTGCCCAGCGGCGCGGAGGCGACGGCTGCTTCGGCTATTGGGCCGATGCAATCTTCCACAAAACACACATCTTCTTCGGTCAACAGCTCGCCCAAGCGGCGCGCGACCGGGGCGAGCGAAAATTCTCCTCGCTGTTCTCCTTTCGGCCGTCCCAGATGCGAAAGCAAGATGAGGGCGCGTGGCGTTTGGGCCAGGATGGCCCGCAGGGTCGGTAGGGCAGCGCGGATGCGCGTATCATCGGCCACTTCTCCCCGGACCAAAGGTACATTGAAATCAACACGACAGAGAACCGTCTTTCCGCGCAGGTCGGCGTCTGTTAGGGTGGCGATTTCCAATTTGGCTTGGGGCGAAGGATTCATTGCAAGGATCGGCCAACCAATTGGACCAAATCGGCCACGCGGCATGCATAACCCCACTCGTTATCGTACCAGCTGATGATTTTCGCGATTCTCCCGTCGAGTACTTCGGTGGATAGGGCATCAATCACGCTGGAATGGTCATTGCCGCGATAGTCGTTGCTCACTAAGGGCTCATGGGAGACGCCGAGCACGCCCGCCATCCGCCCGCCGGCAGCTTCTTCCAGCGCCGCGAGCAAATCTTCGCTGTTCGTGGGTCGTTCAAGGATGGCGACAAAATCGATGAGCGAAACGGTGGGGCTGGGGACGCGCACGGCCATGCCAGTGAAACGCCCTTGGAGTTCGGGAATGACGAGGGCCACTGCCTGGGCGGCTCCGGTGCTAGTGGGGACAATATTCTCCGCAGCGGCGCGGGCGCGGCGCAAGTCTTTATGGGGTAGATCGAGCAGTTGCTGGTCACTGGTATAGGAATGGATGGTGGTCATGATGCCACGTTCTATGCCAAAGGCATCGTGCAAGACACGCGCGGGCGGTGCCAAGCAGTTGGTGGTGCAGGAGGCATTGGAGATGATTTGATGTTGCGCGGCGTCATAGGAATCTTCATTGACACCGAGGCAGATGGTGATGTCTTCCCCCTCCGCCGGTGCGGTGATGATGACTTTGCTCGCGCCCGCTCGCAGGTGCTGGCTAGCGGATTCGTGGTCGCGAAAGATACCGGTGCTTTCGACGACGATATCCACCCCCAAGTCGCCCCAGGGTAGTTTGGCTGGGTCGCGCTGTGATAGGAAGTGAATGGTTTGTCCATCGACCAGCAATTGGTTTTCCGCTTGCTCGACGGTGCCGGCGAATGGTCCGTAAGTGCTGTCATATCGAAAGAGATGGGTCATCGTTGCCAGGTCACCGAGATCGTTGATTGCCACTACTTCGATATCCGTAGGATAGCGTTCGATGATGGCTTTCAAAGATTGACGGCCGATGCGGCCAAAACCGTTGATGCCGATGCGGGTGGTGCTTTGTTTCATGGTGATTGCCTTTGCTCCAACAAAATGTTGGGACTATGGGTTGCGGTTTGATGCTGCGCGCAAAGCTCCAGGATTTCTCGCGCGAGTTTGTCTGGGTCATGGCGCCAGGGGCGCGCGATATCGACCAAATCGGCGTTGTGCAAATGATAGCGTTTTCCGACTTCATGGTTGGCTGGGGCGTCACGGACATATTCGGTGATGCCGCGGTTGACTTGTGGCTGAATGTTGTTGATGAGCACATAATCGAAGAGCGCATAACCACAATGTTGTTCGATGGCTAGGATGTGGTCGGCGGCATCGTAATTGACGGTCTCGCCAGGTTGGGTGGCGACATTGCAAACATAGAATTTGGGGGCGTTGGCCGCACGCAGGGCGCCGGCAATTTCTTCGACGAGCAAATTGGGGAGGATGCTGGTGTAAAGGCTACCCGGTCCGATGACGATGATGGCAGCGTCGGCGATTGCCTGCAGGCAAGCTGGATAGGCGGGGGCGTTGCTTGGCTCAAGGTGAATCTGCTCAATGCGCCCACCGGCCTGGCTGATGCGCGATTCGCCGCGGATCCATCGAGCGCTTTCGTTGCCCGGTGTGAAAACCTGCGCGACCAGATGAGTTTCTGCTAGGGTCGCTGGCAATACACGCCCTTGGATGTTCAGCACGCGCTCGATTTCCAACAGGGCGGTTTCCATCTCTCCGGTGATATCACTCAAGGCGTTGATGAGTAAATTGCCGAAGGAATGTCCGCGTAAAGAACCGCGAAGAAAGCGGTATTGCATCAACTGGGTCATCAAGCTTTCATCTTGGGCGAGGGCGGCGATGTTGCTACGCAAGTCGCCTGGCGGCAGACCACCCAATTCCCGACGCAGGCGCCCGGAAGAACCACCGTCGTCGCTAACCGAGACGATGGCGGTGATATTGGCGGTGTGGGCCTTGAAGCCCCGCAGTACGGATGGCATGCCGGTCCCACCACCGATGGCCACCAGTTGTACGCCGCGCCGCCGGATGCTATGCGCGACAACGACATCGACGACGGGTCCTGGTGTCTGGCGGCGGTAGGGTCGGAGTAAGTTCCGTGACAGGCGCAGCAGAGCGACGCACGCTAAGATGAAGCTGGCTAGGAAGAGACCCACGCTGATGAATAGCTGCGTTTCGTTCCAATCGCTGTTCACAGCGGTGCGTGCTGTGTTACGGCCCAACAACCAGCCGACCAGTCCAGCCATCAGTGCCAACGCAGCACCCAAGGCGAGTAACCAACGTTTGATGCCGATGCCCGGGGTGAGCCACTTCCAATATTTGCGAAAGAGGACGAGCATGGATTCCATTTTAGCAATTGGTGGGGATGATTTCTATATTCGCATTGGTCGAGGACGAGTGGAAAAAAGCAGGATGCCAGCGAGGATGCTGAGCATTAGGGCAAGACCGGCCGCGTTGAAGAGCCAATAGCGCGGCGGGAAATGGCGGATGAGCGTAGATGAAGAGGAAAATTGCCAGCTGCCCGCGGCGAAGAATAGCTGATGGAAGGCTGTGAAGATGAGTTCCCAGGCGACCGTCGCGAGGCAACCCAAGGCGAGAACGAGTAGCAATGTCCAGACAGCACCCGCGCGTAGTCCTGATCGCCAGACAAGGCGGCTGTCTCGTTTGAGAGTGGCGCTGGCGAGGAGAGCCGTTGACAAAGTAACCATAGCGGCCAGATGCAAGACACGAATCAGCGCGCTCACATCGTCGAGATGAGCCAATTCGCGGTAATTCATTGGGATTTGCGGATTGTCTCGGTCATCGAGCGGTTGTTGATGATTGGAGAAAATCCTGGCGCGGACATGAGCATAGATCAAGCGCGCCGACAACGGATTTTCCGCGATTCCCAGCGCCCGATAGGACAACTCCAGAAATGGTGCGCTCAGTAGCAAAGGTAAGCAGAGCGCGGTCAACCACAAAGGCGTGAGCAAGGCGATGACAGCGCGCAATGGAGTTTTGGCTTGAGGGAACATCAAGGGCGGATGAGGTTGAGTTCATCGGAAAGCAAAAAGCGCAATACGAGGGAGTCGACCAATGTCTCGACAGGGGCGTGGTCGTCACTGAAAATGAGGTTGCTGGGCGCGATGGGCGCCTGTGATTCTATGGCGAGAGTGAGGATGCGCCGCAAAGTGGGCGGCGCATCCTCGGAAAGAGCGTTGGCGTTGATTGTCAAGTTCGCGCCAGCAGTGTCCTGGACGGTGGCAACCAGGATGGTGTTGAAAGATGCCGGTACATCGATGGCGTGGACGCTGGGGAAAACCTGCTGGAGTGTTTGACTGAGGGCGTCCACCAGCCGCCGATCACTGGGTGTCCGGCCGATGTTGATGGCCAGGACCCCGTCCCCCGTCAAGCGCGACCGCGCCTCGGCAAAAAATTCCTTCGTTGTGAGTTGCCAAGGGATATAGGGCGGACGATAGGCGTCGATGGCGATGACCGAATATCGTTCGTGAATTTGTCGGAGGGAGAAACGCCCTTCTTGCTCGATGATTTGCAATGACGGCAAATGCTGCGCATTCATGCCGAAGTATTTGGCGCCCAGTCGAATAATTTCACCATCCAGCTCAACGCCTTTCATGGGAATATCACCATAGATTCCTTGATGTTGGCGAGCGATAGTGCCAGCGGCGAGGCCAATGATGAGCAAAGAACGGACGCGGGCAGGCGAGTAGGGTGGGCGATTGAAATAAGGCGCCGCCAGAAAAAAATCCCAGCTGCCGTCAAAGTAGCGTTGTTGCGGATGCCAAACGCTATGTACACCTTGTCCTTCATTGAGATGCAAATAACGCGTACCATCGCTGTGTTCTAAGACTTGTAGGTAGTGATAAGGGCTCTCAGTTTCGTGCAATAGACTCAAGCCAATGGGGGCAGGGCGGAGCGGCCCGCTCAGGCGTAGGGTGGTCAGGAGCGCGATCAATGCCGGCATCCAGAGCCAGCGGCTAGTATGCCGACCGCCGCTGCTGCGCCATAAACCATAGAAGGCCAACGCGTAGAGTATCGCGGCGAAACAGAGAAAGCTGCGCAGGGTCCCCAATCTTGGGATCAGGAAGAGTACCGGCAGGAAGGTGCCGAGCAAGCTACCCAGGGTGCTGATGGCGTAGATATTGCCAACCAGGTGGCCGGCGCGCGCCAAATCCCTGATGGCCAAACGGATGGCGAAAGGAGAGACGCAGCCCAACAGAGTTACGGGTAGCGCGAAGAGCAACAGGACCACAAAAAAAGAGCCAATCGCTAGTGCGCCTTCGATATCCGCCAACGCGCGCGCTGCCAATTGCAACAGGGGATGGGCGATGAAAGGCATCAGCGCGCTGAAAAAAGCGGCCCAAAGCAGAAGGGTGAATAGCGTCTCTGCTTTGGGTGAACGATCGGCCCAGCGCCCGCCCAAGTAATACCCAGCGGTCAAGTAGAGTAACATCAGCCCGATGATGTTGGCCCAGACGAGGTTGCTGCCGCCAAAAAAGCTGCCCAGAAGGCGGGTGGCGGTCAGTTCGATTCCCAGCGTCGTCATGCCACTCACGAAAACGGTGGCGTACAATAGTTTGGGTCCGATTGTCATCACTTTTTCTTGACTATGCGCATTGGGCGGTTAGACGGCGCGTTGTTCCAAGGCCGCGGCAATGTTATCACCGTAGCGAACGACCACGGTCGGGATGCGCGCCAGTTGCAGGAGGGGCAAAAACTCGGAAACGGTTTGGCGCTTTGCGCCGAAGGATTCTGTTTCGATCAAGACGCAGATGGGTGTGATGCCCCTCCTTGAGAGCACGCGCGCCTGAGTCACCCAATCATCGTCCAATGAAGCGGTCACGATGACCAACGTTGTCCCGCGTGTGATGTTTGGCGTATCCAATACGAGCATCTGCGCTAGCGAATAGTTGGAGAAGCTGCGCGCGGTGGCCAAGGATTGCAATATGAATTCCAATTGCCTTTCACCACGCTCGGGTTGATGTAGCTCATGTTGGGGAGTATAGGCGACGAAGCCCAAGGCGCGCTCTAGTTGGGTGAAATGGTGGGCCAGCGAGGCAGCGCAGACGACGACATATTCTTCTGTTGATGCTGGCAATTCGGCGCCGCGCGGCAAGATGTTGCCGGTTTTGCTTTGCCGTCGTACGCTTTCCGCTTCGAACAATGAAGAGGCCGAGAAATCCACAAAGAGCCAAACATCCGCCAAGGGGTCCAATTCGAATTCCTTTACCATCAACTGGTCTCGGCGCGCGGTGGAGCGCCAATGGATGCGGTTGAAACTATCTCCGGGTACATATTCTCGGATGCCTGCCGCGTTGGTCGTCACGAAATGCGCGCGTCGCCGCACTTGACCGCCGCCGCTGAGTTTACCACTTGGCATACTGAAGTTGGCGATGGGTAGAGTGGTGGGATAGACGACGATGGTGGCCGCTTGGGTGAGGCGCCGCGAGAGCTTAAAGAGGCCGAAAGGATCGCCGCTGTTCAGTTGCATCGGCCCAAGTCGATAAGCGCCGCGGCTGCGGCATTGAGTGCGCACCTCCCATCTTTGCTCCCGACCAACACCCAAATTGATGAGTAAGCGATCGGGGGAATGGCCGGGCAAATCAGAATGATCGCGCAGCTCGAGCCATAGTTTGGGCAGCCAATGTCGGTTGCGGATGCGCAGAGTTTCCTCCAACTCGCGGCCGACCTGTGAGCGGCGAGCGAGCGTATGCCGTTGCAACCAAATGCCGCGCAACGATAGCCATGCCCAGGCATAGGCGATCGGAAGTAGAGCGGCCAGGAGCGCCGCTAGTTGCCAGAAGATGGCGCGCCCACTTCCCAAACCCAATAGTAGACAAATGAAGATTAGCGCGTATAGAGTTGGGCGGCGCATCTTTTTCAGTGGGAAGCTTGGAGCGAGGCGCCCGGTACGGGTGTGCGCGCCAGAATTTCCTGCATGATGCTACGCGAGGAAATGTCTTTCACGCGGGCGACGGGGCTGACGATGACGCGATGGGCGAGCGTCACCTCAGCGAGCGCCTTCACATCGTCCGGGATGACGAATTCGCGCCCAGCCATCGCCGCTCGGGCCTGAGCGGATCGGAAAAGCGCCAGCGAACCCCGCGGGCTGCTACCCAGGTAGACATCCGAGTGGCGACGGGTGGCCAGCACCAGCTCAATGATGTATTGTTTGACTTCTTCGGCGACATACACTTGCCGGACGGCCTCTTGCGCCTGGCGCAACTCTGTCAAACTCACCGACTGCTGTAGGTCATAGATGGGGTGCCCGTATTGTTGGGCGGTGATGACGGCAATCTCTTCAGCGGGTGAAGGATAACCGAGCTGGATGCGCAACAAGAAACGATCCAGCTGCGCTTCGGGCAGGGGGAATGTCCCTTCGTATTCGATAGGGTTCTGGGTCGCGAGAATCATGAAGGGGTCTTCTAGATAGTAGGTCACGCCGTCGACGGTGACTTGCTGCTCCTCCATCACTTCTAGCATGGCCGCTTGTGTTTTCGGCGTAGCACGATTGATTTCATCAGCGAGCACGATTTGCGCCATGATTGGGCCGCTGCGGAATTCGAATTCGCCGCTTTTTTGATTGAAGAGGGAGACGCCGGTGACATCTGAGGGCAACATATCGGGCGTGAATTGGATGCGGCTGAAGCTACAGCCGATCGCCTGGGCGAGCGCTTTGGCCAACATGGTTTTACCCACGCCGGGGATATCTTCAAGGAGTAAATGCCCTTTGCAAACCAGGCCGAGCACAGTGAGCAATATTTCGTTGCGCTTGCCGATGATGACTTCGCTGACATTCTGCACGATGCGTTCGGCGACCGATTGCACAAGTAGGACTTGCTGCTCGACGGCTCCGTTATGGGTTCTTTGTGTTTCGGGAGAATTGGCCATCAGGCACCTTCACTCATCAGCCCATTATAGTGAATATTCTCCAATTCGTCGCAATGCGCTGGTCAATACTCTGCTAGAATTATGCTTGCCGGAAAAATTGGAGATGATGGAAATCAAGTACATTTTTTGTATTGGTGGAGTGGTCAGCTCGATCGGCAAAGGCATTACTGCCGCGGCCATCGGCCGTATCCTGAAAGCGCGCGGGCTTCGAGTCCTCATTCAGAAATTCGACCCATATCTCAATGTCGACCCGGGAACGATGAGCCCATATCAGCATGGGGAAGTCTTCGTCACCAGCGATGGCGCCGAGACTGACCTTGACCTGGGGCATTACGAGCGCTTCATCGACACCGATTTGGGACGCGCCTGCAATGTTACCGCCGGGCAAGTGTATTCTACGGTCATTGAGAAAGAGCGGCGTGGGGATTACCTGGGGGGGACCGTACAAGTCATCCCGCACATTACCGACGAAATCAAGCGCCGCATGCTTTTCTTGAGCGAAGACGATGCCGATGTGATCATCATCGAGGTGGGTGGGACGGTTGGCGATATCGAAAGCTTGCCTTTCCTGGAGGCGGCGCGGCAATTGCGGCGCACGGTCGGCCCAGAGAACGCGCTGACCGTTCATGTGACCTTCTTGCCACAAATCAGCGCCACGGGTGAGCTGAAAACCAAACCCACCCAACATAGCACGCGCGAGCTGCGGGGAATTGGCATTCAACCACAAGTCATCGTCGCGCGTACCGACCATGCGGTTTCAGCGGAAGTGTTGGAAAAATTGGCACTTTTTTGTGATGTGGAGCCACGCGCGGTTATCCCATTGCAGACGACGGACTTGCTGTATGCTGTTCCGCTTGAGTTGGAAGATGCTGGCTTGGGCGAATACATCGCTGACTATTTTGGTTTTGTTCAAGAGCCTCGGTTGGATGAATGGCGCGCGATGGTGGCGCATATGCAAAACTCGCGAAGCGAATCCGCCCCAGAATTGAATATCGGTATCATCGGCAAATATGTCGAATTGCAGGACGCCTATTACAGCGTCAAAGAAGCGCTCGCGCATGCGGCCAGCAAGCTGGGTTTTCGCTTGTCCTTGCAATGGATCAATTCCGGTTATCTCGAGGGTCAGCAAAGTTATCCTGAAGGCTTGGAAAGTTTGGATGGCATCATTGTGCCGGGTGGCTTCGGGCCGCGCGCTGTAGAAGGGATGGTGCTCGCGGCGGATTACGCTATGACCCGAGAATTACCTTATTTGGGTCTTTGCTTGGGTATGCAGGCCATGTGCATCAGCCATGCACGCAGTCGATTGGGTCTCGCCCATGCCAACAGCACTGAATTCGATGAGCTGACCCCCCACCCAGTCATCGATCTCATGCCAGAGCAAGAGAAAATCACGGATATGGGGGGGACGATGCGCCTGGGGCATTACCCCTGTGTCCTAAAGCCCGGGACGAACGCAGCACTGGCTTATGGCGCGGAAACCATCCACGAAAGACATCGCCATCGCTTCGAATTCAACAATGCTTATCGAGAAGCCTTTGAACAATCTGGGATGCAATTCAGCGGCACCAGCCCGGATGGCTTGCTCGTGGAAATCGCCGAGCTTTGCGGGCATCCTTTCATGTTGGGCACTCAATTCCACCCGGAGTTTCAGAGCCGCCCCAATATTCCGCATCCGCTTTTTCTGGCTTTCGGCGCGGCGGTGGGTCGGCGGCGTCAGTCGGGCTAATCTTCGGCGATGATGTGTATTTGTTTGGCCCTGGTCAAGCGTGGCTTCGGTAGGGTGATCAGCAGTTTGCCTTGGCGCAAGACGGCCCGCGCTTCTTCGATTTTTACGGCCCTTGGAATTTCCAAGCTGCGCGTGAATTCGCCATAACCTTTTTCGCGCAACAGGAAAGATTCCTCGTCGATACCGCGTTCGTCGCTTGTGCGCAGGCGAATCGTGAGCTGATCGCCCAGCATGGTGATCTCTATGGCTTCCGGGTCGGCGTTTTCCAGTGGCGTGGTCTCGATGAAGACATTTTCTTTCGTCTCGTACATATCTAGCCGGGGGTCATTGCCGCTAGGATTGACCACGCGCACACTCTGCTCGAGCACCTTGTTGACCGAGCTGCGAATGTTGGTCGTGAGCTCGCGCGCAGCGAGCGTCACATCGGAAAGAAATTCGTTGAGCGTGTGATCTTTGTTATCTTGTGGCGCGCTCTCATCACCCGAATGCACTTCTTTTGGCTCGTCTCCGCTCACTTTTCTATCCCTTTTTTTGGTCCGTGTCCAATTGGTTTTACGCAGGTTCGCTGAAAAGGTTTCATGGTGGACCGTCGTGGCAAAAAAGAGTCCACTTTTTCTCTAATCTCCACCGCGCTTGAAATCAAGGAATCGATAGCCTTCACCGCGCTCAGTTAAGATGTAATGTGGCTTTTCGCGGTTTTCTTCAATTTTACTGCGTAGGTAATTGACATAAAGGCGCACATAATGCGCCTCTTCGCGATATTCATACCCCCAGACCTTGGCGAGGATTTGCTCATGGGTCAATGTCCAGCCGGCATTTTGGATCAAATGGTAGAGCAGACGAAATTCGGTGGGCCGTAGTTTGATTTCTTCGCCAGCCACGATGACCAGGCGACGGTTAAAATCCACGCTGAGGCGCCCATCAATGCGCAAAATTTGTTGTTCGGGTGAACGCTCGCTGCTTTCCTGGCGCCGCAAAACCGCTCGAATGCGGCTATTCAGCACGCGTGGCGCGAATGGTTTGGTTACATAATCGTCAGCGCCGCTTTCCAGACCGAAGATGATGTCGCGTTCTTCACCTTTGGCGGTGAGCATGATGACTGGGACTGTAGCGAACTCGCGTAATCTCTTCAGCGTTTCGAAGCCATCCAGTCGGGGCATCATCACATCCAGCAAGACACAATCGGGCAATTGGGTGCGGATGGATTCCAGAGCGGCTTGCCCATCGTGAGCCTCGCTAATCCGGTAGCCATCCAACTCCAGATTCATGCGAATAAAATCAATCATGCGCGGCTCATCATCGACCACAAGAATATGCAGACGTTGGCCGCTGTGTGGGGTGTAGTCTAATTCGGTCATGGGCTTGCGTGATTGCGCGCTTAGGAAATCCGATAGCATGCATTATAGTGGTTTTGCTGGCAATCTTCCAAAGAATCGGAGAGATAAAGGGCTCGATTGACTGAGGCATACGCGCTCTACTTGCACATTCCCTTTTGCACGACGAAGTGCACCTATTGCGCTTTCAACACCTATGTGCGCTTGGAAGCGTTAGTTCCCGCTTTTGTCGCCGCTCTTTGTCAGGAGTTGCGCCTATTGTCACGCAGTAAGCCTGGGTTGTTTTTGCGAACGGTGTTCTTTGGTGGTGGAACACCCTCTTTGCTCAAAGCATCACAACTGGCGGAAATATTGGGGGTCATCCGCCAGGAATTCGTCCTGGACGATGAAGCGGAAATCACCCTAGAAGCCAACCCCAACGATATCGATGAGGGTTATGCCTGTGCTTTATTCGAATTGGGCATCAATCGTATCAGCCTGGGTATGCAATCGTCGCAGGAGCATGAATTGCGCCTATTCGCGCGACGCCATGGCAATGAGCACTTGTTGCGCGCGATTGCCGCCCTTCGGGTCGCCGGCTTGGATAATTATAACTTGGACCTCATCTTCGGTATTCCCCAGCAACGAACCGACTCCTGGGAGGATACCTTGCAGCAAGCCTTGCGCTTACGACCGAAACATCTCTCTCTCTATGCGCTGGGTTTGGAAAAAGGGACCCCGCTGTATGATTGGGTGGCGCGAGGGATACTCCCGCGCCCGGACGATGACCGGGTGGCCGAAATGTATGAATTCGCAACCGATTACCTGGCGAAAGCGGGATACCCACAATATGAAATCAGCAATTGGTGTTTGCGTGGTCATGAATGTCGACACAATCTCATTTATTGGCGCAACGAAGCCTATCTGGCCTGTGGCCCGGGTGCGTATGGTTATGCGGCCGGCTTTCGCTATCGTACAATCCGCTCGCCCCAACGCTATATCGCTGCACTACAGGAAGCGATACCCGGCCCGTTTCCTTTCACGCCAGCGTTGGCGCATAAGGAGAAGGTGGATGCGGCAGATGAGCTTACCGATACTTTGATGATGGGGTTGCGTCTCACGGAAGAAGGGGTCGATTTGAGCCGATTCCGCGAACCTTACGCTTTGCGTCGTATCGAAAAGATGGAGAGTGCCATCGCCCGCTTTCGAGAGCAGGGATTCCTGGAAATGGTGGGACCATCCTTGCGCTTGACCCGCGCCGGGCGTTTCGTGAGCAATGCGATATTGAGCGAATTGTGCGCCTGAAATCAACTCCGTCTTTGCAATAGAGTGGAGGGGAGAGCGCGTAACAAAGTGCCCGCTTCACCCTGGGGCTGCGCGCGTTCGAGCATGGCCAAAGCGGATTGGCTATGTTGCGCAGCGGCCGCCTCCGCCAGCGCGCGCGCGTCACAACGCTCCAATATGTTCCGGGCTCGCGCGATATCGCCCGCTCCCAATTGTGGTTGAGCGAATATGCTGCGCAGCTCTGCCTCGCGTTGCAAGCCATGGATGATGGGTAGTGTTTTCTTCTTTTGTCGTAAATCATCATTGTTGGGTTTGCCAGTGATGGTGCTGTTTCCCCAGATACCCAGGATGTCATCGTGAATCTGGAAAGCGAAGCCCAATTCACGCCCGAATTGCCGATAGTGCTCTTCTTGTATGCTATCCGCGAGTAAGGCACCCATTTGTGCGGCAGCGGCGAGCAAGGCGACGGTTTTACCGGCAATCATGGATTGATATGAAGATTCGTTGAGGGTGGTTGCCTTTTCCAAACTGAGGTCAAGGTGTTGCCCACGCGTCAATTCGCGCAGGGCATCGTTCAATATTTCCCAGCAACGCAATACCCGTGTTGGCGGATGGACATTGCGAAGTTGCAACAGCGTGGAATGGGCCAAGCCGAGCAAAGAATCGCCGGCGTTGATGGCACGCGCGCGGTCCCAGGTGGCCCAGACGCTGGGGCGTTGATGCCGGGTGGCCGAATCGTCTTGAATGTCATCATGAACGAGCGAGAAATTGTGCAGCAGCTCGATGGCGGCGGCGGCGGATAACGCCTCTTGCCAATTTCCACCCGCTGCTTCGTTGCACAAGAGTAAAAGGTGGGGTCGCAGGCGCTTGCCGCCAAAGCCTTGTACGGGTGTCGCCTGCGCATCCACCCAACCCAAGGCGTAACGCAGCATGGTCGCTAGTTCCCTCGGTTCGATGCTCTCTGTCGCTCTTTGTAAAAATGCGAGCAATGGGGCGCCATAGCGCTGGCTCAGTTGAGTGAACATTCCGTTCAACGCTGTATCAATGGGGTGGCATGCAGCGCGTTGAGGTTGGTCGCGCCGCAACAGAACATGGCCACTTGCAGTTGCCTTCGCAATAGCGTGATCAAGTTTTGGACAGCAGTACTGGAGGTATCGGCCGCGCGCAGGAAAGGAGAGGCGAAGCCACAAAGGCTGGCGCCGAGGGCGATGCATTTCGCCATCTCGACGCCATCGCGCAAACCGCCGCTGGCGATGATGGGTAAGGATGGCGCGCCGGCACGGGCGTAGCCAAGCGCTACTGCGGTCGGGATTCCCCAATCGCTGAAACAACGGGCCAGTTTCGCTTGAAATTCATTGGGTGCGCGGTGGTATTCCACTTCGCTCCAGGAGGTGCCGCCCGCTCCGGCGACATCAATCGCCGCCACGCCCGCCTCGGCCAGGGCGCGACAGGTGCGCTCGGAAAACCCCCAGCCGACCTCCTTGGCAATGATGGGTATCGGGCTATGGTGGCATAAGTGGGCGATTTTGGCCAATAAGCCGCGGAAATCGGTGTCTCCTTCCGCTTGGACAGCTTCTTGTAGCGCATTGCAATGAAGGATTAGCGCATCCGCGTCGATGGCCTCGGCAACGCGCAAAAAATCGTCGCCATCGTAGCCGTAATTCAACTGCACGACGCCCATATTGGCGAAGAGCAAGATGTCTGGCGCCAGTTCGCGTACCTGATAACTCGCGGCGAGCGCGGGTTCTTCCAACATCGCACGCTGCGAACCCAAGCCCATGGCGATGCCTTCTTCTTGCGCGGCTTGCGCGAGGTTTCGGTTGATTCGCCGAGCCGTGTCTGTGCCACCGGTCATCGAAGAGATGAGGATGGGTGCGCTCAGCGTCTTATTCAATAACGATTGGCTCGTGTCAATTTCTTGCAAGCTCAGCTCGGGCAAGGCTTCATGCAAGAAGGCGTAGCGTTCCAAATGATTGCTCAGGCGCGGAAATTGGACATTTTCTTCGAGGTTGATGCGGATGTGATCTGCTTTGCGGCGCTCGGTGCTGGGAAGCCTATTGTCTTTTTTCATGGAATGCATTCTTAAAAATTTACCCTATTTATGCTAGTCTAGCGCTTTCACGCATGTCAAGCGGCCCAAGTCTAGCCAGCGGCATGACACACGCTATAATGACGCAGTTGTGAGTACGGAACTGGCGGTATAACCACGAGTTTGGAGGAATGGATGGCTTCTGTAGCTGATCAGGTTAAAGAGATAGTGATCGATCTGTTGGGGGTAAAAGCAGAAGATGTGCTCCCTGAAGCTCGTTTCCGTGAAGATCTTGAGGCCGATTCATTGGACCTAGTCGAGTTGATTATGGCTTTTGAAGAAAAATTTGATGCTGAAATATCGGATGAAGATGCGCAGAAGATCACGACCGTGGGCGACGCGATCACTTATGTTGAGGATAAAAAGAAGTCCAGCGATTAAATACCCTTCCGCCAATTGAGCCAGGCGGCAAGGGCCAGCGTTGCGTAGGCAAAGCAGAGCAGAGGGCCGCCAACGCCCAGCGAGGCCGTTAAGCCCATAGCCTTGAATAATTGAGTGGCCCGCGCGATGGCAAGCGCGCTACTTGCGATTCCCAGCGATGTCCAAGCCAATGTCCAATATGCCAATCTGCCTCCACGCAAAATCCCACCCCATACGCTCAATATCATCGCGGCGATGCTCAGAAACAGTAGCTGCTGATGATTTGGATTATCGAATTGTTGGATGAGGGCATCCAAAGGGGGTAGTAAGGCGACCCATAACAATAGGCTGAGCAACCAGGGCCAGCGTTTCTTCGCTTGGCCACCGGACCAGAGCGCGGCCAAGATGAGCAATTGCCCGCGCAATAATAGACTGGTCAGTAATGTCGGCGCTTGGGTGAATTCGTCAATGTGTCTTGCGCTCCAAGCCGCAAGATCAAAAGCGTGTAGGGAAAAGGCAGCGGCGGAGTGGTTGACCCAGGGTAGGGTGTAGCCGAGGAAGGCGAGGGCGAAAAGCCAAAGATGAAGATGCCTCAGCCGGATCAGCGTCAAGGGTTTTCTTCCAAGCGCCGCTGCTCCAAACGGAATTGTTGGCGCAAACGAGCGCGTTCGGCGCGCGCGATTTGTTCTTCGTTTTCGTATTGTAAGCGCGGCACGGTTGTCGGTTTTCCTGTTTGGTTATCCAAGGCGACATACACCAGGAAGGCCGTGATTTTCAACTCCATCTCGCCGCCACTGATTTCCTCAGTATGGACTTCCACACGAGTTTCCATCGAGCTGCGGCCGACATAAGTCAGCTCGGCCCCCAGGAGCACGATGCTATTGATATAGATGGGTTTGACGAAAGACATGGAGTCGATGGCGACGGTGACGACCGGTTTGCGGGCGTGGCGCATGGCAGCGAGGGCGCCAATTTCATCCATTTCTTTCATGACGATACCGCCATGTACGACATTGTGATGATTGGCATCACTGGGTCCAAACATGCGGGTCGATGACACTCGTGATTCAGCGATGTGGTGGCTGGGCGTTTTCATATGGCTACGCTCCTTTCGCTCAAGCCAGTAGGGAATTGTAGGTTGCCAACAATTTTGTTGCGGCCCGTTGCCAAGTGAAGGCGCGCGCGCGCGCTAAGCCGCTCTTATGGAATTGCTGGCGTAGTGTTTCATCTTCATGCAAGCGACGCAGACCGGCGGCGATGTCCTCGGCTTGATGCGGGTTGATATAGAGCGCCGCATCGCCGGCCGCTTCTGGTAGCGAGGAGTTTCTTGCGGTCAGAGTGGGTGTTCCGCAAGCCATCGCCTCGAGCAGCGTTAGGCCAAATCCCTCATAGAGCGAGGGGTAGGCGAAAACGCGCGCGCGACGATAGAGCGTCGGCAATTGCTCGTCTGGCACGAATCCCAATAGATGAACGGCATCCTCCAACCCGAGACGACGGCGAGTCGCCAGAATATCCTCGGATAGCCAGCCGCGGCCGCCAGCGATGGCCAGATCCAATTCGCAGCCTTCGGCGCGCAGGATGGCGATGGCTTCGATGAGGCGCGCGAAGTTCTTGCGTGGTTGGAGCGTCCCGACCGCGAGGACGAAGGGGCGATTCAATTCAGGAAAAAGTATCCGGTCCTCTGGCTGTGCTTCAGCGCGGAAATGCTTAGAAACACCGCCGTGTATCACGGTGAATTGCTCTTTTCGCAAGGAGTATTGTGACATGAAATCGTCACGAGTGGTGTAGGAACTAGCGAGGATGTGATCGGCGGTGCGCAGGGAGCGCGGGACGGACTGGCGCAGGTAGCGTAAGAGCCAGGGTGTGAAGGTTTCTGGCACGCGCTCGTAGGTGAGGTCATACACCATCAATAAGCGTCGTGTCGTGGGTAGGGTTGGCGGCAGGGTGAAATCAGGGGCGTGAAAGAGCGCACTGCGTCCGCTAAACAGCTCCACTGGCAAAGGCAGGCGTGCCCGTTGCCATATTCGAGTGAGGTGAGGTTCTGGTAGCCGGGTTGGTCGCCAAGAGAAGCGTGGCGCGGGTGCTGCCCCCAAGTCCGCCCGCCGCGCGCCAGCGACGAATAGACGATAAGTATGCCTGTCATCGCTTTGCGCTAACGCGCCGATCAGTTCTCGCGTGAAACGCCCGATGCCAGCACCTTGCTGGACGGCGGCGGTGTAATCAATGGTGATGCGGGGCATCGCGCCCTGAGCCAGCGACATCACCGTAGGTCCAATAGCGATTCGCGAAGAAATTCCAGAAAAGTATGAAAGCAATACCGATGGCCATAGACACATTGGAGCCGAGGCGAGCGCTGGCTTCTTCAAAAGAGAGTCCTGCAAAGATGGATGTGGGTCCGAGGAGCGGTAATAACCACTCGCCGATTGGGCGGTGCGCGATGGCAACCCAAACAGAGCGGCTCGACAAGCCTATCAAGTTGATGAGAGTGAAACGCCAGAGTTGTTGGCTCAAGGCTTGAGAGCGCGAATCCGGATAGGTCCAGTAGCGATTCCAAGTGAAATTGTGGAGCGTGGCGCTGATGAAAGCGATGGCGCTGGCTAGAGCAACATTGATCGAATTGCTCGTGCCATCAGCATTGGTCGGTGGCAGGAAGGTTGCCAATAGTAAATTAAAGGTGAGGAAATCGACCAGTGTTCCCAAGGTGCCGACGACTAGGAATTTGAGAAAGCGCTCGATCTCAATTGCCCGTTTGCCGAATTGCGAGGCGATGGTGCGGATTAGGGGGTCGATTGGAGTCCGCAAGTGGTGCGGTGCTTTTTCTGCGCTCATGCCCGGGAGTGTTGCGGTATTCGCTGGGCGTGGATATGCAACAGTATGCCGAGAATGGCACCGACGATGAGAAAGCTGTTGTTCACAAGCAATTGGTCGCTGAGGCTATGAACGCAAAAATAGACCCAGGAAGCGAAAGTGCCGATGGCCAAACAACGCGCGAGGGGGTCTGGGTGGCTGCGCGCGCGCCAGGCGCGCAAAAGCAATATTGCGCAAAGGAGTAGGTAAGCTACCATTCCGACAATCCCCGTCTCTGCCAGCATGTTCAAGTATAAATTGTGCGCATGGCCGAGGGCCTCTCCCCAATTGGGGAGGCGGTAATCGGCATAAACGCTCTCATAGTTGCCGAGCCCAAAACCCAACCAGGGCCGCGCATGGGCCATACGCCAAGCGGCTTGCCAATGAGCGGCGCGCTCGACCAGCGCATAATTGCTGGCGGTAAAATCCGCTCCGCGCACATCGTTCAAGCTGACCAATTCCAAGAGTGCCTCGCGAAAGTGAGCGTCCAGGCTGGGTGGGAGCAGAGGGATACTCCAAGAAATCACGAAGATGATTGCTGCGAGCAAAATCACGAGAACGCTTTGCCAGCGATGGCGGACGATAGTGACGAGAACGGCAAGAATGGTGAAGCCGCTACCCAGCCAGGCGCCACGGCTCCATGATATGATGGTGGCTCCGACCAACAATATCGCGCTCGCCCCGCAAGCGGTCAGCGTAAGCCAAAGGCGTCCATTCGCTGGCCGAAATGCCAGCTGTTGGCGTCGGCGAATTCGCAAGGCATACCCCAAGAAAGCCAGGCATGCCAGCGGTGCACACATGCCCATCAAGCCAGCAAAGGGATTGGGTTGTTCGAAACTTCCATAAGCGCGGGTGAATTGCGCGTTAATTTGCAAGTGTGTGGCGCTCTCGACGACACCCAAGAATTGCAAGATACCCAATAAGGCGTTGGCCGAGGCCGCCAACAACACAGCGGAAAGTACGCCTCCCCAACCATATTGTTCGCAGAGGCTGATTGTGAGGAAACACATCACCATCAACGCGCACCATTTCAGCCATTCGCGGAGCCAGGCTTCGGTATCCAGCGCAACCCAACCATTCAACAACAACATGAAGACGAAGAAGGTAATGGGTAGCATGGCCTGACGCCAGCGGATCGGCAAAATCAACTCTCGTTGTCGAATGGCATGAGCCAGGTAATTCAGGAGCAAGAGTAGGAAGGCCAATTGCCCGATGTCCAAGGGAAGGGGCCAGGTGCCCGCGCGGCTGAGCAATGCGCGCAGGGGGGCGAGTGTCAGTGCGGCTTGCAAGGCGACCAGCGGTGTGATGCTCGCCAGCAAGACCAGCGCGCAGATTGCGCTCGCTAGCCCCGCTAGCCACAATGGGCTGAGGGCGACCAGGCCACCCCCCAGCACCGCTGTGCTCCCCCAAAACCAGCGAAAGATCAAGCGCTTTCGCATAAGCTAAGGTCATCGTTTCTGTGCGCCAACTCCTGCTCGAAATGAGCAATCGTTGCCCGCAGTCCATCGACCAGTTTGACTTTGGCTCGCCAGCCCAGAGTCGCCAACGCGCGGTTCACATCTGGGCGGCGTTGTTGGGGATCGCCCGCAATGCGCTGGTCTGACAGGTGAATGATGCCGCTTGGATTGCGGGTGAGGCGGTTGACCAGCTCAGCAAAATCCTGGATGCAGATTTCATCGGTGCTACCGATATTCACCGGATCGTGGAATGGCACAGCCAGCAAACGCATGATTCCCTCGACCAAATCATCGATGTATTGGAAAGAACGAGTTTGTGAACCATCGCCGTAAATGGTCAGGCTTTCTTCCCTTAGCGCTTGTCCGATGAAATTGGGCACGACCCGGCCATCATCGAGCCGCATCCGCGGCCCGTAGGTGTTGAAGATGCGCACGATGCGCGTATCCAGGCCATGTACGCGGTGATAAGCCATCGTCAGCGCCTCAGCGTAACGTTTGGCCTCATCATACACGCCGCGGACGCCGATTGGGTTGACATTCCCACAATAACTTTCATCTTGTGGATGCCGTTCGGGCTCCCCATAGATTTCGGAGGTGGAGGCGAGCATGAAGCCGGCGCGCTTCGCTCGTGCCAGGCCTAGGGCGTTGTGCGTCCCCAAACCACCCACTTTGAGCGTCTGAATCGGGTGACGCAGGTAATCCACCGGGCTGGCGGGAGAGGCAAAGTGAAGCACCCAATCCAGAGGATGGTCATAGTGGATGTATTGGCTGACATCATGTTGGATGAATTGGAAGCGCTTTTCTCCTGTATGTTGGCGGAGGTTGTCGCAATTGCCGGTGATGAGGTTATCCATACCCACCACGGTATGCCCGGCGGCCAAGAAACGATCACAGAGATGCGAGCCAATGAAACCGGCGCTGCCTGTGATGAGTACCCGCATTTTCCTCAGTCGAAGCCTTTTTTATCTTGCGTCAGTCTAGCATACATCAAAGATCAGTCGTTGGGTTTTGGCTCCATGAATCATTGGCAGCCAACGATAACAAGAAAGCGAAAAGATGGGCGAGGTCGTGAACGAAGATACTCTGGTCCACCAAACCATGGGCGAGGAGATTGGCCATCGCTCCGGCTGCGCCAAGAGCGAAGATGGTGGGTAGCCTTTGGTTGGTATCCACGGCCCGTATCCGCGGCCAGATGCGCCGCCAAAAAAGCCATTGGAGCGCGAAGAATAGCAGTAGGCCAGCCAAGCTCAACCGCAACCAGACATCCAGCAAGAAATTATGCGGGTGGGAAAGGTCGGGGTCGCGCCAGGCTTCGGGATTGATATAAGTGTCTCGATAGGCGTAGAGGAATTGGTCCAACCCGAATCCACGCAGCGGCTCATCGGAGAGCATCTCCAGCGCTGATTGCCAAACATTTTGGCGGATGAAACGGCTGCCCCCTGCATCGTTCCACCAAGCACCCAGTCGTCCTCCCAGCAAAGCCGTCAGGAGGATGGCGGCCATCAAGGCCAAGGCAAACCAGCGAGCGCGGCGCTCCTTGCTCAAGGCGACGAGCACCGCTGCTGGTAATCCCAGGAAGAGCGCGGCAATGCTTTGCGTGAGTAGGGTGGCGGCAAATAGTAAGGTGGCGATGAAAGCGGCGAGTTGACGGATGCGTTTACCCGAAGCGCCCCAATAGAGAGCCAGGGCGAAGGGTAGACAACGACTCAGGTAAAGAGCCGCGTTGTTTGGCGAACCATAGACGCTGAGCAAACGGCGGCTACCGGCTTCGGCACTCACGAAAAGATTGCCGCTGATGAATTGGCTGATGCCGAGAGCCGCGACGGTGCTCGCGCCCGCGAGGAGTGCCATGACCAACCGCAAGCGGATGGGTGCTTCTTGCGCATGGCCGCGCACGAGGGCATAGAAGAGCGCTGGTGCCAATATGAGCGTACGCCATTCGGTCAATGCTGGCTCTGACCAACGCGCCCAGAGCATCGTGATGGTGCCCATAAACACCCAGAGCAACACCGCGGCATCCAGCGCTCGATAGCGAAAACCCAGCAAGGCGGCCCCACTTTGTCGCCAGTGTGTTGGGATGCTTCGCAGCTCAGCGACCAGCGTGAGCAGCAGGATGATCTCGGCGGGTGGGAAACGAAATCTTGCCAATTCGATGGGGTGACCGAAGAAAGGTAAGCTCAGCAAAATTAAAGCCAGGCCCAGCTCGCGACGCCAAAGGATGAGCAGGAAGAGCAGCGCGAGGGCCAACAGGGTGAGGGGCAGGGCGATTTGTGCTTGCAATATTGTGTAGAAGAGCGCAGCCAGCAAATAAGAGAGGGCGGCGCGGCGGTGATGGAGAGCCTCGTTCCTTTCTTGGCCATCAGCGGGTTTCGTGCGAAGCAAAACAGCACGGAAGGCGGCAAACCCGCGCCAGCGTGGTTTTATCAATGGCCAGGCGCTCCATAATGTGCCCAGGAGGGTCAATGCCAGACTCCAATGCGCGAGGGTCAGTTGATGGTCGTAATCGGCGCCGAGTGCGCCAGAGCTGACGGCGATGCCGAGTAAGGGGAATCGCGCATCTCCGCCGCCGCCAATGACCTGTAATTCGTGTTCACCCAAGGGCATGGACTTGGCCAGTATCTGTAGACCGCGCTTTGGGCGACGGTCTGGGCTAGTGAGGATGACATAGCCGCGTTCATCGCTCGTTCGCGGTAGGGCGTTGGCGGCGGTGCCGTCGATGCGTGCGTAGAGGGTGGTGTGCCAAGCGTCTTCTTGGAGCAAGAGCGCCAGTTGGCTCCCATAAAAGGGGAAGGTGAACTCGCTCTTGTCGGCAACGCCATAATCAGCGCCGTCGTCAGTGACAGTCCATTCACCTTGATAATTCACTGCCTCATGGCGCATGGAATAGAGCCCATTTTGCGGTAGGGTGTAGTCAGTTTCCCGCAAAACACTCAGTAATTCCTCGTCCTCCAGGGCGCCGAGGGGCAAAATGAGCGCACCCAGCCAAGGCCACTCGCGGCTCGCGCGTTCGATTGTTGCAAGAATTTGCCGATGAGTTGGCACATTTTCAGCGTTATGCCATGAGAAATCGGTCAACCAGAGCGCTCGCCGGCCGTCACCATGCACGAGCATCTCTTCGCGGAATAACACCAATTGAGAAAGGTTCTTTATGGAGGGGTCAACGCGGCGATCGTTTGCGTTTCCATGGAATGCGCCCTGAATGGCGATGGCGTCCCAATGTTTTTGCGCGCCCAATGCGTAGAGTTCGCGGAGATAGCCCAAATCGTCCGGCACGCGCAGTGGCGCGGTGATGACGGAGGCCTCCGCATCGGCAAGGTGAATGGCCGTGTAGACCGCCTCGAGCCAGGTGGCGTAACGGTGCGGTGAAGGGGGTCGCTCACCCAATTGATAGTGGTGGACGATTTCTCCATATCGCTTGGCAAATTCGCCAGCGAAATCCGCGAAGGCGCGTGGTAAATCCTCTCCTGATAAGTCGGGCGGGGCGTCTTTCAGCCAGACGACCAAGCGCAACCGGCGATCTTGGGAGAAAGTGCGGAGGGCGTCGGTGGTCGACCAATCGTAGGCGCCGGGTTGCTTTTCAATGGCTGACCAAGAAATCTCCTGACGGAGCCAGCGAATGTTGGTACCTAGGAGAGGCTCGTATTGGGCAGCCCGAGCCGCATTCGGCAATTCCAGCCAACGCAGATTGGCCCCGAGCAGCGCTTGGCGGTAGGGCATTTCGGCGTTTCGCGTGGGGTCTTCATAACCACGCGTTACAAAAGCGCGCTCTTCACGGGTAATCCCGGCTCCCAAAGCGACCAAGACCAAAGCGAAAGCGGCAAAAGAGAAAATCACCCTGGCGCGCGCCCGCATCAGGGCCGCCAATTCAGCGCCTGGACGCCACCATCGCCGCTCAGCCGTTTCGCTGCGCCGCTATCGGCCGCGATGAGCCATAGATTACCATCGGCGATTACCAATAATTCTTGCCCGTTGGGGCCCCAAGTCAATGTGCTCAGTGTCTGGATACCCGAACGATTTTCGAGCGGGAATAGCCTGCGCTCGTTGCTGCCATCGCGATCCGCGAGATGGATTGCTTGGTGTTCGGGGTATTGGCGCGTGAAGGCGATGACAGCGCTTGTATTTGGCGAAGGTTGGACCTCTGCCATCATGCCAACATCCTCGAAAAGCGTCGCACGGAAGCGGCCATCGACGGCGAAGATGACGATATCGAAGCGATTGGGTTGGGCATTGATGGGGGTGGGGAGGACGGTGAGGAGAAAAAGCCCATCCTTTGTCCAAGCCAGTGGTGGCAACCACCAGTCGCCATCCTTTGTCAATTGTGGCGTGAAGCGGGCGAGCGGTTGCGCGCTTTGTGTGACCGCATCAAAAATCCCAAGTTCGCCGGGTTGTGCATAAGCCATTTGGCTGCCCTTATCATTAAAGAGAAACCGGCTTTGCGGCTGGGCGGCGAGGCGCGGGTGGGCGATTTCTTCTTCCAATACCCTACCATTGGTGAGCTCAATTTTCCGCTTGATGAGGGCAGGGTCGTCGCCTTTTCGCGCGAAGTAAATCGTCGCGGGTTCTTGCGGATGCCAAATGGCGGCCATCGGATCTTGCGCTTCCAATAAAAGGGCTGGCTGTTGCCAGTTGCTCGTCGAACGAAGCAACCAGAGTTGGTGATGCTCCGCGCTTGTTTTGCGGGAGTAGAGGAGATGCTCGCCATTGGCGGATAGCTGGAAGACATCACTATCCCCATCCATCGCTCGCGAGATTGGCCGACGCTCGGCGCTGTTTTCCCTCATGATCCAGACACTACCATGGCTGAGGTAAGCGATGGTACCATTGATATCCATAGGGGGAGTTTGCCAACCTGGGCCGAAGTAGGTGATTTGATCGATGGGGAGGCTCACAAGCTCTCGGCTGATTTCCCTTTGTGAAGTTTCGCCCTTGCGGACCTCTATGTAGTTGCAGACGCGCTCCGAACCCATTTTCCCCCGCGGCCCAGCGCGCGTCTCGCCGGGAGCGAGTAATTCATTGGGTAGCCGTTTCTCGCCAAAGGAAATGGGGGTTAAAACACATTCGGTCCTTTCGGATTTGCGCTTCAAGACAACCACCAGTCCATCCACTAATGGCTCTTCTTGGGGATGTGAGAGATGGTCTTCTTCACGAAGCGTGAGTTGGGCGAGGTTCAGCAATTCGCCGACGGTGGCGGGTTTGGAGAGGGCGTAGGCGCGCTCAACATCATCCACTCGCAACACCACATGATAGAGGGGAACCGTCTCGCTCAGGGTGGCGCAAGCGGCCAAAACGCCGAGCGATAGAACAGGCCAAAACCGTAGTAGTGTGCTAAGATATGTGAAATATCTCATAAGCCAAGTTAACTTGAGTTCTCAAATTATGCACGGGTTGCGGCGTGGCTTTTCATTTTGTATCACATTGTTTGTTTTATGCTCTTTTGCTTTGCAGGGCTTGGCGCAGGAGGTAGAAGCCCTCTTTCAGCAAAGCGACCTGCAAATACTATACGGCAATGTTCAACGTCCAAACGGCATGACATGGTTCGCCAATAAACTGTATGTTGCCTGCACAGGTGATTGGACAATCTACGAGATCGATCTTGAGACGGGGACGACCCGCACTTATATTTTTGGTGTACAGAACGCCCATTCGCTTTTTGCGGAAGAAGGCTCGGGCGGGTTGACACAACTTTGGATGGCGGATTTCGAGACCAATGATTTGCTCCGTATCCACCCTAACGCGGCCCCGGCAACAATCAGCCAAGATGGTTTGAAAGGCGGTTGGGGCATCGCCCATTTGGATGAAGATCGTTTCCTCATCAGTAACTTGCTGGATGGGACGATGGTCACCGCCTCACGCTCCGGTAATATCGAAACATGGTTGACTGGGTTGCGCGGGCCGACCGGATTGGTTTTGGATGAAGGCGCTTTGTACATCGCCAATACCGGCAGCGCAAGGCGTTCCATCGAATGGTTTAC
Source organism: Phototrophicaceae bacterium (assembly GCA_965115865.1). Lineage (GTDB taxonomy): Bacteria > Chloroflexota > Anaerolineae > Aggregatilineales > Phototrophicaceae > WTGJ01. Next base: position 1,005,079 of record OZ220469.1, read on the forward strand.
GCTACGGGAGATTCGCGCTGTAGAGGGCCCCTTGGATACGGACGAATTGCAGGGCCGACAATTGGTGAGCGGTTTGCAAAATGTCACTGGTTTGGCTCTGGCGGAAGATGGTTGGCTCTATTTTTCCTATTCCGAGGGCGGCTTAGGGATGATCGGCCGGGTTGAGGCAAGCCGTTGCCGCGAGAACGGCGGTTGCTTGGCTGAAGAGGTGGAATTGGTCATCCGAACAGAGTTGTCGGCCCCTTTAGTGGGGCTCACTTTGGCGCCGGATAGCCGTTTATTCTTCCATAGTCTTTATCAACCCGAAATCTATTGGTTGTCTTTGTCGGAAAACAACAATCCGGCCCTTCACGACAATCTTTTGGGGCTTTCTGACAATTGATATGGGGTGTATTGGCGAACTTGACTGGCGGGAACTTGGGCGCGGAGTAAGAATCCCTCTGGTGTTTCTTCATGCTCCTGGACATGCCCCTGTGAATAGAGACGCGCCAACAAATTCCCATGTTGATAGGGGAGGAGTAGGCGCATGGAGTGATACTGCGCGGCGAATGCGCTTTCAATCTTATTAAGGAGCTCATCCAGCCCCGACCCAGCCAACGCAGAAACCATGACTTCACCCTCGTACAAGCTAGTATCTGGTGGAGTCGCGAGCGCTCGTCCATCCCATAAATCCGCTTTATTCCAGACCAGTAGGCGTGGCCTGGCCGGCATCTCCAATTCGGCCAAGGTGTCTTCGACCGTTTCGATATGTTGGGCGGAGTTGGTATGCGAAAGGTCGACGACATGCAATAGCAAATCGGCTTCCAGCACTTCTTCCAGCGTGGCGCGAAAGGCGGCGATCAATGTGGTGGGTAATTTCTGGATGAAACCGACGGTGTCGGTGATCAACGCCTCTTGCCCGGAAGGGAGCAAAAGGCGCCGCGTTGTTGGGTCGAGGGTGGCGAATAACTGGTCGGCGACTAGAACATCAGCGCCGCAGAGCGTGTTGAGCAGGGTGGATTTGCCGGCGTTGGTATAACCCACAAGAGAGACGGTGGGTATACCGGCCCGTTGGCGCTGGCGGCGATGCCGCTGGCGATGGTTGCGGATTTTCTCAATTTGGCGTTTCAAGTGGGCAATTTTCCGCTGAATTTCACGGCGGTCGACTTCCAATTGGGTTTCACCAGGACCACGCGTACCCACGCCGCGCATCCCGCCGCCACCGGCTTGTCTTGCCAAATGCGTCCATTGTCGCGTGAGCCGCGGGAGGCGATATTCATACTGTGCCAATTCGACTTGCAAGGCGCCTTCACGAGTTCGCGCATGGCGGGCAAAGATATCCAAGATGAGGACCGAGCGATCCATCACCTGTATATCTGGCCCGAAACGCTTTTCCAACTCGCGTTGGTGTCGCGGATTCAGCTCATCATCAAAAATGACGCAATTCGCCGCCAGCTCGCCCAGGGCATCGCCAATTTCTGCAATTTTGCCTTTCCCCAGAAAAGTTGCCGAATGGATGAGTTTGCGTTTTTGGATGGTCTTTCCGACGACTGTGAGGCCGGCGGTATCGGCGAGCATGGCCAACTCGCGCAAAGAATCCGCGCTGGAAAGGTTGGCGGAGACGCCGCGAAGCTCCGCGCCGACGAGATAAGCGCGCTTATGGAGAGGTTCTGGGGTTGTTTTTTGCGCGGTGGGTGGCATTTAGCTTCCCGAGCTTTGCATATCTCGCCAGCGGCTTAGGCGAGATAGCGCTTCTTGGATGCGTGCTTCTTTCGTCACGAGACTCAAGCGGACAAAGGATTTGCCATCGGGGCCATAGGCAGCGCCCGGTGCGACGGAAACATGCGCGTGTTGTAGAGCGCCGCGCGCATAAGCGGCGCCATCGCCATCATTAACGCGTGCCCAAACATACATGGCGCCTCCGGGCGGGGATTCGGCTCGCAACCCGACCGTCGGTAGTAAGGAAACGATCAAATCACGACGACGCTCGTATAAGGCATTGCGCGCTTCGATCCAGGAGCGCGGTGTATTATCCAAGGCTTCGATACCGGCATCATACACAGGGTGAAAATGTCCGCTGTCCACATTGCTTTTGATATTGAGCAAGGATTTGATGAAAGGAGCGCTGCCGATGGCCGCGCCGAGTCGCCAACCGGCCATATTGTAGGTTTTTGAAAGGGAGATCAGTTCCACCGCCAGCGGTCGCGCCCCCGGTATCTCGAAAATGCTGATACCACGCCGGCCATCATAAGTGACATCGTAATAAGGATTGTCTGATAGCAGCAAGATGTCGTTCGCGCGACAGAATTCGACGATGGGAAGATAATCTTCGTGAGCGGCAACGGCACCAGTGGGATTGTTGGGGAAATTTACCCAGAGGATACTGGCGCGATCGGCGATGGATTGGGGAAGATTGCGGATGTCGGGCAGGTAACCGTTGGTGGCGTCACAATTCAAATAGTGTGCTTCGGCGCCGGCAATGCGCGCGCCCATCGCATAAGATGGATAGCCGATGCTGGGAACGAGGGCGATGTCTCCGGGGTTCAGGTAGGCCAGGGAGAAATGGATGATGGCTTCTTTGCTACCCAGTAGGGGCAAAATCTCGCCATCGCTGGCGAAATCACAGTCGAAGCGCTTGGCATAATGTCGAGCGACCGCGGCGCGGAAACCGGGTGTCCCAGCATACCCCGCATAACCATGGTTTTCGGGATTGCGTGCTGATTTCACCAAAGCCTCGATGACCGAATCGGGTGGCGGCAGGTCGGGGCTACCGACATCCAGTCCAATCACATCGGCACCGTCGCTGGCCAGCTGGCGCTTTTGTTGAGAGATCGTCGCGAAAATATAAGGCGGTAAATTGCGAAGGCGATCGGCCAGCTCGGGCATTTTATTCCCTCCATTCAGTTGTTGGGCATTGTAATGCGCTTTTCGGGGGGTGGACTAGGGTGTCTGCGTTCTATCCTAATTTTCTCGCTAGTGATGTAGGGGTCTGCTATCTGAGTCAACGAAGCAGAAAAGGCCGCGCAAGCGCGTTGGTGATAGGCTGTGTAGCGTTGGCGTTTGTTGCGGATGGGCGGTTGCAGCGGCGGCAGAATTCCATAATTGGCTTTCATGGGTTGGAAGTGCGCGGGCTCGGCATGGGTTACATAATGACAGAGGGCGCCCAACATGCTGGCGCGGGGCGGAACCCAAGGAGTTTGGCCCTGTAACTTGCGCGCCAAATTCACGGCCGCAACCAAACCAGTGGCGATATTCCCCAGGTATCCCTCCACCCCGGTGATTTGCCCGGCAAAGAACAAGTCTGCTCGTTTGCGGAAAGCCATCGTTGGCCGGAGTAGGTTGGGTGCGTTGAGGAAGGTGTTGCGGTGCATCATACCGTAGCGCAAAAATTCTGCCTTTTCTAGCCCGGGGATGAGGCGTAGGATGCGGCGTTGTTCCGGCCAACGCAGGTTGGTCTGGAAGCCGACTAGGTTGAGCAATTCACCGGCCAGATCATCTTGCCGCAATTGCAGAACGGCATGGGGTCGCTGGCCATTGCGAGGGTCGCGCAAACCGACTGGCCTCAGCGGCCCATAACGCAAAGACTCGCGCCCTCGTTTTGCCAATGTCTCGATTGGCAGGCAACCCTCAAAGAAGCGAGGGTCTTCGCGCTCAAAATCGCGCAATGGGATGCATTCCGCTTGGAGTAGGGCGGACAAGAAACACTCGTATTCGCTTTGGTTCAGCGGACAGTTCAAATAATCGCCGCTTTCGTAGTCGCCACGCTCATAACGACTGGCATAAAAGGCGATATCCAAATTCACACTATTGCGCGCGACAATTGGCGAGACGGCATCATAAAAATGAAGGTGTTGCTCACCGGTCAACGCGGAGATGCTCTCCGCCAGGCTGGGGGAGGTGAGTGGGCCGCTGGCGATGATGGTTGGGGAAGCGGGAATGCGGGTACATTCCTGATGGATGAGGCGTATGCGTGGGTGTCGCCGGATGGTTTGCGTAACTTTCTCGGCAAAGCGAGTGCGATCGACGGCCAATGCGCCGCCAGCGGGAACAGCGCAATCCTGCGCGACGCGCAAGAGTAGGGAACCGGCCAAGGCCATCTCTGCTTGTAGGGTTCCGGAAGCGCGGCCGGGTAATTGCGAGCCGAGTGAATTGCTGCAAACCAACTCTGCCAGATGCTCACTCACATGAGCGGGACTGGAGCGCTGGGGGCGCATCTCGTATAAGTTTGTGGGAAAACCACGCTCGGCCAGTTGCCATGCCGCCTCACTACCGGCCAAGCCACCGCCGATGACGGTGACCTTGGGTAATTCACTCTGTACTGCGGCGGAGGGCATAGTCATGATAACGACAGATTTGTTGGTAATCGGGGGAATTTTCTGTCGATAACGCTAGGGCGTTCTGATAGGCACGGAGGGAATCATCGTAGTTGCCGATAACGAAATGCGCATTGCCGAGCAATTCGTAGACGCGGTAATCTGAGATGGAGCTCCCCTCATTTTGCTCTGCCAGGATGAGCTTTGCGAGGGTTTCGCAAGCTTGGTGGTAATGACCGCCCTGGTATTGGGCACAGGCGAGTTGGAATTGTAGGTTGGACGATAAGGGGGAGTATGGGTTGTGTCGCAGAGCCTGGCGATAGGCACTGACGGCATCATCATAGCGAGCGCTACGAAAATACAGCTCGCCGAGCCGTTCATGGGCTCGTGCCCAACTGACATCGATGCTCAGCGGTTGTTTGCTCAATTCCAGGTATTCTTCCAACAAAGGGATTACGGCCTGTTCTTCCCCCGGTATTTTTAGCAATATTTCCGCTGCGTCGTATAGCGCATTCGCCTTTTTGGGGTGTTCGTCACCCAAGAGTCGCAACACTTCGTCGATGCTTAGGCGTGCCAGCGATAACCGGCCGAGCTCTAAGGTGACGCGCGCGCGCATGAGCAAAATTTCCACCAACCAACCCCGCCAATATCCTGCGGGGTAATGGTGAATGGCCTTCTCTAAATAGCCGAGCGCGCGCAAACGGTCTCGCTCTTCATAATGGGCGATGAAAGCCAGACGCTCATAGCAATAGGCGTTGAGGGCGGGTAGGTTGCTGGGGGTGACCAGCGCTTGGTGGAATTGTACACTCGCTTCATTGTTGCGATTCGCGGTTAACAGCACTCGTCCCAGTTGATAGTGCAACCAGCCGCGGTTTTCATAGGTGGGATGTTGGCGGATGACTTGGCGGTACAGGCTTTCGGAAGCGGCTTGGCCCTCTTTCCCGGCAAAGCCGACACTGCTCAACTCGAAGAGCGCTAAATGAGCATCGGCGCGCAATTCGAGGGCGATTGGGGTTTCGGCGATCTCGGGGGCTAGGGCTGAGATTTGTTCCCAATCCTCCAGCGCCTCTTGTGGGCGCCCGTTGAGGAATTTGCAGCGCGCACGCGCCAACAAGACATTTGCCCGCGCGGAAGCGCTTTTTTCATCGCGTAGGATTTCGGCCACCAACAATTCGGCGCGTTTGATTTCGCCATCCTGTATGAGTGGCCAGATGTCAGTGAGCAAATTGGCTGGACCGGAGTCTGGGCGCTTTTCCGGCAATTGTCCCCGCCCGAGCACGATGGTTTCAGCTTTGAACGCCGCGGAGCGTTTGCAACCCGCGTTGGATGGCGCCGATGACATCGGTAGAGACGGCCTTGCAAGCGTGTAAAATGGCATTTTGGATGGCGACCGCGTTGGCGTTGCCATGGGATACGAGGACAACACCGCGCAGGCCGAGCAGGGGCGCACCACCGATGAGGTCCGGGTCGACGCGACGGCGCAAGCGCATGAAGGCTTGCCCGGATAAAACGCCACCGATCATGGAGAATAGGTCACGCTTGAGCTCCCGCCCCAGGGTGCTGCGCAGGAAGCGTTGCGTGCCTTCAAAGGTCTTGAGGAATATATTGCCGGTGAAGCCATCCGTGACGAGGACATCGACGCGGTCTTCCAAGAGCGCGCCAGGTTCCACATTGCCGATGAAATTGAGCGTGGAATCGCGCAGGAGGGTTTCGCTTTGTTGGATGAGGTGATTGCCCTTGCCGGCTTCTTCGCCGTTGGAAAGCAAAGCAACGCGCGGCGCCTCAATATTGAGCACGGCGCGCGAATAGAGGCTCCCCATGAGGGCAAATTGGAGTAGCCATTCGGGACGTGAGTCGACATTGGCGCCGATATCGAGGATGGTGAGCGGACGGCCATCGATGGGATAGATGGCGCTGAGGGCTGGGCGCTTGATGCCACGGATGCGTTGCAACTTCTCCAAGGTCGCGATCGCCATCACGGCACCGGTGTTGCCGGCGCTAATGAAAGCGTCAGCCGTGCCTTCTTTCACCAATTGCAAACCGAGATGGATGGAAGAACGGGGCTTTTCCTTGAGCACAGAGCCCGGTTTGTCCGTCATGCGGATGTGTTCGCTAGTGTGGTGGATTTCTATGGGGAGATTGTCGGCTTTATGTCGCGAAATCTCCTGGCTGATCATGGTCTCATCACCCACGAGAATGATGCCAATTTCTTGATTTCGACGGGCCACAGCGACGGCCCCCGCCACATCCGGTCGCGGGAAATTGTCACTACCCATAGCGTCCACAGCGATGCGCATGGAATCAATCAACTTCAACCGATATTCAACCCTGGGATTGTAGCGCAAATGAGAGCGATGGGGAATTGACAGAAATGGCAGGGCGCGGCTACAATGCTCACGCATCGCCCAGGTGGCGGAATGGCATACGCGGCAGGTTGAGGGCCTGTGCTCCTTGTGGGCGTGGAGGTTCGAATCCTCTCCTGGGCATTCCCCTGAGGCTCACGGGAGGTGAGCCTCTTTGGTTCGCGGAGTTTGCAGGCCAATGGTTGGACAATTGCATGATTTTTAATTTGCCATACAATTACACTCGCTTGTAAAGTGCTCGCTCAATAGCCCGGCGGGTCAATGTCTGATTCTGTGCAAACGATCTTGAACTCAGCTTTTGAGATGATCGAGGCTGGCCACCCGGATCGTGCGGTAACCCTTTTGCAACCACTACTCACACAGGCCGCGGATAACCCGGATGTTTGGTGGGTCTACGCGCATGCAGTGACCGATCCTCAGGTGGCTCACGCGGCGCTCACGCGCGTCTTGCGGCTAGAGCCCGCTTACCCAGAAGCGGTATCTTTATTGCGTCAGTTGGAAAAGCAGCTGCGGAAGCAACGGGCTAGCCTGCTTCGTGAGCATTCATCGGCCTCGTCGCTCTCGTCACGGCCAGTTGCCGCTTTGCAAAGTGATATCCCACCACAACCCGATTTCCCGGAGATGCCCGGCGGTGTTGGTGGCGGCTCTTTCCTGGGTGGGGTCTTCCATTTCCTGTTGGTTATCGTGGCGGTTGGGATGATAGGAGTCGTGGCTATAGTGGTTTTGGGACCGCAATTGTCGGGTATCTCCCCCGTTGCAACGCAGTCGCCGATAATCCGCACCTGGGTGCCGACGCAGTCGCCGTCTAGCACCAGCACCCCAACCCCGACCGCCACCCCAACCCCCATTCCCACCAGCACCCCGACCCCGAGCACACCCATTGGCAATGTCGGTTCGGCATCGTTGAATCCGGAAGGACCGCTGGTGACGACTTTACTCGCGGCGGTTCCCGATTTTGAGTTGCGTCCGAATACTGAACTTTTGCGCGAAGCCGTATTGGGACCGCAAATGGTGATTTCAGTCTGCGGCAGCCGTGGCGATGTTGCGATGGTGGAAAAAGTCCAAAATGCGTTGGTGAGTCTATGTTCCGTCAGCCAGGATTTGCCGACCACCATTCATACTTTGGCCATTGAGGTGCTGGATTGTGAAACCGGCAGCGTCCTCACGGTGATTGGTGTCGAGCGAAATACGGCGCAAAAGTTCGCAATGGGTGGCTTGACGGAGAGAGCGCTGCGCGCGCGTTTCCGGCCGCTGATCGAAGGCTAGCGTCAGACCTTCGTTTCGTTTAGCCTAAACTGATGACGCAAAACACTCCTGCGGGCATTCATATCATCGCCCGGAATCGGCGTGCACGCTTTGAATATGCGATTGAAGAGACCTATCAAGCAGGATTGGTCTTGCGGGGCTCAGAAATCAAATCGATCCGCGCGCATCGCGTCAGCATTGGCGATGGTTTTGTTCAAGAACGCGGCGGTGAGCTTTGGTTGCTGAATGTGCATATCGCCTTGTATGAACAGGGAAAGCAATACGGGCATACGGACCCCTTACGACCGCGCAAATTGCTCTTGCATCGCCGCGAAATCACGCGCATCATCAGCCGCATCCGCGAGCGCAACATGACCGTCATACCCACTTTGCTTTATTTACAGCGTGGACGCGCCAAATTGGAATTGGCGGTAGCGCGCGGCAAGCGACAATATGACCGGCGGCAGGCGATCGCTGAGCGTGAGACGCGGCGCCAGATACAGCGCACTTTGAAGGAAGGTTGGAGCTGAGCGGCACCACCTTTTTCAACGATGCTTGATTGCCGCGCTCGCTTCGCTACAATGCTGGCAATCTCGCGCCCATAGCTCAGCGGTCAGAGCTTCGGTCTTCGGAACCGAGAGTCGGGGGTTCGAATCCCTCTGGGCGTATCGCAAGGCGGTTGTGTTGAGAAAGAGGGTTTCATGAGGCAGCGTGTGCTATCGGGTATTCAGCCATCCGGTCAATTGACGATCGGCAATTACCTCGGCGCTTTACGACATTGGGTGCGTGTCCAGGAAGAGTTCGAATGCTATTTCACCATCGTCGATTTGCACGCGATCACCCAGCCACAGGCGCCGGAAGAGCTGCGCGCGGGGACGCGCGCCGTCACAGCGCTTTACCTGGCGGCGGGTCTGGACCCAAAAAACTCTGTGGTTTTTGTGCAATCGCATGTGGTGGCGCATAGCGAGCTCGCCTGGCTGTTGACCTGCATGACGCCCTTGGGTTGGCTACATCGCATGACGCAATTCAAAGATAAAAAAGGTCGCGCAGAATTGGAATCGGTTGGCGCTGGCTTGTTGAACTATCCGGTGCTGATGGCGGGAGACATTTTGCTTTATCAGGCGCATGCTGTGCCGGTCGGTGAAGACCAGCGACAGCACCTGGAATTCACGCGCGATTTGGCGCAGCGCTTCAACCATCAATATGGCGATACCTTCCGCATACCCACCTTTTTCCCCAGCGAGGCTGGTGCGAAAATCATGGCCCTCGACCGGCCCACGCATAAGATGAGCAAGAGCGATGACAGCGAATATCATGCAATTTTCTTGCTCGATTCGCCCGACTTGATTCGTCAAAAGATCATGCGTGCGGTGACCGATAACCATCGTGAAATTGGTTTCAGCAAGGACCCGGAGCGCGCTGGCATCAACAATCTCTTGACCATCTACCAGGCCATCACCGACCAGGAAAAAACGGTGGTTGAAAACCATTTTGTCGGTAAGGGTTATGGTGACTTGAAGCGCGAAGTCATCGAAGCGGTCAATGACGCTTTCGCGCCGCTCCAAGCGCGTTATCGCGAATTGATCGCCGATGAGAGTCATATTGATGCGGTGTTGCATGATGGTGCGGAGCGCGCCGCTGCTGTTGCCGATAAAACTCTGCAGCAAGTCAAGGAACGCATGGGTTTTCTGGTGGCATCTTGACGCCATTGCCCGCTGAACTTATAGTAAAGGTGGTTGCCGCCCCCTTCGTCTAGTGGCCCAGGACATAGCCCTCTCAAGGCTAAAACAGGGGTTCGAGTCCCCTAGGGGGCAATCCCTTTACATTGGGAGGTAGTCGATATGGCCCGATGGCTAATTCGTTGGGGAATGTTCTTCTTGGTGATACTCCCTTTGAGCAAACCGCTCCTGGCGCAGGAGGAGGGTGAGACACTCTATTTTGAGGAGAATCTGGACGATGGTATCCCGGCGGAATGGCAATCCACGGGAGTTTGGTTGGAAGAAGAAGAGGGAATCGTCCGCGCTAAGACAGATGGCGCCTCCGTAATTATCCCTGGGCAGCGGGCCGATTTCACGCTGGCGATGCGTTTGCTGGGCAATGGCCCAGGATTGCGCAGTATTGTCTTCCGCGCACAAGAGGCAGCCTCCTATCAATTGCACATTCGACCGGAGGGCATTGGCCTCTTTCAGACGGACGACGCCGGTATTGCGAGGTTGTTGAAATGGCTTCCCGATATCCATGACGAGGAATGGCATGAATTGGTGATCATCGCCGAGGGCACACGCATCTTTGCTCTTTGGGATGATGAGCAGCTTTTTGATTACGAGGCCGATCCCGACCAAGCCTTATACGAAGGTACCATCGGTTTCTACAATCTCGGTAATGGCGAGTTCGTCGTCGATTCCCTAACCATTGCGCCGATCGTCATCCCTGCGGCCATCCTGGCACCGAAATGGGTCCTTTCACAATTGCCAGTGTTGGAATTGGATGGCGTTCAAACCCGCACCCCCGTTCCCACCGCTCGTGCTAGCGAAATACGCTATACCCTGAACGGTGCTGAAGAGGATTTGAGCATCGTGGCTGGCGAATGTGTGGAATTGCAATGGAATGTTCGGGGCGCGAGGGAAATTTACTTCCAGGAAGAACGCACCCTGGAAAGTGGTTACTGGCGCGAATGTCTCTCGGAAACGACATCTTTTACCCTCAGGGTGGTGCAGGAAGATGGCTCAAGCACTCAGAGGGTTTATCGTGTCCGCGCTAGCCAACCCACCCCTTCTCCAACCGCCACGAACCAGCCCTTCAGCGCGATACCGAGTGGCGGCGAATGTGTGCTCACGCCGGTTCGCTTGAACATGAATTTGCGGGAGGGTGATGGGACCGATTATCCGGTCGTCGGACGCTTGAATTTTGGCGCGCGTGCGCGTGTCCTGGGCCGCAACCTCGCCGATACCTGGTATCGTGTGGATTACAATGGTTTGGATGCATGGATTGCTGGCAACGATTATACGCGCTTGGAGGGCGATTGTAGCTATGTTTTGCTTCAGACTTATGCGCCGCCGGAGCCGCCGCCAACGGCGACGCCCGTTTTTGTACCGTCGTCGCCGCAATTCACCACGAATGAGTTGCGCTTCACCGTAAACGGCCTCAACCAGGTTTATATCCGGGCTGGTCAATGTGTAACGCTTCGCTGGTATGCGGAAAGTATCCGCGAAATCTATTACCAGGGCGTTGGCGTTGCCGGGCCCGCGGGCGAGCGCCAGGAATGTCCAACGCAAAGCACGACTTATCATTTGCGTGTTGTCTTGCAGGATGGCAATCAGCGTGATCTCTACGCGACCGTGACCGTCAATTGATGAAAATTACTAGCGCGCGAAAGCGGTGGCGGGCAATTTCCCCAACTCGGAATAAAAGCGGATGCCCAATTGCAAGCCCAGTTGGAAATCAGCCAGGCGTATGAATTCGTTGGGTGCGTGCACGCCCCCGCCCGCACCATAAGGCATGCTGGTCATCGGCATCCCCAGTTCGCGTTGAAACATCGCCAAAATGGGTATGGAGCCACCGCTGCGCGTGAAGGTGGCGCGTTGCCCGACCGTCGCTTCTAGCGCAAGTTGCATGGCGGCCATCGCTGCGCTTTGTTGATCGATCATGAATGGCCAAGACTTCGATAAAAAGCGCACTTTGACTTGCGCGGTGTCGCTGTTGAATTGCCGCACATGTTCGTGAAAAGCCTGGGCGATGCGCTCCGGGTCTTGGTTGGGGACGATGCGCATCGTCACTTTGCAAGAAGCGCGGGCGGGGATGACGGTTTTGATTCCGGGTCCTTGATAGCCGCCGCTGACGCCATTGATATCCAAAGTGGGCCATACCGTGGCTCGTTCGGAGCGTGGTGCCAGCGTTTCTGCCCAGAAATTTGCGGTGCCCGCTTCGGCTTCGTAGCGCTTTCTTTGGGTTTCGTATGCTTGAGAAATGTGTCGCTTTTCTTGCACATCTACGCTTTCCACCGCGTCGTAGAAGTTGGGGATTTGGATGCGCCCGGAAGGGTCATGGAAAGAAGCGATGATTTGACCGAGGATGTGGTTGGGGTTCTGTACGACGCCACCATATTGCCCGGAATGCAAATCATCTTTAGCGCAGTTTATGGTGATTTCGGCGGCGACGATGCCGCGTGCCGCATACCCCAGGCGCGGTTGTTCGGGTTGAAACTCGCCATCGCTGTTGACGAGCAAATTGGCGTCCAGTAGCTCCTTATTGGCCGCGACGAAGGGCGCCATGCTGGGGGACCCGCATTCCTCTTCTCCTTCAAAACAGAGTTTGACATTGAGCGGCAAGCGCCCAGTGGTGGCTAACAGCGCTTCGAATGCCTTCAAATTGCCCCAAACACCACATTTATTATCGATAGCACCGCGCGCGAATAGCAATTCACCCCGCTGTGATGGCTCGAAGGGCGGCGTCTCCCAAAGTTCCAAGGGATCGACTGGCTGGACATCGTAATGCGCGTAGATGATGGCCGTAGGGGCATCGGCTCCGGCCGCCGACCATTCACCATACAGGACGGGTTGCCCAGCGGTTTCCAGCTTGCGGCATTCTTTGAAGCCGATGCGGGCTGCCTCCGCTAGAATCCAGTCGCCACAGCTCTCGAGATCCTCTCGGTGAGCGGGGTCGGTACTGATGGAGGGAAAGCGTAACAACTCGCGAAAGCCCTCCAGATTGCTATCCTGATGGTCGGCCGCATATTGCAGGGCCGTTTCGAGAGCGCGTTCGTCCATTGTGGATTTTTCTCCAATTCGCTTAGGGCAGTATAGCGTTGTGGTCAATCGTTACTATCCTGGGCCGAATTGGTGAGAAACCCTTTCGGCCAAAACGGAATTCTGGGGTGGCGCAGGAAAAATTTCTGAAGTCAGGGCGCAGAGTCTCAGAGAGCCGAAAGGGCTTGCCGTTACCCTCAGCGGGGGGCACTGGGTTCCCTGGGTTGTGGAAATTCACCGCGCAATATACCCGCCAGCAAATTGGCGTCGATATTGCCACCGGAAATGATACAGGCCACCGGGCCATCACCCACTTTTCCGGCCAATGTTGCCGCTAGGCTCACCGCCCCAGCGCCCTCAGCGACGACATTCCCCTTTATCGCGAGCAACCGTATGGCGGCGGCGGTTTCTGCCAATGTGACGGACACCGCCCCGCTGAGTGTTTGGCGTAGCGCCGGCCACATTTGTGGCAAGATGCTCGCGCCACCGCAGCCATCAATGTAGCTGGGTTGATAGGGTGCGTTGGTCATGACGCCGCTTGCCCAGGAGCGCGCTAAGGGATTGGCTGTTTCTGGTTCGACCGCGATTACGCGCGTTGCCGGTCGTAGTGCCTGCATGGCTGAGGCGATTCCCAGTGCCAAACCGCCACCGCCAAAAGGGAGAACGACTGCGGCCAAATCTGGCAGGTCTTCGAGCAGTTCGAGGGCGATGCTGCCATGGCCGGCGATGACTTGCGCATCGCAAACGGGATGGATGAAATGACCACGCGCTTGCGGGCAGTCGCCACTGAGCAGGATTTCCCACCAATCGGGGAAAGGGATGCGTTTCGTCTCTGCCCCCAGCGCTTGAATGGCGGCCAATTTCGCTGCGGGCGCATTCTCTGGCACGATGACACGACAGGGGATACCCAGTTGGCGCGCATTCCAGGCAATGCCCTGGGCCATGTTGCCCATGCTGGCCGTCGTTACGCCGGCGCGCAAGGCGGCTGTGCTCATCTGCGCCATCGCGTTGCTGGCACCGCGTATCTTGAAAGAGCCAATCGCCTGTAGATTTTCCAATTTAAGGTGAATGTTTGCCGATACCGTTTCTTGTTCGAGGGACAATACTGGGGTGCGGCGCGCAGCCGAGCGGATGTTTGCGCGGGCTTTCTCGATTTCGTCTAGGGAAATGATGGAGATTGCTCTTTCAGCCATCATCGCGCAATTCACCGAAGGGCGCCCATACCCCGAGACCGAGCTCGCGGGCTCCCTCGTAACAGTGGTGAATGGCAATTAGGTCGTAGACACCAATCCCCAATGACTTGAAAAGGGTGATTTCGTGAGGAGTTTCTCGGCCGGGGTCTTTGCCATTCAAAATTGCGCCGAGCTCAGCTTGGATATCCGCCGGTGCGAAATGCCCTTCATGCTGCGCGATGAGCAAATCACCGGCCTCGTTCAGTGCGGATTCCGCGCTTTCGACGAAAACCCTCGTCTTTTGCACCAGAAGGGAATCGAGCTCACGGGCATGGGGAACACTGGAGCCGACAGCATTGATATGTGCACCCGGGGATACCCAATCACTGTAGAGAATGGGCTCGGTCGCGCTCGTCGTCGTACAAATTAAGTCGGCGCCGGCCACGGCTGCGGCTACGCTCGTGGCGGTCTCCAACAAGACATTGTGTTTTTTGCTTTCTTGCTCGACGAAGCGTTGCCGGTGGGCTTCGTTGCGGCTCCAAACGCGCACACGCCTCAATTTGCGCACAGCCAACATCGCCGCTAGGTGCGAGCGAGCCTGGACACCGCTACCCAAGATAGCCAGGTCGCCGGCATCGGCGCGGGCGAGTTCTTGGGTGGCGACGGCGCTGGCTGCGCCGGTGCGGATGGCCGTGATTTCGCTGGCATCAGCGAGGGCGAGTGGTTGCCCGCGCTCTGTTTCGAATAGTAAGACGCCGCCCTGATGCGAATCGTAGCGACTACCGTGGTTTCCGGGTAGGACGGCGACGACCTTTATGCCCGCTGCCGCGATTGGGCTCAACTCAGCGGGCATCATGCCGAGCAACCCTCTACCCTCTGGCAACAGCATCTTCTCTCGCAAGGGGTTGGTTGCTCGGCCTTCATCGCGTAGGCGCAACGCCTTCGCCAGCAGTTCAATGCAGGTGGGCATCGGCAAAGTGGCGCGCACATCGGCGGCGCTGAGGATGAGGATCTCCAGTGTTTGCTTCATGCCATCGCTTCCCTATTTTGTCGATGAATTTGGGCTCGATTTGCGCCCTTTGCTCAATCGTTTTGTTTTTATTGCTGTTCGGCCTATGTTATGATATTCACGAGTTTTGGGAAAGTGATTGATATTGGGTGCGTTCATACTGCGTAGGGTCATACAAGCGGTGCCGACTTTCATTGGCATCACCTTTCTCGCAAATATGTTGATGTTACTCGCGCCAGGGGATCCCGTCACCCTCATCACCTACACCCCAGATTCCAGCCCTGAAACTGCCCAGCGCTTGCGGAAGTTGTTGGGGTTGGACCGACCAGCACATATGCAATACATCACTTGGCTAATTGGCAACGATTTTATCGTCGAGAACAAGCATGAGCCATTCACGAGTATGATACCGGCTTCTGCACTCAGCACCCTCCCAGAAGGCATCACCAGGCAGCCCTATGACGAAGACTATGGCGACCGCAAGGGGTTTCTGCGCGGCGATCTGGGGAATTCCATCCAGCAAAAGCGCCCGGTAATGTGGTTGATCATGGAACGCGTCCCAGCAACCTTACAGTTGACTCTAAGCGCTTTGTTATTGGGTTTTGCCGTCGGTTTGCCGCTTGGCATTTATGCCGCAGTCAAACAAGGGGGTTTGTTCGATCAATTCGCACGTTTCATTTCGGTAGTTGGCTCGGCAGTGCCACAATTTTGGCTGGGATTAATCTTAATTGTCATCTTCGCGGTGGAATTGGATTGGTTGCCGATGTTCGGTATGCGCAACCCCACGAGTTCTGAATTTGACCTCGGCGACCGCGTGCGGCGCATGATTATGCCGGTCAGTGTACTTTCATTGGTCTGGATCGCGACCATGTCCCGATATTTACGCTCCTCTTTGCTGGAAGAGTTGGGGCAGGATTATGTGCGGATGGCACACGCGAAGGGCTTGTCGCTTCGTCGTGTGAATTGGGGGCATGCGGCTCGCAATGCGATGCTGCCGGTGGCGACAATCATTGGCCCGGCGCTCGGCGCTCTATTGGGCGGAGCGGTGGTTGTGGAGCAAGTTTTTTCCTGGCCGGGCATGGGCCGGCTGGTGCTCACCGCCGCTATCCAGCGCGACTATCCAGTGGTGATGGGGTCGGTCGTGATCACATCTTTGCTATTCATTTTGGGCCTACTTTTCTCCGATATCCTTTATGCGTGGCTGGATCCGCGCATCAAGTACAGTTAAGGTTTTGGCGATGGCCAGTACGAAGCCGTTGACGCTCCGCGACGACACATTATTGAAACGGGAGGCAGAACAAAGCCGTCGATCCCGCACCCTTTGGCAAGACGCATTGGATTACCTGTTGCATGACCGCCTCACCCTGTTTGCGCTGAGTATGTTGATCATCCTGACCTTGATCAGTTTTGTGGGTGCGCCGCTGATGGCCAATCTACTCAATATCAACCACACAAAAACCAACACGGTTGCCCAATTCACGCCACCCAATTATGCGCCAATTTATGAAACCACTTGGTCGAGACTCAGCGCTAGCGAGTTGAGTGAGCATCTGAGCCTGTTGAGCGGTCGTATTCCCTTTGAGGCAGAGGTCCGCAATACGGGCGAATGGGCTGGCCATATTATGGGCACCGACCAGGTCGGCCGTGACCAATTTGTGCGTTTGCTCTACGGCGGCCAGGTATCCTTGCTCATCGCCTTTTTTGCTTCCGCGCTCTCTTTGTTGTTGGGCGTGACCTTGGGTTTATTGGGGGGATACATTGGTGGTGTTTTTGACGATCTGTTGGTTTGGTTCATCACGACAATTTCTTCGATTCCTGGTTTCTTTTTGATAGTTGTGGCTTCGACTCTATTCGGTCAGGACCCGCGCACCCTGATTTTCATATTCGTGTTTTTTGGCTGGCAATTGAGCTGTCGCCTTGTGCGCGGGGAGGTGATTTCCCTTAAGCAACGCGAGTACATTCTGGCGGCGCAAGCGGTCGGCGCGGCGCGCTTCCGCATCTTGTTCGTGCATCTCTTGCCGAATGTCCTTTATATTGCGATTGTTTCTGTGGGTATTCATGCCGGACAACTCATCCTGAATGAAGCGGCGCTGAGCTTCCTCGGTCTGGGGGTTGCCGAACCGCAGCCAACTTGGGGAAACATGCTCTCCAACGCACGCGGCTATTTCACGCGTGGGCAATATTTGATTTATTGGCCGGGTATCATGATTACCTTCACTGTGCTATGCCTTTATCTACTCAGCGATGGTGTCCGCGATGCCCTCGACCCGCGCACTTCGCGCAACTGATTGAATGACTGCCAATTCACACCGACACCGATGGTTACTGCCGCTCATCATTTTGGCGACTTTGTCGGCGCTTTTGGCGATGGGTGCCTATTGGGATGGCCGTCGCGTGCCCGCTCAGCCACTGACACAAGAATTTGTGGGTAAAACCCTACAATTCTCATATCCCGAAGACTGGCAATACAACATCCCGCAGACGAACTTACTCCTTTTGGGTGCGCCAGAGTTTTTTGCGATTGAGCCCGCGCCGAATGTGGTCATTTATCGCAACTTGGGTCTCCTCAGCGAGGATGGGCTGGAAGCGATGTTGGATATTTATCTGCGGCGCGGCCCGCTACATGGCGATCATGATTGGGATGTTGGCGATCGAGAGCGAACGCGCCTCGACGACCGCCCAGCCATTTCGGTGATATTGCAAGGTCGTGATTTAGCAGCGATCAAGAGTGAGGAGTTGTTGGTGAGGATTACACTCACACAGGCAGAGAACCAGATGGTCTACATCATCGCAACCTCAGTGCCGGTCGCGCAGTTGCCAGCCCATGAAGCGACGCTCGCGAGCATTCTCGCGAGCGTGAAAATCTTGGAGTGAAGAGATGGTGTCTCAGGGTAAAATTCGCATTCATCATTCATATGGCTCGCATGCCCGGCCGCTGGAGGACCTTTGCATCATCTTACACCCAGAGGACGATGTGGCAATCGCCAAAGAGCCTTTGCTGGCAGGGACGCGGCTTGATCACCAGGGTGAAGTGATACCGTTGGCGAGGATGGTCCCAGCTGGGCATAAATTGGCCTTGCGCGTTTTGCCCAAAGGGAGCGCGCTGAGGCGTTATGGTCAAATCATCGGCGAAACGAGCGCAGACATTGCCCTTGGTGAGCATGTGCATTCCCATAATTTGAGCGTTGGCCATTTTGAGCGCGAATATGAGTTTGCAGTCGATATCGTTGAACCAGAATTGGTTTCCCCGGCCCAACGGAGGCAATTTTGGGGATATCAGCGCCCGGATGGCCGTGTGGGGACGCGCAACTACATCGCTGTGATGAGTAGTGTGAATTGCTCTGCGCATACTGTCCGCGCCATCGCTGCAGAATTCACGAGCGAGCGGCTCAGCGCTTTCCCGAATGTGGATGGGGTCATCGCTTTTCCTCATGCCCTCGGTTGTGGGAGCCAGCTGGATGGCCAAGGCTATCGTCTTTTACAAAGGACGCTGGCGGGCATCGCCCAACATCCCAATGTTGGCGCCAGTGTTTGGGTTGGTTTGGGCTGTGAAGTCAACCAGGTGGAGGCCATCATACGCAATGAGGGTCTGAGCGGCGGTGAAAACGGCGCGCCGCCGCCGCTGCTCACGATTCAGGGTAGTGGTGGTATCCGCAAAACCGTTGCCGCGGCGATGGCGCTTGTGGAGGCGCTATTGCCGAAGGTCAATCAGTATGAACGAGAGCTAACCCCCATCTCCGCGTTGACTATCGCCTTGCAATGTGGTGGCAGCGACGGTTGGTCCGGTGTGACGGCCAACCCGCTCGTCGGGCGTTTGGCGGATGAGGTTGTACGGCAGGGTGGCGCGGTTGTGCTGGGCGAGATGCCGGAAGTTTACGGCGCCGAGCATATGCTCACAAGGCGAGCGGCGAATGAAGCCGTGGGCCGGCGCTTGGTGGAGAAAATTCGTTGGTGGGAAGAATACACGGCCATGCACGGCATGGAAATTGACAACAACCCCACCGTTGGCAACAAATTGGGCGGGTTGACGACGATTTACGAGAAATCCTTGGGGGCCATCGCCAAAGGCGGGACAACCCCGCTCAAGGCGGTCCTCGATTATGCCGAGCCGGTGCAGGTACGCGGTTTCACCTTGATGGATACGCCGGGTTACGACCCAGTTTCTGTGACTGGGCAAGTCGCCGGCGGTTGTAACTTGGTCGTATTCACGACCGGGCGCGGCTCCGCCTTCGGCTTTCGGCCGGCGCCGAGCCTAAAAATCAGCACCAATAGCGAGCTATACGCGCAGATGCCCGAAGATATGGATTTCGATGCTGGCAGTTTGTTGAATGGTGCGACTATGGAGGAAATGGCCGCGCGTTTGCTAGAGGTTGTGATTGAAACGGCCTCCGGGCGGGACACTCTCAGTGAAGCGCAGGGAATCGGCGAGGCAGAATTCAACCCCTGGCATATTGGCGCAACTTTGTAATCGTGCCAGGCGGGCGTTGCCGTTGCGAAGCCCTCAGCCGCCTTTCACAGAACCGGCCAACAAACCGCGCACGAAGAAGCGTTGCAAAGAGAAGAAAACGATGAGTGGCACGAAGATGCTGATGAAGGCCGCAGCCGGCAACAGGTGCATGAATTCGTAGCGTGTCCCCAAGAGTGATCGCATTTGCGCGGTCAACACTTGGTTTTCTGGCAAGATTCCCAAGAAGACGCGTGCCACTAGCAAGTCGTTCCATACCCAGAGGAATTGGAAGATGGCGAAGCTGGCCAGGGCTGGCACCGAAAGTGGTAGCACCAGACGGGTGAAGACTTGGAAATGTGTCGCGCCGTCGATATAGGCTGATTCCATGATTTCACGTGGCAACCCACCAATGTAATTGCGCAACAAATAGATGGCCAGCGGTAAGCCAAAGCCGGTATGCGCCAGCCAGATGCCGGGGTAGGTATCTTTTAAGCCAACTGAGTTGTAGATGCGTGATATGGGTATGAGGGCCATCTGCAAGGGTACCACGAGTAAGGCAACGACGATGATGAAGAGGGCGGTGCGGAAGGGGAAATTCATCCAGGAAAAAGCGTAAGCGGCGAAGGCGGCGATGGTGATGGGAATGATGGTGGCCGGGATGGTGACTGTGAGGGTGTTGAGGAAGGCGCGTCCGATACCGTAATCGGAATCCGCATCGGCTTCGATGATGACACGATAGTGATCGGTGGTGAAAGAGGGTGGCGAGGTGCTCTCGATGAAGATGTTTTGCCCACGCCGCAACTCGATCGGCTCTGCTGAGCTGATTTCGTAGCTATAGTCTTCGTTCACCTTGAGGATCAGGCCGGCGCGCGAAGAAATGTACTCTCCCAAGTCGACGGTTTCGCCGACCGAAAAAGTCTCCGCCAAATTGGAGCGGATGCCGAATTGTTCACCCAACTCCGTGCCTTGTAGCTCTGGGTCTTCCAGCAAAGTACCATGGATGACATAGCGGCCATCCTCCGACAAATCGGCTTCGGTACCTGTGCGCACACCGACGAATTCAGTGATGGGTGTGAGCGCTTTCCACCAGCCGGTGGTCTTGATCGCCTCTTCACTGCGGATGGAAGCGATGAAGAGTCCCACGGTTGGCAGTAGCCAGAAGAAACAGAGCAATGCCAAACCGATGCGCACACTCCACCAACCGAAGGCTTGGCGCCAATCGAAGCCGTGCTGAATGGGGGTAGAGGTCGGAGAGGTGATGCTCATCGGAATTTCTCCTCTCGGCGGAAGCGGATGATGTTCCAAACCATGAAGGGTACGGTGGCGAGCATCAAGGTCACAGCGATAGCGCTACCACGCCCGAAATCCGTCTCGCGGAAGATTTTCGTATCCATCAGGTTGGCGAGCACATCGGTGCCGAACTGACCGCCGGTGGTCGCGTAGACGATGTCGAAGATTTTCAGCACCGTGATGGTGATGGTGGTCATG
Source organism: Phototrophicaceae bacterium (assembly GCA_965115865.1). Classification (GTDB taxonomy): domain Bacteria; phylum Chloroflexota; class Anaerolineae; order Aggregatilineales; family Phototrophicaceae; genus WTGJ01. The sequence goes on from OZ220469.1 coordinate 1,025,840, forward strand.
ACGACGGTGATGGTGCCGATGATTTGTGGGATCATGATGCGGAAGAAAATGTTGATTTCGCTGGCGCCATCGATTCGCGCTGCTTCCAGTGTTTCCTCCGGGACACCTTTGAGCGCCGCCGAGAGCAGGACCATGGCGAAGCCGGTTTGGATCCAAACCAGAATGATCATTAAGAAGAAGTTGTTCCAAGGTTGAATGGTGTACCAACCTTGGGGATTGCCTCCGAGGGCGACGACGATGCCGTTGAGCAAGCCGAGTTGCTCGCCGGTATCGTTGAAATCATAGACGAATTGCCAGATGATGCTGGCACCGACGAAAGAAATTGCCATGGGCATGAAGATGAGCGATTTGGCTAAGCTTTCCCAACGGACGCGATCCGAAAGGACGGCGATGGTCAGGCCGAAGGCGGTGCTGACGAAAGGTACAAAGAGTAACCAGAGGATATTGTTGCGAATCGATTCATGGAAGCTGGGATCTTGCAATGCCCATTCATAGTTTTGCAAGGCGGTAAAGTTGCGGCCGGTTTCGTCACGCAAGCTCAAATCCAAGGTGTTGAAGGCAGGGTAGATGAGGAAGATGAAAAGAAGGGAGAGGGCAGGGATGACGAAGAGCCAAGGACGGATCTGTTCTCGTATTTTTTCGTTAGAGTTGAGGAGGCTGCCGTTTTCAGCAAAGCGGTCGCGAAATATGAAGTCCAGCAAGGTGTTGCTACCCCAAAAATAGAGCACCAACGCGCCGACGCCGCCGACGATGGCAATGACCGCTTGCAAACCACGAGGAGCTTCTTGGATGGCTTCGAGCATAAAAAACAAACCCTGTCAGATTTTGACGGCTAAGTGTACCTCATTGGTGAAATTAAACAAAAATCGTGGGGCAGGCAAACCGCCCCACGATTTTTGTGTTGATTTTTTGGAGACGCGGGTGGAAGCCCCAATGGGGGGTTACTCGCTCTCCTTGATGGCATCCCAAGCGTCTTGTACGGTCTGTGCGACCTCTTCAGCGGGGGTGCCGCCGATGAAATCCACCATACCGGTCCAGAAGGCGCCGGCGCCAATCGCGCCTGGCATCAAGTCCGAACCATCGAAGCCGAAGACATCGGCACCGAGTAAGATCTCTGCCTGACGACGGAGCACATCGCTGGAATAGATATCCAGGTTGATGCCCTTATGCGGTGAGAGGAAGCCAGCTTGTGCCATCCACAGCTCGTGAGCGAGCGGGGTCATCAGGAAGTCCAACACGGCGCGAGCGCCAGGCGTGTCGTTGCTGATGGTGATGACAGTGCCACCACCGAGCACGGCATTGCCGTAAGCGGGGTCGATGGCCGGGAAGTAGAAGAAGTCAACATCCACACCGATTTCCACATCTTCGGGGAAGAAGCCACCGATGAAGCTCGCTTGACGGTGTATATAGCATTCTGGTGGAACACTGAAGAGTCCCAGGGGGCTATCCTGGAATTCAGTGGTGAGAATACCAGTCGTACCACCATTGACATAGTCCTCGTTGAGGGCGACGGAACCGAATAAATTGATGGCGTTCATGATGCGCTCGTCGGTGAAGGGGATGGCGTTGGTCGTCCAATCTTGATAGACGCTCAAGGGTTGTGTGCGCAGCATGATGTCTTCCACCCAGTCAGTGGCCGGCCAACCGGTGGCGGCGCCGCTGCCGATGCCGATGCACCAAGGCGTACCACCATCAGCGACGATCTGGTCGCTAAGGGCGATCAGTTCATCCCAGCTGGTGGGGATTTCGTAGCCATTCTCATCGAAGTTATCCGGCACATACCAAACGAGGCTCTTCAGGTTGACGTTGTACCAGATGCCGTAGAGCTGATCTTCGCCCATCGGGTCGGGATAAGTGGCGAAGGCATTCCAACCGTCACCACCGGCATAACCTTCGGAGATGAACTGACGAGTGTCATCATCCAAGGCAGTGAGGCAGCCTCGGCGGGCCATATCGGCGGCGAGGCCGGGCTGTGGGAAGGCAGCGAGATGTGGTGGGTTGCCACCCTCGCATTGGATGACGATTTCTTGCTCAAAACTACCCGAGCCGACATAAGTCACGCTACCATTGGTGACGGCATCGTTGAAATATGCCAGAGCATTGTTGAGGTATTCGAGGTCTTCCGTCTCCCAAGGGCCGAAGAAAATGATGTCTTCGCCGCCCAAGTCCATGCCCTCGAATGGCGCCAATGAATCCCAGGCAAAACGATCATCATCACGAATGCCCAGCGGGTCGTTGTCCTGAGCGCTGACGGTGAGCGCCGAAAAAGTCAACGCGAGCACCGTAACAACCAACACAACACACAGTCTTTTCATGATTTACCTCCAAATTTGAACAAATAAACAATATTTATATCGATATTGGCGCAATGAAATGCTCCATTCTCGATATCGGCAAACAAGCGCTGAAGCGCTGGAAACCCTGGGTAGAAAACGGATCTGAGTGTTCGATATCTTCTCTATACAACCAACAATCAATTGAGAATAACGCAACACTATGGTAGATTGCAAGGGATAAATTACAAGACTCGTTGCGGATGCCCGCTTCACCGACGCGAGCCTGGAAGAAAAAGCGCTATGCTCGATGGTCGCTCATCCAGCTGAATGCCTATGCATCTGAGCCGTTTTGACCGATTCTACCAACGAGAGCAGTCGCCGGCGCAAACTTTAATGATAGAAGCGGTGACGCTGCGTTTTGGTGGTGTCGTGGCTTTGCAGGATGTCAGCCTGCAGATTGCTCCTGGACAATTGTACGCCATCATTGGCCCCAATGGTGCTGGTAAGACCAGCCTTTTGAATTGCATATGCGGCTTGTATCGCCCGCAGGAGGGTAAAATCCTCTATGGTGCGGCGAATCTGGTGCAAACATCATCACATCATTTACCTCGGTTGGGGATAGCGCGCAGTTTTCAAAATATCGAGCTGTTTCGGCACATGTCCGTTTTGGATAACTTGATGTTGGCGCGGCATATCCATATGAAGAAGGGTGTTCTCAGCGCGTTGCTCTATTGGGGGGCAGGGGAGCGTGAAGAAATCCGCCAACGCGAATTCGTCGAACATGTCATCGATTTGCTGGAGATTCAAGGTATCCGCAAAAAGGCGGTTGGCGCCTTGGCCTATGGTCTACAGAAACGCGTCGAGCTGGGCCGCGCGCTGGCGATCAACCCCAGTTTGCTCTTGCTGGATGAGCCGATGGCTGGCATGAATGTGGAAGATAAGGAGGATATTGCCCGTTATATCTTGGATATTAACGAGGAATGGGGCGTCACCATCGTCATGATTGAGCATGATATGGGGGCGGTGATGGATATTTCAGACCACATCGCGGTTCTCGATTTCGGGCGCAAGATCAGCGAAGGCAAACCCGCGGATATCCGCCAGGATGAAACGGTCATTCAGGCGTACTTGGGTGAATCGGCCGATGTCTGAAGCGCCAATCAGTCGGGGTGATACGCTACCCAAGTTGCTGGCGGCCAATGCGGCCCGCTTTCCGGAAAAAGTCGCGATGCGTGAAAAGCGTTTTGGTATCTGGCAATCGATCAGCTGGAGCGCTCTGGAAGTGCGGGTGCGCAATTTTGCGCTTGGCCTGGCCGCGCTCGGTCTGCAGCGTGAGCAACATATCGCCATCATTGGCGATAATCGCCCGGAGTGGGTGATTTCTGAGCTAGCTGCCCAAGCCCTCGGCGGCGCGAGCATTGGTGTCTATCAAGATTCGATTGTCGAAGAGACGCGGTATATCCTCACCTGCGCTGATGTCCGCTTCGTCATCGTGGAAGATCAAGAGCAGGTGGATAAAATCATTGAAATTTGGAAGGATTTGCCATCGACAGTCGAGCGCGTCATCTATTACGACCCGCGTGGTCTACGCAATTACGATGAACCCTATCTGATTTCCTTCCCGGAGGTTGAGGCGATCGGGAGACAATTGCAAGAAGAGGAGCCGCAGTATTACGCTAGTTCGGTCTCCTTGGGGAAGGGTGATGATGTGGCGATTGTGTCCACTACATCGGGCACCACCTCGCGACCGAAACTAGCCTGCATCACGCATGCGAACCTAATCGCGATGGGTCAGGGTCTTTTGGCAGTGGATGCCTTCCAGCCAGAGCACGATTATGTCTCTTTCTTACCACTGGCCTGGATCGGTGAGCAGATGATTTCGCTGGCTTGCGGCATCTGCGTGGGTTTTGTGTTGAATTTTCCAGAAGAACCGGAGACAACGCGCGCCGACATTCGCGAAATCGGCCCACAGATCATCTTTGCTCCGCCGCGCATCTGGGAAAGTATGGTGAGTATGGTGCAAGTGAAAATAGAGGATAGCACTCGCTTAAAACGCTGGGTTTATGAACTCGCGCTGGGTTGGGGTTACGATTGCGCAGAGCGGCGGTTTCGTGGTGAGCGTCTTGTCTTTTGGCGCCGTTGTCGAGAACGATTGGCGCGGGCCCTGGTTTTTGCCAACCTGCTCGACCAGTTGGGGTTGCGGCGAATTCTTTGGGCCTATACGGGTGGCGCGGCGTTGGGGCCCGATATCTTTCGCTTTTTCCATGCGTTGGGTGTCAACCTCAAACAAGGTTATGGGCAAACCGAAACCACCGGTATCTGTGTCGTACATCGTGATGGTGATATCAAATTCCAGACGGTTGGTTTGCCGGTTCCCAACGCTGAGATACGCATTGCCGAAGACGGCGAAATCTTAGCGCGCGGGCCGATGTGTTTCCGGGAATATTACCGAAACGCTACGGCAACGGAGAGTGTGTTGGTTGAGGGTGGTTGGGTGCGTACGGGCGATGCTGGCTATCTGGATGAAGATGGGCATCTCATCGTCATCGACCGTGTTGACGACGTGATGCGCTTGGCAGATGGCACCACTTTCTCGCCGCAATTCATCGAAAACAAGCTGAAATTCAGCCAATACATCCATGAAACGGTGGTCTTTGGTGGCGAATATCCTTTTGTCACCGCCATCATCAACATCGATTTCGGCAATGTTGGCAAATGGGCAGAGACGGAGCATCTGGGCTATACCACCTACACCGACCTGGCGCAAAAGGGCGAGGTTTACGCTTTGGTGCGTAGGGCCGTTCAGCAAATCAATGAAGATTTACCGCCGCTGGCGCAGATTCAACGCTTTCTATTGCTGCATAAGGAATTGGATGCCGATGATGCTGAATTGACGCGCACGCGCAAGGTGCGCCGCGCTTACATTCACAAACGATACCGCGAAATTATCGAGGCACTCTATGGTGAAAGGGAGAGTGTGCAGATTGAAACCACCATAACCTATCAGGATGCAACACGGGCGACGCTGGATATCACGCTAAGAATCGAGTCGTTGAGTGATGAATGGGAGGCAACCCTTGTCGCCCAATGATTTGCGACTCTTCTTACAATTCACCATGACCGGTCTCTCGGAAGGCGCTCTGTTGGCGCTCATCGCACTGGGGTTGGTGTTGATCTATAAGTCCACCGATGTCATCAATTTTGCTCATGGCGAGTTCATGTTATTGGGTGCTTTCATCACTTGGGATTTGTTGGTGAACTATCACTTACCGCTATGGTTGGCGTTGCCGCTGGCTGGAGCGATCATGGTCGTGGTGGCGGTGGCGGTGGAGCGCTTTATGCTGCGGCGCCTGATTGGCAAACCGATCATCGCGGTCATCATGGTCACCATCGGTATGAGTAGCCTAATACACGCGATTGTTGGTGGGATTTGGGGCCCCAAACACCAAACACTTCCACAGTTGTTCCCGGAAATCCTCGATGGCCCGGGTCTGCGCATCTTCATTGAAGGAGTAAGGCGACCGGCGCAAATCTCTTACGATCGCATCTATTGGATCCTCGTGGTCATCGTTCTGGTGCTCCTCTTCATTCTCTTTTTTCGGTATAGCCGTCAAGGAATCGCTATGCGCGCGACCGCAGATGACCAACAGGCGGCGATGAGTATGGGCATCAGCATCCAGCGCATTTTCGCCATCACCTGGTCGGTTGCAGCGTTGACGGCAGGTGTCTCTGGTTTGATGGTCGGCGATATCGATACCGTGAGTACGAACATCAGCGATGTCGTGTTGCGCGCCTTTCCGGTCATTATCCTGGGAGGGTTGAATAGCATCACTGGCGCGATCGTCGGCGGCGTCATCATCGCTTTGACAGAGCAATATGTCAGCGGTTTCATCGCACCATCGCTCAAAGTCGTCGTACCCTATATCGTGTTGTTGTTGGTGTTGATGGTGCGGCCCTACGGTCTCTTTGGCGAAAAAATCATCGAGCGCGTTTGATATGCCGAGCCAATCGGGTATCTACCATGAGAATTATCGCTCGGATATGCAATTGCGCCCGACCAGTATGCAGCGCGCGCGTATTTTCTTACTTTTCATCGCTTTATTGATTTTCCCGCTGGTCGCTGGCCCGTTGGAACTGCGCTTCGCCAACAACGTGCTCATTGCTGTCATCGGTGCGCTGGGTCTCAATATCCTCGTTGGCTATACCGGGCAAATCAGTTTGGGCCAGGGTGCCTTTCTCGCGGTGGGCGCTTATACCTCAGGTTTGCTCGTCGTTTATTTCCAGTTACCTTGGTATCTGGCGGTCGTGTTGGCGGGTTTCGTCACGGCAATGGTGGGCGGCGTTTTTGGTCTGCCATCATTGCGTTTGAAGGGTCTATACCTGGTGGTCGCCACCTTAGCCGCGCAACAAATCGTGCAATGGGTGCTGCGCAATTGGGACCCCATCGACGGCGACATCAACAATCGTGTGGGTGAAGCCTTGAATATTCCAGCTGCCAATTTCTTCGGCCATAGCCTAAATGGCAATGAATGGGCCTTCTATTTTGTCGCGCTAGTCACTGCAGTTTTGGCCGTAGTGGCGGTGACGAATCTCTTCCGCACCCATATTGGCCGCGCTTTCATCGCCATTCGTGACCAAGATATTGCCGCTGGAGTGATGGGTGTCAATGTCTTCATCTATAAATTATGGGCCTTCGCGATCTCTTCTTTCTTCGTTGGTTTGGCCGGCGCTTTGCTGGCGCAACAAAGCACTTCCATCAGCTGGGAAAGCTTCACAATCAACACCTCGATACAGTACTTGGCGATGATCATCATTGGGGGTTTGGGTTCTGTCTCAGGCTCGATTTACGGTGCTGTTTTCATCATTTTATTGCCACAGGTGATTCGCGGCGTCGGCAACGGGCTGGAAGAAATATTGGTACTTTTAGTCAGTTCGGACAGCGGCTTTGCCGCACAATTTGCGGATGGTTTTAGGGATTTGTTACCGCACCTAGAGCAGGGGGCTTTCGGTCTGGCCATCATCCTCACACTCATATTGGAACCAGAAGGGTTGCGGAAACTTTGGGATAACATCAAGGATTATTTTCGCCTTTGGCCTTTCAGTTATTGAATGTTGAAAATGGTCACGACGCGTTATGCTAGTTGGGGTAGAACTTTCTTCATGAATTCAGCAAAAGGAGGTAAAAATGCTTCGCAGGTTCTTTTGGACATTGGCGGTTTTCTCTTTATTGCCGCTCGCATTGGTAGTTGCAGACGACGATACCATCAAAATCGGCGCTATTTTTGACTTAACTGGACCGACTTCGGATGTGGGCACTCCGTATGCGGAGGGCATTCGTGCTCATGTTGATTGGGTGAATAGCGAAGGTGGTATCGGCGGCATGGAGGTTGAATTGCTTTGGGAGGATTATGCCTATTCTGTGCCAGATGCCGAGAACCTCTACACCCAATTTGTCGAGCAAGGGGTGGTCGCTTTTAGCGGTTGGGGAACTGGCGATTCCGAAGCTCTACGCGGGCGCATCGCTGAAGATGAGATCCCCTTTGTTTCGGCTTCCTATTCGGCAGCGCTCAACGACCCCGACGATAGCGCGCCCTACAACTTCCTGGTCGGCACCACTTATTCGGACCAGCTGATCATCATGCTGCAATACATGATGAGCGAATGGCAGGCCCAAGGCAATGATCTGGCCGATATGGGTGTGGCTTTCTTTCATAATGATAGCCCTTTTGGAACCTCACCCCTGGCTGATGGTGAGGCGATCGCGGAAGAGTCCGGCGTGCAGACTGTGCGGGTTGCCATGCCGCGTGGCGCAACAGATCTTTCCGCAGAGTTGGAGAATGCCAACACTCAGCTGGGGGAGATGACGCATATCATCATCCAGAATGTTTCCAGCCCAGCAGCGTTGTTGGTTCGTAATGCCGCGGAAATCGGTATGAGCGAATTTGTGCAAATTGGCTGCTTGAACTGGTGTGCGGACGAGATTTTAATCGAGTTGGCAGGCGAGGCCGCTGAAGGTGTCCTGGGTGCTTTGCCTTTTGGTCCGCACACTGTCCTCGTCGCTGGGCAAGACAATCCGGCTGCTTGGCTTGAGGCGCATGGCTCTACTTTGGCAGAAACGAGCTTGCATTTCACGCAGGGTTGGTGGACGATGGCCATCATCCTGGAGGGTGTCCGCCAGGTTCTAGAGAACGGGGATGAGCTGACTGGCGCCAATATCAAGGCGGCGCTCGAGAGTCTCGAGGGTTTCGATACTGGTGGTGTAACCTCGGATTCAATCAGTTTCAGTGCCGATGACCACCGTGGCAATCGCTCTCTCATCATCTTCAATGTTGCGATGGGCGAATGGTCGGCGGCGAGCGAAGTCATCGATCTGCGTGAAGACATGATGGCGATGGAGGGTGACGGTTAGTTGAATTCGTCAAGTGGCCACGCTTGTCGTGGCCACTTTCAAAATATCAGGCGCCGATAAAAAGGGCGATTATGGAGCATACCTTGTTGGAGTTGAACAATGTTGAGGTCATTTATGACGATGTCATATTGGTGCTAAAGGGGCTCTCTTTACGGGTCAATGAGGGGCAAGTGGTTGCTTTGCTCGGTTCCAATGGTGCGGGAAAATCGACGACATTGAAAGCGATCTCCGGTTTGCTGGCCCCTGAAGAGGCGGCCGTCACCGATGGCGCGATCCAATACGATGGAGAGCCGATTCACAACCGCGAGCCAGCGATGATTGTGCGTCGCGGTATTTTCCAGGTGATGGAAGGGCGGCGCATCTTCGAACATTTGAATGTGGAAGAGAATCTGCGCGCTGGTGGCTACACCTTATCCACCCAGCGGCAAATTGGACCCAAGCTGGAATTGGTCTACCACTATTTTCCACGGCTGGCGGAGCGAAAGCGGCAGGTGGCCGGATTTCTCTCTGGTGGTGAGCAACAAATGTTGGCAATTGGGCGTGCGCTGATGGCCGCGCCGCGCCTGATGCTCTTGGATGAGCCATCGCTAGGACTGGCGCCTTTGTTGGTCCAAGAAATTTTCTCCATTATCCAGCGCATCAATCAAGAACAGGGCGCTTCGATTTTACTGGTGGAGCAAAATGCGCGTGTGGCATTGCGCATCGCTGACCACGCATACATCATGGAAAATGGGCGCATCGTGCTCGACGGAAAACCGGCTGAGTTGAGCGATAACGCTGATGTCCGTGAATTTTATTTGGGGCTCACCGAAGTTGGGCAACGCAAAAGCTATCGCGATGTCAAACATTACAAGCGTCGCAAGCGCTGGCTCTCTTAGTCGGCTTCGCTGCTGACCGCCTGTTTCTTCTCTTCTTCTTCCAATGTGTGGAATTGGCTGCGATATAGCTCGTAGTAGGCGCCGCGCTGCTCCAGCAATCCTTGATGCGTTCCGCGTTCGATGATGCGACCATCGTCGATCATGAGAACCAGGTCGGCGTTGCGAATGGTGCTGAGGCGGTGGGCGATGACGAAACTGGTTCGCCCTTTGAGCAACTGGTCAAAGGCGGATTGGATGACGCGCTCCGTTCGTGTGTCGACGCTGGAGGTCGCTTCATCAAGGATGAGCAAATTGGGGTTCATCAAAGCGACGCGGGCAATGGCGATGAGCTGACGTTGTCCGAGCGAAAGATTGCTGCCGCGCTCGCCGAGTTCCGTGTCGTAAGATTCGGGTAGGCGTTCAACGAAAGTATCGGCGGAAGCCAGACGAATGGCATCTTTCACTTCTTCATCACTGGCTTCGATCCTGCCGAAGCGCACATTTTCCATGACGCTACCGCTGAATAGGAAGGTGTCTTGCATGACGATGCCGATTTGTGAACGCAGGCTGTCCAATGTAACCGCACGCACATCATGTCCGTCGATGCGCAAGGTCCCGTCCGCTACATCGTAGAGACGCGGTATCAGGTTGATGGCGGTGGTTTTTCCTGCGCCAGTGGGGCCGACGATAGCGATCATTTGCCCCGCCTCGGCGGTGAAGCTAATGTCTTTCAAGACCGGTTGGCCAGGCTCATATTCGGCACTGACTTTGTCGAATTCCACACGCCCTTGGATGGGGGGTAACTCTATGGCATCCGGGGCATCCTGAATATCTGCTGGCACTTCAAGAAGTTGGAAGATGCGTTCCCCACCGGCGATGGCGGACTGAATGTTGGCCCAGAGCGTGGCAATCTGCTGAATGGGTTGGTTGAAACGTTGGATGTATTGGATGAAGACGAAGACAGTGCCCAAAGTGATTACCGTGCCACTACCCAGCAGTGGCTCGCCGAGTAAGACCGCACCACCGCCGCTGATCACGACGATGGCCAGGGCGACGAAACCCAAAGCCTCCAACACCGGTGTGAGGGCGCTCGTGAATACGGCCGCCTGAACATTGGCAGAGCGATTGGCTTCGTTCACTTGCTGAAATTGACTGAGGCTTTCTTCCTCGCGGCTGAAAGCCTGCACTTCACGCGCGCCGGAGATGCTCTCTTGCAAATCGGTGTTGACGGCCCCCAACTCGCGCCGCGAGCGGCGGAATGCGGCACGAGCGCGGTTGGAGAAAAAGATGGTGGCCACGAGCATCACCGGCACGACAGAAAGGCTGATGAGGGCATAGATGAAATGCGTTTCCAGCATGCGCACCACGATCCAGACCATGGTGATCACGCCGCCGATTACTGAGAGCAAGGCGAAATTGAAAGCTTGTTGGATGATATTGGTGTCATTGGTGATGCGACTCATCAAGTCGCCACTGTTTTCACCCGAGTAGTATTTCAGGGAGAGGCTATGCAGATGGCGAAACAAATCGACGCGCATCGCGCGCAGAACATTTTGCCCAGTCCAATTCATCGTGTAGAAAGCGATGCCATTGGCGAGAGCGCCGCCGAGAAATAGCGCGAGCAAAAGCAAGACGATTTCCCCCAAGCCCCGGAGCTTTGCCTGTTGTATGGTTCCCGCTTTATCGGGATCGGCGATGCTCTCGTCCGCGTTGATGCGCGCTTCGATGGCCAAACTGTTGTCTTCGGTATGGGTACAAGCGGCGGGGTCACGCACAAATAGATAACAATCAACCGCTTGTCCGATTAGCATTGGGGAGACGATTTGTGTCCAGGAAGCGATGGCGATGAGGGTGAAAGATAGGATGGCGCCCAAACCATAGCGACGAAAATACAAGAAAAAATTCCAAAGCGTGCTACCAAGCGATTTGGCTTTGGATGTTTCCATATCCAGTAGTTGGCGGTTGCCGTCGATCATCATGATGGCGTTAAGCTCCTTTGGCTGCGGGGATGTCTTCGACGAGCTGTGAAGCGAAAATTTCCGCGTATTCTGGGCTATTTTCCATCAAGTCCGCATGCACGCCACTAGCGACGATGCGGCCCTTTTCCAGTACGAGGATTTGATCCGCATGGAGCACAGTGGAAATGCGCTGGGCGATGATGAAGCTGGTGCGACCCTGGATAAGCGCGTCGAGCGCCCGCTGGATGCGTTGCTCGGTGAGCAAATCGACACTGCTGGTCGAATCATCCATGATGAGGATGCGCGGGTTCAGTAGTATGGCGCGGGCGATTGCGATGCGCTGTTTTTGTCCGCCAGAAAGCGTCGTGCCGCGTTCGCTGACCGCGGTATCGTAACCATCGGGGAAACTGGTGATGAAATCGTGGGCTTCGGCCACGGTCGCGGCGGCGATGATATCTTGCATATTGGCATCGGGCCGGCCGAAGGCGATGTTCTCACGGATGCTGCCGCTGAAGAGCGTAGTTTCTTGCAAGACGATGCCGATTTGCCCGCGTAGGCTCTCCAGCGTCACCTCGCGAATATCATGCCCGTCAATGAAGACGGCCCCCTCGCTCACATCATAGAATCTTGGCAAGAGGTTGATGATGGAAGTTTTGCCGCTACCGGTTGCCCCCAGAAGGGCGGTGGTTTGCCCTGGTTGCGCTTCGAGCGATACTTGATGTAAGACGGGTTCGCTACCGCTAAAATAGCGCAGTGATACGCCGTCTAAGCGCACATGACCGCTAATGGGGGGCAGGTCTGGTGCCCCTTCAAGGTTTCGCACCTCCACCTCAGTATCCAACACCTCGAAGATGCGCCCCGCTGAGGCGGAGGCCTGGGCGACAAGGGAAATGATGAAGCCCAGTTGCCCGAGTGGGAAGAAGAGGTAGAGCAGGTATAGACTGAAACTTTGATAGCCGCCGATGCTCAGAGCGCCGCTGAAGATTTGTTGTCCGCTGAAATATAGGACGATGGCTTGCCCGACCTGTGCGACGAAGAATATGAGCGGGAACATGGTTGAGAAAAACCTGGCAAGGCGCAGTTGATAGACATAAAAAGAATCAGACGCCGCTCCAAAGCGTTGCTGTTGTTGTTTTTCGCGCCGAAAACCCTTCACGGTACGGATACCGGATAGATTTTCCTGCAAGACTGTATTCAGTTTCTCCAGTCGTCTCTGTACTTCATTGAATAAGGGGCGAACTAGGGCGCCAAACAAACCAAAAAGAACGAGGGAGATTGGCAAAATGGGTAAAATTGTCAGCGTCAATTGCCAATTGGTTAAGAAAAGTATGACCAAGGTGGCGATGAGCAAGATGAGAGACTGCGCCGTCAACACGAGGCCCTGAGCGAGGAAAAGCCGCAGGCGCTCGACATCATCCGTCGCCCGAATCATAATTTGCCCAGTATGCGTTCGGTCGTAATAGCTGAAGGATAGGCGTTGCACTTTTCGATAGAGGGCATTGCGTAGGTCATAGGCGACGCCCTGAGAAGTGTTTTCGGCCATATAAGTTTGTATGAAGGAGAAAACGCCGCGTATCAAGGCGAAGAGGACAATGATGATGGCGGCGTCACGAAGCCATTCGTCGGCGTGGTCGCGCGCGAGTTCCATAGCCTCAACGGTGGTATCCGCAGCGCGGGCGATCGCTTCGTGGGCGATGGTGGGTGCGTTGGCGAAGACTTCCTTAGCGAATGCGCCTTCGGTGATGGCGTCGATCATATTTTGCGTGAGTTGCGGTACAGCGAGTTGTGCGATACTGGCGATGACCAACGCGAAATAAGCCAGAAAGGTGGAACGACGGTGGTTGCCCAGGAAAGCGAGTGCTCGCAGTATTGCGCTGGGATTGCGTTTCCCCTCTACAGGGCGGCGATGATTCCTTGAAGCCATTAGCAGATTCCGATCAGCGTGGATTTTTGAGGATAAGGAGGTGTGACATCGTTTATTTTATTCTGGCATTGAAATAGAATAGCGGCAAGGGGCAAAGTCAATTGTAGGAATAGTATTTGAATTTGAGTGAAGCGGTCATCCGGCGCACGGTCTTGGTGGCGGTTGCCTATGTTGTGGCACAATTATTGGCTGATATTGGCAGCCTGCGCATAATCCTCATCGCTGGCCATAGCGTCGATGGCGGTACTTTGATTTATCCCTTCACTTTCACCTTGCGTGACATGTTGCATAAAGTCGCTGGCGTCTCTGTCACGCGCCTGGTGATAGTGCTGGCGGCTCTGGCGAATCTATTGATGGCGTTGTTCTTCTCATTGGTGGCGGCTTTGCCGGCGGATATCGTTGTGGGTGCTCAAGAGACCTTTGGCTCAGTCCTCGGCCCGGTCTGGCGGATTGTCTTTGCCAGTATCCTCGCTGAGCTGGTGTCTGAGCTGCTCGATACCGAAATCTACCGCCTTTGGGTGACGCGGATGGGCGCCCGCTGGCAATGGGGGCGCGTGTTGAGTAGCAATGCGCTGGCCATACCCCTGGATAGCGCGATCTTTGTGACCATTGCTTTCGCGGGTGAATTGCCTTGGACGGTGTTGTTGAGCCTTTTCTTGGCCAATCTGGTGATCAAAGGGTTGGTTACCTTGCTATCGATACCGGGTATTTACCTGGTTAAGGAAGAGCAAATCCACACCTGACTCATTTCCGTAAGCGCGGGTCGGTGATATCACGGATGCCATCGCCGATGAAATTCAGGGCCATCACCAACAACGCGATGGCCATCCCCGGATAAAACCACATCCACCAGTAGTCGAAATGATCGACGCCGTTGGCGACCATCTGACCCCATTCGGGAATGGTGGGATCGCCACCGAGGCCGAGGAAGCTCAGCCCGGCGAAAACGAGGATGGCGTTGCCGATATCCAGGGTCATCATCACGATGATGGGCGAGAGTGCGTTGGGGACGATGGTGCGGAAGAGTATGTAGGGCTGCGAAGCGCCGATGCTTTGCGCTGCTTCAACATAGTCGTTGGGTTTTACGGAAAGGACAAGCCCGCGCATCATGCGCGCGTAAAATGGCCACCAGGCGATGGTCAGCGCAAGGATGGCGTTGGTGATGGAAGGGCCGAGGGCGGCGGCGATGGCCATCGCTAGAATGACCGTGGGAAACGCCAAGAAAAGCTCGGTCACGCGCATCAGCAACTCGTCCCAGGTGCCGCCGAGGTAGCCAGCGATGGCGCCGATGGCCGAGCCGATGATGCTACCGAAGAGTATCACCAGGAATCCAGCGGGAATGGTCAAACGAGTGCCATGGATGAGGCGGCTGAAGACATCACGTCCCAAGCGGTCGGTACCGAAGGGGTGGTTCGCATCGGGTGCTTGTTGCAACGCATCCATGTTTTGCGCACCTTCACCACGGGGCGGGTAGGGCGCCAGCGGCACCGCGAAAATGCCCATCAGCAAGAAGAAGAACAAAATCACGCTGCCCACCAGGAGCAAGGGGTTCCGCGCCAGCAGTTGCCGAATTAAGCGCCAATCGGCGCGGGTCGCGCTAGGCGGCGCGGATGCGCGGGTCAACGAAGAAATAGAGGATGTCGACAATGAAATTCACTCCCACATAAATCATGGCGATGAGCATGGTGACGCCCATCGTGGCGGGGAAATCCTGTCCAGTGGCGGAAAGAAAGGCATAGCGGCCGATGCCGGGCCAAGAGAAAATGGATTCGGTGAGCACGGCGCCGGCCAAGAGGCTGCTATAGGAGAGACCGATGATGGTGAGGACGGGGATCAACGCGTTGCGCAGGCCATGGCGGATGATGACAATCCGTTCACGCAAGCCTTTGGCGCGCGCGGTGCGCATGTAATCCATACTCAACGATTCCAGCATCGCCGAGCGCGTCAGGCGCGTGATGAAACCCATAGAGAAGACTGCCAATACGAGGCTGGGTAAGATTAGGTGCGAGATGGCGTTTTGAAATACGCGCATATCGCCGGCGAGAAGGCTATCGATGAGCAATAGGCCGGTACCATCGCTGGGCGCGCGCAGCAATAAATCCAGACGGCGGCCGCTGGGCAATAAATCCATATTGATGGCGAAAAGACGTTTGCCGATGAGGGCCAGGACAAAAACCGGGAAGCTGACGCCAATGAGCGCCAAGATGCGCGCCAGATAATCGACCAATTGGCCGCGCCAAACGGCCGAGATGATCCCCAAGGTAACGCCGACGCTGAGGCTGATGACGATGGCGATGGTCGCTAGCTCGATGGTCGCTGGGAGAAAGTTGCTCAAGTCTTCTGAGACGGGTTTTTTGCTGCGTAAGGAAGTCCCAAAATCACCTTGCAAGGCATTGCCAAGCCATGAGAGATATTGCTCATGGAGCGGGCGATCCAGCCCCCATTTGGCGCGAAAGGCGGCCACAATGGTCGGGTTGTCGATGGCGGAATTGGGCAGGAATGAGGAAACGGGGTCGGCGGGGAGGGCATTGGCGATGATGAAAATGATGAGCGAGATGCCAATGACGGTGGGTATCGCTAGGAGCACACGTCGCAATAAGTATGTGTGGATCAACATGACCTACGCTCCATCGTGATGGGGAGAGGTTGGGGCGCCAACCAAGGTGACGCCCCAATTGAGCAAACTGCTTATTCCGCCATGGACAATTCAGTGACATAAACGAGGCCCCAGAAGGGGTGCATGACTGTTCCTTGCAATCCCGTCACATGCGCGGCCTGCTGGGTCGATTGTAGATAAGGTACCCAGGGTCCGCGTTCTAGCCAGAATTGCTGAATCTGGTCGTACAGTTCAGTCCGCTTCATCGGGTCGGATTCGACATCGGCGGCGTCACGGAGCTCGAGCACCATTGGGTCGGCGTTCGCTTCCGTCCAATTGACGCGGTCGGAGACATTCAATGAACCTTCATAAGCGGGGAGGAAACTCAGGTAGTTGGCGGGGTCGGCGAAATCGGGTAACCAAAGGGCGACCGTGAATTGCAATTCGCCGGCACGGTAGGGGTCGATCCAATTGCTGAAATCGGTGGGGACGAGGGTGAGGTCGATACCAATTTCGGCCAGGTCCGCAGCAACTTTCTGGGCCATCACACCGAATTCCACTCCGCCGACGGAGCCATCCCAGTAGGTCAAGGTGGCCTCGAACCCATCTGGGTAGCCAGCTTCGGCCAGGAGCTCACGAGCGCGCACCTGATCCTGGGAGACAGCTTGTTCCGGGCTCCAAGCCGTTTCGAGGCCTACGGGGATCAACGATCCCGGTGTGAAGGCGCTTTCGGAATTGAGTTGTTTCAACCCTTCATAATCGAGGGCGTAGCGGACGGCGTTGTTGACGCGCTCGTCAGCCAGCGGGCCGCCAATCTCGGGGTCACGGTTCATAGCCAAGTAATTCATCTGTACGCTAGCGGTTTGCACGGTGGTTATGCCTTCGACGCCTTCCAGTTCGGTCACATTGGCAGGCAGCAATTCGCGTGCGATATGGATATCACCCGCTTCTAAGGCGATTTTGCGTGCGGATACTTCGGGAATATTTGTCATGATGATGCGGTCAAAATAGGGTTGGTTATCGCCCCAATAATTCTCGTTGCGCGTCATCTCCACGACAATTTCTGGTTCATATCGATAAAGGATATAAGGGCCGCTCCCGGCGCTATTGCTTTGGAACCAAGACTCCAAGTCGTCGACCTCGGCCGCGTCTTCTGCATCAGTTCCACCGACTTCACGCACGACATCGGCATTCAGGATGCTCATACCGCCGAAGGTGAGCTTATTCAAGAAAGCGGGATCGGGTTGCACAAGGTTGACGACTGCGGTGTGATCGTCGGGAGTATCCACACTGCTCAAGGAAGTGGCTAGCGAAGAGCCATAGCCTTTCAGGTGTTTGAATCGCATCAAGGAGAAAGCGACATCGTCGGAGGTTAGGGCGCTACCATCAGAGAAAGTGATGTCGTCGCGCAGTGTGAAGGTGTAGGTGAGACCATCATCACTGATTTCGTAACCAGTGGCGATATCGAATTCGAGTGGTGATATCCCATCGTTGGGGAATTTCAATAGCGTCTGGTAGATACCGAGGAAGATTTGGAAGGGTGTGAAGCTAAAGGAACGCCCCGGATCCATAAAATCGATATTGAAGGTCTCACCAATGATGAGTACTTTCTCATCTTGGGCAGTGGCTACACCGGTAAGCAGGGTTCCCCCGATCACCAAGATGAGCAACATTAGAACAAAACGCCGCATGATACTATCTCCTTCACTAAAACGGAAAATTGATTGGCAGAACGCTTGCAGGCGATTTTACAACACTGGCCAGTGAGTTGCAAAATGAATAGACTGTGGCAATTGAGTGGCGTGTTGCTGACGGGCGCCGGGGTCGCGAGCGTGATAAGATGATGCGCGAAGCGTTTTATGGGATAATTAAAGGGGATGGTAATGGAATATCGTTGCTTGGGTCGCACCGGTGTGCGCGTGTCTCCACTTTGCATGGGTGTGATGACTTTCGGCGATGCCGCCGACGAGCGGGAATCCACGCGGATGTTCGAGCGTTGCTTGGCGGCAGGCATCAATTTCTTCGACTGCGCCAATGTCTATGGTGGCGGCGAATCCGAGCGTGTGTTGGGGCGGCTAATCGCCGGTCGGCGCGACGAGCTGGTCATCACTTCGAAAGTGGGTATGGGGGGCGGTTTGAATCGCAGCGGTGGCGCGCGGCGCCACATCTTCCAGGAAGTGGAGGGGAGTTTACGCCGCCTGAATACCGACCGCATCGACCTCTACTTCTTGCACAAGTTTGATGACGAAACACCCATGGAAGAAACCTTGCGCGCCTTCGATGATTTGGTGCGGCAAGGCAAAATACTCTACCCGGCGGTCAGCAACTGGGCTGCTTGGCAAGTGGCGCGCGCGCAGGGCCTTTGTGAGTTGCATGGCTGGGCGCCCATCGCCTGCCTTCAACCGATGTATTCGCTAATCAAGCGACAGGCTGAGGTGGAGATATTACCGATGGCGGCCGCCCTCAACATTGCCGTGATCAGTTATTCTCCGCTCGGTGGCGGTTTATTGAGTGGGAAATATGCGGCGGACGAAAGACCGCCTCAGGGGCGCTTCCTGGAAAATGAGATGTATCAGAGGCGATACGAACCCCAATCCTATTGGGAAGCGGCGAGAAAACTGACGATTTTGGCGCGCGAGCGTGGTGTCCACCCAGCTACGCTGGCAGTCGCTTGGGTGATGAAGCAGCCGGTCATCACGGCGCCCATCATTGGTGCGCGCAACCTGTCGCAACTGGAAGCCTCGTTGGCGGCTTTGGAATTGGTGCTTTCTGATGAGGAATATGCGGAGTTGGCCGCCCTCACACCCACTCCGGCGCCCGCGAATGACCGTTTGGAAGAGCGGAGTACTTAGCCAGGATAGTGCTTCGCTCGCTCGTTCAATATGGATGGACGCGCGCGCTACTTTTGGCCCAAGCGCAAACCGCTACCTTGATCCTGCCATTTCAGCCAGCGGACATGTGCACCACAATGGGCGAGCAGTCGCTCCGAAGCCATTTCCCCAGCGGCAAAATGTCGTAGGCTTAGTTTCGGCGGTTCCAAGCTGGGGCCGCGTTCATGCCAAAGGTGGAAGGCCTGTGGGAAGCGGTGCGCAGATTGCGCAATATGATGCGAAAGTTGCTTTCTTTGCGCGGCTCGGAGCTGTTGCCATACATAAGTATGGTAGAAAACGGGTATTTCTAGATTGTCAAGAGAGGCGGCGATGCGCGGCAAGAGCGCGAGCGCGTCCCCTTCATACAAATTGAGGGTGAAATCGCGGGCGATGACGACCGCTTTTTTTAGGTGCTCTCGACGGTCATGGTGCTCAGGCCAGACGAGCGCTTCCAACCAAGAGATATCGTCGGAATTGTGCAGGTCGACGGGTGCCAAATCGATACCCAGCCGTTTTGCGATGATGGGAGTTTGTTCTTTAAGGGGCGGGAGCAGCCTTCCACACAATCGCGCATCCAGTTGCAGGGGTGATTCGGTCATCCCTGCGCGGTATTCGTCTCCTTGTTCGTCGATATAGCGATAGCCATATTGGTCGAATAGTAAGTTGAGGCCAGCGCTGCAGCCAATTTCGACTAAGGTCAGGGGTCTACCGCCTGCCAGTTGTCCGGCGAGATGGATGGCGGGCAAAAGCGCGAGGCCACGGCGCGGCTCGTTGGTTTGTGTGCGGCGGTGGAGCAAAAGGTTCGAGATTTCCTCATGTTGCGCTTTGCAAAAATCGCGAAAGAGAATGAATGCATGCGCGTCTGGGTCGCGGCGGGTCTCCTTATGGATACTGGCATAGTAAGTCGCCAGTGGTTGCTCCGGTGCGCGTTTCAACAGGAAATGAACGCTCGCAAAGAGTAAATTGGGTGCCTGCTCAAGCGGTGGTATGGCCGCGAGCAAGGGAAGGAGTGGCCCTGGGTCGCTGGCGATTTGCGCTGCGATATGGGTGTAGAGAGGGGAAGGTTTTGCCTCTTGCTGGCGCGAGAAACGGCGGAATTCGGCCGAATAGTCGTGGATATCTTTCAAGCTGCTGGTGGCGCCAGGCGCAAAGATAAGAAAAAGCGAGGTAGGTATACAAAACCGAGCAACACCGTCAAGGTGTAGCGTAGCGAACGCAGGAGGGATGTGAGGGTCGTATCATCTGGGCTGACGATGGCAAAGAGCGCCCTTGTGGCGTAAAAGAAGGCCAAGAGTACGGCAAGCCCGACGAAGAATCGCAATAGGCGCTGCGGAGTGCTCCCGGAGCTGATGCTGCTCCTGATTCGTTCAAGCAAGATGATTCCCAGTCCTCCCCCCAGGCTCAAACCAAAAGCGACGGCGGATTCTTCCCCGGGTGGCAAGACGAAGTAGACGAGCGCGCTGCTGCCCAGTGCGAGAACGACGCGTTGAGCGATGGAGCGCCGCTTCCAAAACGCTGGTAGGTTTTCTGCGGCGACCAGGAATAGCCAGAGAGCGACGCCGCCGAAAAGCACGCCACCCAGCACATCGTGAAAGTAATGTACGCCGGCGTAGACTCGGGACCACATTTGCGCCAACACATACATTGCTACGAGCAGCGTGAATCGCCGCCGCCGCCAGTGGAGCGCTAGGTAACCCCAAATGGCTAGGGCCAAGATGACATGATTGGAAGGAAAGCCGTAGCCACCTTGCTCGAAGAGCGGTGTAATTTGTTGCGGCGCGATGTCAACCGGTCGCGGCGCTTGGAATTGCGCTTTTAACAACAGACCCAATGTGTAAGAAAGGATGAGCACGAAGAGCAATCGTGCTCCCAAATCACGATGTAGACACCAATAGATACCGGGTATCAGGATGAGAAAGAAAAGCGTGCCACCGCTAAAATTGAGCGCGTTTGCGAGAGCATCGCCCAGCGGGCCACGCGTTTCGGCCAATGACAGGGATAGTTCCAGGCCCCATCCATTCTCCCAAGCTGCAAACATGAACTCGCCCCAAGGTTTCGGTTCGTTTTCAGGCGAACCCAGTATAAATCAGCGGATGAGCGTTGCGCTACAATCGCCCCATGGGTCAGTTGCTGAGAGCGTTGTCGAGTCATCATCTCGCTGCTGATTTCGGTATGGCACTCGTTGTCCTCATCTGGGGTACGAATTTCGTCATCATAAAGAGCACTTTCACGGAAATGTCCTTGCCTTTTTTCGTGACCTTGCGCTTTGCCGCCGGCTCTTTGTTGATGCTCTTCGTCTTGCGGATACGGGACGGTAGGTTGGCGTTACCACGAGGCAATTTTACTTTGATGTTTGTGTTGGGTTTGGTCGGGCATACGCTCTACCAATCCTTCTTCATGTGGGGACTGAGTCAAACATCTGCGGCCAACTCTTCTTTGATATTGACCGCCACGCCAATTCTTGTGGCCACCATCGGTGTATCTTTGGGTCATGAGAGAATGCGCTTGTCGCTGTTGGCATCTTTGTTGCTGGGTTCTGGTGGTATCGCGCTCATCTTTCTGGTCAGCGGGCAGGTGCGGATGTCCTCGATCAGTCTTCGTGGCGATTTATTGAT
Organism: Phototrophicaceae bacterium; assembly: GCA_965115865.1. Taxonomy (GTDB): domain Bacteria; phylum Chloroflexota; class Anaerolineae; order Aggregatilineales; family Phototrophicaceae; genus WTGJ01. The sequence continues at coordinate 1,047,345 of OZ220469.1, forward strand.
GATTGGCGCGATGCTTTGCTGGACGGTGTATACCATTGTGCTACGATTGCGCGCCACTTCGCTCAATGCACTTTATCTCACTACTTGGAGCACGATCGCCGGGGCGATTTTACTCATACTGCTCAATGGCTTCAGCCTATTCCGCGCGGATTGGGGGAGTTTCAGTCTGGCGGCTTGGTTGGGTTTATCCTATTCGGCCGTCGTTGGCCTGGTCATCGCCTATTTGCTATGGAATATGAGCGTGCAGCGAGTCGGTGGTGTGCGAACGACCATTTACCTTAGCTTGATACCGTTCGTCGCGGCCATCTCTGCATGGCTGGTACTGGATGAAGAATTGACCCTCTACCATATTGTGGGTGGGGTGATGATCACCTTGAGTGTCTGGTTGTCGCGGCGCTCTTAATCCATCTTTTCGCCAACCACGACCTGGCTCAAATTCTCCAGCGCCTTGATGAGCGCATGATTTCCTTCGCTACCCAGTCCTTGTTGTTGTAAGCTGCGGTAAAGTTGATGGATGAGGCTGGTGGTCAGTAGCGGGACACCAAGTTGTTGAGCGGCTTCCAAGGCAAGGCGCAAATCCTTCTGTTGCAAGTCGATGGTGAAGCCGGGGCGAAAATCGCGGACGAAGATTTGTGGCGCGCGGTTGCTGAGCATCCAACTGCCAGCCGCACCGGCCTCGACGGCCTGCAAGGCTTTTGGCAAATCGAGTCCACCGGCTTTCGCTAGCAGTAGCGCCTCGGATGCGGCCAACATATTGCCCACCACCAAAATCTGGTTGACGATCTTGACCGTTTGCCCGGCGCCGATCTCGCCAACATGGGTGATGGTTTTGCCCATCGCTTCGAAAGCCGGCCGCGCACGCTCCACCTGTGCCACTTCACCGCCGACCATGATGCTCAAAGTGCCGTTGGCCGCGCCCTCGCTGCCGCCGCTGATGGGTGCATCCAACATATGCAAATTGGCGGCGGCCAGTTCACCCGCGATTTCCCGAGTGGTTTTTGGGCTGATGGTACTCATATCCACGACCAGGGCAGTGGTCGGTGCGCCTTGAATTACGCCCTCGGCACCGAGGATGACTTCGCGAACATCGGCGCTATCGCTCACACAAGTGATGATGATTTCGCTATGGCTGGCGACATCAGCGGGGGAATTCCCCGCGTGCGCGCCGGCTTTCACCAACTCTTCCATGCGGCTGCGCGTTCGGTTCCAGATGCATAGGGGGAAGCCAGCGCGCAACAGATTCCCCGCCATGCCGCGACCCATGATACCCATGCCGATGAAACCAACCTTCGTTTGCTTGCTCATATCTTGCTCCATTGCATGGGTCAGAGTTTTTCGATAATCGCCTGTGTAAATTCCTTGGTGGCGATCGCCTCTTGGTCACCAGCAATGTCCGTCGTTCGTGCTCCGGCAGCCAAGATGGATTCCACCGCACGCTCGATGGCTGCTGCCTCCGTTTCGCAGTTGAGGCTATGGCGCAAGAGCATTGCCGCGCTCAAGATCATGCCCGCGGGGTTGGCGATGCCCTGTCCGACGATGTCCGGGGCGCTACCGTGAACCGGCTCATACATCCCAAAACCGCTTGCTGAGAGTGAAGCAGAGGGCAACATGCCCAAGGAACCGGCCAGGACTGAGGCTTCATCGCTCAATATATCGCCGAAAAGATTGCCGGCGAGGATGACATCAAAATCAGCAGGTCGGGTGAGCAAATGCATCGCCGCCGCGTCGACGAGCAAGTGCTCCAACTCGACTTCGCGATATTCTTCGCGCAATTGTTCGACGCTGCGGCGCCAAAGGCGACTGACCGCGAGGACATTGGCTTTATCAATGGAGGTGAGCTTGCCACGGCGCTGGCGAGCCGCTTGGTAGGCGATATTGGCGACGCGCAGCACTTCCTCAGTGCGGTAAATCATCGTATCGTAGGCCGCATCGTTCGTTTCTTGTTCACGCCGCTCACCAAAATAGATACCCCCTGTGAGCTCGCGCACGAAGAGGATATCGACATCTTTCAGTAAATCCGCGCGCAACGGGGCTTGGGGAGCGAGGGCAGGGTAAGATTTTACCGGCCGCAAGTTGGCGAAGAGCGCAAAATGCCGTCGTAGTTGTAAGAGGCCTTGCTCTGGCCGTTGCGTTGCCGAAGGGTCTGACCATTGTGGACCACCCACCGCGCCCAGCAAGAGGGCGTCGGCGCCCTCGCAAATGCGCAGGGTTTGTGGCGGCAAAGGGGAAGCAAAGTCATCGATGGCGTTGCCACCTATCGGCCCTTCAACGAATTGTAGCTGCAAATGTTGCCCAGACACTTTTTCAAGCACGGAGACCGCCGCATTCATCACCTCCGGACCGATGCCGTCGCCGGCTAGGATGGCAATGGTCGCTCGTTTGACTTTGGTCATACCTCTTCCCTAGCCAGTTCTTGGGCAGCGGGTGGTTGGGTAGCCAGCGGCGCCAGGCAGAGCCCGTATTCTACGCTATCCAGCAAGGCTAGCCAGCTGGCCTGGATGATATTGGGATTTGCGCCAACCGTGCTCCAGCGTGAGGAGCCCATCTGCGTATCAATCAACACCCGAGTGATGGCCGCCGTTCCTTTTTCTCCATCCAGGATGCGCACTTTGTAATCGGCAAGTTGGAAATCGGCCAATTGCGGGTAGTGCGATAGTAAGGCCTTACGCAGAGCGGTATCCAGGGCATTGACGGGGCCATTACCCTCGGCGGCGGTGTGCATTCGTTGCCCAGCGACATTCAATTTGATGATGGCTTGTGCCTGGCCGTAGTGGTCAACCAACACTGTGAAATCCAGTAGCTCGAATAGTGCCTGGTAGCTAATTTTCTTGCGATACAGGCGAATGGCAATGCTGGCATCCGCGCCCTCGAAGACAAAGCCTTGATTTTCGAGTTGCTTGATTTCTTCCAAAAGTTGAGAAGCTTCCTGACGCTCAATCTCCAAACCCAATTCTTCTGCTTTGCTGAATACATTGCCGCGCCCAGAAAGGTCAGAAACCAAGGTTCGTTGCTCGTTGCCGATGAGGGAAGGGCGGATGTGCTGGTAGCTATCCTCGTTTTGGCGCATGGCGGCGACATGGATACCCCCTTTATGGGCGAAGGCGCTCTTGCCGACGAAGGCGGCATGATGGTCAGGAGCGAGGTTGGCGATTTCCGCGATGGTGCGGGCGACGCGCGTCAGCTGGGCCAATTCTTCATCTGGGAGGCAATCGTAGCCCAGTTTGAGTTGGAGGTTGGGGATGATTGAGCAGAGGTTGGCGTTGCCGCAACGCTCGCCGTAACCGTTGATGGTGCCCTGAATATGGTGTGTGCCGATTTGAACGGCGACCAGCGTGTTGGCAACCGCCAGCTCAGAATCATTGTGGGCGTGGATGCCAAGCGGAGTTTGGGGAAAGGCGTCCTGCACCCAACGGCAAAGACGCTCAATATCCTTGGGGAGGCAACCGCCATTGGTGTCGCAGAGCACCAAACAATCGGCGTCACCATCCAGAGCGGCGAACAAAGTCGCCAAGGCATATTCATCATCCAATGATACCCCATCGAAGAAATGCTCGGCATCATAGATGACCTCTTTGCCCTGCGCTTTCAAATGGGCGATGCTCTCACGAATCATGCGCAGGTTGTTCTCCATGGTGGTTTGCAGAACATCGTGCACATGCATGGGAGAAGATTTGCCGACCACTGTGACGACCTCTGTACGCGCGTCGAGCAGAGCGCGAATATTGGCGTCGTCTTCCGGCGCATTGTTTTTATGGCAAGTCGAACCAAAGGCGGCGATGCGTGCATTCTTGAGGGGGATATCCCGAACTGCATCAAAATAGGCGGCGTCTTTGGGGTTGGAGCCGGGCCAACCACCCTCAATATACGAGATGCCCAACGAATCCAACAAGCTGGTGATTTTCAGTTTGTCGGCGAGCGAAAATGCGATGCCTTCGCGCTGCGCGCCATCCCGCAAAGTGGTGTCGTAAATATCAATCCGTGTCATGAAGGTGTTTCCGTTATGGCGATATTCAAACGTGCGGCGTTGGCGCGCTCATAGGTGGTAATTTTGTCATCGAGAGCCAGTAGAAAACCCAATTGGTCGACCCCATTTAACAAGCAATGGCGAGCGAAGCCATCGATGGGAAAATGCAGCGCACGCCCATCGGGAAGGGTGAGTTTTTGCTCCACAAGGTCGATGATGATTTCCGCGTCGGCATCTTCCTCGGCGATGCTCAATAACTGACGCTGTGTTTCCTCGTCAACGACGATGGGCACTAAGCCATTTTTGAGCGCGTTGTTACGGAAGATATCGGCGAAGTCAGTGCTGACAATTGCCCTCAGACCGGCGCCCAGCAAAGCCCAGGGTGCATGTTCACGCGAACTGCCGCAGCCAAAATTGTTGCCGGCAATCAGCACTTTCGCGTTGGCGTATTGCGGTTGGTTGAGCGGAAAATCAGGGCGTTTTTCTCCTTGAGCATCGTAACGCCAATCGTAGAAAGCTTGCTGACCGAGACCGGTCTTGCTAGTCGTTTTCAGGAAGCGGGCGGGGATGATCTGGTCGGTGTCGATATCATTGCGGGGTAGGGGGATGAGCGAACCACTAAAGGAGCGAATAGCCTCCATCACTATCTCCTCTCAAGCGTTCTTGGGTCGGTGATGACGCCATGGATGGCGGTAGCGGCGGCGGTTAACGGACTAGCGAGAAAAGTGCGGCCGCCGGTGCCTTGACGTCCTTCGAAATTGCGATTGCTGGTGCTGAGCGCATACTGCCCGGGAGCAAGCTGGTCGCCATTCATGGCGATGCACATTGAGCAGCCGGCCTCGCGCCATTCGGCACCGGCGGCGCGGAATACTTCATCGAGGCCTGCCGCCTCCGCTTGCGCTTTGACCTGCTGTGAGCCGGGCACGACGAGCATGCGCACATTCTCGGCGACCTTACGCCCTTCAATTAGGTGCGCCGCCAACGCTAAATCAGAGAAACGAGAGTTCGTGCAGCTGCCCAAGAAAACGACATCGACCGCTTGCCCGAGTAATGGTTGTCCGGGGCGCAAATCCATATAGCGCAAGGCTTTTTCGAGCGCTTGGCGTTGGTTGAGCGTCGCGATGGTTTCCGGATTGGGGACTCGGCCGTCTATGGGCATACCCATACCAGGGTTTGTGCCATAGGTGATCATGGGTGTCAGGTCGTTGGCATTGAGATGGATTTCCGCATCATGGGTCGCCTCCTCATCGCTCGGCAAGGTTCGCCAAGCGGCTAGAGCCCGATCCCAGGCAGCGCCGCTGGGCGCGAAAGGTCGGCCAGCGATGTATTCGAAAGTGGTGTCATCGGGCGCGATCATACCGGCGCGGGCACCGCCTTCGATGGACATGTTGCAAACCGTCATTCGTCCTTCCATACTGAGGGAGCGGATGGCCTCGCCATGATATTCGAAGATATGGCCGGTACCGCCGTGTATGCCGATTTGCGCGATGACCGCTAGGATGATGTCCTTGGCGGTGACGCCTTTTTTCAAATGGCCATCGACGCGAACGGACATCGTTTTCGGGCGGCTTTGCAATAGGGTTTGCGTTGCTAGGACATGGCCGACTTCACTAGTACCGATGCCGAAGGCTAGCGCGCCGAAGGCGCCATGTGTGCTGGTATGGCTGTCGCCGCAGACAATGGTCATCCCCGGTTGTGTGAGGCCTTGCTCGGGGCCGATGACATGCACGATACCCTGGTTCGCATGCCCCAACTCGTACATCGTGATGCCAAAATCGCGGCAATTCTTGCTGAAGGTATCCAATTGGGCTGCTGCTTGATTATCGGCAATGGGGATGATACCGTCAACGTTTCGCGGCGTGGTGGGTGTGCTATGGTCCATGACGCCGATGGTTTGCTCAGGTCTTCTGACCGTCAAATTGCGCTCACGCAGAGTGGTGAAGGCCTGTGGAGAGGTTACCTCGTGGATGAGATGCAAGTCGATATAGAGTACCGCGGGCACATCGGTTTGCTGCTCCTGGACCAGGTGTTTCTCCCAGATTTTGGCAAATAGCGTGCGCGGTTTGCCATTTTTCATATTCTCCTCCAACTTAATTGCGACTTTCTGTCGCCGTGAGTGTAGCCGCTTGACCTTCAGGCTGTTGTGTCTTATAGCCCAATGCGGTGAGCATGCGGTTCACGGCGGCCAAATACGCTTTAACGCTAGAGACAACGATATCGGTATCGGCGCCGTAACCGCCAAAGAAGCGCGCTTCATCCTGATCGCTAGCCGCTTTGATGCGCACGGTCACTTCACCCAGCGCATCAATGCCTTCAGTGACGCTATGGAGGTTGTATTCCACCAAGGTGTTGGGGGCTTGAATGATGGTATCGATGGCTTGAAAGGCTGCGTCGACCGGTCCAGTGCCAACGCAAGCGACGATCGCCTCTTCACCGTCGCAATTGAGCAACCTCACGGTAGCGGTTGGTAACCCCATTGTCCCACAACTGATTTGCACATCACCCAGGCTGAATAGCTCTTTCGGGCCATGGAACTCGTCGGACATTAGAGCGACGAGATCGGCATCGGTGATGTTTTTCTTGGCATCGGCCAAGTTTTTGAAACGGGTAAAGACCTGATCCAGCGCGTCGCCGGTGAGGGAATAGCCGAGCTCTTCCAGCCGCACGCGTAAGGCATGACGGCCACTGTGCTTACCCAGCACGAGACGGCTCTGAGCGAGACCGACACTCTCTGGCCTCATAATTTCGTAGGTGCTCGATTGTTTCAGGACGCCATCCTGATGTATGCCGGCTTCATGAGCGAAGGCATTGCTGCCGACGATCGCTTTATTCGCCTGCACGGGTAAGCCCGTGTAATTGCTGACGAGACGGCTGGCTTTGGTGATTTCGCGCGTGTTGATTTGGCAACGCAGGTTGTAGAATTGTGCGCGTGTTTTGAGCGCCATGGCCACTTCTTCGAGGCTCGTGTTGCCAGCGCGTTCGCCGATGCCGTTTAGGGTCACTTCGACTTGGCGTGCTCCGCCCATTATGCCGGCCAAGGTGTTGGCGGTTGCCAAGCCGAGATCGTTGTGACAATGCACTGACCAGATGATGCCACTGCCGGGCCCGGCACCGGGAGTTTCGGCAATTAAATTGGCGATGAGCGTTTGCCATTCCTGTGGCGTCACATAGCCCACAGTATCGGGGATGTTCAGTGTGGTGGCGCCACATTCGACTGCCAACGCACAGACCTCCACGAGGAAAGCGGGATCGGTGCGGCCGGCATCCATCGGGCTGAATTCCACATCTTCGCAAAGGCTCCGGGCGAGGGTCACAGAAGTGCGGATGGTGTCTAGGGCCTCGCGCTGAGTCATGCCTGTCTGGTGTTGCAAATGGATATCTGAGGTGCCGAGAAAGGTGTGGATGCGTGGTTTGGCGGCATCACGGACACCTTCCCAACTAGTGCGAATGTCGCTCTCAACTGCGCGGGCCAACCCGCAGATGATGGGTCCATTCTCGGTGCCAATTTCACGAGCGATGCGTTGCACGGCGGCCAAATCATCAGGTGAAGCGGCGGGGAAACCGGCTTCGATGACATCCACTCCCAAACGGGCAAGCTGGCGGGCAATTTCCAGTTTTTCAGCGCTGCTCAAGGTCGCGCCCGGGCTTTGCTCGCCATCGCGCAGGGTGGTATCGAAGAAGATGATGTGATCGTCGTCCATCTTCATCGTCCTTGTTTGATGCGCTTGGCTCGCAGGAAGGGCATCATATCACGCAGCTGTGCGCCGACTTCCTCCAAAAGAAGGTCGTGTTCGCGCTGACGACGAGGCAAGAAATTGGGCAAACCGCGCTCATTCTCGGCGATCCATTCCTTGGCGAAACTGCCATTCTGGATGCGTTGTAGGACACCCGCCATCTCTTCTTTGACCTGTTCTTCAAAACGGTCGCCAACCTGATAGCCGCCCTGTTCCGCGGTGTTGCTGACGGAATACCACATGTAGCTGAGACCGCCCTCGTACATCAAATCCACGATTAATTTGAGTTCGTGCAGGCATTCGAAATAGGCAATTTCTGGTTGATAGCCGGCCTTGACCAATGTCTCAAAAGCGGCGCGCACCAGAGCGGTCACCCCACCACAGAGGATGACTTGTTCGCCGAATAGGTCGGTTTCTGTTTCCTCTTTGAAGTTGGTCTCGATGACACCAGCGCGCGTACAGCCGATGGCGCGGGCGTAGGCGAGGGCTCTCTCTTTTGCCTGGCCACTGGCGTCTTGATGAACGGCCAGCAGTCCCGGAACGCCGGCACCTTCGCCAAAAATCTCGCGTATACGGTGTCCGGGGGCTTTCGGCGCGACCATGGCGACATCGATATTGGTTGGTGGAACGATGGTGCCAAAGTGGATGTTGAAGCCATGTGCGAAGAGTAGCAAATCACCTGTTTGGAGATTGGCGGCAATGGATTCGCCGTAGACTTGTGCCTGGCGCGTATCGGGCAGCAGGAGGTTGATGATATCGGCGCGTGCGCACGCTTCGGCCACAGAATACACCACCAGACCAGCGGCCTCTGCTTTGGCGCGGCTGGGGCTCCCCTCGTATAGTCCGACAATGACCTCGGCGCCGCTGTCGCGCGCGTTGAGGGCGTGGGCGTGCCCTTGGCTACCGTAGCCAATGATGGCGATGGTGCGTCCCTTGAGCAGATCTGGGTTGGCATCTTCATCGTAATATATCTTGGCCATATGAATATCCGTCCTCTCGTAATTCCTTCGGATGATGGTTTTATGATGCGTTGTGGTGGTTGGCTTGGTTGGGAGGAGCAAGAGCTGGTGCATCGTGAATGCGGATGCCGCGACCCATCGCCACTACGCCCGTTCGTACCAATTCCACGATGCCAATCGGCCGCAATTCTTCGATGAGCTGTTCGAGCAGTTCTGTACTGGCAGACATCTCCAAGATGGCGACGAAGGGTCCAATATCGATGATGCGGGCGGGGTAATGCTCGCAGATTTGCGTGAGCCCGTTGCGGGAATTGGGATCATCAGAGCGAACTTTGATGAGCGCCAAGTCGCGACTGACATGCGGTGCTTCGGAGAGGAGGCGGACATCGATGATATTCACCAATTTCAGTAAATTGGCCATGATGATTTGCGCTTTGTATTGTTTGGCATCGAATACGATGGTCACGCGGGAGACACGCGGCTTATGGGTACGACCGACGGTCAGGCTATCCACATTGAAATTTCGGCGCCGGAATAGACTGACTACACGATTGAGGACACCGGGCTTGTTCTCAACCAGGGCGACGATCACCTGTTTTCGTTTGGTAGCCTCCAAAGGTTTAGACACCGCGGTCATCATTTAACCTCCGTCGCTTTAGGGCGACGTAGCATGTCATGCAGGTCGCCACCCGCTGGTACCATCGGATAGACAATTTCTTCTTTTTCGACGACATACTCGAGCAAAACCGGGCCACGGATGCCGCGGGCAAAGGAGACTGATTCCTCAATTTGTTCGCGTTGAGTGATGCGCATATTGGGGATATCGAACGCATCGGCCAACTTGCAAAAATCGGGGTTGACCATCGGTGTTGCTTGATAGCGGCGTTCGTAAAAGAACTCTTGCCATTGTCGCACCATACCGAGAAAGCCGTTATTGATGATGGCGATGTTGACATCCACCTTTTCTTGCACAGCGGTGGCCAGTTCGCACATGGTCATTTGAAACCCGCCATCGCCCACAACCGCCCAAACCTCTTCATCCGGACGTCCCAATTTGGCGCCGATGGCTGCGGGGAAACCAAAGCCCATCGTGCCCAGACCGCCACTAGTGATGAGAGTGGCCGGCCGTTGATGCGGATAGTATTGGGCCTCGATCATCTGGTGTTGGCCCACATCGGTTACAGTGATGGCGTCACCTCCAGTCCATTTCCAGAGATCGTTCAAGACCTGTGCGGCGATCAACTTGTCACCCTTATCCTGGTGCAAAATATCACGTTCATCGTCGTCTTCTTGCCAATCGCGGATCTTAGCCAACCAGGAAGAATGCTGTTTGCGGGGTACCGCTGGTAAGAGCTGTCGCAGGACAGTCTTCAGATCGCCCGTGATGCCAACATCGACGGGCACATTCTTGTTCAGCTCTGAGGGGTCGATATCGATATGAATTTTCCGTGAGTGGGGTGAATAAGTTTTCAGGTTGCCGGTAACGCGGTCATCGAAGCGCATCCCCAGCGCGAGGAGTAAATCGGCATTTTGGATGGCGTGGTTGCAAGCGCCGGCGCCATGCATACCCATCATTCCCAGCGTCAGCGGGTGTTCCTCCGGTATGCAGCCCTTGCCCAATAAGGTGAGGCTGATGGGAATTTGCGCCCGTTCGGCCAATTCGCGCAGCTCGCTCATTGCGCCAGATAGGGTGATACCATGCCCGGCTAGGATTAGTGGTCGCTCCGCTTTCTCGATGAGCGCGAGGGCATCGCGCAGCTGCTCGGGTGCGGCGCCACTGGGGATTTGGTAGCCGGGTAGCTTGATTTCCTCCTCGGGGTAGATGAATTCGGTTTCGGCAATTTGCACATCTTTGGGGACATCAATGAGCACTGGTCCTTTGCGACCGGTTCGCGCGATATAAAACGCTTCTTTGATGCTGAGCGCGAGCTCATCCACATCATCCACCAGGTAGTTGTGTTTGGTTATGGGTAGGGTTACGCCGGTGACATCTGTCTCTTGAAAAGCGTCGCTACCGATGGCCGCGCTGGGCACTTGACCCGTGATGCAAACGATGCTGGAGGAATCCATTATGGCTGTCGCCAGCCCGGTCACTAGGTTGGTGGCACCGGGACCGCTAGTGGCGATGGCGACACCGACTTTGCCAGTCGCGCGGGCGTAGCCATCGGCCATATGGGAAGCCCCTTGTTCATGTCGCACGAGCACATGGTGCAATTGCGGATATTTGCTCATGGCGTCATAAGTGGGAAGGATGGCACCGCCCGGATAGCCAAACATCACATCCACGCCTTCACGCAGCAAGCATTCGAGAATGATCTCCGAGCCCGTCAATCGCATTTCCACGCCTCCTTAACCAAGTCAAAAGCCGATTCAACAAAAAACCTCCCAATTTTTGGGAGGTTTCGCGTGTTACTCGTCGCTTTTTTACGCGTTTCGCCCCCCAGCCCGAAGCAGCCCAAGAATGAGGACAATAAGGATGAGCAAGCTGATGACACTCAAACTCGGCAGTCTGCGAACGGACATCATTTTTCCCCATTTCCAGCGACGCCAGGATGATATCGCGGCGAGATCGCTTTGTCAAGGATTTGACCAAAATTGGTCGGAAAATCGTCTATCGCCTAGAGTGTGATGGCGCCGTCTTGAGCTTGCGAGACTAGGCGTGCATACTTGGCCATCACACCGCGCGTGTAGTTCGCCGGTGGGGCCGACCAGGCGGCGCGACGGACTTCGAGCTCTTCGGCACTCAGCAAGACATCTAGGCGTCGCTCGGCAACATTCACCTCGATGATATCGCCCTCTTGCAGCAGTCCGATCGGCCCGCCCAAGGCCGCTTCTGGCGCGATATGCCCGATCATGAGCCCACGCGTCCCCCCGGAAAAGCGCCCATCGGTGAGCAACATCACTTCACGCCCGAGGCCCTGGCCAACGATGGCCGCCGTAACGCTCAGCATCTCCCGCATCCCCGGACCGCCGACCGGGCCTTCATAGCGGATTATGACGACATCTCCCGGCACAATCCTGCCTTCTTGAACGGCCTCCATCGCCGCTTCTTCGCGCTCAAAAATTCGCGCTGGGCCGCGGTGGCTGGTGGGCTCGTTTCCTTTCAGTTTCACCACACAACCCTGCGGTGCGAGGTTGCCTTTTAGAATCACGAGGCCGCCGCTCTTTTTTATGGGTTCAGTCAAGGAGCGAATGACCTCCTGTCCGGGGGTTTCGCTGGCTTGGGCGGCGGTTTCTGCCAAGGTCTGCCCGCTGACCGTCAGCGTTTCACCATTCAGGTAGCCACCCGCCAACATGCGTTGCGCCAATAAGGGTATGCCGCCGGCACGATACAGGTGCAATGCCATGAAGCGTCCGGTTGGACGCATATCGGCGAGGACCGGCGTACGGCGGCTGATGGCTTCGATATCGTCGATCGAGAATTCGATGCCGGCCTCGCGCGCGAAAGCGAGGGTATGTAGGACGGCATTGGTACTGCCGGCGGTGGCGGTGGCGGCGGCGATGGCGTTTTCCAGGGCGGCGCGGGTGATGATGCGGCTGGTGCGAAGGTCGTTTCGCAGCAAATCCAACATCATCTCGCCAGCGCGAAAGGCGACGGCGGTTTTGGCTGGATCTTCTGCCGGCACATCACCCATGCCCATTGGGCAGATGCCCATAATCTGGGTGATGGTGGCCATGGTATTGGCGGTGAATTGGCCACCGCAGGCGCCCGGCCCCGGGCAAGCGACATCTTCGATGGCCCGCAATTCTTCCGCGCTGATGCTACCTTTCGCGCGCGCGCCAATTGCCTCGAAAACATTGACGATATCCACTTCATCGCCATCATAATTGCCGGGCAATATGGAACCGCCATACAGGAGCAATGCGGGTAGGTCTAAGCGGATGAGGGCCATCGTGGCGCCAGGGATGGTCTTGTCGCAAGCGGCGAGGGCGATGACTCCATCCAGCATATTGGCGCGTGTGACCAGCTCGATGCTATCGGCGATGATTTCGCGGCTGATCAACGAAGCTTTCATACCTTCGGTACCCATCGTGATGGCGTCGTTGATGCTGACGGTGTTGAATTCAAGCGGAGTGCCGCCAGCGGCGCGGATGCCGGCTTTCACTTCGGCTGCCAACTTTCGCAAATGGAAATTGCAGGGCCCGATTTCGGTCCAAGTGTTGGCGACGCCGATGAGCGGCTTGGCGAGGGCCTCATCATCGTAGCCGATACCTTTAAGCATGGCACGGGCGGCGGCGCGATTATCCCCCGCGACTAGGTTGCGGCTGCGCTCGTTCAGCGCGCCGCCCACTGGCTCACGAGCGGTGGCGTTTTCTGCGAGGGTCATTTTAGCCCCTTTCTTATCGAAAAGATGTTTCGGTATCGTTTGTCATTTTTCCGCTTGGGGTTGTATGATGATGAGACTGTTCTGCTCACAATCCGCAATCACCGCAAAATTGCCCCAATGCTCTTCTTGAACATCCTGAAGGATGGACACGTCTCGGGCGCGCAAATCACGGATTGTGGCTGGTAGATCGGAGCAGGTTAGCGTCAGGGCCTGCGTTTTTCCTATCGTCGACTCGTAGTGTTGCCAAAACTCGTCACCGGCAGGGTATAAGACTATTTCAGTGGTTGAGCTGGGCGGTGCGACGGCGAGCCAACGACCTTCGTTGCTCGTCGGCATCGGTTCATCTCGGCGCAATTCCATACCGAGCTGTTTTGTATAAAAATCCTTGGATTTTTCTTGGTCGCGGACGAAAATGGTCACGGAGCCCACATTCTCGATCATATCATCATGCTCCCGATTCATTGTTTCAACTGTTGGCCAATTCACGCAAGGCAGCGATATCCTTAATGCTGATGCGCTTGCCATCATAATCGAGGATGCTGCGCGCCGCCCACTCTTGCAACTCCCAGCGGACGACTAGGGCTTCCAAGGCAGTTGTTCGCGCCAAGACCGGCAGGGGTAGGGGGAAATTGGCGACTTCCTGGCCATCACCACAGAGTAAGAGTAGGGCGCTGGCTAAACGGGCGTAACCATGGCCGATGCCACCCTCACGAATGTGCAATGTCTGACGATACAAACGCTCACTCAGGCGCGTGATACCGTTTTCCACCGCCTCAGGGTGCGCTTGGAAAAAGCCAAAGATGGTGTCACGCGAGATGCGCAACATCTCGCAATCAGAGACGGCTGTCACCGTACCGGTGCGTGGTTGACGGGCCAGGAGGGAGATTTCACCGATGACATAGAAAGGCCCTTCGGTAGCCAACACACCTTCTGAGCCGTCTGGATATTCACGCGTGATGTGGATCTGCCCATCGGTGAGCGTATAACAATAATCCGGCACTTCACCTTGCTCGAATAGAGTTTCGCCGGCTCCAAGAGCGAGCCATTCGGTATGCGGCCGTAGTTCTTGTAGAGTCGTCTCGTCGCAATCGGCCAAGAGACTGATGTTGCGTAAGGTGTGTATTTTGTCTTTCATCACATCATCATTCATAGCATTGAGACCTGATGGTTGAAGATGAAGTTGATGGTTAGTATAGCCAGAGTGCGCGAAGGGCGCAGTTGGTAAATTGGGTGAATTAATAACGCCGTATAAGAGACCTTAGCCTGCGTAATCCACTGTATTGGAGATACTCTACCCATTATCCGCCAAATAATGGTCCAAGTCAGGCAATATTCTGCTGATTAAGAGACCGCGGAATTCCCTTATGTCTCAGCGCTATCTTGCAAATTGTCGTGATGGCCGGTCGCGCCGGCCATCCAGGCACCCAGTTGCTGCAAGACGATTTCGTCGCGGGCCATCTCACCCACAATGCGTCCCTCATACATCACTAGGATGCGGTCGGAGAGATTTTGGATTTCATCGAGGTCTTCGCTGATGAGCAGGATGGCAGCGCCGCGCTGTCGTTCGTCCAAGAGCCGTTGGTGGATGTACTCGGTGGCGCCGATATCCACGCCGCGGATGGGTTGCGCCGCCAGCAGGACATCCGGGTTGCGCCCCAATTCACGGGCGAGTACCAGCTTTTGGATATTGCCGCCCGATAGGCTTTTCACCTTGGTTGTGGTTGCTGGGGTCTTGATTTCATAATCGTGGATGGCGGCGCGGCAGGCGGCATCAACCTTGGCGAAGCGCAAGAAAATGCCTTGATGACTGTATTCTTCGCCAGCAAAATCACGCAGCATATAATTCTCAGCGACGGAAAATTCAGTGATGATTGCATCTTCCATTCGTTCTTCAGGGATGTATGAGAGGCCGCAATCTTTGATTTCGGCAGGGGTGAGCGATGTTTCTTCAGAACAGATGGGTTTGCCATCCATCTCGATGCTGCCGCCCGTCAGCGGCCGTAGCCCGGCGATGACTTGTGCCAATTCACGTTGTCCATTACCGGAAACTCCAGCAATACCGACAATTTCCCCCGCCCGGACAATTAGGGAAACATCGCGGAGACCCGGCTCCTCGCGCTCGTTTAAGGCGCATACATCGCGCAGTTCCAATCGTATCGAGCCGGGCTCTCGTTCTTTGTGTTCGTATTGCAACAAAACCGGCCGTCCGACCATCATCTCTGCCAATTGACCACGCGATGCGCCAGCAGTCGTGATGGTATCCACTAGATGACCGTCGCGCAGGACGGTGATGCGCTGGCTGATGGCCAGGACTTCATGCAGCTTGTGTGAGATGAATATGCAAGCGTGTCCATCAGCGATCATCTGCCGCAAGACGCGGAAGAGGTCTTCGACTTCACCCGGTGTTAAGACAGCGGTCGGCTCATCCAAGATGAGTATCTTGGCACCGCGGTATAGCGCGCGCAGGATTTCCACCCGTTGCTGCTCACCGACGGCGAGTTGCCAAATCGGTGCATGCACATTCACACGCAAATTGTATTCTTCCGATAGTGTTTTGAGGCGCGCAGCGATAATATCCAGATCCAATTGAAAACCGCGCGACGATTTCATCCCGAGCGCCACATTTTCCACGACAGTCAGGGAGGGGACAAGCATGAAATGCTGGTGAATCATGCCGATACCACGAGTGATGGCTTCCGAGGGTGAATTGATGGCCACCGGCTCTCCGGCCAATTGGATTTCACCTTCATCGGCGGCATATAGACCATAGAGAACTTTCATTAGGGTGCTTTTCCCGGCACCATTTTCGCCGAGGAGAGCATGAACTTCGCCTGCGCGTAGCTCAAAATCAACATCGTCGATCGCACGGACACCAGGAAAAGTCTTCACAATGCCAGACATCCGCAACAATGGATTGGCTTGGGTCACGCTTGAAGCGGGCATGTCCTACCCTATGTAGGTGAAAGCGGGATACTTTGGGGTTGAGGTCTATCGCTGCTGCGGCGTGCCCTCAACCCCAAAATTTGGATTTTGGCGTTTAGCTGTCGTTGTCCATATCATCGCCGTTCATGTCCATGTCGTCATCGCTCATGTCCATGTCGTCATCGCTCATGTCCATATCGTCATCGCTCATGTCCATGTCATCGTTGCTCATGTCCATGTCATCGTTGCTCATGTCCATATCGTCATCGCTCATATCCATGTCATCGTTGCTCATGTCCATGTCATCGTCGTCCATGTCCATGTCATCGTCGTCCATGTCCATTTCATCGTGCATATCGGACATCATAACGACACCTTCAATGAGCTCTTCAACTTGTTCCCAGAGCCCTGATTGGGCCATTTCGTCGCCGCCAAGGGAAAATTGACTGAGCTCCATCGAGATGCCACCATTGGCGAGGTCAATGATGAAGGCCTCGCCGCCGAGAACGCCCATTTGGATATTGTGGATAATTTCGGTGAGCACGACTTCCCAATTGTAGATTTGGAAGAGTACACCGCTTTCGGCTGCGAGTTCTGCTTGGCTGGTTTGTGTCCCATACCACTGGGCGCCATTTTCCAGAGCGACAGCGATGGGGCCGACGACCATTTGCGCGGTGCCGGTGAGTATATCGGCGCCGTTGGCTACATGGGTTACGGCCGCTTCGGTGGCCTGAGGAACATCACTGAATGATTGGATGTAGACGACATTCACCTCCACATCGGGATTCATCGCGTTCGCCCCAGCGACGAAACCATCCACATACAGTTTCGCATCGCCAACTTCGATAGGGCCGACGACGCCGATGACATTACTGCTGGTCTGCATGGCGGCGATGGCACCATTGATATAACCACCCTGGTCGGCGGCGGCGGTATAGGCGTAGACATTATCGAGGCCAAAGGTGTCTTGGTCGGTGCCCCAAGCGAAGGAAGTCTCCGGAAATTCTGGTGCCAGATCCACGAGGATGGAACCGAACTGCGAGCCATGAGCGATGATGAGGTCATAATCACCCGAGAAGGCCCAATCGCGCAGGGCGACAGCCGCATCGTCGACGATGAAGGTCCCCTCTTGAAAAACGAACTGGAATTGATCTTCACCCATGGATTCTTGAACCGCTAGCAGAGCATCATGCATGCTCTGACTGAAGGCCAAGTCGTCGGTAGCGCTGGGTGCCACAGCGGCGACCCGGAAAACATCGTCCTGCGCTAGTGTCTTGGGTAGTGCAATGGCCAGCATTATGACGACCAGCAAACCACATAAGAACCTCTTCTTCATGATTTTGATTCCTCCTCTTTGGTTACGAATGAACATCCCGAAAAGATCAGAGGTTTTCTTATTCCCCACGCTCGAAGGGTTTGGTCAGAGCGGTTGGCTTCTCCTTGCGTTTGGATGTGAAGACGAGGACGACAATGGTGATCAACGCCGGTAGTAGGTTGGAAAATTCTGAAGGAATTTGCCATCCCATTAATTCAAAGCCAATCACATCCGCTTGCAATTGTAACGCGTTTACAAAGCTGAACAAAATTGCACCAGCCAAGACGCCATAAGGGCGCCAACCGCCGAAATAGACCAGGGCGACGGCGATGAAACCGCGACCGGCGGTCATGTTTTGTTGGAAGACTTTCAGTAAGGCGATGCTCAACGCGGCACCGGCCAGGCCGGAAAGCATCCCACCCAATGTGACGGTGATGTAGCGCACACGCGTGACGCTGACGCCCATTGCATCCGCCGCTTCGGGGTGTTGGCCGACCGCGCGGATTTGCAAACCGAAGGTGGTCCGATTCAATATGAAATGACTAATGGGGACGAGAGCGAAAGCGACATAAATCAACAAGTTGTGTTGAAAGAAAATTTCGCCAACCCATGGCAAATCCGATAAGACGGGCAGGTTGATATTGGGAAAGCCCGCGACTGTGCGCGGTGTGCCGATCAGTTCTTTGTAGAGCAATTCGCTCATTCCCAGGCCGAATAGATAAATGCCGATGCCGCTGATACCTTGCTCGGCTTTGAGCGTAACGCTGATAAAGGCTGTTGCCAGCCCCATCAAGCCGCCGATGAGCAAAGCTGCGCAGACGCCGAGTAAGAGGCTATCCGTTTGATATACGATGTAAAAGCTGAAGAAGGCGCCAAGTAACATCACACCATCCACCCCCAAGTTGAGGACACCGCTGCGCTGGCTGAACATCTCACCCAAAGAGGCGAATATGTAGGGGGTAGCCAGGCGAATGGTGGAAGCGAAAACACTGGCTGTGATGATTTCAGCGAGCATCGCCACCCTGCCCTTCGCTGGTGTTGAGGGGTTGCGGCTCGATTTTCTCGCTAACGCGGCGGCGAGCGCGGCGCAGGATGAATATCTGGCTGGCGACCACAAAAACGACGATGATGCCGTTGATGGAAGTGATGAGTGAAGAGGCGCCCTGTATCTCGCGCTGCATTTTCTGGGCGCCGACTAGCAATCCACCGAAGAACACGCTGGCGGGTATCGCACCCAGTGGGGTCAATCCGCCGAAAAGGGCGACAACGATGCCGTTGAAGCCGGCGTTTCCGGTAAAACCGGCTGGCGAGCCATCAGTTTTCAGCCGATAAGTCAACCCCAGCACTTGCACGATGCCGGCAAGGCCGGAAAGCCCCCCTGCCAGGAACATCGCGAGCACCATCTGTCGCTTGACATTGATGCCCGCATAGCGCGCGGCACGTTCTTTCAAACCTACGGCGCGGATACGGAAGCCATAAGTTGTCCACCAAAGGAAAATGAAAAATACGATGGCGATCAGGACGGCCAGCACCAAGCCCCAATGCAAACTGGTGCGGTCGAAGAGCAGATGGCCGGGCAAAGGGATACGCAGACGCGAGATTTTGGCAATGGTGACAATGCGTGCGGTTTCTGGGACATGGTTTGTGCCGATTTTGGTGGGGTCCAACATGGGGCCGTTGAGTAGATAATTCATCAATTGCACGGCCACCTGATTCAGCATGATGGTGCTGAGAATCTCATTGACATCAAATTGTGCCTTGAGATAGCCAGCGAGCGCGCCATAAAAGCCGCCGACGATGAAGGCGGCTAAAAGCGCGAGCGGGATGACCAGAAAACCCAGACTCTCGCCAACGCTGAGCGTGACGGCCGTACCGGCCAGCGCGCCAGTGATCATTTGCCCTTCGCCGCCGATATTGATGACACCACCACGAAAGGCGACCGTGATACCGATGGCGACGAAGAGGATGGGTGTCGCTTTGGTGAGGGTGTTGGCGGTGGCGTTCTCGTTCCCGAAGGCCCCTTCCCACATCGCAGCAAAGGCTTGTAGTGGGTTGTTGCCCAAAATGAGCAGGATGATGGCCGAAACGAGTAGGGCTCCCAGCAGGGCCAAGAAAGCGGGCAGCAAGTCTAGGGTGCGCCCCAAATTGATGCGGCGCAAGCGCTCCAACCAGGCGGGGCGGTTGAGGGTCACTGTGGAATTTTGGTTCAAGGTCGGACCCTCACACCATTCATCCACTACTAAGCTAGCCCAATGATAACCCTCATATCAATCAAAACCAAATTTTGCTTGCCCATAGCGTAATCGGTATGATATTGGTTGAGGGAAAGGGGTTCATCACGATGGCCATCAATTTCACTTTGAATGGGGAAGCCCGCCAGTACATTGGTGACCCCAACTTACCGCTGTTGACCTATTTGCGTGAAATGGAAGACATCATTTCACCCAAAGATGGTTGTGCGCCGCAAGCCGCTTGTGGTTGTTGTGTTGTGCAACAAGACGCAAAAGCCATCTTATCGTGCGTCACTCCCATGAGCAAATTGGAAGCGGCGAATATCATCACCACCGAGGGATTGGGTGAATACCGACAGCAGATCTATGCCAATGCCTTTGTAGCCAATGGCGGCGTGCAATGCGGTTTTTGCATCCCTGGAATTGTCATGCAAGGACATGTGCTCCTCAATCGAAATTCCGATCCTTCGCGTGAAGAGATTGAGAAAGCCCTCACGCCACATTTGTGCCGCTGCACAGGTTACAAAAAAATTGTGGATGCCATTGCTGGCGCCGCGGAAGCCATCCGCAAGGAAGAAGACATTCCCGAACCGCAGAGCGATGGGCGGATTGGCAGCCGGCACCCAAAATATCAGGCGCAAGACTTGGTCTTAGGGCAACATCGTTATGTCGATGACATCAAGATGCCGGATATGGTCTTCGGCGCATTGAAATTCAGCGATCACCCGCGTGCCATCATCCGTGATATGGATTTCACTCGCGCCAAGCAGCTGCCCGGTGTGTTGCGTATCTTCACCGCCGCTGATGTCCCCGGTCAGCGCAATCAAGGCCTCATACGGAAAGACTGGCCGCTGTATATTGCCATCGGTGAGACGACGAACTATGTCGGCGATGTGTTGGCGATGGTCGTAGCCGAAAGCGACTCCATTGCCCGTGAAGCGCTTTCACTCATCGAGGTGGATTACGAAGTCTTGCCCCCCCTGACCGATATGCGCGCGGCCCTCGCTGAAGATGCGCCCTTCATCCATGAAGAAGGCAACCAGCTTTCACAAAGCATCACCCAACGCGGCGATTTAGCGGAAGCGCGGGCGAATTCGGCTTACATCTCTCATGGCGTATACGAAACGCAGATGATCGAGCATGGTTTTATGGAGCCGGAATGCTCCATCGCCTACCCCAAGGGCGAGTTGTTGGAGGTGCTCTCGCAAGGGCAAGGAGTCTATGAAGATCGCGCTCAAATTGCCAGTTTGCTCGCATTGGCTGAGGCGCGCGTGCGCGTGATCCTGGTTTCCAACGGCGGTGGCTTTGGGGGTAAGGAAGACCTTTCCTGCCAAGGTCATGCGGCGCTCGCCGCCCATCATATGCAGCGGCCGGTCAAGGTGCGCATGACGCGCGATGAGAGCATTGCCTTCCATCCCAAACGGCACCCCATCCAGATGGAATACACGATCGGTTGTGATGAGCGGGGCCAATTCACCTTCATGCGCGGCCGCTTCTTGGGCGATACTGGCGCCTATGCTTCCGTTGGCATGAAGGTTCTCGAGCGCTCAGCTGGGCATGCCACTGGGGCCTATTTTTTCCCGGTAACCGATGTGGTGAGCACTGCTGTCTATACGAACAACCTCCCCTGCGGCGCAATGCGCGGTTTTGGTGTCAACCAAACCGCCTTTGCCTTGGAGAGTTGTATCGATGATCTCTGTGAGCAGGGCGGTTTCGACCGCTGGCAGATACGCTATGACAACGCCTTGGATGATGGTGACATGACGGCGACTGGGCAAATCATTGAGAGCGGCGCTGGTGTAAAAGCGACCTTGCTGGCGGTGAAGGAAGAATTTCAAAATGCAAAGTATGCCGGTATTGCCTGCGGTATTAAGAACACCGGCATCGGCAACGGTATGCCGGATTCTAGCCAGGTGAAAATTACCATCGCCGCTCCGGACCGCATCATTATCGACCATGGCTGGACGGAAATGGGCCAGGGTGTGCATACTGTCGCCCTGCAGACCCTCGTGGAAGAGACTGGTTTGCCACCCGAAATCATCGAGTTGCGTGTCGATACGGCAGCTGAGCAACATGCGGGTATGACCACCGCCTCGCGCGCGACCTCCCTCGTCGGCAACGCCATAATCGACGCTGCCAAACGATTGAAGCAAGACCTCAAACAGCATTCGCTGGAAGCGCTCGTCGGCCGCGAATATGAGGGCGAATGGGTCGTCGATTGGACGAACAAACCTGGCGCGATGGTCGAAAAAGTCTACACACATTATTCCTATAGCTATGCGACACAATTGGTCGTGTTGGACGAGCGTGGTCAATTGGACAAAGTTGTGGCTGCGCATGACGCGGGCCGTATCTTCAATCCCACCCTCTTTGAGGGACAGCTTGAAGGTTCCATCCATATGGGTTTGGGTTACGCGGTGAGCGAGGATCTTCCGCTGGTGGATGGCGTCCCGAAAAGCACGATGCTGCGGAAATGCGGCATCCTGCGCGCTAAAGAGATGCCTGAGATGGAAATCATCGGTGTCGAGGTCCCTGATCCTTATGGGCCATATGGCGCGAAGGGTGTGGGCGAAATTGGGTTGGTGCCGACGGCGGGTGCGGTCGCCAATGCGCTTTATCAATTCGATGGCGAGCGGCGTTATTCTTTACCGATGGCCTTACCGAAAGTGCGCCCCTTAGGGCGGGCAAAGGCAAAGGGAAGCTAAGGTTTTGTTCAGTTAAAGGACCCGCTCACCTTTTCCTTCATCAATCATCAAACAAGGCGCTAGCGACGCCCCCGTAGCTTTGGGTCGAGCACATCGCGCAAGCCATCGCCGAGCAAGTTGAAACTGAGTACACCCAACATGATGGCCAGGGCCGGGTATATCAATAACCAGGGCGCCTTTTCGGCCAGAGCGCGGTTCTCGCCGCTCAACATGCCTCCCCAGCTCGGCTCGCCGACTGGCGGCCCAAGCCCAAGGAAACTCAGCCCCGATTCGGTGAGTAGTGCCCAGGAGAGGCCGAGAGTCACTTGGACGATGAGCGGTGCGGCCATATTGGGCAAGATGTGTTGACGCAGGATGTGTGCTGGGTTGGCGCCAGTGACGCGGGCCGCGAGGACGAACTCGCGCTCCTTAAGTGCCAAGACCGGTCCGCGCGCCACCCTGGCGAAAATGGGTGTATAAACCACGCCAATGGCCAGGAGTGTATTGTTCAACCCGCGCCCCAGAACGGTGATGATGAGCAAAGCGAGGAGTAAGCCCGGAAAGGCGAAGAAGATATCCATACAACGCATCAGTAGAGTGTCGACGGTCCCGCCAAAGAAACCGGCGACGGTGCCGATGACCGCGCCAACCAAGGTGGCGATGCTGACCGAGAAGATGGCGACATAAAGCGAATTGCTCGCGCCTTTCATCAGGCGGCTAGCGATATCGCGCCCAAAGAGGTCACTACCCAGCGGGTATTGTGCATTGGGCGGCGTGAGCGAATCGAGCCGATGTTGCTCTGTTGGTGGAAAAGGGGTGAGGCTCAGGGCGCCCAATACGGCGATGCTGAGCAAGAAGAGGGCCAGCATTCCCCCCACGAGACCGCTACGGTTGCGCAGGAAGCGGCGCCAGAAGCGCTCACCTTTCGCGCCGTTTTGCCGGCTCACGGGCTCAGGTTTCATCACGATACGATATGCGAGGGTCCAAGGCGACATAGAGCAGATCGACGACAAGGTTCATGAAAACGAAAACGAAGGCGACAAAGAGCGTGATGCCTTGTGTGAGAGCATATTCGCGTTGGTTGATGGAATAGACGGCCAAACGGCCGATTCCTGGCAAGGAGAATAGGTGCTCAACAATGAAAGCGCCACCGAGCAGATAGCCAAATTCGATACCGATTAGCGTGGTTACGGGGATGAGCGCGTTGCGCAAGACATGGCGGCGTGTGATGAGGTTGGATGGCAGCCCTTTGCTACGGGCCGTCTGCACATAGGATTCGTTCAGTACTTCCAGCACCGAGGAGCGTGTCATGCGCATCACCGAGGCCGCGAATGAAGTGCCCAGGGTGATGGCCGGGAAGGCCAATTGGCGGAGATTGAGCAGCGGGTCCTCCCAGAAATCACTGTAATTGCCCGAATTGGGTAAGTACTTGAAGACAACGGAAAGCACATAGATTAGCAACGCTCCCAGCACAAAATTGGGTATGGCCAGGCCGAGCATGGAAAAGACGCGGCCTGCCAAATCAGCAAAAGAGTTGTGTTTCAGGGCGGAGAGTAGGCCCAGGGGTATGCCGATGAGGAGGGCGATGCAAAGCGAGAGCAAGGCGAGCTCAAGTGTGAGGGGGAGACGTTTGAGGATGGCCTCCAATATCGAGCCGTGGCGAGTGGAGATGCCTAGGTTGCCCTTTGCCAGCTCCCCCAACCAGTAAAAATACTGTTGCAAAGGTGGTTGATCGATGCCGTAATAGGCTTCCATCACCTCGCGCTGACGGTCGGTTAGCATACCGGCTTCAGTCCCCAGCACGGCGGTGATTTGGTCACCCGGGATGAGGCGCAAGGCGCCAAAAACTAGGAGCGATATGCCCAGGATGGTGGGAATGAAAGCGAGCAGGCGCTGCGTGAGATATCGCGTCACTGACAGAGAATCCCCGTGAAGTTGGGCAGGGGGCGTGCGCCCCCTGCCGAAATTCCTTAGGTGTATTTATGATTCGAGCGATATTCCTGCCAGATACCAAAGCGAGCCGTTGCTGCCGGGGTCCCAGCCGCTCACTGAAGCCAGTTGGGCGGTGTAGGTGAAATTGGTGTATAGCCAGATCCAGGGCGCAGTTTCTGCCAGGTGCATCTGGAATTGGCGGAAGATCTCATAGCGGGCAGCGGCATCGGTTTCGATTTGGCCAGCTTTCATGAGCGAATCCAAGGTTTCATCGAGATAACCGGCGACTTCTTGGAAACGCGCGCCTTCCTGCCAGTAGCGAGCATACATCGTGTATGGGTCTGTACGCCCGCCGTTGAGGGCGACAGCTGCCATGAAATCTGCGCCGAGCCAACGGTCCACATAGGTGGAGAACTCGAGCGCTTCGATTTCGACGGTGATATTCACTTCCGCGAGTTGCGATTGGATGATCTGCGCGATGGATAGGGCCGTGGGTGGTTCAGCAGCAGCGGCCATGACTTCCAGCGTGAAACCATCGCTCAGGCCAGCGGACGCGAGCAGCGCACGCGCCTTTTCCACATCTTGCTCATAGCAGAAGAGCTCGGAAGGGTCCAACGCGTAGCTGGGCATGGTCAATGGGCCGGTGATGATACCCTGCCCCAATGAAGCGGTATCCAGGATTTCCTGGCGGTTGATGGCGCAGGCGATGGCCTGGCGCGCTTCGAGTTGGTCGAGCGGTTCGCGCGCGGCGCGCATTTGCAGGACATTGTAGCTCAGCGTGGGGATAGTGGTCAGTTGCAAATCGCCTTCGACCAAATTGGCCGCCAGCGGGTCGTTGATTAAGGCGAAATGGATATTGCCGGCGCGCATGGCGGCCAGGATGGAAGTCTCTTCCGGGATGATACGGATTTCGATCCCGCCCAGGGCGATCTCGCCGCCCCACCAATTCGCGTTGGCGTTGAGTTGGGTGGTCTCATCTGGCAACCAGCTGGTCAGAGCGAAGGGACCGGTGCCGACGGTATTCATGGCTGGGTCTCCATCCGCGATGACATCAGCGGAGAGGATGGCAGCGTTGGTGGAGGTCATTGCGGAGAGTAAAGGGACATCGGGGGTGTTGAGATTGAATATGACCGTTAGATCATCTGGCGCGTCCATCGATTCGATGCTGACATAATTGGTGCGCGCGGCGGCGGCGGTCTCTTCATCCAAGAGACGAGCGTAAGAAGCGATGACATCTTCGGCGCCGAAGCTAGAACCGTCGTGAAAAGTCACGCCGGCGCGCAGATTCATCGTCAGTTTGAGCCCGTCCTCGCTGAAATCCCAACTCTCGGCCAGCGCCGGGATGAGATTGAGGTCTTTATCCAGCGTGACCAGGGGCTCATAAATCATGCTGAGCAGGCTGAGTGAGGCGAAAGCGGTTTGTGTATGCGGGTCGAGGCCGGTGGCGTCGACGGCGCGTGCCATGATGAGGGTTTCACCGTGCCCATCCGCCAAGGTGAGTGTGGGTAAAGCGAGGAGAATGAGGAAGAGTGAGACTATCGTGAAGCGCGTTGCATGTTTCATTTTCTACCTTTCTGAGCAATTTTCGCGAAATCAGTCGGTTTTGGAGCGAACGGTTCTGGCCTACCGGGGAATTTGAGCGATCATACCCTCCTTTTGATTTTGTCATCCCTTTCAAAGAAGTTTGTGGAAGATGATTTCATCGACATCAGGCAGGACGAATGCAGGCAAGCGGCCGATTTCGTGGTAGCCCGCGCGCCGGTAGAAACGCTGCGCCGCTTGGTTGTCATCAGAAACCAGTAAGGTGAGCGACGGCTGGCGATTGGCAGCCCAGGTTTCGGCCTCGCTCAGCAATTGGTGTCCGAGGCCGCGACGGCGCTGGGCTTCACGAACGGCGATGAGGCGTAGATAGGGTGCACGACCAAAACAGGCGCTGGCCTGCCCCCAAGCGAAAGCACAAGCTGAACCTTGGTGATCCATTATCAGCCGCAGCCAATCACCGCCGCGAAACGCTCCTTGCAGGGTCTTGATGAAGGGAGCTCTCTGCCAACCATAGCGCTGAAAAAGCGGCAATTGGCAAAGCCAAGTCGCCAATGAGGGGAAGTCATCAATATTGGCTGAACGAGAATCCCTGGCGGCTTCTACTGCCATGAGCTCCAATGACTCCATGGATGAGAGTGTAGCCGCTGGCCGCGATTTTGCAAGTCAGGTGCACGGCGACGAACGCTCGTGGCTATACTAGTTGTCCTTTTAATAAGGCCATGTTTCTTGGAGTAATGGAGCGTGTTATGCTCGTATTGGGTTTGATTTCGGGAACATCCGTGGATGCGGTCGACGCGGCGCTAGTGGATATTCAGGGTGAGCCACCTGCCCTGCAACTAACGCTCCGCCATGCCTTGAGCATCCCCCATGATGAAGACCTGCGCGGACGCATCTTGAGAGTCTGCGACCGGGAAGAAGGTCGTACACCGGAAATTTGTCGACTGGATTTCGAAATTGGTGAGAAATTTGCTCAGGTTGCGGCGCGATTGATCGTCGCAGCGGGTTGCAAAAGCGAAGATGTTTCTCTCGTCGGCTCCCATGGGCAAACCATCTGGCATGAAATCGGGGGAGATGGGCAAGTTCTGGGCACTTTGCAAATTGGTTCGGGGGCGGTCATCGCTGAGCGAACTGGCATCACAACCATCAGCAACCTCCGCGCGCGCGATGTCGCAGCCGGTGGCCAGGGCGCGCCCTTCGCGGCGATTTTTGATTGGTTGATGATGCGCTTGCCGCAAGATTGGCGAGCGTTGGTGAATATCGGCGGCATCAGCAACATCACTTTCTTGCCGCCGCTTAGCGATGAAATGACACCTCCTCTGGCGCTGGATACCGGACCCGGCTGTGGTATCCTGGATATGGTGGTTTCTCTCATCACCGGGGGTGCGGAGGAGTACGACCATGATGGTGAGATGTCCGCCCGCGGAAACATCGATGAAGCCTGGTTGTCCGAATTGCTCGCTCTACCCTATTTTGCGCAGGAGCCACCCAAGACAACCGGCCGTGAGCTATTCAGCCGAGGTTTGGCAGCTCAATGGTTGGGCGATGGGCAGAAACGTGGCTTGGCATCCGAAGACATTCTCGCCACTTTGACGAGTTTGACCGCTCAGAGCATTGCCGATAGCCTGCGCCGCTTCACCCCCGCCCCGCCGAAGGAGCTGATTTTAGCAGGCGGAGGTACTGCGAACCCAACATTGGTGGCCAGGCTCAAAGAGGCTCTACCGAATTTGCCGCTCCGTTTGCACGATGAGCTGGGTATCAGCGCTGAATACAAAGAAGCCAGCTTTTTCGCTTTGTTGGCCTATGAAAGTTGGTATGGCCGTGCGCGTTGGCACCCTGCCTTGACTGGGGCTCGTCATGCCAGCATCCTCGGCGATATCACGCCCGGTGCGAATTTCTCCGCCCTGATCCGAGAAACCCGCTGCCCTTGACGACCAAGGAAACCCCTTCGATATGCCCTACCCCTATCGGCGCCAAATCGCTCTACAACAATTGCCGCAGTCACAATTCACTTGCCTGGAAAAGGCCTTTCGGCAGGCGCTGCGCAGCGAGATCTTCCCGGCGGCGAGCTTGGCCGTCCATCGCGATGGAGAGTATGTCTTCAGCGGCGGCTGGGGCTGGTTGGACCCAGAGAAGCAGAGATGGATGGTGTCTCCGGATACGCTCTTCGACCTGGCCTCCCTGACGAAGCTCTTCACGACGACGGCATTCTTGCAAATCGTCAGTGAAGGGGTGGTCTGCCTAGAAACTCCGCTCGCAGAAATATTGCCCGAATTCGCCACTGAGCCGCTGCGCGCCATCTTGGGAGAGCAAGATCCGCACACCCTGGCTTTTATCCCGGCAAACGCAGAATATCATGACCAGCGGGTGGATGCGCGCCGGGTGAATTTTCGCCAATTGCTGACACACACAGCGGGATTGCCGGCCTGGCGCGCGCTCTTCATGGGAGAGTGTGAACGGGATCCCAAAGAAGACGAACACGAGGAGCGCTGGAAGCGCTTATTGCCAATGATTTGGCGAATGCCCTTTCATTCGCCGCCAGGTGGGCGTGTACATTACAGCGATATCGGCATAATTTTGCTGGGGATGGCATTGGTTCGTCTGGATAACAGCTCTTTGCCCAGCATCATAGAGCGCCGCATCAGCACGCCGCTGAGTTTGGCGAGTATCGGCTTTCGGCCGCGCAGTCGCGGTCATTTTCCTTCCTCAATTGCGCCAACAGAATGGGATGGCCGCTGGCGGCAGCGGCGCATTTGGGCTGAGGTCCATGACGAAAATGCGGCGGCACTTGGTGGCGTGGCTGGGCATGCAGGATTGTTCGGGAAGGCTACGGATCTGGCGTGTTTTGGTAGAGCCTGGTTGCGGGGTGAAATTGGTGTTGACGCTCTCTTAATTGCTGAAGCCGTTACCCGGCAGGCGGGCGATTTCGAGGAGGGTCGCGGTCTGGGCTGGCAGTTAAAATCGGCGCAGAATTCTCCTGCGGGCAATCACTTCCATTGCCAATCTTATGGGCACACCGGTTTCACCGGTACTTCACTCTGGGTGGATCCCACCCGAGGCCTCGTGGTTGCCCTGTTCACGAATCGAGTCTATCGCGGGCGGCATGAGCCCGGAATTCACGAATTTCGCCGCCGGGTTCACGACATCCTGGCGGATTGACATGAGGCGAGGATGAGCATGTTTTCCGGCAACATGACCGAGAAGAATAACCCCAATACGGCGGGACTGGATCAGATGTCCACCGCGTCGGTCCTAGCGCGGCTCAACAATGAAGACCAAAGGGTTGCCATAGCTGTCGCGCGCGCCTTGCCAGCGGTGGAAAAAGCGGTGGAAGGTATCGTGGCGCGTCTGCGGCATGGTGGGCGTCTTTTTTATGTTGGCGCGGGCACCAGTGGACGCTTGGGCGTTCTCGATGCGGTGGAATGTGTTCCAACTTTCCGCACACCGCCGGAGATGGTCCAGGCGCTCATCGCTGGCGGGGAGGTGGCCCTCACTCGCGCTGTCGAAGGCGCGGAAGACGACCGCGATGGCGCGCGCGCTGAGCTGGAAGCGCGTCAACTTGGCGCCGACGATGCACTGGTGGGCATCGCCGCCAGCGGCCATACCCCTTATACCCTAGGCGCGGTGGCCTTGGCGCGGGAACAAGGCGCTTTGACCATTGGTATCGCTTGCAATGAGCCGGCACCTTTGCTCGAGGAGAGTGAAATCGCCATCGCCGCCATCGTGGGCCCCGAAGCGCTCGCCGGTAGCACGCGCTTGAAAGCGGGCACTGCTCAGAAATTGATTCTGAATATGCTTAGCACGGCGACGATGGTGCGCCTCGGTAAGGTCTACGGCAATCGTATGGTTGATTTGCAGATCACCAACGCAAAATTGGCGCGGCGGGCCCGCGCTTTAACGATGGAGATTCTGGAAATTGATGAAACCAGCGCGGCAGAGTTGTTAGAACGGGCCGGAAATCATGTGAAGACCGCGATTGTCATGGGTCGGCTTGGCGTTGATCAGTGTGAGGCCGGTCAACGACTCGAGGCGGCGGATGGATTCCTATGGCGTACCTTGGCGACAGAATAGACGGTTCTGCCGGCGACAATCGTTTCCCGCACCTGCTGGTCATCATCCAGGAGTATGAGGTCCGCTCGTTTGCCCGTGGCGATGCTCCCCAATTCTTCGCCTAGGCCAATGGCTCTTGCTGGTGTCAAGCTGACGCAAGGCCATAATTCGGCGAGGGGGCGACCGGTGAATTGCAACCAATTGCGCAAAGCGGCATCCATAGTGAGTAGACTGCCAGCGAGTTGACCGTCGGGCAAGCGAGCTACGCCCTCAGCGCAACGCACGGTTTTGCCAGCCAGCTCGTACTCGCTTCCCTCCGGTAGTCCAGCGCCGCGCACAGAGTCGGTGATGAGGATGGTCCCGGCGACGCCTTTCAGTTCATATAGCAAACGCGCGACATGCGGGTGGACATGGTGGCCATCGGCGATGATCTCGCAGCGTAGCTCTGGCATGCTCAAAGCGGCCCCGAGCAAGCCAGGACGGCGATGGTGCAGCGTAGGCATGGCGTTGAAGGTGTGTGTGATCTGTCGTAGGCCATTGGTGATGGCCTCCTGCGTTTGCTCCCAATTGGCGGCACTATGGGCAGCGGCGGTCGCAACCCCTTGTTCGCGGCAAAAACGGATCAAGGACATGGCTCTAGGCAACTCAGGAGCCAATGACAGGAGGCGTATTGCCTTGATGCTCAACCATCGCTCTGCCTCGGATAAGTTGATTGGGCGGATGTGCGCGCGGTCTTGCGCGCCGGCGAATTGCGGATTCAGGTAAGGTCCCTCCAGGTGTGCGCCAAGGACGCGCGCGCCGGTGCTATTTTCGGCCATCGCGCGTTGCACATTCGCGAGGGCTTTTTCAGTGGCGGAGTTGCTGGCGGTCCAGGTGGTCGCTAGGAAGCCGGTGACGCCATGGCGCGCGCAATGATGGGCGATGGCCTCTAGGGCCGCCGGCGTCGCCTCCATCGTGTCGTGGCCGGCGGCGCCATGGATGTGTAGATCGATGAAGCCGGGTAGCAAACTCATTCCCGCACAATCGCGCGCATCCGCTGCCCACTCCATTGGAGCTTGGCCAGCAGCAATGGCTTGGATGCGGCCATGATTGATGCGTAACCATCCCCGGTCGATGACTTCTTTTTCAGAGAAGATACGGGCGTTCGCGAGCGTTAAAGAAGACACATTGGAGATTCTAGCAGCCCAATTCGCATTGCGAGCGCGGATGTAGTTATACTCCACGATAGTTGGGAGACGCTGGGGTGATCGATGGAAGCGGATGCAAGGATCGTTCTGGAAACAAGTGGGCTGACAAAGCGCTTCCCTGGCGTGTTGGCTTGCGATCATATCAATTTGCGATTGCACCAAGGTGAGGTGCTCGGCTTATTGGGCGAGAATGGCGCCGGCAAGAGTACGCTCATGAACCTGATTTATGGTTTGTATGCACCAGACGAAGGAGAAATTAAGGTTGAGGAGCGTCTCGTCGAAATTCAGAGCCCAAATGATGCCATCCATCTTGGCATCGGTATGGTGCATCAGCATTTTCAGTTGGTACCAATATTAACGGTCACCGAGAATATCATGCTGGGCAACGAATCGGTGCGTGGGGTGCTGTTGGATCGACGCTCCGCGAGACGACGGATCATGGAAATTTCTGAGCAATATGGCTTGGAGATTGAGCCGGATGTCCTGGTGCAAGATATTCCCGTTGGCGTTCAGCAAAGGGTGGAAATCATCAAGGCGCTCTACCGCAGTGCCGACATCCTCATCCTCGATGAGCCGACGGCAGTGCTCACGCCGCAGGAGACCGAAGGTCTCTTCGCCATCATGAGGACGCTGATTGAGGGGGGTGTGAGCATCATCTTCATCAGCCATAAGCTCAAAGAAATCAAGACCATATGTGATCGTGCTGCGGTTTTAAGGGGTGGTCGTGTTGTCGGTGAAGCGGACCCGAAAATCGCCACCGAGCAGGAGTTGGCCGCGATGATGGTTGGGCGTGAGGTTCTGCTGAGTGTAGAAAAAGAGCCCGCCAACCCCCAGCGGAGCGTCTTGATATTGCGCGATTTGGAGGTGGACAACGACCGTGATTTACCTGCCGTTCGTGGGGTTTCTCTGCAAGTTAAAGCTGGGGAAATCATGGGGTTGGCCGGCGTGCAAGGAAATGGGCAGACGGAATTGCTGGAAGCGCTCACAGGGCTGCGCGATTTGCGAGGCGGCAGTGTACAAATTGGTGAACATGATGTCAGCAATCGTTCGCCTCGGGAATGTACCGAATGTGGTATCGCTCATGTACCGGAAGATCGGCAGAAGAATGGCCTGATTCGTTCCTTTACGGTCAAGGACAATTGCTTGCTCCAAACTTATTACATCCCCCCTTTCGCGCGCGGTATTTTTGTTGTGGATAGTGAAAAGGAGCGAGCCAGCGCAGAAATGGTGCGTGAATACGATGTTCGGACGCCCAGCATCTTCGTGCCGATTTCCAGCCTGAGTGGCGGCAACCAACAAAAAGTCATCGTCGCGCGTGAGTTTTCGCGGCCGATTCAGCTGCTCATTGCCGCGCAGCCGACTCGTGGTCTCGATGTCGGCTCTATCGAATTCATCCATCGGCAAATCATCCGCATGCGCGATGAGGGTGTAGCGGTCTTACTCGTTTCCACTGAATTGGATGAAATTTTTTCACTCTCCGACCGCATCGCGGTGATGTTCCATGGCGAGATATTGGCTGTCTTGGATCGAGAAGATGCGACGCGTGAGAGCATTGGCTTGTTGATGGCTGGTATCTACGAAGAAGGGGGAGCGAGCACATTTCCTAAAGAAAAGCCGGGAGCGCAATGATGCTAGGGAGACCCTTTTTCTCAACTTGGCGACGCATATCGCCGCGGCTGGTCCCCTTACTCGCGGTCATCAGCGCTTTCATCTTGGGCATTCCCTTCATCATCATGACGGGAGGGCAAGGCGATGTGAGTCGCGGTGTGGGTATCGCGGGTGAAGCCTATAGCGCCCTGATTGAGGGCTCGCTCGGCATCGCCATCAACGATCAGCTCACGCAAGATGACTTGGCTTTGGCACTGTCATTTTTAGCGGCATACCAATCTTCATTCGATGACGATTCCGCCATCCTGACTTATCGAGATTTGCGCAACTTACAGAGGACGCTCGGTCGTTTGGAGCAAGCCGGCGTGGTGGAAACTCGCCAATACCTAGCCACTTATGATATTCATTCTCGGCGCTATGAGGATGATTTTGGCTCACCATTCGATGATGAGGCGCTGGATGCGCTGGTCGCTCGTTTGGATAGCATTGCTCGCTTAACCCCCGCGCGTATCCATGCATTGCGGCCAATCCTTGAGGGCGATGCGGAAAACCCTGGCCTCGGCTGGCTGTTGGATACCGGTGATCTCAGCAATCGTGAGGCGCGAAGATTGGTCGCTGACGCTCTCGCTTACCCTACCCTGCGCGCGGAGTTGGAACGGCGCTCTCCGGGGGTGATCGAGATGAGCGACCGCGACCTGCTCTCACGGGCGCGGAATAGCCTGGAAAAGGATGAAGACCTGCTCGATGCGTTGACCGACTTGGAGGAATTGACCCCAGAGGATTGGCTCGGAGATTTCATCGCCGCTGCCGAGGCCAATATCGACCTGCTCGATAAGATCCCATACAGCAAGCAGCTCGAAAGTGGGGAATTGCGGGCGGAATTGGCAATCATCGCCGCCGAGGATGTCCTGACTCTGCGCCGTGTGAGCGCGCAATTGGATATCATGGAAGCGATTCAGCTGGACCCCTCCTCGACGGCGGCGTCTGACTTGAGCGCCATCCAAGAAATGGGAATTGGGCGTCTCGCAGAATTGCGCGCTGCTTTGACCTGGTTGGAAATTCCTCCCATTGAAGTGGATGATTTGACCCGGATCAACCAGCAACTGTCGCTATTGAAATCACTATTTGACGAAGGCTGGTTACCAGTAGAAGATGGCAATGGTGAAACTTTGGCTCTCCTCACGACCCTAGATGTGGAATTGCCGCAGTTGCTGGAGACGAGTTTGGTCGTGCACCGGCCAGGGGCGCGCGTGTTGGTACATGAAGGCGTGAGCGCGACGATGGGCCTCATCCCTGAGCAAATCCAGGATGCCACCCATCCGGATTATGGGGGAACTCGCACCCTGGCTCTGTATTTGCGTTTGGGTGGGAGCGCATTTCTTTTTTACCCGCTGCAATTGGAAGACATGATTGTTCGCTCTTTGCCCTATATCATCGCTGGCCTGGCGGTGGCTTTGGGTTTCAAGGCGGGCATGTTCAATATCGGCGCTGAAGGGCAGCTCTATGCTGCGGGAATATTCGCCGTCTTCGTGGGTTACGCTGCACCCTTCACCAATTTGCCCGCTTTCTTGCACCTACCGCTGATGATGGTCGCTGGTATCCTAGGGGGAGCGCTTTGGGCGGCGATACCTGGTGCGCTCAAAGCTTTTACCGGCGCCCATGAGGTCATCACGACCATCATGCTGAACTTCATCGCCATTCGCCTGACCGATTGGTTAATCAAATCGCGCCACCCCTGGTTGATGGGAGACCAGAACGCCAGCATTCCCCGGACGCCATACATCGCTGCCAGCGCGGAAATGCCCTCCTTCGACCAGATTTCCATCATTTTGATAATTCTCGCTGGCTTATTGGTTCTCTGGCGTGGTTTGCATGGGAATTACCAGCAAGTTTTGCAGGAGCCACGCTTGGCTATCCGCCCCCTCGCTCATGCCTTGCTCGTCGTTTTGGCTGGTTTCTTCTTGCAATGGATCACCGTCCGCGGCAGCCTACATATCGGTTTGTTGCTGATGATTGCCGCAGTCTGGTTCACAAATGCTTTGCTGGAACGGACGACCCCTGGTTTTGAGCTGCGGAGTGTTGGGGCAAATCCGAATGCTGCCCGCTATGCGGGCATGAGTGTAAAGCGCAATATCATCTTGGCGATGGCCTTAAGCGGCGCCCTCGCCGGTTTGGCAGGAGCGATTGAGATATCCAGTGTGCAGAAGAATTTACAACCCGATTATTTCTTAGGGCTGGGCTTTGAAGCCATTGCCGTCGCCTTACTGGCGCAAACCAACCCGCGCAACATGATTGCGGCCGGTTTGCTCTGGGGTGGGCTTTGGGCCGGGCAAGACCTTGTGCAAGCCCGCGCCGGTATCTCGCGTGATTTGATCACGGTCGTGAAAGCGCTCATCATCATGTTTGTAGCAGCGGATGCGATCATCCGCTTTGTTTGGCGCGTGCCGCAGCCCACTCTAGAAGAAAAAGAAGCGGCTTTGCGGACGAGCGGTTGGTGAGGGCTGATTCGGGAGCGGAGATGGCGGAGATGGCAAAGCAATCCACAATCATAGGTGAGAGGGCACGGACCATCAGGGGGCGATTGCGTACCAGTTTCGATAAACAGGGTTTATTCGCCGCTTTTTTTGTCCTGATCGGATTGCTAATGTTCGCCAGCGTTCCGGGGCAACATGCCGGTCTAGAACTGGCGGAGCTCACCTTCGGCGACAGTGGTGTTGGGAGCATTCGCGTACCCACCTTACCTTATGGCATCGTCATCGCCGCGTTGTACTTAACGGGTGGTCTCGTCGGACTTTGGCCGGCGGCATGGTCGCGCAGGATTCGCGGCCGTTGGTTGTTGCTGAATGGCTTGCTCATTGTCCCCACCGTCCTCATTTTAGCGGCAGCCGGCAATCGCATTAACCTGGTGGTCTTCGCGCAAGTTAGCGTGCGCTCCGCGACGCCGGTCGTCATCGGAGCGCTGGCGGGTATCTGGTGTGAGCGCTCTGGCGTAATCAACATCGGTATTGAGGGTATGATGCTCACCGGGGCGGCCTTCGGTTTCCTCGCTTTCAACATCATCGTCGATGGGAGTCAATTGCCCGCACAGCAAGCGCTCGTATTGGGTGTGGTGGTTGCGGTATTGGCGGGCGGCGCGATGGCGCTTTTGCATGCCTGGCTCTCGATCACTTTTCGAACGGACCAAATTGTGAGTGGAACGGTCATCAATATTCTGGCCATCGGCGTAACCAGTTTTTTGCGCCGTGAAGTCTTGCTAAACGCGGATGCTGGCCGCGAGACTCTGCAGAATATCCATATACCTTTGCTTTCTGAGATACCAATCCTTGGCGAGATATTCTTCCAGGGGCGGCCAATTTTTTACCTCATGTTCGTGTTGTTGGCAGCGACGCACATCGTGCTCTATTTCACGCGCTGGGGATTAAGGACGCGTGCTGTGGGTGAAAATCCGCACGCGGCGGATACCCTGGGCATCAATGTACAACAAAATCGTTGGATCAATGTTTTCATAGGTGGGCTACTTGCCGGTTTAGCCGGCGCTTGGTTTTCCTTGGAAACCACGGGTAGTTTTTATGATGAGATGACCGCCGGGCGCGGTTTCATCGCCCTAGCGGTGATGATTTTCGGCAACTGGACGCCGATAGGCGTATTTGGCGCCGGTTTGCTCTATGGTTTCTCCGACGCGCTGGGCTTCCGTTTTCAAACACTGGATGTGGCGGTCCCTTCACAATTCTTGCAGATGGTGCCATATATCATCACAGTGGTGGTGATTTCTGGTTTGATAGGCCGGGTTTTCCCGCCGGCTGCGGGAGGCAAGCCTTTCGTTAAAGAGTGAAGTTAAAATTCAAACTCCTCCGCCCAACCAAAACAAACAATGGGGCCCTTACATAGGGCCCCATTGTTTGTTGATGGGTATAGCCTGAGGACGACGAACGTGCTTTATTCGTCGCTGTCATCCATGTCGTCGTCCATATCATCCATGTCGTCGTCCATGTCATCCATGTCGTCGTCCATATCATCCATGTCGTCGTCCATGTCATCCATGTCGTCGTCCATATCATCCATGTCGTCGTCCATGTCATCCATGTCGTCGTCCATATCATCCATGTCGTCGTCCATATCATCCATGTCGTCGTCCATGTCATCCATGTCGTCGTCCATGTCATCCATGTCGCCGTCCATGTCATCCATCATGAGCATTTCACCACTGTTGGGATCGACGCCAGTGTGAATGGTGCCGTCCTTCAGTCCCTGGTAAATTTCCTCGAGCGCAGCGGTCACTTCCTCAGGTACATCCGCGTCATGTGGCGGAGCAAAGTCGATGCCGTCGTTCTCAGCCGAGAGTACCCAGACACCGCTCATCCAATCGGCGCCGCCTTCGGCGAGGGCCTGGATGGGCAGGTAGGCGGCGTTGTCGACACGCTTGACCGCACTGGAGATGAGATTTTCTGCGCCGGGGGTCTCACCCTGGCCAAAAGTGGTGTAATATTCGTCTTGGTCCACACCGATGACGAGAGCACCGAGCTGTGCCGCTTTGGTGATGCCACCGGAGCCGGTGTTGCCGCCAGCGCCAAAGATGACATCGGCGCCTTCACCGATGAAGCCTTCTGCCGCGGCCGCACCGCGGTCGGGAGCGCCAAAGCTATCGATATAGACGCCCAGCGTCTCGATCTCAGGGTTGATGTAGCGCGCACCTTGCTCATAGCCGTTGCGGAATTTCACGACCGGGGGGATGTCGATACCATAAACGCCGGCGATCGTGTCGCTTTCGGTCATCATGGCGGCGAGGGCGCCGGCAAGGAAACCGGATTGATCTTCACGGAATTGCACGCCGAGGAGGTTATCTGGCGCATCACCATGAAATTGATCGATGCCGATGAAATAGACATCGGGATTGGCGTTGGCGTATTCAGCGGTGATATCGGTCATGAGGAAGCCAACGGTGAGAATCACATCATAATTTTCATCGAGGCAAGTCGACATATTGGCGGCATAGTCCGTTGGGGCAGCGGTCTCGATGAAAGTGGATTCCAGACCAAAGTCTTCGGCAGCGCGAGCGAAGCCATTGTAGGTGAATTCGTTGAAGGTGCCATCGTTGATGCGGCCAATATCGGTCACCAAACAGATGGAGTCGATGAGGCTATCTTGCGCGCTGACGGCCACCGCTCCAAACAAAGTGGAGAGGAGTAGCATGACGATAGCCAAACTTTGAAAACCTTTCATGTTGCTTTTCTTACCTTTCACTTTTACGAGCCGACTGGGATTACCTTTCATTATCATAACACAGGGTGAGCAATAAATTCACGCAATTGCACCCGAATCTTCCATAAGATTGGCAATTTGATGGACCGTGGATACCTCTTTTGTATAATTTATACAAAGAAAGTGCGCGCAAAATCTGATGGTAATTGGAGCCATGGAGGGTTAGGATGTTGTTGATTGCATAAGGTGAAGAGAGTTTGTGATGGATGGGGTCGGCCTGACATCGCTCGGACATCGTGACGATTGGCGCGAAAGGGATGCTTGTGCATTGTTGTGCGCGGTGCGCAAGGGCGGCCGTCCGACACATGGCACCATCAAGCGCACGATTGAGGCTCTCGCGCGCATGGGTCATCGAACCGGTTTCGTCGATGGCAGTGGTGATGGTGCCGGCCTGCTCACGGATATTCCGCGCCAGCTTTGGGCGCGCAAAATTGCCAGCACTGGCCTGCGCAGCTCTATCGCCACTCATGCCGGCTTTTGGGTGGCGCATGTCATGTTACCGAGTGAGCAGCGCGCCAACGAGATCGAAACAATATCGGCTCTCAGTGAGCGACTGAACGAAGCGGGCCTAGATGTTTTGTATGAAGCGCGCGGTGAAGTCAACAACACCGTACTCGGCCCGGTTGCCCGAGCGACGGAGCCGCAATTTTGGCAGTTGGCTGGTCTGGCTGGCGCCCTACCCCTGCAGCAATTGGATGCGGAGATATTCCGCCTGCGCTCAGAGCTGGAGGTGGATTTTGGTTTGCATTTCGCCTCGTTCTCCTCGCATTCTGTGGTTTATAAGGTACAAGGTGCTGTGGAGATTCTGCGGCGTTATTACACGGAATTGCGCCAGCCGGATTTTGATTCCATCGTAGCCATTGTACATGCGCGTTACAGCACCAATACGCAACCAAGATTCGAGCGCGTTCAGCCTTTTGGTTTGCTGGGGCATAACGGCGAATTCAACACCATCTCCCGTTTCCGCATGGAAGCAGCAATGTTGGGCATCAATTTGGCGGAGGGAAACTCCGATTCCCAGGATGTTGACCGCCTGCTCGAAGCCCTTTGTATGAAATATGACATCGACTTGATCGAAGCGATGGAATACATTTTCCCGCCATTCGAACATGATTTGATTCAGAATGTACCGGAGATACAGCACATTTATCGGACGATGCGACAGCGCTTCGGTCCCTTTGCCCAGGGCCCTGCCTCGGTGGCGGCTCGCCTGGGGGATACTTGTGTCTTTAGCGTGGATGCTCTCGGTTTGCGGCCCCTTTGGGTTGGTGAAACTGAAAAAGAGATTTTTGCCAGTTCAGAGCGTGGCGTCTACCCGGTGGATTCTTTTGTACAAAGTCCCAAACCTTTAGCCCCCGGCGAAAAACTAGCGCTGAAGATCGACCCGGGCCGCGGCATCAAGGTGTTGGACTATCCCGATATTCAGCGGCATGTTTTGATGCGCGAGCGTATGCGCACTTATACCAATGGCCGGCGGCGAAACCACCATCGTCAGGCAATACACAGCGACGCTTTTTCGCGGATGGATAGTGGTTTGAGCATCGGTGGTGGTACTTCGCTGACGATGCCCCCAGCCACAATTGATGGAGAAAAGTCGGAAGATTCGGCGATAGGAGCAGGGATACCCGAGCTTCCTTGGTTGCGCCAACCCACGCCCTACCATACGGTCGCGCTGGCGGCTTTGGGCTGGGAGCGTTTTCATGTCAGTTATTTGCAAGATATCGGCCAAGCGCGGAAAGAGCAGATCGGCTCGTTGGGTTGGGATGGTCCCTTGGCGGCTTTAGCCGATACGCGCATGAATCTCGCCAATTACTTCAAAGAGACGGTGGCCGTCGTCACCAATCCGGCGATCGACCGTGAGCGCGAACAGGCGCAATTCTCGACGCGTATGCTCGTCGGCGAGCGTCCTGATTTTGCGGCTGATGCTGATGCTGGGTTGTTGTTCGCGCTAGATTCCCCTTTGCTCCCGGGTGGGCTGGAGGATCTGGGTAGCGCGACGGCGATGCAGGAATTGGCAACAGAATTTCACACCTTCACCTTAGAAGATTTGGTGGCCAAATTTGGCAGCCGTGCGCGTATATTCTCGCTAAGCGCAGCGGCAAATGAGCCAATCGCGGATCGGATTGAGAGTCTTCAAGAGCAAGCGGTCGCCGCAGTCCGCGCTGGTTGTGCCTTGTTGGTGTTGGAAGATAGCGAAGTGTACAACGGTGAAAACCTCTGGCTTGACCCGCTTTTGGCCGTCTCGGCCATCGACCGCGCTTTGCGGGAGGCGCCGGATGAAGGGAATTTACGCCGGCGCGCCGGCATTGTCGTTCGTTCTGGGGCCTTGCGTGATTTGCATGACCTGGTGCTTTGTATCGCTCTAGGTGCGTCGGCCGTCCAACCTTACTTGATGTATGCCGTTGCCCTGGGTCTGGCTCCGCGGCGACCCAAAATATTGCCGGCAGATTCGGAAAAACGGGAGATGATGTCCCTGGTGCTCAAGGTATTGCGTGAGGGGATCGAAAAGGTCATCTCCACAATTGGTTGCCATGAGCTGCGCGGCTATGGGCATTCTTTCAGCTCCATTGGTCTCGCCAACGAGCTTGCGGATATTTTTTGCACACCCAATTATTTCGGCTCTGAGGAACGGGGGCTGGGTTGGTCAGCATTGCAGGTAGACGCGGAGCAACGTGCTAGCGAATTGCGCGGTGAGGCACGAACGCGTTTGGGTAATGCCAGTCGTCTTTACCCCAAAATATGGAAGAGGATTGAAGCGGTCGCCCATGGCGAGTTCTCGCTGGAAGAGTACACACAACAGTTGATGTCTCTAGAAGACCAATCGCCGGTGGCGTTGCGGCATATTCTCGGGTTGCGTGAGGCTGATGAACCCCTAAAGCCAGCCGAAGTGGATATCAATATCGGTGAGCATCGTATGCCAGTGGTGATTGGGGCGATGTCTTTTGGCTCACAAGGGGAATTGGCCTACCGCGCCTATGCCGAGGCGGCCGAGCGAGGGAAATTCATCTGCATCAATGGCGAGGGTGGCGAGCTGCCCATCGTGATGGGTAAATACCCGAAATTCCGCGGCAATCAGATCGCGTCGGGTCGGTTTGGTGTGAATATCGAATTTTTGAATTCTTCCGATTATTTGGAAATTAAGATTGGTCAGGGAGCGAAACCCGGTGAAGGCGGTTTTCTGCCCGGTTACAAGGTGAATGAGCAAGTCGCGCTGGCGCGGCATACCAACACCAATGTCGATCTAATTTCACCCAGCAACAATCATGACCTCTATTCCATCGAAGATCTGGCACAGTTGATCGAGGAATTGAAAGATGCCAATCCCCGAGCGCGTATCAGCGTCAAGATACCCGTTGTGCCCGGTGTGGGCATCATCGCTGTTGGTATTGCCAAGGCCGGCGCGGATATCATCACGCTGACCGGTTATGACGGTGGGACGGGCGCGGCGCGCATGCACGCCCTGCGCTATGTCGGCTTACCGGCAGAAATTGGTGTCTGGATGGCGCATCATGAGTTGCGCAATAGCGGCTTGCGCGACCAGGTCGAACTATGGTGTGACGGCGGCATGAAGAGCGGCCGTGATGTGGTGAAGATGATTTGCCTGGGGGCCAATCGCGTTGGTTTTGCGACCATGGCGATGGTGGCGATGGGTTGTACAATTTGCCGCAAATGCCAGGAAGGCACTTGCCATGTGGGTATCACCACACACATCAAGGATGAGGAAGAAGCCGCTGCGCAAGGGTTGAAAAATTTCACACCACGCGTATATGAAAAAGCGGTTGATGGCATTGTCAATGTTTTTGAGATGTTGGCGGATGATATGCGCTTCTGGGCAGGTAAGATGGGTGCCAGCAATTTGCAGGAACTCGTCGGGCGCGTCGACTTGTTGGAACAGGTTGCCTTTCATGACCGTGTCGATTTGCGCCCTTTACTCTGCCCTGCTCCTGAGAATCGCCGTCCCTTCTTGCGCCCTGGTGTAGGGCGGCGCATTATGCGCCCACGCTATACGCTCAGTCGCCAAATCACGGCCATCGTCAAAGAACATGTCGCTCGTGGAGAAGCGGAAATCACTTACGACGACGAGCAGGTGATGGCCATGGACCGTGCGTTGGGCACGCACCTGAGCGGCGCAATCGAGCGGGGCGATATCCCCCAGCCCAAGCCAATCGACGCCATCCATCTCATCTTTAGCAATTCGGCGATTCCTGGCAATGGCCTGGCGGCTTTCTTGGATTCACCCTTGGATGTGATGGTGGAAGGCGGCGCGCAAGATGGAGTTTGCAAATCAGCACGCGGAGGCCGCGTCACCATCCTCAAAGGCTTGAATCACAACGGTAACTGGTTGGATGGATCGGTGGGCAAAAGCTTCGCTTATGGCGCGCAGGGTGGCACCTTCATCGTTCAGGGTGATGCCGACACGCGCGCTTGCATCCGTTTAAGTGGCGCCGATGTTATCTTTGGTGGTGAAATCCAAGAGCCTTTGCGAGATGAATTGGGAGGCTTAGCCGCCCGTTCCAACCTGAAGGGTTATGCATGTGAATATATGACGAGCGGGCGGGTGTTGATATTGGGGGACCCGGGCCCCTGGTTTTGCGCCGGCATGACCGGCGGAACCGTCTATCAGCGTTTGCAACCAGAGATGCGTCTGACGAGGGCGGCGATTCGCCAAAGGTTGGCAGCAGATGGTAAAGTCGACCTGTTCCCTCTAGATGATGAAGATGTCGCCGCCGTTCAAGGCATGCTGGAGCTGTATATCGAGGCGCTGGAAGACCACAACCAGGGGGAAGCGGCCACCCATCTCTATGTATTGGAGGCCAATCCACGCGACAACTTCATCAAAATTGCCCCGCATGGTCGCTAAGCGCGATTCGCAGTGAGGTTTTCCAACCGCGTCACCATTTCGGTTAGGACCGCGAAAGTGGTTTCGACTGCCTGCGGTGCTCGCATGTCAACGCCGGCGTCGCTGAGGACATCCAGTGGATAGCCTGAGGCGCCGGCGCTCAGGAAGCCTAGATAGGCTTTGGCAGCCGCCTCACCTTCGTTTAAGACGCGATTCGCCAACTCATGTGCAGCCGAGATGCCGGTTGAATATTGGAAAACATAGAAATTAGCGTATAGATGGCCGAATTGTGCCCAGGTGATCGCGGAGCGCTCGCCATCCATCTCCATTTCACCCCCATAACCTTCGCTCAGCAATTCTGTCATGAGGGAGTTCATGTCTTGAGCAGTGAGCGATGCTCCGCGCTCAGCGCGTTCATGTGTAATCAGCTCAAAGCGCGCCAAGGTCGGCATGATGAAGAAATAGCGATGAAAATTACTCATGGCTTCGGCGATGAGCGCGAGTTGGAAATCCTTGTCATCGGCATGGGCCTGGAAGAGATGGGCGCGGGTCATTGCCTGATTGAAATTGGAGGCGGTTTCGGCGACGAACATGGAGTAATTGCCGTAGACGAGCGGCTGCTGCTTCCAGGTGTAATGGGAATGCATGGAATGGCCCAGCTCGTGCGCCAGGGTGCTCATGCCGCCCAGTCGTTCATCGTGGCCCATCATAATGAAGGGGTAGAGACCGGGACCACCGCTCGAAAAGGCGCCGGCTCGTTTGTTGCGATTGGGGTAGACATCCACCCAGCGCTCTTCCAAACAACCGCGGCGCATAATTCGCTGGTATTCTTCACCGAGCGGGGCCAAGCCGGCGGAAATCCATTCCACTGCCTGCTCGTAGGATACAGTGGGTTCATTGGTGGTGAGTGGTGCCCAAAGGTCATAGGGCTGCAAGCGCTCAACACCCAACGCCTTGCGTAAGGCACGCCAATAACGATGCCAGGTTGGTAAGTTCTGGCGAAAAACTTGGATTAGATTGTGAAAGACCGCTGTCGGGAGATTGGCATTGCTCAGCGCCGAATGCAATGAGCTTTTGTGACCACGCGCTCGCATCATGAATACATCGCGCTTGATGGCGAAGGCCAGGTTATTGGCCAGTGCGTTTTGTACGCTCAGGAAGCTATCGGCATAATTGGACCAGGCCTCTCGTCGCAAGTGACGATCTTCGCTGGCCAGTAGGGTTGGCATCGCACTATTGGCCACCTCATGGGTATTGCCCGCTTGATCTTGGGCTGGCGCGAATTGCAAGTCCGCGCCAGTCAACAAAGCGGCAGTTTGCGCTGCGGCGCTGAAGGGTTCTTGCAAGATGCCGAGCAACTCTTCCACCTCCGCGGAGCGGATATGCGCTTGTTTACGAAATAAATCGCGCAAGTGATGCTCGTATAGAGCCAGGCTGGTTTCGCTCGCCACCCATTCCAGCAAGGTTTCTAGGCCAATATCCAGGAGTTCTGGGGCGATGAAGGCCGTGGCGGCGCCAAGTTGGGCGAAAAGGCCTTGCGCGCGGCTATTTTGTGCCGTGGCGATTTCATCCTGACTATCGACGGCAGCGGAAAATGAGGCATAAACATGAATCCGCCGAGCGGCGGCAAATAGCTCGTC
Organism: Phototrophicaceae bacterium; assembly: GCA_965115865.1. Lineage (GTDB taxonomy): Bacteria > Chloroflexota > Anaerolineae > Aggregatilineales > Phototrophicaceae > WTGJ01. Next base: position 1,091,537 of record OZ220469.1, read on the forward strand.
GCGAAGGGAAAAGGCACTGGCAAGTGTTTTGCCGCCCTCCCCCAAGCGTCCACGGTAAGCGCGAAGCTTTTCCAATTCAGACTGTAAGGTTGTGAAGACTGTTTCCCAGTCTTCGTCATTGGTGAATACGCTCTCTTTGTTCCAAGTGTATTTTTCCGGAATTTCGTGCCGTTCACGCAAGGTTTTTGCCATGATGACCTCCCAATCGTCGGGCTCGAGATCCATTTGCTCCATTTTACCAGGAGCTTTGTTGGTCGTGCACAGTGGTTGCGCTAGGGTATCCTCAACCAGCCAAGGAGAAGAAAATGACTCAACACCCGCTGACCGTCAACGAAGGGCGTTTGCTTGGCGACTTGCAAGAATTGGCGGCAATTGGCGCCACGAACGATGGTGGTGTGAATCGCCCTGCCCTTTCTGAAGCCGATTTGGCTGGTAGGGAATGGTTTCGCCAACGCATTCGCGCAGCGGGCCTGCAATTACGGGAAGATGGCGCTGGAAACATCTCCGCTCTTTTGCCTGCTTTGGAAGCGGAGGCGCGGACACTCTTGTTGGGCTCCCATCTGGATACGGTACCAAACGGTGGGCGATTTGACGGTGCCCTCGGCGTCTTGGCGGCGTTGGAAGTATTGCGCACCCTAAAAGAGACGCGGCAGCAATTGGCATGCCATTTGGAAGCAATCTCTTTTACCGATGAAGAGGGTAGCCTCATCCCGCTCTGGGGTAGCGCGGCCCTGGCGGGTAATTTGAAAAAAGAGGCGTTCGTGCAATTGCGTGGCAGCCGAAGTGAGATGTTGGCGGCGCTGGAGCGCTCCGGTTTAAGTTTGGAAAGTAGCTTGGGCGCGAAGCGCAATGCCAAGGATTTGTTGGCTTATCTTGAGGTGCATATCGAGCAAGGGGTTCGGCTGCAAGAAGCAGGATTGAAAATCGGTGTGGTCAGCGCCATTGTCGGAATTCGGTCATTCTGGTTGGAATTTGGTGGTGAGGCGGCGCACGCAGGCACAAAGGCCTTGAGTGAGCGGAAAGACGCTCTATTGGGTGCGGCTGATTTTGCGTTGAAAGCGCGTGAGATCGTGCTCGAACAATTCACACCGGGGGTGGTGAATTGCGGCATTCTGGAGTTGGCGCCGGGTGCATTCAATATCGTCCCGGCAACCGTTCGTTTGTCCTTGGAATTTCGCCACGGTTCAGTGGAATTGCTGGATGAGATGGAAGAAGTGCTGTTGAGGCAGGCAGAACTTTCCACTATCCAGTATGGCTTAACCTTGAAGCCGCTACCGGTGAAAGGCATCGCCCCTGCGCCGATGCACGAGGCAGTACAGCTTGCCATCGAAGGGGCCGCAGAAACTTTGGGTTTGAGTCACGCGCGTTTGATGAGTTATGCCGGGCACGACCCGCAATCGCTCGCGAATATCATCCCCACCGGGCTGTTCTTTGTGCCTTGTCGGGATGGAATCAGCCACAATCCTGCGGAATTTGCTAGCAATCAAGATTGCATCAACGCCGCCAACACCCTTTTGCATAGCACATTAATATTGGCCGAGAAGGCGCCTCCTTAAAGGAGGCGGAGCGGCTGACGGAGCACATTGCCTACTCGGCATCGGCTTAAAAGCCTAGCGATTGACAATTTTGCGCGCCAATTGACCGGCTCTTTCTGTACCTTCAGTGGCGGCATTAACCATCTCGCTCCCGACGATGAAACCATCCATCAAACCATCCAGTTGCCGAGCTTGCGCCGCGTCGCGGATGCCGAAACCCAGCACCAATGGTTGTTGACAATGTTCCCTGAGGCGGGTGATGAAGGTGGATAAATACTCCGGGAGCGCCTCGCGCGCGCCGGTTGTACCGGTCAATGAAACTACATACACGAAACCGCTGGCTTGCTCAGCCACTAGGAGGATGCGTGAGGCATCGCTGGTTGGCGCCAGAAAAAACACCAGTGCCAGGCTAGCCGCCCGACAACGATCGGCGAACATGGCAGCTTCTTCAGGAGGCAGGTCAGGGATGATGAGACCATCTGCTCCGGATTCGGCGGCGTGTTCGATGAAACGCTCGGGGCCATAGCGCAGTAATGGGTTGAGGTAGCTCATCAAGAGCAAAGGCAGCTCGTGTCCGCGAGACCGGAGCGCAGTAACGGCGCGCAATGCGGTGGCGACAGTGGCGCCATTTTCCAGGGCCAGTTGTGTGGCTTGTTGGATGGTGGGTCCATCGGCCAAGGGGTCGCTGAAAGGGATGCCGATTTCCATGCCGTCGACGCCCGCCTCGGCGAGAGCGTTCATGATGGTTAATGAGGTGTCGTAATTGGGGTAGCATACGGGGAAATACGGTAAGAAAGCGGCGCGATTTTGCGAGCGAGAATTCGCGAACATGGTGGCGATACTGGAAATCCCACGCTGTGAAAGGGTCATTCTCGTTTTTCCGCCAGAGTTGACATGATTGTATCGAGATCTTTATCGCCGCGGCCGGATAGGTTGACCAAAAAGAGCGCATCTTTTGGCCAAGTGGGCGCGCGCTTGCAAACTTCGGCCACGGCATGCGCGCTTTCCAGCGCAGGGATGATGCCCTCACGCTCGCTGAGGGTATGAAAGGCGGCCAGGACTTCCCGGTCGGTCGCATAAGTGTAGTGGGCGCGTTCCGTCTGGCGCAGATGAGCATGTTCGGGGCCCACTGCCGCGTAGTCCAGGCCAGCGGAAATGCTATGCGTATTCATAATTTGGCCGTCGCCGTCTTGTAGGACGAAAGAATAAGTTCCGTGAAGGGTGCCGATACGGCCAAGGTCGGGATCGGCGAAACGTGCCGCGTGCGCGCCACTGTCGATACCGCGGCCGCCCGCTTCCACGCCAATCAAAGCCACGGCCTCGTCATCACGGAAGGCGTGGAAGAGACCGATTGAGTTGCTCCCACCGCCGACACAAGCGATGCAAACATCAGGCAAACGGCCGGCTTGCTCGAGGATTTGGGCGCGCGCTTCCGTGCCGATGATTTTCTGGAATTCTCGCACGATTAAGGGATAAGGGTGTGGGCCAAGTGCGGAGCCGAGGAGGTAGAATGTCGTCTCGACATTGGTGACCCAATCGCGAAGCGCTTCGTTGATGGCATCTTTTAGGGTGCGACTACCGCTGGAGACGCCGCGCACCTCCGCCCCGAGCAGGCGCATGCGGAAGACATTGGGTTGCTGGCGCGCCATATCGACTTCGCCCATGTAGATGATGCATTCCAGGCCCAATAAAGCGCAAGCGGTAGCGGTGGCGACACCATGTTGACCAGCGCCGGTCTCCGCGATGATGCGGCGCTTGCCCATCTGTTGAGCGAGCAAAGCTTGCCCCAAGGCGTTGTTGATTTTATGAGCGCCGGTATGTGCAAGATCTTCTCGCTTGAGATAGATTTGGGCGCCGCCGAGATGTTCGCTAAGACGTTTGGCATAAGTCAGGGGTGTTGGCCTGCCGACATATTGCTCTTGTAAGCGTTGGTATTCCTCACGAAAACGACCGTCTTCCCAGGCGTTGTGAAAGTCGGTGACGAGCTCATCCAAGGCGGGCATGATGGTTTCAGGAACAAAACGACCACCAAATTCGCCATAATATCCGCGCTCATCGGGTAAGTTCAGCGAGTTGATATTCTCACTCCTTGATTTGGCTGGCGTGGCTGGCGGTGATGAAGTCACGCATTTTTGCTGCGTCCTTGCGCCCCGGCGCTGATTCTACACCGCTGGCCGTATCCACACCCCAGGGAAGCAATCCGCGCAATTGCTCGCGGACATTTTCTGCCGTTAAGCCACCGGCCAGCATAACTTGCTCTGATTCGGCCAGGGCCACCGCCGCGATATCGCGGGACATCAATTGGCCGCTGCCACCATACAAGCGAGGATGGAAAGAATCGACCAGAATGGCCGGCAATCGATCGCTTCCATCGCGTGATTGGCGATAGCGGCGAGTGAGCTGGAGCGCTTCTTCAGGAGAACGGGGGCGGATGCTGACGAAAGCGCGCGGCGAAAGGCTTTTCAGCCTTTCATTTGGAAAATCACCGCTCAGCTGCGCGGCGTCGAGCGGAACTTGCGACATGATATACTGAATTTCCTCAACCTCTTGTGACACAAAAATACCCACCAATGGTGGGCAGGAGAAGTTGAATTCGGTGCGCAACGCCGTTGCGATTCCGATCGCTGTTTCCAGTTCGAGATGGCGTGGACTCGGTGGATGAAAATTCAGACCCAGCAAGTCCGCTCCAGCAACCACGGCCGCGCGTGCGTCCGCGATGCTTGTCAATCCGCAAATCTTGACAATGGTCATGAGCGTGATACCGAGGTGAGCTCGGCAAGTTTTTTGGGTAAATCTGAGGCGCGCATCAATGCCTCGCCGACGAGGATGGCATCGGCGCCGGCTTTGGCCATAATCATCACATCTTCCGCGTTGCGGATGCCGCTTTCCGCGACCAATGTGGTAGCGGGCGATGCGAGTGGCGCCAGCCGTATGGTGGTTGTCAGATCAGTTTGGAAGTTTCGCAAATCGCGATTGTTGATGCCGATGAGGGTGGCGCCGACCTTTTGTGCGCTTTGCAGCTCGGTTTCATCGTGAACTTCGACCAGAGCGGCGAGAGACAATTCACGAGAGAGCGTGAGCAGGTCTTTGAGATGACCTTCTTCGAGCGCGGCAACGATGAGGAGAACGGCGTCAGCGCCGCTGGCGCGCGCTTCAAAGAGCTGGTATGGGTCGAAGAGAAAGTCCTTCCGCAAAATTGGCAGAGCGGTGTTGGCTTTGACAGCCTGGAGATCGGCCAGCGAGCCGCCGAAAAATTCAGAATCAGTGAGGACAGAGATGGCCGCCACCCCTCCCCTTTCATAGTGAGAGGCGAGGTGAAGGGGATCGAAATCTGAGTGAAGTGTGCCTGCACTTGGGGATTTTCGTTTGCATTCTGCGATGATGGCGATGTTTTTTCCTGAACGGAGGGTCTGTTCAAAAGGGCGCGGCAAATCGCTGTTCTCGGCGGCCGAGCGGATATGCGCCAAGGGCTGCTGCTGTTGCTGTTTTGCCAATTCCAGCGTCTTGTGCTCGAGGATGCGATCGAGAATGGTCTCAGTGCGCTGAAATGAGACCGGCCCATTGCTGACCCCCATCATGCGCTGTGGTTATCCTCAGCCAGCTTGTTGGTGAGCGCGATGAGAGCATCCAATTTCTCCCTAGCTGCGCCACTATTCAATACCTCATTTGCCAGACCACAGCCTTCTTTGATGGAATTGGCCGCGCCGCCGACGACCAAAGCGGCGGCTGAGTTCAAGACGACGACATCGCGGCGAGCATCCTGAATTTCGTTCGAGAGGATGCCGGTTAAGACGGAAGCATTTTGTTCAGCATCGCCGCCAAGCAACTCGTAGATGCTGGCGCCACGAAATCCCAACTGATGGGGGTTGAGTTCATAGGAATGGATGTCTTTTCCATTGTAGTGGGTAATTTTGTTGGGTCCGGTGGTGGTCAATTCATCCAGGTTGCCATAGCCGCAAACGACCATGGCTTGTTTTGCGCCGAGTTTCGCTAGAGTGGTGGCGAGGAAATCGGTCAGGTCAGGCGCGAAAATCCCCATCAGCTGCAATTGCGCGCCGGCTGGGTTGGTGAGCGGTCCAATGATATTGAAGATGCTGCGTATTGGTAGCTCGCGCCGCGGCAAACTGACATATCGCATCGCGGGGTGCAACTCGCGGGCATAGAGGAAACAGATGCCGATTTCTTCCAGGCAACGAGCAATTTGCTCCGGTTTGAGGTTGAGAGAAACCCCGATTTCATCCAAGACATCCGCGCTACCACATTTGCTTGAAGCGGCACGATTGCCATGCTTGGCGACCTTCAAGCCGGCGCCAGCTGCCACAAAAGCGACCGTGGTGCTGATATTGAAGGTGCCGGAGAAATCGCCGCCTGAACCACAGGTATCCAACAAGCCAGCGCCGGAGATTTTGGTGGGGATGTTGCTGGCGAAAGAACGCATGGCGCGGACGCTACCGATGATTTCGCTAAGGGATTCGCCTTTCATGCGCAGAGCCATCAAGTAGGCGCCGATTTGCGCCGATGTTGCTTGCCCTTGCAGGATTTCCACCATCACCGCTTCCGCTTCGGCCTCTTGGAGCTGGCCGAAACGCCCCAATAGGTCGATGGCTTGTTGGATATGACTTGTCAAGTGATTGCGCCCCGTCAAATCGTCCGCTGCCGATTTTCAAAACCCTACTATACCATCTCGAGCCGTGCGCTGGATTATAGATTATCGGACAAATTGTTGGAGTGGTTGCCAATGATACGGTAACATTCAATTGATTGTACCTTTTGACTGGAGGTTGATTGAAATGAAACGGTATCGATGGTCTTTGGTGTGCATTGGTTTGCTTCTATTGTTTGTCACGACGATGAGCGGCTTGGCGCAGGATGAATTTGTTTTTGGCGTGGTATTGGTGGGGCCGGCGGATGATCGCGGTTGGAGTCAGTCCCATTTCGAAGGGGGGACCTATGTTGAGGAGAATTTACCGAACACGCGTATGTTGGTCTTCGAGAGCCTGAATCCAGCCGACACCCCCGAGACAACACTCGCTGATGTCGTAGAGCTCTTTGTGGATGAAGGCGCGCAGATCATCTTCACCACTTCGGATGCCTTTGAGGAAGATACGGTCACGGTCGCTGAGTCCTACCCTGATGTGATCTTCGTCAATATCTCCGGAGATGATGTGTTGACGGGCGAGGCGCCGCCGAATGTTGGCAATTTCATGACGCAGGGCGAATGGCCACGAGCGATTGCTGGTTGCGCTGCTGCCTTGAGTACAAACAACGGCCAAATTGGCTATATCGGGCCGCTGATCAATAGTGAAACCCGGCGATTGGCCGCGTCGACTTATCTCGGCGCTAAGTATTGTTGGGAGAATATTCGCGGCAACGATGCGGCGGATTTGACCTTTGAGGTAACTTGGATTGGTTTCTGGTTTGCCATTCCTGGTGTGACGCTGGACCCGACCGAGGAAGCCAATTCTTTCTTCGACCGCGGCTACGATGTGGTCATGTCGGGTATTGATACGACCGAAGCGATTGTTGTGGCGGGCCAACGCGCGGATGAGGGTGAGACGGTTTTCTCGATGGCTTACACCTCGTTGCAAGGCTGCGACCAGGCTCCCAATACCTGCCTGGGAATCCCCTATTACAATTGGGGTGTCGCCTATCTAGACCATGTCTGGCGCGCCACTGTTGGAGAATGGCAACAAAGCTGGGATTGGCTGGGGCCGGATTTCTCCGACCCGAGCAATAAAGACACCAGCATCACTTGGTTCCAACGCGGCGATGGTCTCTCGGAGGAAGCATCCATGCAATTGGATGGCTTCATTGCCGAGATGTCTCGATTTGCTGATGACCCCATGAACGCAGATGGCATTTTCCTCTGGCAAGGACCTTTGACTTTGCAAGATGGTAGTGAATTGGCTGCGGAAGGGGAAAATGTCTCGCTTAATGACATCTGGTATTTGGATCAATTGCTCGAAGGGATGTTGGGCGATAGCGAGTAAACCCATTGCAATCAATGGGAGGGGCGACTGAATCAGTTGCCCCTCCCAAGTTCGGTAGTGAATGCGCGCCCAATGCAAATTGAAACCCTACATATCCATAAACGATTCGGCACAATTCACGCGAACGATGATATCTCCGTGAAATTGCCCGCAGGGCAAATCACCGGCATCTTGGGCGAAAATGGCGCTGGCAAATCCACCCTGATGAAAATCCTCTCCGGTTTTCAAGACGCCGATGAAGGGGAAATCTGGATCGACGGAAAAGCGGCCAATTACCAAGGGCCGCAAGCCGCCATATCTTTGGGCATCGGCATGTTGCAACAGGATCCTCTTGATGTTGGTGCGATGACGGTAATGGAAAATTTCACTTATGGCGCGCCTGGCTCTTTTCTGCTTGCTCGTAGGCGGCTGAGCGCTCGTCTGCAGGAAACCTGTCGGCGCTTGGATTTTGCGTTGCCAGCGGAGCGGATGGTGAGTGAATTGAGCATCGCCGAAAGACAGCAACTGGAAATTGTACGCTTGTTGGCGCTTGGTGTCCGCGCACTCATCCTTGATGAGCCCACGACCGGTATCTCTAGCGACCAAAAGGAACGCCTTTTCGAAACGCTGCGCGAGTTGGCTCATGAGGAAGGCATGACGATTTTGCTCGTGTCGCACAAATTGGAGGATGTCATCGCGCTTTGTGATGAGGTGGTTGTCCTTCGCGCTGGCAGTTTGGTCGCGCAGCGGCGAATGCCGGCTACGAAAGCCGAGTTGGTGGATTTGATGTTCGGCCAACAGCTGACCGATGAGCGGCGGACGGTGCGCGACTTTAGTGATGTTCCCATCGTTCTCGAATTGTCGGATTTTTATGCGGAAAGCGCTCGTCTCAAACTCGAACCCATGAACCTGCGCATTCATGCTGGTGAAATCGTGGGTTTGGCAGGGTTGGATGGCAGTGGCCAACAACCTTTTATGCGCGCTTGTTGTGGCTTGCAGCGTGTTGCGGCTGGGAAATTGCGCCTGTTGGGTGAGTTGTTGAGCGGTAAAGCGTATGGGCAATTTCGACGGCGGGGTGTTGCTTATGCGGCCGCGGGACGCCTGGAGGAAGGTCTAATCGCTGGCTTGACGCTCACCGAACACATCGCTTTGACAAAGGAACAAGATCGTCCGTTGGGTATTCTCGATTGGCCGAAGGCGGCGCAAGAGACGCGCGAACGCATTGCCACTTATGATGTGCGGGGCCAGGAGGGAGACCCAATTGAGAGTCTATCGGGCGGTAATCAGCAACGAGTGCTGATATCGCTCTTACCGGATGCGCCACAATTGATCATTATCGAGCAACCCACTCGCGGCTTGGATGTTGATTCTGTGCGTGCCATTTGGGGGCAATTGCTCCGCCGTAGTCAGCGCGGCGCAGCAATCCTATTTTCTTCGAGCGATTTGGATGAACTGGTGACCTATTCGGACCGCATCCTGGTCTTTTTTGCTGGCCAAACGCAGATGATCACGAAGCCAACAGAGACTACGGTGAGCGCGTTGGGGCATGCCATCGGGGGTGATTTCGCAGCGGTAGTGGCCGAATGATGGCGCGCATGCGTGTTTGGACTTGGCGCGCTTTGTTGCAGTTGTTGCCTCTGCTGATGGCACTGGTCATATCCACGGTATTTTTGCTCGTCCTAGAGCAAGATCCAGGTGAGGTTTTGCGCCAGGGTTGGAAAGGGGCATTCGGGAATGAACGTCGCCTGGCCAGCGTGTTGAATTTCTGGATACCCCTGGCATTCGCTTCAATGGGTCTGGTCATCACTTTTCGCGCCGGTCTTTGGAATATCGGCATTGAAGGTCAGATGATCATGGGAGCGATTTTCGCTAGCTATGTGCCGCTATACCTGCCGATGCCAACAGCGTGGAGCATCGTGGCCAGCTTGTTGTTGGCAGTCAGTGGCGGGGCGATTTGGGCCGTCTTGGTGGGCTTATTGCGTACGCGCTTCGGTGTGCATGAAATATTCGGCGGCGTCGCGTTGAATGCGATTGCCTCAGGTATATCACTTTACTTGGTGCGTGGCCCTTGGGGCTTGGTCGGTAACAATAACCAGACACCGGTTTTCCCGCGTGAGACCTGGTTACCGACCCTTTCCAGTGATTTTGCGGTGAGTCCTTTGATGTTGATTTTGCTGTTGTCGTCGATACTTTTCATCGTATTCCTGATGGTACAAAATCTCTGGGGGTTGCGGCTGAAGGCGACAGGGCGCAACCGGCGTTCGGCCTTGCTATTGGGCGTGCCAGTGCGCAGCGTCTCGGTCTCGGCATTTGTGCTTTGTGGTGCGTTGGCGGGGCTCGGCGGAGCCCACCGTGTCCTGCATACTTATCATTACCTCTTGCCCAATGTCTCTGGTGGAATTGGTTTCCTCGGTTTGTTGGTGGTTATGCTCTCCAGTTTCCAGGCGATTGTGGTTCCTTTTGTGGCTTACTTCATGGCGGCGCTCACTTCCGGTAGCACGCGTTTTCAGACGATATTGCGTTTGGATCCTTCGCTCATCGATGTTCTGCAAGGTATTCTCGTACTGTCTTATTTGCTCTTTGCGGGCGTGCAAGAGCGCTTTTTCCCACGAAGGCGTTGGGAAAAACAACAACCCGGAAGAGAAAAAGAGGCCTCTTAATGATGCAAGAAGGCTCGAGGCGTTATGAATGAAGCACTTTTGAATTCATTGAATAGCTTGGTTTCCAACGCTACGCCGCTGGTCATCGCCGCGATGGGTGAGACCATCACCGAGCGTGCGGGTATCATCAACCTCTCGCTGAATGGCAGTATTCTGCTGGCGGCCATGGCCGGCTTTGCCGCCGCGCTGGCTACGGATACGCTGATTTTTGGTCTAGTAGCAGCAACCACCGTCGGGGCGGCCATCGCCCTCGTCATCGCCTTCTCTTCCATCTACCTGCGGCGAGACCAGGTTGCGGTCGGGTTCGTGTTGACGATATTGGCGGGAAAGCTGGCGGATTTTTTGGGTCAGCCGCTGAATTCCGCCTCCGGCCCCACTTTTCAGAAGCAGAGCATACCCATTTTGCGTGAAATCCCCTGGGTTGGGCCGATATTCTTCGAGCAGAATTTATTGGTGTATTTCAGTTTCATATTGGTTTTCGCGTGCTGGTTTTGGCTATTCCGGACGCGACCGGGGTTGGCGCATCGAGCCATCGGCGAACACCCCGCGGCAGCCTTCGCCCGCGGGACTCCGGTTCAGCGGTTGCGCTATCTTTACACCGCGGTGGGCGGCGGCCTGGTTGGTTTGGCCGGTGCCACATATTCCCTGGGTATCAAGATCGGTTGGCCGTCTATCATCTCGTACAACGGCGATGGTTGGATTGCCCTGGCCATCGTGATTTTTGCGGGTTGGCACCCTTTTCGTGTCTTGTTGGGCGCGTATATGCTCTCGGCGCTGCGCGCGGCCGCTTCTGATATCCAACGCTCTTCTGTGAATATCCCCACCGAGTTGCTCAACACCGGTTTACCTTGGCTTCTCCTGATCATCACGCTGATTTTAGTGAACACAGGGCAGATTGTTCGTTTGTTGCAATTCCTACCGGAAGGGATGCGTGGGCGCTTTCGCGCCCTATTGCGTTCCGATGCTCCGGCGGCCCTTGGCGAACGCTTCGAACCCGATTGATACTCGGAAAGGCGTTGAAGCGAGATGTCGGAAGAAGTTGGCTTGTTGGAGCGGTACAATTACCCCGATTTCACACCGCAGTATTTCCAACCCTGGATGCGCTTTGACCAATCGCCACCATTGAGTGAAACAAGGCCCAATTCCCCACTCTGGCATGCTGAAGATGGTCACGGATATCCGCTTGACCAACTTTGGAGCAAAGCGCGCTACACGATTGTTGAATTTGGCAGTTTCACTTGACCTGATTGTGGCATGGCCACGCCGAGCATGGATGCGGCTGTCGAACGCTTTGCGGCGCAAGGCGTAGCTTCCTTTTTTCTCTACACCAACGAAGCTCATCTGGGTGAGCACTTTCCCCATTCAGCGCTTTCGCCCAATAGACCGTGATGCCTTTCGTCTTGGCCTCGAGCGCAAAGAGGAGAAGGCGCCCCACGAGTTTGAGCGGGCTTTTCCCAGCTCTCAATTATTGGGTTTCACCTACCCTTAGGGATGAGCGGCTGCTAGAGTAGCGTGCCGCTCATCGGGAGTCGATATTTTGCAACAACAGAGCGAGTTCCGCGTCGCCAATCAACGGCACTATCGACACAGCAACCCCTTTCGCTGGGTGATTTCGCATTGCTACTTTCAGCGCTGGCTGTTGCTTTTGGCCGTGAGCTGTTCTTTCATCGCGACCGCTGCGCATTCGTTATCTTATCTCCGCATAGGCGATGCGGTCGCGGAAGTTCTTGAACCTTCACGCCCAGACGGCATCCTTTATTACTCCTTACAAGTGTTGACCTTGCTCGCCATCGCTGGCGTGGTTGGCTTGTTTGCGGAAATGACGCTTGAGACGGTGGCCCAACGATTGGGGCGCGATTCGCGTGAGGAGTTGTACATTAGCTTGCTCGCCAAGAGCCAAACTTTTCATGATCGGCAAAGCGTCGGCGATATTATGGCACGGGCGACGGAGGATATCGTCCATTTAATATGGATGATCAGCCCGGGGCTCCTTTTCTTGCTGGAAATTAGCCTCGGTCTCGCTTTGCCCACCATCACCATTGGAACGATCTCACCACAGCTGATGCTGATCCCCTGCGCCTTCATCGCCGTCTATTTTTTCACGGGTCGATGGTACCTTTTTCGCTTGCTACCCATTTCTCAGGAACAGCGCGATAGCTATGGCAGGATGACTGCGGTTCTCGAAGAGGCGATCAGTGGCATTGAGGTCGTCAAAGCGAATAGCCAAGAGGTCAGCGAACGCCATAAATTCTTCGCGCGCGCGCGCGCCTACCGTGATGCTTTCGCCCGGCAAGGTCGACTGGAGGCGCGCTATTTGCCGATGTTCTTTTACGCGATTGCCTTGGGCATCGCCTTTTTCCACGGCCTATTTCTATTTGAAAGGGGGCATATTGATTTTCCGCAACTGGTCGCCTATATGGGTTTGATGTCCCTTTTGCGCTTTCCGGTATTTGAGGGCATTTTCGCTTTCACCTTCTTCCTGACCGGTTACGCGAGTGCTGAGCGCATCCTTAGTGTGATAGTGGCGCGTGCCGATATGGATGAGAATGTCAGTGGCCACGAGGCAAAATTGCGCGGCGAAATTCAATTCGAGAATGTGCATTTCTCTTTTGAGGGGCAAGAGCTCTTACGGGATGTCAGTTTTCGCGTGAAACCCGGCGAGACGGTGGCGATTGTTGGGCAGACGGGTTCTGGCAAAACGACGCTGACAGAGCTCATCAACCGCACCTACGATGTTGCGAGCGGGCGTATCCTCATCGATGGGGTGGATGTCCGTGAATGGAATTTAACGGCTTTGCGTTCGCAAATCAGCAAGATTGAACAGGATATTTTCCTCTTTCAGCGAAGCATTGCCGAGAATATCGCCTTCGGTGCGCCAGGCGCCACCCAGGAGCAAATCGAGGAAGCGGCGCGTGCGGCGCAGGCGCACAATTTCATTGTTGGATTTTCAGAAGGGTATGCAACACAAATCGGTAGCCGTGGAGTCACCCTATCCGGAGGTCAGCGCCAACGGATTGCCCTCGCCCGCGCTTTTCTGAGCGATCCACGGATTTTGATTTTGGATGATTCCACTAGCGCGATCGATAGTGAGACGGAGGACGAAATTCAACGCGCCATTCGCAAAGCGCAAGACGGGCGTACGACTTTGCTGATTACGCATCGCCTTTCCCAGATTCGCTGGGCAGACCACATCTTGGTCCTCGCGGGTGGAGAGCTCGTCAGTGTGGGTGATCACGAGCATTTGCTGAGTAACAGCCCGCTTTACCGACGCATCTTCATGCGCTATGAGTTGAATTTGCCAGAGTTGGAACAGGTCTGAGGGACGCTTATGGGTTTCATCATGGATGGGTTGGATGCTGAAGATTATGACCGTCAATACGACGACCGCGAGCTGGTCAAGCGTATCTTGGGCTATTTCCGCCCCGAGGGTCGGCGCATGGTTGTCGTATCCTTGGCGGTGGTCCTCTACACCCTCACAAGCATTCTATTGCCAATCATCGTTTCACGGATATTGGACGAGGTCGTCGAACAAAGTTCATTGTCTTTTATGCTGAGCGGTGCGGCGATCTTGGTGCTCTTGGGTGTAGTGGGATGGGTATTTCGCGGCGCGCGTTCTTGGTTGGTGCATATCGCCATTGGCAATGTGACCTTAAAGTTGCGCGATGATGCCTTTCGCGCGGTCTTGAAGCGCGACCTCTCGTTTTACGATGAATTTCCCTCAGGCAAAATTGTGAGCCGTGTCGCCTCGGATACGCAAGCTTTCTCCACTGTGGTCTCGCTCTCAGTGGAGTTGCTCGCGCAAACCTTGATAGTTTTCCTCTTGGTGACTTACCTCTTCACAGTGAATTTGCAGCTGACTTTACTCACTTTGACTTTAGCCCCTTTCATCTTTGGTGCTGCATTGGGCTTTCGTCGTATCGCGCGGCGTACGGTCACACAATCGCGCCGTGTGAATGCGGAAGTCAATCAGCATATTCAGGAGACCGTGAGCGGTATTCGTGTCGCGAAGACTTTTCGTCAAGAAGAGGCGATATTCCAGGAATTCGGTCAGGTCAACGCGCGCTCTTATCGTATCAATCTGCGCAATGGTTATCTCTTTAGCAGCATCTTTCCCATTTTGATCACCATCGCCGGCGTGGGGACGGCCATGCTGGTTTATGCTGGTGGTCTGGCAGCGCAGCGTGAAGCGATCAGCGTTGGCGATTGGTATCTATACCTGCAAGCGATTGGCGCTTTCTGGTATCCCTTGACGAGTATTGCCTCGTTTTGGAGCCAATTCCAGTTGGGTCTGGCGGCGGGTGAGCGTGTATTCGCGCTGATTGACGCGGAAGCGCGCGTCGTTCAGCACAACTCCCAACGGCCAAGGCGTTTCAGCGGTGATATCCGTTTCGAGAATTTGAATTTTGCCTATAAGCCTGGGGAAACGGTCTTGCGTGATTTTTCCCTTCATATCCCACCGGGGGAAACTTTGGCATTAGTGGGTCATACGGGTTCTGGTAAATCGAGCATCGGCAAGTTGATCGCGCGCTTCTATGAATTTCAAGGAGGTCGCCTATTGATCGATGGTGTGGATATCCGTGGACTTGATTTGTTGCACTATCGCGCGCATCTCGGCATCGTTACGCAGACTCCCTACCTATTCAGTGGGACAGTCCGCGACAATATTCATTATGGCTCGCCCAGCGCGAGCAACGAAGAGGTGGAACGAGTAGCGCGGATGGTCGGGCAAGGGGATTGGATCCAATCGCTGAGTGATGGGTTGGAAACGGTCGTTGGCGAACGTGGTGCGAGCATTTCTATGGGGCAGCGGCAGTTGGTCTCTCTTGCTAGGGTTCTCTTGCAAAAACCAACCATAGTGATTTTGGATGAAGCAACTGCCAATGTGGACCCGCTGACTGAGACTTTGATTCAGGAGGGTTTGGATTTGGTGATGGGCGAGCGCACTTCCATTGTCATCGCCCACCGTCTTTCGACCATCAAGAATTCTGATCGCATCATCGTACTCCGCGCTGGAGAGATCATTGAAACCGGTGACCACAATCACTTGCTCGCGGCGGGGGGGCATTATTCTGAACTTTACAACACCTATTTCCGCCATCAATCGCTCGAATACATCGAACGAGCAGCGGGCTAGCGGCAAAATACGCTAGCATCCTCACGGTCTGGTTTTATGGTGATGGTCGATGGTCATGGATTTGCAACCGAGTCATAGGGGTAATCGTAATCCAATATCAGGCGTTCAGCTTTGTTGGAGGGGGAAATGAGTCAAACGGTTGTGGCGCGAGCTGAGGAATTGCGAAAAACCCTACAGGTAGGACAAGTGAAAGTCCATGCTTTGCGCGGGGTTTCATTGGAAATCGGCCGTGGTGAAATGCTGGGCATCGTCGGCCCGTCTGGGAGCGGTAAATCGACTTTGATGGGTTTGTTGGGTGGTTTGGATACACCGACCCAGGGGCGTGTCATCATTGATGATATCGATATCACACGGCTGAGCGAACGCGCGCTGACGCGAATTCGCAATGAAAAGATAGGCTTTGTCTTTCAATCTTTCAATTTAATCACCACTTTGACCGCGCTGGAAAATGTCGCGCTTCCCGTACAATTTTCCGCCAAGCGTCGCCATTCCCCCCGAAATAGGGCGGTTGAATTGTTGGAGAGAATGCAGTTGGGCGATCGTTTGCGGCACCGCCCCAGTCAATTGAGCGGCGGTGAACAACAGCGGGTGGCGATTGCGCGGGCCCTAGCGAACGAACCGGATATTCTCCTTTGCGATGAGCCGACCGGCAACCTGGATACGGAAGCCAGTACCCTCGTGATGGATACACTGCGCTCTGCTCGCGACGATATGGGCGCGACGGTCGTCATTATCACACACGACCCAGATCTCGCTGGGCAATTGGATCGCCTAATCCGGTTGGTTGATGGTTCCATCGTCAACGACCAGGCTACCCCAAAATTGAAGAATTGAGGGCGATGATGTTTGCCAACTTACGCTTTTATTGGTCTCATTCCTGGAATGATTTGTTGGTGAATCGGCGGCGCAGCGCCTTCGCCCTGCTGAGCATCGGCGCTGGCGTCGCGGCCATTGTCAGCTTGCAGTTACTCGCGGGGATGATTGGCGATTCGCTCGTTGGCTCTTTGCAGGAGCGCAACCGCGGTGATATTCAGGTTACTCTGAAAGACTATTTGAGTTTCCGTATGACGCAGGTGACGCAGGATTCGTTCTTGGATGAGTATGAGGCTGCGGAAGAAACCGGTCATTTCACAACAATAGAGCCAATTCCCGGCGTGGGCCTGAATTACATCTCTGAGTCTGGTTTGCGAGCTCTGCTTACCTGGGCAGAGGAAGAGTTTCCGGGCCAACTTGAGTTCAGTTATGGCTATGCTCTTTCGGATGAGTTCAGTATTTTCCTGAATTCGGGTGCCGGTGTGGCCATGACGGCCATTGGCAGCGGAACTTATGCCGCCAACCTCACCCCAACACTGGTTGATGCGAGCAATTTCCCTCTTTATGGCAGCGTCAAAACTCTGGATGGCCGTGAGGTGAGTGATCTGCTTCTGGCGCCGACCGATATCGTCATCGATCGTCAGGTTGCCGAGGCGTTGAATTTGCAAGTGGGCGAAAGCGTGCGTTTGAGCGGCAGTAGTGCCGATTTTATTGTGCGTGGCATTGTCCCCACCGAGGCGGAGGTTCAAGGTCTGGATGATATCCTCACGGCGGTTTCTGGATTCTATTACCTGGATAATGCCGCCTTGGAACTTTTTGATGATGCCTTGCCGATTTTGAATGCGATACACATCCGTCTCGCAGACCCACAGACCCTCGACCTGGTCAGTGATGCTTTGCTCGCCAACTTCCTCGCCTTTTCTACAACGACCACCGCGGATATCGCCAGGCAAAACCAGAGTGCCGCTGGCCTGCTCAACGATTTGGTGACAGTGATGGGCATGATTTCTTTGCTCATTGGTTGCATCGCCGTCATCAACACGATGCAGGTGGTCGTGCAGCGCCGTATGCAAGAAATCGCGGTACTCAAGACGCTTGGTTTGCAAGGGAGTCAGGTCAATTGGTTGTTGTTCACAGAAGCAGTGTTGATGGGTATGTTGGGGAGCGCTTTTGGCCTCTTCCTCGGCATATTGTTCACAGTGGCCATACAGCAGGTTGCCGAAGGGATTGTTGCGCAAAGTCTCACCTTGCGCATTCGCTTCGCGCCCTTGCTGAATGGTTTCGTGGTGGGGACTTTGGTCTCAGCGGTCTTCGGTTTGTTGCCCACCCTAAACAGTGCATTGATTCGCCCAGCAGCCATCCTGCGCCCAAATGAGATGGTGTTGCCGCGCGCAGGCGTATTGCGCATGTTGCTGGTACTCCTCCTCGTTATCCTCGCGCTTGCCGTAATCATCAACACTTTCATCCGCAATCCTGGGTTGGCGGTTGGCGTATCTGTTGGTACTTTTTTCATTGCCGGGATGATCTATATGCTACTGAATATCTTCATATGGATATTCGGCCGCTTCATTCCCAGCTTCGGTTTTGTGGATTTTAAGATTGCGAAACGGCAAATCCTGAGCGCGCGTGCCCGCTCAGCGACGACTTTGCTCGCTTTGGTCGTCGGTGTTTTCTCGCTCGCCGTCATAACCCTTTTCGCGCAGACCATCGCGAATCTCTTGGATGTGGCACTTGCGGGACAAGCTGGCAATTTGAGCATATACCTGCAAGATGAGGGATCAATCCCAGAGTTGAAAGTCATATTGGCGGAAGCGCCGGGCGTTTCGGCTCAACAAATCTCCTTACAATTCGAAGCTGAGCTGATTGCTTTGGAAGAAGATGGCCAATCTTTGGGACCCGCTGAAATTAAGGCGCGAATACGCGCGAATCTCGAAGAGAGTGATGTGGAAAACATCCTTACCGGATTCACGCCAGATCCGGATGAACGGGCGAGATATGTACTGGAAACGCTCAATCTTCTAGCAGAAAGGGATGCTGCCCAATTGGATTCCCTGCAGTTGACGGCCGGTCGCGGTTTGCTTGAGACCGATCGAAACCTCAACCAGCCCGGCATCCTGATGTATAGCAGCGATGCGGTATCGGCAGCAGGCATTGATGTTGGTGAGCGGTTGACCTATCGCCGCGGAGATGTGGATGGCGGCGCTGAATTCACGGTTACGGTTGTGGGTGTGATCGAGTCGGATGCAAATCTTGGCAATCTTGGCGAAGCCGACCCGATTGGCCTCTTATTGCGCGATACATTACCCTGGCCATCTTCAGTGGTGCGTGCCGATGTCGATGTGGCGGAAGAGCATATCGGCGCCCTGCGGGCGCGCATCTCACAATTGCCGGGCGCGTCCTCGCTGGATTCGGCAGTATTCAGCCGTGTGCTGCAACGCTTCCTGGACACCTTTGTGGCCTTTCCGCAATTGGTGGCCGCGTTGGGTTTGATTGTCGGTGGTTTTGTGATTGCCAACTCGGTGACGCTGGCGACCATTGAACGCCGACGTGAGATTGCCGTCATGAAAGCGATCGGCTTACCGCGTGAACGGGTTATGTTCATGCTCTTGCTGGAAAATGGTTTGCTTGGCCTGCTTGGCGGTTTGGTGGGAGTGGGGATCGGGTTATTGATTTTGGTATCTCTCCCTATACGCCTTTCCGAGACGAGCATGACCACTGGTCTCCCAAATGACGCAATCCCTTATTGGACAGCCTTTGGCTTGATGGCGCTTTGTGTGCTGGTCGCTTTGGTGGCCGCATCAGCGACCGCCTGGAGAGCAGCGGGCGAGAAGCCGTTGCATGTTTTGCGCTATGAATGAAAATGGGTGGCCGCGAGGCGGCCACCCAAAGGCATTATTCTGAGAATGGAGTGCGTTTATTCATCCACCGTCCAGGTATGTAGCCATTCCAGATAACCATAGAAAGCCCAAGAAGAACCGGGGACGAAATTGCCAACGCGATTTGTCGCCACTTGATAGAAACTGGGCGATAGTGTGAAGTGATACGCCACATCGTCGTGAAGGATCTGTTGTAGCTCGTTGTAGATTTCGGCGCGAGCTACTGTGCTGCAACCGGGCACTTTGACCGCCGCTTCGATCAGCTCATCTGCGCGAGGGTTGATATAAGAAGCCAAGTTGTTACCACCGCCTCCGGGGACATCGCCGTAGCTGACGATCAGCGAGGTGAATTGATCGGGATCGGGGGCACTAGGGATAGTGTTGCTGATGGGGGTTGCATCGTATTTTTGCCCGCGGTAGACATCGCTGATGTAATTCGTCCATTCGACCTTTTTGACATTCACCTTGAAGCCGATCTGGCTCAATTGGTCCTGCATGATGATGCTGGTTGTCTCAAAGTACTTCACGATGTCACTATAGCTAATTTCAAATTCCAAAAGCTGACCGTCTTTCTCACGGACACCATCACCGTCTTGATCTACCCAGCCGGATTCTTCGAGCAAGGCCATCGCCGCTTCTGGATCGTAGGCATAGGGTTCGATATCGGTGTTGAAGGCCCAGTTAGCGGCCGGGGCGACCACACTGAGCGCGCGCGTGGCGCCATTTTCGCCGAGAGAGGACATCACATCTTCCACATTGAAACCCATGGCGACGGCCTTGCGCACATTGATATCGCTGAAAATTGGGTGAGGATCCTGCTCGATTGGATTTCCGCCGTCATCATACGCGGATTGTGGGTTATCGGGGCTGGCCCAATTCATGGAGACGAAACCGAGCGAATTGGCGGGGAAAAATTGTACCTGTAGGCGGTCACGCGTGTCTTGCGAAAGTTGCTGGAAGATATCGCCTTGCATATTGGTATAATCCAGTTCGCCGGCCTCGAGGGCAAGCAGCATCAACTCATTGTTTTCTAGAGCGTAGTTGATCAAGGTGTCGGCGCCGGGCGGACCTTCATAGTAGTCGGGATTGGCCCGATAGCGCTGGAAAGAATCGGGGACGATCTCTTCCAGGATGAAGGGTCCACCGCTGATATCGGGGTTGCTGTTCAACGGATTGGTCTCGATATCGCTGAAATCGGCAGCGAAGCGGTGCGCCGGCATGAAGCGGACTGTGAAGAAATCGCCTAGTGCGGCGCAATTGGGCTCTGCCAGGACAACCTCGTAGGTTTTATCGTCGATGATGTTCACGGCGGTGATGGCCTCCACAGCGTCTTTATGAGGCGAAGGCACATTATCCGATTGAATGGCTTCGATGACGAATTGGATATCCGCTGAAGTTATGGGGACTCCATCACTCCAATAAGCATCTTCGCGGATGCGGAAAGTGTAGGTCAAGCCATCATCCGAGATTTCCCAGGTGGTCAATGATGGCACCCATTCGCTGGTTAGCGGGTCGGGCCGGAAGGCGGTGGGCCATAGCAACCCATAAGCGGTCAACGAAGCACCATCGGAATTGAGGATGAAGTTGTAGGTAGAGACATTGCCAAGGCCGCGTACATTGAGGGTGCCCTCTTGCGCCAAGGAAACGACGGGAGCGCTGAAAGCTAGGGCTACGAGCAGGGTGAGAAACAACAATCGCTTCATCTTTATTCTCCACTGTTTTGTACATCAACCTGCAGTATAACAAAAAAGGATGGGCTTTCTAAAAAAATCGGCTGTCGGTGAATATTGGATTAATTTTGATGGTTGAGTATGCTCTCACCTCAGGGTTGTTTTATAAGAGTCTGTTTTGTTCAGAAAAGTGGGGGGACACGAGCCATGAAGCGGAAAATGGGGCTTTTCCTATTGATTTTGTTGATATCGTTCCCAATAGTTCATTCGATTCGCGCACAGGATGACACCATCTTCGTTCGCAATATTGGCAATGTAACGACTTTCAACCGGCTATTCATCACCGACAGCGCTTCCAACGCTGCGGCTGGTTTGATTTGGCCGATGCCGATCGATGTGGATCGTTTCAGCGGTATTCCCATCCCTGGACTTACTTCTTGGGAGATTTCGGATGACAACTTGACTTATACTTTCACCATTCGAGATGATGCTCATTGGAGTGATGGTGTACCGATCACTTCGGCGGATGCCCAATTCGTATATGAGGCCGCGCTCAACCCGGAGGTTGGCGCGACGATCGCCAGCCGCTTCCAGAACTTTGCCGCCGTAAATATCATCGATGACAAGACTTATGAGGTGGTGTTGAAAGAGGCGGATTGTGCCATTTTCGCATCTTTCAACTCCTTGCCTTTCTTACCCGCACACCTTTACGCCGCAGATTTCAGCGATATCCAGAGCAATCCCAACAACAGCTTTCCCACCATCAGCGGCGGACCTTATATCCTGGAAGAAATTGAGAGCAATAGTTTTCAACGTTTCCGTGCCAACCCAGATTATTGGGATGGTGCGCCGAATATCGAAAACTGGGTTTATCTTGTGATTGAAGACCCTGCCCTGTTGGCACAAGCGCTGATTGCTGGCGAGCTGGATTACAGCGGTTTGGATGCTAGCCAGATCCCCGAGGTTAGGGAGCAGGAGCACCTCTCGATCTACTCTTTCCCAGTCAATTCTGTTGGCATGTTCATAATGAATTGGGTTGATGAGGAAAACCCTTTGCCGGCCTACGATGAAAATGGTGCGTTGATTGAACAGGAGCCACACCGCCTTTTTGGCGATATTCGTGTTCGGCAGGCAGTTGCGATGGGGTATAGCAAAGACGATATCATCGCGACGCTGGGTGAGGATGGTGGGACTCGGCTGGCCGCTTCGGTCGTCCCGGCGATTGAATGGGCTTACAACTCGGAAATTCAACCTTGGCCATATGACCCGGCACAGGCGATCGCTCTCCTAGAAGAGTCCGGTTGGGTGGATGAGGATGGCGATGGTGTGCGTGAGAAAGATGGCGAACCCCTAGCCTTCACCATTTCGTATAGCCCACTCATCAATTATTTTGAAACAACTGCTCTCGTCGCGCAGGACCAGTTGAGCGAAATTGGTTTCGATGTTTCGGTAAGGAATATGGAATGGGCTTCTTACCTGAATGAAGTTTTACTCGCCCAACGCTTCGACGCTTCTGTGGTGAGTTGGGGAGGCGGCTCGCCACCAGACCCCACCAGCACTGAAGACTTGATGCGCAGCACGAATGATATGCCCGGCGCCTTTAATGTTGCCTCATATGTCAACCCTTACCTCGATGAACTGTTCATTCAGGGGCGTACCGTCTCGGGCTGTGCCCCAGAAGACCGCGCGCCAATCTATAACGAAGTCCAACAAATCCAGCATGAAGAATTGCCCTACGAATTCACGCTTTCCGCAAATGCATTTCATGTAGTGAACAATCGCGTGGGTGATCTCAACCCGGGTCCCTGGTGGGTCATCTATTCCGCAGCGCACGAATACACCTTTGGCGGTTAATTCGTTTCGGTATAAATTGGGGGCGCTCCGCACGCGATGGGTGGGGCGCCCTTGTCCTTAAAACTCGGCATTCGGCGCAAAAACCACCTTGAGGCTTTCATCGCTCAGAGCCGTTTGCATTGCTGCTTCGGCCTCAGCAAGGGGAAAACGATGGCTGATGAACTCTGTCAGGGGAAATTGCTCCTGTGCGCGCAATAGCAATTCCATGCTGCCGTGATAGCCGGTGTAAGGGTGGTTGCTGAGGCCAATGATTCGCAAAGACTTGCTCACGAGATGATGAGGGTTAAGCGGGACATCGCCCAGATCCACGAAGCAGCCTTCTAGCAAATACATGCCGCCGCGCCGCAAAGCGCCGATCCCCTCCGAGATGACCGTAGGGGCACCGACGCATTCTATCGCCAGATCGACACCACGCTGACCGCTATGTTGCCGAATGGTTTCCAGGCGTTCTTCGCTATTGGTCAGGGAGGAATTGAGCGTGACATCGGCCCCGAAGTGAAGCGCCTTTTGCAGACGGTATTCGCTGAGATCACTGACGATGATCAAGCCCGCGCCCATGACGCGCGCCTTAATCAGGTGGCAAATGCCGAGAGGACCTGCGCCCTGGATGAGCACAGCGGCACCACTGATGAAACCTTCGTTCGCTAGATTGGAAAATTCCTTCGCCTTGTCGAGTGCGTAGGTACAAGCCATCAGCTCGGTCATCACGGCCAATTCTGGAGAGAGCGTCTCTGGCACCAGGTAAACGAAAGCTTCGGGCAAAAGGCGCATACACTCTGCCCAGCCACCGAGCAAAGGTTCATCGTCGGCGCAAAAGGAGTTACCGTAGCCACGCCAATTTTCGCACCAGGAATAGCCATGGATGTGTCGGCAAGCGGGGCATTTCCCACAGATGACATCCGGACACATGGTAACACGGTCGCCCGCGCGCAATTCCCGCCCATAAAAATCGACGGCGCCACGACTTTCTACGATGCGGCCGACATTCTCGTGGCCAGGTATGAGGGGAAAGGGGCTGAGTTGCTCGTTGGCCGTCCCAGCATACTGCCGATTCTCACCCTTGTAGCTATGCTTATCGGTGCCACAGATTCCGCTCAGCTCAATTTGCATGAGCGCTTCACCTAGCGCGAGAGGAGGTATCTCGTATTCGCGTAGCGCCAGCTGTCCGGGCGCCAGGAGGGTCACGGCCTGCGCGAGGCGTAGCATTAAGCCGCCTCTGGGATGATGAAATGAAAGGTGGTGCCTTTGTCCGGCGCGCTTTGCGTCCAGATTTCCTCTCTAGGCGCCTCGACAGAACCTCTGGCGATGGCCAAACTGGTCCCGCTGCTTCGTTGCCCGTTTCGGCGTGAAACTTGGGCAGGGTCGCCAGTATAAAAATCCTGTGGCGCGGGAAAAACCATACCCAAGCCCTCGTCAAGTTCATTTTCACGCAGCTGTCATCATAATCGATAATGACGTTTTCGCATGATTTCATGGTGGGATGGAAAGCAATGCAGTCATAACGGTCAACATTCAAGACGATGAGGTCTGTATGAATTGGCGTCGTGATTGCCGTTTGATGCTGACCTCTGCTATGCTGAATCATTGTTTCACTCAGCGTAGCTAGGGTCCCCAATGGCATCTTATCCCGTTCCGGCGCGCGCCGCTCAGGCAGAGCTGGAGGTGTTGCGTTCGCGTTTTTTGTCACAGGCTTTTTTTGTGGATAGCGTGGCGGTCGCCCGCGCGCGCCTGCGGGAGATTCGTGAAGAGTTATCTGGGGCCAATCATCATGCTTACGCCTTTCGTGTGGGTTATGGTGCAACGGGCACAGAGGGCAAAAGCGATGATGGCGAACCCAAGGGAACGGCTGGCGCGCCGCTATTGGCGATACTACGAGGCAGCGAGCTGGGGGATGTCTTGCTGGTCGTGTCGCGTCATTTTGGCGGTCGCAAGTTGGGTAAAGGCGGCCTAGTCCGCGCTTACGGGGATGCCGCGCGGCTGGTTTTGGCAAAGTTACCCGTTGTCGAGCGCGTGGAAGGGATCGAGTTGCTCATAGAGTTGCCTTACTCCCATTTGGCGCGTTTGCGACGGCTTATGCGAAGTGAAGGTGTGCAAGAGTTGAGTTGTGATTATGGTACGGTCGTGCGCTTGCAATTGACCTTGGCAATGACCGGAGTGGCGGCCTTCTGCGATGCTGTGCGTGAGATCGGCGCTGGAAAAATCAGCATAGAGGCGCTCACGAGCGCGTCGAATGAAGTTGCATCTCGCGGGCAATGAAGGCTTTCAAGCGTGTCAAGGCGGGGTGCCCGGAGTCAAGGCTTTCGGCGCGCAAAAGGAACTGCCGTGCCTGGTCTTCTTCACCCTGGTTAAGATGGAGGCGCGCAAGGGCGACTAGGATGTTCAGGTCCAATGGATGGGCGGCCAGTCCTTGTTGTAGGTACCTCAACGCCAATTCGCGCTCGTCGAGCAAACATGAAATTTCGCTGAGTTGCTGGAATAACGGCGCTTGGTCCCCCAGTTGCTCACGCGCGTCGAGCAGAACCTCCAGCGCGGATGGGTAATCTTGATGCAGTCGATAACCAGCCGTGAGGTATAGATAAATTTGCAATTGATGGGGTGCAGTATCCAAGCTTTGTTCGAGGAATGACAAGTCGTCTTCTCGGATACTGCCACTTTGTAAGCTGGTTTGGATTTCACCGAGCCGCATCTCGAATCCGTCGTACTCAGCGATGAGTGCTAGGCGTTCCAACTCGGCGATGCCATCGCGATCTTTGGTAAATGCTCGTGCGGTGCGGATTTGCTCAGCAGCGCGGGCGGATTCACCATCCAGCAAGAGCATTTCGGCATACACACAGCGCATTTCGGGATATTGCTGACTGGCCGTCAATAGAGCCTCCTTGCCCGGCGTGAGGTCGCCATCGTAGCTTTCTAGCTCGTTAATGATTGTGCGTAGGTATTCGATGGCGGCAGGCTCTTTGGCCAGCGCTGCAAAACCCAACCAAAAGCGCTGCGGGTCGATATGGAGTAGCAACAGCAACCATTCACAATGGATAGAGAAATTCCTCGGCTCTGCCTCCAGAGCGATGGCGTAAGCGGCAAGAGCTTCTTGAATGATTTCATCCGCGGTGAATTGGCCAGGGGTTGGTTGGGTTAATGGTAGCTCGGCGATGGATTGCTCACTCTCGCTGAGTGCAACCAACTGGCGAGCGTAAGGGAGTGCCCATTCGCTTGGTTGGTCGCAGTTTTGCAGAGCCAATTGATAGATCTCGTTGGCTTCACGCAAGCGATGGGCATTGGCCAAAAGGTCTGCGAGCGCGGTGATGATTGAGGAGGGTGGTGTTTTCGTTTCTTGGAGACGAAGCCTGAGCTGGGCGACGGCGTCATCATGAGCATTCAAGCTGGCTAAATTTCGCAGGGCACGCGCTTGAAAATCCCAATCGCTGGGAAAGGTCGCCAACATCTCCGGAAGGAAATCGATGGCGATTGCGGCGCAGGGGGCGCCGGGCAGGATAGCGCGCAAAAGGCATACGCGCGCCAACCCGGTGCCAAAGCCATGTTTGCCAAGTCCCGCAATTCGCAACAGCTGCCCCAATTGCTCGCGGATGCGCATTTCTGGCCATTCATTGCCGCCCAATGCGGAGAAGAGCGCCTGTTCAAATTGCCAGCAAATTTTCAGGTTTGTCTCGCTATCCCTTTCGAGTTCCTCCAAGCTGAGGTAAAGCGCATCATTTTGGAAATTTTCTTCCTGCGCACCGATCGTCAGTAAAATTTCTGTGGCTAGAGCGGGTAGCATCTCAAGTAATTTGGGTAGGGTCTCTGCTTGGCGCTCCCAGCGTTCTTCTTCGGTACCGAAAGGGATACGCGCGACCAATTGCAGGGTGTAGCCGGCGGAATTCACCTGCCAACTGCCATTGAGACGGTGGGTTTCTCCCAAGGATGGCAATATGATGTCTGGGTCGAGCAATCGATACACGCGGCAATTCCTGTTGGATTCCAAAAAATGCGCTAAGGTTAGCATCACTCCCCGTGGCCAAGCAGAATCCCCATCGCCAACGAGTGGATATATTGCCAATCGCAACTGTCGCCAATCCATTTGTGCATGGGCGACTCGTGGGGCCGCGCCGAAGAAGACATCTTGGGCACCAGTTTCAATGCTGCGCTCAACTCCCAGCCAGCGTAAACCCTGTGTGAGGCCAGTTGGGTCGCCGGTTGTCTCAGGCAAAATTTTCAGCGCTGGTGGCGCGCTTCCTGTCGGGAAGGCTCATTGAGCGACGACGGCTGCCATCCCAGCGGATATCAGGGACCAACAGCTCTCGTTTCGCCGCGATGCGTTCCCGTTGTTTTCCGAGATCGGTGAGCATCATCCGCAATTCGCCGCGAACATCGTGTTTTGGCTGATAGCCTAGCTCGAGCAATGTCTTGCGGTCGGGTTGATAGTAATGCGTTTCCATTTCGACGCGTGGGTTGTCAAAGTGCTCTTTCGGAGCGATATAGCCCAGCTCTGCGCCGATATTTCCCACCAATTCTGCCAGTTCAAGAACGGTATAGCATTCGTCGAATTGATTGATGACGCGGTATTCCTGGGCGGCGGGAGGGTTTTCCAGGATGAGGCGCAAGCATTGCATGACATCGCGAAGGGGTAAATAACCGCGTTTCTGTCCTCCGCGCCCATAAATCGTGAGTGGATGACCGATGACCGTCTGGCAGCAAAAGCGGTTGATGGTGGTGCCAAAGCACTGGTCAAAATCCAACCGGCTGCGCAAGCGCTCGTCGTCACCCATTTCATCAAAATGGGAGCCAAAGACGACCCCTTGCATGACATCGGTCGCTCGCAACCCAAAGACCTTGCAAGCAAAGAGCGTATTATGAGAATCGTGTACCTTGCTGAGGTGATAGAAACTACCGGGTTGGCGTGGGAAAGGGAGTCGATCATTTCTGCCACGAAAATCAACCTCGAAGAAACCCTCGGGGATATCGATGGCGGGTGTGCCATATTCGCCCATGGTGCCCAACTTGATGAGATGTGCGTTCGGGCAGACCTCACGCATGGCCCAGAGGAAATTCAGGTTGCTGCTGATGTTATTGGTCTGTGTCCAGATGCAATGTTCAGCATCCATCATCGAATAGGGTGCGGAAGGCATCTGCCCAAAATGGACGATGGCCTCGGGTTGGAAATTGGCCAATTGGTCGCGGACAAAAGCAAAATCGCAGAGATCGCCGATGGCAAATTGTAGAGTTTTGCCGAAACGCTCCGTGAAGGCCGCGCGGCGCTCTTCTGGCGCGGCGATGGGAATGGCGCTACAGCTACCCAATTCTGCGACCCATTTCCGTCGCAATAGCAAATCGGCACCCGCGACCTCATGGCCAAGCGCGCTGAGGTAAAGCGCCAGGCTCCAGCCCAAATAACCATCGATGCCGGCAATATAGACTCTCATGCGGCGGTTGGGTCGAGGATGGAGGGGAACATTCAAACGGGGTGTTCAACAGTTTGCGTCAAGGTTTGAATGCGTCCGGATTCACTCTCGCTAAGGAAATTGCGCGCGAGCAATAGTTCAGCGTTCAGGATACTACAGCCCGCCGCACCGAGGATGGTGTTGTGCGAAAGGGCGGAGAATTGAAAACCATAATTGGGGCAGGCGCGCAGGCGTCCGAGTGAAGTGGTCATGCCGGCACCGGCGTTGCGGTCCCTTCTTGGCTGTGGTCGATAAGGGTCATTCAGGTATTGGAGAGCCTGGCGCGGGGCGCTCGGGAGGGCAGCAATCTCTTCAGGTAACTCATAGTTGGCCCAAGCGGCGCGTATTTCGGCCAATTGAAAGGGTTTGCTTGTGCGTACCGCGATATTCACCAGATGGCCATCCAGTACCGGGACGCGCAAGCAGGTGGCGCTGACGCTGGCCTTGAGCGGTCGAATGATCTCTTTTTCCAACTTCCCCAGCATTTTGAGAGGTTCTTGACTGAGCTTGGCTTCTTCATTGGGGATGTATGGAATGATGTTATCCAAGATATCCAACGAAGCGATGCCGGGATGCCCGGCGCCGCTGATGGCTTGTGCGCTGACGATGTGGATCTGTTCGATGCCCAGCCCCAGCAGCGGTGCAAGGGACATCACGATTGGTGTGCTGGTACAATTGGAGTTGGTGATGATGCCACCGCACCAACCGCGTTCTCGCTGTTGGCGATTGAGCAAAGAGAGATGTTCGGGGTTGGCCAAGGGCAACAGGATGGGCACATCGACATCCATACGATGTGTGGCGGCGTTGCTACAGACAAAATGCCCAGCGGCGGCCAAATCTGCCTCTAGAGGGTCAGCGATTTCCTTGGGCAGCGCAGAAAAAACCAGATTGGAATGCGGTCTTTCGCTGATGGGGCGGATGACCATTGCCGCTGCGTTGGCGGGTGCTTCACCATCCAATACCCAGGGGGCTATCTCGCCAAAAGTTCGCCCAGCGCTCCGCTCTGAAGCGAACAACTCGGCCACTCGAAACCAAGGGTGTCTGTCCAACAGTTGGATGAATCGTTGCCCTACTGACCCGGTCGCACCGAGCACGGCCACAGGAATGCGTGACATCCGTTTCTCCTTTACCATCAAAACGCTATCTTAGCGGGTGTTGCCATTAACGCAAGATGGTCACGGCCGCGATGGGTTGACTTGGCAACACGCGCCTGCTAAGATGATTGATAATCGATTATGAACGATGAAAGGTCAGGCATGACAGTGCAAGCAGTGGAAACGCGTGAAGACCTGATTCGCTTGACGCCGGCAGCCATGAAGACCATTCATGAATTGCGCAAGCAACGCGATATCCCGCAACATGCTTTGCGAGTTTTTGTTTCTGGCGGCGGTTGCTCTGGGTTGCAATACGGAATGGCCTTCGAAGAAAAGCCGCATGAAGCGGATGCTGTGCTCAATTTTGACGATGTCACCATCGTCATTGACCCCTCTAGCCTACCCTATCTCAGCGGCGCCACCATCGATTTCGTGGATAGCTTGATGGGTGGCGGGTTTCGCATCGATAACCCCAACGCAGTTGCCAGTTGCGGTTGTGGGCATTCTTTCCGCTCGAAAGAGGAAGCCGCCGCGGCCGGCGCTGAAGCCACTTGCGGTAGTTGCGCAAGCTACTGAGCGCGGCTCGGTTTTGTTTTGAGCGAGGCCGTCCTTTTGGGCGGCCTTAATCTTTAAATTCTAGCGGCGGATGGTCGCGATCAACAAACCCAATACACCCAAACCGGCCAAGACGAGGATGGGCAAAATGGGCGGAATGTCACTCAACAAGACGCTAGCCGCTGTGGTTGGTCTAGGGTCATCCGGCGTTTCGCTGGGTTCCGATACCCGATTTTGGTTGGTGAATTGTGGTGAATAGGTATAGGTGGGCAAAACCGATATTTCGGAATTGCCAGTATTGCCGAGGCGATTCGCGCGTGCGTTTTGCGACGCCGCGTCGTCATCCGTCACCGTTGGTTGTGTGTTGACATCCTGCCCGCCACTCCGCAAAGGGCTCGGGGTGTTGGTGGGCAAGGACAGGTCAACTTCCGCGATTTCTGAGAGATCGCCATGTACAGTGACCAATTCTTGGAATACCCAGGCGGCGCCAAAACGATATTCCAGTTGTAACCAGTTAAAGAAACGCCCAAGGATTGGGTATCGCTCGCCGACGACGATTTCGCCCAGGAGTTGGCTATCCACACTGGGAGCGGCGCGGACATTGGCTCGTTCACGCGCTTCCAGTTGAACGCCCAAATCGACTGTAGGGAGTGGTGAGGGGCTGACTGGGAGCGGCGATGGGCGCGGTGTAGCAGTGGCTAGAATGGCAGGGGCTGGTGTGGCGGTGGCGTTTTGAGCGACAAGCGATGCTAAGGGCAGTAAGATGAAACCAGCGGCTGTCAATACACCGCGTACGAATCCGAGCAAAGTCATCACCAGCTGATTTGATTATTGGGATTGTTTCGCCCTTGGTCGGCGATGCGTTCCTCTCCTTCGCGGAGGAGTTTCCCTTGATATGCTTGATTGCGGATACCTTCGGCGCGCCAACCACCCAGCGTGAAAGTGGGTGTCATCGCTTCAGGGGTGCAATCATTGCAATTGGCTGGGAGCCATTCGCCGTTGTAACGCCGCGCGATGTGAACATGGGTGGCCGTTGAGAAACCGCCTTCGCAAGATGGATGCCCGACGATGTCGCCAGCGGCGAGCCATTCACCCTCGCTCGCTCGCCCTTCTTCGCTCAGGTGCAAATAGAATAGTAGCCAGCCACTACCCGGCTGACCATCGGCTTCCAGGTCTTGTATGAGCAGACCGGCATGGCTATAAACGACCTGTCCTTCGGCCATGGCGCGAACCGCGTAATCGGAACGGAAGCAAGGTCCGTAATGTTGACCGGCGTCCGGTGGAGCAAAATCCAACGCCGACCAGGGGCTATAACGCCCCCAGCCTTGATGAGGTCCGCCGGTGAAATACCAGGTTTCGCCGCGGGCAAAGGGCAAATCCAGGGCGGGTTGCGATAAAGGGAATTGGATGTTTTCGTCACCGCCCTGAGCAAAAGGATCGCCAAAATAAGCACGGTATTGTTTGAGAAAGCCTTCGCTGCTGACTTTTTGCAGCCAGATGGGCGCGGGGTTGATTTGGGAAAATAAGGTCTGCAAAGCTACGCTGGCGGCATTGAGCCCAGCAGGGATGCGGTAACGTTCCCCCGAAAAGTCTGTCAAGACCTTCAGTTCCTGGTATTTCCAACCATAATAGCCGCGGTTCAACCAATCCGCTGCCCAACTCAGTTGGCGATATAATCCATTGGGAGGCTCACTACCAGTGACGATGGGTTGTTGGCGGCGTGGGTCTTGGGGTGATGAGGAGCTCAGCCAGCGTCCTTGATATTCGAGCAAACTGAGCAGAATGCGCGGGTCGATGCTGTATTCTAGGGATACTTGATTGACGATTTCTGCCGCGCTGCGTAGCTCATATTGTAAGCCACCAGCTGCCGCGCCGTATTCCAACAACTCGGAATATTCGCGAATGAAACCCGGTTGGTTTTGGATAAAGCTGGCGATATCTAGCGCGTCACTGCCGGGTCCGCGAATGAGCGCGCTATTGGGTAGGGTCTTCACCGCAGGGGAGTCTTGTGCTGGCAAACCGGGTAACAATAAGACCTGTCCCACACTGATCAGGTTGGGATTGTATAGACCATTCAATTGGGCGAGTATCGGCGTCGTTGTGTTGAAACGATGGGCGATTTCGGAGAGAGTATCCCCAACCTGCACCACATATTCACTTTGAAATTCTGCTGGAGTCGCTTCAGGGTTCAATGTTGGGTGGGGAAAGGGTGTGTCGGTTGGCGGGGATGGTTGTGATGGTATTGCGGTAACAGCATTGGCAGCCAACGCCACAATGGAAGGGGTGGCTGTGATATACACAACGCGTGAAGGTCCAACATAACAGGAGCACAGCAGGGTTAAAATGATGGCAACGGGCAATCGCGATAAATAATGATGCATTTCGCTTCGTCCGGGTCTTGAATCTTCACGGTGAGATGAGATTCGTGAGGGGGTTGGCGATGTCGTTTAAGATGATGAGCAAACCCACGGAGAGCAGGAATATGAAGCCGATGAAATGGATGGCGCCCTCCAATTGTGATGAAAGTGGTTTGCCACGCAATAATTCGAGCAACACAAAAGCGATCCGTCCACCATCGAGCGCCGGTATGGGTAGCAAGTTTGTGATGCCCAAGGCGATGCTGATGAGCGCGGCGAATTCAAGTAAGCCAGCCGGATTCCCTTCAGAGGCGCTTTCTCGTAGTTGTTGACCACCCAGCTGACTGATGCCGACGATGCTGACTGGGCGTGCGTATTCTGCTGGGATGCTCCCCCGCAGCAATTCAAAGGGAAGGCTGATGATGGATCGTAGCAAGCCGAGGGTCAGGTTGTTGGCGTATTCGAAGGCTTGCCATAGCGAGGCGGGCTGGCGTTCGAATTGCCAGGAATCTTCTATGATGACCAGTCTCATCGGCGCGTAGACATGAGTCCCACGGATGGTGACGCCCATCGCTCCTCGGTTTGGCGCGATTTCCAAACGCGGGGTGAGTTGGATGTTTAGAGGGTCGTTGCCGCGTTGCAATTCTAAGGTGACCATTTGGCCGCGACGCGCTTGTGTCATTTCACCGAGCTGCGTTACGGGATTTTCACCCTCGGCGCCGAGCCGAATACCATCGATGGCGACGATGCGGTCGCCGCTGCGAATACCGGCACGATCTGCTGGTGAAGCGGTTTCGACACCAAGTACCAGGACTTGTTGGGTGGGGACATTTTCGCTGCCGGTGTTGTTAACCAAGCCAATTTTCTGGGTTTCGCCATCATTCGTACGCTCAACAGTGACCTCGAGTTCATCCGCGGAAGCCAGGGCGAGGAGAAATGTCTCTGCGGAGGCGATTGGTTTGCCATTTTGAGCGAGGATGCGGTCTCCAACAGTAAGTCCATCATCGCTGTTGGCTTCAACGACACTAAGGGTCATGCCGATGGGGCGCTGAATGCCGATTAGAGCGCTGAATAGCAACAGTAAATAGGCGAAAAGGAGATTGGCGCTGGAGCCACCAATGAAAAAGATGATTCGCCGCCAAGGGCTGGCCTCTTGAACAGCGCGGCCGGCGTGGTTTCTCTCCCAGTTGGTGTTTTGCCGCTCGGTCTCCTCGTCAGATAAAGGGCGTATCAAATCTTCTCCGAGCGGGCGGACGAAACCACCGAAAGGTAGCCAATTCAAGGTGAAGAGGGTTCCACGCCAATGAAACAATGACATTATGCGTGGCGGTAAGCCGATTCCAAACTCGAGGATACGGATACCGCCGAGGTGGGCGGCGAGCAAATGACCAAACTCGTGTACGATGATCGCCGGTATCAACAGGAGTGCAAATGCCAAAAGCGCGGAATAAGTGGTATTGGCCAGCAGCGCGTCGAACATATTTCGGATGTTACCTTATATGGTTGTCTGGTGGATGGATACAGTATACGCGAAGTGCGAGCGTTGCGGCATGAATTGTGAAACGCCTTTTCCAACTAACTGCTTTCATGGATAATTTCTGCGCCGCGGCCCACTTTCGCCTGGCGAACATCCAATACGCCCGGCAATTCACGGAGGTTGGTGCGAATTTCCGGCGCAAATTCCTCTGGGCAGAGGCAATGTACATTGGGGCCGGCGTCCAGCGTATAACAGATGGGAATGCCGCTAGCGCGCCATTTCAGGACGGATTGCATCACGGTGAGGCTAGCCGGTTGCCAATACAGCAATGGCGGTTGGCTGGTCATCATCACAGCATGCATGGCATTGCTATCCGTTTCGACGACGGCGGCCAAACCTTCGAAATCACGCTCCAGTATCGCCTGCTCACAAATGGCGAAGCGCTCATCCGCGCTTTGTACACGCGCCGCCTGCAAGGGACTGCTCATGGCGCTCAGATGCCCTCGGTTTGATGAGACCGCTTTCTCGTCTGGATTTATGATGGCGATGACATCAGCGAGCGGCCAATGTTCAGGTGGGGCGATGCTTCTAGCAAAACCGCTCTCGTGCGCATCACTTTTGGGCCAGGCAACAAAGCCCGTCGGAATGGAACGCGCTGCTGAGCCGCTACCGAGCCGCGCTAGGGCGCTGAGCGTCGCTTCGTCGCAATGCAAACCGGCAGCGGCCAGCGCCGCCACCGTCAAGGCGGCGAAAGCGGCTGCTGAAGAGGCGATGCCAGCACCGAGGGGAATATTCGTCACCGATTCAACTTGCGCATGATGTTGAATGCCAAAGCGGTTCCGTAACTCTTGCAAGTGTTTTCCGACTCGGGCAGTCGCCGCTGGCCCCGCTTTTTGGCCATTGATCAGCAGTGAATCGGTGGCTACACCCCAGGTCACAGTAGTTTGCGCGTATAGTCCTTCCAAATTCATGCTGAGGGATGGGTTGGCCGGCAACCGCAAACTTTGGTCCGTGTTGCCCCAATACTTGATGAAAGCGATATTGGCGAAGGCACGGGCGGTGGCACATGCGGTCACGGACATAGGGTAGACCATAGTAGGGTATTGGCCAAAAATCTATAATGGAAATATGCGCGAGTTGTTGCGGGCGATGCGCCCTCGCCAATGGACCAAAAATCTCCTATTGTTCGCCGGCTTGGTATTTGACCAGCAACTCTTTGATGCTGGGGCAGCGGCTCGAGTGAGTTTGGGTTTTTTGCTCGCTTGTGCGCTGACGAGCGCTGTGTATTTGCTCAATGACCTCGCGGATCTTGAGAGCGATCGCCAACATCCCACCAAGCGCTGGCGACCGCTGGCGATGGGTAGCCTTTCACCCAGAGTCGCTGGTATGGCGGCGATACTCCTCATCGTCATGAGCCTATCCGTTGCGTATTCACTGTTGCCGCAACTCGCCTTTGTCTTTTTGCTCTACCTGCTCTTACAATTGACCTATACCCTCTGGCTAAAGACCATCATCATCGTTGATCTGATCGTCATCAGCATCGGCTTTGTGTTGCGCGTTGTCGCGGGCACCGTCATCATACCGATCAGCGAATTTTCACCTTGGCTTTATGTTTGCACCGCTTTATTGGCACTATTCCTAGTCATTGGTAAACGCTGGCAGGAGCAGCAGCTTTTGCAAGAAGCCGGTAACCCGCTTTCAAAACCCATTCGCGACTATAGTCTACCGTTCTTGCAAGATTTGTTACGCATAATCTCCACCGCGACTCTCATCGCTTATTTGATTTATACAATAGAGGTGGAGCAGGCGACCGTCGGTGGTGTCAATCTGACCCTTTTGACGAGCATTTTTGTCTTGTACTCGCTCTTTCGCTATTTGTATTTGATTCACGACCATTCGCTGGGTGCAGCGCCAGAAGATGTTTTATTCAATGACCGCCCTCTACAGATTGCGATTCTCTCTTGGGGCATGACCCATATCCTAATCCTTTATTGGTTGGCGGATGTGGTGTCGCGGTGATGGAATTTTGCGCGAGTGCCGCGGCGAAAGCAATTTTGTTTGGTGAGCATGCGGTGGTCTATGGACAACCGGCCATCGCCCTACCCTTGCGCAGCCTACGATTGCAGGCAATTGTTCGCCGGAGTGTCGATGGGCGGGTTCGCTTCTTTTCGGAAGGCAACGATGGTCAGCGGAATGAAATCGCTGATGAAGAGCAAAACCTGCAATTGATTTGGCAATTGGCGCGAGCTTCCTTGTCGGAGAACTTGCCGCCGCTGCATTTCACCATCCGCTCGCCGATTCCCATCGCCTCTGGATTTGGCAGCGGCGCAGCCCTGGCCACCGCTGCGTTGCGGGCTTGCGCGCTCATGATGGGGCAAAGACTAGCCGACGGGCAACTCAACAAGTTGGTTTTTGAGGTTGAGCGCCGCTTCCACGGACAGCCTAGTGGCATAGACAACCATGTGATTGTGCATGAGCGGCCGCTATTCTTTCGCTCTTCCCTTGCGGTCGAATACCTACAATTGCCGCGAGCCTTGACGCTCATCGGTTTGCGTTGTGGTATTGGGGTACCGACGCGCGTGGTAGTTGCGGATTTGCGACGGCGTTGGCAAGAGCAAACCTCACGGGTGGAAACAAAATTGCAGCAAATCGGCGCGTTAACGCATATGGCGCGAGCCGCTTTATTGGCCGGCGATCTTCCGCGCGTGGGCGAATTGCTAGTACAGAATCACCGATTGCTTCGTGAATTGGGCCTCACTTCAAAAGCACAAGACCGCGCTGTCGAGCTGGGGCAGCGGAAAGGCGCACTGGGCGCGAAGATGAGTGGAGCTGGTCGCGGTGGATTGGTTTTGGTCCTGGCTGCTCAAGGGGATGCTGGACGATTGGCTAGGGAATTGCGAAGAGAAGGAAGCGAAATGGTATTCTGCGAGAGCGTTTCTTGATGGAAGAATTGATTTTTATCAAGCTTGGTGGTTCGCTAATCACCAATAAACTTCAGGAAAGTACTTATCGGCCGATGGTCGTCAGGGAAGTCGGCGAGGTGTTGAATCGAGCGTTGAAACGCCGCCCCGATATGAGAATTTTGCTGGGTCATGGAAGTGGCTCCTTCGGGCATATTGCTGCGCAACGATATGGAACACGGGACGGCGTTCATGACCAAAGGGCTTGGCGCGGTTTTGTTGAGGTGGCTAACGCGGCGGCCAATCTAAACGCCTTGGTTCGAGCTACCTTGTTGGAATGTTGTTTGCCGGTCATCAGTATTTCGCCCTCGGCCAGCAGCCATTGTGAAAATGGGCGTATCGTCGCGCTGGCTTGGCCAATCTTGCGCGAATTGCTTTCTCGCAAAATCATTCCACTAATCTATGGCGATGTTGCTTTGGATGCGCGTCAGGGCGGGACAATCATTTCCACTGAGGAATTGTTCGCTTACCTCGTAGGTCCGCTCATGCCCCAACGCATCTTATTATTGGGAGAGGTAGCCGGTGTACTGGATGCGAGGGGAGCAGTCATCCCGCACATCACACCCGAGAATTACGCCGAAATGGCAAAACACCTGGGTAGTAGCGCTGGCCCGGATGTCACTGGGGGTATGCTCAGTAAAGTTCAGGCGATGTTGAAATTGGTGGCACATCGGCCCGGTTTGCAAATCGGAATCATGAGTGGCTTGGATCACAAAGCCTTGTTCGAGGCCGTGTTGGGTGAAGGCGAGGATTTTTCGGGCACTATCATAGCGGCTACTGCCGCTCGTTAACGCGAGCCAAGCCGCGCAGTCCATTCCTCTGCCAGATCATGCAAAGCGATGACCAAGAGAGTGATGGTGCAACCGGCGCTGACCGCCAGCCAAGGTGCTTGACGCAAGGCGTTGCGGCCCTCGCTCAAGAGTACACCCCAATCGGCTACTCCGGGCTCTTCGGCAAGCCCAAGGAAAGTCAGCGCTGCGCTGTTGACGAGCGAATAACTGAAGACGATGGCCGCGTA
Source organism: Phototrophicaceae bacterium (assembly GCA_965115865.1). Taxonomy (GTDB): domain Bacteria; phylum Chloroflexota; class Anaerolineae; order Aggregatilineales; family Phototrophicaceae; genus WTGJ01. Next base: position 1,128,941 of record OZ220469.1, read on the forward strand.
AGCGATGGTGATGAAGAGAACATTGGGCAATACATGACGCAATATTAAGCCGCCTGGGCCCGCGCCCAGCGCGCGTGCTGCCAGTGTGTAGTCTTGCACGAGGATGCTGAGCGCGCGGGCATAGACCACGCGGACGGTAGGGGCAATTTGTGCGCTGCCAATCGCGATGATGATCGCCTCTATATTGCTACCCAGCAATGTGATGACCATCAGACTCCATAGTATTGCGGGAATGGCAAGCATTGCGTCCACGACGGCGAGAATTGACCGACTCAACCAAGCATTGGGTAAAGCGGCCAGTAGCCCCAAAGCCAAACCTGCGCTGGTTGCTATGATGGTGGCGAGCCCGCTGACGCTGAGAGTGCGGCGCGCGCCAAAGAGCAATCGGCTCAATACATCGCGACCAAGGTGGTCTGTTCCCAGCCAATGATGATGGTTGGGCCTTTCGAAGGGGGCGCCACTGAGTGCGTATGGGTCGTGAGGGGCGATTGCGGGTGCCAACAGGGCGGCGAGCAATGAAGCGAAAATGAACCACCGCGATACTTTCACGCGGGGGCTCGTATGCGCGGATCCAGCCAACGATAAGCCAATTCGGCGAAGGAATTCACGAGCGTGAAAACAATGGCCAGATAGATGACGATACCTTGAACGACGGGGTAATCTTGATGTAGTGTTCGGTCCAACAATAAGCGCCCCAAACCGGGTCGATTGAAAATCGCTTCCGTCATCACCGTCCCACCCATCAGCCAACCCATTTGTACAGCCACGACACTCACAATGGGCAGTAAAGCGACCCGCGTTGCATGCCGGAATAATATGGCGCGTGGATGGAGCCCTTTCGCTTGTGCCACAGGGATGAAATCGGCGCGCAAAGTGAGGCGGAGCTCCGCCGCCAGCAGGCGAGCGATGCTGCCCATTGCACCGTAACCCAATACGATCACCGGTAATAGGCCGCGTATCCAATCGCTTTCCGATAAAGCGGTCGTCAAAAAGAGCATTAGCGTCGCTGTCCAATAAATGGGTGCTGCGAGGGAAAGATGAACCAAGCCGCGAGCGAGGCTACCCCAGATACCGGCTTTGGGGGCGGCGCTCAATAGCCCCAAAGGGATGCCTATGCCAATGGCGATGATCATTGCACTCAGCGCCAATCCTGCACTGGCGCCTAGGCGCGGAGCAAGCAGTTGTTGCACTGGCTGGCCATCCAGCAGTGAGGCGCCGAGTTGTCCACGCAGTAGATTGAATGCATAGCGGATGTATTGCTCGATGATGGGCGCATCCAAGCCAAGAGCGGACCGTCTAGCGGCGATTTCCTCTGGAGTGGCGTTCGAGTTTTGCAACTGAGTGCTGATTGCATCACCCGGCAAGAGGCGTAAAGCAAAAAATGTGATGCTGGTCGCCAACCACAATGTGAAAAAAGTGGTGATGAGCAAGCGGCTCAATCTCATGGTTCCGCTGGTAACAAGTCAACCGAATGGAGCAAGGGAAACCAGCCATATGGGTCGAATTGCAAGCCTACGACGTGCCGTGATGCGGCATTGAGGTTGACAAATTCGACGATGGGTAAAATTAGCGCTTCGTTCATGATTCCATTTTGGATGAGCGAATAGAGTTCACTGCGCTCCTCAGGGTCGGCACTTTGACTAGCGCTTGCCAATAGCTCATCCACGCGGGGATTGGCATAGCGTGACCAGTTGCGATTGCCCTCGCTATGAAAGTAGTCATTCAGCAAAGCGGGGTCGGGGCCAAAGGAATTGAATGGCGCAAGATGGTAATCATTGGCTTCGATGCGTGCGAGCAAAGCCGCATAACCCGGTACAGGGTGCAATAACAAACGGATACCCAGGCTGCGCCATTGCTCCTTCAACAATTGTGCGACATCTGGCAGGAAGTTCCAATTGGGCAGGATGAGATCGATTGTCAAATCAACACCATCGCGTTCCAGATAGCCGTCATTGTCTTGGTCTCGATAGCCAGCTTCGGCGAGCATTGCTACGGCTTTACGCGGGTCAAATTCGTATTGTGCGCCGGCAGCTGGGTCGTAAAAAAGACTGTTTGGCCCCAATGGCCCGCTGGCAACGGCAGGGAAACCTTGATAAACCAACTGCGCAATGGTGGCGCGATCAGTCGCGTAGAGCAAGGCTTGACGCAGAATATCCTCATCGGTTGGCGCGCGGTCAGAGTTAATTAGGAATTGCAATGGCTGCCCCGGGATGCTCGTGGGAAGTAAATTGACCTCGTCACGATTGAGCGCGGCAGCGTCCAATGGCGGTAGCTCACCCATGATTTGTGCTTCACCACTCTGTAAGGCGAGATGTCGCGTCGGCGGGTCTTCATAGAAGCGAAACACGATTTCTTCGAGGTTGCCGGCACCCAGCTCATCATAAAATTCCGGCCCCCAACGATAACCCGCCCAGCGTGCAAGGCGAATATGAGAGCCAGGCAGGTATTCGATGAAACGGAATGGCCCGGTTCCGACTTGGTGGAATTGATAGCGGTTGCGCGAATATTGAGACAGCGCTTTTGGGCTGGCCATCGCTAGGTAAACTTGACTCAGGCTATCCAGAAAGGGGGTGTAGGGTTCGCTGAGCTGGATACGAATGACAAATTCGCTGACCACTTCATGACTATCGTAGGGGCCCAAAAGGAATTGGGCTTTTTGTGAGGCAGGCGCGTCGGTACTCAGGATGCGTTCGAGATTGGCCGCGACGGCCATCGCGTTGAAGGGTGTTTCATCATGAAAAGTCACGCCCTGCTTTAAAGTGAATTCGTAGCTACGGCCATCGGTGGAGACCCGCCAGCTTTCGGCTAGCCCAGCGACCAATTCCCGTGTTTCTGGATGTCGATAGACCAAAGTGTCATAGACTTGACGCAAGACGATGCCCAATTCGGCAGAAGAATGGATATGGGGGTCGAAGCCGCTGGCTTCCAATGTCAAACCATAAAAGAGTGTATTGATTTCTCCGCGATCATCGCCGGTATTATCAGCGGTTACGCAGGCATTGCATAGCAATAAAGCGGTGAAGATGAGTTTGCGAAAATGCCGCATCGCTAGTAATTCCCTGTAAATACACTAGGATTGATGCGTGGACCACTGCTCGCATTTTAGCATAGGGCCGCTGGCCCTGAGTTTATGGCACCGAGATTACCGACAAGGGTGAACGGGGCTGAGGGAAACAGCCGCGAATTACCATTTCTGGCGGTTTGGCTCTCCCTCATTGCGCAACTGGCGCTCCTATCAGCGCTCTCCCTGCTCATCCATTTTGCCGAAAACCGTTTTCCCATTCAGTTGAACGAAGAGAGCCGCCGAAGCGTTGCTGCGCTACTGGTTTTGTTACCGGTGGTTTTTTGGTTGCTGCTCGCTTATTTACCGCATTCGCGGCGCGACCGGCCAATTCGCGGGTTGCTCCTCATTTTTGTGCTCTGTTTCTTGGCTGCGCGCGGTGTCGCGTTACCATTCGTGGAGACGGTTTTGCAGCCAGAGCGCTGGCTACCTGTTGCCGACAGCGTGACGCGTCTGCTTGGGTATGCCCTGACCATCGGTTTTGTGCAGGAAATTACCCGTTATTTCGCCATTCGTTATACTGTTTGGGGTCGCGGTTTTTTCTCGCGGAGCGCGGTGATCTCTTACTGCTTTGCCGGGGCCGTCGCTTCTGCCGCCGCCTTGAATCTTGATTATATTTTGACAAGCCAGGCCACGATTGGCAGCGCGGCGTTGGCCGTTCTCGAAGGGCAATGTCTACAAGTAGCCGGCGCGATTTTGCTCGCGTATGGCCTTTGCGAGGTTCGCATCGGCGGCGCTCACCCCATAGTGCTCGTAATATCTGTGCTGACGGCCTCGCTTTTCGTTGGCGTGTTGATTACTGCGCGAGCGGGGGCGGTGGCGGCGAGCTTTGTACCCATGACCAGCAGCGCGCAATTGTTACGGGGCACCTTCTTGATATGTTTCAGTGTGGGCGTGCTCATCGTTTTGGTAATCTTGCTAATTCGGCGCGCCGATCGCAAACCGGTGTCATTGATTGAAACCACAAGGAGTGGAAATATCGATGCTTGACACTCCCCGCCTATCCTACCGACGCCAACTCATCATCGATTTATCGATGTGGTCCTTACTCTTCCTATGCCTATTCCTGTCTTTAGTCTTGCGCGAGGGAGAACTGTTTGCCAGCCGCGAATTTGTCGACGAAGGTGCCGGAATTCGCTTGCAATATCCGCGAAACTGGTTGTTGGAAAATGGTGATGATTTTCTTTTCCGCGTGGCTGATCTGCAAAATCCCCTTTACGAAACATCGATGCAAATATCGACAATCCCCATCCGCGCAGAGTCGCCCACCAATGAACAGACGGTACTTTATACGCTCTCTATTCAATACTCCAGCTCGCTCAGCAATTACCGCTTATTGGATTTCCCCAAACAAACCTTTGAAAATTTCGCAGATTTGCGCGGCATCGCTTATTCCTTTGTGAGCGGTCGGAGCAACCCGCTCATCGAGCAAAGGGCGGTGGATGTTCGCGGATTGGATTGGGTCGTCATTCGACGCGCGCAGGCCTTCATCATCAGCTTCCGCGTAGCGGCTGAGGAATTTGAAGAGAATCTACCCTTCTTCCTGCGAGTGATAAGAAGTCTGGAATTGTGATGATGCTCTGTTCGCGGTTTTATCGGCAGGCGATATTTCTTGTTTTCTTGTGCGCGCTGGGAATCGGGGTGCCAGTTACGGGGCAGACGGACGGTAGCGGCTTTAATCTTGAGCGCGCGCAGGCGGCGACCGTTCTCGTGATCCAAGCGCGTGAAGCCAATGACCAATTGTTGGAAACCTGTGTCGGTTCGGGCACATTGATCTGGCGTGATGGGCTGATATTGACCAACGCGCACATTGCTGTTCCTTCCCAAGTTTGTGATGGCGACACGCTTCTAATCGCCATCAGCAGGCGGCTCGATGAGCCGCCAATTCCCAGCTTTCGCGCAGAAATTGTTCAGGTGGACCAAAGCCGTGATTTGGCGATCTTGCAGATTCGCCGTGAATTGGATGGTCGATCCTTGAACCCCGACGACCTCATCTTGCCTTATGTCGAATTGGGAGATTCGAATGATATCAAGTTGGACGAGACCATAACCATTTTGGGGTATGAGGGTATCGGTGACCGGCCCATTCAAAGCCCAGATGGGCCGTTGCGAGGGAGTATCAATGGTTTTCTGGCGGAAACTGTTGGCGGCGAGCGCGCTTGGTTAAAGACCACAGTTTCGGTCCCGGGTGTGATGTCCGGTGGTGGCGCCTACGATAAAAATGGCCAATTAATTGGCATACCGATATCTTCACCAGCGCTCACAGAAAGTGGTGTTCAATGTGTTACATTGCGCGATGTGAATGGCGATCGCTTGGTGGATGATGCCGACTCTTGCATCCCCATCAGTAGTGGCAGTAATGCCTTGCGTCCCATCCAGATGGCGCGGCCGCTCTTGCGCGCAGCCTCATTGGGCTTGCAAGTGGAAAGCCTGCAAGGCACGCAAGTGGGTGAACGGGATGTCGCCCCTTCAGTTTCCCGACTGTTCTTCGCCGCCTCTGTTCGTGAAGGTCAACCCAGCTCCGTAATCGAAAGCTTGCCAGCCAACGCCACTGGTTTATACCTCTTTTTCGATTATCAAGGTATGAGGCAGGAGACGGTCTATGAGTTAAGGGTTTTGCTCCAGGGCCTCCCCAATTCGGCGCTATCGTTGCCACCGCTCCGCTGGAGTGGGCAAAGTGATGGCAGTTGGTATATCGGAAGTAGTGGTTGGCCTTTGTCATCGGGTCGCTATCAATTCACGCTCTTTATCGATGGACAGGTCGCTGCGAGTCGCAGCATCGAAATTGGCGTCTCACAAGATGACCAACCTGTTTTCACAGACATCGTCTTTGGTTTAGCTCAAGGAGGAGAAGAGCTGGTCGGCAGCGGTTACTTGTTACCTTTGGGAGAAATTGCCACGGCGCGGTTCATCCATAGAAACATGCGCGTGGGTATGCCTTGGCAAGTGCGTTGGTATTATGAGGGTGTACTTTCCAGTAGCAGCGAAGGGGAATGGCTGGATGAAGCGAATGGTGTAAAGGCTATCAGCATTCGCCCAGAAGGGGGTTTGTTGCCGGGTCGCTATCGCCTGGAATTGGGTATCGAGAATCGCCTAGCAGCGACCGCAGATTTCCTGGTCGCTGGCTTACCATCAGGGATTTTACCGCGAGTTTATACTGAATTACAATTTGTCGGCACGGATTCAAGGTCTATTGCGCTTACCGGTTTGGCAGCCAACACCTTTTCCAGTGGTATCAGTGGTGTCTTCGCTCGCTGGAATTGGCATTTTGTCAAGAACGGAACCCCTTGGCGTGTACTTTGGTTGGTGGATGATGAGGTCTTTTATGAAGAACAAGCGCAATGGTCCTCAGGAGATAACGGTAGCGGGCGCACCCTGCTCTTGGGCGGACGCGAGCAAATCCCAGATGGGCGTTACCGTTTGGAATTGGAACTATCCGGCGTCGTCGTCGCCAGCGCTGAATTTGTGGTCGGTATTGGCCAGTTGCCAATTGAAGCGGTTAGTTTAACGCGCGGAGTGCGTTTGCGCGGCCAGGTGGTGGATGCCGAGACTGGTGATGGCATCGCTGGGGCGAGTTTCATCTTAATCAGCGAGGACTTTGCGGTTTCGGATTGGGAATGGGACGAGGCGCAGATTTTCGACCGCACGCGCAGCGATAGTCAGGGTAATTTCCAATTGGATCGCAATTTGCGTTTTAGGACGCCCTATAGCGTCTATGTCACCTCGCGTGGTTACTTACCAGTGACCGGGGATAATTTCACCATTAGCGAAGAGACGGTTGACCCATTGGTGTTGTTCATTGAATTGGTGCGAGATCGACCATGAAAGCCCGTGTTATTTTAGGGATACCAATGCAAAGAACCTTGCTAAGTCGGAATGTTGGAATCTGGCTTTTGCGACGGATTCGATATATCCCACCTTTATCTTATGCTATCCAGCGGCTCATAATCGACATATGACACCGGCACTAATTCGCAACTTTTGCATCATCGCGCATGTCGACCATGGTAAAAGTACTCTGGCCGACCGTCTCTTGGAAGAAACCAATACCGTCGGGCAGCGAGATATGAAAGCACAGCTGCTGGATAGTATGGAGTTGGAACGAGAGCGCGGGGTAACCATCAAATCATCCGCAGTACGCATGCGATATCGCGCTTTGGATGGCCAAGATTATACGCTCAATCTGATTGACACGCCCGGTCATGTGGATTTCACCTATGAGGTCAGCCGTGCGCTACAAGCTTGCGAAGGTGCGCTGTTGGTGGTTGATGCCAGCCAGGGTATTGAGGCACAGACACTCGCCAATGTGTATTTGGCATTGGAACAAAATCTAGAGTTGCTGCCCGTGGTCAATAAGATTGACCTTCCGGCAGCGCGCCCAGCGGCAGTGACCGCGGAGTTGGTGGATTTGCTCGGTGGCGATGCGGCGAATGTACGGCAGATTTCCGCCAAGTCCGGTGAAGGTGTGCGTCAATTGTTGGAGGCATTGGTCAAACAGATTCCACCGCCTTCGGGGGTAATTGAGGCGCCATTGCGTGCGCTAGTTTTCGATTCGCATTATGACGCCTTCAAAGGAGTGGTCGCTTATGTGCGCATCGTCGAAGGGTATTTGGAACGCCGTTCGCGTTTGCAGTTGATGATGACCGGCGTCACACTAGAGCCAGTGGAAATTGGTGTCTTCACTCCAGCGATGCAGTCATGCGAGCGTTTGAACGCGGGTGAAGTTGGCTATATTGCCACAGGCTTGAAAGCGGTACAGGTTTGTCGTGTTGGCGATACGCTGACCTTGGCTGGAGCCCGCGGTGCTCGTGAAGCGCTGCCAGGTTACCAGAGTGCCAAACCCATGGTTTTCGCCGGACTCTACCCCGCTGAGAATGAGGAATATCCCAACCTTCGCGATGCGCTGGAGAAATTACAACTGAATGATGCCGCCCTGGCTTTTGAACCAGAAACTTCGAAAGCGTTGAATTTTGGCTTTCGCGTAGGATTCCTCGGGCTATTGCACATGGAGATTGTGCAAGAGCGACTGGAGCGCGAGTACAATCTGAATGTTTTGGCGACGGCGCCCAGCGTCGCTTATCGGGTTCAGTTGACCAATGGCCAGACCATTCATGTCGCCAGCCCGGCCGCTTTTCCCGATGAAAATGAAATTGAGGCCATCTTTGAGCCCTGGATGAAAATCCAAGTTTATACGCCGCAAGAGCACCTCGGGGCAGTGATGAAATTGGCGCTGAGCAAGCGCGCAAGTTATCGGCATACGGAATATTTGGATGGAAACCGCATCATCCTTCATTATGATATTCCCTTGTCGGAAATCGTCATCGATTTCTTCGATAAGTTGAAAAGTGTAACGCGCGGGTATGCGAGTCTGGATTATCAACATGACGGCTATCGGGCGGGCGAATTGCAGAAATTGGAGGTGTTGGTCAATGGGCAAGCGGTGGATGCCCTGGCGCTCATCGTGCATCGCGACGATGCCTATCATAAAGGCCAGCGATTGGTGAGTAAATTGAAAACCCTAATCCCGCGCCAGCTTTTTACGGTGCCAATTCAGGCTGCGGTTGGCAAACGCGTCATCGCGCGCGCAAATGTCCGCGCGATGCGGAAAGATGTGTTGGCAAAATGTTATGGCGGCGATGTGACCCGCAAGAAAAAACTACTGGAAAGACAAAAAGCGGGCAAGAGGCGCATGAAGATGGTTGGCAGTGTGGAGGTGCCGCAGGAAGCTTTTCTAGCCCTACTGGGATTGGAAGATGAATGAGCGTTGCGATTTCTCTTATGGTGCTGATGTTTCGGAGACGAGCGCTTGCCAACCGCGGGCGAGCGCCCAAGAGGTGACCCAGAGTTGCGCGAGGGGATGTCGCCCGCCGAAACCATAACTGCGTGAACTGAGTTGGGTGGCGCTAGCGACAGCGACAGCGGTGCCGGCTTCATCATCGATCCGCTCAAAGTCATCATCATAACTGGCGATGGCGATGGCCAGTGCGTGCTTCTGGCGTTCGCGATAGCGTTTTGCCGCAAATTCGGCCAACTCTCGCAGCGGTGCGTCTGTGTCAATGTGCATTTCTCGGGCTAATGCTGCCGCGCTCGCAAATGTATTGCTACTCCAAAGACTTCGACTTTCCCGAGGGCGGGCTGCGAGGTGGGTGCCGATGACATCTGAGATGCCGGCGTTGACCAAAGTGATGGAAACTCCTTGCTGTGCCAGCAATTTGAGGAAAACATCCGCCAATGCGACATCCCCACAACCAAAAATGTATTGACCGATGCGCGCTCGGACTTCAGTTTCGGTTTGGGCGATGAGCTCGTTCGCCTCAGTATCTGAGTTGGCTTTGGCGGTGATGCGGACATCAACTTGGCCACTATGTGCGGCCAAACCAATTGTTGGATTGTTGCGGCTTAGCAAGTCGCTGCCAATCAAATCATCCAACGAACTCTCCCCAATGCCGGCGGTCCGCAGCACACGGGCGACGATGGTGCCAAGCTGATAGCGCTCGTTCAAATAGGGTACAATCCGTTCGGAGAGCAGGTATTTCATTTCTCGTGGTACACCCGGAAGGCTGATGACGGCGCCATCACCGCTCTCCACTATGAAGGAAGGCGCGGTGCCGACTGGGTTTTCGATGAGAATGGCGTCTGCGGGTAGGTAGGCTTGCTGGCGATTGTTTTCTGTCATACGAACGCGGTAACCGGCGAAACGCGCCGCGATTTGGTCGTATAGCAAGGGGTGGTAGACGAGAGTGCGGCCCGTGGCGTCAGCTACGGCGTCGCGAGTCATATCGTCGACTGTGGGGCCAAGACCGCCTGTGGTGATGACAATCTGTGAGCGTGATAAGCCATTGCGGATGGCGCTGGCAATGCGCTCTCGGTTGTCCCCTACGGTGGCCATCATGAAAATGTTGATGCCGACACCACGGAAAACGCGTGCGATATGGGCCGAGTTGGAATCCACCAGTTCCCCGAGCAGGAGCTCGGTGCCAATGGTGATGATTTCAGCGGAAATGTGCTCCAAGGAGGATTGCCTTTACGGTTGATTCGGGGGAATTATGGCATTTTATGCGTGGCTTGCCAAGCTTGGTATAGAGGAGCATCGTCAAATCTGATTGGGGAGTTCCGCTTGAATGGCTTTGAGCGCGAGCGCTAGATTGGAAAATTCTTGCGAATGCCCGGCGTGGTGCCAATTCCAGGATATACCAGTTTTTTCTGGCAAGACCTCGAGCTGGCTGGCGCTGCTGTCCTCGATCTGATAACCATTTCGGCGCAAGGCACGACGTGTCCAAATTGCGGCGATGCTCTCTCCTGGGCAGTGTATGCTCGGTCCCCTTTGGCGGCTTTCGTGGAAAGAGCCATGCAGAGCGTCAAAATGAACAGTGCTGCTCGGAAAGGCACGCGCGAAGACACCGTTCATCATGAGGGCTTCGGGGAGATCACAAGCCATTTCACCACCCTCCCCCAGTACCCAGAAACGGTCAGCGATGCGCAAAGCTGCTTCCAGGTCATGAGTCGCGAGCAAGATGGAACAACCGGTTTCTCGCGTGAGGCGGCGCAACAATTGCATGATTTCCACTTTGCGTGGCAAATCTAGAAAAGCGGTCGGTTCATCGAGAAAGAGGATTTTGGGTTCTTGAGCCAATGCGCGGGCGATGGTCAGTTTTTTTCGTTCGCCGTCGCTCATCTGGTCGAGTAATCGTGAGGCCAACTTTTCCGCATCAACCAGACTTAGGGCACGCGAAATGGCCACCTCATCTTTTTGCGTCAATCGCCCCAGCCAATCGGTATAGGGTTGTCGGCCCAGAGCGACGAGCGCACGACCATCGAGCATACCCCCTGGGCCCCGTTCGGTGAGAACGATGCTGCGAAGCTTGGCGAGCTCACCGGTGGTGTATTCGCCTAAAGGGCGGCCAAGTAGGTGTACCTGGCCGGAAATGGGTGCTGTCAGGCCGGCGATGGTGCGCAGCAAGGTTGTCTTGCCGCTACCATTCGCGCCAAGCAAGCAAACCAATTCCCCAGTTTGCAATTCGAGAGAAAGGTTGCCCAAGACGGCCGTGGGTTTTGCGCGCCGCTGATGGTAGCCGATGAACAAATTCTTCGTCGTTAAGAGTGGGAAGTCAGCCGACATTCGTTCATCGCGTGAAAATTGCAACGCCAGCCGGTCGCGAAAGCAATAAGCGTAACACGACGGGCACGCCGATGAGGGCGGTCACGGCATTCAGTGGTAGGGCATATGGGCTACCTGGCAAGCTGGCGACGAGCGCAGCGAGCATGGCCGCACTACCGCCGACCGGGAGCAATGTCCAAAAGAGTGTGCGATGATCGGCTGATTGCGTGATACCGCGGCAAAAATGCGGTATAGCCAAACCCAAAAAGGCGATGGGGCCACAATATGCCGTTACCACTCCTCCCAATATGGCTGCTGAGAGTAGGATGGCGTAGCGCGTTCGTTGGATATCAACGCCTAGGCTAAGTGCGGTGTCTTCCCCGAGCAAGAGCGCGTCTAAGGATTTGCACTGAGTGAAGGCCAGCAATAGCCCCAGACTCAATGTCAACATCATGATGGGTAGTTGTGGGAGTGAAACACCACCAAAACTGCCGAATGTCCAGCGGATATAGGCCTGGATGCGTTCAGGAATGCTGAAATGCAGGAGGATGCTGACGAGGCCGCTGGTGAAACTACTCAACATGATGCCGACGAGTAAGAGAGTTACGCTGCTCGAAACTCGTCTGGCGACCAACAAAACCAGCGCCAACGAGAGAGCCGCGCCCAAACTGGCGACGACGATGAGGCCCAGTTCACCTAGGATGTCGCTTCCCGCAAGCAAAAAACCCCCGAGTGTACCCGTAACCAGTATGACCAGAGCCACGCCCAAGCTCGCCCCGGCGCTCACGCCCAAGATGAAAGGTCCGGCGAGCGGGTTGCGGAAGAATGTCTGCATCATCGAGCCAGCCACACCCAGGCTTGCGCCGGCGAAGAGAGCGGTCAGTGCTTTCGGGATGCGGATTTCCAGGATGATGGCCTTCCAGCTTGCTTGGGTGGGATCATCACCGAGGAGGATGCGCAAAATATCGTAGAAAGGGATGGACACTGAGCCCAGCGCTAGGCTGAGAGCCAAGAACACAAGACTCATCAGCACTAGCGCTGCAATACGTGCCCTGATTGATTTATTCACTGTATAGTCGACGATAATACCGTTTCTCAATTCCGGATAGCATCTCCGGATGCAGGATGAGGATGAGATCTTGCAAGATGAGGTCAGGGAAGGCTGCCCCGCTCTCAAAAAAGTCATTCCCAAATGTTTCATTGATAGCGAGGTTGTTTGAATACACATTCCCGGCGGCGAAGGCGGCGAAATTCGCATAACGTCCATCTTCGGCGAGCGTGTCTGCTTCGGTGAACCAATATTGGTTGACATTCAACCAATAATCTGCATTGGCCGCTTTTTCAAAAACCGTTTCGAAATCGAGGAAGAGCGAACCTGTGGATTCATCGTCGGCCCAAAGATAATCCGCTCCGGCGTCGGCGAGGAATTGAGCCATGAAACTATTTCCCCCAGCCATATACCAGACATCTTGGTAAGGAGAATTGAGGAAAACCGTCGGGCGTTCGCTAGCTTTTGCTGCTAATTCCTGCAATTCCTCATAACGATTGTGGGTTTTGTCAAAACTCGCTTCTGCGGCCGCTTCCGCATTTAAGAATAAAGCGATGAATTTACCCCATTCTGCCCGCGCGAGCGGTGAGTTTTCCGCGAATTCGCCGTTGAGCACCACTGTCAAGCCGAGCTCTCTCAGACGGTGATAGTCATCGGTCTCAAAACCAAAGCCGTAAGTCATGGTGAGATCGGGTTGTAGAGTGACCGCTGCCTCAAAAGAAAATTCATAGTTGGGAGACAGCTCAAGGATATCGCCTTCCTCGGCAGCGGCGCGCACCTCTGGTGTATTGACGGTGCTGAGGGCACTGACTGCGACGAGCTTATCAATTGCATTGAAAATGGGTAGATAGGGCAAGTGGGTGGTCGAAAGCGCGGCGAGGCTGCGCACGGGGATTTCCACCACTTGGGTGACATCTTCGTAGCCACTTGGAATCGGTGTACCACATTGTACCAACAGGTAGCTTTCTTGGTCTGCTTCGCTAGCATTTGTCCATGGTTGAAGCACTTCAACCAATTTGTAGTGATTGAAATATTGAACTGAAAATCCTTCGGCGATTTGCAAGTCGACTTTATCGGGAAAATAGTCGATATCCTCATCATATTCATTGATGCAGGCGGTTGGATTGCTATTTGCGAGAATTGGGGAAACGCCGCTCAACAACATCAATAATGCCGTGAGAAACAACCCATTAAAGAAAAAATCCGCCGGTAGACGGATGCGCCGATGATTGGCTGATGCCAAAACGAACATACTCCCTTACCTTTCTCCACGAAGGTGGACTGAGCGATGTGGCCGGGCATTCGGGCTTACGAGCGGCGCTCGCTCACCGTTGCGGGACAGCGTTGGAATTTCACCAACTTCCCCCAGGCAGAAAATAAATCTGCCACCACACCATCGATTCGATTGTTAAGCTTCTCCGACTATAGAGGCCAAATTATGGGCTGTCAAGGCCATCACCTGCTCAATAAGTGCCGGTGCTATAAACATAAACGGCTGCACCTCGGTAGCTCCCTGTACTCCACTGGCCTTCCGGGTGCGTCCAATCAAATAACCATTTTGCGTCACTGATGGATAGATTGACGCAACCGTGGCTCTTGCGGAAGCCAAAGCTCTCGTGCCAATAAGTGCCATGTAATGCGATATCGCCATCAAAGTACATGGTGTAGGGGATGTCTTGTAAGTAGTAATAATCAATTTGCCCTTCGCTACCAGACATCTTGGTCACTGGATAGCGCAAGTAAACATGAAAAACACCCTCGCGCGTCGGCCAAGCCGCCATCCCTGAGGAGACCAAGGTAGCGAATACGGGACGGCTCCCTTCATAAGCCACGAGCGTTTGTTCATAGAGATCGATGGCTACCCAACGTTGGGTGTCGACTTGCTGCGGGCGCAAAATGGGTTGCACCTTCGCGATATTGAATTGATGAACCCATTGATTTTCACCGATTTGATACCAGGTATAACCCCCCACATCTTGCTGTCCATAGATGTTGATGCGCGTGAAACGATAGAGGAAGGGATTGTTTTGTGAAGGTTCGCCACCAGGATATTCCGCCGCGTGCAGATGGAATAGTATCCAGCCGACGGGCATGGAGGGCTCTGTAGTGAAAAGGAAGCCCGCGTATTTGGATACATGAATATCCCTTTCTAGCTTGGCCATCTCCAGCCAGCGGTCTTCTGAAACCCGTGCCCAGGCGCTGGTTGCATCGATCTCTTCGATGCTGTAGTAGGTGAAGCCATCGCCAGTACTCCCGACAATTGACCCGGCTGGCCTATCGTAAAAAGGTTCATCACCATGAACGCGGACATATTCGTATTTGGCAAGCAACTCTGGATCATAGCCAATGCCATAAACCGGTGGAACGGGGTTGTTGGCAATGTGTGGTGATTGGGCGTGAAAGTTGCAATTGGTTTGCGGTGGACAAGACTGCGCGCTGGCCCCCAACACACCAAGCAAAACAATTATTGATAAGGCGAAGATAATCCTCATTTATATTGCACCCACTAATCAAATGACTCATGATTAAGTATGCGCTTTTTTTCCCTTAAAGGGAAGAGTTTCGTAAAAATGCACTCATTGGATTGGGTGCGCAACCGACAATTTTGGCATTTAGTGATTGGGTTGTTATAATCACCCTGAAAAGCTGGGGTCTGCGCAAGCGGCTTGTGCCGACTTTTCGAAAGTGGAGGATATTCGATGGCTAGCGTAACTTACCAAAATGTGAACAAGCGTTTCGGTGATTTGCAAGTGATTAACGATCTGAGTATTGAAGTGGAGGATGGCGAATTTCTGGTTTTTGTTGGCCCATCTGGTTGCGGAAAATCCACCAGTCTGCGGATGCTGGCCGGTTTGGAAGAGATTAGCGAGGGAGACATCATGATTGGCGATCGGGTCGTCAATGATGTCGCGCCAAAAGACCGGGATATCGCCATGGTTTTCCAATCGTATGCTTTATACCCCCATATGACCGTTTATGATAATATGGCCTTTGGGTTGCGATTGCGGAGGACCCCCAAGCCGGTCATTGAAGAGCGTGTCCGCAGCTCAGCAGAAAGCTTGGGCATCGGTCATTTATTGGATCGCCGCCCACGTCAGCTATCCGGTGGTCAGCGGCAGCGTGTAGCGCTGGGTCGAGCCATCGTTCGTGAACCAGCCGTTTTTCTCCTGGACGAACCCCTCTCCAATTTGGATGCCAAGTTACGCGTCGAGGCGCGCTCCTTCATCAGTAAATTACACCAGCGTCTCAAGACGACCTTCATTTATGTCACGCACGACCAGACTGAAGCGATGACAATGGGCAGTCGGATTTGTGTACTGAACGAGGGTTATTTGCAGCAAATTGACACCCCATACAATCTTTACCACCTACCAGCGAACATCTTTGTGGCTGGTTTCATCGGTAGCCCAGCCATGAATTTCTTTGATGCAACGATTCAGCGCCAGAATGGCAGTACGCTTGTGGATGCCGGCGTTTTCAAAATGGAAATGCCCGATACCGTGGCCAAGACCTTTCGTGATTATGAAGGAGAGGCGACTCTTGGCATACGCCCGGAAGATATTCACGATCGTGATTTCCCGCCGGCGAATATCGATCCCTTCCCCTTTGATGCACAGGTTGAAGTCATTGAACAGATGGGTAACGAGATGATTCTCTATTTGGAAAGCGGGAGCAAGAATTTTGTCGCGCGGACGGACCCGCGCACAACGGCCCGAGTCGGCAGCAATTTGCCCATCACCGTCAATATGGAGAACATTCACCTCTTCGAGAAAGACACTGATCGATCACTCAAAAAAGCCATGGGCATATAGGCTCTTTAAGGTAAGAGTTGACTTTATCCTAGCGAATATTAAACTGAGGCGCTGTCTTTGGCGCTTCGGTTTTTTCTGGCTATCGCTCTGTTCGCCGGATTCGCTTCTTGTAGAACGGGCCGAAACTTATAGCCGTAGACGATGACTCCACGCGCGCCTTCGGTCGTGAGGATGCGTGTCACCATTTCCACCTCATCCCCTATCGCGACCGAGATATCGTTGCCGATATCAGTGAGTTGCGCCAGGATTTGCGTGTTGTTTTCCAGGCGCACGAGCGCAAACTGAAGCGGCGCCTGGGCAGAGTGGCTGCTGGGCACATCGTAAAGAGTGGTATGGCTGAGAATGACACCACGGTGGGAAACGGGTCTGTGCTGAATCTCGCGATTGCGCAAGGTCACGATTGGGCGATGATCTTATGAGGGATGGCTGAATCTTCTGTTTCCATTGATGTCGATTGTTGAGGAATGTTTTCATACGCAATCGGTAGTTGTTTATGGTGGATATACTGCTGCCCGTCAAGCGGGGGCCGCAAGTTGCAGAGCCGGTAGCGAGTGGCTTGCATACGCCAATGGCGGGCTATTTGCATCGTGTTCTCCTTAACAACAAGCAATCATCAGCCATCATATTATTCAGTGATGGCTATCAGAATCTATCGTGCTCAGACCAAAGGCTATCAGAAGCCATTAAACTTGTAGTAGATGAGTGACCGCTGTCGCGGCCATGCCACCCAAATTCTGAATTAACGCGTTGCGTACGACGGATACCTGGTTGTCACCAGCTTCTCGGCGGAGTTGACGATAAGCTTCCACTGCTTGATAGACACCGGTGGCGCCACTGGGGTGTCCGCGGGCTTTGAGTCCGCCGCAGCTGGCGATGATTGGTCGTTGTCCACCGACCCCATAAGTTTGGGCGAGTTTGCCTCCTTCGCCCCTATTGGCGAATCCAGCGGCTTCCAATGATAAGGCGCTGATGATGGTGAAAGCATCGTGCAGCTCAAAGAGATCAACGTCTTCAGGGTTCAGGCCAACGGCGGCTAGAACGGATTTCGTGGATTGCGCGACGGCATCGAGATACAAGAAATTAGCGCGTTCGGCGAGGGCGAGCGTGTCGGTCGCGACGGCGCTACCACGGATGAAAACCGGTGGATTTGCGTTGCGCGAGACTCTTTCTGTCGTCGCCAATACAATTGCTGCAGCGCCATCGCCAGCGGGCGCCATATCCAGCATGCAAATGGGGGTCGCGATGGCCGGCGCCTTGCTGAAAGCGCCGGGTCGTAGGGTATTCCGGAACATTGCGAATGGATTTTTTGCACCATTTCGGTGGGCATTGATGCTGAAACCTTCAAAATCGTTTGCATCGTAGCCATACTTTTCACAATAAGCACGCATTATCAGCGCCGCGAGCACGGGTAAGGTGGCGCCATGGACGGCCTCAAAATCCACATCCAGGCTCACACTTTGCGCGGCCAAGCGTTGCGGAGAAGGCAAATCGCTGCTTTTTTCCACGCCACAAACCACAACGATATCCAAGGCGCCGGAAGCCACCGCTAGGTAACCGGCCCGCAGCGCTGCGCCCCCGGAAGCCTCGCCCGCTTCAATACGATAAGCCTCACACCCGCGCAAGCCCGCGCTACTCGCCAATTGTGGTGCCAATTGGCTTTGTCCGCTGATGGTGGCGCCATAAGCGTTTCCGACAAACAGGGCTTCCACATGCTCAATGTCGGCATCTTGCAACGCTGCTTCGATAGCGCGGGTGCCCAAATCACGGAGGCTACTGCTCCAATGTTCAGCTACGGAGGTCATACCCTGGCCGATGACGACGACTTCACGCAATTTTCATTCCCTTAGCTTGCCGCGATAACGACAATAAGTGGCGTAATCGATTGGAATGCGGCGCGCGAGGTAGGTGGCTGTGCTGCGAGCGCGGCCCTTTATGGCATGAATTCCCTCGGTGACACGCAAGTCAAAAGCATCGGAACCGGCACCGCTGCCATAGCTGACCATGAGGATGCGCGCGCCTGGCCTGGCGATGTCCAAGATCGCTGTGAGACCGAGCATGCAGGAGCCGGAATAGATATTGCCGATGCGGTCTGCGAGCAAGCCCGTTTCCAATTGTTCTGGAGCAAACCCCAGCAATTGGCCAGCGCGCAACGGGAATTTGACATTGGGTTGATGGAAGACGGCGTACTCGTAGTCGCTGGCTTTCGCCCCAAGTCCCTCCATCAGGGTTTTGGCAGCGGAGAGTGTATGAGCGAAATAAGAAGGCTCGCCGGTGAAACGATCGGCGTGGCTGGGGTAGGTTTCACCAGCGCGTCGCCAGAAATCGGGGGTATCCGTCACATACGAATAGCTAGCCTGGATGATGGCATAAGCCTTTGCTGCGGGTCCGAGCAAGAGCGCCGCGCCGCCGCTGGCTGCTGTATATTCGAGTGCGTCGCCGGGACGCCCTTGGGCTGTGTCGCAACCGATACTGAGTGTGTATTCCCCCATTCCGCTCCCCACCAAGCCAATGGAGGCTTGTAATGCTTCGGTCCCCGCTTTACAGGCGAATTCCCAATCGGCTGCCTGAACATTGGGTGAAGCGCCCAGCGCTTCAGCGACAATGGTGCTGGTGGGTTTGACGGCGTAGGGGTGGCTTTCGCTGCCCACCCATACCGCCCGCAATTGGTTGGGGGCAATTTGCGCTCGGGCGAGGGCGTTGCGCGCCGCTTCAATGGACATGGTGGTGACATCTTCATCGAGGCCAGCGACGGCTTTCTCCACAATTGGGCTGTTGTTGCCGTTGCTCCAGACGCGCGCAACCTCGCTACCCGGGAGGCGATAACGCGGGATATAAGCGCCATGACCGACAATGCCGACATTGCTCGTCGGCGCCAATAGCAACCCACCCTTCGCGTCAGCCGGTATTTTCATCTGTTGTTGCTCTATCCTGAGATTTTGTCTGGAGATCACGCGCTCTGGAGGCACGTATCTCTCCATCGGTGACGATGGTTTCCGCCAGACTGGCGACTTTTTGGATTGGGGCGCCTGTTGCTAGGGCAATCTGCCGCGCGTGTAAACGCATATGCCCCTGTTGGATGCCCTCCCCCGCCAGGGCGTACAAGGCAGCTAGATTCTGTACGAGTCCGACGGCGGCGGCAACCTCTGCCAATTGCTGGGCGCTATCCACACCGAGCAATGCCAGAGCGGCGCTGGCGCCGGGATGGGCGCGCGTAGCGCCGCCGACCGTGCCCAACGCAAGTGGCATCTCCAAAAAGCCACATAGGTCTCCCCGTTCATCCAACCACCAGCGAGAAAGGCTACGGTAACTACCGGAGCGGGCGGCGTAAGCGTGAGCTCCAGCGGCGACCGCACGCCAATCGTTGCCCGTCGCCAACATGAGGGCGTCGATTCCATTCATGATGCCCTTGTTGTGTGTGGCTGCGCGATAGGGGTCGATTTCTGCCAAAGCCGCGGCCTCCACAATGCGCTGTGCGATTGGTATCTCGTCTTCGTTCTGGGCGGATTGTAACCGGGTGGCGGGTACCTTCCCGTTGGCGCGGGCGAGGCGTCGGTCGCTCAAGTTGCTAAGGATGCGCAAGACTGCGCGACCTCTACTGATGGCGGCGAGGCGTGGCGCGATGCTCTCGAGCGCATGGTTGAGAGCATTGGCGCCCATTGCGTCACGGCAATCCATGAGCAGATGAATCACCAGCATCGGCCCAATATTTGGGTGTTGAAGTTCGCGGATTTGTAAATCGCGTGCACCACCGCCACGTCCTTTGAGACCGGCGCTATTTTCATCCGCCAATGCCAGGATTTCCTCACGCTGCGATTCGATATTCGAAATGGCATTTTTCGTATCGGGAAGGTCGAGCAATTGAATTTGCCCAATCATGAGCGGCGAATCGCTGCTCGTTTGGATGCCCGCACCCTCCCGTAATAAACGCGCCGCATTGCTGGCGCCAGCGATGACCGATGCTTCTTCGATGACCAGCGGAATTAAGTAATCGCGACTATTGATGCGAAAATTGGTGGCGACACCCAAGGGTAATGAGTAAAGGGCCACCACATTCTCAGTCATTTGCTCGGCAGCCTCGATTCCCAGCGCCCCAGATGATCCGAAGAGTTGATCCCATTGCGAATGGGCAATTTCCCGTTTAGAATCGGTTGCCCAAGCGCGTAGAAGAGAGCGCTTCTCGTTGAGTGAAAGACGATGGAAGCCGGTGAGGCGCGAGCTGGGTTGCCCTTTATCAAGCATACTGTCAAAATAGCCACTATGGTCTGTCAAGAACTATCATTTTGGTGTTTCTCGGCCATCAATATCTATCGTGCAATGACAGCATTGTGTTGACCTGAGCGGATGGCAAGGTTAATGGGCATCACCCTCGCTTTGGTCATGGCCGGTATGGCGGAGGCTCAAGACGCGCCCCTTTGGTCCGCTGACGGTACCCTGCGTCGCTTGCGCTTGCCCATCCTAATGTATCACTATGTCAGTCCCCTGACGGTTGATGCAGACCCCTACCGACGTGAATTGACAGTGGAACCCTCATTATTTTCCGCGCACATGGCTCATCTACAAGCCAATGGCTATACAACCCTATCCTTAGTCGAATTGCACAATGCCCTCGTGGCTGGGTGGCCTTTACCAGAAAAACCCATCATTCTGACTTTCGACGACGGATATCGTGACCATTACGACTGGGTTTTTCCGATATTGAAGGAATATGGTTTTCGGGCCACATTTTTCATCATCACTGGTTATATGGATGCAGGATATCCGCAGTATTTGAGCTGGGCACAGGCGAAAGAAATGCAAGACGCCGGCATGCAAATTGAAAGCCACAGCAAGCACCATAGCGATTTACGAGAGCGTTTTTATGACGATTGGGTGTATGAGATGTTGGGGAGTTATGAATCGATCAAAGACCATCTGGGAGAGGCGCCCCGCGCGTTTTCTTACCCCAGTGGTTCTTATGATGAAGATGTGATGGCGGTGTTGGCCAGCATTCCTTACCATCTCGCTGTGACCACAGAGTTGGGTAATTGGCATAGTGCGGATGATTTGCTTACGCTGAAACGGCTCCGCATCTACGGAAATATGCCCGTGGAGAATTTTGCTGGATTGTTGGAATGGCCTTGATGTTTTGGAATGAAGAAAGCACTCAGTCGGGTAGGATGTCTGTTCCCGCGAGCAAGTCCAACCAGACGAGAAAGACTAGGCCCAAAGGTACCGCAATGAAAAGGTAATACAATATTCCGAAATCAGCGATGGTGATGCCCGCCGATTCTGGTTTAATGGCGGGTAAGCCGACTACGACGATGAGCGCAGCGACCGCGAAGCCAAGCAACATTGATAAGCCCCAAACGAAAATGCGCAACATTATTTTCCCGGACATCAATTCACCCTATGCTCCACTCAGGAGAATTGTAGCGCGGGACACTGATTTTGCAAGTGTTCTGTAGACTTTGCGTGGAAAACAGCAAATTCACCTGTTAGAATAACCATCGACTGTATCCACAATTTTAGGGAGCGACAGTGCCCGATCTCTTTGATAAGGCAGCCAAATTCACTTACGCCAAAGAAGCGATGGCGCGGGGGCTTTACCCTTATTTTCGTGCTTTGAGCGATTCAGAAGGTACAACGGCGGTCTTCGAGGGGAAAGATGTCGTGATGATTGGTTCCAACAATTATCTTGGTATGACGATCGACCCACGAGTGAGGGCGGCCGCTTGTGCGGCGGTGGAGCGGTATGGTACCAGTATGACTGGTTCGAGATTTCTGAATGGCACCATCGCGCTGCACTTGGAATTGGATCGGCGTCTAGCAGAATTCGTCGGCAAAGAGGCGGCATTGGTTTTCCCGACCGGCTATCAAACCAATGTGGGCACAATTTCTTCGCTAGTTCAAAAGGGCGATTTTGCCATCATCGACAAAGATTCTCATGCCAGCATCGTCGATGGCGCGATGATGTCACGCGGGGAGATGCGTCGTTTCTTACACAATGATGTGGAGAATCTCAGTGCCGTCCTGGCGAAACTCCCCAAGGATGCGGGTAAATTGGTGATTGTCGATGGCGTTTATAGCATGGGTGGCGATATCGCGCCCCTACCGGATATCGTCGCGGTATGTCGAAAGTATGGTGCGCGCTTACTCGTGGATGATGCACATGGGATTGGTGTGACAGGGCAAGGCCGTGGCACCGCAGCGCATTTCGACATAACTGATGAAGTGGACCTTATCATGGGTACTTTCAGCAAAAGCTTCGCTTCTTTGGGCGGTTTCATTGCTGGCTCAGAGGAAGTGGTGCATTATATCCAGCACTTCGCACGCTCCTTGGTGTTTTCAGCAGCGATACCGGCTCCCAGCGCCGCGGCGGTTCTCGCCGTTCTCGATATTGTCGAGAGTGAGCCAGAGCATGTTGAAAAGCTCTGGGAGAATGCGGAATTCATGCATGTTGGTCTGCGCGAGATGGGGCTGGATACGGGCAACAGCAATACCCCGATCATCCCGATCATCATCGGCGAAGAATACCTGACCAGCTTTGCCTGGAGCAGCTTGATTGAGGAAGGTGTCTATACCAATCCGGTGGTCCCGCCCGGTGTCCCCCCCAATAAAAGTCTGCTCCGCACCAGCTACATGGCCAGACATACCCGCGAGCACCTGGAGCATGCGCTACAGGGCTTTCGGATAGTGGGGGAGCGTCTGAACTTGTTCAACGCGACTTCCTCCCCCAAACTCAACATCCCTAGTTAACCTAGTTAAACTTCCTCACCTTCTCGCCGGTTACGGCGGAAGCGGCCCATGAGATATTCATGGGCCGGGTTGAATAGCATATAGGCGACGGGCACAACGATGAGCGTCAGGAGTGTGCTGCCCAATACGCCGCCAATCACCACAGTGCCCATCTCTGATGCCACGATCGCCCCTTCTGAGAGCCCAACGGCGAGTGGTAACAGGGCGATGATGGTGGCGAGCGATGTCATTAGGATTGGGCGCAAGCGTCGTTCACCGGCTTCCAGCAAGGCCTGTCGAGTCGCCATCCCCCTTTGGCGGCGATTTGTTTGCACGCGATCGATGAGGACGACCGCGTTGGTGATGACGATGCCGATTAGCATAAGCAAGCCGATTAGCGCTGAAATCCCCAGCACACGGTTGGTGAGCGTCAAAGCGATGGCCGCGCCGACCGGAGCGACGATGACGGAGAAGATGATGACCAGCCAATAGACCGGTGAGCCAAAGGTCACGATCAGGATGAGGATGACTATGATTAACGCCAACAACATCGAGCGGCCGACGCTGACGAAACCTTCGGTCTGTACTTCGCTATCGAAGCCTTGGCTGACAATGATTTGCTCTTCGGTTGGTAGTCCGTCATTGGTGCTAAGCAAGATGGGTAAGTTCTCAATGGTCTCAATGGCCTGCGTGGTGACACCGATGGAATTTTCGGTTTCCAGTTCACCGCTGAAAAGCAAGGCGGAACGTCCGTCGATGCGAATGTAAGTTGCGCGTTCAATATCATTCGCTTCACTACTGGTGATATTGCTACTGATATTGACAAGACCATCGATGCCTTCCAGGGTTTCGATGATACAAGTGTTCAATCGATTCAATAGTTCGCTTTTGCCACTGATGATCAATTGGAAACCACCCACCCCCAACCCATCGCTGGCGGAAGAGACACGGTAAGCTTTGGCCTCGCGGCCGGTGGGCGGAGGGCCTTCTCCTTGCACCCATTCGGGGTCGCAATAATCCACTTGGGTTTCTGCGGTCACTGAATTACCCATTTCGCTAGCGAATATGGTCTCTGCCTCATCACGAAGCTTGACGATCCAGGAATCTGTCACATCGTTGGAACGCAAAGTTAAGGTCATATTGGCGCGGTTTCCGCTAACGTTTTCTGTGCCTAGGAAACGGGTATTTCCCCCAGCGCTGCCGACTTCGCTAAGGATGTTGCGGATCTCGCTCGTTTCGCCGGGAGAACCATTGGACCAACCATCGCTCTCACGGACGAATCCTTCCAATTGCAAGACTTTATCGTTGGTTTCGAGGATAGAAGTGCCAATTGGCAACTCAATATTGACAGCGATTTGTGGTTCGCCGAGCGCTGGTAGGAAGGCAAAAGGGCGGAGCCCGAAAAGGGTAAAGCCAATCACCATCGAAATCAGCGCGCCAGCAACCACTAACCCCACATTCCGCCAACGCTTTAGCCCCCAACTCAGGAAGGGTAGATACCAATGCATCACAGCACCAGCGATGGGCCCAGCTTCTTCACCCACGATGTCTTCTTGACGGATAAAAAGGGAAGATAGCGCGGGTACAACCACAATGGCGACGATGAAGGAAGCGAGTAGCGCGTAGGTCACGGCAATACCAAAAGGCAAGAAGAACTCGCTGATGAGCCCACCCGTCAGCCCCAACGGCAAAAAGACCACGACCGCGACGATAGTGGCGGTGAAAATGGCGACGGATACATCGCGCGTCCCAGTGATGATGGCCTCGCGCGAGCTGGATTGGCTCAGTTGCATCTGGCGGAAGATATTTTCAAGCACGACGATGGAATCATCGACCACTCGGCCGATGGCTACTGTTAAACCCGATAGCACCATGATGTTCAGGGTTACATCGCGCGGGAATAGTTTCAGGATGAAATCGATGAGTGGCGAAGGGCCGAAAGGTGCGAGTGCTTGATGTACGAAATTCGGTAAGTAATGCAGCATTGCCAAGGCTGCCAACAATGAAAGTGGGATGCTGATGGTGGTCACCAATGTACTGCGCCAAGCGGGTGAAGGCAGCTTTCTCGGGAGGAAGAGCACAACCAAGCTGAAGAGAACGCCGATGATGAGTAGAACCCGCAGTATGATGTCACCCTCATTGAAGGCGACCAACAGGTCACCTCCCGCTTCGCCCCAATTGGTGGCGACGATGAGCAAGAGACCCAGCGAGAATAGTGAGAATGAGAGGATACCGATGGTGCGGCGCCGCTTTTCTGCCCAACGTCCGTCGCTCAAGAAAAGCAGGATGATGACTATAGTGAATAACGCACCAAGTGCACCCTCTCGGGCGACGCCTGTGATGGATTCTTCGATGAATTGGGCTTGCTCAAAGACCGGTTCGATCAACAAATTGGGATGAGTCCCCTTGAGCGCCGCCAAATCGGTTTCGATTGCTCGGAAGGAGCGAACGGTGTTCGCGTCGCGGGTCTTGAACACTGATAACAGGAGGCTCGGCGCGGAATTGGAACGCGTAATGGTGGCGATGGGTGAGATATTGGTTTGCTTTGCTCGTTCGCCGATGCCTGGCGAAAGCGTCTCCAGTCGCAATAGCAAGTCTGCTGGTAGTAATTGCAGCGCTTCGGCGCTCAGCTGCAGCAAGAAATTCTCGTCCTCTGCCGCTAGGTAGGCCAAAGCCTCATAGCTGAGATTGGCAAAAAGGGCTGGGGCGATCGCCGTTCCTTGCGGAGATAGAAAAAGGCGATTCATGAAAACAGCCGGTGTGCCAATGACCTCCTGAAAGCGGATGAAATCATCAGCGCTGTTCAGCTCAACGCCATAAAAATTGCCCAGGGGTTCCCAATCGTCACTGAGCGTTGGCCCCTCGACATATGTTGGGGCAGATCCCGTGTTGGCGAGAGCCAATTCTTCTGCGGCAGTGGGAGCGCCAGCGATGATGTCCTGCAATTTCGACATCAGTTCCTCATCGCTGGCTCGCAAGTTTTGTATCGCCGTATCGAGTGAAACCAATGTTTCGCGGGAGAGCCCAAGCCACACAGCGGGATCCAATTCGCTCAGAAAATCTTCATCGCGCAAATGGAGGATGCGCATAGCCAGGGGCGAAAGCTCATCGAGCAGACGCGTCGCGACAACAGAAAACTCGTCTTGTTCGGCCAGAGCGGCAATCTGATTTAAAGCAGCAGCGGGTGATATGGCTAGTGCGGTCAGTGAATCCGTATTGATGGGGCCGGGGTGATGATCGGCGAGCAGCCTTTCCCAACCATTGCCGCCTAGCGTTGGGGCAAAAAAACCAGCGATATTCAAACTGAGGAGGCTGTCGTCGGGTAGCAAGGAGTAGAAATCAGCCGTAAGATTGGGTAGGAAGTTGGTGTCATTGGTCGCCAGCCAGATCAGCGATTCCGCATCCATGCAGGAGACTAAGGCGCCGCTGGTGAAGAGCGCTGGCAGGGCGGGCTGATTTTCCGAGGGGCAGTTGTTGGTGGCGGTAGCACCGGCCAGCTGCGCGACGGTGTTCATCAGGGTGGCGGCATCGATGCGCTCCATGCCAAATTGCGCGCTGACTTGCGGAGGCAAGTCGATGGCGAGCATGTCATCAGCCGTATCCATTTCAATCCCGAAATTTGCACCCAAATCGGAGAAAATTGTGGGTAACGTTGGCCCTTCTTTCCTGGGTGGGGGCGTGTCCAGATTCTCAGTAGTGGCGGCGGCGGGAGGTGCAGGAACTGCCACCTCGTCAGCACGGATATCGCCGGAGATGCTAAAAATGGCTACGGGGAAATCGGAGAGGCTGAATTGGAGGATACTGGGGAGCGCTGTTCGCCAAGCGGTCGGTAAATCGACAGCTTCTGGTGCTCCTTCACGACCGGCAATGATGTTACCCAACTCTCTCAGCAATAGTTGGTTACGGAGACCCGCTTCTTCAGGTTGGTGAACGGCTTTGGGTAGCCGCACGAGCAGTTCTTCGGGTAGCGCCAGCAAATGCTCTTCGCCGAAACTCAAGGCAAAGCTGGGGTCAATTTCCAGCATACGCTCAAGGATTTCGATGCTCAGGTCATCTGTTTGCCCCAGAGGGCCGCGAAGCCAACCTTGACGGGCGAAGTTGTTGAGCAAATCTGCCAGCGAGTTATTTAAGGAAACAATTTCCAAAAGGTCATCAGCGTTGCGGAAGCGGCTTTCGGTATTGCTTTGCCAACTGGTTGGTAGGTCGGGTGGTGAGGTGGGCGGAGCAACCGCGTCAGTGGCCAGCTCGGCCGCCAAAGCAAGGTCGAGCTTTTCGCTCAACCCAACCTTACTCGCGATGATCTGCCAACTTTCCTCGTCCAATTGCAATAGTAAGCTACTGCTAATGTCTGGTTTGTTCGCCGCGCTGTCATTCGTATTGGCGCCGCGCAGACGATCGATACTCTCACCACCGCTTATGGAAGCATCGGCGATTTCCTCATTCGCGAGTAAAGATGGGATCACCTCTTGTGTTATGAAGTTCTCCAAGGGTGTGGCACTGATATCGATTGAAGAAGTCTGTGTGGCGAAGAAAGGGAGCAGAGAAATCAGCGCTTCAGCCGAAATTAGGTCCCAAGTAGCGGGCGACAGATTCAGTAAGAGCGTGGGATCGGCTGCTGCCAGGTATCTCCAGGTTGCGCCGTCAACATCCCCGAGTAGACGTGAGCTGAACTCGTGACCCGTTTCCCCGACCGGCGCGCGCAATTCACGGATCGGTAACCAAATGCTATCGATAGCGGTTTGTAACTCAGCATCCAGCGCACCGCGTTCTTTACCAAATTCGTTGGCTAGATTGAAGAAAACGAATCCAGGGCTGGTGTTGGATTCAATGTTCACGATGTCGTCTATTTTCGAGAAAGCTGCTTCTAGGGGTTCTGTGTACAAATGAAGGGCCTGAGTGCTGGTCATGCCAGCAGCGGTTGCGACCACAAAACTGGCGGGGAATTCCACCGGTGGCAAGAGCTCTTGTTTCATTTGTGTCCAAGCTTGGACACCCAAGACTAAGACCACCGCAGTCATCGCGAAAACCAACCAGCGAAAGCGCAATGAAACGGTGGTGATCCAGTTAAAAATTATTCTCATTTGGACTTTTCCCAAATACACAAATTAATGCGATTAGAGCATGGCGTAGAGGCGTTGATAAATACCATCACGTGCCAATAGTTCTTGATGGGTGCCGACTTGCATGATTTCGCCGGCTTCTAGCACGACGATCATATCCGCTTTGGTGATGGTGCTTAAGCGATGCGCGATGATGAAACTGGTGCGGTCACGCAAGAGATGCTCAAGCCCTTTTTGGATGATCTTCTCTGTTTGTGTGTCGATGTTACTGGTGGCTTCATCCAATATCAAGATACGGGGGTTGGCCAAAAGTGCGCGAGCCAACGAGAGTAATTGCTTTTGACCCACAGAAAGCGAAGCCCCACCCTCGCGAATCTCTGTGTTGTAGCCATGGGGTAATTGAGTGATGAATTCATGTGCGCCGACGCCACGCGCTGCGGCCACAATTTCCTCATCGTTGGCGTTCAGGCGACCGTAACGGATGTTGTCGCGGATGGTGCCTGAGAAGAGATGTGTTTCTTGCAACACCACGCCCATCTGGCTGCGCAAACTATGCTGTGTCACCTCACGAATATCATGGCCGTCGATGGTGATGCGCCCCTTGTCCACATCATGGAAACGTTGTATGAGTTTGATCAGGGTCGTTTTGCCCGCGCCAGTATGGCCAACAAAGGCGACGGTGGTTTCTGCGGGGATTTTCAGGTCAATATCGTGCAGGGTGAGCTCGTTCTCCTCCTGATAGACGAAAGAAACATCTTCAAAATGAATCTCCCCGCGAATTGGCGGTAAGTCATGGGCATCCGGCTGGTCTTGGACTTCTGGTTCCCGATCCAACAAATCAAAGATTTTGTGGCTGGCCGCCATCACGGCTTGGAAGAGGTTGTAGCGTTGCGCTAGCATACGGATTGGGAAGAAGAATTGCTCGATATAGAGCACAAAAGTCAGCAAGACACCGACCGTCAGTTGCTCACGCAATAAAAGGGTGCCACCAATGGCCACAATCAAACCGGTGGCAACGCCGCCCACCACTTCAATCGCCGAGAAGAATATACTGGCGACCATAGCGGCGCGCGTATTGGAGCGGCGATGCGCCATGTTGATATTGTTGAGGAAACGTCGCTCGTTGAAATCTTCACGCGTGAAAGATTGGGTGACACGGACACCGTGAAAAGCTTCGGCGAGCTCAGCGTTGACCTTCGCGTTGGTCTCGCGCACTTGCATATACACTTTGCGGGCATGGATGCGCCAAACATTTGCGATGACGCCCAATGTGAAAATGACCACGATGGAAATTAAAGCCAATGGGAAATTGATGCGAATCATGGCAATGATGATGCCAACAAGGATGAGCAGGTCGCGGAAGGTGCCAACGAGCGCGAAGGTGATGACTTCCCGCAACAGATTCACATCGCTGATGACGCGGGCGATGATGCGCCCGGTTTCATAATTTGCGAAAAACGACACCGAAAGGCGTTGTAGTTGCGCAAATAAATCATCCCGCATCACCTGAATGACTTTTTGCGCTGCCGTGGCCATGATGAGCATTTGCATCCGAAAGCCGATGAAGCCAATGGCTTGCATGCCAAGAAAAACTAGCACGCCAAGTAAGACAATCTGAAAATCGTTTTTGCTGATGCCGTTATCGACCACATAGCCGATAATGGGTGGTGCGGAGATGTTTGCGCCAACACTGAGCAGAGTGAATAGAATCGAGGCTATGACTTTTCGCTTGTGCGGACCAAGATAACCGAAAAGTCGTTGTGTGACGCGCCAATCGATTTGCTCAAACCCTTCAGCACTACCGCGGAAACCCATAGTCTAACGCCGTTGCAAGCGCGAGATGAGTAGTTGCAACTCCTCGGTCGCGCGTGGCGAATCAGGGGTGTGGGTGCGAGCATGACGGAGTGCGCTGCGCGTGCGTTCCTGGTCTGCGAGCTGAAGGTCGTAGATTTCTCGATAGTGGCCATTGAGTTGCAGAAGTTCATCGTGCGTTCCTCGCTCTGCGATGCGTCCATTTGCGAGGACGAGGATTTGGTCCGCGTTCATGACGGAAGAAAGGCGTTGGGCGATGATGAATGTGGTGCGATTCTGCATCAGCTTTCGCAATGACACCTGTATGAGCACTTCTGTTTGTGTATCGACACTGCTGGTGGAATCATCCAGGATGAGAATGCGTGGGTCGATGAGCAAGGCGCGAGCGATAGCGACCCGTTGACGTTGGCCGCCAGAAAGCGTTACGCCACGCTCTCCAATCATCGTGGCGTAACCTTCCGGCAGTTCGCTGATGAATTCATGAGCATTGGCGGCGCGCGCTGCGGCGAGGATCTCCTTTTCGCTCGCTTCTGGGCATCCATAGGCGATATTTTCCGCGATGCTGGCCGAAAATAGCAGAGATTCCTGCAACACGACGCCAATTTGACGACGCAGGCTGCTCAATTCCACTTCACGAATGTCTGTACCATCGATGCAAATGCGGCCAGCGGTCACATCGAAATAACGCGGAATAAGGTTGACAATTGCCGTTTTCCCAGAACCGGTATTCCCGAGTAAGGCGATCGATTGTCCGGGGTGTGCTTCGAAGGTGATGTCATTCAAGATTGGTTTTTCCGCATCCTCAAATTGAAAAACCACATTCTCAAAGGTGACATGCGCTTCGATCCGACCAAGTGTTGGGGCTTTCGGATGGCTGCGAATTGAGATTGGTTGGTCGAGGATCTCAAATACACGCTGACTACTGGTTATGGCCTGAGTGGATAACAGGATGACAAAACCCAAGAAGCGCAAAGGTTGTGCCAACATGAGGACATAGGCATTAAAAGAGACGACCGTTCCAACTGTCACTTCACCCGTTCCGGTTAGTGCGAGCAGTCCTCCAAAGAAAAGAACCGAGGCCAACGCTGAAGCAACTAAGAAAGCGCTCGCCGGAAAGAAGAAGGTCCATTGGCGAACCAAATCCAGCTGTTCAAAATAGAGCAAACCGTTTTGTTTGCTGAACAGGTCTTTTTCGTGATTTTCCCGGGCGTAAGCGCGTACCACAGCGACGCCGAGGATGTTCTCTTGCAAGTGATTGCTGAGCTTCTGTATGCGGTCCATAATGGCGCGCCAGCGCGGCGCCACCCGCAGGATGAATGAACGCGAATAGAGCATCAAGGGGATGAGCGGCAGTATGGCGGAGAGGGTCAATATGGGACTCGACAATAACATCGCGATGGAGATTCCGCAAAAGAGAAAGAAAGTATGGATGCCGTCAATTAGTCCAAAAGAGAAATAACGCTGAATTTCATCGATATCACTAATGGCGCGCGTGATTAGTGTGCCGGTGGGGGTCCTGTTATGGTAAGCAAAAGGTAGGCGCTGAACTTTGTTATAGACTTCGTTGCGAATGTCATAGGCCACCCAATGAGACATTCGCTCGCCGAAATAACGGTATAGAAAACCACTACCACCACGCAGTATTCCCAGACCGCAAATCAAGATTCCAGCAAGGAGCATATAGCGAAGACCGACATCTCCATCTAGTTTTGCGCCCTGGTCAATTACCTCGCGTAGGACAATGGGCAGCGTGGATTGCATCAAAACGGTTGCCAAAACGCTGATGAAGGCGATCAGGGCCCAGACACGATAGGGCTTTAGGTAACGCATCATTCGTCGCCATGAAGCGAAATGGTTGAGCCGATCGGGAGACTCTGGAATGTTATTTTCTTTCATATCGGCTGGATGAGGTTGCGGAGCATAGCTGCCTAGTGAAAATCACAATTGGTTAGGACGATAATAACACGAGACCTAGGAGTGATAATAGCAGCAACATCAAGCGTTCGAAGCCTCGAGTTGGGATACGCCGTAGACTTTGATAACCCAATAAAAAGCCCAAGGGAATCAGTGGGAAAATGTAGGCAATGGAGAGCAGATTCTCGAATCGCAAGATACCACTGCTGAGATAACCGGGCAATTTTAGAGCATTTAAGATGAAGAAAAATAAGGTGGCAGTACCGATAAAGATGCGCGGT
Organism: Phototrophicaceae bacterium; assembly: GCA_965115865.1. GTDB lineage: Bacteria > Chloroflexota > Anaerolineae > Aggregatilineales > Phototrophicaceae > WTGJ01. The sequence continues at coordinate 1,160,741 of OZ220469.1, forward strand.
TGCATTCGCGGTTGTAGCAACATATAGGTAGTGTACGGAGCCGCACCGGAGTTGGCCAGAGCGGCGCCAAAGGCGGAAAACCAGCCCGCTAAGGCGCCATGCCAGCGTTTGGGTTGATATCGCCAAGGCGTCATCCGCTCGCCAAAGACTTTGTAAGCGACCATAAGGAGCGTAAAAATACCCAGCACGCGGCGCAATGACACATCGGGTATTGCGAGTAATAGTATGGTGCCTGAGACGATACCCAACAAAGCAGCGGGCAGCAGCAGGCGCAAATAATAAACTGACCAGCTTTGCCAATACATGCGGAGGGCCAGGAGGTCAGCGAAGAGCAACATGGGTAAGACCAATCCGATCGCCTCGGCGGTGGGCATGACGAGGGAGAGCAGCGGCGCGGCCATTGAGCCGGGTACAGGACCGCCTAATCCACCCTTGGACATGCCGACCAGTAGTGCGGCCACCACCAAAATCAGGGTTACTTCCACCCGCTCACCAGGTGGCGTTTCGCCTTGTGATGAGCGTTTGGAAGGCCCAATTTCGGATAATCTCTTGCTAAGATTTCATAGGGTCGCGGCGTTGGGATGACGCGGGATGAAGCGGCCGTCGCCGTTGTTGCCGAGCCAACTTTCACCATCCACCAGCAAATTGCCACGCTGATAGACGCGAATTGGTTTCCCGCGGACTTGCATTCCTTCATAGACATTGTAATCACAACGCATATGGCTTGTTGCGGCGCTAATGGTGTGTTTCCGTTGTGGGTCCCATACGAGGATGTCGGCGTCTGAACCAACGGCGATGGTACCTTTCTTGGGGTACATACCAAAGATGCGTGCCGGGTTGGTGCAATGCAGTTCCACGAAGCGTTGTGGAGAGAAACGTCCCTGATTGACACCTGCCTCCCACATAACCATCATACGGTCTTCCAATCCGGGCATACCGTTGGGTATCTTGCTGAAATCGCCCTTACCAAGCTCCTTACCCGGGCGGCGATAACTGGGGTCCTGCTTTTCGTATTCGGCCCAGCGTGTCCCTCCAGTCTGCTCTTGCCAATCTTGCCAAGGACCATGGCCGCCATCGTACCAAAAATCGCAATGGTCAGTGCTGACGGCTTGCAGGGTGCCGTCATTCAGCGCTTCCCAGAGGGCTTGTTGGTCGGCTTCGGAGCGGATGGGAGGGGAGCAGACATATTTTGCGCCTGCGAACCCGGGCGCGGCCAGGTGTTCTTCCACGGTGAGGAAACAATACTGGGTGCAAGTCTCACCCATGACGGGGTAGCCGGCCGCGCGGCCGCGCCGCAGGGCCGCCAAGGCTGGCGCACAAGTCATATGAACGACATACAGGGGGCAATTCGCCAATCCAGCCAGTATGACCGCCCGATTGGTCGCTTCCCCCTCGATTTCTGGTGGGCGCGAGTCGGCATGATATTTGGGAGCGGTTTTCCCGCTGGCGAGCAGGTCCGGTGTGAGCGCCGCTTCCACATCGCCGTTTTCGGCGTGTACCATTACCAACATGCCATTTTGCGCGGCAATGCGCATCGTATTGAAAAGGGTGCCATCGTCAATTTGGAAGACATTCTTATAAGCCATGAAGAGCTTTAAGCTCGTGATGCCTTCAGCGAGTAGGGTGGGGATTTCGGCCATGACCGCCTCGTTTAGATCTGTGATGGCCATATGGTAGCCATAGTCGATCTGTGCCGCGGTGGATTTAGCGCGCCAAGTCGCCAACCCATCCTGAAGGCTGCCGCCGATGGGTTGTACGACAAAATCGATGTGTGTGGTGGTTCCCCCAAAAGCCGCCGCCATATGACCGACATCGAAATCGCAGTTGCTGATTGTGCCGCCAAAGGGTAAATCCAGGTGTGTGTGAACGTCGATGCCCCCTGGCATGAGGTATTGGTCAACACAGTCGACAATTTCATGGCCGGCGCTGGGTAAGTTGACGCCGATGGCCGCGACGCTCTCCCCCTCGACCAAGACATCGCTCTCCTGCATCGTCGCTGCTGTGATGAGTGTGCCGCCTTTGAATAGGATACCCATATTGCCTCCCCTCCCAGCCGTAGTGGCCTTTTACCTCAATTGAAATGCGGGATGATGTGTTTACCGTAAGCGTCGACGATGCGCTCCTCTTCACCACACATCAGGTAAATGTTGAATTGAGTGACCCCCACCTTTTGTAAGGCGCGCAATTTGCTCAAATGTGCATCCACTTCACCGAGGATGCTGAAACTATCGACGATGTCATCGTTGATGAAATCCAAATGTTCGGCATCTTTATTGGCGTGTTCGGTGTAATCGTAGCCGCGTCGCCCTTCGATGTATTCTGTGAGGGATTGGGGTATATCGTCACTGGCATCGCCGTATTTATCGACGATATCGGCGACATGGTTGCCGACCATCGCCGGGAACCAGCGTGTTTGTTCACGCGCCTTTTGTATGTCGCCGACCCAGACCGGCGCGGCCGCCATGACACCGAATTGGGCAAGGGCTTGCCCGGTTTCCTGACGAGCGCGGTGGGCTTGCTCGCTGAACCATTGTACGAGTAGCGGCTCGGCCAATTGGATGACCAGGCCATCACCCACCTCCCCGGCGGTCTTCAGGGCCCTGGGACCATAGGCGGCAATCCATACGGGTAAGTCATAACCTTCTGCCCAGGGCAGCTGAGTGGTGGTTTTGTCGAATTTCGCCTCATCACCACGCACCAAGGACTTCATCACTCGCGTGAATTCAGCCATTCTTCGCAAAGTGTTGGGTTTCTTACCGAGCACACGGCGGGAACTGTCTCCCCGCCCCAAGCCCAGTTGGAAACGACCACCACTTTGTATCGCTAGCGTGGCGTATAGGCTGGCGGCAACCGACCATTCGCGCACGCCCGGGTTGGTCACGAGCGGGCCGAAAATCAAATCTTCCGTGCTGGCCATGCACATCGCCATGGTGGCGTAGCACTCGCGCCAGAGCACATGCGAATCGAAAAACCAGGCGTAACGAAAACCAGCCGCCTCGGCCTGTTGACATAGGGCAACGGTGCGCCTTGGGCTGATGTCGCCTTTGAAAGTGATGCCAAATTCCACAACTTCTCCTTTCGCCAATTCCCCAAATTATTGGGTACGACTTCTCAAGTCGTGGAAACCGTGTCCTGCGTCAGTAGATCGTATTGGTCGGGGCGACGGTTGAAATAAAAACTCCAAGTATCCCGAACCTCTTGAATTAGGGAAAGATCCATATCGCGGATGAGCAATTCTTCATCGTGCGAATTGCCAATAGCGCCGATGAACTGCCCTTTCGGGTCGCAGAAATAACTTTCACCGTAGAAATCGTTGTCACCCATGGGTTCGATGCCCACGCGGTTGATGGTGCCGACGAAATAGGTGTTGAAAATGGCATGCGCTGTTTGTTCGACGCGCCATAAGTGTTGGCTCAAGCCACGCGAGGTTGCGGAAGGTATGAAAACCATCTCTGCACCATTGAGGCCAAGAGCGCGCGCGCCCTCTGGAAAGTGACGGTCATGGCAAATGTAGACGCCAACTTTGCCGACAGCGGTATCGAAAACAGGGTAGCCGAGGTTCCCGGGACGGAAATAGAATTTTTCCCAGAAACCGGGTAGATGCGGGATGTGTGTTTTGCGGTATTTGCCGAGATAACGGCCATCGGCATCGATGACTGCACCGGTATTGTAATACACGCCGACACCATCTTGTTCATACATCGAAGCGACAATGACCAGGTTCAGCTCTTGTGCCAGTTTTTGAAGACGCTCCGTGGTAGGGCCGTGGGGAATGGGCTCGGTCAGGTGAAAAAATTCGGGGTCTTGGACCTGGCAAAAATAGGGCCCGTAAAACAATTCTTGGAAGCAGATGATTTGCGCTCCCTGATCGGCAGCTTTACGCGAATATTCCTCGTGTTTGACGATCATGGATTCCTTATCGCCGGTCCAGGTCGCTTGCAATAATGCGCCACGAATTATGCGTGTCATGGGTGATGGCTCCTTCATGGTTTAGCGAGTCGTTTGGCTTTCCGAAGCGGAAGCGAGCGTTGAATGCTCGCGTGCGCAGCGCAACAGGATGCGTTGCGCCTGTCGGACATTGATCTTCGGGGCAGCGTCTTGGTAGAAAGTGGCAGCTACCGTTTCTTTTTCGCTCAGGGTGGCGGTATTATCCATGAGAATGCTGTAGTCGGCTGCGTCCAAATCGTGGATGGGTTCCAAAGTGATTTCTAGGACATGCTCGGCACGCGCGCGCTCAAGGCGTTGTCTGCGCTTTTGTGCAGCGCGCGCTTTGGTCTGGTCACCCATGGCTTGATAAGCGTTTTGCAGGCCTGTTTCCAATTCGATGGCAAAACTCAAGACAGACCCAAAGGTGTTTAGCACACGCATCTCCCAACTACACCCAACGCTCGATGACGACCTTGCGTTCGGTGAAAAATTCGATTGAATCCGCGCCTTGGCCATGCAAATCGCCAAAGAAGGAATCTTTTTGGCCGCCGAAGGGGAAAGAAGCGGATGGCGCGGCGACGCCGATATTGACGCCGATATTGCCGGCGTGGATATTGTATTTGAATTCACGAGCGTAATTGCCGTTTGCTGTGAAGATACTCGCCCCATTGCCGTATTTGCTGTTGTTGATGAGCTCGATAGCCTCATCGAAAGTGTCTGCTTTCATCAAGGAGAGCACAGGCCCAAAAATCTCTTCCCGCGCGACGGACATCTCCGGTTGCACATTGGCGAGAATGGTTGGGCCGATGAACGAGCCACTTTCATAGCCTTCAACTTGGTAATTGCGGCCATCGACGAGCACTTCCGCGCCCTCTGCTTCACCTTCGCCAATCATGTGTTCGATGCGTTCGCGCGCTGTGTCGCTGACAACCGAGCCCATCTGCGAGCTTTCCTCGAGGCCATAACCGACCTGCAACTCGCGCGCCTGGGCGCTGAGCTCTGCTTTGAGCGGCTCATAGGCAGCGCCGACACCGACGGCGACCGCCGCTGCTAAGCAACGCTGTCCAGCGCAACCATAGGCAGCGCCAAGAATATTCTTCACGCTTGCGTCCAAATTTGCGTCTGGCATGACGGCGATGTAATTCTTCGCGCCGCCTTGCGCTTGAACGCGCTTACCGTTTCGTGTGCAGGTTTCATAGACGATTTTGGCGACTGGTGTGGAACCGACGAAAGAAACACCGGTGACATCGGGATGTTCCATCAGGTGATTGGCGGCGGGGATACCCCCGTGCACTGCGTTGACGACGCCTTCCGGTAAATCCAGCTCGTCCAGCAATTCCATGAGTAAGTTGGCGCTCAGGGGAGTTTGCGGTGAGGGCTTGAGTATGAAGGTGTTGCCACAGACGATGGCAGCGGGAAGGAACCATAGGGGAACCATCGATGGAAAGTTGAAGGGGGTGATGGCTACAAAAACACCTGCAGGTTGACGCAAGGTTGTTTCGTCGATACCGGAACTGATGTCTTCAAGACCGTCATTGCGCATCAAATATGGGATACCGATTGCGAAATCCACACTCTCGATACCGCGGCGCACCTCTCCACGCGCCTCATCGATGGTCTTGCCATTTTCGATGACGATGGTGCGCGCGATCTCTTCAAAGCGCTCTTCCAGCAAAACCTTGAAGTGATGCATCGCTTGTGCGCGGCTGAGTATCGGAGTTCTGCGCCATTCATCGAAGGCGTCGCCAGCGGCTTGGACGGCGTTATCCACGTCATCAGCATTGGAATCCGGACAATGGCCGAGCAATTCACAGGTCGCCGGATTGTGTACGGGTATGCTCTCTTCGCTGTTGGCACTCACCCATTCACCCGCGATATAATTTTGTATTGTGCTGGTCATTTTCACTCCTTTGCGGTGGCAAACACCGCACTACTCTGATTCATCGTGAGCATTGTTAAGTAAGGGATTGTAGCAGCTCCGCGGAAAAATCCCATAGTCATCGCAGCGATTGTACATTTATACCGCGCGCCAGATTGCTGCTAATATATGGCTGTCGTCCACTACTGCAACCGGATCGAATGGATGGAAATGCCGATGACTTCTTCGAATGACATTTTAGAGCGTTACGAGCGCGTGATTTTTCCGGCTGCCAAGCCCTATTACGAATCGCCCCTGGTGGTGAGCCATGCCAAGGATCAGCATGTTTGGGATGTTGACGGTAAGCGTTACCTGGATTTCTTCGGTGGAGTGCTCACAATCAGCTGTGGGCATTGCAACGATGAAATCACAGAACGGGTTGCGCAACAATTGCGCAGCATACAGCACACGACCACTCTCTATATCAACGAGTTGATGGTTAGGGTTGCTGAGAAAGTCGCCTCTTTAACGCCGGGTCGTCTGCAGAAATGCTATTTCACCAATAGTGGTAGTGAAGCAATCGAGACCGCTATCCTCGCGGCACGCTTATATACCGGCAACTCAACCATTATCGCTTTGCGACACGGTTATTCTGGTCGTACCATGCAAGCGATGAGCGTCACAGGGCATTCTGGTTGGCGCTTGGGCGGTGTTTTCGATGCCAATGTGCGCCATGTTAAAAACCCCTATCGCTATCGGGCGCCAGAGTGGTTGAGCGAGGAAGAGCTGCTGGAAATTTGTGTGCAGGATTTCCAAGAGACGCTTGCGACCACTACCGATGGCACTATCGCGGCTTTCTTAGCAGAACCGATTCAAGGTGTGGGAGGCTTCATCACACCGCCAACAGAATATTTTGCGCGTCTTTTTCCGCTCATCCGTGAGGCGGGCGGGCTTTTCATCGCGGATGAGATCCAAACCGGCTGGGGTCGCAGCGGTGGTAAGTGGTTTGGCATTGAGCATTGGGGCGTTGAGCCCGATATCATGACTTTCGCCAAGGGTATGGCCAACGGCTCGCCAATTGGCTGTACGATTGCCATTCCAGAGGTGGCCGACGCGTTGGTCGGCGCAACTTTTTCGACCTTTGGTGGCAACCCGGTCACGATGGCCAGCGCACTGGCAACAATTGAATATATCGAAGATCACGATTTACCAACCAATGCCTTGGTCCGTGGCGCTCGCTTATCCGAGCGCTTGCAAGAATTTGTGGATGAGTTCAATTTCGTGGGTGAAGCCCGTGGGATGGGTCTCATGCAGGGAATGGAAATCATCCAGCCAGGTAGCAAAGAGCCGGATATGCAGCGGGCTAGCGCGTTAATTGAAATCGCGAAAGAGAACGGTTTGCTAATAGGCAAAGGTGGCTTGAGCAACAACATCATACGCATCGCTCCACATCTCAATGTCTCCGCTCAGGATCTGGAAGAAGGGTGTGAAATTATTGCCAAGGCGCTTGTGCAAGTTTCTGGATAGTCAATGGGCTGAGATATGGGTGTTGGGGGAACAGTCCCAGGTTTATTGCCATACCGGTGGCGAAGTCTCCTGGTCGGCTTGCTCTCATTGGCGAGCTTCTTAGCCAGTGCGACCTTGGCGTTGCATTTAGCGGGAGTGGAAGCGAATTCCTCGACCATCCTTGAATCGACCCCCGGACAACTCGCGCTCTGGTTGGTGGAACAATCTCAAGAAGAGAACCCTGAATCGCTGTTGAGCCGCTACGCGCGTGCGCGTCTTGACAATGATGGAAACACAGCCACGCTGACTTCGCACTTGCTTCGAGAAGTGAAGATTCTCTTTGTGGCCCATCTGCTGCTCTTAACTCTAGTGTCTGGTTTCACAGTGTATGCCCTTTGGCGGCGGCGCCCTTGGCGGGTGTGGCTCCTGGTCAGCCAACTACTGGCAGTCATGAGCTTGCTGTTTTTGCTTTCACCCGAAGGTGCCGTCCTGCCATTCCGAATTACCATCATCTTGGGTATCCTCTCCCTCATCCTCCTCTTCTCCTCCTCTATTGGGCTGAGTCGCGCGATTGGCTTCTTCGCCTTTCTCAGCGCGTTATTATTGGGCTGGGAGTTGCTGAAGATCGGCGCGGAAGCGCTCGATTACCGTGTCACGCAGCCGATGCCCGGATGGCGATACACCACATACCCAGATTTGGGTGCCGCCCTGGATGATTTACAAGCTGGCAAAGTGGATGTGGTCATCGCTGATCGTCGTTTGCTCGATGACCAAATGCCGCCACATCCCAGCAATTCGCGGTTGAGTGATGAGATGTTGGCGGCCCTACCTAGGCCAGAATTGAGGTACGCACGCGACCTCGAGAAGGATGAATTCAGTCTATTTTTTCCCAACGCTCCGAAATTCCCTTCACGCCTGAGTTTCGCCTCTCGCCAGGAAGATGCGGGACGTTGGTCCGATGTGGCGGCACTACGCCGACAGACCGTCGCTGCCGAATTGGGCAGTTACGCGGATGAGCGCTACTTGCAAGAAGCGCGGGAACTGGTCTTATTGGATCTGCGCATATTCAACGATAAAAATCTACCACACCTGCAAAGCATCGCACGGGCCTTCACACAACCGGCGCGCCGTAATGGACCTTACTTATTGGCTAGCATATTGAGCGCGGCCGCATTCTTCACCCTGATGGAGGCAATTTTAGGTTTTGCCATCGGCGCGACCCTAGGTTTCATCCTCGGCGTTCTTTTTGCCCATTCTCGCTTGCTGGAACGCTCGCTCCTACCCTATGTGGTTGCTTCACAGACGATACCCATACTGGCGTTTGCGCCGATGGTGGTCATTTGGCTTGGCGCCGGCCCTGTTTCGGTTGCCATCATCGCTGCTTATCTAACTTTTTTTCCGGTAACGATCAACACGCTGCGCGGTTTGCTATCCCCTAGCGCGAACGCCTTGGAATTGATGCGTTCTTTTGCGGCCAGCCGTTTGGAAATATTGTGGAAACTGCGCTTGCCTGCTGCCCTACCCTATTTGTTCACTGCGCTCAAAGTTTCCGCAACGGCCAGCGTTGTCGGCGCGATCATCGGGGAATTACCCTCAGGTATCTCCGATGGTTTGGGTCGGGCGATTTTGAATTTCAGCTCCGATTACAGCCTGGTTTCCACGCCGAAACTATGGGCGAGCATCATCACGGCCGCCGGCATTGGCATCTTATTCTTCTTGTCGGTCTCTTTGGTTGAATGGCGGCTATTGCGGCAAAGCAAGCAAACGAGTTGAGCGAGGCGAATATGGCTGAATCAGGGCGAGATTGGGTCATCGAAGCAAAAGGATTGCATAAAGTCTTCAATGCCGAAGAGGAAGACCAAATCCACGCTTTGAATGACATCAATTTGACGGTACGACGTGGCGAGTTTCTCTCGCTCATCGGCCCTTCGGGGTGTGGTAAATCCACATTATTGCGCTTGATTGCTGATTTGTTGCCGATCCACCGTGGCGAGCTGCGAGTCAATGGCAAACCCCCGAACAAAGCGCGACTGGACCGTGATTACGGCATCGTTTTCCAGGCGGCAACCCTTTATGACTGGCGTAGCGTGAGCCGGAACGTGCAATTGCCACTGGAAATCATGCGTTACCCCAAAGCAGAGCGGGTGGGGCGTGCGCGGGAGATGCTCAAATTGGTCGAGCTCGGCGAGTTTGAAGATTATCACCCCTGGCAGCTCTCCGGTGGTATGCAACAAAGGGTGGCGATTGCCCGGGCATTGGTTTTCGCGCCAACTTTATTGCTCATGGATGAGCCTTTCGGTGCCTTGGACGAGTTCACGCGTGAGCGGATGAACATGGAATTAATGCGCATTTGGGAGCAAACGGGCATCACAATCATCTTTGTTACCCATAGCATTCCTGAAGCCGTTTTCCTGTCATCGCGAGTGGTGGTCATGTCGGCCAGGCCGGGGAGGATCACCCACATTGTTGAAAATCAGGTTGAGTATCCGCGTGAATTCGCTACACGGGAAACAGCGACCTATTACGATACCGTGAGTGAAATCCGTGAAGCATTGGCCAAAGCGCACAGTTACGAATGATGGGAATATTCGTTCAGCCTGTGCAATCTTCCTTGCGGAAATATGCCTTTGCCATCTTATTGGCAACGGTGGTTTTGCTCATCTGGGAACTGGTGGTACGAATATTCGACATTCAACAATTCCTTTTGCCGAAACCTTCCACCATTCTGGGAGAATATTTTGCTGAGTTACGCCTTTTTCTATTACCCGGTGAATCCTCGTACCTATTCGATTCCACCGGGGCCACATTGCGCGAAGCTTTGGGGGGCTTTTTGCTGGGTTGTGGTAGTGGCATCGGGATTGCTTTGCTGACAGCGCGTTGGAGCGTCGTCAATGAAGCGATGATGCCATTCGCCATCGCCGCCAACTCAGTTCCCATCGTTGCCTTTGCGCCCATCATGAACAACTGGTTTGGCCATACCAATCCATTTTCGAAGATGGCGATTGTGGCCATCATCGTATTTTTCCCCACGATGATCAACACGGTGCGTGGATTAACCCTCATCGACCAAAACCAATTGGAGTTGATGCATTCCTACGCTGCCTCGCCCATCCGCATCATGCGTGATTTGCGAATTCCGAATGCCCTACCCTTCATCTTCAGTGCCTTGCGCATCGCCAGTTCGTTGAGTGTCATTGGCGCGGTCGTCGGCGAATTTTTTGGTGGCGATCGCGCTACTCTCGGAGTCTTCATCACTCAGGAGGCATCCAGCTTTAATTTTTCTCGAGCTTGGTCGGCCATTATCATGGCTTCGTTGATTGGATTGTCTTTATATTTCATCGTGCTCTGGCTCGAGAGGCGATTGATGCCCTGGCATATCTCAAAGCGGGTGCGCAGCGATTTTTGACAGCGCGCAATCGCCGCGTTATTCTCTCGATTTGGGTGTTAACTGGAGAATTCACTGGATTGGAGGAAAGGTGCCATGAGGAACAAGTGGTTATGGGTTGTGTTGATGCTGATGCTAGGTCTGGTTTCTGGCGTCGCCGCGCAAGATGAGATGGTGCAGGTTCGTTTGCAGTTGCAATGGGTTCCGCAATCGCAATTCGCCGGTTATTTTGCCGCACATGACCTCGGTTTTTTTGAGGACGAAGGTTTGGATCTGACCATACTCGAGGGTGCGGTCGAAATTGTGCCGCAACAAGTGGTCGCTTCGGGCGGCGCTGAATTCGGTATTGCCTGGGTACCCAAAGTCCTTGAATCCAACGAAGCCGGTGTGAATCTGGTCAACATTGCACAGATCTTTCAGCGGAGCGGCACCTTGATGGTGTCGTTTGAAGATACCGGCGTGGAGGCGGTTGAGGATTTCGCGGGTTTGCGCGTCGGCACCTGGGGCTTTGGTAACGAGCACGAACTCTTCGCAGCGATGCGCGCTGTTGGTGTTGACCCTGAAAACACTGACGATGTCACCATCGTCCAGCAACCTTTCGATATGTCCCTGTTAATGAATGGAGACCTGGATGTCGCCCAGGCGATGACTTACAACGAATACGCGCAGGTCTTGGAACAAATCAACCCAGAGACGGGTGAACTGTATCAACCAGAAGAGCTGAATGTGATTGATTTCAACGATGTGGGCACGGCGATGTTGCAAGATCACATTTTCGCCAATGCGGACTGGTTGGCGGAAGAAGGTAATGAAGAAATTGCGGTCGCTTTCTTGCGCGCGGTCTATCGTGGTTGGATTTATTGCCGCGAGAACTTTGATGAGTGTGTGTCAATCGTCTTGGATAATGGTTCCACATTGGGCGAGAGTCACCAACAATGGCAGTTGAATGAAATCAACAAATTGATTTGGCCCTCGCCAGCAGGCATCGGTATTCTGGATAGTGACCTATGGGCGCAGACGGTGGCGGTATCAATAGAAAGCGGTGTCATCATGGCCGAACCCGGTATGGATGCTTATCGTACCGACCTCGCCCAGGCGGCGCTGGATTCGCTTGGGGATGATGTGGATGCGACCGGCGAAATGTGGGAGCCAACGAGCGTCACACTCCGTGAAGGCGGCGATTGATACTGTCGCCAATCTCCACTGAATCGTGAATTAGGATGCGGGGCTTCGTTGCCCCGCATTTTTGTTTTGGATTAAACTACGGATGTCATAATGCGAGCCACGCGATCCAGGGCTTCCCGTAAATAATCTGGGGGTAAGCCATAGCTGATGCGCAGATGTTGTTCGATGCCGAAATGCGCGCCAGGGGCCGCGTAAGTGCTTTCCCGGTTTGCTAGTTGCCGCGCGTATTCTTCGGAGGCGAGCGGGGATGAATAGCGTAGGGAGACGATCGCGCCGGCATCTGGGGGAACCCAAGCAAATCTCCCGCCCTGTTCTTTTCCCCACTCTTCGAGAGTGGCGTAGCCAGATTGCAGGAGCGTGCGCGTCCTTTGACGGATGCGCGTGAGATTGGTGGGTTCGAGGGCGTATGCTGCCAAATGATTGGCCAGCATTGTCGCGCAAATGGTGATGTAATCTTGATGCGCCCAACATTTCTCGATAATCTCAGGCGGCGCAACCAACCAACCCAGTCGCAAACCTGGCAAACCGAAAGCTTTGGAGAGGCTGCCGGTAATGACGACGCGCTCCGTTTGACCCCAGAAGCTCGGTGTTACGGTGTCGCTAAGGCGCTCCGCCCCACGATAGACCTCATCGACGAGCAGCCAAGCTTGGGTATCTTCTACGGCTTCGCAAATTGCTCTCATTTCCGCTCGTTTGAGGACATGTCCGGTGGGGTTGTTGGGATTACAAACGCAGACCAGACGCGTATCGGGTGAAATGGCCCGCCGCAGTCCAGGGAGGTCCAGTTGCCAATCGTCTTCACTATCCAAATTGAAAGTGCTCATTTGGGCACCAATGTTTTGCGCACTTCCCCAAAGTTGCAAATAGTTGGGCATCATGACGGCAATCGGGTCATCTGCCTCTAGAAGCGCGTTCAAAATGGTGTAATTGGCTTGTGCGCCGCCGACGGTAATGATCACGTTTTCGGCTGTCGCGCCTTCATATAGCGCCGCAATGCGTTCGCGCAATATGGGTAAACCGTTGGCATGTGGGTAGTCTAGGCGGGTATCCAACAAGTCGGTTAGATAATCCTCATCCAAGATGAGCTCGCGTAGACTCATGGGATAAACGCCGCTCTCCGAAATGTTGTATTCGACTTTTTTCTCCCAGCGCGACATCTCGCGCTCTAGGGCGAAAGGGATGAAAGAACGACTCATCAGGGTCTCCTGGCGAATTAGGGAAATATTGGAACTCAAAATTAACATTCGGAGCGGGAGCGACGGGATTCGAACCCGCGATCTCCACCTTGACAGGGTGGCATGTTAACCGCTACACTACGCCCCCGATGCATAAATCTTAGCAGATGTCTTGGCGGCTGTCAAGCCGTTGTAGCGAAATCCCTTTCTCAGACTTTAAATTAAATCTCGATCCAAATTGCACTGCCTTAGCGGTCGCTGCTTTTGGTTTTTCGCAGGAGCATTTTGTGAAGGGTTAGTGGCTTCGATCCTCTTGACCACCGGGGCTTTGACTCTCTTAGTTTGCCAATGAGGCCATCACTGCGGTATACGAACTTTCCAAGGCATTTTCATGTTTTGTCAATTCTTGTTGATAGTGTGTGCGCAGTTCAGAATCGACCAATAGTGGGAGATTGGCGCGGAGTGCATGTGCGGAGGAGCGCAGGGTTGCCCGCGCCAGCTCGGCCGCCGTAGCTGCATCCGGACGAGTTTGTGGAGTTGCCAATTCACCCACTTTCTTGAGGAGAGCGACCAAGCCTGCGGTTAACGATGCGCAATGGAGGGGTATTTCGGTGATGGCGCGCGCTTCTGATTGGAAGGGAAGACCCGATTGACGCGCTACTATGAAGTGGCGGTAAGCGCGCGCGTCATCGTTTGCTAAATTGCTGAATCGCTCTTGGAAGTCGCGTGCCGCTGCCACATACTCCTCAATTTCCTCTTCCTCCGTGTGACGAGTCGATGCGACTGCGATGTGCGCGATCATCTCCACCAGTGCGGCAGCCTGGGCAGCGGTTTGCGCGGCGGCGGCGACGCCAGCCGGGCTCACGGTTGGCGCTGCGAGTTGCTCCAGAAAGTTGTTTTTCTCGCTACCACCTCCCAAGGCTGCGGCGATACGATTTTCGAGGATGTGTTGCTCGTCCAATTGGAGGAGATACCAGGCACTTCGTGCGCTCTCGAGAATTGCATCGCGTGGCAGCAAACCAATCAGCTCCGATTGATCGATATCCGCCCCTTCCCGTTTGGCCTCGCGCTTGATTGCGGCAATGACTTCTGTAATCCCAGTTTTTTGATAATTGGTCAGGTTCATCGACACTTGTGCGCGACCGTTCACGAATAGCCCGAGCGCTTTAACCGCCTTTAGCCCGCCCGAAGATGCGCGGATGCGTCGCGCGATTCGCTGGGAAAGGCGACGGTCGGCGCTCGTCAGATAAACATTGAAAGCGATTAGCGGTCTGCGCGCGCCGATGGCGACCGCTCCAGCCGGCCCCAATTTTGCGGGACCAAAGTCTGGTGCACGTTCAGGATCGCTGAGAATGCTCTCCAGCAAACCCTCGTATTGCCCGCGGCGGATTGCCTCTAGGTGGCGGCGCTCGTTGCGATAGGCTGCTTCACCATAGCAATATGTGGGCATTTTCAGCTCGCCGCCGACCCTTTTTGCCAACTGGCGCGCTGTGCTCACACAAATGGACATTTGCTTGGGGTCGATGGGGACGAATGGGATGACATCCGCGGCGCCGATGCGCGGATGCTCGCCATGATGCCGGCGCAGATCGATTTGTTCGGCAGCCAATTGAATGGCGCGGAATGCCGCTTCGGCGGCGGCGGCAGGCGGCGCGATGAAGGTCAACACACAGCGGTGATGGTCAGCATCTTGCTGGCTATCCAGCAGGTATGCGCCGGGGACAGAAGCGATGGTTTCCCCTAGCTTGGCGATAAGTCCCTCGTCTCGCCCCTCTGAAAAATTGGCAATACAAGCAATTTCTTCACGCATGTTGGGGTCCCAGATTGAAAGCAGATTGGGTTGCAGAAGCAGTTGGTTTCTGTGTCCAATATATCATACGCAGACGAACGGAGCGGTTGGCATTGCCGAAAATCGGGAAATGGTCACATTGTCAAGAAAATGTTGAGCTCTCGCTATGATGGTTGAAAGCGCAATAACCAGCGCGAGAGCAGGAGCGCCAGAACAGCGAGCAATAACAAGAAAGCGGCGGCGGCAATAGCGGCATCAATCTCAGTGGCTAGCGCCCGCTCGATGAGCAAGGGGAGCGTTTGCGTGGTTGCGCGGATGTTACCGGCAAAGACGAGGGTGGCGCCAAACTCGCCGGCGGCGCGTGCCCAAGAGAGCACAATCCCACCGGCTAGGGTGGGCAAAGCTAGTGGTAGGCTGACGCGATAAAAAACTTGCCAGGGACTGGCGCCATCCACTAGCGCCGCTTCTTCCAACTCAACTGGCCGTTCGCGAAATCGCGATAAGGCTACGCGAATGTAGAGTGGTGCGGCTACAAAGAACTGCGCGCATATGACCGCTATGCGCGTGAAAGTGATTTCCAATGGCGCACCGGGTAGCCAATTGCTGAGAAATCCATTGCGCCCAAATGCCAGCAATAGCGCCAAACCAGCCGCGGCTGGTGGTAAAACGATGGGCACTTCTACGAGAACGATGACCAGGCCCTTGAGCCAAAAATCCTTGCGAGCCAAAACGAAAGACAGGGGAGTTCCCAGTAATAAGGTCAAAATGGCGGTGACGGTTGTTGTGGTTAGACTGACGCCGAGCGCATCGCGCAAAGAGGCTAAGGTCAATGCGTTCCCGGCCCCCAAGCGTAGGGTTCGCTCAACCAGGGCCAGCAATGGCAAGGTGAAGAAACCAGCCGCCAGCAAAGCGGCCAGGAAGAAAATGAATTGCCCGCCGCGTCGTTTCAAGAAGGGCACCGCCTATTGATGATCGAGTTCATTGACCGATAAGAGTCCCCAGCTGGCCAGAATCGCTTGGCCAGCCGGAGAGAGTATGAAACGAATATAATCCGCAGCGAGCGCCTCTTGCTGGGTGGTTGCCAGTATGGCGATGGGATAGGCGATTGCGGCCTGGTATTGTGAATCGATGGGAAGGATGCGAACCTGGTCGGCGATATCGGCGGTGATATCCGATTGGTAGACAAAAGCGGCGTCCGCTTCACCCAATACAGTCTTGGTCAAGACCAAGCGCACATTGGCTTCTTCAGATTTTAGATTGGCATAGAGTTTGTCCAGGAATTGGGGGTTTCGGTCCTCGGCGGCCCGCTCTAACAATTCGTCTGTGTAAGTGCGGATCGGTGTCCCCGGCAAGGCGAGTATCAACCTGATCCCCGGCTGAGTCAGATCATCCAGCGAAGCGATTGCGGCGTGGTTGGCGGCGGGTACGATGAGAACTACCCGATTGCTGGCGAAATCGCGAGCAGGTTCTTGGAGCAAGTCGGCGCTCGCAAGGCGTTCCATCTGAATGGCGTTTGCGCTGGCGAAGACATCGGCCTTCGCTCCTTCGAGTAACTGGTTGGTGAGTACGCTGGAAGAGGCAAAATTGCTGCGAACGCTCACACCAGGGTTGGCGGATTCGAAGGCCCGTGCCCACTCCTCTTGAACATCTGTGAGTGATGTGGCGGCGAAGATCGTCAGGGTTGTTTGTTGGGCGCCGCAAGCGCTGAGCAAAAGTGAGCAGACGAGCAGGCACACGCTGATGAGTGGAAATATGCGGACCATAATCACGATTCTAACACAATCGCGGAGATGGATTGTGGTCGGCAAATCTCCTAAGCCCATGTTATCATAGGCTTGATGCCAGTATCGCAAAATCGCGCAGCATTTCCGAGAGTTGAAGAAGTCGAGGATACGGAGGAAGGACCTTCGTCAGCCCAGCACGCCGGAAATGCGCCGCAATCGAGCCCGCGTGAGGCGAACCTCCGTTGGTTGTTGGCTTACCTCAGCTCTCATCGTGGCGCTGTACTGGGGGCCTTGCTTTCCGGCGCGTTGGGCGGGCTGACTTTGGCTTTCGAACCATACCTCGTTGGTCTCATTATCGATCATTTGCGTTCGGGTATGGACATTGCGCTCTTGTTGAATGATATCGCGGCGCTATTGGTACTGAGCCTGGTCACCGTAGCGGCCTTCTATGGCCAGCGTCATTTTAGTGGTGTGATCGGTTATGCCGTGACGCATGATATCCGCAAGGATTTCTTCTATAACCTGCTGGTTCTCGATAAGCGCTTTTACGATCAATATGCGACGGGCGATTTGATCTCCCGCATGTATAGCGACCAAAACATGATTTGGCGTTTGTTGGCGCTCACCTTCAGCCGCATCGGTAGCGCAACGATGGCGGCAATGGTTAGTTTTGTCTTGCTCGTGAGCGTTAACGCGTCGCTCACATTGGCGGTCTATATCGTGATTGCCATCACGACGGCGATGCAGCTGCGTGCGGGAGCGATTCTAGTGCGAATCTTTGAGCGCGTGCAGCAACAGGCAGGGGTCCTTTCTGCTTTTGTGCAAGATACTTTCAGTGGGGTACAGACGCTGAAAACCTTCGGAAAGGTGGCGGCCGCAAGTCGCACTTTCGCCAAAGAGAATCGCGAATATCGTCGCCGCTGGTTGTATTTCCGTCGCTGGAACGAGCCCATTGGCATGTTGCCACAAGCGATTACTCAGCTGACCACCGGTATCGTTTTGCTGTATGGCGGTGTTCTGACCGTGCGCGGCGACATCACACTGGGCAATCTAGCGCAGTTCTTTTTCTATCTCGCTTTAATCCGTGCGGTGTTGTTACAAATCGG
Organism: Phototrophicaceae bacterium; assembly: GCA_965115865.1. Lineage (GTDB taxonomy): Bacteria > Chloroflexota > Anaerolineae > Aggregatilineales > Phototrophicaceae > WTGJ01. Next base: position 1,178,396 of record OZ220469.1, read on the forward strand.
GATGATTTACCAGCGTCTGCAACAAACGCGCGGCGCCTTGAGACGCCTGACGCCGTTGCTGAGCCAGCCAGCCATTCGCAACCCTAATGCTGATACCGCAAGCGATGGCTGGATGTATGAATCAAACGAAACAGAACCAAGGCATATCTCTTTTCAGGATGTATCCCTGACCTTGGATGGCGCGCGGGTACTGGCTGGCATCTCTTTTGAGATACCAGCGGGACAAATTACCGCTTTCGTTGGCCCTACAGGGAGCGGAAAAACACTACTCGTGAATTTGCTGGCACGGGTGATGGATCCGGATAGTGGTAGGGTCTGCGTCGATGGAGTTGATGTTCGCCATTGGGAATTGTCCGCCCTGCGGCGCTCGATTGCTTATGTTCCGCAAACGACCTTTCTCTTCAGTCAGGAATTGCAGGATAACCTGCGTATGGGTCAATCTGGGTTGAGCGAGGGTGAATTGCTGCGGGCCCTGGAAGTGTCTCACCTTGCAGAAGAGCTCCCGCAATTCCCCCAGGGCTTAGCGACTCGCATTGGTGAAAAGGGTGTTTTGCTCTCTGGTGGGCAGAAGCAACGCGTTGCCATCGCACGAGCTCTTGTACGTAAACCAGCGATATTGGTGCTGGATGATGCGCTTTCGAGTGTCGATACGCGTACCGCAGCGGAGATATTGCGGGATTTGCGCCAATTCTTGCGTACGCGTACCAGCTTGGTAATCGCTCATCGGATAGCCACAGTGAAGGATGCGGACCACATTTTCGTCCTCAATCATGGGCGTATCGTGGAAAGCGGAAACCATGACGATTTGTTGGCGAAAGATGGCCTCTACGCGCGCATGGTTGAGCGCGAGCTCCGCGAAGGGCGGCAGCCAGATGCTCTCGCGTAGGAGTGATACTATCCGCTCGAAGGGTTTCAGCGACCGCAACCTGATGGGTATTCTGGGTCAGTTTGTGTTGCCCTATTGGGCGCCAATGATATTGGTTTTTTTACTCTTGTTGGTTGTCATGGCGATGACGGCCTTATTGCCGTATCTCATTCAGTTGGCGGTGGATGGGCCGATAACCGAAGGCAACTTATCCGCCATATACGGTTATGCTATAGCCTACTTCCTAGCTATCGTGTTGCTCTTTGGTGCGCGATTTGCCCATACCTATTTGCTACAAACTGTCGGGCAAGCGGTTCTGGAGCGCATTCGGCAAACGCTCTACGAACACTTGTTGAATATGGAAATGGCCCACTTCAACCGAACCCCACTCGGCCAAATGGTCTCACGCATGACGAATGATATTGAAGCGCTCACAGAGCTAATTTCCACGAGCATCGTGATGGTCGTGAGCAACTTAATCACCTTGATCGGCTTGGTTGTGACGATGCTCCTCATCAATTGGCGGATGGCGCTATTGGCCTTCTGTGTGTTGCCGGTGATGGCGTTGCTGAGCTTGTATTTTCGCAAGAAAATTCGCACCGCCTCCGCGCGTTTCCATAAGATCATTGCCGATTATCAGGCTTTCTTGAATGAGCAATTCAATGGGATGTTGGTCATTCAACTATTTGGCCGTGAAGCACAAAGTCGTGCCGAATTCGATGTTGTCAATCGCGATTATCGCGATGTGCACTTATCACTACGCGATTCGTTCACGCGTTATTCGTCTTCCCTCCAACTCCTCACAACGGTGGGTTTGGCATTATTGCTCTATGGAGGTGGGCGCGGCGTCCTGGCGCAATGGGCGACGCTGGGAATGTTGATCGCTTTCATGCAATACGCGCGTCAAAGTTACGAGCCAATTTTGCAGCTGGCTGAGCAATTCGCTCAGATTCAACAAGCTTTATCCGCTGGAGAGAGAATCGCAGAGACGTTATCGATGTCTCCCCAAATTGCCTCGCCCAAACTGGCAGTGAATTTGAACAATTTTCGGCAGAACATTCATTGCCAGGGGTTATCTTTTCGCTATCACAAGAACATACCCGTCCTGCAATCAATCGACTTGCGAATCGAGAAAGGGGAGCATGTGGCCATCGTCGGTTCAACCGGAGCGGGCAAGACGACGCTGGCTTCGCTACTGGTTCGACTATACGATGTCAGTGAAGGGGCTATCTTCTTGGATGGTGTGGATTTGCGTAAAATTTCCCTTTCCCAATTGCCTCAACTGGTTTGTCAGGTTCCACAAAACCCATACATCTTCGATGGAACTATCGCCGACAATTTACGGTTGTTTGATGATGATATCAGCGATGAGCGACTGCGCAGAGCTGCGGAGATTGCCTGCGCCGCTCCCATCATCGAGCAACTGAGCGGAGGTTATGAGCACAGATTATTACCGGGAGGGGGCAATCTATCTGAAGGGCAAAGACAATTGCTCGCGCTGACTCGCGCATTCATACACAGCCCCAATAGCATCCTAATTTTGGATGAAGCGACGAGCAATATCGACACTGAAACGGAAGCGCATATTCAGCGCGGTCTACTGCAGGTTATGCGTGGGAGAACACGCATCACCATCGCTCACCGACTGAGTACCGTTCGGGATGCAGATCGCATTCTTTATATGCAGCAAGGAAAAATTATCGAGGATGGTAGCCATGAAGAGTTGATGGCTTTGGGCGGTTCATATTACCAACTCATCCATCACCAATTCGCCGATCGAGAAGAAACGGACTCACACTGAGCAAAACCGTCTCATTGACACCAACGCGCGCAAGTTTCGGCCAGAACCGCCGCGCAACGATACACACTTTCCAAATCCACCCATTCGACGGCGGCATGGGCACCGCCGCCGCAGGGCCCGAAAATTGCCGTTGGGATGCCAGCTTGGAAAAGGAGCGCTGAATCCAACCAGCCGAAACTGGCACCATATTGAGGTTCCGATTTTAAACTCTCCTGGTAAGCGAGCGCGAGGGTTTGGATGATTTCTTCATCCTCAGGCATTTCCAAAGGGGGACGTTCAAATTCCAGCTGGACTTCGGCGTAAAAGCGTGGATTCTCGCGATGGATGGCTTGCAGCTGCTTACGCCAATCCGTAAGGATATCCGCACTGCTCTCGCCAGGTAGCGTACGATGCTCGATGTGCAACTCGCAATGTTCTGGGTAGCTGCTCAGGCCCTGACCGCCTTCGATTAGACTGGCATGTACCGAAGCACGACCGAGTAATGGATGAGGATTTGCCGGGTAGATTTTCTCCTCCAATCTGCGGAGATGCTCGAGTATCGGTGCCATCATACCGATTGCATCTCTACCCTCTTCGAAATCGCTACCATGAGCGGCGTGGCCAATTGTGCGAATCCTAAGCCAAACGAAACCGCGATGCGCAGTGCTGATGGTCTCTTCAGTCGGCTCTGTTAGGATGGCCGCATCCACGCGCAGGGTTTTGACCAATGCTTCGGTGCCTTTGCTTGCGTATTCTTCATCACAGACGAATGCGAGCCAGAGGTCGCCTTTGGGTTGAAAATCGGCTTCCTTCAAGGCGGAGATCGCGCCCAAAATTGCCGCTAGACCACCTTTCATGTCATAGGCGCCGCGCCCGTACAAGCGACCATTGGCGATTTTGGGTTGGAAGGATTGGCTAGAATCTCTTGGGGCGCCGACAACATCCATGTGCCCGGTGAGTAAAAGACTGCGTCCAGGGCTGGATGCGGGCCAATGGGCGATGACATTGGGACGGCCAGGCGCGATTGGCTGTTGCTCGACGGCAAGCCCGAGCTCGCAGCAAGCATCGGCCAAATAACACGCGATTTCGCCCTCACCGGGAGCGTGGGCATGGAGGTCAGGGTTGACAGAATTGATGGACACCAAATCGCGCAAGTGGGTGTCTATGCGCTCTCTTGAAAGAGGATAAGGGCTCATTCTCTTCACATATTGATGGTAGCCAAGATCTCGTCCGCAGCGCCGGCACGTTTCAGCATACCATTCTCCTCGATACGGCGGATGAGCTTCACCCATTGTTTCGCCAATTCATCTTTCAGTACGCTTTCCTGCAAAATGCTGGCGGCCTGGGCGATGGCGTCCTCACTGAGCTTGCGGTCAGCAATGGTCATCGCTTGCCAAAACCCCATTTCTTCCAGTTCTGGGGCCTGTTGACGCGCCTCCGCCCAAACGGCAAGCGCCTCTTCCGTTTTGCCTTCCTCAAGTAGGTCATGTCCGCGGCGGTCGATATGTTGAGCGTGACGGAGGCGCACCAGTCGCGCCAGCTCCTCCACCGGGTAAGGATGCTCGTCGACTCGCAAGTCATAGGGCGCTTGCCAATCCAATGCTTGAAGATCATTATGCACGACACGAATACAAGCGGATTGCATACCACGGATATCGCCGGCCTCTGCCTCGGCAGCTTGCAAGGCAATCAACATGCGTTGTGCGAGATCGCCGGCCGCTCCCTCATAGGCCGCGCGCATTGCCTCGATTACGGTTGGCTGGGCCATCATGTTCGCTTGGAGGCTATAGCCCTCGCCGACAAAATGACCGAATTCGCGAATGCAATTTTCGCCACTGAAGGCGGCGGCGGTACCATCGCTGGCGAGCACGGCCAATTGACGATAGTTGGCCTCTGGGTCAGAGGCGACCAATGCGTCAACGATGCTCTGTGGTGGTACTTTTTGTCGCAGCATGGCCAGGGCGATGGCGGGAAATTTCTGGTTCATGGCGGATTGCGAATTGACGACGCCGAGACCTGGGGCAAGGGCGGGGATGCGCGCGCCAACGCTCATCTGGTGCGTTTGTACGGCGCCGCCTATCCAGCCGGATTCCGTATCGATGGCGACGATACTGTAGGTGGAATGCAATTGGTCATAACGTGGCAAAGACATGGAGTGTTCCCATCTTTCCAAGAAGTGACCATTAATTATAGCGTGGCGATTGGCCATAGGCAGTGAATGCGGGTTTCGTCTATGCTGCGGTTTATGGTTACAGATGGGCTTCGCTGCGTCGAATTTGCCGATTGCCGAGAATTCCTGTCACAGAGTCGCGCCTTTTTGGAAGCGCGCGAGGTGGAGCACAACTTGATGCTTGGGCTCTGTTCACAATTGATTGCTGGGGATGCGCCCTATGAGGAGCCGCCTTATCTCGGGTTGGTGCAAGACTCGGCGGGCATAACCTTGCTAGCCGCGTTGCGCACACCGCCTTACAATCTCATCCTCTCGCATACCGACGATCCAGTCACGCTTCGCCTTTTGGCAGAAACCATGGCCAATTCAGGCGTGGAATTGCCTGGTGTATTGGCGAAGCCAACGATTGCTTCAGATTTCACCGCAATTTGGCGAGAATTGACTGGGCAGGAAATGCAGCTAAAGATGAGGCAAGGGTTGCATCAGTTGCGGACATTGCGACCTGCGCGGCCTGTCCGGGGAAGAATGCGTAGCGTGCGCGCGTCTGATGCGGAAAGGCTAAAGTATTGGCTCGTCGCCTTTCAGATGGAGGCCTTCGCGAGCAATCCGGATGAGAAATCTTGGCAACGAGCGCAGCAAGTGGTTGAGAATCGTGTAAAAGGCGCGAATCCGCGCAATTTTTTGTGGTGGGATGGTTGGCAATCAGTATGCTGGGTGGGTTATGTCCCGACCACGGAGCGGGTTGCACGTATCGCCCCCGTCTATACCCTGCCCTCTGCACGCGGAAGAGGTTACGCCAGTGCTTTGGTTGCCGCCGTTTCCCAGCGCTTACTCGACTCTGGCTTTTCCCATTGCAGCTTGTATACCGATCTTGCCAACCCCACTGCGAATGCGCTCTATCAGCGCTTGGGTTATGAGCCGCTGTGTGAAATTCACCAATATGAGCGTTCAGAGGCTTGATGCGTTTCGATACGCATAAGGTGCGCGCGCAATTCGTTTGGGAATTGATGGCGACGCCCGGCATCCTGGATATCCACGATGATGGCACTGATATTGTAGTGGTCCGTCTCGAAGATGGGGTACGGGTGATGATTCATCTGATCGAGCGTCTCATGCCAATCAACGAATTGCGAGCTCTTTTCCGCGAGAACAGCGATGCTGGCATACATACCCTGCCCATTTTTTGGGCGGACATGCTATTGCCCGCGCATGGCCAGATTTACGAACCCGATGATTGGATGCGCGCCCTTATGCACTTACAGGGTGATTGCATTTATGGATATGAAGCCATAGGTGAGCGGGCTTATCTATTCGCGGTGAATTTTTGTGGTATCGGCTGGGCTCGCGAGGTTCAACATGGCTCGCTGTTGAATTTTCTTAGCTTAAGGACAACAACCGTGGAATGTGACTGGCCGCAGATGCGTGGCCGTTGGTTGGTTGCCGGGCTCGGTGTTGGAGTCGGGGGGCAAGAGAAAACAAGCGAGCGTTCCCCTTGGCAAGAGGCGCCGAGCCACCTGCACATAGATTACGCACAATTGAATTTACCGAAGGAGGCCGATTTCTTAGCCGTTCAGAGTGCTTATTGGCGAATGGCAAGGAAATACCACCCGGACCATAATTCAAGCAAGGATGCCAACGTGCGCATGCGACGAATCAATGAGTCTTATGCGCGCATTCGCGAACATTGGAATCGATCCCTGTCCCCCTAGAAACCATTCGTAATCAGCGGCGCCAGCACTAAAGACACGATCGCCAACAACTTGAGGAGGATGTTCAGCGAAGGACCTGAAGTGTCTTTGAATGGGTCACCGACCGTATCACCAACAACCGCGGACTTGTGTGCTTCCGAACCTTTACCACCAAGGGCACCGGCTTCGATGAATTTTTTGGCGTTATCCCAGGCACCACCCGCATTGGCCATCATCACGGCCATCATGAAGGCGCTAACCAGCGCACCCATTAGGACACCGATGAGGGTAGTCGCGCCGACATAATCTCCCAGCGCGTTGCCTCGCCCAAGTATGGATAGGATAGCGATCACACTTGGAACGGCGACGGCAATGATACCTGGTGCCAGCATTTGGCGGATGGCGCTGTCGGTGCTGATGGCGACGCACCTCTCATAATCCGGTTCTCCTTCACCTTTGAGTATGCCGGGAATTTCGCGAAACTGGCGGCGCACTTCCTCGACGATCTGTTGTGCGGCATTACCGACGGCCAGCATGGTCAATGCGCTAAAAATGAAGGGTAGCAGCGCACCGATGAAAAGACCAGTGATCAGGCGTGAGTCGAGGACGAGCGTTTGCAGCGTGGTGGTTTCGCCTGGGGTGGTGCCGAGCGCGGTGATGAAAGCGGCGATGAGTGCCAACGCCGTCATTGCCGCGCTGCCGATCGCGAACCCTTTGCCGGTTGCGGCAGTTGTGTTGCCGAGGCTGTCCAGTGCGTCGGTACGGCCACGTACGGCCTCGTCGAGACCGGCCATTTCGGCGATTCCGCCAGCGTTATCGGCTACAGGGCCGTAGGCGTCGGTTGCCAGCGTGATACCCAGCGTGGAGAGCATACCGATAGCGGCTAGGGCGACGCCATATAGCCCCGTGGCAGTGGTGGCGACAAGGGTGACTGCGACGACGATGATGACTGGGGCCAGAGTGGAGAACATGCCCAGAGCGATTCCGCGGATGACGATAATCCCAGCGCCGCCGCCGGCACTTTCTGCCAATTGTCGGGTCGGTGAATAGCTTGCTGAGGTAAAATATTCGGTGAAATAGCCGATGAGGACACCACCAACCAGTCCACTCAGAGTTGCGACGATTGCCCCTTGTCCCAATTCAAGCCAAGTACCCAGGGCGATTATGGCTAGAGCCACGCCACCGCTAGCGCTGTAAATGCCGCGGCGGATGGAGGCTAGCAGTTCTTCTTGCGTAGCGCCTTCTTTGGTACGGACGAGAAAAGTCGCCAATAAGCCGATTAGCAATCCGACTGCTGCGATTAGCAATGGAAAGACTTGTGCCTCTGGGGTGGCGGCGATGCCGGAGCCCAGTGTAGCCAGGGAGATGGCAGCTATGATGGAACTGGCGTAGCTCTCGAAGAGGTCGGAACCCATACCGGCGACATCGCCGACATTATCGCCCACATTGTCGGCGATAGTGGCAGGATTGCGGGGGTCATCCTCGGGAATCCCCGCCTCTGTCTTGCCAACTAAATCCGCTCCAACATCGGCGGCCTTCGTGTAGATGCCGCCGCCGACGCGCGCAAAAATGGCGATCGAGGTTCCGCCGAAGCCAAAACCGGCCAGAGCGCTGGCCGCCGCGACGGGTTCCAATTGCCGGGTGAAGAGGTATAAAAGAGCGCTGATGCCGAGTAAAGAGAGGGATACGACCAGCGTTCCCATCACGGTCCCGCTGGCGAAGGCTACTCGCAAACCACGATTGAGGCTTTGCCTGGCGGCCGCGGTGGTGCGCACATTGGCACGAACAGCGATGTACATTCCGGCATAACCGGCCAAGCCCGAAGCAAGCGCGCCGCAAAGAAACGCCAGCGCTGTCCAGGCGCTCATTCCCGAATTGGGTAATGCGCTCAATAGGAGCAAGGCGATAGTGACCATAGCGACAAGAGTGGCGATGGCGCGATATTCGCGCCGCAAGAAGGCGCTGGCGCCCCGTTGTATCGCCAGGGAGATTCCGCGCATTTTTTCGTTACCCGAGTCTTGTCCTAGAACCCAGTTCCGCTGCCACCAAGCGAAAGCCAGACCAATCACGCTCGCGAGCGAAGCGACCAAGGCAGCGTTTTCTACGCTCATCTCCATGCTAGAATACTCCTGATTATTGAAAATTCGCCGCTGTATTATGCTGGGAGAGGAAGTAAGTTGCAATGATGGCCTCGCGAAAACGCGCAAGTACCTTGGGCAAACAAGGCGAAAAGTTTGCTCAAAATTACTTGTGGCGCGCGGGTTATCAGATACGCGATACGAATTGGCATTGTGTGCGTGGCGAATTGGATATTGTCGCAACAAAAGACGACCTACTTGTTTTTGTGGAAGTGAAAACACGGAAACAAAGTGTATGGGAAGAGGCTTTGATGAGCATCACGCCGCGCAAGCGCGAGCGCTTGATCGCCACTATTTATCATTATCTTGACGCGAAGGGGCTTGAGGAAGCAGCTTGGCGAATGGATGTCATCATTGTGCTCTGGGTGGCCAATGCCGAACCCCAATTCCAGCATATTGAGGATGCGTTGGTTTGGTGAATTGCATATGCACGATTCGTTCGGTGTGATTCTGGGGCCCACCGCTACGGGTAAGACTGAGTTGGGCATCGAACTCGTCGAGAGATTAAAACAGGAATTGGGGGTTGATGCAGCAATCATCAACGCGGATAGCCGGCAGATTTACACTTCCCTGGATATTGGTACAGCCAAGCCTACTGTCGAGCAACAAGCGCGCGCGCGACATTTCCTGCTCGATATTGTTCAACCCGATGAAACCCTCGGCCTTGCCGAATACCTGAGATTGGCGAAGGGTCGCATCGTGGATTGCCAGAGAATCGGGGTGCTGCCCATTATCGTCGGTGGCAGTGGGCAATATTTGAGCGCCTTGTTGGAAGATTGGCAAATACCATTGGTCCCACCACAGCAAGAATTGCGCGCCCAGCTGAAAATCACCGCCAGCGAAAAGGGTAGCGCTTTCCTCCATTCGAGACTTCGCGCGCTGGATGCGCCGGCGGCTGCGAAGATTCACCCGAATAATTTACGGCGGATTGTGCGCGCTCTTGAGGTGATCGAAGCGACGGGGCAACCTTTCAGCACACAACAGCGGCGTGGAGAACGGAGGTTGGCAATCTTCAATATTGGTTTGATGATGCCGCGAGCCGATCTTTACCAACGAGCTGACCGCCGTTTGGCAGAAATGATGGAGGCCGGTTTCTTAGCAGAGGTTCGCGGTTTATTGGCAAGTGGTTATTCTAGGGAATTGCCAGCCATGAGCGCTCTGGGTTATCGCCAAATGGTGGCGCATTTGTTGGGTGAAATGGGTTTGGAAGATGCGCTGGCAGAAACTAGACAGGCGACGCGACAATTCATACGCCGGCAATTGAGTTGGTTTCGCGGGCACGAAATGGGCACAAAATGGCAAGACATTACGCTGCGAAAGCCAGCAGTGGTGGTTAGGGAGCTGTTGGATGAAATCGAGAAATCGAAGGGCAACTGGAAAGCGTGGCCATTATGTTACGATTGAACCGTCGCCGATTGTGGTTCGGGGTTGTGATATTGGCTGGAGTTTTTCTCATATTGGCGCCAAACTCCTTACCTCAGTGGTTTGCGACGATTTTGGGAGTTGCAGACGGCGTCCCTTGTCAGTGGTTACGACAAGCACCAGATTTGCGTGTACGCCAATCCATCCTGGCGGGTGTGCCGATCGAACCACTCGAGTTGGCGGTTCGGGGAGAACCCTTCCCCACTGATTCTCAATCCAACTGGTCAATGAAAATCCTGGTTCGTAACCGAACCGCCGGGACACAACCCATACTCTATCAGCCGGAGCGGGTGTTGGTGGGGGATGATCCGACGACAAGCGGCTTCGGCATCATTTTCCGCCCGGGACTACCCTTGCAGAATTACGCTAGCCGTGAACCGCGCACCACATATGGCATTGAAGAAATCAGAATGCTGGGGCCGAGACAGCGCTGTTATATCCAGCTGGATTTTCCCGCGGCCGCGGCCCAGGTGGATGCGGAGACGGCACGCGCGGCCACTATGCAAGCCTATTATCGCATCCTACATTCGGGAACACACCCTGAAAAGACTGCGGAGACCCCCACCCTTTTTCCCAATCAAGGGTTGCGAGCCAACGCCGGTGGTATCGGCGTCATCCTCTCGAAACAGATTCCCCTCAGCTTGAGCAATTAACCAATTTCAGGGAAATCCACATAGTCGTGGGCGATAATCGCTTCCCGCTCTATGCCAAGTATGTTGAGCATTTCTTGTATCAGGTGCACCTTTTCCAACGCGTCTTCGGATGACCAGGTCCTACTCTTGAGCTCGATGAAATGTTGCGGAAGTTTCGGTTGGGTAATGCGATCAACATGCAAGAAGAAGGAGACCTCGCGGAAGCGAATTTGCCAGCGGCGCCGCTCTTTGGCCAATTCTGAGATTTTCGCCTCCTTGAAATATTCTTGGTAGAAGCGCAATGGTCGGTCCGCCTGAGAGTAGAAGCGCGAATGCGAAAGTACTGCAGTGTCCAGCAAGCGCCGTTCGGTGAGCGGGCTTGTGTAAGTCAGGCGGCTGCGCACGGAGGTGACTTCGCCAGTTCCACTGATGAGATCGTCTTCTCGATAGCGGAGTATGCCCGCCTTCGGGTCGGAAAAATGAAAATAGGTGTCATATTGGCGATAATGCACCGCTCGTTGGACTTCCACATCTTCATGATCCAGTAATTCTTCCACCACCCAGGGGTCGGTGGCATATGCCTTAACCTGGACTTCATAGGTTTCGCCTCGTTCAATGCCCAGACTTATGGCGACTAGCTTATGCAAAACATCGCCCTCACGCGACGCAAGGAATTCCCCAACACGGTTTGCGTAACCTTGCGCTTTTGGATATAGGACCTGTTCATCAATGGTGAGCAGCTGACGGTCGCGCATTAACCAGGTGCCGTCGACAATGGTATGGCGCACATCCGCACTTTTTGCAGCATATACCAGCTGTGAAAAAAACGCCTTTGAGTTGCTGCTGGAGTAATGGGGGAAATTGTGCAGTCGTTGACCATCGATGACGATGAGATCAGCGCGTTTGCCGACTTCTAGACTGCCACAGAGGGTATCCAGACCCAAGGCCTTAGCGCCGTTTTGGGTCGCCATTTTCAAGGTTTGCCAGGCTGGTAAGCTAGTCGGGTCACCGGTGATGGTCTTGGCGAGAAAGGTGGCGAGACGCATCTCCTCAAACATGTCGAGGTCGTTGTTGCTCGCCGGTCCATCGGTGCCCAGCGCTACGGTAACCCCTGCGCGCAACAAGGCGGTGACCGGTGCGATGCCGCTAGAGAGTTTGGTATTGGCGCTTGGGTTGTGGGCGACGGCCACGCCTTTCTGCTGGAGAAGGTGTATTTCATCATCGTCGATTGCGACGCAATGCGCAGCGACGGTTCGTGCGTCCAGCAAGCCATTGGTCGCCACGCGGCGGATAACCGATTGCCCAAAATCGCGCTGGCTCTCTTCCACCTCTTGCGGCGTTTCCGCAAGGTGAGTGAAAATGGGCACTTGGTGTTCCAAGGCCAATTCGCGGCAAAGCGCCATAATTTCGTCCGTCGTGGAGTAAGGGGCATGTGGCGCGATGGCTGGTGTGATGCGTGGATGCGATAACCAGCGCTCAATGAACTTTCGCGTGTATTCCAGACTAAGGGTATAATTCTCGGCATCCGGCGCGGGGAATTTCAGGATGGTTTCCCCCAGTACAGCGCGCATTCCCGTTTTGGCGACCGCCTCTGCGACATCAGATTCGAAATAGTACATGTCCCCAAAGCAGGTGATGCCGCCGCGAATCATCTCTGCGCAAGCCAAAGTAGCACCCAGCTGGCAGAATTCTGGATTCACGAATTCGCGCTCAACCGGCATGATATAACCAATCAGCCAAACATCGAGGCGTAAATCGTCGGCCAGGCCGCGCAAGAGCGTCATCGGGATATGAGTATGGACGTTTATGAGACCAGGAAGGATATATTGCCCATCGCAAGAGACGACTTCGGCGCCGCGATAGCCATTGCAAATAACCGAACTATCACCCAACGCGACGATGCGATCGCCACGAATGGCAACGGCGCCATCGGTATACACATCCAGCTCATCATTCATCGTAATCAGGGATGCATCACGCAGGATGAGGTCGACGGATTCCATAATTGGGTTACTTTCTCACTCTCTTGCTACCTGTTTCAACAGCGCGACCGCTGCACGGTGCGCGGCAATTTGCTTGCTATAGCCGCGTCCAAGGGCGGATTCATCGTCGGCGAGTCTTACGCGAACAACGAATTCCCCCGCGTGAACCGGACTATCGCTAGAGATGGTTTCATAAATGGGCAGCATATTGCGCTTTGATTGAGACCATTCTTGTAGACGGCTGCGCGCATCCTTTTTCAGCGCTTCGTCGATTGCTGCCGGCAATCGTGATGCCAACAAAGGTAAGAGAAAGCCACGCAGGCAGGCATATCCCATATCTTTATAGATTGCCGCGAGCAACGCTTCGAAAGCGTTGGCCAGCGTAGAAACGCGCTCATGGCCTTGGTTCGCTCTCTCCCCTCGGCCGATACGCAAATGCTGGCCCAAATTGCATTCACGGGCCATATCGGCCAGGGTTTCACGCCGCACCAAGACGGAGCGCATCCGCGTTAATTGTCCTTCGCGGCAATCAGGGAATTGGTCAAAGAGCCAGGCGGCCACTAAGGCGCTAAGCAAGGCGTCGCCAAGGAATTCCAAGCGCTCATTGTCAGCCACACCTCGTTTTTCATGTGAATAGGAGCGATGTGTGAGCGCGGTCTGGAGCAAGGAAAGGTCATTGAAATCCAGGTTGAGCGTTTGACAAAGAGAAAAAAGGGGCGACTTATTCATTCTGGCGGTCGGCCTTTTGTGGTATATAGTTGCCTTCTATCCATACTTCTCCGTGCTTGCCGATTTCTTTTTTCCAAATGGGCACAATTTCTTTCAGACGATCGATGCCGTAGCGCGCCGCTTCGAAACAGCCGCTGTCACGATGAGCGGAGGCACAAGCGATGAGCACTGTCGCCTCGCCTACCGCTAATTCGCCGAGTCTTTGCACAATAGCGATCCCCTGAACCGCTGGCCAGCGCGTGCGAATTTCCGTGGCGACTTGACGCAATTTACTCTCGGCCATCGGTGCGTATGCTTCATAATCAAGGCGACGAGTCTCGTGATGGGGTGTGATTCTCGAGGTGCTGTCGCTGAATGTCACACCGCGCACCACGCCGCTGAACAGGCAAATGGCACCGGTGCCACCACTGGTGATGGTCCGCAAGATTTCGTTGTGGTCAATATTGCCCTCGGCTAGTTGCAGATGCGTGCGATATTCACTACCACCACTCACCGGCGGGAAAAAAGCGACACGGTCTCCATCGCGAATGATATCCTCGGCAAAGGCGAAATCTTCATTGATGGCCGCTAGCGCTGCGTCCAGGTTTGCGCTGAGGGCGGGAAAGTCGTTGGCTATTCGCTGACGCAATTGCTGTAGAGTGATTTCCTCACCGGGTAGGGTCAAGATGCGCGCGCGGGCGCCAGCCAGCTCGCGCAGATTCGCAAAAAATAGCACCTCAATTTTCATCAGATGAATTCGTAGCTTGGTCATCTTCTGCGTGATAATGGCCGCTCTGGCCACCGATCTTTTCCAAGAGGCGAATATTCGTGATGCGCAGGCCGCGATCCACCGCTTTGACCATATCGTAGATGGTTAGGGCTGCGATGCTAGCGGCGGTTAACGCTTCCATTTCGACGCCGGTCCGGGCATGGGTCTTGACTTCAGCGCGAATGCGCACACTGGAAGATGGTGTATCCAGGCGTAAATCGATCGATACCCGAGTCAGGGGAAGGGGGTGGCATAGTGGAATTAGCTCTGAGGTTCGTTTAGCGGCCATGATGCCCGCCAGGCGCGCAACGCTGAGAACATCGCCTTTTTGAATGGCGCCGGCGCGGATTAAATCTAGGGTTTCAGCGGCCATCTCAACGATGCTAACCGCGACTGCCCGTCTCATACTGGGTGGCTTCACGCTGATGTCGACCATCTGCGCATGCCCTTGATCATCCAAATGACTTAAGCGTTTGACCATCAGCACTCCATTGCCCAATAGTATAGCAAGTCATATCGATCACTTGGCCACTTGGTTCCTTCTGGAGTATACTGCGAGCATTCCACTGATTGATGCGAGTAACCGCAAGCATGTTTAGGGATGCGCTCGGCAAGACGCGCCGCTCATTCTTGGGGCGGCTGTCCGGGATTCTAGGCGCCGGGCAACTGGATGAAGAGAAATGGGAGGAGCTGGAAGATTTGCTCATCCAGGCCGACTGTGGCGTGGCGGTTGCGACAAAAGTCATTGAACAATTGCGCAAATCGCGAATTCATGATGAATTGAGCGCGAAAGAGTCCATGCGTTTGGCCCTACTCAGCTTATTGTATGACCCACAGCCCCCCAATTGGAGCGGGCGGCCGCTTTCTGTCGTGGTTGTAGTGGGTGTGAATGGTTCGGGTAAAACGACCACCATCGGCAAATTGGCGTATCGCCTGAGTCGTTTGCAGGGACGCCGTGTCCTGTTGGCCGCCGCCGACACTTTTCGAGCGGCGGCAATCGAACAGTTGCAACTTTGGGGGGAAAGAGTCGGCGCGACGGTTGTGGCCAAGTCCAGGGGTTCTGACCCCGCGGCAGTAGCTTTTGAAGCGGGTGAAATGGCGCGTTCTGGCAACTACGATTTGTTGATTATCGATACCGCCGGGCGGTTGCATACGAACGCAAATTTGATGGCTCAATTGGCGAAATTGCGGCAGGTGACCACCCGCATCGCACCGGATGCACCGCACGAAACTTGGTTGGTTCTGGATGGCACCACCGGCCAAAACGCCATTCAACAAGCCAGAGAATTTCGCGAGCAGTTGGGGGTAACGGGGGTCATCGTCAGCAAAATGGATGGATCCTCCAAAGGCGGTATGATCTTCTCAGTATTTCAAGATCTCGGTTTACCGGTGCATTATGTGGGTTTGGGAGAGAGCGTTGACGACCTGGTACTATTTTCTCCCGATACATTTGTCGACGGAATATTCGCATTCCCGTGATTCGGAAACCGGTTAACCTACCGCGCATTACAAGCTCAAAGAATCCGCATCTGCAAAGGGTTCGTCGACTCTATGACAAGAATTATCGTATGCGTGAGAAGAGCTTCGTGGTGGATAACCCACGCGATTTGGAACGGGCTTTGCTGGCCGGCTATGAATGTGAATTTGCGTTAATTTGCAAGGAATTGTTGACTACGGAAGCCGAGATATTGGGGCGGTTGCCCTTGGAACGGTGTTTTGCCATCTCAACAAAATTAATGACACGCGCGGGTTATCGGCAGAATCCCAGTGGATTGGTGGGTGTGATGCGGCAACCCACTAGTCCCCAGTGGAATTCGCAGCTGGCAACCGTGAACACCATTCTCGTCATGGTTGGCTTGCGCATTCCTGGCAATATTGGTGCGCTTTTGCGCAGCGCCGATGCGCTGGGGTTGTCGGCGGCAATATTGGTGGATTCTCCCTTGGATTTGTATAACCCCAATTTGATACGCAGCAGCACAGGCGCTTGTTTCATAATCGATGTGGTCTCGCTACAAACCGCCGATGCGCTCGAAAAATTGCGCTCCGCAGGATATTCTCTAGTCGCGGCGGCTGTCGATGGCGAAGCTTGGATATATGACACTGCGTTACCCGAAAAGCTTGCCATCATCTTGGGCGCGGAAGATGGTGGTTTGGATAGCCGCTGGCTCAATGCAGCTGATTTGCGCTTGCGCATACCGATGCATGGCGGCACAGCTGATTCGCTCAATGTTGCGGCTTGCGGTGCCATCCTGATTTATGAAGCATCTCGTCAAAAAATCGCTCGGGGAGTTGCGCAATCATGAATCCGCTCATCGATGAATTGCGGGCGATGCAAGCGCGCTGTATGGCTTTGATGACCCAATTGGGAATTGCGGACTTCGAGCAGCAGGCTGCGGAATGGGAGAAACGCGCGCAAGCTCCAGATTTCTGGGAGGATACTGAGGCTGCGCAGGGCCTGATGCGGCGGCTTTCGCGACTGCGAGCGACCATCGGCCGCTGGTCCAATTTGGCGAAACGGCTTGAAGAAACGCTCGAACTAGCGGAGTTGGAAGATGATTCCTTGTATGAAGAGTTGGGTATTGAGGTGGCGGAGTTGAAGGACACAATCGAGCGCATGACGCTGCGCGCTATGCTCAGCGGCGAATATGATAGTGAAGATGCCATTTTGGCGATCCATGCTGGCGCCGGTGGGACCGACTCTCAGGATTGGGGTGAGATGCTGGAGAGGATGTACTTGCGCTGGGCAGAGAGTCAGGGGTACCGAAGCGAAATATTGGAGCGTAGCGAGGGCGAAAATGCGGGTATCAAGAGTGCTACGATTAGTGTGAGTGGCGAATACGCATACGGTTATTTGTTGAGTGAACAAGGAGTACATCGCCTTGTCCGCCTCAGTCCTTTTGATGCAGCACGGCGTCGGCATACTTCTTTTGCCAAAGTTGAGCTTTGGCCGGATATTCAGGGGGATATCAACATCGTGATACAACCGCGCGACCTGCGGATTGATACTTATCGCGCTGCCGGCGCCGGCGGGCAACATGTACAAAAGAACGATACTGCCGTCCGCATTACACATGAGCCGACGGGTATCGTTGTCCAATGTCAGAATCAGCGTAGCCAGGCGCAAAATCGGCAACGCGCCATTCAAATACTCAAAGCCCGACTTTATGAGCAGGAACGACAGAAACAACAAGCGGAGTTGGCTGAGCTAAAAGGTGAAAATGTCGGGGCCGCATGGGGCAACCAAATCCGTTCTTATGTGATGCATCCTTACCAAATGGTCAAAGATCATCGAACCAACTTGGAAACCGGTAATGTTCAGGCAGTGCTGGATGGCCGACTCGATGATTTCATGGAGGCCTATTTGCGCGCGAAAATCGGCAGCAATTAGGCAAATACATCCTTGACAAAGCGCTTTGCTGGCGTTATCCTTTATATTTATGTTGATGGCTTTCATTATTGTGAAATTCGCATAGTTGAATATCGGCTGTTTCGTTGGGTTTCCTAAGGGTGGCGGAGCGGTCATTTGATCTGTTCTGTGTTTCTTTCTAAGCAGCGGATGAAAAGGCGCTATCCTGCTGTCATTTGCCTGTTGATATATTGATATAAAGGAGGTTTCTCTTGGAGGCGAAAGATTTCAGCTCGCTGAAGATCAGCTTGGCTTCACCAGAAGAAATCAAACGTTGGTCGTATGGTGAGGTGACGAAACCGGAGACAATCAACTACCGTCGATTGCGTCCAGAAAAAGATGGGCTTTTTTGTGAAGCCATCTTTGGCCCGACCAAAGATTGGCAATGCTATTGTGGCAAGTATAAGAATATTCGCCACCGTGGCGTGATTTGTGATAAGTGTGGAGTCCAGGTGACGCGTTCTTCGGTGCGTCGAGAGCGCATGGGGCATATCGAACTGGCAGCGCCCGTTGCGCATGTTTGGTATACCCGCCGCGTTCCCAGCCACCTGGGCTTATTGTTGGATGTGAACCGCAAGAATTTGGATCGTGTCCTGTATTTCGCGCAATATGTCATCACGCATGTCGATGAAGAAGCGCGCGAGAAGGCGTTAAAACGGTTGGAACGGGAGCGCGTCGAGCGAGAGCAAGAAGTTTGTAGCGAAATTGAAGATAAAATTGCTAGCCTCCGTGAAGAGCAAGCAGTAGAGCTACAGAGGGCGGAAGAGGCCAAGGCAAAATTGTTGGCTGAGCTGGATGCAGCTTTGAACGAAGAGACTGAATCTTTGGTGCGAGAAGCGCAAGCGAAGCAAAGCCTCATTGAAGAGCAGATGGATAAACCTGCCAAGGCCAACATTGACCTGTTGGGTGAGTTGGTTGTGAAGAAGGGTGTCAAGCCCAAAGGGGAGCACATTTCGCGTATACAGCAAGCGGTCAACGACCGTTTGCAAAGCTTGCAGGCGCAATATAAAGCGGAGCGCGAGAAAGAACTGGCCAAATTGGAGCAGAGCCAGGCGATGCTGGCCACCGATTTTGATACACCGATTGCAGAGCTAGAACGCGAATGTGATGAGAAACAACGAAAGATTGGTTTAAGCGCTGAGCGCACTTATGAAGAACTCCAATGGTTCCAACCGGTTGACTTTCGCCGCCCACCACAATTCCTAACGGAAAATCGCTATCGCGAGTTGAAAGGGCGCTACGGACAAATCTTCCAAGCAAATATGGGGGCAGAAGCCTTTCAAATATTGCTACAACGCCTGGATCTGACCTTCCTTTCTAAACACCTATGGCAGGAGATGCGCTCGACGCGCTCCAAGCAAAAGCGTGAAAAGGCGGTGAAACGCTTGCGTGTGGTGGAGAGCTTGCGTGGAAGTGGTAACAAAGCCGAGTGGATGATTATGACAGTTTTGCCGGTCATCCCACCCGATCTACGCCCGATGGTGCAATTGGATGGCGGTCGCTTTGCCACGAGTGATATGAATGATTTGTATCGTCGTGTCATTAACCGCAATAAGAGGCTCAAGCACTTGCTTGATTTGGGTGCACCTGATGTCATCGTACGCAACGAAAAGCGAATGTTGCAGGAAGCAGTGGATAGTCTCATCGACAACAGTCAGCGCGGCAAGGCGTTGAGTCGTCGGGGGCGCCGGGAGCTAAAATCGCTCAGCGACATGCTCAAGGGTAAAAAAGGTCGCTTCCGTCGCAATCTGCTCGGCAAGCGCGTGGATTATTCCGGGCGATCGGTCATCGTCATTGGCCCGAAATTAAAACTCCATGAATGTGGTTTGCCCAAGTCTATGGCGTTGGAGCTTTTCCGCCCCTTCGTCATCAGCCGCTTGGTACAACACAACTACGCCAGCAATGTGAAAGGGGCTAAGCGCATCATCGAGCGAGAGCGCTCTGAAGTATGGGAGGTTTTGGAAGAGGTCATCAAAGAACGTCCTGTTTTTCTCAACCGCGCCCCTACCCTGCATCGCCTAGGCATCCAGGCCTTTGAGCCGAAATTGGTCGAGGGTGAGGCGATTCAAATTCATCCGCTCGTATGCTCTGCTTTCAACGCCGATTTTGACGGTGACCAGATGGCTGTACATGTGCCGCTCAGTGACCGCGCCATCCGCGAGACTCGTGAGCTTATGCTCAGTACACGCAACTTGCTCAAACCAGCGGATGGTTCGCCCATTGTGGGCCCTTCAAAGGACATGGTCCTCGGAATCTATTACCTGACTATGGACCCCTCGGTGGATATTGTCACTTTGCGCGATCGGGCGGATGAATTCAGAAGTATGGCTACCCTGCGCGACGCCAAAGCTAAGGTGGGTATCGCGCATCGTTCCAATGGTTATTATTTTTCACAAAAAGAAGAAATACCGGGATGCATTGTCTACGAAGATGTTTTGCAGGAGGACGATCGCAGGATATCAAAAATTGTGGAGAGCGCCATCGACCGTACCGTGCGTGCTCTGCTTGAGGGTGAGGTGGATTGCTTGCTAGCGAATGGGTATGAAGCGCAACGCTATTTTGCGGCTCATGGCCTGAGTGAACAATTGGTCATCAGCAATCTCCATGAGCGCCGTAGTGTGGCTGACATCGAAGAAGCGGCGATGCTCTATGCAATTGGCCAGGTTCAGTTGAACGCACCCATCCTATTGGGTAATCCCTATGAAGAAAGCCGTAGTGACAGTCCGCCTCAGATCACGACAGTTGGTCGCGCGATTTTCAACCAAATCTTGCCAGATGGACAGCGCTATGTACAAGAAACCCTGAATAAAGAGAAGCTCCAGGATCTGGTGGCGCGATGCTATCAAGAGGAAGGCTCCGAGCGCACAACGCAAGTTATCGATGACATCAAAAACCTGGGTTTTCATTATGCCACCGTATCGGGTACGACCATTGCTATCGAAGATTTGACGATTCCCCACCAGCGGGACCAGATTTTGGGTAGTGCGCAAGAAGCAGTGGATGAGGCCTCACGCGATTATCGCCGCGGTTTGCTGACTGAAGACGAGCGTTATCAAATCACCATCGATCAATGGAGCGAAGCCAAGAACGAATTGCAGAGTGTCATCGGTGACGCGATCCACCCTTATGGACCCATCGCCATCATGGCGCTTTCTGGCTCATCGAAGGGTGGCTTCGGTCCAATCACCCAGATGTCGGGTATGCGTGGTTTGATGGCTGACCCCTCGGGGCGCATCATCGATTTGCCGATCAAAAGCCATTTTCGCTCTGGACTCACGCCGCTCGAATATTTCATCTCCACGCACGGTTCACGCAAGGGTTTGACAGACACGGCCTTGCGCACAGCCGATGCCGGTTATTTGACACGCCGCCTTGTCGATGTCGCCCAAGATGTCATCGTTAACCGCTGGGATTGTGGCACCAACGAGAGCCACGTCATCCGCAAGTCAGACGATGTTGCTGGGCAGCGATTGAGTGAACGCATCGTTGGTCGTTGTTCGGCCGAGGAGATCCTCGCTCCGCAGGATGGCAGCACGATCGTCGCGCGCAACGAACTGATCGACGAGGAGATCGCGGAGAAGATTGTCGAGGCTGGTGTGGAGGAAGTGCCGATTCGTAGCCCACTCACTTGTTCCTTAATGCATGGCATTTGTGCCCTTTGCTATGGGCGCGATTTGGGGCGCGGTGAAATGGTGGAAATTGGTGCGGCCGTCGGTATTGTCGCCGCGCAATCCATCGGCGAGCCGGGGACGCAACTCACCCTGCGCACCTTCCAAACGGGTGGCACGGCCGGTGCGGTCGATATCACCAGTGGTTTGCCGCGTGTAGAAGAACTATTTGAAGCGCGTAGCCGACCCAAAGGCGAAGCGATTATGGCGGAAATTGACGGCCGGGTGCGGTTAATCAGGGAAGAAGGCGTTCGTAAGGTCATCATCCACGATAGCCGGGTCCGCAGAGAAGAATACCCCCTTAAAGAAGGTATGCAATTGTTGGTTGAGGAAGGTGTGAGTTTTCGAGAAGGGACGGAGGTGGCGGGTTGGCGTAACGACGCCGCCAGGAAATTAGTGGCCTTGGAAAACCAAAATAAGGCCATCGAGGAAGATGCGAAGCTTGCAAGTGACCACATCCGGAAGCATTTGGGTGAAAAAGCCGAAAGCTCCCTTCGTTTTCCTGCGTTGGATAACCTGCTCATTGTAAGGAAGGGTCAGCGGGTTGGCTATAAGCATGTGCAAAAAGTGCAGGATGCGCTGGCTGAGCAGCGCTCCATGCAATCTGCTGATGATTATGCTCATCTCGAGCAAAGCGCTAAGGAAACGATTGATAAAATACAGAAGCATTTCTTCCCTGCCGAAGAGACCATACGCGTTGGGAAGCAAAAAATCGTCATCAAAGGGAATCGCATCAAGGTGGAACATCTTGATAAGATACAAGCGGTTCTTGATGCCTCCAGATTAGAATGGGAAGATGAGCGTGTTGAGCTTGAAAAGGCCCGAGATGCGGGCGAGGCCAATCAGATCATTGTCGCCAGTGCTGATGGTCAAGCATTCGTTGAAGATGATAAGCTGATATTGCGCTATGAAGAAATTGACGAGCGTGAGTATGCGTTAACAAGTACCGCCATCTTGGCGAATGATATCGTCGATGGTGGTATGGTTGTGGCTGGCCAGCAGCTGACAGAAGGTTCGAAGAATCCACATTTGGTTTTGAGAGTACAGGGGCGTGAAGCGGCGCAAATGTACTTGCTGACCGAAATGCAGAAAGTCTATCGCAGCCAGGGTGTCATCATCTCTGACAAACACTTTGAAATCATCATTCGCAAGATGTTTTCAAAAGTGCGCATCCTCAGCAGCGGTGATAGCACATTGTTGCCGGGTGATGTTGTGGAGCGGTTGCGGTTGTTGGACATCAACGAAAAACTGGTGGAAAAAGGGCTGGAGCCAGCACAAAGCACACCCCTCTTACTGCGAGTCACGCAGACCGCTTTGGAGACCGATAGTTTCCTCTCCGCGGCGAGTTTCCAACACACCATTAAAGAGCTCGCCAAGGCGGCTGTACAAGGTGCAGAAGATCGACTTTGCGGTCTGAAAGAAAACGTCATCATTGGCAAACTGATTCCGGCAGGTACCGGTTTCCACACCTACCAGGATCGGGAACTGAGCGGTGATCTGATAGCCGATGAGGATGACCTCATGGAGATCTCCACGACAGAAGACGATTCTGTTTTGGTAGCCGAAGCAGAAAAATCCATTGACGGTGATTTGGAAGATTTGTCGCAGAATGAGGTGGCTGCGCTGAGATCCTTGCCCGATCATAGTAGCGACAACTAACAGGGATTTCCACAGTTTTGGGCACGGCGCTACAGGATAGCGCCGTGCTGATTTTCAATAACCACAATCCCAAATGACACAACCGGTGAGTGCTTCGCGGAGATGCCAATACACCGGGCGTTCAATGTACTCTGCGGGAATGATAAGGCTATAGGCAGCGCGCTCGTCTCGATTGTTGATTGATAACTCTTGCGCGCCGAAATTGAGGTTCCAGAGGAACATTTTTTCGATATCCGCGCGCTCTTCGCCAATTTGAATGGCGCGAATCGTATATTCCGACTGTAAAGCCAGGTTATTATAAACCATCCAGGCTTGTGGTGGTTCGCCCCAGAGATCTTCCCAGGTTGCCCAACCAAATTCAGTCACCCAAAAGGGGATGTCACCATGGCCATGAGCGCGCATGATTTGGCGGTATTCATCCAGCGTGTTGGTGAAGAAGAAGTGAGGGTGGTCATCCCAGCCGCGTTCCCCTCCTGGCTGACAACATTGAGCATCGGGCGGATTACCCCAACTATATGGATGGATCCCCACAGCGATATCTTGAAAATTGGCCAATCCAGCCGCATACATTTCCCTGAAGAACCGTCGGTCGTCTGCAGCATGGGGTAATTCACCAACGGGCGAGAGTCCTGCGGTGATAATGGTGGTCGAAGGGCTATGGGTGCGGATGGCTGCATGAGCGGCGGCAAAATAACGCATGTACTCACCACCATTGATTGGCACCCCAGTCCATTCGCGCAATAAATTGGGCTCATTCCAGATTTCATAAGCGTCGATTAGGAACCCAAGGCGACTTTCATAAAGGAAGTGAATGAAGTTCGCCAGCAACTGCGGATTATTTGGAGGTCCTGCATCCATTGGCGTCGAGCGTGCCCAGTCCGGTGCGCGCGCCAGGCTGCCAAGCACCTTGAAACCTCGCCTCTTGGCATCTTGAAGATGCAGCTCAGTTCGCTTGACATTCACGCCCAATTCGTTAGGGCCGTTGGCTTGAAAGTATTCCCAAGGTAGTTGCAATTTGATCCAGCGAACACCGAGGCGCTCGATTTGCAACATTGCCTGGTTCCAATCGTCGTCGGAGAGATGGAGTAAGAGTTGGATGCCAACATTTTCACCGTTCAATCTGGGTATATTGGGGAGGCTGGGGGTTGCCGGGCGGTTGGCTCTTGGGGAATCCACCGGTATAGGTGTTGCATTGGCCACAAAATCAGCGGTTCTTGTCGCCATCGCCGCTGCTCCATCCGCAGTGATGATCGCGCCTGGCCAGCTGGTATCGCTTACCGCCAATGGCGTGAGGACTAGAGTTTCCTGTGGTCTAGAGCTCGAATCGCAAGCTGCAAACCATGAGCAGGCGATAATGGTTATGAGCGTGAAACGAATATTCTTGTAGAGTCTCATCATGTTATGATAGTAAACCTTTGCAGGGTGTCAACCAAAATCGTAAGCCGCCAGTGAATTGGGGAGTCTGAAGCAGGTTATGGTAGAGGTGAAGATCGAAGAAGCAACCAGCACCGTCCATATTGAGAGTGAAATGCATGATGCCTATTTGGATTATGCGATGAGCGTGATTGTGGCCCGGGCATTGCCAGATGCACGCGATGGTATGAAACCCGTTCACCGCCGCATTCTATACGCGATGCATGAGATGGGTATGCGCGCTGGTGCAGAGTTCAAGAAGAGTGCACGCATCGTTGGCGAGGTGCTTGGTAAGTATCACCCCCATGGCGATGGCGCAGTCTATGACACTATGGTGCGGTTGGCGCAAGATTTTTCCATGCGCAATCCCCTTCTCGAAGGACAAGGTAATTTTGGCAGTATTGATGGTGATGGCCCGGCTGCCATGCGTTATACCGAAGTGCGAATGGCAGCCATTGGTGAAGGTATGATGGCGGATATCACCCGCGACACTGTGGCTTTCGCCGATAATTTCGATGGTACTCTTAAGGAACCGTTGGTTTTGCCCAGCAAAATCCCCAATTTATTGGTCAATGGTGCTTCAGGCATAGCGGTGGGCATGTCCACAAGTATCCCGCCGCATAATCTGGGGGAAATATGTGACGCTTTACAGTTTCTCTTGTCTCAATGGGAACGCCTGGGAGAAATTCGACATCAAGAGTTGATGGAATTCATCCAAGGCCCAGATTTCCCTACCGGGGGTATTCTGCTCCGGCATCCAGATGGTGCTAATGCAGAAAATGGTGATAGTCTGAGTGCCGCTTATGAAAGCGGGCGCGGCAAGATTACCTTGCGCGCTCGGTTGCATGTAGAAACGATGGGCCGCGGGCGCAACGGTATCATCATCACCCAATTGCCCTACCAGGTGAACAAGGCATCGCTGGTTGAGCGCATTGCCAGTTTGGCGCGCAACGGTCGTCTGGAAGGACTCGCCGATTTGCGCGATGAGTCAGACCGTCAGGGCTTACGGCTTGTTTTGGAGCTGCAGCGTAATGTCGAGCCACAGACCTTGCTGCCCCAGCTATATCGTGATACGCCTTTGCAATACACCTACTCCATCATTCTTTTGGCCCTCGTGGATGGAGAGCCAAAGCTGATATCGCTCAAGCAAGCGTTGCGCATCTTTTTGGAACATCGGTTGGTGGTATTGCGTCGACGAAGCCTCTTCGAAAAGCGAAAAGCTGAAGAACGAGTAGCAGTGCTCTTTGGGTTACTCCTCGCTTTGAGTCATCTGGATGAGGTTGTGAAGGTTATACGACGGTCACGAAATTCGCAGACCGCGAGGAGGAATTTACGAAATGCCCTACGCTACCCGGTCAAATCAAAGAGGAATGATGATGTCACATACCGAAAAATTAGCGACCAACAGGCCCGCGCCATATTGGAAATGCCGCTTGGGCGATTGGTCTCTTTAGAGCGGCGCAAATTGCAAGCGGAACATAAGGAGTTGAAGCAGCGAATCCGTGAATTGGATGCCCTCTTGCAAAATGATGCGTTGCAGCGGGCTGCCATCAGCCAGGAATTGGCCGAAGTGCAAGAACAATTTAATGACCCGCGGCGGACGAAGCTTCTGGATAGAACTCAGGACTCTGAACAGGATACAGGGGGTGATCTCCCCCAAATTTGCTGGGTGACGCAGAGTTACAGCGGCAAATTGGGTTGTATTGAAGGCGATGCCCCTCCACCCCCGAACACCCGCAACCGCGATAGCATGCGGCTACTGCAACGCGTGGATACCACACAGCCCATATTCGCCTTCACAGCCTCTGGACTTTGTGCTGAAATTAATGCTCACGACTTGCCCAAGGTTTCGATGGCGCATCAAGGCAAGACACCTGCTTATGTGTCTCCCCTAGCGCAGGGTGAAGAAATCATCGCTCTACTGGGGTTTTTGCCTGAAGAGACGGCAGACGATTTCATTTTCCTGGCGACAGAGCGTGGTTTAGTAAAGAGAATTGCTTTAAGGCAATTACCCAAAGGCCGTCATAACACCTTTAGGGTATTTAAGTTACAACAAGGCGATCGCCTCGTATCCGCGATTCGTCACGATGAGGGGGATGAAATCGTGATGATCAGCGCTGCTGGACGCATGATTTGCTTCGCGGCGAATCAAGTGCGTGCCGTTTCCACCTTATCCACATCCGGTATGAGGGGTATGCGCGTTTCCGCCGATGGCGATCGTGTGGTCGCCTTACAAAGCGTGCCGCCGGAGAGCGAAGCTTGGCTTTGGTTCATTACGGCGGAAGGGCTGGCAGGCAGAAAAGAGCTGGCAAAATTTTCACGAAGGAAGCGCGGTGCGGGCGGGGTTCTGGTGATGAAATTACCACCTGGTAGCCAGGGATTGCGAGCAGCGGTATTGGGGGAATTGCGAAGTCAGTTGCTCACAATCAGTAGTCAGGGTCGTGGGCGTAAAGTTCGTTTGGGTAAGGTGCCACATTTGCGTCTTTCCTCAAAACCGGGGGGAGAAGCGGTCAATTTACGCTATGGCGAGTCGGTGATTGCTGTGTTGCCCTTGCCCAGCTCCGGATATTGAGGGGGAGGGAATAATTCAAACGGGTTGTCGGCGATAAACCTCGATAACGCTGGGAATGACTTCAACGCGCGTCATCACACGGCCCAATTGGGTCAAATCGCTGATTTCTAGAGTGAGTTGCAAGGTGGCGATTTCTTGCTTGGTGGAAACCGATACTTCACTCAAATTGATTTTCTCATCCGCGAGTAGAGTGCTGATATCGCGCATTAAGCCAGAACGGTCGTAGGCGATGATGCTAATTGGCACACTGTATAAGCGAACGCTGTCGGTTTTGTCCCAACTGACTTCTAAAAGACGCTCGGGTTCATCAATCGCTTTGATGTTACTGCAATTTTCGTGATGAACGGTCAATCCACGACCACGAGTGATGAAACCGATGATTTGGTCACCGGGCATCGGGTTGCAACATCGGGCCAAGTTGATTAGCAAACCGGACATGCCAGCCACTTTAACCCCGCTATTTTCGTTGGGGTGCGGCGTAAGACGAGGACGCAACAGAGATTCCAAACTGTTCTCGCCTCGTTGGTTTTGCGAGTCTTTTTGCTCTGTTTCTAAGATGCGCCCAGCGATTTGGCTGGTATTGATATCGCCGGAGCCGATAGCGGCGAGGAATTTGTCGACATCGTCAAATTTGAAAAGCGCAGCAATTTGCTCGTAAGTTAGGCGTTCAAGAAAACCGATGCGTTTCAGCTCGCGCTCTAAGGATTCCCTGCCCAGGGTGATATGGTGTTCGAAGTTTTGCTTGCGATACCAAAGTCTGATTTTGGAGCGCGCGCGCGATGTCTTCACATAACCCAGATGTGGGTTCAACCAATCCAAGCTAGGGGAACTGCGCTTGGAGGTGAGGATTTCTACCTGATCAGCATTTTGCAAGCGATAGTTCAAATTGACGAGATTGCCCATCACTTTCGCGCCTCGGCAATGGTGTCCGATCTCTGTATGGATGTAATAAGCCAGATCGATGGGTGTTGCGCCGGCAGGCAGATCGACGATATCTCCTTGGGGTGTGAAAACATAAACACGTCCTTCGAAGACCTCGGTCTTGAGCGTGTCTAGAAAATTATCGTCATCAGCTGAGGTCTCATTGCCAAATTCCATCAAGCGGCGAATGAAATTTAAGCGCTTTTCATACTGTGGATCATGGCCATCACCGCGACGCCCTTCCTTATAACGCCAGTGTGCAGCGATACCGTATTCGGCATTTTCATGCATCTCACGCGTCCGAATTTGAATCTCGATGGTCTTGCCATCATTGTCCAGCAATGCAGTATGGAGGCTTTGGTAAAAGTTGTCTTTCGGAGAAGCGATGTAATCGTCAAATTCGCTGGGGATTGGGCGCCAGAGATTGTGCACTATTCCCAGCGCCAAATAGCATTGTGGCACCGTGTCGACGATGATACGCACCGCGCGGATGTCATGAATTTGTTCGAAAGAGGTTCCCTTTCGCTGCATTTTGCTATAGATGCTAAAGATGTGTTTGGGGCGTCCGGCAAGATGTGCGTCTTTAATGCCGTTTTTCCCCAATTCATGCCGTAAATATTGGATGACGTTTTGGATATTATCCTCGCGGTCACTGCGATGAGAGTCAATCTGTTGAGCGATTCGCTCATATTCCTCTGGCTCTAGGAAGCGAAAACTGAGATCTTCCAACTCCCATTTGATTTGCCAAATGCCCAGACGGTTAGCGAGCGGTGCGAAGATATCCATCGTCTCTCGGCTAATGTAATATTGCTTTTCAGCAGGCAAATGGATGAGTGTGCGCATATTGTGGAGACGGTCGGCCAGTTTGATGAGCACTGCACGAACATCGTCCCCCATCGTGAGAAAAATTTTGCGAATGTATTCTTTATAGCGCTGGCTTCGCTGATGAGCGCTGGCTGTCGGTAAGCGCGCCAACTTGGTCACGGTCTCAACCAAACTGCTGACCGTTTCGCCAAATTCCTCCCGAATTTCCCCGATTCCTACATCGGTATCTTCCACTACATCGTGCAGTAATGCGGCAGCAATGGTTTCCGCATCCAGATTCATGTCCGCAAGAATCTGAGAAACTGTTAAGCAATGAGTGATGAAAGGGGCGCCCGACTTCCGAAATTGCCCAGCGTGCGCTGCTTCAGCTTTTTTGTATGCTCTCTCGATCAACGCACGCTCATTTGGATTGGGCCGATGCAACTTGCGGAAGAGCGAATCGAGTTCGATTTCAGGCGTGACTGAAATTTTCGCCAAGCGGTTTCCTTAATTCCGGCGCTTCTCATAGTTTAGCGGATTTTTTGCTATGCTAAAATGTAAATTCAGGGATTTGAAAGATTGGATGAGCGTGCGCAGCGTTGACGAGGCCTTGCGAGAAATTCTGAAAGGGATGCCTGTGCTGAGCTCGGAAAGGGTTTTGCTTTGGCAAGTGGCGAATCGAATAATCGCTCAAGACATTGTCGCTGATACTGATCAGCCCACCCAAGCGAATTCCAGTATGGATGGTTTTGCCCTGCATTCTAAAGATCTCGTGGATGCCAGCGCAGATAGACCGAGAACCTTGCCGGTTGTGATGCATATTGCCGCCGGTATGTCGCCGAAGCGCTCGCTCGCTTGTGGTGAGGTGGCGCGGATCATGACGGGGGCGCCGATACCCTGCGGTGCAGATGCGGTAGTGCCTGTTGAAGATACCGACGCCGATTGGTCTATGGAATCCCCGCTAGAAGATCAGGTGCGGTTTTCCAACCCTGTGGCAGCTGGGGCATACATCCGCCAGCGCGGAGAAGACATACGCGCTGGGCAAACGGTACTTCAAAAAGGAAAGCAATTGCGCGCCGCGGAAATTGGCTTGTTGGCTACATTGGGTGTCGTAAAGCCACAGGTATTTCGACAGCCAAGAGTCGCGATCTTGAGTAGTGGTGATGAATTGGTTAGCCCAGATCGACCGCTTTCACAGGGTGTCATTCGCGATAGCAACTCCTATATGCTGGCGAGCTTGGTGCAACAATATGGCGGTTTGCCAATTCGTTTGCCCGTAGTTTGTGATAATTTTGCAGAAATCAAGGGTGTGTTGGGGAGTATCAAGAACTGCGCCCCTGATCTCATATTGAGCAACGCGGGTGTATCCGTTGGCGCAGCGGATTTCATCCACAAAGCTCTGCAAGAGCTGGGCACAATGGAATTTTGGCGTGTCAATATGCGGCCGGGGAAACCGCTAGTGTTTGGGCGAATACAAGACATCCCCTTTCTGGGTTTGCCGGGCAATCCGGTTTCATCAATGGTCACTTTTGATGTGTTCGTCAGGCCTTGCTTATTGAAAATGGGTGGTTCTTCTGAAGAGCAGTGGCCTTTGCCCACCATTTCGGTGCGTACGGGGCATGATTTCCAATCTGACGGGCGCCGCAGTTATTTACGAGTTCGCTTAGAAAGATGTGGTGATGATTGGGTTGCGTATTCGGTGGGTACGCAGAGTTCAAGTGCAATCATGTCGATGGTGAATGCAGATGGACTGCTCATCATTCCGGAAGGACAGACTCATATTGAGGCGGGTACTAGTTTGGAATTGCGTCGGCTCAATGACGACAGGAAATTCGGATGAAAGTCTCGCGGCTACGAGGACTGAGCGCGGCGTTGATTGTCGTCGGTATATTGGTTACCAGCTACCTAAGCTACCTCAAATTAACGGATGAAAGATCAATCTGCCTGAGTGGTGGAATGATCAACTGTGAAGCGGTACTCAACAGCCGCTTTTCCGAAATCATGATTCTTGGTGGAAGAGTCCCCATTGCGTATTTGGGCTTGTTGGTTTATCTCGTTCTCTTGGCAATTTGGTTTTGGGAAAGCCGTAACGAGAATGCGATAGCGCTCACCCTGTTTTTTGGCTTGAGTACTTTCGCTTGGTTGTATTCGATGTATTTGGTGTATTTGCAATTCTTTGTGTTGCGAGCGGCTTGTCCTTGGTGTCTTACCCATGAGGCCAACATCACACTGCTTTTTATCATCACGCTCTTGGGTCTGCGTAGAAAAATGAAAATGGGCGAATTATCTGCGTAAATCGATTCTCATTTCGATTCGTCATGTGCGCGTAGGGTTCGCGCAAAGATGGCCTCTTGCTCGCGAGTGCGTTCTTGCTGTTGCTTTTGATTGTTGCTGCTTTTTGCTGAAGAGCTGGTGTTGGAGTGCATCGCGCGGCGAAACGCTAGCTCCATGGTGGTCGGCAACTCTTCAATTTCTTCCTCATCTTCTTCGACTAAAGCGTGTGGCTCTTTCATGGTCAGGTCGACTTGCATTTTGCGCTTATCCACTTTCAATACCCAAACATCCACCTGTTGGCCTAGGTTAAGGATATCGCTGGGGGTATTCAGGTAGCCATCGGTGATTTCAGAAACATGCACCATACCGGGTCGCTCGCAATCAATATTCACAAAAGCACCAAAGCGCTCTATGCGCTCCACTTTCCCGGAGAGCTGTTCGCCAACCTGCAAATTACTGATGGAGACGGATGGAGGTTTTTGCATAGCGAGGGAGATGCGTTTTGTTTCATCATGAATTTTCAGGACATAGACATCCAACTCTTGCCCTACGCTAAAGACTTCAGCAACATCGTTGACACGAGGGGTAATTTGTGAAATATGTAAAAGCGCTTCAGCACCGACACCTAGCTCAATAAAGGCTCCATACAATTCCAGCTTCTTGATTTTCCCACGCAGTCGGTCGCCCACGGCCAATTCGGCCAGCTCTTTAGGGTCTGTTGTCGAATTTTTATCGCTCATGGTAGGCTGTTCCTGTTGGGGTCAGATAGGTCCATTGCATCAAGTGGGTAATTCCCAAAAAGGCAATTCTTGTAGCTGCGTGGCAAAAACAAACAACTTAGTTTTCGCCATTCAATAGGCTGAGTACATCCGCGAGCGGCTTTCTGGCGCTTTCTGGCGGAATGAGAACCTGGTCCAGCTCATAAACCCAGCCGTTACTGGCGACGAAATCTTGTGGAGCGAGCATGACGGTTTCGTTAAGGATGATTTCCAAAGGAAGGACTTCTAAAGCAGGATCGTTTGTCTCCCCCTCTTCCGAGGGTGGATTGGGGTCATTAACCGAGAGATTAATGTTTGCGCCCAATGCCGTTTCCACTGCTTCGATGGTTCCTAGATAGTGGGAACCGATGCGGCCTGAAGCGAGGTGGTAGGCGAGTGTGTTGGCGAGACGTTCTTCATCTGCCAACCAATCGTCAAGCGAGAGCCCCAGTTCACTGGCCGCATTTTCAAAAGCCTCGTCACTGGGGGTAAAAATCGTGAATTGGTTGGAACCAGTCAATTTGTCTTCCAACCCAAACCTTTTCAGCACCGCCAGCATCGTCGTAAACCCATTCTCTGAGAGGGTCTCGAGCAAGGGGCTGGGCGGCGACCAGGCAATTTCATCGCCTTCACGCAGCTCGAAATTGGCATCCTCTTCTGGTGAATAAGTGCTGAAATCACCGCTGCCCTCGTAAATATGCAAATTGTTGCTACGGAGTATTGTTTCCATTTCTTCATAGGTCATCAGCATGAAACCAATGACTTCGTTACGGTCGCGTAGCACACCAGACTCACCGCCATCGACATAAGCGTAAACGACCATGGGAATGTCAGCGTATATCAGGTTCATCAGCGCCTGCTCTGGGTCATTCTCATATATGGAGCCCACCAGATAATCGGGCGGACCGTATTGCTCAATAAAGGCGCCGACATTCATACCAAGGCGTTGACTGGGGGCGACTTGAATGATGAGTAAATCCACCATTTCGCCAGTTCGTGTGAACATTTGACAGCAAAGCGCGCCGACTTGGCGACTACGGACGGGGCGAAAAGTGGCGATAGAGGTGATTTCATCTGAATCGTCCACGCCCTCGACTTCTAATTCCGCAATAATACCGCTGGTATTTTCTTCCAGCGACCAAACAAGTGTCTGTAAATGATCAATGGCATCATTCCAGCTCGTTATGCCGGGAGTGATGGTACGCCAGCAAGGAGCTGCGCAAATGGGGTCCTCAGCGACCAATTCACGGTCGTGCATCATGCTATCGTCACGCAAATTGGGCGTTACCGGCGCGCAGGCCACCAACACAATAACGAGAAGGGGGATTATTAATGGTATGGTGGCGCGGATGCTCAAAATATCACCCTCATTGGATTAATAAGGACAGTTGATACGGGCCATTAGTGCCACCGTATTCGATGCCATAACGTGTGGCGAGAATGATGTGTTGCCCGCTTTGCGTGAGCACGATGTTCTCAAGCAAAGAGTCGGTCGTTTCGCCGGGAACAGCATCGTCGTTGGTACCCAGGACAAAGCCATTGGGGTCAATTAGGTATAAGGATGTGTCGAGAGTGCCGGCGCTGGCTTGCATACTGATGCTCACCACATCGCCTGCCTGGCCAGCAAATGTGTATAGCTGGAAGGGTTGATTGGGCAATATACTGCCGAGGGCTTGGCCAGCGATGATCGCGCTGGCGTTGACCATCTGCGATTGATAATCGACCCCTTCCAAACCGGCAAAGATACCACCTTGCCCCGTCTCGGCGCTGCCATCCAGATTGAGTTGAAAACTATATATGTAGCGAGAGTTCGGTTCGATCGAGATATTGGCAGAATACAGTAAGTTACCTTTTACGCTGATGTACAAAGTGAATACCACTGGCGTCAAATCGCCGCAATTGTCTTGATACCAGATGTCAATTTCATACCAACCGGGGATGGCTCTGGCAGTTGGCCAATAGATATGGGAAACAGGGCTGGATAAAGTGGCGCTGCATCCCACATTGCCTGCTAGGGCTAAAGTTC
Organism: Phototrophicaceae bacterium; assembly: GCA_965115865.1. GTDB lineage: Bacteria > Chloroflexota > Anaerolineae > Aggregatilineales > Phototrophicaceae > WTGJ01. The sequence goes on from OZ220469.1 coordinate 1,212,051, forward strand.
CACCATCGATCGTGGTCGGGAAGTCATCATAGACTGAATTGCCACGCGGGTCGCGTACGAGCAATTGTAAATCGGCGGCAGTACTCCAGAGGAGACTAATTTCAATATCGCCCGCGGGGAGATTGAGCGCAGCCAATTCCGCCACGGTTTCTGAAGATTGTTGATTGAGCGTGAGGGTGAAATTGCCTTCCGTACCGCCCAACACACCACCATAGCGGCTAGCGATCACCGTGTAAGTTCCACCAACTGGGAGGTTTCGCAAGCGAATGGCAGAATCCGTCCCCTCATCGATATCATCGTTGAATGCGACCAAATTGCCGTTGGGGTCGTAAAGTGCGAGTAGAGTATCCAAACTACCATCCGTTGCTGCCAATTCCAGCGTAGCGATATCACCGGCTATAGCGCTGAACTGATGAGCCAGCGCGTAATCGGTATTGGTGATGGTGCCAGAAGCATTGGTCTCGATATTCCTGACTTCGCTTTCCTCCCAATCGCTCAGGGTGAGTACTTGCGGGTCAATATATTTGCCGGTCAATCCCAAAGTGCTACTGCCATCTGGGCGAATGACGAAACGCCCTAAATAAACTTCACCTTCTTCCAAACTACCGGTGAAGCGATGTTCGGAGGTGCCATTCAACCGAATATCAACACTGAATTCACTGGTACCCAGCCCTTCACAATCGTCTTGATAATAGACGAGCACCTCGTAGCTACCGCTGGGTAATATACCGGCGGGCCAACTGGCCAGTTCGGCACCCGCACTTTGCAATAGCTCGCAAGAACCGTTGCGATTTGCTGGAAGTGAGCCGCCGCTGGGCACGCTCGGATTGAGAAAATAGAGACTGCCACCAACTGGGTCGCGTATTTCCAAGTCGAGGTTGGCTGTGTTATCCCAATCGAGAGCAATCTCCAGGCCGTTGGTCAACACTTGTGTGGAGGGGAAACCGCTCGCCATTGCATCTTCAGTTGACTTGTCGCCAGCGGTTCCGACTCGCGTTAGGGAAAAGGCGACACTTTCTTCGGTGATGGCAGCAGCGCTGAGCACAGTAACATAATAGTTGCCGGCGTCGGCAAGATCGATTTCCAAAAGAGTTTCTTTTTCGTCGCCGCTGACTTGGGCCAATCTTTCGCCCCAGGCGTTGGTCAGCATAAGAGACAGAGTCGCTCCGACCTCATTGGTGAGGTGCAGGGTTACCTCTTCATCACCATTGCTCCGCAACAAGAAAACACTGGCGAGTTGTGTTTCATTCAACTCATCGCTCAGTGGAGTACCCATTTCTAAGATCTTTTCCTGCGCTAGGGTGAAACCCCCAATCAGGAAAGTGATGGTGAAAAGCCCAATTAAATATCTCGAAAACCGAATCACCTACTCATTCCTCCCGCACAGAGCAAAAAACCAACAATTTACCGTACGCCGAATATTGTAGCGGAATGCATCACGCAAACCAAGCCTGAGTATGCTTGAAAATGGGTTAATGCCTCCGTAAGGGAACAGCTAAGCACTTTAAGATGAAGCGAGTCAGACGGTCGAGAATTCTGAACCCACGCTCCATCATGATGTTCCCGCCAAATCGAGCGTGTGGGCGACATCAGACATGGCTTTCAAGACATGCTGAATGTGCTCGTTCAGCGGGATGTCGATTTTCTCCGCTGCTTCCTCGATTTCTTGACGATTGACGGCCGCGGCAAAAGCGCGATCTCGCCATTTCTTTCGCACTGATTTTAGTTGAACTTCACGGATGTCTTTGCTGGGGCGGACTAAGGTCACGGCGATGAGGAAACCGGTCAGCTCATCCACCGCTACTAGCGTCTTTTCCAGTCGAGTGGTCGGCTCGATACCGGTGATTTCTGGCGCATGTGCAAGTATGGCTCGACGGATCCCATCAGGAACACCACGCTCCTTGAGGATGCGCTCACCGACAATCGGATGCCCTTCGTGGGAGACATCTGGATTTTGCTCATAATCAAAGTCATGCAATAAGCCGACGATGCCCCAGAGCGCTTCATTTTCGCCAAAGTGGCGAGCATAATGTCTCATCGCGGCTTCCACGCTGAGCATATGACGGCGGAGAGTTGGGCTGGCGGTGAATTCTGTGACGATATCCCAAGCATCGGCGCGATCCAATGGCTTCATCCTGGTGTGATTCCACCTTCTGTCATGCGCCGCGTATTGAGTGCTTTGTCCAACTGCGCTTCCTCCAGCAACCCGAGCTCGAGCACAACCTCACGAACGCTCTTATCTTCCCGCAATGCTTTCTTGGCGACCTCGGCCCCAGCTTCATAGCCAATGAGCGGATTGAGTGCAGTGACCAGGATGGGGTTTCTTGCTAACCAACTTTCCGCCCGATTGCGGTTAGCCACCAGACCAACGATACAGCGCTCGGTGAATTCCCGCACTGAAGCGATCATGACATGTAACCACTCATTGAGATTGTGGGCGATGATGGGCATCATCACATTCAATTCGAGTTGCCCGGCCATGATGCTGAGCGATATCGCTTGGTCGTTACCCAAACAATGATACATCGTCTGATTGAGCATTTCCGCCATAACCGGATTGACCTTGCCAGGCATGATGGAGGAGCCGGGTTGAACCGGTGGGCAGGTGAGTTCTGCGATGCCCGATGTCGGCCCGGCGGAAAGCAGGCGGATATCGTTGGCAATTCGAGTGAAATCTTGCACTGTAGTCCGTAGTGCGCTGGCGAAATTGGCGATATCAGCCATGGATTGCATGGCCTCAAAGAGGTCATCTGCCTCGCGCAACGCAAAACCGCTGAGTTCACGCAAAACCGCGACCATGCGCGAATGATAGCGAGGATGGGCGTTCAAACCGCTACCAGCGGCTGTGCCGCCGATGCCCAGGCGGTACAGTCCTTCACTAGCCAGACAGATTTTTTCGATGTCACGCTCGATGGCTTTGCTCCAGGCGCCGACCTCTTGCCCCAAGCGAATGGGTACGGCATCTTGCAGATGAGTTCGCCCGGATTTGATGATGTCATCCCAATCTTCCGCATTCGCGCGGTTGGCGACCACGAAGCGATTCAAAATTTGGATTAACTCATCCAGTCGCCAGAGAGCGCCCAAGCGAATCGCAGTCGGGATGGTGTCGTTGGTGCTTTGCGCCATATTGACATGGTCGTTGGCGCGTATCGGCTTATTGATATCCGTCAGTTTGTAGCCGAGTAGCTGGTTGGCGCGGTTTGCCAGTACTTCATTGACATTCATATTGTGACTGGTGCCGGCCCCAGCTTGAAATGGATCGACTACGAATTGATCGCTATGTTCGCCTGCCAAGACTTCATCAGCCGCTCGTTGAATGGCCTCACCATGGGTCGTTTCTAACAAGCCCAATTCGCAATTGACTTGAGCGGCGGCGCGCTTAATTAGGGCCATACTCCATACAAAGGCAGGCCAGGGCCGGAGACCGCTGATTGAAAAGTTCTCCAACGCCCTGGCCGTTTGGGCGCCATATAGCGCCATTGCGGGTACGCGGATTTCGCCCAATGTATCCCGCTCAATTCGAAATTCGGACATTGTTTTCATTTTTCTGCTAGTAAAAGGCGCCACCGAAGCGACGCCCATATTGTAGCAGATTACCGCGCTGTAAATCAGCCGCTTGTATTGGCGAAAAGCTCAGAAACTTTGCTCCAGTTCACGATGTTCCAGAAAGCAGCGATATAATCTGGCCGGCGATTCTGGTAATTGAGGTAATACGCATGCTCCCAAACATCAATGCCCAAGATCGGCGTTTCGCCGTTCATCAAGGGTGTATCCTGGTTGGGAGTGGAGGTGACGCTGAGGCCATCTTTGCCGGCGACCAACCAGGCCCAACCAGAACCAAAACGCGTCGCGGCTGCGGCTGAGAAAGACTCCTTGAAGGAGTCAAAAGAGCCAAAAGCGGCGTTGATGGCGGTAGCGAGCTCCGTGCTGCGCACACCTTGATCGGGGGAAAGGACCTGCCAGAAAAGCGTATGGTTGGCGAAGCCGCCACCATTGTTGCGCACAGCAGTGCGGATGTTTTCCGGCAAATCGTTCAGATTAGCCAAAATCTCGTTGATGGATTGCCCTGCTTGGTTGCTCTCCGCTAGGGCGGCGTTGAGGTTGCTAGTATAGGCAGCGTGATGCTTGCCGTGGTGAATTTCCATCGTGCGCGCATCAATATGAGGCTCCAGCGCGTCCAAAGCGTAGGGCAACTGGGGTAATTCAAAAGTCATGTTTCATCCTCCTCAATTGGTCTCCAGTGATTTTAGTACACTTTGCGTTGAAGGGTAACCATCTTCTGTAAACTCCCGCTGGTTAAGTGGCGGATGAGCCGACTGTTCGACTTTACAGTAGTGTTTCCTCACTCAATCTATGGAATGCAGTGTGTTGGTAAATTCTCAGTGGCTTGGCGGAGTCAGTCAGTGGATTCGCCATCCTCAAACCGCTCATGAGCCCGGGTTGATTTGGAATTGGGGAGCAAAATTTGGCCATTGCAGAATGCGATGTCCGGCGCTGGGAAGCCCACTAATTTGCAAAGGCATCAGTAGTTCATTTAGGTGTCCATTTCGAGCCAGTTCTTGCAAACTCAATTCCACTAGATTGCGCAAGGTATGGTCATTCTCGGGAATTGCGATACTTAGATATTCATCCGATAACCATTGGCTCGCATCAACACCTTTGGCAACTTTTAGACGCTCAGTATTGCTCTGCAAGATGGGTGATAGGGTGAGGCTATCGGCGATGATGGCATCGATTGTGTCGTCAAAGAACATTTCTTGCGCCAGGTAATTGGCGCCAACACTACGCAATTCCATGGTTATCCCCGCTTCATCCGCTATTTCGAGCAAATGGGGCACGATTGTGGGGTCGGAGGTCGGTATGGCGATTAAAGATCGTTCTGGCAAATCGTTGAAGTCACCAATGTCACTCTCGGATCGCGTTACCAACAATAAGCCATGACGCAAATAAGGGGCAGAGTAATCCAATTGTGCGCTATGCGACCAATTCGGTGCAATACCGAATGCCAAATCTGCAGCATTGCTTAGCAATGCTGCTTGTGCCCGCTCGGTATCCAAAGTGAGCGTTTCAATGGCGACTCCCCATAGCTCCGCGAGAGCTTGGGCAAGACCCAAGTGAAAATCAGTCAATGATGAATCTGGGGGGAGCGCTATGCGAACGATACCGGTTTGACGAATTTGAGGGAGGCGTTGGTTTTCTGGTTGTTGAATGCCGGTGGCCATGACGACTTTGGTGGTTTCCCCTAGGACGGCCCAGCGGGGGATGAGCTCTGGGTTGAAAGCTTCTTGGGGAAAATAGAATGCATGCAATGCTCGCAGGTTTCCTTTTGCGGATAGCGATTGCAAGGCGTGATTGATGGCGTCGCGCAGCGCACCATCTTGCTGACGAGAGATGAAGGCGATGGGCAAAGCGCCCAAATCCGTTGTCAGTTCCCGTAGGCTACCGGGTTCAATTTCGAGGGCGTGGATGCGAGAGCGCTCTATGAATAAGGCCTCGATCTCCCCCGCCAACAACGCTTTGATACCATGGTCGTGCGTGGGTTGTGGTTTGACGGCGAAGGTGACATTCTCTCGCAGTTGCCAACTTTCCAGATAGTCTTCCATTAAGGAAACCTGTAATACACCAATACCCTGCCCAGATAACTCTTCTGTGGATTGCCAGGCGGATTCTGCACGAACCAGCAACACCAGCCTATCTTGATGATAGATGTGGCTGAATTCATAATGGCTCGATTGCTCTCCCAACAAAGGTTGACCACCTGCCAGCAAATCAACCGCGCCTTCCAAGAGCATTCCTGGGCCGGTGTGTCGGGTGACTTGGCGGAAGCGTAGATTCACTCCCCAATCATCCGCGATGAGTCGCATGAGGTCAGCGTCAAAACCAGTGATATTCCCACGGCTATCCAGCCAGCCAAAAGGTGGGGCATTGTAATGAATGCCCACGGAAACCTCACCACTTTCCAGGATGTCCCCCCAGGAGGAATGAGTGGGAAGCAGGAAATCACTCTCCGGCCGCATCCCGGGAACTGGAGTTGGCGGAATTTTCGTGGCTGGTTGCGCCTGTGCGATGAGTATTGGCACCAGGTTGGTGCACCAAAATAATATGGAAACCATGCTTCGTAGTGTCGGCCAGCGAACCATCATTTTATGCTGGATTGTTGTGATTGTATAGACATTGTTCGCGGATATAAGCGAGGACCGCCTTCGGCAAAAAATTGGCTATATCCAACCCAAGCTGCAAGCGATGCAGGATATTGCTTGAAGAAATATCCAGGTATGGTCCGCTGAGCCGCTGGATACGATGTTCCTCCTTTGAATGCGAATTGGATTTCAATGATGGTATCGGCGTATAACCGGGACGACTCATGACGGCCAGACGGCAACGGCGCAGCAATTCATCAGGATGACGCCAATTGGGTAGATCCGCCAGAGAATCGGCGCCCATGATGAAATACAGTTGCGCTTCTGGAAATTGCTTGTTGACGATTTTGACCGTGTCAACAGAATAATGAGGCCCAGGCCGCGTGACATCCACCAGAGATATTTCGAAATGTGGTTCGTGCAGTAAAGCCAGTTCCAACATCGCTAGGCGGTGCTCGATACTGGCGCGGACGCGTCCACGTTTGTGCGGTGGGTCTGCTGCAGGGAGGAAAAAGGTCCGTGTCAAATTGAGCTGTTCACGCGCTGCAGTCGCGAGGATTAAGTGACCCCGGTGTGGCGGATCGAAGCTACCACCAAGGATACCGATGCGTGCTGCGGAACTTGCTCTTGGCGGTGGTTTGGGAGGAGGTTTCGTTGTCATCGCGCACTTACTCGCCCCACTCGAGCTCGTGAGTGCCAATGTGGACAACATCACCCAATTGAATACCATGATTACTGAGCGCAGTGGTAATCCCGAGAGCCGCCAAGATTTTTTGGAAATGGTTCACCGATTCTTCATTTTCCCAATAAGTCATTGAGGCGGCGCGCTCAATATTCTCTCCACGGACAATATATTCTCCGTCGCGTTTCTGGTGAATGGAGAATATCGGCTCATCGGGTTCATCGGCAATTGTGAAGATCGTTTCTTGTTGATTTGATTCTAGCGCAGGTAAGGCAGCGTACTGGGCGAAGAGTCTTTTCGTCAAAGCGTTGACACCCTGTTGGGTCGCCGCCGAGATGACCAGCGGCTCAATGCCTTTCGCAGCAAACTCCTCACTCAGATGCGGCCAGAATGCCCGCGTATTGGCGAGGTCATATTTGTTCACGACGACGATTTGAGGCTTCTCTCGCAATTCATCGGAAAATAACGCGAGCTCCATATTGATGAGGGCGTAGTTGTCCACAACATTCGGTTGGCTGCCATCGATGAGGTGAATTAGCAGGCGTGTGCGCTTGAGGTGCCTGAGAAAAGTGTGACCCAATCCCACGCCCTGATTTGCACCTTCGACCAGTCCTGGGATATCGGCGATTACCAGCTCTTGATCGGTTTGCATGAGCACGCCCAAGTTGGGCTCGAGCGTGGTGAAAGGATAATTGGCGATCTTTGGTTTGGCATGACTGATGACTGACAATAGTGTGGATTTACCCGCATTGGGCAGACCCACGATTCCGATATCTGCGAGCAAGCGCAATTCCAATTGAAGCCAGCGGGACTCCCCGGGAGCGCCCTTTTCGGCCATGCGGGGGGTTTGCTGTTGAGCGTTGACAAAGCGACAATTGCCGCGCCCACCGCGCCCACCTCTCGCTGCATACCATTCGGCGCCTTCGTTGATAAGGTCGGCCAATTTTTCGCCAGTTTCTGAAAAGACGACGGTGCCTGGTGGCACATCGATGTATAGTGGTGCGGCGCTAGCGCCAGTTTTGCGGCTGGAGCCGCCACGCCCACCCGCCTCGGCATGAAAATGTCTTTGTCTACTGAAGCGGCGCAGGGTGTGTACCCTTTTGTTCACGCGTAGAATGATATCGCCACCGCGTCCACCATCCCCACCGCTGGGGCCACCCTTCGGAACATGCTTTTCTCTACGAAAGGCGACAATGCCCGCACCGCCATCGCCACTGCGCACATGAATTTTAGCTTCATCAAACATCATGAACCCAAGCCAAATTCGCGGCCGTCTTGCTTTGGCTAGGCGGCAGAATCCAAATGCCCATCTGCTGTCCAGCGTAACTGCTGACCGGCGGAGCCGAAAATGAGCGGCCTTGCATTCTCTGTGATGACCTCTTTTTGCAAGACAACGCGGCTGATCTCCCTAGATCCAGGGATTTCAAACATGACATCCATCAGGGCGCGCTCGAGGATGGAGCGGAGGCCACGAGCACCGGTCCCTCGGTTGAGAGTGATTTCCGCTGCTGCCGCTAAGGTGTCGGCTTCAATCTCCAATTCCACATCATCTAGCGCCAGCAGCTGCTTGTACTGACTGACCAGGGCGTTCCGCGGTTGTGTGAGGATGCGCACTAGGTCGTTTTTCTCGAGTAGGTCGACATGGGTGATCACTGGCAAGCGTCCCACCAATTCTGGAATGAGCCCATAGGCCATCAAATCTTCTGGCGCGAGTTGGTGCAGGAGATCCATTTGATGGGTTTTCTTCTTGTTGGGTGACGCGACGAAACCAATTTGCCCGAGGTCACCGAGGCGTTTTCCGATATCTTCTTCGATTCCAGCAAAGGTTCCACCGCAGATGAAAAGAATGTTGCCGGTATTGATTTGTAGGAATTCTTGATGTGGGTGTTTGCGTCCTCCTTGAGGGGGGACATTCGCGATGGTCCCTTCGATAATTTTGAGTAAGGCTTGTTGCACCCCTTCTCCGGAGACATCACGAGTAATGGAGGGGTTGTCTGCTGATTTTCGAGCGATTTTATCGATCTCATCCACATAGATGATTCCCCTTTCCGCCTGCTTAATTTCACCATCGGCTACTTGAATGAGGCGTAAGAGTATGTTCTCGACATCCTCGCCAACATACCCGGCTTCGGTCAAGGCGGTCGCGTCCACAATACAAAATGGCACATCGAGGATCCGCGCTAGCGTCTGTGCCAGCATCGTCTTACCGCAACCGGTGGGTCCGGCGATCAGGATATTGCTTTTTTCCAGCTCGACATTATTGTCATCGCGCGCATGAAAAAGCACGCGTTTGTAATGATTGTAGACAGCAACGCTGAGAATTCGCTTGGCCAATGGTTGTCCAATCACATATTCATCCAACGCCGCCAATATCTCGCGTGGTGGCAAGAGTGTGATTTCTTCGCTGGCGTGCTGGACTGAGGCTGGCGTCTCTTCATGCAAAAGCCCAAGACAACGTTCCACACATTCGTTACAGATGAAAATCCCTTCCGGCCCGGCAATGAGGCGATCGACTCGTTCGTGAGTTTGCTGGCAGAAAGAGCATTTGGGTATCATCGTTCTTTTCATCACGCTTGCTTAACCCCTAGCGCCGTTTTCGGTTGTGGTTTCATGCTTAGAGGGAGTGAGCACAGTATCCACCAGACCATAATTCGCCGCTTGCTGGGCGCTCATATAGATATCACGGTCCAAATCGCGTTCGATGGTCTCACGCTCCTGGCCGGTGCGTTCCACAAATATATCCAACAACAATTCCTTTAAGCGCACGCCTTCATTCACTTGGATCAGCAGGTCTGAAACCTGCCCTTGTGCTCCGCTGAGCGGTTGGTGCATATGAATGGTGGAGTTGGGTAAAGCGTAGCGCAAGCCTTTATCGCCTGCGGTGAGCAATACCGTGCCGAAACTGGCGGTTACCCCAACGGCGACAGTACTGATTGGGGCAGCAACTTGTAGCATAGTGTCGTAAATCGCCAAACCCGCGTAAATCACCCCGCCCGGTGAATTGATGTACATTTGGATTTGGCGTTCTGGTGCTTCGCGATCGAGGAATAGCAGTTGCGCGACGATGAGGTTCGCGACTTGATCATTGAGTGGTAAGCCAACGAAGACGATGCGTTCTTTCAAAAGCAGCGAATAGATATCGTAGGCACGCTCACCACGGCTTCCTTGCTCGATTACCATAGGGATAATGTTGCTGGCACTCATTGCTCAACTCCTTTTGCTTCCGGCGTTTGCTTCTCTGTTGGCGTTTCTTCGGGTGAAGCCAGCGCAAGACCCTGGCCGATGGCAAAAATTCGCTCGTCAATTTCCCTCTGTAATAAGGCGTGGGCAATTCGCTGTTGAAATTCAGTGGAATGATATTGTCCCCTTAAACGCTCATCGGCTGCATCGCCCATCTCGGCTAGCATCTTCTCGATTTCTGCCTGGGTTTGCTCAGCGCTAATTTCTATGTATTCTTTAGCGCGAATGGCATCTCGCAATAACCAAATACTCAGATGGCGTTTGGCCTCAGGGCGAAATTCTGCACGCATCTCCTCCTCATCTTTGCCCTCCAGGCGCAAATAATCGGGAAGTTTAATTCCGTAACGCTTTTGCAAATCTTCACCGAAGTGCTCCATGCGTGCGCTCGTTTCGTCTTCCAACATCGCCTCCGGATAAAGTACACTCGCTTGGGCGAGGATGTCGTTTTGCACTGCTTGAATATATTGGGAGCGAGCTTGCTCGCTGGCCTGTTTTTGCATATTCTCTCGGATGCGTTGGCGGAGCTGCAAGAGTGTGAGTGGCTCAGCTTCATCCTTCGTTAATTGCGCGGCGAAATTGTCGTTCATCTGCGGCAGGGTTACCTTCTCAATCTTGCGCACTTTTACGCGACAGTTGACCGAACGACCGATGATATCGCTGCGGATTGTTTCTTCATTGGGGATCTGTAGCGCAAATTCCCGCTCTTCATCAAGCGCTGCGCCAATCAAGGCTGCCCGGAAACCCGTGAGAACCGGTTCCTCTTCGGGATCAAGCCAAAAGCTTTGTTCTTCACCGCGAGCAAAATCGCTTCCACGAAGCGGTTTCTCACCCAAATCATCATCGCCTTCTACACCTTCTGGGTCATCGGTAAAGGTGATGTGAAAATCAAGTGCGACTCGATCGCCGTTCTCAACATTGCTGCTGCGGCTTTCTTCGAACACTGCATGCTGATACCGCAACGCTTTTAGCTGTTTGGCTAAATCTTCATCGCTGATGGTTGTCTCTTCATATTCCAGTCGAACTTGACGATAATTATTCAATTCGACTTCCGGTTGGAGCGGCACCGTGAAGGTGAATTGCGGCTTTGGTTGTAAAACAAAATCCTCTAGCCTACCTGGCCCATAAGCCAGCAGTTCAGATTGTTCTAGCGCTTCACGGTATACCTGGTTACCGAGCGTTTCCAGGGTTTCTTCTACGATCGCCGCTTCGCCAAAATTTCGCAAGACGATGGGATAAGGCGCCTTGCCTTTGCGGAAGCCGGGTATGTTATTGCGTTTCGATAGGCGGCGCGCTGCGGCGCGCTTGGCATTTTCTAGACGCTCGGTTGTTAAGGAAACTGTGAGTCGCGCCTGTTGTGCTTCCAAGCGCTCCGTTTGGACTTCCAAATGTCGCGGCCCTTTTCCACTTTTCCATTTGATTTCAGTATAGCGTGCTCTTGCGCGCGATAGAATGGCGAGCCCCTAAGAAGCGCGAAAGGATAAGGACGCCTGCTGGCGTCCTATCTATGGGGAAGGAGGGATTCGAACCCTCACATCATAAAGATACATGATCCTAAGTCATGCGCGTCTGCCAATTCCGCCACTCCCCCTACCCTGCTTTGATTTTTCAGATTGTGTTGAGAAATCTTGTGTTAAGTCACTTTCTTCCAACATCGTGTTGATGAGATTGTGAGCAAACCGGAATAAAGACTCCATTTGTTCGGTGCGCTCGAGGAAAAAACGTGCACGCTGGTGGTCGAGCTCTGCCAATTCTGGCTGCAGATTCAGCAATCTCTCGACATTTTCTCGCAACACAATGAGAGTGCGATCGATGTCGCGCTTTTCTCGCAGGCTAATGATGTTGCGTATGATCTGCCAAAGATCGGTTTCTGCCTCATAGAACTTGCGCCGGTGTTGTTCACCACGCATATACACCTGGCGGACCATGCCCAATTGCTCCAGCGTACGCATATGCATGCTGACGGCTGCTTTGGAGATGTGTAGGCGCTCGCGCAATTGATCGAGAGAGAGTGGTTGCGGCTCAAAAAGCACAAAGGCGTAGAGCTGACCGATGATTTTGTTGAAGCCGAAGTAGCTGGCCAACTGCCCCAAGCCATCCAGCATCGAATCCTGAATATCGACAAGCTCAGGATGCGGGTCTGGGAGTGATGAAGCCTTGGTCGGCTCGTCAGTTTCGCTCACGCTCGTCGCAGGCATAATTGCTCAATTCTCTGACTTTGAGGATTTTAGCATATGAGAAGTCTCTCGATGGAGTTCGGACTGATTGATGAGGAAGGGCAATGTCTGAATCCTGCGGCAATGCTGAACGATGATACCCATGCAGATTCTCATAAGAGCAGAATCAGCAAGCGGGCAGCGCGCAACGCCTCAGGTCAACTCGGCGATGCTTCGCAGCAAAACAGGGTCGTTCAGCGCCATACTGGCGCCATAGGCAATTGCAGAAAGAGGGTTGTCGGCGCGAAAAACTGGTACCTGAATTTGCTGAGTGAGGAAGGTGTCCATTCCCCGGAGCAAAGCACTGCCACCGGTGAGCAAGATGCCGCGGCCCATAATATCGGCGGCGAGCTCAGGGGGGGTATTGATGAGTAAGGATTTGATCACATCCGCGATATGTGCCAACGGTTCTTCGATCGCTTCGGTGATTTCCTCGGTATTTATTGAGGCCCTCCGTGGCAAACCGCTCAGGTTATCCACGCCTTGCATCTCGCAGGAAAGCGATTCTTCGGTATCACTAGCCGCACCAATCTGCACCTTGAGCGCTTCCGCCATCAGTAACCCGATGGTCAGGTTGTATTTTTTGCGAACATATTGGCAGATGGCTTCGTCCATATGCAAGCCGCCGACGCGTTCGCTAGTCGCGCGGACGATATGGTTCATCGTCAGGATGGCCGCTTCGGTGATACCGCCGCCGAGATTGACAATCATATCGCCGGCCGGTGTATTGACAGGTAAACCCGCCCCCAGTCCGGCGGCCAATGGTTCCCAAATTAGGTGCGCGCGCCTGGCACCCGCTGCCATGGTCGCTTCGTAGACTGCACGTCGTTCGACATTCGTGACCCCCCAAGGGACGGAGATCATCACTTCCGGTTTCAACAATTGCATGCGTCCGGAGGCGCGGCCGAAATAATATTCCAGCATCGCCTGTGTGACCTCGTAATCCGCAATTACACCGTTGACGAGTGGCCGAACAATTTCCAGATTCTCTTCGTCGACACGGCCCAACATATCCCGAGCGGGTTGCCCGATTTCGACAATCCCAACATTCCCACGCTCATCCGGCTCAGCTCTTAGGGCGACCAGGGATGGTTCTTGCAAAACGATTTGTCCATTACTGCAAATCAGGACATTGATCGTACCGAGATCGACCCCCAGCTTTTTGCGGAAAGGAGACATCTAAGCTTTTGTCTCATCTGCCAAGTGACTGAATCACCCTTCATCTTGACCGAGGATGCGTAGCACCTGGCCCCTTGCTTGCACTTTACGCTTCAAACGGATGGTGATTTCGGCGCGCCGTAGGGCTAGCTCTGCTTTATGAATTTCGCTGAGTGAAGAACCTTCGGCCATCATCTCGGTGGCGCGTTCACGGGCCGCTTCTGCTTTTTCCAAATCCAAGGCGTAGCTGGATTCGACCAGATCGGCCAAGATTACGACTTTGTCGGGCCGGATATCCACCACTCCGCCAAAGACGGCGAAACTCTCCTCCGCTGTGCCCTTGCGGATGAGTAGTTCCCCATCCGAGAGAGTCGTCAACACTGGAGCGTGATTGGGCAGGATGCCGATTGTGCCTTCCAGCGCAGGGATGAGGATGAAATCCACCGCGTCTTCTGCGAAGACCTTTTTCTCTTGCGAGACCAACTCTACGGCCAGCGGCATACTCAGTTCCCGTTCACGCTGGCTTCTTGATTGCGCGCTAAGACATCTTCGATGGGACCGGCCATATAAAACATCGGCTCGGGTATATCATCCAGCTCGCCATCAAGGATGAGACGGAAACCGCGGACGGTATCGCGCACCGGCACATAACGCCCGTCACGGCCGGTAAACTGTTGCGCGACGAACATCGGTTGGCTCAAGAAGAGCTCGATTTTTCGTGCACGTGCCACCAGCATACGGTCATCATCCGAGAGTTCGTCCACACCGAGGATGGCGATGATATCTTGCAGGTCTTTGTATCGTTGCAAGACTTGTTGGACACCGCGCGCTGTGCGGTAATGATCTTCACCGATGATGTTGGGGTCAAGGATTTTGCTGGTAGAAGCGAGGGGGTCGACGGCGGGGAAGATACCCTTCTCAACGATGGCGCGCTCCAGGGCGATGGTGCCATCCAGGTGTGTGAAAACAGCGACCGGCGCGGGATCAGAGTAATCATCAGCGGGAACATAAACGGCTTGCATCGAAGTGATGGAGCCACGCTGGGTAGAAGTGATGCGTTCTTGGAGCTGGCCCATCTCATCGGCAAGCGTGGGCTGATAGCCTACTGCGGAGGGCATACGCCCGAGCAAAGCGGAAACTTCTGCGCCGGCCAATGAGTAGCGAAAGATATTGTCAATGAACATCAAGACATCTGTACCTTGGTCGCGGAAATGCTCCGCCATCGTCAAACCGGCCAGAGCGACACGAAGGCGGACACCCGGCGGCTCGTTCATCTGCCCAAAGACCATCGCGAGCTTATCCAGCACACCTGCTTCCGCCATTTCACCGTAAAGTTGTGTGCCCTCGCGGGTACGCTCGCCAACACCAGCGAAGACCGAGAGTCCTTCGTGTTGTGTGGCGATGGAATTGATCAATTCCATGATGGTGACGGTCTTGCCGGTACCCGCCCCGCCGAAGATGCCCGTCTTGCCACCTCGGGTCATCGGCGCAATTAGGTCAATGACTTTGAGTCCGGTCTCAAAGACCTCGATTTTCGCAGATTGATCTTCGAATTTCGGCGCCAGTGCATGAATAGGGCGATATGGTTCCGTGTCGGGCACGGTGGGTCGGTTATCAATTGGCCGGCCGAGGACATTGAAGATGCGCCCCAATGATGCTTCCCCCACCGGTACTTGAATGGGCGAGCCAGTAGCGAGGCATTCGCGGCCGCGAGACAACCCATCGGTGGTATCCATCGCGACGGTTCGCACACCGTTTTGACCCAAATGAGTTTGCACTTCCAGAATGAGGTCTTCTTGACCTTCGCCTAGGGGGACGCGTATCGCCTCAAAGATGTCGGGTAGATCGCCACTGGGGAAGCTCACATCGACCACTGCACCCAGTACCTGCGAAACCACTCCTCGGGATGATGCCATGTTGTTCTCCTATATTCGCCTGGCATTCTGCCCTTAGGCAGTCATTCCATTGCTGGATTTTTCTTCCAATTGCTTCTCAATTTGTGACGCTAAGGCCTCTAGTGTCTCTTGTAGTGCCTCTGCTCCACCGACGATATCCAATATTTCCGCGGTGATGACCGCCTGACGCGCTTTATTGTAGACCAGTTTCAGCTGACTGGTCAGCTCGCTGGCAGAATCGGACGCGTTGCGCATAGCCACCATACGCGCTGCGTGTTCGCTAGCGCGTGATTCCAAAACCGCCTGATAGAGTTGCAATTGCGTGAAACGCGGGACGATTTCTTGCAAGATGGTTTCTGGCCCCGGTTCATATTCGTAGCCGCTGAGTCCGCCGCTGATGGTTGGCGTGGATTTGACATATTCGGCCACGACCTGGTCTTTAGTTGTATAGGGGACCAGGGGCAACCAGCCGAGTACGCTAGGGCGCTGAGTGAGCATATTGATGAAATCAGTGTAAGCGATGAAGACACGGTCTACGCGGCCCGAGAGAAATTCATCGCTGGCTAAATGTGATATGGGCGCCAGTGAGGCGAGCGTTGGTTCGTCGGGTAAATCGCTGAATTCAGCGATGATTTCTTCACCGCTCCTTAGAATGGCATCGCGTGCCTTGCGGCCGATGGTGATGTAACGAGTCGGGATTGCTAAGCGCCGCGCGAAAAGTTGTCCAGCGCGCAGGATGTTGGCATTATAAGCGCCGGCCAAGCCACGGTCAGCGGAAATGATGACGATGAGGGCATTGCGGACTTGCTCACGCTCGGCCAATAAAGGGTGTAGCGTCAGGCCAGTGGGTGACATTTCATGGATATTCAGCAAAATTTCCCAAGCTTTTTCGGAATAACTGCGGCTCGCAAGGACGCGCGCCTGCGCTCGGCGCACACGCGACGCGGCCACCGCTTCCATTGCCCGCGTAATTTGTGTGATGTTGTCAACACTTTTGATGCGTTTCTTAATTTCGCGGACGGTGGGCATAGGGAATATCCTTGCGTTTAGCTCCAGCTAGCGTTGAATTGACCAATCGCTTTGCTCAGACGCTCAATCATTGTTTCGTCCCAAACGCCGGCGTTTTCTTGAATATGGTCGGCTAGCTCAGCGAATTGAGTATGGTAAGCGCGCAGAAAAGATTCTTGCCAATCTTTGACACGGCTCACTTCCACATCATCCAAGAAACCATTGGTGCCAGCAAATATGATGGCGATTTGGTCGGTCAGCGACATCGGTTGATATTGAGGTTGTTTCAGCAATTCAGTGAGCCGCAAGCCACGCTCCAATTGCTGTTGAGTGGATTTATCCAGACTGGAGCCAAATTGGGCGAAAGCCGCCAGCGAGCGAAATTGCGCGAGGTCGAGTCGTAAACCGCCAGCAACCTTGCTCATCGCCCGTGTTTGTGCGTCGCCGCCAACCCGGCTGACGCTAATACCCACATTCAAGGCGGGTCGCTGACCAGCATAAAACAGGTCTGATTCTAGGTAAATCTGTCCATCAGTAATGGAAATGACATTGGTTGGTATGTACGCACTCACATCGCCCAGCAATGTTTCGATGATTGGTAAGGCAGTCAGAGAACCGCCGCCACGGTCTTCGCTGAGTTGGGCGGCGCGCTCGAGTAGGCGGCTATGCAAATAGAAAACATCACCGGGGTAGGCTTCACGCCCCGGAGGGCGGCGCATCAATAAAGACACCTGACGATAGGCCCAAGCGTGTTTAGAAAGGTCGTCGTAAATGACCAGCGCATCCCGGCCTTTCTCCATGAACCATTCGCCTATCGCACAACCGGCATAGGGTGCAATGTAATTCATCGCCGCGGGATCGGAGGCTGAAGCCACCACGATAGTGGTGTACTCCATCGCTCCATATTCTTCGAGTAAGTTCACCAAACGCGCTATTTCACCCTTGCGCTTGCCGATAGCCACATAGATGCAATTTAACGCCTGTCCTTTTTGGTTGAGGATGGAATCAATACCCAGGGCAGTTTTACCAGTTTGACGATCGCCGATGATGAGCTCGCGTTGACCGCGGCCGATGGGGATCATAGAATCGATGGCGACAATACCCGTCTGAACCGGACGGTAGACGTTTTGCCGCTCCATTACCCCCGGGGCGATGCGCTCAATGGGGAATTGCTCATTGGTGGAGACTGGCCCTTTACCGTCCAGTGGATTGCCGAGGGCATCCACCACGCGCCCAACCAGGCTTTCGCCCACTGGCACTGAGGCGACGCGGCCGGTAGGGCGAACTTCATCGCCTTCATTGATGTCGTCATAGACGCCCATGATGATGATGCCAACATTGTCGCTTTCCAGGTTGAAGGCGATGCCCGCAGAGCCATTCGCAAAGCGAACCAGCTCACCGAATTGAATGTTCTCCATCCCCGATACGCGCGCGATACCATCGCCGACTTCTTCGACGAACCCCACCTCGACAGCTTCGTAACTGGGTTGATATTCCTGGATTTGTGAGAGCAACGATTGGTAAATGTCATTCGTAGTGCTGGTCATTAACCGCAATTCCTCTACTTTAGAGAGCCCAAACCAAAATCATAGCGTAATCTTAGTCGAATAGTGTGCGCTTGTCTAGATTGTCAGTATGAATTTTACTCACTCAGCCCATTGGATGGTCGTGTACGGATTGCCGGTATGCCAGGCGGCCGCACTGCTCTCGAGGCGATCTGCTTGCACTTCAACGCCGATGCCCGGCGCATCGGGGACAGCGATGGTACTGTTTTCTGCCAATATGAATGCTGGCTCGCTGATATCTGGCTGGTAGTAGCGTTCGGTCGCTGAAATATCGCAGGGGAGGGTCACCCCAGGCAACGAAGCAAACGCCAGGTTCGCAGCGCGCCCCACACCGGTCTCCAATAGCCCACCAATCCATAGCGGAATATCATTTTCTACACAAAATTGGTAAATCGCCAGGCTTTCGGTGTATCCAGTCACCCGAGCGGGCTTGAGATTGAGGATGCGGTAGGCGCCGATTTCGTAACCAAGCTGCGCGTCGCTCAGACTATGGATGCTCTCATCCAAGCAGATATCGGTTTGTAGTTGTGGTTGCAATTGGCTGTGCTCGTATAAATCTTCATAACCCAGGGGTTGTTCAATCATCAGCAAATTCAGATCATCGACCTGTGCTAGGTGCTTGGCATCAGCCAGCGAATAGGCGCTGTTTGCGTCCAACATTAGCGAGATATCGGGAAAAGCTTGACGCACGGCGCGGGCCATAGCCACATCCCAATCGGGACGAATTTTCAGCTTGATGCGTCCATAACCTTGTGCGAGCCGTTTGTGGATAACCGCGATGGTTTCTTCATGAGATCTTTGAATGCCGATGCTGACGCCGACATTGGCATAACCGCGCGATTCATTCCCCGCAGGGAGATGGTGCGCGAAAGCATCGGCCAGGCGCAACCCATTCGCTTTGGACCAAGCGTCCCAAACAGCGGCCTCCACTGCATGTTTGGAGAGGGGATAGCCGCGGACGTTTTGCATCAGCGACGGTAGCTCGACCGGACTGTTGATGGTTTTACCGATAACAGCGGGGATGAGGAATTCGCGAATGATATGGTATGAGCTGCCAAGGGTTTCATAACTATACCCAGGCTCGATCATTGCGGATGATTCCCCCCAGCCGATATCGCCATCAGTAGTGCTTAGCTCCAGTAACATCGCGGACTTATTGGCTTCACCCCCAAAACTTGTGGTCAGCACTTCAACAAGCGGCAAGCTGATGAGGTGAATCTGGATGGATTGGATGGTGATGCTGCGCATATGGTGGCTCCTATACAACTAACAAAGATCGTCACTTTTTCGTTCAAGTAAATAATAGGCGCGCGCGCAGCCCTCACCCGGCAATTGCCCATGCCAAAGATCCGTCACTGAGAAGGCGCGACCATTCAGCCATTTTAACAATAACCACCGCAATTGTTCTTGCCATTTTACGGCGATATTGGGAGCTTCTCGGAGAATATCCGCAAAATTCGCTGGAATTTCCACCAGAATGCGACTTTCCGGAGTTTCTTGTATTTGCGAAGCATCACAACAAGCGCGCCAATTACCCCTCCCCCTCTCGCTAGGATTCACAATGGGTAACGCCTGCTCGAGCAATTGAGTGAGCGGGCGTGGCTGGGGGGTACGCTCGGCTAGCCGACAAACGCGTTTTGACTTCACCCAATATTCCACCAACATCCGGTCTGATGACCCCAGCGTCGCCAAGGAGTTATCACTGCCGTATACATTTCGGTCATACCGTCGACCAACAGCTCCGAGTTTCACCAAGTTGAAATGAGCATTCAGGCTCAAACAGGGAGAAAAGGTCCAGGTGATGAGAGGGATACCTTGTTCGATGGCCAGCGCACGCTGCGCCAATTTGAGCTCTCTAGCAATACCGCGGTTGCGAAATGGGGGTAAGACCATCATGCGCTTGGAGGCCATGACCACTTGCTGGCCGTACAGGCCGATGTAGCCGACGATGAATCCAACCAGCCTTTCACTCCAGTAAGCAGCCAACACATGTCCACCGTAGCGAACCAGATGAATGAGCATCTGTGCGGGGATGAGTCCTCCCTCGCTTTCATCGCCCCAGGTGGCGCGTTGCAAAGGCATCACCGCTTGAATTTCATCGTATGAGTCCAAGCATCGAATCTTCAGCAAGGTTAATGCAGTCAAAGCTACTTGAGCCGAGGCCGCTTACGAAAACTGCGGGCAAATAAACAATGGAGGTGATTTTTGTCAGACAGATAGAGCCTTAATGTGTCTTCCAAGCGTTTGGGTTGAATATCAAATGTGCGCCGCAAGTTCTGAATGCTGGTCGTACGGCTGACGGTTACCAGGTCAAACCATTGGTCAGTGATGAGAGAGCGAGGCAAAATATGAGAGAAAAGTTGTGCCAACAAACGCAAAAAATATGGCGGTACGCTGATGAGACTTCTGGGCATCTTGGTTACACGCATGATGGTTTGCAGTAATTCGCTAAAGGTCATGTACTCTGGCCCGCCCACATTCACGATATCATCCACTATGTCGATGTGCCGCAGCGAACGAGCCAGGGCTTCCACCAGGTCGCTAACATGGAGGGGTTGTTGTAGGTATCCACCTTGGCCGGGCTGCAGGAAAAAGAGCGGATTGGCACGCAGGAGCGCCGCCAGATGACATATGAAGGAATCGTCTTCACCATATACGAGCGCGCTTCGAATGATCGTATATGCCAAGCCACTCGTTTTCAACAACTCTTCGACCTCAGCTTTCAAACGCAGTGTGCCAATCCCTGATGTCAGCGTGGCGCCAAGATGACTCAAGGTGATGATGCGGCCGACACCAGCGCTACGCGCCGCCCGCAATAACGCCTGCAAATCCAGTATCTCGACAGAATATAAATCCTCGCTTCGACCCCACCAATGGGCGCTTCGCAAATGAATGATGCAGTCTATACCCTCCACCAGTTGAGACCAGAGCGCATCATCTGGCGCGTTATGAACATACAGTTCGACATCTTGATTGTGTGAAAATCCCCGCTCATGTTGTTGCGCGATGAGGCAGCGCAGTGGCCAATTTTCGCGGACTAGGCGGGCCACCAACCTTTGACCAATATACCCTCCCGCGCCGGTGATCAAAATCACGACTGCTGCCTTGCGGTTCGGCTATATGCTATAATCGCGGCGGTCTTGCGCCTGTGAATTCGAATGTTTGTCTGTTGCTGCGGATGACTGGTCCACATTTTGACCCTCGAGGATGTCAGTATAGACTGAAAGACCTCAGAACGGAAGCCAAACCGGCATTGCCTCGCCCGTGTCGTTGCGGTGGGCGTAATGTCGCTACCGTCAAGGGGAGCGCGGAGGGGAGTGAATTTTGAGCAGACGGCGAGTGGTCGTCACAGGGATGGGCCTGGTTTGTCCTTTGGGCAACGACATTGAGAGCGCCTGGTGTGGAATTCGCTCTGGACTTTCGGGTATCGGTCGTTTGACGCATTTTGATCCGACGCATATTGACACTCATATCGCTGGTGAAGTGAAGGACTTTGATGTCGAGGCCTTATTTGGTCGTCGGGAAGCACGGCGGACGGATCGCTTTGTGCAATTTGCACTGGCGGCGGCTCAACAAGCTCTGGATGACGCCGCTTACACCATCAATGATGCCAATCGCTACGATGTGGGCTGCGTGGTGGGAACAGGAATTGGGGGTATCGGTACGCTCTATACGGGCATTCAGCGCTTCATCAGCCGTGGGCAAAAAGGTGTTAGCCCGTTAATGGTGCCCATGATGTTACCAGACGCGGCCGCCGGCAAAGTATCGATAGATTTTGGCATCCGTGGTCCGAATTGGTCCATCAATACGGCTTGCGCGACGGGTAATAATTGTATTGGTGATGCGGCAGAGTTGATTCGTCTTGGCAAGGTCAATACGATGTTGGCTGGCAGCTCAGAGGCAGCACTACAGGATATTTGTGTCGTCGGTTTCGCCAATATGACCGCCCTAACTCAGTGCAATGATGAACCGGAGCGAGCGTCACGCCCCTTTGATGCGGAACGCAAGGGTTTTGTGATGGCCGAGGGTTCGGGAATGCTCTTATTGGAAGAGCGCGAGCAAGCGTTGGCTCGCGGTGCGGAAATCCATGCTGAGATTTTGGGCTATGGAAGTACTTCTGACGCGCATCACATCACGGCTCCAAATGAGTTGGGTGAGAGCGCGGCGGCGGCGGTGAAATTGGCTTTGGCAGATGCGAAGCTGACGGCGGAAGACATCCATTACATCAACGCGCACGGGACCAGCACCCCGCTCAATGATACTAGTGAGACGAATGCGCTAAAGTTGGCGCTGGGTGAATGGGCTTATCAGATTCCCATCAGCTCTACCAAATCGATGACGGGGCATATGTTGGGTGCTGCGGGTTCGGCTGAGGCAATTTTCTGTATCCTGGCCATGCGCGACGGGTTCATTCCCCCCACCATAAACTACGAAAACCCTGACCCGACTTGTGACTTGAACTATACGCCCAATATTGGTGTGTCAAAGGAAATTCACCGCGTGATGACCAGCTCATTCGGATTTGGCGGACACAATGCGGTGTTGGTATTGGGGCGAAGTGATGGCTGAATGGTCGGCGCTTGGTGCCAATGGCAACCCGCAGCCGCGTTATGCCCATATCATTGGTTGGGGTAAAGCGGTACCGGAACGCGTGATGACCAACGAGGAATTGGAGGCGCTCGTCTCCACCAATGACGCTTGGATCCGTGCGCGCACAGGTATTGAGCAGCGGCGCATCGCCAACGACAAGGAAACGACGGCTACCCTTGGCTTCAAGGCGGCGCAAGACGCGCTCAATGTGGCCAATATCATTCCAAAAGAGCTGGATTTAATCATCTGTTGCACTTCGACCCCCGAGAATGTCTTCCCCGCATCAGCCAGTCTTATCCAAGGTTGGTTGGGGGCTTCGAAGGCGGGCGCCTTTGATTTGAGCGCTGCCTGTTCCGGTTTTGTATATGGCGTACAAATGGCCGCACAAGCCATCGTTGGTGGTAGCGCAGACAATGTCTTGGTTGTGGGTGCGGAGACGATGAGCCGCGTTATGGATTGGCAGGATCGCGGAACTTGCATCTTATTTGGTGATGGGGCGGGAGCTATCGTCTTGCGTACCAGCGAAAGACCTGGAGGTGTGCTTTCCGGGGTCTTGCGCTCTGATGGGACTGGTGGAGACTTACTCGGTATACCCAATATCGCCAGTATGGGAGTTTCCAACCCGGATATTTTCACGCAAGCTCATAAGCCATACAAGATGCATATGAAGGGTAGCGAGGTCTTTAAATTTGCCACACGCGTAATTGGTGCATGTGTCGAGGAGTCATTGCAAAAAGCCTCGGTGGCACTTCAAGATGTGGCTCTCATCATCCCTCATCAGGCGAACCTGCGCATCATCAAAGCAGCAGCGCGTAGTTTGCAAATTGAAGAGAGCCGTTTTATGTGTAATCTCGCTGATTATGGCAATACTTCGGCCGCCTCCATACCGATTGCAATATGCGATGCGGTCGAAAAGGGTCGTATCCAAAACGGTGACCATATCGTCTTGGTCGGTTTTGGTGGTGGTCTAACCTGGGGTGCTGTCACACTGAGATGGGGTACGCTTTCGCAAAAGCCGACCATCCGTCTCACGAAGCAGCGGCGCGAGTTGGGCTATTTGCTGGTTCGCTGGAGAATGCGCTATCGCAATTGGTTGTCCATCTGGCGATCGCTTTGGCAACGGAGTCGACCGAAGCGCGGTCGTGTGGAGCGTCTGCGAAGCCGAATCGACATGTATCAGGATAACGATACACCGCCGTTTGCATAATGGGGTTTCACCAATCCAATCCCAGCACAGCGTTCATCTCTGCCCGATTGTTGCGTTGGATCGGTAGGAGCATGTTGTCAATCAAGCGAATCGGCCCCAATTCGCAAGCAACCAGCGCCAGGGGTGCACATTCCGGGTGTAGATTGCCCTCAAGAGCGCGAAAATTCTTGGCTGAAACGATGCTCTCGTAATTCAACACAATATTCGTTTCAGTCAATAGGTTCGCGCGCATGACCCGGCGCAGAGCTTTGTCGTTTCTTTCGCCAGCCTCGTATTCTCGACCGGCAGCCTTTAAAGCGCCAAATAAGGCTCTCGCCTGTGGGCGTAGTTGTTTGGGTATTTGGGAATTGCGAGAACTGAACGCAAGACCGTCACTTTCCCGCACCGTGGGGATGATTTGTGTTGTTGTGGGCAGTCGCAAATCATGAATGAGGCGGCGGATGATGGCGACCTGTTGAGCATCTTTTTGCCCAAAATAAGCGGTGGCCGCCCCGGCCAGGTTGAGAAGGATCGTCACTACCGTCGCAACACCGACGAAATGGCCCGGTCGTTGCTCTGCTTCCCAGTCTCTACTCAGCTTTGGCAAATGGACTTCGGTCTGGAAACCAGGTGGATAGATTTCTTGAGCGTTGGGTATGAACGCGAGGTCGACACCTTCTGCGTACAAGAATTCGAGGTCTTTTTCGATGTTGCTTGGGTAAGCGACGAGGTCGCTGTTGTCGTTGAATTGTTTCGGGTTCAGGAATATGGTTACCATGACAGCGGGATTCTCCGCGTTCGCGGCGCGGATTAACGCGTGATGGCCAGCATGCAGCCCACCCATAGTCGGTACCAAGCCGATGTTTGCGCCCAGCCGTGGGCGCATTTCGCGCAATTCGAATACACTACGGGCGATTTTCAAGCCTTGCTCCGTAAATTATTCGCTACTCTCGCCAAATTCCCCTCGGATGAGTTCGAGGACTTCATCCGAAAGATGCGAACTTTGGTCATCGGTTGGAAATTCTCTAGTGCGAACCGCGCCGATATACTCTCGTAAAGCCTGGCGGATGTCTTCTCCGATGGCCGCAAAGTGCCGGGTATGACGTAGTGGTTTGCCCGGGAGTAATGCGAGTAAGTCATGGAAAACTTGAACCTCGCCATCGCAGCTGGGTCCTGCCCCAATCCCAAAAGTAGGGATATCCAGGCGAGCGCTGATGAGAGCCGCCACTTCTGCGGGTATCAGCTCGAGCACAATAGCGAAAGCGCCGGCGTCCTGTAGAGCATCGGCTGCTTTTATGAGTGCTCGTGCACCGCTTGGGTGCCTCCCTTGTACTCGGAACCCCCCATGTTGATGTATGCTTTGCGGAGTTAAGCCAAGATGTCCCA
This sequence comes from Phototrophicaceae bacterium, assembly GCA_965115865.1. GTDB lineage: Bacteria > Chloroflexota > Anaerolineae > Aggregatilineales > Phototrophicaceae > WTGJ01. The sequence continues at coordinate 1,237,114 of OZ220469.1, forward strand.
TCACGGGGATGCCAGACTTCACGATGGAGCGTAGCGTCGCAGTTATGAAACGACCGCCCTCTAATTTGATGGCGCCAGCGCCACTTTCCTGCATCAGGCGAGCGGCGTTGGAACGAGCCTTCTCTGGACTGATGGTGTAGGTCATGAATGGCATATCGGCGACGACGAGGGCTTTCTGGGTGACGCGGGCGACGATTTCGGTGTGGTAAATCACTTGCTCTAGGGTGACCGGAATGGTGCTATTGCGGCCCTGTACGACCATGCCAAGCGAATCCCCCACAAGTAGCACCTCGGCGCCGGCCCCTTCGGCGGCCAAAGCTGACATCGCGTCGTAGGCGGTGAGCATGGGGATTCGTAGCCCTTTATGCTTCAACCTTTGGATGTGAGAAATATTGTTGCGCATGGACACCCCATTAAAATGGATTTCTAAACTCGAGTTTATTGAGCCGGCACTGGAGTTGGATCAGCGGCAATGTAGATGGTCACTTCGCAAGCTGCGCGCAAATCGCCAGCGACATCGAACACTGTGAGGCGAAAGCGATAACTACCCCCTTCGAATTGGGTGGGGATGAATTGTCCCAGTTGAGCGGTATTCCTGACCGCTTGGTTATAACGCGTTAAGACGACAAAGTTGTCAAATGTCCCCGGTCCCATCAGCTCAAAGCGATACTCAGTGAAATTTTCCGTAGTGGCGGTACCCATGACGAGCAAAGCGCCATTGATGCGTTGACCATTGGCCGGGATGATCAATTGAGCTTCTGGCGTGTCGCAGCCTTTGGCAGGAGGCGCACCCGGTAGGATGGTCCCCACTGGGGTGGGTGTTGGTACTGGCGTTACGATGATTTGGCTCTGCACCGAAATCGGCGTGAGGTCCACCTCGGCAATTGCTCCTTCAAAAGGTAAATTATCAAGGGGGGGCGGAGGAACTGGGGTTACAAAATTCCCATCACGGACGATCAATTCGGCGGCGCGGCTTGCTTCCAAATCGGGTAGAATGACTTGTTGCACACCCACGACAATCAAACCCAATTCCACCAATAAGAGCAAGCTGGTTAAGGCGTTTACGCGACGATGGCGGGCCATCTCCCTTTCCAACTCGTAACCGCTGGTATTTAATGAGCGTTGTGCTTGCCACCAACGCCAAAGCAAGATCGCTATGGCGGCGCCGATGAGCAGGTAGAGGCCTATCGCTACGCGGCCAACCAGGATGACGAGCGTAGTGAGCATTTAGAGCGCTTTCAACACGCTCCGCAATAAAGCCGTCAAACGTGGTACGATGATTTTGCCCGCTTGCAGTACTTCTTCATGATTGGTTTCCACATCGGTATCGATGGTGTCGATGGTTTGGTTGGTGATACCAGAAAAAGCGAGAACCAGTGTTCCGCCATGACAGGCGGCGATCACCTCATTGGCGGTCGACATACCGACTGCGTCTCCGCCCAGCGTGGCCACTAGGCGGATTTCCGCCGGAGTCTCGAAAAAGGGTCCGGTCAAATGGAAATAAACTCCGCGCCTCAAGTTGATTCCCAGGTGCTTTGCTGCTGTTTGTGCCAAACGCCGAAGTTCTCCATCGTAGGCTTGGGTTAGGCTGGGGAAGCGCGGGCCGACGCTATCGTCATTGGGTCCGATTAAGGGATTGTGCCCGCTCATACCGGGGAAATTGATGTGATCTTCGATGAGCATCACATCGCCCACAGCAAAACTGCGATTAATGCCCCCTGCTGCATTGGTGAGGATGAGCGTTTCGATACCCAAAGCTTGCATCACACGAATGGGGAAAGTGACCTGCGCCATGCTATAACCTTCATAAAAATGCGCGCGGCCCCGTTGCGCAACCACATTCTTTCCCGATAGTTTGCCTATCACCAGTGTTCCGCTATGCCCGAAAACGGTACTCGTCGGCCAATGTGGAATGTCCTCATAAGATATGGTGACCGCTTCTTCAATTTCCTCCGCCAAGCCACCCAGCCCAGAACCGAGCACCAAACCCACTTGTGGCTGGACAAGAATCTGGTCGCGAATGGCCGCGGCGGCTTCTTCCCAATTCTGTTGTGATGTCTTCATCATGGCTCCCAATATCCTCGATATTATAACGAATCGCTCAGTTGGATTTTGGAGCAAGACGGTATGGTGGCAGACCAGCGCGCTCACGTTGGATGGCGTAATCTTGCGGTGTATCAATATCGGTGATTACACTATCGTTGGCCACAGAGACGAGCCGCGTTTTTGATGCGTATTTGTTGATGACATCGCGCGGCGCGCCGGAAGTCATCGCCAGTAACTCGGGCCAATGGACGCGGTCAATGAGTAAGGGGTGTCCACGCTTCCCGTCAAAAGCCGGTGCCACAATGCTACAGTTTTCCACATTACGAGCATAATGGGATAATAATTTGGCGATGACCCCCGGTTGTAGACGAGGTTGGTCCCCCAAAACCACCACGGCTGCTTGGATGTGCGGTGATAAAGCGCGCAGACCGGCTTGCAGCGAAGATAGCATTTCACCAGTTGCGTACTGAGCGTTGATGATCGTTCGGATATCCTGAGGTTTCAATAATTGCGCGACTTTTTCCGAGGCATGGCCTAAAACCACATTGATTTCTGAGAGACGTGATTGTTTCAAGACAGCGACAATTTGCTCGATGACGCTCTGTCCATCATGCCAAGGTAATAACACCTTGGCCACACCCATACGGCGAGCGCGACCGGCGGCGAGCACGATCGCGCCAACATGGCGATGCAACTCAAATACGGGTTCGGCAGAGCGGGCTGCCCCAAAAGCCACGCTCTCGATGCGTTTTTGGCGCAATAGGAAATGTGAGACACGGCGTGCGCGTAGATACCTTTTCTCTTGATAGCGGTTCAGGTAGGCCACAACGCGAGCTTGAGGTGGGATGCCCTTTAAGCCCAAGGTTTCGTCGCGCATGACCTGAGCGAGCCAAACTGGCAAGATTTCCGACCCTTCACCGAATCCATAACGGGATTGGATGGCTTCGTGATTGTAGACATGCTCGGCATCCAACGGAGCACCTAGGGCACTCAATGAAGCCACAGCGACCACCAGTGTCGTATCCGGCGGAATGTGTGGCTCATGTTCTAAGGGTGCTTTTAATGGTAAACCACGGGCTTGGTCCGCCTCAACCAATAAAACATCACTTGTGACAGAGTCGAGTAAATGGGTGATCTTGGCGGTTGGCAAGCCGTTCGCCAACATATTGTTGATTTCGCCATATAGGAATACAAAGCGTTGCCCATCGAGCGCTGCGTTGATTTCTGTTGCTGAGCTGCTTGCCGGCAGCGCATGGGGGAAGAAATCGAGTTGTTCAGTTGGGATTACTTGACTGGTAGTCGCTAGGACACGCCAGCCTGATTCTGCCAGCTCGTGACCGAGAGCAAGCAAGGTTGCTGTCTTGCCGCCCGCACCGATGAAAGAGACAATTTCGCCACGAGCGATGCGAAAAGCAGGTGCCAGTTTCATCCCGCTTTTTGCGATCGCGCATCGTTAAAAGATGCCGATGCCATTTCGCGCAAACGGGCAACCACTCGGTCAGGGGTCAAGGGTATCTCATCGAACCAAATGCCGGTCGCCTCATGCAGGGCGGCGACGATGGCCGGAGCAATCGTCAAGAAGGGCATTTCTGCCATGCCACGCACCCCCCAAGGCCCCAGAGGATCGGGGTATTCCAAGATGATGGAATGTACGCGCTCGGGGATATCGGCGACTGTGGGGATGAGATAAGTTGATAAAAAAGGGTTGCGGATTTTACCTTCATCGGAAATCAGATGCTCCATGAGAGTGTAGCCTTGCGCCTGTACAACAGCACCCTCAATTTGCCCCTCGATCAGATTGCGGTTGATCGCTTTGCCGACATCATTCGCGGAAAAGATCTGCGTGATATGGATGAGGCCAGTTTCGATATCCACCTCTATTTCCACGGCTTGCGCGACATATCCATAAGTGATATTGGGGATGCGCAGGCCGTCTTGGTAATCCAAGGGCGTAGTTCGGGGTGGCTGGAATTGATGGGTTGCGATGACCGGGCGTTCTTCGTCGTCCCAGGCAAGTAGGGCCTTTTCAGCGGCCCCTTTGATGGCGTTACCGGCCATAAAGGTCAAACGGGAAGCGGAAGCGCTGCCCGAATTCATCGTCTCACCAGTATCGTGATAGCGCATCTCCAGGCGATCGAGGGGGATACCCAGGGCTTCCGCAGCCATCTGCGCAAAGGCGGTATGTGCGCCTTGCCCCACCTCAGCACCCGCCTGCCGCACAACGGCTCGCTCGATTTCTGAGCCGCCATACAACTCCACGGTTGCCCAGCATTCCTCCGGAAAACCCATGCTGAAGCCGACGTTCTTGTGACCACAGGCAATACCCCGCCCACGGCGCTTGCTAGGGTCTTTCATTTCGGCTGTAACCGGTCGAGTTTGCCAATTCAGATTGCTTTTTTCCTGCCAAAAGCTGGTGCTTGCGCATTCCTTAAGCACTTCAGGCAGGGATACACCAGCGGGCATCGCGCTCCCTACTGGATGGATGGAACCCTCGCGCAAGAGATTCTGTTCACGCAAACCGATGGGGTCTCTCTTCAGTTCAGCGGCCAGCTTATTCATCTGGGTCTCGGCAGCGAAAAGCGCTTGGGGTGAACCAAAACCACGAAAGGCGCCACAAGGCACATTATTGGTGAGGACGGCATAGGCATCAGTCTTCACATTGGGTATATCATAGGGCCCGGTCGCGCAAAAGGCGGCGTTGGCCAGGACTTTACTCGAGGTGTAATTGTAGGCGCCAGCGTCGGCAATTAAGGTGGATTCGGCGATGACGAGCTTGCCGGCGGATGTGGCTCCCCATTTCAAGCGCATGAGAAAGGCATGACGCTTGTGGTGATATAAGATGGATTCTTCGCGCGACCAAATGGTTTTGATGGGCCGGCGCAGCTTATGGGCTGCCAAAGCGAGCACGATTTGTATGGACATATCTTCGCGGCCGCCGAAGGCACCACCCACTGCAGGGTAGACGACACGCACCTGATCCTCCGGCAAGGCCAGCGCATGGCAAATCTGCCACAAGTCTTCATGGAGCCATTGTCCGGCAACCACAACGGTTACACGTCCATGCTCATCGATGTAGGAAAGCCCTGCTTCCGGCTGCAAGTACGCATGCTCCTGTAAGCCAGTACGATATTCCCCTTCGATGGTGAGATCCGCTTGTGCCCAGCCATTTTGTGTATCACCGCATTCGATAGTGTAATGCGTTAGGATGTTGTGTGGTTTATCCGCGTGCAGTTGAGGTTGTCCGGCTCTCATGGCAATTTCCGCATCGAAAATTGCCGGTAACTCTTCATAATCAATTTTGATGAGTGCCGCTGCTCGGCTGGCGCTCTCTTCATTTTCAGCGATGACGACCGCGACACAATCCATATGACTGCGGACGATATCCGCCCCTATGATTGAGCTTCCAGGGCCGCAAAGTACTGGCTGGTCCTTGGTAACCAGCCCATATTCATTCACTGGCACATCCGCGGCGGTGAATACGGCCTGCACGCCGGGGAGCGTGAGGGCCGCGGAAGAGTCGATGGCGCGGACACGGGCATGAGCGCGGTCGCTGAAGCGCAGCTTCATCCAAAGTTGATCTTCTAGGTTGATGTCGCTGGGATAATCAGTTGTGCCGTCGACTTTGCCTCGCGCGTCGGCGCGGTTCAGCGATTGGCCGATTCGCGCGCTGCGGCGCTGCTGGGCGCCCCAATTCCCATTGTTGATTGTAGGACTCACTCAGCACCTCTGGCCAGAGCCTGTTTAATCTTGTAGTAACCGGTACAGCGGCAGAGGTTACCGCTGATGCTGTTTTCAACCTGAGACATCGTTGGCTGAGGGTGCTCTTCCCAAAGTTTGGCGCCGCTCATCAAGAAACCAGGGATGCAAAAGCCGCATTGGACAGCCCCCTCTTCGATGAAAGCGGTCTGGAGGGGGTGCAATTGTGAACCGTTTGCTAGTCCTTCGATTGTGCGTATCTTTGCGCCATGCGCGCGCGGCGCGGCGACCATGCAAGACATCACCGCCATATCATCCAGAAAGATGGTGCAAGCGCCGCATTCGCCTTCTCCACAACCTTCTTTGGTCCCGGTGAGTCCCACGTCTTCTCGCAACCAACGCAACATGGTTTTGTGTTGCCCGCTGGGTGTCTCGATGATTTTCTCATTCACGGTTGCGACGATGGGTTGGTGATGACTGTGACGCAGTTGAGATGGCGCGACGCCAGTCATGCGCCCCTCGTTTTCCCCCCAGAGCATTGCCGGTTCTACGGGAAAACCACGGTTTTCCCTACCCTCGGACAGTGCTTGCAAGCCGCGGCGGGAAAGAACACGCACCATCTCGCGGCGATAGTCGGCCGTACCGCGCAAGTCGTCAATCGGCCGAACTTCCGCGGCGGCTCGGCGAGCGGTCTCGGCAATGATCTCCTGGGTTAGTGATTTGCCCAGCAAATATTCTTCGGCGGTCTGCGCATGCACGATGACCGGTGCCACACAGCCAAGTGTGATGGTGGCTCGTTGGATGATGCCTTCGTTTTCGGCGATGATGATAGCGATGTTGACCACCGAGATGGCCTGAGCGCGGCGCAATCCCAGTTTGAGGAAGATGCCGCGCTCATTTTCTTTTAATGCGGGGAAGATTATGGCAGAGAGCAGCTCGTCTGGTCGCATCACTGTTTGACGCAGACCGGTGTAGAATTCAGAGAGTGGAACTCGCCGTGCTTCTCTGGTTGAGCGTAATTCCACCGACGCACCCATAGCCACCAGAGGCGTGATGGTGTCATTAGCGGGTGAAGCGGTGATCAAATTACCGGCGATGGTGGCACGGTTACGTATTTGCGGGGCACCGACCTCCCAGCTGGCTTGAGCAAGGGGCAATGCTCTATTGACCAGCGCCGGTGCGCCGACAACATGATTATGGGTAACCAGGGGCCCCAGGCGAAAGTGCCCATTTTCCCTCTCTATGTTGGAAAGGGCGGGTATACGGGTGATATCAATCAGTGCATCGACATCGGTTCGAGTGTTTTGCTCCAGCTCGATTAGAATATCAGTACCGCCAGCGATCACGCGCGCGCGCGCGCCATAATTCGCCAGTGTATCCACGGCTTCGGCCAGGCTGGCTACACTAATGTACTCTTTCCACATGACCAACTCGCATCCGTTAGGGAGAACTCATAGTAGCGTAGATGCAAGATCAATTCATCCTTTAGACTCACACTCAGTTGGAATACCCCCCTGCAAAGGTATCAATCATCAGGCGTACATCTGGCCCTAGGGGATACAGTATGGGGCAGGTCGCGCCAGTGGCGATATATTCGCGCACTTTGGCTTTCACCTCCTGCGCGGTCCCGGATGCGGTGATCATTTGAACGACATCGTCAGGCACCAGGCGCATGGCTTCCAGGATTTGTTCTTCGGTCGCTGGCCAGGTGAGGATCTGATTGATTTCTTCGAGCAATGCGCTGCTGACTCCACTGGCTTTCATGATGTGCGGTTGTTGACCAAGATATTGTGTGACCAGTTTTCGCGCGCCATCGAGGGCTTTTTGACGGTTGTGATCCACTGAGCAGACGATGAGTTGCGGACGGTCGATATCTTCCAGGCGGCGTCCGGATTTACGGGCGCCAATTTCCAATCTTTCCATCGCGGTTTCGTTATATTGGGGTGAAACGAGGTAATTTAGCACGACCCCGTCGGCGATCTCACCGCTCAATGACATCATCTGCGGTCCGGTTGCGCCGATATAGATGGGTACATTGCGTGGCGCTTTGTTACCATGGACCACATCCAGTTCAATGTCCTCGACCTGCACGAATTCACCATGGAAGCTGACGCGCTCCCGAGCGAGCAGGGCGCGCACGACCGTGACCACTTCACGCATGGCGAGCAGGTTTTTTCGCCGCTTGATTCCCACTTTGGCGGCGAGCGGATCCCACCAAGCGCCTATACCACAGAGGATACGATTGGGGGCCAAATCATCCAGAGTCAAATAAGTCGCGGCGATGACGGCGGCATTCCTGGTCCAATTGTTGATTACGCCAGAGCCGATTTGGATGCGCTCAGTGGTCGCGGCGAAAGCGGCCATCGGCACAATGGCATCGCGAACCAGACGACTTTCTGCTTGCCAGACCGCTTCGAAGCCATTCGCCTCTGCATACTGCACATATTCAATGGCATCTTGCAATGGATGAGCGTCTTGTAAATATAACGCTACGCGATCAGCCATTATTCTTCTCCTTGAATTTCTTGGGTGCTGAACAACTGAATTGGAATACTGGTTGGGAAAACCTCACTCTTGAGCAATTCCTCAGCCTGCTGAAGGTCATTTGCGTCGTCAATGTCGTGTTGGAGACGATCGGAAGAATAGAATTGTACCGTCGCACCCGCATCTTTGGCAAGCTGGATGTGTCGATGGTAACTACCTGGTCCGTAGGCGTAATTGATGACACCCGGAGGACGACAATACAGAGCATTGGTTCCATCGTGTTGCTGGTCAGTGGCAATGACGATGCCGTTTTCTGTCTCTGCGCCCATCTTGACGATGTTCTCCACATCCGTTGCTGTGAGGAATGGTAGGTCGGCAGGTAAAATGAGAAGCGAATCCGCTCCCCAACTGAGCAATACCTGGGTGGCGCGCTGTAAAGCCGTATTGAGCTCAGGTGAGCCACTTTCTTGCATAGTATGAGCGCCCGTCTCCCGAGCCAAGGCCAGCGCGTGTGTATCGCGACTGATCACCAGCGTACCCAATACACGACGCTGTGAGCGGCCGATTCCTAACAAGTGTTCCAAAAGAGCCTTGGCGAGCGCTTCACGGCGTTTCGGCGACAATACCGCCGCTAAACGGCTCTTGGCTCGGTTGAGCGGTTTGACCGGTATCACCATCCAGCAAGTCATCACCGCAACTCTCTCACGACCAATGTTCTATCCATGCCAGTATCTCTCTTGCCAAGCGTATTTTAGCCTGAGTGTTGATCATCATCGTATCCATTGCGACGCCCTGCCATCTGCCAGTATCGTGGATGTCAGCCAGTTGCGTAGCATCTCGTTGATCCAGCACAAAACCATTGATCAATTCCCCATAATAATGGGCGACACCGGCGGCGGATACGCGGTAGCCCAATTGCTCCATCAACTCAGCAGCTGGACCCTTGACCGCCGCTCCAGCAATTATGGGAGAGACGGCTACTCGCGGGATATCGCGCGCTAAGATGGTTGGAAGTAGTCCCGGGACAGCCAAGATTGGTGCGATGGAAAGCCATGGGTTTGAAGGCGCGATGAGCAAGATGTCGGCATTTTCGATGGCAGCACGGGCAACAGTAGTGATTTGGGCATTTTCGGAATTGCCATAACGCAAAGAGTGAACTTTTGGCTGATGGCGAAGTTTCACGAAGTAAGTCTGGAAATCCACTTCACCCAATTCTTCGCAATTCAACACGGTGGGCCAAGGTTCATCGCACATTGGTATCACCTTCACCGCAATTCCCAAGCATTGTGCTTGCTCCGCTACGACATCCGTAAGAGTAAAGCCTTCGTTTAGTCGCTGATTACGGAATAGGTGGGTCGCCAGATCAGCATCGCCCAATTGGAACCAGGTATCCACATTGTATCTTTCGCGCAAGGTTCTCAGTGCATTTTGGGTATCGTCACGCAGACCCCAGCCACGATCAGGATGAACAATTCCTGAGAGAGTGTAGAGTACTGTGTCAATATCGGGGCAAATGCGCAGACCCATATGCCAAAAATCGTCACCACAATTGACGATAATGCTCAGCTGAGACGGTAACAGCGTGCGCGCCAAACCGAGGGCCAATTTGGCGCCACCGACTCCGCCGCAGAGCAATGTGATTCGTTTGGGATCCTTCAAAACCATAGAGTGCATTCAGAGATTGGGCGACGTGCCTTTTCACGCTCCTCTGCTGGATAACCCAGCGAGATGAGCCCCTGGGCTTGCCAATCATCGGGTAGGGATAGACTTTTGCGCACGACTTCTGGGCAAAAAAGCGGTGCACAAAGCCAGCAAGTCGCGAGCCCGGCCGCCGCCGCGGACAACATCAAATTTTGCCCGGCCATCGCAACGCTTTGCACGGCCATCAAATATTCGGACTGGTTACGATGTTCGTCTGGATAACGATCCATCCCTGTCATCGTTAGGCAGAGCAAAATTAAAGCGGGCGCAGAAATGATGCGCTCTTGCGAACGCCCACAATCCGCGTCAATTTCTGCTTTTGGCCGGCCATCACGCGTTAAATCAGCGCGCAGACGAACGGCCATCGCATCTGCCAGCTTCTTGCGAGCCTCCAATTTCTCAACGATGGCGAAACGCCAAGGTTGGCGATTGTGTGCCGATGGCGCCCAGCAAGCGGCTTGAAGCAATTTGCGGATGGTTTGCTGGGCGACCGGCCGCAACAAATAACGACGCACTGAGCGGCGCTCGCTGATGATTTGCTCGAAAGCGTTGCTTTGCTTGAACATTAGCGATATAGATCCGTTTCCGCCGCGCGAATGAGCGTGGAAGCACCATCAGTGCAGGGAGTGAATTGCAATCCACGAATGTGAATCACCGGTTTCCCTTCATCCCCTTCTCCGCTCACTAGGCTGGCGGCGCTGGCGATTTGGTCGGCGTAACCGATGATGCTGGCGCGCAACTCACGGCCGAAAAGGTCGTTTTTGCCGCGGATATCGAGCAAAGGGGGGAGACCCGCGACCCCAATCGCGACGCCAACCGTTCCATGGCGAAATGGGCGTCCATGAGAATCACTGATGACGATGGCAATATCGACGCCGAATTGCTCACTTAGGCGCGCGCGAACCTCGGCAGCACTGGCGTCTGGGTCTTTGGGGAGAACGAGAACATTGTATCCCGTGTCATCAACATTGGAGCGGTCGATGCCGGCATTGGCAGAGATGAGTCCGAGTCGCTGTTCCACCACCAACACATTCATCGATTGTCGAGAAACGCTCCGGCTCTGCTCTAAGATCAATTCGACCAAAGCGGGCTCTTTACCCGTTTTTTGGGCCAACTCGCGGGCGCGGCGACTGGCTTTGACCTGGCGTAAATCCACAAATGCACCTTCTGCTTTGGAGATGATTTTGGAAGAAATGACCAGCACATCGCCACTTTTCGCTTGGATATCCGCCGATTCCATGGCATTGCCAATGATTTGCACCAGGTTGTCTTCTGGTTGAATGAGCGGGATGCCGGGCAGGGCTGTCAGTTGTAGTGAGGACAAACTCAATCGATTCCTGTGATGCGGATACCAGCACCACGAATTCCATATTTGCGGTTGATATGCAAGAGTACCGGCGTCAGGGATTCGACCGCGATGGCGTTCTCCAACGGACCGGCGTCAATTCCGCGCATGCCGGCAGCCTCTGCCAATTGAATGGCGAAGGCGCGCGCTTCCGAAGAATTGCTGCAAACCAAGACATCGCAATCGACAGAATGGTCGTCGATGTTCAATTCTTCTGAGCTGACATTTTGGAAAGCGGCCACGACCTGAACCTCAGCGCCGAGCAGGGATTGTGCCTCCAGAGCCGCGGCCCCTCCTGGCGGTAGTTGGACCGCGCGCACCTTGGGAGGACGCAGGGGCACGGTCACATCCACCAGGAATTTGCCTTTCAACGCCATTGCTAGGCCCATGAGTGTTGCCTGATGAGCACGATAGGGGACGGTCAATATCGCATGGTCAGCGTGCCCTGCCGCCGAGCGGTTGTCGAGGCCGCGAATTGGCCACCGCACATCTCGACCGCGCATCGCATCATTCATCTCGGCAGCGCGCGCTTGTGCTTTTTCAGTGGAGCGTGAACCGATGATGACTGGGTAGCCAAATTCAGCCCAACGCGTCGCCAGTCCAGAACCTTCTTTGCCCGTTCCGCCTAAGACGGCAATGGTTTGCATCAAAATCACCTTCGCTCAATTGTCTTTAGCGAGAATTTTTGAAGCCTCGTGTTCATAATTTCGCCAGATTTGCGGCGCCAATGCCAAGGCCTCTTGTTGGATTTGCCGTTCATCGACCGTCAACAATTGGCCAGCGGACATTAACAATTGCCCGGCAACAATTGTGTGGGTCACCATAGAAGCCTCGAAGCCAAATAGAACATGCCAGGGGAAATTGGCGCTGTTCATTGGTGTAAAAGGCCGATAATTGACGAGGATGAGGTCGGCGGCCGCTCCAACGGCGATGGTACCGATGGTAGTGCTGGGAAAGAACTGGCAAGCGAGCGCCGCGTTATTGGTTAAAGCAACCTGAGCGATATCGGCGCCGTTGGCCAAGCGCGCATCCCGGGAGTTGCTCTTGTGTAGCAAATAGGCAGCCTTCCATTCCGCCCACATATTGTTGCTGAAACCATCATTGCCGAGGCATAGGTGAACGCCAGCGGCCAGCTGCTCCTCCCAGGCCATTGCCCCCACGGCGTTATTCATATTGGAGCGGGGTTGATGGCTAACAAAAGAACGGCTTTCGGCGAGCAATTGGTGTTCGCTGCGGTTGGTGTGGACAGCGTGCGCGATGATGCTTTTGGGTCCGAGTATGCCGTGATAGGAGAGGCGCTCGACCACACGCTGGCCGTATTTCGCCAATGAATCCTCTTGGTCTGTTTCATGCTCCGCAACATGGATATGGAAACCGCCGTTGGGATTCGCAGCTTGGCAGCGACGCAAGGTGGCGTCGCTCAGCGTCATACTGGCATGGAGGCCAAAACTGGCAGCAATTAACGGTCTTCGCTCGGCCGCTCTTTGAAAACGCTGGTTTTCAGCGATTGCGGCTTCGGCAGCGTCGGTTCCTTCACGATCGCTCACTTCGTAGCAGAGTACACCGCGCAAGCCGCATTCTTCCAGGGCGTCCGCGATGAGATCTAGGCTACCATCCACGCAATGAGGGCTGGCGTGGTGGTCGATTAGGGTAGTTGTACCATGTTTGATGGCGTCAATTGCGCAAACTAGGGCGCTCAAACGAACCGCTTCGGCATTCAAGGCACGATCCAAAGGCCACCATAATCGCCGCAAAATTTGTGGAAAATCGACCGGTGGTGGCCCGGGGATGCTCATACCACGCGCGAAGGCGCCATAAAAATGAGTGTGCGCGCAAATGCTACCCGGCAACACGAGTTGCCCTTTGGCGTCCAGATATTCCGCTTGCGGATAGCGTTCGCGCATCCCTTTGCTCGGGCCGAGGTCTGCAATGACCCCATCGCGGAGCAATAAGGCGTGGTCCGGCAGGATGCTCTGTCCTTCATCGCAACAAATCAGCAAGCCGTTTGTAATCAGCAGCATCAATCCCTCCCCGCATAGGTCAGCGGAGCCCGGGCAAAAAGGTCGCTGATACGCCGTGCTTGAATGAAGCGTTCCCAATCGGTGCGGATGAAGCTGAAACGGTGGCCGGTCTCGTTGACAATCGGCCGTTCCAATTCGCGAAGGAACCCCAATTTCAAACAATAATAGATGGCATTTGCGCGTGGGTGTTCCTTCTCATCGGGCAATAGTTGGTGGCGATAGAGGAGCTCATAACCCTGCACTGTGGCGAAATAACAAATGGCTCCTGGTTTTGATTTTCCCTGCACTTTTGTCAATTGCAGGGATGAGCGCAATTTGCCGCTTAAGAAGAAACCCAGGTATTCTATTCCTTCTTCATGCCAACGCTCGCAAGGGATGCGATAGGTGTTTTCTTCCCGCAGACAGCGAAAATCACGCTTGCGCTTCACCACTCCCACCAATACCCGGTCGGCGGCGTACATTTAAGTTTCTTCGTTACGGCGCTTGAGTAAAGCCCGGTCGATTTCGGTGACACGCTCTTGCTCGGCCAACCACCAACCCATATCGCGTTGTGCTTCCAGCTCCGCCAAGGTTTTGCCCTGTTGTTCTACCCAAGTGTAATACTTGAGGTTGTGCCAGCGTTCTCGGTTGTGAGAATTCCCTTCCTGTACCCAATCATCACGCAGACCATGGAATAGCCTCTCGATTCTTCCCACCGTTGTTGCCTCATCCAGGGCACCGTGTCGTGCGCGGACTTGCCTCATCACTGAATGATAACGATCCAGGGCGTCAGTGGCTACAGTGACGATTAAGTCGTCCGCGCTGAATTTATAGTGGCGAGCGGTCTTGATGGCACCGAAGATATTGCAAAGGCTACTGATACCAAACAGGTTGCGTAGTCGCTCGATTTCCCTGCGCTCGATGCCATAGCGCCGCTCAAGCGTTTCGCAAGCGCTATCCTCGGCAAATACCTGCAGGGCTAGTTTGCAATCCCAATCATCGATGCACATCAACGCATCCATATTGAGAACATTGTGAATCCAGGTGACATGTTTGTCACCGATCCCTTGAATATCGTGCGCGCCATAGCCGTTGTTATAGAGCGTTGGGCATTGAATGGGCTCTAGCCCAATGATTTTATGTTCTGGCCAAATTTGTTTTAATCGGTCACCAGCGGCGATGGTACCTCCGCTACCCATCGCGGAGACGAATGCGGCGACCTGTCCGTTTCCAATACCTTGGTTGGCCAACTCGCTTGCCAATTCGGCGATGGTGTTACCGGTGACATAATAGTGGAAACGATAGTTGCCCATCACCTCAAATTGATTGAGTATGCGAATGTTGGGATCGCTCTCACGCAGGCGCCAGGTCTCATTGTATATTTCCTTGACATTGCTCTCGGAGCCAGGGGTGCGAATGATCTCCGCACCGTAACCCTGAATTTGCTCGAAACGCTCAGTGCTCATCTCTTCTGGCAAGATGACCAGTGAATTGAAAGCCATACGGCAACCCACCCAGGCGCCGCCGATACCGTAATTCCCCGTGGAGGGCCATACCAAGGTGTGTTTGTAAGGGTCAACCTCGCCTAAGAGCTCTTTCTCTAGCAAAACTGAATAGGCGGCGCCGACTTTATGACTACCCGATGGAAATTCACGACCGTAGATGACAGCGATCGGGCAGTCGACGCCGGTCAAGCTCGGCGGTAAGACCACATGATACACTCGATCTTCGGCGTCGCGCCAAGTGATATTGAACAAATTGATTGGGTGAAGGGGGTCTTCATGACGCAGGCGATTGGCTTGCGCTCGCGTCTCTGGGTTAATGGTCCAGGGATGCAACATTTCGGCAAAGGTCGGGCCAAATATCATCATTCCTTCTTGCTCCTACTGGCTATTGCGGCAGCCACGCCTGGCTCTTTCTCTGCGGAATTACCCTGGTTTTGTATCAGGTAAAGCGGCCGTTGACGCACCTCGTCAAAAATTCGTCCCAAATATTGCCCGAGTATGAATAGATAGAACAATTGGGCGGAACTCAACAACAATATGAGCACGATGCTCGTGGCTTGCCCACCGAAGAAGCCCGGTCCTAATAGGATTCGAGACAGAAAAATGATGGGGATCAAGAAAATTGAAAAAGCCGCGAGCATCAAACTAGTATAGAGCATCAATTGTAGTGGGAAAAAAGAGAATCCCGTAATGGCGTCGAGCGAAAGTCGCAGCATCGCGCGCATGGAATACTTGGTGACACCGACGGTTCGTTCATCGCGATCGAAGAGCACGCCTGTCTGGCGAAAGCCAACCCAAACCGTCATACCGCGCAAGAAACGATGCCGCTCGGGCATTTGCTGTAGTGCAATGACGACTCGGCGATCCAATAGGCGAAACATCCCTGAATCGAGCGGGATGTCAATATCGGTGATGCGGTTGATGAGGCGATAAAACAATTTAGCGGTGAGCAATTTGAGCTTGCTTTCGCCACGACGGCTGCGGCGGGTTCCATAAATCACATGATAACCTTGACGCCATTTGGCCAACATTTCCGGTATGATTTCTGGCGGGTCTTGTAAGTCGGCATCAATCAACACCAGGGCATCGCCATGGCTATGGTCGATGCCAGCACTGACAGCCGGTTCCTGGCCAAAATTGCGAGAAAGTTGCAAATATCGCACACGGTCGTCCTTCGTTACCAGCTCTTGTATTTCAGCAGCACTGCCATCGGTACTACCATCATCGACGAAGAGCAATTCCCAGTGGATTGCCTCAGTATCCAATGCTTTGGCGAGCCGTTGGTAAAAGCGGGGGATATTCCCCTCTTCATTGAAGACAGGTGTGATGATGTTGATAATTGGCATGGGCGTCATAAGGAGTACCCCAAGGCCTGCATGGCTGCCTCCGCATGGGCAGGAATTCGTTGTAATCGCGAATTGGAAAACTCGCTAGCACGTTGCGCCGCGGGTACATCCTTGAGGCCATTCCCAGTGATGAGCAAAACGATCTCTTCTTCGCGCTGTAATGCGCCTTCCTCGAGAGCTTTCTTCGCGCCAGCCAGTGTGGCAGCGGCGGCCGGCTCCGCGAAAATCCCTGTCTGCTGAGCGAGATGAGGGATGGCCGCCAATATCGCTTCGTCGCTAACCGAGACGAAGGCGCCATCGCTCTCGTGCACGGCCCGCAAGGCTTTGGCACGGTCTCGCGGTAAATCAGAGGCGATACTGTCGGCGATCGTCGAGGCCTTTCTGGCCGTCATTGTCGCCGCTGCCCTCCCCTCCCGCCAAGCGCGATACAAGGAATTGCTGCCACTGGCTTGGACGCCGATCAGTCGCGGTCGTCCATTGAGCCAGCCAAGCGCGTTCAATTCACGAAATCCCTTATCCATAGCGCTGATGATACTACCATCGCCCACACTCACCACCACGGATGTGGGCGCCTGCCAAGATAGCGCTTCGGCGATTTCGTAGGCGGCGGTTTTTTTGCCTTCACTAGTATATGGATTGATGCCCGTATTTCGGCAATGCCAACCATAGTGTTTGGATAGTTCCAGGCAAAGGTCGAAGGCTTCATCGTAGCTACCTTCCACCAAGAGTACTTCCGAACCGTAGGCCTGCAGTTGGGCAATTTTGGCGCTCGGTGCGTGGGCAGGTACGAAAATCACAGTTCGCAACTCTCCGGGAAGAGAAGCTGCGATTCCGGCCAAAGCCGCCGCTGCATTACCGGTGCTGGCGGTGCTGACAGTGCGATAGCCAGCAGCGAGAGCGTGTGCGATGACCATAGCGCTAGCGCGGTCTTTGAGTGAAGCGGTTGGATTTTGCCCCTCATCTTTGAGATAAACGCGCCGGATTCCCAATTCCTTTGCCAGCGATGGCGAATTGTAAAGAGGGGTGCCGCCCACTCGTAAGGGTGGTAAGCGCTCTTCTTCACCTATGGGTAGTAGGGCGCGATAGCGCCACATGGAATCGGCACGAGGTTCCGCAGCGAACAAATCTCGGTCCACAAACTTGCTCAAATTCGCCAAGTCATAGCGGATGTCGAGCGTCCCCACTTCGCCGCAATCTGGGCAAGTGTAAGGATGGTTGGTGGCCCCGTAGCGTTGCCCACAGATTACGCAGCAAGTGTCGCGGATCATAGCGATCGATTTGGCTAGCAACTAACCGGGCACAATGCGCGTGCCCGCTCGCCCACGCAATGCCAAATGCAAGTTGTGTGGGTCAGTGATCAGTGCCTGTGGCCCACCCAGGCGCACAAAATCCACTGCCGCTTGGACTTTCGGCAGCATACTGCCCGCAGCAAAATGTCCTTCTTCGATATATTCTAGGGCTTCTTTTATGGAGAGGCGGTCCAGGTTGCGTTGTTTTGCTGTGTTGAAATGGATGGCAACATTGCTAACCGCGGTGGTGATGATGAACAAATCTGCGCGCAACTCACGCGCCAGCAAACCGCTCGCATGGTCTTTATCGATGACAGCAGGGACACCATCTAGCGCGCCGTGATCGTCACGAATGACGGGAATACCACCACCACCGCAGGCAATCACGATGTATTCTTCCTTCATCAATGAGCGGATGGCATTGATCTCATGAATGTACTTG
This sequence comes from Phototrophicaceae bacterium, assembly GCA_965115865.1. Taxonomy (GTDB): domain Bacteria; phylum Chloroflexota; class Anaerolineae; order Aggregatilineales; family Phototrophicaceae; genus WTGJ01. The sequence continues at coordinate 1,254,968 of OZ220469.1, forward strand.
GGCAGAGGCGATGCGACGACGCGGCGCCTGCCACGGCCGGCGTCCTCTTTAACAAGCCAACCAGCAAGCTCGTAATGCTTGGCTTGCGCTTCATCCAAGAAGCCACCAATGGGCTTGCTCGGGTTTTGGAATGCCGGGTCATCGGCGTTGACGCGAACTTGCGTGACTACGGTGACGATGGTCTGGTTGATGCCGTGGAGACGCAACGAATTATCCAACTCTTTTTGGATCATATAACCGATACTGCCCTGGGTATCGGCGACAACGATGTCCAAAGTGGTGTCATGCAAGCCTTCTTTCTTAGCCACCTCGCCACGTTGGAGGATATAGCCAACCTGCGGGCCGTTCCCATGCGTGATGACAATCTGCCAACCGTTGGTGATCATCCCGGCGATGCTATCACAAGTCTTGCGAATGGCGGCCCACTGGTGCTCGATCTCTGGCTTTTGGGGATCTTCAATCAGCGAGTTCCCACCAATGGCGACGACCGCCAATTTCGTAGCCATCTAATCTTCTTTCCAATGGCTCAACATTAGCCAATTTCACCTAACGCATGGTGAGGGCAAGGGCCGCTTTTTGTACATGTAATCGATTTTCTGCCTCCTCATATACGACGCTCTGTGGCCCGTCGAGCACTTCATCGGTGACTTCAATGCCGCGGTCGGCGGGCAGGCAATGCATATAAATGGCGTCATCATTTGCCAGGGACATGCGGCGCGCATCGGTGATCCAATCTTGGTATTGATCACCGATGCGCGCCGAATCCGCATCGTCATTTGCGGTCAACAGAGCACCCCAGCTTTTCGCATAAATCACATCGGCGCCTTCGAAGCCGGCTTCGAAATCGTGTGACACTTCCAGTAGGCCACCGTGCTGGGCCGCATTCTCTTCCGCTTGTGCCATGATGTCGGGCATGAGCTGGTATTCGGGGGGATGCGTTAAGCGAACATTCATACCCTGGCGCGTCATCAAGAGTAGTAGACTCTGGGGCACAGAAATGGGCTTTTGGTAACTATCGGCGTAAGCCCAACTGATATTGATGGTGCGGTCACGCAGGTTCGGGCCAAATTTTTCGCGGATGGTCAACCAATCCGCTAGAATTTGGAATGGATGGTAGACATCGCATTGCATGTTGAAAACCGGTGTACGGCTGGCGGCGGCCACCGCGCGGATGTATTGATTGCCGACGCCCCAGTCACATTGACGGATGGCGATGCCATCGTTATAACGCCCGAGAATCTCGCCGATTTCTGTGGCGGTATCGCCATGGCTAATTTGCGTAGTATCGCTTTCGATGAATTGCGCATGCCCACCAAGTTGAGCCATACCGGCCTCAAAACTGGCGCGAGTGCGTGTACTGCTGAAGAAAAAGAGCATGGCCAACACCTTATCGCGCAAATGAGCATGCGGTTCACCCAGGGCTCGTTTGCGCTTTAGGTCTATGGCGACGGCGATGAGCGTTTCCAATTCCTCCGAACTCCAATCTTGTGTAGTGATCAGGTCACGTCCGCGCAGATCGGTGTGCATTCACGCCTCCTCTCATCGCCCAAATCCCAACATTATCATAGCATCGCGCAGCGCTTTCTTCAATTTCCCCAGCTTCCCCTTGCCTTGCGGTCCTCGGGTTGCGTTAAGCGTCCAGCAAGCGTTGGGCACAACGATTGTGATTTTCGATGAGGGTTGGCAGCTCCACAGTCAATAATTGCCCATCGCGTATGATTTGACGGCCGTTCACCCAAGAGTGGGTAACGGTGGCGGGTGGTGAGAAGACGAGGCCGGCGACCAGGTCGTGTTGTGCGCCAGCAAAGGGGAGTTGATCGGTACGAAAAGCGATCAAATCTGCGGCCATCCCTGGCGCGAGCACGCCGATATCATCCCTGCCCAGGACGCGTGCGCCACCGATGGTCGCCAATTCCAATGCCTCGCGGGCGGTGAGACCGGCTGGGTTTCCTCCCACCCTTTGCAATAGCAGCGCTTGCCGAGTTTCTTGCAGCAAGTGGCCGCTATCGTTGGAGGCGCTACCATCTACGCCCAGCCCCACGGCCACACCTACATCGATCATATGGCGTATCGGAGCGATACCGGAAGCGAGTCGCATATTGGAGACCGGGCAATGGCAGACTCCAGTCTGTGTGTTGGTGAAGAGACCAACCTCTGTTTGATCCAATTTGACACAATGCGCGTGCCACACATCCTCGCCCAGCCAACCGAGAGATTCGGCGTATTGACCGGGACGCATGCCATAATGCTCCAGGCTATATTCCACATCGTTGTCATTTTCGGCAAGATGGGTATGCAGCGAAACCCCGTAGCTACGCGCGAGGGCTGCGGCCTCACGCATCAAATCCTGTGTCACAGTGAAGGGGGCACAAGGCGCGATGACGATGCGCGTCATTGCGAAGCGATCACCATCGTGAAATTCTTCGATGACGCGACGCATATCCTTGAGGATATCGGTTTCCTCTTCGCAAATTTCATCTGGTGGTAAACCTCCCTTGCTCTTACCCAAACTCATCGCCCCGCGCGCAGCGTGGAAGCGCATGCCCATTTCTGCCGCCGCGCGGATTTCATCTTCTAGCCGCACATCATTGGGGTATAGGTATAGATGGTCGCTAGAAGTGGTACAACCAGAAAGCAACAATTCGGACATCGCTAGTTTGGCAGAAATGTGGATGTCTTCACTGCGCAGATTTCCCCAGATAGGGTGTAAGGTTCGCAACCATTGGAACAATTCATCATCTTGGGCCATCGCCCGCGTTAGGGATTGGAACATATGGTGGTGGGTGTTGACCAAGCCAGGCAGGATGAGCAAATTGCGCCCGTCGAGTATTTCATCCGCCGATATAGCTTTCATTTCCGGAGCCATACCCAATTCCTCGATGATATTGCCGCGAATGAATAGCGAAGCGTTCTGGATTTCACGACGTGCATCATCCATTGTCACCAGAGTATGGATGTTCTTGATGAGTAGTGTTTTCGTCATACCGCCTCAGTGCCCAGTTTGCCGCCAAGCGGCGCGGATGGTGTTGACGAGCAACATGGTGCGCGTCATCGGCCCAACGCCGCCAGGAACCTGGCTGATGGCGCCGGCCACCTTGACAGCGCCGGCAAAATCCACATCACCCACCCAGCGATAGCCCCTTTTATCATTGGGGTCTTCGATTTGGTTGGTGCCCACATCGATGACGACTGCGCCAGGTTTCAACCACTCCGCCTGTACGAAATTGGGCCTGCCTATGGCGGCGATGACGACATCGGCGCGGCGCAATTGCTCGACCAGTTCGCGAGTGTGACTGTGACATATCGTGACGGTGGCATTCGCCTTGATTAGCATCATGGCCATGGGTAAGCCGACTATATTGCTGCGTCCGAGCACCACAGCCTGAGCACCGCTCAATTCGATTGCTGCTTCTTTCAATAATTCCATACAGCCGCTGGGTGTGGCCGGAGCAAATGTCGGTTCTCGACCTTTCATTGCCAGATTGCCGATGTTGATGGGGTGGAAACCATCGACATCTTTTGACAAGGCGACTCGCTCTAGGGCACGCTCTTCGTCAATTTGTGGTGGCAAGGGCAATTGCACGAGAATGCCATGCACGCGCGGGTCTTCGTTCAAAGCGTGGATGGCGTTCTCGACAGTATCTTGCGTGCTGTTGGAATCCAATTCGTAGGTTTGTGAGATGATACCAACTTTTTTGCAATCCCGACGCTTCATACGGACATATTGCGCGGAAGCTGGATCGTCGCTCGCGAGTATGGCTCCCAGTTGCGGTGGGTGGCCGAAGGTCTCGGCAAAGCGAGTGGCTTCTTTGGCTAATTTCAGCTGCATGCGCAGGGCTACTGCTTTGCCATCCAATATTTTTGCAGACACGAGATTACCTCTTCTAGCTTACCTACAAATACTATACTCAAAAGTGGTGTATGCTTTACACTGCACTACCGAGAAGCGAAGGGAAATTCGCGTGGGTCGATTGGGAAAGGGGTTATTTTTTGCCCTTGTGGGTCCTGGTGGTGCTGGCAAAACTACCCTTCTAAAGACCGCACTCCGCAAAATCGAGCAACTCCAACAGTTGGCCACCGTCACGACGCGTCGCTCTCGGCCGGGAGAAAAACAGGGCCAGGAGCGTTATTTTCTTCGTGACGGGGAATTTCGCACCCGCATTCGCGCCAATGCATTTTATGAATATGAAGAGGTGCATCCGGGCACTTATTACGGTACTCCGCGCGCCGCCATCGATACCGCTTTGCGAAACGGGCAAGACTTGATTGCGGATATCGATACGAAAGGGGCCTGTTTCCTGCGCGCTGCGTTACCAGAGCATGTGTTTCTCATCTTCATTGCTCCGCCCGATAAGGCGGTCTTGCGCGAAAGACTGCGTGCTCGAGGCGAAGGACCAGCGGCCACACAGGCGCGTATCGACCGTTTCAATTGGGAGATGTCCTTTCGCGAAGTTTGCGATCAAGTCATCGTCAACGAAGCGCTCCCCGTTGCTGTACGAACTTTAAACGATTGTATCGAGGCGGCCAGGAAAGGTGAAATCTCGCAATCGACTGTGCCGTATTATGCGCAGGTTTTGCCGGTAAGACAGCGGCTGGTATATCGGAAAGAGTCGGTGATCGCGTTTCCAGAAAATCCTCTATTGAGCTCCGAGCTACCGCACGACGCAGCCTTACGAGCGCTGGAAGCGGAATTGTCGCTCAAGCCCTGCCGTGCACGCTTATCGGCGGGGCAGCTGGCGGCAGCTGATTTCATACCCATATTGATGGTTTCCCCTTCACCGACGCGCGTCGATTTCCAATATGCTTATGAGTTAAATTTGGAAGAGCATTTGCCCGATGGCTGGCGCGCAGTCTCTCCGCTTGAAGCATCATTGCCACGCGAACTGCAACTGGCTTTGCTAGAGCGTTTTCAACGCGAGCCCGATTTCCTGCGACTCGGCTGAGACATTTGCGCCATGGATGCGATTTCCACAGTAAATATGCCGCAAGCAACTCACGAAGCCGCAAAAAACGCCGCGGTGTGGTTTGCACCAAGCAACGCATCCACGTTGGTATTGCGCGGTCGAGGTGTTTTTCCCTTCTTGCAACGTCTCAGCACCAATGACCTGTTGTCCCTTGGCGATGGCGAATTGCGCCCCACCCTATTCCTGAATGCAAACGGGCGTTGTTTGGAGCGCGTCCTCGTACAGCGAATGGCAGAAAAAGCAATCCTCTACTTGGGTACCGGTCGTGAAACGCGTCTGGGACCTTACCTGCGACGCAACATATTCTTTCGCGATGAAGTTGTTGTTGATGATTCAGCTGAGTGGACTCACTTCGAAATTCATGGCCCACAATCCCAAGAAGTGATTGCCAAAATTCAACTGCATCAATTCGTGGGCTACGCCTACCGCATGCAAGAATACAGTGAGCAGCGCTGGTTCATTACCGTCCAAACTTCATTCGCGGCGACGCTCTGGTCTCAATGCCAGTCATTTGGGGGGCAACTACCCCTGGCTGACTCATCTTTGCGGGAAATTTTGCGCATCGAAGCCGGTTGCCCTGCTCCAGAAAACGAGATAAACCCGAATTTTACACCGTTGGAATTGGGTTTGCTGGCGGATATCAGTTTCCAAAAGGGTTGTTATATTGGGCAAGAAATCATCGCGCGCATGGAGAGTCGGCATAAAATACCGCGCTTATTGGTTCAGTTGGAATGTGAATCTCCGCTCATCTTGGGTGCGACGCTATTGAAAGGTGGCAAGCCGGTTGGGGTGATCACCAGTCAGGCGCATCGCGCCGATGGTGAAGGGATCGGTTTGAGTGTCGTTCGCCGTTTTGCTGCCAAAGTAGGGGTAACGCTGCAGCTTGCCGATCAATCGGCCAGCGCGAGGATAACCGGTATTGCCGGCCAGCAACCCAGCTGGGCTTTACCTTAATCCGTCCCGGGAAAAGGTTGGTCAAAGAAGAGTTGCCACCAGAGAAGCCAATTGTCTTGGCTGGATAAGGTAGCTTCTTGGCTGACAATATTCGTTTCTGGCATAGTGGCGATTGTTGAGCTGTTTTCTTCGTAATCTCCCTGCTCTGATTCAGCATTCAGCAAAAAAACCAGCACCTCACCGGGTCTGATCATTTTTGCCTCGCTGCGTGCCCAAGTTTCCACATAAGCATCGCTTTGTATATCGGTCAATTCTTGGCGGAGGTCCTCACGCTGCAATTCCAAAGTGGCAACTTCAGTGCTGACCCGCGCATATTCCGCCCGCATTGGTTGCGCTTCGGTGATACGGCTGGCGAATTGAAAGGCCAATAACATGCCCAGTGTTAACGCGATGGTGAACATCAGCTGCAAGCTAGCCAGTTGTTGGCGTCGCTCTCGTTGCTGCCTTGTGTTTTCTGACATATGCACCCTGCATTGCTCTTGATTGGCAGCATACACATATGATGCCGGTTCGCAATTGAGAAACGAAAGCCCGGGTTACCCGGGCTTGTTTGCCGAAGGTGGGAGTCGAACCCACACTCCCATAAGGGAACTACGCCCTGAACGTAGCGCGTCTGCCTGTTCCGCCACTTCGGCTAAGGCTCACATTCTAATGGAGCGCTCACCCTTTCGTCAAGCGCTAAGCGATGATCGCATCGGCTGCCAATTGCGCGATGTTCTCGCTCGAATGCCCCAACTCGCCAAGGATTTCGTGTGTGTGTTCACCGAGACGCGGCGGATGTCGCCGATAGACCAGCGGTGTTTCTTGCATTTGCACTGGGGTGGCGATGGAACGCAAAACCCCAAGGGTTGGATGCGCCAACGAGACAATCATTCCCCGCGCCTGTACATTGGCATCGCTCAACGCCTCTTCAATGTTATTAATGCGGCCTGCAGGCACACCGGCCGATCGCAATAGCGGCAACCACTCCGCTACTGGGCGTTGGCCGATCAGTGCGCGAACACGGCTCATCGTCCCCTCATAATTGGCGACACGGTCCGCGTTTTTGGCAAAGCGCGGATCGGTCGCCCAGTCTTCCTTTTCGACCAACTTGCAAAAGGAAGTCCAAACATTGTCTGAACCCACACCAAGGATAAACCAATCGCCGCAGGAGCCTTGTACAGCCTCATACGGCGCGATTTGTGGATGACGATTGCCCATACGCGGCGGCACCTTCTCGGTAGCGAAATACTCACCGGCATAATTTTCCAACCAGGTCAGCTGACCTTCTTGCAATGACTGGTCGATGAATTGCCCGCGTCCGCTACGCTCCCGAACATGAAGCGCGGCGAGTATGCCGATCAGGGTGAATAGACCACAAGTCATATCTGCCATTGGGCTCAAGAAGCGCATCGGCGCACCCTCCGGCTCACCAGTTAGGGACATCGTACCCGCTTCGGCCTGCGCGACCAGATCATAGCCAGGTTGATCGGCGCGAGGGCCATGGCGACCATAACCGCTAATCGAGGCATAGATTAGCCGCGGGTTGGTCACGGATAGAGTTTCATAATCCAGGCCATATTTCAGCAAGGAGTTTCGTGTGGCCAGATTGGTGAGGAAGACATCCGCACTGTCGGTCAGCTGACGCATAATCTTTTGACCTTGGCTTGTGGCTATGTTGAGCGCCAAGCTGCGCTTATTGCGGTTTACCGAAAGATAATAGGTGCTTTGGTCACCAATATAGGGAGGTCCCCACTGGCGTGATTGATCGCCAATGCCAGGACGTTCGATCTTGATGACATCTGCGCCCAGATCCCCCAACATCATGGTGCAATAAGGGCCGGCGAGCGCTTGTGTTTGATCAATCACCCGTATCCCGGAAAGTGGACTTTCGGACATATTCATTGCCTCCGTCTTCGACTGGTTAATTCCAAAAGTAGCAAAGCGAATATCATACTGGATGCCCAAACGGCGAACATTTGCGACCAGCGACTGGTATCGGCAAATTGGCCAATGATCGCCCCTGATGTGCCGCCTCCCAGACTCCAAACCGCAGTCAACCAACCTCCGGCCGAAGAAACCCGCCCTGTTGGGGCCAACAGCAAGGGCAATGCGCTCAGAGTTAGGCTAGCCAGGCCGCTCACTGTCATCACAGCAATCAATGTCGCGAATACTCTCAACCAACCGGATACAAGAGCGCCGCCCAACATACTGACGACAGTCAGCAGCTGAAATATGCGCATGGCCATCAGGGTATTTTGCGCACGAGCTAGCAAACGTCCCGCTAGCAACATTCCCGGAATTCCCAGGAGTGGTAGTAAAGCTGTCTGGACACGCGCCAAATTGGCGGGCAGTGGGGCAATCGCCGCCGATAGGGTCGGTAACCATAAAAAGAAGCCCAGATAAACGAAGCCTGTGCAGGCGGCGATGATGAGATATGGCCACCAAGATTTCAGTTCTTGTGCAATTGCCGGCCAATGGGACAGTTCGCGCTTTTTCGTGCTGCCACCCAACTTTGGCTCAGGCGATGCGTCCCAGCCGCTTTGCCACCAAATGAATGCGACAATGTATAGCAGGATACCGGGTAACCAAAATAGCGCGCGCCACTCTGTTCCCAGCGCCATAAGCAAGAGCGATATGCTCCAGCTGGCAGTGGTACCCACTTGGAAGCAAATGGCAAATGGGGTGGCGAGTAGCCGGCGCTGTTGGGTATTGAAGCGGGTATTCAAGATACGCAGTATCGGCCCCCAGCCGGTCGCTTGTGCGAAACCATTCAGCGCCCAGAGCGCCAGCATGGGTACTAGCGAATTTTGCATGGCGAAGATAAGATTGGTGGTTGCGATGAGCAATAAGCCTATGGATACCATCCAGCGGGGGCGGATGAGATTCCCCAATTGCCCCATGACAACTTGACCCAAGGCATAAGACCAGAAGAATACACTCCCCAACCAACCCACCTCACCCAGGCTCAGACTGAGGGTAGCAGCGATGGGGGCAAAGGCTGGACTGATGTTGATGCGACCCAAATAGTAGGCTCCATAAGTCAGCCAAGAACCGATGACGAGCGCACGCTCTTCAGAGTCGAAGGAAGACAATAACGCCACGCTCATGGGTGGCACTGGTTAACGAAGCTGCAAATAATCGCGATATGGCACGCGTTCAACCAGCCGCAACCCTTTCCAGGCCGCCAGCTCCATCAACTCATCGGTCACATCACCGATGCCGACAGCGAAGTGGTGCTCATGGCCATTCACGATGAGGCTATTGAATAAATCCCAATTGGTTATGGGCTCCTTATTCAACGAAAAATCGGCGAACCACCCGCGGGTGCCGTCGAAGCCACTTTGGTCATGCTCGACGATACTGGCACGCGCGACCAGCAACTGGGTGCCGCTATCCCCCAAATAGGCGATGGTGGTTGCGGGTTGTGGCGCAAAGACTTGATCACCCGCGACCCCGACTGGTGGTTCGGATGAGAAGCGCCCAAGCGTCACATGATCCACCCAGCGGATGCCGCGCTCATCGGCAAAATGACGGGGAGTGACCCCACAATGAAACATCATCATTTTTGCTGAATTGGGGTCGAAAGCGGCGAGATCCAAAAGGGTAGAAGATTTTTCCCCATCACACAATTCGTTGAGCAGTAACATACTGATTGCGCCTTGGATATCGCCCTCGCAAGAAACTGCCAAATTATCGTCGCTACCCAACCAGCTATAGGCCATGCAGGGTACGATACCGTATAGCTCCTGGATTTGGGACCAACACTGAACGGCAAGCGCATCATAAGATTGCTCGGCTGCCAGACGCTTGAGCGCGAGATAAACGCGCGTAACTCGTTCAAAGGTCTGTGGGTTGCTGACAGTGATTTCGGCTGCGGCCGCGCGCATCAGCGTTGCTTGCGATGCAACCACTGTCTCATCAAAACTGTCGGCGAGCTGGACGAGCTCCGCCATTTGATGCTCGTGGAGGGTGACACCGAGGCGTCTTTTCATTTGTGCGGGGTCGACATCCAGGTTGTAAAAACCTGGTGAGACACCGCCAATCCAACCAATGCGTGCATTCTCCAAGCGAATCAGGGCGCGCAAAGCACGAATGCTGATGCCAAAACGCCGCAAGAATATAGGACTGTCGACATGGTCGTAATACCATTTGAAGGGTATCTCTCGTGCGCGCAGGGTTCGTTGGATGATGCTGGCATGCTCTTGAAGGGCGACCAGAGAATGCAGTTGCACTTCGCCTTCTAGTTTCGCATCGGGGAGCGACCAGATGCCGAGCCGAGGAGCACAGTCAATGAGTGGCAACAATTGCTCCCCCACACTGATGGAAGTATTTTGGATGATGAGAAAATCCAAATCTGCCGCGCGCAATTGCTCTCTCGCTTTGATTGAATTTTGTTCGCTTTGTAACGGATCGTGGATGGCGTGCAGCTCAAACCCCCATTGCTGCGCCAGTTGTTCTAACCCTTGGATGGATCTTTCTCGGTAACCCAATTTCTCGGCAAAGTAAGAGCGTAAAGAAAGACCGACAAAACCCACCCGTGGTCGACAAGTTCGCATTCGCTGGTCTACTCCTTTGTGAAAAAGTTCATCGAATTGCTGGCATCGCGCCAAGCCCTGAATAGCAATGCCACGCTGAGCGCACCCGCATCCATATGCCCACGAGCCCGCTCGCCCAGGTATTTCGCCCTGCCGTGTTTGGCTATTAGGGGAATGGTGCCCTCGGCGCCAGCCATTGCCGCCACGGCGGCGGCCTCCAGGGCAGAGATGAGCGTCGCGTTTTGCGATACGCAAGTCTCTTGCAACGCAGTGACCGCGGGGATGAGCGCATCCAACATGGTTTTGTCGCCCAATTGAGCTCGGCTGCGATGTTGAACCCTATCAAGACCAGAGCGACAAGCCGCCGCGAATTGATTTGCCCCCAAAGTCAATTGATCGCCGACAGATTGGGCCATCCCCAAAAAGTAACTGCCAAAGAGGGCCCCGGCCGAGCCGCCCACCACAGTCATGAGCCGTGTCGCGGTGGTCATGAGTATCTCGTTTATACCCATTCCGTCTTCCAAAACGCTGATGGTGGCGGAGAAACCGGTGCTCAGACTACTCCCATGATCACCATCACCCAGCTCGGCGTCGAGAGCGTCCAGTTTTTTGCAGCACTCTCGCCATTGGCGAGCCACTGCTTGCAGCAATATCAGAATCTCTGCTGAGCCCAGCGAGGAAATACTCATGCCTGTACAAGGCGTAAGTTCGCGCCAATGGCTGGTGCGTCCCAGAGAGCCTTGAGTTGATCGTCCAATTTACAGAGTGAAATGGTGAAACCAGCCATCTCCTGCGTCGTCGCATACCGCCCCAGCCAGGTTTTATAAACATTGATGTTCGCGCGCTCAAGTACTTGCGCCAGGCGGCGATAAAGTATGAACATTTCCATTTGTGTCATGCTACCGCTGTTATTCATCATGACGATCACTTCATCGCCCTCCTCGTAGGGGAGATCTTCAAGAATGGGGGGCAGCATCCGATCCACCGTCTCATCCGCGCTCGCGAAAGTTTGCCTCCCCTGCCCAACTTCGCCATGAACACCCATGCCGATTTCCACTTGGTCTTCTGGTAGTGAGAACATAACCTCGCCGCTGATTGGGTTGCTGCCCGGCGTGATCGCAATCGCTAAAGAGCGCGTCCGGTCTCGAACTTTTTCCGCTAGACGGCGACATTCGGCAAGTGTTGCGCGGGTTTCAGCCAAGGCGCCGAGCATCTTCCAGACGAAAAATAACCCAGCTGTGCCACGACGTTCCACCTCTCGACCACGCGGCGCACTGGAAATATCGTCGTAGAGTAGGACCATTTCCACTGGCCCAATGCCTTGCACTTCGCACAATTCAAGCGCAATCTCGGCATTGATGCGATCGCCTTCATGGTGTGAGACGAGCAAGAGCACGCCGGCGCCACGCTCCGCCTGCTTGATACCAGCAAGGATGCGCTCTGGGCCGGGGGCGGCGAAAATGCCACCAGGAACATTGACATCCAACCAGCCTGGGCCAATGAGACCAATCATCGCGGGCTCATGTCCGGTGCCATTGCCGATGACCAACCCCACCTTCCCCGCTGCCTTTTGTTTTCGTCGAATGACCAGACCATCGTCAGTCAGCCGAACCACATCATGATAGGCGGCTGCCAATCCTTCCAGCATCTCTTGTTGGATATTGTTGGGTTGGTTGATTAATTTCTTGATTCTGGGGGTCATCAATTCTCCTCGTCAGGGATGAAATGCATCAAGTGCAAGGGATGCGTGACACTTTTTTGTTTGTAGGCAACTTTTACGCGGAGGCCTCTTTTCGCCCGAGTGGGTGAACAGTGCAGCCAATGTGGGAAGAGCGTGTCGCTACCATCCAGATGCACATACGCGAGCAAAATCGGTTTTTTATGGGCCCGTACATCTTCGCCTATATCGGCGTTGAAATGTAGGATTGAAAAAGTCTCGAGGCGGCCGGTGCCACTCAGTTCATGCCACACGCAGCGACCCTGACAACGGGGGCATAGCGTTCGCGGCGGTGCGTAAACGCGCGAGCAAGTTTTACAACTTGTGCCGAACAGGCGTCCCTCAGCCAGCTCACAGAAGAAACGAGAATATTGGCCGAGACTGTGGCGGTATTCTTGCTCCAATGTGAGTGAAATTGTGATATATTCGGTAAAATCCTGCCAGGGGTCGTCCACTTTGGGGGCGGGTTGTCGGTGGTCGATTAAGCTGCGCACACGCTCGCGACTCAAACTCATTCCCGTTGCTCCCAGATGTTAACTACGCAAAGGCTGCCGATGCCGGCATGCGTGTCGGTCAGTCCACGCCGCGCTGATTGGATTTGCCGTTCGCCCGCTTCCTCCCAAAGGTGTTGGCAAATTTCGATGGCTTGTGCGATGCCGGTCGCACCAACTGGGGCGCCACGCCCCAATAGTCCACCACTCACATTCACCGGGAGCGGGCCATCCGCGTCAAATTGTCCGGCGGCGCTGGCAGGACCACCCTCGCCATAATCCACAAAGCCCAGGTCTTCAACTGCCTGTAACTCAGCGCCACTGTAACTATCATAACATTCAGCGATGTCGATGGCTTGGGTGGGTTCTCTGATGCCCAATTGGTGATACGCTTGGGTAGCCGCGTATCTCTTGGCGGCAAAATTGGTGATGTTTGGATAGCGATCGCCCAAACGCATGGTATCCGTACCACAACCACTCGCCGCAAAATACACAGGGGGACGTTCGCAGAAGCGAGGACTGTGTGCGACCGCCCAAGCGCGCGTTGAGAGCAATATGGCGGCAGCGCCGTCGCTGAGGAGGCTGCAATCGAGCAAGCGGTAAGGCTCGGCGATGGGCCTGGAGTTCAATACATCTTCCACTGTGATATCCATCGGTTTCTGCGCGAGGGGATTCAGCCCAGCATTCCGCCGATTGCGGACAGCGATATGAGCGAATTGCTCGGCTTTGGTGCCAAAGCGGTCCATGTGCGCGCGCATCATCGCCGCATAAAAGCCAGTGTATGTTCCGCCCAGCATGACTTCCCAATCGACATCACCGGAAAGGGCGAAGAGTTGGTTGGCCGTTTGCGAAGAAACACTCCGGCCATTCAACTCGCAACCGTAGACCAATATCGAATCGCAGAGGCCGCTCATGAGATGGGCCCAAGCGGTACGCAGAGCTAGGGCCCCGGTCGCACCGCCCCCTTCCACGCGCAGATTGGGCCGAGGTGTCAGGCCAAGATGGTCTTGCAAAATGGCACCCATGGTCATTTGGCGGTTGAAATGATCGCTTTCATAACTGGTGAGGCCATGGTCAATCGCGGCGAGGTTTTCGAGTCCGGCATCCTTCATACAGGCGAGTACAGCGGCTGCGGTGAGATCGCGTGCGCTCTTGTCGGGATGATGTGCGGCGAATTCAGTCATGCCGACACCAACGACGACGGGTAGTCGTTGCGGAGCTTGTCTCACAATTCGAGAAACCAATCGCTGCGTGTTGCTGGCAATGCAAAGGTTTCTGGCCAGGGTCGGCCGTAGTGTTTCGCGATGCCGCTCAACAACAAGAGACGACCGCGAGCGACTTCATTGAACCATCGTTGACGCTCTGAGCGCCTCTTTATTTCTGCGCCCTCTCCCCATAGCGCTCGTCCGACCATGAAACCACTGGCGCCTTCTGTGCAGGCTACGGTCAGTTGTTTGGTGAATGTCGCGAAGTCAACCCCGGCGCTCAGCAATACCCAAGGGATTGAGACGGCGGCGCTCAAATCACGACAGGCCGCGTGCCAAGCGCTTTCCTCAGGGTTTCTCACACCATCGATCGGAAATTCCAATTTGAGTATCGTCGCGCCCAACCGCTGTTGTCGTAGCGCTGCGGCGATGACGCGGTCGGTTTTGTTGTTGGCGATATCCTCGCCCAAGACAATCGGCTCCGAAAAAAGTGGTAAGTCATGTTCACGACAATCTTGTGCAATTTTTAGGATGAGTTTGTCTTGCGCCTCGCTCAATACCGCTTCGCTCGGCAAATCATAGACCAATAATTTTACACCGGCAGCACCGAAAGTGGCGATTTTTGCAACGCTCCAGCCGGGCAAAATTTCCAGCTGTTTTGGAGCAGGTTTTAGGTCGTAATCGCTTTTCTCGATGGCGAGCAATAAGCCGTTGTGCCGGGCCAGCCCCCTGGGTAAGACAGCGGGAACGCCGCTGGGGGCATCCAGTAAAACACCGCTGGCTTGTTCACCAAGGGGCATGACAGCATCTTCTTTGAAATCCATGACTTCCCTTGGGCCAACGGATTCGGGGGATTGTGGTTGTAGGGTCCGCCGTAGAGAATCCTGATGGTCAAGGGCGACGATAGTGAAGATGCCAGCGCCAGCGCTGCAACGCCAAAGCCGCGCGCCCAAGGGTATCGTGAGCGCTTCTGTAGCATTCATGTCGTCGCGGCTAGTTCCAGGGCGACCTCATAGATGGCCTCGTTACTGCGATCGAGGGCCGCCTGCTCCGCTTGGGTTAGTGGGTCCAGGAAATTTCGCCCCATCAACAATTGATCCCAAACGACGAGTAGCGAAAGCGCTGAAACTCCAAAGTAGTTGGCGACCGCGTAAGTGGTCGCGGTTTCCATATCGACTGCGAGGAAACCTTCATCGTGCCATTGTTGAATATCCGAACCGCGTTGGGCAAATAAAGATGCCCAGGTCAAATGCGGGCCACAAAATGAGCGCAACTCGCGCCTATCGAGCGCTTGCTCTGCCCTTTTCAACCATGCTTTGTCGCCGGCCACTTTTTCGACAGCACCGTATAGATGCGCGACCCCTTCACGGGGAGCTGCTACGGAGGGTAAGACGATATCGCCGGTCTGCAGCCGCTCATCCAGACCACCACATGTGCCGATTTGGATGGCCAATTTCGCTCCCAGAATCCCGAACAGGTGAATGATCTCGTTCGTCCTGGCCGCACCATATGCGCAGCAATATACGATTTTCTTTTCTCCCCAACGCCCCCAATAGATATCTGGGAAATGCAACTCGCGCACGGCGCTCAGTGCCGCCAAACGCCATTCGTTTCTTTGCGCTCGCCACCACGAACCCTCTACGATGATGACATCGGGTAGGTCTTCGATATCAATTTGCAAGGCTTTGCGCCATTCTTCGGCGCCAATTTCCATGATGGAGGTTGGATTTGCTCGGGTCGTCATCGGCTGAGCTCAGGAAGCTGCGGCATGGTTTGCCAGTTTTTGGAAAAAATCTCGATAGATTTCATCACGTTTGAGACCATAAGCCTCACGCATTGGGTATGGCCTTGGATTTGGGCGAAAATACAATTCATCGTCCAGAATGGGTGCTTGTCGGAGGTGAGACGGAACCCAATCTGGCTGCATCAACCAGGCGAAGTTGATTAGGTCCCATATGACCCAGGTACGCCCGAAGAGGTCATCCTGACGCATACCCCTTAATGTGTAGAGATAATTGTGCGTGAAGAGTTCGTGGAGATAGGCGCCGATTCGTCCTTGGGGTTGCACCCAGCGTTCCATCTCTGGTAAGGAGATGCTCAGCAATTCGCCGACATAGTAGCCTGGCAGATAAATCAAAGGTACACCGCAGCCAAAAAGCAAGGACGAGGAAAGAGGGTCTTGCACTAGGTTGTATGATGGAGCATTGCTGCCATCCCAAGATGATGGATAAGATGAGGTCCAAGTGACGACAATGCGCTCACGGATTCGTGGCTCCATCAGCAAGGCCGAAGCGATATTTGTCACACAGCCAATTGCGGCAATATAGAGAGGTTCGTCTTCTGGAGACTGTTTCATAGCCTGCTCAACGATGAAGCGCGCCGCCGCAGAATCCACAGGTTGCTCATAAGAGCTCAGGTATACTTCTGAGCCGCGATAGCAGATTGGTGCCAGGCCGCTGCCAAGCAGTTCATCGATCTTCAAGATTTCTTGGAAGCTGAGCTCCATTCCTTCTGCTGCTGTGACATAGCGCAGCTCACGCGGATTGATGCCATTTTCGATCATACGGCGCGCGTTATCGGCGAAGGAGCTGGCCGGTGCCGGGAGTTCGGCCTGCGGGTCTGCCATTAAGGCGTCGTAGGCGATGATTTGTGGGGCCCGTCGGTCGGCGGTGCCATAGGGTGCGGCGAGAATGCCCAAGATATCGAAGCGATCTTGAGATAGGAATGCCCAAGCGAGCGCATATTGGTCGTCGATTTCGTTGTCGGCGTCAGTATCAATGATGAGGCGGATACGTCCCCGTGGTAATTTGAGACGGCGGCGCAATAACTCCTCATCGATGGGCGGAAACTTGGGCATCTTCATCATCAATTGTCTTCCCCATTCATAACTGGATACCTGTCTCTTGTCACTTTCCCATTGGGGTGATTGCAATCATCCAAATTTCGATTTCTCTAGACCACCGTCTGTTTTGTTATTCAGTTTTTCGTCAGTGTTGGCATACTCTTCCGATGGCAACATCCAGATCTTATCAGGCGGGAAATGCAAGATCACCTCTGCGCCGTCCTGGTATTCATTGACTTGTCCGGGTTCAGTGACTGCTTCTACGACATCATCCGCTATCTGGACACGGAATCGTGCATAGCGACCCACATACACATGGGATAAGATTCGCCCCTTGACATCGTTATGGCCTTGACCGCCGATCTGAATCGCCTCTGGACGGATGCTAAGGGTGGATTTTCCTTTTTGCAGGCGGGAACGAGGGGCATGCAGTTGCCCACAATTACCATGGAAAACGCCTTCGGCATAGTGGCCGGGTAAGAAATTCAAGCCACCAAAAAAACGGGAAATGGCGACAGTGTTGGGTTCCTCAAAGAAGCAAGAAGGTTGAGCGTATTGCTGCAAGACGCCGTGAAACATCAGGGCTATTTCATCGGCAAGGACAACCGCCTCCTCTTGGTCATGCGTGACGAAAATGGTCGTGATCGCCAATTCGCTCTGGATGCGGCGAATTAATTCGCGCATTTCATCGCGTAGATGGGCATCCAGATTGCTGAGCGGCTCATCCAATAGGAGCACATTGGGCTCAACGATGAGCGCTCGTGCGAGAGCGACGCGCTGCTGCTGCCCACCGGATAGCTGCGATGGCTTGCGTTTCTCGATTCCCGGTAGTTGTACCAATTCAAGAATTTCTGCGACCCGCCGTCGAATTTCTTGCTTGGAAATTTTTCGCATCTTCAAGCCGAAACCGATGTTGTCACCAACATTCATATAGGGGAACAACAGGTAATTTTGAAAAACCATCACAGCGCCGCGTTTTTCTGGTGCGATATCCAAGATGGAGTTGCCGTCGAAATAAATGTCGCCTTCACTAGGGCGCAATAAACCGGCGATCATCTTCATGGTTGTGGTTTTGCCACAGCCGGATGGGCCGAGTAAGGCAGTCAAATTGCCGCTGTCGATTTCGAGCGATAAATCGTTGACGGCCATGACCGTGCTATCGAAGGTTTTCGTGAGCCCCAATAGGCTGACCTGTGTCATATGTTTCCGATACCTCCGACAGCCGAACGACCAGTCAAATAGCGTGATGTTAATAGTAGGATGAGCATCCCGGGCGCGATGAAAATGATGGACAATGCCCCAGCCACTGAATGATCTGTGGAAGCGACAAAGCTGAACAGTTTAAGTGACAGGGTTTGGATTTTCCCACCACCGATGTTAAGGGTGGAGATGTATTGAGCCCAGGAAATTAAGAAGGTGAATAATCCACCCACGATGATGCCAGGTAAAATCGAGGGCAACATGACATACCAAATGGTCGCGATGGGCCCGGCGCCTAAGGAGCGTGCTTGCTCTTCAAATTGCGGGTTGTAATTGGCGAAGACTCCGGCCATCACCATGGTCATATAGGGTAGGCCCGGTATTAGGTGTACCAAGACGACCCCGGTGACGGTGTTCGCGAGACCCAAGCGGATGAAGACGACATGGATGCCCAAGGTTACGGCCAGCGGGGGCACGATCACAGGTGAAAGCACCAATAGCTCAACTATTCGTTTTCCACGAAATTGATGCAAACCCAGGGCGCGCCCGGCGGGTACGCCCACCAAGATGGAAAGTGCGGTCACCAATATCGCGATATAGGTCGTGGTGAAGAGTGCACCCATAACCCCCGAGGTTCCTGAGAAGACATATTCCCATGCGCGCAAGCTGAAGCTGCTGGGCAGAATGCTCGGGTAATACCAACGAAAGGCGAAAGACCAAATGAAGAGTGGCACCATTGGCGCAACTAACCAGAGCAATAAAGTAGAAATGCTCAGCCAACGCCCAAAAATTCTCAATCGGAACGCCCGTTTTTGATTGGTTATGGGGAGCGTGCTCGCTGCTCGTGCTCCTTGTTGCATCAGGAAGACCTTACATATCGGCGAGTCAAATAAATATAAATGGCGATCATCAATGTCCCCAGCATGGCGATGATCATTGCCATGGCCATCGCTTGTGGTTTGGCGGCTAGATCGACATCCGAGTAACTGCGATAAGATAAAACCGGTAGAGCAGCTGGATAAGTTCGACCCAACAAAAAGGGTATCTCATATGCGCCAAAGGTGAAGGCGAAGACGATAATTGAAGCGGAAAGCACGCCGGGCATCACCAATGGTAAGGTAACATGGCGAAAGCGCTGCCAGCGATTGGCACCCAACGATTGTGCGACCGCTTCATAGTCCTCCCCGATGGATTGCAAGATGGCTAGCGCGATCACGCCGATAAAGGGTATCTCTTTCCAAATGTACTGTAGGATGATACCCACTGCATATTTGTCATAGATCATGGCCGGGAATTCGCTGGGTCTTTGGATGATGTCGGCGTTGGTCAACAAGCGTGAGAGGAAACCACTTTGTGAAAATAAATAGAGGATGCCAACTGCGCCCACAATATGGGGAATGGTCAAATTCAGCTGAAAAAAGAAAGAAACAATCTTCTTACCGCGGAAGGCGGGGCGTAAGAGTAAGGCGGCGCCCACGGCCAAAACACTGGAGATGACAGTGCTAGTGAAAGCGATATGGAAGGTCAAAATCAGGGAATCGAAGAATTCCCGGTCGCTGAAAATCAACCGGTAAGCATCCAAATTGGGTTCATCTAAACCGATGAGTGGGAAATAATTCAGACTGCGTGAAAATCCGGCCAACAGCCCGCCCATGAACAGCACAATGATGACCAATAGTGCTGGCGTCAGGAGGAGGAAGATGCGTAGATATTGTTGCGCGTGGTCAGAACTTGGCCAGGGGATTTTCATCTATTTGCTCAGATGAGTTTACCAACTTGCCGGGATTTGAGCCGGGAGCATCCATACTGGATGCTCCCTTGTAATGGTGTCTTGATTATTGCTCTAGCACAAAAGTGCGCCAATCTTCTTCGATGCGGTCGAGCCAGATGGCGAGCAATTCTGGTAAAGCGACGGCGTCCAGCTCTGGCGATGTGGCATGCGCGGGGTGAAGGGGGATATTGGCGAAGATTTCCTGGTTTTCCGCGTTCAGCCGAGTGGAGTCAATGACGGGGATGTTACCCCAAACATCGGGGTGAGCGGCTTCAAGTTGACCGCGTGCGGAAAGTAGCGTGTTTGCGAGCACGATGGCGGCCGCTTTGTTGGCCGCATTATAAGGAATGGCGGTGAAATGCACATTGCCAATGCTGCCGCTATCCAGCACATAGGAATCCGTTGCCGGTGGGAAAATGCCACTGTCAATTTGCCCACCGATTCCCCATGCTCCATAGCTCAGATGGAAGAATACTTCCGTGTTGGCAAAGAGCTGTTCTTGTGTTGGGCCATCGGAGGGATATGTTCCGCCTTCGCGCCAGAGGCAAGATTCCAACTCGTTCAGCGTTGCCCAGGTCGCTTCAGCCACTTGGCTGTAGATATCCTCATTGAATTCGCCAAACAAGACCTCATGGCCACCCTCATTAGGGAAGAGTTTATCCGCTTCATTGTAGAATACATGACGCACAAAAACGGAGCCAGTGAAATCGGGTGGTGCAGGATAGGTGAAACTGCCTGGATTTTCGCAGGCATATTCCAGCAAAGCATCCATATCTTTGGGAGGTTCTGGCACAAAGTCCGTATTCACAACGATGACGAATTGAGCGCGGCCCCAGGGAACTTCGCAACCATCCACCGGTATTTGGAAATCATACAGTACCGTTTGGTCTTCCGGGTTGAGATTGTCCCAACTGGGCAGTAGATCGGTATACCCACAAAAAGCCAGCCCACCCTGCTTGAGGGTGCGGAAGTTCTCGCCATTGATCCAAATTAAGTCTACCGCCCCACCCATGTCGACGCCGGCTTCACGTTCACCGAGCACCAGCTGTACGGTAGCGGCGGCGCCACTGTGGACTTGATTTAAGTTGATGTTGTACTCATCTTTGAGGATACCACCGATGAATTCGACCACGAAGCGGTTGATGCGGTCATTCCCGCCCCACATGAACCAGTTGACTTCACTACCATCGGCTGCAGCGACAATTTCTTCCCAGCTCATGCCGGCCAATTCACTATCCTCGATTTGGAGATTGGCCGGTCCATCATCTTGAGCGCTAATGGTGCCAAAGAGGCCAACAGCCAAGATGAGCGATATGCTGATCCACTTACCGTAACGAATGTTCATACAGGATTGCTCCATCTAATTCAACGATTGCACACCGGGCAGCATTATAAACACAAGATCGTAGGGATACAAGGAGCGTATGAAATTGCTTCATCCACATTGATGGGAAATGGGATGGGAGCATCCAGTATGGATGCTCCCCAATGGCAATTTCTTGTTTATTGCTCAGATACAAAAGTTTGCCAGTCTTTCTCGATGCGAGTCAGCCAATCCCCCTGTAGCTCGGGCAAGGAATACATGGCCAATTCTTCGCGCGAAACCACCGCTTCATGGAGGGGCAAGCTGGCAAAATTCTCTGCCCATTCATCCGGCAAACGCATGGTGTCGAGTACAGTCGTCACACCCCAGACATCCGGCTTGCTCTTCTCATACTGCGCTTCAATGGAGATGAGAGCATTGGCGGCCACGAGCGCAGCCGCTTTGTTGGCGGCATTGTAGGGGATGGCTACATAGTGGACATTGCCGATGGTACCGCTGGTGAGCGCGGAGGTCCTTGTGCTGGGAGGCATGCTGCCATTCGTGATGGCGACGCCCACGCTGGAGGGTTCATAAGTGAAGCTGAAGGTGATCTCGGAATTCGCGAAGAGCGCATCCAAATCGGCTTTGGTTGCGGGATAAGTCTCGCCACCACGCCAGAGGCAAGATTCCAACCCGTTCAGTGTTGCCCAGGTTGCTTCAGCCACCTGATTGTAGAGATCTTCATCGAAATCGCCGAGTAGAACTTCATAACCACCCTCATCGGCGAAGAGCTTATCCGCTTCATTATAAAAGACATGACGCACAAAAACGGAACCGGTGAAATCCGGTGGCGCTGGATAGGTTAGGCTATTGGGATTTTCGCATGCATAAGCGAGTAGCGCGTCGATGTCTGCCGGTGGTTCTGGGACAGTGGCGCTATTGTAAATGAGCGCGCCTTGAGCACGGCCCCAAGCCACTTCACATCCATCGACTGGTGTGCCGAAATCAAAGGCGATGGTTGGGTCTTCCGCGTTGATGTATTGCCAGTTTGGTAAAGTCTCCAAGTAACCACAAAAGGCCAGCCCGCCTTGCTTTAGTGTACGGAAATTCTCACCATTGATCCAAATCATGTCGACACTGCCGCCGCTATCCTTACCCGCCTCTTTCTCGCCGAGTACGGTCTGGACAGCGTGAGCAGTATCGGTGATGGGTACCTGATTGAGGTTGATGTCGTATTGTTCTTTCAGCATGCCGCCAACCCATTCGATCACATAGGCGTTGATACCATCCGACCCTCCCCACATGTGCCAGTTGACTTCGCTGCCGGCGGCCGCGGCGACAATTTCATCCCAGCTCATACCGGCCAGCTCGCTATCCTCAATTTGGAGATTGGCTGCACCATCGCCTTGAGCACTGATGGCGCCAAACAGGCCAAAAGCCAATACGAGCGAAATGCTGATCCACTTACCGTAACGGATATTCATAAATGTTCACTCCTGATGATTGGACGATTTCACACAGGCGGTATTATAACCTTGCAGCTGGGTGTGATACAAAATCACCAGTTAATGAGTACCTTGATGGCTTGGTCGCGTTGCTGACTCGCAGTATCCAGAGCCTCGCTGAGTTGTGCCAAAGGGTAACTATGTGTGAGCATCGGCTCCGGGTTCACTCGTTTGGATGCCAGTAGTTCAAGCGCTGTGGGGAAGGCATCTCGCCCCAAATACACCGTAGCGATATCGACCTCTTTGGATTGTGCCAGCATCAAGTTGAAAGGAATTCTCTCCTCTGGGTTGACGCCAATGACCGTGAGAGAGCCACCGGGCCGCACCATTGCCAACGCGTTTTCCAGTGTTTGCGGCAAGCCGACGGCTTCAAAGACGATGTCTGCATCTTGGCTCTGGGTACTCGCCGAGAGCTCGCTGGCGGCAGCGGGACTGGAGATTTGAACCCGGTCGGCACCCATTTGCCTGGCGGCTTCCAAGCGATTTTCTTCGAGGTCAAAGGCGACAATGGTGCCGGCACCGCTTGCGCGAGCCACGGCGATGGTGAGAAGGCCGATTGGACCGGCGCCAATTACGGCAACCCGGTCGCCCAACCGCAAGCCGCTACGGCGAACAGCATGAACGGCCACCGAGGTGGGTTCGGCCAGCGCCGCGGTCCAAAAAGGCACTCCGGTAGGGATGGGATGGGTGAAGCGTGGTCGAGTGATGACATAGTCTTGAAAGGCGCCATCGGTATGCGGAGAGCCAGTAAAGCGCAGATTTAGGCAGAGGTTATACCTTCCGGCGACACAAGCCACGCATTCCTCACAGGGGATGATCGGCTCGATCGCGACAGCATCGCCGATGGAATACCCGCTGATATTTGCGCCGAGTGCGACGATGCGCCCTGCGAATTCGTGACCCAAAACATGCGGTTGCCGCACCCACCAATCACCGATATGACCATCGCGATAGTAATGAATATCGGAACCGCAAATGCCGGCGCTACGAACTTCCACCAAAATTCCGTCAGGTCCGGGCCGAGGTCTTTGTCGATTGTCGATGCGGATGCCTTCATTCGGATATAGCACACCCGCTTTCATGCGAGCTCATCCAACAGCACGCCTCGCAAAAAAGTGGCCGCTGTCATCGCCTCGCCATCCATGTCTTGGACCAATGGTCGCCAGGTATGGACGGTGCGGCCGGTCTCCGCGCGGTGGTCGGGGAAGCATTCAATGACAATACCGCCCTGATAGTCGATTTCATCGAGGGCAGCGCGGATTGCACCCCAATCGATGTGTCCCTGGCCGGGCATTTTGCGATTGCTGGCGGCGCAATGAAAGTGTCCGAGGTCTCGCCCGGCGGCGCGGATGGCTGCGGCGATATCGTCTTCCTCCATATTCATATGATAAGTATCGAGTTGCAGGCGTAGGGCCGAGTGGTCTACGCGCGCTATGAATTCCTGAGCCTCCGCGACAGTGTTGAACATGAAGGTTTCGAAGCGGTTAATAATTTCCAAGGAAAGAAAGATGCCCAAATCTGCGGCAGTTGCGGTGACAGCGCGCAGGGATTCGGCAGCGCGCTCGCGATGCCCGGACATCGCGTTCGGCTCTGGGAAATAGAGCCAGGGGACATAGGGCAAACCGCCTAGCAAGGGGCTGCCTAGAGCGGCGGCGGTTTCCAGGCAGCGTTTCAAGTATTCGATGCCTGACTGTCGGGTTCCCCTGCTGGGGCTACCGATGTCCATTTCTTGAGGTAAGCCCATGCTGCAATACACAGTGAGCTGGTGGCGCGCCAGCTCCTCACGAAAGGCAGCGATGTCAATATCGGGTCCGTTGACGAGAGAGATTTCCACCGCTTGGTATCCAGTGGCACGCGCCCTGTTGAAAAAAGCGACCTGGTCGCCGCTCCAATCCGCAATCCAATAAAAGATCTCTATGCCCAACTGGCGCATATGTTCCCCCAACACAATTCAAGACAACATTCTAGTGATTGAGCAGAATGGATGCCAACACTCAACAATTTTGCAATCAACACCTCGCGCGTTTAGGATGAGCGTATGCGACCATCATACCCGATGCTGCTGGCAATTGTTCATCTGTTGCTCATGTTTTTTACTAGTGTGGCCCATTTACAAAGCGGCGTTTGTGCAGAAGCGCTGGGAAGCGCGAATTTGCGCGCCCATGATTATGTGGATTCGGAAAAAGTTGGTGAAATTTTTGCTGGAAAACGCTATCCGGTCCTTGGGCGCAGCGCACGATATCCCTGGGTGTTGCTCGGTGACCCGCAAACCAATTTGCCGCTCGGTTGGGTGTTTCAGGATTTACTACAAATCGACGGTGGCTTAAACAGCTTGCCGATTTCCGAAGTCGTTGTCCTTGCCAACTCGCGAAGTAATTCGCTCCCGACGCCGGCGCCAGTGGTGGATGCGGCGGTCGTCGGCACAGTCCAGGGTGAAATCAACTTGCGCTCCGGACCTGGTGTCGAATACCCACGGCTGGGTGTGGCGCGCTTGGGGCAACGCTACGAAATCTTGGCTACCCATGCCCTATTTCCCTGGTTGCGATTGGCAACCCCCAATTTATCGATGAAAAGTGCTTGGGTGGCTGAAGGATTGTTGTCCATCGATGGTGACCTCAGTTCGCTCCCTCGTGAAACGCAACAATCTTATGCCGTACCAGCGTTGACGCCCACGCCAGCCGTGGTCACTTCGCCGGCGGGAAGCAGACTGCTCACACCGCAGCTGACTACTTTGGGGGAAAGCCTCTGGGGTCATTTTTTGGAAGCGGGATTCGATTTTGTCACAGAACCCATGGGAGCGCTCTACCTATATGAGCTCAGTACCGGGCAAGCGCTGCAATTTGGCGAAGGAATTGCTTTCAGCGGCTCTAGCCTCACCAAGATTGCCATCCTGGTCGAGTTATATCGACAATTGAATTCTCCACCCTCGCGTGACCTATCCTTGCTCATCGTTCAGACCATGATTTGCAGTGACAATCGCGCTACGAATGAACTGTTACGCATCATAGGACAGGGAGATGAATTACTGGGAGCGAGTCGGGTAACCGCGACGATGCGCGCGCTGGGTCTGATGAATTCTTACTTAAGCGCGCCTTATTTCATACCTGGTGAAGAGTTGCCCGCTGAGGCGCGGGCATTGAAAACGGAGGCCGATCAAGAGCGCAACCAACCGGACCCCTATAACCAGGTCACTGTGGAGGATTTGGGGCGATTATTGGGTGATATACACAGTTGTGCCCAAGATGAGACAGGGAGACTTAGTGTCGTTTTCGCGGATGAGATCAGCATGCGTGAGTGTCGGAGTATTCTGCATGTCATGGCGGCCAACACTGTGGATAGCTTGCTGAAGAGTGGTGTGCCCGCCCAAATTACCGTGGCGCATAAGCATGGCTGGATTCAGGAAACACACGGCAATGCGGCCATATTTTTCACCCCGGCGGGCGATTATGTACTGGTGATGCTACTGTACAAACCGCGGCGGCTGGATTTCCTGGATGCATCATTGCCGTTATTCGCCGAGGTTTCGCGAGAAGTGTACAATCATTTCAACAGCGACAACCCCCTCGCCGAAACACGGCCCGGCTATATACCGAGCCTAGACGAATGCAATTTCGTGGCATCTCCGTTATTGGGGGAGATACAAAACATGCAATTTGACTTTCCGCCTTAAGTCTCGCCCATTTTTCTTTCATCAGGGCACATTCGCCGTAAGAATTCCCAAGTATAGATACCGGTGTCATGCCCATCTGACCAACGCGGCTGTAGGGCGTAGTTACCGACTGGCAACAATTCGACGATTTCATGAGAACGTGAGGGGGTGAGTGTTAAGGTGAGCAAATCTTCAGGTTCTTGCTCTGTACCCATATTGCCATGACCGCCGCGGCATTGGACGCAGGGGCAGGCCTCGCGTAAGTGAGCCAGGGGGTAATGACAGTTGGTGCCATCTTGCCAGACTATCTTTAGCCAACCATCCGATCTATTGAGTTGAATCTTGCTGGGAATCGCCAAAGGAAGATTCCTACCGATAATCACTTCTAGGATAGCATAGCGGTAAAAGTACTGGGAGATTTTGGTGATGGCAGTGAAGGCAGAAAATCAGTGGGTGAGAGTGTCCAGTCTGCTAGAGCTAAAACGCCAAAATTGTCTCACGGCTCAGGCCAACGGTCATACCCTCGCCCTATTCCACCATGGCGGCCGGGTATTTGCGGTGGATAATCGCTGTCCGCATATGGGTTTTCCTCTCAGTGATGGTTCTGTTCGTGATGGTATTTTGACCTGTCATTGGCATCATGCTCGCTTCGATCTCGCCAGTGGCGGAACCTTCGATCCCTGGGCTGATGATGTGCCCGCATTCCCAATCGAGTTGCGCGGTGAAGAGATTTGGGTGAATGTCGCGCCGCCATTCGAACCAATCAACAAGCAGCGCGTTCGTCTACAAGAGGGTCTGGAGCGGAATCTCTCGCTAGTCCTCGCCAAAGCCGCCATTACCTTGCTCAAGGGTGGTATCGAGCCACGAGAACCGTTCGTTGCTGGCTTGTCTTTTGGTGTTCGCTTTCGTCGTTCAGGTTGGGGACAGGGCCTCACCATCCTCACTTGCATGATGAATTTGTTGCCTCAATTGGCGATCGAGCAAAGAGCGCGAGCGCTATATCATGGCCTGAGTGCGGTAGCGAGTGATAATGCTATGGCCTCTCCCCGCCATCTGCTGAAACCGCTGCCCGCGAGCATCAAGGACATACCGCAATTGACCGGCTGGTTCCGTCAATTCATTGAAGTGCGTGATGCTGAAGGGGCGGAGCGTGTCATACTTTCCGCCTATCAAGAAGGGGCGGCGCGCGCAGAAATTGCGGAAATGCTCTTCGCGGCGGCCACCGACCATCGCTATATCAACGGTGGACATACACTTGATTTCATCAACAAGGCTTTGGAGGCTCTGGATATTACGGAGTGGCGAGATGCAGAGCCGGTATTGAGTAGTTTGACACCCATTCTCGCTGATGCCCGACGCATGGAAGAGAATAACGCTTGGCGTCACCCGGTTGATTTGGTTGAATTGGCCGAGAACGCCTTCCTGGAATTGCCGGCCGCACTCGCTGCTGGCAATGAAAAACAACCCAGCCGAGAAGTCGCGATATCTTTGGAAGAAACATTACTGCAAGGTTCTCCTGCTGATATCTCGCGAGCTTTGCTCCATGCGCTTCGTGAAGGTTTGTCACCGATAGCCCTGGCGAGTGAGGTGACCTTCGCTGCGGCAACGCGCATCGCTCGCTTTCATACCAGCAATGAATTCGGCGATTGGGATACCGCATTGCACACCTTCACCTTCGCCAATGCGGTTCATCAAGGTTTAATACGTTATCCTTCCCCTAGTTTATTGCGCGGTGTTTGGGACGCGGCTCTGAGTGTTTATCTGGACCGCTTTTTGAATATCCCGGCGGCGCGTTTGCCGAGTGCAGAGCCGAATGGAGTCGCTCCGGAAACTTTGCTTAGAGAATTGTCATCTTTATTGAATCAACAACGGCAAGTGAATGAAGCCGGGAGCTTGGTGCAACAATTCCTCAGCAACGGCGGTGACGCAACCGCGCTCATTGCCAGCATGGGTGAACTCTTGTTACGCGAAGACCGTGATTTTCATACTATTCAATGCTTAGAAGCGGCGGTGCAGCAATATGCATTACAGGCAAGTAGGCAAAGAGGCGAACGCATATTGGTGGCCGCTGCGCGTTACTTGGCGGCGCATGCACCGACCATGCGCGCGCAGGGGCAGACCTATCAAATCGCCCTTCGTCTCACTCGAGGAGATGAACTTTTCCAAGAGGAATGAGTTCATTGCCTTGTGTGGGCAGTTGATCGCTGTAGAAGGATGGTGATATGCGCATTGTAAAGTCGTTCATACTCCGCACCTTGAGCTTGAGTTTATTCTTTTGCTTGGCCGCTTGTGGGACGCTTTTGCCAGAGATAGAATATGTCGTGGTCACCGCGACCCCGGGCCCCAATGAGCTCATCATCCGCGCCACTTTCACTCCCTTACCCGAAGCGGAAGCTCAGGTGTTGCCTTCCGTCAGCGAGGTCGCGATAACCAATACACCGACTATTGAAGCCCAGAATTCGATCCCGAGACCGATTCGGGGCGAGATTTATATTGCTGAGCAAGAATTTGAGCATGCCCGCATGTTTTGGCTCGAACCCGCTGCGCGCAAGGAAAGTATCTGGATTCTCTTTTCTGATGGACCAACCGACGATGTGGGTGATTGGGTCGTCTATGAGGATCGCTTTGAGGAAGGTGAAATCAGCAGCGACCCCAGCATCCTGCCGCCCGAGGGGAAGTTTCAACCCATTCGTGGTTTCGGGAAATTGTGGCGTCAAGAGGACGAACTTCGCAATCGTGTCGGTTGGGCTTTGGCTGACGAAGTGGGTTATTCAACCGATTATCATTACGAGTTTGGCGGGGAGGTGGTCGCTGACCAATACATCGCCGCGCCGGGTGTTCATTACCTGACGAACCTGGAGGGTATCACTTTCCGCTTGGATGAGAGCGATTTTACCTGGTCGATTCTAGAAGAGTGAGTGCTGAATACCCTGTTTTCGCTTCCTTGAAGGGAAAACGCATACTGGTCAGCGGGGCCAGCGGTTTTCTCGGCAAAGCAATCGTTCAGGCATTATCCGAGAATGGTTCGCAGGTCCGCGGCCTGGTCCGCAGTCGTGAGCGTTCGGCTGTTTTGGAGCAATGGCCGGGTGTGAAAATCATCAAAGGCGATATCAAGAATGCGGACAGCATGATGGAATCGGTGTTGGGTTGCCAATATGTGATTCATTGCGCGGCGAAGCTCAGCGGGGATTGGGAGGAATGCTATGCCGTCAATGTTTGCGGTACTGAGAACTTGGCTCGGGCAGCCTTTACGGCAGGATGTCGATGTTTCCTCCATATCAGCAGCGTTGTGGTTTGTGGCTATGATGTGACCGGCGAGGTCGATGAGAGCACTCCATTGGCTCCCGCGAACGATGCCTATTCGCTGAGCAAAGCCGCAGCTGAATTGGCGTTGCGGGAAATTGCTGAGCAATCCGGTTTCCCCTATTGCATCATTCGCCCCGGCGCAATCTATGGCCCTGAAGCACGGCTCTGGACTGAACAGCTCTTTCGCCTCGCGAGAAGGCCGATTTTGCCCTTTATGGGGACTGGAAAAGGGAGCATCGCGGCGATTTATGTAAGGGATGTTGTGGATATTTGTTTATTGGCCATTGCGAGCGACCAGGCGATTGGGGAGATTTTCTTCGCGACGCCCTACCCTTCACCGCGCTGGCGAGAATTTTTGCTGGCTTATGCCTCCCTTTGCGGCGGGACGCGCTGGTTAAGTATCCCTTTAGCCATGGTTCGACTATTGGCCAAATTATCCACCCTTGGTGCTCCCGCTGGTAGCTTGCGAAGTTTGCTACCGGTTTTGGTTGATTACGCCAATCGTCCGCTCAATTATCGCAACGATAAGGCTCGTATGAGTCTGAATTGGCGCCCGCGAGTATCATTGGCAGAAGGTGTGCAACGATGTCGCCCCTGGTTGTCCGAGCGAGGGTTGCTAGGATGCGGTGAATCTCGAGAAATTCATCATTTGTAAAGGAATGAGGCGTCGTGAAACGACTGGCCAGTGAGCTTAAAAGCGATATCGTCAAAGCGCTCAGACAATTACAAATGAATGGGCAGTTGCCGAAGGGTGATTTGCCGGCAATTGAATTGCGCCGGCCCAGACAAGTGGAGTATGGCGATTATGCCTCTAGCGTCGCCTTGCAATTGGCGCGAAAGGCAGGGCGCAAGCCACTGGAAATTGCTGAGGACATTGCCGACGCAATACTGCGCGATTCGTTGGATTGGGCAGAAGTCGAGACGGCAACGCCCGGTTTTTTGAATTTTCGCATAAAACCGGATTTTCTGCGTTCAGAGTTGGGGAGGATTTTGGCAGAAGGCGCCGAATATTTTTCTCTAGATATCGGTGCAGGCTGCCGCGCTCAAGTGGAATTTGTATCGGCGAATCCGACTGGACCATTGACTATTGGGCGAACTCGCGGGGCGGTTATCGGGGATACAATGGCTCGCGTGTTGACGGCGGCGGGATATCAGGTGGAACGGGAATATTATTTCAACAATGCTGGTAATCAGATGGTTAACCTCGGCAAGAGTTTGCGATTGCGCTATTTGCAGGCCTTGGGTCATCGAATAGAAATACCTGGTACCGAAGAGGAGTGGTTCTACCAAGGTGATTATTTGGCAGATTTCGCTGCTGAGTTGGTGGCGGAGCAAGGCACAAACCTGGTCGACGCCAATTGGCAACCCTTTGCGACTCAAGCAGAGCAGAGAATGTTACTATGGATTCGCAATTCCCTAGAGAGAATCCAGGTGAAACACGATGTCTATTTTAATGAGCAATCGTTGTATGAAAACGGTGCCATCTGGAAGACCCTGTCAAGTTTGGAGGATTCCGGACATACCTATCGCGCTGCCAATCGCGACGGCGACACAGATACCAATGAGCAAGAACCGGCCACTTGGTTGCGCAGCTCGCAATTGATCGATGAAGTGGAAGACCAAGTTTTGGTGCGCAGCAATGGGGAGCCGACTTATACGCTCACAGACATCGCTTATCATCTGAATAAATATTCGCGTGGTTTCGATCTCCTCATCAATGTTCTCGGGGTCGACCATCAATCAGAAGTGAAAGTTGTGCGCGCTGGGATGCGCGCGCTGGGGGAGATGCCAGGACGTTTGCATGTCCTTTTTCATCAAATGGTACGCGCGGTAATTGATGGGGTCGAGATGAAAATGAGCACCCGCCGCGGCGTCTACGATACTTTGGATGACTTGGTCGACAGGACCAGCGCGGATGCGGTACGCTACCATATGTTGGCGCGTAGCCCCAATTCACACCTGGATTTCAATGTTGAGCAGGTGGTTAAACAAAGCAGCGATAATCCAGTCTTTTATATTCAAAATGCCCATGTCCGCTGCGCAGGTATCCTAAGAGAAGCGGTAGCTCGTGGTTTGCATACAGAGGGAAGGGATTTGGCTGCGCTCGGTGAAGATGAGCTGTCTTTCTTGCGCAAAGCCTTGGAATTCGGTGATCAATTGGAGTATGTCGTGAAGCACATGGCGCCACACCGCATCGCTTTCTTTGCTCAAGAATTGGCCGTAGCTTTTCATCCAATTTATGAACGAGTGCGCGTATTGCAAGAGAATTTTGATGAAAGGGAGGCGATTGCACGCCTCGCCTTTTACGCTGGCGCTAAGGAGATTTTTGCGGCGCTATTGCGAATGATGGGTATGTCCACGCCAGAAAGGATGTGAGAATGGGCTTGAAACCAGATCACTGGATCCGTC
Organism: Phototrophicaceae bacterium; assembly: GCA_965115865.1. Lineage (GTDB taxonomy): Bacteria > Chloroflexota > Anaerolineae > Aggregatilineales > Phototrophicaceae > WTGJ01. Next base: position 1,286,801 of record OZ220469.1, read on the forward strand.
GAATGGCTCAAGAACGAGGGATGATTGAGCCATTTGTGGAAAAGCAAGTGCGTGAGGGCGCCATCAGCTATGGGCTTTCTTCCTATGGATACGATATGCGTGTAGGTGAGCATTTCAAAGTGTTCACCAATGTCTTTTCAGCGTCAGTCGACCCCAAAAATTTCTCGCCGCGCTCCTTCGTCGATATACAGGCGAAAGTTTGTGTCATTCCTCCGAATTCTTTTGCATTGGCTGAATCGGTGGAATTCTTCCGCATCCCGCGAAAGATCTTGACGATCACTTTGGGTAAGAGCACCTACGCCCGAGCTGGTATCATCACCAATGTGACGCCATTTGAGCCCGGTTGGGAGGGGTATGTCACACTGGAAATCAGCAACACCACGCCCTTGCCCGCCAAGATTTATGCCAACGAAGGGATCGCGCAGGTCATATTTTTCGAGGCGGATGAAGAGTGTGAAGTCTCTTATGCTGACCGTAGCGGAAAATACCAAGGCCAACAGGGAATCACGCCACCGCGTGTTTGACACCTTGCACCCCGCAGAAAATTGTGTTATTTTGCATCGGGCGATTAGCTCAGTTGGTTAGAGCGCGCCCCTTACAAGGGCGAGGTCGTTGGTTCGAGTCCAATATCGCCCATAGCCCATATGCGAGATATCTCCGATTTTTGACCACTGGCTTGCGCGATTGTTTGAAATCCCTAACCTTAGGATATCTCGTGATTGATGAAGGTTAACCTTATCAATGGTCGCGAATCCAGAACGCACCCATATTTTAGTGGTCGAAGACGATGAAGATACGGCCGAGGTTGTCGCCAGTTTACTCGAAAATGAAGGCTATAAGGTGACCACGAGTGGTAACGGAAACCAGGCTCTAGAAGAAATCAACAAAGGTAAAGCGGATCTCATCCTGCTGGATATCGACTTGCCGGATAGCAATGGCATTGAAATTTTAGAACAGGCGCGACTGGATTCACAATTGCCGATGATCATGCTCAGTGGTTACGGGAAAGAGGTGGATCGGGTCCGCTCGCTTGAGAATGGCGCTGATGATTACATTGCTAAGCCATTCATCGCTGAGGAATTGCTGGCGAGGATTCGCGCGCTACTGCGTCGTGTCAATTGGGGGCCGATGGCAAGTACGAAATTTAGGGTGCGCGACCTGCTACTTGATTTGCCTCGGCGCCAGATTAGCATACAGGGGCAACATTTACTCTTGACCCCGATTGAGTATGGTATTTTGGTGATCCTTATGAAAAATGCTGGACGTGTGGTGGGCCATCGCGAGTTAATGGATGCGGTCTGGGGAGAGAATTACAGTGATGATTTTTCAGTTTTGCGCGTCAACATATCGCGATTGCGTTCCAAATTGGAGATTGACCCCCGTCAGCCCAATTACATCCTTACGGTGGCTGGCAAGGGTTATACCATCGCCCTTTGATGTCAACAAATCAGGATGAGAGCGCGGGTAGCTTTGGTATTGGTCGGGGCGCTTGCGGTTCTTATGGCGTTTACCTACCGCAGTTGGAAGCCGTTGCTCATCGGCTTCGGTGTTCAGGAGCCTTTCCCAGGTCTAAGCGAGGCTGAAAACACTGTTTTCCAAACTTTGCCGCCCGCGCAACGCGAAGCCTACCTTGACCTATTGGTTCGTGATGCTGAGGGGGCAATCGCGCTATTACGGGCAGCATTGCAACCCGATATAGCAGTTTCGCCTGAACAACAAGCCTTGCCACCCATGCAAGCTGAGACGATCATTGCCTATGGAGAATTCATTGGCTTGGACGCGGTTCGCTGGGCCAGTGGCGATTTCATCCTATATCAGGATGCCGATGATACCAAACTGTTGCGATTGGAGAATTTTCGTAGCGCCCCTGGCCCCAATTTACATGTCATATTGGCTAAGGCTCCTCCTGCCGATGAAGATGGTATGATCATGAGTGACCAGTGGGCGGATTGGGAATTGCGTGAGCCCTATCTGGACCTGGGACCATTACTCGGTAATTGGGGTGATCAGAACTTCCCGATTGCCCCTGAGCTGGATTGGCACCAATATTCTATGGTGATCATTTATAGCTTGTCGCACAACCTGCTCATCAGCGCTGCTCCGCTGTCATAAATCATCTTCGCCAATTTGCAGGAGGCCAAAGGGCGATTTTACCAATGAACAGTGTGTTGGATGTGGACCGTGAGCATCGTGCCTTGCAAGCGACGATCATTTTTAGTTTCTTTATTGGTGCTGGCGTGGCCTATCTACTGATCAGCTATTTCTTTCGTTTCTCGAACATTAACTTGGTCGCCGCTGTTGTCGCATTGCTCGTGGGCTTTCTTTTGTCTAAGGGGTTGGAATGGCAATTGAAAGACCGCTGGCGTAGCGGCCGCCGCTTACATCTCGAACCAAACCGGTATTTCACGACTAAGAATCAGAAAGATGAACATAGCATCAAACTAAAAGAGGTTGTGGAATTGTTATTCTGGCGCTTCTCCGTCAAGCGTGCCGGTCGCATCCCCAAAGGTTGGTACTTGCTGGCTTGTGCACTCTTGCAAGATGGGAATTATCTGCCAGTGTATTGTTTTATGCCCAAAGAAGAATATGAACAATTGCCACAACCAGAACGTTTTATTGCATTGCAACCTAAGAAGAAATTGCAGTCAGATGATCGCTTGAGCTTTCTAGGACAGCAGAAGCGTTTGCACACCGCGGAAGTCTTCCGCTGGAATGAAGGCGCAGAGTTAAATCGCGAAGATTTCCGCCACTTTCTCATGCGGCTTGACCAAGATCGCGAAAAATGGCCCCAATAAAACGATTTTGGATAACGCTAATCACCTTCTTTTTTCCGCTGCTGGGCACAGCAATCGGGCAAGAATCCAGTAACGCAATCCCCATCACGACACCTTTCTCCCGCATCACCACACATTTGGATGCCGGTGCAGTTCTGCAATGGCGTTTGCCGGCTCTATCGGGTAGCGTTCTCTCTTTTCGGGTGACTGTGCTCTCGGGCGACTTGGACCCCCGATTTAGATTGATCGAGGAATCAGGTGGTGAAGTCCTCTTCAGTGATGATGTCGCCTACCCTGATGATTTGGGGGTGCTTGTCGAGGCATACACGATACCGAAATCCGCGGTGTATCGCATTGAAATCCATGGAGGTATGACGAGGGGTGATTTCCAGCTGGAAATATTGCGGGGATATTCCCGCTGGCTCGATGTCAATTTGCTCTCCGCGACCGAGGCCTGGAAGACTGAGACACCGAATCAAATCGTCCCCGGTCTCGACCGACTGACTCTATTGACGAGCGCGGCAGCGCCGTTGGTGGATACACACCTTGTGGATCGCACCCTGCGCGAGCGTTTGTATATCCACGCTGAGGTTGCAGCGATCGTGACGAGTGTGACGAGCAATGATTGGCAGGTCAGCCTGACTGCGCGAGTGAGTGATGAAGGGCACTATGCTCTGAGTGTCAATCATCTTGGAGAGTGGCGTTTCACTTTGCGCCGAGAGGATGATATTGAGATACTCAGCAATTGGCAGAGGCACCCCTTTCTTGACCCTGATGAAAGGAAATTCTCACTGGCCATACTTGCGAATGGACCAGTTTATGAATTATTCCTCAATGAGCAATTCATCGCCAGCATCACTAATCAGCGTTTACCCTTTGTGGGTGGTGCTGGTATTCAAGTGGGAGATTGGGGTGGCTTCCCGCAAATCAATAACCGGGTGGATTTTGCTCAATTTGCCATCACGGTCCCTGAATCTTCGATGACGGACATCACCAATTTTGTTTTTACACCAGCTAGTCGCGCTGGAATCTTGCAAAGCTTGCGCCGCGCCGCGCTCCTTCCGCCTAGTGGTGGAGAGATGTTTCATTTCATCCCGGAGGCGCATTGGTATGCGGTTGGTGCTGGTGTTGAGCATTTTGACCTGGGTAATCCGTTGTCAATAGCCGGAGAGTATGTCTTATCATCAGTGGTGAGCTGGGAGACGAGTAGCGAGCTGGCCGGTTGTGGGTTAGTCCTGGGCGATTACGAGCGGCGTAATTATCTGCTGGCTTATGCCGATAGCGGTGGCTTTGGCTTGACTGAAAGGGAGGGTGAAATATTCACCAATCATTCTTTCAGCGACCAGGCGGAAAAAGTGGGGGAAGGCATTCACCTTTTGCTATTGAGATTGGAAGGGAGCACCATCTTCTATCTCAACGGACATTTTGCGGGGAAACGGGATATAAGCGATGATGCCACGGGCCTAGAATCAGAGCCCGTGGCATTTGCCGTGATCAATCACTGGGAAACTGCCAATACCTGTCACTACCGCGATACTTGGGTCTGGGGTTGGGAGGAGAACTAACCTCCCAACGCTGCGCGCAATTGACTACAAGCAGGACAAGAACCATCTTTGCGAATGATTGCATAACCCGCTTGTGGGTCAGCTTGATCGTAACGATGTAGGAAATCCACATTCCACACAATCATCATGCGGACGATGCCGCTCTGTTTGGATACGGTGACTGCTTCTCCCAGCCATTGGGCGTGCTGCGCGATGGTGGTGTTGGTCGCCCAGGCAAAAGGACCGGTCAAATTGTCGTACCCCTCATCGGATAAGTACCCCAACTCGGTGATGCAGACCGGCGTGCCGCCAAAAGGAGCGTAGCCGCGGTTCAAATTGGCGCTGAAATAGCGTGTGGGATAACTACCGCGCGGATCACCTGATTGTTGCCTGGGTGATATGATACCTTCGTTGTAATGGATGCCTACGCAATCCATATATTGGTTGGCGCCAGCGGCAGCCATTTGTCGAAAGAAGTGGTCATCATTGCAATATGCTGAGACGCATCCCGCTGCTCCTGCAGCGCCGGTTGGTGAGGGCGCACCGCTGACGACCAAGGTGCCGCTGGCTTTTGATTTGATCGCTTCATAAGAAGCTTTCAATAAGCGTGTAAATTCCCCACCGCTGATGCGGCCGGCGGGCCATTCACGGTCGATGTTGGGTTCATTCCAAACCTCAATGGCATCGGCGCCTAAGGCCGCCACATTGGCGACATAATTCGCGTATTGCGAAATATATGAATTGTAATCCCCCATCTGCTCTTTATGACCAACGATGCTCAGTAGAATTTTGAAACCATTGGCATGTGCACCATCAATCAAACCTTTTTGATTGCCGGGGTTATCATTTAGGCTGTATTTCACTTGCTTCTTGATCCAAGTCATCCCAGAATTCTTGGCTGTGCTGAAAGCTTGGTCGCTATAATTGGCTACATGACCACCCAGCTCGAAACCACCTGCGCTCGTGGCTATTGGCGCCGCCACCGCACTACCTGAGCCGGTGTCGACGACTATGGGCGCTTCATCACAAAGCGCGACCTCCTTCATGCTATAACTGATGCGTGCACGATAACGGCGGTTGGTCAGGGAGGTGATGTTGAATTCCCAGCCAATGAAGATGGGGCGGGCGGAGCCGGGGTCGTCATTGATGATGGCGCTCACACAATCATCAATGCCATACTGCCAGGAAGTTTCTTCCCAGCTCCACTGTTTGACATAATCCAAACTACCGCCATGTTCTTCTTCTAACCGCTCACGCACGATATCAAAGGCTTGTCGAACATAATCGACAAATCCTCCATCGTCGTCTTCTTGAGCGGATACCAATAAGCCGCTCAATCCCAGCATGACAAGCAGGCTGAGCGAACAGAGTAGGCGTGGAGAGATTCGCGTGAATTTTTCCCCAATACTCATTTGTTTAACACTCCCATTTGGCTTTAATGGCTTACATTTTATCAGTATAGCGCGTGCTATGGTCGCGCGGGCGTTTCTGTCGATTGCGTTGCTATTCCTATTAACAACTCCAAACGCTGCAAGCGTTCGTCATGTTCACCTTCTCTCAGTATCCTCCTCATTTCTGTCATTAATGCCAACAAGTCTTTGTGAATTGCTGCGCCATCGACTAATGATGTTTGTAATTTCTGCTTTGCTTCATCTATGGATTGCATTTCCAGCAATTCATTCAGCAAACGCATTTCTGGACGCATCCTTTTTTCGAGCGCGGTCAGGATGGTCTCTTGCAATTGCTTCAGCTGGGCCAAGTGGTCATTGTCCTTCTCCTGCTCGGCGATTTCCAACAGCTGCGCCATCGCTTGGAAAAAATGTTGATTGATGTGAGGCAAATTCTCTTCAACAGCGCTGGAAATATCGGGTGCTTTCAGCAATTGGTTGACCAAGGACTTGGCTTGTTCGATGGCTTGCAATCGCAGTTTTTCGATGCGCTCGCTGATTGTTAGGATGCGTGTACGCAATTTCTCCAAGCGCTTTTTTTGGGGTGTAGATGCTGTGTTCAGGGTGGCGGTTAGTTCTTGATAAAAACCGTAGTCAAAAGCCGGCTGCAAGCTGCCGACAAGCGTTTCTAGATAGACATCTTCACGCTCTAGATATTGCAAAGCCAGTTCACGGATTTGGCTCCGTGAGGGTTTTTCACCCAAAGAGGAGAGGTCTTCCTGGATCTGCTTGAGCGCATTTTCCAGTTGTGTTTTTTCTTTTTCTGCTCGTTGCCCGACCGAGCTCGTCGTGAATAGGTGCTTTAACAATTGCTCAATTTCCGCCCGGCGCTCCTCTTGACCGTCATGGCGCAATTGCTCATGCATCACAGAAACAGTGGCGATGAAACGCTCGTCGATTTCATCATCATGACTGCGAATGGTCTCGTCCCATTTTATCGGTGGCGTGCTAAGCAATGTTTGTAAGAGAGTCAGGGTTTTGCGTTGTTGTTGAATGTCGTCTTTTGTGAGGCCATCAGCGATCAATATCTGGTCAATGAAATTTTCCATGGTTAGGCTCGCCCGCGGTTGAAAAAGATAGCCGCGCACATCTTCTTGAGGCAAGCTGGCTACCAAGGCTTTGAGCAATTCGCCGACGATCTTCTCTTGTTGGTCTGCGGTGAAATTGAGCTTTGGCGGCACATGCGTCACGCAGATCTCTTTCGATGCATCGTGATATAGCAGGGGAACCACGATGGGGTTTTGTAATTGACAATGCGGGCAAACGGATAAATTTAGGGTGCCAGATAACAACTTTGCCTTCATTTCAGGGTTTGCGCTGGCGTCAATAATGTGGATTAAATCCGCCGGATAAATTTGCTGGCAATGGTGGCAGCTCAATGAAACACTTTGTGGGCCAACACGCATCATCTTCTCATCCCTCGCGTTGAATGGGCAGAGTGAAATAGAAAATCGAGCCACGACCTGGTTTACTGCGCACATGAAGCCGACCATGATGCGCCTGAACGATGGCTTTGGCCAAATATAATCCCAGCCCCGCCCCCTGTGTTTCGCGGCTCAAGTTTCCGTCAATTCGATAAAAACGCTCAAAGATACGCTCTTTTTCGCGCTCGTCGATGCCCACCCCTTCATCCCGTACATAGAGTAGCACTTCGTCATCGCGCCGCTCACCACCGATCTCCACTTTACCGCCGGCGGGCGAGTACTTTAAGGCGTTGCTCAATAGGTTCTCAAAGACTTCGCGTAGTTGTTTTTCATCAGCGTGAATTGAGGGGAAATCACTGGAAAAGCGTAACGAAAAATCATGGCGCTGGCTCTGTTTGCGGAAGCCTTTAACCAAGTGACTGACCAGTAGCGGAACATTCACACTATCCCATTTTAAGACCAGTTGCTCATCAATTTGTATGCGGCTGGCCTCTAGTAGATTCTCGATGAGCGAGCTCAATCGATCGGCCTCTTCGTCGATCACTTGCAAACCCTCGCTGATGGTCGAATGGTCCCAATCGGCATCTTTGCGAAGCAAGGTGTTTGCGTAACCTTTGATGAGAGCAACGGGCGTCTTGAGTTCGTGCGAAATCGTCGAAATGAAGAGGTTCTGTTGCTCCTGAGCTTGCCGAGCTTGCGTTAGGTCGCGAACATTGGCGATGATCCCATCGAGCGCTTTTCCATCCTCGCGCATCAAGGGGGCAAAAGTCACGCCCAAATGAAAAGGGAGCCCATCGCGCCGTGTGATTTCTCCTTCGGCATAAAGGGTTTGTGGGGCAGAAACCGAGAAGGGCCACCCAGATGCGACAGTGGCGCGTAGGTTGCCAGTATCCACCGTCCGCCAGGCGAGTAGCTCCTCATAATCTTCGCCATATGCGTCTTGTTCTCGCCAGCCCGTCATGCGTTCGAGAGCGGGATTGATGTGTTCGATTTGCAACCGGGTATCCAGAATCAGGATACCATCAGCACTATGCTTGACCAATGTGGCCAAGCGTTGCCGTTCTTGCTGAATGTTCTGAAAAAGACGCGCGTGATGAATGGCAATGGCGGCTTGCGTAGTGATGGTTTGTAAAGCCTGTGCAAGGAATTCGCTCACTTCTGAATGATAAGAACGAAAAACAAACAATATCCCCAGTAGTTCTTTCTCGAAAGAAAGTGCAATTGGGATGGTATGGCGCCAATCGACAGCCAAACTCCGAGCCATTTGACCCAATAATTCTTCGAGCGCAGCTTTGTTGTGAACCGGTGTTTCGCCATTGGTGACCAAGCCAGATTGGCCGCTGAGATTCCCAACGAGTTGTTGCAATAATCTCTCGAAAATTGGGCGCCCTTCTGGATCTATCCCCAATTCGTTGGCTGTGTAGAAATGTCCAGCTTCGTCACGCAATGCGACGATACCACCCTGCCCCGCAAGGAGTTGCACAACATATTTAAGACAACGACGCGTGACCTCGTCTAGCTCGAGATTCTCGCTAATCAGGCGCACCATATGTAGCAAATCGCTCCCATGGCGAGCGGGGTTCTCGGGTAGCATCAGCATGCGCGCATTGTAGCATGTGTAGCTCGCTGTATCGGTCCCGTTGAGGAACAAATTAAATTTGTGTTTTGTACCCAGCTAGAGCGTGATTAGTGTTAGAATGGCAGGAAAAGTGATCTGAATTGAGCGATGTCAGCAATTTCCCCCCTTCGAGAGCAATACCTGAAGATTAAGAGCGAATACCCCGATTGTTTGCTCTTCTTTCGTTTGGGGGATTTTTACGAGACTTTTGATGAAGACGCGCATGTCGTGGCAAAGGAGTTGGATATTGTCCTGACCGGGCGCAGTTTTCGCAAAGGTGTGCGGGTGCCTATGGCCGGGGTGCCACATCATTCCTTAGAAAACTATTTGGCGATTTTACTAGAGCGCGGCCATCATATCGCCATCTGCGACCAGGTCGGCTCTTCACAATCCGCTAAGGGGTTGGTCCGACGCGAAGTCACCCGCGTTTTGACGCCCGGAACATTGCACGAGCCCAGCTTATTGACTGAGCAAGAATCCAATTACTTATTGGCTCTGGTTCCGCGGGGCAATGAAGAAAATAAATGGGTGCAGGTCGGGCTCGCTTATTGTGATTATTCGACAGGGGAATTGGCGGTAACGGAGTTCAGCGGTGAAGAAACTAGCCTAAAAGTCTTGGAAGAATTGGCAAGAGTGAATCCCCGAGAGGTTCTCCTCCCGGAAAGTTGGGCTGCCGGTGATATCTCTTTGCCCCCGCAGATGCACCTTAGCTCAGTTCCCGATTGGGTTTGCGAAAGTGAGCGCGCTGATCGCGAACTGCGTTCTCATTTCCAATTGCAAACGCTACAGGGTCTTGGCATAGAGGAGATGTCTCTTGCCACAGCGGCAACTGCTGCGATATTGCATTATTTGCGCAACACACAGAAAAGTTCAGCCGCTCAATTGCGACAGTTGCGCGTTTATTCCACCAGCCAGTTCATGGTATTGGATGCGGCGACGCGGCGCAATTTAGAACTGACGGAAGCTATCCGTTCTCGTGAGAAGAAAGGTAGCCTACTCAGTATATTGGAGTCCACTGAGACCCCAATGGGTGGGCGCCTATTGCGTTCTTGGATTCAACAACCATTGCTTGAGGTGAAACGTTTGAATGCTCGCTTGAATGCAGTTGAGGCGCTCACCCAGCGGGACGCAAAGCGTGAAGCCATACGGGAAAATCTGCGGGAGATCGCGGATTTGGAGCGCCTGACGCAGCGCATTCTGCTGGAGCGCGCTGGTCCCCAAGAGTTGTTGAGCTTGAAACGGGGCCTCTTGGCGGTACCGACAATCAAATCCATCTTGAATGAGGAAGAAGCGCTTTCCCCGATAAGACGACAGTTGTTGGACTGTGAAGAAATCACCGATTTGATTGAAAAATCCATTGCTGAGGATGCGCCAGCTCTGCTCCAAAAAACAGGTAGCATACGTGCCGAATACTCAGAGGAACTGATAGACATTCTTGAGCAAACCGCATCCTCGCGGAAGTGGATTGCTGAATTGGAGCCGCGGGAACGAGCCAGAACGGGTATCCACAACCTCAAGGTTGGTTACAACAGAGTCTTCGGATATTACTTGGAAGTCAATAAATCCCAAGAGGGAAAAGTGCCAGGAGAATATATCCGAAAGCAAACTTTGGTCAATGCGGAGCGTTACATCACCCCGGAGCTGAAAGATCTTGAAGTGCAGGTTCTCAGTGCCGAAGAACAAATTCTCGCTTGTGAGCGGCGCATTTATGCGGGGATACTTCGACAGATTGCTGCGCATAGTGATGCGCTATTGCAGACGGCCAATGCCATTGCCATCTTGGATGTATTGCTTTCTTTTGCTCTTGTCGCCGTGCGCGAAGCCTATTGCCGCCCGCAGCTTACTGAGGAGAACATTTTGCAAATTCAAAACGGGCGCCATCCGGTGGTGGAGCACCTCTTGCCTGATGAGATGCAATATATCGCGAATGATACCCACTTGGATGCCCAATCTCGCATTCACATCATCACCGGCCCCAATATGTCTGGAAAATCCACTTATATCCGGCAAGTGGCCATCATCACCTTGATGGCCCAGATTGGCAGTTTTGTCCCTGCGGATGAGGCCACAATCGGTATTGTGGACCGCGTTTTCGCTCGTATTGGTGCCCAGGATGAAATTCACGCTGGGCAAAGCACTTTCATGGTGGAGATGGTGGAAACGGCGCGTTTGCTTTTGGGCAGTAGCGAACGCAGCCTGCTCATCATCGATGAGGTTGGTCGCGGCACCTCAACCTACGATGGTCTGGCAATCGCACGGGCGGTGTTGGAATACATCCATGATCAAGAGCAGTTGAATTGTCGAACACTCTTTGCCACCCATTTCCATGAATTGACGGAATTGCCAAATACCCTTTCGCGTGCGGAGAATTACAATGTACTGGTCAGCGAAGAAGATGGGAGAATCATCTTCACCCATCGCCTTTCACCCGGCAGCGCTAACCGTAGTTATGGTGTGCATGTCGCGCAATTGGCAGGTATGCCCAGGCCAGTTGTCCAACGCGCACAGAAATTATTGCAGCAGCTGGAAGGATTGGTAGCGAATTTGCAGTCATTACCCTCGCCTGCCATGTCGATGGAAACGGATGCAACTCAGGTGATAGCGAATGAAAGTGATAATTTTGCGGATGATGAATTGGTGTCAACAAACGATGAAGAGTCCGCAGTAGCTAGCGAAGGCGGACAACTTTCACTATTTGAGAATGGAAACGCTGGATGAAATACTGCTGATCTGCTAAGTGTTTTCGGCGGCAAAGGTGGGCGAGACGGCTTTGGGGTTTGGGGCCGGGATTTTAGCGTCTTCTTCTGCCAGCAAGCCTTCGGATACCAAGACGCGTTGAAATGAGACGATGGCGACTTCAAGCATGGCGACTTCAGGTTGGCGAGTCGTGAGGTGTTGCAGCGCCAAGTTGGGAATGATGAGCAGACGCACCAAAGGGTTGGCGCGATGCTTGGCGGTGAAACGCAGCAATTCGTAAGAAACCCCGGCAATGACCGGTATGAGGATTAGGCGAGAAGCGACGAGCGTCAAAAAGGGAGGGCGTCCCAATAATGAAAAGAAGAATACGCCAACAAATACGACTGTGAGCAAGAAAGCAGTTCCACAGCGTGGATGCTCAATTGGAAAGCGCTGGACGATTTCTGGCGTGAGCTCTGCTCCAGCTTCATAAGCGTTGATCGTTTTGTGTTCGGCGCCATGATAACAAAAGATTCGTTTCACATCTGGCAATAAGCCGATGAGTGAAATGTAACCAATGAGTATCCCCAACTGAACGACGCCCTCGATTAGATTCACTATTGTGGGGTGTTCCTGTAAGTCGAGGAGGCGTTGCAGTCCACTAGCGATTGTCGTTGGCAATAGAAAAAAAACTCCCAGGCCGATGACTAAAGAAAGGGCGACGGTTGCCCACCCAATTGGCCCGTTGAAATTGACATCATCTTCTTCACCAATGGCGACATCTGCTGACCACATGAGCGCGCGTGTCCCGAGCCCTAGCGCATCCCACAAACCGATGAGCCCACGGATAAACGGTGTTTTGATGATACGACCACGATAGAGGCGCTCGTTCAGGGCTTGTTCATGCACCACGATCTTGCCAGAGGGGTCTCGTGCAGCGACGGCAGCAGTATGAACACCGCGCATCATGACCCCTTCTATCACGGCCTGACCACCGTAGGAAAAACGAAGCTGCTTAGTTTCTTCACTCATGTCATTATCATAGCATAGTATTTGCCGAGGGTGAGTGTCGATCAAGGGTGGTTGATAACGGCGGTGATGGAACTGGCATGTCTTGTGTGGTGGTGGGATTGAGGTGAATTTTAGTTCAATTTTGGCTCGGGCGAAAATCCCGCAATAAGAGCTGCAATCTGCGTTGACCTTTCCATTCGTTGCTTTCGAGATTGGCGGCCACATCAATTCGCCGTGGTAAAGACTCGAGCAAGTCACCCATACCGAAAGCGATAGCCTGGATGGGTTGGCGGGGAGGAGACTTCAGCAGTAGACGTAAGTGAGCCCCATCCCTGCCAACTGATCGCGCCTCGAGTACCTTCAAGTTTTGCAACAGGAAGAGTGGTGGTGGGTTACTGTAACCCGTCGGCTCAAGGAGCGCTAAATCTTCAGCCAGTTGTAGGGATAGTTGGGCGGCTTGAATTTCAGCGTCCAAATGCAATGTGGGTCTGGGTGGTGTCTCAAGAAACTCCGCGCGCGCGAGGTCGTCGAGGCGGCTGGCGAGCACTTCCAAGTTCTCATTTTTGATTGAGAAGCCAGCAGCCATATGATGACCGCCATAGCGGATGAACAGATCGGAACATTGGTCCAAAGCCGAGACAATATTGAACTCGGGGATGCTGCGACAGGAAGCGTGACTCACTTCTTCCCCCTGCGACCAAACAACCACCGGCCGATAATATTCCTCCACCAGGCGTCCAGCGACCAATCCAACGATACCCGGCGGAAAATCCGCATCGCCGGCGCTGATGAGCACTGCGTGCTCGGTATCGCGGTCGGCGAGCTGCTGCTGAACTTTTTCTAGGGCCAAGCTGGTGAGTTGTTGGCGACGCGAATTCAAGGCTGACAATTGCCTCGCCAAACGCGATGCTTCCTCTTCATTCTCGCAAAGGAGCAATTGGAGAGCGAGATTGGCGTCATCCAAACGACCGGCAGCATTGATGCGCGGCGCGATGGCGAAACTGATTGCGGTCGCGTTGATTTGGTTATGAGCGATGCTCGCGGCGTTCAGCAAGGCTCGCAAACCAGGGCGCCGCCCTTCACAAATGATCGGCAACCCCGCTTTCACCAGTGCTCGGTTGTGTACGTTATTGAGGGGCATCAGGTCGGCAATGGTACCGATAGCCACTAGATCCAATAGATCGGACAAACGGATACTGGGGTAAGCTGCCGCGCCGTCACGCAGCCAAATGTGTCGCAATAGGGCGTAAGCCAGATTGAATGCGACGCCAACGCCGGCAAGATCCTTGTTGGGATACGGGCAATCGGGTTGTCTGGGGTTGATGATGGCCAACGCGGGCGGCATGCTCTCAGCCAGGGAATGGTGGTCAGTGATGATGACATCGGCTCCCCTATCCTGAGCGTGTTTCACCTCTCCTAGCGCACGGATGCCACAATCGACGGTGATGATCAGTGTTGCGCCTTCTTCAAGCAAACGGTCAATGGCAGCGTTGTTCAAGCCGTACCCCTCGCGTATACGATGGGGGATATAAGCGTGCGTGTTCGCGCCGAGCGACCTTAGGGTCTGTATCATGAGCGCAGTGGCCGTGACGCCATCGGCATCATAATCACCATAGACGACGATTTTTTCCTGGTGGGCGATGGCGGTGACGATGCGCTTTACCGCAATGGGTACGCCTTTCATCCGCTCAGGATGACGGTCAATTTTCTCTGTAGCGATGAATTGTTGTATCAGTTCTTCGTTGTCAAAGCCACGGTTGTGGAGGATTTGTGCAAGTATATCCGACCGATTGCCAAAAGCAGCCAAATTGGTTACCGCCCCCGCTGGGGCCAATTGCCAGTGCTTTTTTATTCGCAATCTATACCAATTCGCCTCAACTCCACGAGTATACTAGCAGCAAAATCCGGCTGAGTGTCCAGTAAGGTTTGGAGGGATGGGATTGCGCATTGTTTTCATGGGTACACCAGCTTTCGCTATCCCGAGCTTGCGTGCTTGTCTGCAATTGGGAGTGGTGGTCGGTGTGGTCACTCAACCTGACCGTCCCAAGGGGCGTGGGCGGCAACAGCGAGGTTCACCGATAAAATGCTTGGCGCAGGAGATGGGTTGTCCGGTATTTCAACCGCGGAGCCTACGATCTCCGCAAGCCCGCCGATGCTTGGCTGATTGGCGCCCAGAGCTCATCATCGTTGTCGCTTTTGGGCAAATATTGCCGCCCGAAATCTTGAGTTTACCGCCCAGCGGCTGCCTGAATGTACACGCTTCCTTACTACCACGTTGGCGCGGCGCGGCGCCAATCCCTGCGGCGATACTCGCCGGCGATGGTGTGACTGGCGTCAGTATCATACAGATGGACGAAGGGTTGGATACGGGGCCCATTTTGAGTCGAGCTGTTTTTCCCTTGAGCGGGAAAATCACCGGCGGGGAGTTGCATGATGGATTGAGTGAAATGGGGGCGAATCTGTTGCTATCCACCCTACCCCCATATCGGCGGGGCGAAATCCGCGCTCAGCTGCAAAATGATGCTCTGGCCACTTATGCGCCGCAGCTGAAACGGTCGGATGGCGAAATTGATTGGCGTCAGGAAGCCGCACAAATCGAGCGGCAAATTCGAGCTCATCAACCCTGGCCGGGGAGTTTCACTCTATGGAATGGGCAACGGCTCATAATTCAAGACGCAAAAGTGCTGGCCGGGGATGCACCTCCTGGCCTTGTATTGCTGCGAGAAAATTGCCTCGCCATTGGTTGTGGGAATGGCTTAATTGCGCCAAAGAAATTGCAACTGGCCGGCAAACGCGCTTTGCTAGCCAACGAATTTGCACGTGGCCGGAACTCGTTTATCGGCGCACTACTTGGGCACCGTCAATCACTACAATAGTAAGTGAGCGACGCTCGACCGTTCTTCGAGCAGCTCTGCTTCGTTTTCTTGCAGACGCCGGCGCGCGTTTGCGCTGAGCGATAGCCCTTCGACATAGCGGACTTGACCATCTTCACCTGTGCGCAGAGGGAAGGAGTAGAAAAGATTGCTGGCGATACCATATGGGTTACCATCGCTGATGATGGCAGCACTATGCCAATCATTGGTGGAGCTGGGGAGATTGAGCGATTGCAGCGTATTCAAAGCGGCGTTCGCAGCGCTGGCAGCGGAGCTGACACCACGGGCTTGTATGATCGCGGCGCCGCGCGCGCCGTTTATCCGCTGGAATTCACCCTCCAGCCAAGTTTCATCCGCGATGATCTCAAGGACTGGTCGTCCGTTGATGCGTGCATTCTCATAATCGGAATATTGCTTGTTACTGTGGTTGCCCCAGAGTGCCAAATTTGTTACCTTGCTCACTGGGGCGCCGCTGCGTTTGGCGAGTTGTGCCTTGGCACGGTTCTCATCCAGACGCGTCATCGCAAACCAGCGATCTTTAGGGATGGCTTTTGCGTTAGCGGCGGCGACGAGACAATTGGTATTGCAAGGGTTGCCGACGACAAGAATCCGTATGTCCTCGGCGGCCCGGCTATTCAGCGCTTGCCCCTGCTCTACAAAAATGGGGGCATTAATATCAATCAGTTCAGAGCGCTGCATGCCTTTGCTACGGGGCCGACTGCCGACAAGTAAGGCCCAATTGGCATCAGTGAAGGCTGTTTTGGCATCGTCACTGGCTTCGATGGCATACAAGAGTGGGAAAGCGCAATCCTGCAGTTCCATAATCACGCCTTCCAGGGCACCCATCGCTGGGGGAATCTCCAATAGTTGCAATATGATGGGTTGATGCGGGCCGAAGGCTTCGCCGCTAGCCAAGCGGAAGAGCAAACTATAGGCTACCTGACCGGCCGCGCCGGTGACCGCAACACGAATCGGTTTTATTTCCACAGTGTGCCAATCCCCTTGCCAAAACGAGCATCAATGGAGAATATTATAGCAATCCGCTCTTTCTATGGTATTGTCTTGACTTGGTGTGATTGAAGCTACAAAATGACAGCAGTAGAGTGGGTGAATCGTCAATGAGTGAAAATCGGCAAGACCCAATCAGTTTGTCCTTCGCGTTTGTGACTGGTTTGGGTTTCATACTCTGGATCATTGGTTTCTACCTAGCGGCGGTGGATGCTGCGACCGATGAGACCCTCGGCCTTACATTTTTGCTCGGGGCTGCTCTCATCATTGCCGGATTGGCGGGTTGGCTGTTCCTTCGACGCCCTTTCCTAAATTTTGATGATATCAACCAGCCACTCGATGCAGACGGTCATTGATATCGGTTTTTTACTGAGTGTATAACCAACCTCAAGCGGCACATCGCTCTGGTTATATTGCCGTCGTTGGACGGCCAAATGTGGGAAAATCAACACTCATCAACCGAATATTGGGTGAGAAAGTCGCCATCGTCAGCACGAAGCCGCAAACTACGCGACAGCTGCAGCTAGGGATTCTCAGTGATGATTCCAAGCAGTTGATTTTCGTTGATACGCCCGGTTTACATCGCCCCCGTTCCGTTTTGGGTCGTTCGATGATGAGCCAGGTCGAGCGTGCATTGCAGGACGCTGATGTCATTTTATGGCTATTGGATGCCAGCTGTCCACCCACCATGAGTGACCGACGCATCGCCGAAAGGCTCAGCAAGCGCGATGCAGAACAATCGCTCGTGCTGGCTCTCAATAAAAGTGATTTGTTGGATGATGAGCGGCTGGTGTGGGAACATCGGCAGCTCTGCGCTCATGAAGATTACCTAGGAATTAGCGCCTTGACTGGTGAGAATTGCGAGCAGTTGCTCGAATGCCTGAATGCACATTTGCCTTTGGGACCTCGCTATTTTCCGACTAGCCAGCTCAGCGACGCCAACATGCGTTTCACTGTGGCGGAGATCATCCGTGAGCGAATATTGGAGAATTGTGAGCAAGAGGTCCCACATGCCGTAGCGGTACAGGTGACTTCTTATCAGGAGCGTTCACCCACGCTCACCATAATCTCGTCAGTGATTTATACCGAGCGTGATTCGCAAAGGGGTATATTGATTGGCAAGGGTGGTAAGATGATCAAGCATCTGGGTCAGGAAACCCGCGAGGCATTGGAGCAGATTCTGGGTACACAGGTTCACCTCGATCTGCGCGTGAAAACACATAAAAATTGGCGACGAGATGAGAATTTCTTACGGCGTCTGGGTTATCGCTTGCCCGATTCAGAGCGTTCCCGCAAATAGCGGATCCCTCTTTTCACATCCCGTTCGATTTGCCGTCTTAAGTTGGAAACATCAGCAAAACGCTCGTCGGGGCGCAAGAATTTTTCGAAACTGATGGTTAAGTAATCGCCATAAATCTCTTCAGCGAAATCGACCAAATAAACTTCAACCGTTTCTTCTCGCTCATGAAAGCTGGGACGTTTGCCCAGATAAATCAACGCCATGTATCGTTTCTCACCAAGAGTTGTCCAGCCTGCATAGATGCCTTGAGAAGGTATGAGTTTTTGCTCCCATACTT
Organism: Phototrophicaceae bacterium; assembly: GCA_965115865.1. GTDB lineage: Bacteria > Chloroflexota > Anaerolineae > Aggregatilineales > Phototrophicaceae > WTGJ01. The sequence continues at coordinate 1,304,754 of OZ220469.1, forward strand.
GTAAATTCGCGGTGGGAAAACCGAGTTTTCGCCCCCGCTGCCGACCAGGAACAATGAGACCCCGCAATGAATAGGGTCGCCCCAGCAATTCATCGCGAACATATTCCACCGCGCCTTTGAGTAAAGCGTCTCGTATGGCCTGACTGCGAATGGCTCGCTCGCCCGTTTTTTTAATTTGGACGGCCACTACTTGATATCCCATTTGCTCACCCAGTGCCTGGAGTTGCGATAGATCGCCTCTTCTTTGGTGCCCCAGCGCAAAACCATCACCCAAAACGAGTGTCTTGAGTTGCAATCGTATGCACAATTGTTGGATGAATTCTTTAGCCGACATTCGGCTTAGGGTTTCATCAAATGCTTGTGTGATGACCATATCCACCCCCAAGTTGAATAACAACTTGGCACGTTCTTCTGGAGTGGTCAGGTAAAAAGGCCCAGTTTTTCCGCGCACAACGGTATCCGGATGGGGGTGAAATGTTAGTACGGCAGACTCGCATCGGGCAGTGTGAGCAATCTTCACCAATTGACGGATTAATTGCTGATGTCCCAAGTGGAGTCCGTCGAATACCCCAATCGTCACCGCGGTCGGTTTGGATCGACTGATATTGGCCAGCCCCGGATAATGCCGGGAGGTCATGATGGATCCAGGTTGGTTTTGAGCAGCTTTATCGGACGCCATCCACCGTCAATGGACCGGGCCACAGCGATGAGTTCACCTCCAGCCATCGCCATAGCCAACGCCCCTGTTGGCCAATCATGCGTCCGCTGGATTTTACGCCCATGTTGAAAATCGGCAAATTCAGTATCTGCCAAAGAAAGATGATGCCAACTTTTGAATGGCCATTCGGGGGATATGAGTTGATTGCGCCAGTGTTTTGCATTCGCAAGTGATGCTGGGCTGTGAGCGTCTTCCAGGCGGAAATGTCCACTAGCGAGGCGTACGAGCTTCACTAGGTGGGCGCCACAGCCCAGAGCTTGACCGATATCATGCGCCAGGCTGCGGATGTAGGTCCCCGCTGAGCAAAGCACTTCTATTTCCAAATCAGGTGCTGACCAGGTGGATAAGTGCAATTCATGGATGTGCACAAGGCGACTGGGTGGTGTGAAATCTTCTCCAGCGCGGGCGCGTTCGTATAGTTTTCTCCCATCGCGTTTGATGGCGCTATACCTCGGGGGTATTTGCATCAAATCGCCACGAAATTGGGTAAGGTTTTGGCGGACTTGCTCATGTCCGATATCCTTCACCTCTCTCACCTGTGTGATTTCGCCTTCTGAATCGTATGTGCTGGTGATTTGCCCGAGGCGGATGATGGCTCGATAACGCTTGTTTTCACCGAGCAAATATTCGCTGAGGCGTGTGGCTTTTCCCAAGCAGAGCACCAAAACACCGCTAGCAAGCGGATCCAGGGTACCGGCATGGCCAATTCGCCGTACTCCGGTCATTTGGCGCATACGGGCGACGATATCATGACTGGTGGGCCCGCGTGGTTTGGCGATGTTAAGGAAACCGGTCGGTGTTTCAGTCAAGCGGACCCCGATCAGCAGCGTCTTGTAACATCGGCAATACTTGCTCTATGGCCCGGTCGAGGCTGGCTTGAATGGTTGCCCCGCTGGCTTGTTGATGACCGCCGCCGCCTAAAGTACGCGCCAACGCTGAAACATCGTAACCGAAGTCGCAGCGCAAACTGATCTCAGTTTCATTGGGTTTGGTTTCAATAAAAACCGCGGCAATGGATGCTTCTTTGATTTGCCGCAATAAGCCAACCAAGCCACCGTCGCTGCCAGGGGTGACGCCAGCTACTTGCCAATCGGAACAAGGGATACTGGCCCATATCAGACGTCGTTTCAGCTGCACGTGTTTCAGGACTCGTTGCCAAAGCTGAAGGGAAGAGAATGGTCGTTGGTTGAGTGTATTTTGCATGATTGTATTGAGAGAGGCACCGTATCCCATTAAATCCTGAGCGATCGCGAGCGTTTCGGTGACCACATTGTCAGTACGGAACCCCAGCGTATCGGTGATGATACCGGTGAGTAGCGCTTGCGCGACCTGGTCGGAGATGGGAATACCGACCGCCAACAAGAAACGGTAGATGATCTCAGTTGTCGACACAGCCTCGGGCATCAACAATTGCTGTTGTGCATAGCCCAGGTTGGTGACATGGTGGTCGATATTGAGCGTAGATTGAGAATGCTCGCGACCATAAATCCCGCTGGCGCCACTTCGCCTTTCATCACTACAATCCAGAGTGATGAGCAAATCCCAGTCACCGCTGCTGGGGGGCTTGCCGATGGTTTCTGAGCCACTCAGGAATGAATATTGTGAGGGAAGTCCACCATCCACTGCCAGTTCCACAAACTTGCCAGCTTCTCTCATGGCCAACCCCAGGCCCAAGATACTACCGATGGCATCGCCATCCGGCTGCTCATGACTGACAATGAGGGTGCGATCGGCGCGCTTGATTAATTCCCATGTGGCTTGCCAATCAGGAAACATCGATTTCAACGTCTTCTTTTGGTGGTTTCAATCCCTCGAGTATGGAAAGGATACGAGCGCTTTTCTGGAGAGATGTATCCCATTGAAAATGCAACTCCGGAGTGTGTTTCAAGCGGATGGCTTGGCCAATTTCGCGGCGGAGGTAACCACTTGCCCGGGAAAGTGTCATCATGATCTCTTCTTTACGGTCCTCGAACCCCAAGGCGTTGATGCTCACGCGGGCATGACGCAATTCCGAATCCAAATCCACGGCCATGACGGATATCCCCGTCAAGCGCGGGTCTGAGATGCCGCGTTGAAATAGATTGCTCAATAGGTGATGGATGCGAATTTCCAATCGTTGGCGTTTGACAGACATCCCGTAACCTAGACCACTTGTGATACCTCATAGACCTCGATCAGGTCACCTTCTTGATAATCATTCACGCCGGCTAGCCCGATTCCACATTCATAGCCGGATTGTACTTCCCTGACATCATCCGTGAAACGTTTGAGTGAATCAATGGAGCTGTCTTCAATCAAGATCTGATCGCCACGGCGAAGTCGAGCTTTGGCGCGACGGCGGATGCTGCCTTCGCGAACATACGAACCAGCAATCGCGCCAATTCGCGATATCTTGAATATTTGTCGTACCTCAGCGATGCCAATTGTACGCGTCTCGAAGACCGGCTCGAGCATACCGTGCAGGGATAGCTCAATATCTTCCAGGAGTTTGTAAATGATGGAATAGTGGCGAATATCCACACCCTGAGCTTGAGCTTGTCTTTTTGCGGCGCCATCCACACTGACCCGAAAGGCCAAAATGGTTGCCTTGGAAGCGCTTGCGAGCATCACATCACTTTCGCTGACATTCCCCACATCGGCGATTAGGATTTTGATACCGATACCGGATTCTTGCTGGTCGGCCAAAGCCGTCAATGAATCGACGATGGGTTGAAGAGAACCGAGAACATCCACCTTGACGATCAAAGTCAATTCGGACTGCTCGCCAGCAGAATATTGGGCAAACAGCTCCTCGAGGGATTGCCGCGGGGCGCGGCTTAGGTTGGCATGCTCCTCTTCTCGCAAAGCGGCGAGCTGGCGAGCAGAACGTTCATCTGCTTCAAGCTGGAAGCGATCGCCCGGTTTTGGTGGCGCGTTAATGCCAAGGATGGCCACTGGCGTCGATGGGCCAGCCTCTTTTACAGTGTGCCCATTTTCATCGAACAGGGCTTTAACGCGCCCGTAAGCTGAGCCGGCAACGACGATGTCGCCGCGCCGTAAAGTACCGTTCATAACCAACAAGGTCGCCATGATACCCCGTTGTTTATCCAGTTGTGCTTCAAGCACGATGCCGGCCGTAGCCCCATTGGGATTGGCAACGATTTCACTTTCTTCAGCGACCAAAATGATCGCTTCGAGCAAATCCTCGATGCCCGTACCATGGATACCGGATACGGGTATGAACATGGTATCGCCATCCCATTCAGTCGGGATGACCTCCAGCTCCGCCATTCCTTGCTTCACCAATTCAGCATTCGCATTCTCTCTATCAATTTTGGTGATGGCAACAATTAGGGGTATGTTGGCGGCGCGAGCGTGCAACAAGGCTTCGCGTGTGGTCGGCATAACACCATCGTCAGCCGCGACGACCAATATGGCGATGTCAGCGCCTTGGGCGCCGCGGGCGCGCATAGCGGTGAAGGCTTGGTGACCTGGCGTATCGAGAAATGTAATCGCCTGGCCATTGTGTTGAACCTGATAGGCGCCGATGTGTTGGGTGATACCTCCACTTTCCCCTTCGGCGACATTTGTGCGTCGAATCGCATCCAAGAGGGTGGTTTTACCGTGATCGACATGCCCAAGAATACTGACGATCGGAGCGCGAGTTTGAAGATTGTCTCGATCTTCTTCCAAGTACATTTCGCGCCAGGTTTGCGCGACCTCGCGCGGTAATGGTGTGCTTTCCACGACGGCCGAGCTTGCCTGGATGGCACGATACCCCATCTCTTCCATGACAATGGCGGCAGTATCAAAATCAATTTGTTGATTCAAGGATGCCATAACGCCATTGTCGATCAGGCTACGCATCACGCTGATTGGGTCGGCTTCGATCAGTTGAGCCAACTCATGAACTGTCAGGTATTCCGGTACTACATATTCCGGCGCTTCGCTCATTAATACCTCTTCACCAGCCTGGGTTGTTTTCCGTCTTTAATCTCAAGATTTTGGAACATTTTCTTTAGCAAAGTTTGTTCTGGATACCCATTCTGCCAGGAATTGGCGATCCACTGATTGAAAGGGTTGTCGCAAAGCCCGCGCGAGTAAATCGGTGGTGGCTGCTTTTTGCCTGCAATCCCTCTCTGAACAAAGATATGCGCCGCGGCCATTCATCTTTCCCGTTTCATCCAGCCGCAAACCATCTTTTGTAATGACAAAACGGGTAAGCAGTCGTTTATCCTGCTGACGACGGCAAGCCGCACATGTGCGAATGGCAGTGTGCCGAGGCATTGCTTTTATTCCATGTACTCGTCCCAATCCGTACGGCGGCGGCTGCTCTTGCGTAACCGACGGACGACGGTTTTCCCCAGCTCTTCATCATAAATCAGCTGACGCCTTTGTTGCCGATCTTTTTTGGCGGTTTTGTCGTTGTCGAATTCCTCTACCTCATCTTCCATCTCCTCTTCGTCGACGGTATCGACTGGGGTTGGTACGACAAAGCGACGGGCAGAGCCTTGCAGATGTTCTGGGCGCGCCAATGGTTCACTGATGGGGTCAGTTTTCGTTTCAACTTCCAGCGTATTCGTTTGCGGGGTTGTTACTTGCCCTTCCCTTTTTTCTTCGGGCGAGTCTTCCAGAGTTGCTTTTTCCTCATCTGTATCTGGTTGTTCATCCATCGCAAAGCCATCAACGGTGGTCGTTTCTTCAGGTCTCGCAATTTCCGGCTCTTCCACCTTGGTTGCAAGGTTCATTTCCGCTAACGCCAAACCGGCACGGATTTGCTCTTGTAGCGAACTGACATCCTCCCCCAAACGCTCAAGTATATGGCGCAATGGGTCTTCATCCAGTGTGAAACGGGTTTGCACCTCGCCTATATTTTGCAGTGGTTTCAAAGCATTTAGCAAAAGGTCGGAGAGGTTGAGATTTTCGATATCCATTTTGAATAGCTGTGGGTCTAGAGCTGCGCGTGCGTCAGCCAATTTTCGGAGGCGTTCCTCGCGCCGAGCTTGCCGTTTGGAAAACGCGGCTCTCTCGATCTCAACAGCGAAGCGCGAAAGCGTCGCAAATTCTTCTGGCATGATCGTTAGACCGGTCTCGCGCTTGTCGAGGATGCGCGTAATTTCCCGAAGCTGCTCCCCGCCTATACCTTTTATGGTCTCAGTATCCGACGACGCGAGCGCTTCTTGAATCGTCTCGATCTCACCTTTAATATCAATGCGCCATTGTGTCAGCTTGGCGGCCAGGCGTGCGTTTTGGCCTTCGCGACCGATGGCGAGTGAGAGTTGGTCCTCAGAAACTAGGACAATCGCAGTTCGTCCAGTATCCGGGTCATCATCTAGGAAGACCTCGGTGATGCGCGCGGGGCTCAACGCTTTCGCAATGAAGATATGATGATCCGGATTCCATTCGATGACATCGATTTTCTCATCATGCAGCTCGCGCACAATGTTCTGGATGCGGATACCACGCATACCCACGCAGGCACCGACGGGGTCAACACCATCTTGCAAAGCGGCGACTGCTACTTTCGAGCGATAACCGGCTTCTCGGGCAATATTTTTAATTTCCACTTGCCCGTTGAAAATCTCCGGCACCTCGTATTCCAACAAACGGCGTAGCATATTTCGATGAGCACGGCTGACAACGATTTCTGGTCCTCGATTGCGCATCTTGACTTCGAGTACATAGGTTCGCAATTTTTCATGTGGCCGGACGCGCTCTCCCGGGATTTGTTGTGAACGCGGTAAAATGGCTTCTGCTCTTCCCAGGCTTAGGGTCACGAGTGTTGGGTTGACGCTTTGCACGGTGCCGGCGATGAGGTCGCCTTCACGCTCAATGAATTCTCTGTAAATCACTTCTCGCTCAGCATCGCGTATCTTTTGCAAGATGACCTGTTTTGCCGTTTGTGCGGCGATGTAACCAAAATTGGCGGTGGTGTTTTCCACAGGAATCATCACAGTATCGCCAATTTTTGCTTCAGCCTCGTGCAATTGCGCGGCGCTTAATTCAACCTCAGTCGCTACACTGAAGACCGTATCCACCACTTCTTTTTCCACGAGTATCCGATGCTCACCACTAATTGGGTCAACGATAGCCTCGATGCTTTGCCCCAAGCTGGCACCAGTATCCCGTCGATAAGCCGAGACCAACGCTGTCTCCAAGGCCTCAATCACCACATCGCGCGGCAACGAGCGGATATCTGTGATTTCATTGAATGCTAGCTCAAATTCATTCCGCATTTCCACTACCCATTACAAAGCGGGGAAACCCACTCCGACTTATACGGAATCCTAACAGGGATGAATGGGTATGTCAACCAAAAGGATGGTCATGTTGGGGATATACCCACCATCCTCCGCTATGTTTGTATGGGCCACGAGTCGCGTGGCTATTCAGTGGATTGTTGATAGGGTGGGAATCGTATCACTTGGTTTTTAGCGGCGTCAGCCACGAGAAGATTTCCCCGCTCATCTAGAGCCAGATCGGTGATATTGCCGAATTGTAATGAGGGATCCAAGAAATTGGGGCCGAAGCCAATCAAGCAGTTACCCAGACGGTCGGTAACCAGAATGCGATTTTCCAGTGGTATATTGAGGTACACGAGACCGCGCTGAGAATCGACGGCGATTTGCGCGGCCACACTATCGCGTTTCTTCTTTATGGGGTACTCGAAACTGCGTTGAAATTCTCCGGCGAGCGAGAATACGGAGACACGCTGATTCCACCATTCGGATATATACAGTTCCTCTCGTTCCCGATCAATCGCGATCGATCCCGGTTCTTGTAATTTACCGGGCGTGTTGCCGCTCGAACCGACGTCATAGAGGTGGTTGCCTTCCCTATCGTATACGCGGATGCGTTTATTTCCGGTGTCGGCAACATAGACATTCCCGTCGCTATCAAGCGCTAGGTCGCGTGGACCCCAGAAGCCATCGAAGGGTTCTGGAGGTGCATTTTCGCCAAACTCAAATGCTGTCCCCCATTGGTTTTCAGTTTCGCCCGCAGCGGATAATTCCTGAATACGAAAGTTCCAGGTATCCGCGATGAATAGGCTACCAGCCTCCGCCAACGCCATGCCATTGGGCCGTTGGAAAAGTGGGGAACCTTCATCAACGGTTGCTTCTGTCCCCGCAATATCTGTCACCGCGCCCAATTGACCGATGCGCCGTATCAGTTTTCCATCTGAGGTGTATTGGCTCAGTTGATGTGTGATCTCATCCAGCAAATATATGGAATCTTGACTCGCAGTAAGCCCGATGGGTAATTTTATGTCCGGATCTTCAAACAAAATTGTGCCGGAGTATAGTCCGTCATCATAAGGGCATAAGACCTCATTCTGAGCGTAGGGATTGTTCAATCCCTCTAAGCCGTGGGGCCACACCCGCGCAGCCACTTCATGCCGAACGTAAAGATACATGGTACTCGCCGGATTCCAATTGCCGGGGTCCGTGCTGTGATTGCTGGCCTCCAAGAATTTGCGGTAATCACGCTCCCAGAGGATATCAAAGATACCGGCGCGCAATTCTGCCGCTTCCAGATTATAAGGAGAGAAATCGAAGAGTTTTTGAATGCTCTCCGGTTGCAGGTTGAAATACTGTTGGTTGGGCCACCAGATGCGGAAATACCTGTGATGAATGTAATCATCTGCCAACGCTTGGGTATATTGGTTGTGCAAATTGGCGCTGATCAGAAAGACATCTTCCCCTTCGAGTCTCGTCAGATCGGGTTGAGGGCCCAAATAGAGAGCGTTTGGGAATTCGCGCATATACCAAATCATTGGCCAGGAAATGTCATCACCAGCATAAGCAAACTGCATTCCAGGGCCATTCGCGACGCGATTGCTGATTTCTCTTATTGTGGAGATGGCAGTTTTCACTTGTGGGGCACCATGAGCATAAACGAGAAATTCAGTCGGGTAGTCATAATTCACAAAAGAAGCCGCGAATGAAGTGCGCGTGGTCAAGATGGCGAGGACGATGAAGAAGCCAAGCAATGCGGTCTGAAGTGATTGGCGAGTATGGTTGCGGCGTACTATGCGGTATAGCCACCCGATCAGCAGGCTCAAGAAAAACAGCGCTCCCAACCAGCGGGTTGTGTTTCGCAACTCTTCACCGCTTAGGCCTTGGAAAGGACCTGTCCCCAGCAAGATCGGCGCCAAGACACCCCAACTGAGCCAGAGCAAACCGGGGGTGAGGGATAAGATCCACCAATGGTTCACACCGATTTTTTGCCGGATGACATCTTTTAGCAACCGAGCGAGGAACCAAGCGGTCAATAGTATGAGCGGGAAGCTCAGATGAATGCTCAGCCAAGGCATTTTTTCACCGGCAAGCGTATATCCAAAGAGGGATATGATGCCCCACCAAGCGAATAACGCGGGCCAAGAAATTCGCGACAGCGGCGCTCGGGCAAGTCCCTCGAGATTCGCACGGCTGGCCTCTAGGCGTCGTTGCCAATATCGTCGAATACCAATGGTGGTCGCCAATAAAGACCCCAATACAGGCAAGTATTCGTAGATGGGCAGGATGATGGCTGTGTAGTAATATTGCGGTTGCGAGCCACGACGGACTCCCTGTTGCCCAAGCCAGTAACCTAGGCTGCTCAACAAGCCGCTACTCAATCCACCGATGTTGGCGAGAAACGATGTGAACAAGAAAATATATAGACCGAAGAACAAACTCGCCAACCCAAACCAGCGACGCGTATCCCAAACTAAGCCGATTGCAGCAGCGGTGATGATGAAGGGCCAGAATGTGAGCGATGCATAGATGATTTGTGCGATTTGACTGCCAGCCGAGAAGCTCTGGTTTCCTTCATCATAAAATGGGAATGTGATTGGGAGTATGGTGCGAAGCGATTCGACAACGGCTCGCGCTATATCTGTCAAGATACCGTGATTGATTGTGTCGCCGTAGGTGAAATTTTGTCCCATTCCCACAATGAGCAAAGCGGATAGCCAGGGCAACGTTAGGGTACCGAGCACAATCAGCACATCAAATTCGGCGAAGGCGCGCATCGCTCGCCAAAAACCGCGGCGTTTCAAGTAAATTGCCCCCGCAGTGAAGAAACAGCTTCCTCCCCAGGCAATGAAAAGAGGAAGGCTATGAATTGGGTAACGGTATTCATCAGCAATTGTTTCTGGTCCGGAAATGGGTTGGACCGCCAGTGATCGTGATTCGATGACCAGTAGCATCAAGCAAATCGCCATTGCCAAGAGCAATATACCTATGATTTCTCGCCAGGGTATGGAAGATAGGCGGCGATATACTTGATACGCTGGCACAATCAAGATGCCGACTGTGATGACGAGCAGGGCTCCGCTCCAGAGCAGAAAGCTATGAAAACTGAGCCGATTGCCTTGTCTTTCCGCCAGTTCAAATTGGTCAACGGAACCATCGCTCACCGGGGCTATGCTTGCTGGTGAGAACCAATTCGAGATTGATTCGCCGATAAAATTCAAACGAGCGGGCAGAGAATTTTGATTGGGCGCGGCGATTGCCAAGATGCCAATTAGAACAATGGCCAGCAGGCCGCCGATCAAGGTGGCGAGGAGCGTGGTTTCGAAGACACGCTGGGCGGGGAAATTCCGATACCGTTCCGCGACGCGCAATAACCAATAAAAAGTGAGGAAGGAAGCGAAAATGGCGATGTAGATGAAAGTGTTCTCTTTGGATGCGAAACATAGTAAGGTGCTCAAAGTGAGCAGGTACAACCAGCGTGTACGGCCACGATGTTGCGGCGGACCCTCCATGTACATCAGTGCTGACCAGATTAAAAGCAGCGCGTAAAAGAGTACAGGAGTATCGTGACGGATATAGCGGTTGTAATAGAGCGTGATGGGTGAGATTAGGATGAGAAGCGAGGCGATCAGCGCCCAATATTTCCCCAACCAATAGCGGAATAGTAGGGGCGATAGTACCAACAAAACCCCGAGTAATGCCGGATAGATCCGTGATGTAAAATCGCTCACCCCCAAGAGCGCATAAATGAAAGCGTTGACCTCAAATAGCAAAGGCCCATGTGTCAATGGGGAATGTGTGAAATGTCCTTCCTCGGATAGAATTCGAGAATAATGGGTATGCAGGCTTTCATCATGACTCATCACGCGGGCGCCAAGAATATGAAAGCGTGTGAAGAGCGCTAGGCAGAATATCAACGCATAAAGCAGCATTTCCCAGTTGAAATGTTGCGCTCGTCGCAGCCAATTTTCCTCATTGTTGGCGCGACGCGCAGGTACTAAATGGCTCAATGGATTATCGATTCCCATTCTTTATCCTGAAATCTAGCGCGAACTATCATTGGCTACCGATGGTGAGAACCAGAGAATGACATCCAGCGAAGGGCTTTCATGAGATAGTGAGCTAGGTCTGGGTGGTCGGCGCCAAAAATGGCGTAAGAGCTCGTTGCCATTCATGGGTGCGTTTCGGCGCAGCGAAAGGGCGAAGCGCTGCCCACTATATTGGCCGATCAGGGATTGCTTTTCATCTGGATCCAGAGGGGCATCCGTAATCACCATTGGGAATTCCAGCGTCGCGTTGGCTGTCTTCACGATTTCCACTTGCTCAAATCGCCTGAGTAGCCAAAGCAATGTGCTCACCTGTGTCTGGTTCTCTGGTCTTTGCAGGAAAATGGCGACAGCGTATTCGGGGAAGTGATCTCTGGATTGTTGAACAACATCATCTAGCGTCTTGACGAATAGATGATTGGCGTCGGGATGGACAAGGTTTTGCCAAGGTTCGTCAACCTGATCATAATTGGCGTAAGCTGTACGCAAACCCGCTGCGAAATTTCCAAAAATCAACAACAAGGCCCATATTAAACTCATCAAGCGAAGAGTGAGCGTCCCATAGTTCAAATAACTGGCGCCGATATAGAGCGTGATTAGCATCCCTAGCCCCAGCAATAAGCGCATCACGGTTAGGCTGCTCGCTGAAAATGCTAGACCGCCCAGGCTCTGTTCGGAACCCAATTGCAATGCAGAGGTTAGAATTTGCAATTGTATTGACATCCCAATGAATATCAATGCGGTGAAAGAGCCAATAACCCAAGAAGCACGGGTATTTTTTTTCTGGCTTATCGTGGTCAGGGTCGGGCGCAGCCAATCATGCAGTAGTGATAATGAAATCAATGCCAGTGGTGGGGTTAGCCAACTACTGTGAGATGGTTGTGAACCGCGATCCAGCGAGAGTAGGATCATTAACAATAGCAGCCACGCCGCCGCGAAGCGATCCAGAAATCGCAAATTCCCTTTTCGCCAGCGTGCGTAATAGGCATAGACGGCGAATAGCCAAAGCGCCAGCTCATAGAATACGCTGATGCTTAAAACTGTGAAGACACTCCCTGACGCAGACCAGCCTTGTAGAGCCTCTGACAATAAATTGCCGACCAAGTTTATCCCGCTCATTTGCGTGAGGAAGGTTGTACTCAAGAGCAGGGTGGCTAGAGCGGCGATCTCTAATGAGTGGCGCAAAGGCCAGTGATTTATGTGCTCATTCAGGGTTTCAATTTTTCTCCAGCCGCCAACGGCATAAACAAGGGCGAAGGTCACACTGATTACCAACAGATAACCACGACCGTCTGTGAGGAGCACAGTGAGCGCGATCGCCAACGCCGCAATAATTTGCCAGCGGCGGCGCCGCATAGGTTGTTTGTGAAATCGATGAATTTGCTGAAAGGTATAGAGGACAAAGACAATCCCAAGCAGCGCGAGGATGGTGTTCTCTGCACTGCGTGAAATGAACAAAAGGGTCGGCGAAAGTAGGAAAAATACGCTCAACACCAAACATTTCAGAGAACCCAGCAGGGGGCGAAATAGCCAGGGGCTACATATCAACAGTACGCCTGCTAAGGCATATGGAATTCGCAATGTGTTGGCCTCTTTGGGGAAAACCATGAAGGTGCCTTGATGAATCACCCGCAAGATGGGATTTGCGGCAATGGTTGCCGGTGGTATGGCGGTTGCGGTATGGATTGTGGCGATGGCCGTTGGCAGCTCACGGGTCTGTAGCGGTGCGCTACCCAAATTCGAAAAACGAATGATGACGGCCAGGAGCAGTATCACCAGATAGACCAATGTTTCACGAGTGAAAGTGATGCTTGAGAGGATATTCACTCCGTTCTTTTCAATGTCCAATGTGCTCCTTGCGAAGGTATAGCTCACTGAGGAGGACGATAGCCGGTGGCGTAAGCGAGTACTCGTAAACCGTCATTCTCCTGCGGACAAAATACATTCATCTGGTCTGCAAATTTTTGTTCAGCAAGTGGGCCATAAATGTTCTGCTCCTCGCTGCCCCATAAGATGTATTGGATTCCATAGCGCTCGATGGTTTCCCAAATGAGAAAGTGGTTTTCAGTTCGATACAACTCGTCAATATCGGCGGCACGATTGCCAACGGTGTGGGGATAGCTGGGACCACGCCACTGGCTTTGATGGCCTTCCCAAGCGATCACTGTCGGTAATCCGCTCAGAGTTGCGATGCGCCCATAACGCGGATTATAAGAGCGGCGGCCTGGTGGGATAGCCTCCGCGATGACCACATTCGCCCCGGCCAGTTCTTGCTTCAAGCAATTGCTCAGTTGAATATCGGCGGTGCTCATCAAGGAATGACGACTATCCAGTGAAGGGTATTCTATATCATTCGCTTGCAAGCGAGTGATGATGCCGGCCGGGAGATAGGGAGCGCCCAACACACCAACACAGACCAAAACCGCAACCGAAGCATAACGCTGCGGGCCGCCGGCGCTCCACCCACGTTGGATGGTATAAGTTGCGGCCAAGCCAAATAGCAGCCAAGCTTGATAATGGAATTTGAAAATGGTGTTCATCCGAATATTGAAGACATCTTGTATGAAGATGAATTCAGGAAAAATGACCAGCAGACATCCAAGGAGGGCGATCAAGGCGCCGAATTGACCGCTTGAGATGGGGCTATTTCTTTGCTTGAGCAAATACAACAATAAAAAGAACATCACCACTATTAAGCTCACGATACTGAGGAGATAAATCGTTTGACTGCGCCGCAAAATAAAGGCGCTGAGCACTTCGCTGAGGTTGCCTTGTCCTGTCAGCATCGCGAGCGCTATCACGGTCACAATCAAGCAGATAATGATCGATATGGTGAAGATGAAGGCCAAACCACCATGTGTTGATAGTGAACGCCAAGGTTTCATCGTCAAAGTGATCAACGAGACGAGGGCAAATGGAGCGAAGACGATGAATAACTGTTGCACTCGAGTGGGGTAATCCAAATTGGGTGACAATCCTCGTACTTGTGTTTGTAGAGTAACCCAGAGCGGGGCCGCGAAAATTAGGGAAATCAAGGCGAGCGAAAAACCATAGCGTAGGAGGGCTGTGGTATCTTGACGTTGCCACCCCTGCCCTATGGTGCTTTGCCAACGGCGGTAACCTTCTGCCGCGAAGAGCAGGGTGAAGTAGATCGGTGCATCCCAGGCGTTGGTGCAGAACTGCCCAGCCAAACAACTACCATACAACCCGATTTCATAGCGATTGGGTGGCTTTCTACTCAAAAAGCGTTGCAGCGCCAAGGCCATCATCAGTGCTGCGAAGGGTATGCCCAGAAGATGGGGATGGTTGTCACCCAGCAAAAAGCTGAAAGCGGGGAATTCTGTGATCACCTCACGATGGTAGCCGGTATCGCAATCATCACTATAGCCAGGGGCGCGGTCAGTAATGCTGCGAGCGGCGGCAAACCACCACCATGAGCTTGCACTGCCCGCACCCGGCCCTTGACAACGATCCTTAACATCCCAAAAGCGATAATATGCGGCCGAATTGACACCGCTCTGGTGGGGAACTTCGACGATGGCGTATTGGCCATTGCTCAACCATAGAGTTAAGAACACTGCCAATAGAGCGCTGAGTACAGCCGGAATCGGCCACCTTCGCCTCCCGCGCGCTGATTCCGCTGGGTTTCCGGATTGAAATCGCACTAGCGAATAAGCGACGCCATAGATGGTTATTCCGCTCAATGCCAACCAAGAAGCGGCGACCAAATTGTAAGCGATGGCATGATTTACACCGCTGAGCTTGGTTAAAATGGCCCCCAGAACTGAGCCAAAGTAATAATAGCTGATGGCGTACCCGCTGAGCCAAGCATCATTAGCCGGAAAGCTCAAGCTGTTGGTTGTCGCGCTCAACATCATCAAGTCCATCGGTTTTTCGGTGCTGGCGATGTCTTGAATTTGTGCCCTTAGAAAAGCCCAAGAGAATATGAGAATTAGGAAAATCAACTCGCCGGTCAAGATGCCCAAGCGTTCGTTTTTCCACCAGCGACGCCAATCTACTGGTTGCCCACCCTTTGAATATAGCCACGCACCCCCGATGAAAACCATGAGCCAGCTCAGCAAGATACCGCCAGCGTTGTTTTTGAATATGCCGAAGTTCACCAGCAACCAGAAGGTCCCGCCGACCAATAGCAGCCCTAGTCCTCTTGCTAATAAAACTCCTTTGTCTGGCAAATCGTGCAAGAGCCTAAAGCAAAGTGGTAGTACCGCAACGCCGGCGAGGGAAATGAGCGCCCACCATTGCAGGACCAACACGCCTTCACGCCAAAACCACTCGAGCGCGCTGATCATTTTTCCGCCACGCGCAAGATCTTTGCTTGTTCACGAATGACAACATCTTGGGTTTCGTAAGTGAAAGGCACTTCGTAGACCACTTCCAAGAGGCCTTGTTCAATCATCTGATCGAATTTTTCAATGCCATTCACTCTATGAGTGGGGTCGGGATTCTCTTTATGGTCGTATAGTGCGTATTCTAGAGGTCCCAGGATGACATATTCCACATCGTAGTGCTTCAAGATATCATGGGCTTGGCTAGAATTTTCAGTGCTATAAAAATAGGTGATGTTGGCACTTCGTTGTTGAATGAGTTCACTCATTGTCAGGAAGTTCCGTTGCTGTTGCTGATGCCATTGCCAACCCAATACACTCGGTAGCCCAGTATGAGAAGCGATGCGGCCATTCCAATGATATCCACTAAAAGCAGAGCGACCTTCAATGATTACAGGTGCGCCTTTAACATTTTCCAACAGCCAGCGGATGATGTGATAATCTGGTTCGAGTGGATATAATATCTCTGTTTCCATTTCCCAATGGTGCGCATATTTTAGGAATTCCAAGCCATCAAGCGAGATAGGTATGTCTTTTCTAAAACGTTGATTCGCGCGTGCTGGTGTGGCCAGTATAGGATAGCTGGCCGTCACCAACAATATGGCCGCTAACATTGTCAGCAAACTGTATCGCATTGAGCGAGGCCAGCGGCGTTGCAAATCGATAATTAGCGCAAAAGCAACCCCGCCACCAATGCTGAATAGCAACCAAGCCATAAAGTACAGTTTGAAAATGGTATTTTGCCGTTTGATACCCTCGTTCAGATACAGGAATTCGGGTATGGTTGTCAGGGCAAGCGCGACCCCAGCGAGTAACATGATGATCTTGATAGTGGTTGATGGGCTGCGAAGAAATACCAGCACTGTCCATAGCAACAGGGGTATGGTCAGCAAAACTAAGCTGCGACCGTTGATCGCCAGCGCGAGCATGATGCTCAACCCTGCGACGGTGAGCCCCAGCAGCAATGGGTTTTCCAAAAAGGTCTCTGCACGCCAATTGGCAAATAAACGACGACTTTGCCAGAGCAAGATTACCGACAACAACAAAAGGAAGTGCCCGTGAATGCTGAGATAAGCCCAGATTGGTGTGAAGGGTCCTTGCCAAAGCTCAATTGTCGCTGAAGTTGGAGAGGAGTCAAACCAGGCGCGGAAGGGCGCGGTTGAGAGAAGATTGATCAAAAGAAATGCGCCCAATATGAGTATTATCTTGATTGTTGATTGACGATCGAACGATACGGCGCGCCATTTTCTTGACCAGTGCTGCTCTGGCTGGGAAGCCAGGCGGAGCGGTTGTTGGTTGTAGCACCAACGGAGTGTGATGACCAACAGGCTGATTGAGGTGAAAGGGAGCCAGTCCCAGCTGTTCGTCGCCCAGCTGAGTCCCGAACAAATTCCCCAGATAAAAATAAAACCGGCAAATTGCCAGGCATTGCGTCTCTCACCTTCGGCGCGCAATAATTCCTGTAATGCGAAACCCAAGATCAAGATCAATATTGGCAGTCCCATCAAATGTGCGTGCAGATCGCCATATAAGAAGCTAAAAAATGGAAATTCGGTGATTGCAGCATCGTTGATGCTGTCTTTTATGATGCGGGTAGGATTCCACATCCATATCGAACCATTTATGGGCAAAGGTGTTCCGCCAAGCCAGGTAACCAAACCGGCGAACACGTTTAACAGGGTCCCCGCAGCGAACTCACCGAGCCTTTCCTTTCCAAGTGTGTAAAGGGCCGATAACCAGAGGTGCAGCGTACCCAAGTTTCCCAGCAAAATTAAGAAGGACATGGAAGTCAATCCGGCCAAGATTGACAATCGTCGCCGGAGTTGCAAGCGATTGGCTAATTGATGAGTCAGTGAAAAGGCTCCCCCGCCAATTAGGGAAATGAGAGTTGCCAAAACGAGGTTGTAGCTGATGGAGGGGATTATGCCACTCAGCAGAGTCGGCACCCCCATATAGACAAAACCAAAATAATAGTAATTGATGTACGCGCCAGAATACCAGGGGTTGAGCGGCGGGAAGATTTCGCTGCGCAGGACGCTGTTGAAATATGCGCTATCCATCATTTTTTCGCCGCCAAATTGAGAGTGCCATAAATCAGGATTGGAGAGCCGCAAAAGCAAGCCAAACAGGAATAAGGCCAGGGTAACCACCTCAATTGTTAGGAGCAGTCGCCAATGTGAGATGAGGTAATTGTGGAAATCTCCGCGAAATCGCCAGGCTAGCGAAACGCTGAATAAGCCGGCTATTACCACTATGAGCCAAAGCGCCGTGGCATTCCAGACAGGCAGTTGGATACTGCTTAGCAACCAGGCCAACCATCCGACTAGCAGCAATGCGCATATGCGCGCCAAGCCATAGCCGCGGTCGGAAAATGCTGTGAACAGGAAGGAGAGAGGGATCCAAGCGATTAGACCCAATAAACCAACCAAAAGCCACCAAAAGATAACCGCAAGCCATTGATGACGGTTCAATAAATGAGCAAAATCAAACTTTTCATTCCAGCTGGATTCGAGTTTTTGTATACCTGCCTGCGGTATGGAATATAACAATTGGCTGGGTGCGCGATCGGCACTTCGCGATGATAGCGGGATGTAAGGGGCAACGTCTTGGCTGCAAAGGAAATTGAGGTGATGCTCCCGATTTAGGTGGGGGCAATTCAAATAGGGTGAAGCTTCGGTCAAGGGTGTCAAGGAGATCTTTTCGAGCAATCGACGCACATGAGCGGTGTCATAATCGGGAGATTTTTGGAAGATCCATACTCCGGGGTGATCATAAACATGGAAAGCCTCGTCGGCTTCCAATTCATTAAGCCAAGTTGGCGACGCTTCGTTGGGGAAGCGTTGATCCAAGATGCGAAAAGGACCAATCTCAAATCCTTCGACGAAGCGAGCCACTTCTTCAAAACCCAACTCACCTTGGAAAAGGTGATGATAAAAGGTATTGGTAAGAGGGAAGCGAGTTGGGTTGCGGGCTTGTGAATCGTAGAAGCGGTTGCTGCTGATGCTGATGTAATCGGCGCGTTCTAGACCCTGGAGCAAATACTCGCGCTTAGCGACGCTATCCTCTGCGACTATATTCAAGTCATATTGCAAAACCTGAGCATCGTAGGGTCTGCTCTTTTCACAGCGCTTCTTCCAATTCGCTTGGATTGGCAGACAAGACTCGACTACCGTGAGTCGTTCATCCCAATCACCCTCGTCTGTGACTATGGAGCCACCGATAAACAAATCGCCGCCGCGAATGTTCAGGCGGAATTGGTAGTTGGCCCCACTCTCCACCATAATTGGAGTTTCCCACTCCACAACATGGCGAACACCGAGAGGGTGAGTGGTGGTTAAAAACGAATCTTGATATACGGCCTGTGAAAGGAGATTCCCTGCAGCATCCAAGAATTCAAAGTGCATTTCTATTTCTTGGTTGCCGTCACTCTGGCGCCCCACATGTGGGAACAAGATTTCGCCAATCCAACCATTGGCCGGTGCCGTGATGAAGCGCTCCACCTTTTGGTTTTCTTTTAGGCGACTGCTGCGGTCGAGCAACAACTGATCCCCTAAGGATTTGGGGTGGATGTGGTTGGTTAAGGAAATATTGACGAGAGGAGTCTGAGCGGGTGCTCCCTCTACGCGCATAGAGATATCCGCCGGGATATGGGCCTGTATCCAGGCGCTGCCTTGAACGCGAGTCATGGGCTCACGATAGATATTATGAAACATGATTGCCCAAAGCGAAGAAAACATCACGCCGCCGCCGATGAGCGATGCACGAGCGAAACGCCAGACTCGTCCGTGCTTCCGTCGCATTCGAGAATGAATGTGCCAAAGAAAAGCAGCAGCCAAGACAGCCAGGGCGCCGTATATGGGTAGGAAATAGCGGATTACCAAAACCCAGTTGCCACCCATCCAAGCGAAATAGCCCAGCCCCCAAGCGCAGAGTAGGAATAGATTCTTGCTACCGCATTTGCCGCTTACCCAACGCCAGATACCATGCAGAAGACCCAACCAGGCAGGAATGCCGAAAGCGACACCCATGCCCCAAAAGAGCATATCTTTTAGCGGATAAATGTAAGAAAGGCGACCAACCCATTGCCGATTGGGTGGAAAATCAATATAGCCGTTGGCCAGGCTGAGTGAGCCGGCGAGGTCACTCAGCCAGCGGTCGTTGAGCCCGGAAAATAAATCCGGCCCTGCGAAGGCGTAGGGGTTAAATAAGCGGAAGGCCACTATAAAAGCGAAAGCGCTCAGTAGTAAGTAACTCAATTGCTGCTTTATAAAAGGGTGTGGCTCAGAATAGTGCTGGTTTGCTCGCCGATGTGCCCAGATATGGGATACAAAGGCGAGAGCGATCATGGCTGTCAATGGTAGAAGATTGATGCGGCTGGCAGCGGCAGCGGCGGCGGCCAAACCAAAGCCGATGTAATCCCGCCAATGGCCTCGTTGCTCTACACGGAGTGCCCACCAGAGCCCAAACACCACAAAGAAGCTAGCGAAGGTGTTCACTGTGCCGAAATGAGCGAGCTGAATCGCTAAGGGCGCGCTGGCATAAAAAAAGGCGGCCAACAGGCCAACCCGCAAGCTATGGACCTTTCTCCCTATCAGGAAAATGAAGAAGATTGACAGTAAGTCGAAAAGGGAAGATAGCGCTCTACCGATAATGACGATTTCATCGTACCAAAGGTAGATGGATTGGAAGGTCGCGAAATCCGTTTGCAGCCGATCTGGGGTGGTGAAACGATCCACCAACTCGCTGCTGGCCCTTATGATGAATAAGGGTAAAGTGCCATAAGCAAAATAGCCGCTGCCGGCATTGTATGGATTGACGGCCGAGCAAGCTGTATCCAGGAAATTGCCGGCGCCCGCGCGATCAGGGTATTTGCTGAGACAATTATGAATTTGTTCGTCGATGGAATGCAATCTCCCCTGTTTTCTGAATTCGGTGAAATAGAGGATTGTGCAGTCGCTAGCGAAGTTTTGGGTACTTTCGTATTGCCGTAAGCATTCGGCTGAACGATTGGTTACCGCTTCTGTATTGGAGTTGGGTATGCGGAGATCGAAGCGCATCCTGGAGATTAGAATCATCAAAAAGCGCTCATCAGGATGCAGCATGTTGCCACTATCCCAATCTTGCCCAGTAAAGCGCAATATCGCGCCGAAAAGTAATATTAAGGCCAATGTGCCAAGACTGAGTCTCCGAGCACGCCATCTCCCCCTCGCACCAGCAGGGGTGAGTGTCGCAAGCTGCACTCGGCGGATGAATTTCAGCAACATGACTGCATTTTAGGTTGCATTATCAGAGTCGATAAAACGATCGATAGCATAATGCTTCAGATTCTTTTTAACAACTATGCATCTTGACATGTCCGTCAGGTCCGATTAAATTTGCTTTGGCGCGGGTGTAGCTCAGGGGTAGAGCACTTGCTTCCCAAGCAAGGTGTCACGGGTTCGAATCCCGTTACCCGCTTTCGGTCGCGCCGCAATATCCACTTGCAGCCTATCATGAGCCGCTAAGGAGCTGGGTTTTGAACGAAATTTTCTCCCTTAAAACGCAACCGCGTGTCATCACTGGCAAAAAGGTGAAGCATCTACGCAACCAGCAGATTGTTCCATTATGCGTCTATGGTCATCAGACCGAGCCACGCAATTTGCAAGCGGCTTATCGCTCATTGGAATCGATACTGTTGCGCGCTGGAGGCACCAACCTTATCGTCTTACAGACGGAAAATGAGCCCATCAGTGTATTGGCACGCGAGGTCCAACGCGACCCCATTCGCGGTACCATTCAGCATGTGGATTTTTTCGCAGTCAACATGGAAGAACGAGTGACCCTGGATGTGCCGGTGATCTACGAAGGAACATCCCCCGCCGTCGTACAACAGGGCGCTATGCTCATCCTTGGTGCGAATACAATTTCCATCGAGACTTTACCGAGTAATCTTCCAGACCAAATCACCATCAATCTGGACAAACTTGAGAACATTGGCGATACAGTTTTGGTGAGCGATTTGGTTGTGGGTGAGGGCATCACAGTTCTCAATAATCAAGATGAAATGCTGGTTTCGGTCTCGCTTTCCTCTGCTGGTCGCGGCGAGGAGGAAGAAGACGAAGAAGGTTTATCAGATCTTTCTGAATCCCTCGCGGATGAAGGACCTGAGGTGATTGGCCGTGAAAGACAAGAGGACACGATTTGATTTCTCCAATTTTAAGAAGCAGGTGATTATTGCGCGCTCAAGCTTGAGTGATAGTTTGTGCGCCATTCACCGAGGTTGGTTTCGGTTCGAGCTCGTGTGTAGGTAACACAGCGACAGAAACCACGCGGTCTCCTTCACTGAGTGACATCAAGCGAATACCTTGGGTTACACGCCCGGTGGCATTCATATGCTGAATATGAGTTCGCAATATGGTGCCATCGCAGGACATGAGCAAGATTTCATCGGTCGCATTGATGACGCGCAAGGCAATGATTTCGCCTCGTTTTTCGTTTTGCTTGAATGTCAACACGCCCTTGATATAGCGAGATCGCGAGGGGTATTCGGAGACCTCAGTGATTTTACCGTAACCCAAATCGGTGACGATCAATACATATTCCGAATCGGTAGTAATGATATCCATGCCGGCGAGTTCTCCGGTGTCCGAGAGACGCATCGCATTAACCCCACGCGCCATGCGTCCCAACACGCTGACTTCATTCTCGGAAAAACGAACGCTTCTATAATTGGTGGAGGCGAGGATGATTTCTTGATTGCCTGAACTAATGCGCACCCACTCCAACTCATCATTTGCTTCTAGGGAAATGGCGATGATACCACTGGCGCGAATATTCGAAAAAGCGCTTTTCGCAACGCGCTTGATATACCCTGATCGTGTGGCCATGACGAAATAACCATGGTCGTCATTTTGCCTATAAGGCAGCATTGCCGTGATATGCTCGTCATTGCGGAGCGGTAATAGTGCGCGCAAAGGGATGCCGCGGCTAGTCCGACCTTTTTCTGGGATGCGAAAGGCACGTTCTGCGTAAACACGACCTTGATTGGTGAAGAAAAGCACGGTATCCAGATTCATCGCTGAACGGGACTGTGCTGGAAAGTCATCCTCCCTCGTGCTCACGCCGATGACTCCCCTACCGCCGCGCAACTGAGCGCGGAATTCACGCAATGGAACCCTCTTGATATACCCCATTGAGGTAAGGAATAAGCCAACCGGCTCTTGTCTGACGAGGTCTGCCTCATCAAATTCATCACTCTCACCATAGAGCAGCTCAGTTCGCCGCTCATCACCGTATTTCTCAATTAATTCTTGCATGTCCTCGCGAATGATCGCCAGCATAAGATGCTCGTTGCTCAGCACAGCTTGCAATTGATCGATGCGGGCGAGTACTTCGGTATGCTCATCCGTCAATTTCTGCCATTCGAGCGCGACCAATCGCCGTAAGCGCATGGCCAAGACCGCGTCGGCTTGCTTCTCGCTGAGCGGGGTCAACTTGGCCTCTTCGCCCGCCACTTGGTTTTTTTCAACGAAAGAGAATTGCGCCTGCAATTGCTGTTTGGCTTCTTCCACGTCAGCAGCGTTACGGATGATGACAATGGCTTTATCGATATCCTGCAAGATGAGTAGTAAGCCAGCCAAAATATGCTCGCGCGCGCGCAATTCACGCAATTCAAATTCGGAGCGACGTCGGATGACCTCGAGGCGATGACGCAGGTGAATCAGCAAACAATTCTTGAGGTTGATCAATTGGGGTACGCCACCATCCAATGCAAGCAGTTGCATGCTGAAAGTGGTTTGCAGTTGTGTGAATTTATAGAGACGATTCAGTACCTTTGTTGGTTGAGCGCGTGCATTTAAATCCACAACCAGGCGTAGCCCATCTCGATCACTCTCATCGCGTAAATCACTGATGCCGCTAATTTGCCCATTGCGCACCAACTCGACAATCCTCTCGATGATGGCCGCTTTGCTTACCTGATAGGGAATATCACGGAATACGATACGAATGCGATCGCCAGTAGCCTCAGCAAATTCTGCACTGGAGCGAATAACGATGCGTCCACGCCCTTTACTGTACGCTTCGCGTAGAGCATCGCTGACCAGAATTTTTGCGCCGGTGGGGAAATCTGGGCCCTTGATGAATTGGAGCAAATCAGCGACCGTGATGGTATCCCGCTGCTCGTAATGGTCGATTAGGTGGAGAATCGCCTCGCAGATTTCGCGTAAATTGTGTGGGGGGATATTGGTGGACATACCCACCGCGATCCCACTGGAGCCGTTGAGTAAGAGATTGGGTAGACGCGCTGGTAAAACCAATGGCTCTTCTTGAGAGCCGTCATAGTTTTCACCAAAATCAACGGTTGCTTTATTGATGTCGCTGAGTAACTCGCTACTGATGGCCGAAAGGCGTGCTTCGGTATAGCGCATCGCTGCTGGACGGTCGCCGTCGATGCTGCCAAAATTGCCCTGCCCTTCCACCAGCTCATAGCGCAGTGAAAATTCTTGGGCCATGCGAGACATCGCATCGTAGACTGCATCATCACTATGCGGGTGAAATTTTCCGAGAACTTCCCCGACGATTCGCGCGCTTTTCTTGAAGGGCGTTCCTGGGCGGATGCCCATCTCGTACATGGCATAAAGTATACGACGATGGACCGGTTTTAGACCGTCGCGCGCATCTGGCAACGCGCGCGCGACGATTACGCTCATTGCGTAATCAATATAACTTCCGTGCATCTCATCGCTGATGCTGATGCGCGGTAAATCAGTCATGGATGGTCAAATAAACGAATGGATTCGCGGATAACGCAGCGTGAATATTCATCATTAACACAGATTATAACACAAGCGTATCCGTTAATGCAGGCGCTGCCAAACATCTGCGACTAGCTGAAAGTGAATCTCCAGTTGAGTGAGCAAATTCGCATTTTTCGAGTTGACTGTAGCGATCAATATTGGCGTTTCATCTTCTGTAACGATAGTGCGTAAAGAGACGATTTCCCCGACAAACGATGCGTCTTGCGACTTTAGCAACCATTCCAGGTAATCACGCCAATCCAAATCGGGCAATGCGGATAAGTTCATGCCGGTAACACGGCGTATGGCTGCCGGTAGCGCCGGCAACTCTGGTAGTGAAATCAGCGCGCCGATGCTGGTTGGCCCGAAGCGCTCTGATATGCTTTGCAACAATGGGCTATCCGCATATCGTTGCAAATATTGCCCATTGAGCCAGCGTTTAAAGGCCTCACGGAGGTAGCTCTCCTCTCCTTTTGCCGTCGAGGCGAAAGCCAATACCGTGTGATTGAGCCAGCGATCGGTCAGCAAGGCTGCAATATCCTCGCGCAATTCGGTCGAAAAGAACTGGTCACGGCGCGCTCGGGTCAAATAGGGTGATGGAATGCGCAACTGCCAAGCGCTGAGGGCAGCCCAACTGGGTTGGAGCGACGAGTCTGGAATGATCTCCAATTCCAATTGTGAAAAGTTCTGGCAGCGGATTACTGCACAGCTGATATCGAGCCATTTTGGCAAGGTCTGGGCCAATTCTTGAGCGAGAGGCTCATCGCGCACAAAGTAATGGATGTTCAAATTTGCCAAGTTGATCTCGCTGGCCCTCCCCCATTGAGCGATGTCTTGGGGCACGTGTCGCCAACCCAGATCATCAAACAACCAATAGAACCACAGGCGTTCGTAAGCAATCATCCCCTCGATTTCACTGACGCGCACGACACCGAGACGAGCATCCAAATCGAGTGTGGTTTCGAGTATTTCTCCCACCAGCTCCAGGGTGGGTGTTTCTTGTACAGAAGCGAAGAACTCTCGTTGGCTGGCCAGCCAGGCATCATCTCCCGCATGTTGAAAACCCAGGTATGTTTCCTCGTCGCCAATGCGAAGGGCGGTGATTTCGGCTGTCACGACATCCTCTAGAGCACGCTTAAGCACTGCCTCATTTTGCTGCAAGAGCAAGCGAAAGCCGAAATAACCGATGACGATCAATACGAGCAATAGCGCAAGAAGGAGACCGGTCCATTTCTTAATCGCTGGCCTTTTGGCTGAAGCATCCACTTCAATTGCCGACGAGCCGCTATCCCACTCCCATTCGATACCCATTATTCAACCCGATTCAAGACGAATCGCGCCATTCTTGAAGGGTGCCGCTCAAAATCCGCTTCTTCTGGCCGTCGGGCAATTCCAACCAGAGTGCACCGCTATCATCAACAGCGCTGGCGATCCCTCGCAAATTCTGTATCGTCACGGGTCGGCCCAAGCTCGTCAGTTTGGAGCGCCAATTGCGAAATAAGGTTGAACTACCCATATAGGGACGCAACTGATCCAAATGGGAGAGCAATTGCCGCAGTATTTCTGTACGCTCGCAGGGCTCTAGGCTGGCAGTTTGCAGGCTGATGGCGCTTTCAGACAATTCGGTTCCCGAGAAATCAACATGGATATTCAACCCGATTCCGAGGACCACGCCGACGAAGTTTTCATTATCCCAGAGTGCTTCAGATAGGATGCCACAGACTTTTCGCTCAGTGATTAAGATATCGTTGGGCCATTTGATGGCCACATCTTTAATTTTCAACGCGACGAGCAAATCGTATACCGCGACGGCTGCCAGCATGGTTGCCTGTGCGGCCTCATGCACCTGACAACGCCAAATAAGCGAGAAGGTCAAGGCAGTTCCGATTGGGCTATACCAATCTCGCCCTTGCCGTCCTCGTCCTTGAGTTTGATGGTCGGCGATGACTAGCGCACCATCGCTGGCGCCTTCCCGCAACCATTGCATAGCGAAGTCGTTGGTACTCGGAATTGTTGGGAAATGGCGAAAGGGGCGCCCTTGAAGTACCGCAGCTAGCTTGACCGGTGATCGAGTGTCAGGATTCATGGACGCGCATACTTGCAAAAGCAAAATTTGCCGGCCATACTGACCAATGAAATGGGAAACAGACTATGCAATATTTGTGTACTCCTTGGCGGATGGAATATCTCCGTAGTGAAAAAGTTTCAGGTACTTGCCCTTTTTGTCTGAAAAACGGGGGTGATGAATTGAGCGTCATCGCTCATTCGGCACATGTCTTCATCATCCTAAACCGATACCCATATAATAGCGGCCATCTGATGATTGTTCCGAACCAGCATTTGTCTTCGCTAGAAGATCTGACGGAAGTGATGCTTGGTGATTTCATGCTCATGACAAAGCGAGCGTTGCAGGTATTGCGTCAAGTTTATGATCCGCAAGGTTTTAATATGGGGGCAAATATTGGCTCTGTCGCTGGTGCGGGGGTGCCGGGTCATTTTCATTGGCACATTGTGCCCCGTTGGTCTGGTGACTCGAGCTTCATGACCGTTGCAGCGGACACGCGAGTCCTGCCGGAAGCGTTGCCAGATACCGCTAGGAATTTGCGCGAGGCCTGGAAACGGAACTTCGGCACGAGCGGATGAAGTGTAAAAGCCGGGCCTCCAAATTAGCGTGTTAGCCTGGCTTTGGTTACTCCTGGTAATACTAGCGGCTTTACCTTGGGCACTATGGTGGCGAGGACGCGGTGCGCAAAACAGCGGCGTCGCGCTATTGGCTTGTCTTTGTGTCTCATTCAGCCTGGGCAGCTTGAGTTTGTTGATGTTTTGGTTGAGCGTCCTGAATATTCCCATTCGCTTCGCCAATGTCACCCTGTTGTATTTGGCATTCATGACAATTGGCGCCATTTTGGCTTGGCGTGGGCGAGCGAGATACACAGCCCTCCGTTTTTGGCCAACGCATTGGGCGCGCCGTATCCCGTTGCTACTCATTCTGGCGCTGGCTCTCGCACAATTGTTCAATGCGGGTTTTTGGCCATTCTACCGGGATGATGTCCTGGGCATTTATGCGCCGTACGCCGCAAGAATTTATGAGAATGGCGCGCTTGTGTCATTACGGGATGTGGAAGATATCGCTAACCGTTATGACAGTTACCCAATGATGATACCCTTGCTCTACGCATACACCTATTTTAGCGCCGGTTGGCAACAAGAATATTTGGCGAAAACCCTTTCAACAATGCTCGCCTTGATGAATCTGCTGGCTGTTTATCTCTTAGGCAAGAGCACACATTCGTCTCGTGCGGGCTGGCTGTCTGTTGTTCTTCTGGCGCTCACACCGACTTTTTGGCATTGGGCTTCTTCGGGTTATGTTGATTTGCCGATGGCCTATTTTTACACAATGACGGCCTATTTTGCCTTGCGACTATGGCGAAAAGGGCGTTTGAGCGATGCCATCTTGGCCGGTTTTCACCTTGGCTTGGCCACCTGGGCAAAAAATGCTGGCCTGGTTGGCGTACCGCTACTATTTCTTTGGTTGCTATTGGGTTGGCGGCGCGGAGTCTTGGATTGGCGACACTTGCCAATCACTGGATTGGCGACCTTTGTCGGCGGCCTGGGTTGGTATGTCTGGACACTTTTGCATGCGGGGCTTGTCGTACCGCAAACTGCCTGGACCGAACAAGCACAACACACCCTTTCAGCTTTGCTGATTCTCATCACTCAACCGCAATCTTACGCTTTCAATGGCTGGTTCATAATGATTGGTCTTGGGTACACGGCTTGGCGGGCATGGCAATCTCGTTTTAAAGTTCCGGAGCAATTGCTTTTGTTGCTCTGGGTTATTTCCTTTTGGCTGGTTTGGTGGTGGTTTACGAGTTATGACCCCCGCTTTGTCCTGCTTTTCTTGCCCGCTGCCAGCGTTTTTGGTGGAATTTTATTGACCGATGGCTGGCAGTATGTGCCAGCGCAATTGAAATCTCCCTTACGGGTCTTGACCTTGATCACCATGCTCATTTGGGGTGCCTATGGGATTTTCATCAGCGTGCAATTTAAGCGCGAGTTGATACCAGATCCCTGGATGAGTCATGAAGAAAAGGTGGCTATTGTTCGACCGAATTCACGGTGATGGTCACCGGCAAAACGGCGATATGCCCTTCTTGTTGATTTTGCTGTGTGATGAGCAGATTCTGCGGTTCATTATCCAAAAAGTAATACGCGCTTAGCCACAGCTCATATTCACCGGAGGGGAAATTGCTCGGCAATCGAAGGGCGCGCAGATCCCAATGAGGGATACCGCGAACCCAAGTGCTGGTGCGCGCAAGGCCGGCTTTGGGTTGCCAGTCCATGGCGGAAAGCTGTACTCGGCCATTCTGAGCCAGTTTCCAGACAATGGTCAAGTCTTGGGGAATGGCGGTCAGTGCTTCCCACTCCAGAGCGAGGGGAATGGTTTCCCCCGGTAAAAATTGCTTGCCGCTTGGCAGTTGAAAACCCTTCAAACGCAACCAATCACCGAACTGAACCTCCGTGTGCTGATCCGCATCAGTAAAAAGGGGCGGCGTATCGGCGATAGTATATTCCAGGAGGCGGATATCGGGCGACGGTAGCGAAGTATTGATTTCGCGTATGGCGTAAGCAGTCTCCGCAAAATAACGCTCCAAAACTTGCGGGCGCCAGGGCAAAAACATACTGGAATCCGATAGAAAATAGAAACCATCCAGCTCATCGAACATGTAAGTTAGGCGGTGTACAGTGTAACGATCCATTGCCAAATGGGTGGTGGCATCAGTGTTTGTGGGTGGAATTTCAGGATTGTAAGTCTCGCCTGGTTGATGGGATAGCACGATGAAGCGTGCATTATTGCTGACGCCATGATTGAGTATGAAATCGCGATATTCTTGTGTGACAAGAACATAATCGCCACGCTCGATTGATTTTTCCAAGAGAGTTGGCACCTCTTGGAGACGCTCTCTTCCTGCAGAGTAGAAGGGATCGTTCTGAAAAGCGAAGAGACTCAGCGGGTAGAGGATTAAGGTTAGAACGGATAAAGTAACGAGTTGCCAGCGCAGCAGATGTCTTTTTCCAAATGTGATCCGGTATAAGAAATAGATCCCGACGGATATGCAGGCAATATATAGTGAGCTTAGCAGATGTTGCCCTGTTCGCCACCAGGCAAAATCCCACTCAGGTCCGATTGCCCGATTGATCAGGATTGGACGAAGGTGGTCAGGTTGATAGAGGCTGCCCGGCCATTCCAATAGTTGTTCAGCGTTTGCGGGGAATAGCGGTACGAGTTTTTCCCAGGGTAAAGCGACGGCTGTTATTTGCCACCAAAAACTGTAAAGTAAGAGGGTGCTAGTGCCAATTATTGCCAGGCGTGGGCGACGCTCAATTATCCATCGTAGTGATGGCAGGGTGAGCAACATCACAAAAGGGATGGTCGGTAATAAGAAACGTGGTGGCCAAGAAAGCCCACCGAACCAATGTTCACCGCGCAGGGCGTGCCCAAACGCATAGACGAGCAAGAGAAGCGTGGTGGATAGTACCCAGCGCCGTTCTCGTCGCCACCAGAGCCAACAGGCACCCGGTAGAGCCAGCAGCAATATGGGGGAACTCCCCCAGAAACTACCACCCGGGCTGAGTAGTTGGCTGCGCATCGCTTCCATATAGAATGTGGTGTCTGGACTCAAGCTGCTCACGCCGATATCTCGCAACAGTTTGACAGTGGCGCTGATCCAATTGTCCAAGTCAATAAAGCAGGAAGCCAGCGCGGATACCCCAATCAGCAAAAGGGTTAGGTCATAGAAACGAAGCAAGAAAAATCCAGACTGAGGCTTTTGGTATCGGTCCCTGAGTTGGGGCAAGAATAAGCAAAGAAGACCAGGGATGGCCAACAAAGAAGATTGTTTTGTTTCGGTTGCTGCAAAGAAAGCCAATGAGCCCGCCAGCAACCAGGCCAATCGTTTCCATCCCCATGTTTCCTGCGCTCGCAGGATGGCTAAGGCTACCAAGAGGAGCCATAGGGTTACCAGCGGCTCACGAAAGAAAGTTTTGCTATATGGGAGAAAGATGGTGGCGCTCCCGAGCAAGAGCGTTGCGAGCACGCTCACCCCTAACCCATAGCCCAGTTGACGACACAAGCGAAAGAAGACCAATGTCAGGGCGATTGTGACCAAAATATTGAAGAGCCAAACGCTGTGTACCAGGCCAAAGCCGGGCACGAACCAACCCAAAGCGTATAAGGGTATGGCGAGGATCGCCTGCAACTTTTCACCCGCAAAATTTTCGATACCAACACCAGAATGCTGTTCGCTAATGGCGATGGCGCTTTCATCCAATAACCAATCGCCAAAGCGAAATTGACTACTCACAGCATCGAATTGGCGGAGAGAATCACCGCTTTCAATTCGTGCGGTGTAGACGGAGAGATAGAGGCTGGTCAGGATGAGCCCCAGTAGGCTGCTGATGGCGAGCGATTGTCCACAGTGACGCTGAATGCTCTTCAGAGCGGCGTGGAATGGTTGAGCGCGGCCGTCGCTCAGTATCGTCGAGAGGGCGTCAGACCTCAGTGCTCTTCCCCCTCGCCCAAACGGAGACTGGTGATCGCTTCGGGGGGGAGGCTACGGCGAACAATTTGTTGGTCGATGCGCTCGACCAAAGGCATCGTATCCAGTGCCTGTTGTACAAGTTTTTCTGCTTCTTGGATGATACCGAGATCTTGCAATGCCCAGATGGTAATCAAGCGACTGCCAATATTCGGCCATTGCTCTTTCGCCCACTGATAACGCTGGCGGGCAAATTGCCATATCTCTTCCGGTTGTTGGATAATTTGATAATTGGCGAAGTCACCCCAAATTTCGGTGAATTCGGAGCGGTGAAACAACAATTTGATCATGGCTCTTTGCACGGTCTCGATATCTCGTTCTTCGCTCACCCAATTGAAAGAGTAGTTGTTCACATAGGTGAAGATACCAAAGTGAGAATAATCCTCGATCCGCTTGAGTAATTCTTGACGTTTTGCTATGGCGTCTTTAAAAGCGGCTTGCAGTGGGAGATTACCAGGCTCGATCGGGTCACCGTGGGTGATTGCTTCATGAGTTTCGCCCCAATTGCTAGGGAGTATGTCGTAAAGATGACATATCAGACGGCGGATACGCGCAGGCTCGACATTAAACTTGACCAACTCACCATCCAAGAAGAGTTGATGGACTGCGCAAGATAGACCGAGTTGGCGTACTTCATCCAGTGAGCGTTCTTGTCCCGATCGGAAAAGACGCGGAAGCCCAGGGCGTCGAGAGCGTGTTTGCTCTGCGTCGCTCACTGGGAAGAAGCGACTCAAGCCACCGCGATGAACAAAAATCTGGAACAGTGTGATGAGTGAAGCGATGAAAACAATAGGGATGAGAGCATCGGTTTTTTGAGTGATGAGGATGGCCAACATGATGTAACTGGCGAACATCCCGCGCAGGCCAGCGAAGCGCAGCATACGCGCTTCCGTGGATTGCGGTTTGATATTTTTGCGAATTAGGGCGGCGGGACGGACGAAGAAAACCGTCGTACTGGTGATGGCGAATGCGGATACGAACCCAAAGGCATAGAAGGCTTCGACACGGGTGACGCTGGGTATAGCGGGTATGAATATCGCGGCGGCTAACCAGATAACCGCGATGCCGATACGGTCGTTAGCAAAGTAACGAGGCAGCCGACCCAAGCGCGCTGAATAAGCAGCCACGGCTGCGCCGCCCACATATCCACCGCCTTGCGCAAGCAACAGAATCACCGCGAGCAAAAGTGCGGCGAAAGTCAGCATGAAACTGCCATTACCGAAGGCCACCTCGTATTCAATCAACAAGGTGCTATAACCCTCAGTCGCGGGGATACTCCAGATCTGCGCAGTGAAAAGTTGGACGATACCGGTCACAATCAAAAAGACTGCTGCCAACATCAACGCCGTATTCACCACTTTCCATTTCGGTCTTGCTGCATGTTTGCCGCTGGCTGGAATGACCTCGTAGCCGGAAAACCCCAACATTGCGCTGCTTACGGAACGCAGAAAATACTGAAAGAACAAGGTCGTACCCAAGGCCGGGAGATCAGCAGATATGTTCGTCACATGGTCGACGATTTGACTATCTTGCAAGCGGTTGACGATGGCTGGCACCATTTCACCCAGTTCGGGTCGCGTGATTGCCAAAAAACCCACATAATTGAGCGCGAAGAGCGTGAAGACCGTAAAAGCGCCCCCACCCAACAAAAACAACGGCACAGCGCGCTTAGGTCCCAGAGAAACCAGTAGCAGCATGATGAGGAGAGCATAGAACTCCGCAAGCAATAGGCGCCAGGGGGCAATTTCTGGTAAAAGTAGTAGGGTTGCGTCAGTCGCAGCGATGGTGCTTATGATGATGGTCAATACCGCGTCGATGAAAAACATGCTGCTGCCGACCCAACTGAGCCAACTCAGACGAGGCGGGCCAATGGCATCCACTAGGGGACCGCTACCCCCTGTGTTTGGGCTAAGATAGGCGCCGGCTTTGTAAGCGGGGACGACGCCGAAAAATAGCATGAGTGATAGAGTGCCAAAGGCCAGAATGGCAATCTCATGATGACCAGACGCGCCTTCAATGGCCAACAAGGACTGATAGGCCGCGACGCTAAACGCATCGGAAGCAATTTCAAAGATGAGCGCGAAGATGCCCAATCCGCTACCACCGAGTAGCAGACCTTCGAATGATAGGCGTAGCCAATCGCGATCTGCCTTACGCCGCTCTTCTATAGGGATGTAGCTTTTGAGCATGAACTGCTCCTTATCGGGTGACACCAATCTGGCTCACCACAGAGTGCGGCGCCCAATATATCATAGATTCTCCTCACTATGATATGAAGCAAAACTGGACCTGTGAAGAATCAATGGTTCACACAATGCGCTCATATATGCTATAAACAGGGTATCGATAATCAGAACAAGGTTGAAAAATGTTCAATCGCAATAAAATCATCATCATTCTAACGATACTGCTCTTCACTCTGGGTTTTGCTGTGCAAGCGGCAGGACACACTGTCGTCACCATCGGCTTGGAGTCGCCAAAATCACTCGACCCAGCGACGAATAGCAATGACCCGGAAATCCTCTTTCAACGCACAATATATGATTTCTTATTGGAAGTCGGCGTCGACGATATGGGCACGACCGTTTTCATCCCCAATCTGGCGACCAGCTGGGAAGTCAGTCCAGATGAACTGACTTACACTTTTGACCTGCGGGATGGTGTCATCTTCCATGATGGGTCTGCTTTCAGCTCAGCTGATGTAATCCACACCTTTGAACGCTTGAAAGCGCTAGGCTCACCAGCGAATGCTCTGTTGGGCGAATACACAGTCGAGGCTGTTGGCGATGACCGTGTCGTTTTCACACTGGCTGCCCCGAATGCAGATTTCCTATTCGGCATTTCATCACGCTGGTCGCTGATTATTCGCGATGGAAACGACGCGCCCGGTACCATCGCAGAGGGTAGCGACACCCCTTTGCAGAATTTTAACGGAACCGGTGCTTTTATCTTGACCGACTACACACCTGAGATGAGCGCGACCTTCACCGCCAATGAAGATTATTGGCACGTAGGCGCGCCGGGTGTGCAAGGCTTGGTTTTCCAGTTCATCAACGATGCTGCTACACGCGTCAACGCGCTAGCGAATGGAGAAATCGACGCCATCTTTAAACTGAGCATTCCGCAATTGCGTGAATTGCAAGGCAATAGTATGGTGAAGACCCATGTGGTACCAACAAACCAGCATCCTGTGATACGCCTTCGTTCAGACAGTGGTTTTGCTGGTGAGAATCCACTGGTTCGGCAAGCTTTCAAATTGGCTACGGACCGTGAGTTGCTCAATGATGACTTAATGGGCGGCGCCGGTACGGTTGGCAATAATGACCCTATTGGTCCCGTTTATGGGTCTTTTTACCAACCACTCGATGCGTCGTATGAATACAATCCAGAACGTGCTTGCGCGCTACTAACGGAAGCCGGTTATGCAGATGGTTACTCAGGCACTCTCTATGTTGTGGATGCGTTCAACTACTCCGACCTGGGTGTGGCTTTGCAAGAACAATGGGCGCAAGCCTGCATTAATGTAGAGGTGTTGCTACGCCCGCAGAACATCTACTATGGTGATAACGAGTGGATGGAAGTGGAATTGGGCATCACTGGCTGGGGCTCCAACCCGGTTGCTCAACAATACCTCGTCCAAGCTTATGTGACCGATGGAGTTTGGAACGAGAGT
Organism: Phototrophicaceae bacterium; assembly: GCA_965115865.1. GTDB lineage: Bacteria > Chloroflexota > Anaerolineae > Aggregatilineales > Phototrophicaceae > WTGJ01. The sequence continues at coordinate 1,339,128 of OZ220469.1, forward strand.
CGCTGGAGCAATACTGAGTTGGATGAACTCGTTGCTATGGCCAGCGTCACCGCCGATTTGGACCAGAGAACGATGCTATATGAGCGGATCGCCGAGATTTTTGTAGTCGACGCTCCCATCATCGTACCTTGGTTCTCCCCGATGATCGGCGCGACAACCACACGCATCGAAGGTTTCAATTTGGCCGCTTTCGCCGGACTGACCGATTTGCGAACACTTTCCATCAGCCAGTGACCTGCGCTGAAGAATGAAATACCAACGGGGTCCTTGTGGGCCCCGTTGGTAGCCAAAATCAACCCTGGAAAATAGGCGCGGCCATATTGCGATTCCTCTCTATAGTGGCGGGTAAGCCGCCAGCATTAGTTGGCACCCTGGTTGTGCTCGCTTTTATTTCTGTGGCAATCTTTGCACCCGTCTTCGCGCCATATTCCTACGACTCCATCGTCCGCAATGAGGAGCGTCGCGCAATCAAGGAAATCGCGCCCGGCGCGCGCTATTCCTTAGGATATCCGGTCGTCGGCAGCGAATTGTACCCACGCAGTGCGCGCAGTCGCCTAGGTTACATTGCGGGTCTGCGTGGAGACATTCGTTTTCTACTCGGCACGGATTGGTTGGGGCGCGATGTATTTTCGCGTTTGCTATGGGGCGCTCGTGAAGTCATGGTCATACCTGGTCTCGCAGCGACTATTTCGGTCGTGTTGGGAGCTTGCATCGGAACCTGGATCGGTTATCACGGTGGCTGGCTAGACGAATTGATATCACGCATATTGGAAGCATTGCTGGCCATTCCGGCATTGATTTTGGCGCTCATCTTATTGGCTGCGCAACGACAGGTTGGCCAGGGAAGTAATGCGGAATGGGGTTTACTCCTGGTTATTGTCGTCATCTATACGCCGATTGTCGCGCGGGTAGTCCGTAGTGCGACCATCTCCGTTCGCAATCGAGGGTATGTGGAAGAGGCTCGCCTCCGCGGTGAATCCACTCTTTACATCCTCTATCGAGAAATATTGCCCGCTGTTCTACCGGCATTGATCGTAGAAGGCGCTCTGCGTTTCTCTTACGCGATATTCCTTACCGCATCTCTAGGATTTTTGGGGCTGGGTGTTTCGCCAGCCTCACCCGAATGGGGCGCCACCATCAACCAAGCGCGCCGCGCGGGGACTTTCACAATCACGCCCTGGGCGCTCTGGAGCCCAGTTATCGCCATCGCTACTCTCATCATCAGTATCAATTTGATGTCCGATGGCTTACGCAGCATCCTTCGATATGAAGGTCAGCTGGTTTGATGAGTGCTCGTATGGATAAACTCATCCTAGAAGCAGAGAACTTACAAATTGACTACCGCATTGAGAAACGCTGGCTGAATGTCATCAATGATGTTCCGATACGCCTATGGCAAGGGAGAAAGCACGGGCTGGTGGGCGAGAGCGCTAGCGGGAAATCCACTCTTGCCTTGGCATTGATGGGATTCCTGGCTGCCAATGGACGCATCACCAATGGTAGCATTCGCTATGGCGATCATGAATTAACCGATTGGGATCGCCAACGACTCAGTGGCCTCTGGGGAAGTGAAATCTGCCTGGTTCCGCAAAACGCTCTCTCCGCGCTGAATCCGGCCTATACCATTGGCGAGCAATTGGGTGAGGTCACGCGGCAGCACCTTGGGCATTCAAGGCGAGATAGTTGGTTAGCAGCGAATGAAATGCTCGCTCGCGTGAAGATTGCCGATACGGAAAAGGTGCTGCGCTCCTACCCTTACCAGCTAAGCGGTGGCATGTTGCAGCGTGTCACCATTGGCATGGCTTTGAGTGTGCGGCCGCAACTGCTAATCCTCGATGAGCCAACCACTGCCTTGGATGTGACTACACAAGCGGTCATATTGGACCTTTTCCGTGAGCTAATTGATGATCAGTCCTCCAGCGCTCTTTTTGTTTCGCACGACTTAGGGATTGTGGCCCAATTCTGTGACGAAGTGACGGTACTTTATGGCGGCGAGGTGTTGGAATATGCGTCAGTCGAATCCCTATTTAGCACGCCGAAACACCCATATACGCAAGGTTTGCTAGCCAGCCTACCCGGGCGTGCCAATGGTGCCCGTCTGGCACGTCAGGCCACAATTGCGGGCACAGCGCCGAGTCTGGTCACCCGCCCAACAGGCTGCGTGTTCGCTCCGCGTTGCTCCATTGCGATCGAACGCTGCTTTACTGAGAAACCACCTTTGGAAGAGGTTGGGGTTGGGCAGGGAGAGTTCGTTCGCTGTTTCCGCTGGGCTGAATTGGCGGCTGGAGATGTGAAATTGCATGAAGACATCCCGAGCAGTGCAATGATATCCCCTCCCGGCAAAGGGGTAGTGATGGACGCACAGGGGGTACGCAAATATTTCGGCGAAAATGTCTGGTGGCGACGCATTCTTGGTCGAGAGCAAGCGCCGATTCGCGCCGTAGATGGTGTCTCGCTCACAGTATTGCGCGGTCAGACTATGGGTATCGTGGGCGAGAGTGGAAGCGGAAAAAGTAGCTTGGTGCGTGTATTGGTTGCCCTGGAAAGCGCTGATGAGGGTGAAATAGCGTTGCTTGGTGCAAGCCTCGACTATGATTTGCAAAAAAGAGACCCCAATTCTTTGCGGGAATTGCGCCTAATACCGCAAAATCCGGATGATACACTCAACCCGTATTTGAGTGTTGGCGCAACATTGGAAAGGACCGTGAAGTTACTCGAGCGGCCGGCAAGCAGCGGTCGTGAACGGCGCCAAAAGGTACACAAATTGCTGAAAGCGGTTGGATTGGATCCTGCCTATAGCAAGCGATATCCCAATCAACTCAGCGGTGGTGAAAAGCAGCGCGTAGCCATTGCCCGCGCTTTTGCCAGCCAACCGGCCCTCATCCTCGCTGATGAGCCCACTTCTTCACTTGATGTCTCCGTTCAAGCGGTGGTCTTGAATTTGCTTAAAGATCTGCGTGAAGCTCATGGTGCTTCTTATATCATCATCTCGCACGATATGGATGTTATCCGAACGGTCGCGGATTGGGTCTTGGTGATGTATTTGGGGGAAGTGGTGGAAAATGGTAACCATGAACAGGTGCGTCAAATACCCTCACACCCTTATACAGAAGCGTTGATATCGGCTATACCCATACCAAACCCACAAATTCGTGGCGGTCGTATAAGACTGGAAGGTGAATTGCCGAGCCCAAGGAATTTACCCAGTGGTTGCCGCTTTCATAACCGTTGCCCGCGCAAAATTGGCACCATCTGTGAGCAAGAGAAACCTCCCTGGCGTCATGTCGCTGGTGGTCATCATATCCGTTGCCATATTGAAATCGACGAGCTAAAACGAATGCAGAGCGGGGAAAAAACTTGACCTATTATTTGATTCGCCGCTTGCTGTTGATGTTAATCACCATGTGGTTGACTTCCGCGCTCGTCTTTGCGATGACACAACTCTTGCCGGGTGACATTGCCCGTCTATTTAAAGGGAGGGATGCCAGTGAAGCAACCATCGCCGAATTTAACGAAACCTTCCGCTTGAACGATCCACCCTTGCAGCAGTACATTCGTTGGCTAATTGGTGATTGGCCAATACAAGAGGGTGGCTCCGCCGGGATTTTGCGTGGTGATTGGGGGCTCAGCTTCGGCGCAGGCTATCCCAGTGTGCGCCCAATCATCAGCCATGCCCTGAGTTTTTCTCTCTACCTGGCCATCACCACCCTTTTAATCAGTGTACCCATTTCAATTGGGTTGGGAATTCTCGCGGGACTCAATGAAAATTCCTGGCTGGATAACCTGATTTCCGTCATGACGCTTTCAGTTGTTGGTTTGCCGGAATTCGTTACCGCTTTAGTGCTGATCAACCTATTCGCGCTGGGTTTGGGGTGGGTTGACGCCACTTCTATCCCCAACCTCCAAGATGATTTTGGCGCCACCATTCGCAAACTCCTCCTACCGGCCATTACCGCTTCTTTTGTCTTGCTTGGTTATGTGGTGAGGATGACGCGAGCAGGGGTGGCAGAAGAGTTAAAGAAAACCTATGTGCGCACAGCAATTCTCAAAGGTCTGCCACACCATATCGTGATTTTAAAACATGTTTTGCGCAATGCCCTCATGCCTTCAGTCACTGTGATTGCCCTGAGTATAGGTTGGTTGATGGGTGGGTTGGTCGTGATTGAGCAAGTATTCAATTACCCGGGAATGGGTAAATTGATGATTGACGCTGTTTTATCCAAGAATGTGCCAGTATTGCAGGCATGTGTGATGATTGTGATCGCCTTTATCGTACTTGCCAACTTGGTAGCGGATCTGTTTTATGCTCTACTTGATCCGCGCGTTCGTCTCAACTAGCTCGCCGTGCGCCACCATATCCCGCTGCATTCGGGTACCATTGCCGAGCTGCGCTTGGCCACTTTTTCCGCCATCTCATCGCCGAAAAAGAAGCGAATTTCTGAAGTCGCTTCGCTGACGCTAGTGAACTGGTAATCTGTCCGCAACCATCGTTGCTGGAAGTGTTGTTTTTCTGTTAGCCATCGATAGTAATCCGCTAGTGGTTCGTTGGGTGGTGCCGGTTTTCGTTGTAGAGTTCCTAGAGTTTCGATGATGATGATGGTCCCGCCAGGCCGCAACAACCGCTCCGCTTCATACAGTGCTTTGGCCATCGCTGGTAGCCAGTATTGTGGGTTTTCATCCACAAACTGACCAAATGTCCAACCGGCGATGGCAATGTCTGCACATCGCTCAGGCAGAGGCATTTGCCGATGATCGGCGTTGAGCAATTGCCAGTTCATCGCACCACTTTCGCGCAAACGCGATTCCGCAACGCACAGCATGGGTATGGAAATATCCACAGCCAACAACTGTTTCGCCCGCAAGCAAAGCAGCCGCGTCAGTCGCGCAGTTCCGGCACCAAATTCAACGATTGTCTTGCCAGCTAAAGGAGTAATCTCTTCAATTGCTGGTAACAGTTGACCGCGGTGATCTTCACGCGCAACCAGTCGGTCATAGCGCTCTGGTTCTTCGGCGTAGATGCGGCGGAAATGCAAATGTTTCAAGCGGTTAATGGATATTGGCTAGCTAGCGAAGCGCGCGATTTGCGTTTCCAATGCTGTTAAATTGACTTCGGGGAAAGCGCGCAGGAGCTCAGCGAATCGGTTCATGTAATTCACCAAAGATTGTTTTTCATATGCTTCGAAGCGGAGCGTAATGGCGGGCTGTGTATTGCTAGCGCGGACAAGGCCCCACCCCCGCTCGAATTGCGCGCGCGCGCCGTCGACGGTTTTCACCGTGAACTCTTCACGCAAATTGGCTGTCACGGATTCGATGATGTCGAATTTCAGCTGGTCCGGGGTGTCCAGAATGATCTCGGGTGTGGCGAGCAGCTGAGGTATTTCTGAGAAAATTTCGGCGATGCTCTGCTCGCTGCGAGAAAGTATGGCAAGGGTTTTCAGAGCGACCAATGGTGCATCATCAAAACCGAAATAATTCTCACCAATGAATAAATGTCCGCTGACCTCACCTCCCAGCAACGAACCAATTTCGTTCATCTTTTGTTTCATTAAGCTATGCCCAGATTTCCACATGACTGGCACGCCGCCATAGCGCGCAATTTCTGCGGGTAGTGCCTGTGAAGATTTAACATCAAATACGATTTTGGCACCGGGATGACGGCTCAATAGATCGCGAGCGAGTAAAGCCAATAGACGATCGGCGGCGATGTGTTGACCCAAGTTGTCGATAAAACCACAGCGATCGGCATCACCATCGAAGGCAAGGCCCAAATCCGCACCGACTTCGAGAACTTTTTCTTGCAAATCACGAGTCATCTCAGGGTCTTCAGGATTGGGCAAATGATTGGGATAAGTTCCATCGGGCTCACAATACAAGCAGGTGACACGAGCACCGAGGCTTTCCAGGACGACCGGTATATATTGCCCGCTGAGGCTATTACCAGCGTCGAGGACGACATGCAAAGGCTTTTCAAAGGTTACCATGGCGCTAATGGCTTCCATATGTCGCTCGATGAGCTCCGGATCTTCCAGGAGCTGACCTTCTCCACAGGAATAATCACCCGCATCGATAATGCGCCAAAGATCTTGAATTTGCTCATCAGCCAAGGCCAAATGCCCATAAGCCATCTTAATTCCGTTGTAGCGTGTGTCTAGATGGCTACCCGTAATCATCACACCAGCACCTTTTTCACCATAGGTTGCTGATGCGTAATACACGGTTGGAGTGAGCACTTCGCCGATATCCACTGCGTCGATTCCACCTCGCGTCAAACCCAATAGCATGGATTTTTTCAGGGCCGGTGAACTCAAGCGGTTGTCTGCACCAACGAAAACCCGTTCTGTTCCGTATTGATTGGGGAGGTAACGGCTCAGCGCACGCCCCACAGCTTCGGCCAAAGCCGGTGTCAATTGGGCCGGCTCCGCTATGGAGCCGCGGATATCGTATTTACGGAACACGGAAGGGTCAAAATCACTCATGACTGCTCCTATGAGAAATCCTGATTGGCGAATAATTCTAGAGATTGGTTGCCCCTACTTGTGGTGAAACTAAGTTGTTGCGTATTGGGTGTCGCAACATCGATATGAACCGGAGTGTTTAGCGGGGGATTCTCGCGCAAGAGGAAATCAGCGAGCGGTTCGCGCAGGTGTCGCTGTAGTATGCGGCGAAGTGGACGTGCCCCAAATTCTGGTTCGTTATTTTGTGCAACCAGCCAACGCAATGCCCCATTCGAGTAACTCAAATTTAGACCGCGCTCAGCGGCCAACCTTTGCTCACGCTCCAATAAGAGCACCATGATTCGTTCCAGATTCGCTTCGGACAATGGGTTGAACATCACGACATCGTCCAAACGATTGATGAATTCGGGACGGAAGAAGGTGGTTACTTCATTCATGACCGCCTCGCGGGTATGATGGTCCAGTAAATTCGTCGCCAAATCCGCTGAACCCAGGTTGCTGGTGAGGATGACAACCGTCTCGCTGAAGCGGACGATATTGCCTCGACCGTCGGTCAAGCGACCCTCTTCTATAATTTGCAAGAGGATATCCAAGACGCCGGGGTGAGCCTTTTCCACCTCATCGAAGAGCACTATGTGATAGGGTTGCTGCTTGATGCGCTCAGTCAGCTGACCACCAATTGCGCTATCCACATAACCGCTGGGTGACCCGAGCAGACGATTCAGGCTGCTTTCATCCTTGAATTCACTCATATCCAGGGCAAGCATGGCTTCTTCGCTGCCGAACATAAACTCAGCCAAGGCGCGCGCTAATTCGGTTTTCCCTACACCGGTGGGTCCGAGAAGAAGGAAGGCACCAATGGGACGGCGCGGGTCACGCAGGCCGACGCGTGCGGTCTTGATGGAGCGGCTGACTGCGAGAATGGCATCGTCTTGGCCGATAATGCGTTTCTGTATTTGTTCGACCATACTAGCGTAGCGCGCTCGTTCATCTTCACCGAGTTGTTTCACCGGTACTCCGGTCATCAGGCTGGTGGTCAAGGTGACATCTTGGGCATCGAGCGCATTGCTGTCTTCCAATTGTGGTTTAAAGGCAAGTTGTGATTGCTGGCTCATCGCCACCATGGCGGCGGCGCGGTGCAGAATATGCTCGGCGCTCCGCGGCAATGACATCGTGGTTAAGTAGCGTTTTGCCAATTGGGAAGCGGAACGGAGCGCATCATCAGAAACCTCGATGCCGTAATCGGCGGATAATTGAGGTGCTGTGACCCGCAACATAGCGATACATTCGTCAATATCCGGCTCTGGCACAGTTAAGAGTTGACTGTTTTCAGCAATGGCGCGGATGGGGGCGATGCGCTCACGATGCTCCTGTTCAGTGCTCGCAGCAATGATGGTTACCCTGTCGCTAAGATAGGATTTTTGAATGAGCGCCGCCACTTTTGTGTATTCGGCACGGAGCCGGCCATCAAAAAAACGGTGTAAATGGGGAATGAACAAAATACCACCATCTGCCTCTTTCAAACCAGTATTCAGGGCTTTGACTGGGTTATCCAGAAGGGCGGTTTCTTCCAGTTGCACTAAGCTCTCCAACCCGATGGGACCTTTTCCATCAGCTATGAGTAGTGCCAGGCTATAGGCAAGAGTCCTTTTACCCACGCCGTCGGGACCAATTAAGATCACATGACGGTTGACCGCCTGCGTGAGGATATTCATCATTGTCCGTAATAGGGATTCGCGGAAATAGACCGCCCGGAGGTTGCCCGCTTTGGCTTCTTCGGAGTGGTTTGTGGATACAACATTGGCCTTATGGCGAGAATTTTCACTCATCCTTCCCGAGCCGCCCAGCGACCGTGGGGTGATGCCATGTTGTCGTAGGATGTGGCTGGTGTTCAATTGGTTTTCTGTCATTACCAACAACACATGATCGGTATCGATTTGGTTTTCATCACGAGAATTGGCGACGCTTAACGCTTCATCCAACAAAATGACCGTTTGCCTGGATAGCGCGACCTTGATGCCATCCTGCGTGGTGTGGAATAGATTGCCTTCCAATTCCCGCTGGGTTCGCAAAGTCTGCTGCACTTTTCGTTCCAGCTGGTCTAATTGAGCAATGCCTTGGTTGACAAGGGGACGCAAGGAAGCTAGCGCGGCGCTATTGCTCTGTCGCAGCATAGCTAGAAGAATGAGCGCGGGTACGATTTGAGGTTGGCGAAACCCTAAGCGAAGCCGAGCGGCTTCATCCAACACATGTCGCATTTCCTCGCTCAGCAAGTTTGGGTTTAGGGTTGCCATTTATGGATGGATTGTACTTTTTCGAGTTTGATAACTGTACGGACAGTATAGCAAAGTGAGAGCAGAATATCAGTGGCGGGCCGCCAATGCTAAGCGATAACCCACCCCATGGACATTGGCAATTAAGTCTTCCCTAACCTGAATTTTCCGCAATTTTCTTCGCAGATTGCTGATGTGTGGTCGGATGAGGTTACGGGCTTCTTTCTCGTCGGTTTGGTAGCCTCGCAATTCTCGCACCAATTCATGGCAAGGTACGGTGCGCTCGAGGTGCGCCGCGAGGTAAAGCAACAAATCGAATTCTGTTGGTGTCGTATCAATTTCACCGAAACCGCTCTGTAACTGATAGCGACCTGGATAGACGATGAGCTCGCCCAATTGAATCGGTGTGGGCTGCGAGACTGCGCTTGGTAGATTGTCGGGGAGGTTGCGATGATTTATCGTTTTTGTCAAACGAGTTTCTCCGTCAATAAACGGGGCCAATTCATCGCGAATTTGCTTTAGTAAACGACGCCGTCGCTGACAGAAACGCGCGCGTTTTAGCCCTCTTTCTACACATTCACTCAGCTCATCGCGTCGAATGGGCTTGACCAAATAATCAAAAGCACCATTGCGCAAAGCCGCCAAAGCAGTTTCCAGATTGGCCGCGACCGTCGTTAAAATGGCCACAAGATCTGCGTCGATATCACGCAATTCTTTAAGAATCTGTATGCCATCTGTGAAGGATAGATTTAAGTCCACGAATACGATATCGGCCGGCATAGCTTGGAAACACTGCAAGGCGGCAGACGCTGTGTTGGCTTTCTCGGTATGATAGCCGAGGTGGTCAAGAGTTCGGCAGAGGGCATAGAGCTGCGTCCCATCACTATCCACTACCAGGATGTTTGCCCGCATCACTTTACCTGTTCCACACATTGAAGATTAAGATGCATTATCATTTTCATTAATATATTCAATTTTAATGGTGGAGCCTTTTCCAAAGCAAACGGTAACATTTTCCGGTGACGTCTTGGTCAGGATGGTAGCATGTGCTGAGATGCCAGCGATTACCCCAATACACTCCCGCCAACACCTCGTTCACCTCTAACAAAGGTAGACGCGCTCGTAATCTTCTCGGCACTTTTTGGTCAATAAACCAGTCTTTTAAGGATTTGCTTTGACCTTTCATGCCGAAAGGCCTCCACTTATCCCCTGGTTGGCGAGAGCGAAGGATCACTTGTGAGTTGCAGGGAATCTTCAACGTTGTGTTCTGCATTCTCTCGGCCGGTTCAATCACCAAGAACCACTCACTATGCGGCAAAGGAAACCTGCCTGGGATGGGCAATTCCCATCGTTCTCCTGGGGCTAAAGAAGGAGAATCAAATACAGCCGCTCCTCCGCCCATGGGTTCAATGAGCAAATCGCTATAAGCGAGGCGGAGTTGAAACTGTGCGGTCAATCGTTGTCGTTTTTCCCCTTCTCCTTTTACCGTAAGTGCCAAAGCTGACTCGATATCGGTGAAATAAGGGGCGTCTTCTGCGCCCATTTCTTTTAAGGCACAGCGGATTATTTCGGAGCGTAAGATTTTGGGGAGTTGTAGAAAAGCCTCGCGTTTCAATGTGAGAGTATCTCTGGTCGAATGACTGTGTTCAGCTAAGAAATTGTCGGCTTGCTCGCTCAGGTAATCATCGACATTGGCAGTGATTTGCGCGATGCGTAAGATCGCATTGTCAATTTGCGGATTGATCGCTCGTAATTGAGGGAGTAGATCGTGACGGAGGCGATTGCGCCTGCGTTGCAATTCATTATTGGTCGTGTCTTTACGAGGTGCCAATCCTACATTAAGGCAATATTCAACCAACTGCGCCCGGCGCAAATCGAGCAAAGGGCGCAACAGTAACAAATTAGGGTGGCCGGGGACTTTCCGTAATTGACGCATACCCGCCAAGCCGCTCATGCCGCAACCGCGAAGCAGGTGCCCAAATACTGTTTCTACCTGATCATCGGCGTGGTGGGCTGTGAGGATAACCCCTGCGCGCTCGTCCTGAGACACGGTAGCAAGAAAGTCATAGCGTAGTTTACGGGCGGTAGCCTCCAAGTTTGTTTTTGTAGTTTTGGCCTGTGCGTGAGTATCCACTGAAGTGATGCGGCAAGGTAATCCCCATTTCTTCGCCATAAGTTCGACAAACTGGCAATCATCTCGTCCTTCGCTGCCGCGAAGACCGTGGTCGAGGCTGGCGACATAGAAATCCACTGCCAATTTCCGTCTCATCATTGCACAGGCATGCATCAGCGCTAGGGAGTCAGCGCCACCAGAGATGGCTAGCACCGCTCGCTTAGTAGAAACCAGGGCCAATGATGCGTTAATTTTCGCTTTAATTAGCTCGGCTAGCGTTTCTTTCGGCATCTATGAACGGTCGTTTCGGTCGTTTAATATACGAATGAAGTAGCCAGACCTGCTATATTGATGCTGTTCGTTCACAATATAGTCCATTTGGTGGTTCAATTTGCTCAGAAATCCGCTGGATCGCTTGTTAGGCTTATTTTCCCTGGATATAGGCATCGATCTTGGGACTGCGTACACACTGGTTTATGTTCGTGGCAAGGGGTTAGTACTCAATGAACCGTCATTCGTGGCTCTAGAAAAGCGCACACGCCACCCCATTGAAGTCGGCGCGCGCGCCAAAGAGATGTGGGGTAAAAACCCTAGGGATATCCTTGTTGTACGACCAGTCCGCGACGGTGTGATTGCCGAATTTGAAATTACTGCGCGCTTGCTAGCTCATCTCATACGACGGGCGCATGAGCAAAGTTGGGTTCCTTTTCCACGCCCTCGGGTTGTGGTGGGTATCCCCACTGGTGTCACCGAGGTGGAAAAACGCGCGGTATACGATGCGACTATCGCCGCTGGTGCTCGGGAATGCTATTTGATTGAAGAGCCCCTGGCTGCGGCCATCGGCGCCGGGCTAACGGTACAGGAAACCCGTGGCAGTATGGTGATCGATATTGGCGGCGGAACCACCGAGGTGGCCGTTTTTTCCTTGGGCGGTATCGTCATCAGCCGCTCGATCCGCGTTGCCAGCGACGAAATGGATGAAGACATCATTCGATATATGCGCAGCAAACACAACTTGCTGATTGGTGAAGCGATGGCGGAACGCGCCAAAATCCAAGTGGGGGCCGCTTATCCTCTACAAGACGAATTGACCATCGATGTGCACGGTCGCAATCTCATTAGCGGCCTGCCCTACACCGTGAGAGTGAGTAGCATCGAGATTCGAAAAGCCATTGAAGGGTCGTTGAATATCATCATTGACAATGTGAAAGATGTGCTGGATGAGACACCGCCCGAGCTGATATCAGATCTCGTGATGAATGGGATATGCTTGGCTGGCGGCGGTAGCGGCTTGCGCGAAATCACTCAACTGATTGAGAATGAAGTCAATATTCGTGCTTGGCTGGCGGATGATCCGAGTACCTGCGTCGCTAGGGGTACGGGTAGGGTATTGGAAGATTACACAAACTTGCGGCGGATGTTGGTGGGTGTGGAGCGTGGTAGCACGCGTCATTGACATATGACGTCCAGCTATACACATGCGATTGTGACATAATCATGCCCAGCCGACTGCCCCGCAATCGGAGTCTTTGGTTCTTACTGAGTATCTTGTTTGCATTGATGTTGATTTTGTTGAGCGCAAACGGGCAGTTACAGTCCCTGGAATCCGTCGTCACTTACCCATTGACCGTCTTGAGTGGCGTCTTGAATCGGATAGCGGTGCATCTCATCGCGGATATTGAAGATTTGAGCGAGCTACGTTATTTGCGCCAACGCGTCAGCGATCTAGAGGAGCTAGTTGGCCAGTATCAAAATGAGCAAATAGCCATTTATGAAATTCAGCGGGATTTCGAGAATATGGCTACGCTCCTAAATTATTCACAAACTAATCAGGAAGCGAATTACCTAGCAGCAGAAGTCGTAGCGAGTGAAGCCAGTGGTTTATTTCGCGGCATAATTTTGAATCGCGGGTCTCGTGATGGAGTTGCCGTAGGTATGCCTGTGGTCACCGAGCGCGGCTTGGTCGGTCGCGTCATCGATGCGCGCGCGAACAATTCGCAAGTGCTGCTCATAACGGATGCGAACAGTGCGGTGAGCGCTCGCCTCCAATCTTCTCGTGCCCAGGGGAGCGTTCTTGGGCAAGCTGGCGGTAGCCTCCGCATGACTTTTATCCCCATCGGCTCGGTTATTCAGGTGAATGACATCATCACCACCTCTGGGCTTGGTGGCTCTATGCCTGCCGATCTAGTCATTGGCCAGGTCTCCAGCATACGAGAGTTCGAATTTGAGCTCTTCCTAGAAGCGGAGGTGAATAGCTTGGTGGACTTTGCTTCTTTGGAATATGTGCTGGTCATCACTAATTTCCTGCCGGAGGATCTGAGCGTCTTTGAAAGTGAAAATGGGCGATAATGCTCGCTAAGGTGTTCGCTCTTGCAGCATTCGCGATTTTGCAGGCGAGCTTTTTGCCGAAGCTGGGGCTTGGGGCGAATGGGCCGGACCTCGTTCTGGTCGGCTTGCTTCTATGGAGCGTGCAAATGCCCCTACGAGATTCGGTCTTGCTGACTTTCATAGGTGGGTTGTTTGTCAGCTCTTTGTCGTTTCTACCATTGGGGAGCGAATCTTTGGGTTTATTGCCGGCGGTATTCGCGCTGGATTTACTCAGACAGCGATTTTACAAAATAGGGTTTCTTCACACACTGTCCATCATTTGGTTGGCCACCCTCAGCAAATTCACCCTTCAAATATTGCTGGCTTCTTTTCTGGGATATGGAATCCTATTTCAAGATGTTTCCAATTTCCTGCCGGAGAGAATCTTCTACAATTCTCTTTGTTTCTTGGCATATTATGGATTTATGCTTATCAAGACGCGCTTCTTATTGAGAAACGCTCATGAACTTTGATATTTCCGAATATCCGGGTAAAGGCTGGCGACTAACGCTGGTACGCGCGACAATTTTTGCTGTTTTCTGTCTTTTCGCCTTGCGCCTATACCAGCTTCAAGTTCTTGAATACGAACAACATTTGTCCGATGCGGATGAAAATCGGTTATCTGAATTGCCGCTACAAGCGATTCGCGGCATCATAATTGACCGTAACGACCGAGAATTGGCCATCAATGTTCCTTCTTATAATGTGGTTGTCGTCCCGGCCTATTTGCCACTCGATGCAGCAGCAGAGCGGACAATCTTCAACCGGTTATCCGCCTTAACTAAGGTGCCGGCAACCGCCGAGATCGCTGCCTTGTCTGGCGAAATTAGCATTGAAGAGTTGATTGATGAGGGGGAACGGCTAGCCCCGTTTCGCCCCGTAACGATTGCTGCCGATGTCCCTTTCCCGGTCGCTCTACAAGTCTTGGATGAACGCATCACTTTACCCGGTGTGGACATTGAGCCGACCAGCGTGCGGCAATATCCCTACGGGTCTCTAACTTCACATGTGGTTGGTTATCTGGGCCCGATTCCAGCCGAAGAATTTTTGGAATTGCGAGAGCTTGGTTATGATCCGGCCTATGACCGCATCGGTTATGCGGGTATGGAATCTTTCTTGGAATCCAGTATTGCTGGCCAGCGTGGCTCAGTCCTGCGTGAGGTGGATGTCGCTGGTGAGACCAAGCGGGTTTTGCGACAAACATCGCCGATTCCGGGAAATAGCTTTCGTCTCACGCTGGATGTTGAATTGCAAGCTGCTGCTGAAGAATCGTTGAAAAAATGGATTGCGATACGCAACGAGAATCCGATTGACCCCACCAAAGGTATCAGTCAACAGGGTATCGTTATGGCGATGAACCCGAAGACCGGGGAAATCCTGTCCATGGTGAGTTATCCCAGTTATGACAATTCCCGCTTTTCTCGGACTATCGACAGCGAATACTACTTTGAGTTGCTGGATAATCCACTTAATCCGCTAGTTAATCAGGCCACACAGGGGCTATACCCGCCCGGTTCTGTCTGGAAGGTGATCACGGGCATCGGTGTTCTGGAAGAAGAAGTCATCGACCCAGAGACTTTGCTATTTGATGAAGGGTCGCTGACCATTGAAAATCGTTACGCGCCGAATGACCCCGCCGCCTCGCAGACTTTTGTGTGCTGGTTACCCAGCGGCCATGGACGGGTCAATTTCCTCCAAGGTATTGCTTGGAGCTGCGATGTTTATTTCTATCAAATCGGTGGGGGTAATGTGAATGTCTCCACTAGCTACTTGCGTAGAGGCGGGCTGGGAATCAATGACCTTTTCCGCTATGCAACGGCTTTCGGCATCAATACCCATACCGGCATCGAGCTCCCTTTCGAATACACCGGCCGTCTACCCGATCCCGATTGGAAACGCATTGTATATGGAGAGAGTTGGTCGACCGGTGATACTTATAACGCATCATTTGGCCAGGGTTATATCAATGTGAGTGCATTGCAGCTCATCAACTCCATAGCGGCGATTGCCAATGGCGGGACCCTCTTTCAGCCCACTTTGATTCGTGAGATCATTGACACGCAGGGCAATGTAGTGGAACCTTTTCAGCCGAAGGTCTTGCGTCACATCAATCTCGAAGGACTCGCTCCGGAAGATCCCCTCACTTTGTTGTTGATAGAAGACATGATCATGAAGGGTGAAAACAGTCTCGCCTGTCGCTGTGATCCACAAGCGCTGAGCTATCGGCCAGAGCGCTGCAACCCGGCGAACTACCGCAACAGTTTCAACCAAAGTGAAACCCCTGAGATACTCGATTTGCGTCCCTATCGTATACACCAACCACTCAATTTTTCTTACGCGGGCACTTGCGATCCTGCGCGCTTTGACTCCAATTACCGTCCCGCATTTGCCGGCGCAGATTCTTTCGCTTTGGTGCAGCAAGGCATGCGTGATGCGGTCATTATTGAAGGTGGAACAGCCCAAGCTGCCGATTTGCCATATGTGGAGGTTGCGGGGAAAACGGGGACGGCAGAATATTGTGATAATGTCGCGCAATCACGAGGTTTTTGTCGCTTTGGCGCCTGGCCCGCGCATGCCTGGTTCGCGGCATACGCCCCCTTCGACGACCCGGAAATTCTCATCTTGGCTTTTATTTACAATGGTGAGGAAGGATCGAAAGTGGCTTTACCGGTAGTGATGGAAACAATGGAAAGTTACTTTCAACTCCAACAAGAAGTTGGCGTTTGGTTGCCATCGCAAGAAGGATGAAGGTTACATCGCACCCCTGTTATACTGCTTGGCATGATGCTTGAGAAACCCGCCAGCAGCGAGAGTCTCGCAGTTTTGCGGGACAATGGTGAATGGTTGACATTGGTTCTCAACCCAACAGAGCCTTGGCCAACCATTCTCGCTTCCATTAAAAAGCAATTGAGCGACACTTTCGTTAGCCGAGACGATCAGCAAGTTGCGGTTGAACTGGGCGATCGTCCAGTTAGAAAATATGAATTGGCATCCCTGATTGCCCTATTGAATCGCCGCAAATTAAAATTGCACACTCTCCATAGCAGCAGTCCGACATCACATCAATCTGCAATGGCCTTTTCCCTGAATCTGGAATGCCACTCTAGCGATCAAGATGTTGTGGAGCGTCACTTCCGCTTTCCGGGTGCTCAATTACCGCTCATACCGGAATCAGTGGGCCAACCAGCGCTCTATTTGCGAGGGCCATTGGTCGATGGGCGATGTGTCTATAGTCGCGCTTCTCTCATCGTATCGGGTGATGTGGGTAGAGGAACGGAATTGCTGGCAGTGGGCGATATATTGGTCTGGGGGCGTTTGTGTGGTCGGGCACATGCGGGTATCCAGGGTGATCAAAATGCGACAATAGGTGCCTTTCATTGGGAAGCTGAAAGTCTGCAGATAGCCAATCACCATATTGACCTAGCGACTCTCGCTGACGCCACTGGGGCGGGCATTGTGGGTGTGAAAAATGGCAGCAGTCAGTGGTTGCCAAAGCTGGCGATGGTGGGTGATTGAAACATGACGCGCAATCGTCTGCTATGGCGTCAATTTGATTTTGTGTTGTTGTCCATTGCCGCTCTGCTAATCATTTTCGGCGTCCTTGCCATAAGGAGCGCCACCCTTGAAGCTGTGGATACGGACATTATCGCCAGGTTACCCGATCAGATACGGTATGCCTTGATTGGCACGATGCTCATCTTCGGCCTAGCGGCTCTGGATTATCGACTGTTGAGTGGTTTGAGCTCGTGGTTTTATATCACTATGGTTGTCTTGTTGCTCTTGGTTCCCCTCATCGGCCAAGAGGGTGCTGGCGGCGCGCAAAGATGGATCTCGTTTGGGATACTGATTCAACCCTCAGAAATCAGTAAGATCTTGCTCATCCTCACGCTAGCCCATTTCTTTTCTAGGCGTTTGGGTGAGATGCACCGATTGCGAACCATCTTGCTCTCATTGTTGCATGTGGGTATTCCGGCAGCGTTGATTTTCATACAACCCGACCTGGGAACGACCATTGTGATCGGCATCATTTGGTTTTCCTTGGCCTGGGGCGCCGGCCTACAATTGCGACACATCTTACTCTTTGCTTTGGTGGTCATACTCTTATTACCCATCGTGTTTTCGCTGCTTGCTGAATATCAAGTGGAGCGAATTCGTTTATTCCTTTTTCAAGACAGTGATCCGGACGCGCAGTACAATATTGACCAAGCACTCATCAGCATTGGCAGCGGCGGAATTAGTGGCAAGGGATACACCCAAGGAACGCAGAATCTGGGGCGATTCTTGCGCGTTCGTCATACTGATTTCATTTTCAGTGTTGTCGCCGAAGAATTTGGCATGATCGGTGCGCTCAGTATCATCATCTTGATAGGGTTGGTCATCTGGCGAATTCTGCGGGCCGCTCAGCTCGCTGCCGATGCGCTCGGTAGCTTAATTTGTTATGGTGTCGCGGCCGTGATATTTTTCCAGACTACTGTGTCTATTGGTATGAATCTCAATCTCGTTCCAGTAACTGGCTTAACCTTACCCTTCATCAGTTCAGGCGGGACCTCCCTGTTATCCACGATGGCAGGAATCGGTTTGGCGGAGAGCGTTGTCATGCGGCGTCGCAATTGATGCTTCCATCTACTGAGGTCCGGACAAGATTTGCCCCCAGCCCGACTGGGCCCTTGCATATCGGTGGTGCCCGATCGGCGATATTCAGCTGGCTGCTCGCACGGCGCTATGGCGGTCAATTCATTTTGCGATTGGAGGACACTGACCGCAAACGATATGTCCCCGGCTCTGAAGAGCGGATTTTTGCTGGTTTGCGCTGGCTGGGCCTGGATTGGGATGAGGGCCCAGATATTGGCGGACCCTATGCGCCGTATGTGCAATCGCAGCGGCTAGCCAACTATCAGCAGATTGCAGAGAAGCTTGTCCGTAATGGATATGCTTATCGTTGTTTTTGTTCTTCCCAGCGTCTAGCCCAAGTGAATCAAGAAAAAAACCAGCGTGGTGAAGCCGCCGGCTATGATCGTGTTTGCCGTGCGATAAAAGCGAGTGACGCTGAGCAACGCGCTGCCAATGGCGAAATCCATGTCATCCGCCTCCGGGTTCCCTTGGATGATAATACAGAATGCCACGATTTGATTCGCGGTGTTCTCCATTTCGACAATAGCCAGTTGCAGGATGTTGTCTTGCTGAAATCGGATGGCTATCCGACCTATCATCTCGCTGTGGTTGTGGATGATCACCATATGCAAATTAGTCATGTTACGCGCGCAGTAGAATGGTTACCCTCGTTTCCCTTACATACCCTGCTTTGGCGTGCCCTTGGTTGGCGCCCTCCTCATTTCGCTCATCTACCAGTGCTCTTGAATCCGAATGGTAAGGGAAAATTAAGTAAGCGACACACCGGTTTTCAAATGGATGGCCAAACGGTGCCGGTGTTGGTGCATGAATTTCAAGAGATGGGGTATTACGGATTGGCGGTCACCAATTTTTTGACGAATATTGGTTGGGCTTTTGGCAACGAACGGGAGATTTTTTCCTTAGATGAAGCCAGCGCTCGTTTCGATATCACCCGTGTTAATCCTGCCAATAGTGCTTTCCCTGTTGATAAATTGCGTTGGCTCAATGGCGTCTATATACGCGAGCGGATACCCAATTCAATATTGCTTGAACAATGTCGATCCTGGTTGGAAGCGGCTGGCTATTCAGTAGAAGACGAATTGCTCCGCAAAGTGTTACCCATTGTGAAAGATCGCATCAAAACTTTCGCCGATGTTGTGGATATCGGTGGTTTCTTTTTTGCAGGAGAATTTTTGCCACCCCAGGCCGAACTTTTCCTGCGAGGGCAGATGACATTGGCTGAAGTTTTGCGTGCGATCCAAGGGAGTATTCAGCTCATCACTGCAAATGCAAGCCCAACCGTCGACACAATGCACACGCAGTTTAGAGACCTGGCAAAGCGTTTGGGTGTCAAAAATGGGCTGCTTTTTGGTTGCTTGCGCTTGGCAATTACGGGAAGAGCGGTTTCACCACCCATTTTTGAGACGATGGCAATCATCGGTTCTGAAGAGTGCCTCCGCCGGCTGCAGATTGCCAAAGATCTTTTACTAGCTACAGCTGCAGATTGAAACTTGATAGCGATGGCTGTTTTCGCTATCCTTCCACCAATTGGGAGATAGTTTAATGGCAAAACAACGGGTTCTGGCCCCGTCGATCTTGGTTCGAATCCAGGTCTCCCAGATCATCTGGGTATCGTTGCTGAGCGATTGAGCGAATTCATACAGTCCATCTTATTGGGGATAATTGAAGGGGTGACGGAATTCCTTCCCATCTCCTCTACCGGCCACTTGTTGGTCGCCGCTCATTTATTGGATGCCAACACATTGTTGGAAGGCCCATTTATCATCGCCATCCAGTTTGGGGCGGTATTGGCATTGTTGCATTATCACGCGCCGGAAATCGCACAATTGTTTCGTTGGCGTGCTGAAGTGCAACATTTCTGGTGGACTGTGTTGCTCGCTTTTTTGCCGACAGCGATAGCGGGCATCACGGTTGGTAGCGCCATAGAGAGAGTATTTTTGGAATCGGAGAACAGCATAATCATCGTGGCCATTGCCCTAGTGATTGGCGGACTGCTCCTGTGGTTGGTTGAGCGGCGCTCGCCACAACCCTCACCAGGAAGCTCCGATCATTTGCCGCAACTCACTTTTATTGAAGCGTTTGTGGTTGGCTTATTTCAGCTAACCGCTTTCATACCAGGCGTTTCACGCGCAGCTGCGAGTATCGTGGGTGGCTTACTTTGTGGGCTTGACCGAAAGAAGGCGACGCGCTTCTCTTTTTTCCTCGCAATTCCCACATTGGGAGCCGCATCCACTTATTCGACATTGCTTTATATGGATCGGATGACCCCCCAGATCGGTGTCCACTTCCTTCTGGGGACTTTTGTTTCTGCGCTGGTCGCCGGCATTAGCATTCGCTGGCTCTTTCGTTACCTAGACCGCAATCGCTTCACCGTTTTCGCCTTTTATCGATTATTGGCCGGACTGGCCATTATTGGCTTCCGCCTAGCTGGCTGGGTTTAGTGCGCCATCAATTGCGCACAATTCACCAATTCATATACTGCAAAGGTATAGAGATTGCGGTTTGCGAATGAGGAGATGGTCTCATGCGCGCTATTAGCGGGCCAAACCTTTTCAAAGGGATGTTGTCCGTAATGGCTCTGGTCACTGCGGGCTGTTTCCAGACCGCAGTGGTTCAACCAGATATGGGTATCCAAATCACACCTGTGGCAGCAACCTTGCCGACCGCAGCGGCGACTGCCACACCGAGCCTCGTTGTTGTTCCAGCGGCGACTGTCGCGCCAACCACGACTGCTGCTGCCAATCCTCAACTGGAAGATGCGCAGCCTGCCGCGCCAATCGCCGAAGAAGAAATCCTTGATGCAGCAACGGCAGAAATAGTGAGTACCCCAGTAAGTGCTTCACCAGCGTTGAGTGCCGCTCAGATCGAAGCGACGAGCATCGTAGTAACTCGAATCACAGAAGAAGCTCTTGCCCAGGATAAAAATGACGAAGTCCCGCCAGCAACGATCACCACCGAATTGGGAAGAGTCGATGATGCAGAGCCGATCGTAAAAATCTATCCAACGGTAACCAGTGAAGAAGCGGAGGTTGTTTCAGCTTCCTCTTGCATCCATATCATCAGTGCAGGTGATACGCTCTATGGCCTTGCCCAGCAATACAATACCACGGTGACTGCACTCGTCGTCAATAATAATATCGATGATTCCGATGTCATCGCCGTCGGTGATCGCATCACGATTCCCAGCTGCGGCACCCAGATTGCTGAGAGTGAAAGCACGGTCGCGGTCAGCGCGCAAGCGGTGTTGCCGCAAGCCATCACTCATGTTGTACAAGAAGGTGAGGGCCTTTTTGATATTGCATTAAGATACGGTGTGAGCGTCACGGCCATTTCTCAAGCCAATGGTATCACTGATGTTAATTCCATCAAGATCGGACAAGTGCTCAGTATACCCCCAGGTGAATGAAATCGGGTAAGGCGATTGAATCGTTACTATGGGTGAGCTTGTACTTGGTTCGGAAACGATTTTCGAAGGGCGATATTTTTCGCTGCAAACTTTGCGTGTCCGCTTACCGAATGGAGAGGAATCCCAACGGGATATCGTGCTTCATCCGGGGGCTGTGGCTATTGTCGCAATTGATGATCGAAAGAGGATATTGCTCGTGCGACAATTCCGCATCGCTATTGGTAATGGTGGTGCAAAAAGCTTGGAATTGCCGGCAGGTACCTTGGAGGTAGGGGAAGAACCGCTTGCCTGCGCGCATCGAGAGTTGCGAGAGGAAACAGGATATCGCGCTGCAGAAATGGAGACTCTAGGCGGTTTTTACGCCGCACCGGGGTATACAAGCGAGTACATTCACCTTTTTCGCGCCGCTCGCTTGCACTATGACCCACTGCCGAGAGATGCGGATGAATTCATCGAGTTGGAACGCTTGAAGCGAGAAGAAGCGCAAGCAGCAGTTATCTCAGGTGAAATCAATGACGCGAAGACCATCATTGGTATTGGTTATGCATGATGAAGAGATTGAAGAGAATCTTGATATTTCCGATTTTCCCCATTAGCATATTGTGTGGAGAATACAGCAAGGGAGTGTCATAGGATGGATAATGCTACCCTAGATAGCTTAGCTGCCGTCGAGCCAACCTACCCCAAATTGGAAGTGGGTGATACAGCCAAGGTTCATGTTCGCATTGTAGAGGGTGGCAAGGAGCGCATCCAAGTTTTTCAGGGAGTCGTCATTCGTCAGCGGCGTGGCGGCAACAATGCCAATTACACAATACGCAGAATTGCTAGTCATGGCATTGGTGTCGAGCGAACATTTCTTTGGCGCAGCCCCCGCATTGAAAAAATTGAGATCATTCGCCGTGCAAAGGTGCGGCGCGCGCAGCTGTATTTCTTGCGAGAACGACGCGGACGAGCTGCTCGTCTCAAGGAGCGCCGCTAAGCCATGAAGCCGCTGATTGGCATCAGCGCAAGCACGCAGGAGAAAGACACGCTGGGTTGGGATTTTCATCGTCTTCCCAGGACTTATTGCGATGCTCTGGAAATTACGGGCGCGATCCCCATAATCATCCCCAATGGGTTGAAGAATGAGACACTCAGGGATTTATATGGGCGTCTCGATGGTTTGTTGCTTTCTGGGGGAGGCGATTTGGATCCGTCTCTTTACCAGGCTCCACCCCACCCCGCTACCGAGCGCGTCAGTAAACTTCGCGATTCTACAGAAGTTCAATTGAGTCGTTGGGCTTATGATGACAACATTCCCATATTGGGGATATGCCGCGGTATTCAAGCGATCGCGGTGGCTCAGGGTGGTTCCCTCTTACAGGATATCCCTGATTTGGTTGGTGATGACTTTTCACACTCCTTGCGTAGCGCCTACCCGCCACACGACCAACACGCACACCCGATCGAGATTGTCGCCGATAGCCAGCTTGCCAAGATCCTGGGGGTCACGCGGACAGGTGTCAATAGTTTGCATCATCAAGCCGTGGAGGTTTTGCCGGCGGGTTTCATCGCAACAGCACACTCACCAGACGGGATCATTGAGGCGATGGAAGCCAACGACAAGTCCTTTAATTTGGCGGTTCAATGGCACCCGGAAGATATGATCCAGAGCGACACGCTGATGCTTCGTTTGTTCGCAGGGCTAGTGGAAGCCTGTTCTCAGCGAGAGCTGGCTCTTCCCTAGCGTTTTATCGGTAAGCTGTAACGCGTTCCCTTCTTCCTACCCACTTTTTGCAGCAGGCCTTTTCGTGTCAAATCGAGCAAATCCAAGCGCAAGGTCTCGGCAGTCACATCAGGGCAAAGTTGCCGAAATGAGCGATTGGTGATGCTGCCATGCTCACGGATGAAACTCAGTGCTCGTTCCTGGCGCTGGTTGGTATCCGGAGATGGGGAAGTGTTTTTGTCTTGTTTGCGAGAATTGTATAGAGTGACTGTGAAGCTGTTGGCACGAGCATCGAAAGTTGGGGGTTTTTGCCCCGCTTGCTCCATCACTTCGACCATGCGCCCGATGCCCAGCCCCAATTCCTCGATATATCCCCATTGAAAGAGATTTTGCACAATTTGGGGATTGCGGCTGTAATGTTCATGAATGATGTTCTCGACAGTGACGAAGCCTGGTAACCCCCCGGGCGAGATGACTTCGAGGCGATCAGCGAACATGCGGACCTCAATACGACGGCCGCGAAGGCGATAATCACGGTGGCAGACTGCATTTACGATGGCCTCACGGACCGCAAAGGGAGGATATTCTGTTGTCTCTTCACGCTCCAGACCTTGAACGACAGCGCTGACTGCCATTTCGCTCCAGATGTATTGCCAAGTGCGTTCAATCAATCTTGGTAGCGGCCCTCTGATTTCCTCACGACGCGAGTAACCGGCTAGGCCACCGGCACCACGCGGTGTAGTACCGATGAATTTCACAAATACGATGCTACTCTGCGGTAGCCAACGCTGAGGCTCGTCACAAAAGGTGAGTAAACCGCTGACTGTGGGGTTCCCCCTGCTATCGACAGCATTGATTTTTTGCAAAGTTTCAGAAAAAGGTGTTTCGGAATTGTCTTGTGAACGACGCGCTTTTTTCTCACGGTATTCGGCGAGCATCTCTTCACTATAATGAGTGGTGGAAGTATCCGGCAAAACACTAATCTCGTAATCACCGTTGCTCTTATCTTCCGCTAGGCGCTGGATTTCCAAACCGCCTAGTGGTCGATTCGTCGCGCCGCGGCGAACCAAAACCCGGCCATCGGTTAGGGCATGCAAGCTCATACTTCGAGCCACTTGCGTGCGGAAGCTAAAGGGAGAGATACCGTTCACTTTGCTCAGTGGAGCAATACTGGGTGGGGGGTCGATCATTTGGATCGCTTGCTCAATATATTCTTGAACAGCCGCTAGATCGTCGGGAAAGTCGAAAAGATGGATGACACCGCCCTCAGTATTGGCAAAAGCCGCAATGGTCTCGGCGATGGAGGGAATGCTGGCGCCATGCAGGTGAGCGAGGATTGGCCCCCCTTCACCGGGAGCAATTTCATGTTGGCTTGGCTCAGGTTGCGTAAAGCTCATAATTAATCATAACATAGACCCAGGTATGTGCGGCCAATTCATTTAAGAAATGGTTCGATTGACCAATTGCCAACCGGCCAAGGCAGCCATCAGGCAAATTGCATTGTGTGCGATGGCACTGATTAGCATGCTGCTCCAACCGTATTCTTGTTGAAACTTAAGTACCTGAAGTGTGAATGTGGAAAATGTGGTGAAGGCCCCCAAAAATCCGATGGCGATGAATTGGCGACTGGGCTCGGACAATGCGGTTCGAGCGCTGGCCCAAGAGTAGAAGGCTGAAAGCAAAAATGAGCCAACAACATTGACAAATAGGGTGGATAGAAAAAAGCGCCCATTGAACCAAACTGGTGCGAAATGCTCCACACATAGTCCAACCAGGTAGCGGGCGTTCGCGCCAAGAAAGCCACCGAGACCCACCCAAAATACAGATAAAATTGAGAGTTGTCCCATATCCATCACTGTAGCCTATGGAACTGCGATGATATGTCAATTGAATCCATGCGGTTTCAGGTTACAATGGTCACGATATCTTACAGTGATCGGTGTATCCGTTACGAAGAGTAAACGAAGTCGCTACTGGCTAGTTCTCTGGGGTAATCCGCAATTTCTTCGGCTCTGGCTGGCTACTGTAGTCAGTTTGCTGGGTGATTGGTTTGGCACTCTGGTGTTGAGTGCTCTAGTTTATGAATTGAGCGGTCAATCCGGTATCGCTTTGAGCGGTTATTTGTTGACGCGCATCTTGCCCCCCATCTTTATGAGCCCTTTGGCGGGTGTCTTGATTGACCGTTTCAATCGCCGCTTGCTCTTGATCTTTTGTGATGTTGCGCGGGCCATAATTGTCCTGGGATTGTTGTTGGTTCGTGGTCCTGATGACCTTTGGTTGGTCTATTTGCTCAGTGCCTTACAGTTCACAATAGCCGGATTGTTTGAGCCTTGTCGCAACGCTTGGTTGCCTTCTGTGGTCAAACGCAGACATTTGGTTGAAGCAAATACCATCAGCAGCGTCACCTGGTCTGTAATGCTAGCCGTTGGGGCCCTGGTTGGTGGCTTGGTGGCAGCTGTATTTGGCACACAGGTCGCTTTGCTCATCGACGCTTCGACCTTCGCAATCTCTGGTCTCTTAATCTTGACTATTGGGGAACCTGCTTACCGAAATTCCCGACCTGAATTCTCGCTCACCCGGCAATTTGATAACCGCAGTTTGCGAGCTGGCTTGGCTTATGTTCGTCAGCGGCCGCTGACCGCCTGGATACTCTACATTAAGTTCGCCACCCACATCGCTTCTATTCAAGCGATCTTGCTGATTTATGGCACAAAGCTCTTCGCCCTAGGTGATGACACCACAACCCCTCTCAGCATATTTTGGGGGGCTTTTGGCATCGGGGCAATCATCGGTCCAGTCATTGCCAATCGTTACTTCAACGACGGCTCATTACATCGTATGCGACGTCTTGTCTTTATGGGCTTCATTATCGTCACATTGGGATTGGCTCTCGTCAGTATAGCCGACACCATTTTACTGGTCGCACTCGCTATCCTCTTCCGCGCTATGGGGGGATCAATCAATTGGACTTATAGCTCGGTCATGATCCAACAGAGCGTGGATGACAGTTACTTGGGCAGGGTATTTTCGTTTGATTGGATAGGCTCTTTTGCGGCTACGGCATTCAGCACCTTGGTCATCGGCGGATTGGTGGATTATTTCGGTGATGCGCAAATTCGTGCTGTCGTCTTCCTCTTTGCGGTGTTATCTTTGGTCGGCACTGCGGTCTGGTGGTGGGCGATGCGCTGGCAAGAGCGCTATGAGCGTCGACTCGAGACGATAGCCGTTGGCAATTAATGCGAGAGCAAGTATCTTTTCAACCATCGCCGCATCCGTAGCATCAAATCGCGTTGATGATTCCTTTCTTGTAATCCATGTGGTTCGCGAGGATACAAGACCAACTCAGTGGGTATGCCGAAGTGTCGTAGCGCGGTGTGGAATTCGATGGATTGTTCGGGCGGCGCGACAATATCTTCTGCGCCATGAACCAACAGCGTCGGAGTGTGCACCCGATGAGCAAAGCGAATTGGCGAGCGTGACCAGTGCAAATCAATATCTTCATAGACATTAGAGCCGAACATCGTGCTTTGCCATTCGCGGTTTAGTACCACGCCGTAGTTGGATACGAAATTGGTGATATTTGCGCCGGCAATCGCGCAACGAAAAAGTTGTGTTTGCGTGATGGCCCAGGTTGTTAGGAATCCCGCGTAACTCCAACCCATAATCGCCAACCGGTCAGAGTCTGCCAGATTCTCGCGGGTCATGAGGTCGATACCTGCTAGGATATCTTGCCAATCACCGCCACCTAGATCACCAATATTGGCTGCTTGATAAGCATGTCCCCGCCCCCAACTGCCCCGCGGGTTTGGCAATAGCACTGCACAACCCAGACTGAGAAAGATACGCACCCAAGGGTTGAAATAGCGTGGGATGATGGAAAGCGATGGACCACCGTGTACATTAACGACCATGGGGAGTGGCCTCCGTCCTGCCCCATCTTCCGGTAGTGCAAGATAGGCATGCGTCGGGGTACCGTCGTTATGCTCCCAATGACGGTTCTCCACTAGCAGCGGACGGATAATATCGGTCGGATAACGCCAAGCGGTTAGACGATGCCATTCTCCATCCTCTAAGGAACCCCAATAGAGTTGTGGCGGTTCGGTATGGCTCTCGCGAATGGCTGCGAAACGATTTCCACGCACAGAAACCATTTCGGGCCCGCCAGCGTTGATCGCATATTCGCCACGGCTGATTATCTTTGAGTTGCCATCATCAGGATTTAGCCATGCGAGCAAAGTTTCGGCAATACGCCGCGCGCCATATAAAATCCCTTGCGGCTGCCAATCGATCCAAGTGATGGAATGGTCAATGCCCGCCGTTTGATTCTTCAGGCGACCACTGGTGAGGGATAGCGTGTACAATTCACCCGCGACATTCCCCTCGTCACTACAAACACCACCCACGAAAGCGATGCTACGACCATCAGGCGACCAACAAAGTCTACCCAGTTGATGTTCGATTCCTATGGATAAAGATTGCCAGGCACCGCTATCGAGGGACAACAAATACAACTTGGCGTGATACCAACCCTGAAAAGGATTGAGGTGCTGGGAAGCGAGCGCAAGTATGCGCTGACCATCTGGTGAAACAGAGAATTCATGGATGTGGTGGGTAGCCGGTGTGACGAATTCCTCGCGCCCATTCTTCAAATCAATGAGCATCAAACGCGCGAAATTGGGTTGAGCGTCGACAATATAAGGATCGGCTCGCTCGGATTGATCTTGAGAGATGTAGACGATGCCCGTGCCTGAAGGTAACCACTGCGGCGCGGAGGCGTTGGCCCTCTGTCTGGAAATGGCATCCGCATATTGTCCGTGCCGGTCGGTCAAGTAAAGTCGGGTTGTTTCTTGCGCTTTGTGTTTCTTAGTGAAGACAATTTTCTCACCATCGGGTGACCAACGGGGGGTGAGGTTCCTACCGTGGCTAGCGCTTGGCAATGGACGGCTGTAGTTGGTTTCTAGCGAGAAAATGTGTATCGATGATTGATGCGGGGTCTCGGCATCGGGCCGGTTGATTTTCCCATATGCATAAGCGATTTGTGTGCCATCAGGTGAAAGCTGGATGTCGCTCGGCAAGGATATATCAAGGAGAGAGTCAACCAGTTCCATCAGTCCACCCCCCGCATACGAGGGTCAAGTGCATCGCGAAGGCCATCGCCGAGGAAATTGAAGGCGAACATGACCAGCATGAGAGCTAAAGCGGGAAAAACAGCGAGATAGGGATATTGTTGTATGACCTGTGCCCCTTCAGCGATCATTCCACCCCAACTGGGTGTGGGAGGGACCACGCCGAGTCCGATGAAGCTCAAAAATGCTTCATAAGAAATGTACGCGGGGATGGCCAGGGTTTCCGCGACGATAAGCGGACCCAAAATGTTCGGTAGGACATGGCGCAACAATATTCGTGGTGTACGCACGCCCAGGGCGCGCGCTGCCTCGATATATTCTGTTTGGCGAATATAAAGAACTTGCCCCCTTGCGAGGCGCGCCATACCCATCCAAGAGGAAATTCCCAGCGCGATGAATACGAAGAGCAATCCCCCCAATGCGAGATCCAAGCGGCTCAATGTATGAGTGAAAGTTCCCGGTTCCGATTCATGGAAATTGGCGCGAAATGTGGTCTGCAACAAAATGATGAGCAATAAGGTTGGAAAAGCGTACATCACATCGGCGAGTCGCATAATCAAGTTGTCGGCATTGCCACCCAGGAAACCGGCGGTGACGCCAACCAATACTCCAATCAAGAGAGCCACGGTGGGACCGATGAAGGCCACTGCCAAAGAGACGCGGCTACCGTACAAAATCCGGCTCAAAACATCGCGGCCCAAGGCATCGGCGCCCAGAGGATATTCTTCCGCAATTTTCATATACCCGCCCTCTTCCAACGGTTTCATATTTGGGAAAAGGCGTGTTAACCAGTAGGGGATGGCGTAGGGGGCACGCAGATTGGCTTTGTCAAAGGGTCGGGGGGCGATATTGGGCGCGAATATCGCAGCAAGTAAGAAGGTGATGATGATGAACAAGCCGAGTACCGCTGCCCGGTTGCGTGATAATCGGATGAATGCATCCCACCAAAGGCTGCGCTCTTTGTGGAGCTCAAGAGTGCTGACAGGTGTTTGTACAGTCATCTTCAGCCTTTTCGCTCATTCGAAACGAATACGCGGGTCCAACCAGGCGTAAGCCACATCCACTAGTGTATTAGCCAGTACGATTAGCGATGCCAACAACAAAATGGTGCCCATTAGAACCGAATAATCGCGGCCAGAAACTGCTGTGAGGAAAAATCGACCCATGCCGGGTATGGCAAAGAAGCGCTCTACGATGATCGAACCGGCGATCAGAAAAGCGAGCATCGGCCCGATGACGGTAACGATTGGGATTAGTGCGTTCCGCAAGACGTGGCTGATGTTAACTCGTCTTTCTTTCAAACCTTTTGCCCGTGCTGTTCGAACAAAATCTTCATTCAAGATTTGCAACATGCTTGCGCGTGTCAAACGGGCAATGACCGCTGATTGGCTGAAGCCCAGTGTGAACACAGGCAAGATCATCTGCGCTGGTTCCCCCCAACCAGTACAGGCCAACCAACCAAGTTGAACACACATCACATATTGTAGGAGGGGAGCGGATATGATGCTGGGCACAGATACGCCAACGATGGCTATTCCCATGCTGCCGTAATCGTAGATGGTGTTGCGTCGCAAGGCGGCAATGGTGCCCAAAGGGATGCCCAGCGCTAGTGCAAATAACACCGCCTGTAGGCCAAGTTGCGCGGAGAGTGGGAAATTTTCCCGAAAGATGTCATTCACTGTACGGGTGGTGGATTTATAGGAAGGGCCATAATCCATCCAGCGGAAATACAAGCGATCACCAAATGGTAATGGGATATTGATCAGGTATTTGTGTTTGAGGTCTGCCTCTTCTTCACCGCTGGTGAACACTGGAAAAACGATTCCTGACATGTAATGAATGTATTGCTCTGGAAGCGACAAGTGCAGACCATATTTCATTTTGAGCTGTTCAAGCGTAGCTGGGGGTAAGGGCTTCTCCAGCGTAAACGGACCGCCGGGTACGGCATGCATTAAAATGAAGGTGATGAGAGAAACGGCAAAAAGCACCAGCAACATCCAGCCCAGGCGGCGGAAGATGAATTTTGCCACCCTCTCTCACTCCTCTAACAATACGGGGGCGCTTTCACACCCCCGTATTGTCTTGCGTTTTCCATTTTACTGTGTTAGTGCGCAATCAACCTTCCGTCTTTTCCCATTTCCAGAAGGATTGAAGACTGCTGGGGACGAAGGTGCGATAGACATTGGGCTTTGTCAAAGTGGGGACAACACCCCAGGAGATGGGAACGATGGCCGCATCCTCAACAACCAGCAACTGTTCTGCTTGCCGATATAGCTCGCGACGGATGTCAGGGTCATTTTCGGTTTGCGCCTGGTTGACTAAGGCATCGAATTGCTCACTGGCGTAACGGCCGTAGTTGTATTGACCACTTGACAGATATTGGTCGCGCAGGAAGTTGTTGGCATCATTGTAATCGGGGCACCAGCCGGCGAAGTGTATTGGGCCAGCATCTTCGATGGCCCGAGCCCAATAGGTTGTCGGGTCTTGCGGAGCCAACTCTACACGGATGCCCAGCTCTTCTTCCCACATAACCTGAAAGGCTTGGGCGCGAATGTGCTCGCCTTCTCGATCACGGAAATAGACGGTGATGGGCGGGAGTTCACTGACCGATTCGTAACCCAGCTCATCGAGGGCCATGGCCAAATACTCATCCGCCTTCATTGGGTCATAAGCGATTCCAATATCGGGGTCGGTTTCCAGAGTCGGTGCAAGATAGATACTCGGCGGCGTGACCCAGCGCGCAGGGATACCCGCTCCCTGTAAGACACTGTCGACAAAAAGTTCACGGTCAATGGCATAAGAGAAAGCGTGGCGGATGTGCACATTGTCAAAGGGGGCCTTTTGAGTGTGAAAACCGAGGACAAAACTACAAGCGCCTGGAGCCAGCGTTAGCTCCTGGCTGAGTACTGGGTCGGCTTTCAGGCGCGGAATCTGGTCATTGGGAGGGGTGACCGTGTCTAGATTACCGGCTTCATATTCCGTGAGTGAGACACCCTGGTCGAGGAAGCGAAAAACGATTTCCGCCGCCTTTGCTTGCGCATAACCTTTTGATCCGGGCCAGAATGGGTTGCGAACAAAGGTCATGCTGTCATCATGCACCCAATCCTTGAGGGCATAGGGGCCAAAAGTCTGGATATTCTCCGCCTCGATCCAGCGGTCTTGGTTCTCATCAATGGCCCATTGCGGGCTGGGGCGAGCGGACATCAAACTATACAGATTCAAGGCATAACCGACTGCGGCCGGCGCAGTGACTTCAAAGGTGAAATCACCAATGGCACGGACACCCAGGTCACTTCCATCGCTTTCACCAGCATTAAAGGATTCCCCACCTTCGACTAGCGGTGCTAGCATGAAAGCGGAGAAAGTACCTGTGGCCGGGTCGAGCGCGCGGCGAAAGCCATAGACCACATCTTGAGCGGTGACGATGCGCGGATTACCCATATCATCCATCACCGGCTCGACTTCTCCAGATTCAGAATTGTAGCTTACCCAAGGTATGCCTTCTATGAGGTGAAAGGTCGTCGTCAAGCCATCTTCCGATATTTCCCAATTATTCACGAAGCCGGGCTCTAGCTGATTGCTTTCCTCGTCAAGAGAAACGAGGCCCGGGAAGAGTAAGTTGAGCAGATACCAATCGCGCATGTCGATACCCTGCTGCGGGTCAATGCTGCGCGGGTCACCGGCACCACCAGAGAGACGCAGGATATCGTCTTGCGCCTGTAGCAGATTTGTTGAAATGGGTAACAAGAGCACAATTAGTGCGACGAACAAAAGGAATTTGCTTCGCATAACACTCTCCTAAATCTATTCGGCCCAAAAAACTATAACGCTATTGGTATTGAATTCAAAAGAATGGAATTGCCAAACTCAATCAGTGTTGCTGAATAATTTGGATTCGCTTATGCCAACAGCAGCGCTTATATTTGCGACCACTGCCACAAGGACAAGGGTCATTGCGGCGTGCTTGAAGAAATTCACGCGCTCGCAATTTGTCTTGCTCAAGTATATGAGCCATCACGGCTGCCGGCGGCTTCTTTTGACGCAATTGCGCTGCCATGAAACGCATCGCGTTGTCGATGTGGTTGAAGAATGCTCGATAGCCGGCACAAAGATAATTCAAGCCGGGGTCACCAGTTGGGGTACTGATGATGCGGTTCTTTGGGCAACCGCCGTTGCAAACGAAGCGCACTTCACAATCGAGACAATATTGCGGCAAAGTATCGCGCTTGGCTTGCCCGAAACGCCTCTGGGGAGCGGAAGTCACGATGTCAGTCAGGGGGATATCGATGATGTTACCAACGAAGTGATTGGGCTCGACATAATGGTCACAACTGTATATGGCGCCGTTGTGTTCTATGGCTAGGGCGTTGCCACAGGTTTCTTCAAAAACACATAAACCTGCTCGCTCGCCTGACCAGGCCGCCAGGGCTACATCAAAGATCTGCACAAAAACATGACCAACATCGCGGCGAACCCAATGATCGAATATATCGGAGAGAAATTGGCCATAACGCCGCGCGTCGACTGAGCGATTGGTGATGGAATTGCCTTCTTGATAACCGTGCTGGTTGTCTCGCTCAACGATAGGGATGAATTGCAGGAATCTTGCGCCGATTTCATCCCTCAAGAATTTGTAGATTGCCAATGGGTAATCGACATTGGCGGCATGAACCGTGGTCAAGATGTTGTATTCCACTTGATTTTCCTGCAATAAACGCAAACCGTGCATCACCCGATCGAATGTCGGTTGCCCTCCTTTGTCGAGCCGATAGACATCGTGTAAAGCCCGCGGACCGTCCAAACTGACGCCCAGTAAGAATCGCTGCTCGCGAAAAAACTGGCACCACTCTTGATCCAACAGGAGAGCATTGGTCTGAAGTGAATTGACGATACGCATCCCGGGCTTGCGGTATCGGTGTTGGTACGCAACGGCCTTTCGGAAAAATTCTAGCCCCATCAGGGTGGGCTCACCCCCCTGCCAAGCAAAACTGACTTCAGAGCCGGGTTGAGCTTCGATATACTGGCGCGTATATTCCTCCAAAACGCTATCCGACATGCGAAAATCGCTGCCCGGGAATAGCGCTTCTTTTTTCAGAAAGTAACAATATTTGCAATCCAGGTTACAGATCGCCCCGCGAGGCTTGGTCATTATGTGGAAAGGATGGGGAGCGACCGCCATATGCAATATGTTAGCAACCACTTCCTACTCTGCCAAATCACGCCTCTTGAGTCAGTTGCGGGGGAGCGCTAAATTCAGCAAATGTTGAGTCGGGGTGTCCTATGCATTTTCCTTTTGTTCAGCGCTGCGGCTTGTGAGTTGGGTTTTGCCCCGCGCCCCACGGCAGTGCTACCCATCGTCACTCCTTTGCCTACCCTTAGAGAGATGACACTCGAGGCGAGTTCAACTCCCCGCCCAACTTCACAACCACCCACTCCTACCCCCACTGCGACGACGACGCCTTCACCGACACCCATTCCAACCCCTTCGCCTACCCCCTATAAGGGCGTTCATTTTCGCAACGATGAGATGCAAGTGCTCGATAAAAATTCAATTGATCGTATCAACTTGGAAGAACCCCATCTCATCATCTTGAATGTCAATGACCGCAGCAGCAGCGGTAATTTAGCCACTCCGCTGCCTGATTCTGAACTCTCCGTCCTGTACTATGTCTCCGCTCGAAATCCGGGCAGTCTATTGCCAATACAGACCATTCAACAAGTGGACGCACAAAGTCAATTCGTCACGGCGCCAGATGGCAGCGCGCTCGCCTATTGGCAACGAGATTCAAC
Organism: Phototrophicaceae bacterium; assembly: GCA_965115865.1. Taxonomy (GTDB): domain Bacteria; phylum Chloroflexota; class Anaerolineae; order Aggregatilineales; family Phototrophicaceae; genus WTGJ01. The sequence goes on from OZ220469.1 coordinate 1,372,995, forward strand.
TGGCTCGATGCACTTGTACGTCCTATCACTGATCGAGGGTTTTCGCATCCGCGTATTGAGCCTGCCCGAGGCGTCGCCGCGCGGGCTGCCGGTATTGCCCGCTTGGTCTCCGAATGGGAAAGAGCTGGCGGTTTCCATCGCTACCGCATATGAAATGGATATTTATGCTTTAGAATTGGCGAGCAATCGTTGGCGGCCACTCACCAGCGGTGGTGGCTACGATTTTCATCCTTCCTGGTCGCCAAATGGCCGTTATCTCGCTTATCTGTCGGATGTCGCGAATTGCCCTGGTTGGCAAGCCGTGGACGAATACACTTGCGATTTGTTGGATCGCGCGCCACCGAAGGTCGGCCAAGTTCACTTGCTGGACTTAGAGACAGGAGAGAATCGACGCCTGAGTGAAATCTGGAGTGATTCGTCGCCACTGTGGCTGAATGATTCTACGATTAGTATTGCCGCGGCAAATTCAATATTGATTGAATCAAGCCGGAAAATTTGGCTGGCCGATATTGAGACCGGACAAATAAGCGATTTCTCAGAAAGATTGACATTGCAAGAAACAGAAATACTCAATGAAGTTTGGTCAGATGACGGAAAAGCCATAGTGTTTCAGAGTATCTCAGAAGAAAATCGCATCATTAGCGCAAAGTACGACGGTGAAATTTTGGGTAGCAGCGCGGAATACCTATTCCCACGTTATGGTATGATGGCATCTTGGTCTCCCGACGGTATGCGGCTGGCGGTGGGTGGTATCGATGGGCTTTGCCCTTATGGTGCTTTGGTTTTCACTCGTGATTTGCGCGTAATTGTCCAAGCCAATCTACCACCAATTTGCGAGCCAGAATATTCTCCCGATGGCAACCACCTGGCATTTGAGGGAATCAACTCGCGCTTGGATGGCCGTTTGGATGTCTATCTGGCATCGATTAATGGCTATGGAGCGATTAATATCACTGAAGATCTGCGTGGCCAGAATCGCTTGATTGGTTGGGCCGGAGGCTCATGATGCATATTCACTTCGGTTGCGACAAAGGCCTATTCGAGGAGAGCACATGAAAGGTAGGGTTGCATTGGTTACCGGGGGAAGCGGGGGTATCGGCCGTGCTATCTCCTTGCGATTGGCGACGAATGGCGCCCGCGTTATCGTCAATTATCATGCCAACGAGGAAGCTGCCGCTGCGGTGGTTGCCGAAATTGAAGGGAGGGGCGATGAAGCGCTCGCGATCCGTGCCGATATCGCGGATGTGGAGCAGGTGGAGCATCTAGTGAAAACGGCTGTTGATGCCTATGGCAAAATCGATATTCTCATCAATAACGCTGGCATCACCAGGGATGCAATCCTACCACGCCAAAAAATTGCTGATTTCGATGCAGTGGTGAACACCAATTTGCGTAGTGCTTGGCTCATGTGCAAAGAAGTGCTTCGCGGCATGATGCGGAAGCGCTATGGTCGCATCATCAATATCAGTAGCGTCAGCGCTTTGATGGGAAACGCTGGTCAGACCAATTATGCTGCCAGCAAGGCTGGGCTGATTGGTCTGAGCAAGTCCCTCGCTCGTGAGGTCGCAAGCCGAGGCATCACAGTCAATGTGATTGCTCCTGGTTTCATCGCGACCGAGATGACAGCCAATTTACCAAAGGAAATTGCTGAAACAGCCCGCGAACACATTCCATTGGGGCGCTTCGGGGAAAGCGCTGAAGTGGCTGCTGCAGTCGCTTTCCTGGCTTCTGAAGAGGCGGGTTATGTTACCGGACAGGTACTCAGCGTCAACGGGGGGCTATACATGTGAGTGAGCCAACAATTTTTGCACGTATCGTCGCTGGTGAAATTGACGCAGATATTGTCTACCGAGATGAATGGGTAACGGCCTTTCGCGATATCCAACCGCAGGCACCCGTGCATATCCTGATTGTTCCCAACCGGGCTATCGCAACAGTGAACGATTTGGAAGAAGGCGATGCGGAGATGCTTGGACAATTGTTGCTGGTCGCTAAGAAAGTGGCCGCAAAATTGGGCGTCGCATCGAGTGGCTACCGGCTCGTCATCAACTGCAATGATGATGGCGGGCAGGAAATCTACCACTTGCATATGCATTTGCTGGGTGGAAAGCGCTTGGGCCGAATCGTGGCTCTTTAGCGGTCTGGATTCGCGGTACTACTCGCCTCCGGACTTGGCTTTGGTGTGGCTGTTGGTGGCTCGGTGGCAGCGCCGGATACAGCAGTAGTCGGTATGGGGAGGGAGGTGGCTTCAGGAATTGGCGTAAGCGTGCTGGCAATTTCTTTTTCAGTCGTAGTTGCCTGTGGAGAATCTGTCAACGAATTGATGGCAGCGTCTAGGGCTGCGTTGATCTGCCCAAGCGTAGGTAGTTCACCTGGTGCATTGGGAGGTATGATTTCCAAATTCACCGCGAATAAGGGAAAACCATATTGACTGAAACCGATTAATGCGGCTGCGGCGTTGGTGGCTTCGCTGATGGTGTTTTCCACCAAGCTACCACGCACACAAGCTTGCATTTCTTCACGATCCAACCCGAGGCGCTCGATACCGTCGAAGAGACGGGCGCTGGCATAAGCGCGCTGTTGAAATTCTTGCCAGTCGTAAAGCGCTTCTTGATATTCCCAAAAACGATCGAAGCGATTGCTGCAAAGGGCGAATTTTGTGGCAAATTCGGTGTTTTGAAATTCAATTTGTTGTGGGGGAACGATAGGAACGAAATGCAAGGCAATATCATCACCCCGCAATCGTGGTAATAACTCATTCATTAGATTTTGTTGGTCGGCGCAATTGGAACAATCAAAACTGGTGTATAGCTTTAGCGTTATTGGCGCATCCATCGCGCCGAGAATGGGGAAACCTTCTTCGCTGCGAGATTGCTCCAGTTGTTGGTATTGTTCCCCGGCCCCCGCCGGAATCTCACCAATTGCGGGTTGATTGCCAAAAAAATACAGTGCGCCAATGAGCAAGACACCACCAATTACAGTGGTGATGATGGTCAAAATTCGGCGTTGGCGTTCTTGACGTCCGCGTTGTCTCTTGCGCTGATAGGTATGTTTCGATGCACTAGCGGCCCGGGAATATTTCTTTTCTGCCAATTGGCCTTCCTCTTTTGTCCAGATCGAAAGAGCAGCATGATCGTAGCCTTAGTTGCCTCGACTTTCCATAGTCGATTACGCTGCATGCGAAAGAATCGGGTATCACAAACGGCTTGCTATACTATATACTCCCTTAACACAGCCCAGAGGTGAATATGGAATCTCTCAAGACCATTTCCGCCATCCCGACAAAAAATGGTGATGCAGAAATTCACCGTTTGGATGCACTGGCTAACGCAGGATATTGCGATTTATCTTATTTACCTTTTTGCATCCGTGTCTTGCTCGAGAATGTTCTCCGCAACTACGATAAGGGCATCGCAACATCGGAAGATGTGCGACGCATCGCATCTTGGTCGGCTGAAACCAGCGCCGAACAAGAAATCCCTTTCATACCAGCACGAGTATTATTGCAAGATTTCACAGGTGTTCCGGCAGTTGTGGATTTGGCTGCCATGCGCAGCGAATTGCGGCGGCTCGGTGGCAACCCGCAGTTGGTCAACCCCCAAATTCCTGTCGATCTGGTGATCGATCATTCACTTCAGGTGGATGTTGCAGGAAGAGAAGATGCCATCTTCATCAACTCTGTGCGGGAATTTGAACGCAATCGAGAGCGGTATGAATTCTTGCATTGGGGGCAAAAAACATTCGCTAATTTTCGAGTTGTTCCGCCAGCAACCGGCATAGTCCATCAGGTAAACCTGGAATTCTTGGCGGAGGTGGTTCAGGAAAGGACTGTCGCCAACGGAAAACCACAGTTGTTTCCCGATACGCTTGTGGGAACCGATAGCCATACCACCATGATCAATGCGCTAGGCGTGCTCGGTTGGGGTGTAGGGGGCATCGAGGCGGAAGCGGCGATGCTCGGGCAAGCGATTTACTTGCTGGTACCGGAAGTCATTGGCTTCAAATTTTATGGCGCATTACCTGAAGGCGCAACGGCCACTGATTTGGTGCTCACGGCCACACAAATGCTACGCCGCCAAAAAGTGGTTGGCAAGTTTGTCGAGTATTTTGGACCGGGTCTCAGCAATCTCAGTCTTCCCGACCGAGCTACGCTGGCCAATATGGCACCGGAGTATGGTGCGACTGTGGGCTTCTTTCCGGTCGATGCGGAGACGCTCGATTATTTAGGGCGCACCGGTCGCGATGAGGAAAAGATTCGACTGATTGAAAACTATTGTCGAGAGCAACATCTATACCGAACAGCTCATACCGCTGACCCGCAATATCATGAAGTGTTGGAGTTGGATTTGGCCGATGTAAAACCGAGTTTAGCGGGGCCACTTCGTCCGCAAGATCGAATATTATTGAGCGAAATGAAATCGAATTTTCAGCAATCGCTTTCGACGCCAATCGGCCCGCAGAGCTTTGGCATCGCGGAGGAGAAACGAGAGCGCCGCGTTCACTATCGCAATAACGGCAAAGGCATAGAGTTGCGGCATGGCTCGGTCGTGATCGCCGCCATAACCAGTTGCACGAACACGAGCAACCCATCAGTGATGATTGCGGCTGGCTTGCTGGCCCGCAACGCTGTTTTGAAAGGCTTGACCAGTGCTCCACAAGTTAAGACGAGCCTAGCACCTGGCTCCAAAGTCGTTTCCGCTTATCTGGAGCGCGCTGGCTTATTGCCATCCTTGGAAGCGCTCGGCTTTCATGTAGTCGGTTACGGTTGTACAACCTGTATCGGCAATAGCGGCCCATTGCCAGCAAATCTCAGTGATGCCATCGCTGAAAACGAGTTAGTGACGGCTGCAGTGCTGAGCGGCAACCGCAATTTTGGTGGTCGGATTAGCCCGGATGTGCGGGCAAATTACCTGGCTTCACCGCCACTGGTGGTCGCTTATGCTCTCGCCGGACGCATGGATTTTGACTTCAAAAATGAGCCGCTGGGCCAGGATGCCGAGGGACATGAGATTTTCCTACGCGACATATGGCCGACACAAAATCAAGTCCTGCAAGTCATCCAAGAGACACTGGGTCCGGAACTATATCATGAACAATATGGCAATGTATTCGATGGCAATGAAACCTGGAATGAGATCCCCAGCGGTGATGAGCTAGTTTACCAATGGCGGGAAGAAAGTACTTACATACAAGAGCCACCTTATTTTCAGGATATGCCCCGTTTTCCTCAGCCGCCTAGTCAGATTCAAGGTGCACGCCTACTCGCTATGCTGGGTGATTCGGTGACAACGGATCACATATCGCCAGCGGGCAGTATTTTATCCTCGACTCCTGCCGGCGAATATTTGCTCTCGCAAGGTGTGCCTCCTGAGCAGTTCAACAGTTATGGATCGCGCCGCGGTAACGACCGAATTATGTCACGTGGGACCTTTGCCAATAACCGTCTCCGTAACCTGTTATTGCCCGGTAGCGAAGGAGGTTTCACCAAGTATTTTCCTAGCGGAGAACAGCTCAGTATCTATGCTGCGGCCGAGCGCTATCGGAAAGAAAACACGCCATTGATCATCGTCGCAGGGGAAGATTATGGGATGGGTTCTAGTCGTGACTGGGCTGCGAAGGGTCCGTTGTTACTGGGAGTGAAAGCCACACTGGCCGTGAGCTACGAGCGCATTCATCGTAGTAATCTCGTATTCATGGGTTTACTACCTTTGCAATTTGCTCCGGGTGAAAATGCTGATGTATTGGGTATTGAAGGGAACGAAGTTTTTAACATACCCAATCTGCCCGAAGAGTTCGCCCCAGGGCAATGGTTGGATGTGCAGGCAATCAAAGAAAACGGGCAAGAGATTCTCTTCCGAGCTCAGGCGCGCATTGAGACTCCGATCGAGGCAACTTATTATCGACATGGCGGGATTTTAGCCTACATGCTCCGTTCTTTTCTGAATGATTGAAACCGACAGCAAACTACCTCTTGTCTGTGTGTATACCGATGGTGGTTGTCGGCCCAATCCTGGACTGGGTGCTTGGGCGGACATCCTCATATGGGAAAACACCGAGCAGGTGATTGTCGGTCGAGAGCGGGATACCACCAACAACCGAATGGAGCTTATGGCAGCTATCGAAGCCCTAAGCAGTTTGGCCGAAGCTCATCGGGTACAATTATTCACCGATAGTCAGTACTTAAAACAAGGCATCACCCAATGGTTGCCCCGTTGGGAAAATAATCAATGGCGAACGGCGTCTGGGAAAAGGGTCAAGAATCGTGCGTTGTGGCAGCGTCTCAGTCAATTGGCGCAAGCACACCTGGTGGATTGGCAATGGTTAGCCGGTCATAAAGGCGATCGAATGAACGAGCGGGCTCATCGCTTAGTCCAGGGAAAATTACGGGAAGGGTAAATGGATGGCAATTGCGCAGCGGGTAAAGGGATTCAACACAACCATTTTCAAAGAGATCAATGATCTCGCTCGAGCGAGTCAAGCAACAAATCTAGGGCAAGGCCGCCCAGACTTTGATGGACCCAATCAAGTTATACTAGCGGCCGTCAGAGCCCTACAAGATGCTCCTGGTGGTGCCAATCAGTATGCCCCAGCAATGGGGATATCGCTATTGCAAGAAGGAGTCGCTCAGCACGCAGAAATCTTCTATGGTTTGCAAGTTGACCCAAAAGAGGAGGTGCTGATTACGGCCGGAGCGACACAGTCGATTTTTTCTGCAATATTGGGGTTGGTGAATGCCGGTGAAGAGGTCATCGTCATCGAGCCATATTACGATAGTTATGTCCCTTGTATTCAGTTGGCCGGTGGCAAACCCATCTATGTGCCCTTGCGTCCACCAGATTGGCGCTTCAACCGTGATGAGTTGCGTAGTGCATTTTCCCGTCGGCCGCGCGCCATATTGATCAATACACCACACAATCCGGTTGGGCGTGTTCTCTCTGCCGATGAGTTGACCTTCATTGCCGACCTCTGTCGTGAATTCGATGTCCTTGTGATTACCGATGAGGTTTATGAGCACCTGACTTATGACGAACACCAACACATACCCATCGCTACTCTGCCGGGCATGTATGAGCGCACCATCACCATTGGTAGCGCCGGCAAGACTTTCGGTATGACCGGTTGGAAAATTGGCTGGTCGTATGGCCCACCGGCGCTGATTCAAGGGCTTTGGCGTATTCACCAATTTGCCGTATTTGCGGTCAATCATCCGACACAACTAGCAGTGACTCACGCTTTTGGATTGGCCACGAATTATTACGAAGAATATAAAGAAATGATGGCTCGCAAACGCGAAATTATGCTACAGGCCCTACAACAAGCAGGCTTGAGCACCACCAAACCAGAAGGCACTTACTTCGCGATGGCTGATTTTTCGAATGTCTTCGCTGGTGATGATTTCGATTTTGCCCGATATCTCGCATCGGAGATTGGCGTGGCTTGTATCCCCCCTACTGTGTTCTATAGCGAAGGGCATAAGCATATTGCCAAAAAACAGGCACGTTTCGCGTTTTGCAAGAGTGATGAAACGCTTTATGAGGCAGCAGAGAAGCTCGTGCGGTTGAAACGAGGTGCATGAAAAACATGCGCGAGGTGGTACGATTGCTCACGACAGAAGACATCGGCGCAGCAAGGTCTTTGCTCGCCGGCCGAATCGTGCGAACGCCCACCCTTGCTGCGCCGACTCTAGGAGAGCGCACTGGTGTGGAATTATTCTTCAAAGCAGAGATTTTTCAATATACGGCTTCTTATAAACCGCGTGCGACCTTCAACCGCCTGGCGGCTTTGAGCGACCAGCAGCAGCAAAAAGGAGTGTTGACCATCTCTGCGGGCAATTTAGCGCAAGGACTGGCTTTAGCTGCGAAGGCGATGGGCATTGCTGCCACGGTTGTATTGCCTGCGGGCGCGCCGAAGAGCAAGATTTCTGCCACACGTCAATTGGGCGCCGAAGTGATATTGCATGAAGGCGATAGCACTCAATTGATGGAAAGGGCGCAAGCAATTATAGCGGAGCGTGATCTCACCTTTATCCATCCGCTAAACGCCCTTGAGCTTTGTGCAGGGAATGCGAGTTTGGGGATGGAGATATTGGAGGATCTCCCGGCAATTGATGCTGTGCTCGTCCCCGTTGGTGGCGGAAGTTTGCTCGCCGGGGTCGCCGCGGCCGTTAAGCTACATTCTCCTGGTACGCGTGTGATTGGTGTGGAACCGCTGGGTGCTCCGGCGATGACAGAGGCTCTGGCTGCAGGACGGGTTGTCCCCCTTGATTCTGCCAAGAGCGTCGCCGATGGCCTGTGCGCGCCTTTCGTCAGCGAGAACACCCTTCTGCATGCGCGAAAATGGGTGGATGAGGTGGTGTTGGTCAGTGACGAGGAAATCATCACGGCTTTACTGACCATTCTTAGGGAGAGCAAAATGGTATGCGAAGGTGCAGGAGCTGCAGCCTTCGCCGCGTTGTTGCATGGTAAAATTCAGATCGATGCGCGCGCGCGCGTGGTTTGTGTGCTATCGGGTGGCAACCTGGATTTGCCAATGCTACAAAGCTTCCTAGTGAATTGGGGGCGTGATGAGAAGTTACAATGATTTGATACAGACGATTGGTAACACACCTTTGCTCCATTTGCAACCGCTCATGCGGAAAAGTGCTGCCAATCTAATTGTGAAGTTGGAGGGAAGAAACCCGGGTGGCTCTAGCAAAGATCGGGTCGCACATGCATTCATGAAACGCAGCCAATCGGATGCATCAGCAGCTGATAAAAGGACTTTCATCGTTGCGACGAGTGGCAATTTCGGCGTCAGTATGTCCATGCTCGCAAGCTCTTATGGTGATCAGTGTGTCTGCATCGTGGAGGATGTCGTTTCGGATGCCAAAATTGCACTGATGCGCGCTTATGGCGCTCGTGTGATTGTTGTCCCATCGGATTTGGCTGAAGAGAATCCCACCAGCCAGTTCAGCGTCGCGCAACAACTGGCGATGGAAATTCCCGACAGCCGTTTCATTGATTATCATAATGATCCCATTGTTCTAGACGCGCACATCGAAACGACCGCTCCAGAGGTTTGGCGACAAAGTGAGGGCCGAATTACCGCCTTCGTGACTTCGGTAAGCAGTGGTGGCACGCTTTGCGGTGTCGCGCGTTATTTGAAAGAGCGCGACTCCTCGATTCAAATCGTCGGAGTTGAGCCCCAGGGTTCGAGTTTTGCCGCTGCAATGCGTCATGATGAGATACAAATCGAGACCTTTCATAGTCGTTTGGAAGGTGTCGGTAGCGCCCGCCCGTCTCGCCTTTTTGATGCCGATATAGTGGACGAAATAATTCAGATTTCAGATCGTGAGGCGATATCAGCCACTCGGCGTCTCGCTCGTGAGCAGGGATTTCTGGTGGGCGGCTCCAGCGGACTGGCACTGGCAGGGGCGCAACGCTATGCTGAAAAGGCTCAACTGGGTGCGGATGAGCCCGTTGTCGTCTTGTTTCCTGATGATGGGTCACGCTATCTGAATACGATCTTTGACGAAAACTGGATCCAAACCAATCGTTTGCTGCCGCATGATTGGCATGAAGAGACGCTCGCAGCCTTGCTCGGATCGGATATTCGCCCGGAGTTGATTTTCGCTTATGCGGATGAGAAGGTGAACGAAGTGGTGGCCAAATTAGCGGCCGCCGGTGTCTCACAATTGCCTGTTCTCGCCCGTGATGAGAATTTGTTGGGTTTGGTAACCGAATTCCGTCTATTGGATTATTTGCTCAATTCCTCAACTGAGGGTGCAGCCAGCATGACCCTGGCCGATGCCAAAGTCATCGAGATGGGTGTCCCCACCCTTTCACCGGATGCACCGCTCGAAGAAGTGTTGCAATTGTTTAGTAAGCACAAGACTGCGGTCATTTTGGAAGATGATCATTTTAGAGGAACTCGGCGCGTTAGCGGAATTTTAACACAAATCGATTTGCTTGAATATCTATCAAAGTGATCTATGGTATTGAATACAAATGCACTAAAAGGAGCGCATTTTCCCGCCATCGACTTGCAGACTGGCACCGGTGATATAGCTAGCTGCTGGGGAGAGTAGAAAGGCCGCAGCGGCACCGTATTCTTCAATTGTGCCGAGCCGACCGAGCGGAATTTCCACCTCACTCCTGCGTCGTGCTTCCGCCATGCTGATGCCGAGGTTCTTTGCCGTATTACGGTCGAGTTGGGCAACGCGTTCAGTATCGATACGTCCAGGCAGTAAATTATTAACGCGAACCCCACTGCCTGCCAATTCGTCGGCGAGCGTTTTGACAAAACCAGCGACTCCCGCTCGCATTACAGTGGATAGGCCGAGGCGCGCGATGGGTTCTCGTATCGATGATGAAGTGATCGTGAGGATGGCGCTGCCGGTACTCAGATAAGGTAAAGTCGCTCGTACAAGTCGTACCGCACTCATGAGCGTCAACTCAAAGGCTGCTTGCCATTGCTCGTCGCTAAAGTCCTGTAGATTACCTGCTGGTGGACCCCCTGCGTTGATGAGAAGTGCATCGATTTGCTTGAATTTTCCCGCACTTTGATTGACCCAATTCACAATAGAATCCGGATCACGCATGTCACATACTTGGGCTAGAACCTCGACACCATTCTCATCTTGCAATTTATGCGCGGCAGCGTGGATGTCTACTGCGGTTCGACTGCATATGGATAATGATGCACCTTCGCGTGCTAGTGCTTGTGCGACGCCAAAACCCAGACCTTTACTTGCAGCGGCTACCAGGGCCACCTTACCTTTCAGACCAAGATCCATAGCTTCACCTCCGATTAGTTCAAGAGCAGTATTTCACGCGGGTCCTGAATGCCCACCCGGCGCAAAATCCAATTTAATTCTTCCTCTAAGCCCTCACCTAGTGGCTCATAGGGTTTCCTTGGAGCGGGGGAATCGATCGCTCCACGAAGATATAGTAGATATTTGCGCAAAGCGAGGTTGATGAGTGGCTGATTCTCATAACGGATGAGTGGCAAATATTGATCGAATATACGCTCCGCGCGGTCATAGTCGCCACGACGTTGAGCCCGTTGAACTGCCAATAGAATTTCAGGGAATGCGAAACCGGTCATGGTACCCGCAGCTCCGCGCCTCAGTTCTTCCAAAAGAAACATGCCCCCCAAACCACCAAAAATCACAACATCGGGGTTTTTGGATAAAATTGCCGAGATTTTGCGCATCAATGGAGGATCTTCGAGTTTCAAATAGCGTGCAGAGGGGATGTTCTCGGCCAGTTGGGCAATGAATTGGGGAGACATGTGTAAATCATTCACGGGTGGAAAATCTTGTACGATAATGGGGATCTCCAAACCGCTTACCAAAGTGGAAAAGTACTCGTGTAGGCTGGTTTCATCCAGTTGGGCAAAACGCGGCGGCGGAGCCACCATCACGGCTGCGGCACCGGCCTCCGCGGCAGTCTGGCAGAGTAGCTGACAAGTCTCATCTTGCGGGTGGCTGGTACCAACAACCACCGGTATTTCACTCGCGACGGCCGCAACCACCTCTTCGAGCACCTGTTGTCTTTCGCTGACGCTCAATTTCGCCGCCTCACCCAATACCCCCAAGATGGTCAAGCCATCGACACCGCAGGCGATTTGAAATCTCACCAATTTATGGAGACTGGGGATATCCAACGACCCATCTTCGGCGAAAGGCGTCGCCAATATATTGAATATACCGACCAAGCGAGACATTGGAACTCCTGTATATACAAACCCTCATCGCGGCTGATGAGGGTATAAAATAGCCCCAACGGGGTTCGAACCCGTGTCTCCACCTTGAAAGGGTGGCATCCTAGTCCACTAGACGATGGGGCCGCTCCAATAAATCATAGAAGGATATCGCGAACCCGTCAAGATTCAGCAGTGATTGCCGGATTTCTCTTTTTTTAGCCTTTCGCGATGTTTTTGCAGACGAGCGATTTCCTCAGGCAGGAGGTCGGAAACCTCTCCCAATTGCAATGCCAAGTGGAGGATCTGCGCTGCGGCTTCCAATGCTTCGAGCGAATGCAAAGCCTGATACAGGTCCTTCCCTAGTGTCAGAGAACCATGTCGAGATAACACTATCATCTCGCACTTTGGTAGCAATGTCCTAATGGCGTGAGCGTTATCTTCACTGGCAGGTAAGGAATACGGAGCCAAACCGATTCTGCCGATGCTGAGTAGAGTTTCAGGAAGGATCTTCCGCTTGAAATCAAAACCTGCCAAGCTTAAAGCGATGATATAGGGTGGATGAGCATGAAGCACAGCGTTGATGTCGGAACGCTGGCGGTAGCACTCGAGGTGCATCGGCAATTCGCTGGTCGGGTGTCCTAAATTACCTTGGCTGATTGGCTCGCCGTTGGGTAGTCGAATCTGGACCAAATCGCCAGATCGCAATTTACCAAGAGATGTTCCTGTTGGCGTGACGAGGATGGAATCAGTATCGAGGCGGACGCTGAGATTACCACTACTTCCAGGTGCCCAACCATGTGAGGCGAGCAAACGGGCGATATGTACACAATCTTCATGAATTTTCATCATCGATAACTCGGCACAGGATCGAGTGGTTGTTTATGGGGTTGGCAATACACCACGGTCGATGAGCGTCATTTCAGTAAGGGGCCAATAACGAAATAGCACTTTCCCAACAATCATCTTGCGTTCAATGAAGCCAACCTGAGCGCGGCGAGAATCGACACTGGAATTGCGATTGTCGCCCAAAACGAAATAGGATCCGGGGGGAACTATCCAACTGGCTCCATCAATGCAGCTGAAGGGGCTGCAGGTTTCGGCAATATATGGCTCTTCGATTCTGCTCCCGTTCACATGTAAATTGCTCGCTTGAAATTCGATATGGTCGCCAGGAGCGCCGATGACGCGCTTTATATAATCTTCGCTCGGGTCATTGGGTGCGTGAAAGACAACAATGTCGCCGCGGCTGGGCTCTTCAAACCAATAGTGAACGCGACTGACGATGAGGAATTGTCCTTCGCCAAAAGTCGGGTCCATGCTGCGCCCATGTACAATATAACGCATACTGAGCAAGTTAACCAGGGTGTAAATGACAAGGATAGCAAAGGCCATTTCCACGATTTCGCGTAACCAGCGGAGCCGGTAAAGCAAAGGTTCTGGCGGGGTTACATGCTCTGCTGCGGATGGCAACAAAGAGCTTGCCTCTATAGGCTTTATTTCTGCCTTTTGCGATTGTTCCGAATCCATCATTATCTGGCGCCTTCACGAAAGCTGAAGCGAAGAGGTGTTCCCAAGAAATCATAGACAGCGCGGATGCGGTTTTCCAGATAGCGCTCATAACTGAAATGCAATAGACGGCGGTCATTGACATGGAAAAGAATGAGTGGGGGGTTGACGGAAACCTGCGCTGCATAACGCACTTTCAAGCGGCGATTTCCTCGCGTGGGGGGCGAATGCTGAGTTAGAGCATCGCGAATGAGTTGATTCAGCGCTGCAGTTTGGATCCTCAAGAAACGGGCCTGCCATACTTGAAAAGCGGTCTCCAAGACCTTTGAGCAGCGTTGACCGGTCAAAGCGCTAATGAACATAATGGGGGCGAATGGTACAAAATCCAGCTTCGCTCGAATCTGCAATGTCATTTCATGCATGGTGTGGGTATCTCGCTGGATGGCATCCCATTTATTGACTAGAAGAACAAGACTGCACCCCGTGTCCTTAATCATACCTGCGATATGCTCATCTTGTTCAGTCACCCCTTGACCTGCATCCATGAGAAGCAAGGCGACTTCTGAACGATCGATGGCATGTTTTGCTCGGAGCACACTGTATTTTTCTACGCCCGGGGTGACTTTACCACGTCTACGAATGCCCGCAGTATCGATGAGGGTGACTGGTTGTTTCTGCCAGCTAATTTGTGTATCCAACGCGTCACGCGTAGTACCCGCATGCGCGCTGACGATGGCGCGCTCCTTGCCCAATAAGCGATTCAATAGGCTACTTTTTCCCACATTTGGCCGACCGATGATGGCGATGTGCATCTGTTCCGAAGTGTCGGTGTTGGCTGACTGGCTTTGTGGTTTCAAGCGTTCACAAATCGCATCCAATAAATCACCAACGCCTAGGCTATGAATTGCGCTGATCGGAAACACTTCACCCAAACCCAGAGAATACGCCTCGAGCTCGGCACCCAGTGAGGTCTCATCGTCAATTTTATTGGCTACCAGGATTACTGGCGCTCGCGTGCGGCGTAAGATCTCGGCGATCTCCTCATCCGCGGCGGTCAGGCCAGACATCGCATCCACCAAGAAGAGGATACAATCCGCTTGAGAAGCAGCCTCTAAAGCCTGGGCGCGTATTGCCGCAATGAAGGGTTTGGAGCTGTCAATAAGTGCAGTGTTGAGTTCAATGCCCCCGGTGTCAATAACGGTAAAGTCGATCCCATTCCAATGAGTCTGGCCGAGCAAATAATCGCGTGTAGTGCCGGGGTTGGCGTCGGTGATGGCCATGCGCTCGCCGACTAAACGATTGAACAGCGAGCTTTTACCGACATTGGGGCGTCCGACTAAAGCGACGATGGCTTGGGGAGGCATGCTCACATTTTATCATAGGCAATTGCTGCCTATCGCTTTGTTTTCAATCTTGCTCCGGGCTGTTCAGTTCCACCTCCAACAAAGCCGGGACGATGGATAGCGACTCTGTTTCCAGATCGGAGTAAGGTAGCGATAATGTAGGCGGTAGAGAATAAAGACCTGGCTCCAGCTTGCTGACATCCACTTGAACTTGCAGTGCATCTTCTGACATGTTTTGCAAGATGGGCAGTGGTCCGGCGAGGAAAATTGTCACACGATCGGGGATTATTGTTGCTTTCCAACCTTCTTGCAAGCCAGTGATTTGGATCGGCAATTCATCAAATTGTCGATAACCTTCTTGCGCAGTGATACCGATACTTACGCGAATGGTTCGCTGGTTGCCGACGACGAAAACGCCTTTGGGTATATCAATGGACACAACGGCTTCAAAATCTTCCGTATGCCCGGTCAAGTCCACATGCTGGGTGGTCAGGAATTCCGGCAAATTCGCCAACTGGGTTGGAGTGCCTCTGACAAGAATGCTTTGGGGCTCAAAATGGATGGATGAGGGGTAATACCCCGACGGTAGCGAGCGAAAATCTAGGGATGGTTGTCGAATTGTGATTTGACGAATGTCATCGCGAGGCTGGATTTCCACATCCACTGTAACTTGTTCAGGACTTAATTCAAAATCGGATATCCGCAATTCCGATTCGTTCCAGGCTTCTATAGGGATTTCTTCTTGATAGTCATTTCGTTGTCCGCGAATAGCCAATTGAACGCTGACCCGTTTGACCTCTTTCACCTTACTCGCGGCACCGCGAATTAAGACCTTGGCCGGTTCAATACTGGTCTTAGCGACAATGTAGCCAGGCTCCGGCTCGCCGCTCACGGCAATTTGAATGGGGTGTTCTCGGGTGATTTCTCGCTCCAATTGAATGTGGATCTGTTGCGGAGAAATATCCGCCACTGCCGCTGCCCGGTCCGATAATATTTCTGCGCGCAATTTCACTAGATGCTCCCCCTCAGATAATCCAGTCAAATTGGCATAAAGTGCAATCTCATCCTGCGTCAGTCTCTCGAAGATGGAGCCCTGCGCGCGCAAATAGACAACGGCATTGCGGCGTGGCTCGACTACGAATCGGAAACCTTCGCTCAGGTTCATTTCAATTGGGACCTGGGGGTAGGTTCGCTGGACAATGGGGTCACGTTGGAAGGTCGCGACCATCCAAATGAATAGCGCCAACAGGAAAGAAAAGAATAGCCAACTCAAATTACGCAAGATGGGAGCGAATTGCGTCATTGGTTGTGTTTTTCAAGTTTGCGGTTACTACCAAAATGTATCAACCAATTAAGGACATTGGTATTTTCAAAGCGTAGATTCGGTAAGTCCCTTAGCAATATTTCTCGCAACGCGCTGGCTCCCAAGTGCAAATCAATTTGGCCGTTGCGCGCTAGGCTGAGCCGGCCGGTTTCTTCAGAAACGATCAAGCAATAACTGTCACTCACTTCACTGATTCCCAGAGCGGCGCGATGGCGAGTGCCCAAGGTACGGTCCGGCAGATTGCGACTGGCACTGAGCGGAAGTACCACAGCGGCAGCGGCAATTCTGCCGCCACTGTCGATGATGACCGCACCATCATGTAAATCTGAGCCAGGGAAGAAGATCGAAGTTAGTATTTCGGCACTGAGTTCACTATCCAAGGGTATTCCAGAACGGCTGTAAGCGCTCAAATTACTGTTCCGCTGCAAAACGATGAGGGCGCCATGACGCCGTTCGGAAAGCGTACTGGCTGCTCTGGATAATTCGTCCAATTGGCGTGTCTGGTTTTTTTGTGCTTCCTGCCTGCGTTTCACCCAGTTCGAGCTGCCCAATAATTCAAGTGTGCGGCGCAATTCTGGTTGAAAGACGATGAGGATAGCCACGCCGACAATGGCCAGTAAATTCTCTGAAAGCCAACTCAAAGCGGGTAGATTGAATAGATTGGCTACGACAAATAGGATGATGAGCAAAGAGGCCAAGGCTAAAAAAGTGCCACGTACCAGCGCGGCAGCGTGGCTACGACGTAAGAGATAGCTGGAACAATACAACAATATCGCCACCAATAGGATATCGATGAACGAATTGGTGTTTATGTTTTCCAGGATCCACACGATCTCCACAAAGCGTTCCCTGGATAAGTGTCTTCGGTTTGGGGCAAGCTACCTTTGGTTAACATTCCCCATCAGAGCAACGAGAATGGCTTTTTGTGCATGCAAACGATTTTCTGCCTGCACGAAGATTTGCGATTGTGTCCCATCAGCGACAGCATCAGTGATTTCTTCGCCGCGATGCGCTGGTAGACAATGCAATACGATTGCTTCCTTTGGGGCCAAAGCGAGCAATTCCTCGTTCACTTGATAAGGCATGAATTCGGCAATGGTGTTGGCTTCCGCTTCCATACCCATGCTCACCCAAACATCGGTATAGATGACTTGTGCAGTCCGAACTACAGCTTTTGGATCGCTGCTAGTTTCTATGCTGGCGCTAGTGGTTTCCGCCAATGGTTGAATTGCCTGCAGATCTTCATTGGGCAATGAACGGCCCGTTGGCGAAACCAAAGTGCATTTCATACCAAAATGTGCCGACGCCCATAACAAAGAGCGTGCCACATTATTGCCATCGCCTATATACACTAGGTGTATTCCGGTAAGCGAGCCGAAATGCTCAACAATCGTCAAGATATCGGCTAAAGCCTGGCAAGGATGGGCGTAATCGGTCAGGCCATTGATGACAGGAACATCACTATTTTTTGCGAACTCCTCGATGATCGAATGGGCATAAGTTCTTAACATGACCGCTTGCACATACCTGGAAAGTACACGAGCAACATCTGCAGTGCTCTCGCGGGAGTTGATGCCAATTTCTTGCGGTCCGAGCATCAATGCTTGTCCACCAAGTTGCAACATCGCCACATCGAAAGAGATTCTAGTGCGGAGCGAGGGCTTTTCGAAAATCATCCCCAGAATTTTGCCGCGCAATGGAGAGGTATTCCGGCCGGCTCGCCATTCTGCTTTTAAATCTAAAGCGTTTTGCAGTAAGTCCCGCATCACTTCATTCGAAATATTGGCCAATGTCAGGAAATCTCTCATCCGCTCACTCATGCATGCTCCCTTAAAAACACCACTTCAAAACGCCTGCATATCATACCAATTGGGGCCGTACTCTGCATCCACTCTTAGTGGTACCTTCAAATCACACACATTTTCCATCGTTTCAACCAGGAGCATTTTTGCTCGTTCCAATTCTCTTTCTGCCAGGTTGAATACCAGCTCGTCGTGTACTTGCAGTATCATGTTTGCATCCAGTTCATGTTCGCGAATTGTTTTATCCACAGCCAGCATGGACATTTTCATGATATCCGCAGCCGAGCCCTGAATGGGAAAGTTAATCGCCACTCGTAAGAGTGATTGAACATGATTGCGATTGACCCCTGGTCGCTTCAGTGCGCCAAAATCGCCCAAGCGGCCAAATAGGGTTCGCAACTCGCCGGTGTCGCGCGCCTGACGCTGCGTCTCTTGAATGTAACTACGGACATGCGGCAAGCGCTCGAAATAGCGCTGGATGAACTCATCTGCCTCCGCGAAAGTCATTTGACTTTCACGAGCAAGGCGGTTGGCGCCCATACCATACATCAAACCAAAATTAACACGCTTTGCCAAATCGCGTTGCTTGGCGTCGATTTCTGAGATTGGTAAATCGAAAACAGCTGAGGCGGTTGCACGGTGGATATCTTGTCCATCGTGGAATGCGGTCATTAAGGCGCGATCTTTTGAAATGTGCGCCAGCACTCGTAGCTCAATCTGATTGTAATCGACGGCCAAGAGCAAACGCCCCTTCCCCGCTTGGAAACTCTGGCGTACCTGCCGACCCAATTCGCTCCGTATGGGGATGTTTTGTAAATTGGGGTGAGAGCTTGAGAACCTACCTGTCGTCGCGCCGGCTTGGTTGAAACTGGTATGCAGTCGGCCTGTCTTCTCGTTCACAAGCGTCGGCAAGGCATCGACATAAGTGCTTTTCAGCTTCGCGATCTCGCGATATTGCAAAATCAAGTTGACAATTGGGTGTTGGTCGCGAAGCAACTCAAGGGATGCCGCATCTGTTGAATATCCATGGGTCGTACGTCGGATTCCTTTGCTGGATAAGCCCAATTTTTGAAACAAAATTTCATTCAGTTGTTTCGGGCTATTGATGTTGAAGGGAGTTTGATCGATATTCTGAGAATAAATTTCTTCGCGCAAATTGGCCAAATCGCTTCCCAATTGCTCGCTCATGTCTTGCAAATATTCACAATCCAACTCAACGCCCGTCAGTTCCATTCCGGCAACGACGGGAATCAGGGGCATTTCCAAATCAGTGAAGAGGGCGTGTACTCGCGCCTGCTTTAATTCCGGTGCAATCATTTGCCAAAGACGATAAGTCATCGCGGCGTCTGCAGCCGCGTAGGGTGCCGCCTCTGAAATGGCGATCTGGTTCATCGTCAATTGGTTGCGACCACTGCCCAAAAGCTCTTTGATATCCGTCATGTGTATGCTTAGACGGTGCATCGCCAGCGCTTTCAGTCCAGTGGGGGAGGAATATTTCCCTGCAGGATTGATACACCATTCCGCCAACATCACATCAAATGAGATGGGTTGCACATGAATGCCATATCGAGCAAGCATGAGATAATCGTAATTGGCGTTGTAGGCGATTTTGGCAATCCGCGGGTTGGTGAGCACCGGGCGCAGCTTGGCAATGACCATCTCCAATGGCAACTGCTCACCTTCGTCATGCCCGAGTGGTAAGTAATGAGCGATGTCCGGACCACTGGCCAATGAAATTCCTACCAGGTCAGCGGCCACTGGATCCACACCTGTCGATTCGACATCCCAGGCGATGGACTTCGCTAATTGTAAATCTGCCACTAACCGGTCTAAGCTACTCTCATCCTGAATAACCCGGGTTTCTACGCTCGCTTCGGCGGTTTGGTAATGATCATGGGTGGATTCTTGTTGTTCTTTTTTGGGCTGCGGCGCGCTGAACATATTCAGCTGGCCATCTTTTTCCCGTTCTTTTTGGCTATCGAGCAAAATGCGTGTGAGGCTACGAAATTCCAACTCACGGAAGAGTGCTAGAACTGTCTCGAAATCGTATTCATGCGCCAGACTGGCGGCAAGATCGACGGTGAATGGTAAATCGCAACGAATTTTCGCGAGCTTGTAACTCAAGAAAGCATCCTCACGGCCGACAACGAGTTTTTCCTGGTTAGTTCCGGTGATGCCTTCGAGGTTTTCATATATTCCAGATAAATTGCCATATTGTTGTAGCAGCTTTGTGGCGGTTTTTTGCCCGATACCACGGACACCGGGAATATTGTCAGACGAATCACCCATCAGCGCTTTTAAATCCACCAGCTGATCGGGTTCGAGCTCATAATGCTCACGAAAAGCAGCGACATCGTAAAGACGATCGGGGCCGCCACGTTGCGGCAATTGAACCACAACGCGGTTGGAAACGAGCTGCAAAAGATCGCGGTCGCCGGTGACGATACGAGAGCGTATCTCATTTTGCTGCGCGACCTGTGCACAAACAGTACCAATCAAATCGTCGGCTTCATAGTCATCCAAGACAAGCAGCGGGATGTTGAAAGCGCGCACAAGTTGTTCTATGCGAGGCAATTGAACGGCGAGTTCGTCTGGCATTTTCTCGCGGGTACCCTTATAGTCCGGGAAAAATTCTTCCCGGCCACTCATTCCACGGTCAAAACTGACAGCCAGGTACTTTGGTTTTTCTTTGCGCAGAATATCCAGCAGCAAGCGCGCGAAACCAAATATTGCGTTGGTGGGCTCGCCAGCGCTGGTACTAAAATGATCGACCCGCAGTGCGAAAAAATGGCGATAGGCGATAGCATGGCCGTCCAACAGGAAAAATTGCTCTAGCGCTTTCATGGGTGAGTTTTCATTCAACCGACACTTTCATGCTTCTTGTTGGCATATTGGAGAGATTCGCCTCCCCTAAAATAAAAATTCACGACGCACCTGTTCGTTTAGCGCGTTGGCGGGCTCGCAATATAAATGAGCCTTAACCCTTACACCTTTTGGCAGTAAATTGGCGACACACTCCGGAAAACGACTTGATGCCTTGGGTAAGGATGCAACCAGATCGACGAAACGATGGTTGATTCTTAGAGCGATAACCTCGCCATCGAGAGCCACGATTCTTTCCTGTATGCGTACGCGAAGGACACTGTCCCAGAGCCCATGTTCTTGCAGTATCCATAGGCATGCAAAACTGAAATCGGGGTTTTTGTCAAAAGACAACTCGAAATCTGTGCGAATGGTTTTCTCATTCTGGAGGCTCGCGTCGCAATCTTCAACCTCTGGCTGCGTGCTGTTGCACTGAGGCGGTTGAAAAACGGCTTCATGATCATTGGGGGAGATATTCAATATCCTTCCGATGGTTGAGGCGATCTCAGCCGAATCATCTGGCCAGGTTAAGTATCCCAAAACTTGCTCTGATGGGGGATCAGACAAAGGAACATTAGCCCGATTTTCAATAGCAATGATTGGAAGATGGGGTTGTCGTCGGTAGATCGGTTCGAGATCTACTCCATTGACGAATTCCGATGCGATTAGAGCGATGTCATAAGTTTCAACTTCCAATAATTCCAGCGCATTTTCCAACCGAGTGAAAGTCCGACAATCAAGGCGTGAATCCTCACACAATAGAGCATTGATTGCCACAGCGTGCTCGTGCGCTGGGTAGAGGAGCATCACGCGCCAGTTTGTCAAGACATCCTCACATCTTCCCATTCAATCACTCATTAAGCCGCACAAGTGTGATTAAGGCAAGCATGATTAGCTTTAAATTATTGGATGATGGACAAGGTCGATTCTCTCGTTTCAACCGTATTCATTTGAGGCAGACGCGCCTGCATACTCCAGGGTCCGGTCCAGGTAATTTCTACATTGACAACTCGACCGTGCCAATCGCCAGCATCATCAAAAAACACCAGCTTATTCTGCGGAGTGCGTCCCCGCCATTTGCCACGGTGCTGATCTTCGACCAGCACGGGGATCGTTTCTCCCAAGTAGTTGCGATTGATTTCAGCAACCACGCGCTCTTGCAGCCCATCCAGTCGTTTATGGCGTTCTTTCTTAACAGAAACAGGAATGTTATCCGCCATCCGGCGCGCACTTACGGTATTCGGTCGTGGGCTATAGCGAGCGAGGTGCGCTTTATCCAGGCATAATTCTTCTAGCAGATCATAGGTTCGTTGAAATTGGGTTTCGCTTTCGCCAGGAAAACCAACAATGATATCGGTGTGGATGGCCACCTCAGGGATGATTTTGCGGATGCGTTGTATCAACTGTCGATATTGCTCCACTGAATAGCCACGCTTCATCCGCTCGAGTATTTCGTCATCGCCAGATTGAACCGGCACTTCAATCTGCGGCATCACTCGTGGCAGCTCGGCGACGGTTTCCAGTAATTCATCGGTCATCCAATTGGGGTGACTGGTCAAGAAGCGTATTCGCGCCAAACCACAATCACTCGTTTCCTGATGAATGGTGCGCAACAGGTCCGCTAGATTGGGTCCGTCTTTGATATCCGCACCATAGCGATCGACGATTTGTCCCAATAAAGTGACCTCTTTGACGCCTTGACGGACCAAACTGCGCACATGGGCGATGATTGTGCCAACGCTGCGACTGCGTTCCACACCACGGCGGAAGGGTATAATACAAAAGCTACAAGCATGCGAGCAACCATAGACGATGGGTACATGTGCGGAGACTAGGTGGCCTTGTTCCGCTTCTGGCAAGATCAATTCCCCATCTTGAATGGCATCTCGTTGACGACGCAAGTGGAGGGATTCGCGCCGAGTGAGAAGTTCTCTTTCGCGATCTTGCAAAACATGAAGTAGCGGAGCGGGTTCGGATGGTGGCAAAAAGACATCCACATAGGGTAGTTTCTTGCGCAGTTGAAGTGGATCGCGGACCCCCACCAAGCAACCCATCACACCAACTATCTTGCTGGGGTCGCTCTTCTTGAGTTGCTGAAATTCTTGCAAACGACCCAAGGCCTTATTCTCGGCATTCTGGCGCACTACACAAGTATTCACGACCAAGATATCACTCTCGGCAGGGCTCGAGGCAGCGCGATGCCCTAACCTCTCCAATTCGGAAGTCAGCAACTGTGAATCGGCGATATTCATCTGACAACCGAAAGTGTGGATGTAATATTTCATCTTGAGTGACATTATTGGGAAACCCGCTGATTGTAATGCTTATTGATTTGCAAGTCAAACGTTTTTCCTGTTCTCGCCCTACCCTTTCCATAGTAATATTGCGATGTTATGAGCGACTGGGAATTGTTGGAAGCGCTTAACGAATTCGATATCGTCGAAGCTGAGCGGATTTTCGATGCTGAATTCACAGCGGCTGCTGTCGATTCCGATGAAAATTTGTCAATTAGCCGCGCACCAGTGCAACGAGTGGCCATAGTCACCGAAGCTTTCTTACCCAAAGTCGATGGTGTGAGCAAGAGCGCCTTCATGACGATACGCTATTTGCAACACAGCGGTCGCCTAGCTTTGGTCTTCGCTCCGGATATCAGCATTCGTTCAGTGGGCATCACTAGGGTAATTCCTATGCCTTCTATCGGTTTGCGATTGGCGCCAGAGACACGCATCGCCTTGCCGAGCCGAAAAATCGGCGCCTATCTGGACAAATTCAGACCGGATATCCTTCACCTCTTCAGCCCTGCCCTGCTTTCATTCAGCGCGGTGCGCGCGGCTCGCAAGCGCGGCATTCCCATTGTTGCCAATTACCAGACTGATTTACCGGGATATGCGTTGGAATACGGATTGCCATCGTTCAGCGCACACTTGGCGCGCGCGCTCTTGCGAAACTTACACAATCAATGCCATGTGAATTTGGCCCCTTCTCCGTATACCTTGAAGCAATTGCGCAGCTGGGGTTTCAAACGTCTTCATCTTTGGAAACGCGGCGTTAGCACGAGTCGATATCATCCCAATCATGCCACAGCTCACTGGCGAAAGCGTTTGCTGCATGGCCGCGACCCCAATTCCTTGCTTTGTATTTATGTCGGACGTCTCGCCCAAGAAAAACGAGTGCACCTTTTACACGAAGTGGCCAATACAGAAGGAGTGGCTTTAACCATCATTGGCGATGGTGTAGAACGCTCCAATTTGGAATCCGTCTTCTCCGATACCGATGCGCATTTCACCGGGTATTTATTCGGCGATGAGTTGAGTCGCGCTTTCGCTTGTGCCGATGCTTTTCTCCTCCCAGCCTTAGCAGAGACTTTTGGTCAAGTAGTCCAAGAAGCGATGTCCTCGGGACTTCCTTGTATAGTGGCCAATCGCGGTGGTGCAGCCGATTTGGTTGAGGAAGGTATCAATGGCTATACCTGTGCGCCGGATGAGTCAGAGTTCGCGCGGATTGTGCGGGTTCTTCGTGACAACCGTAATTTATGTGCGGAGATGGGAAAACGCGCCCGCGCTATCGCCGAGACAAGGCCCTGGGAAAAAGTTCTGACGGAGCTGGAAAGCCACTATTCTCACGCAATAGATTTGAATCAACGGATGCTTCGTCTCAGCGGTAATTGAAACAAACGAAGCTCTTCTTCTTTCAGACTTGCCACTGGAAGATAGACTGTTCGCCCATATCGAAGGTAATGCACGCCGACTTTTAGAGTAGCACCAAATTCTCTTCTTGTGGCGGCGTAATACGCTGCCAATTGACTGGAGAATTGTTTTTTGGCGTGTTTATCAAAAGACGAATTGGCTACCTTGTGCGTCTTGTAATCAATGATGACCCAATCTTCATTGGGTCGGCGATAGAGCAGATCCATTCGTCCATGTAGAACACAATTTTCGGCGCGGAAAATGAATGGGTACTCACGGTACTTTTCCGCATCCCCTAGGTTCGATAGCTCGCGATACAAACCCGATTGTTGATATGTCGTCAAAATGCTGCTTGCTTCTTTTATTAAATACTGCGTTTCTTCATGGTTGCCGAGACCCAAACACCAGCACAATTTGGCCAGCCACTTTTCTATATCAATTGCATCTTTCAACTTGTTTTCCTCGCGCAGGACAATATGGATGAGCGACCCCAGCGACACCCCTATCCCTTTGGACATTGTTTCTTCATTGCTATCCGTTTGGCGGTTCGCAATATCCTCCCAGCAATCACGAGGCTGGAATTTCGGTATCAGTTTGCTAGCTGCGACATGCACAATTCCTCTGCGCTCGAAAGACGGCGCTTCTCGCAGCAGAGGCGGCTCCCTCAAGGCCACAATGTCATTTTGCGAGTGATTTTCTTGAGCCGAGCTCAAAGTGTTGGTCCATTTTTCTGGAGGAGGGGTGTACGCATACCAAACTCTCGCTGTACCCCATGGATAGGTCTTCACTGTGGCACAATCCAGCAACAGTCCATCGGAATTGCGAATCGCCAGCCAATCCAGAATGGACATCCAATTCGCGTTTTCTTTTCGCCAACCATTCCCCTTTTTTTCTTGCACCATTCCTGAGAGCAACAAGTGGTCGCGCGCGCGCGTCATGGCCACATAAAGCAGGCGTTTTTCTTCAGCCAACGCTTTTTTCTTTTCTGCCTGGCGGATTTTTCGGTGGTGATGAGTATCCTCAATCTCTCCAGTATCCTCATTGAGTACACGGCATCCCGCCCCCAATTCGCTTTCTTGGAGGAAAAGCGGATTTCGTATTCTAGGCATTGCCCTTCCCAAATCGGCCAAAATGACCACAGGAAACTCTCGACCTTTGCTGGCATGTATTGTCATCATAGAGATGGCCCCGGAAACTTCCAATTCAGCCTGGCTTTCATGAATTTCCCGTGCCCGGATGTTTTTTACATACTTTTGGAAATCGTGAAATGAAATATTGCCTTGTGAATGGGCAACCTCTAACAATTTTTCAAGATTACCACGCATCCTTTCACCGTTCGGGTGGTGGCTGACAATCGCTCGAAAGTTGCTTCGCTCGAGCGCCTCATCGATCATCTCTGCGACCGTCAAACGATCCCCCAAACTTCGCAAGTCAGCCAGTAGACGCCACGCTCGCCTTATCTTGGCGATTTCGCTCTTTGGGAGTGGCAAAAATTCACCGCCATCAACTCGCGATAACACATCCCAGAGAAACACGCGATGTCGCGGCTTATCTTGCCCACTTCGTCGTAGAGCATATAAGGAATCATCGCTCAAATTGAAAAGCGGTGAGCGCAAAGCGGCAGCCAAAGAAAGTTCATCGAGCGGATTTTCTACTGCCGCAAGTAAATTCAATATGTCCCAAATTTCTTGCTGTTCAAAGAACCCCCGTCCGGCATGTGTCACATAAGGCAACCCTTCCGCCGCAAAGACTTCTTCATAGATGGCAATACTGTTTAACGAGCGAAACAAGATGACGATGTCATCCAAAGCGATGGTGCGTTCTTTTCCTGTAATCATGTCTTGGACGCGGCGTTTCTCCGCAAGCCAATCGGCTATGCGCCCAGCCAATTCCCTTGCTTCCCAGCGGCGAGCTGCTTGCCGGTCACGATTTTCCCAAGCCTTTCTGAGTTGACTCTGGTTAATCAATAGCAATTCTATATGAGGCGATTGGCCGACAGAGCATTGTCGATGTGCCCGCAGCTCTTCCCCCATGCTAACTTCATAACCATTTGCCGTATCATCTTCATCTTGATCGAGTATTCGCCCAAAAAAATCATTCAATCCCTTAAGCAATGGTCTATGGGTGCGGAAGGAAACGGATAACGATGTCTTATGAAAGTCTTGGCCGATATGTTGTAAAACACGCTTGAATACGCGCACATCGGCACCACGAAAAGCGTAGATACTTTGTCGCGGATCGCCGACCAGAAATAAATTATTGGAGAGCTCGGCTCTGGCAAGAGCGCGGATGATGCGCCACTGTCGTTCGTTGGTATCTTGAAATTCATCCACGAGCAATTGTCGAAATTCACGGTGATAGCGATTACAAATTTCTTCATCTTGCAATAATTGGTCGCAAAGCTCCTCCAAGTCCGCATAATCCAAAGCATCAATTCGCTTCTTCAGATGCCGAAAGCGACGCTGCACTCGGCGGATCAAGTTCGTCCAGCGTTGGAGGTCTTCCGCCGCTAAGCGATCCAATTCATTGGGTGGTGTACCCAATTCATTGCAGAGATCTTTTGCGGCCCCCACCAATTCCTTTCGCTTTAGACGAGAGGCATTCAAAAGATCTTTCCCACCCCAATTGTCCGCTTTGCCAACATTCCTTAGCGATAGCTCAGAAATGTCCTTGATGGTTGAGTAGGCTAACTCGATATCATGCTTCTTCTCAAATTTGTGGAGCGCGGAAAGGTGGCACAAAATCTCACGCCATTCTTTTCCCAATTTATCATTGTCAGGTGGTTCGATAGCCGGTTGACCAAATTGTTTGAGAAAAGTGGCGATGGCAGGGGTAGCGCTCTCGCGCCAATCGTCACACCAACCACCAAAAAGCTCGTCAACGGAAGCGATGGGGGAGAGTGGTTCCATTTCTTCTCGCAACACCGCACGAATGTCCCTCTCGCGGAAATGTATGAAGAGCGAATGATAAATGCTGTTTCTGTCTACGCTACGAGCCAGCTCATGCTCGATGGCATCATCCAAAAGAGTAGCTGATTCTGCGGGTTCGATTATGCGAAAATTGGGGTCCAGTCCCATATGGGCGGCGTTGGCACGCAGGATATCTCCGCAAAGAGAGTGAATGGTTTGGATGCGCGCTTGCGGCAGTTCGTCTAGGCATGTTGACCAGCGTTTTTGTGCTTGCTCACTCGTGGCGTGACGCAGACGTTCTTCCAATTGCGAGCGTATTCTTTCACGCATTTCCTGTGCAGCGGCACGAGTGAAAGTGATGGCCACCAACGAAATCAACCGCCAGTCTTCGTTCGTATCGAGCAAGGAGAGGAAACGCTCCACCAAGACATGGGTTTTTCCAGAGCCTGCGGCAGCCACAACCACAAGGTTGCGATCTTGTTGACGAATGACGAATTCTTGCTCTGCGGTGGCTTTCATAATGGTTTGAACGGATTGGTTCGCGAAAGTCGGCATAGCTCAAAATATGGGCAATAGCGTATGCAGCGCCCTTGATCGATGGTGGTGGGTTGTACAGAAAAATCGCCGGAGCGTGCCCGGCGCAAAATCCGCGTCGTATGCTCTAAGACTTTTTCGCATATCGCTTCATCTTGACCATCAATTTTGCCGCTGGTCTCTCGATCGCGAGTATGCCAATTAAAGGCTGCCAGCTTCGGAATGACACCCTGCCGCTTTAGCCCATTCCTGGTCGCCAATAGATAGAGCGGTAACTGCAAGGAAATGCCATTCTCAAAGTCCGAATACTCAATTTTATGAGTGCCGCTTTTGTAATCCACAATGATGAAAGTATCACCGATTCGATCAATACGGTCGATTTTACCGCGCAATCGGAAGCTACCTGGCTGTGAATTGGCGAGGTATAAGCGTTCATTGAAACCCTTTTCTAAAGCGTATATGTACCTTTTCTCACTGCCGAATTCAGCAAAGGGCGATTCCTTTGAAAAATCCTTTTGGATTAGCGCAGATAGTTGTCTCGTTATGAATTGCTTAATGGGCGCAACCAGCGCCGGCGTTGATTGAAGGTGCGCGGTGAAAAATCCACTGATTTTTGTCTGAAATGCTTCATCTATGGCGGATTCCAAAGATTCTTGCGCATAATGGTGCGTTGTCGCCTCGATTGGCAAACGCTCATGCAAGATTCTCCGATAGGTTGCTTGCAAGATTTCATGCGTGAGCAATCCGTAGAGCGCTGCTTCATCATCTTCATCCAACTCTGAATAAGGGCTTAGTTTGAGAATATATCGCGCAAAATGGCGGAAGCCGCAACTGGCGAAATCCTCCAATTGGCTCGCGCTCCATTCGTATGATTCGTCCAATAATTCCGAAAGCACTGATAACGATTCTCCATCTTGTAATCGCCCACTGTAAGCATCGTGAGCTTCACTCCCCCGGCGCCGCCCTTCAGTGTTGCAAGCTTGCAGGAAATGTTCCCATAATTCCCTCCTTACGGTATGAGTTTTGAGCCACGGCGAGGATTTTCCAATTGATTTCATCTTTGCTGTTGAAGAATGTGAGGCGATAGTTGCGAAGGCCTCATCCAAAGAAGCGGTGTTTTCGAGATTGGTTACAGCACCCGGATGTAAACGTGTACTATTTCTCGCAACGAATTCTTGGCTAAAGCAGTTGATCGCGGCTTGCCAATAAGGGCTCGCTAGCCAGGGTTGTCCTCGCATAATGAAAGGTCGGGTGAGTGTCAAAGAAACGCGTGGAGCGGTGGCCAAGGAGTAGAATATACCTTCATGCTGGCGAGATTCGCTGTCTTCTCGCAACTGGATGCCTTGTTTCCGTAAAAGGTCACGCTCAGACAGTAAATAAAAAGGCGGTTCTCGCGCTGGCTTCGGGTATAAACCTTCGCTTAAGCCCAGGATAAAGGTATGCGCAGGTGTCAAGCCGCGGGATTCAGCCGGAGTAACCACTCGCACATTGGCTTTACTAGAAGGTGTAGACGTTTCCATTTTGATACCCGCAAAAAAGTGCAAGAGGCGATGAAAGTACTCGGTGGAATTGCCCTCCGGCGCGTCTTTGTCCTCGATCAAATCGCTCAAGCTGCTCAATTGCTTCAGATTCCGCTGAAAATTGCGCAATGCTCGCTCATCGCGCTGATACAAGGGGTCTGTCGATGATGGACGTTCTTTTTCTGAGCCATAAGACGCCAGGAGATCGATGTGATAACCGGAACGCCGATCTTGGCAAAAGAATAAACCACTCAACCACTTAAGATATTCAGCCCAACTTCCAAAGGTCTTGGGTTGCATTGCCTCGAAAAAATTCTCCAAGGAAGAACGCGTCTGCTGCCGCAGTAACCGCTCCGCATCGCTTTCGGGGATGTCCTTTGGGTTTTCTTCCAGAGCCTCCAACCAGTCTTGCTTAGACGCAATCCTGCGTCTCTGCCCGCCGGCCAATTGCAAACAGCGTAGATTATCCTCGCTCCAGCCGGTTGGCCGGATATAGCGGGATTGCAAAACATCCAACAAAGCCGTCTTTGAGAAATCTTCCTCGGCGAGTCTGAGACAACGTAACAGGGCGTTAACAGCTGGGTTGCTAAGCAGATCCTGACCGATGTCAACCCGAACGGGAATCGCGAGTTCTCGCGCAATTGGGGCGACATGAGGAAGATACTCATCGATAGAGGTCAAGATTATTAAGATCTCTTCCGGATGCGAGTCATCTTGTAACAATAGTTGCTTGACGCGGCGCAACACCTCGCGGAGTTCTTGAGCGTGTGTTGGCGCCTCGAGAAAGTGGATATTGGGCTCTACATCAATGATTTGCGGTGAGAGGCGGAACAATTGCCCTGCGAGATGCCAGAGCGCGGAGGTCTGGGTAGAAGCTTTGGGTTTCCACTTGGATAAGTTTCGTTCTTCGAGATTGAGGTTCATCCCCGTAAAAGCCCGCTCCAACTCCATAGCCGCCGACTGGTAACGACGGACGCGATCACCTGCGCGCCCATCCATTTCGCCATGAAGGCTGGGGAGAGTAATGGCAGTATGCTTTGCTTGTTTGGCGATGGCGGCGATATTTCCCGCTTGCAAGGGCGAAAATTGGTCAAAGCCATCGACGAAGAAATGTTCGATTTTTACGAGCAAATCCTGTTGTTTTTTCAGCGCAGCCAATGCCAACCATCCGGCTCCGTCGCGGTCAACCAACTCGTTATCCCGCATGAATTCTTGATAATGTTGGTACACTAAGGCGATTTCGTGGTCCTTTTGCGAGGACGCAACTTTGGCAAACCTCTCAGGTGATACCTGGTTCTGCTTGAGCTCGTCGATGAAATGGAGCATTTGGTCAATCAGTCCAGCTTTCCCAGCGATGCGACCGAAGTGTTTCAGGCAGCCTTTTCGCCATAAACAGAGCACAATTAATCGAAGGATGGCTTTGCAAGCCGGTGAATCGATGTCCTGCTGGGTTTCGCCGGCCAATTCTAGAATCTTGGTGTTGAGCTCCTTGAAGAGCAGCGTCTCAATTTGAAAGTGTGCTTCACCTACTGGCAACATCAGCGCGAGCTTTTCGCGAAATTGGTCACGGTGACTGGCATCGGGTAATAAGACCCAGGTGAATGAACCTACCGGCTTTTCCGTTTTCATGATGTAGTCAATTACCGCTTGACTCCGCCCCTTTGCGTCAGGGGCGCGTAGCAAATCACAACGGGGTGGCATAGTCTAAATCCCTACTAGGAATACGCATTTTGTGCAAGGCATTGCTCAACGCACGCATCGTGACCCGCTCACGCCGCAAATACCCATTCTGGAGATCGTCATACAGTGTGGATAAATGGCTCACGGGGATGATCTCTTGTGAGCTGTGATAACGCAAATCACTTGTTGGGCTAGTGAATACAATAGTGCCGAATATCGGGAAACCATCGATTCCCTCTTGGTTGAGCTTTCCTTGGAGGCGGTGAATATCCCGCAGCAAGTCACGAGTTGGGTTGCTGGATAAAGGTGCAAATTCACCTCGCTGACTAGCTTGCAACCAGTAACCCCGCTCATTGTAGATATCCCCTTTAATATCCAGTAAGCGTATCATCAGGAGTCCCGGCGGCCCGGCAAGGAGGGCATCCACCCCGCGCATTTCTCTACTTTTCAACTTGATAACCAAGGTGTATCGCGAATCGAAATGCTCGCGGCATTGTTGGATAATCAGATTGGTAATGTCATATTCTGCGCGCTTGCGAAATGTGCTCCAGGCGAAAAAAACTCCCAATAAAGCCAGGCTTATACCGGCAAATAGTACTCCTTGCTGAATGCTACGATACAAATTGGCGAATTGACCTTCCCTACCCACCAGCGGCACCACAGAGAGTGTCAAACCCATGAATGCCAGAAAGCTCCCACCGATTACAATTAGAGAGACCTTTTGCATTCGTTCGCGGATGCGTCGTGAGTATGCACCACCGAGAGAGAGCGTGCGCATTGCCGACGACGAGCGGGTATACCCTGTCATATTCTCATGGGCATCTGTGGCTGACTGGCTGATTTCTTGATTTTCCATCGCCGTCCCGGTGGTATGTTCTGATGTGGAAAAACTGCGGTTTGAAGTATTGTTTTCGATTAGATTTTGAAACTCTCGGTAAAGTATCTCAAAATTCGGTAGGGGTTTTCGCATCACACGATTTGCGCCACTAATCAACAAGCAATGCTGGATTTCTTTTTCTGTGAGTGTATACGCGGTATTCAAAACGATGACAATATCAGCCAATATAGGTGACTTGCGGATGCGCTGTGCGACAGCGATGCCATCCATATCGCCTGATAAACGAATGTCAATGAGCGCTAATTCGGGTAGATTGCTTGCCTCGCCGGATTCGATGTGCTCCAACCATGCCACTGTTTCTTCGCCACTCTGATATGCGATGCAATTGATCGACCAAAGGTCAAAGACAGCGAGCAACATTTCACTAATATCTTGCTCATCTTCGACCAGCAGCCAAGTCTTCATGAGCGCCCTCTATTCATTTATCCAGAATAAGAAATTGCACTGAGTAACGCAAACCATTTTTCTCTCCATCTGTGTTATAATTTTAGTCAGTGGCCTGGTTATTTGGTTCCATTGGTCATCATCTTTGCAAAGTGATGGGCAGGTTCAATGTCAACAATTGGTGCATTTCAATTCGTTCTGCACTGCCACATACCTTACGCGCGCATGGCTGGACGTTGGCCGCATGGGGAAGAGTGGCTACACGAGGCTGCTAGCGAAACTTATATTCCGCTCCTCCAAATGCTCCATGAGTTGTATGAAGAGGGAATTCCTTGCAATATCGCCATCGGCATCACCCCAATACTCGCCGAACAATTGGCGGATGCCGATGTGCAAGATCATTTTGAGCAGTTCTTGGCGAATAAAATCGCTGCTGCTGAAGATGATATCACCTTATTCAACGCCGATCCTCATTTACACTATTTGGCCACTTGGTATCGTGACTGGTATACTGGGATTCGTGATGCTTATATCCATCAATTCAATCGCAATATCTTGGGTGCCTTTCAGCAGCTGCAACAAAAGGGTGTGGTGGAACTGATAACGAGCGCTGCCACCCATGCCTATCTCCCCCTCCTAGCCACTGACCGCTCTATTCGTGCCCAACTTGCGGTCGGCATCCAGAGCCATTGTCGGCATTTTGGTACTGCCCCGCGCGGTATCTGGTTGCCAGAGTGTGCCTATCGTCCTGCTTTCATAGAGGGTGAGCGAACTCGTCCCGGCATCGAGTATTTTCTCGAGCAAGCCGGTATCCGTTTCACTTTCAGCGAAACACATGCAATCACCGGCGGCCACCCAGTTGGGGTGGCAACAGGGCATATCATAGGTCCGTATAGTGAGATCAAACGCCGTTATGTGATCCCCTTTGAAGAGGGTGTTCCAAGCCGTGAGGCGACCACCTTCCAAGCTTACTACTTGATGAACACCGCAAACGGTGACAACACAAACCGTTGGACCGAGGTGGCCGTCATGGGGCGCAATGACCGTACCGGACAACAAGTCTGGTCTGAAGATTGGGGCTACCCTGGCGATTTTGATTATCGTGAATTCCATAAACGCGCCAGCACCAGCGGGTTACAGTATTGGCGTGTGACCAACCCCAACTCCGATCTAGCGCATAAGGAATACTATCAGCCCGAATGGGCGCGTTCGAAATGTCGTTTGCATGCAGAGCATTTCACCCAACTGGTGCATGACACCCTGCGTGAATATCATCAGATCCACGATGGGGCTTACGGGTTAGTCTCGGCAAACTATGATGGAGAATTGTTTGGGCATTGGTGGTTCGAAGGAGTATGTTGGTTGGGGGAAGTCTTGCGAGAGATCGCCGAGCGTGATGAAATTGAACTTACCACACCAAGCGCTCATCTAGCGACTTTTCCTCCTAAATCGGGTATTCACTTACCGGAAAGCTCCTGGGGCGCTGGTGGTGGCCATTTCACTTGGAACAACGGGGATAACCGTTGGATGTGGCGACCCATTCACGAGCTAGAGCAACGACTGGTAGCAATCGCCAACAAAAACCCCGACCCTTCTGACGACGAAAAGTCTGCCCTTAAACAAGCCACGAGAGAGCTCCTACTTTGCCAATCTTCCGACTGGCCTTTTTTGGTGAGCACAGGCCAGGCGCGCGAGTATGCCATCAGGCGCTTTAGCCAACATGCGGAGCGGTGTGGACGTTTACTGGCTGGAATGGAAAAAGGGAAGCCAGATAGTGATTTGGCAGCTGAATATTGGGAATTGGATAAGGTTTTCCCCGATCTGGATCACCATTTGTTTAGGCAATAGGCGCCAGCCATGATGAACCGAATTCACCCGGTCGTGTGATGAAGGTGTTGATGGCAAGCGCCGAAGCTGCCCCCTACGCGAAGGTCGGCGGTCTGGGCGATGTGCTGGCATCGCTGCCGCGAGCCTTGCGGGAGTTTCAGGTGGATGTCCGCCTGGTCATACCTGCCTATGGATTTATCGATCGTGATCACTATGGGTTGGAAAGTTGTTTTCAGTTTTGCGTTGAAGATCGTCGTGGTGTGATGGATGTTGAAGTATTTCGCCATGTGAATCAGGGCGTCATTCATTATTTCTTAGCCACTTGGCCTTTTTTTGGTTCCGATGATTCAGTTTATTCGGTACGAGATTGGGACATTCCACGATTCACTGTCTTCAACCATATCGTGATGTCTTTTTTGGATGAATTGGTATTTCATGAAGACTGGCGTGCAGATGTGTTGCATGTTCATGATTGGCATATGGCCCTTTCCCCCTTCTTGGTACAAAGTAAACGGAGAGTCTCGGAGTGGAATAATTTACGCAGCGCTCTCAGCATCCATAATCTCGATTATCAAGGTGCGGATGCTGGTGGTTGGTATTGGGATCGTGGTATCCCCGCCAGGCAAACAACCATGTTCACCGAGCCGCAACAAGAGAATAATCAGCTCGCCATTGGTATCGCTTACGCTGATTTCATCACAACCGTTAGCACAACTTATGCAAAGGACATTCAGACAAAGGAAAAGGGGCAAGGTCTGGATGCATTACTTCGTCAGCGCGGTGATAGTCTGCATGGCATTTTGAACGGTATCGATATGGAGAATTACAACCCGCGCTTGGATGATGCGCTGCTATCCCCTTTCGATGCTGATAATTTTGTTGAGCATCGCCCGCCGAATAAAAGATGGCTGCAGAAAAGCGCAGGACTATTGGAAAGTGATGGTACATTCCTCATCGGAATGGTCAGCCGGTTGGTCTGGGAAAAAGGTGTGGATCTAGCGATACCAGCGTTGCGCGCTCTGTTGACGGATAGCAAGGTGCAGTTTGTCGCGTTGGGAGTCGGCGACCCACAGTTGGAATTTGCGCTCCAACAATTGGCCGATGATTTTGCCTGGAAAGCTCAAGTGCAGTTGGCATTTGATGAAGCATACGCACAGCAAATCTATGCCGGTTGCGATGCTTTTTTGATGCCAAGCCGCATAGAACCCTGTGGTATCGGCCAATTGATAGCGATGCGCTATGGTGCATTGCCCCTCGTCCGTGAAACCGGTGGTCTAAAAGATACAGTCACACATTACGATGAAAAAGCCGGCAACGGGAATGGTTTCGTTTTTCAAGAACTGAGCTCGGCGGCTATCGAGCAATGCTTACGGCGAGCCTTGAGCGTATTTGAAGAACAACCCAATGTCTGGCAGAGTTTGCAAAGGCATGCGATGTTAGGGGATTTCAGCTGGCGAAGAAGCGCTCACCAAATCGCCAATTTGTACCATCAATATGCGGAGGGTACTTCATAGTGAAAGTCAAAGCGGTGATATTGGCTGGCGGTGAAGGAAGGCGACTTTGGCCATTAACGCTGAAAAGAACCAAGCCAGCAGTGCCGTTTGCGGGTAAGTATCGCATCATCGATTTCACATTGAGCAATTGTGTGAACTCAGGCATATTCGATATTTATATCATGGCACAATTTCGGCCCCATTCTCTCATCGATCATATTGGCCATGGCCGCCCATGGGATTTGGATCGACGCTTCACTGGAGGAATTCGTATCATGCAACCCTACCTCGGCAGCGATGATATGGCCTGGTATCTCGGTACTGCCGATGCGGTAACGCAGAATCTGGATTTCGTCCGGCGCGGCCATCCCGATTATGTTCTCATCCTAGCCGGAGACCATATTTATGAAATGGACTACAGCAAAATCATCGAACATCACCGTGATAAGGGAGCCGACGCGACGGTGGCTTGTATTCAAGTGCCTTTGGAGGAGGCCAATCGCTTTGGTATTCTGAATGTTGATTCAGATAGCGTGATAACCCATTTCGAGGAAAAACCTGAACAACCCGACAGTACGCTGGCGAGTATGGGTGTTTATGTCTTCTCTTATGGAATATTGGAAGAAGCGCTGGACATCGATCGTTATCACACCAATTCTGTGCATGATTTTGGTCGAGACATCATCCCACAAATGCTAACCACTGGACGACGTGTCGTCGCTTATTCATACGATGGTTATTGGATTGATGTTGGCACCATAGAAGCCTATTGGGAAGCACATATGCATTTGTTACATTCTTCACCCGCTATTAACTTGCGTGATAGGGGTTGGACAATCCATACGAAAACTGAAGAGCGTCCGCCTGCACAAATCGCTGCCGGCGCTTCGATCCGCAATAGCATGATTTCAGAAGGGGCCTTTGTTGCAGAAGGCGCCTTTGTCGAAGAATCGGTGATATCCCCTGGTGTTTATGTTGGTGCCAATGTGGTTGTTCGTGAATCGATTGTCCTCAACGATAGTACCATCGAGCAAAGTGCAGTGGTTGAGCGCAGTATTCTTGATAAACAATCAGTGGTCGGCAAAAACGCGCGCGTGGGCAGTATTTTGGATATTGGCGAGCTCGGCATCAGCTGCATTGGAAAGAACACACACATCCCTGCCGGTCTTCGTATCGAGCGCAATGTGCTCATCGGTACTGACTTGAGCGCTGCTCATTTTCACGGTTTCGTTGCCAATGCGATATCATCTGGCAGCAAAGTTGGAATGCCACCGAGTAAGAATCGTATATGATTAATGTTGATGGGTTATGGCCAAAGAGGTGCGGAATTATGAGGGGTATTTTATGAAACCGGTTAGCCATATCCGAGTCATACCGGATTTACCAGAACCACTGACCGTCTTGCAAGAGCTCGCATACAACTTGCGCTGGTCTTGGGACCATGAAAGCTGGCGGCTTTTCGAAAGGCTCGATCACGAATTGTGGGAAAAAACCGGGCACAACCCAGTCTCTATGCTTGGGCGCATCAATCAAAAGCGACTACAAGCAATGGCGCAAGATGGCGCTTTTCTCTCGCAATTGGAACGGGTTACCAACTCTTTCCAAGATTATGTGTCGGACCAAAAGACCTGGTATCAAATGAACTACGGCGAGCTGGATCCCGCCCCGGTCATCGCCTATTTTTCCATGGAATTTGGCATCACTGAATCCCTGAAGAATTACTCGGGCGGGTTGGGCATCCTCAGCGGCGATCATTTAAAAAGCGCCAGTGATTTGGGCCTACCACTAGTCGGCGTCGGCTTACTTTACCAAGAGGGTTATTTCCAGCAATATCTAAACGCTGACGGTTTCCAACAGGAATCATATCCGCTCAATGATTATGCCAACCTGCCTGTCAGCCTCGCACGCTATGAAGATGGCACACCCATCAAAATCACGATACCGATGGTGAATCGCAACCTGTATGCCATCATTTGGAAAGTAAAGGTCGGTCGCATTCCACTCTACCTACTGGATAGTAATGTTGAAGAAAATCACTTGCTGGAAGATCTACATCTGACGAATCGGCTCTATGGTGGAGACCGACGGACGCGCATCCGGCAAGAAATGTTGCTGGGCATCGGTGGTATACGGGCATTGGAGGAGCTGGGACTCCGACCAGATGTATGCCATATGAACGAAGGACATTCGGCTTTCCTTGCCTTAGAACGAATTCGCCAATTGATGGCGGAGAAAGATCTCAATTTCGCACAAGCGAGTGAATTGGCCGCCGCTTGTAATGTTTTCACGACACACACTCCTGTACCCGCAGGGTTAGAGCGTTTTGGTTTTGACCTCATCGACGAACATTTCACACCCTATTTCAAAAATCTCGGATTGACTCGTGAAGAATTCATCGACCTTGGTCGAGAAAATATGGGCGATTATGAGTTGTTCTCTATGCCGGTGCTCGCGCTCAAGTTGAGTTCTGCCGCGAACGGTGTGGCCCGCTTGCATGGTGAAGTGTCGCGCAAGCTTTGGACCTGGCTTTATCCACGCCTGCCGCAAAAGGAGATTCCCATCGATTCGGTCACGAATGGGGTGCATCTACAAACTTGGATCAGTGATGAAATGGGTGATTTATTTGACCGTTATTTACATCCTCATTGGCGAACAGAGGAGGAGCGTGAAGATATTTGGGAGCAAATAAAGCGCATTCCGGATGGTGAAATCTGGCGGGCGAGCAACCTCTGTCGACAACGTTTGGTGAACTTTGTTCGCAAACGCTGTCGCGAACAGCTGTTGGCGCGAGGCGCTTCCAATTACGAACTATCAGAGGCAGAAAATGTGCTCGATCCAGATGCCTTAACCATCGGGTTTGCGCGCCGTTTTGCCACTTATAAACGTGCTACCCTGCTCTTCCACGATTTGGAGCGCATTAAGGCAACACTCACCAATACTGAACGACCGGTACAAATTATATTTGCTGGCAAAGCCCACCCTGCAGATTTTCCTGGTAAAGACCTCATTCAATCCATTGTACAGATTGCGCGGAACGAAGGGTTGCAACACTCCGTTGTTTTCCTCGAAAATTACGATATGAATGTGGCCCGCTATATGGTGCAAGGGGTTGACCTCTGGCTCAATACCCCACGTCGCCCCAAAGAAGCGAGCGGCACTAGCGGCATGAAAGCCATATTCAACGCGGGGCTCAATTGCAGTGTTCTTGATGGTTGGTGGGCCGAAGGTCACCACCCCAACTTAGGGTGGGCAATTGGCCAAGGGGAAGAATATCCTGAGGAGCAATGGGAACAGCAGGACTACATTGAAAGCCAAGCTCTCTACCAACTATTGGAAAGGGAGATTGTGCCAACTTTTTACGCGCGCGCGCGCGATAATTTGCCGCGACAATGGATCGCTTTAGTGAAAGAATCCATCAAGCAACACACACACTTTTTCAACACGCGGCGTATGGTCATGGAATATCACCAGAAATATTATATGCCCAGTTTCACACGCGCCCGAGATATCACTGGCGATAACCTGGAAAACGGATTGTCTTATGTCGCCTGGCGACACCACATCGAGGATGTATGGCAGAGAATTTCCATCAACCGTGTCGCGCTCTCCAAACAACAAGTTCATGTGGGTGAAGAAATGTCCATTCTTGCTGAAGTGCAATTGGGGGCATTGACGCCGCTGGATGTGCGCGTCCAGTTATATTATGGCAAGGTATCGCCAGACGGTGAAATTGCTAATGGCAGTTCGGCGGTGGAGATGCAACCGGTGAGCAATAACAAGGACGGCATATTCATGTATCAATCTGCTCTGAGCTACCTCAACAGCGGAGAGCATGGCATCTCAGTTCGCGTCTTGCCGCAACATGACCACTTGGAAACCCCCTACCAACCCAATCTGATCACCTGGGCTCGCGGCTAAAAATCCGCTTCAAGCTCGCAAAATCTGTGGCAATTCTCGCAATTTGGGTAGGCGACCGGACAGCAATGTTTGAAAGCGGAATAGACGCCCCGCCAACCAAAATATCGCCACAACAGAAGCCAGCATCAGAATCAGGCTGATGATGATTTCTATTGTTGGCACTTGTGAAATAACCAAGCGCTGGATCATGGCAAGTGGAGAGACCACCGGCAACATACTCAAGACAAGGGCGATTTGGCCATCTGGTTCAGCTGCGAACAAAGCGGAGAACCAAAGGGGTATCATTGCCGGTAAGACAAAGATGACAACGAATCGTGGTCCTTCTTGCATCGATTGTGAGATTGCTCCAATTGCGCCAAAGCCGGCTGCCATAAAGAAATACAACAAGAGGAAATAAGCCAGTAAAAGTAAGAGATCAGTGAGGGGGATGCTCATGAAAGCCTGCTGAACCTCCAACAGCCGCCCCCAACTTCCAGCAAGTTGCAATAACATATAACCACTGAGAAGCCAGAAGAGAGTTTGTAACAACCCAAGTATCCCAAAGCCCAACACTTTCCCTATCAGTAATGTGCTCGGCTGCATAGTCGCTATGAGGACCTCAATCAACTTTGTTTCTTTCTCTTCGATAATGCTTCGTAAAAGATAACCATTGGTGAACATGATGCTCACCACAAAGATGGTGGCGAATCCATAAACGATCATGAACGAACCGCCAAAACTGCTCTCATCGGTAAGTGAACCACTATCGGGAGCCGCATCATTTTGATTAGGCATGACAGCTAAACCCGCTAGAGGGTTGAGGAAGCGGTCAGCGGTTTCTTGATTGACAGCGGAGCGAGCGATTAGACTGCTGCGAATGGCGTATTCAATCAGGCGATTGTTGAAGACCTCGAGGTTGAAGGAGTCCTCGTTGCGAATGATTTTACCCTCAGCCAAATAGTCGGCTGGAATCAGCCAATAGTGGTCGATTTCGCCAGCTTGGATAGCAGAAAGGGCAGCCGTCTCACTTTTGTATGGACGGAGGCCGCCAATGATCTCGCTATCTTGCAACACGCCGCTCAGATCCACATAGCCCGCAATTTTGGTTGAATTCTCAGCTGCACCACCACTGCCATCACCAGCATTGACGATTTGGCTACCCACTAATATCAGGAGACCCAATAAAGGGATGCCGAGGGTTAAACCCAGAAATCCTCGTCGCTTCAGGTTGCGCAGAAGTTCAAAACGAATGACAAGAAATAATGACCTGCTCATGCCTGTTGTCTCATCCTTTGTACTTGCCATAAGCGTAGTAACTCTCGAAAACTGCTGCGCTTGCCATATCGCAACAACGACCAACGGAAGAGGCGACCACCTCCCCAGAAAGCTCCAAGTGTTATCAGAGTCAGTAACGATAGGCTAACCACAATCTGCCAGCTGGGTATAGAACCTAGACCCAGGCGGATGGTAACCGTCATCGGTGCGGTCAATGGGAATAGGGTGAGAACCTCCATAATGGGACTGTTGGGATTCTCCAGGAATTGCCCCAAAAAGAATAATGGCAGCCAAACCGCTAGCGAGAAAATACCCGCGTATTGGCGACTCTCGTGGACGGTACCAATGACAGCACCGATGGTTGCCGAGATGATCGAAATCAGCGCAAACATCAATATAAAGAACATTGATGCAATGATGAGCATATCCAAAGGTACTTGCCAACCTTCCAAGAAAGACAATACTGAGTTACCAACCGTGGAGGAAAATGCGATCGCGAGTACCCAAACCAGCAATTGTGTAAAGCCCAGCGCAACCAAACCGAGCATTTTACCGCGCAACAATTCCCCAGCTGTCAGGCTCGTGAGCAATATTTCCATGATGCGATTGCTCTTCTCTTCGACAATGCTCAACATCAAGTAGCTGGAGGTGACTTGTACTGTCAACATCCAGATCATCGCGAACGCCATAGGTAGGATGAAAGCGATGGGCATGTCGCTTGGATTCTGTTCGCGTTCATTGTCAATTGTGAAAACCGTGATATCGCCGATTTGGATGGCACGCTGGCGCTCCATACTGGTCAGAGTTGTGGTTTCTGGCAATAACTGTGAGCGCAAATAGGCGCTGAATTCACGCGAAACCTCCCCCTCAAAGGAGGCATCTGTGGTGAGCTCGGCGCCGCCCCGATCCAGATAGTCCGGCGGCAAGCGTAAAATACCATCGATTTCGCCCGCGTTGAGCGCTGCAAGAGCAGCAGGCATGTCAGCATATGACGTGAATTGGTCTGTTTTTGCAATCGGGATGATGCTGGCTTCATCGACTACGCCAACACGCTTCAGCTCTGCAGAATTGCGGAAACTCTCCCCGACCAAAGTGGTGACCACGAGCATGATACCAATAGTCAGCAACGGCGCCACAAATGCAGCAAATAAGAAGCTACCACGGCGCAAATGAACCCGATATTCACGCGCGGCAACCAGCATGATCTTAGACATTGTTTGTACCTTCAACAACTTGGATGAAGATGTCGTTCAAGCTGGGTGTCGCTCGTTCAAAAGAATTCAAGCGCAGGTTTTCAGCGCGTGCGATACTGGCCAGGGCTGCATCTACACTCGTTCCAGCGCTGAGTTGCAAGGTGTAACTACCATCCCTTTCCGGACCCCTCGCATGCTCGACTCCGGGTAGTGATGCCCAATCCCCTTCTCCATTAACGCGGATGGCGTGTGGTGTGAAGCGCTTGCGAATTTCCTCTAAGGTGCCGTATAGCACGCGCTCACCGTTGTGCATCATGACTAAGCGGTCGGCCATTTCTTCAACCGAGTGCATCATGTGCGTACTCATTAAGATGGCAGCGCCTTCCTGACGCAGCTGCATGATTAACGATTTGATCAGTTGAGTGTTCAGGGGGTCCAATCCTGATAAAGGTTCATCAATGATGACGAGCTTTGGCCGATGTAATACGGTCACGGCAAATTGAACTTTCTGCTGCATACCTTTGCTCAGCTCGTTGACCTTGGAATTGGCATAATCGGCCAACTCCACTTGCTCAAGGAGATCTAAGGAGCGCTTCTTAGCATCGCTGGTTGGTATCCCTTTTAGCGTAGCCAAATAGACCATCACTTCCAAAACCTTATCACGCGAGTATAGTCCGCGCTCCTCCGGCAGATAACCAATTTGTTGCTTCATCGTCTCGTTAAAATCATGACCAAAGATAGCGATTTTTCCATCATCTGGTTTGATGATATCGAGAAGCATACGGATAGTGGTGGTTTTCCCCGAGCCATTCGGACCCAAGATCGCCAAAATTTCACCAGCTACGGCTTGAAAGCTCATTCGCTTCACTGCATCGATATGCCCAAAGCGCTTGCTAATTTCTTCTACGGCGACCAAAGCATCTTTCATGGTATTTCCTCATTATCCGAATCGGATCGAGCTAGCGTGGCGTCCAACGCTGCCAGCGTTGGCGAGACATCGCTGGGCATTGGTTGCCAAGGTAGGTATACGCCCCAGATGTCATTTCGGTTGCGTATTTGTGTGTCCAATTGGTCGGACAACCAAAGATTGACTGCGGCATCCAGCGCTTCTTCCATTTCCAGTGGATTGAGGATCTTTGTTGAGCGCTCTTCAATTTGCAAGATAAAGTAACCCATCTCAGTCTCGATGGGACCGACGATCTCTCCCACTTCTGCATCAGCGACAGCAGCTTCAAGCAATGGGTGAGTGTCGCCCGGTAGGAAAGAACCACTTCGCTTACCCTGGCTAAAGAACGCGAGCGTATCGCCATCCTGGCCACGAGCGCTAGGATCCAACGATATCTCCCTTGCCAAAGCAGAGAACTCCTCCCCAAGCTGTATGCGCTCGCGAGTCATTTCTGCCTGGGATTCGCTTTCCAACAGGATATGCTGCGCTCGCAATGAAAAAGGTTCATCGCGTATGTCGTCGATCCGAATCAATGCAAACCCGGTTTCAACTGGAAAGGGTCCTAGGATCTCATCCACACTGCCCTGGAATACGGCATCGACAACCTCTTTCGGTAAGCGTTGACTATCAGGGTGAAAATAACCGAGACTACCCGCAACACGACGCGTCTTTTCATCGGTGGAATGCGCGCGCACCAGACTAGCAAAATCCGCACCATCCACCAATTGCCTCTTCAACGCATCCGCCTCCACTTGGCTGGCAACAACGATCTGGCTGGCTTGTGCGAGTCGGTTGCGGGGGCGGATTCCCGATACTTCAATGAGGTGATATCCCAGAGAAGAAACAAGAGGTCCCAGCAACTCTCCCATTTTCGCAGAAAAAATCACATCTTCCAATTCCGGGTTGAATTGGCCACGCGTGAGCGGAGGAATTATGCCACCTTGTTTAGCAGAGACAGTGTCTAGCGAATATTCCATCGCTAGGGTGGAAAAATCGGCGCCAACCAACAGATCTTCGCGCAAAGATTCTGCTTTTGCCAAGTCGTGTAAGAGGATATGACGCAGCTGCAACTGCGGTGCCGTTTCGAGCACACGGGCGATATGGAAACCCAAATGGCTTTCGATTGGGCCAATGAGCGTACCAACCTCAGCCGAGAATAGGGCTTGGTCAAGCTCTTCCACTATTAGGCCACGTGTCAAAAAACCCAAATCCCCACTATCACCATAGGTATTTCTATCCACACCATAATGAAGCATGGTCTCCGTAAAATTCGCACCGGTCGACAGCTCTGCTCTTACAACATTGCTCGTCTCGTGATCCAGAGTGCGAATTTGCCGCGCGCGAACGAATGGCTGTTCGTAAATTGGGGGTAATTCTTCGCGGATAGCAGTTCGCAAATTGGCGAAGAGCACCTGAGCGGTGATTGATTTTTGCAAAGCCGCTTCCGTAATTCCTGTGAAATGGATTGCTTCGCGCGTGAATTTTTCACGCAAACTCGCGAAAGCTTCACTATCCTCACATCCCATGAGGTTCGGCCACTCTAGCAATTCCGCCCAGGCACTCAGGGTATCGCAAGGCTGAACACTGAGATTTCGCTGTCTCGCTAGCTTTCGATGGATGGCCTCTTGTTCCAAGCGTTGGCGAACGAAATCGGCAAATCCCTTTTCATCCCCAAGGAAATTCAACAAATTCAGCAGTGAATTTCGATAAGGGTTTGCCGTACTCGATAAGTCCAACACACTTTCACCTTGGTCAGAAACCAATTTCTCAAGGGTGCGCCAATAAAGCCAACGCTCAAAACGAAGGCGCGCCCAAAAATCAGCCAAGGTGATATCCTCCTCGCCGTAACTGACGATCAGCGTATCCCCGGCAAGTGAACTGGGAGGCGTTTCAATTTCATACTCATCGGTTGCCTGGGTTAATGATGGCAATAAACAAAGGAATATGACAAGCAGGAGAGAGGAGCGATGCTTTGGAGGCATAGCAGTCTTAATCCTCATTCCTTACCATACAATTCGCGGTATACGGCGTAGTGTGAATAAATTCTCTGTATATATTGCCGCGTGCTATCAATGGTGATTGCCGAAAGAAAAACTTCAAGATCTTCACCCGCTAGCGCTAGCCAATTGGCCGCTCGGCCGGGACCGGCGTTGTAAGCAGCCAAGGAAGCGACGACATTTTGCT
This sequence comes from Phototrophicaceae bacterium, assembly GCA_965115865.1. GTDB lineage: Bacteria > Chloroflexota > Anaerolineae > Aggregatilineales > Phototrophicaceae > WTGJ01. The sequence continues at coordinate 1,417,943 of OZ220469.1, forward strand.
CAAAAAGACTGAGTTGTTCTGCCAAATAATAGGCGCCGAATTCCAAACCGATGTAAGGGCGAAATAGGTCAATATGCGCATAATCGGGCCAAGAAAGCTGACTGGCAATATAGTCACCAGTACTTGGGATAACCTGAGTGAGACCTTTCTCGCCCGCTCCTGCGGTGGCCCGAGCGTTGAATAGACTCTCGTGGCGTACGAGGGATAGCAGCAACAATGGGTCGACCTCGTGCCTGCGCGATGAATCCAGTAAGGGTTGCAAAAAGTAACTGGGGTAGCGTAAACGAGCGAGATAAGGCGGCGCCGCTAGGGTACTGGTGTTGGCGAGTTTGATGACATTGGCTGCAGCGACGATGGAGGGGTAAAAGGCAGTGAGATCGCGCAAATGGATAGCGAGTTGATAAGAGTTGAGGGCATTACTCTGATGAGCGTTGACCAATGCAAAGAATTCATCAATGGCTTCATCGAAAGCACCAAGAACCCACATTTCTTGGCCGCGTAGCAGGCGCGCGTCATTTTGCAACGCAGCAGAGAGCGGCCAAAGTGTGCCGTCTTGTTGCAAAGAAAAGCGCCCCCGAAGCCATTTTTCTGCTGCCTCACGCTCGCTCAATTCATCAAACGAGAATTGATAATTCGCTGGTGGCGAAAAGGGCGGACGTCCCATATTGATATCCGCAACACGGGCGGCGTAAAAGCCATCGGGCGCTTGATTGGTAATTTGGGCAAAGGCGCGCTCGCGCTCCATTCCACCTGCCACTTCGGGATGAGCGGCCAACCAAAACCAAGCGGACGCGCTCGTGGAGGCATTTTCACTCTCTGTCAGTAGTTTGAAAATTGCCGCTGCGCTGATGTCGTCATCATTCTGCACTGCCGCTGCAGCCGCCAGCGACAAACCGCTTTCTGCCGGTTCGCTATTGGGATACCTCTCAGCCAATTCAAGGAAGACTTCCCGCGATTTTTCAGTAGCACCCCCGGTGCCATAGAGATAACCAGCTCGCCATAAGGCTTCAGCCGCGGTTGCCTCTAGATGCGGATGGGTTTCCGCAATGGTCAAATAGCGGTTGATTGCGTCCTGTATCCTTCCTTCAAGGAAATGGGTGCGCCCTTGTTCCAATAACGATTCGCCAAACAGCGGTGACTCGACATTTAAGGCCGCTGCGATTTGAAAAGTGAGCTGAGCACCGGCAAAATCTTCCAGCGCGCGCTGACTCCGCCCTTTCATCAAATATTGCTCGGTAGTAAGGGCTTGCTTAGACGATAAACTCTCTATCGTGGCCAAGACACTCGCGTAATCGCCATAGTGGAATTGGATGAGCGCCCGATCATCTGCGGCGATTTCCATTTGGTGAACATCCAAAGCTTGTAAAGCCAAATGTGCATAAAACGTCTCAGGATATTGCCGTGTGATGGCCAGCATTCGTTCCAGGCCGTTTTTGAGGTTACCACCTTCCAAAGTCGCCTGCGCCGCATAGTATTCCATCTCTGCGCGATAAGGCGCATTGCGGGCAACGGATAATATCTCTTCATATTGCGCTACGGCCATGCTGTATTCGCCGGCCTGACTATGAATTTCTGCTAATTTTTCACGCAATATCAATGTGGGAATCAATGAACGCGGATGCTGCAATGCCAGCAAATAGTGCTGGATCGCCCTGCTATGCTCTCCCATATTGCGGTATGCATCTGCGATTTTTTCCCAAGAATAGCTAGCAAGTAAGTTATTTCCTCTAGCAATGTATTCCTGATAATCGACAATCGCCAATTTCCATTGTCCCAACGCTGCTGCGGCATCACCTCGCAGATAATGCGCCTGCGGTCTTCGTTCGTCAGTCGGAAATTCCTCAATGAAAAGGGATAACACAGCGCTCGCATCGGCGAATTCATCGCTTTGCATGGCAAGCTGCCCAAGCGAGAAGGCGGCTTCGGCACGCAATGGTACCTCCACGCTATCCATTGGCATGGACAAGATTTCACGATACAAAACGATGGCTTCATCGTAATAGCCATTTACGGAACGATTCTTGGCAAGTTGTAGGATTTTCTCAGGGTCCAGCTTGGATCGGTTCGCAGTTGCGGTGGCTTGAGCTGCCCCCCCTAAACCAACATCAACGGGATTCGCGGTCACGACGATATAAGTTACTGGTGCCGCTTCGATGACTGTGCAAGCGATGAAATTCGCGAGAAAGGGGATGAGAATGAACCGCTTGGGAATCTTCATCTTCGAGTATCCAGCTGGAAAAAAATCTCTTCTTCGCAGATTATAGTTTCAACTGAGACGTGCTGTTGGTGGCTTGAGATCATCCTCCAACCAAGGTAAACCATAACCCACCAACAGATGTCCCGCTTCGACGAGGGTGGTTGCTAGTTCATCTTGGTCACGATAATACCACCAATGATTCGCCGATGGTAAGACGCTCACACCAAAAACCTGGACAACCAATTCGCTCAGACTACAACGCAAATAGTCGGGGTCTTCGCTGGCGAGCTGCGCTTGCTCAGAATCACTCCGGGTCAATATTATACTGAAGCGAGAGGCGGCATTGGGGGCCCACTCGCTACTGACATAGACGAGATGCTGAAACTCGACATAGGAATACAACCCCTGCAACATTGGCTTCTCCTCCGTAAACTGCTTCCAGAAGGTGAATTTCCCGCCGGCTGCTTGCAGTGGCTGATTGACGAACTCATAACCCGCTGAAGATAAAACCTGGCCCATTACAATTTGCAAAAGGCCGATGAAATGATCATGAGTGGTTTTTGTGTTCAATGCATCGAGGCCAGCTCTTCGCGCAAAGAAGGTGCTTCCGTGACTGGTAAGCGACAGGTGAATTGACGGCAAACATAGGCTGTCGCTTTTCCATCGATTGACTCGCGACTGTGCAATAGAGGGATCGCACTCGCTTTCGTTCTAGAAGCAGGGGCCAATGCACGGATGATGTTTGGGCGGTAGTTGTCATCCAAAGCGTTTAGGAGATTTTGGGCGGATGCGTCATCCTGGTCACCAATGATGGCTACCTCAACAATGCCAGTGTGAAGGCTCTCAAGAGCGGTCAGGCTACCAGCGAATGCCTGAGGAAATTGTGACATACCGGATTCCGCAGCACGCAAACAAGAAAGCGCTGCTTTTTCATAACCTTGCTCACCCGTATACGAAGCGAGGCGCAACAATTGGCGCGCGAAATGAGCATTGGCAGATGGGAACGAGCCATCTTGTAAATTGCGGGTGCGTGCAATCAGCACCTCATTTTGGTCACCACTATCATAAAAACCGCCTTCATCACTGGAAAAATGAGTGAGAGCATAATCCGCTAGCTCTCGGGCTGCGCTAAACCAGGATTCATCATAAGTCAGCTGATACAATTCCAATAAGCCATCGATTGAACAAGCGTAATCTTCCAAAAAGGCTTTGATTTTGCTTTGACCCTCTCGATGAGTGCGCAATAAAGAGCCATCTTCAAGGCGCATTTCCCTCAATAGGAATGCGCCGGCATTTTCAGCAGCTTCGCGGTAAGCGCGCACTCGCAAGATGCGTGCTGCTTCTGCAAGGCTTGCCAACATCAAGCCATTCCAACTGGTTATGATTTTATCATCCAATAATGGTCTCACGCGTTTCTGGCGGCTTTCGTAAAGTTGCGATTTTGCAGAGGCAACGCGTGCCCGCAATTCGCTGAGCGAGATCCCCCATTCCTCTGCCAATTCATCCTCCGGTTGCGGTCGGTGTAAGATGTTCTTGCCCTCGAAATTTCCCGAATCGGTAACACCCCAATAAGAGCTAGCGAGTGACGCTTCATCGCCAAGGATTTCCAGCAGCTCGGATTTCTCCCAAGTATAAAATTTGCCTTCCACACCTTCACTATCTGCATCGGTAGCCGAGTAAAAACCTCCTTGTGGGCTGGTCATTTCCCGCAAGACGTAATCGTAGGTTTCACAAGCAATGGTACGGAAAAATTCATCACCGGTGATTTGCCAAGTGTATAAATACAATCGGCTCAACAAGGCGTTGTCATAGAGCATCTTTTCAAAGTGCGGCACCAACCAGCCGGAATCGACACTATAACGAGCAAAGCCACCGGCAAGCTGGTCATAGATGCCACCGCGAGCCATTTGTTTGAGACTATGTCTCACCATCGTCAACGGACGGTCATCACCACTACTGACATGCGCTCGCAAAAGAAATTCCAAACTCATCGGCTGTGGAAACTTTGGCGCACCGCCAAAACCGCCATTCTGCTCATCGTATTCTACGCTGATTTTGTGGATAGCCTCTTCGAGGATTCGCTCAGGTAACGCAGCGCTTTCTTCACGGTTTTCCAGGTCCAATGGTCTCATGTTCGTATGATTGAGCGCTTCGGTCAGACGTCCAGCGATGCTTTCAACCTCATCTCTCCTTTCTCGATAGATCTGCGTGATACCTGAAAGCACCTGTCGAAATGAAGGTATGCCATATCGAGGTTCCAATGGGAAATAGGTGCCAGCATGAAAAGGTCGTCCATCCGGCAACAAAAATACTGTCATCGGCCAGCCACCACTGCGAGTGATGATTTGTACAGCGGACATATAAAGCGCATCCACATCGGGCCGCTCTTCTCGATCCACCTTAATGTTGATGAAATTGGCGTTTAACTGCCTTGCCGTGGGTTCATGCTCGAAGCTTTCATGCGCCATCACATGACACCAATGACAGCTGCTATAGCCCACGCTCAAGAATATTGGCTTGTCCTCCAATCGCGCGCGGGCAAACGCTTCTTCACCCCAAGGGTACCAATCCACAGGATTGGTCGCATGCTGCAACAGATAGGGGCTTGTCTCCTCATTTAAGCGATTCATCACGCTATCCATGCCCTTTACTCAAAGGTTAGCATAAATTGGGGATTGCCAGTTTCTAATAACACTCTCATTTTCAATACCCACAAATCCACCTAAAACTCGTTACAATAGTGGAAATTGAAGGGATAACGCATTGATGAATTACTTTCAGAATAATCGCAATCGCAAAGATAGTGAAGAACAGTCTGGTGCACCCAACCCAAACGGCTGGCGACGCTGGATATGGCCCATCGTACTGGGTTTGTTGGCCTTATGGTTCCTATTGCGCATCCCGGAGCTATTCGGCGGATTGCAAAATGCCAATTATCTCAATCTGAGCTATTCAGAATTCGTTGGTCAAGTCAATGCAAACAATATCTTATCCGTCAGTATTCGTGGTGATGTCCTTGAAGGAACACTACGAAACCCCATTGAACGAACCGGAACACAACACTTCCGCAGTAATCGTTTGGCAGGTGCGGAAGACTCCTTAATTGCCTTACTCGACAATCGAAATGTCCGCTATGAGGTCGATCCGATTGAAGTGTCGCCAATTTTGAGCCTGCTGATCGGTTGGGCGCCAATGCTATTGATTTTTGGGTTCCTGGTATGGACAGCGCGGCGCGCCCAAGGACAAGCGGGTAACATCTTTGGCTTTGGCCGCTCGAGTGCTCGTGAATACCAGGCCGACCGTCCACAAATCACTTTCCAGGACGTTGCTGGCCAGGAAGCGTCAAAAAATGAGCTGAACGAAGTTGTCGATTTTTTGAAAGAGCCAGCAAAGTACATTTCCCTCGGTGCTCGTATTCCGCGTGGCGTCTTGCTAGTTGGCCCGCCAGGAACGGGGAAGACTTTACTGGCACGGGCCGTCGCCGGCGAAGCCAAAGTAGCCTTCTTTAGTCTAGCTGCTTCCGAATTTGTGGAAATGTTTGTTGGTGTCGGCGCTTCACGCGTGCGTGACCTTTTCAACCGAGCGAAGAGTGCTGCCCCGAGTATCGTCTTCATTGACGAAATTGATGCGGTCGGACGACAACGCGGCGCCGGCCTAGGCGGCGGCAATGATGAGCGTGAGCAAACCCTAAACCAGCTCCTATCCGAGATGGATGGTTTTGAGCAAGATGCGACCGTCATAGTAATGGCCGCAACGAACCGTCCCGATGTGTTGGACCCAGCCCTTTTACGACCAGGACGTTTTGATCGCCAAATTACGGTTGGCTTACCCGATAAAATCGGACGCAAAGACATTCTCACGATACACACCCGTAGCAAACCACTGAATGAAGATGTCAATCTGGAGCGCATCGCCAGCGCGACCATTGGTTTTTCTGGTGCCGATTTGGCGAACCTAGCCAACGAGGCTGCTCTATCCGCGGCGCGCAATACCGAGAAGAATATCTGTATGCGCGATTTTACGGATGCGTTCGATCGCATAGTGCTGGGGACGGAAAGCCCGCCGCTAGCCAATGAAGAGGAAAGACGGATTGTCGCTTATCATGAAGCGGGTCATGCGCTGGCGGCGGTTTATACTCCAGCGGCGGACCCGGTGCTAAAAGTGACCATTGTGCCTCGCGGGCAGGCCCTTGGCGTAACGGCTCTCGCCCCCATTGACGAAAAGCGCAATTATCCGCGGGATTATTTAATCGCGCGCGTGCTGGTTGCTCTTGGTGGGCGAGTGGCCGAGGAATTGGCCATCGGCGAGGTCACAACTGGTGCCGAGCAAGATCTACGCCTAGTCACCAGCCTGGTGCGACGTATGGTCACCAATTGGGGAATGAGCGAAAATGTCGGCTTGCTGAATTATGGTGATGACGAGCGGCAACCTTTCCTGGGTTACTCTCTATCGCAGGCGCGTCCCTACGGTGAAGAAACTGCCTCACGCATCGATGCTGAAGTGAAGCGCATTGTGGATGAAGCGTATGCACAAGCGCGCGAGATGTTGGCGAAGCACCGAGCGGAGCTGGACCTACTGGCTAACGAGCTCTTGGCGGAAGAAATCGTGGATGGGGATCGCGTGCTAGAGATTGCCGGTGTTAGTGATGCCACAAAACGACCGAATGTCATCTCCTTTGCACGGGAAGAAGAAGCCAGTGAAGAGGTCGACCCATCTCAGGCTGATGTTGGTGAAGAAGAAACAGGCTCCGAAGAAATTCTCTAACCCTCGTTGGATTGATTGTCGGCGATGATTTGGTCGATTAAGTGGGCGGGAACTTGCTCGTAATGATCGAACTCCATTTCGTAAAAACCGCGCCCGCCCGATAAGGAGCGCAAATCGGTTCCATAGCGTTGCATCTCTGACAACGGTGCCTTCGCATGCACGGTGTTGCGATTGCCGTCGTTGTCGATACCTTGGACACGCCCACGACGCGTGTTCAAATCCCCCATGACATCGCCCAAGAGTACCTCTGGGACGGTGATATGCACATTCATGATCGGTTCCAATAATACTGGAGTAGCCTCTTTGAAGGCCTTTTTGAAACCCTCACGACCCGCAATCTGAAAAGCGATATCTTTCGAATCCACCGGATGTTCCTTGCCGTCGAATACCTCCACTTTGACATTGGTCACCGGAAACCCAGCGATGATACCCGTTGGCAATACTTGGCGAATGCCCTTCTCAATAGAGGGCAAGAATTGCTGCGAAATTGCTCCGCCAAATATATTCGTCTCATAGACAAATTCTTCCTCGGTGGGGTAGACGCGCAGCGATACTTCACCGAATTGCCCTGCTCCACCCGTTTGTTTCTTATGCCGATAAGTGGCTTCTGCCTCCTTCGAAATGGTCTCTCGATAAGGCACTTTCGGTGTTTTTAGCTCCAGCCCCACCCCCAAGCGTTCCGCTCGTGATAGTGTGATGAGGATATGCGTCTCACCCATGCCTTCCAACCAAGTTTGGCGCACTGCGCTGTTATAGCGCCAACGCAAAGTCGGGTCGGTATTACAAAGGCTGGTGAGCACACTACCCATTTTAGTACTATCCGCTTGTGTTCTTGGCTCCAATGCAACAGTGTAAAGCGGCTCTGCGAAGCGCGGTGACACAATCTGCAATAGTGATTCCCGGGAGGAGAAGGTATTACCCGTTTGCGTGTCGCTGAGTTTGGTAATGATACCAATATCGCCGCTATGTACGCGATCAACTTTGAATTGCTCCTTACCCCGCATGATCATTAGAGAGCCGAAACGCTCCTCCACATCACGAGTGGCGTTGTAATAATGTGAATCTGAGCTCAAGATTCCAGAAAAGACGCGTAAATAGGTCAAGTTGCCCACATAACGGTCGCTCAGAGTCTTGAAAACATAGGCAGCGAGCGGGCCTTCATCTGTGAGTGGCGTAACAAGCGTATCGTCATTTTCCTGCGCATCCTGAATGCGAATTTGCCGTTCCATAGGAGGCGGCACATAGGCGATTAAGGCTTCTAGCAAGGCTAGCGTAGCAATATTCTCGGTGGCCGATGAGACAAAAACCGGTACCACAGATGAGGAAGGATCTTGGGCAGCGATGCGCATCCCAGCACGAATCTCTTCTTCGCTCAGGGTTTCTTCCTCAAAATACTTCTCGATGAGCGTGTCATCCGCTTCAGCAGCGGCTTCAATGAGGGCGAGGCGCGCTTCCTCTACAGCGTCTTCAAGCTCACTGGGTAAGTCTCCACTTTGCTCCCCCGCACCCGTAAAGACATTGTTGGTAACGAGGTTGGCAATACCACTGAACTCTTCTCGCTCGCCAACCGGGAATACTACCGGGACAAATTTGCTTGTTGGAAAAGACTCACGCAAATTGGCCATAGTCCGCGAATAATCGGCATTCTCACGATCCAGTTTGTTAATCACGACCAGAAGCGGCAACTGCTCGTTACGGGCATTCTCCCAGGCAATTTCCGTCCCGACCTCCACGCCAGAAACTGCGTCAACAACCACAAGGACAGCATCGGTCGCCCGCATCGCATTTTTCATCTCACCCTGAAAGTCAGTGAAGCCAGGAGTATCCAACAGATTGATCTTCATATCATTGAATTCTACAGGGATCAGCGAAGTGCTCAGGGAGATCTGCCGTTCTTTCTCTTCTTCATCCCAATCAGAAGTCGTCGTTCCTTGGTCGACACTACCAAAGCGGTTTATGGCCTTCGTAGCGAATAGGAACGCCTCACACAATGAAGTTTTACCGCTACCCTGGTGCCCGGCAATCGTGATATTGCGAATTGCTTCACTCGGGTATTCCTTCATCGCAAGGCCTTTCCACTAAAGTTATGAACTGCTTGAGGATTGTAAAGCCTGTGTTTGATCTTAGCAAGATGGCCGCAAGCGAATTGATTGTCAACCCAGACCGAACCTGCTAAATTGGCGTTGCTCTGGGGGAAATAAGGAGTGAAGCGATGATCGATGATTCGGGACAAAGTCTCATTGAATACATCCTTATCGTTGTCCTCATCGTTGTCGTTTTGATGGTCATCTGGGCCCTGCTTGGGCCATCGATCGAGCAAATCATAGCCAATCTGTTCAACTCCATTCGACAGTAATAGTTCGGGGAAATCGAAATGGGAAAGCAACATTATCTCTTTTACGGAGATCTCTCGGAGATTGACCCAGATGTCGCAGAGTTGATTCGGCTAGAAACAACTCGCCAAGATCAAACACTCATTCTGATTCCTTCAGAGAGCAGCATCCCCAAGGCAGTGCGCGACGCGACCGGCTCCACTTTCTCAAATATATATGCAGAAGGTTATCCACCAGAAGCGATGCGCCGCCAATCACAAAGACAGATTTTGGATATGGGGGCACAACTAACTGAATATCGCCGGCGCTCAGACTTGCGTTATTACAAAGGCACCGAATATGCCAACATCATAGAAGCACTGGCCCGTCGCCGTGTAGCCGAAGCCTTCGCTAGTGATACCACTAATGCGGATTCGCTGTATGTGAATGTGCAACCGCTTTCTGGTGGACCAGCCAACAATGCGGTGTATACCGCCCTACTGAATGTCGGAGACCCTGTTTTGGGCATGGACTTAATCACCGGCGGGCATCTCTCGCATGGTAGCCCAGTCAACCGCAGTGGTTTGCAATACAGGATTATCAGCTACGGTATTGACCCGCAAACCGAGCTGTTAAATTATGAACGAATTCGCGCGCTGGCGCACAAGCATCGGCCGAGGATGATCATCGGTGGCTTTTCTAGCTATCCTTACGCGGCCGATTGGCAACAATTTCGGTCGATTGCCGATGAAGTCGATGCCTACCTGTTGGCGGATGTCGCTCATGTTGCCGGTCTGATTCTCGCAGGGCTGTACCCCAATCCCGTCGGTATTGCCGATGTGGTCACTTTCACGACACACAAATCGTTACAAGGACCGCGCGGAGCAGTGGCTATCACACATAAAAAAGCGCTGGCGCAAAAATTGGATCGCGCGGTATTTCCAGGTGAGCAAGGCGGACCCCATATCAATAGCATCGCCGGTGTAGCAGTCGCTATGCGCATTGTCGGCAGCGAACAATTCCGCAACCTACAAAGCCAGATTATCGCCAATGCCGCCGCTCTCGCTCAGCGATTGCAAGAGCGTGGATTTCGCATTCCTCATGGCGGCACGAATACGCACTTATTGCTTTTGGATTGTAAGTCGCGACAGGGTGAAGACGGGACATTCCTGAGCGGTGATATGGCAGCGCGAATCTTGGATTTGGTAGGGATTGTCGTCAATCGGCAAACCATCCCGGGTGACCGTAACGCTTTGCGGCCTTCTGGCTTACGGTTGGGTGTCAATTGGGTGACTCAGCGCGGCGCCCGCGAAGATCATATGGCCAAAATTGCCGATATCATCGCTGATTTACTTGAATCTGCGCAACCATACAGCCTCACGGGGCGGCTTCGCAAACAGGCACGTGCCAAAGTCGATTTCACAATGCTCCGAGATTGTCGCACGCGCATCCGCCAGCTGCTCCAAACGCTGGCGGATGGTGGATTGGAAGAAAAAGAAAGCCTTGTTTTCACTTATCCACACAATAACGACTTACAATCCAGCGATGCTGAGACGGCTATAGCATCGATTTCTGGGAAAGCAGCGACCGCTTTTTTGCATACCGTCTTGACCAGTGATGTGGAGAGCTTAGCCGACGGCGAGACGCAGCCGACAAGCTTGCGAAATTCAAAAGGCGAGATCTTTGCGGAAGCGGAGTTACAGCGCTCTGGCGACCAATACACACTGAATCTGATGAATAACGGAGGCCATGCCATCGCCTGGTTGCGCGCGCTCTCAGACGGACTCACCATCATGGACGAGCGTGATTTGACTGCCAGCGCGCCGGGACCGGTTCTCATCGAAGAGGTGGTGGTGAAGTCATCCCCGCAGCAGATGCGGGGGGAGACTATGTCAATAAAAGCTTACCAAATTGGATTGCCCTACACCGCAGGTCTGGGTGAATTACCGCGTTTCGATTGGCAAGGTATTGAGGAAGGAGAATTATTCAAGACACCCCTGCACGCAAATCACCTGGCATTGGGGGCACGCATGGCTCCTTTTGCCGGCTACGAGATGCCCTTGTGGTATTCCTCTGTAGGCGAGGAGCACAAAGCTGTCCGCAGAAATTGCGGTGTATTCGATGTCACTCATATGGGTGTGTATCGAATGCAAGGCGCTGGCGCTGAGCGTTTCCTAAACACGCTCACCACCAACGATGTTCGGCAACTAAGGGTCAATCAATCTCAGTACACCTTCTTGCTGGATATCGATGGGCAACCACTTGATGATTTGCTTGTTTATCGCTTGAGCTCAGATGACTTTTTGTTAGTGGTGAATGCTGCCAATGACGCCAAGAATTGGGCCTGGTTGAACGCAGTAAAAGCGAACAAAGTTCGCGTTGATGAACAATTCCCAGCGCGGCGCTTGGAAGGAGATACATCATTCGCCTTGCAAGATCTGCGTGCTGAGGGTGCGGGGACTGATCGTTTGGTGGATATCGCTTTGCAGGGCCCCACCAGTCGCGAAGTCCTCCTGTCGCTGGAAGGCGATCATGAGACTGATGAGCAATTGCGCCGTTTGTCTTGGGCGGGTATCGTCCCGATGAAATTGGCCGGCTTTGACTTGCTAGTGTCGCGCACCGGTTATACTGGCGAGCGCATCGCTTATGAATTGTTCGTCCATCCCGACCAGGCTAGTGCGCTCTTTTCAACACTCTTAGAAGCCGGAGCAGCCGCCTGCGGACTGGCTGCCCGCGATAGCTTGCGGATAGAGGCCGGTCTACCGCTTTATGGACAAGAGCTCGCCGGCCGACAAGCCCTAAATCCAGCAGATGCGGGTTTCGGCGCCTATGTGAAACTGAGCCAGCCCTTCTTTGTTGGAAAAAGTGCTTTCTTACGACATGAGCGCGAACGGGATTCGGAAATCGTGCGCTTCCGTTGCACCCAGCGTGGGTTACGCCCTGTGCATAATGGCGATCCATTGGTGAACGAACGCGGACGAGTGGTTGGCATCGTAACGAGTTGTAGTTCTATGGCGGACGGTCATGCCATCGGCCTCGCTTACGCCAAACGAGGCGAAGTGAAGGTTGGCGGTCATTTGGGTGTCGTTGCTGGGAGCGCTCACGCGCAAAAATTCGGTGATCTCCGCTTGGGTGGGCGTGTAACAGTCCCACAGCCTATCGAAATCCTACGCCGCTTCCCTCGCCTATAGCATTGCGATCAGCGACCAGCAACGGCGGTGGTTGGTCGCGCCGGTCGACAGCAGAGTACCAACTCTTTAGCCGCCTTCACCTCATCCAAGCGCTTGACAGGTAAATTATGTGGAGCCTCCAATAACAACTCAGGCTCTTCTTGCGCCTCTCGCGCAATGGCCCGCATCGCTTCAATGAAGCGATCCAAAGTGGCTTTGTCCTCACTCTCTGTCGGCTCAATCATCAGCGCTTCTGGGACAATTAGCGGAAAATAATTCGTGGGTGGGTGGAAACCGTAATCCATCAAACGCTTCGAGATGTCGAGAGCATGAACACCTTCTGCACCGTCAATACGACCCGAAATTACAAACTCATGCGCACAGATGCGCGGATAAGGGATGGAGTAGACATCTTCCAATTGAGAGCGGACATAATTGGCGTTCAAGACTGCATGCTTACTGACTTCGTGTAACCCGCTACCACCGTAAACACGCATATACGCGTAAGCGCGAATATGCATACCAAAGTTGCCATGAAAAGCTTTCAGGCGGCCAATGGAATGTTCTGGCATCGTCAAGGTATAGAGCGGTGCCTCGTCATGGGGATTATCAATGTCGTCGGCAGTAACAATAGGTCCTGGCAAGAAAGGTGCCAATTTCTCATTCACGGCTACTGGCCCACTTCCCGGGCCTCCACCGCCATGCGGTGTGGACATCGTCTTATGCAAATTGTAATGCATCACATCAAAGCCCAAGTGTCCCGGTTTGACGACACCCATCAGCGCGTTCATATTCGCGCCATCCATATACATCAAGCCGCCGCAAGAGTGCACCGCCTCGATCGCTTCTAGGATGTGTCCTTCAAAGAGTCCCAGCGTACTGGGAACAGTTATCATCATCCCCGCAACTTTTTCATTGCAGGCGGCGCGCAAAGCAGCCAAATCGACATCGCCATTCTCATCCGAAGGCAACTCCACCGCCTCAAAACCAGCCATTGTAACCGTGGCCGGGTTGGTACCATGTGCGCTGTTGGGGACGAGTATTACATTCCGCTCATGTTCACCGCGTTGCCGGTGGTGGGCACGAATCATGAGAATGCCAGCCAATTCTCCCTGCGCCCCCGCAGCGGGCTGAAGACTGACTGCTGCCATACCGCTCAACTCTGCCAGCCAGTCTTGAAGCTGAAACATCAGTGCCAAAGCCCCCTGTGTTCCGTCTTCATCCGTTAAGGGATGCAAGCCGGCGAGGCCGGGTAAGCGCGCCACATCTTCATTCAACCGTGGGTTGTATTTCATCGTGCATGAGCCGAGCGGATAAAGGTCAATGTCGATCGCATGATTCAGGTGGCTGAGGCGCGTAAAATGACGCATGACTTGTAGCTCGCTCAGTTCAGGCAAGGCCAATTCGTCACGCAGGAGCGAAGAATCCATTTCGCTTTCTGGTACATCCATATCCGGCAAAGGTATACCCCGACGACCCTCCACGCTCTTATCATAGAGATTGGGTTCAAGGGGCTTCATGAGGATATCTCCGCCAAACGCTCAACCAATTCATCTATTTCTACACGGCTATTCATTTCAGTACAACAAAGCAGCATGTGGTCGTCATGTTCTGGATAATCCTGCCCCAAGTCATAACCACCAATGATGCCATGCTCGATGAGTATTTCGTTGATTTCTTGGACCGGTTTGGGGCAAGACACGACGAACTCATGAAAACAAGGCAAGTCCATTTTGACCTTAAACCCTGGAATCTTGGCAATTTCTCTGGCGGCATAATGTGCTTTTTGATAACAAAGTTTGGCCACTTGTTTCAAACCATGTTTCCCCAACGCGGCGAGGTGGATACAAGCAGCGAGAGCCATCAAGCCCTGGTTGGTACAGATATTGCTTGTCGCTTTCTCACGGCGGATGTCCTGCTCCCTTGGTCGTAGCGTCATGACATAAGCCAAACGACCATCGGCATCTTCCGTCTCACCGATAATACGGCCAGCGATTTTGCGGATATAACGTTGCCGGGTCGCGAAAAAACCAAGGTAGGGCCCACCATAACTTAAGGGGATACCTAGTGGTTGTCCCTCGCCGACGACGATATCCGCGCCCAATTCGCCGGGCGATTTGAGTAATGCTAGCGCTAAGGGGTTAGCAACTACGACGAAGAGCGCTCCGACCTCTCGCGCCGCGATGGCAAAATTGGCGATATCTTCGATTTCACCGAAGAAATTGGGGTAAGCCATTGCCAACATAGCGGTATCTCGGTCCAATTGTGCGAGCAAATTTTGCTGGTTCAGTCGTTCATTGGCATCTTCATCACCAACAATCTGCAATGGAGCACCTTGGTGGTAGGTGCGAACCACCTCACGATATTGAGGATGTATGTTGGGGCTGAGGACGATTTTATTCCGTTTACCTCGATGCTGAGCGAGCGCCATGGTGACCGCTTCAGCGAGGCTGGTCGCGCCATCATAATGGCTCGCATTGGCCGCATCCATACCGGTCAATGCGCAAAGCATGCTCTGGTATTCATAAGTTGCCTGTAGCGTTCCCTGGGCCATCTCCGGCTGGTAGGGAGTATAAGCCGTCAGAAATTCACCGCGCTGAATGAGATGATTGACCAATGAGGGAATGTAATGATGATAGGCACCAGCACCACGAAATAGCGCAAAATCCATTGCGCCCTCGTTCGCATCAGAGAGCGCCGTAAGCTCTTGCATCACCTCCATAGGGCTCAAAGGCTCAGGCAAATCCAATTCTGGGAAACGCAGAGCCGCCGGCACCGCATCAAACATCGCCCCCATATTCGGCAAGCCAATCGCAGCCAACATTTCGGCTCGTTCCGCTTTTGTATGAGGGATATAAGACATCAGATTTAGCGCGTCTCGAGATATTCGGAATATTCAGAGGCGTCCATGAACGACTCCAATTCGCTGATATCGTCTATTCTCATTCGAATGATCCAGCCTTTTCCATAAGGGTCTGCGTTGACAATTTCTGGTTCATCTTCCAGCGTCGAATTAACCGCGGTCACAGTGCCCTGAATATGAGCAACCAAGTCAGAGGCAGCCTTCACCGATTCGACCATCCCGAAGCTCTCTTCTGGGCCATAGCTCTCTCCCACTTCTGGGAGTTCAAAATACACAATATCGTTTAACATGTCCTGGGCATAATCAGTGATACCAACCGTAACCGTGTCACCATCCTCTTCCAGGCGAAGCCATTCATCCGACTTACAATATTTCAATTCAGTTGGCAAGTTGTAAGCCATTTGCTGTCTCCAAATTGATTGGCAGCGTGATTCTAGCAATGCAAAACCCAGTTCGCAAGGAGGGGTGGATTGACCAGATTGCTTAATATAGAATCGCCTTGTCAACGACCAACGACGAGGGACGCAATGTCTCAATCATGGTTCACCAACGCTGAGTCGCGTCGCAAATTACAATACGGACTGACCATTGCCGCCTTTCTATTGGTCATTTTTTTCATTCGCATTTCCCAAGGTCGATCAACACAAAAACAACTCGATCATGACCCAGAAAAACCTATAATCGCAATTGTGGATGGCAAGCCGGTTTATGAAAGTCGGACTCTGGCCGCTGCTGGCTTTGCCATCGAGCCAGCGCCGGCAGTTCCCAATTTCACCTTGCTTTCTCACGAAGAACAACCCGTTACTCTGAGCGATTTTCAGGGAAAGTACATATTGCTATTTTTTGGCTACACCCATTGCCCAGATGTGTGCCCGCTAACCCTGGATGGATTCCGCCGCATTTATGCCGAATTGGATGATGCGCAACGCAAGCAATTGGTCCTGCTTTTCATTAGCGTTGACGGTGCCCGTGACACTCCCCAGCGGCTTAGGCATTACCTCAAGGCTTTCAACTTGCCCATCATCGCGCTCAGCGGGAGCCATGAAGAAGTTCGCAGAGCCGGCGAGGTTTTTGGGTTGGTTTGGGAGATTGTTCCTTCCGATTCTGAGCGCGCTGCAGAGTTAACTGGTGGACATTCTCACAAACACGCGGCGGACGATAACCAAAGTTATCTCATCGATCACACTTCTTCACGCTTCTTGGTTGACCCTAATGGAAATTTAATCCGTCGATATCTCTACGACCCCAACCCAGAAATTTCCGCCAAACTCATCCTGGAAGATTTGCGCCCCCTGTTGAACGATTGATATACACTCGTGGCAAATTTGCAGAAATGGTCGTCACCACCTCATAGTTGATGGTTCCAACCCAATCAGCAAGTTGTTCCACGCGGATTTCCGCAGACCCTTGCTGCCCCAATAAGACGACTTCCTCCTCGGTCTCAACATGGAGGCTATCGGGCAGGCGAATTGTCATCTTCTCCATGCTAACACGGCCGATGATCGGACAAGCGTTCGCTCCGACCAACACATATTGCGCAACCATGGGCGCGCGACGATAACCATCGGCATAGCCCACCGGCAATATGGCAATGCGCTGTTTTGAAGTAGCAACATAAGTCCGCCCATAGCCCACAGAATGTCCAGTCGGGATGGATTTAACTTGTGCGATGGTCGTCTTCCAGCTGAGTGCTGGGTAGAATTTTTGACCCAGGGGTACATTGGGCGTGGGTTCCAAACCATAAAGGGCGATACCTACGCGCAACAAATTACCGGTCAGACCGACGCCACCCAAGAAACCCGCTGAATTGGCAGCATGGATGTATTCGAATTGCATACCCTGCTCGATAGCCTTAGCCACAATTTGCTCAAAACATGAAATTTGCGCAGCGGTGAATTCGTCATCCTCTCCCGCGGCAGCGAGATGGGTGTAGATACCTTCAGCCTTAAGATGTCGACTTTCCCGCAAGCGATAAATGGCGCCCATAGCTTGCTGAGCGAGCGTCCCCATACGTCCCATGCCGGTGTCAATTTTGAGGTGAACCGGTAAGATCGAGCCAGTGGGGAGTACCGCTTCAAAAGCGGCAATTTCAGCAATATCAAAAATGCTGAGGGTGAGCTGTGCCTGAACAGCCAATTGCAGATATTTTGACGGACAGCGACCCAATAATAAGATTGGTTTTCGAATACCCGCTTCGCGCAAAGCGAGGCCTTCTTCCAGAGACGCCACCGCCAACATATGCGCACCCCCCGCCAAGGCAGCTTTGGCCACAGCCACTGAGCCATAACCATAACCATCTGCTTTGACAACAGCTAGCCAAGCGCGGCCGGCCGCTTGTGCGCTGATGATGCGCGCGTTGTTTTCAATCGCCGCCAGATTGATTTCCAACCAACTGCGGGTTGCTATGCTCATATTGACAACTCACCCTTTACGCTTCAGCAGTATAATTGCCCATGGTCAAACCCTCAAAGCATTGCCGAGTAACGAGTGCTTATGAAAACAAAACAGAGTGTGCAATTCACCCTCTTAGCTCAAGACGGCCACGCGCGCGCAGGTATTTTACACACGCCACATGGGGGAATTCCCACCCCCACCTTCGCGCCAGTCGGCACCCTGGGCACTGTTAAATCCCTGACAGCCCGACAGTTGCGCGACGATGTCGGCGCTTCATTGTTGCTGGCAAATGGTTACCATCTTGAGCTACGGCCCAATGCTGCCATTGTCGCCGAGTTGGGAGGATTGCACCAATTTATGGATTGGCAGGGGCCCTTGCTGACGGACTCCGGTGGTTTTCAAGTTTTCAGCCTGGCCAAAGATGCCCGAGTGGATGATGATGGTGTCATTTTCCGCAGTCATCTAGACGGTAGCTTGATGCATATGACGCCGCAAAAATCGATGCGCATTCAGGAACAATTGGGCGCAGACATCATCATGTGCTTCGATGAATGCTGCATTTCGAAAGAGCGAGCAGTCGTTGAGCGGGCGCTGATGCGCACCACGCATTGGGCTCGGCTTTGCCGAGAAACACATCCGGATGACCGCTGTCAAACCCTATTCGGCATCGTCCAGGGTGGGATATTCCCCGATTTGCGGGAACGCTCGGCCCAGGAAATTCAAGCGATTGGTTTCCAAGGTTATGCAATTGGTGGTTTGGCGGTGGGTGAAAGCAAAGAGGAAATGCATACCACTTTGGATCACACCGTGCCATTGTTACCAACCACGCAAGCGCGTTACCTAATGGGCGTCGGTTCGCCTGAAGACCTAGTGGAGGGAGTGCGACGAGGCGTGGATATTTTTGACTGTGTCTTGCCGACTCGTCTAGCGCGCCATGGCAGCACCTGGACTCGCAGCGGAACTTTGAACTTGCGTAACCGCGTATTCCGAACCGATGAACGACCAATTTCTGCTGAATGCGCTTGCTATACCTGTCAACGACACAGTCGCGCTTACCTGCGACACCTAATCGTCGCTCATGAGCTGCTCGCCCACACTTTGTTGAGTCTTCACAACTTATTCTTCCTCATTCAACACATGCGGGCAATCCGACGAGCAATTTTCCTCGGTGAGTTCGAGCAATATGCGCGTGCGTTTCTCACCACTTGGCGAGAAGAGTCGAAGTAATTCTCCATGAATGGCAAAAAACCCTACCCCAGAAATGCATTAGAATGGAGAGTGAAGGTCAGCGGGGGTTAATGAAAATTGCAGGGAAATATCGTGGTTCGTGGCGCACGCGAACACAACCTCAAGAACATCGATGTTGATATTCCACGCAACCAACTGGTGGTCATTACGGGGCTTTCCGGCTCTGGCAAATCTTCCCTTGCTTTTGATACGATTTTTGCAGAAGGGCAACGGCGCTATGTCGAAAGCTTGAGCGCCTACGCGCGCCAGTTCCTTGGGCAGATGGAAAAACCGGACATCGATCAAATCGAGGGACTGAGCCCCGCTGTCTCCATCGACCAGAGGGGTGTCAGCAAAAATCCACGCTCAACTGTCGGAACGATTACCGAAATTTATGATTACTTGCGCTTGCTTTATGCGCGCATCGGTATCCCACATTGCCCAACTTGCGGTGTCATCGTATCCGCGCAAAGCGCCCAGCAGATGATCGATGAAGTTTTGCAGTTGTCAGGGATAACGCGGCTACAAATATTGGCACCAGTTGTGCGTGATAAAAAAGGGCATCATGAGAAAGTCATCGCCTCCTTGCGCAAAGAGGGTTATGTACGCACCCGAATCGATGGCGTAACTCAATCCTTGGATGAAGATATCGAGCTGGATCGTTATGTCGTTCATAATATCGAGGCCATCGTTGACCGCCTGAGTCCGCGTGACCCCCAAGATGAAGAGTATGGTGAATTCGAGACTAGGCTGACCGAGGCTATAGAAACGGCGTTGCGACTTGGTGATGGTGTTTTAATTGTGAATGTAACCCAGGTGGATGGTGAAACACGGGATATCCTATACAGCGAGCAATTGGCCTGCCCTCATGGCCATGGCTCTTTCCCGGAGCTGGAGCCGCGCATCTTCAGCTTCAACACACCCAGGGGTGCTTGTGAGCGCTGCCAAGGACTTGGTTTTCAATTACAACCAGATCCCGACATCATCATCCCCGATCGATCGCGCAGCTTACATGGTGGCGCTATACAAGCGAATGGCTGGTCGATGGAAGACCGGCGGGGCTGGACCTATAACATCCTCAAGTCGCTCGCCCAATATGGCAAGTTTTCTCTGGATACGCCTTTTGATGAGTTGACTGAAGAGCAACGTCAACTGATACTATGGGGCATCCGCGACAACACTCGTTTGGAAATCACTTATTACGATAGCCAAGGGGTCCAGCGCGGTTATGGTGCTCGTTACGAAGGCGTAATGAATAACCTAATGCGCCGCTACGAGCAAACAGAATCGGATGCCATCCGCACAGTCATCGAAACCTATATGACAAAGGTCACTTGTCCGGAATGCGCTGGGAAACGCTTACGGCCAGAAGCGCTCGCGGTGAGCGTCGCCGATTCGAGTATCCATGCGGTCACTCAACTGCCTGTGAGTGAATTGCGAAATTGGGTGGATCGATTGAGTGGCGATGTCACCCATGGCAATGGTCTGGGCGCGCGGGAATTACAAATTGGGTCGCAAATCTTGAAGGAAATTAGGGCTCGTGTACGCTTTTTGCACGATGTCGGTCTCGGGTATCTTTCTTTGGGCCGGAGTGCAAGCTCGCTCAGTGGTGGTGAGGCACAACGCATTCGCTTGGCGACACAAATCGGCAGCCGCCTAACCGGGGTACTCTATGTTTTGGATGAACCATCCATAGGCCTTCATCAAAGGGACAACGCTCGGCTGATACAGACCCTCCATGATCTGCGTGATCTCGGCAATACGGTGCTCGTCGTCGAGCACGATGAGGAGATGATGCGAGAGGCAGATTGGCTAATCGACATGGGTCCCGGCGCTGGTGAAAATGGCGGAGAAATTATCGCGTTTGGGACTCCGAATAAGCTCATGGAAGAAAGTGCCAGCCTGACGGCAGATTATCTAGCCGGTCGTTTCCAGATTGCGACACCAAAATCTCGTCGCAATGGTAACGGTTCATGCCTCACCTTACTTGGGGCACGCGAGAATAATTTGAAGGGAATCGATATCGAAATCCCGTTGGGGAAATTGATTTGCATAAGTGGTGTCAGCGGAAGTGGCAAAAGCACCTTATTGCTCGATGTTCTCTATCGTGGGCTCTTGCAGCGCCTCCATGGTAACCGTGAACGGCCCGGCGCACATGAGGATATCAAAGGCGTTGAGCAGATTGACAAAGTCATACACATTGACCAGAGCCCCATTGGCCGCACACCGCGCAGCAACCCCAGTACCTACACCAAAATGTTTGATGAAATTCGTCGCCTATTCGCAGAGTTGACGGAGAGCAAAATCCGCGGCTATAAAGCCGGGCGCTATAGCTTCAATGTGAAAGGTGGACGCTGCGAACATTGTCAAGGCCAAGGGCAAATCACAATTGAGATGCAATTTATGCCGGATATTTTTGTACAATGCGATGTCTGCAAAGGTACGCGTTATAACCGCGAAACCCTGCAAGTACAGTTCAAGGGACTGAGCATCGCTGATGTCTTGCAACTCACTGTGAACGAAGGTCTTTCTTACTTCGCCAATATTCCGCGCATCATTAACAAGCTGAAAACGCTCGATGCGGTGGGTCTGGGTTATATCCGACTTGGGCAACCGGCCAACACGCTTAGCGGCGGCGAGGCGCAACGCGTTAAATTGAGCCGCGAATTGAGTAAGCGTGCTACCGGGCGGACTTTATACATCTTGGATGAGCCTTCGACTGGGCTACATGCTGCCGATGTGAACAAATTGATAGAAGTGCTACAACAGCTGGTGGATCAGGGCAACACCATTGTCATCATTGAACACAATCTAGACATTTTGAAAGTTGCCGATCACATCATCGACATGGGTCCGGAAGGAGGGGATGCCGGTGGCGAAATCGTCGTTGTCGGTACACCCGAACAAGTCGCCTCACATCAATCCAGTTACACTGCTCGTTACTTACGCCGCCTCCTCAAAACAAGTGAAGTGCGTATATGATTACTCTAGAGCTACCAATCCGTGGCATGCATTGTGCCGGGTGTGTGCATTCTGTAGAGCAATCACTCGCCAAGGTGCCTGGCGTCGAAAAGATCCATGTCAACCTCGCCAACGAGCGAGCGACCGTTTCACTTTGCGATGAGAATACCCAACTGAGCGACTTGGTCAGTAGCATTGAGAAGGCAGGGTATGGTGTCTTACTGGAGGAGACACATGGTACCTTCAAGGCTGATGGGCAAAACGGGCAAATTTTGCGAGAAACGATGGCGAGAATTACCAGCATCCATGAAATTGCCCTCAATCCTCAAGCTGGTGAAGTCATCATCACTGCTTTACCCGGCCAACTCGACAACGAGCGAGCCAGGGAGGCTTTGCGTAAAGTCGGTGTAACGCTCGCTCAAGAGCAGCAACAAGAAAACCGGGGCGATGCCGAAAGCCGTCTAAGAGAAGCAGAGAGTGAAGAGCAATGGCGTCTACTGCGATTCGGTCTTTTTTTCAGCGTGCCGCTCATTCTACTCAGCATGCTTCAACACCTGATCCAACCGAATTTGGAAGCAAACGTTCAAAGTGCCCAGCAACTCCTATTTTTTGCTTTGGCAACACCAGTGCAAATTGTACTTGGGCGTCAATATTTGCGCGGCGCCTGGCTTTCGCTCAAAAATCGCAGCGCCAATATGGATGTGTTGATTTCGCTGGGCTCCTTTGTCGCCTATGGTTATAGCATATTGGTCTCCCTGAGTGTTCTATCCGGCTTTTCGGGATGGTTCACTGGACGAGAATATTATGAAACAGCAGCAGCAATCCTCACCCTCACCACATTGGGTAAGCTATTGGAAGCGCGCGCGCGCGGTCGCGCGAGCGGCGCCGTTCAGCAATTGATACGCCTAGCCCCACAGAGCGCCTGGAAATTGGTGGATGGGGAAAGCGTCAAAATTCCCGTCAGCCAAATTCAAGTGGACGACGAAGTTGTCATACCGGCCGGCACAAAAGTGCCTGCAGATGGAACCATTTTGGATGGTCACAGCACCGTGGATGAATCTGCTTTCACCGGAGAAAGCCTGCCGGTCGAAAAAAAACCGGGTGGATCGGTCATTGGTGGAACCATCAATCAATTCGGCCGACTTGTCGTCCGTATCCGACAAGTCGGTGAAGATACCCAACTCTCTAAACTCATTCGCTTAGTGGAGCAAGCGCAGGCAAGCAAACCGCCCATCCAATTACTGGCTGATCGCATAGCCAGTATTTTCGTACCATTCATATTGATACTCGCGTCTCTCACCCTGATCATTTGGTTATTCCTGGGTGCCCCATTGACCGCTGCCCTTATCCATGCCATCGCTGTATTGGTCATCGCTTGCCCCTGCGCACTTGGCCTAGCAACGCCCACGGCAACTATGGTCGGCATTGGTTTGGGCGCGGAGCACGGGGTTCTTTTTCGAAACAGCGCGGCGCTAGAGATGGCGAATCGCTTAGAGGTCATCGCTTTTGATAAGACTGGCACCATAACGCAGGGTGAACCGCGGGTCGTTTCATTACGACCGGCAAAGGGTTGCCAGCCGGATCAGCTCCTTAACCTCGCCGCTAGCGCCTCTCTGGCTAATGAACATCCATTGGCACGCGCTATGGTTGCTGCAGCGCTGGAGAGCGGTTTATCCCTTAGCCAACCCACTTCAGCCCAAACCGCCGCAGGATTGGGCGTAACCGCAGCAATTGAGGGCGATATCATCCAATTGGGCAACGAATCTCACTTTAAGCAGCAAAATATTGACTATGAGGCCCTACTGGATGAATTGGAAAGTTTGAAAACGAATGGCAGCAGTATTGTCATCGTTGCGGCAAACGGTGTAATGATCGGTGTGATTGGCATTGCGGATACGGTCAAAGGGAATGCCAAAGCAATCATTGACGAGTTGAATGCGCGCGGATTCAAAACCATTTTGCTCAGCGGTGATAACGAAGCAGCGAGTCGTCACATTGGTGAAAAAGTGGGTGTGCAACAAGTCATTGCCGAGGTGTTGCCCGAAGAAAAAGGCGCAACCATACGCGAATTGCAAGATGAGGGCTCTTTGGTCGCAATGGTTGGCGATGGCATCAACGATGCGCCGGCCCTAGCTCAGGCAGATGTTGGCATTGCTTTGGGCAGCGGCACCGATATCGCCATTGAAGCGGCGGATATCACCTTGATGAGCGAAGACCTACTTTCAGTCACGCGCGCTCTGACCATAAGTCGTCTGACTATGCTCGCGATCCGGCAAAATCTCTTTTGGGCCTTCATCTATAACCTCATCCTGATACCGGTAGCCATGCGTGGCTGGCTGGAGCCAATGTTTGCAGCAGCGGCGATGGCCGGCTCATCGCTCTTCGTCGTTGGTAATTCCCTTCGTATTCGCCGGCGAGCGCGGAAAACTCTGAGGCAGTTCTGATGCTAGTCCTGAAGTTCATATTGCGTTTTCTCATCATTATCGTATTCCTATTGGCATTGTTGTATGCATACTCTGCCCTAACTTTTGCAGCCCGACCTGCTCATCCATACTATCAAAACATGGAAGGGACACAGGTCATCGCCCATCGTGGTGGGGGTGGTGAACGACCCGAAAACACAATGCTGGCTTTTCAACACGCCCAGGAAATTGGCGTCGACATCCTGGAATTTGACATACAGATTACCCGTGATGAAGTGCTCGTGGTCATCCATGATGATACCGTCGACCGCACCACAAACGGCAGTGGACGGGTTGGCGATTTCACTTATGAACAATTGCGTCAATTGGACGCCGGCTACCATTTCGCACAGAGCGACCCCGATGGCGATGACCTCATCCACCCCTACCGTGCTAAGGGATTACGCATTCCCTCCTTGGAAGAAGTACTCGCAGATTTTTCCGATTTGAAGATGCTCATTGAAATTAAAGGAGAAGAAACCAACGCCGCCCGTTCGCTCTGTGCCATAATTCGCGAATACAATCGGCAAGAGATGGTGCTGGTTTCATCTTTCATCACCGCGCAGATTCACGAGTTTCGTTCCGTCTGCCCAGAGGTGGCTACATCCGCGACAGAGAGCGAAACCATACCCTTTTATTTGGCGAGTTGGTTGGGTTTGGATCGAGCGCCACGACCAGCTTTCGAGGTCCTCGCTTTACCCACCAGCTACGAAATACTACCTGGATTAATCGGCGAATTGGAGCTGATCAACGACACACTGTTGGCTAGCGCTGCCCTGCATGGCCTCCATGTGAATGTCTGGACCATCAACGATGTGGCAGAAATGCAGCGCTTGTTGAGCTTTCACTTGGGGGGAATCATTACCGATTATCCCACACGCCTATTGCAAATCCTGGCTGAAAGTGAAGAAGAAACGAAGCGCACATCTAATTGAGCAAGGCAGCCAACTCCTCACAAACTCTTTCTTCATGCTCGTTTCGCCAATGTTCCAGGAGTAAATCGCGTCCTTCATCACCCAAGATATGCTGAATCGCCCAAGCTGCATGCCCCCTGACCATATCGCTATCATGCCCCAGCAGTTTTTCGAGTAGCGGAATTGCCGCAAGGTGACCCCAATTGCCGGCCGCGACACAGGAATTGCGCAACAAGCGCGGCAAACCCAAACGCCAGAGCGCCGTCCGCCGAAAACGAATTGCAAAGCGTTGCTCGTCAAGTGATAGCAGATCCAGCAGTGGTGGGGCCATACGATTGATATCCTCCGCGCAAAAAAGTGGCTCGCATTCTCGCGGGGCAAAACGTTGAAATGGGCAGATTTCTTGGCAAATGTCGCAACCAAAAATCCAGTTACCGATTTTCGGACGCAAATCGCGCGCAATCCAGCCTTTTTTCTCAATGGTGAGATAACTGATGCAGCGGCGGGCATCCAAGACGAAAGGTTCGGGGAACGCGCTAGTTGGGCAGGCTTGTAGACATCGCTGACAACTACCACACATGGTCTCTGGGGCCGGTGTGTCATAGCAATCAAATTGCTGGGTCGTCAATAAGACACCGAGGAAAAAATTGCTCCCACGTTGTGGATGGATGAGCATGGTATTCTTTCCGACAAAACCCAAACCCGCTTGCTGAGCGTGGCTTCGTTCTAGAATGGCACCAGTATCGACATAGACTCTGAAAAGAGCAGAGCGTTTGCTTGGCATATTGCCTGTCAAAATTTCTGCGAGCCTTTGAATGCGCTCCACCATGACCTCGTGATAATCTTCACCCCAAGCATAAGCGGCAATACGCCCCCTGGCAGGGTTTTGTAGCTCAGAGCGGGTGAAATCCCCATTGGCCGCATGCGCATAATCCAAGCCAACCACAACAAGAGAGCGAACATCGGGGAGTATATTCTCCAATTTCTTGCGACGGGAGACGCGGTCTTCACGCGCAAGATAAGACATATCTCCCTGCATATTTGCTGCTAGCCAGCGTAGATAAGCCGTAAGCCGTGGCGAGGTCTGCGCTGGTATAATACCCACCAGGTTGAAACCGGCGGCTAGGGCCTGTTCTTTCCAAAATGCCGCTGATATGAGCAAAGTTGCTCCCATAATCTCACCCACCGTTCAGGACTATAATGTAGCGATACAGGGGTTAATCTCAAAGATTGGGGCTAATTTGAGTAATCGCAATTTGAAAGGTCTATCCAAAGAGCGATATGGGCGCTTAGCCGAGCGTTATGTGCATAGCGACACACACGCGCGCGGAGAAGATCTCGACCGGCTCTATTCCATTGGCGATCCGCAAAGGCGCTGGCAAGCTCTCGATATTGCCACCGGTGGCGGACACACTGCCCTGAGATTTGCCCCCAGCGTCGCCCATATCACCATCACCGACATTGCGCCTGCCATGCTAAAGGCGGCGGCGGTTTATTTGCGCGAGCAAGGGGTGACCAACGCTGATTATCGCATCGTAGATGCTGAGGACCTTCAATTCCCAAGTGATTCTTTTGACCTCATCACCTGTCGCCTAGCCATTCATCATTTTCCCCATCCGACACGGTTTTTTCAGGAGGCGGCGCGTGTGCTTCGCCCTGGTGGCTATTTGTTAACTCAAGATCATTGCGCGCCAGAAGACCCGATAGCCAGCGCTTATCTCGATGCCTTCGAAACCTTGCGTGACCCTAGTCACCATCGCACGTTGCGAAAAAGCGATTGGAAACAACAGTATCGTGATGCAGCTTTTCAAATTGTCGGAGACGAGATGCTGATGAAGCGACACAATTTGTCTGAGTGGGCCCGGCGTCAGGATTGCGATGATGGCATAATCGAGCGATTGGATTTGTTGTTGGCACGCGCCCCTAAAATCGCTCACGACTGGGTGGAGCCACGCGCTCTGCGGAGCCCACATGCTAGTTTCGGTAATCGAAACCTCATCCTAAAAGGGCGTTTGAAGGACCCAAGTGAAAATAGCAGTTAACCATCATTCATTCGTCGCGGCCAAATCCTGCAACTTCATTGCGGCCTGCTCTGGTCCGCCCAATTTTGCCATCTCTTTTGCGAAATCACTCACGCGTTCCAACACGCTCTGGTCACTCAAGAGTGCCTGCGCCGCCTCTGTGAGCATGCCCTGTCTCACATCATGCGCGCTCAGATGCAATCCCACTTTCGCTTGGGCGACACGGCGCGCCTGCGCTCGTTGATCCGCCGCGTGTGGGACGACGATCTGCGGTATGCCATGCACAAGGAGGGCGTGTGTAGTGCCGATTCCCCCATGATGGAAGGCGAGCTTTACCCTCGGCAGGACATAGGGAAAAGGAATCCATTGCAGCAGGCGACTGTTCCGCGGCAAAGCGGCTAGGAGCTCTGCTTTCTCAGCGTCTTTGATTTCCTGCATTCCCAGGGTTACGATGGGTAATAGGCCAACGCGGGCCGCAGCCTGCGCCGCCCAAGCGTAGAAGCCCAAATCGCCCGTGAAGGTTGTACCTAGCGTGATTAAGGCGAGGGGGGCATCTGGGGGAATGTCCTTCAGCCAACCGGGAGCGCGCTCTGACGGAGGCTTGATCGCCCTACCCCCAAAAAAAGAGTTTTGTGGAAGCAAGTTCTGCTCATCCGCAAGGTACCATTTTCGCGAAAAAAAGCACAAATGCAATTCATGACTAAGCACAGACGGCGCAGCACCAGATGAAAAATGTTCTCCGGTAACCGCGAATTCTTCACAAAGTTGCGCCAACCTTGAGCGGCTATCTGCTGCCAATTGTCGTTGTACTGGGAACAAAGCCGCATCATCGAGCGGCCTTAGTGCGGGTATGCCGGCCACCGCAAACTTGCTGCGCAGGTGTTCTGCCGCCAAGGCCGCCGCCGGTAAAAAAGGGTCGCTGACAATCACTTGCGGTGTGCCAATCTGGGTTGCCCGCTCAAGCAAATCCTGCGTACCGGCACGAACCGCTGGAACTGACATCCAGGTATCCAATGCGCGCGTATAGCGTTGCTGCACCATCTCTTGCGGCAGCATTTCTTTGCTAGTCGTTTGTGGCGGCGGCCAGAGCCAACCAGTGTTGGCAATTGTCTCAAAAGTGATGGATGCGGCTTTTAAATACGGTGTCAGCTCATGTCCACTCAACCAAACCACTTTGTGTCCAGTGCGTCGCAATTGAATGGCGGTTGGTAGCATCCCACCCCAATCCGTATGACTTTTTAATGGTGCGCTGATGAACCAATAATATGCCATGATTCAACTGGGGGGTTCATATAACTCTAACAATACACCCCCAGTGCTTCGAGGGTGTATAAAGGCATAACGCGTTCCATCCTCATGACTACGAACTTCCTCATTAACGAACTGGATGCCCGCGTTTTGCAATTGCTGCATGCGGCGCGCGACACTTTCCACTTCAAGGCAAATGTGATGGATTTTTGTCCCAGGTTGCTCCAGTTGACGCGACAAACCTCCCAAGTCATCCAAGGGCTTAATCAGCTCGATAAGGGAATCGCCCACCGCCAAGAATGCAATTTCTACACCCTCCTTGGGCACAAATCGCCGTTCTTTCAATTCCAATCTCAGCGCATCTTGCCAGAATTTCAAAGAGATATCCATGTCAGCGACCAAAACGGCCAGATGATGAATCTTCATGAATACCTTTCCACACAAGCCCACCTCATGCTCACTGTGGGTGGGTCCCTCATTATAATATAATGTGGACGGGTAATTTACGGAAATGGGTGGCATATGGGCGCTGATGACTTCCTCTATGGATTGTATGGATTGAGTGAAGAGCACCAACAACTCCAGCGCGCAGTTCGCAACTTTGCGGAAAAAGAGATCGAACCCATCGCCCCTGAGCTGGATGAAAGTGGAGATTTCCCACTCGCGACCATCCAAAAGGCGGGTGAGATGGGATTGATGGGCATCGAAGTACCAGAGGTGTATGGCGGCGCGGGGATGGATACGCTGGCCTATGTGCTGACGATGGTCGAAATTGCTCGCGTCGATATGAGTCATTCGACCATCATCAGCGTGAATAATTCCCTTTATTGTCATGGCTTGCTCAAATATGGGACAGAAGAGCAAAAACAGCGTTTTCTCATCCCAGTTGCCAATGGCAAGGCTGTTGGTGCCTATAGTCTGACAGAACCAATGTCGGGGAGTGATGCCGGGACAATGGCAAGTCGGGCAACGCTCAACGAGGCCGGTACGCATTATCTCATCAACGGTCGCAAGAGCTGGGTGACGAGTGGACCTGTGGCTGATTTCGCCATCCTTTTCACAATGACGGAAGCGGAGAAAAAGCAACGTGGTATCACCGCTTTTCTCATCGATTTGAACCAAGTGGGTTGTCTCCGGGGTAAAATCGAACCGAAATTGGGTATTCGCGCGAGCGCGACTAGCGAGCTGATCTTCGAGGATTATGAATGCCCGGTTGACAATGTTCTGGGTGAGCCTGGACAAGGTTTCAAGATCGCTATGGCTGTTTTGGATGCGGGGCGTATCGGTATCGCTGCGCAGGCTTTGGGCGTCGCTGAAGCAGCCTATGAAGCCAGCATTCTCTACGCTCGGGAGCGCTGTGCTTTCGGCAAACCCATCGGTGGTTTTCAATTGATACAAGGTAAGATTGCCGATATGAAAATGCGAATTGAAGCCAGCCGCTTGCTGATCTATCACGCGGCGCGTGCTAAAATGGCCGCTGCAAGAACTGGCACTCGATATACAATGGCCGCGAGTATTGCCAAATTGCATGCCAGCGAAACAGCCCAATTCGTGACTGATGAAGCATTACAGATACATGGTGGTATGGGCTATAGCAAGGAGTTGCCTGTGGAGCGTTATTATCGTGACGCGCGCATCACCCGCATCTATGAAGGAACGAGTGAAATACAGCGTATGGTGATTGCCCGCAACGAATTGGGGTTGCGCTGATGATGGATACGATGCGAGGGGCAGTACTCTGCGGACATGGCGGTACGGAAGTGATTGAATATCGAGAAGACTTACCGAGATGCGAGCCTAATTTCGGAGAGGTGCGGTTGCGTATCAAAGCCGCAGCCCTAAATCGCCTAGATCTTTTTGTGCGCCACGGTTGGCCCGGATTGAGGCTGAAATTCCCGCATGTCATCTGTGCAGATGGCGCAGGGGTTGTGGAATCCTTGGGTCCTGGCGTCGACCAATTTGCGGTGGGAGAACGCGTTTGCGTAGACCCAACCATCATCCCACCCAACTCAACTGCTTTGGATACTGGATTGGAAAACCAGTCTCGCATTGGCATCCTTGGCGAGCATCACCCTGGGTTGGCGTCTGAATACGCGGTCGTGCCAGCGCGCAATCTGCTCAATATGCCCAACCATATCTCCTTTGCTGAAGCCGCGGCTGCCGGTTTGGTCTTCGTCACAGCTTGGCATTCCCTCATCACTCGCGGACACTTGCGGGCGGGAGAAACTGTACTCATCGTCGGTGCTGGCGGCGGTGTGAATAGTGCCAGCATTCAAATTGCCCATTTGGCAGGAGCGCAGGTAATTGTAGTGGGTAGCAATGCTGAACGCTGCGCGACCGCTGAAAAACTCGGCGCCCATATGACCATCAACCGTGAAAATGCACCTGACTGGTCGAGAGAAGTATACAGTCTCACTAACAAGCGCGGTGTCGATATCGTGGTGGATAATGTTGGAGCGGCGACTCTGAAGCAGAGCTTGCGCGCGGCACGGATTGGTGGTCGCATATTGATCGTTGGCGGTACTAGCGGTTATGAGTATACGCTCAACCTGGCACAACTTTTCGCGCGCCATCTTTCTTTGATTGGTAGCACAATGGGGCCTCACCAAGACTACCGCCAAGTTATGGGGTTGCTTTTCTCTGGGAAACTCAAAGCGGTCATCGGTCAAATTTTGCCGTTGACAGAAGCGAAGCGTGCCCAGGAATTGTTAGAAGATTTTTCAGTTTTCGGAAAAATCGTACTGGAGTTATGAGCACTCACCGCCATCGTGCTGACAACACCAGGATGAGGCGAATACCAGCCTTATGTACAAAGCCTCATGCATTCGTCGTTGATTCTTGATGAACATCCATCGAGAAACAGAAATCAAGCTGTACTTGCCTGAATTGGAAGCCCTGTCCACCAAACTACGGGCGCGAGGCGCCTCAATCCATATGCCCCGCACGCTCGAGACCAACTTGGTATTCGATCATCCGCTACTCAAATTAGCGGAACAGCGCTCCTTGCTCCGACTCCGGAGCGATAGCTGCGTTTCACTCACCTTCAAATCAGACGCCATAGTCCACGAAGATATTGTCAATCGATTCGAAGCTGAAGTTGGCCTCACCGATTTTGATACCGCTCGATTGATTCTGGAAAAACTGGGTTTCAACATCCATTCTCGATATGAGAAATATCGCACGACCTATCGATTAGAAGATGCAGATATCACCCTGGACGAAATGCCCTTCGGCAATTTCGTGGAAATTGAAGCCGAGCACTGTATAATTCTATCCGTGATTGTGAAATTCGATTTGACAGAAGCTCCCCGTTTGCCCTTCAGCTACTTGCAACTCTTCCATAGAGCAAAAAGCTGGTTGCAAGTTTCCGCCGGTATCGAAGTAGCCGATTGTTCCTTCGCAAATTTTGCGGGTCTGCAGATTCCTTTATCAGCGCTGTTGGTTGATTCATAGGATTGACATTGAAGGATGAGAGCTTAACCCCTTTCCAGCGCTGGCAAGTAGAGGAGCTGGAGGCAGCGCGCGCCAATTTCAGTGAGCGGCGCATATCTTTCCAAACGGCCTCTCAGATTGAGTTGGCTCCGCTCTATGCTGCGGAAGATGACGAGGATTTTCCTGGCTCATACCCTTTCACACGGGGGATTCATCCGACCATGTACCGCAGCCGGCTTTGGACGATGCGTCAATACGCTGGGTATGGTAGTGCTGCAGAATCAAACGCGCGCTACCGCTTCTTACTGGCAAAAGGCCAGAGCGGACTGAGCGTTGCTTTCGACTTGCCGACACAAATTGGTTACGACGCAGACGACCCCATCGCAGAAGGGGAAGTCGGCAAAGTTGGCGTCAGCATTAGCAGCTTGCAAGACATGAAAAGACTTCTTGAAGATATACCACTCAACCGTGTCTCTACAAGTATGACCATTAACGCGCCAGCAGCCGTACTGCTGGCTATGTACATTGCAGTTGGCAAGAGCCAGGGCATTGAGCCAAAAAAACTCCGCGGAACGGTGCAAAACGATATCCTCAAGGAATACATCGCACGTGGAACTTATATTTTCCCACCCAAACCCTCGATGCGATTGATCACTGATTTGATATCCTATTGTCGCACACAGGTACCAAAGTGGAACACGCTTAGCGTGAGTGGTTATCATATTCGTGAGGCAGGCAGCACAGCCGTTCAAGAAGTTGCCTTCGCTTTGGCAAACGCAATCGCCTACGTGAGTGCGGCCGTAGATTCCGGTCTTTGCGTGGATGATTTTGCTCCCCAGATTTCTTTCTTTTTCAACGCGCACAACCATCTTTTTGAGGAGGTTGCGAAGTTCCGCGCCGCTCGGCGTCTTTGGGCGAACATCATGCAGGATCGTTTCAAAGCCCGCAAGCAGCGTAGTTGTATGCTCCGCTTTCATACACAAACCGGCGGTAGCACACTCACGGCGCAGCAGCCGCAGAACAATGTCATTCGAGTGGCCATGCAGGCGCTCGCCGCAATATTGGGGGGAACTCAATCACTACACACCAATAGTCTGGATGAAGCTCTGGGGTTACCCACGGCAGAAGCAGCACAAATTGCCCTGCGAACCCAACAAATCCTCGCTCACGAGAGCGGTGTGGCTGATAGTGTCGACCCTCTTGGCGGCAGCCATCTCATCGAAGCACTAACAGACGAAATTGAAGCGCAGGCGCGTCAATACATCTTGCAGATTGACCAAAGGGGAGGTGCTTTGGCCGCCATTGAAGAAGGATGGGTTCAAGAACAAATCTTGAACAGCGCTTACCACACGCAGCTGGCTTTAGAGAAAGGTGAGAATCTCATTGTTGGCTTGAATGCCTTCGAAGAAAACCATGATGATCATCTAGCCATACAACGAGGAGATCCCGCAGCAGAATTCTCTCAAAGAGAGCGGCTAAAGCAATTGCGAGCCAATCGCGATAATGAGAAGAGTCTGGCTTTGCGTGAACATCTGGCGGATATGGCCAAAAGTGACGCGAATTTAATGCCCATCCTGATTGAATGTGTGGAGCAGAATTTAACGGTTGGTGAAATTTGCGCCACTTTGAAGGATGTCTTCGGAGAATATCGAGCCCCGATCAACATCTAGAACACACTGAGTCTGGAATCTCCACCATATCTGGCTATAATCATGGCGCTAAGGGCAAAGTAATTCCTGAAATCGCCCCTAACTATTACGCTCCCAGCATAAGTGGAATGGATGATGCCAGCCAATCCTAAATTGGAAGAATTGCGCAACAGGCGAATTCTGAGCAAGCAAGGCGGCGGTGAAGCGCGCATCAATCGACAACGGTCCTCAGGCAAGCATACCGCTTACGAGCGTCTGGATATATTGCTTGACCCCGGTAGTTTTCGAGAGTTGGATGCCTTCGTTCAACATCGTGCCCAAAATTTTGACATGGCTGATAAAATTTATCCCGGTGACAGTGTCGTGACTGGCTGGGGAACCATCGACGGGCGCCTCGTATATGTATTTTCCCAGGATTTCACGGTTGTTGGTGGCACATTGAGCGAAGTCCATGCAGAAAAGATCTGCAAGATCATGGACATGGCCATGAAGACCGGCGCACCGGTCATCGGCCTCAACGATAGTGGCGGCGCGCGCATACAGGAAGGGGTCGAGAGCTTAGCCGGATACGCCGATATTTTTCTTCGTAACACATTGGCGAGCGGCGTCATTCCCCAAATTAGTGTCATAATGGGTCCCTGTGCTGGCGGTGCCGTTTACAGCCCAGCGCTAACCGATTTCACCGTTATGGTCGATGGCACCAGTTATATGTTCATCACAGGTCCAGATGTAGTGCGTCAGGTATTGAATGAAGAAGTGACTTTTGAAGAATTGGGGGGTGCCAGTGTGCACTCATCGCGCAGCGGTGCTTGTCATCTCGTAGCCATTGATGAGACACAAGCGCTACTGTTGGTCCGTGAACTCATCGCATACCTTCCGCAAAACAACCTAGAAGATCCACCCTTCATCGCTACCAATGATGATCCATTACGGACTGAAGTTGCACTCGATGAAATTATCCCGCAAAGCTCCAACCGCCCTTACGATATGAAAGAAGTGATTGGCTCCATCGTGGACGATGGAGTTTTCTTCGAAGTGCACGAGAGTTTTGCAGCCAATATCGTTTGCGGCTTTGCCCGGTTGGGTGGATATAGTGTCGGCATCATCGCCAACCAGCCAATGGTTCTCGCGGGGGTTTTGGATATCAAAGCCAGCGAAAAAGCCGCGCGCTTCATTCGCACTTGTGATGCTTTTAATGTACCCTTGATCACCTTTGTCGATGTCCCAGGATACCTACCGGGCACAGACCAGGAGCACAATGGCATCATCCTATCTGGCGCCAAGCTGCTTTTCGCCTATTGTGAGGCGACAGTACCCAAGTTAACGGTCACCACACGCAAATCTTATGGTGGCGCCTATTGCGTCATGAGCAGCAAGCATATTCGTGGCGACCTCAATTTGGCCTGGCCCTCGGCTGAAATCGCCGTAATGGGTCCGGAAGGCGCCGTGGAGATCATCTACCGACGGGAGCTAAAAGCCGCCAAAGATGCCACCGAGATCAAAGTAAGGTTAGCGGGAGAGTACCGCGAGAAGTTCGCTAACCCATATATCGCCGCCGAAAGGGGCTTCATTGACGACATCATCGAGCCCCGTGATACCCGCCCTAGACTCATCAATGCATTGCAAGTTCTACAAAACAAACGTGACCAGAACCCCGCCAAGAAACACGGCAATATCCCTCTCTAAATACGATGTCCGAACAACCTCCTCAGCATGTGCACAAGCTTCTTGTCGCCAACCGTGGTGAGATTGCTGTGCGCATCATCCGCGCCGCTCGTGATTTGGGTATTCCGACCGTGGCTGTTTATTCGGATGTGGATCGTTCAGCTTTGCATGTGCGCTACGCAGATGAAGCAGCACACATTGGTGGCCCACATCCCACCGATAGCTATCTGCGGAAAGAAGCGCTACTGGAGATCGCTCGTCAAACAGAAGCAGACGCCATCCACCCTGGATATGGCTTCCTAGCGGAAAATGCAGAATTCGCGCAAATGGTCATCGATACTGGTATGACCTGGGTGGGTCCGCCGCCCAGCGCGATCGCCACAATGGGGAATAAAGAAGCGGCCCGCCGCGCCGTCAGCAATCGCAATGTGCCACTGATACCCGGTTGTGAAGCCGGGCTAAGGGATGACGAATTGCGCCTAGCAGCCGAAAGAATTGGCTATCCCATCTTAGCAAAAGCCGTCGCAGGAGGCGGTGGTAAAGGGATGCGCGCTGTCCACCGTCCCGAGGACTTGCAATCCATCTTGGCCATCGCTCGTCGCGAGGCGGAGAGCTCGTTTGGGAATGGAGAATTGTATTTGGAAAAATTGCTCTTGGGTGCTCGGCATATCGAGATACAGATTTTTGCCGATAGCCATGGCAATACCATCCACCTCGGCGAAAGGGAATGCTCCATTCAACGACGACACCAGAAATTGGTGGAGGAAGCTCCTAGCGTTTTTATGGATCGCGATTTGCGCAAGAAGATGGGGGAGATGGCCATCTCTGCTGCGGAATCAGTGAACTATGTGAACGCCGGTACAGTCGAGTGCTTGGTGGATCGAGAAAAGAATTTTTATTTTCTGGAAATGAACACTCGTCTCCAGGTAGAGCACCCGGTAACCGAATTGGTCACCGGGATGGATTTGGCGCGTGAGCAGATTCGCATCGCGCGTGGACGACGCATGACACGGACTCGGAGTGTATTGGACCCGCAAGGCTGGGCCATCGAATGCCGTATTAATGCAGAAGATCCTTATCAGAATTTCATGCCTTCCACAGGACAAATTCGCACCATGATTTTGCCAACTGGGCCAGGCGTTCGTGTGGATACTGGTGTTTATGCTGGCTCGGAAATCACACCCTATTATGACAGCATGATTTCCAAGCTCATTACCTGGGGAAAAACTCGGAATGAAGCCTTATTGAGGATGAGGAGAGCTTTGTCTGAATATTCCATTGTCGGTTTGAAACACAATATTCCCTTCCATATCAACTTGATGAATAGCATCAGCTTCATCGCCGGCCATATTGACACGAATTTCGTCGAGCAAAAATTCAGTATGACCACCTACGAAGAATCGCCGACAACAGCTGAGCTGGAGACCGCGGCCATTGTCGCTACGCTTTACGCTCACCGGAAGCGCCAGCTTTCTGCACAAGTGGTCGCCCCAGCCAAGCGGGATGCGAGTAATTGGAAATGGGTCGGGCGTTGGGAGCGTATGCAAAGATGATTGAATCCGACACTACCCACTCCTCTCGCATCGCCAAATACAACACCATGGTGAACCAAAATACTTACGAAATCGAGATTTTCAAAGATGGACATTTGCGAGTCAACGGTGAAGAGAGGGATGTGGATTTCCACAGTCTCGGACCCTCCGTTTATTCAATCATCGCAAACCACAAATCCCACCTAGCCATCATTGGCGAGGAAAATGGCCCGCTCATCGAAATTCAACTGAATGGCAAATTATACGCGATCGGGGTCCTGGATGAGCGTGCTCTGCTCATGGAGCAGCGCAGGGGGAGGCAGCGCCCTTCATCGGGTGAGATTACCTCGCCTATGCCCGGAGTGATCGCTGCCGTCCCGGTGAGCTTGGGCCAAAATGTTGACGAGGGAGACACACTCATTGTGCTCGAATCGATGAAAATGCAAAATGAGCTAAAGTCTCCTCTTCAGGGGAAAGTCAATGCAATCCGATGCGTCGCTGGTGAAACGGTGGATAAAGGTGCCCTGCTTGTAATCATAGACCAAGCTGGCGATTGACAACTTTCACAACACTAGCAAGGCATCAGACAAATACTTACGAACACGTCGATCCTTTAACCGCTGCCAATTCTGCTCAAAAGGTGCAATGCTCAGCTTTGCACGAGTTTGCAAACTCTCTTCAAAGACATGAAAATCGGTATCACTCCCCCAGACAGTCTGATTTTCCCGAAGGGATACTGAGATATCCTGAGCAGAGCTAATATCACTGAGTACGCCAAGGTTATCCTGGATGCGTTTAAGTTCGGCGATAAAAAGTCGACTTGTCGGACCCAAGACTTCTGAAAAGAATGTCAGTATATAGCGTAGACCTTTAATTTCAATACGCAAGTCATGTAGAGTTTGGATATCTCCACTGTTCAACCAAGCATCATAAGAATACACTTTCGCCAATTGTTGTTGTACTGTAATCGGCAAGAGATGGCGCAACTCGTATGGTGACCCCGCTTTGAGCATCGGTTCCAGCGGTTCTGCCCGCAAGAAATTTCGAATCGCTTGCAATGTTCCTTGATATTCTTCGCTACGCATAAAGATCTGCAATTCTCTCGCCGGTTCGCAGCGTGCCTCGAATAATTGCTCTTTCATCCTCGCCAAAAAATCCACCTCGCCGATTGACTCTTCAAGCAAGGATTGAATGGTCTCTTGGAAAACATCCAAATCCCTGACCGTTCCCAACCGACTGGACAGCATGCGCAAACCAACGCGTATTGGCTTCACCTGCTTCTTCAAGAAATAGGGCCGAAAGAGGCGAATGAGACTCCGAATTCGTCGACTGGAGACACGCATATGATAAATGGCTAGCGGATCTGCAGACTGGCGACAACCCGCCTCCCAACGCAGCATCCGCGGCAGTTCGCCCAACAACACCTTATGCACTGCGCTGGTCATCGGCTCCTGAGTGTGTAAAAGCGTGTCCAATCGCGATAAAGCCTCCAATAGTTCTTTCGTCATTATGATCACATCCAATGCATTCCGTGTCGGTTGATTGTACTGTATGGGTAAGAATTTTCTGCACCTGCTATAATTTCATAAAATGCGAGAGTTTGAGTCATGACCATAACCAATGAAACGCGCTCAGGAGCGGCCAAGCGAAACATCCATCAATCTCGTTGGGAAGAAACAACCCTCCGTCGTAGCCCCGAACACCTACCTGAGCGAAAAGAGCATTTCCTTTCACAATCCAGCGTTCCAATTGAGCGCCTCTATGCGCCGGAAGAGCCGGACACTGAATACAATCGGCGGTTGGGGTATCCTGGTGAATACCCATTCACTCGTGGCATCCACGCCACTGGTTATCGTGGACGCCCATGGACGATGCGCATTTTTGCCGGCTTCGGCTCCGCAGAAGAGACCAATTTACGCTATCGATATTTGCTCGACCAAGGCAATATGGGCTTATCCGTCGCTTTCGACCTGGCGACCCTGATGGGATATGACACTGATGCCCCGGAGGCTACCGGTGAATATGGCAAGTGTGGCGTAGCGATCAGCTCACTGCACGATATGGAGACTCTCTTCAAAGGAATTCCACTGGGCGATATATCCACGAGTATGACCATAAACAGCCCCGCGGCGCCGATATGGGCATTCTATATTGCCGCCGCAGAAAGACAAGGGATCCCTCGAGCGCAACTCCGCGGCACTTTACAAAACGATATCCTAAAAGAATTCATCGCACAAAAAGAATTCGTGTTTCCACCTGAGCCATCGATGCGACTGGTGACTGATACCATCGAGTTTGCTAGCCAAGAGATGCCTCTTTGGAATTCCATTAGCATCAGTGGATACCATATCAGGGAGGCAGGAAGCACCGCCTTGCAAGAGTTGGCGTTCACCATCGCCGACGGTCTGGAATATGTGCGCTGGGCAATGGCACGCGGTTTGGAAATCGACGAATTCGCACCGCGTCTGAGTTTCTTCTTTAATGCGCATAATGATCTTTTTGAAGAGATAGCCAAATATCGGGCCGCTCGTCGCATCTGGGCTAGAGAAATGCGAGAGACTTTTGGCGCGAAGAATCCTCGCTCGTGGTTGATGCGCTTTCATACGCAGACCGCCGGTGTCAGCCTTACTGCTCAACAACCGGAAGTCAATATAGCGCGTGTCACCTTGCAAGCGTTGGCGGCGATACTGGGCGGGACACAATCCCTCCATACCAACAGTTTGGATGAAGCCCTAGCTCTACCCAGCGAAAAAGCTGTGACGATCGCCATGAGGACCCAACAAGTGATACTCGAGGAAAGCGGCGTAGCCAATACAGTCGACCCTCTGGGAGGAAGTTATTACCTTGAACATCTCACTGACCAGCTTGAGAGCGGTGTTTATGAATATCTTGAACAGATAGAAGAAATGGGTGGTGTATTGCGAGGGATAGAAAACGGATATTTTCAACAGGAAATTGCAGATGCCAGCTATCGTCATCAACGGGAATTGGATGAAGGACAACGTCATGTCATTGGTGTGAATCAATATTGCGTCGATGAGCCATTGGAAATCCCCATTCTAAAAATGGATGAAGCCGGATATCGCCGTCAATGTGCGCGGTTGGCGCGGTTGCGTCTGGAACGGGATAACGAGGCGACCAATGTCGCCTTACGAGCAGTTACGGCGGCCTGTCGTGATGATGTCAATATCATGCCGAGACT
The DNA here is from genome assembly GCA_965115865.1 of Phototrophicaceae bacterium. GTDB lineage: Bacteria > Chloroflexota > Anaerolineae > Aggregatilineales > Phototrophicaceae > WTGJ01. The sequence continues at coordinate 1,457,956 of OZ220469.1, forward strand.
CATCGATGCAGCATTGGCCGATGCGACTCTGGGAGAGATGATGGATGTCATGCGCGCCGAATTCGGCGTTTATCATGAACCAGTCGCAATATGATGCTGGTAAATTGAAACTTAGGCGACGATGAAAAGCTTGGGTCCACTGATGGCCCTACGAATGCTGCGGCAACGAGGTATCGCACACGAAGTCTTGAGACACTCGGAAGAATATCAAGATGCGGAAAGCGTCGTGAATGCGCTTGGTTTACCCCCTCTCTCATTCTTCAAGACATTGGCCCTCAGGGCCAAGAGCGGTGGAGAGCCATTGTTGGCATTACTACCCAGTAACCACAATCTGGATTTGCGGCGCTTGGCAAAAGCTGCCAGCGAAAAACGCATTCGTATGATGACAAAAAAGGATGCAGAGCAAGAAACCGGCTTGCGCGTTGGAGGGATCAGTGCGCTCGCTCTATTGGATCGCTCCTGGCCCATATATTTGGATACCTGCGCGAATGGAGCAGACCGATTGGTGATGAGCGCTGGCCGGCGCGGGTGGCAAGTCTCCATCGCCAAAGATGACTTCATCAAACTGACCCAAGCACGGCTCGCCTCCATCACCTCTACGCATTCACCACGGCCTTCCTAATATTTTATATTGCCTCGGCCGATGTACTGTGCCAACTCAACAACCAATTCCTCACAGATCCGCGTCCGCATTTGAGGGAAATTCAATACTCGTTGACTTTCACCCCAAATCAAGTGAATGTGAAAAATATCCTGACCCTCGTAACTCGCGATAATTTCATGCACTTTTCGCAATATACGCACATTACGAGCCTCATCTTCCTCCAACCTCAAAACAGCTACCATCTTCTGTGAGTCCTGCTTCGGGGCTACAGACGAGTCGGTATCTATAACGGGTAAGGCTTCATCTCCATTCAACAATACATCGAAATCTCGACGAATTTTCTCGACAATGATTTGGGCATTGGCCACAGATGTCTGATTATCTGTAACGGTTTCGCGAGAAACAAAACCTCGCTCCATCTCAAACCGGCCCGATATCTGGACGATATCACCCACACGCAATGCTTGATCTGTTGCAGAGAATTGGCGATTGATTTTTTCCCAGGTGCGTGGGAAGAGGATCAACTCGATGGAATCAGCGCTTTCGTGCCAGCACTCCAGCAACATGACACACATCGTCTCATCATTGCGCGTGACCACTCGGCGCATGGAAAGTATCTCACCCACTACACGCACTTCTTGCCCATGTTCGCCCCGAAGCTTGAGTTCTCGCAGAATGTGTGGCTCAGAGCGCGCGATAACTGACGAAAAACGCTCGATCGGCCGACCAGTGACATAGACTCCCAAGAATTCCTTTTCCCAGCGTAGCATTTCACGCGAAATCGTCGGCTGGGATTGTGGTAGTTCATCCAGGAAGTCGGTCACGTTGCTGGCACCACCAAACATATTGGATTGGCCAATTGCGAGGTCACGGTGATACGCGCCGCTCGCTTGTAGAATACGCTCAGCGGAGGCTAAGCAAGCGGCTCTATCGCCAAAATTGCTGAAAGCCCCAACCTTGATCAAACTCTCAAGCGAACGCTTTGGAAATTGGCGAAGATCCAATCTTTTGCAGAAATCTGCCATATCCGCAAAAGGTTCGTTTCCTCTTGCTTCTATAATTTGTTGTAATCCATCGAGGTTAACGCTCTTAATCGCCGCTAAACCGAAACGAATATGATGTCTCGTGCCATCTTCGCTAGGCTGCAAATCAAAATCGAGCTGGCTCAAGTTGATGTCTGGTGGCAATACTACAATCCCGCGCTGTTTGCACTCATAGAGGTACCTGGCGACCTTCTCGTGTGAGTTGCTATGGACAGAAAGCATCGCCGCCATATATTCGCTGGGGTAATTGGTCTTGAGAAAAGCTGTCTGAACAGTGATGACGGCGTAATCGGTCGCGTGCGCTTTGTTAAATCCGTAATTAGCGAAAAATTCAATATCGGCGAAAACTTTTGCTGATAAGTCGGCATTAATCCCATATTGCGGTCCACGTTTAAGAAAGAGGTTACGATGTTTTTGTAGTGCGGTTTCATCTTTTTTAGAAATTGCTCGGCGCATCAAATCCGCTTCGCCCGGCTCATAACCAAAAAGTTGGTTGGCAATTTGGATGATTTGTTCCTGGTAAACCATAATGCCGAAAGTCTCTTCCAGGATGGGTTTCATTTGCTCGTGGTGATAAGTGATCGGTTCGCTACCGTGCATGCGCGCGTTATAAGTAGGGATATAATCCATCGGCCCTGGTCGATAGAGAGCCAGCGCTGCAACGATATGCTCAAAGCGAGTTGGGCGCATCCCTCGCAACATCTGTTGCATACCTTCACTTTCAATTTGGAACATACCCACGGTCTCACCACGGCCGATCGTCGCGAATGCTCTTTCCAACATCTTGTCCATCTCTTCATCGCCACTGGGGCGAATTGGGATGTTCTCAATGTTGAAACTGCGGCCATGGTACTTTTCGATGATCTCGCAAGCGCGCCGCATGATGGTTAATGTGGAAAGGCCGAGGAAATCGATTTTCAGCAAGCCAATGGCTTCACAGGTCTCCATTGGGAACTGCGTGACTGCTTTGAGCGCACCCTCACTGGGGTCCTTCCCCGTAATGCGGTGCAAGGGTAAATATTCCACCAGGGGTTTGTCTGAAACAATGACGCCGGCTGCGTGAGAGGAAGCATGGCGACTGACACCTTGTAATGTGGCAGCTGTGTCTATGATCCGTTGAAACATTTCTTCCGTTTGGTATAGAGTTTGCAAATCTGGAGTTCTCTCGATGTATTCCGCCAATGGTCGCTCTCTTATCTCTTGTGGGATGAGGCGCGCCGCGCGGTCAACCAATTGTGGCGGCGCATCCAACACACGTCCAATATCACGCACCGCGGCTCGCGCCCCGAGCGTCCCAAAAGTGATAATGGCTGCAACTCGTTCTTCACCATATTTTTGCGCCGTATACGCGATCATTTCGCCGCGACGGTCGTCAGGGTAATCCAAATCAATATCCGGCATGGTTACACGGGAAGGATTAAGAAACCGTTCAAAGAGTAACCCGTGTTCTACCGGGTTGATGTTTGTGATTCCCAAAACATAAGCGACCAGGCTACTCGCGCCGGAACCGCGAACATTCCACCATATATCGGCGTAACGAGCATATTCACAGAGGTCCCATACGAGTAAGAAATAGGAAGCAAAGCCCATCCGAACGATGATTTCGAGCTCATTGTGCAACCGCTCCTTAAGTACACCATCTTCTGAATGACGGCCAAACCGCCATTCCATGCCCAGGCTGCAAAGGTGTCTAAGGTAACCCTCTTCATCGTAACCTTCAGGAACGGGAAATACTGGCAGGTGATATCCACTATGATCCAGTTTGACTTCACAGCGCTCCGCGATGCGCAAGGAATTGGTTAAAGCAGATGGCAATTCTCCAAAGTGTCGCCACATTTCCGCTGAAGAGGTGAGATGGTAACTCGCATCAGACATGCGTAGGCGATTGCCTTGCGATTTGAGTGCCTTAGTCTGGATGCAAATCAGCGTATCATGCGGATCGTGATCTTCTTTTAGGATATAATGAACATCATTCGTCGCCAGTAATCCTAAAGGCCTTGAGCCTCGGCTCTCTTCAACTAGCCAGCGATTGACTTTTTGCAGAGCATCGATCTCATGGTGTTGCAATTCCAAGAAAAAATTCTCGTCGCCAAATACATCGGCGTACCAATTAATGCGTGAACGAGCCTCTTCTTCATGGCCATTCATCACCAACTGGGGAATTTCTCCCGCAAGGCAGCTGCTCGTTGCGATGAGACCCTCGCTATGCGCGGCCAAGACCTCCCGATCGACTCTGGGGTTGTAGAAAAACCCTTCCAGTTGGGCGATGCTGGCTAAACGAAGCAGATTCTGGTAGCCAGTTTGATTACGCGCAAGCAGCAAGAGATGGGCTGCTCTCCGGTCCAATTGCGAGTCACGGTCTTTGAGGTTGCGCGGCGCTAGATAGGCTTCCATACCGATGATGGGGCGAATATTGGCTTGGCGACAAGCCTGATAGAAGTTCATCACGCCGTACATCACACCATGATCTGTCAGGGCAAGAGCTGACATATTCATTTCTGCTGCGCGGCTGACCAGAGCATCAATATTGCTCAAGCCATCTAGCAAGGAATATTCGCTATGCACATGCAAATGCACAAATTCTTTATCGCCCATCGCACTCCTCAAAACCATGACCCCATCATACCGAGCATGCTAGTGAGCATAGAGGATGGCTTCAATATTCGCTATAGTGCACAAATGCCAGAATTGCCTGAGGTCGAGAGTGTAATCCGCGGTTTGCAGGATGAACTGGTTGGGCGGAGTATCATTGAGGTCTGTTGCCTTTGGAAACCAACCTTAGCGAATACCAACGCGCTAGAGCTCGCAGAAAGCATGAACGGACATAAAATCCAAGCGCTTTCACGGCGAGCAAAATATATACTCTTGCATATTACACAAGGAGCGTTGGCGATTCACTTGCGGATGACCGGGCGCCTATATATCAGCGATCCGCAAACTTTCCACGAAGCGGATCGCTGGTTGCGAGTGTATTTCACACTCGACGATGGACGTCAATTGCGTTTTTCCGATTTGCGAAAATTTGGTCGGATATACTGGGTGAGAGATTTGCCCAGCTTCTTAGGTCATTTGGGCCCTGAGCCGCTATCGGGTTCTTTCAGTCCGAATTATTGGCAAGAAGAATTATCTCGTCGCAACAAATCGCTGAAAGCCGTATTGCTCGATCAAGGGATTGTCGCTGGCTTGGGCAATATTTATGCTGATGAATCTTGTTTTTTGGCAGGCTTGCACCCTGCGCGCCGGGCCAATGAGATGACGGCGAGCGAATCCCATCGCTTGCACCGTTCTATCCGCGATATATTGCGATATGCGATCCGCTACGAAGGAGCTAGTTTTCAATGGTATCGTAAGCCGGATGGGAATAGCGGCAACCTACAAAAGCACTTTTATGTCTTCAATCGTGAAGGAGAATTTTGCCGCAGCTGCGTAACGCAGATCGAAAAAATTCGCTTAGTCGGCCGTGGCACGCATTTTTGCCCACATTGCCAACCGGTCTGAATTGATTTTTCCTTGAGGATCCACCGAAACCTCAGGAATTGAGCCAGTTTTCTTCTATATCCTCCAATATGAGATGACCATCTCGCTCAAACGCACGGCATATGGGGCGAGCAGCATCATGTGGAAAAACTAGCAATGCTTCGTTCTCCAGTGCCCAACTTTGCCAGATTCGTTTATTTTCGAGCGTATGCAATGGTTCCAAGTCATAAGCTGTCATCCAACCGATTCGCTCAAAGTGAACAGCAAAACTTGCCAAATCACAAACAAATCCCAGGTGTTCGTCGCCGCCGTTAATCCGCAAACTCATGTGCCCGGGTGTGTGCCCTCGTGAGACAATGCCCTCGACACCTGGTAAAATCTCCTCATCGCCATCCAGCAAGTTCAGCCTGCCTTGTTCATACAACGGCACAAAATTCTCTACCATATAAGTGGCACGCGTACGCTCGTTGGGTTCCGTGGCGTCTTGGTATTCACGGGCTTGGGTAAAGTACTGAGCATTTGGAAATGTAGCGATCAACCTTCCATCTTCGTCGAGTGATGTGTTTCCACCAGCGTGATCCAAATGAAGATGAGTATTGATCACCGTATCCACATCCTCTGCGCTTAACCCGCGCAGAGCCAAAGCTTCTAGCAACCCGCCCTTCGGCCGTTCGATACACCATTGCTGCATCTGTTTATCAGTGAGCTTATAACCGATACCGGTATCGACGATGGCGATATGCCCGTAACCCCGTAAGAGTAGACAAGTGGTGGCGAAAGGGATTAAGTTGTCCTCATCGGCCGGGATAATGCGTTGCCAGAGTACTTTGGGAACCAGGCCAAAGGCGCCACCACCATCCATACGCAGCCAACAATCATTGACCAAATCCACACGCCAAGAACCGATTTGCAACATTTCCCCCAATAACCTAGCCCGCTGTTGCGCGGATTTTTTTCTGTTCGGCTTCATCCTGACGCAAATGACACTGTTTGTACTTCTTACCGCTCCCACACCAGCAAGGTTCGTTGCGCCCCAACTTGCGCTTAGCACGGACCGGTTCCGCTCTTACTGCCTCAGCACCATTGCTGATGGAGGGTCGCAAAGTACGCATCGCCCGCCGCTGTGGTAATGTGACATTCACTTGAACGAGGAAAATATCGCGAAGCGCTTGCCGATCCGCCGCCTCTTGCATCTGACGGAACATCGAAAAAGCCTCGCGCTGATATTCCACGAGTGGGTCGCGTTGGGCAATGGCCATCAATCCAATACCTTCGCGTAAAATATCCAAATCGGTCAGGTGTTGCTGCCATTGCTGGTCGATCGCCCTCAGCATGACAATGCGTTCTGCCCGGGTCATCAACCCCGCCTCAGATTGCTCGAGTGCCTGCGCTTTCAGCTGATAGGCACGCCGCGCAGCATCGCTCATCATTTCTTGCAGATCATTCGCGCGATTTTGCATCAAACTGCTAGGATTGATGTCTTGGGGCAGCGGGAAGATGGTGAAAAGTCGGCGATAGAGCGCTTCCAAATCTTGTTCACTCGTTTGTTGCCAATCCTCTGCATCCATGAAATCAGCAAGCACCTCTGAAATAGCATCATCCAATATTTCCAGATAATCCTCACTTAGATTTTCCGTGGACAATACCTCACGCCGTCGTCCATAAATCACTGTTCGTTGTTTATTCACGACATCATCATAATCCAACACACGCTTGCGAATGTCGAAGTTATGCCCTTCAACACGCACCTGCGCCTGTTCCAATGACTTTGTGATCAAGCGATGCTCCAAAGGTTGCTCTTCTTCTTGATTGGCCCAATTCATGAATTTGCGCATTCGATCGCCAGCAAAGCGCCGAAACAATTCATCTTCAAGACTGAGAAAAAATCGTGTCTCGCCGGGGTCGCCTTGACGACCAGAGCGACCACGCAACTGATTGTCGATGCGGCGAGCATCATGTCGTTCCGTACCCAGAACATAGAGACCGCCCGCTTCAAGCACACGCTCCCTCGCCTGCTTACATTCATTTTCAGCTACACGAAAAACTGCCAACCAGTCTGGCGAATTGCGTGGGGGGATATCACGATCTCCTTTGCGCAGCCGCTCACGCGCAATCCCTTCCGGATTGCCTCCCAATAAGATATCCACGCCGCGTCCTGCCATATTCGTCGCGATGGTAACGGCGCGGGGGCTGCCTGCCTGGGCGATGATGGTGGCCTCTCGCTCATGTTGCTTGGCATTCAAGATATTATGCGGGATCCCCGCCTTACTCAAGCGACGCCCCAATGCTTCTGAGGTCTCTATCGCAACCGTTCCAACCAATACCGGCTGCCCATGCTCGTGCCGTTCCTTAATTTCCTGTACGACGGCTCGCCATTTGGCTTCCAAGGTCATATAGATAAAATCGGGCTCATCCGCGCGAATGATCGGCTCATGAGTGGGGATTGCAACCACCTCTAATTCATAAATCTTCTCAAATTCTTCCGCTTCCGTCATGGCCGTACCGGTCATTCCGGCCAACTTCCTGTACATTCGGAAGAAATTCTGGAAAGTGATGGTCGCCAGGGTCATATTCTCACGGCGAACTTGCAATCCTTCTTTTGCCTCTATCGCTTGATGTAAACCTTCAGAGAAACGCCGCCCATACATCAAGCGCCCTGTAAAGTCATCGACGATGATGACTTGCCCATTTTGCACAACATACTGAACATCACGCTGAAATAGCGTCTGCGCGCGTAGACAGTTATCCAGATAGGGTATCATCCGTGAATGCTGTGCGTGATAAAGCTGGTCAATACCCAGCAATCTCTCCACCTTGAGCACCCCGGCTTCCGTTAAGAACACATTCCGTTCTTTTTCATCGATGACAAAATCGCCATCTGGCTCTTGCTCTTCATCATCGACGCTTTCTTGGCTACTGCGTTTCAATTGCTTGACAATGCGGGCAAATTTCCGATAATCATCTGCCGGCGCCTCGGCGCTCCCGGAAATAATGAGAGGGGTGCGCGCTTCATCAATGAGAATGTTGTCAACCTCATCCACGATCGCAAAATTCAAGCGCTCCTGTTGCACCATTTGCTCCAACGAAAAAACCATATTGTCACGCAAATAATCGAAGCCAAATTCATTATTGGTGCCATAAGTGATATCGCAGGAATAGGCATCTTGACGGCTAATGGAGCATAAGTTCTGGTAACGATCGTCTTCGGAATCGTATTCCGGGTCAAAACGGTATGAGCCAGCGTCGCCGTTTGGACCAGCATTTTGAATGACTGCAGCGCTCAAACCAAGAAAAACATAGATTGGCCCCATCATTTGCAAACCGACTTTGCTAAGGTAGTCATTTGGCGTGACCAAGTGCGCGCCATTACCTGCCAGAGCATTCAAATATAAGGGTAAGGTGGCAACTAGAGTTTTCCCCTCGCCGGTTTTCATTTCAGCAATTTTCCCGGTATGCAAGGCGATGCCACCAATCAATTGGACATCATAATGGCGAAGGCCGATGGTTCGTCGGGCTGTTTCGCGAACCAACGCAAAGGCCTCTTCGAGCAAATCATCCAAAGCCTCGCCAGCAAGATGCCGCTCGCGCAACGCTAACGAGTATTGCCGCAGATCCGCGTCGTTTTTTGCTCGCAGTTCTTCTTCCCGGCCATTGATGCGAGCGACTATTTCACGATACTTCTTCATCTGTCGCTCGACGGGGTTACCGAATATACGCTTTGTGAAACCCTTCAACATTTGTTGGATTCTCAGTGAGTTGACAAGCAACAATCGATTATAACATAAGCTCCGCCTTCCCTTCATGCAGGAAGAAATATTCCATTGCCAGAGCAACGCGGGGGCCCTATTCGTCGAATAGCTCGCCTACGCTACGGCCCTCGTGGGCACGACGGATTACTTCACCAATCAACGGCGCGATGGACAAAACTGTCATATTCGGCAGCAATTTCTCATCGGGAGTCTCCAGAGAATTGGTCGTGATGATTTCCTTTAGATCCAACGATGCCAATCGCTCGCAAGCCTGGTCAACCAATAATGGGTGGGTGAAAGCCAGGTATATGTCCTGAGCGCCATATCTGCGGACTGTATTCACAGCACTGACGACACTCTTGCCGGTGAGTACTTCATCATCCACGAGCAACACATTTTTCCCGTTAATGTCGCCGATGAGCGAGAGTGAATGCAAATTATCGACGTTATCACTCCGTCTTTTCTCGACAATGGCCATTGGCACCTTTAACGATTCGGCCCAATTACGGGCCTTTTTTGCAAAACCCAGGTCAGTTGCAACCACCGCCAAATTGGGGACTTGCTTCACTTTCATATAATCGCAGAGGAGATGGAAGGCAGTGAGCGTATCACCTGGTATGTTGAAAAACCCTTGGATTTGTCCAGCGTGCAAATCCAAAGTCATATAGCGGTCGGCACCAGCAATTTCGATCATATCCGCCAACAAGCGAGCGGCGATACCCACACGCGGCTGATCTTTCTTATCAGAGCGAGTGTAGGTCAAATAGGGAACCACTAGGGTGGTTCGCCAAGCAAAATCACGCTTAATCGTATCCAACATGATTAACATTTCCATCAAGTTGTCATGTACAGGTGAAGCACAGGTCTGAATGAGATACACATCCTGCCCGCGTACACTTTCCATTAGCTTGATGAAGATGTTTTCATTGGTGAAAACATATCGCTCATAACGACCGAGCGGCACACCCAAATAATCGGCAACTTCGCGGGTCAATTGAGGTGATGTGCTTCCACTGAATACGCGTAGCCCAGCACCGAATTGATTGTCACTGTTTCTTTGCGCTTGGGAGCTTGCTCTTTTTTGCCCGGTCACCTTGGTGCCAGGTATCTTGACCCAATGACCTTCGCTGTCTTCAAAACTTCTCTCAGCTGTGTTCGCCAATTCCACTACACCTTCTGCGCCGTTTGCGCATCTTCATTCACCAAGATTTTGCAGGAATCCAATATGGATTCCACAGCTGAGCTTGGAGCAATTTTGCGGGAAATCAACTGCGCCAAAGCACTCTCAAAAATGGATGTTGAAACTTGTCCCCAGAGAATTTTCTGAAATTTTGCGGATATCTCTTCGCGCAATTCACCCGTTAGTTGTCTACGCCACCAAATAGACAACAACTGATGAGAGGAAATGTAAGCCTTATGTTTCTGGATATGCGTGAGCAATTCACCGATACCCTCACTGCGCGTTGCCACAGTTTCCAATATCGGTTGTGACCAATTCTCTTTCGGCGATTCACTCGCCTCATCCCGAGTCCCCATTCCCATAGCTTGCCCATGGTGGTTGATGCCTTGCGGCGACCCCGGAGGAGGACCAAGCTCAAGTGCGCGCTGCAAATCCCTTGCCGTTTGACGAGCTCCCGGTCGATCCGCTTTATTGACAACTAAGATATCCGCAATCTCCAACAATCCAGCTTTAATGGCTTGGATATCGTCGCCTAGACCTGGTGCTTCCACCACAACGATGGTATGAGCCAATTGGGCGATTTCAACTTCATTTTGTCCAGCGCCGACTGTCTCCACCAGGATAATCGGAAAGCCTGCCGCATCCAATGCTCTTAGGCTGATGCGGGTCGCCCGCGACAAGCCGCCAAGATTACCACGAGTGGCCATACTGCGGATAAAAACACCAGAGTCGCCAGATAACTGACCCATTCGAATGCGATCACCCATTATCGCACCGCCAGAAATGGAGCTCGAAGGATCCACTGCCAAAATGGCGACTTCTTCCCCAATATTACGGATGGCTGAAGCCAAGGAGCTGACTAAACTGCTTTTGCCAGTACCTGGCGCGCCGGTGATGCCAACGATATGAGCTTGCCCAGTATGCGGGAAAATTTCGCGGTCTATTGAATCAGCACGCGCGCTCCCATTTTCGAGCTGACTCAAAATCCGCGATAATGCTCGGCGATCACCTGCCAACATTCTCGAGACGAGTGAAACGGCCATCAATTCTCCGAATAGCGGTTGCGCCTAGAAAATAAATCATGGATCTGGGAGATGATCGTTTCTGCTCGAGTACCTGGCCCGAAGATGCCCTTTACGCCATACTGGCGCATGGTTTCGTAATCACCTTGAGGAATGATTCCACCCAACAACAAATAGACATCCTCTAGACCATAAGCATCCATCTTTTCACGAATGCGTGGAACCAAAGTAGTGTGCGCACCGCTCAATATGCTCAACCCCACAAAATCCACATCTTCTTGCAGGGCCGCTTCAGCTATCATTTCTGGTGTCTGTCGTAACCCTGTATAAATGACTTCCATACCAGCATCACGCAATATTCGTGCGATGACTTTAGCACCGCGGTCATGACCATCCAGGCCCGGCTTGGCTATCAGCACGCGAATCCGCCCCTCTGCCATTTGTCGCTACTCCCAAAACAACTATCCAATAATATCCTTGAGTTTCAGAGGTATTAACAAAAGACCAGGCGAATCAATCGCCTGGTCTCGTATCTGAGCGGAGAATTAGCTCAAGTATGTTTCGATTTCGCTTAAGATCTTGTCTTTGGGTTTGAAACCGGTGATACGGTGAACATCCTTACCATTCTTGAAGAGAATGAGGGTGGGGATGCCGCGTATACCATATTGAGTGATCAAATCGTAGTGCGCATCGGCATCCAACTTGCCCACTTTCAACACATCAGCCTTCTCAAAAGCGATTTGCTCCACGATTGGGGCGATCGCTTTACAAGGCTGGCACCATTCTGCCCAAAAATCCACCAAGACAGGGATTTCAGATTGTATCACTTCTTCCTGAAAATTCTGCTCGGTCGCTTCAAAAGTATTTCCTGCCATGCCTTGCTCTCCTTTGCTGATGCCATCGTATCCTAGCACACACCGGACAATATTCCAATCTTACAATATTTTGTTGCTATATGGATGGGCGACCAATCATTCATTCTTACCCTAAACATGCAAGATTCCATCAGAATTTTCTTAAAATTGTTTTCATCCCTTTGACGATCTCTCCTCATAATGCTATGCTCTGTTTGAGTTCACTGAAATTGAGCTAACGAATGTCTCAACCTGAGTCCAATTCTCAGGATCTTCCAACCCTAACGGCGCGTCAGGAGCACATCTTGACCACGCTGGTACAGGCTCATTGTGAGCAACCCGATACCATTAGCTCACAGTTCCTTGCCGACGAAACCGATCTTGGCGTCAGCGCAGCGACCATTCGCAATGAAATGGCCATTCTTGAGGATCGCGGCTATCTTGCTTCACCACACCCATCTGCTGGTCGCATCCCTACCGAACGCGGTTATCGCTATTTTGTGACTCACCTTTTAAGAGAGATTAACCCGCAACCACAAGAACAGCGACACATCGAACGCAAATTTCGTAGTCTTCCTTCCCGGAGTGACGACTGGCTTCGTCTAGCGGCCTCACTTTTGGCCAGTCGGGTTAATGCTGCATCACTGGTAACCAAACCAGTCACTCCGAATGCTCGCCTGAAGCATGTGCAGCTCATTGCCATCCAGGGGCATTTGGTACTACTGGTTCTCGTCACAAAAAATGGTGGTGTTCATCAACGCATGGTGAATTTGGAAACGCAACACACTCAAGAACAGCTCAGTCAAATTGCCAATCTAATGAATGATGAATATATCGATTTATCCGCAAATCGTTTGCGGATCGCAGCGACGACACTACCCACTCTTCAACGTGAAATTTTGGAATTGGTCGCTGAACTTTTGGAGCAGGATGCCCGCCATGTGCACATCGCCTATCGCGGCGGTCTGCCGCACCTTTTGACCGCTTTCGCGGGCGATGAAGGTAGTCAACAAGCTCTGCGTGTTTTTGAAGAAGAGGCCATCTATAAATGGATTTTGGGTGAATTCGCACATTCACAGGTGAACCAAGTTCAAGTTGTCATTGCTGGTGATGGGCGGGTGGCGGAGTTAAGTCGCCTGACTCTTGTACTTTCGCAATATGGCTTACCCGATCAAGCAGTCGGTACCATTGGTGTGCTGGGGCCAACACACCTCAACTACAGTCGCGCCATCAGCACTGTGAGCAATATCTCACATCAACTGACCGAGCTTATTGAGGAGCTGTATTCCGGTATATCACCGGCGTAGAGATGTTAAGATTTTGCTATTAGAAAATCACTATACTGATTCACAGTCCATTGATTTTCCATGTTGCACTATTTGAGGAGGTAAGGTGCGCGAAAAGGACGATGCCAAACGCGTCGAGGAAGTTTCCGATGATAACGCTTCCCCTATCAATGAAGCCAAAGAAAATAACCTCGATGCGCAAGAGTTACGAGAAGAGAATACTCACCTGTCGGATATCCTGAAAGTAGAAAATGGAGAAGATCGAACAGAGGGAAATATCCCAGAAGGTATCAATTTACTCGAAGCTCTGATGATTGCGCAAAAGGAAGCTGCGAAGAACCTTGAGGGATGGAAACGAGCTCAAGCCGACTATGAAAACTTGGAAAAAAGGAATAAGCGACGGCAAAAAGATGCTCAGCAAAGCGCAATCATTACCCTTTTCAAGGAAGTACTGCCCATCTTTGATGATCTTGAGCGGGCAATTGCTGCGATACCCAAAGAACACGGGCAAACTGCCTGGTTCGATGGGTTGTTACTGATACAACGCAAGGTCAGTAAATACCTTTCGGAAAGCGAGGTCAAAGAGATTGATCCAGTTGGCTCCGAATTTGATCCCAACTATCACGAAGCCATTGCGACCGATGAAACCGGAGCCATTACAAGTAACCTCGTCACGGAAACATTGCAAAAAGGCTATTCCTATCAAGGGCGGGTCATTCGGCCAGCGCTGGTACGAGTCGCCAAGTAGATCGTAAGTCTAGATTAGTCAGGAGTTCAATTTTATGGGACGTGTGATTGGTATTGATTTGGGGACGACCAATTCGGCAGTAGCGGTGATGGAAGCAGGAGAACCGGTTGTCATCCCTTCTAAAGAAGGCGGGCGTGTCATCCCTTCTGTCGTTGCCATCAATGCGAAGACCGGAGAACGTTTGGTGGGTAAAGTGGCGCGCAATCAAGCTGTCGTGAACCCAGAGAATACGATTTTCTCCGTAAAACGCTTCATGGGGCGAAAGTTCAAAGACGCTGAAGTTCAAAATTCAGTCAGTCGCGTGCCTTATAAGGTCAAAGCAGCCAGCAATGGTGATGTGCGTGTAACCATGGTGGATAAAGACTACAGCCCACCGGAAATATCCGCCATGATATTGCAAAAAATCAAGGCGGATGCCGAAGCCTATTTGGGTGAAACGGTCGACCGCGCTGTCATAACCGTTCCTGCTTATTTTAACGACACCCAGCGCAATGCCACCAAAGATGCCGGCAAAATCGCTGGACTTGAAGTCCTTCGCATTATCAACGAGCCAACGGCTTCTAGCCTCGCATACGGATTGGGTGAGAATAAGAACGAGGTCATCGCTGTGTATGATCTCGGTGGTGGCACTTTTGATATATCCATCTTGGATGTTGGCGAAGGTGTTTTCCAAGTGCGAAGCACCAATGGCGACACCTATTTGGGTGGTGATGATTTCGATGAAACCATCATCGATTGGCTCGCCGAGGAATTTCAGGGAGAGCAAGGAATAGATCTCCGCACCGACCGCCAAGCTTTGCAAAGATTGAAAGAAGCCGCTGAAAAAGCAAAGATTGAGTTATCCACTACGCTGAACGCGGAAATCAATCTACCCTTCATCACTGCCGATGCCAGCGGTCCCAAACATCTCACCACTACCCTCAGCCGTGCGAAGCTGGAAGATATGGTCTCGCAACTAATCGCAAAGTCCATTTCCCCCTGTCGCCAAGCTCTGAAAGATGCAGAATTGTCCACTAAGGATATCGATACAGTCATCCTAGTCGGCGGCATGACACGCATGCCAGCGATTCAAAAGGCCGTGCAAGAATTTTTTGGTAAAGAACCTGTCAAGAGTGTGAATCCGGATGAGGTCGTCGCGCAAGGAGCTGCCATCCAAGCTGGAGTCTTGGCTGGTGATGTGAAAGATATATTGCTGCTCGATGTAACTCCCTTAACATTGAGCGTAGAAACCCTCGGTGGTGTGGCGACAGCGATGATTGAGCGGAATACCACAATTCCTGCCCAGAAAACACAGGTATATTCCACTGCCGCTAACAACCAAACTAGCGTGGAAATTAATATTGTTCAGGGAGAACGGCCGATGGCCGCGAACAATAAATCGCTCGGTAAATTCATGTTGGATGGCATCCCACCTGCCCCACGCGGTGTACCACAGATTGAGGTGACTTTTGATATTGATGCCAATGGCATCTTGAATGTCAGCGCCAAGGATACTGCAACAGCGCGGGAGCAGAGCATTACCATCACTGCTAGTAGCGGGTTAAGCGATGAAGAAGTCGATCAGATGGTGAAGGAAGCAGAAAAACATGCGGCCGAAGACGCAAAGAAACGGGAGAGCGTTGAAATCAACAATCAAGCCGAAGCAGCCATCTTCACCGCAGAAAAAACACTACGTGACTTTGACGATAAACTACCTGAAGAGGCCAAAAGCGAAACCAAGGCAAAAATAGAGGCTCTGCGTTCTGCACAAAATGGTGACGACCTAGGGGAAATCAGTCAAGCCACCGAGGACCTTGTCAATTATGTCCAGTCGCTAGGTGCACAGATGTACGAAAATCAGAATACGGACGGTAGCGCTAGCGAGAATACTGCCGGCGTCGATGGCGACACAAGCGATACACCGGAAGAGGATGTCGTAGATGCGGAATACACCGAAACATAGCCTGGGCTATGTTTCGGTGTGCGTTGTCTTTTGCTCAGTAAGAAGCGGCTAGATTTAGATGGCTAATGATTATTACGACCTCCTAGGGGTTAACCGAAACGCAAACAAAGACGATATCAAACGCGCCTTTCGTAAAATGGCGAGGCAGTTTCATCCTGATGTCAATCAATCCGATGATTCGGCTAAGAAGTTCAAATCACTAAATGAGGCCTATGAAGTACTGAGCGACGATGCCAAACGCGCTCGCTATGACCGCTTCGGGCATGCAGGTGTTTCCGGTATGTCTGGCGCTCCCAATGCAAATGGATTCGGTGGTATCGAAGACATTTTCGAGGATTTGCTGCAAAATTTCGGCGGTTTCAACCGTCGACGCAGCCCCACTGGTCCAGCTCCGGGCGGCGATCGGCGCTTGGATGTCAAAATCAGCTTCGAGGAAGCTGTCTTAGGAGTGGAAATTACTGGTCGCTACGAGCGCCTAGAATACTGTGACCGCTGCTCCGGTAGCGGTGCTGCGCCCGGCACAAAAACCGTTCGTTGTGTCGAATGCCGTGGGAGCGGCGAACTTCGCCAATTACAAAACACCTTTCTTGGTTCGATGGTTCGTGTAGCCACCTGCCATTACTGCAATGGCCAAGGCGAAAGAATCACAAGCCCCTGTTCAGATTGCAGTGGCGATGGACGCCGTAGCCAATTGGTCTCCAAGACTTACTCCATCCCTGGAGGCGTTCGTGAAGGGACGAAAATTCAATTTCGTGAGGAAGGTGATGTCGGTGATCTTGGCGCACCTCGCGGTAACCTGTATCTCGTCGTTCATGTGAAACCGCATCAGTATTTCAAACGGGATGAAAACAACATCATCATTGAAATTCCCATCAACGTCGCACAAGCAGCCTTGGGTGACAAAATTGTGGTCCCCATTGTTGGCGGTGAAGAGCGTGAAATTAGTGTTCAACCGGGTACGCAAACCGGTAAATCGTTTCGTATGCGCGGACTGGGTTTCCCTCAGCTGCGCCTGGACGGCACAAGCGGTGGACGCGGTGACCAGATCGTTTATATTCAAGTCTTGATACCCAATCAACTGAATGAGAAACAAACTGAGCTTTTTAAAGAGCTGGGCAAGTCACTGGGTAAAGAAATACAGCCACTTCAAAATGGACGCGGCTTCTTTGACCGAATGAGGGAGTTTTTCACCGGGGAAGCAAGCTGAGCGTAGGACCCACTCCTTTCGAGCACTGGTTTCAGATTAGCTTGTTTGTTGCTCCCGAACATTCGGATACATGCAGCGCTTTATTGCATAGCGTATCCCCTTCTGGAATTGTCGAAACACGCCAATCCGATTCGTTGGAAATATCGTTGACTGCCTATCTTCCCGATGATGGGCAAACTGAACACGCCTTATCGCGCTTACGAGAATCGTCGCATCTAAAAAGGGCAAAAATGACTGTCGAACGCATCCGACAAAGTGATTGGGTTCGGCAATGGCGAGCAAGCCAACAGCCCATGCTGCTTGCCAGACGAATTCACCTTCAACCACCGGGGCAGAAGAGCAAGCCACCGCCAGGTAGCATAGCGCTCATCATCGATCCCGGTATGGCATTTGGAACGGGAAGACACGAAACCACACAACTTTGCCTTTGGGGGTTGGTCGAGCGTCTTCGTCACGGTATGCGCGTTTTGGATCTGGGCTGTGGTTCGGGGATCCTGGCATTATCCGCCGCAAAACTCGGCGCTGGTCAAGTCTTTGCGCTCGACCTTGACCCAGTAGCAGTCCAATGCGCACGAAAGAATGCTGCGCTGAACGGACTCTCGGACCGAGTAGCTATCATCTGTGCTTCACTCTCGTCATTACTGAATTCTCCAAGCCGTTTTGATTTGGCCATGATCAACATCACTGCCCCAATCATCCAGCAATTTTTGCGAGAAGGTTTGAAACAAATTTTTCGACCCGGCGGAATGGCAATATTCAGCGGAATTTTGGCAGCAGAAATGCAGACGCTCACTAGTGATTTGCAAAAGGCTGGCTTCGATATTATCCAAGCGCGCGCGCTAGGCGAATGGCGTTCCCTTGCTGTGCGGGTTGGGTTATGAAATTCCATGAAAGAGATAAGCGGCAAGCACAACACGCGGCTCGCATCCAGTCGATGTTCGCCAGTATCGCCCCACGTTATAACCTACTCAACCGAATCATGACGCTGGGCATGGATCAGCGCTGGCGAAACTCGCTTGTACGGCAAGCGGAGATTGCAGAGAAAGCGAGCGTGCTCGATCTCGCCACGGGGACCGGTGATGTCGCCTTTGCTTTCCAGAAATTTCATCCTGATGCCCGCGTCGTCGCGGCTGATTTTGCCCTTCCCATGTTGCGAGAAGGGCGACGCTTAGAGGAAGGGCACGGTGTTGCCTGGTGCGGAGCCGATGCGCTGCACTTACCATTTGCAGACGGTAGCTTCGATACGGTTGCTTCCGCCTATTTATTGCGCAATGTCACCAATATTCCGGCAACTTTGCGCGAGCAATTGCGTGTGTTGCGCCCGGGTGGGCGTTTAATTGCTTTAGATAGCTCGCCGCCGCCACCCACCATCATCAGACCCGCTATTCTCGCATATCTACGCTTTGTCATACCCACACTTGGGCGCATCCTCGGCGGGCCTGAAGGTGCCAGTGCATATCGTTACTTGCCGAGAAGTACGATCGAATTCCAACGACCGAGCGAATTGGTGAATTTGTTTGAAGCTAGTGGGCTGAAGAATGTAAGACGGCGCAGCTTTCTATTCGGCACCATCACGCTAATCTGGGGAGACAAATGAGGATATCTCGTTGTGTGGCAACATTAACCTCTCATTGTATCGCGATGGCGATAGATGATCCTTCCTCTTGTCGGGTCATACATACTCATTTCCACGCGGACGCGGTCGCCCAGTAAGATTCGAATATAGAATTTTCGCATTTTGCCAGATAAATAGGCGAGCAAACGGTGCCCATTCTCCAACTCCACCATAAATTGTGCATTGGGTAGCGCTTCAACGACGCGCCCTTCTACTTCTATTTTATCGGCCTGCTTCGGCATAGTTAATTCTGCGCCTTCTAGCGCATCATTCCAATTTTTCGCTGTCGGCGACGGGAGCGACGTATTGACTTTTTCTTCTCTATACGACTCAATTCACTCTTCGAAATATGCCAACGTTTACGCCTAACTACACTCAGAACACCGCTGTTGGTCACGCGCTTACGAAAGCGACGCAAGAGTGCCTCTTGTGATTCACCCGGCTTCAACTCAACTTTAACTGGCATGCAATTCCTTTCCTTACTATCCTCAGCGATACCGAATATACAAGGGCAGAGACATCCATTCAATCAATTGGCTGGATGCTCCAATGAACGAAAACTGAGACAATGATCCGCAGTTTAGATTGAATGACAAACTACTCTGCCGCCTCGCTTGATAAATCAGCGTGTGTTTCAGATTGTTCATCATCCATCACCGTATTGCTAATTTCCGCAGAGGCATCGCCAGTCTCAGCAGCAGAGCTCTCTTCAATTTTCGCAGGATTTTCCCCCAAATCAGTTCCCCAACGCTGGGTGAAACCAACCCTGCGCTTTTCCGGCTCCAAATGGCTGATGCGCATACTCAGGCGATCGCCTTTTTTGATGTAAGAATAGGGTTCCTTGAGTGAACCGTCTCCCATTTCACTAAGATGCAAAAGCCCCTCCAGGCCATCATCTAAGGCTGCAAAGGCGCCAAAGTCGACAACATTCGTGACCACTCCTTCCACCTGCTGACCTTCATGATATTTCGTGGCCGCCTCTTCCCAGGGGTCATTCAACAGGCGCTTGCGACTTAAGGCAATGCGATTTGATTCATAATTGAGCTCCAGAACATAAACATCAATTTCTTGGCCAATGGTCAGCAAATCCCGCGGGTGGTCGACACGGTGCCAGGCCAATTCGCTGACATGGATCAAGCCATCCGCACCTCCCAAATTGACAAAGGCGCCAAAGTCGCGCAATCCAGTGACCGTCCCTTTGACAATATCTTTTTCTTTCAGCTCAGCCAACAATCGGCGCTTCTGCTGTGCCCGCCATTCCCGCTGCGCTTCGCGCTCGCTAAAAATCAACCGACGACGATCCTGATCAACTTCAATTACCTTAACACCTATCGTTTTATCCTTCATCTCACGCCAGGCATCCGTGCGATCAGCACCGTAACTTACGGATACCAAATGAGATCCCGGGATGAATCCCTCCAAGCGATTCCAGCGAACCAATACCCCACCGCGGTTGTGCCCTGTGATCAGGACACTCACCACCTCTTCCGATTTGAGCAGCTCGCGCGCTTTCTCCCAATCGTAACGCTGTAATCCCATGTTGATGGAGACAACCAGATTGTCATCTTGATTCCGCTGGTTGAGGATATAGACAGGTACCTCATCACCAACCTTCAAGTTTTGACGCAATTCTGAGTCGAGACGCTCCAAATCTTGCAATTGAACGATGCCATCGTGCTTGGCACCCAAATCAACTATGATCTCACGTGTCTCAATGTGGCTAATGATAGCGGTTCGGATTTCCCCCCGTTTTGGCGGCGAGAAATCATAATCCGTTGTAGAATCAAGCAGGGCTTCGAATTCTTGGTCATTCTCTGCAAAAATTTCATCCACACTCATATTCAGACTGAAACTCCTTGCGAAGCATACAATTTACACTTCATTTAAGACTAAAACGGGCGAAAAAGTCACCACTCGCAAAACTCATCACACCATAAACGAAACCATCAGGACTTTCTAGATTTGATTTAAATGGTCTGTGTTTCATCCAAACCAATCCGACGCAAATCGCGATCACTCTCCCAAGGATAGACGATGAAAGCATCTGTTCGAGCTCCGTAGAAATCAGGTCTCGCTTGCGAGTATAACGAACGAAAGGGATTGTAGTGGAATACACAGCTGAAAGGTTCAGCGCCGGCTCCTTCCAGGCGGGCACGCACCGCACTACTCGTTCGACCACTTCCCCAAACATCATCAACGATTAGAATGCGTCTCCCTTCTAGCAATCCGCTTTTGGGGAACTGTAAGAAACGCGGCCAAGCCAAAAGCCCTGTCAGATTGGAGGGAGCAAAATCAACTGCGGCGGTGAGCAAGTATTGGATATCGATCGCCTCAGCGAGCATCCCTCCGGGCACCAACCCTCCCCTAGTAATCATCACCATCGCTTCAAAATCGCCTACAGCATCGAGCTGCGGGACCAGGTGGTCAACCAGGCGATCGACATCTCTCCAGCTCAGAAACTCAGCGCGGTTGGGACGCCAAGGCGTTTTTCCCAAATCCATCCCACCACACTTTCTCAGCCAATTCGTTCTGCGATGCTTTTAGCTTGCGTGAATAACAATAGATAGTCGGGGCCACCCGCTTTGCTATCAGTGCCACTCATATTGAAACCACCAAATGGTTGCAAACCGACCAATGCACCGGTGCATTTGCGGTTGATATAAAGATTACCAACATGAAATTCGCGTCGCGCGCGTTCAATTCGTTCCTCATCTCGACTATATAACGCCCCGGTCAAGCCATACTCGGTTCCATTGACAACAGCCAGACCAGCATCGAAATCTCTTACTGGTACTAAAGCCAATACCGGCCCAAATATCTCTTCCTGAGCAATGCGTGCATCACCATCCACATCGCCGAAAATAGTCGGCTGAATGAAATACCCACCTTCATCGTTATCCAAAACACTACCACCGAGCAACAATTCGCCCTCATTTCGGCCGATTTCTAGGTAGCGGGCAATTTTACGCAACGAATCTCGGTCAATCACTGGACCAACATCAATGTCTTGCTGGTCAGCCGGCGCGCCAACTTTTAGATTCTTCGCTTTTTCCAAAATTAGTTGTTTTAGCTCATCGTATTTTTCCTCAACGATGATCGCTCGTGAGCAAGCAGAGCATTTTTGCCCTT
Organism: Phototrophicaceae bacterium; assembly: GCA_965115865.1. Taxonomy (GTDB): domain Bacteria; phylum Chloroflexota; class Anaerolineae; order Aggregatilineales; family Phototrophicaceae; genus WTGJ01. Next base: position 1,479,812 of record OZ220469.1, read on the forward strand.
GGAAACCAAAGGCGCTGGTCAAAATACCCTCTGCCGCGGCGTGTAGATCAGCAGTCTCATCCACCAGAATGGCGTCCTTGCCACCCATCTCCAAGATGGAGCGTTTCAACCAGCGTTGCCCTTCCTGCGTTCGCGCCGCTTTGGCATAAATTTCTGTGCCCACTTCGCGAGAGCCAGTGAATACTACGAAACGCACGTCTGGATGCTCGACCATACGCGCACCGACAACTTCACCAGGGCCCGTGATGAAATTCAAAACCCCCGGTGGCAAGCCTTGCTCCCAAAACAATTCACAGATCTTATAAGCAATCCAAGGACTTTGCTCAGCAGGCTTCAGGACAACTGTGTTACCCGAGACAAGAGCTGCAGCGGTCATTCCACAAGCAATTGCATTGGGGAAATTCCAGGGTGGAATGATGGCGGCGACACCCAAAGGAATGTAATAGAGACTGTTCGTCTCACCAGCATATTCGCCTAATTCAGAGGTGCTATCAGCAATACTCACCATTTGCCTTGCATAATATTCCATGAAATCGATGGCTTCAGCTGTATCTCCATCCGCCTCCGCCCAACTCTTACCGACTTCCAAGACCATTGTTGCGCTGAATTCATGTTTGCGACGGCGCATTTCCGCGGCCGCCTTAACCAGATACTGAGCTCGCTCCTCTACTGGGCAATACTGCCATTTCTCGAAAGCAGCTGAAGCAGCGGCAATGGCATGATCAGCGGTTGCCGAGTCACCTTCAGCAAAGTGGCCGAGAATTTCTTGTGGTGATGCAGGATTCACCGATGGAAAGGAGGTTGAAGCTTGAACTTGTTCACCGCCAATGATCTGCGGGAAGGTTTGGCCAATTTGCGCTCGAACGGATGACAGCGCATCGCGAAACGACGAGGCATTAGTATCGTCATTAAAATCAGTGAAATGCTCATTCTGAAACGGTGTGAACATATCATGTCCTATATTTGGATCGGGCGAAAGCGAGTATAGCAAATTGTATCAGCGTCGATCGCGACGGTTACCACCACGGCCACCGCCACCACGCGGGCTGCTGCGTCCATTGCGTCGCCGGCCACCACCACCGATTGCCCGATCGCGTTCTCGTGCCTCTTCGACAGACCAACCTTCGAGCACCGCCTGCCGACTTAGGCGAATTTTCCCTTCGGGGCTTTCGTCAATTACCATTACCATGATTTCATCATCGATGGCGACTTCGCTTTCCACTGATTCAACATGATAATCGGCAAGTTGTGAGATATGAACCAGACCATCCTTCCCTGGCAAAATCTCCACAAAAGCGCCGTAAGGCTCAACTCGGCGCACTTTGCCAGTGTAAATTCTACCCAATTCCGCTTCCTCGGTGAGTTCCGCAATTTCCTCTTGAGCTGCTTTGACAGAAGGTCCGTCGTTACCAGCAATGAAGATGGTACCATCCTCTTGTATATCGATCTTAACACCAAGGCGGTCTTGCATACCGCGGACAGTCTTACCGCCAGGGCCAATGACCGCGCCAATTTTATCCGAGCTGACCTTAACTGTGATCATGCGCGGCGCAAATTCATTGAGCTCAGTGCGAGGCTCGGCGATAGTGGCTTCCATAACTGCCAAGATTTCTAAACGCGCCTGTAGGGCTTGTTCCAGTGCTTCCTTTAATGTGTCTGCTGATATTCCGGCTATCTTAATATCCATCTGCAGCGCGGTGATGCCTTCGGAACTTCCGGCCACCTTGAAGTCCATATCGCCCAGATGATCTTCCATCCCTTGAATATCCGTCAAGACCACCACATCATCGCCTTCTTTGATGAGACCCATCGCGATACCGGCAACCGGACGACGAATCGGAACACCAGCATCCATCAAAGCCAGAGTGCTCCCGCAAACGCTCGCCATCGAGGTGCTGCCGTTCGAGCTGAGTACTTCGCTGACCAAGCGGATGGTGTATGGAAATTCATCTTCCGGTGGCAGCATCACTCGCAGCGCAGCTTCCGCCAAGGAGCCATGCCCGATCTCCCGCCGCTTCGTGCCACGCAAAGGCCAAGTCTCACCGGTGCTGTAAGGTGGAAAATTGTAATGATGCAAATAACGCTTGCTATCCTCAGGATGCAAACCATCGAGCATTTGTGATTCTCGTGGAGTGCCAAGTGTAGCAATGGTGAGAACCTGTGTTTCGCCCCGCTCAAACAAGCCTGAACCATGAACTCTAGGAAAGAGGTTCGTTACCGCCGCAAGATTTCGAATCTCATTGGGTTTGCGGCCATCCGGGCGAATCCCATCCGCAATGATGCGCGCTCTTATCGCCTGACCAAACGCCTTGTGAACCCCCGTAGTGATATCTGCTGCGGCTACGCTACCTTCCGCTATTTCTTCAGCGTACTCCAATTGCTGAATGTCTTCGACAGCTTGTAAGGCATCGCGTCGATCATCTCGATCGGCAAACTCGCGCAAGATGCCACCCACTTCATCACTGACCTTTTCATTAACTAGCTGAATGACTTCCTGGTTTTCGCTCGAGAGCGCTGGTTCATTTTTGGCTTTGCCAAGCTTATCACGCATTTCTTTTTGCAAAGCAATGATTGGCTGAATACTGTCGTGCGCGAGAGTCATCGCGCGTAACATCGTGGTTTCATCGATCTCATGCGCACTGCATTCCACCATATTGATGGCCTCAGCCGTTCCTGCAACCCGCAGATCCAACAAGCTGTTTTCCATCTCTGAAATGATTGGGTTGACAATCAAGTCTCCATCGACAAGCCCCACACGAGCGGATGCGACCGGACCATTCCAAGGAATATCGGAAATGGTTAGTGCTGCACTAGCTGCGATGATTCCCAACATATCAGGATAATTTTCTTGGTCATGTGCGAAAGCAGTTAATATTATCTGGACATCGTTTCGCATATTTTTCGGGAAGAGGGGGCGTAAAGTCCGGTCGCAAACGCGAGCCGTCAATATGGCGGACTCAGTGGGGCGCCCTTCACGACGAAAGAAACTACCGGGGATGCGCCCTGCGGCATACAATTTTTCCTCATAATCAACACTCAATGGGAAAAAATTGAGATCACGCGGCGATTTGCTCATGGTGGCGGTGGCGAAGATGATTGTATCACCCATGCGCGCAGTGACTGCACCGCCGGCCAAGCTAGCCAGGCGTCCCGTCTCTATGGTCAATTGCTTACCAGCAACCTCGACTGTGAATTCCTTACTTTTTTTCATTTCCCCTTTTTCCATTCATCTTCCTTACACCCTTAAGGTAAAACCCGCTCTGGGGCGGGATGCCTGCAACTGGGCCAATTGTCTTTGCTATCCGCTCTTAAGGTTTCGACAACCAACAAAGTTCTTAGCGTCGTAAACCAAGGCGAGTAATCAGATCTCGATATCCGTTTGGGTCTTTTGCCCGCAAATAGCGCTGAAAGCGTCGACGCTGACCAACCATCTTCAACAATCCGCGCCGCGAGTGTTCGTCTTTACTATGGGATTGCAGATGTTCTGTGAGTTGGCGAATGCGCGCGGTCAATACGGCAATCTGGACTTCTGTCGAACCGGTATCTCCTGGATGACGACCAAACTCCTGTATGATGGATTGTTTTTGATCTTTCGGCAATGACATCTCTATCCCTCTTTCTCAGGCACCACCGCGGTAGGATAGCTTACCCCGGGGTCTACGATTGTCTATGGGACCATTATAACAGTCGCATCCATGGAAATACAATGGCCGATTTTCTCAATACGCACGGGCGAATAGAGCTTGTCTTGCAGATCTCTGGCCGGTGTAGAAGCACGACTCCTCCTCGCTAGGTTGTTCTATGGGGAAGCAACGAATCGTAGCACCTGTCTCCTGTTGTATTTGCGTTTCATCCGCGTCACTTCCCGCCCACCAGCCGCGCGCCCAACCCGCCCCTGATTCTATGATTTGCCGTAAATCTTCATAATTGCTGATATCGTGGATATGCTCATCGCGGAAAGCGCGCGCTTGATCGAACAAATTGGCGTGAACGTCTTGTAATAAGTTCTGTATATTGGGAAGTAATTGCTCCGAGGAGATTTGCACCTTACTCGCTTTTCCGAGCAGATCTCTGCGTGTCAACTGTAATTGACCACTGGCCAAATCACGCGGCCCCAGATCAATCCGTATCGGGACACCTCGCAATTCCCAATCATTAAATTTATAACCCGGTGTCAAACTTTCACGATCATCCAAATGGGTGCGAATTCCTCCAGCTTTCAATTCCCTCTGCAATTCATGAATGCGTTGCAATACAGCGTCACGATGTTTATCACTACGATAAATCGGAACGAAAACAACCTGATAAGGAGCAAGACGCGGAGGTAAGCGCAACCCCCTATCATCCCCATGTGCCATGATGATGGCACCGACCATTCTTGTACTCATCCCCCAGGAAGTTGTCCAGCAATATTCTTGAGTGTTCTCTCGCGTAAGGTATTTCATATTAAAAGCACGGGCGAAATTTTGGCCCAAATTGTGGCTAGTGCCGGATTGCAACGCGCGGGTATCGCGCATCATCGCTTCAATAGTATAAGTGCGGAGGGCACCAGCAAATCGTTCTTTTGCACTTTTTAAGCCGCTGATAACCGGAATCGCCGCTTCATCCTCTGCCAACTCAGCGTAAATCTGTAGCATTTTGATGGTTTCTTCTTCCGCCTCCTGGTCGCTAGCGTGCGCGGTATGACCTTCCTGCCATAAGAACTCACTGGTTCGCAAAAATGCACGTGGCCGTAACTCCCAGCGAACCACATTGGACCACTGGTTAATCAACAGTGGTAAATCTCGATAAGAATGAATCCAGTTGGCAAAAGCCTCACCAATGATTGTTTCTGAAGTTGGGCGGACAATATAAGGCTCCTCAAGTTTCTTGCCACCGGCATGCGTCACAATTGCCAATTCCGGACTGAAACCTTCGATATGCTCAGATTCTCGTTGAATATAACTTTGGGGAATGAAAAGTGGGAAATATGCGTTTTGGTGTCCGGTAGCTTTCAGACGTCGATCCAGGGCTACTTTAATCGCTTCCCATAGCTCAAATCCGTAAGGGCGAATGATGATGCAACCGCGCACGGGGGATTGTGCCGCCAGGCCGGCTCTATAAACGATTTCGTTATACCAGCGCGCAAAATCTTCCGACTGCGCGGTTAGTCTCCTATCTGCCATGAAAACTCCGTCAACGCTGTAAAGAAGAGTGACTCATTATAATACACGGGAGCATTCAGTAAGCGTTGCGACTGCTACGCATGAGAATTTGCACAATAGTTCGCAAGATTATCTTGAAATCCAACCATAGTGACCAATGCTCGACATACCAGAGGTCATAGCGTGTTCTTTCTTTGATCGAAGTATCACCACGCAAGCCATTGACTTGCGCCCAACCCGTCATACCTGCTTTTTCTTGATGTCGATCCATATATCTTGGAATGCGCTCACGGAATTGTTGTACAAAATAAGGTTGCTCTGGGCGTGGGCCAACCAAACTCATATGACCAAATAGAACATTTATCAATTGCGGCATCTCATCCCAGCTAGTTCGACGCAGAACCCTGCCAAATCGTGTCACTCTCGGGTCATTTTCCACAGTCCACCCGGGGCTATCACCCTCCTTGTCCTCCCGCATCGAGCGAAATTTAATCATAGGGAATGGCCTTCCATCCAGTCCCATCCGCTCCTGTATTAGGAAAACTCTACCGCTGGATTGAAAGCGAATGTAAAACCCAGTCAGTAACATAAACGGTGAAAAAATCAACAGTCCGGTGCAAGCACCAATGATATCCATCGCACGCTTCAGGCTCAAACGCCAACCTCGCAATGCAATGTCGCGTACGGTGACAATGCTCTTACCACCAAAATCATCCAGGGTGACATCGCCGCTCAATTGAGTGAAGAGATCGGGAAAGATCTTCACATCCACCTTGTTTCGACGACAAAGACCAACCACTTCCATCAATTTTCCCTGTTCCTCAGGGGGCAAAGCGACGATCACTTGCTCGATATTCAGATGGTCGATTAGCTCCGGCAATTGTTCATAATGTCCCAGCACTGGGAAATTGGCAAAACGCCCTTTGGGAAGTAGTTTATTAGGATTGCTAACCACACCCACCAAACGATAGCCCAGCGCTGGTGTGCGCACCACAAAATGAATGATCTCTTGTGCGTTGGTCCCCGTCCCGATAACCAGCAGATTGTCGCGAATCAATCCCCGCCGACGCCAGCGCAACAAAACCTGGCGATGCCCAATACGCACCAATATCAAGAAGAACAGGCTAAACACCCAAATATAAAAGAACATTCCGCGGGGATAATCCACCTCCCATATGGAGTTCTTGAAAATAAATTCTTGCAATGCGCTGGTCATTAAGGTTCCCACGGTAAATGTGCCAACCACAACACGCAGCATATCCAGCAAACTACCCAAACGTCTCTGATGATAGATCTGTGTTACATAAAACAATGTGATATTTACGAATAGGTGAACAGCGAGGATGGGCAAATAGCGAACAAATTCTGGGGGGTCTTTTGGTACGGGGAAAAAGGGGAGTAATTTACGTGCCTCATAACCGAGTACAAAAGCAAGCGAGAGAGCAAGCACATCCAAGAGCGGCAAAATTGCCCAGATTAGCAAAGTCACATTGCGACTCTGTTTTGTGCTGGGCGGCCTGGCTATTGGCGTGTATCTTTGATTCTCACCTTCCCCATTTCTCGCCAAATTCCCCAACCTCCCTGTAAGAGGATACCCAGCATTATCAAATAATGTAGCCAGGTACTGCTACTGGCTTGGTAGTGCTTGCGATAGAAAAGCCACATAGCCCGATAAAATTCCCTTTTAGCGCGCTGGCTATGTCGGCTGGAGGCGCGCTTGACATGCTGAACCACAACCCTAGGATTATAGCGTATCTGCCAGCCCTGTTTTCGGATGCGGAACGCCCAATCGAGATCTTCGCCATACATGAAGAAAATTTCATCCAAGAGCCCCACCTGCTCGATTGCTTGCGCCCGCACCAACATGAAAGCACCAACGACAGAATCCACCTCAATCTCTTTTCCTTCATCCATGTAGGTCATGTTGTAGCGTGCGAAACGTGGACTCTTGGGAAAGCGCCGCGCCATACCGGAAAAATGCCAAAAAGCGACACTCGGTGTTGGAAAACTGCGACGGCAAGCGAGATCCAATTGACCATCGGGTAAGATCAGCTTCGGTCCCGCCGCCCCAACCTCCGGACGCTCATCCATAAACTGCAACATCTCCATGAGCGCGTCAGGAGGCAATTCCGTATCGGGGTTGAGTAAAAGGGCGTAGCAAGGCACCTCCCCCTCCCCTCCAAACCCCATTGCCCGCAAACCTCGATTGTTGGCAGCGGCATACCCTTGATTTTCTTTGTTCAGCAACAATTCTATTTCTGGAAAACGTGCCTGAAGCATCGCGACACTATCATCCTGGGAAGCGTTATCCACAACGATAATATGCACACTTTCTATACCGTTGCTCGCGAAAATGGAGTTTAAGCAGCGCGCGAGTAAGGCGGAAACATTCCAATTGACGATCACAATACCCAATTTTTTGGCAGCAACCAGTTCTCTTGATGGCATCAGCGGATTTCGTCGAAACCCATCATCCCTTCACTTGTGGCGGTCGGCAAGGTCTTGAGCGGTTGATCTCTCAATGCGGCGCGCATAGCAACTCGGTCATCCCAGGGGTATTCTGTCTTGCCAAAACACATACTTTGCTCATGGCCCTTTCCGCAGGCCAATACAATATCCCCAGCTCGAGCCCAACAACAGGCGCGATGAAGAGCGATGCCACGATCAGGAATGCGAACAAAATCCACTCCCTCCTGGCCGCCCACTGCACGACAGGCCTGAGCCATATCTTGCAAGATATCAGCCAGCGATTCAGTGCGCGGGTCTTCAGCCGTCAACACCACGAAATCAGCGAGCTCGATACCGATTTCCGCCATCATCTTTCGTTTCATTCGATCACGCAAACCGGCACTCCCAAAAACCGCACAAAGTCGTTGCCCTTCCTGCAATCTGCGTTTCGCCGAAAGCAATGAAGCCCTCAAAGCAGCCGGAGTGTGCGCAAAGTCAACAATGGCCAGGAAATCTTGACTCTCATCAATCACTTCCATCCGACCCGGTAAATATCGCAAGTTCGCGATCCCTTGTTGAATGGTGTTCAAATCGTAATTGATCAATGGAGCGGTTACCGTCGCCGCCGCTGCACCATTGATCGCGTTATAGGTACCTGCGAGAGGGGATTGAATATCAATCTTTCCCAAAGCAGTGCTCAATACATACTGGATACCATCGCCCGATTCTCGCAAACGCTGTACGCGGAAATCTGCAGCTTCAACACATCCAAAAGTCATCATGGGTTCTTCAGCGAAAACCTGACTCTTCTCATCCTCTGCATTCAGGACACGCAAGCTCGGCGCAACTGTCAGGTAATCGAATATACGGCCTTTCGCCGCGCGATACGCCTCCCAACTTCTGTGGTAGTCTAGATGCTCGTGCTGAATATTGGTCAGCAAAGCCATCGCTAACGAAACACCTTGTAACCTACCCTGCGCGAGCCCATGACTGGTCATCTCTAAGACAGCGTGAGTCATCCCATTGGCAACCATCTCAGCCAGATAACCTTGTAGCTGTGGGGCGGGTGGTGAAGTTACATGCAAACCAGTCTGCCGTTCCTCACTACCGCAAATGGCCTTCAATGTGCTCACCAGGCCCACGCGCCCCTTCATCCGCAACTCTAAGATACTGTAAGCCAGGTGCGTGACGGTCGTTTTACCGTCGGTGCCGCTGATGCCAATCAGTCGCAAGCGCCGCGCGGGGAAATCATGATAGGCTGCTGCCAAGACACCCAATTGTGGTTGAGTTTTATTGAGCTGTATGTATGGAATGGGCAAGCCCAACATTTCTCGCTCGCCAAAGAGTGCCACGGCGCCGCGCTGTATGGCCTGTGCAATGAATTCGTGACCATCTGCTTGCATACCTTGGCGAGCCACAAAGATGCCACCCGGCACCACTGCTGACGCTTGCTCTGTGACCGGAGCGGTGATTCCTGTATTCACCTCGCCCTGCACCCTCAAAATACATGCCGGTGGCAGGGCCTCAAGCATCTGTTTCAGCGTCTTTGCCATGCTGTCATAATAGTGCAAACACGCCGCAGCGCGACGTGCTTGCTCATTAACTCATCCAGATTTTGGCAATTTGATTGGATTAAGTAATTTGTTCAGCGAGTTCGTTAAGATTATTACGAACGCTTCCATCGACTACACGCTCTTCTGAGCGAATAATCAGACCACCCAAAATCGACGGATCCACACGAAAATCCAATGTTTCCGCACCAGTTTCTTGACGGACGCGCTCTTGTTCCGTTTCTGTTAGCGGCATCGCGCTAATCACTCGCACCGACCCGTTCATCGAGCGAGCCTCTGCGGGAACTTTGCTGAAGAAATCTTCAATCTGCGCTTGCTGCCTCTGCTCATCCAGGCTTTCACCAATGAGACGTTGAGCGGCAGCAATGGCGATTGCCGTAACTTGGCCGCGAAGTTCTGCTAATTGCACGTTACGCTCTGCTTCTGCAGCGAGGCGAGCATCCTCACGAATACTCTCCGCTTCATGGCGTGCTTCCGATTGTATGTCGCGAGCCAACTCTTCACCTTGCGTGCGCGATTCCTCCATGATCTTCTGTATTTCTTTCTGCGCATCCTCGCGAATTCGCTCTGCTTCTGCCTCCGCTTTTTCGCGCGCATTCGCCGCAACTGCCGCATCCTCCAAACCACGAGCAATTCGCTCACGCCGCGAATTCAACATCTTTACCAGCGGATTAAAGGAAAAGCGGGTCAAAAGCGTATATATGACGACGAAGGAGATGATTTGAATCAGCAGATACCCGGCATTAATGCCAATGGCTTCCATCGCTGTATCCTTTCCGTTTCCAAAAAACCTATAGCACGAACAGGATGATCAACGACACGACGAGGGCATAAATTGCAACGGCTTCCGCAAAGGCTACGCCCAGAATCATGTTCGTCTGTATGGTGGTCGTATGATCTGGGTTGCGACCCATCGCTTGAACAGCACCACCCACCGAAAGACCGATGCCGATACCGCCACCGAGAGCGCCGATCATCGCTAAACCCGCTCCAACTGCCCTACCTGCCAGAATGACTGCTTCTTCCATGATATTTCATCTCCTCCAATTTAGGTTATCATTCCATATGACTGATTTCAGGACAAAAAGCAACTCACATATCAATGCTCGTCGTCATGATGATGGCTATCCGTCGCCAGATTCATGAAGATTGCTGTCAACATACCGAACACGAGAGCCTGGATTACACCGACGAAAAACTCCAGTATGAAGAATGGCCAAGGTAAAATCGTCACCAAGTAACTCATCACAAAGAGTAAAATCGAACCGGCAAAAATATTCCCCAAAAGGCGGAATGCGAATGATAGAATTCGCGCTATTTCACCAATCAGCTCTAGCAACCCCACCGCCAAATCGATCCCTCCCAGCGGGGAGGTGAAAAGCGTTCGGAAATTGAAAAATTTGGTCAGGTATCCCAAGCCTAGCGCACGGAATCCCATGAACTGAGTCATGACCACCGCTGCTAATGCCAGGGAGAGTGTCATGTTGATATCCGTCGACGGTACACGGACATACGGCAGCACTACCCAAGGTACATTCTGCGAATGCTCATCTCCGGGCTTGATTTCATGTGGATCGAAGGCGAGGTATTCGTTCTCTGGCCTCAACGCATCGAAATGAGCTGCAGCGGTTTGCCCTGCAATCATTGGGCTGCCATCTTCAGCATAAGAAACATCTGAATATTCTGGCCAGGAGGCGGTAATTCCAGTGTAACAAGATTCAGCACGCGAGTCCTTCGCGGCAATATGCGCATTGTGTGCATCAACATATCGCGCTTCAAGCACAGCGTTACCAGCTGGATCCAATGCTACGGTTTGCTGCGCTGCCATCCGCAACTCGGTTTCACGTTGTTCCAGCTGCGCGGCACTAACCGCACTGAGAAAAGCAGCCTGATCACTCGCCACCTCTTCAGCGCGGCTCACCCATGGACAACTGCCGTTCACCATCCAAAAACCAAGAAAGCCGCGATAAATCTCAAAACCAGTAGTGACTTTGTACTTGGTATGGCCTTCCGCATCGACCAATTCAACACCGGTCTCGCTATCCACTACTGGTTTATAATGTGGGTGAATGAAGCCGAAACTGTCGACGCCGGGAATCAACTCGAGCCAGTTGGAAAGCAACACAATGACGAATATCGTCATGAAGACACGGAAGATGATACCAAAATACTGTGGCTTAACTATGCCACTCACAAAACTGTGCAGCCCTTCAACGACTGCTTCTAGCAAATTGTAAAGACCCGCCCGCGGCACCTCGGTATCGCTTTTTGGCATACGCCAGCGCAAGTAAAGAACTAGCAAGATGATCAATACCCACACCACGATAGAACCCATCACGGTATTGGTCATCGGCGAGCCGAGTATGGCATCGTCAGCAATTGGAAATTGCCCAAATAGCTTCCAGTGGGAAGGGTAGACTTCGCCGGGTAGCTGAATGACCGGGATGACCGGGCGGACCAGCAGCGTCACGGCCACGCCAGCGAGCAATAAAAACAAAGCCAGCCAGCGCCGTTTGCCACTCCAGTTAATCACTGTTTATTGCCTCCTTCATCTCGACGAATTTCTCTGAACCACGCTGTCCACCTTACGCCGCCCATAAACATACACCGCTATCAGATTCAGCGGAATACTCAGCATTAGGGCAATCACAAGAAAAGTCGCGCGTGTCCCCAACCACCGATCCAACAACAATCCAATGACGAATGAGCCACCAATAACGCCTCCGAGCAGCAACCCAACTTGCCAAACAACTCCCAATGCAAACCGTTGGATTCCCTGCTTTTGCTTTGTGGGGTCGACTACCGGTGCAGCGGGGTTTTCCTCGGCTGTCATAGGCGGATTTTAACATGAGCACTCTCCGTAATTCCAGAGTGATTATGTGAGCTGTGATAACGCACGGATGACAGCATCCGCGCCGCGCTGAGTCCAATCATATATAGCTTCTGCTCCAATAGTTCCGAGTATCAGGATTATGGTGCCAGTAATGCCCAGCAACCAACCCATGGGCTGCGGAATGGCGATCGTTTGTGTATCGGCTTCGCTCCGATCGACGTACATTATCTTGACGATAATTAGGTAGTAATACAGAGCCACGATGGCATTGATGACACCGAGGAGCGCAAGCCAGGTATAGCCTGCCTCAACTGCGGCAGTGAACAAGAAGAATTTACCAAAAAAACCAGCAGTCGGGGGTATGCCGGCAAGCGAGAGCAAACCGACCGTCATCGACAAAGCCAGCCAGGGAGATCGGCGACTCAAGCCCGCAAAAGCGACGATTTCATCACTACCGCTCTCACCAGAAACTCGCAGCACAACAGCGAATACCAAAAGATTGGTGAAGGTATACATAAAGAGGTAATAGCTGATGGAGGCGATGGCCACTGTGCCACTGCCCACCAATGCGGCGGCGCCAATCAAGACATAGCCAGCTTGGGCAATGCTTGAATATGCAATCAGGCGTTTCATATTGCGCTGCGCTAACGCGACGATATTACCGAAAGTCATCGTAATCGCCGCCCCCGCCGCCGCCAGTTGTATCCAATATCCATGAACGGCCTGCTCATCCACGAGCAACCCTTCCGGAAAAATTGACGAGAAAAAGCGTATCAGTAAAGCAAAGCTCGCCGCCTTGCTGGCGACGCTAACATAACCGGTTACCGGCGTCGGTGCCCCTTCGTAAACATCGGGTGTCCAGAAATGGAATGGAACAGCGCTGATTTTGAAACCAAACCCAACAACAACCAACAACAACGCCACCAGCAGCGGTAATATTTCCATACTCGTACTCGCATTCAAGGCCGCGGCGATGTCATCAAAATTGGTGGTGCCTGAAAAACCAAATAGCAAACTCAGCCCGAAGAGCATGATCGCCGAGGTGAAAGCGCCATAAAGAAAGTACTTCATCCCACTTTCAACCGAGCGTGCGCTACCACGCTGAAAGGCAGCCAGAATGTAAAGAGGGATGCTGATTGTCTCCAGGGCGACAAAGAGCATGATTAAATCGGCTGAAGCACTGAGGATACAGCCACCCAAAGTGGCGATGATGATGATGAGATAGAACTCCCCTTTCCTAGCCAGCTCTTTCGCATCCATTGCCATTAATGATGTCAACGAGCCAGCCAACAAGATCATCACCTTGAAAACTTGTGAAATGTGATCGTGTCGGATCATCCGACCCCAGGTCAATTCGCCGCCCGTTGGTGGCGCCCAAATCAGGGGTGAGAGCGCCAATAAGGCCATGCCCAATACACTCGTATACGCGACCCAACGACGACGATGCTTAGGCAAATAGATTTCCAGAAAGAGCACTAGGAGTGCCAAAATTGTGAGACCCAATTCTGGTGCAACTGAGGGAAGGCTGGTAAGGAATTGAAAACCCATCCTCAGGCGCCCCCGCCAGTCAAGATGGCAATCACAGGACGAACTCCCGTTTCAATCATCGGCGCCATGATGGAAGGGGCAATCCCCAGCGCGATGAGTGGGAGGCCGAGCAAAAGCAAAACCGCTCTGTCGGTGACGGTGATATCCCCGACATCTTGGTAGCGCTCGGCATTGAATTCACCAAAGAAAACCTGGCTAGTCACGCGCAGTACATAAGCGGCCGTGATGACGATGGCGAGGACCGCGAGGACAACGATGATCGAATAATAATTGCTGACAGAGAAGCCACCCAGTTGCAACCCTATCGAATCAGAGGCTTCCCACATCCCCTGAAAAATTGGAAATTCGGCGATGAAACCGCTCAATCCCGGCATACCCATACTGGTTAAACCACCAACAATGAAGGCGATCGCTACCCAGGGCATGCGCTTTACGAAGCCACCAAGACTGGGAATATCACGCGTATGAGCGCGGTCATAGACCATACCCACGCAACCAAAAAATAGTGCCGTCATCGCACCGTGGCTGAACATCTGCAAGCCGGCGCCACTCATACCCGTCACATTCATGGTCGCGAACCCCATGCTCACGAGTCCCATATGACTGACAGAAGAAAATCCAATCACATATTTGAAATCGCGTTGACGAAAGGCAATCAGCGCCCCATAGACCACATTGATGATGGTCAAGAAAACTATCCAGGGTAGGTGCGCTTGCGCTCCAGACGGGAGTAGCTGAACCCCTGAGCGCAAAGCAGCATAAGCGCCGAGTTTCATCAACACGCCGGCATGGATCATTGACACCGCTGTTGGTGCGGCCACATGCCCGTCGGGTGACCAATTATGAAAGGGGAAGACACCCGCCAAAACCGCGAAACCCAGGAAGATGAGCGGGAACCAGAGACGCGCAAAACTCAGTGACTCGACCCCCAAATACCCCAATTGGCGAAAAGCACCACCCTCAGCGGCGAGCGTGAGTTGAACCATATCGAAGCTAAAACTACCCGCTGTCTCCGGGATGGCTCCAGCTGCTTTGGCTTCCATGAGCAACGCGGCCCCTTCTGCACCACGAAAGAACTGATCTGCCATGAAAACCATCGCGATCACACCAATTAATGCGATGACTGAGCCCACCAAGATGTAAAGCGTCAATTTCATCGAGGCGTATTCACGCAATTGAACCCAGCCCCAGGTGGCAATCAAAATGTACATTGGGAATATGGCCAACTCATAAAAGAAGAAAAGCAGGAACATATCCACAGCTACGAAGACGCCGTACACCCCCGCTACCAAGAACATAAAAAACGCCATAAACTCGCGGGTGCGGTCGTTGATATTCCAGGAAATTAGGACACCGGCCACAGCCACCATTCCAGTCAGCAAGACCATCGGTGCGCTGAGTCCATCCACCGCAACATGATAGCTGATACCTAAAGCATCGAGCCAAGTGTATTGCTCTTCAAAAGCCAAACCCTCGGTGAACATCCGCGTACCCGCAAGTGGTGAGTTCGCTTCCATCGCAGACTGGTTTTTGTGGAGAGTGTCAACCTCGGCATTATAACTTAGATAGACAAGAGCAGAGAGCGCCAATACTGCGACCGCAGCACTGATCGCTACGCCGCGAATCATATCACGGCGCTCGCCATCCATTAGCAAAATGATTATCCCCGCCACAATGGGCGTGAAAACGATCGCCGATATTATCGGGAGGTCAAAGACATTCAGCATGCCAACTCACTTTGCTCCTTCATCACCCGCCTCTCAATAAATGCAGGACGGAATCGTTAATCGTGGGCAATAACCAATTGGGCCAGAGGCCGGTCAGCAACATCAATACCAGTAAAGGCGCGATGGCCAGCGCTTCTCGCCTTTCGATCTCCAAACGGGTCCCTCGCCAACGCAAATTGAAGGGTCCATGCAATACGGCACGGATGCCTTTTAAGATATAGGCGCCGGTAAACAGAAGTCCGATCATCGCGATTACCGTGAGCCAGGTGAAAACCGGCCAGCTCCCTCGCACAATCAGAAATTCGCTCACAAAGCCATTCAATCCCGGGAGACCCAGACTGGCCATACTGGTGAATATGAATATTCCACCATAAATTGGCGCCTTTACCCAGAAACCGCCATATTCCCTTAGGTCTCGGGTATGTGTCTTGTGGTAAATTGCACCGGCAAGTAAGAACATACCGGCTGAGCTGAGGCCATGGTTGAACATTTGCAGTACAGCGCCATTGGTCGCATGTATGGCGTCTTGAACCTGTTGGGCGCTCCCACCCTGCCAAGCTCTTCCGTAAACCAGCGCGAGGACCGCAAGACCAATTGCCACAAAGCCCATGTGATTGACTGAGCTATAGGCGACCAGTCGTTTGATGTCATTTTGCGCCCAAGCCGCAAAAGCACCCAGCACAATCCCCAAAACGGCGAGCATGGCGAAGATGCCCGCAAAATTGGTGGCAAAACCGAGCAAATTGATTTCTGCGACCCAGATATCTGGAAAAAGCGGTATTACGAGACGTATGAAACCATATGCTCCCAGCTTCAACATCACCCCTGCCAATAGCATAGAGCCGGCCGTTGGCGCCTCGCCATGTGCATCCGGCAACCAGGTATGAAAGGGCCAGACCGGCACCTTGATGCAAAAAGCAACGAAAAAACCAAGAAAGGCCAATGCCTTGACAGTGCTATGGTTAATTCCCAAGAAGAGTCCGTTTTCGCCCGCATATGTGGGCCAGAGTCGCACAAGCTCTGGTATCGCATAAGTACCACTGGTTAAACCCATCAGCTGAGTGGCGAGCAACATTCCCAAAGTACCACCAACCGAATAAATCATGAACTTGGTCGCCGCATATTTGCGGTTGGGGCCACCCCATTGGTCAATGATGAAATACATTGGGACCAAACTCAGTTCATAAAACAGGAAAAATATCATCAGGTCCTGTGCCACGAATACACCCATCAATCCGGTTTGGAAAAACAAGATGAGCGCTAGATGCGTGGGGGCACGGTCTTCGATTTCCCAGCTGATGAGGATGGCCAGCGGCGTTAAAATGCCGGTGAGCAATATCATGGTGATACTGATACCATCAACACCCAAATGCCAGGATGAGTTCAATAAACGAAACCATTCCGATTTGACGACCCATTGATAATGGGGTCCGCTGGAATCATAAGCGAAGAATAGATCGATCGCTTGCCAGGCGAGCAAGAGGGAAAAGAGCAAAGCCAACCAGCGCGCAATTTGACGCGTCTGTACGGTATCAGCGCGCAGCAACTGTGGAAAAAAAGCGACGATGAAAGCGAAAATCGCAGGCATGAAGATGAGGGCATTCAGCGGGTCCATACCTAAGAAAACAGCCATTTTCAACCTTTAATTCGCCGCGGTCATCGCTACTGCGACCACCGTGCCCAACAATATCATCGCCACAACAACATACAGCAAATATTGCTGTATGTTCCCGGTTTGGATACGCCGCAATTGGCCACCTACCCTGACAATGCCTTCTGGTAAACCATCGCCCACACCATCGATGAGCCACGAATTCAGAACTTTCAACAAATCACCCAGCCAGGTGAACGCGCGCGCTAACGCATGCAGGACACCATCGATAACCGTGCGATCCAAGAAGCGGTCGGCGACAACATCAGACAACCAACGCGCCGGGCGTATAAATAGCCATTGATAACCTTCATCTAGGTGATATTTCTCGCGCAGCAGACCATAGAGATTTTCACCAAGGATATTGATAAGCGGATCTTTTTGCCCTGCTCGCAGAGGGCGTCGCCAGTACAACCACCAACCAGCACCTATACCTCCGATGGCAACGGCGAATGAGAATAGTACAGGAACGATGTTGAAGGTCAAACTAGCGGGCTCATCCAACAAAGTCGGGCCCACAAAATGATGAAAGGGGTTATATTGCGGGGAGAAAATCTGACCCAGAACCGGGAAACCGGTATGGACTCCAACAAATCCGGCAACGACCGCAAAAAAGGCGAGTATCAAGAGTGGTAGCGTCATGGTGAAACTGACGACACCTCGCCCAAGATTGGCGTGTTTCGCTTCCTCTGTCCTCGCCTGCCCCATAAAAGTAAGGCCAAGCTGCCGCATTGTATAAAAAGCGGTGATGAAAGCCGCCAATACTAAAACCACAAAAACAAAGATGTGTCCAGCATACCCATGAGTGACGCCATACCATGCATCTGCCAGTATTTCATCTTTGGACCAGAAACCAGCTGTGACAAGCGGGAATCCCGCTAGCGATAAGCCACCTATCAAGAAAGTGAGGAAAGTTACGGGCATCTTATGCCGAAGCCCGCCCATATTCATCATGTTTTGCGGGTCGAAACCATGCCCTCCATCATCATCGCCCTCGGAATGCTCATGAACATGGTGCTCGCCATGTTCCATGCCATGAATGACCGAGCCGGAGGCCATGAAGAGCAGTGCTTTGAAGAAAGCGTGCATCAAAAGATGGAAAGCAGCCGCAATGTATGCGCCGATTCCCAGCGCCGCGGCCATAAAACCCAATTGGGATATCGTCGAATAAGCTAGAACACGCTTGACATCATCTTGCGCTACCGCGATGGTCGCCGCAAAAAGTGCTGTCCCTCCCCCCAAAGCTATCAACAGAATCATCGGCAAGGAGTAATGTCCATGATGAGCGTCAGCCCCCGCGGCGAGTAAGGGATAGAGGCGAATGATGGAATAGATCCCGGCGGAGACCATCGCCGCCGCATGAATCATCGCGCTCACTGGCGTTGGCCCTTCCATTGCATCCGGCAACCAAACATGCAAGGGAAATTGTGCTGATTTGCCAACGGTGCCGATGATCAAGAAAACACCAATCAAAGCAGCCGCGCTCAACCCCCAACCACCGAGTAGTATGGCGGGAGTAGCCGACAATTTCTCGAGTACCGCAGCATCGTACAAGATCGCGCGGAAGCTCAAGGTTCCGGTGCTGGCGTATAGGTAGACGATACCCAGTAGCATTAACACATCGGCGACGCGTGTCGTCAAGAAAGCCTTAATGGCAGCGCGGTAAGCACTTTCTTTCTCGAACCAAAAGCCAATGAGCATATAGGAGCAGAGGCCCATCACCTCCCAACCCACAAAGAGCAGCAATAAATTATCGGCAACCACCAGTGTCAGCATTGCCGCAGCGAAGAGCGAAATCAGGGCAAAAAAGCGCGCTTGTCGCGGGTCTTGCGCCATATAGCCGATGGAATAGATGAAAATCATCATCACTGCCAATGGCACCATGATTAGCATCACCGCGGTCAGGGGATCCACCAACACCCCCATACGGAAATTGGTGGAACCGCTTTGCAGCCACGCCAAGCTGTTGGCAAATACTTGCTCGCCAAAATGCGGTTTACCCAACGCATCGGCGACACTGGTCCAGGCCAACACCCAAGCGATGAGAGCTCCAGCAATGCCTATCAACACACTGAGGATACGGCTCCATCGCGCAACAACCGGGACTTCCATACCTTCATAATCGGGGTGGTGACCGCCATATTCATGGTCGGTCGCGCTGATCATTTTTGCCTTGTTGCTCAGGAGAGTGATGACAAAAAAAGCGAGTAAAGGTGCCAAAGGTATTAACCAGGGTAAGGTATTCGGATCAGCCAAGATTGCGTTTAATGTCATCCCCGATTCAACCCCGCAACGCATCCACTTCTTCAACTATGACGGAACGATACTGACGATAAACGGCAATGATGATGGCCAAACCGACAGCCACTTCTGCTGCTGCAATCACAATCACAAAGGCCGCGAATATTTGGCCGGCCATTTCCTGCGGCGTGTTGTATCTCCAGAAAGCGACAAGGTTGATATTCACGGCATTCAGCATCAACTCAACGCTCATTAGGATGGCGATGGCATTCCGACGAGCGAGAACACCAAAACCACCGATACAGAACAAGGCGCCGGCAACAACGAGGTAGAGCCAAAGTGGTATCACACTGCCTCTCCCTCATCATCACGGGCGATGACGATGGCTCCAATCATCGCCGCTGTCAACAGTACTGCCGCCACCTCAAAAGGCAAGACAAAACCATCGCCACTCACCAGCGCCACACCCAAATCAACCGTATCGCCAGGCATCGCAAGTGAGTTCGTGGCTTGTTCACCCCAGACTGGTATAACGACGGTGACCAATAGCAACACAAAAGAAAGCGTTCCGGCAATAGCTCCCAACCACCAGCGACGAAGGAAACGCTCCTGTAAATTGGTCATGCCTCGGGTGAGCATGACGGCGAAGGTGATCAATATGCCAATGGCGCCGATATAAACCAACACTTGCACCGCAGCCAAAAAGGGTGCACTCAATAGCACGAAGTATCCAGCCACCCCGAAAAGGCTCACGATGAGCCAGAGTGAGCCACGAACCAGGTTGCGATTCAGCACAACACCGATGGCACCGCCCAGAGTGAAAAGTGTGCTGATGGCAAAGAAGAAAAGCTGGGGTGAGATTTCAAATCCGGACAACATATGTCAGCTTCCTGCCGCCATTACAGAACGTTGCCGTCGCCCTCGAACCCGGAAGAATTGCAAAACGAGGAGCAATTGCGCCAAGTTTCCCAAGAACATAATGATGGTCATGGGCAAAGCCTCAACAAAACTGGGTGATTCGGTCAAATCCACCGCTAGCCCCAGCTCTTGTGTGAGCTTTAACAATAGGGCTGTGACGAGTACGTTGACAATCGACAAAGGTACGAGTAACTGCCAATTGAAATTCATCATCTGGTCGATACGCAAGCGAGGGATTGTATAACGCACCCAATCGGATGCGAAAAATAATACCAAGGCTTTTATGAAGAAATAAATGACTCCCAACCAGGGCCAGCGATCGACAAAGGGTCCATTCCAACCACCGAAAAAAAGTACGGCCAACAATACACCTTGAGTGAGCCAGTGAGCATATTCACCGGCCATAAACATTCCAAATTTCATACCGGAATACTCCACATTGTATCCGGCTGTCAACTCAGATTCTGCTTCGATGAGATCGAAGGGCGGCCGCCCCACTTCTGCTTGGCTAGCAAGAAAAAAAGTGAGAGCCGCTAGGGGCGACAACGCCACAAACCACATGCTCGCTTGTGACTCCACAATCTGCACCAAGCTACCGGTTCCCAAGAAAAGAACCGGTACTAAGAGCGCCATAACCATCGGTATCTCGTAGCTGACCAGTTGCGCTACAGCGCGAAACCCACCCAAGAGCGCATATTTATTGTTACTAGCCCAACCTCCCATCACCACTGCCAATGTACCGAGAGAAGCAACGGCAATCATATAAAGCACGCCGATATTCAAATCGACACCGACGAAATTTGGCGCCAAAGGCACGACCGCCCACACCAAAATCACTGAAGCCACCGAGAGTACTGGGGCGAGGTTGTAGATGAAACGATCTGCGTTTGCGGGCGTGATATCTTCTTTGATGAGCAACTTGCCCAAATCGGCAAAACTCTGCAATAAACCAAATGGCCCGACCCGATTTGGACCCATGCGATCTTGCATGCGCCCACCAAATTTACGGTCCGCCCAAATCAGGCCGATGATGATCAATAAAGGGATCGTGGCAACGATGAGCACCCCCAAAACCGTTGCCAAAAAAAGCGATAAATCCTCACTCAAGTTGAGAGTATCTCGCAACAATTTGGCGAGCGCGGTAACGATATCTCTTCGCCCCAATTCAGGAACCCCCTTAATGGCAGCCTTCAGTCCAACGCCTATGTCCACTCAAGCGCGTTCTTCCGCCAAGCATAGATGAGCGCATCCAATAACAAGAAGATGAACAGGAAACCTGCGCCAAAAGCGAATAAGTCCAATTGCTTATAAGCCATCGCCCAGGGAAAAAGCAGCACCATTTCCACATCAAATATCAAGAAAATCAAACCATAAATATAATACTGGACGCGAAATTGCACCCAGGTATCCCCATAAGTTTCTATGCCGCATTCGTATGTTTGCGTCTTGATTGCGTTGGGTTTCTTTGGTCCCAATAAGCGAGCGATGACGATTGGTAAAGCGGGTAAGATGGGTGAAAGCACAAAGAAAGCGCCAATGAATGCCCAACTATCAATCGATTCCATCACACCCCCTAGTGCATACCTTTGGTCAGGCACAACGCTTTGGCGCAAACGGAGCGAGTATAGCATTGCCCTGAAACGTTTGCAACGATGTATATTTTCTTCACCGAGGTCCCTAGATAGACAATGTTGAAACCAAAAATGGAAGCCAATACCCATTGGGATACCTACCTCTCCCAACAACCACGAGCGCACATCTTGCAGAGCACTGCTTGGGGAAAACTCAAAGCGGAAAATGGTTGGCAACAAGAGCAAGTGTTGCTAAGGGGTGAAAGGGGTAGCATTCTCGCTGGAGTGCAATTGCTTTTCCGTCGCTTACCTGCTTTGCCATATACACTGGCCTATCTAGCGATGGGACCAGTTGGCAGACCATCAGCGCAATCGCAACTATGGCCACTTATCCATCAACGCGCGCGTTCAAGAAGAGCCGCCTTTCTCAAATGGGAACCCGATTTCAGTGAGTCGATCGATTTTGAACCTTTGCCTGGGTTCCGCCCCGCTACTCAATCTGTCCAACCCCTACGCACAATCTTGTTGGATATCGGCGTCGACGAGGAAACCATCCTCGCTAGGATGAACCAAGGAACGCGAAGAAAAATTCGCCGCAGTATCCGAGCCCTCACCTTTCGAGAAGGCAATTTTGCTGATATCCCGCGTTTCTATTCATTGCTCGCCGATACCGCACGCCGAAATGATTTTTCTGTACATCCTCTTTCCTACTATCAACATGCGGCGAATCTCTTTCTCCCGGATCAGGCCGCTCTCATTTTGGCAGAAGATGCCGACCAGTTACTGGCTGGTGTGATGGTTTTCGCACAAGGTACACGAGCGTGGTATTTCTACGGTGGATCTTCTTTAGCTGCACGCTCAAGCAGCGCCGGTTATGGATTGCAGTGGCGGGCTATCCAATGGGCACGCGCGCGCGGTTGCCTTGAATATGATTTTTGGGGAGTACCCGATGAAGAGGAAGAAACCTTGGAAGCGCAATTCACGCGTCGAAAAGACGGCCTCTGGGGTGTCTACGCTTTCAAGCGCGGTTGGGGCGGAACACTGGTCCGTCGCCCTGGCACCTGGGATTATGTCTACTCCCCAATCGTCTACCATTTCTATCATCTAGCCTATGCGCTCCAGCGTAGAATCCGAATGTAATGATTCACTACGAAAGCATACATACACATAGTGAATGGCAAGAACTTTGGTCGACCATGCCTCAACCGCACATTCTACAAAGCTGGGAATGGGGTGAAATCAAACAAGAGACGAATCACTGGCAACCATTGCGTTTCGCTTTTCGACAAAATCGACGAATCGTGGCTATCGCTTATCTGGGACTCCGCCGCTGGGGTCCCGTCCGCGTACTCTACGCCCCGCGCGGGCCCCTGCTGGCAAAGGGTTTTGTAGATTACCCTCCTTTACTTGATTGCTTGGAAAATATCGCCAAGCAAAGCGGGGCACTTTGGCTAAAAATCGACCCAGGAATTGTGACTGCCCAACGCCTAGTTTGTGAAAGCGATTGGCAAGAGGATCCAGCAGGGGAAGTCTTTGCCTCTGCGCTGAGAAATGCGGCTTGGCGACAATCGCCCCAGCAAATCCAATTCCCCAATACACAAATCCTGAGTTTGACATGCGAACTGGATGAGCTGCTCGCCAATATCAGCAGCAATACCCGGCGTAAGATTCGTCTTGCCGAGCGTCGCGGCGTGATGGTTCGCGCCGGCGACGAGCGAGATTTGGACCTACTGTACTCTCTTTACGCTGAAACTGCCAAACGAGATGGTTTCCCGATCCGTAAAGAAACCTACTACCATCGGGTGTGGCGACAGCTCATGCAGGCCGACATGGCGCAACCGTTCATTGCCGAATACAAGCGTGAGCCGCTTGCACACTGCATCTTGCTTCATGGTGGCCAAACTTGTTGGTATTTTTATGGCGCATCCACGAACCGTGAGCGTGGACGAATGCCAAACTACGCTTTGCAATGGGCGGCAATCCGTTGGGCCAAGCGTCGGGGGTATCAACAGTACGATTTTTGGGGTGCTCCCACCGTTTTTGAAGAGCATGACCCCTTATGGAATGTCTACCGCTTCAAGCGTGGCTTTCGCGGCACATTAATTAAGCAGATCGGTGCCTGGGATTACGCGCCGTCTACCAGGCGCTACGCCTGGTTTCAACGGTTGGAAACTCTACGCCGAAAAAGAAGATGAATGAGCATTTTCTTTGCGGTGAATCGTGTTGCATCCCTATTTTAAGGGGCAGAATCCTCATAAAAAAACACCATCAAGGTGGAAAATCTGTCCATGGCAAACCCAGGGCATCGATTGCCAATTGCCAATTCACTGCCAAGAGCTCACGAAACAAAGCACGGAGATAATCCGTTGCGGATAAATAACCCGGCGGAGCGGGTGATGTATTGACGGATATGCCCATTCTCTCAAATAGCCAACGACTGCGCCAAAGGTGATAGCGACTGCTCACCAACAAGGCCTGTTCCCATGAATGTTCGGCCATGATTTTTGCCGCTTGGATGGCGTTTTCTTCGGTGCTCTCACTGATTTCTTCTAAAACAATGGCTTCCGCTGGCAAACCCGTCTCAAGCAAGATGCTTGCACAGGCCCTCGCCTCACTTTGGGATCCCTCCATCGTATAACCACCGCTACAAAGGACGCTCTCCGCCAGCCCCAACTGATACAAGATTGCTCCATGCCTCGCGCGAGCAATCATGCTCACACTGGGCTGATCTTTAGCCTGCCAACCTGCGCCCAAGACAATGATGACATCGCTTTCTTGCGCTCCATCCAGGCGACCGTAACGGTCAATGGTGATCAGCAAAGCGATTTCTGCGAATGCTATGAAAAGCAGCAGTAATGCCGCGAATATACGCCAGCGGTGCAATCTCGGTGTACGGTTATCGCTCAGCTACAGCTAGCACTCGCTGAATCCGCAATTCACACAATTGCGGCAACCTTCTTGGCGAATCAGTGCCGCTGAACCGCATTCCGGACACAAATCGGCGCCATTCAATATTCCAGACTGCGATTCATCATCCATCGAGACGCTGTTGGCGAAATGGTGCGATGATGCTTCTTCACCCAAAGACAGCTGCTTGGCCTCAGCGTCGCTCAAATAAGTGTCACGCAAAGCGCCGGCGATGGCATCCGGTAAGGAAGTCACGCGATCCTTCCCCAGGCCCACTGCCCGTTGCCCGCCGATTCCCCCTAGCTCCTCGATGATCAATTTGACCATCTCTCGGCGGTTGGCGGGAGCCGTTGTTCGCATCATCAACGAAAGCAAACGCCCAAGACCTTCTGCATCGGCTTGTAAATCGCTACCGGCTTTGCCGATGATGACGAATACTTCAAAGGGATTATCAAATTCGTCCTTATTGAGGGTCAAATACACCGTGCCGAAAGGCGTTTTCCGGCTGATGGTTGTGCCCGTGAGTTTCTCCGGCCTTGGGAATACATAGTGCGGTGTCGTCACTTGTTGGACAGGGGCGCCGTTCTCCTCTTTTTCCGTGTCATTTTGCGACAACACCTGTTCATCACGGCTGCCATCGCGGTAGATCGTTCCCCCTTTGCAACCCATTTCATACATGTATTGATAGAGCTGTGAGACTTGCTCCACGGTGTATTCTGAGGGCAGATTGCAAGTTTTGGATATCGCAGAATCCACCCAGCGCTGTATGGCCGCCTGAACACGAATGTGCTCATCGGGTTTCAGGTCCATGGCGGTCACAAAATAATTCGGCAGTTCTTTCGCTCCGGGATGGGCCGCGAAATAGTCACGCACCAAAGGAACTTGCTCCTCATGCATACCCAGGCGACTTTTCCGATAGTATTTCCAAGAGAAAAAAGGCTCAATACCCGTACTGGTGTTGACCATCGTCCCTGTCGTACCCGTTGGCGCCTGGGTCAGGATGGTCACATTGCGGATGCCATCCCGTCGTATACGCTCTCTCAGCTCCTCTGGCATATTTTTCATATAGCCGCTCTCGAGGAAGGGATCAAGTTTAAATTCGGGAAAGGGCCCTTTTTCCTTCGCCAAATCGCAGGAGGTTGAATAAGCCTCAGTGGCAATAAATCGGAACAATTTATCCAGGAAGGCTACCGATTCGTCACTGCCGTAGCGGATTCGCATGTGCAGGAGCAATTCCGCCAAGCCCATTGTGCCCAATCCCAAGCGGCGCTCACCCATCTGGACCTCACGATTTTTCTCAAAGAAATAGGGAGTCGCATCAATGGCATTATCCAGGAAACGCGTGGCATATTGGATAGCCTGTCCCAATTCTTCCCAGGCGACATCTTCGGTTTCTTCATCATAGAATTTGGCCAGATTCACAGCACCCAAATTGCAAACCGAGAAAGCACCCAATGGTTGCTCGCCACAAGGGTTGGTCGAAACCAGTGGGTTAAAATACCAACTATTGGCAAGTCGGTTGGAGCGGTCATTGAACCATACCCCAGGCTCTGCACTCGCCCAAGCGCTACTGATGATGGCATCCCACAGCTCACGAGCGCTCACCTTGCGATGTTCAATAACGGGCAAACCGTCCGCACGCCATTTTTCCAAATTGCCATCCCAGCGTTGGTCATACTCGGGATGATCTGTATCCGGGAATAAAAGCTGCCAATCTTCACCGGCACGAATGGCTTCCATGAGCGCGTCAGAGACGGCCACGCTGATGTTCGCATTGGTGATACGACCAGAAACTCTCTTGCTATTGATGAATTCGAAAACATCCGGATGCCAATCATTCAATATGAGCATCAAAGCGCCACGCCGCGAGCCACCTTGCTCAATCAGGCCGGTTACAAAGCTATAAAGCGCTCCCCAGGAGACGCTGCCGCTAGAGCGGCCATTGACGCCGCGGACATAGGCTTGTCGAGGTCGCAAAGAAGATACATTGATGCCGACCCCCCCCCCCCTAGACATGATTTCAGTCATTTGTGAGAGCGTTCGCATGATGCCATCGCGGGAATCCCGTGGAGAAGGGACGACATAACAATTGTAGTAGGTTAAGTCCTGTTTCGTGCCGGCGGCTGATAAGATCCGCCCACCCGGCACAAATTTCCAACCATCCATCAACCAACGGAAACGCTCACCCCAGATTTCGCGCTTTTCTGGTGTGGATTCGGATTCTGCGATGCCCCGGGCGACGCGGTCCATCATCTGCGCCGGTTCTGTTTCCAGTGGTTTATCGACATGCGATAAATCCCGCGTGACGCGTTCCTGATTGGCCAAGACGACGCTGATTTCATCAGCGAAGATCTTTTCCACCACACCGATTTCCCGCTGACCGGTGCCAGGCTCAGTCATGACAATGACGGTGTCACCGACGCGCAGACTCTCGCGAGACATGTCTTTCAGCGCATAGCGATCGAGAAAAATCAGGCGGCCCAAATCATGCAAAACATTTTCGTCTGTCCGATTTTCCAGATCGCTATGGGGTTTCATGCGGCGAAATCTCCCAAAAACCGTCTATGAAGTAGTCTTACTTATACGGCGCTGCTTCCCATTTGCAGCGGTTCCACTAACGGCGGCGGCGATTGCGAAGGAAGGCAGGAAGTTCGATGTTATTGTCATCGATTTCTGTATGCCCACCCTTGGGTGCCAAATCGGAATCCCTCGCTGCCGGATTGACAACCTGTGGCTGACTTCGCCCAGTTTCCGCGCGGCCAGGCCCATCAGTAACCAAGTGCTTTGCCGGTTGTGGTTGCTGGGCGCGCTGTGGCGTTGCCCGCTCGCGCTGGATAGACATTGAAGCTTGCCCAACGCGACTGGTATCGAAACCGGTTGCGATCACGGTGATGCGCAAAGCGTCACCCAAACTCTCATCGGGAACAGCGCCCATGATCAAATTCGCGTCGGGATGCGCGCTGTCGCGTACGACCTGCGCAGCCTGGTCTACTTCAATCAAGCTCAAATTGCCACCGGTGATGTTGAACAATATGCCACGCGCGCCATCAATGGTGACATCGAGCAAACGACTGCTGATCGCTTCTTCGGCGGCTTTGCGCGCCCGGTCTTCGCCCTCGGCCAAGCCGACCGCCATCAAAGCGGCACCTCCCTCCGCCATAATGGTACGCACATCGGCAAAATCCAGATTAATGAGACCGGGGACAGTGATCAGCTCAGAAATCCCCTGAATTCCTTGGCGTAATACATCATCGGCACGACCAAAAGCTTGTTGTAGGCTTTCTCGTTTTTCCGCAATTTCCAGCAAGCGATCGTTGGGTATGACGATGAGCGTATCGACCTGATTCTTCAACGATTCAATCCCCGCTTCCGCAGATTGCAAACGCGAAGGACCCTCAAATCGAAAAGGTAGCGTCACTACACCTATGGTCAATATGCCCAACTCTTTGGATATCTCCGCGATGATGGGTGAGGCACCGGTCCCTGTACCCCCACCCATGCCCGCCGTGATGAAGGTCATATCGGCACCACGCAGCGCTTCATAAAGCATATCCTGGCTCTCTTCGGCGGCGCGCTTACCAATTTCCGGATTGCCTCCCGCACCGAGGCCGCGGGTCAATTTTTCACCAATCTGCAACTGACGTTCGGCAGACGACATCTCAAGAATTTGCAAATCAGTGTTGATTGCGATGAACTCAACGCCACCCAATCCTTCATCAATCATACGATTGATGGCATTACCACCAGCGCCACCCACACCGACAACCTTAATTTTTGCGTAATTTTGACCCATTTCCTGTGTCTCGCTGGTGTCCAATGGCTACCCCCCCCAATTCTGCACAATAAGCTATACATTCCCACGAACAAAACTGTTGAAAAGACCAACCAATTCACAGTGTAACAAGTTTGCAATATTCTTGCTAGCGCCAATCCGTTTCCGGCAACAGTCTTTTTAGCAAACCTTGAAAATAGGAACCCATTCGCGGAAATAATTTTGGCGCACCATTGGCGCTATGCCTTTGCCCATCCATGTTCATCTCCAAACCCAATGATAACAGCCCGACGCTGGTGCTGAAAGCTGGCTTCTGTAGGCCGCTTGCATTCCCGCTCAGCCTCTCTGGTCGAACAACACGCACCGGAATCCCCAGGATTTCGGCCACCAATTGGCGCAAACCAAGCAACTCTGCGCCGCCACCGGTGAGCAAGACGCCAGCGCGCAACATACCCGAATAGCCTGACCGTTTGATCTCCAACTTCACCATTTCAAAAATCTCTCTAGAGCGCGCTTCGACGACCATCGCCAATTCGCTGCGCCGAATCTCCTGTGGTTGCCCTTCCAGAATCGTTTGAATCACAAAACTATCCGCTGCATCCACTTCTTTTTGTCTCGCATAGCCATATCGCAACTTCACCTGCTCTGCGACCTCGAATGATGTACGCAAGAAATAGGAAATATCCTGTGTGATGAGCGCACTACCCAAGGGGATTACGGCAGTATGCCAGACAGAACCATCGATGAAAAGCGCCAAGTCAGTGGTGCCAGCGCCAAAATCGATGACCGCTGTGCCCATCATCGCCGCTTCTTCATCCAAAACACAATTGGCTGCAGCCAGACCACTGAGCAAGATGCGGTCTGTATGTACGCGCGCGGACTGAAGAGCCTGGCGAAGATTCGCTAGCGCCGAGCTTTGGGCGGTGACGATGTGGGTTTCCAGTTCCAAGCGAAATCCATGCATTCCGATTGGGCTTTGCACATTTTCGCGACCGTCCAGTGAGTAATTGCGCGGCAAGACATGCAGTATCTCCGCGTTATGTGGGATGGCGATGGCGCGCGCGTTCTCCAAGACGCGATCCAAATCATTCGCATTGATGCTGCGATGGCTGTTCAGGCCGATGGCCCCTTGGCTATTCACAAAACTGATTTCGCCATCGCTCAAGTTGAGATAAGCGCGACCAATTTCATATCCACTGACACTCTCAGCTTCGAGAACCGATGCAGCGATTGCTTGGCTTAATGCCGGTAAATCGTAGATTCTACCTCGTCTAAGGCCTCGGCTGGGTACAACACCCGAACCAATGATGAAAATGTCTTGCGGCCGAACCTCGCCAACAATCGTCGCGATTTTATGTGAACCGATATCGACACCAACTACGATTTCTTTCATGCTAGTTGGCTTCTTTTATGCGAAAGAAAGGATGATCTGGCTGAGTGACATTGATCTCTTCCAACAATTTTCCGCCTTCGATATCTGCCACTTCCTTCTCAATCGCCATGACCAGTGAATGTCGCCGCGCCATATCTCCGCCGCGACCATACCAAATTATCGTATTTTCGTCGCGCCAATGACCTAAGCCCCGCTTGGGATGCTCATCAAATAGCAAAATCGCTTCAGGCGGTAGTTGGGCCTGCAATTGCAACACATCCGAAACCAATCCGGACTCCATCCGCGACGCATAAGGCAGCATCGAACCATCTGTTGCCAGAGATCGAACCAGGGGTAATTGGAGATTGACATCATATTGCGGCATCACACGACCGTCGCTAGCGACCCAAACCACTTGGTCACCATTCTGCCAGATAAAACCCGGGGTTTTCTCGACTACCCGCACCTGAATTCTGCTCGGGGGCCAACGGATTATCAGGCTGACTTCTTCAATACCTGGTTGCCTCAAAAGACGCCCTCTTATGGCTTGCTCATCCAACCAGAAAATATTCTGGCTATACACCTCCATAAGACCCAGTATTTCATCTTGGGTGTAATAACTGACTCCTTCCAACTCAATAGCATGAATATAGAAAGCCGATGAAAAGGTACTGATTAGCGAGAAGGCAACCAAAACGAGCACCAAGGCGCCGCTCAAACCGCGTGCATTCCAAAATTTCCACCCACGCCGAGCAGGCTGACGGGTATCTGGTTGCCAGCGACCACGAATTCGTCGACGCAACAGGCTATTCGCCAGGGGATTGGAGTGACTGACTGCCATAATCCCCAGCATACTCCTATCATGGTAAGCTGCAACACGATTTTGGCGGCATTGCCACCGCCATTACCATGCTCCAATCAACTCGATCTCCAGTTCCAAATCAATTCCCACTCGATCGCGAACGCAACGCTGTACATGGTGTATCAATTTCAAATAATCCACAGGATTGCCGTCACCATGGTTGATGAAGAAATTGGCGTGCTTTTGAGAAACTTCCATAGCACCCATACGCACTCCCTTAAGTCCCGCAGTCTCAATGATGCGCCCAGCATAATCACCAATAGGGTTCTTAAAGATGCTACCCAGGCTGGCTCCATGGGGCTGTTTTTCTCGACGCGTACGCAATAATTCTCGCGTCCGAGCATCAATCGCCGCTCGATCGCCTTGGGGTAAGCGAAGCTGCGCCAGCAAAATCAAAAAATCGCGATCAGTGGCCGCTTTTAGCGATGATGTTCGATAGCCATATGCCATTTCTGCGAGGCACAACTTGCGCCGACCAGCTTCGCGAAACAACACTTCGGCGTTGACAAAATGCCCGGCGATATCGGCACCATGCGCACCAGCGTTGTTCACGACCGCGCCGCCAACCGTACCCGGTACCGTTGCCAACCATTCCAAACCAGCAATACCCAAGCGTTGTGCATAGCGTGCCAAATTGCCCAGGTGCGTCCCGGCGCTGGCCCGGATGAGCCAATCACCACCTTCACACTTTTCTGAAGCGATCTCTTGTAATTCCTGAATGACGACCAGGCCACGGATGCCATCAGGTGCGACCAACACATTCGCCCCTTTTCCCAGCACGCGCACCTTTAACCCACTCTCCCAAGCTGCCGCAACGACCGCTAGAAGTTCACTCTCATTTGTGCGTGCTCGATAAAGCCAATCGGCTTTGCCGCCCAAGCGCGCCGCAGTGAAACGGGCCAGTGGAACATTTCTTTGCAGGCGATCGCCCAGTACCCTATCCAATGGATGCACGACGCACCCAATTCTCGAGCACTGCTTCCCCCAAGGCAGGTGCATCGCCCGCACTCAGAATCAAAACAACATTCTGCTCAGAAAGCAAATCACTCAACTTGCGCAAAGCCTTGGCTTGGTCGGGCTCGAATACCTTGCGCGGATGGCGAATGGCCTTAGTGATATTGGCTCCATCCACATTCGCCAAGGGCTTTTCACGCGCGGCGAAAACCTCGGTCACCAACAAACTATCCGCTAATGCAAATGCCGACACATATTCGTCCCATAACGCCAGCAGGCGACTGTAAGTGTGCGGTTGCCAGATGGCAACCAACTGCCGATCAGGATACCGTTGCTTTGCGGCTTGCAGTGTCGCGCGAATCGCCGTGGGATGATGGGCGTAATCATCAATCAAGGCCAAGCCTTTGACATCCGCTCGCAGAGTCATTCGCCGTTCGACTCCCGAGAAATCTGCCAAAGACATCACCGCTTCCTCAAAAGGAACACCATGACGCTCTGCCGCCAATATGGCCGCCGCGGCATTAAAGAGATTGTGCTCACCCGCCAATTGCAAGCAAAGCGTGGCCTTTTTCTTTTCATCGGCGTACCAGCATTCAGCCAGGGTATTTTGTGGGTTACTCTGAAGATTGGCCAAACGCAAATCTGCCGTCATTTCGCGGCCAAAGCTCAGGCACTCATGGCCTACAAGTTGGCGATTTTGCATCAAGTAGCGAGTTCCTGGATCATCAGCATTGTGAACCAAGGATCCCGTCTCTGGGAGGAGGCTCAAAAAGCGCCTGTATGCATCATAAATATCTTCCACTGTAGCAAAACAATCTGGATGGTCATGCTCAATATTGGTAACGATTGCGGTCAAGGGTTCAATGCCGAGAAACATGTAATCGTATTCATCTGCCTCGATCACAAAGAGGTCGTCTTTCCCAAGGGCAGCGTTTTCACCTGTGGGCAGGGTGCTGCCAAGAATGAACCCCGGTGAGTGGCCGCATTTGCGTAGCAAATGTATCAGCATAGCGGTCGTTGTGGTCTTACCATGCGTCCCGGCAACGGCAATGGTCGGACGGTTGCCGATGACTTGCTGCATGATTTCTGAGCGACGATGACAGGGTATGCCTTTTACCTGAGCGGCCTGGATTTCGCGTTGCCCTTCTGCATCCAGCGCGGATGTGTAGATGATCATTTCGGCCGCCCCGATTTGTCCTGCATCATGACCAATATGAACATGAATGCCGTCTTTGGATAAGGCGCGGGTCGTTTCGCTTGCTTTTCTATCGGAGCCGCTCACGATAAACCCACGTTGATGCAATAAGCGCGCAATCGCCGATAGTCCGGACCCTCCTATGCCTACGAGGTGAATGTGCATACCCGCGCTCCAGGCATCTGAGCGAATAGGTGTTTTCTTCATAGCAAAAAGAATAGCAACATCATCGCAATCAAGATGCCCACGCTAATTGGTTCAACAGCGCCCCATAGCAGACCTAGCAAGGGAAAAGAGCGAATGCTCGCGGCAATCGCAGAATCCGGCGCCGGCGGTGAAATCCAGGGTGTGAATGGGTACAGGTTGACATCCATCAAATACCAAATCGAAGCTGCCAACAGATAGCCATTGGTCGCACCGAGGGCCATCCCCAAAAGACGATTGAGGATGGCGCGTTTTCTCGTTTCTGTGTTTTCATGAGAGATGAGATGAAAGTGACCAATACGGGTATGCGTCAAGAAAAACACGAGCAACAAAACCGCCGTTTGCAACAAAAACAATTGCGCAAAAGTGGCCAATCGCAATAAAGAGCTACGCAGCCAGATATCCAATTGAGCGATGGCGACCACGGCCAAGATGAGCCCGACGCTGCTCAGCAATTCTCTCTTCACGCCGCGCTTTAATCCCAATGCACCGAAAAAAAACGCGCAGAGCCAAAGCGTCGCTGAGAGCGGCAGCATAACCAGCCTAAATCAAGATCAATACAACAAGAAAAATACAAA
This sequence comes from Phototrophicaceae bacterium, assembly GCA_965115865.1. GTDB lineage: Bacteria > Chloroflexota > Anaerolineae > Aggregatilineales > Phototrophicaceae > WTGJ01. The sequence continues at coordinate 1,513,308 of OZ220469.1, forward strand.
AGACGGCCAGGGTGAGTGGTTCGCCACCGCCCTCCAAGCCACCCGCCAGTAAATACGGTGGCAATATTTGCAAAATATCGGCAGATGTCGCCGGATCCAAGCGCAATAAAGGATAATCATTCACATGCGCAAAATACCAGAAAGAACCAGCAATCAAATACCCATTCAAGGCGCCGACCAATCCACCCAATACACCTTCTTGCAAATTGCTGCGGCCGCTCAGGGTATCCTGAGCATTACTCTGGGCCGCCAGCGCGCGCGGGCCGATCACTGCGCGCGTATGGTATGAGAAATAAACAATCAACGAAAAGACAGCCAGTTGCGTGGTGAGTTGCAACCAGCTGGCACCACCGCTGAGCAATTGATTGCGCAGGATATCATCGAACTCGCGCAATCCGAATAAAGCCAATAAGATACCGGCCGTCACGATAATTTCCTGATTGAAACCTCGCCGCGCCCCAATGTAGGCGAAAATCAACGCAGCCAATAACAAGAATATTCTCAAGTCGAGCATGTCAGGCTATCATCTCCAGCACTGCCTTGGCCAACTTTTCTTCGCCACCACGAGTCGCTAGGCTTCTAGCCTTAGCGCGCATCCACAGCAAGTTTTGGCCATCGCCACCCACCAATTGGCGTATGGCAGTGAGTAAACCCTCTATCACTTGCTCTTCCGGGAGAATTACAGCAGCACCATTCTCTCTAAGGTATTCGGCATTCACTTGCTGATAGCGCCAAGTCCGTGCCAGAGGGATGAGGATGCTGGGAGTGCCATGATAGGGATATTCCGCCAATACACTCGCGCCCGCACGAGAAACGACAAGATCTGCGGCAGCCAGCGCGAGGCCGATCTCCTCCAAATAGGGAAAGGGATGATAATGTTCCAAACTGGTGGATTCTTCTCCGCTGACCATGGACCAATTCGCGGTACCGGTGATGTGCAAAACTTGCCAGCCATCCAATATTAAATCTGACAGGATACGCTGCAAAGCTTGGTTCAAGCTACGCGCACCCAAACTCCCACCCATGATGAGCAGAGTGCGCCTCTCTGCCGACAAACCCAGCTGCTTTATACCAGTATCCCGAGATGCACGGCGGAAATTGCGGCGCAACGGATACCCCACGACACGCACTTCACGCCGCGGGAAAAAACAAGCAGATTGTGGAACATGAATCGCGATTCGCTTGACGAAAGGGGCCAGCGCCTTTATTGCCAAACCAGGTTCTATATCCGGCAGGTAAATCATGGTTGGAACTCGCCAGAACCAGGCAGCGAGCGCCACTGGAAAACCCATCCAGCCACCGGTGAGTAGTATAGCTTTGGGGCGTTGCCTCGCAAGTAACACAAGTGCTTGGATCAAGCCGATTAGCAATTGTCCAACGCTCCGAATTTTCTTAGACCAAGGTAGACCATGCCAGGGGCCAGCACGAATCTCGGAATATGCGCTCAAAGCGATACCGTAGTTCGTTACCAGCTCGCGCTCATAACCGTCGACCGTACCCACGAAATGCAATTCAAGCGTTGGCAGCTGTTCCTGTAGTGTTTCTGCCGTGGCCAAAGCGGGATAAATATGCCCGCCTGTACCGCCGGCGGCGATCATGATACGCAATGGACTCACTCCGTCCTCTCAGCGCCGGATGTAAAGCGGTCACACGATTCACACTCAGCAATATGCCGACCCCAGCCAGCATCGTCACAAGCGATGATCCACCATAACTGATGAAGGGTAGCGGTACACCCGACGACGGCAACAGTGAAGCCATGACGGCAATGTTCATCATCGCCTGAGTGATGACCATCGTTGTGATACCGACGGCCAACAAACTACCCAAAGCGTCGTTGGCCTTCAAAGCGATCAAGTAACCGCGATAAGCAAAACCAACAAACAAAGTGATTACCGCCATCGCGCCAACGACGCCCAATTCTTCCACCAGGATGGCGAAAATATAATCAGTGTGGGGGGCGGGCAAGCGGCCGGCGAATTTTTGCAAACTGCCACCCAAACCGAGCCCCAACATCCCGCCATTGCGGAAAGCGATACGCGCCTGGCGCGTGTGATAATCGGCAGCCTCCAGACTATTCAAACCACGAAAGAAATTATCCACTCGTTCTGCTGCATAATCCAAAGAAGCGTCACCGACAAGGGTAATGACCAGGATAAAGCAAAAACCAATACCCATCACGACGAGAAACTGCCGCAGCGTAGCGCCAGCCAAGAAGAACATAGACCCCGATACAATGATGATGATGGCCACCGTTGTCAAATCTGGCTGCAAGAAAATTAGACCCGTGATGAAGCCGACAATCGCCAAATAGGGCAACAACCCCAAGGTGATACTGCGGATATGCCCATGATTCGCACTCAGCCAGGTCGCTAGGTAAACCACCGTAATCAGTTGTGCGAGCTCGCCCGGCTGGACCGAGCCGCTAATGAGCGAGCGGCGCGCATTAATCAGGGTATTGTTTCCGTAAAACAGTACCATGACCAGCATAGCGATGGTCATAATTAGTGCCGGGATAATCCAGCGACGCCATAAACGATAATCAAGCAATGCTAAGAAAAGCATCACAGCAACACCGATGGCTACATTCCTCAATTGATCGCGCAAAATTGCATCGACGGTGCCATAGAGACGGTAACTCCAATCCAAAGTTGAGCTATAGACCATGGTCAGACCGATGGTTAGCAAAGAAATGGTGATGAGGAATAAAGGCATATCCACAACACGCAAGAGGCGCCGAAGCAACGAATTGCGAAAAGCGCGTGGAATATTTACGCGAAACGATGGGGCTACATTCTCACCGGTGTAACTGGTCTGTATTGGCATCCTAATCGAAGTAACCCTCCTTTGAAGGGTGACGCATTCATTATAAAGACATTACCAATTCGTGAAAGTGCTTTCCGCGTGCCTCGAAATTGGGGTAAGCATCGTAGCTAGTCCCACCGGGCGATAACAAGACGATATCTCCGGCCCGAGCCAGCTGGGCAGCTTTCACCGTCGCCGCGGGCAAATCGCCTACCCGGTGAAAGTTGGGAGCATTATGCGCCGCGAGTTTCCGCCATTCGCGCTCAATCAGATTGGCGGCTTCGCCAAAGACGATGATCGCGCGCGCGCGTTCGCTGGCCTCGCGTAGTAATTCCTGCCAAGGCAGATGCTTATCACGCCCACCGAGCAATAGGAGCAAACCGGGTTCAAAACTCCTCAATGCGGCCAAAACACGCTCTGGCGAGGTGGCGATACTATCATTGATATAGTGCACCCCCCGAACTTCAGCGATCGGTTGCAATCGATGCGCTACCGGCTGAAAATTGCAAATCGCCCTGGCCATATCCTCAACTGCCAAACCCCTGGTACTGGATATCGCCATAGCGGCCAACACATTGCGCACATTGTGCAAGCCAGGTAAGCGGATCTGCGCACGCTTACAGACCCGCTCTATACGGCCACCCATACGTGAATACAGCCATTCGTGCTTTGCGTAGGCGCCCTCCTCCACCTCGTCACCATCATGAAAAAGGCAAACACGCCCATTGGAAAGTCTCACCCAACGATCTACATTTTCATCCTTGGCTGGGAAGACACTCCAATCTTCAGCATTTTGCCAACGGAGTATCCGCTCTTTGGCAGCGGCATACTCTGCCATAGTGCCATGTCGATCCAGGTGATTGGGAGTGATGTTCAATATGGCGGCGGTTGCCGGGCTGGCATGCATCCATTCCAGTTGAAAGCTGGATAGTTCCATCACGACGATATCTTCAGGACATATTTTCCCCAAGTCATCGAGCAAAACATGGCCGATATTACCGCCCACCCAAGTTGTTTGGCCGGCAGCGCGCAACATCGCCCTCACCAGTAGGGTCGTCGTGGTCTTGCCAGCGCTACCGGTAATACCCAAGATCGGCGCGGGGCAACGCTCAAAGAACATCTGTGCATCGTTGGTGATGGGGACTCCGTTCGCAAGAGCTGCTTGCAAATAAGGATGCTCTCTTGGCACACCGCCGGACACGCAAATGAGATCCCAATTCGCTGGCAAGCTATCTTGACTATCCTCTAGGCAAAAATTAACGAGGGGATAGTCTGATTGGTTTAGACCGATTTCGGCAGCGGTGCGCCGGTCGCTGACGGTGACACGACCAGCGCGCTTCACTAGCCAACGCGCCAGCGCTCGTCCTTGACGCGCGAATCCCAGAATTCCGACATGCAAGTTTTGCAATTCTTCTGTGGTCATCGCTGAACTCAAAGTAGGGCCAAAGACACACCAATCAATGCACTCAGGATACCGACCAACCAGAATCGCTGCACAATTTGCGTCTCACTCCAACCGCCCAGTTCGAAATGGTTATGCAATGGCGCCTGACGAAAGATGCGCCGCTCATTTTCCTCCCCCCAAAAGCGTCGGGTGAATTGAGCAGAAGCAATTTGCAATATTACGCTAATGGTTTCGGCTACCGGCACTATGGCGATGATCGGTAAAAGTATCCAATTGCCCGTCATCACCGCCACTGTGCCGAGAGTGGCGCCCAGGGCCAGCGAGCCAGTATCCCCCATGAAGAGTTGTGCGGGGAAGGCGTTATACCAAAGGAAAGCGAAACAAGCACCAACCACGATGAAACAGACCTGCGTCAGGTAGATTTGGTTTTGTAGATAGGCAATGACGCCAAAAGCGCCGAAAGCACTTGCCGAAATGATTCCCGCGAGACCATCCAAACCATCGGTAAAATTCACCGCGTTTGAGGACGCGATGATGATGAAAGCGACCAATGGTATGAAGAGCACGGGGCTGAGCGAGATAGTGATATCAAAGAGCGGGATGTTGAGCTGATTGGCATAATCAAAGCCGCCATCGAATTGAGAGATTAGCAACGCCGTCAACAAGGCGAGGAAGAGTTGGCCGATGAATTTTTGTCGCTTGCTAAAACCCTGACCCAACTCACCGGCCGAAGCACGAATCCCCTCACGATCATCGAGAAACCCCAGCAAAGCGAAACCGGCCATCACCATGAGCGGTAACATCACGCTGGCCCCCTCGCCGCTACGGATAATGCGCACCAAATTGATGGGCAATACCAGCATGATAGTGGTGAAGACGATCATGATGCCGCCCATTGTTGGTGTGCCGATTTTTCGCTGGTGCGCTTGACTCAGTTCCACCTGTATGAGCTTGCCAATCTTCAATCGCTTCAGTATTTCAATGAATGGACTGCCCCAAATGACACCCAACAAGAAGGCAATGGCCCCCACAGATAATGAAAAAGGCAATCCAGAATCCATCGCGTTCAGCTTGATCTCGCTGTCGACTGGTGAAGCGAATCCGGTGGTAATTCCATTAACACAAAAATCTCGTTCAGCAAGCCCTGTATGATTGACATCATTATACGATCTAGCGTCTCGTCGTTCTGCGGCTCATCCAATTTCAGGAGAATGAGCAACTCAGGTTCGGTTACCGGCGTTATCCCCAGAAAAGTGAGCGTAACCTCATCACCACGATAGCCCGTTAGGTCCGGTATGGCGGCGCTAGTTAGCATACCCGCAAGGCTATGTTCCGCTGAGACGAGTTCCCCAGCAAAGTCGAGTTGGATTTTTCTTTCCAACCACTCCAGGATGAGATTTGCCGTTTGCGCGGATAGGATACGCACCCCCTGTGTCAAGGTATTGGGGCGTTGCCGTATTGGGCCGGTCTCATCCGAATTATCCAACACCTCTGCGACGACATGAGGTTGCATCATACGCCCCTGATTGGCGATCGCCGCATAGGCTGCGGCAAGTTGCAATGGAGTAACTTCGAGTGCCTGTCCATAAGCGTTGTGCACGAGATGAGTGTCTGACCATTCTGATTGACCGGGTAAGGGCAATTGGCCCGGTGATTCTCCCGCAAGGTCTATTTCGGTGTTCCTACCCAATCCAAAGGTCTTGAGCAAATCATAAAAGGCCTTGGTTCCCATCTCGATAGCCACATGCGCAGCACCGATATGGGAAGCCCGTATGAGGATGTCCTCAGCACTCATCTCGCCAAACGCGAGGCGGTCATCATTGAGTACGCGGACACCACCAAATATCAATTCGCCTTTGTCTACATAGCGCCAATTATGGTCAATAAACCCTTCGTCCAAAGCGCCCGCCAAAATCATGGGGATGATGACCGCACCTGGCTCATAATTGCCACTGATGGCTGCATTGGCGAGCGTATTGGGTTCTTCCACTTCGTAAAAGCGATTCGGATCGTAATTCGGCAAATTGGCCATCGCTCGGACTGCCCCTGTTTCCACATCCATCACAATGATGGTGCCAGCAATGGCTTTTGATATCTGCAAGGCGCCGGCAAGGTGCTGCTCAGCAAGGAACTGTAAATCACGATCGATGGTCAGCACCAAATCATGTCCCCGAAAGGCATTTTCGCGCTCGAGAGGAATCTCGTACACATCCGCGCTAACCGTCGCTTCACTTGGTTTTCCGGAAAGCAGGCTATGATAATAGCCTTCAACACCAAAACCGCTGGGGCGGCTATCGTCGAAATTGATGAAACCGATGACATGCGCGGCCAAATCGGATTGCGGGTAGTTGCGTCGTTGTAAGCGATCAACTTCAATACCATATAAGTCGAGTTCATCAAGTTGTTGACATTTTTTACCTGAAAGAGGCGATAAAGGGTTCACCAGCGATTGCCACAATTGATCGCCAGTGGCGATGTCATAAATTTCACGCGTGCTGGATTCCAAAAAAGGCGCCAAGGCACGCGCAGTTTCTAGTGGCCGCGTGATCAGGGGTGGATTGATGGCGACCGTGCAGACGGGATGGTTGACAGCCAACACTTCACCGCTCCGATCAAGAATCGCGCCACGCTCACCTTCAAAATGGAGGGTGGTCTTATACAATGCGGCGCGCTGCGCGTCAAAAAAAACCATATCCGGCTCGGAGAGGCCACCGATGGCCAGCACCGTCAAACGCAACATCAAGACTAGGCTAACCAATAGCAAAATCAGCAGGACAAAAGGCAATCGTTGACGCAAAGTCTCTAGTAGGGAATGTCCTTCATTTCCTCCCATCGTCAAGAACAGTCAGCCATTATGGTCTTGTGAATTCGCGCCATTGGCGGTGAAAATCACCCAGCCATCCTCTGTCTGCCGTGATGGGTGTGACGATCAGCCTTTCAGGCTGAATGCGGTCGGTGGCACGTTCTTGCTTGGCCAAAGTTAAGTTGGTTTCTTCCTGAAAATCTGGACTTTGCAGATAGCGAATATCCTCGAAGCGGGCGCGTTGGAATCCGAGCTGCGTCGCCCTTGCTTGTAGGCTTTCCAGATTTTTCGCTTCGGAAACTGCGCTAATTAGTAGCTCATTCTCTCGTTCTAAAGAATCTTGCCGCGCCAACATTTCATCGAGTTGATGACGCATCGAAGCGACCTGGGCAATTTGAAGCACATAGATTACACCAGCTAGAAGCACCAAAAAGCCGGCTATCAACAAGATCCATTTTGACTGGTCGCGCGCATCCCAAACGCCTTTTTGAAAGACATGTTCTTTCCAAGAAGGGATCTGTGCCGTCATTTCAAAGCGCCTCCACCACTCGCAATTTAGCGCTACGACTTCTCGGATTACTTTTTACTTCTTTGGCAGAAGGCCGAATCGGTTTGCGGGTGATGAGTGTCACCGATGCGGTATGCGCGCAATCGCAAATCAGCTTTTCTGGTGGGCAAAGACAATCACTACTGGCGAGTTTGAAATTTCGTTTGACAATCCGGTCCTCCAGACTGTGATAGCTCATGACCGCCAATCTTCCCCCGGCACGCAACAGTCGCATCGCCTTAGGCAAGGCACATTCCAAAGCTGCCAGCTCATCATTAACAACGATGCGCAACGCCTGAAAAACACGCGTGGCGGGATGGATGCTCAAACGTCGCTTCTTTAGTCGGAGGTTGCGCTCCAGTACCTTTCGCAATTGCCGCGTTGTTCTCAATGGCCTGGCCTCGACCAGAGCCCGCGCGATGCGCTGGCTCTGCATTTCTTCACCATATTGACTGATCGCATCCGCCAGTTCGCCAACTGAAGCTTCATTTAACCAAAAAGCAACCGGCTTGCCTTCACTACGGTCGAAGCGCATATCCAAAGGTCCGTCGTGCATAAGTGAGAATCCGCGCTCTGCGGAAGCCAGTTGCATCGAAGATAAACCCAAATCGAACAAGATGGCATCCACAGCATTCCAACCAATTTGCTTTGCGGCCAAATCCAGATTGGAGAAATTGTGGTGTCGGAGCTGAAATCGGGGTGCGAAATGCTGAAGCCGCTGAGCGGCCAGGAGGAGCGCACTTTCATCACGATCCAAACCCAATAATTGACTGGCGCCGGCACCCAGTAGAGCCATGCTGTGCCCACCCGCGCCGACAGTAGCATCAATGATACGGTGTGCGTCCTTGCCCCTGCCATCGGGCAACAGCAACGACAGCACCTCTTGCACTAACACGGGAATGTGCGGCGGGTTGGGCAATACTCGCTCCGAAATCTTGGTTTGAAAATCCGAACAATCTCAATCATACCATAGACAACGATATGCGCTTGCGCGCAGATCGGGCTGCCGAGTGGCACCGAATTGACTATAATCAAGCTGGTTCTGACACAAAATCAACCCAATACCTATGCGATATCAACCTTCTCAGACAATCCGTATTGTGCTCGATAATTTACCAGCCAAACCGGGCGTTTATTTAATGAAGGATGAAAAGGGGAAGATACTCTATATCGGCAAGGCGAAACGCCTTCGCGACCGCGTACGCAGCTACTTCGGCAATGGTAAAGACCTTGATCAAAAGACGCGCCGATTGCGTTCCCATGTCGCCGATATTCAATTCATCGTCGTCGAGAATGAAGTCAAAGCACTCATTTTAGAAGAGACGCTCATCAAGCGTCACCTACCTTCTTTCAATATTCTGCTCAAAGACGATAAGCGTTATCCCTACATTCGTGTTCGCTGGCAAGAACCGTTTCCAAAAGTGGAAACCACTCGGCGCATCATCAAAGATGGTAGCCGCTATTTCGGACCGTATACTGCCATGTGGCAAGTGCAAAATACCCTGCGGATTTTGCGACGCGCTTTCCCCTACCTTACCTGCGACCGCGACATCGACGGTAAGGACGCAAGAGCTTGCCTGTTTCATGATATAAAATTATGTAGCGCGCCTTGCATCGGGGCGCTAGACCAAGCCGCCTATCGCAAACTGATTGCCGAATTGATGGATGTGTTGAGCGGCAATTCGGAAACAATCGTGAAACGCTTGCGTGAAGAGATGTACATCGCATCGGAGAAACTTCAATTTGAGCGCGCCTCCACCTTACGCGACCAACTGACCGCCATTGAGACTATCACTAAGAGCCATGTTGCGGTGAGCCCGCGGATGACCAACCAGGATGTGCTCGCCTTGGCACGCGATAAGAATGATGCCGTCGTGCAGATTCTCTTCATCCGCAATGGCAAATTGATTGGCAGCGACTCGCGACAACTCGACAATACGGCGGACGAAACGGATAGCGCAGTGTTGCAGAATTTCATCACGCAATTTTACAGCTCCTCTGCGAACAGCGACGAAATCCCTCGCGAGTTAATCCTCCCCAACGAGGTTGAAGAGGCGCGCATCCTGGAGCGTTGGTTGGGTGACAAACGCAGCGGCCAACGAGTCTCCATCACCGTTCCACAGAGCGGGAAAAAACGCCATCTGCTACACCTAGCCCAAGAAAACGCCAGCGAAACAATGCGCGTTTTCCGGGCACAATGGGAAGCCGACACCACCAAACAAGAAGATGCGTTGGCTGCCCTGCAAAAGGCGCTGCGGTCGGACAGTCCACCGCTCCGTATCGAGTGCTTTGATGTGAGTACCACACAGGGGACCGCCATCGTCGCCAGTCGCGTCGTTTTCGTGCGCGGCATCGCCCGCAAGAGCGAGTATCGTCGTTTCAACATCCGCACCGTGAGTGGTTCAGGTTCCGATGATTATCTCTCCATGCGTGAAGCGCTGACGCGGCGATTCCTGCGATACCAACGCTCTATCGAACCCAACGAACCATTGAGCAACATTCGCAAAGGGGGTGATGAAACTTGGAGAATGCTGCCGGATTTGCTCTTATTGGATGGTGGTCGCGGGCAACTGAATGTCGGATTGGAAGTGTTGGCAGAATTCGGTTTGAGTGACCAATTCACCATCATCGCCCTGGCCAAGCAACACGAAGAAATCTATCTTCCAGATGATGAAAAACCGCTCCAATTGGACGCGCGCGATACCGGTTTACAGTTACTTCAGCGCGTACGCGATGAAGCGCATCGCTTCGCAATCACCAGCCATCGTCGGCGACGCGGCAAAATGGGAATGGCGAGTCGCTTGGAGGAAATTCCCGGCATTGGGCCAGCCCGACGCAAAGCCCTGCTCCGAACTTTCGGCTATTCCAACGAAGCCATCAAGCGGGCTAGCATCCGAGAGCTGGTCAGCGTTTCGGGAATTAGTGAACGACTGGCAACCCTGGTGAAAGAAGAGCTCTAAGACGAATTGTTTGCGCGCAACTGCAATAGCGAACCCAGACGATGCGCGGCCGCTTCCAACAGTCCTTTTGCCTGCGACAGCGCCTCTTCAGTTGGCATAGCACGCGGGATAATGGGGATGACCACCTGGAAGCCAGCCATTTCTGCCTGCAATTCGTCCAATTGACTGCCACCCACCAGGGCAATGGTTGGCACGCCGGCCGCGTGCGCCATCCGAGCTACCCCCAACGGCGCCTTTCCCGTTAGAGTTTGCTCATCCATAAAACCTTCCCCCGTGATTACAAGATCAGCATCCAGCAACGCCGCAGCGAAACCGTTATGACTCAACAGGCCTTCAATACCGCTTTGCAGACGACCCCCGAGCATCGCCGCCAAACCCCCAGCGAGGGCGCCGGCCGCGCCACTACCTGGCAAGTCACGCACCCTATTGCCGGTTGCTGCCTCAATAATGTCAAACCATTGACCGAGACCCGTTTCCAATAATCGCACTTGCCCTGGCGTCGCACCCTTCTGAGGAGCAAAGATGGCCGCAGCCCCTTCTTCTCCCAAAGCCAAATTCTGCACATCGCAAGCGATCGTCAATTGAATCGATCGCCAGTGCTGAGAACCATCTGCCCACTGGAGACTTGCAATTTCCGATAACTGCCCTCCCGTCAAAATGGGCAACTGCTCGCCGGCACGGTTGTGAATGAGCAACCCCAACGCCTGCAACGCACCGATACCACCGTCCACTGTGGCGCTACCACCCACTCCGAGTACGATTTTGCGACAACCGCACGCTAAAGCCGCTTTCAGCAGTTGCCCGGTACCATAACTGGTTGTGCGTGTCGGATCGCGCTCGCTGGCAGATAGTAAAGAGTAACCAGAAACCAGCGCCATCTCCACGATGGCCGTCTCGGCGTCGGGCAATATTGCGAATTCAACCTCTCGCTCACGAAACAAGGGGTCTATGGCTGTGGCGCGCACCCTTTCCCCACCATTGGCCAGATAAGCATCCAGCGTACCATCACCACCATCTGCGACGGGAAAAATCCTCAGCTCAGCATCCAATCGCGAGCGACGCAACCCACGCGCGATACAGGCTGCGGCCTCGTCGGCGCGCAGACTATTCTTAAATGCGTTGGGAGCGATTAGAATTTTCACAAGATCAGTATTGCGAATGCCCGCCCATACCGCAAATCCGTTACAATCTCCATGATTGCTGATAAAGCGAGGTTGGAATGAATGAAGATCATGCCTATAAGCGTATCGAGCAGAGTCGTCTCATCGCTGGAATGCGTGGATGCTTCGCACCAGAGATAGCGCTACACACCTGTACGACTCTGCTGGAAGAGGGCATCGCCAACTTTGAATTCACCATGAATTCTGAAGAGCCAATCGCCGCGATGTGCGCAGTGAAGCGTCGGTTTGGCGAAGATGTCTGCGTGGGCATGGGTACCGTGCTTTCAGTCGCCTCAGCGCAGCGAGTCCTGGACGCCGGCGCCGATTTCATTGTTTCGCCTGCCTATCAGACCGCGATCGTCCAGCATGTACAGGCTCGGCATACTTTGATCGCTCCCGGTGTGATCACCCCGAGCGAATGCTTGGCCGCCGCGGAAATGGGCGTGAGGATGCTCAAAATTTTTCCAATCGGACCACTCGGAGTCGAATATTTCAAAGCCATCCGCGCCCCATTAGCCAATATTGCTTTTCTATGTAATGGTGGCATCCATGCGGAGAATACTCGCGAATTCCTGGCCGCTGGAGCGTTCGCCTGCGGTTTGGCGGGCTGGCTCACCGGCAAAGGAGAGCTAACTCAAGAGACCATTCGCTCTCGTGCACGCCAACTGCGCCGAATCGTCGATGAGATGTACGCCGAGGCGCCCTGATTAACGAATTCGCAGCCGGGAAAAGCGATTGCCGAACTCTTTGTCTCCTGAACCCCAAAGCAGGAAATCCAGCACTCTTTCGCAATCGAGAAGCTTTGCTGAAACAACTTGAAGAAACGCTGGGGGCGGTCAGCCTAGTAACCCTCAACAAAATTGATGAATTGGAACCATTACTGCTGCCAGCAATCCAAGCCGGGTTGGAGCGTGTGATTGTTTTGGGCGGAGACGGCACAAACCATTACCTAATCAATGTTTTAATGCGCCTCCGCGCCGAAAAGACTCGATTGGCATTACCCGCGTTCGGAGTCTTACCCTGCGGAACAGGTAGCGATTGGGCGCGCGGATTACGCATGCCACTACAATGGAGAAGAGCGCTGATTTGGTTGTCGCAGGCGCGGCCAAAACCCATCGATATCGGCGAGTTACGAGACCAGCGACATCGAAGATACTTCTTGAATATCGCCTCTTGTGGTTTGGCTGGCGAGGTCTCACACCGCGCCAGTCGGCTCAAGCGCAAGCGCTCTTGGAGCTATTTTTTCCTGACTTTACAATCACTCGTGAATTTTGAACCACCAGTGTTATCGATCGAGGTGGATGGGAAAGAATGGTACGAGGGGCCAACCGCTTTACTGGTCTGCGCCAATGGGTCGGTATTTGGGCGCGGTATGCAAATTGCACCGGGTGCACTTCTCGATGATGGACTCTTACATATTGTCCTCGCGCATCGACTCAATCTACTGGAGCTACTACGACTGGCGCCAAGCGCGTATTGGGGGGCAAAGCAATCCGAGCGAAATTTGAAAATGACCAGCGGTCAGCGGATTGTAGTGCGCAGCCGCCACCCTTTTCGTTACGAAATGGATGGCGAGCCTGCGGTTGACAATCAACTGAGTATTTGTCTGCATGAAAGTGCGTTAAACGCGTTGCTCGCTTAGTTCAAGCGCTCAAATAGACCGGCCGCCCCCATACCGCCGCCGATACACATCGTAACCATACCATAGCGCACCCGACGCCGCTGCATCTCATGAACCAACTGAACGGTCAATTTGGCACCGGTACAACCGAGTGGGTGCCCCAACGCGATCGCGCCACCATTGACATTCACTCGTTCTCGATCCATCTCCAGGTGGCGGATGACCGCCAACGCTTGCGCGGCAAAAGCTTCATTCAATTCGATCAGATCAATATCATCCATAGAGAAATTCAATCGTTCCAATAATCTGGGGATGGCTTTAATTGGCCCGACGCCCATAATCTCCGGGCGAACACCAGCAACCTGAAACCCCAGAAAGCGAGCCCAGGGTCGTAGGCCCAATTGCCCTGCAAGTTCTGCTTCCATCAACAAAACAGCGGCTGCGCCGTCACTCAACGGGCTGGAATTACCCGCAGTGACCGACCCCTGTTGGCGAAAGACAGGTTTGAGCTGGCTGAGCCCTTCGATCGTTGTATCTCGTCGCAGGTGTTCATCTTCACGCAAAATGCAGTGCTGTTTTTCTGGTCGGTGATCTTCACCGACCACCGTCTCTTCCCAGGCAAAGGGGACAATCTCTTCAGCAAAATGGCCAGCATCGACCGCCAGTCCGGCCTTTCTATGACTATGAAAAGCGAATTCATCCATCTCCTCGCGATCGATTTCGAATTCGTCGGCCACCTGCTCTGCCGTATTGCCCATGCTGATATAAACCTCAGGCATATTGTGCGCCAAGGTGGGGTTGGGCGACATACGGTACCCGCTCATCGGCACGAGTGACATACTCTCCGCCCCGCCAGCGATGATCACATCGGCGCCATTGGCAATGATGCGTTCGGCGCCCATGGCGATGGTTTGCAAACCGCTAGAGCAAAAACGGTTCACGGTCATACCGGGCACATCGACAGGAAGTCCAGCCAACAAGGCGACATTGCGCGCGGTGTTGAGGCCTTGCACCCCTTCAGGCATCGCACATCCGATGATGACATCGTCCACCTTTGCCGGGTCGAGCTTACCATCCGTTTGTCGCAACAAATCACGAATCACGGTTGCGGCCATATCATCAGAGCGAGCATTGGCGGTGCGCCCGCGCCGCGCTTTGCCGACTGCGGTACGCGCCGCTGCCACAATCACTGCTTCTCGCATCATGCCTCTCCAGCCTCTAATTCTTTAGCGGGCGATTCGTTTCCAACATATGGGCGATTCTGGTGAGCGTCTTCTCTTCACCCATTAAGCTCATGAAAGCTTCACGTTCAAGCTCATAGAAATACTCTGGTGAAACCCAGCCTGACTTCGCCAAATCGCCACCACAGAGCACATAAGCCAATTTCCTCGCCAAATGAGCATCATATTCGCTCGCATAACCACCTCGACGCAGATTGTCGATACCGATGAGCAGGGCGGAGAAGGCATCGCGCCCTGCTGCCCACACCTCACGCCGGAGTGGGGGTGTGTAGATCCCCGTTAACGCGAGAGCATGTTCTTTGGCCGCCCGCAATACATGTTTCTCATTCATGATGATGCGATCGTCTTCAGCCAAAAACCCCAGATCCCGCGCATCAATGGCGCTTGTGCTCACCTTGGCCATCCCGATCAACTCGAATATACGCTGCAATGGTGGTAGAGGGTCGGCACCTGGTGTCTCCATCACTGGGTTCAATATCCGCCTTAGCAAGTTGACGCAGCCGCCAGCGGAGGGGATGACACCGACGGCGATCTCCACGAGCCCCATATACAATTCCATGGCTGCTACTGAGGCACTACTGGCCATCGCCAACTCCGCGCCGGCGCCCAGAGTGTGTTGATAGGGCGCGCTGACGATCGGCTTTCGAAAATAGCGCATTGTTTCTACCAGCTCTTGCGCTGAGGAAATGCCCTCCTCCAGTTCTTTAAAATGTCCACTCTTCACCTGCATCGCGCCGAGCATGAGGTTAAAACCGACGCTGAAACGCCCACCCTGGTTGCCGATCACCAATGTGTCGTAATCATCGCCATCCAGTAATTCCAGGGCATGTTGAGCCTGATTGATGATATTGGCATCGATCGCATTTTGCTTACTGTGAAATTCAAGCAACAGCACTTGCTTACCCATATCGTGCAGGCTGGCACTCGCATTTTGTGCCAAGGGTTTATTGCCTTGTGCCCGCATTCTCTTGAGCTCAAGCGCACGCTCATCTCGCGAAATTCGCTCATATTGACGAGTGAGCACCGAGTAATAAAACACCGGCATCCCACTCGGATCGTATAGGTAAAAACGCTCGTGCCCCTGAGCCAATAACTCCTTTACCCAGTCAGCCACGGGATATCCCGCCGCCTCGAAAGTGGGTATTGTTTCCTGCAGGCCCAACACATCCCAAACCTCAAAAGGCCCCAGCTCATGACCGAAACCCCATTTCATCGCGTTGTCAACATTCACGATACTATCCGTGATATCCGGAACGCGCTGTGAAGCATACGCGAGGAAGAAAGCATGCATATGCCAGAGATAGTGCCCCGCAGCGTCTTGCTCTTGTAGCAATAGGCGAATGCGCTCACCAGTCGGACGGACTCTTTTGTGTTTCTCAACACTAGTGAAACGAATCTCGCGGGGCGGTTCATATTCCAGCGTATCCAAATTGAGTGGCCAGAATTCTCGCTTACCATTCACACGCCGCATATGGTAGAAACCACGGCCCGTCTTGCGCCCGAGCAAATTGTGCTGCAACATCTTATCGGCCAATGCTTGCGTACGCGGATGCACAAGCACTTCTCGCGCCGGATCTTCAGGAATCGCCGGATATAGATTCCGCCCCACAAAGACATCAACATCGAACCCGACCAGATCCCGCAGATGAAAACTAGCCGTCTTGGGGCGCCCAATCAATGGACCGGTAATGGCATCCACTTCTTCAACGGTTAGTCCCTGATCCAACATTAAATTGATGGCTTGAGTGCCGGCAATCGACATGAAGCGATTGCCGATAAAATTGGGGCGATCTTTACAAAGGACCACACCCTTCCCCAACACCTCGCGCCCAAATCGGAGCATTGTCTCGACCACTGCTTCGGAGGTACCTTCGTGAGGGATAATTTCCAACAAATGTAAATAGCGCGGCGGATTAAAAAAATGTGAACCGAGGAAGCGTCTGGCTACATCTTCCGGAAAAACTGTCGCTATTTCGCGAATGGGTAAGCCTGAGGTGTTCGTCGCTACAATCGCTTCCGCGGCGATATGGGGCAAAATGGAGCGAAACACTTGATGTTTCACCACCAAATCCTCGACGACGACCTCGATGATCAAATCGGCTTCAGACAACAAATCCAAATCGTCTTCCAAATTACCCAGCTGAATTCTCTGGAGGACGGTCTCGCTGAATAACTGCGGCGGACGCGCATTCCGGAGCCGTTTGAGATGGTCGAGCAAAACGCTGTTTCTCTGCGTTGGGTCATCGCCAGGCTTGGTATTCGGAGCGGCGATATCCAATAACACGGTGGGGATACCAACACCAGCCAGCAAACTGGCAATACCACTACCCATGGTACCGGAACCAAGTACAGCCGCCTTGCGCAAGCGCCAAGCCATTGAACTCTCCCATCAATATTCTTCACGATTCTAACCTGTGTAGCATCATTTGACTAGTAATTCATTCTCTACCGCTACAATATGCTGGAGTGAATTGACTAGGGGAAACGAATTTGACCATCCGTGCCGTAATTTATGATCTGGATGGGACGCTCGTCGATTCGGAGCGGCTCTGGCATGAAGCAGAAACCTCTTTGCTCGCGGTGAGAGGTCTTCACTACTACGATGAGGTGCGAGCAGCTTTACTTGGGCAACGCATGGATGCCTGCATCCGCATCATCCGCGACCACTATTGCCTATCAGATAGTGTCACAATGCTGCGCTCGGAATTGCTCGAGCGGATGATGGCGCTCGTCGAAAGGAAGCTACAAAAACGACCCGGCGCCGAAGAGCTGTTGGCTAGGGTGAAGGGAATCGGACTCCCTGCAGCCATCGCTTCCAGCTCGCCGCTCAGTTTCATCGAAGGTGTTGTTCGTAGCTGCGGTTGGGATGAGCTGTATTTTCCATCTTCGCAGAATTATTTGTTCAGCGCCGATGATGTACCCAATGGTAAACCGGCACCGGATGTGTATTTAGCAGCCGCCAAATCCCTCGGCATTCCACCGATGGAATGCTTGGCGATAGAAGATAGTCCCACCGGCGCGCGTGCAGCGGTGGCCGCCGACATGACCTGTATCGCTGTCTGGGACTCGTTTCACAGCAAGGTGGACGATTTCACTGACATTACGCCGCATTGCTACACCAACTTGAGGGAATGTTGGTCGAAAATTCGCGATTGGGCTGCGCGTTAAGCGTGAATTGCCTGACCCATCAAGCCATGTGCCACTTCCATTAGCGCTTCGCTGAGCGTGGGATGTGCATGAACATTACGACCGACCTCCTCTGGGGTTAATTCCCAAAGTTGCGCAAGCGTCAACTCAGGCAACAGCTCAGTAACATCGGGGCCGATTAGATGCCCACCGAGCAGTTCGCCACTGTGTTGGTCACAAAGCAATTTAACAAAACCCGCGCCTTCACCCATGCCCAACGCCTTTCCGTTCGCTTGAAAAGGAAATTGCGCAACTTTCAATTTGTAACCCCGCTCGCGCGCTTGCGCTTCTGTATAACCAAAACTCGCGATCTGCGGCTGGCAATAAATGGCACGAGGCATCATCACATAATCTAGAGGCATCGTCTCTTTACCGGCAATTCGTTCCGCCGCCACTATACCCATCGCCTGCGCGACATGTGCCAATGCCAGCTGCATCGTCACATCGCCGATAGCGTAAATATGGGGCAAGCTAGTTTGCATATATTCATTGATGACGATTGCGCCTCTCTTGGTGGCGTCCGTTTTTACACCCAAATTTTCCAACCCAAATCCCGAGACATTGGGCACAACGCCCAAAGCTTGCAACGCCTTATCGGCGCTGATTTCTTGCCGCCCACCTTTCGCGTCGGTCAAGAGCGCGCGGATGCCATCCTCCGTCTCCTTTAACTCATCAACGCGCGTGCTCAGCAAAACCTCGATTCCCGCACGCTGGTATTGCCTGAGCAATTCCTCTGATACCTTTTCATCTTCGGTAGGCACCAGACGATCCATATATTCCACCAGCGTCACTTTCACCCCGTAATTGTGCAAGATATAGGCAAATTCCACGCCAATCGCACTGCCGCCGGCGATGAGGATACTCTTCGGCAACGAATCGGAGAGTATTTGCGCTTCATAAGTTACGATGCGCGCACCGATCTCCGTATTGGGGAGAATGTATGGTCGCGATCCAGTGGCGATGATGGCCTGTTGGAAGCGCAATTTCGTCTCCTCACCACTGGCCAGCGCCACCCTGATAGCATTCGCGTCCTCGAAGGTTCCCCAGCCTTCAAAAACATCAATCTGGTTCTTTCGCATCAGGAATTGCACTCCCTTTACCAGACGATTCGATACACGGCGGCTCCGCTTATAGGCAACCGAATAATCCAATTCCATTTCACCGCGAAGGCCGAATTCTCTAGCCCTATGGGTCACCAAATGCGCAATCTCAGCATTTCGCAATAAGGCTTTGGATGGAATGCAACCGATATTCAAACAGACACCACCCCACTGCCCCTTCTCGATAATGGCGGTTTTCAGCCCCAATTGACTGGCACGTATTGCCGCCACATAACCACCGGGGCCAGCACC
The DNA here is from genome assembly GCA_965115865.1 of Phototrophicaceae bacterium. Taxonomy (GTDB): domain Bacteria; phylum Chloroflexota; class Anaerolineae; order Aggregatilineales; family Phototrophicaceae; genus WTGJ01. The sequence continues at coordinate 1,532,388 of OZ220469.1, forward strand.
CAACACCACCACATCATATCGATCCGTCACGATGTCTCCTTTTCAACATCCCCTAACAAGCTCTCGGCCAATATTTCAGCGACATCCTTGACTTCTGGTCCCCCATTACCATTCGCGATAGCCGCACGCGCATCCGCCAACATCCGCAAGCAAAAAGGACAAGCGACCGCCAATGTTTCCGCGCCGGTATCTTGCGCCTCACGAAAACGATCCTCATTCACACCTATCAAACCTTCTTCCTCTTCTTTCCAAAATTGTGCGCCGCCCGCCCCACAACAGAAAGAATTCTGTCGATTCCGTGTCATCTCCGTCAGGGTAACATTCGCCGCCCGCAACGCACTGCGCGGCGCCTCGATGATGCCATTTTGCCGGCCTAAATAGCAAGGGTCGTGAAAGGTGACATTCGGCACTTGCGACAAACCCACTCCTTCCGGAAGACGTCTTTGCTGGATGAGCTCGTCGATCAACTCAGTATGATGAATGACCTCAAATTGCCCGCCCAATTGCTCGTATTCACGACCAATATTATGAAAACAATGCGGACAGGTCACGAGGATGCGTCGCTTTGGCAAGGCGTTGAGCATCTCGACATTGGCGCTAGCAATTTCTGAAAACAAGTATTCGTTGCCGGCGCGGCGCGCGGTGTCTCCAGTGCAACGCTCTTCTTCACCCAGCACCGCAAAATTGACGTTGGCGGCGCGGAGAATATGAACTAGCGCACGCGCCGTCCGCTGTGCACTTTCTTCATAGCTGACAGCACAACCAGTCCAATATAGAATTTCATAATCAGGGTTTTCGGTAACTGTCGGAACATCCAGCCCATCTGCCCAGGCCAACCGCCTCCCGTCCAGTTGCCACGGGTTGCCCTGCCTTTCCATACCATTAAAGGCATTTTGTAAAGATGATGGAAATTTACTCTGCATCAACACTGAGTCTCGGCGAATCGCCATAATATCGAACATCGGCTCGTTACCCACCGGGCAAACATCCACACAGGCGCCACAAGCGGTGCATGCCCAAAGCGCCGAATCGCTCAATAAATGACCCAATAAAGGTGTTGTCGTCGGCTCACCGCGACTCAACGAGCCTAAGGAATCGTGAATCGCATATCGCTTGTTAATCTCCAAGGCGCTAGGGGACAATTCCTTGCCCGTAACATAAGCAGGACAGACATCTTGACAGCGGTTGCACATGATGCAAGCGTAGGCGTCCAACAAGAGTGTGGGCTCCAAATCTTCCAAGCGGGCGGCGCCGAATTGTTCGCGCTTTTCATCTTCCAAATCCAAAGGCGGTAAACTCCCGAGCGAATTGCGCTCGGGCTTGGTGAGGATATTAAGAGGCGCCATGAAAAGATGGGCGTGCTTGGTGCGCGGAAAATAGGGCAAGAAAAGCAAAATCGAGCCCATCGCCAACCAAAAGAATAAATGCCTTAAGAAAAGTAAGCCTCCCTCATCCGCGCCATGGAAAATTAGAGCCACGGCGCTAGCCACAGGTTGGAAGAGGTCCGGCTCAGTTTGTGCGATATGAACGGCTTCGCCCAATAATCGTGCACCGACATGCAATAGAATGAAGCCACCCACCAATAGCGAATCGCGCTGGATGCCACCAGCCCTTACCCGAGCGTGCAAGAGAATGTTATCTTGAAAGCGCAACTCTTTTCCGCGTGGCAAGACAAAGCGACGAAGCAAAAAATAGCCAATACCGCAAAGGACAATCAGACTCAATGAGTCCGCTAGAAAGCGGAAAATGTCATACAAGGCACCCCAATTTTGTAAGCCTATTTGCCAGTGCGGCAAATAGGCTTGGAGCAAATCCATCGCATTGACCAAGAAATAAAAGGTGAAGCCCCAAACCACTCCCAAATGTATCGCGCTGGTCAATGGTCTTTTGCGCAGAGTACGCCGCTGCGTCAGATACAACCCGAGCGCGCTAAAAAGACGGCGCGCCAATTGGTTGCCATTCAGTTGTCCATCTCCGCGCCGAATCACCATCGCCATCTGCGCGAAACCTTCAACCGCCGAAGCCAAGGTGAGAATGGCCAACGCTGCAAAAGCGACTTGTTCCACCGATGTCAACATGGGCTCCAACCCTCTCCTAGCGCGTGGGTTAGTTTAGCATTTTGCCCTAAATTATGCGCTCTCATCTCCGCTATACTCTCAGCCTGTTCGAACATAAAGCGATAAGGGGAGGCAGCATGTCCGTCGATTTTTCGCTCGTTTTCGAAGGCGAAATCAAGTTGCTGGAATTCAGTGCGCAGTTCACTCGCTTCGATCTACGCCGGGCTTCCGATGAATCTTTGGACACTATTCGGGGTTTCATCGCCGGCCTGAGCGATGAAGAAGTGACCTTTGACCCGATAGATGAGAGTGCAAACGATCCCTACGCCGTTGCTGGTGAAGAGAAAATTGGCTGGAGCTTGGCCCATTTGGTCGCCCATGTTACGGCTAGCAGCGAGGAAGGCGCGGCTTTCAGCTCTTTGTTGGCACGCGGAATCGCGGTGGAAGAGCGGCCACGCTATGAAACACCCTGGCGCGAATTGCAGACTGTAGATCAATGCCTACAACGGATTGAGGAAAGCCGGCGCATTCGTAACGCCTATCTGGAAACATGGCCGGACAAACCGCACCTTAAAGTCAATCGGGTACTACCAGAGGGCGTGCGCGAACAGTTCCGCGAACGCTTCGGTGATATGAATGCGAGCTCCGCTTTCTTATTTGGCTTGATGCATGAAGTTGGCCATTATGAGCAATTTCGTGAGGTGCGAAGGCAAGCCTTAGCTGCCCGAGCCTGAATAGATAGCATTATGCCGCCAATGCGTCCCAATTTACCGCGCGGCATGCGTGACTTCCTGCCAGCCGAGATGAGCCGGCGGCAGAGCGTCTTTCGCATGATTGAACATGTCTTCACCCGCTATGGCTTTCAGGCGCTCAGCACACCCTCCCTTGAAAAGAGTGAAGTTCTGCTAGGCAAATACGGTGAAGACGCGCAACCAATGATCTACCACGCGCGACACGATGCGGGAAAAGAAGTCCTTTCGCTTCGTTACGATCTGACAGTTCCGCTGGCGCGCGTGGTTGCCATGCATGACAACCAATTGGCGTTGCCATTCAAGCGCTATCAGATCGCGCCGGTTTGGCGCGCAGAACGACCTCAACGCGGCCGCTATCGTGAATTTTATCAATGTGATGCCGATATTGTCGGTAGTGCCTCGATAGCCGCCGACGCAGAGCTCATTGTTATGCTGGTCGAAATCTTGACGACACTCGGCTTCGGCACCCAGGGCCCAAAATTCTGCGTGCATATCAACAACCGAAAGCTGCTTCATGGGATTGGTGAATTCGCCGGTGTGCCGATTGAGCAACTAACCGACCTCTATCGCAGTGTAGATAAGTACGAGCGCCTTGGCATAACGGGGGTAGAAGCGGAGCTAGCCGCTCGCGGTATTTCAGTGAAGGCCATTGAACGCCTACTCACACTCCTCACACGAGAGGTAGAAGACGAAGAGCCGCTCGATTCATTGCGATCCATACTCGCGGGAATCTCGAGCGCCACAACGGGAATCAAAGAACTCCTGGATCTAGCCAATCTGCTCGAGAGTTATGCCGTTCCCAAACATTTTTATTGTTTTGACTTTACGATGGTGCGCGGACTCGGCTATTACACCGGGCCTATCTATGAGGCCATCATCCAGGAACCCAATCTTGGCAGTATAAGTGGCGGCGGCCGCTACGATAATCTGATAGGCATCTTTCGCCGCAAAAGCCTGCCGACGACTGGTCTTTCCATAGGTGTTGAGCGTATTCTTGATTTGATGATGCAATTGGAGATGACCCTCTCCGAAGAGGACACCCCTCATCCTGCGGATATCTATGTGACCGTCTTCGGCGAAAAGGAGCGTAACGCTGCCATCTCTTTCGCACAGGAATTGCGGGCCATCGGCCTACGCGTTGAGTTGAGCTACGAAATCAGCAGACTGGGCCAGCAATTTCGAATTGCAGACCGTAAGGGAATACCATTGGTTGTCATCATCGCTCCTGATGAATTAAAAGAGGGCGTCATACGCAGCAAACGATTATCAGATGGAGAAGAAAACACCTGGCTTCGCTCAACAGCCGCCGGTGATTTACGGGCCTATATCCACGACGAAACAGGCGAGCGCGGTGAACAAAAACCAACGCAGTAGCGGCATACTCCTCCACCCAACCTGTTTGCCAAGTCCTTACGGTATTGGTGATTTGGGTCAAGAAGCCCACCGTTTCGTCAATTATCTGTCGGATTTAGGGCAAACACATTGGCAAATCTTACCGCTGGGTCCGACGGGTTATGGCAACTCTCCCTATCAAACCCTATCCGCTTTTGCGGGCAATGAGAACTTAATTAGCCTGGAAAAATTGCTGGAGCGTGGTTGGCTGCATGCATCGGACTTACAGAACACTCCCAATTTCCCCAGCGGTCATGTCGATTTTGCCGCGATATCCCCTTGGAGGCAAGCCCGGCTCGAACAGGCCTTCAGGCGCTTTCAATCCCAAGCTACCGCCGGCGACCATGCAGAGTTGGAACTCTGGCGTAGCGAGCAACAAACTTGGCTGGAAGATTATGCCCTCTTTCGCGCCCTAAAAGTTAAATTTCATGGCGCGAGCTGGGTGGATTGGCCTGGGAATTTGGCCATGCGCGAGACGCCAGCACTCACGCTAGCCCGCCAAGAGTTGGCCCCTGAAATCAGCCGAATTTGCTTTCAGCAGTGGCTCTTCCATCAGCAATGGCGCGAATTGAAAGCTGCTTGCCACGCCAAAAAAATTCAAGTCATCGGCGACATACCCATTTTCGTCGCGCATGACAGCCATGATGTCTGGGCACAACAAGAGCTATTTGACCTTGAAGAAAGCGGACACCCTCGGGTCGTCGCGGGCGTTCCACCAGATTATTTCAGCGCCAGCGGCCAACGTTGGGGCAACCCGCTGTACCGCTGGGAGCGAATGCGCGCTGATGATTTTTCCTGGTGGCTGGCGCGAATGCGAGCCACCCTAGCCTTGGTGGATGAGGTGCGCATCGACCATTTTCGCGGTTTCGAAGCGTATTGGGAAATACCCGCGAGTGAGCCGACAGCCATCATTGGTTCATGGCAGCCAGGACCTGGCGCCGATTTATTTCATCGCCTTCAAGATGTCCTTGGCAATTTGCCGATCATCGCCGAAGATTTGGGCGTCGTCACTGCAAAGGTGGAAGCGTTGCGTGACGCTTTTTGCCTGCCGGGCATGAAAGTATTGCAGTTCGCTTGGAGTGACCCAAAGAACCCCTTTTTACCGCACAATTATCCCCGCAATTGCATCGCTTATGTCGGCACGCATGACAATAATACCACCCTCGGCTGGTGGCAGGAAGAGACAGACGAAGGAGCGCGCCATTTCGCGGCTGAATATCTGGCAACAGACCTGAGTGAGCCCAATTGGGCATTAATGCGTTGTGGTATGCGCAGCGTCGCCCGCACCTTCATCGCTACTATGCCCGATTTGCTCGGGTTGGGTAGCTGCGCGCGGATGAACACGCCTGGAGTTGAGCAAGGCAATTGGACCTGGCGCTTGCCAATCAGCTACACCGATCACCCCGGAGGTGCGCAATTCGCTCATCTCACTTCTCTGACCTGCCGCCACCCCAATCAACAGGAGGCAATAAATGACAATTCAACATAACGATGGGTAGCCCAAAGGAATGACTATGCCTTATCTCCCAATTGGAAAAATTAAACTCTGCCAAATCCAGACTGAGCGCGCTAAGGATCGGTCAGAGAATGTCTATGACCCAAGTCGCATCCACCAAACGGATTTCCTGGAATTGAGCGTTGATGGCGCGGTGGGGTATATCGCCAGCGGTGAAAAACGGCTGGATGTTCATCACAATCAACACCCTGGTAGTCGTAGCCGTGGCGACAACACACTATCCATCTGCTTCACCAGCCATTACGAGCGGGCCCGCAGGCATTTTGGGCAACCGCTCCTTGAGGGATGCATGGGTGAAAACTTGCTAGTGGAAAGCAATTGGGAATTTCGACCCGGTCTTCCTGCCCAGGCTTTGGCCTTTCAGCGGGAAGGTGCGAGCCAATTCATCATCAAGTTGACGAGGGTCGCCCCACCCTGTCGTGCGTTCAGCCGCTATGCGAGCGGTGATGCAAACGGTGAAAATTTGGCGTCAGCCCTGCGCTTCTTGAGCGATGGTGGCCGCGGCTATTATGCACAATTGCATTCGCCCAAAAGCGTGTTGCTCCAGCCGGGTTACGATGTCTTTCTTCTCGATTAATGCAGGTGGTCAAACTTCGGGCAATGCTGTTAGCTCTTCGTCAATATCCAGGGCGTAGATATCTAGGCTGAACCCATCCGCTTCAGCGTTTTCACCGAGGATGGGCACATCCGTTTCATTGACCAGCAACTCCAATTCGCGGTATTTTTGCCGGTATGCCCATTCACGCAAGGCGATGATCAACTGCACCGATAGTGGTTTTCTTGACCAGAGGGCAATTTTCACGCATTGACGATGATATGCGAGTTGCCGCGCACAAACCAAAGCCTCCTGGCCAGGCAAAGTCAGCCGAAAACGATCCACTCGTAACCCCTCCTCATGCCCGAGCAACTTGTCCCAGAGTTGCTGCCATTCGCGTTCCCAGGTGTAACGAGCATTGCAGATCCGCCCGATAGAGATATACCAATCCACAATCTGCGCCGCATCTTCATCCGTATGTGGGTTGGCGCGAAAGAAAACATGCCCTTGTTGAGCTCCCAAACGGAAACGAAGCAAACGGGCGGTGCGTGAGAAGCCACTCGTTCTCAGCCATTCGTCATCAGCCTGCGGAATTCCCATGATGAGAATACGCTCCGGCCCCTCACGAAGCATGTACTCCTGCAGATATTCCAGTAGCGATTTTTCAGTTTGGCGTGTTGTATTTCCTTCTGGGCCCAACAAATAAGAGATGCCCCAATGGTCACCGAAGGGTTCTTCTTCCTTACTATGATGCGCTTCCAAATAACCTACGATGCGCCGTTTTTCTTCTGCCACAAGGGGTATGCTGGCGCGCGTCAACAACTGAGATAGGTGAATTGCGGCCGTTTCCACACTCATCCAGGCACCGCCATGCAGCCAGCGCTCGGCAATGCTCAGATCTTTATATTGACAATCTTCCACAGCGCCGGCCTCGGTGAAGCGTTGCCAGCGCTCGATGCGTGTGCGCAGCAATGCGCTGATGGCGATTGCGTCATCCAATCGTGCTTGGCGAATGCCAGCAGTCATCAATCCTTCCCCTTAATCGCCACAGCTGCTTGCTAGAGTATACTGTTATGATTGATAATTGTAGGTTAATTCAGATGCTTCTCGCTGTCGACATCGGTAACACCACCACCCAGTTGGGACTTTGGGAAGGTGAAAAATGGTGCCATATTTGGCGCGCGCGCACCGTTGCGGAGAAATTGCCAGATGAATACGACATGCTCATCCGACATTTCCTCCAAAGTAGAAAGGTGATCGTCTCAGCGGTAACGGCAATCGTGATGAGTAGTGTAGTTCCAGCAATAACGGATACCCTTCGCCAAGTACTGAATGATCTTTTCAGTTTGGATGTTTTGCTCGTCCAACACAACCTGACTGGTGTGAGAACCGATATCGCCATGCCGGAGCAAGCCGGCGCGGATCGTCTAGCCAATTCTGCAGCGGTTGCAGCCCTTTATGGAGGACCGGCCATCGTCATCGATCTGGGAACCGCCACCAATTTTGATGTCATATCTGCTGCCGGAGCTTACATCGGCGGCGCCATCGCCCCGGGGATGCAAATTGCCCATGATGCTCTCGTGAGTCGCGCCGCTCGCTTGCACAAAGTCGAAATTGCCCCTCCACCCAAATTCATTGGCCGCAACACCGAACATGCGATGCAATCCGGCATCTTTTGGGGGTATATCAGCCTGATTGAAGGGATGGTCGCGCGATTGCGCGCAGAATTAATGAGTGCTGGATCGGAGGAAGCGAAAATCATCACCAGTGGCGGTTTTGCTACGACTATCGCAAAGCATCTTCCCACAACGGTGGATATCGTTGCACCGAATTTGCTTTTGGATGGACTTCGCGTCATTCATCAAGCCAACCAAAGATGAGCGCCTCCGAATAGGAGGCGCCTCACTCCACAGCCTGGACTCGAACCAGGAACCCACCGGTTAACAGCCGGTTGCTCTGCCATTGAGCTACTGTGGATCATCACCGATATTAACAATCACTATAGCGGATGTCAAGCGTCCGAGTCATCGTGCTACAATCCATTGAGTTTTGGGAATGTCATGACCAACAAAATCGAAGTGCACACTATCCGCTCACCAGCTGAACACAACCAGCTACTCAGATTCCCTTGGTGCCTATACCGCGCAGACTCGAATTGGACGCCGCCTCTACTTTCCATGCGGCGAGAGCTATTGGATCGGCAAAAAAATCCGGCCTGGCAATACCTCAAGGGGGATTATTTTCTCGCAAAGCGCAGAGGAGACGATGAGGTGTTGGGCACCATTGCCGCCTTCGTCAACCCGCGGCACAACGAGCGGCATGGCGAGAATATCGCCTGGTTCGGACTCTTCGAAACAACCAATGACGAAACTGTCGCCCGCAGCTTGCTCGAAACAGCGATCAATTGGGCGGGCGAGCGTGGTTATCAAGCCATTCGCGGACCGGCGAATTTCACCTTGCACGCTGAATGCGGCTTGCTCATCGAGAATTTCGGGCCGGCTGTTTTGATGATGTCTTACAATCCACCATACTACGCCACCTATCTGGAAAAAACGGGTTTTCAAAAGGCGATGGATATTCACAGTTGGGCGTTTGATGCCAACGCGCCAAAACAAGAAGAGGCAACGGAACGAGCGTTGCGTCTGGCTGAACGCATACAAAAACGCCATCGTATCACCTTGCGTGAATTCAATCCACGAGACCGCAAGAATGAATTCTTGCGCTTGCGCCAATTGTATAACATCGGTTGGGCCAATAATTGGGGCTTTGTACCGATGACGGAGGCGGAACTCGACGCCCTAATCGCCACCTTGGGCCTCTTAATTGAACCCAAGTTTTGCATTTTCGCTGAAAGCGAAGGGATAGCTATCGGATTCGTGCTGGCGATCCCGGATCTTTCCGAAGCTTTGCGCCGCGCACGTCCTGGGCCAGCAGTACCTGAGTGGCTCAGCTGGATATCCATCGCCTGGCAACTCAAAATTCGCCGCAATATACGTTCCGTTCGCGCCCCACTTATGGGCATCCATCCCGATTTTCATAAGAGTGGCGCTGCCGTGTTGTTGATGGCCTCAATGGCACAGAAATTGTATCAAAGCGATTATCAACTATTCGATACGAGCTGGATCCTTGAGAGCAACCATGACATGAATAGTATGTTGGAAAGCCTGGGTGCTCGACGATACAAAAGGCATCGCATTTACGAATATCATATCTAACCCTGCTTGTCGTTTTCGTTCAAGCGCCGCCTCAGCACCGCCCCTTCTGCTCGCAATACACGAAAACGCCAATAAAGACTGGCCAAATAAACCACTGAGATTAGGATTACGGCACCCACTCCCAAGTTCAGATACTCCGCATTCTCCGCATCGGCGATGGCGAATTCGCCAGGCGCCAATAACACTGTATCCACATAATGCAACCAGCCACTTCCTACTTGCTGATCTCCCTGTAAAACACGTGCCTCTCCATTCAATAGCCATTCATCGTCAAGAAAACCCAAAGGTAACGAGCTCCGCCTTTCCGGCATCACGCTACTGAACGATTGCAGTTCCGCCAAAGAGTATGCTTCGGAGAGAATGTGGAAACTGATGAGGCTACGCAAACGAGCTTGGTTGGCGAAGAGGGTTTCTCGCGTCATCCCTACCCGAATGAAAAAATCGGCGAAAGCTTCATCCGATGGCACAAAAATGGTGAAGGGGTTGGTCTCGAGAAATTCCCCCCACTCAGTCTCTTGGAGAGCGGTCGTGAAAACTCCATAGCCTGGCGCTTCCTGTAAGATTGCGATGGGGTCAGTGGTCTCTTGCGCGCTGAGCGACGCCCAGCAGCTGATGGCGACCAGTGAAGCCTTTAAGAGTGATGAGAAGGGTCTCTGTATAATTTTCATTGACTTGAATTTTGCCAGCGCCGGCGCAAATGCATCAATTTTTCGCTGCGCAATTGCAAACGATTGCGCCAAATCAGCAAATTGATGGGCACCAACAAACCCCAGAGCAACAGGTTGTAAATCAAGGCAATCTGCATACTCGCGCTAGCGTCGAAGCTACCTCGGGCTTCCTGCGCGCTGGGGCCGATGACTGCTGGATGCAAGGTATCCGGTCGGATGCGAATGATGATGAGGGTCATAATGGCGGTAAAGATCGCCAAAATGCCATAGACTGCGGCGAAACGGCGTCGAGTTTCTAGCGATTCAATTGCCCCGCGCAAAATACCATAGGCAGAATAAGTCAATACCATGATCGCATCCCAAGTCAAGCGAGGGTCCCAGTTCCACCAAGTTGCCCAAATTGGCCGTGCCCAAATTGAGCCGGTCACCAGATTGATGACCGCCAATATAAGCCCTACCTCAACTCCAGCAACAGCCAGGGCATCCCAACGAATTTCTCGACTCAATAAATAACGCACACTGGCATATACCGTGAGGCCGAATGCGAACAATGCGCCGAAAAATGAAGGCATATGTATGTAGAAGAGTCTTTGTACTTGTCCCTGTTGATCTGTCTCCGCATAAACCAGGGATAACCAAGAGCCGATCAAGACCGCAAAAATTGTGACGAGCGGCAACCAATATGTGCGGATCATCTCTCGTCCGGGCATCATTCGCATGAAATCACCCCATTTGACCATCCAAAACGTAAGGATACAACCAATAGACCAATGTAATTAAGATGAAATCCTGTAACCCAAGCAATATCAAACTCTCTCCTTGACTCATTCCAACCCATAAAGTACTGGCGGTCAATCGTACTGCAGTGATGAGTAAAGGAAAGGCCAAAGGCAACATCAATACTCCAAGGATAGCGACCATAGCGCGTGCTTGCGCCAACATGCCGGTCAGGAGTGTTCCGATATTGGCGATGCCCAATGCGCCGAGCAAAAGCGCCAACAAAGCGGTACCGTTGACCAAGGGGAGATTGAAGAGCCAACTTTGCGTTAGCATCGTGAACAAGGCAATGGCCATCGTGAAAAACCAATTCGCGAGCAATCGTGAGCTGAATATCGCCGACCGCGGGATTGGGGCAATGCGCAATGCTCCCTGCATCCCCGAATTGCGCTCCTCGGCACTGGCGCGCTCAAAACCGAGTAGACTGGCGAACAAGATGGTTGTCCATAGTACTCCAGCGATCGCTTCGCGGCGGGCAACTCGGTCCAACTCCAGCGCATAACTGAAGACCAGGGTGCTCATTGTGGCAAAAAGGAACATCAAGAGTAGTCGTTGGCGGCTACGGAATTCATGAAGCAACTCGCGACGCAACAGGACCCAAGTGATGCCCCAAAAATTCTCCTTCATCGTGACCCTAAGAGAAACTCACGCGCGACCTTCGCCCAATCACGCCCTTTAGCATCCTTTGCACTATCCCAAACCAGACGCCCTCCCCGCAAGATGAAGGCGCGGCTGGCTTCAGCAGCTGCGCGTGTCAGGTCATGAGTAGCCCAGATGATCGCTCCGCCTCGTCTGCGGGTCTCCACAATCAGATTGCAAAGTCGTTCTTGGGCATCAGCATCCAGGTTGCTCATCGGCTCGTCAAGCAAAAGCAAATCGGGTTCATGTAATAGACAACGAGCGATGTTAAGCAATTGCTGTCGACCCCTGGATAATTGATACACTGGCACAGCGGCGTAATCGTCAAGCCCAACTCGTGAAAGCATCTCCAAACCGCGTTGGCTGGGCAAACGGTAACATCGCGCAAAAAATTGAAGGTTTTCCGCTGCGCTCAGCTGAGCATCCTGCATACCCTCATGACCCAAATAGCCCACCTGCGCGCGCACCGCAGCCGCTTCACGAGGTATTTCCCAGCCACCGATTTGTATACTCCCCTCGCTGGCAAGCAACAAACCAGCCAACAGGCGCAACAGCGTCGTTTTGCCGCTCCCATTTGCGCCCAATATCGCAACACTCTCACCGCGAGCCACTTGGAAGCTAACACCACGCAACACGGCAGACCAGCCATAATGATGGGTGAGCTCAGCGACGCGCAGCAGCGTCCTCGCCTCCTCCTTCATCGTTGTTTCCGAGCTAGCCAAAGGGATAAGATCGATACTGCAATTGCCAGTAAGGTGAAGACAATCCCCCAATTCGAGCTTCCCTGGTGAAGCTGGTTTGTCTCCCGAGCCAAGCCGAAGCGCAATACGCTGCCGGGTTCCAAATCGGCTTCGATACCGTAACTTGTGTATTGCTGCTCGTTTAGCATTTCTTCTCCAAGGCGAGGCCAATCGACACCCAGAATTTTGAATTCTCCAGCCGGCAATAAGACTCTGAGTGGGCCGGATAAGCCATAAGGGAGCGGATATTCATAAACAGCCAGCTCACTCCATGGCAGCGAATATTGCAAGCCGACCAACTCATCGGCGCCGGGCAATATTGGTTGTCGAGCAAATATGGAGTTCGATATCGCGTCGTACGCTTGCCGCTCATTGGCCGCAATTTTCAGCAAATTGGCGCCAGGTGGCAAGGGCAACTGCCACGATTTTGCCGCCCCTTCCGTGTACATCAATTGGGTCATATTCTTCAAACGCAAAGCCTCAGTAACCAAGACGAAATCACCATCGGTTGCAGTTAACGGCTGAAACTGTAATGCTAAGGAATCTTGACGCAGGGCACTGCTTTCCATGGTGATGGCTTGTAGGGGCAATTGACCCAAGGATTGTAGGGATTGTGCATCATAAAAACTGCTGCGGAACGAAGAGCTGTCGCTTTCAGCAACGGCCTGATACCGCCATTCCGGTACGATGGGGATATCCCTCAACCAGTAACCCCCAGTACTTTCCTCTTTCGCAAGCCATTGTTCATGGATTGCGTCACCGGCATGAGCGCGTAACCATATCTCCATAGGATGATCGGAGATTTGATCTTCGGGAAGATCGATGGGGATATCTCGCAAGGGGCTTTGCGCAGGTGGTAAGGCGGCAATCCCTCTCCAATATTCTTCGCTGCCACCAAGGCTTTCCGCGCGTAAATAACGAACCACGGCGCGCAATTCGTCTTGAGTAACTCCACCCTTCGCCAATAGCTCAGCGTGCTCCAGCCGGATCAGTTCTGCCAACTGCGCATCACTATACTGTTTCCATTCCTCCATATCCCCCTGAGCAGCGGGCACAAAAAAGTTGCCCTTAAAAGCTGAGTCTTCTGAATCAGCGGAGATGGGAGAATGGCAAGCGGTACAATGAGCGGTCCAAATTTCCCGCCCTTGGGTTAAGTCGGGAATTGAATAGGAAAGGGTGTAACTATACCAGGTGAGCTCCCAACGCTCCGTCATGCTCAAACTTTGCCACGGTGGCATCAAGCGCTCCAACCGGCCTTCAGTGATGGTAGTGAACCATTCTTGCGGAGATTGCGCGGCGGCGGAATAACCAAGACGGAAATTGCCAGGATGTGGTATCTCGCCGCTGAGTGCGAGAGGTCCATCCCCTTCACCCTCATCACCATGACAGGCGACGCAGTTTTTGCGAAAGAGTTCTTCGCCGACAGCAGCGCTAGGAGAAGGTAGCGACGAAGTTTCTTCCTTTTCGATAGTGGGGAGCGATGCTATCGTGCGGATGATTTCTGGTTCCCCTGTACCACAAGCCGACAAAAAGAACACCAAAAACCCGAACACCGCCGACTTCGTTCTCATCCTTCAGCCAGCAAAGTCCGCCAACGAATTTTCAATCTCCTGTGACAGGCGACGCTCATCAATGGGGCCCGAATGGAAATACAAGATGTGCCCTGAAGGAGCCACGAGGAAACTCTCCGGCACCGCGCGAACCTGATAACTGTTGCTGATGACCTGAGCGATATCCAAGCCGTTGGGATAATCGATGGCATAGCGTTCAATGTAGTTAAGGGCATCATGCTCCGTATCCAAATAGGCAACGCCGATGAATTGCACCCCGCGTGAGCGAAATCGTTTCCAGAGTTTTTGCAAGGCCGGAGCTTCTTGATGGCAAGGTGGACACCAACTACCCCAAAAATTGACCAAGATTGGCTTTCCATTTTCCCGCAACTCTTGTGTATTCAGCCAAGTTTCGTCAAAAGTGCGCAGGGTGAAATCCGCGGCCATTTGCCCCTCACCAATTCGTGAACGGCTATCCAGCCACAGTTTGCCAGCGATCGCCACCAGCAAAGCAGCAAAACCCAATAGACCCAGGAGCGTAAGCCGCCAGGCCCCCCACTGGGCGTTTCGCATTTCACCAGCAGTCGACACCTATTGTTGTCTCTTTCGGATATGCAAAATGCCCCAACTGGCCAATAGGAATAGGATTACCAGCGGCCCATAACTCAAGACTCGACCAAGGGAATCCGATGGCACACCCACCACTTCTTCACCATAGTTCTTGATAAAAATTTCAATGACCTCTTCTTCACTCTTGCCAGCAGCGAGCAAACGGCGAATTTCTGCTCGCCAACGATTGCAGGTCTCTGTAGGGCAAACCGACAGATTTTGACTAGCGCAAGTTGGGCAATACAGACTTTTGGCTACTCGATTGACATCATCATCATTGACGGCAACCTGCTGCGCCAAGGCGTTGTTGGCAAAAGTGAAGACGGTTGTTATTACAGCAACTATCAAAAAGAGCAATCTTGAAGAGACCATCAACCAACTGGAACCGGCATCTGTGTGGCTTTTGCCTTTCTTTCAACCAAGGAGGCCGCTTTGGGTATGGGTGCCCAACCTGAGAGCCAGGTACCACCGGCCAAGAGCAACCCACCCCACCAGACCAAGCCGACCAATGGATTCAAATAGATCTTGAATGTCGCCTTCGCTGGTAAGTTTGCACCGGTCTCCTCCGCTTCTTGCCAGGGGATCAACAACACATATAGGTCATGCGCCAAGGGACGATATACGCCAGCCACGGTGAGGGTCAAATCTGGGAAATAATCCAAGCGTGGTTGGATGGTCGCCAACGGTTTCCCACCGCGAGCGATTTCCACCTGCGCGATATCCAGTCTGCGTCCATCTCGGGCAACCGCTGACTGCGCACCCAAATAACGCAGCTCGTAACCAGCAAATTGCAATGCAGGCCCATTCAGTAGCAATGTTTGCTGGGTTTCTTGCTGGAAGATGCTACTGGCCGCGATACCAAAACCGATCACAACCACACCGAGATGAACAAGATAACCACCCAAACGCGACTGGTCGCGCCGCCAAATTCGCCAAAAAGCAGTCGTCAACCCTTCTTGCGGTCGTCTTAATCCCGCCGGCCGCAACCATTCCCTCAGGGCAACCGAGCCAGCGAATAGGAGTGTGGCGAAACCCAGAAGGGCCAATGCATCTTGTATAACCACTATCCAAATGAGGATAGAGCCGATCAAGCTGAATGCGAGTGGCCAGCGCCCGGCTATTAGGATTCGCCTGAGATTACTCGTTCCCCAGGATGCCAAAGGGGCGACGCCCATCAAGAAGAATATTGCGATGAAAAGGGGAACACTCACTTGCTCGAAATAGGCAACGCGCAGGGTTCGCGTCTGTCCCAGGAGTAACTCGCTCACCAGCGGCGCACCAAAACTACCCCAGAATATTGCGAAAATCAGAGCCGTGAACAACATATTATTCAGCACAAAAAAGAACTCACGGCTACCCCAATGCTGGATATGACCTGTGATTTGTATTTCACCCCTTTGCCCTCTCCAGATGATGAGCGCACCTGCGAAAGCCGTCACTGCGGACCAAAAAAAGAAAAGCGGCCAACCAATTTCACTACGCGCGAAAGAATGCACACTCTCTACCAAACCGCTGCGCGTCGCGAAAGTTGCAAATAGGACAGATGAGAATACCAGGGTAACCAAGAAAAAATTCCAGGTTTTGAAGATACCGCGTTTTTCTTGTAATAAGAGGCTATGCAGCAACGCCGTTCCCGCCAACCAGGGCAATAAGGCAGCATTCTCTACCGGGTCCCAGCCCCAGTACCCTCCCCAACCCAAGACATCGTATGCCCAACGTCCTCCCAACAACAAGCCCGCACCCAAACTGAGCCAGGATAAGAGCAGCCAGCGCCGTGATAAACGCACCCAGGTTTCGCTAATCTCGCCGCGAATCAACGCTGCTACAGCGAATGAAAACGGCATCACCATCCCTACAAAACCCAAATAGAGCAAAGGTGGGTGAATGAGCATTGCCGGATGCCGTAATAATGAGCTACCGCCACGGGCGGAAACCGCGAGGAGATCGCGAATCGGTTCTTGGGTGGAGAGTAATCCCGCGGGCGGTAGCAAAGAATCGCGCAAATTACCGCTGGTGAAATAATCTTCTGTGAGCCAATAGCGAGCGAAAGGGTTTTCGCTGAATAAAACGAGACCACTGAAAAAGGCGATGACCAATAAAACGATCAGCAACGCGGGGATCATTAAAGGGCGATTACGAGACCAGTGGATCCATGCCGCTGCCGCGGCAAAGGCACTCATCAGCAACGACCAAAACAACAAAGACCCGCGCTGCCCGCCCCAAATGGCGCTGATACGGAGATGAGTCGGTGTCTCCGGAGCGGTCGTCTCCCAAACAAAGCTCAACTCATATTGCTGGGAGAGTAAGGCCATTAAGAGCGCACCCGAGGCCAAGAGCAATAGGGCAAAATTCAAAAAGACTGCCAGACGCACATTGGGAATTGCACGACTTTCAAAAGCACTCGGTCGCCAAATTTGCCAGAGCGCAACTGAAATACCATAGAGCGCCACTAGCCAGGCCAAAGCCAGAGCGCTCAATCCGATATCCGCATACATCCATATCCCCTTATGGTTGTCTGACGCTCTATGACAGAGCACTCAACTCAGTGGCGCCAATTCTTGGTGCTCCGGCAAATCGCCAAATCGAGTGGGGCATTTGAATTGAAGTTGGTTAGCGTAGAATATGCCATCCGCGGCCAACGATCCACTGACAATTGCCTGCGCATGGTCCTGCAATTGGCTGGGCATGACTTCACCATCCAATTGAATGGTCAGGCGGGGGCGGCTTTCATCGTTGGCTGCCTCAAAGAGGGCTCGCGAAAGATCTTCTGTGCGCGTAGGCATATGAGCAACGGTGAAACGCAAACGCAATCGCTCCACATCGTATTCAATCGAGGGACCCAACACCGCGCCGACGATTTGCGCCGCTTCGCCGATATAAGCCGGATCGCTCTGCAATTCTCTCACCGTGATGAAATATTGACCGCTGTTGATGTTGCTATTCACGACGATGTATAGCAATACAACCGCCATGATGAACAGAATCCAGGCGTAATGGCGGCGAGGTGAATTCACTTCCGCAGGATTGTAAGCGGTCTGATCTTTTTCCCAGGCTGCCGCTTCCAATTCGTTCCCGAGCTCAATTCGGGCCATTTTCAGCCACATCCATTTTATTGAACCTCTCGCGCACGATGAATACCAGCCCCACTAAAAGGACTGCTCCCAATCCCATGAGCAAGACAAGCAGGCTACCGCCCGCCGGAGCGGAGTTGACGATTTCATCCTGAGCTTGAGCGAGCCCTATATTGACAATTAACGAGGACAACAAAACACACAGCCAACTACGCAATCTCAATCGCTGCAGATTCACAATCATTCTCCGATCTCCTGATCTTGACTCTCCATGTAAGCGATCAGGTCCGCTAGGTCCTGTAAGTCTAGCAAATCTCCCAGGTTGCGGGGCATCAGTGCATTGCTATAACCCGGCGCAATGTATGCTTCGGGCAATAGTAAGCTCTCCACCAGGTATTCCAGCGCAGTATCATAGCCGGCCAACACCGGCAATCGTCGCTCGAGTACACGAGTATAGATCCCTTCTGTTGGTGGCCCGATCAGACCGTTGCTAGTATGACAAGTGTGACAAGAAAGCACAGCACCGCTAAAGGTGGTATCATTGCCGAAGTAGAGCGACAACCCACGCAATGGATCGCCCCTCACATCTTGCAGTTGTTCCAGTATGCTTGGTACTTCATAACCAACGAGTTGTGTCGCCAGAATTTCATTCAAGGTTTGATATCGTAGCAGTTGCTGCAATTGTCGGCCAAGCTGCCCTTCATCGGGAAGATAGCCACAACGCTCAATGGTCCAATCCAAAAGATTCAAAGCAAATTGGTAGATACTGCTGAGGTCATTCTCAACTGCCTCGATTGCGAACCCTTCTTCCGACACCATAGAAAGGGGGTTGCTCTGGCAGACATCCGGCATTTCTTCTTGGCCAATCACCGAACTGCCAAATAGTGTCAGTAACAACGCACAGGTAGCTACTAGACGCCAGCAACAGGACATTGGATATTCACACTCCACGCCCGACTCGTGTATTTT
Source organism: Phototrophicaceae bacterium (assembly GCA_965115865.1). Taxonomy (GTDB): domain Bacteria; phylum Chloroflexota; class Anaerolineae; order Aggregatilineales; family Phototrophicaceae; genus WTGJ01. Next base: position 1,550,878 of record OZ220469.1, read on the forward strand.
CTATTCCTGAGTTTGAATAAAGGCGAGCAAATCAGCCAAATCTTGAGCAGTCAGTTGATTGGAAAAGCCACTGGGCATCACAACCGCCCAGCTCCCCGGGGCCTCGTAAGCATCCACTTGAAGGATGCTTTCGACGACATAACGCTCTGGCGAATAGTCAATGAATTGCGGTTCCGTTAACCGCTGTTCCAGGACGCGCGTCCAAGTTCCCGCAGTTTCCGGCGCGTTACCGGCCTGATGGCAACTCGCACACCCCAACACGACTAAGGCTTCGGTTGGCGTTTGCCCCTCGTATAGTAATTCGCCGCGGGCCACATCGCCGTTCAAATCAGCAATACTGGCCAAAGCAAGCTGTACATCGCTGCCTACCGTCTCGACATCTGCGGCACCACCACCGTCTTGCCCCGGCTCTAAGGAGAATTGATTGACTGCCAACAGATCACCCATCGTCCATTCACGATCGTAATTCAAGATGAAATTGGTCAGATCTGTAATTTGGTCATCACGGAATGGGCCGCCAAATTTATCGGACCAGGTGGGCATTTGCTGTTCGTCGCCCCAATAAGCGATACTCACCGGACGCCCACCCTCCACCGAACTAAAAATAAAGGAATGGAGCGTATCGCCCCATTCAACATTGACAAGCCGGTCAGGACGATCTGGGTCATACCCACGAGCGATGGCCAGCGTCATTTCGGTGAGCAAGGCTTCGCGGGCACTTTGCTTTTCGGCTAGCTCGGCGGAAATCGTATCCAGCCCGAGTGCGCGACGGAGAATATTGATTTCCTCTTCATCACCCCCACTCGATTCCAGTTCGCGCAATTCAGCCAACCCGCTATCATAGCTGGCTTGCAAAGTTGCCAGCTCCTGGCTACGGTCTGGCAACGCGGCGATATCAGCCTGAATCTCTGCCAACCGCTGGCTTAAGGTATTTTTCTCCTCTTGCGTCGCTGCTTCTTCTCCCTCCGCAGCCAATTGCCCCTCGATAAGGGTTTGCTCCGCTAGCAGTACTTCACGCTTGGAATTTTCCTCGGTTAAAATCCTTATTTTCGACCACAACAAATCGCTTCCGATTCGTTGCTGTGCGAATTCCAAACGCTGAGAAGCCAGTTCAGCATCTAGTGCCAAGCGCTCCTTGTAGGCCGCAATTTGCGCGTCGAGTTCTCGGGCATCTTCACTATTTTGCTCAAGCCCACTCAGCTCGGCTTCCCAGCTAGCGATTTGAGCGGTGACGGTGGTGACATCGCGACCCAAAACCGCGATGTCCAGTAGCATTTCCTTTTCCTCTGCATGCAATTGGGCAATTTGTGCATCCAGCTCGGCCATATAATCGTAACCGAATAATTGGGGATTATTGAGCGCGGGCGCGTAACCGGCAATCCCTAGTCCTGTTTCGCCATGGCAGCGGGTACAATTGGCAACGAAGAGCGACGCACCATTTTCAATTGAGCGAGCCAAGAATTGTTCCTCAAAAGCCCTCATCCGCGGGAGCTCATTGATCGCAACCCATCCCAGTAATACCATGGTGATCATGAAAGTGGTAATGCCGAAGAGGATGCGGTTGTCGATGCTCTGGAAGAGGTGTCGTCCTATCATGCGTATTCGCTATTCCCTTATTTACCTTAATATTCCGCAATCACTCAGTCGAAATAGGCTGCGTTCTGGTGGATAAAGATGTGCTCGTCCACCAACCGCGCCGCGCGAATTTCTTCGACAATCTCGCCGTCATCCCCAATAATTGGAATGAAGATGGGAACATTGGAACCATCGACCATCAACGCATCGCCAATCTCATTCAGCTGAACTTCATTCCAGAATATCACCAGATCCACACGCCGGAGATCGTCTTGTGTTTCCGTGATGAGTATCCCTCCCCAGCCATCATCCAAAAAATCACCCTGGTGATGGATCTCTTCGTAGAATCTCTCCAACACTCTATGCAATTCCAAACCATCAGCGGGTGTTGGCGCAAAGAGTGCTGCTTCCACTGGTAAATGCGTTGTGATGTAATCGGCGACGGTGACATAATCGCCCAAGGACGCGTCCATTATGCGCGTTTCCGTTAATGAAACATTGAAATCGCCTAGCAGCGCAATGGGACTAAGCCCTTCCTTCTCGGCAACAATCTGCAATGTGGTGTAAAGGCCAGGCACCAATTGTTCAAAGGGTATGGTTCGCGCAATACCCACATGATTATGGGCAGGAGGATGCGAGAGTTCATGCAAAATCTCTTGGTCGGCTGATGTGCGTACGCCAAATTCTGCCAGTCCCATGTAACTGAGGAGACTGGATAGGGCCGTAATGATGAGAATCACACTGATACCCAAGCGGCGATGCGCGTAACGACGACTCGGCGCGACATCCACATAAGGCCAGACCGCCAGAAAGCCCAGAACCAAACCCGGGAAAATGACCCCCCAAAAGACCACATCTCCCAATTTCAGTGCCCCCTGAATCCAGAGAAAATACCAAGGAGCCGTTGTTCCCAATGGGGTAACTTGTGGGTCAGCATGGTTTTCCAGAGGCGCATGGAAAAACCAAATGCTCATGACCACCAAAATGAGGGTCGTCAAACCAACCCACATCATCTCTGTTGTTAAGATATCCGGGATGAAATACACACGCTTATCGAGCGGTACACGCTTCGCCGTATCCTCACCGATCTCTTCTTTCTGCGGCGGTAAGCTGAGGCCATGAATGATGACCTTATAGTAATGTACGCTCAAGAAAACGAAGAGCAACGCCGGTAGCGCCAACACATGCAATAAGTAGAAGCGTAGCAAACCATTTTCAGCAATCTGCGGGCCGCCACGGAACAGGATATCCACCGCGCTACCAACGATTTCAGGAGGGACCGCGGCCGTCATGCTCGCGCCAATGGTCACCGCCCAAAGCGCTAGCTGGTCCCAGGGTAATAGGTAACCAGTAAAGCTGAGGAAACCTGTCAAAGTCAATAAGATGACGCCGGTAAAAAAAGTGAACTGACGCGGTTTCTTATAGCTACCGGTGATCCAAGTCCGCAACATGTGCAAGGAAACGACCATGACCATCAGCTCGGCGCCCAAGCGATGCAAATCGCGCATCAACTGCCCTAAGGGAACATTACCCAATATCGCCAGCATATTCTCGTAAGCCACTGCCGGTGAAGGCGTATACCAAATCATCAAAAATATGCCGGTGATGGTTTCCAGGATGACAAAATAAGTGGAAAGCCAGCCCAACCGCAAAGTGGGATATATTCCTGTGACATCAGCATTGTAGTAGCTGGGCCGGATGTGCAGGAAAAAGCCATCGGCGTGCGGTGTTAGGCGTGGGTTCGGGCGACGGGTGGGTTTTTCGCCACGGAGCGCTTCACGGATATCCGTGATATTCATTCCCGCTGTGATACGCTCTACAGTATCATCAATACCCTCATACAGAGCGCGACGGAAACCCTTTTCTTTGATTTCATCGAGGAAGGTTGGGAAGGGGAGTATAGTCATCTCGTCTCACTTATTCCCTACGCTAGACCCGACCGGAGCGCTTGATACGCTTGCTAGTGTTGATTTCAAGGAGCGATACCTCACTAGCGCTACGCCCGGATAAATCAATCGGATCACCTGAAGAGTTTGTGGTTCGTTGCTCACCATCCGCAAAAGTGATGGTCAGCTCGAAACGATCCAAACTGCGCGGCGCCGGACCTTCAATCCAGGTGCCATCCAATTCATACTTGGAACCGTGGCAAGGGCATTCGAAACGTCCGCGAGCAGCTTGCCATTTTGGTAAACACCCCAAATGGGTGCAAACATTATAGAGCGCGAGCACACCATTCTGCGTTTGCGTAAGATGGAAGCGCCCTGCTGGAAACGACTGTGGTTCATCGCCCATCGCCGGGACATCGGCATTCCCCAATTTGAAGATGCCACCAAATTCGCCCTCTTTGAAGAGTGGCCACATGAACCAAATGATACCGACGGTGCTCTGCCCGAGGATCATCAGCATGGATGCTCCCCAAATATAATAGAGGAATTCTCGCCGACTTGGTGCGCTGACAACCACCTCATTGGCGCTGGAATCAATGGCCTGTGCTTGCGCCTCCACCGCCCGGACGGATGTCATGTTCGCCTCCTCACTTTATGCGCCAACGGAATAGAATCCACGATATGCTACTAGCTGTCAGCCAATTTGCCAATGGCAAAATTATCATAGCAAGGATCACCTGTCAAAATAAAGCGGAAATAAGGATACGCTGTTGTAAGCATAATCACCATGCTGCATAATCAATGTCGATGGCCATCCAAGAATTGCAGTATGGAGATTACACCTGGCTCAACATCATCGAGCCAAACGCTGAGGATGTCGCTGTCTTGCGCTCGCGCTACCCATATATTCACCCCCTCAACCTGGAAGATGTGCTCAGCCATGTGGAGCGCCCCAAGGTGGATACAGACGAGCAATATCTCTTCGTCGTGATGCAATTCCCCCTCTGGGACGCCATTCACCGCATCTCGCGTGCCGCTGAGGTCAACCTAATCCTCGGCCGCCGTCTCTTGGTGAGCGTTCACGACAATACACTCACCCCATTGCGCGAATTGTCCCGTAAGTGTCATGAGGATAAGAGCCTGCTCCGAGATAAGCTGGGTCGCGGCACAGGCCATACTTTTCATACCATCATCGACATTCTGGTCGATTATTGCTTCCCCATACTACGCAAAGTGAATGGTAATGTTGACCAATTGGAAGATTCGGTTTTCACGGACGATGCTCGTCGCATCATCCGCGACATCGCCATTGTCCGTCGCGATATCATCGCTCTGCGCCGCATAGTCCGCCATCAAATTCCTGTAGTCGAAGAGTTGGAAAATAGTAGTCACCCGCTTCTGCATGAAAACATGGAAGAGTACTTCGGTGACATTGCCGACCACTTGTACAAAGCGCTGGATATTTTGGATGAAAATGCCGAGGTGATTGCCAGTCTATCCGAAACGGCCGACCGTCTGGTCACGCACCGCACGAACGAGGTGGTACGCATCCTCACCGTGATTTCTGTGGTTCTACTGCCAATGACCCTCATTTCAAGCATCTGGGGTATGAATATCCCCCTACCCTTCGACCGCGAGCAAGATGCCTTCGTATGGATTGCAATCATTATGGCGCTGGTTGCATTGGGGATGTTCTGGTTTTTCCGTAAGCGGCGCTGGCTATGAGCCTTCGAAACAACCACTCATTACCCCCAGCTTGCTATGTCGATGATGAAACGGGATTGCATAAAATGATGGCACGCCTCCAAGGAGCGAACCTGTTGGCCATCGATACAGAATCGAATAGCCTATATGCTTACCAAGAACGGGTTTGTCTCATCCAAATATCCACACGACAAGCGGACTACATCGTCGACCCCCTGCGCATCGATAACCTGAGCTTGCTGGGAGATATCTTCGCGGACTGGCGTGTGGAGCTCATCTTTCATGCGGCAGAGTACGACATCATGACGATGAAACGCGATTTTCACTTCACCTTCAACCATCTCTTTGATACCATGACGGCAGCCCGAATTCTGGGTATCCCCAAGGTCGGCTTCTCATCCCTATTGAAAGAGGAACTGGGGGTATTCATCAATAAATCTCATCAAAAAGACAATTGGGCTAGGCGTCCACTTTCGCCGCAAAATCTCCTTTACGCTCAGCAAGATACACATTTCCTAGTGCCACTTAGGAATACCCTGGCAAGGCGCTTGCAAGAGGAGGGTCATTGGGATGAAGCGCAAGAGATCTTTGCCGAACAAATCCTCCGGCCTGCGGCCATCCATCGCTTCGACCCTGAAGGTTATTGGCCCATCGCTCGCTCAGCGAAACTCACGCCACCACAACGCTCCATCTTGCGTGAATGCTATCTGTTGCGCGAAGAATTGGCGCGCGAGCGCGACCGCCCCCCTTTCAAAATCATCGGCAAGGATACATTGGTTGCGCTAGCCCGAAATGCACCTCAGAGAATGGCCGCTTTGCGAAACATCAAGGGCTTGTCTGCTGATTTGCTTCATCAATCAGGCGAGCGTTTCTTGAATGCCATCGCCGTCGGCCAAAAGACTCCACCCAAGCAGCGCGACCCGCATCCGCGATTGGAAGAATATCTTCGAGAACGCATCGTCCAACTCTCCGCTTGGCGCAAGCAACGCGCGGCCCGGCGGGGCGTTGATGCGGATATCATCATCAGTAAGGCTTCTTTGCGTTCTATCGCCGAGCAACGACCGCGCAATCGCACCCAATTGGCCGACATCGTTGGCCTTGGACCCTGGCGTATAGAAGAATATGGAGCAGAATTGCTGGAGATCGCATCTTCTTGGCCCATTGGAGCAAAGGGTGATGAGCATGTCTAAAAATTTGCCTCAGGTGGATTCTGAACGCCTATTGAGATTTTTAGTTGGACTACTCGAGACGCCGAGTCCTACTGGCTATCACCGAGAAAGCAATGCATATGTAAAGCAACATTTCGCCGCCTTTGCCAATTTGCATTTGAATGAATTGCCAAAGGGTACCCTTTGTTATCAATGGCTGGGGCATGCTAACGGTGCGCCGCGGGCCCTTACGGCACACACCGATACGCTCGGCCTGCTCGTTCGCGAAATCAAGAGTGATGGACGCCTCAAAATGAGCCGTTTGGGTGGCATCAGTTGGCCCGGCATCGAGAACGAGAATGTTACCCTTCGCACCCAGGATGATCGACGCTACCGCGGCACTGTCATCTTGCAAAATCCCAGCACCCATGTCAATCGAGAAGCGCATAGATCGCCACGCAATGAAGCAACAATGGAGTTGCGCCTGGATGCGAAAACGAGTAGCGCAAAAGAAACACGTTCTCTCGGCATCACTGTTGGCGATTTCATATTCGTGGACCCAAGAGTGGAAGTATTGGAAAATGGCTATATTCGCTCGCGTTTCCTGGATGACAAGGCTTGCGTGGCCACCCTTTACGCCGCCATTCTCGCCCTGCAAGAGGCGGGATTCCGCCCAGCTCAAGATACTTATTTTCACATTAGCAACTACGAGGAGGTCGGCCATGGCGCCGCCGCAGGCTTGCCAGAGGGTTTATCCGAAATGATCAGTCTCGATATGGCGGCCATCGGCGAAGGTCAAGCCTCAAACGAACATCATGTATCCCTCTGTGTCAAAGATGCCAGCGGCCCTTATCATTTCGACCTTAACGACAAATTGCGGCGCATCGCTCGTGAGCATGATATCCATCTAGTCGATGATATCTACACTTACTATTCTTCCGATGGTAGCGCTTATTGGCGAGCAGGAGGAAGCGCGCGCGTCGCCCTCATCGGACCCGGTGTTGCCAGCTCTCATGGCTACGAGCGGAGCCATCGCGACGCCCTGTTGGATACCGCTAGACTCATTTGTGCATACTTGTTGGAGCCTCACGATGTCTGAACGTCCTCCAATTTTTGCCGAAGAATGGCGACGATGTTTGCGCGCTCATTATCAGGAAATCGTTCAGCTGGGCGATAGCCAAAATGAGCGTAGCCTGCTAAAAATTTTAAACCGTTTGGACTTTAGCGATGCTGAGCTACAGGATTTACGAGCCTCAGCATTACGAGCAGTGTCAGAGAATTGCGACAACCAAACAAAGCCTGCACCCATTTTGTCGGCCAATACACCACCCCCAGTGATTTCTCACGATATCGAGAGCAACCACTCGGCCCAGAAAAAAGAGCCGGCAGATGATGTTGACGAGAAGCATGAACCAGAATTTACTGGAGAAGAAACGGACTCCGTTCTTGACGAGAACCCGAACATCGAACAGGTGGACGACGAAAATCAGCTCAGCTTATTCAATTGAAAGCGATGTGTTCACGCGAAATTGATGAAAGCAACATGCGGTTGGCCCTGGCCGAGGCGCGAACTTGCCTGAATAGCGCCGATGTCCCTGTGGGAGCGCTGGCCACTTACGGTGGGACCATCATCGCCCGCGCTGGCAATCGCCGTGAAGCGGCGCAGGATCCCTGTGCGCACGCTGAATTGCTCGCATTGCGCATAGCCGCTCAAGCGATTGGCAGCTGGCGCCTGGATGGCGTCACGCTCTACTCCACTCTAGAACCTTGTGCAATGTGCGCCGGTGCCATGATCCTCGCCCGTCTCCCACGCTTGGTTTACGGCGCCGATGACCCCAAAGCAGGCGCTGCGGGCAGCGTATTGACTGTGCTCAATCACCCTCGCCTTAATCACCGCGTCGACATAACCAGTGGAGTCTTAGCAAACGAATCGGCCGAGCTCCTGCGCGCTTTCTTTCGGCAATTGCGCGCTGCTGGCGAAAAATGATTGAGCTTGCCTTGTCAGCGTCCAAGACCTCACTTATCATTGCCTTCTTGGCAATCGGCTCAATAAGGAGAGGTGCCAGAGTGGTTGATTGGGCCTGTCTCGAAAACAGGTGTGCCCTTCCGGGTACCGCGGGTTCGAATCCCGCCCTCTCCGCTATCTAGCTTTGATTGGATTATGAAGAAGCGCCCAGGCGAAGCAAATCGAGCAATCATCAGTGTTTTTGGCTCCTCATTGCCGCCTCCGAATAGCCCTGACTATCAACACGCGCAGCACATTGGCCAGACCCTAGCGAATGTCGGTTATACCGTGATGAGTGGCGGCTATGGCGGTGTGATGGCGGGCGTTAGCCAGGGCGCCGCCGAGGCGGGGGGAAACGTTATTGGCGTGACCTGTAAGCAGCTCGAAATGCTCAGCGAGCGGAAAGCCAATCGCTGGCTGAGTGAGCGCATCGAATACCTCAGTCTGTCCGAACGATTGCGACATTTGATTGACGCTGCCGACGGTTATGTGATCTGCTCAGGCGGTTACGGAACATTGCACGAAATCGCTTCCGTGCTGGAAGGCATGCGCGTGCGCGATATCCCACGCAAACCCATCGTCTGTTTCAGCCATTTCTGGCAGCCGCTGATGAAAACCATCATGACCAGCGCCTACATCCCAGCAAGTGATCGCAATTTACTTCAATTCGCTGAAAATTCAGAGCAGATGTTGCACCACCTCACACAGGAACATTAAAGGCTTCCGTGAGTACTTTGCTTGGACTGCTGGCCGTAATTGGGCTGGTGTTATTTAACGCCTTCTTTGTGGCTGCAGAGTTTGCCTTGGTGGGCGCGCGGCGTACACGCATCGATCAACTCGCCGCCGCGGGGAACCGCGGCGCCGCTAGTGCAAAACATGCCATTCAAAATCTGGATAGCTACATTGCCGCCACTCAGCTCGGTATCACCCTTGCAAGCCTCGGGCTGGGTTGGATTGGAGAAGACGCCGTCGGTCACTTAATTGAAGAAATCATCGCCATCTTCCTCCCGCCAGAAAGTGCCGCATCCATCAGCCATACGCTTGCCCTTCCGATCGCCTTTGGTATCGTGACGACCTTACTCATTGTTTTTGGCGAGCTGACACCAAAATCCATCGCCCTACAGAGACCGGAAAGCACTTCCATATTGGTCGCGCCGACGACGCGCGTCTTTCATACGCTCTTTTTTCCCATCATTTGGATGATGAATCGCATTTGCAATTCCATGCTACGCCTCATCGGCTTCGACCCGGCATCAGAGGATGCACGTGTGCATTCACCAGAGGAGCTAGCCATGCTGATACGCGATAGTCGCGAAGCCGGCATGCTACAGCGTAAAGAAGAGCAACTGCTAATGCGCGCCTTCAGCTTCCGCGATATCCCGCTGGAAAACATCATGAAACCTCGCGTCGATGTCATTGCCTTCCCTGTTGACATTTCCCGCAAAGAGTTGCTTGAACAATTGCCGAATTACCAACACTCCCGCTTCGTCATTTATCGGCGAACCATCGACGATGTCCTCGGCGTTTTGCATCTAAAAGACCTATTCGACCTCCTAGCGAAAGAAGACCGGCAAGAAGAATTCGATTTGCTTTCCTTAATCCACGAACCACTTTACTTGCCCGCCAGTGCGCCGATCAGCTCTGTCTTACAGCAAATGCAATTGGAGAAGAAGCCGTTTGCCATTGTCCTCGATGAATTCGGTGGGACCGCTGGTGTAGCAACCGTCGAAGATATATTGGAAGAGCTAGTGGGTGAAGTGCAGGACGAGTTTGATCAAGACTTACCCGCGATCCGACAATCGGGTGATGAATTTTGGGTCGATGGCAGCGTCAGTATTTCCGAAATTGAGAGATACTTCGGCCCCGCACCGATGGAGAGTGAATCGCACACCATCGGCGGCTATATTTCGGAGGCGCTCCAGCGCATTCCGCGAACCAACGATCGCGTTCACTATGGGGATTATGAAATCAAGGTGGGCGCTATGTTGGGGAGACGCGTGGTGCGCTTGCATTTCCGCCCATTGTTTCCCAGCTCAGAAACCACTGATGATATCAAAGGTTGACGCACCCCTACATAGCTGCTACTATCAACCTGATAGGTGGAGCTCGATAAGCCAAAGGAGAAGGTGATAGCCAGCTCGGAATATCGAATTAATCGTGATATCGGTGCGAATGAGGTCCGCATCATTTCTGACAGCGAGGGGAATCTAGGTGTCTTTTCCATTGATGAAGCCTTGGATTTGGCACAGCAACGAAATTTAGATCTCGTTGAAGTTTCCCCCAACACTGATCCGCCGGTATGCCGAGTGTTGGATTATGGCAAATTCATATACGAGAAACGCCGCCGCGAGCGTCGTGCGCGGAAATTACAAAAGACAGTGGAAGTTAAAGGTATTCGTCTACGGCCAAAGACAGACGGCTATCATTTATCTTTCAAAGTTAAAGAGGCCCGACGCTGGCTAAGCGAGGGCAAAAAAGTCAAAGTTACCATCTTGTTCCGTGGTCGCGAGCGCAGCTTCCCTGAAATCGGGCATGAGCGGATGAAGAAAATAGCTGAAGAGTTGAGCGATTTGAGCACCATTGAACAGCACCCCAATATAGAAGGCCGGGCGATGAATATGTTACTCACGCCTTTGAACGAACGAGCCGACGGTATAAATGAAGAGGCGGGTTAAACCGACTGTGGTGAAAAAATACAAACTCAAAACTCATAAAGCAACTGCCAAACGCTTTCGAGTTACTGGCAGCGGCAAGGTCATGCGCACCAAAGGTGGTAAGAGTCACTTTCGCCGCCGAACCTCCAACCGCGTAAAGGCAAAATTGAGCAAGATGCTCGAAGTCGAGACGAACAAGGACGCCAAACGCATACGCCGTCTCGCACCCTATTTGAAAAAGCACAAGGCCAATCCCCCTTCCTAAAGTGGGGTTTTGTAGAAGGAGCAAAGAATGACACGCAGTTCTACCGGTATTGTTCGCCGCCGCCGCCACAAAAAAATCATCAAACAGGTCCGCGGACAATGGGGCACGCGTGGGCGGCTATTCAAGCGTTCCAATGAAGCGATGCTGAAAAGCCTATTCTATTCTTATCGAGATCGCCGTGCTCGCCGCCGTAATATGCGACGACTTTGGATCACACGCATCAACGCCGCTTCACGACAACATGGACTCAGCTACAACCGATTCATCCATCGTTTAAAGCAAGCCTCGATTGAGTTGGATCGAAAGTCTCTTGCGGATATGGCCGTACATGACCCAGCTGCGTTTGCACAATTGGTGGTATTGACTGCCGAAAAGCAAAAATGAGCTTAAGACCAAGTCTCCTCGACTCATAAACCATCATCATCCAGAGTTCGCATAACCGTTTCTTTCGTGAAATCAAGTCCTTGCAAAGCTCTGCTCGCGCGCGAAAGCGCGCGAAGTCCTTTGTATTGGAAGGAGAGCGCCTCATCGCCGCCGCGCTCGCTAGCGGTTGCCCACCGCGGTACGCCATTCATCATCCCAACAAAAACCCACCAGCGTTAAAGTCAATTCGGGAGAGCGGAAAGCCGTGCTTTGCCATCCATCCCAGCTTGTTGAAGAAACTCTCTGCTGTCGAGACTTCAAGTGGTTTACTCGCTGTTTTTCCTGAAATAGCGTTACCCTTACCTGAAAAACCAAAGAACATTCTCATCATGGATGCCATTTGTGAACCCGGTAACCTGGGTGTCATCCTAAGAACCGCCGCGGGTGCGGCAATGGAAGCCGTACTGCTTGCCCCTGGTTGCGTTGACCCATACAATCCGAAAACTCTGCGTGCCGGCATGGGTGCTCATTTTCGCATACCATTTCGACAGCTCCCCTGGGCAGAAATTGCCAAATACTGTGACCAACTTCAAGTATTTCTGGCAGATGCCAAAGGCGGGCAAGATTACACTCAATTGGAATGGGGGAGAAAGCCCTGGGCGCTCATTTTGAGCAATGAAGCGCACGGCCCCAGCGAAAATGCCCAGCAACTGACCTCGCAAAGATTGCGCATCCCGCTGGGAAACAATAGCGATTCGCTCAATGTGGCGGCGGCTGCGGCCATCTTGCTTTTTGAGGCAAAACGGCAATCCGCGCTCTAGCGCTTAATCGCAAACCCAATCGCGCAGAATCGCCGCCATTAGGGTTGCCCGCCGTGCCAGGCTATCGATGACAACATATTCGTGCAAAGCGTGCAGGCCATCTCCTTGCGGACCGCAACCATCCAGTGTCGGTATCCCCAATGCAGCGGTGATATTGCCATCAGAACCGCCGCCACTATGACCCTCACGCAAGACGAGTCCCTGGGCGCGGCCAATCTGCATAGCCTGCTCGACAACCGCCGGTGAACGCTCGAAGGGTGGTCGTGAAGAAGGGTTGCTGATGTACAACTCTGCACCAGCCATTTTGGGCTCCAAGGCCATCATTTTCGCCCGAACCTCTTCCCAAGCGGCGCTGGTCACGGTTCGCACATCCACCTCGGCACTAGCCTGGGGAGCGATCACATTGACGGCAATCCCACCTTCACATTTATCCACCGAAACGCTGGTACCCCGCCGTAAATCATTGAAGGAATCAATGACCAATATCTGCCGCGCCAACTCTACCACGGCATTGATGCCCTGCTCCGGGGCGTTGCCAGCATGGGACGGCAAACCTTTCACTTCAATCCGATAGGTGCCAACGCCCTTGCGCGCGGTCTTCAACGATTCATCGGGTAATGCCGGCTCCATCACTAGGACCAAACCGCTCTCTTGAGCGATTTCACGGATGAGCTCTTCTGAATAGCGACTGCCGATTTCCTCATCGGAAGTCAATAAGAAATGTATCGGACGCCCTGGGAAGCAACCCAATTCTCGTAAACCGCGAAGTGCACCCAGAGCCACGGCGATGCCACCTTTCATATCTGCTGCACCCGGCGCGTAGTATTTCCCATCTTCAATGCGTGGGGGACGTTCTGCGAGCGTTCCGCTCTTCCAAACGGTGTCACCATGCATAAGGAAGAGGAGTGGTTTGCCGGGCGCCTCTACATTCCAGCGGGCGAGCACACGATTGCCAACAACATCGTGTGGATACTCCTGCACCTGCGCACCCAATTCCACAAGCTCCTTTGCGACATAAGCCGTCAAGCGATCCACCCGCTCCTTCTCTCGTGAGAAGGTCTCATAGGCAACGAGTGTTCCTGTCTGCGCGAGTAAGGCATCCGTTTGTGAGCGGAAATATTCTAAAAATGCCATCTGGGTTAGACTCCTGTGTCAATTTATGGTTCAGGTTCCAGCGGTGCGAATATCGCCGCCAAGGCTTCGGCCGTATTGATCTCCCGCCGAATCAATGACTCAAAATTGCTGTGGATTGAGTTCTGGCTTTCCAGTTTCGTGAATTGCGTTTGACCATTCGCGACCATGCTGGCCAAGAGAAAATGCTCATAATCACCTTCAGCAGCAACGGATAGTGTCGATAACCGCGCCGGTATTCCCAATATCGCCTTTAGGTAAGCAGTTTGGTTAGGGGCATCGCTCATCCAAAGCGCCAAGCGGCGAGCATAATTTTTTCGCTCAGGGTCGGGATTTGGTAATGCCCAATACCAACCATCCCAGATGGCCAGGGCGGAGCCTTCGCTAGAAGGGATTGGAGCGTAATGTACCGACTCCCCAGCTGCTTGCCGGCTCAAGTAGTCATCAGAGGTGATTGGCCAGAGCGTTGTACCGTCGTCAAATTTCTCCCAATCCACCAAAATTCCTTCACTAATGGCTATTTCATAAAAGGCAAAAATCTCTTCCAATAAGGAGCGAGCTTCTTCTACCGTACTCACAGCTAATTTCCCATCGGCGTCAGAGGCAAGTTGTTGCTCGAACCAGCTCCGCAAGCTCGCATAATCCGAAAGTGGCATGGCAATCGTGGTCTGCTGCCCTTGCAAAAGGGCCGCATAGCTAAAATCAGCATTTTCAGGACTCCATTTTTGTTCATCATACGCGAGATGCCTGAAAGTTAGGCTGTAAGGAAAGCCATAAAGGAGACCAGAATATTCACCACCAGACAAGGCTACCTCAGGGATATCAGAGATTAACCCTGTTGGCAGGCTTTGCCATTCTTGAATGAGACCATCGGCCGCCGCTACAGCCAATTGTTCGCGTTTCAAGAGAACGAGATCCGGTATGGCAGACGGGGCAACCTCCTGCGCGCTGCGCAGGGTTGAAATGACGCTACCATCACCATGTGAGGATTTCGCACGCCAATCGACCAAGATACCGAACTCACTATCCTCAAATTCGCGCAATTGTTGTTTGAATATCGCATCGGCGACCGGCTCCTGAGGCGCAACGAGCGCATCGGGCAACCAAACTAGCAGTGGTGCCGGGAAGCTTGGTTCTGGCGTGACCACCGGCAGGGTGGATTGGGTTGGCACGACCGTCGCAATGACCGGAGCTATGGTATCAAGCTCTTGAACCGCTGATTGACAAGCGACTAAAAAAAGTGCAGCGAAACAGCTGGTTAGAATGATGAAGATATTGCCGCGCAAAAGACCTCCAGCAATCTGGCAGCCGTCTTGCATTATAGCCGTCGACGACCCCAAAATGGAGCGCGGCAATGATTGGGTTCATTCTTGGGTAAGGTTAACTATGGTTATGTCCCCGACTTGAAAGAGAATTAATAGATTTCAACATTGGTAGCCAGCGCAGAAGGGGTGCCGGCGTTACAGAGATCGCCCTGCAAGTAATCGCGAACATCATCCAAAGCCTTCTCATATTCTCCCAGCAATTCCTCATCACTACCTTTGTAACGGCGCAAATTCTGCAATGAACAAGCATAACAACCGCGCATCGCTCGGTAGCAATCCGTCTCACAATCCATACAGCCATTAAGACGCATCATGCAGAGCATGAAGGCCAAGCGCGCTTCGTGATCTGCGGGCAATGCTTGCACGCGCCGCACCAATTGTTGCCATTGATATCCGCGTTTGTCCTCCAAGATTGGAATGGCGTCTTCTGGAAAGAGCAATGAATTGTTGGTATACATACCAGCCTCCTGACCCAATCAATCATGCGAAGAAGCAAACGGAATTCAAACATCCCGTAACAATCATGCGCAGTCAGCCAAGAAAAACCAAGAGATTATTCGCAATGTAAAGAAACTGTAATATGCGCCTTTATCATAGTGTTTCCAACTCAATGTATTGGCGCCAGACAGCGGGTCCGCTGCCATAAGCGATTACCAGGTAACTGGTGCGCGGGCGTTTGGGTTCCCATAACATGCGCATACCCGCCTCATGCGGCAACTTGTTGCCTTTCCGATGATTGCAACGGAAACAGGCGCAGGCCGTATTGCTCCATACATCTCGTCCCCCACGGGAACGCGGGATAATATGGTCAATGGTAAAATCATCCTTTTTCATAATTCGGCTCTGGTGAGAGTCGCCGGATTGAATGCCACAATAAATACAACGGTGGGCATCACGCTCCAAAACGCTTTTGCGGCACCAATGTGCACGACGGCGTGGCACATTGACATACCGCTGTAAAGCGATCACAGAAGGCACCGAGAAGCGGCGAGAGACGCTTCGCAACACTTCGCCCGTTTCTTCCACGATGAACGCCTTCCCTGCTAGGATGAGATTCAGTGCACGCGGTAAGGAAATTACGGATAATGGTTCCCAACTGCTGCCATTCAACAGTAGGACACGTCGCTGCAATACCCAGCTATTCGTCAAGCCAACCTCCAACCATTCAGCCAAGGAATTATAGCGCAGCAAATCACGTCTCACCCTTGATTCACCTTATAAAGAGACATAAAGTAGTCACCAATTGGCAATGATGGAGACAGTCCACTTGCGCGAGCATCGCTCGCGCCTGGCGACGCCAGGAAGAAGGGGTCACCGACTGCAAGCCCTTTCCGTAGCCAGCCGTGGAATTCACTCTGGAGCCGATGGGTGAAAGGCGCGATTGTATCGCCCCCGCTAGCTCATCCGCAGACTCAGCGTTATTGAGTATCGAGAGCCCGAACTATCGGGAAGCAGGGTGGTACCGCGCGAGCCAAATTGGGTTCCCGTCCCTGGTAATTTGGGGCGGTTTTTTGCTGCCGGTCATAAAGAGGAGGTAGCATGCGAGACACTCTGGAGGCTATCCTTGAAGAAGCCCGCGCCGCATTGGCCAACATAAAAGACAAAAACCAACTGCATGCCTGGGAAATCGCCTACTTGGGTAGGCGTGGCGCACTCACAACCATCATCCGCAAGACTGGCCAGCTACCTCCCAAAAAACGCCCCGAATTCGGGTTGCTGGCTAATGCAATCAAGAATGAACTACGTGCTTTACATGATGAACGCGCTCAGTTCATTCGCGAACGAGCTCTATCGCAAAGCTTGGAAACCGGGGAAATTGATATCACCCTCCCCGGTCGAAAACGCCATCGAGGTAGATTACATCCAACCACAAAGACCTTACGCACTTTTTATGAAATCTGGGGCGCTATGGGTTTTCAGGTCTATCGTTCGCGAGAGGTTGAAGACGATGCCCACAATTTCGAATTGTTGAATTTCCCACCCCATCATCCCGCCCGCGATATGCAGGATTCGTTCTACACCGACCAGCATAATGTCATCCTAAGAACCCACACTTCACCAGGACAAATTCGGGCCATGCGCGCATTGGGTGCCGATGGCAATAAGCCCATCCGCGTCATCCTACCCGGGATGTGTTTCCGCTATGAGCAAATTTCTGCGCGTTCAGAAATCCAATTCACTCAGGTGGAAGGGTTGGCCGTCGGTCGCTCCATTCGCTTCAGCGACCTGAAAGGCACAATTCACGAGTTCGCGCGCCGCATGTATGGCGATCAAGTGAGGGTGCGCTACCGCGCGAGTTATTTTCCTTTCACCGAACCAAGTATGGAAGTGGATGTAGAGTGTTTCTTGTGTGCGGGGAAAGGCTGTTCGGTTTGCAAGCATAGCGGCTGGTTGGAAGTCGCGGGGAGCGGAATGGTGCACCCAGTGGTATTGCGCAACGGCGGCTACGACCCTGCAGTATGGAGCGGCTTCGCCTTTGGGATGGGGCCCGAGCGCTTAACCATGCTCAAGCATGATATTCATGACATCCGTCATTTCTGGGGAAATGACAGCCGTTTCCTCGAACAATTCTAGCGGGTAAGGAGGCATTTATGCTCACACCGCTTTCCTGGCTTCGTCAGTTCGTTGATATTGATATCACCGTGGAAGAATTGGCTGAACGTTTAACTTTAGCCGGACTGGAAGTCGCGCACCTTCGCTACCTCGGCTTACCACAGAATCACTTCAACAATATTCACCAACCGCCATCAGACCATCTGGTCTGGTCGCGAGAGAAGATATTGCTCGGGTCAATTCGCAAGATCGAAAAACACCCCAATGCCGATCTTTTGGTCATCGCTATTGTCGATATAGGAAGGGCGGAGCCCGTCCGCTGCGTCACAGGAGCCCCCAACTTATTCGAGTACGCCGGCCACAATCCCTTCTCGGAGACACTCTGGGTCGCCTGGGCGGATGAAGGCGCAGAATTATGGGATGGACATAGCGAGAAACCACGCCGCATGACGCTCAAGGGTCGCAATTTGCGTGGAATTTACAACAACAGCATGGTTTGTTCCGAGCGAGAATTGGGTATCTCATCGGAACATGAAGGCATCTTACTAATCGAAAACACAGGTAACTACAGCGCAGGTCAACCGCTGGCGGATGTGTTGGGTGATGTATTACTGGATATCGAACTCACCCCAAACCTCGCACGGTGTTATAGCATTCTCGGCGTTGCGCGCGAGGTCGCCGCCCTGCTTGATCGGCCAGTGCGCGAACCCCAATACCAAGCGCTAATGGAAGGTGGTCCCATTGACGAGCAAATCGGGCTCGAAATCCGACAACCAGCGCTCAACCCGCGTTTCACCTTCTCTTTACTGCGAGACAGTATAGTTAGGCCTTCTCCCTGGTGGTTACAGTGGCGTCTCAAATTGGTTGGGCAACGACCCATCAACAACATCGTGGACATCACCAACTACATCACGCTGGAAATTGGCCAACCCTTACACGCTTATGATTATGATTCATTGGTCGAGCGAGCCAAGGGTCACATCCCCCAAATTCACACGCGCACAGCCAGTGTCGGCGAAAAATTGCGCACACTAGACCAAGTCGAACGGGAATTGGGTGAAGAATGTGTTTTGGTCTCTGATGAGGCTGGCGCTTTGGGGCTAGGAGGTGTCATCGGTGGAGCTTCAACGGCGATCCATGCGGGAACGCGAAATGTGCTACTCGAGGCGGCCAACTGGGATTACATCAACATCCGCCAGACTATGAAAGAGCAAAAACTGAACACAGAGGCCGGGGCACGATTCGGTCGCGGCGTGCACCCCGAGATCGCGCCACACGGGTTACTTCGCGGTATTGAGCTCATGCGCCAGACGGGTGGCGGGCAAATTGCTGATGGATTTCTCGATGAGTATCCATTGTCGCCTTCTCTCATCCGCTTGAAGTTACCCGTCAGTGATGTGGAGCGCTTGCTTGGCATTCACCTAGCCCCAGAAGAAATCGCTACCTTATTGCGTCGCCTACAATTTGAAGTGGAGATTGGTGAAGATGGAATTTTGCGCGTGGTGGTTCCACCACATCGACTGGATATCAATGAGGATCCCATGACTGGGCGAGCGGACCTAGTGGAGGAAATTGCCCGCGTTTATGGTTATGACCGTCTGCCGCTAACCAATTTGGCCGATTCCCTACCCGAGCAATGGGCCAATGAAACATTACAATGGGAAGAGCGTATTCGTGACTTCCTCGTTCAATATGGCCTCCAGGAGAACATCGGCTATCGCCTTACTTCACCCGAGCGAGAAAAAAAGCTGTTTTTTGCTTCAATGCCCCCTGCGATAAATCCAAAGAAATATGTTCGAATTACCAACCCCATCGCTACAGATAAGACCGTTTTGCGTCAATCTTTGCTGGGTGGGTTGTTGACACAGCTTTCGGAAAATTTGCGCTGGCACGATACTCAGCAAGTCTTTGAAATTGGGCCAGTCTTTTACGCGCGTTCAGAACCCGGTCTACCAGAAGAGGAAAAACGCCTGGCCATTTTGCTATGCGGGGCACCCCCACAGAATGATTGGCTCGCCGCAGAGAGCGCAGAGCCGATGGATTTTTATGACATCAAGGGGCTGGTACACGCCCTATTGAAAGACCTTCATATTCCCAATTGGGATGAACGGCGCAGCCAACAGAGTAGTTATCACCCAGGACGAGCGGTGGACATTTGTCTAAACGGAAAAATCTGCGGGAGCTATGGCGAGTTGCATCCCCTTGTCGCTGAAGAATTTGGTTTGGGAGAAAGACGAGTGCTGGTCGCGGAGTTCCGGTTGTGCATCATCGAGAGCAGCGCCTCCGTTAATTTCGCCATAAAGCCCATCTCCACTACCCCACCGATCTTGCAAGACATCGCGCTTGTGTTGCCAGAACAGGTCACTCATGAAGAAACCGCGCAGGTCATCACCCGCGCCGCTGGGAAAATCCTGCGTAAAATACACTGCTTTGATGTGTACTCAGGTCCGCCCATCCCCAGCGGATACAAGAGCCTCGCTTTCAGCCTCACCTACCAGACAGACGATCGCACACTCACTGATAAAGAGGTAGCGCGAGTACAACAAAGGATAGTTCGTGCTACCAAGCGCGAATTGGGAGCTGAATTACGGCAGTAGCACCATAAGCTAGCGTCGAATGGCCACGGCCATCCCTTGACCAAGCGCCAATACATGGCTATCTAGACGCTCATCATCAGCGAGCAAGCGGTTGAATTCGGTCATGGGGCGAGCGGTTTCCCCCAAATGAGTCACATTGTGTGCGCAAATCACACCACCCATGCGGACATTCTTGATTGCCCAATCCAGGTAATATGAGTATTGTTCTTTATCCGCGTCAATAAACACCAGGTCAAACTGCTCAGCATTCTCCAGCCTAGCTAAGCTATCTTTCGCATCTCCCAACATTAGCTCTACACGATCGCCAATCTCCGCACGAGTGAAAGAAGCTTTGGCGACTGCAGCATGCTTCGGATCGATTTCCAGCGTGTAGAGTTTGCCATTATCCTCTAGAGCTCGCGCCAGCCAGATACCGCTATAGCCACCGAGGGTGCCGATTTCCAGTACGCGCTTCGCACCCAAGAGCTTGAGCAAAATCTGCAACAATCTAGCTTCATGTGGTTGCAAGTTGATAGCGCTCAGGCCTTCATTGGCACATTTTTCCCTAACCCATCGCAGTACATCGTCCTCCGGAGCAAAAAGTTTGTTGATGTATTCTTGGATATCAATGTTGATATTCTCTTTCAATTTTCATCCTCGCTCTATGAGATTCGGCTTGTGGGTGAGCTTGCCTCCCCTTTTCAAAGCGTAATGGTCCAAATCTCTTGCCAATCGCACACCGGGGAAAATCGCGCCGGCTTCCGCGAGTATATCACGCTCCCGGTAGCGTCGAGAAATGTGCGTGAGAATGAGATTTTTGCAACCCGCATCCTTCGCTAGCTGTGCCGCCTTCTGCGCCGTAGTATGTCCATAATGCTTCGCTTCCGTCGCCTCACTCTCGAGAAAGGTCGCTTCACTGACCAGGAGGTCGGCTCTCTCAGCAGCTTGGCGTAGAGAATCTCCACTAATGCCATCACCACCGAAGACCAATTTTGATCCTGGCTCAGATGGGCCAAGTACATCGTCCGGCGCTATACGGCGGCCATCGGCCAGGACAATCGTCTCTCCTAGAACCAATTTTCGCCTATCCGAATTGGCGGGTATGCCCAGCGCATCCGCATTATTGACTAGGAAGGGTCGATAATCACGCTCTTGAAAACAATAGCCAAAACAACCCGGACCGCGATGTACGGTTGGGAATGCACTCACTTGGAACTTGTCATTCTCCCAGATTACACCGGCTGAGATATCGATGAAACGGATATCGATCGGCGATCTTGCGGCATTAAGTACTACACCCAACAATAAACGCTCCACTCGATCCAGTGTCTGGCGACTGCCATAAAGTTCCAAATATTCAAGCCCTTCCCAACGACTCAGCGTAGAAACCAAACCCCCGAGGCCCAAGATGTGATCGAGGTGTGAATGTGTGAGGAGAACGCAATTGATACGCTTGAAACCAATTCCACTACGCAAAATCTGTTGTTGTGTACCCTCGCCACAATCCAACAAAAACCGGCGGTCGCCCGCTAGAATCACATGTCCGGTAAGATTGCGGTGGAAAGAGGGCGCCGCCGCGGATGTACCCAAGAATACGATTTCAAACAATCTACGACCTATTCATCATTTGCTACGACACGAACATCCGGTAGCATTAAATAATCGCCCTTTGGGTTAGCATCCGCTCCCTGGCCATAGACTTGCATTCGGTTGCCGGTTTCTTGAGAATAGGCGCCCAAAGAAAGACGATATGAACCGCTGGGTATTGTTTCTGGCAATTGAAGATGCACCCTGTGAACCCAAATATCCCGCGCCCTCAAGCTTTCTGGAGTCACACTCACGGTATCCACTTGGGCTGTGATTTGCGAGGGATCTGCCTCATTGAGTAACAAATGTAAAAAGATATGAATATCCGCCGGAACCGAACCGTCGGCGCGCCAGAATAAATCGATTGTGACTTCATCACCAGGTAGATATGGTTCTTCTCCTACAAATTCGTAGCCGAGAAAAGTGAGGTTTCCGCCATAACGAATCGCTGGGCCGACGGTCTCTTCGATCGAATTGGGATAGCGCAATGGACGCGTGGTCATGAAACCGCCCAGCAAATTGTCAAGTCGGTCAGCAACATCGAATGCAATTACTGATTTTCTCAACGAGAAGCTGGCATCATCACCAATTTCTTGAAAAGCACCGCGCTCAACCAACCATTCTTGAAACCAATTGGGCAAGAGTTGGTAATCATCCTCTCTAGTGAGTAGATATTGTTGCCGCTCGCCGCCTCCGGCCAAAATCAAGCCATCACGACAATCTGCATAGCGAATCGGTAAGTCCTCCTTTGTCAACATCAATTGGATGATATCCGCATCATTGAGAAGTTGCGGTGCACTTCGCGAAGGCATCGTGCATACCACGCTGGGTATGTTGTTTGCAGTAGCATCCAAATGACCTGCCAACTCCTGCAAATTGTGGTGATGGGCAACGGCATGGTCAGGCACTGACGGCCATTCGATCAATAATGCTCGCTGCGTGGCCAAAAAGCTCACCAATACCCAGCCAGAGGCCAGTAAACAAAAGAGGGTGCGCTGATTCGACGAAGAAAAATGTTGGAATACTTGCTCGACACCCACGGCCAAATACAAAGCCAGGAGCGGTAAGACTGGCGCATAGGCAAGAAAACTTGGCCCCGGTTGTGCGAGAAGAGCGGGTATCGCCACAAAGCTGCTCGTGAGCAATAGCAATTGAAAATTGAGTTTGCGCCAACGGCGAATCGACACAACCATTCCCAAGAATACTAAGATAACAGCAATCGGGTCTAGGAGCGGACGTCCGGGAATATTGATGGTAACATCCTGCGCGCCCTGAGAAAATAAACTGGTGAAGTTGCGGACGATTTGTGTCAGATTGAATAATGAAAGGACATTCTGATTCGATGAAGACAACCAGCGGGAAATTCCAGACAAGCGTGGCTCTTGTAGAGAGGAGAAGAGATAAGGAAGGGCGATTATCACGAGCAAAGCCAAACAGAAGAATACATAAGGCCAGTTGTTTTGCCAGCGCTCTCGCCGCCGCCAATAAGTCAAGAATATGAAAAGCAAAAATGCCAAGAGCAAATGGATAGCAATCGGGTGCAAATATAAACTGAAACCCAGTGTGGCGCTCAATAACAACAGCCGTGCCCGGTTGGGAATTCTCTGCGTTTTCCCTTCCCCGTTTACTTCTGGCTGGCCGAACAAAAGCAATACAGTCACCAAGACCGGTATTGCCAACAGGGTCTCGCGCCCGATGCTACGACTCAACAAGATTGGTGTGAAACCCAAGCTCAGGACAGATGTAGCGACGATGGCGGCGACGGGACCAGCGATACGACGCGCGGCCGCATATAACAAGGCCAAAGTCAATCCAGAAACCCAAACCGATAGGAACATGAATCCCATCTTCGGGTGATGAAGGAAACTCTGGATGGGCGCCAAGATCAAGTGAAACAAACTTTCACGACCGATCTCCTGCTCGCTTGAATAAAAGACGCGCATATCACCCTGTTGGATGCTCTTAAGAATACGAATATCACCAATTTCTCTGTCATTCAGGCCATAGGGACTTTGTATCTGCCCGGTGCTGCGGAGAAACAATCCCGCCAGAATGACGACCAAAAGCAAAGCAAGCTTCAAAAATCCACGGCTACGGAACATTTACTGCACCACTAAACCTGCACTCAACAACACAATCAATGACCCTAACAGCACTTGCAGAGTATAAATCCGCTTTTGCCAGAGTTTTATCCGTTTGAATGCCACATCATGGGCAGCCAACCCCTGTTTCCGCGCGAGCGGTTCAACCAGACCACCAAGCAAAACCATGAGCAAAATCATCATCGCAATACCGATGTGTTTAACCAAGAGCAATAGCGACCAACGATTTGTGATGGATAACCAATCGATGTAATTATCGTCTTGCGTCATTAGAAATAACCCTGAGAGCAACAGCACACCAAAACAGGAATATTGTATAAGTTTCACCCGCTTTCTGAGCAAAAATTCATGGCTTTCATCCAAACCGACATTTCGCAAAATTGGCGTATACAACAAAAACCAGGTGAAGAGTGTTCCCAGCCAAATGATCGCTGCCAATAAATGGGCGGTAACACTAAGGACAAGCAGGGTCATCACAGATTTTGGGCATCGTCAACAAGGTCGTAAAAGCGGAGGACAGGTGTGCAACTTTCGGCTCGCCCTTGAAATGGATCAACGACCACCAATATTGCTCGTCTTCCTCCGTCCAACCAGAATCGGCGATGTAGATCACGGTCATCAATCCAACCCAGGGTCGCCAATTCTCAGCAGCATAATCGAAAGCCTGGCGCAAATATTCTGCTTGCGTCCAAGGATCCACAGCGAACCAAGCCATGGGTGAATTGGGGCGTTTATCGGTTGTCCAACCCATCTCCAAAATGGCCATCTGTCGCGCCTCATCCTCATATTCGACCATGATTCGTCGCAAATCTTCGATTCTCCGGAAACTGGCCCAGCGACCGGTCATACCGCGAGCGATTGACAATCGTTCCGCGTCTGCAGGTGAAAAATGTGGCGCAGCAAACCCAGCCGCATGCACACCAATCACATCCACATACCGCTGAAAATCGTTCTCATAGAGCTGCCGCAAATAAACATCATCCGCGATGGCCTGCGTTGGGTTATTGACCCCGGTGGGAGCCAAACCTGCTGAGATGAGGATAGCCCCCGCATCTACCGCGCGAATCGCCTCACTGCAGACCCTCAAGAGCTCAATATAATCAACCGCGTTAACGCCTCTACCACCCCATTCTCGCGCGAGATTCGGCTCATTCCATATTTGATATGCAACCACTTTGCCCAAATAGCGTTTTGCGATGGTTGCGCAATATTCTCCCCATGCGGGAAGAGAATCTGTAGCGGGTGGAGTATCGACAATTTCCCCTTGAAAGCCCTTCTCCCTTTCTTCAGGCGGAGATTGGGCCCATTCAGGAGTATTGCCCAGGCGAATCACGAGCTGTAGGCCTTTGCTTTCGACTTCTGCGACGATTTCATCAGCTCGCTCGAAATGCCATTCGCCCTCTCTCGGCTCAATATCGCGCCAAGCGAAAGTTTGCTTCACATGCGTGAAATCAGCCTTCTTCAACCAATGCAAACCTAAGCTGGCGGCATAGTCGTCCCACCACAAAAAAGCTTGCATTCCATAACTGAGCGAAGGAAAGGGTGGATTCTTTATAGCGACAGCACGAAAAGGATCGGGGGTGTTGTTTTGCTGACCCCAAACCCACCACCCCAATGATCCAATAGCGATTAGCGCAGATGCCAGCGCAAGTCTCCACCAGCCCGCGCCACGCAACACTAGTAACCTACACGCTCGCGAAATTCCTTCATCCACTCGCCAATGGCGCCATAAGCCGGCCGGTGTTGCCAGTTGGGACCAATCAATGAATAGATGACATTGTCGTTGTTGGGGTCCCAGCCCGCTTGTGGCCCGTAGTTCAAATTCCATATGAAAGCCAACCAGACTGTCCCCCATTCTTCCATCAGATTTAGCGCTTCGATGATCCAGTCTCGCTGTTCGATCAAAGTGTTATCGTAGGCAAATGCATGACTATCGGGGCTACCTTGTAGATCCTCGCTGGATGCCCAGCCAAATTCGGTCACGCAAAGTTTCTTATCACTACCTTGCATGGCAATGCGTTGCGAATAACCTTGCATTGTGCTATAGAAACTCCAACTATGATGAGGATTGTCGAAAGGACCACGAAAGGTCGCAGTGGGATCATTTCCCGGTTGGTCATAGGGTACACGAGGTCCCAAATTGTAACCATTCAGGTGTACGCCCACACAATCGGCATAGTTGAGCATCCCCTCCGCTAGCATCGCGTCTAAGTAGGAATAATCATCCACAGCAGTCACTACCCCATCCTCAGTCCAACCACCGGAGGTGGAAAGAGCACCGCTAATCACGATGATGCCACGGTCGCGCGCCTTAATATTGACATAGCTGAGTTGCAACAAGCGGACATAGTCCGCGGCATTAATGCCGCGCACGGATGTCCACTCACGGTCTAAATTCTGCTCATTCCAGACTTCTATGGCATGAATTTTCTTAGGATAACGCTCCAGGATGGCGACTAGAAATTTGATAAAATTGGAAAAGTCTGCCGGAGGTCCATCTTTCGTTAAGTCCACACCTGGCTCTCGTGCCCAATGAGGCGTTGTCACAATGGAGAGCATAATCTTCAGTCCAAATTCCTCTGCATTGTTGATGGCGATATCCAGCTGCGTCCAATCGTATTCACCAGCAACCGTTTCCATCTCATCCCAACGCACCTGCAACTTGAACCAGCGCATGTTTAAATTGTCGCGGACATCACCCATCCAGGTATCCATATGGTCGTAACTAATTTGTACTTGAATACCAACATCATATTCTTTGTTTTCAGATGGAAGTAGGGTGGCGTCGCGACCCTGTTCCAGTGGTCCAAAACCCAGAATCAGGTTTTCGTTGTCGATCGGATTTTCTGCAAGCTTTGGAGCGGGTAGAGCCATTTCTTGCGAACTCGTTTCTTCCGCAACCGCTACAGGTACTACAGGTACTTCCGGCTCAACCAATGGTAGCGCTAAAGAGTTTCCTGATGAGCTTACCTGCGAAATGGAACCGTAGGTGGTGAAGATTGCCAGAAATGTCACGCCGCTGATGAGAACCGTCAGCAGTGTCCAAATGAGGGCAAATTCGCGAAGCTGGGCTTGCTGTCTCATTTTTAGAGTCAAGATCTTCCCCTTTACTATACCAACCACATTCTAGCAAATGCTGCATTGGATAACAGGATAAACGCCCCGCCGAAAGGCGAAGCTGCGCTAAGATGTGAGATGTATGTCACAATGAAATCACCCATATGAGCACCTTCTACCACCAAATCGCCCGATTTTATGATGCGGTCAACGCTGATCAAGTGGATGACACGCCGCTTTATCTGGAAGAAGCGAATCAAGCTCGGGGGCCTATATTGGATGTGGGCTGTGGCAGCGGGAGATTACTATTCCCGCTCCTGGCTGCTGGTCATCATGTTCACGGCATTGATCGGGAAGCAGCAATGCTTGCGATTGCCAAAAGACACGCCAGCGAACTCCCCACCAGTTTCCGAGCTCGCCTACAGCTCTTTCACAGCAATGTTCTCGAGCAGCAATTCTCAGAATCCTATTCTCTCATCTTGCTCTCTTTTAATCTCTTGATGCATTTTCATGAGCAAGATACACAATTGCTGTTGCTAAAGCGCTTGCGGCAAGCGGCCCGCGAGAGCGCCCGACTCATCATTGATTTGCCCCACCCTGAAGCAATCTTATCCACAGCCAATGAAGAAGATGTTCAATTCGAAAGGGATTTCATTCACCCAGAGACAGGTCATCGCATTCAAGTTTTTTCACGCAGTCAATTGGATTGGAGCCAACAGCTTCTCACGGTCATGTGGATTTACGATGAGATAGCCGCCGAGGGAAATCTCAAGCGCACAGTCGCAACACAATTGCTGCGCTATTTCACCATGCCGGAGATGCGCTGGTTACTGAAGGACAGTGGCTGGTCAGAATACGCTGTATATGGCGATTACGACCTGTGTCCATTCCAAGATGGCTACGAGCGAATGTTGATTTTTGCCAACAATTCGAAGCAATGAATCGGAGCCCACCCAAACCCTAAGGTGGACTCCGTAATAGCCCTAACCGTTTTCACATCCAGCATCCAATACTGAATTAATAGACTTGTAGCGTGTGGATGGGACCCCGCAAAGCGATATACTGTGCCGAGACCCAACCCAGCAACTCCGAGGCAGTCGCAACATAATACCAACTGCTGTCACTATTGCGGCCCAGAACTTTCAGCGCCATACCACCGGGTAGAACACCGCGCACAGCTGAAGTGTGCGTATCGGCGCTCCGCAAATTGAGGAAGGATGTGTTCACAATCGCCAGGGTAGGTGCCATGGGAGCATTTTGTGCGGGAGCAACCAGAGCAGTATTCTCAGCGAGCAAACTGCGCGCCAGAACATAGCGAGCGTTCACCCAACCTTGTCTTCCACGATGGGCGACCATATACCAAGAGCCGGTTTCGTTTTGTCCCAACACATCCAACAAAGAGCCGCCGGGTAACACCTCTAGGATTGCGTACTCAATGCCATCACCGCTGCGCATATTCAGATATGAAGTGTTGACAACAGCATGCGGAGAACTCAGAAAACGTCCGTCATCCAGTAATTCGATGGTCTGATTGATTGTAGGACCGCGTAACAAAACAAAGGACTGCTTTAACCAGTCGCGGCTCCTGTCTTCCATTTCGACAAATACCCAGCCCCAATCGCTGCTACGCCCGATGAGCTCGAGTTTCATTCCGCCGGGCAAAATGGCCAAAATGGGGTATTCAACTCCGGCACCAGCACGCATATTCAAATAAGAGGTATTCACCACCACTTCATTGGGCGCCAGACTTGCCAACAATGCTCGATTGACGATTGGGTAACTTTGCACACTATTGCCCCGTATAGCCAGATATCGCGCGCGCGCCCATCCCGAAACATCACCATCATTCACCAGCAACCAAGTGGAATCTTGATTACGGCCCTCAATTTCCAAGCGAGTCCCCCCAGATAAGATGGCCAACACGGCGAATTGGACACCATCACCGCTACGCACATTCAGATAAGAGGTGTTGACGATCGCATGAGAATCCGGGGCTTTGATTTGTGCGATTACTAAACCTGGAAATAGGAGAAGTACAATCAACACCAATGCCAAAAACCTGGGATTATGTTGGGACATGGCCATTTCCTCGCCGCTCAATACAACCCTTAATTCAGGTTATCAAAAATCCTACACACACTTCAATTCTTATTCGGTCAAGATATGGTTGTATTTGCGTTAGGTTTTGGGGGAGGCTAAGCCTCTTTGGTAGGGGGTAGACCAACCGGCGTCCTTGGTGGCAAAACGGGTGTCTGAGTTGGTATGGGCGGTGCGGAGGTTGGGGTGGCAACAATGGTTGAGCGCATCGCAGGTGCCACCGTCGCCATTGGGCTCGGGGCATTTTCAAGAGACATTAATGCGTTGCCATTGGGCGCAGTGGTTTCTTGTGTTGCATCATCAACTGGTATTTCCTCCAGTAAACTCTGCTCGGTATATGACCCGAGCTCACTAGCCATGCCCTCATCCGTAAAAACCAAGAGAAGTGACTGCCCGCGGCGACCAAGATCCTGGAGGGTCTCACCCATGAATTGGATTTTGAGGCTGGCAGCATTGGCCGCCTCCAATCGTATTTCACTTTCTGCGGTGTAATTGAAATTTTCACCAACGCGAGCCAATCTCGCTAAACGCTCGTCGTCATCGACGATAACCCGCAACCAGCCACGTTGCTCGAGGGTAATTTGCAGCTGAATACCCTCAAAATTCACCTGACCCACCTCTGAAGGGGCTTCCCCCGATGGTGATGGCGCGATGAACAATTGCGGCGCCGTAGATACAATGGGTGTCGGCTCCGTTCGCAATCCGAAAACAGGGGTGGGCATGGGTGTAACACGCAAATTCAAACTTGCCAAAACCCAAAACAATAAAAGCACGAGAACGATGAAGAGCAATAACAAGATGGAGAGCATTAGGGTGCGCCAAAAATTGAATGACTTTCGCACCTTAGCTGTTGCCGAGCGACGCTGGTTGACGAGGGGTGAAGCGTCTTCATCGATTGGCGATGAGATGGGCGAGGCGCCCTCCTCTGTATTGCGATAGGCTGTATCAAACCAAGCGAGGACTTGACCCGGGTTGAGGCGGAGGTAACGCGCATAATTGCGCAACATTCCCCGTAGTTGTTGCGGCGCAACGGGGAGACCGAGCACCTCCCCACGCTCGATGGCGACCAGGATTTCTTTTCGGATATGAATTTCGCGGGCAACTGTTTTGAGGCTGAGTTCGCGCTCTTCCCGCGCGTCGCTAAGATAGCGGCCGAGCTCCGCCGCGTCCATTCTGATGGAGATTACCCCGTATAACACCTAGCTTTAGTTAGCGCACCAATGCTCATTGCTCCACTTCTTCTTTTTGAGAAAGCAAAGCCATCGCCGCAGCCACTTCCTCCGCTGCTTCATCTTCCGCAGTGGCGCCGATGTCTGCTTGATTTTCATCAGTATCCCTTGTCAAAGCGCTGATGTATTCAGCGTAGTCGCTCTCATTGAGAATGGTCACACGCAATTCCGGCGAAAGCTCATTCCCCAAGCGAACCGAAACTCGGTGCGTGCCCGTTTCACGCAGCGGCTGCTGACTGATGCGGCGACGGTTGATATCCGCCCCTGTCTTCTCAAGCAGCGCGCTGGCAATTTCTTGAGTGGTAACCGAACCAAAAAGACTGCCGGTACTCGATGCGCGACGACCAAATACCAACTCCACACCATCGATCAATTCGGCGAGGCGTTCGATCTGCTCTTCTAGCGCAGCGCGCCTTTCGGTCGCTTGTTCCCGCAATTCGCGCGCGCGACGCAACTCGCCCGGTGTCGCTTTGATCGCCAACCCACGCGGAATTAAGAAGTTTCGCGCATAGCCATCTGCCACATCGATGACTTCTCCTGCCACCCCATGTTTATAGACATAGTCCAACAAGATCACCTTCATCGTTCACCTTTCATGCTGATCGGCGCGCTAATACCATCGGATTGATTGAGGAATATCATAGAAGCTGAGAGGATCTATCGCAAGATGCGGTTTTACGCGCGCGCGGA
Organism: Phototrophicaceae bacterium; assembly: GCA_965115865.1. Taxonomy (GTDB): domain Bacteria; phylum Chloroflexota; class Anaerolineae; order Aggregatilineales; family Phototrophicaceae; genus WTGJ01. The sequence goes on from OZ220469.1 coordinate 1,581,646, forward strand.
GGCGATGAGCCTATCCAGAACGACCATATTCGCGACACCGTCTTCACCGGAAAAGCGTGGTGGGCGGTTTTCCAACAAGGCGTCAGCAAAATCTTCCACCATTAGTTGATATTCATTGGCGGGCGGAATGAGGATTCGCTCTTCTCGACCACCTCGGACAATGACAATTTTCGTAGTCGCCGCATGCTCTGGACCCAAGCCATTGTCGACTTGGATGCACCCCTCGCTGCCCAGCAAACGGTAACCGTGCGTCCGTTCCGAGCGCAATCCGCAACCGAAATTGCCCAAAATGCCATTGGGAAATTGCAATAGACCAACGAGGGTTTCATCAACACCCGTTTGTGGACCAAAATACCCAAACGCATGCGCTGCTATTGGCTCCTCACCGGTCATCAAACGCATAACATTGACACAATAAGCACCAATGTCCCAAAGGGCACCGCCGGCTGTGCTCAATTGCAAGCGAATATCCTGCCTCTTGCGAATGGCAAAAGTGAACATTGCATTGATAAGATGCAAATCACCAATAACCTCTTCCCTCAACAATTGCTGCACCCTCTCCGTTCTTGGGTGGAAGCGATACATGAAAGCTTCAGCAAAAGGTACCTTTTGCTCGCGAAAGCGATCGACCATGATTTGTGCTTCTTGAGCGCTGCTAGCAAGAGGCTTTTCACAAAGTGTAGGCCTTCCCACCTCGGCGCAGCGTATGCTCCATTCTGCATGCAAATTGTTGGGTAAGGGATTATAAATCGCATCCAATTGCGGGTCAGAAAGCAGCGCTTCATAGCTACCATATGACTTCGGAATGGCGTGCTCTTGCGCATAGGCCTGTGCCTTTTCTTTGTTTCTGCTGGCAACCGCTACAACTTCACCATTGCGAGATTGGCGGATGGCCGGAATGACCCGCCGGGCTGCAATATTCGCCGTGCCTAAGATACCCCATCGTATTCGTTTCGAAGCGTTCATCTTCGAGCCTCATCGTCTCCCAAATTCAGCAATTCTCTATAGCGAAAGCAATCCTGCAAATGGTCGTTGACCATGCCACTGGCTTGCATGAATGCATAACAAATTGTCGGACCCACAAAGTGAAAACCGGCCGCGCGTAGCGCCGCGCTCATCGCCCGCGATTCTCCTGTTTGTGCTGGAATACTCACGGCATCCAACCAGCGATTTTGTCTTGGAGCTCCACCAACGAACCCCCAAAGGAAAGAGACAAAATCAACACCGCGCGCCTTTAATGCCAATAAAGAGCGAGCATTGACCACAAAAGCTCTTATCTTTCGTCGATTGCGAATGATGCGTGTGTCTGAGGATAATTCCATCTGCTTGGCCGGATCGTAACCCGCCATTATTGCGGCATCAAAATTCGCAAAAGCCAAGCGATAGCCTTCCCTTTTGTTCAAGACCATTCGCCAAGAGAGACCTGCCTGCGCACCTTCTAGGCAAAGCATCTCGAATAAAACCCGCTCTTCCCAAATCGGGACTCCCCACTCTTCATCATGGTAACGCTGGAGTATCGCATCTCCGGCACACCAGGGACATCGCTTAAATTCCTCAACCAAGGTGACGGTGCCTCTCGCCCTGATTAACAACAATATAGTAGTCGGTTTTGCTACTCTATTCACCTTAGAGCGTATGGAGTGTCGGAGGTGAAAGATGCGAATACTCGTACATTCCGGCAAAGGCGGTGTGGGCAAGACCAGCGTTTCGGCAGCGACGGCCTTGCGTTGTGCAGAAATGGGTTTGCGCACATTGGTCTTGAGTACCGACGGAGCACATAGCCTCGCCGATTCCTTGAATGCGGAGTTGGGGCCCACTCCGCAACCCCTTTCCGACAATCTATGGGGTCAAGAAGTGGATGCACGCCATTCTATCGAGCAACACTGGGGCGCGCTTCAAGAGCAGATGGCCGCATTTTTCCGCCAACAAGGGCTCACTGATCTTCACGCAGAAGAAATCTCGATTCTGCCCGGTCTTGATGAAATCGCGCATCTGCTCTGGATACAACAACACGCCGTAAACGGCGAATATGATGCAATCATCGTTGATGCGGCGCCGACCGCTGAAACGCTACGCCTATTGAGCCTCCCCGATGTGACACGTTGGTGGTTCGAGCGGTTAATCCAATGGGCTCAAGGCGCGCAACGCTGGTTGAAACCCATCAGTCGTTTACTGGCCCGTGAAGAATTTCCCAATATTCAAAAAAAGGCGATTGAACAAGCAGAACTTTTTTTCAGTACCTTGGTTAAGGTTCGAGAGATACTCAGCGATTCCGCCATCACCTCGATACGCCTTGTAGTCAACCCAGAGGAGATGGTCATCAAAGAAACCCAACGCATGCATACTTATCTTTGTTTGTACGGCTACGCGACCGACGCCATCATCTGCAACCGCATCATCCCGCCACAAGTAACCGACCCCTATTTCGCCAAGTGGCGCACGGCGCAAGAAAAAAACATCGCTTATATCCGCGATGCTTTTGGAGAAATTCCATTAATTCGCGCACCGCTCTTCGGTGGTGAGGTCAGCGGGTTGCCCGCTTTGCGTGAGCTAGCCGATGCGATGTATGAAACCACCAATCCCACTCGTGTCATGCTGGAAAAACCACCACAAAAATTGGTAGCGGATAGCGATGGCAGTAGCGTGCTCAGTATTTCTCTACCTTTTGTCGAGCACAAAGAGTTGGACTTGCTCCATAAGCAAGATGAGCTCACTTTACGAGTTGGGAATTATCGCCGCAATATCGTCCTGCCTTACGCGCTCTGGAAGCAAGAAATCGTCAAAGCGAGTTTCTCTGATTCAATCTTACATCTGCGCTTTGAACCGAACAAGCCAGCACCTGAGCACTTTTAATATTGCCATTCTCGCGAAACGCGGTTCAAGAGTGGTAATTTGTTCACATAACGACGCAAATTTTCTGCGAACAGTGAAGCGGCCCGCTCTCGATATCGAGCGCTGTTGCCGGCAATGTGTGGGCTGATGATGACATTGGCCAATTTCCAAAATGGGCTATCTGGGGGGAGCGGTTCTTCGGTGAAGACATCCAGCGCCGCCCCGGCGATCGAACCTTCCTGCAAAGCGGAGAGCAGATCCACTTCCGCTACGACGGCGCCGCGGCCAATATTGATGAAGACGGCGGTGGATTTCATCGCCGCAAAGACTTCCGCGCCGACGATGGCATCATTCAACGCATTGTGTGGCGCCGTGAGCACGACATAATCGCATTCGCGAACCATTTCGACGACGGCCTCGCCGGGGTATAACCGCTCTGGCAACTCACCCTCAGGGTCTCCAAGACCAACCATACTGTATTTGCCCAATTGCGCCGGTTGCATCACATTGCGCTTGCTGGCGAGTACCCGCATACCAACCGCCACCGCCATGCGCGCCAATTCCCGCCCCACATTGCCATAACCGATGATGCCGAGGGTACTCCCGCGCAAGGATTGCGGCGCAAATTTCTGCCAGGGGTCGTCAGGCCATTCTGCTCGCGTCTGGCAATCCATCAATTTCTTGAGCTGGTAAGCAAAGCTGAGCATCATCATCAAGCAATATTCAGCCATCTCAACTGCGTGAATTCCGCTGGCTGTGGTGATTTCAATATCTTTGCTTTGGGCAATTTCCTCTCGCAGCGCATGTTCAGCGCCCGCGGAGTTCAACTGTATCCAGCGCAAATTGGGCGCCGTCTCTCGCACAGGAAAAGTACCATAAGCCGAATAAAGCACCTCAACTTGATGCCATATTTCATCCGTAATGCCATCCCGCCCATGCAGGATTTCCAACCTCGGCGAAACGGCAGCCAGCTGCTCCAAAAGTTCATCCGAGAAATTGGCGGTCACCAATACGGTGATTTTGGGTTCGCTATCGGTCATCGGAAAGAGCCTCTGCTTTTTAGCATCGATTATGCTGACATCCGCATCCATTGTCTAGCGAGTCCGTCGAATTCTGCTAAATTTCATACTGTAGCGGAGGAGAGCGTCATGGCATTAATGGAGGGGAAAAACGCCTTGGTTTTTGGAGTGGCGAATCAGCACTCGATCGCCTGGGCCATTGCGCAACGATTGCACGAAGAGGGCGCACAGGTGGGTCTTTGTTATGCCAGCCCCAACCTGACCAAACGAGTCATGCCACTGGCAAAGCAAATTGGCTGTGATTTCAGGGAAATTGCGGATGTCCGCGATGATGATGAATTGGACGATGTGTTTGCAAAAGCAAAAGGGCATTTCGGCCAGATCCACACACTAGTGCATTCCCTCGCTTATGCACCGAGGGAAGAACTTGACAGCGGCATGATCAATGTATCGCGCGCTGGTTTCCAAGTAACGATGGATATCAGCGCGTACAGTTTGATCGCGCTAGCGCGGCGCGTTCTGCCGCTCATGCCCAAAGGCGGCAGTATCCTCAGCATGACCTATTATGCTGCTGAGAAATTCATCCCGCGATACAATGCTATGGCCATCGCCAAGGCTGCTCTGGAATTGATCACTAAGTATCTCGCTGCCGAATTGGGTGAAGAGGGGATTCGCGTCAATGCCATCAGTGCTGGAGCCATCAAGACTCTAGCTGCGGCCGGGATACCGGGCTTTCGCGATATGTTGCGCTTCACTCAGCAAGCTTCTCCTTTACGAAGTTTGGTGCAACAACGCGAAGTTGGCGACGCTGCCCTTTTCCTCGCCTCCGACCTTAGCCGCCAAATCACAGGCGAGATTCTGCATGTTGATGCCGGTTATCATGTCCTGGGCTCTACCGTCACTGATGAGATGCTCAATAAGCTCAAGTAAGCCAAATTCTAATAGCAGGGCTCAATCCGACAAGCAATTGACCGATAACGAGCACGCCGAAAGTGAGCGCGTTCATGCTCCAACTCAGAAAGCTCTTCATCGAAAGTGACCCAATATCCCAGTGACGGTAACAGGTAGCGGGTCTGCCAATGGCCATTTCGCTGCATGTTCCGGAAATACACTAGACGCCTACGCGGGTCCAAGCGCCGCAAGCGGTTCTTTAGGCTGCGCGCGTCGCCCGTCAGTAATTCTGCAACCAAATTTTCTTGATCCACCTGCGGAAGAGCCATCATCATCCCCATCATATCTTCATCAGGCTTGGCTAGTGTATACTCCACTCAAGCGCATAACCAGTCTGAGACACAATGGCGATCTATTCCGTTTCACAGGTAACCACATATCTGCGCGAAATCTTAGAAGAAGATTATGACTTGCAAGATCTTTCGGTGCGCGGCGAGGTATCCAATGCCACCCGCGCAACATCCGGCCACTGGTACTTCACCCTCAAAGATAGAAATTCTCAATTGCGTTGCGTATTTTGGCGGAATCAAGCAATGTCGTCACCGCACGAGCCGGAAATGGGTAAATCCTATGTCGTTCACGGTCACATCAGCCTCTATGAGATGCGCGGCGACTTACAACTGTATGTCCAATCCATCGAGCGTGCCGGGCTCGGCGCTCTATATCAGCAATTTTTGGATACCAAATTGCGGTTACAAGAAGAAGGCCTATTCGACCCTGAGCGCAAAAAGCCGCTACCCGCTTTCCCGCGCATCATAGGCATCGTCACCTCGCCAGAAGCCGCTGCATTGCAAGATATCCTCAAGGTCATGGCACGCCGCTACCCCAGCGCGCGTCCATTGCTCAGCCCGGCAGCGGTCCAAGGGGTCGGCGCTGCGGACACCTTGCGCGCGGCCTTGGATGCACTCATTGACGATGGTCGACCGGATGTGATTTTAATCTGCCGTGGCGGCGGCAGTATGGAAGATCTTTGGGCTTTCAATGACGAGGAATTGGTCCGCGCCGTCGTCAATAGCCCCATCCCTATCGTGAGCGGGATTGGGCATGAGACAGATTTTACCTTGGTGGATTTTGCGGCCTCTCATCGCGCACCGACTCCATCCGCCGCCATCGAACTCGCGACCCCGAGCAGCGAGGCCTTGCACGACCAATTGCGCCAGTTTCGTGCCATGATTCACCGCTCTATGCAACAGAATCTCGAGCGAAATCAAAATCAGCTGCAAACCCTTTCTCAAAAACTCGAACGAAATTCTCCAAGCAGTGCAGTCATTCAATGGCGTCAGCGTGTGGATGAGCGTCGCCAACATTTGACAGATCGCACTCGGCGCTTGCTAACGCTCTGGCGCGAGCGCGCTCAACAACGCGAAAGAACATTGCGCACCGCCAATCCTATCTCTATCCTCAATCGTGGCTATTCTTACGTGACTCGGTCCGCTGACGCGGCGCATATCGCTAGCGCAGCGGAAATCCACACTGACGAAGAATTGATCTTGCACTTTCATGATGGAGAGCGTCGTGCGGTCGCGAGACGGGAATGATCTGAATTATGGAAACTGTGAAACAACTGTCTTTTGAACAAGCTTTCACTGAGCTAGAATCAGTCCTAGCAAAATTAGAGGCCGATACCTTACCGCTAAATGAGGCGCTGGATTTATATGAACGCGGCAATACGCTCGCGCAACATTGCCAAGATTTATTGGATCAGGCGGAGCTACGTCTGGAAGCTGTGGACGGGACGGTCACAACATTTTCGCCTGATCCAACACCGGGGGCGGAGGTTTCCCTAGATTTTGCAGACCCAGACGCATCGTCTGCCGATTGATACCGCCATCGGCTAAGAGGAGCGGATGCGCTGACGAAGGTGGGTAGCCCAAGGAATTCGCAACTCACGTAGGCCGAGCAATGCAGCGCTGGAAAAGTAGACGATTGCGCCACCGAGTAACGAGACAACAATGCGCACTATGTTTGCTTGCTCGACAAGGCCTTGATGGATTGCGTTCACCAAAACCATCATCATCAACGAGGCCAAAATGATTCGAGCCAGATCGCTGCAAAAGGCTAGGTTGAAAATCTCACCGATGCGGCGTTGCAATAAATATCCGAGAGCGAGTGCCTCACCGGTAGTGGCTAAGGCATTGGCCAACGCCAGGCCGGCAAAGGGCCCGCGTTCCAAACTATCGACATCGCCGAGCAACTGTATGAACGCGAAGTTCAAGACGATGTTGGCGAACATCGCCAATGCTCCCAAAAAAACCGGAGTTCTCGTGTTTTCAATGGAATAGAAAGCGCGCGCCAATACTTCCAAGAGGGTAAACGCAGGCAATCCCAGGGCAAAAAACTGTAGCGCCCAGGCGGTTGCCGCCGTACTGGTGCCGCTCCATTCTCCCCTCTCGAAAAGTAGCATTAGCAAAGACTCTCCCAACAACCAAATCCCCACCATACAAGGAAGCGCGAGCATCAAGACGCCGACGAGCGCCTGTCTCAATCGATTGCGAAATTCAACGACCTCACCCGCCTGATGTGTGGCGGCCAAGGTGGGGAATACTGCCGAGCCAACGCTCTGACCGATGATTCCGATGATGAAGAAAAGCAAGGTAAAGGCTTTCGTGAGGGCTGTACGGCTACCTGCCGCCATATAAGATGTTAAGGCGATGTTCACCAGAAAATTGACTTGCACCACAGCCAACCCTAAAACGCGCGGCCACATCAAGCGAAAAACCCTTCCCACCCCATCGCTCTGCCAAAGGAAATTCGGACGCAACGAAGCGCCCAACCCCCGCAAACCGGGTAGCTGAAGAGCCAGATGTAACAAGGCGCTGATGACCGCGCCCCAGGCTAGACCAAAAACATTGCTATCGCCCACTTGAGCGATGCCCACTGCCGGGGGCAGCCACTTTGCCAGCCCAAGCGCGCCGAAGATGATACCCAGGTTCTTCAAGCCAATTGCCAACGCTGGTAAAGCGAAACGACCATAGGATTGCAAAACGCTCATCAAGAGGCCGCTGATGCTATAAATAAAGGGTGTCAGCATCATTAATTGAGTCAGCTCAATCGTCAGGCGCCGTTGCGCCGAGCTCGCCCCAGGCTCGAGCAAAGGGATGAAAAGTGGTGCGGCCAGGATGACGATTACACTCAAAGCCAACGCCATACCAGCCGTAAGCGTCATAATCACGCTCGCTAGCTGCCAGGCGGCCTTTTCATTTTGTTGTCGATAGCGCGCAAAAATGGGTAAAAAAGAAGAACCCAAGGCACCACCAGCCACAAGCACGAAGATCAGCTCTGGGAGTTGTTGTGCTGCTGCGAAGGCGTCCGCCGCCCTGCTAGTACCCAATTGCGCAGCGATGGCCGATTCGCGCACGATGCCCAGCACCCCACTAACGAAGAAGCCAATCAATAATAAAGTCGCCGCACGCCATAGATTGATGCGCGATTGGTGGGTAGGCGACTTGCGCTCGGCGCTTTTTTCTTGCTGCTCGTTATGTGAGGTCAAGACCTTCTGCCAAGCTCACCTCACCCGGCACTGGATTCTCGGCGAGCTGCTCGACGAGCCAGGCCCGTTCTTTGACCGATTGCAAGAGGAGCAAAGCCCCAAACAGCCCAATCGCCTCAACAAAAAATACTGCCCCATAGGCGCCGGACATGGGTGCATCCAGCGCAAGAGCAACATCGCGCAGTAGCCCTCCGGTCAAAACACCGCCGCCGCGCGCGAAGGTAACCAACACCGTCCAAATTCCCATGAAGGTACCGGCGCGGCCAGTTGGGCTGAAGTCCATCATCAGACCGACAGTGCCAATATTCCAAACACCCAGACCACAACCCATTACCAGCAAACCAGGTACTAAAACTGAACCTTCTTTAGCGAATGCTGCCAGCGCGAAGAGCGCACAGGCTAGCGTCAAGAGACCTACACCCAAACCCGCCAAAGCGGAATGTGATATCTGCGGCCAGCGGCGCGTGGCGACTAGGGTCAATAGACTGCTGACAATCGCAGTCCCGCCCCAATAAGCGGAGAAACGGGCAGTGACTTCTGGGGAAAAAGCAAAGACATCACCCGCAAAAGGTTCCAAAACAATGTCTTGCAAGAAAGCGAAGAACATGGAAAAAACTAAAAAGCTCAGGAAAGCGCGAAAATTCGGCTGCCCCCAAATGAAAGAGAGGTTTTTGCGCAACTGACCCTTACGCAACGCAGTATTGGCGCTGGTGCGCTCAATCGGTTTGCGCCGCTCTTCTCCCAAAAGTGAGAAAAACCAGAGTGCGGCCAAAATTAGCACTGTGATGGTAAAAAGAGAACGCAAAACTGCTGGCGTCAACTCCAAAATTTCACCAGTAGACTCTGGCAACAAGATGCCGAAGAGAATTCCAGCTACCAGGAAACCAATGAGTAGAAATGTCCAGACAACACCAACCACCTGTCCGCGTTGCTCTTGTGGTGCGCGGTCGTATAGCAAAGCGAGAAAAGTGCTACCCGATAGCGCACTACCCATACTGAAAAGCAAGAAAGCTAGGGCCAAAAGCAACCATTCTGCGACCGACATCGCGACACTACCGGTTCGACTCAGCGTCTGTACCAAATCTGCAGTACGCCAACCCATCAAAGCGATACCCATCAACATCATCGCCCGGCCACTCCAAATCCAAAAGAGACGGCGAGTGCCGAAGATTTTCTTCTTATCTGAGAGCTCTCCGGACCAGATACCGAAGGGGATTAAGAAGTAACGGAGGCTGAGCAACAAAGCGATGGGGGTCGCGTTGAAACCCAGATCGCTGATCATGATGCGATTCCATACCCCCGTGGTTAGCACATCAGCAATTCCGGAACCAAGATGAAATAAACCTATCTTTGCGATGCGCGCCGCTGGTAATCTAGCGGCACCATCACGCAATATGGGTGCTGTTCCCTGGCTCTCATCCATGCTCATAGAGTCTCTCTTTCTCGAAATGGGTGAGCACCATTGGCAACCAATTGGCGCACTTCCCGCGAGGCGGTTTCTACAGCGTTGCGCTCACACCCCGACAATGGAAGCGCAGCATATTCATCCTCATCGAGCAGAAAAATCTCACGCGTTGGTAAGACGATCATATCCAGCGCCAAATCCTCTGCAGAAACGCGGCCAGCCTGTAATCTGGCCGGACGAGTGAAGTTGCAATACCAGCCCTTTAAGAAGGTACTTCGCGCATCATCAACGCGGAAAACATTATACCAACGCTCGGTATAGTACCACTCCGTGAATACATCACCAGGACAGAGAGTCAAGGGGCCAGCCGACATCCGCTCTAGGGTGAAACGCGCGCGCAAGCATACGCTTGTGTCGTCAAGATGCAATAATTCTTCTGCCGGATACCGCGTGATTTCCTTACCAAACGCATCTTGCTTGATGACGATCATGGGGTGCTGACCTCTTGAACAGAAAGTAATATTCCTTCAGTGAATTCTAAGCTGGCAACCGTGGATATCATTTCATTGCTGATACCGCGCCCTCGACCAAAAGCAAGGGTCTCACCGATTAAAGGATAGCGCAAACCACGAGAGCGTATGCCTCTAGCATCACCCGCTAAAGGCAATAATGAAAATCGCTCACCGGGGTTGCCTTGGAATTGATGCTCGCCAGGGTGATGAACGCGCAGTATTTCCGAGCCAGCAACAATCGCGGCGTCGCAATTACGCAGCTCAGGGGTGGAGAGGAGTAAAATATTGCCAAGATTTTGGTCGTTGCGTCCACCGGTGGCCGCCAGAATTCGCAGGCTATCGCAACCGCGCATCAATGCCCAAGCGATACAGAGCTCGAGATCCGTCTCGTTTTTGTCAATGGGATGCGGTACGACTTTCGCACCACTTTCAAGCAATTGTTTTACTTGGTTTCCAGGCGCCGAATCCATGTCTCCGATTAATGCGTCCGCTTTCAATCCCAGGGCGAGTACATTGCGCAAACCACCATCGGCAGCGATGACCAAGGATTTTATTTTGACGGCTTCATTCAATGCCTGGCTTGTCGCCGCGCCTTCTTGCCAATCGCCATTCGCGAATATCAATGCCCGCGTTATCAACTGAGCACCATTTTTCCTAAACTAAACGAGCCGTGAATAACATATTCTAATTTATAATGTAGCTCAGTTTATCGATGGTGGATTGATGATGAAGCGTGCGTCATGTTTTTTACTGGCAATTTACCTGAGCATTTACGCGGATGTTGCCGTTATCGTTGCGCAAGACCCCGACACTGCTAGCGAGAACGAAAGCAAGGTCATCATCGTTCCCCAATTGACAGGGGTTGAAACCAGCAATGCTTTTCTCCAGACACCACCAAAACCCACTTCTGCTGCCATTGCCCGTGAAATTGTCCAGTACGAGGCCTATGCCATCCCGCAGGATATCAACCCGCTCACCGGCCTGCGCGCTGACCCAGATATCCTTGCGCGGCGCCCGCTGGTCGTGAAGGTGTCCAACGCTCCGGCTTCTGTCCGACCGCAAGCTGGTATCGGCAGCGCGGATGTCGTGATTGAGCATCTAGTGGAAAGTGGTTTGACACGTTTATCCGCCATTTTTTATGGTGAAACGCCAGAGCGAGTTGGTTCGGTTCGCAGCGCCCGCTTGATCGATACGGACATCCTGCGCATGTATGATGGAATGTTGGCGTACTCTGGCGGTAGTCAGGGGGTACGCGACAATCTCTACAATAATGTTCCCTATCGACGCATCTTCCTGGATGGTGTTTCTCAACATTTTGAGCGCGATTGGAATTACAACAACCCCCACAACCTTTTCGCTCTTCCAGCGGATATTTGGGGTACAGCGGCCTCCCTGGGTGAATCCATGCGCCCCAGCGGCGTAGACGGCGTCGCGTTTCGAACGCTCGCGCCCACCGGCGCCTTTGCTGAAGCCGATTACCTGGAAGTGAAACACATCTCACTGAAGGCCGAATGGTTCTATGATATGGAAAGACGTCAATACCTTCGCTACACCGATGGCATCGAGCATGGCGATCGCCTCACCGGCAAGACCATTGCCGTGGAAAATGTGCTCGTTGTTTTTGCCTATCATGAACTGAGCGACATTGTTGAAGATGTTTGGAATGAAAGCGTCTCTTATGGCCATAAGATCCACCTGGTTCCCACAGGTGATTTATTGCTATTCCGCGATGGTCAAATTTATCAAGGATTTTGGCAGCGCCCAATGATTTGGGAACAAATGCGTTTTCTGGATGCCGAAGGAAATTCACTCTACATAAAACCAGGGAAAAGTTGGATCCACATCGTCAAATTGGAAAACCAGATGCGCCGCGATATGGAATGGGTTCGCTGGGAATGAAATTCGTGCCGATTGATGAAAGCGTTGAAATATGAGACGAATGCTAGCGATTGGCTTGGGCGTATGGATTTTGGCAACGGTTGTGTTGCGCTTATTCGGCCAGCATCTGTTCTTTGCTGACCAGCCAACCACGACGGCCATTTTGTTCATGATAACCGGCCTCGCTTGCTTCGGCTTGACAAGAGCGATCCTACGATGGGGAAGTATTCCCCCGCAGGAAGCACCGAGAGCTGCGCTCTTACTCGCTTTACCCGGCCTCTTACTGGATGTCATCGTCGTATTGAACTTCGGAGTGGTGTACCCGAATTTGATGCTAACGGTCAGTGATACTTTCGCAGCCTGGTTACTCTTCGCATACGCGATGGTACTGTTTGGAGGTGTCTCCATCGGCCAAGAGAATTGACCGATTACCCCGCCGCTTTACCCCAACCACCACCACCCGGCGTCTCGATACGGAGACGGTCACCAGCGCCCAGGCGAATGGTGCATTTACCGCCAATGGATCGCTCTTGCCCATTCAAGATGATGGTATTTTGTCCGATTCCACCCTGTTCACCTCCCGCCAATCCATATGGCGCAATAATACGCCTTTCACAATTCAAGGTGACGGTCGCATCCCCCAGGAACTCATATTCGCGGATGACTCCTTCGCCCCCAGAATAACGCCCCACTCCACCGGAACCTTGGCGCAGGCCATAACGGAGAACACGAATCGGGTAACTAAACTCGAGCGCCTCGATGGGTGTATTGAGCGTATTGGTCATATGACAATGGCGACCACTGACACCCGGCCAACCCGGGCCCGCGCCATGTCCTCCGCCGATAGTCTCGTAATACACATACTGTTCACCATTGTGTAGCCAGCCACCAACCGTCATGTTGTTCATCGTTCCCTGACTCGCTGCCGGGATGCGGTCAGGCATCGCCTTTGCCAACGCCCCCAAGACGGCATCGGTGATCCGCTGACCGGTTTCCGTATTACCAACCACAACGGCGGCGGGGAATTTTGGATTTAAGAAACTTCCGAATCGGGTCAAGACCTTTACTGGTTGGAAGCAACCATGGTTCATTGGGATTTCTTCCTCGGCCAAGGTGCGAATGGTATACCAGGTTGCTGACCGTACAATGGCTTCGACAGCATTCACATTGCCCAAAACTTGCGCGGCCGAATCGCAGAAATCCACAATCATACTTCGATCGCACACTTTCACTTTCACGACAACCGGAATGCGATACTCACACTGACCATCACCTTCGAGGGCATCGGCAAAATCGTATTCCCCATCCGGAATTGAGCCGATGGTCGCTTCAGTCAGGCGCCGAGAATAATCTTGGAGCGCCAACGCATGGTCGCGCAAACTGGCTAGACCATGAGACTCCAATAAAGCCAATAAGCGCCTTTCGCCCACCCGCTGCGCCGCTTGTTGAGCTTGAAGATCTCCCAAGCGCTCTTTCGGCGCTCGGCTATTGGCCGTAATCAACCGCAGCAATGCTTCATTATCTTTCCCGGAGTCTCGCAACTTCACTGGCGGGATGATCAAACCCTCTTGATACAATTCGGTGCTCAAAGGCAAAGAGCCTGGAGACATACCGCCAACATCGGCATGGTGCGCCCGGCTGGCAACAAAATAAACCAATTCCTCGCCAGCGAAAATCGGTGATACCATCGTGATATCTGGCAAGTGCGTCCCCCCATGATAGGGGTCATTAAGGATGACAATGTCTCCCTTGTGGAGTATAGGGAAATGCCTCAGAGCATATTCCACGGAGGCCGGCATGCTACCCAAATGTACGGGAATATGCGCCGCTTGCGAAACCATACGCCCTTCATGGTCAAAAACGGCACAGCTAAAATCCAACCTTTCGCGAATATTGGGGCTAAAACCAGCGCGCTGCAGTGACAACCCCATCTCTTCTGCCACGCTACTGAATAAGTTCTTGAAGACCTCTAGACTGATGCTATCCACCGTCACGGTAATCGCTCCAGGACGAGGTTTTGATAACCATCGACGCGCGCAAGCCAACCCGCCGCCACAAAACTGGTGCAATCCAGCTGGAGGACCACAGATGGGCCCTGGATGCTCATGCCGGGCCGCAACTCTCGGCGATCATACTGTGGTAGCGAAGCTCCATAGACATCGCCGGATATTCTGGCCAAGGGAGAGGGGGGAGCCAAACCATTGCGAGGGACTTCATAGGGCAATTGGGGTTTCTCTATCTCCCCCACAACCCGCAAACGCAGGTTGACGACTTCGACGGCACGGTCACGCAGCTCATGGCCATAGGCACGAAAATGGGCAGCGTGAAAAGCCGATTCGATTTCCTCTGTATAGGGGATGAGCAGCTCATGCGCCTGCCCTCGGTAGCGCACATCCAGGTAGACATGAAACTGGGGAGTACCCAGCAACCGCTCTTCGGCGAGGGCATTGTTGGCCTTTTCCCGCAGATCAGCCAAAATCCCTCCCAATCGCTTTTCGCGATCAATTTCGTTCAGGTGAAGTACCGATTGATTAAGATCCAACTGCACATCGGCAACCAACAAACCCATTGCACAAAGAACGCCCGGAGAATGTGATACCAACACGCGTGACATCTCCAGCGCTTCGGCGACAGCACAGGCATGTAAGGGCCCGGCACCTCCAAAGGCCACCAGCGTGAATTCGCGCGGGTCATGGCCACGAGCAACTGAGATTTGGCGCAGGGCGCGATCAATATTGGCGTTGGCTACCGTCAATATGCCCCGTGCTGCTTCTTGCGGATCCTTTCCCATCTTAGCCGCCAATCGAGCGACTATCTTATGGGCAGAATTGAGGTCCAATTGCATGCTACCACCCAAAAAACGATCACTACCAAGCCGGCCCAGCAAAGCGTTGGCGTCGCTCACAGTGGGCAATTCACCGCCGCGGCCATAGATGATGGGGCCGGGGTCGGCACCGGCGCTCTCTGGCCCAACTCGCAGCGCGCCGCCCGCATCCAGACGAGCGATCGAGCCTCCACCTGCTCCTATTGTCTCGATATCCAAACTACGAACGCGAAAAGGCAATCCATCGATGCGCGCTTCCGCACGGATGCTCACCTCACCATCACATAAGGATACATCCGTGGAAGTGCCACCCATATCGAGCGTGATGATGCGCGGGTAACCGGCCAGTTTTGCCACATGAAAGGCACCCATTACCCCTGCTGCCGGTCCACTCAAGGCAGTGTGGATTGCCTGTTCTCGAATTTTCTTAGCACCCAGCACTCCGCCATCTGAGCGCATGACGCGCAATTCGATACGCTTCGGCAGACTGTTTTCCACTTGGGATAGGTAATAATTCATGACCGGGCGAGCGAATGCTTCCAACGCCACCGTGTTGGTACGCTCATATTCACGAAATTCTGGCAGTACATCGCTGGAAAGCACCACTTGCCACGGAGCTAGCAACTGCTTCTCCAAAATGCGTGTCCGAACCAAGCGTTCATGCTCTGGATTGACATAACTGAATAGCAAACAAACTGCAATGGCGTCCAATTCTTGACCAGCAAGCAAGTCCAGTGTTTGGTCCAGTGCGACCAAGTCCAGCTCAGTGAGCACTTGCCCTCGATGATCCAGTCGTTCACGGACTTCGAAGCAAAGCTCTCTTGGTAACAAAGGCACGGGCAATTGCGTCCGCAAAGCGTATAAGGATGGTCGCTCTTGCCGGCCGAGAAACAACAGATCGCGAAAACCTTCAGTAGTGATGAGGGCGAACCGCGCGCCTTTGCGTTCCAAGATGGCGTTGGTCACCACTGTGGAACCATGAACCAATCGCTTTATGTTGTTGATATCAACACCCAGTAAATCATCCAACCCCCTTAGCATGGCGCGCGAAGGGTCATCTGGGGTGCTGAAGATTTTATGGGCATGCAAATGCCCTGCTTCTTCCAGCACAAAATCGGTAAAAGTACCGCCAATATCGACGCCCAAACGCATAACTTTGCCCTCACCTCCGGCGTTGATGGCCTTCTAATAGCAATCTAGCCAATCGTTTACGCCGCACTTAACTTTTTCTAACAAACGGTGTCTATGATAACAAACATCAAAGTGATTGACGGATGCAGTATTAGAGGAGGAAATCATGCGTTACATCGCCCATTTTAACCCTTTGCAAAACATCGTTAATTTCCAAAATGCTTTTGAGCGCGCCTTCGATATGGATTGGTCTCAACCAAGCGCCAATGGAAACAGCCCGCGCTCCCGCTTACCCTTGGATGTTTTCGAGCAGGAAGAAGCCTACACCATCATCGCGTCTTTACCCGGGATCGCTGCTGAAAATATCGGAATCAACCTGGAGAAGGACATCCTCACTATCCAGGCAGAACTGCCCAGCTACGAGGCGGGAGAAGACGCGAAAGCGCTCTGGCGCGAACGGCGTCATGGCAAATTCGCCCGTAGCATTAAGCTACCCATACCGATCCAACATGACTCCGTCACCGCAGAATACGAAAACGGTGTGTTGCGACTCACACTCCCCAAAGCGGAGAGCGCTCGCACTCAGCAGATTCCCGTAAGAGCGTTGACCGGCGCCTAAAACTCAGCCAAAGATAGCCAATAGCAAAGAAGCAACAGCGGCCAAGATTTGGCCGCTGTTGCCTTTTTATTTACTAATCAGGGATAGTTCCTTCAAGATTGCGACTAAGGTTGCGCGCAGCTTTGCCTCGCTCTCATCGTTGACAATCGTGTAATCCGCTAGCGCAATCGGGCCGCATTTCTCCAGAGTTTCCACTTCCTGAAAATCGCGGCGTTCTGCTTCTTCAGCGGTCAGCAAACGCTCCTCTCGAGCTGCTAAGCGCTGGTATCGCAATTGCCTTGGCGCGACAATCGCCAGGGTCACCAGCGAATCACCGAACCGCTCTTTCAAGAAGCGGTATTCACTTTGGCTATAGAGACCATCCATCACTACACAATCGCGTTCATGAATCAATTGCTGGATGGTTGGCAAGGCTCGTTTTGCCATAACTTCCATACCTTCACGCGCGCGCAAGTCCTCGCGAATCTGGCGCTCGTTTTCCGGCGTGACTGCCAAACCACGCTGCTCCACCTCTTGGATGACAATGCTACCGAATCGAAAAGATGCGAAACCGAGCTCCTGCAAAAGCCATGCACAGCTGGATTTACCCGCACCGGGCATCCCCACTAGCGCCAAGGCGCAAACACCGGCGCCAGAACCATATCCGCTCAATGCTTGCTCCTTTGCCCAACCACGATATTATCGGCTTGCCTCGCAATTGTGTATATTCTTCTTGATTTGAGCTAGGGTAAAAATGCCTGAGCAAAACAGCAAGCTTGAAGTGCAAAACATCAGCCTGAACTTCGGAGGCATTCAGGCATTACGAAATGTCAGTTTTCGTGTGAGCAGCGGCGAAATTCTGGCCATCATCGGCCCCAATGGCGCCGGCAAGACGAGCCTGATCAACTCCATCAACGGCTTTTATCGCCCGCAAAGTGGTAGCATCCATTTTGAAGGCTATGATATCAGCGACCTACCCGCCCACCAACGCGCATATCTGGGCATCGCTCGCACTTTTCAGAATATCGCCTTATACACACATGCCACCACCTTGGACAACCTGCTGGCTGCCCGACATATCCACATGAAATCCAATTTGCTCAGCGGTGCACTATTCAGCGGTTCTGCCCGTCGCGAAGAAATCGCCCACCGTCGCAATATTGAAGAAATTATCGAGTTCTTGGAACTGGAAGCCTTTCGAAAATCCACCGTCGGTGCACTCAGTTATGGATTGAGGAAACGCATAGAGCTGGGTCGTGCTCTCGCTCTCGAACCCACATTACTCCTGCTTGACGAACCAATGGCCGGAATGAATGTCGAGGAAAAGGAAGATATGGCACGTTTCATTCTGGCCATTCGCCAATTGCAAGGGATTACCGTTATGCTAATAGAGCACGATATGGGTCTGGTGATGGATATCTCGCAAAGAGTGGTCGTTATCAATTTTGGTGAAATGATTGCAGAGGGAATCCCCGAAGCAATCCAACAAGACCCCAATGTCATCCGTGCTTACTTGGGAGAAGCGAGCAGGGTATGAGCATATCGCTTCGCCCGACCAAGCGAGGTACCGTTTATCGCGCAAAAACTGCCCCCGAGCCCGCCCCTTTCGACAAAGCGGACACACTCCCGAAGTGCTTTTTGCATCAAGTGAGAACCAATGGGCCAAGGGTTGCGATGCGCAAGAAACGTTATGGCATCTGGCAAGAATATTGCTGGGGTGAAGTTCACCAGCATGTGCGTAATTTTTGCCTGGGGCTCGGTGCATTAGGATTAAGCGAAAATACGACAGTCGCCATCATCGGCGATAATGATCCACAAATCTATTGGGCGCAAATTGCTTGTCATTCCGCACGGGCGCGAACGGTTTGCATTTTTAGCGACGCCTCAGCAAAAGAAGTTGCTTATGTCCTCGATAAAAGCGAGGCCATTTTTCTGCTCGCCCAAGACCAGGAGCAGGTCGACAAAGCGCTGACAATTCGTGCGCAATTTCCACAATTGCGAAAGGTCATTTTTTGGGAGGAACGCGGCCTCTGGCAATACAATGATGATTTATTGCTCTCTTTCGAAGCCGTAGAATCGCTTGGAGAGCGCATCGCCCAAGAGCGAACAAACCATTTTGAAGAACTCATTGCGAAGACTCAGCGCGAGGATACCATCATCCTCAGTCTCACCTCGGGCACGACTAGCCTACCGAAACTGGCGATGATCACTCACTGGCAATTGCTGTACGGTAATCATCTCAGTTATCCATACATCTCCGTTCATGCTGAGGACAATTGGCTTTCTTTTAGCCCGCTGGCTTGGCTCACCGAACAGGCTTTCGGTTATTCCAATCATTTACTGCACGGGCAAATTGTCAATTTTCCCGAAGGACCCGATACCGTAGCCACAGACATGCGTGAAATCGCCCCCGCAGGGTTGGTCTTTCCCAGCCGCAGCTGGGAAAACCTCGCGAGTATGATGCGCATCCGCCTTCAAGATAGCTCGCTCATCAATCGGTTACTTTTCGCAATTTTCATGCCCATCGCCAATCGTCACATTGACCTTGAAGACGCAGGCGCAAACATCATGCCGGGTTTGCGTTTGCTACGCTGGTTGGGGAAAATCGCCATCTTTCAACCGCTGCGCGATAAGGTCGGACTCACCCGTGCTCGCAATTGCTTGACTGCAGGAGCGGCACTCAGCCCCGATGTCTTGCGCTTCTACCGCGCCATTGGTATCGAACTACGGCAACTTTACGCTTCTACCGAAACGCTAGCCACGATTCACCCGCCCGGGGATTCGACACTGGCATCCGTCGGTACCATCCCTCCTGGTGTAGAAATTAAGATCGCTGAAGACCAAGAAATTCTCGTCCGCACCGAAGCACGCTTCGCCGGTTATTTTCGCGATGAAGAAAAAACTGCCGAGGTGTTGGATGAGGAGGGTTGGTATCATACTGGCGATGCTGGGTATATCGACGAAAGCGGACATTTATACTACTTGGACCGCGTCAGTGACTTGTTGGAGTTGGCCAGCGGCGAACGCTTCAGCCCACAATACATCGAGGGACGTTTGAAATTCAGCCCCTATATTCGCGATGTGATGGCCGTCGGTGGCCGCGGTCGCCCTTATGTTGCAGCGGTCATCAATATAGAATTCGATAATGTCTCTCGTTGGGCGGAGAAACGGCGCATACATTTCACCACCTTCGTCGATCTCAGCCAGCGTGAAGAAGTCTATGATTTGGTGCGTGCAGACATCCAAAAGGTCAATCAAACGCTCCCCCTTCATGCAGGTGTTCGCCGCTTCGTCATCCTCCACAAAGCTTTCGATGCCGATGAAGCAGAATTGACACGAACCCGGAAATTGCGCCGCGGCCTGCTCAACGAGAAATACGCGCACATCATCGAGTCGCTTTATCGCGGGGAGCATGAGGTCCTAGTGCGTGCCGAAATACAGTATCGCGATGGCCGGAAGAGTGTCGCCGAAACCACATTGCACATAGGTGAGCTGAGCTTGGAGCAAGCAACTTAAAGTGGCAGAACATCCAAGATTGCAAGCGAGAAGGTCGCGGTTTATCCCGGTAATGAAGGGTGAATTGCTCACGGTTTGCGCCGCGCTGTTGATCTTATTGGGGTCCTCAGAAGCCATCTACGACCCCACATTCCTGAATTTGCTGTTCAATTATCTCATCCTGTTTGCGGCACTCACCACGCTAGCCACCGCGCTATGGAGCTGGCAACGGCGTACCCATCATCACAGCGCCTCAGCCCTGGCCTTGGTCAGCGGCAGTCTCGCTTTAGTACCCATCCTTCATGCCATCTTTTCGGAGACAGCGTTCACCCTCAGCACTGGTTCAATCTTGCGAATCAGCGGCGCGATACTATTGCTGGCGCAAACCTACTTACCCAAACCTGCCGACAATGGATCGACGCGCACAAAGGTTGAAGAGTGGTTGGCCAATAGGATCCATTGGCAGCGCGCTTATGTTCTGGGGGTTGTGGCGCTGGCTTTCTCCGCATGGTTGCTACCCCTCATAGCCAGCAAACCGACCAACCGGCTACTTCAGGCCGGTATCCTTGGCATATTGGACGGTAGTCTCTATGCGTTGATAGCGCTGGGCATCATTATCATCAATAAAGCGACCGGCGTTTTCAATTTCGGCCATGGCGCCATGATATTGGTTGGCGGGGTTTTAATGTTCTCTTTTTTTGCAAACGCGCCAATTGCCCCGCTGGTGGCACTACTCTATTCAAGCGTCTTCGTCTTGGTCATCATTGGCTTCAGCGCTAAATGGCGGAATATTCGCCTCTTGCCACTAGCGATCGTCGCCGTATTGGGGTTGAGCGCACTACTCACTGTGGGTGGTGCAGATTGGTGGCTCCTTCATAGTATTCTCGGGACCTTGATGGGGGCAACGATCCTCGGACTCTTGGTCGAACGTTTCACTATACGTCCGCTCATCGGACAACCCACCTTCGCCATTGTGATGGCCACCCTAGCGCTGGATGTGTTGTTGCGTGGTCTAGTGCGGGCCTTTTGGGGGACACAATCGGTCACCATCCCGCTTTTCTACTTCATACCAGAGCCCACAATTCAGCTTGAAATCGCCAATGGTCGCATTTTCTTATTCACTTCTTCCTTACTGGGAATGGTCGTTGCACTATTGGCGTATTTGGCGTTCATTCTGTTCTTTCGCCATTCTCGCTTGGGCCTGGCGATGCGCGCCTCTGCTGAAAATCAACGACTTGCACAATCGCTCGGCTTACCGATCCGCATACTGCTGGCCATGACTTGGGGGATCGCAGCTGTTTTCGCCGCGCTAGCTGGGACATTGCTCGGCGCTTCCAAGGGCATTGCTGCGGAATTGACTCCGGCCCTGGCGCTCAAGGCCTTTCCCGCTGTCTTGCTTGGTGGATTGGAATCCATCCCCGGTGCGCTCATCGGCGGCTTGGTTATCGGCATCGTAGAGCAATACAGCATCCTACTTTTTCCTAGCAATGGTTCCTCACAACTCACACCTTATCTACTACTGATGATTGTGCTCATCATTCGTCCGCATGGTCTTTTTGGCCTCAAGCGAATCGAACGCATTTGATGGCTGCGGACATCCGTCCTGCCGGGGTGTTCGATACTCGATACGAGCAAGATATCGCGCTCAACCGCACCTTCAAGGAGCGCGCCCTGAGCTTGGGTGGCTTTGTATTGTTGTTAATGCTACCGCTCATCAGCAGCGCGGGGCCATTTGGCTTGAATTGGTTTCCCCTCCATTGGCTCGGGACCATCAACCACATCGCAATCTTGACCATTGCTGTTCAGGGCCTCAACATCCTCGTCGGCTACACCGGACAAATCTCCTTTGGGCAAGCGGCTTTCATGGCAGTGGGCGGTTACACAAGCGCCTTGCTCGGCATCCATTTGCACCTGCCATTCTGGTTCTCACTACCAATAGCAGCGTTGTTCACCGGATTATTGGGTATCCTCTTCGGCCTACCTGCATTGCGCGTCAAGGGTTTTTACCTAGCCATGGCCACGCTGGCAGCGCAATTCATCATCATCTGGTTGATTTCCTTCCCGCTGGAAGGACTCACTCACGGCACCCGCGCCTTAACCAGTATCCCGCCACCCCAGTTGGGACCTTTATCACAACAAAACCTCCACTTGCCTGTGGTTGGGCCGGCGGACTTAATATTTCCAGCAAAAAGCAGTGCCATCACTTTCTCGACCACCGCCCAGATGTATTACATCATCATACCCCTGTCCGTATTCCTCATGCTGGCAACACGCAACATCATGCGCACACGCACTGGCCGTGCTTTTATCAGCATCCGCGACAATGACCTCGCAGCAGAGTTGCTCGGAATTCATGTATTCCATTATAAATTGCAAGCATTTTTCCTTTGCTCCCTGTATGCCGGAATCGCTGGAGCCTTGATGGCACACAACGAAAATTCCCTATCCATCGCTAGCTTCCAAATTGATAGCTCGATCCTCTATCTCGCAATGCTCGTCATTGGTGGTGGTGGCTTCCCACTCGGGCCCCTCTTCGGCGTGAGCATCTTTCAAATTCTGACCATAATCCTCATCCCGGCACTAGCGCCTAGCATCGGTAATATCTTGCGCTGGTTATTGCCCTTTGTGCAATCGGCCGACTTAAATTCGGCCCTCACCTTAATTTTGCGGGGAACCATACTCTTGCTCTTCCTATTGTTCGAGCCGCGTGGGGTCGCTCATCGTTGGGAAATCGTGAAAATCTCCTGGAAATTGCGTCCCTTCTCCCATTGATCAGCAAGGAGGGCCGTGTTTCGTTATACTTCTTTGACTCGGGCACTAGCGCCATTGGCCGTTATAAGGAGATTTATCATGAAAAGTCATCCAATCGTACTGTTTCTCATCGGATTGTTGGCCCTAATTATTACGCCTGTGCTCGCGCAGGATGAAATGCTCTCCCCACCTTCCAACCACACGCCTTGCGCAGATGGTGTCGACCTCACTGGTCAGGAATTCCTTCTAAACCACTTTGGCGATTTCACTGGACCATTGAGCGGCATCACCGGACCTTTATTGTTGGCTCTCGAAGATGCGATGGAATATTACAACTCCGTCGGTGGAATCTGTGGCGCCACCATCGCCATCCCCGATCCCACCACGGTGGATAGCGGTGGCGTTCCCAGCGTGACAGAAGAATTATACAACCGCATCTCAACCAGTAACCCCAAACCCAGTTTCCTCGTACTTTATTCTTCAGACGATTCGGAAATCCTGCGTGAACGCTTAATCGAAGATGAAATCCCTGCCATCATTTCCGCCGGTTCCATTCTGGGTTTGTACGGTGATGATGCACAGACAAATGCTTGGACCTTCGCCACCAATCCGCTTTATGTCGACCAATTGGGCCATTTCTGTGATTTCGTGTCGGCAAGTCCTGAACAATTTCCCGAGAACCCAACCATCGGCTACCTCAGCTGGCTTGGGGCTTTCGGACAAGCCGCTTTCACACCAGAAGTCACCGCTTATTGTCAAGCGGCGGGTGTCAACTTTTTGGAGCAACCGCAATATTGGCATCCTCAGCAAACCACTGATGTTACCCTGAATATCCTGAACCTAGTGGACGCCGGAGCCAATATCATCTACACGAATTCCCTGGCCTCGGGACCCTTCTTGATTGGGAAGGCTCTCGCCAACCTGGGATTGCTCGGAGAGGTTCAGCTGGCCGGGGTCAATTGGGCGTTGGATAGTTCAGTGGGCTTACTCAGCGCACAGGATATGGCACAAGGCGTGACCAACAGCGTTGGCCTGCCCGCCGTGGATGGGCTGATCGGCTCTATGCCTTTCTACTGGTGGTCTGAATATTCCACCCATCCTGGAGTCGCTTTCATACGACAACAATTCTTACTGAACGAACGACCATTGCCAAGTCAGAACATCGCCTATCTGCTCGGATATACCACCGTCGACTATTGGATTGAGCTGATGATCCGCACCGGCAACCGTGTCGGTTTTGACAACATCGACGGACCCGCGATGAAAGACACCATCGAGACAACCGTGTATTCTCCCTTGGATGTATTCACCATCGACTTCCAGGGTGGCGCCATCCGCGATGTTAACCCCAACCGCATCGGTCAGCTTCGTTACCTGGGTACGACCGGAGGGCCGGCGACCAGCATCGAGGATTTGGATCTCAGTTTGGGGATTCCCATCCCGATCGTAATACCGCTGAGTGATTTTGAAGACACCCCCGACCTGCGCCCCGGTGGCGCGGACACACCCTGAAACCATTTTGCTCTGGGAGAAGGTCTAAAACCTTCTCCCAGTCATGTTTTGGCGGCATTATGCTTAGTGTTAACAACATTGAAGTCATATACAATCGCGTCATCCAAGTGTTGCGCGGTGTTTCGTTACAAGTTGATGTCGGCCAAGTGGTTTCCCTTCTTGGCCCCAATGGGGCCGGTAAATCCACCACCCTAAAGGCCATCAGCGGTCTCCTTCATGCCGAGCAAGGAGAGGTCTCTCGCGGCAATATCATTTGGCATGGCGATGCAATCGAGAAATTGAGCCCGGAAGAAATTGTGCACCGTGGCATCATTCAAGTCATCGAAGGGCGTCCCATTTTCCAACACCTCACCGTAGAGGAGAATTTGCATACCGGTGCGATGGCCCATGAAAGCGGCCGCCGCTTCCACCAAGATTTGGAACGCATCTATGCGTATTTCCCCCCGTTAAAAAGATTCCGCCACCGTGTCAGCGGCTTCTTATCCGGTGGCGAGCAACAGATGTTGGTCATCGGACGAGCAGTTTGTGGGCATCCGCGACTGATGATGCTGGATGAGCCTTCATTGGGTTTGGCACCCATGTTGGTGGAGGAGATATATACCATCTTGCAGCAAATTAAGGATAGCGAAGGCATCAGTATCTTATTGGTTGAGCAAAATGCGCGTGCTGCCTTAGAATTTGCCGATTATGGTTATGTGATGGAAGGAGGACGCATCGTCCTCGATGGCGTTGCTTCTTTTTTGCGCGAAAATGAGGATATTAAGGAATTTTACCTCGGATTGAATTCCACCGGTGAGCGCAAATCCTACCAGAACTTACGCTTTTACAAGCGCCGTAAACGCTGGCTCGGTTGAATGGAAACAGAGAATTGGGTGTGAAAGAGGGATGTGCTCGTGAATGAAAAAGTGGATACTCAAATTCGACAAATTGTCGCTAGCGCCTATGAGCGCACACCAGCGATGCGGGAAAGGATGGCAGCGGCCAATCTCAAACCGACCGACATCCAATGCGCCACCGATTTGCCAAAATTGCCCGTTCTACAAAAAGATCAGCTGATTGCTCTACAAGCGACAAATCCACCCTTCGGTGGGATGCTCGCGATTCCCATCGCTGAACTACCACGCATCTATCTTTCCCCAGGGCCAATTTTTGACCCACAACCCCCACCTTTGGATTGGGAGTCTACACTCGCACCTTTCCATTATGTGGGTTTTGGCGGCGGCGACCGCGTACTCAACACTTTCTCCTATCACATTACACCCGCGGGTTTGCTTTTTGATGAAGCGTTGCGGGCCTGTGGCACCATCGTCATCCCTACCGGCCCCGGCAACAGTGAATTGCAAACCAAAATGATCACCGATCTGGAAGTTAGCGGCTTTGTCGGTCAGCCCAGCTATTTAATGAAGCTATTGGAAAAGCTGGAAGAGCGAGGTATCGGTCCCGGAACTCTCCCCATTCGCAAAGCCCTATTCTCCGCCGAGCCCTATATTCCTTCCCAGCGCAGCAAATTTGAAGAGGAATTTGGAATCAAGACCACATCCGCCTACGGCACCGCCGATTTGGGTCTCTTTGCTTATACTGCCGCAGGGGTTAAAGGCTTCTGCGTAACCCAATCGGTATTCATTGAAATTGTCGATCCCACCACAGGGCTCAACCTTGCTGCCGAGGAAGTGGGAGAGATCGTTGTCACCACTTTCAACCCGGCCTACCCACTCATACGCTTCGGCACCGGTGACTTGGGGGCCCTCGCTGCAAAAAAGGATGCAGCCAATCCTGAGATACAACAAATCACCGGCCTCTTCGGGCGCAGCGGTGATGCTGTGAAAGTGCGGGGGATGTTCTTGCACCCGAATCAAATCATAGCCGTCCGCCAGCAATTCCCTGCCATCAGCCAACTGCGGGCAATCATTACTCGACCCGGCAATGTGGATGAGATCGAGATCGAAATTGCGCTGCAAGCTGGGGCGAGCGACGAAGGGTTAGTGGCAAAAATTCAACAGCTCGCTCAAGCTGCCGCTCGACTACGCATTGACCGTGTCAACATTGTCAAACTGGGTCAGATACCTGAAAACAGCAAACCCATACTGGACCGAAGGGATTGGACATAACGCTTCAGTAGGGACGCAACGCTTCTCCTTCTATGGGTCGTCTTATGGGATCTGGGTAACGCATATCGAGAAGGGCTGAGAGTGTGATTGGTTGCAGTTGTAGTTCGGATAGAAATTCCACAAGGGGCTCAATCGCCAGGTAGGAGACCAGAATTCCATGTTGTAAAACGATACTCCCGGGTCGCAACCGTTTTTTTATATTCGCCATCACCTCATCAACACAATCTTCAGGATCCTTTCCCTGACGGGTACAAATCGCATCCCGTGAATCGATATCCCAGAGCACCAAAGGTATGCTATAGTGCCTCGATAACTGTCGTAAGGATTCGGTCACAATCCCAAAAGGTGGCCGGATGGCAACGGGTTGAAAATCAGGACCAAACGCGCGGCGTAAAGTCGTTAATGTGGGCTCCATTTCCTCGTCAATGAGTTGACGGAGACTCAGATCGTTGATGGGGTGGTGAGTGTACAAATGGCAACCGAATTCATGCCCCATGTCTTTCAGGCGCGAGTAAAGGTTCTCGTAACCTTCTTGTGGCCGTATTAGATTATTCCTCACCACTCGCCCAGTGGGAAAAAAAGTTAAGCGGATACCGTGCTTAGCGAAGGCGGAACCAATCTGGTGGGCGATGTATTCAAACCACATATCATCAAAAGTCAAAGCGATATTGCGCGCTTTTGTCTTTACAGAACGAATGGGTATTCCGTCCGATAATTGCGGGAAGGCGTTGAGCGCATCGCTCGTGCTGGCTGGCTGTACTGATGTGAGGGTCGCGAATATCGTGCCTACGCTCCCTAGCAAAAATTCGCGTCGCGAGAGGTTTGCGGATATTGGCGGGCAAATCTCAATTTTCTTGTCGGCCATGCAAAGCTCGCGTCAAAGTCAAAGCATCCACATATTCGATATCACCACCGGTGGGCAAACCACGCGCCAAGGAAGTGACACGTACATCCCTTTCCTTAAGCAGATTTCTTAAATAAAGTGCCGTCGCATCTCCCTCCATACCCGGGTTCGTCGCCAGGATTAACTCACTAATCTTCCCTGCTTGAAGGCGTGCGAGCAATTCAGCAATTCGCAAGTCTTCAGGGCCCACACCATTCAGTGGTGATATTGCGCCATTCAAGACATGATATTTCCCGCAGAAGGCACCGGTCCTCTCCAGCGCGACCACATCCAGGGGCTCTTCCACCACCGCTAAGAGGGTGTCGTCGCGCAGTGGATCGCAACAAATTGTGCAAGGGTCTTCCAGGGTGATATTGCCACATCGGCTACAAAAGATGGTCTGTTCAACCATGTTCTGTAGGGCGCTTGCCAGTTGCAAAGCTTGCTCCTCCGGCGCCCGGAGGAGGTAGTAAGTCAATCTTGATGCTGTCTTCGGGCCGATACCCGGCAACATAGAAAAGGCATCGACGAGCGCTTGTACGGGGAGCGGAATGGCCCCATTCATACTGGGTTTCGGCAAATTGCTCATCCCCCACCCAACAAATTGTCTAGCGATAGGTCGCCCATCGAGCCAGTGATGCCCTCCAGCTTCTTTGCGGAGAGTGATTGGCTTTGCTCAATGGCTTGATTTACCGCCACCACCAACAAGTCTTGCAGGTCAGAAAGCCATTCTTCATCTTCCATATCCATCGCATTCGGATCGATATGAATGGCACGGACCCGTTGATGTCCGGTAATCGTTATGCGTAGGGCTCCTCCACCCACGCTCACCTCCAACTCTTCATGCTCCAGCGCCGCCTGCGCATCGGCCATTTGCTTCTGCATCTGTTGGAATTGCTCCAACATACCACTGCGGCCACCGGATCTGCTTCGTCCCTGCTTGCGTTTTTTCATCCTGCTTTTCCGTCCATTCAATCTTCATCAGTGAGCGCCGATACCTCTGCTCCCATTTCCCTGGCAATAGGGAGCAATGCCTCCAAGGGATTGGTTTTCCCTCCATTCATCGCCACTGTTTGTTTCGATGCACTACTATCAACAAATGAAACATTTAGCTTCTCGCCAAATAGTTCGCGCAAACTGCTGAGTAACGCCGATTTTTTCTCTTGGTCTTCCCATTTTTCCAGAAAAAGAGCTTTGGTATAGAGTTCTAATGTTTCATCCGAGAATTCCATCGCTTCCACTTGACGGAGCAACGCGGGCACGGCGTTGTGTCGGCGGCCAACTTGCTCCACCAATTCGGGCCAGCGCGACTGGATCGCACGTAGGGAAAGCTGCGCGCCAATTTCTGCGGTTGGCCTTACCAATTTGGCATCACTGAGGTCGTCATGCTTTGCCGATAGCGGCTGCTTAGGCGAAGTATCCGCTCGCGCTTTTACAACGGGTTGGGTGGATTGTGCTGCCGTTTCCATATTTCTTGTCTCTATAGTTGGCTCCTCTAGGCATTGCAAGAAAGCCAGTTCCAAATCCAACTGCGGTTGCCAACTGCGCTGCAATTGGTTGGCCACTCCGGCAAAAACCTTCAAGGCATTCAAAATCCGCCCGCGCGGCCAGCGTTTCAGTTTTTCCAATGCGGATTGAAATTCAATGACCAGCTCTTCGTCGCGAACCCCCATTTGCCAGAGATGCCAAACTCGAAGCTGAGAGGCCAATTGCTGGGCCAAGCGCCTTGGCTCAAACCCACCATCGATGGCTTCTTGGAGCGCACTCAACCCCACAACTTCTTCGTTACTGCGCAGGGAATCCAATATCTTCCAGACTATGTCTTGGTTACCGGTGCCCAAGACATTTTGCACCTTCTCCAAATTCAGCGTTTCCTCCGGGTCCGTGAGCATTTGATCCAGGAGACTGATGCTATCGCGCACGCTACCATTGCCTTCACGCGCAATCAACTTCAGAGCCCCAGATTCACAGCTGAAACCCTCAGCTTGCACGATTTTTTCGAGCTTTTCAGCAATTTCATGCAGAGGGACACGGCGAAAGGCAAAATGCAAACACCGGCTTTGGATAGTTTGGGGTACCTTTTGAATTTCGGTCGTCGCCAAAACGAAAACTGCATGCGTTGGCGGCTCTTCCAATGTCTTGAGCAAAGCATCGAAAGCACCACCACTGAAACGATGTACCTCATCGATGATATAGACCTTATAAGGGCCTTCGCTGGGCGCAAAAACAGCCTTTTCCCGCAAATTCCGCACATCATCCACACCGGTATGGGTCGCGGCATCCAGCTCAATCAAATCGAGATAACGCCCTTCTTGGATAGCCAAACACGCTTCACATTCCCCACAAGGACGATTTTTTCCATTACAGTTGATCGCCTTTGCGAGCAACCTGGCTACAGTGGTCTTGCCCGTCCCTCTTTGACCACTAAAAAGATAAGCATGGCGCAAACGCCCGGCATTCAGAGAATTGCGCAAAGTCTCCGTGACCGGCTCTTGACCAATGACTTCCTCAAAACGCTGAGGTCGCCATTTCAGATAGAGCGCCAATTCTGGCATCCAACCCCCTTATACCAGGAAGTTTAGCAATCGTGAGATGGACTGACAAGCATCCAGCCAATGCCATTTAAGGGATACTGTAGGTGAAGTGCGTTTCACCTCCCGGCGCTATCAGCAAGACGTTTTGGCCAGATTCCCAAACCGAAGCGGATAAACCCCAAAATAATTGCGTGGGCAAATTGGCGCCAGAGCGTGTTGCCACGCGCAACTCCGCTCCCGCGAATAGGCGCTGGGCACCAAAAGCAAATTCCACACCTTTTTCAGTCTGCAATTGCCAACCAGTTAGATCCACCGAAGTGGCACCAAGATTGCGAATGACGACTTCCTCATTTTCAAGAGACCCTGGACTACGCACCGTAATGATGGCCAATTGCATCGCGCTCAGGTTGCTATTGGGTGAAACCGTATTCGCCGCTCTACCTTCTCGTAAGTCGCTCAACGCCGCTACACAACTCGCCCAAGGGATAATCAGAGCATCACCCGGTTGTAGACTCGTCGCATCGGCGATGGTCAAGCCATTGATTTCCAACAAGAGGTCCAAATCTACCCCGCGATAGCTGGCGATAAAGCTCAAACTCTCACCCAAAGAAACCACATGTTCGGTGCAACCAGCGGGTAAAGCAGTGGTGTATCCGTCCGCCTCGGGAGATTCTGTAGCCTGCGGGGCCAAGGCCGCTGGTTGGCCCTCACTGGTGGTAGCTTGCGAACCATTCGATGTGGTCGGTGTCCAGATGCGCACTGGCATCGTCGCTTCTGGATTAATGGGATCGTAGATGACACGATATTCACCATCAATGATGATGATGGGTATAGCAGGATTGAGTATCGGTGTCGGTGAGATCGCGATGGGCACCTCAACGACTCGCAAACCGGTGCTCGCCTCACTCAACCAGCCTTGCGTTACGCTCAATTGCAGCAAACCCAAGGCAATCATTGCCGATATGGCCACATTCAGGGCCAAAAAGAGTAATATACGCAAGCGACCCATTCATATAGCTCCAGAATGGTTACCGTTTTTCATTATAAAGTAACTCAAAATGATTCAAATTGCCCTTATTCAGCGAAACCAATGGACACAGACTGACGATGCCATATTTGATTGACGGACACAACCTAATCGGCGCACTATCCAATCTGACGCTAAACGAAGAGAACGATGAGGTGAAACTGGTGCAAATGTTGCGGAGTTTCGCCATCCGCAATGGCAAGAAATGCGAAGTGATTTTTGATTGCGGCCTGCCAGGCGGCAGATCTCGCTTGTCCACAAGCGATGTGTGTGTCTCATTCGCCCATAGTGGACAAGAAGCGGACAGCCGATTGATCCGCCGAGTTCAACAGCTTAGCAATTGCAGCGGCTGGACTCTGGTCAGCTCTGACCGACGCCTGCGTTTGGCGGCGCAGGAGGTGAGAATGAAGCAGATGAATGCGAACGATTTCGCGAGGTTACTCTTCGCTCCTCTCCAGGAATATCGATCACAAAACGTCTCCAATCCCCGAGAAAAGCCGCTCAGCAAAGTAGAAATTGAAGAGTGGTTAGAGGAGTTCGGCGATGGCAATTAGACAGGAAGATATGGACAGGGCTGAAGATTCGGCCTAGTATCATTCTGATAACGGGGCGTGGCGCAGTCCGGTTAGCGCGCGCGCTTTGGGAGCGCGAGGTCCCCGGTTCAAATCCGGGCGCCCCGACAGGTTCAATCTTGCGGGTATGGTGTAATGGTAGCACATGACCCTTCCAAGGTCCTGGCACGGGTTCGAGTCCCGTTACCCGCTCTAGTTGGGGTCCATAGCTCAAGGGCAGAGCACGCGGCTCATAACCGTTAGGTTGCAGGTTCGAATCCTGCTGGACCCACTAAGACTAACTATCGCTGGCCTTTGCCTCCGCGTCAGCCAGCGCTGCATCGAGCAAGATCGCGAAGGTCTCATAGGGCTGCGCGCCACTCAAGAATTTGCCATTGATATAGAAACCCGGTGTACCTTGTAAAGACAGCGATTGCGCTGCCTGGTAGTCTTGCTGGATTTCAGCAACCCAGATGGGGTCTTGAATACAGGTTTCAAATTCAGCGACTTCATACCCCAATTCACCTGCGAGAGTGGTGAGGAAACTTGCGTCTATGAATTCAGCATTGCGGAGGAAAAGCGCATCGTGGTATTTCCAAAAATCGCCCTGCTCCAAAGCGCATTGTCCACCCAGAGCCGCCCATAAAGAAAGCTCGCCAAATATTGGAAAATCTCGATAGACGAAGCGTATCCTGTCCTCGTATTCTGCGCGAATTCTTGGCAGCGTCTCATTGGCAAATACGCCACAATAACTGCAGCGAAAATCACTAAATTCGATCATAATCACGCTAGCATCTTCTGGACCGAACGATGGATCGTCTTCCCAGCCCTCATATAGGGGTGCCAGCGCCGCCGCCTCTTCGGCGGCGCGTTCTTCTGCCAAGGCCGCGCGTACAGAAGCTGCCAGTACACCCTCCTCAATACGCAACTCGCCGCTAGATAACGCCTCGCTGATCGTCTCTTCTATCGCCAACATGTTCTCACGAACAGCCTCATCGACACTATCCTTCATTCGCGATAAGAACAGCGGTTCAAGCAATAGATAACCGAGTAGGATACCAACAACCAGGAAGGTGAATCCCACCAGAGCCAAGGTCAGGCCAAAGCGATCACTATCACCTTTTTCTGAAATCGCCGGCTCAATATTTGTCTTTACCATATTCTGGTTATCATACACCCTTTCCTCCATTAAGGTATAGTTTCATTAGCTTGATGCACAAGGATGGAATTACGCGAATCGACGAATTCAATGGTCTCGTGACTCGTTTGCGCAGCAGCGTCTACACGGTTTTGGCGGAAGATGGCCGCCGATACGACTGCTCCATTCGCGGGCGTTTACTGGAAACAGCCAATGAAGGGGATCTGGTGGCCATTGGGGATCGAGTCCGCTTCCAAATCACCGATAAAAAATTGAATCGCGGCGCCATTGAGACAATCGCCCCTCGGAAAAGTTCCCTTTCGCGTGCCCAACGCACACAGGGGTTGCGCGGTGCAGGAACTCCAGAGCGCGAACAAGTACTCGTCGCCAACGCTGATGTTGCCCTTTTCGTGTTTTCAATCGCGCAACCCACCCCTAGCCTGCGCATGCTCGACCGCTTCCTCATCGCTGGCGAACGCGCGCGCATCAGTCGTCTGGTCATCGTTATCAACAAAATGGACTTGTGTTCAAACCAGACAGAAGAAACGGAAACGAAACTCAAATATTACGAGCATCTAGGTTACCCATTCATTTGGACCAGTACCTTGACCGGCGAGGGACTCGATCACTTTCGTGCTCAACTCAATCAAGGCATCGCCGTGGTTTGCGGCCCCTCAGGTGTCGGAAAAACTTCCTTACTCAATGCCATTCAATCGGACCTTTCGCGTCGCGTTCCCCCGCTAGGAGCGGGTCGCGGTGGCGGACTACACACTACAAGAGATCGTGAATTGGTACCCTTATCCGGTGGTGGTTATCTTGCCGATACACCCGGGTTGCGCACTCTGAATTTTTGGGATTTGGAACCACAAGAGCTGGATGCTTATTTCCGTGAAATCGCCCCACTTGTCACACTCTGTCGCTTCCGCGATTGTAGCCACCATCAAGAGCCTGCCTGCGCCGTGCGTGAGCAGGTGAAGATGGGAGTCATATCACCCAGTCGCTATCAAAGTTATCTCACTTTCTATGCAGAGTTGGCTGCTTCATATGAAATTTAATCGCCAATGGAAGCGGATTCCGCTTCATCTTTCCAAATTTTGCTGGCGATATCTATAAAAAGGCGGCCGTTCAAATGGTCGATTTCATGTTGAAAAACGCGCGCCAGCCAACCATCTGCCTTTATACGCTGCTTTGCGCCATACCGGTCCTGCCCGGTAACTACGATTTCAACATGGCGATTGACCAAGCCGCTGATACCAGGTATCGATAAGCAACCTTCGACACCCTCTTCTGATTCATGACTGCGTTTGATGATTTTGGGGTTGGCGAAAACATAAGTTTCCCCCAACTCCTCAGTCGGTGCATCAGTGGTTTCGCACTCCGCCTCCAACGAAGCGGGCAAGCGAGCAACGAAAAGACGCCAGCGAACCCCCACTTGTGGTGCTGCCAGCCCGACACCCGCAGCATCGCTCATAGTCTCTAGCATTTCATCAATTAAGGCTTGTGTTCTTGGACCAAAATCCTGCAGTTTATGCGCGCGCATCCTGAGGATCGGTGCCCCATTGAGTACAATTTCGCGCCGCGACACGGCTCACTCGTTGTTTACAGGCAGTACGATATTGCCGGCTTCGTCATCACTGAGCTCATCCTGAGTAACATAATCCCAAGTCACCGGTGTCAAGCTTCGCAAGATTTCCCAATATTCAACATATTGAGTATCCAACAATTCGGGCTCCTCATCTGCCGCGCTTGCAGTCCCAGCCTCTTGATATTCCAGCAAATTGACTTTGCTAGCCGGAAAAGTCAATTCTGCACGCAATGTCCCACCTTCTTTTTGCGGCAGGAGCCACCAAATTCCACTTCGCTCTTCACCGAAGGGAGTCTCATAAGCATAACTCAAGGCCATACCTTCGCTCAATTCTGCATCCGCGAGTAGCGTTGCATCGGATCGGCTGATTTTGAGCAAACGGCGCGCATCGTTCATATCCACCAGAGCCGCCTCCAACGCTTCCAAGCGTAATGTCGCTGCGCCGTCAGCATCGACCACGCTAGCGGGTAAGCCTGGGGCCATATCTTGTAATTCCCAGCTGCTCGGGAAACGCGCCACATAGCCAATATCGGCATCGTAATGGGCAGACCAGTTGACCTCCGCATCAACGAATTGCGGGATGGTTTCCAATTGGGCCGCCATTTCCTCGGCCAATTGGATGGTCTGCTCCACTGCATTCGTCGGCCCCACAACTCGTACCACATAAATTCGCTCGCCATCCGTCCAGGCTACATGACGACCGTGAAACTGGCGTCGATTTAAGGTCATGTCATAGTCAACATAAAAGCGTTCACCACGCATCTCGCCCGGGCCGCGCCGCTCCCGATCCTGATAATTTCGCCAGGTCTGCTCCAATGTGGCATCAGTAAATTCGTTGGGCAAATCTTCCGCACTGATGCCTGGTGCCTCCTGAATATAGGTTTCGATCACCTGCAACTCGCTACGCAATGTCACACGCGCCAGGCCAGACTCGTTACTGGGAATGACTTGTTGCCAAACTATGGGTTGGGGTATGGGTATGGTATACAAGGCGCCGGGGTGCAGGTATCTCATCGAATAGTCCAGGCTTTCGCTGGCGATGGGTGAGGGGAAAGGCTCGACGGTCGGGTTTGGTGTGGGTTCTTCAGTGGGTACTTGAGTTTCGGGCGGGCTGATGGCTGGCAAGATGGCAGTCGCCGCCATGACGATCACCAAAAAGCCACCGATGATGATCGAAAATCGCCTTTGCATTGCCCGACTCATTGAATCGCCCATTCTCCATCTTGGCACCGAGCATCATACAACATGCTTCGCCTTTCGATAAGGTTGAGCCGCGTTATAATATTGCTGAGACGACGAATTAGAAAGCCCCGATGGACATCCTCTCTAGCAATATCGAGAAGCAGAGCGATGCATACCGCCGCAATTTCACCCACCATCGTGCCCTGGTCGCAGAATTGAATGAGCGGCTCATCCAGGTTCGTCGGGGTGTTGGCGAAGATTACCGCCAACGCCATCTTGCCAAAGGGAAGCTGCTGGTACATGACCGTATCGACGGCCTTCTGGACGAAAACTCGCCCTTCTTGGAGCTATCACCGCTGGCTGCCTGGGATTGCTATGATTCGGCAGTGCCTGCGGCGGGTCTGGTGACAGGTATCGGACGTGTCCACCGTCAAGAATGCATGATCATTGCCAATGACGCAACCGTCAAAGGCGGTACCTATTTTCCGCTCACCGTCAAGAAACACCTGCGAGCTCAACAAATTGCTTTAGAAAACCACTTGCCTTGCATCTACCTGGTCGACAGCGGCGGCGCCTTTCTTCCCCTCCAAGCTGAAGTCTTTCCCGATGTGGATGGTTTCGGGCGTATTTTCTATAACCAGGCGAAAATGAGCGCTGCCGGTATCGCGCAAATTGCCTGTGTCATGGGTAGCTGTACGGCTGGCGGCGCCTATGTGCCTGCGATGGCCGATGAAGCGATCATTGTGAAAAACCAAGGAACTATCTTCCTCGGTGGCCCACCCTTAGTCAAAGCCGCTACTGGTGAAGATATCAGCGCTGAAGAACTCGGCGGCGCGTATTTGCATACGCATACTTCCGGCGTCGCCGACCATTTCGCGCAAAATGACGAGCATGCACTACAAATTGTGCGCGATATCATCGCTACCCTGAACTGTCGACCCGCCACCCCTCCTCAGCAACCGCCCGCAGAACCAAGATACGCAGCAGAAGAGCTTTACGGCATTTTGCCGACTAGTTTTCGTCAATCTTATGATGTCCATGAAATCATCGCGCGCCTGGTCGATGACAGCCGCTTTCGAGAGTTCAAAACGAACTATGGTCGAACACTGGTGACCGGTTTTGCCCATTTGGAAGGTTATCTGATCGGCATTGTCGCCAATAACGGTATACTCTTCAGTGAGTCTTCCCTCAAAGGAGCACATTTCGTTCAGCTTTGTACCGCGCGTGGCATCCCGTTGTTATTCTTGCAGAACATCACCGGTTTTATGGTGGGGCGTGATTATGAAGCGGGTGGCATCGCCAAGGATGGTGCCAAATTGGTGCATGCTTTGGCCAACGCAGCGGTTCCCAAACTGACTGTGATTATTGGTGGGAGTTTTGGTGCTGGCAATTATGGCATGTGTGGCCGTGCTTATGGTCCGCGTTTCCTCTGGATGTGGCCAAACGCCCGCATCAGCGTCATGGGCGGCGAACAAGCAGCCCAGGTTCTCCTCACAGTGAAGCGCGACCAATTGGCTCGTCGCGGAGAGACAGATTTGAGCGATATGCAGCAAGCAGAATTTCGTCAGCCAATTCTTGAAAAATATGAGCGCGAAGGGAGCCCTTATTACGCCAGCGCGCGATTGTGGGATGATGGTATCCTCGACCCAGCAAAAACGCGACGCATCCTCAGTCTGGCGCTCGCGGTTACAGCGAGGGAAATCAACCCACAAACGCGCTACGGCGTATTCCGGATGTGATGAGCGAGAAAGAGAAAATTGCCTGGATCAAAACCATGGGACCGCAAGAGGCCCGCGGCGAATTGAAAGCAATTTACAAAGCGAATTGGGACCGGCAAAATGGCGGAGTGGACCACATTCTGCAAATCCATAGCCTACACCCACAAACTTTGCTCGACCATTTGCAACTCTACAAAACGCTGATGTTCGGTACTTCACCATTGAGCCGCGCTCAGCGAGAGATGATCGCCATCGTCGTTTCATCCATCAACGATTGCGTCTACTGACTGCGCCATCACGCCCGCAACCTGCGCCAGTTGGTGCGGGACGAAGCGCTCGTCGCGCAGATCGAAACGAATTACCGTGAAGCAAAGCTCACAACTGCCACACGAGCTTTATTAGAATATGCTGATAAATTGACGCGCATGCCCAATTGCATGACTGAAAAAGACATCAAGAATTTACGCGCTGTCGGCTTTAACGACCGCGCCATCTTGGATAGCGCGCAAATCGTCGCTTATTACGCCTATGTCAACCGCATTGCCGACGGCTTGGGTGTGCAACTGGAGGATTATTGGCGAGAAGACTGAGCGGCCACCACTTTCGCCCACTCTCCTATGCATTTTTCCAATCGCAAACGAATCGCTAGGCGCTGACTGGCTTCATAGGTTACGACCAGCATCGCTTTTGAGGGTGGTGCCCGCCCGCCCACATAATAAGAGCGATAGTCCGCCTTCAATTGTTGGTGTAACGACTCCGGGTTATGAAAAGAGCCGCGAAAGGCTAGCTCCCGTTCACCGAGGACAATTTTGAGAAATCCATCATCACAGCGTTGCGCCCAAATACCCAATAGTTTCAATCGTTCAAATGCGTAGAATGAGTTGCGCTTCCACCACCCCAACACAGCGAGCCAATCATCATAGCGGTCGCGTATCACCTTTGGCCCGTAGCCATACCAGCCCTCAATTGCCCCACGCCCATATCTTTCCACTAAGTGCATCGCGCCAATCGCATCCAGTGCGGTAGCAGGCTCGTCTACTTTCCCTTGCTCCTGCGGCGAAACCTCGAGCCGACCCAATCTCCCCATAATTTCTCGATAACGTCGCTCGCGCTTTTCTCGTTCACCTCGCTCAGACATGCGAACATTCTAACTCGTAGATGGCATCACACTAGCCATTCACCAGTATCGCCGCTAAAATTTCTCCTGTTCATCTCCGGAAGGAGTTTCATAATGCAAACCGCTCTCATCAGCGGAATCAGTGGACAGGATGGCTCCTATCTGGCTGAATTACTACTTGAAAAAGGCTACCGAGTCGTTGGCATCCTGCGCCGCTCCACCCATTATTTGCACCCAAACATTTCTCATCTCTACGGACAATTGGAGCTGGTATTCAGCGATATGTTGGATGGCGCCAGTCTACGCGCGATAGTCCGAGAGTACCAACCCGACGAAATCTACCATCTAGCCGCACAATCGGTACCGGGGGATAGTTGGCAACAACCACTAGTGACTGCAGAAATTACTGCGCTCGGAACCCTGCGTATGTTGGAAGCGATGCGCAGTGAGGCGCCAGGAGCACGCTTTTACCAAGCAACCAGTCGTGAAATTTTCGGTGGGGTGCCCAAAGAAACCTGTGATGAGAAAACCCCTTTGCTGGCGAATAACCCCTATGGTATTGCCAAGGTGTTCGCGCATCAAATGATGCAGAATTACCGTGAATCCTACGGACTCTTCGCTTGTGGCGGTATCCTCTTTAATCATGAAAGTCCACGGCGAAGTCTGCATTTCGTCACCCGCAAAATCACCATGGCTGCGGCCAGTATCGCCCTGGGAATCAACCAATCACCCCTGAATGAACTTGGCGAACCACTCGTTGAAAATGACAAGGTGCGCGTGGGCAACCTGGATGCAGTCCGCGATTGGGGCTACGCTCGCGAATATGTGGATGCCATGTGGCGCATGCTACAACTGGAAGAGCCTCGTGATTTCATCATCGCTACCAACCGCTGTCATACTGTGCGCGACCTCTGCCGTGTCGCTTTTGCAAGAGTGGAGCGCAATTGGCAGGAGCATGTCATTGTCGATGAACGCTTCTTTCGTCCAACGGAAATTCACGCCTCACGCGGGGATAGCCGCGCCGCCCAAAAGAGGCTGGGTTGGTCCGCTCAGACCAGTTTTGAAGAGCTGGTCAACATGATGGTCGATGCAGATTTGCAACTTCTCCAGAAGCGCTAGGCCAAATACAAAGGCAAGGTGACAATAAAGCGAGCACCCTTCTCTCCCATGACTGCCTCTACGCGAACCGTCCCTCCATGGCTGGTGACGATCTGTCGCACAATCGATAGACCCAACCCCGCCCCTCGTCTTGAACTACGGGCGCTATCCACTTGATAAAAACGTTCAAAGATGCGCTCTCGCTGCTCGAGGGGAACTCCAGGACCCGTATCCTCGACAAGCAGGTGAGCCTGTTCGGCAATCCGCTCCGCTCGCAAAATGACCTTTCCCCCTTCTGGCGTGAATTGCAAGGCGTTGCTCAATAGATTGATGACGACTTGCTCCAATCGGTCCGCATCACCCAACAATGGCAGGTCGTCATCCACCTCGTAGCTCAGCTGGATTCCATTTTCACGAGCCTGCAGCTGCATGCGTTCACAAATACCTCGCAACAAAGCGCCAAAATTCAATTCATTCATAGAATCGGTAGCGATGCCTTCATCCAGCTTTGAAAGGTCGAGAAGGGTGGAGACCATGCGGTTCATACGCCCAGCCTCCTGGTTAATGATGCGCGCTGCATCTTCAATTCGCTTCGCTGCTCCATCCATGATCGCCTGAGAAAAACCTTGGATTGAGGTCAGGGGTGTTCTTAGGTCGTGACTGATGTTAGCCAGTAAGTCGCGCTGTGCGCGCTGTGTGGCACGCACCTGTTCGCTCATATGATTGAATGCTTGCGCCGCATCCCGCATCTCTGGTGGTCCGCTCACCGGCACACGCTGTTCCAAATCACCTTCAGCCACAGCATCTGCGGCACGAGCGAAAGACAATAAGGGTTTTCCTATGCTGCGACTGATGAAAAAGGCGAGTACTATCGCAACCAGGGTACTCACTGCGAGCGAAAGCAATAAAGGTTCACGCAAAGCTTCCCATTGGCTCTGACGTTTTTCGGCCAGGACAACCGTTGTTCGCTGCGGCAGCGTTGATTCATCCAGTACAAGTGGAAGATCCCAATTCATACTGTAAAAAACCCACTGTTCCCCATTCCCGTCTGAGAAATCGCCGAAGTGGCTGCTAAAGCGTTTGTCACCTCGCCAATTTACTGGGGAAAGGGAGGTGTCTTGATGATAACCCGCAAAGCGATCGCCAAGTGCAAATTCCTGCTCACTATCGAATAAGATCACCGGCTGTGCGCCATCGGTTACCGCTTCTTCATGAATTAATAAGAAACGTAGCCCCATGCGCGCGGCGCTCGAGGACAAATGCTCCAAAGAGATGGGTTCCCAACGCGACTCGCAATCTCCAAAGCATGTTGTTTCGGAAAACCAGTCATTCAAAATTCGATCAGGCCGACCACGCAAAGGGAAAAATGAATGATCATGAACGAACGGTTCGGGTTGCGGAAAATCAAGCGGATACTCCCCCAATAACCGCATCCGAATGAGGTCATCGATTTCTTCCACATAGTTCACGAGTGCGTCAAAATCCTGGTGACCCAGATTGAGCAAGCGCAATATTTCTGGTTGGTAGAATGGATCATCCACAAGAGCATCGGCAAGGCCGATGATGCCAGTTTCATCGATATGCGCTCGCAACATACGCAACGATTCCTCTCGTGGCGCAGGTGAGTTTTGCAACAAGACCAACAAAGGCAAGGCGGCCATGAGGAGCGTGACCGCCATCACGACCAAGAATGAAGCCAATAAGCGATAACGCAAACCCAAACTCGCAAACATTTAACGGCCTCTATTGACCTCTAGCTTGTAGCCGACGCCCCAAACCGTAACTATTCTGGCACTCACTTCTTGCAGCGCTTTGCGCAAGAGCGCGATATGCACATCCACGGTTCTCGTTTGGTAGGTGTAATCATCACTCCAACCCCAAACTGCTTCCAACAACTGTTCTCTACTATGGACAATTTCAGGACGCCTGACCAAATGCAGCAGAAGGTCAAAGGCCTTTAAACGCAGGTGAATTTCCTTGCCTGCAAGGAGGACGATGCGCCGGTCAGGAATGACGGTGAGATCTTCCACAACGATCGGTTTCGCCTCGTCCGCCATCGGAGTACTGGCGTGTACATTGGTCCGCCGCAATATTGCTTTAACTCTTGCGACCAATTCGCGCGGGTTAAAGGGTTTACAGAGATAATCATCCGCACCCAGCTCTAGGCCAACGATTCGATCGATATCTTCGTTGCGCGCCGTGAGCATCAAAATGGGCAAGTCCGCCTTCTCCGAGTCGCCCAAAGCACGCACCTGTCGACACACCTCCCAGCCATCCACAATCGGCAGCATCAAATCCAATACCACAAGGTTGAATTGCTTTTGCTTTATCGCCTCCAACGCTTCGTGCCCATCGGCAACGCCAGTCGTTTGAAAACCCTCTTTCTCCAGGTAAATCCGCGCCAGCTCAATGATATTCGGCTCATCGTCAACCAGCAGTATCTGTCTCTTACGATTACTCATTTTCAAACGTCCTCAGGTAGGCGCATATTGACGACCGTTCGCAGGGGGTAAAAATTCGAGGAGATGAGTTCTTGCCGCACCAATTCATCCACTGCCGGATGTTCTATCCAAACACCCTGAAAAGGATGACGGCGCAAAGCCCAATAGAGCAAAGCACGAAGCTCAGTGACACTCACCCCTTCGCGCTTGAAGAGAGACAATTCAATCGGGCCACTCAACTTGCGCTCCAACCAGATGACCGCGGTCAATTCCCCCTGTTCATCCCGACAAACTCGTC
Organism: Phototrophicaceae bacterium; assembly: GCA_965115865.1. GTDB lineage: Bacteria > Chloroflexota > Anaerolineae > Aggregatilineales > Phototrophicaceae > WTGJ01. Next base: position 1,623,724 of record OZ220469.1, read on the forward strand.
TTTCTCGCCAACGGCCGGCCAACAAGTCTGCCAAAACTGACCATCCGAACCAACGAAAATCCGCCCATTCCAAGGTCCGCAACCAACCCAACCGGCCAGGCGCATCCCCTCGATCATTTTTCACCAAATCATATTCCGCTCGCGCCATGGAAGGTGGCCGCCGGTATATGGTTGGCGCATCACGGAGGCCTCTCGGCGGGGATGCCTCACGACTGCGCGACCAGGTACAGATTGTGGTTTCCTCAAGGAAACCAGCTTTACGGTATAGATGTCGGGCGACTTCGTTGTCTTCATCGACCTGCAACCAGATGGCGGTGGCGCCGCGTTCACGAAGTTTCACCAACGCTTCCCGCAACAAACCGGTAGCGATACCGCGTCCGCGCTGTTGCGGCAAAACAGCGATATTGGCCAGGACCCAAGCTTTGTTACGCTGGTTTCGCATCGGAGCCGGGTAAACGGAAAGATTTCCCAACAATTGTCCATCCTCCACCCAAACTAGAGAGCGGCGAATGCCATTCAAAAGTCCTGCGGCCGGCAACCAACCAGCCAGTGGGAAACGCATACCCCCCAGTTCACGCAACCGATCAATGGTCCGACGCCCAACCACATCCATCGACTCAGTAAAAGCCGCTTCCAGTAAATCAGCCAAAGCCGGCAAATCGGCGGGCAGCTGAATCGGGCGGATTCCATTCATCGGCAACACGTTCGTGGAGGTGCGGCGCAAACTCCAAGTCGCCATCGTTTCACCCCTAAACCCTCATCATTACCTTAGCATCCTACAATTCTGAGGGCAAACATAGGCATATTCTATGCTATACTACTTTGTAAAATTATTGCAAAAGGATACAGTTCATGGCTTCTCTCCTTAGCAAAATTCAAAATCTCATCAGCGCCAACTTGCATGCATTGGCCGATCGAGCAATCGAGCGAAATTCGCTCAAAGTCTACGATGAATATGTCCGGCAAGTCGAGAAAAACTTGGAAGCCTTGGAAGATTCCATCGCCACAATTGGCGGCACGGTCAAAACCCTCAAACGCAAGTATGAAGAGAAATCCAATTTGGCCGAAAAAATGGATTACAACATCGATGCCTTGATAGTACAAGGAAGGGATGAGTTGGCCATTGCCGCCCAAACTGAGCTCAACATCACCCAAGAACTCGCCCAGGAATACCATGAACAATGGCAATTGCAAGAAAAACAGTACAAAGAACTATTGGAGACCCGCATCAAATTGCACCATCGCTTGACCTTCATCAAAAATCAGCGCGAACAACTGTCAGACCTCATTCAACTATCAAAGGCGAAGAAGATTGTCTCCCATTCCGTCCGCGGATTGAATTCTCTCGCCGAAGTTGACGACCGGCAAATCAACAATATCGCCGAAAAAATCCGCACTGAATTGGATCGTGAAGATGCTCGTCTAGAGATTGCGACCAGCAACCTCTCCTCTCAGGTGGAAGATGCCGTTCGTGATGAAGAACTCCGCACCCAATTGGAAGAGCGTCGCAAACGATTGGGTGTTCGCAACCCCTCATAAACCCAAAGGATAAAACATGACAAACGACAACCATTCACCAAGCAATCTTCTCCCCATCTTGAGCATGGTGCTTCGTCGCCCAGAGACCATCCTGACTTGGGTAATCGCCATCGGTATGATGATAATGGTTAAACTATCCGGCACAGAAACACCCTTCCTTCCCTTCTTAGAATCTGTGGAAGAACCGCTGTCCCTGTTTTGGCCCATCATCATAGGGATGATTTTACAACTCCTGCTATTTTATGGCGCATTGAAAAACCCAAGCGCATACACCGAACTCCGCTTTGCCCGCGAATGCAACCCAAAGACTATCCACAACTCCCAATCGCGCGAACAGCTACAAGAAGCACTCACATACCGTAGGAGTATGCTCGATCTGATCAGCAATACCCGCGGCGCCATGCGCTCGTCGCTGACTGCCACCCTCGAAGATATCAAAAAATGGATTCGCTATATGCATGACCTGGCACAGAGGATTGACTTTTTCGAAGGTAATGAGCTCGTGCAAAAAGAACTGTTGAGAATTCCGGGACAAATTCGAGAAGTTGAAAATCAAATCGCCAATGAAGTTGACGACGAGAAGCTACAAGATGATCTCCAGGCAAGACGGGAGAGATTACAACTCCAATTGGATCATTTAACAAAGGCAGAACGCAGCGTGCGTCGCGCCAAAATCACTCTACAGAATACGCGCGTTTCTCTGGGGACAATCTACGCGCAGATGACTCACCTCGCTACCAAAAGTAGCAGCGAGGGGTTTCGCGCTGCGAATCTACGCGAGGACATTCGCGACGAAGTGAACAAACTCAGCGATGTCCTGGAAACTATGGAAGAAATCCATTCTGATAAGAACCTTACCAACACGAGTAGCTAAGCCAGAAAGACTCAGCCTTTGAGTTTTCCGCCATCAATGATGTCTTCCTCCTCATCCCGTCGCAGACGTGCGCGGATTTCCGTGAGCATGACGGTTGGAGTTAACCTCTCGAGCAACTTCATCCAACTCAGCAGCAAACCCAGGTCGTCGAGCTGCCCGAGAATTGGGATGAAATCTGGGATGATATCGACCGGCATCAGGATATAGAACAATACGCCGATTGAGCTCCATTTCATCCAACTGGGCGTCCGCGGATCGTGAAACAGCCGCCAAGTCAAGCGGAATTGCTCGACGAGCGGCCGCAAATAAACCAGTGCCCTAAAGTTCCGCATATTTCACCTCCTCATCTTTTCTTGTTTTGATCGTCGGCGCAACCCAACCGGCAGTCATTTCGCTTAAGGCTTCGCCAAATACTTTGAGCATGGTGAGTGGTATCAGCGCCATAGCCATCCCAGCCAGCTCGGATCCGCCAAACCGACTGGCTTCACTCTCAAACAAATCCTCGCGCGGCATCTTTCCCCAATGATGGTTTGCCCGCAAATCATCCGCAGTACTTTGCAAAATTCCTGAAAGTTGCTGCATATATATGGAGAGGCTTTTTTCGTCAGCGTTCGTGGAATGGGCCACTGCCCAACTCGCACTGAACAATACCGGTATCGTACTGAGCAATATTATGGCATAAGCCTGGGCGATCGCTTCATGGGCTTCGCTGGGCAACCGCTCCATATCTTCCGTCATCGCCTGCCGAATACGAGCGATGACTCGTTCAGCAAGCCCCTCCGGCGCATGCGCGAACGGCGCTTGCTCCAAGAGACGCTCCACCGCCGCCACTTTGCTCTGCCAGGGCTGGGTCGCTGGCTCCTCATCCTGAGCGACTGGTGTGGCTGACTCGTTCGCCATCTCTTTTTCCGCCTCAACCGAAATACGGTGGCGGAAGGACTTGGATTTCATCGCCAATTCCTCTTCATTTTCATTCTTCTCCTTTTTCCGGTAGTGAAAGGCGCTCTTCTGCACTTTTTCCGGGTCTAGCCTCACCCCCAACACGGTGATCATCACGGGATAGAGAGTTGGCCAAACGCTGACGAGCGCGAAACAATTTACTCTTGATGGCGCTAATGCTACTGCCGCTAACCTCCGCAATTTCCGAGTAGGAATAGTCATACCAATAACGCAAAACCACCGCGAGGCGATAATCTGCTGGCAATGTGGCGAGCATACGCTGTATCTCCTCAGCTGCTTCGCCGACGATGGCCGCTCGTTCCGGACTGGGCTCATCACTTCGTAGCGATAAGGCTGCCGCGGTGGGCTCATCATCGATGGATAATAGAGTCATGCGGCGGCGGCGGATTTGATCTATACAATAATTGGAAGCGATGGAAAACAACCAAGTTTTGAACGAGCGCTCGTGGTCATAGCGTTTCAATTTACTATAAGCACGCAGGAAAGTTTCTTGCGTTGCGTCTTCCGCCTCTTGTCGCTGACTCAAAAGGCGGTAGCATAAATTATAGACTCCATCCTTAAATTCGTAGACGATCTTCTCAAATTCCTCGTTCTGGCCAGCCAGGGTGGCGGTAACGCATGCTCTTATTTCCTGAAGATTCATAGCCTGACACATCAGTTGGTTATCATCTTTTTCTACGCAAACGCCATCCTGCGGTTGCGCCAACCCTCTCAGTTTGGGTTAGAGTAGGTTGCCTGGGAGAGGCCGATACACTACATCTGGATAACCAAAAGCGGCTGGACCGACCGTTGCCAAAGCTGCAGGTGTTTTCAGCTCCTGCGGCGCCGGCATAGCCAAAACAGCCACTCGCAAGCCATAGCGCAAGGACTCGGTCCCGACCGGCCCTCCCTCCTCAAGGGTCAGCAGCGAAATCAAATCGGGTACGCTACAGACAGTATCACCCGCCCTTTGTGCAACCAAATTCTCATTCTGAAAATCGATGATCAGCTCATCTTGGTTGTCATTCAAAGCGGCGATTCGCATCCTACCACGCGCAAAACCTCTCACGGTACGACGATAGACATCGACCAATTTGCCACGAAACAACACGCGGCCATGAGCGGCTGCCGCCACACGCTCAGCAGGATCTAGCCCTTGCGCTCGGCTATCCAACACGATTCGCCCTAGCTTCTCCGCTAGACTTAGGGTATCGCGGATAAGGTAGCGCTTGAGCTGAAGACCTGTTGTGATGGGCATGACCAGCGCTGCTGATCCGCCCATCTCGATGGTCAAATTGCGAGCGTACTCCTCTGCACGCTTCGGCGTATCCAATTCCTCAAAAATCGCTACATTTCCATGTGAGTCACCAAGCAAAAAGGGGTTAGGAGGGACTCCATTGATCATCAAGGTATCCATTTGTAGCTCAGGGAAAGCACGACCCATGCTATCTCCATCGATTAACGGCAAGCCGAGGCGCAGGGCAGCCACCAGTGGCTCCAAAGCATTGCCGCCGCCAATTTCAGCAATGCCCATCGCCGCTAAGCGCCGTCCACTATGTGCCTCCCAAGCGAGACAAGCGTTGGCCACTTCATCGCCACGAGATATCTTCTCCACGCTCACGGTCGGCGCACCCATCATACTCGCCGTACAAACTACATCGTCGTCAGCCAATTCATCAACTTTGATGACCGGACAACGGCCACCAAATTGGCGCAAATGCTCACGCGCTTCGAGGGCGCTAAAGTAGGTACTACCACCACCGCCTGTCCCGAGAACTCCAGCGCCAATCGCGATCGCTTCCAATTCGGCTTCCGTAACCGCAAATAAGCCCATGCTCATCAACCCAAGCGCTCTTCCACTGGTTGATAATCCACTTCGTAACCAAAATAGCGCGGGCCGACCAGCTCGATTCCCGCCGGTGTGCGCCATTGCGGCGCGCAAGGAAAAGCGATGACGGCAACGCGAAAACCATAGCGCAACCCTTCAGTGGTGATAGGCTCTCCCGTTTCCAAATCGAGTACGGCAATCAAGTCGGGAACGGTAACAACGAACTCTCCATCGATGCGCGCTGCCAGATGTTCATTCTGAAAGCTCAACCGTAGTTGTTGGCCCTGAAAATCCGCTACACCCTCGATATACGCGTCACCGCGCGCGAAACCGCCTTCAGTCCGCCTTTCAACATCACTGACTTTACCTTCAAACACCAGGTAGCCAGCCAGAGCCTCACGAACAGTTTCGACCGGATTCGCTTCCTGACGACGAGCATTCATGATAATACGGCCAATCTCGCGCGCTCGCGACATGGTACCGTGGATTGCGCACTCGCGGAGCTCGGCGACCGTCGCCGCGTATAGCGAGATCAGAGCCGTCGCTCCCATATCGACGGTGATGCTGCGCGCAAAAGTCTCTGTCCAACGATTATCAATGGTCTCTAGCAAAATGGTGTTGCCACGCTCATCAGACATCGCCATCGGTGTGGCCGATTTGCCAAAAAGTGTATGCGTGACCATTTGCAGTTCAGGGAAAGCGCGGCCCATACCATCACAATCCACTAGGGGAATCTGCAAGCGCGCCGCCAGATAAATGGGCACCACCGAATTCAAACCACCGGCTTCAATGCTCATGGTGGCCTTGATCGGTCGATTCAAATAGCGCCCGATGGTCTCAAAGGCTCTGACAACCTCATCACCATTGGGCATCTTCTCCACCATCACGGTCGGCGCACCCATCATGGCGGAAGGGACAACGAGGTCGCCATCATCCATTTCATCCAGCTCAATCAGCTGGACAGGGCCGTAATCGCGTATGGCCTGCCGCGACATAATTTTGCCGATATATGGGTCACCACCGCCACCAGTACCCAACACCGCCGCACCCAAAGCCAATTCATCCAACGCGGTTTCGTCGATGATTTGCATCACAGGGCTCCTTCCAAATCGCCGACAGCTTTAGCGGCTATGCGTATCGCATTCCCCGGCAAATAGGCGAGCGGCACTTCCTCGACATCCACAATTTCCAGCGTCTCTGGCTTGGCGCCGGCAGCAATCGCTCGTTCACGCGCTTCTTCTTTTGCTTGTTCCAACACCTCGTCTCGTGTCGCCCCTTCCAAGGAGAAGATGCGGTCACATTCACCACCAACTTGGGCAATCGCCGCCCCAATGGCGTTGGCAACGGAAAAATGCGGCGGCTTGACCATCTCGGAGGCACCGGGCACGGTCTCCTGTAGCAAAATACTGCCGCCGCCAACCACAATGATGGGTACTGGTTTCGCGCTGGTTTTCATCCGATCCACCGCATTCGTCACCATCTCCAGCATCTTGTCCTCAACCTCTTTAACGAAGCTACGCGCCAGGTCCTGCACCCTGCTCCGATCACCTATCGTCACCTTTTGCGAAGCGACCATGATGTCTGTAGCGGTCAGTTCATCGCCACCAAAGATACGGCTGCGTTCCGTCAACTGGTAACCAACACTCCGCGGCCCCACCACTAAAGGGTGCTCCTGAACCAAGCTACCGCCACCCAATCCAATGTTATGGGTGTCTGGCATACGAAAATTCGTGCGCACCCCACCGATATCCACAGCCAACGCCGCCACACGTGGGAAACCTTGTTGCAATACACCAACGTCGGTCGTCGTACCGCCGATGTCGACGACAATCGCATCGCGCAGTCCACTCAAGAAAGCGGCGCCGCGCATACTATTGGTCGGGCCAGAAGCAAAGGTGAGCACCGGGTAATCGGCAGCAAAATCAGCGTTCATCAAAGTTCCATCATTCTGACTGATGAAGAAAGGAGCGCCGATTTCCCTCTGCTTCAGCGCATCACGAAAGCTCGCAACCGTTCGTAAAGCCAACTTTCTCAAACAACCATTCATGATGGCCGCATTTTCGCGCTCTAGCAGACCGATGCGTCCAATTTCACTAGAGAGGGTGATATTGGCATCACCAATTTCTTCACGGACGATCTCCGCTGCGCGCTTTTCAAAATCTGTATTCACCGGCGAGAAAACCGCGCTAATTGCAATGGCTTTGAGACCCTTGTCGCGAATCTGACGGGCGATGCCACGAATTTCCTCTTCGTCAAACGGGGAGATGATTCGCCCATCAAATTCGTGACCACCATGCGCCAGGTAATAATGGTTACCGACCACCTCGCGCAAATCGTCTGGCCAATCCACCATCGGCGGCAAGCAGACAGTTGCCGGCAGACCAAGGCGTATGCAAGCGGTCTCTTGCAAGTGGCGGCGTTCAACAACGGCGTTGGTAAAATGGGTGGTGCCAATCATGACACCATCAATTTTAGCCGTATCCAGATTCGCTTCCTGGATGATATATTCAAGCGAGTTGACGATGCCGGTAGTGACATCGGCGGTGGTTGGTGTTTTATGCCAGGCAAGCACCTCCCGTCCATCCATCAAGACAATATCCGTGTTTGTACCACCAACATCGATGCCAATTCTCATGTGCTCTTCCTATTCTCTCATTCTTGGATAGAAAAATGGACCTTTTCACCCACTACGCCACCTGGCAAAGGTTGAAAGTCGGTCGCATAACCGAAAGAGCGCGGTCCAACAACGCGCAAGGCCGCCTCGGTTTTCAATCGTGCAGCCCCAGGAACAGCCAACACCGCTACCCTCGTACCAAAGCGCAATAACTCTGTCGGAACCGGTTCGCCACTTTCCTCCTCAACGATGCAAATCATATCCGGCACGGTCACGCGCAGCTCACCGTTCATTTGCGCAATCAAGTATTCATTTTGAAACTCGATGCGCAGGGAATCTTGACCCAAATAACCCTCAATCTCAACCCAGCCACGCGCAAAACCGCGGGTCGTTCGCCGATAAACATCCATGATCTTGCCGCGTAGGATCACCGAGCCAGCCAAGAGCGCCGCCACAATTTCCGGAATATCCTCTTTCTGTTGCCGCGCTAGCAACACCTTCTGGCCCAAAGTATGTGCGAGGCTGAGCGTATAATGTACACCATGCTCTTTCAGCGCGCGCCCGCTCATCACAGAACCGGCCAGACCCGCGCGCGCGCCCATGGAAGTGGCTAGATTCCGAGCAACGCGCTCCGCCCAAAAATCATTGACCGTTGTCGGTATAATGACAGAGGCGCCGCGGCAATCAGCCATGGCCAAGGGCGTCACCCGCAACCCGCCATTAAAACTGAAGGAGCTCATCTGAATCTCTGGAAAAGCCCGTCCCATACCATCGCTGTCGACCGTAGGGATGCCGAGCTGCAAGCCGGCAATGAGAGGGTTGATGGAATTGCTGCCACCAATTTCAGCAATGGCCACCACATCAAAGCGTTTTCCCAGATGCCTTTCCAACGCACGAATGGCGCGACTCATCTCCGTACCCTCGGGTAATTTTTCTATGCCCACCGTGGGCGCGCCGATACTGCCCACCACCAGCGTGAGCGCGCCATCGGCCAGGTCAAAAGGGTCGACGACCGCTTGTGCACCACGCTCTTTCAGTAGCTCACGCAATTGTAATTTGCCGAGATAAGGGTTACCGCCGCCGCCAGTCCCAAGGATACCAGCGCCAATTGCCAATGGTTCCAAATCAAGCAAACCGATTTCACGAAGCATATTCGGCCTTTTCCGGATGCAAATGACAAGCAACTTGATGGTCCGCACTGGACTCCAGCAATGCCGGGACGACCGTCGTGCATTCCACTAATTTTTCAGCAAAACAACGGGGCGCGAAGGGACAACCGTGCTCGCTGCCGACTTGCCCAAGCTCTCCTTGTAAGAGAATTTCCTCGCGTTGCGATTCCGGGTCCGGTTCGGGGATCGCCGAGATGAGAGCCTGCGTATAGGGGTGGCGTGGACTTTCAAAGATGGCCTCAGCAGCAGCCACCTCCACCAGCTTACCCAGATATAGCAAACCGATTTCATCACACATATAACGAACGACGCTCAAATCGTGTGAGATGAACATATAAGTCAGCGAGTATTCATCCTGCAAGCGCTGCAGAAGATTCAGGATTTGCGCCTGTACCGAGACATCCAATGCGCTGGTCGGCTCGTCTAGAATTAACAACTCCGGCTGAACTGCGAGCGCGCGCGCGATGCCGACACGCTGTTGTTGTCCACCACTGAATTCGTGCGGATAACGATGGAAATGCTCGCTCTGTAAACCCACTTCACGCAGTAGATCGAGCGCTCTTCTTTGCTGCGCGGCACCGCGCAGATTTTCATGCAACCAGAGCGCTTCTGAGACAATCTGCCCAATGGTCATACGACGGTTCAAAGACGCAGCCGGGGCTTGATAGATCATTTGCATCTGCGAGCGAATCGCCCGCATCTCCACCGCCTTCAATTCAGTCAATTCAGTGCCCTTGAAGCGGATGCTACCGGCGGTCGGGGGTACCAGGTGCAAGATACTCTTGCCAATGGTCGTCTTGCCGGAGCCAGATTCGCCAACCAGGCCAAAAGTCTTACCACGCGGGATGCGAAAACTGACATCATCGACGGCGCGAAACTCACCAATTTTACGGTTGAGCAAGCCACCGCGAATGGGGAAATGAACCTTTAAGCCACGGACTTCCAGAATATCAGTCACGGTCACCCACTGTCTCCCTTGTTTCCTCATAGAGGTGACAGAAAACTCGGTGCTCACCAGACAACAGGCTAGACCCTGGAACTCGTTCACGACAAATATCCATCGCCTCCGGGCAGCGGGGGTGAAAACGACAACCGAGCGGTGGCTCAATCAAATCGGGGATGACGCCAGAAATGCCGACCAACCCTCCGCGCTCCGTTTTTTCACGCGGTAAAGCTCTGAGCAAGCCTTCGGTATAAGGGTGCAAGGGTTTGCGGAACAAATCGCGGACGGGTGCCGTCTCGATGACGCGACCTGAATACATCACCGCTACCCGGTCACAAATCTTAGCGACGACACCCAAATTATGGGTGATGAGCAAGACGCTCAGACCCAGTTGCCGCCCTAGATTCTGAATCAAGCGTAAGATTTGCGCCTGAATGGTGACATCCAGCGCCGTCGTCGGCTCGTCAGCGATGAGCAGCTGCGGCTCTCCCGCCAATGCCATGGCGATGAGGACGCGCTGGCGCATCCCGCCGCTGAACTGATGCGGATACTCGTGGATGCGTCGCTCCACATCCGATATGCCCACCAATTGCAACAATTCGACCGCCCGCTGAAATGCCTCCTTTCGCCTTTGCCGACCACTGGGAATGAGGTTGCGCGTCAAGAAACCATTTCGTTGCCCAAATTCTCGCTGATAAAGCACCGCGTCTATCATCTGCTCGCGGATATTGAACATCGGGTTCAAATTCGTTACCGGGTCCTGAAAGACGACACCCAGCTTCGTGGCTCGAAAAGCCTCAATTTCGGCCTCGCTATATTGCAGCAGGTCTTGCCCCTGAAAAATGACCTCGCCGCTGGTGATTTTCCCCGGCGGCATAGCGATGAGGCGTGGAATGGAAAGGGCCGTCATGGATTTCCCACAACCGGTCTCGCCCACCAGGCCCAAGAATTCGCCGCGCCGCAATTGCAAATTCACGCCGGCCAGAACCTTCGCCACACCATCGAAGGTTTCAAACTCCAGGTGCAAGTTGTGTATTTCCAGTAGATTGTCGGTCATCGCATTCATCGGCGCGAGCGCGGGTCAAGCACATCGCGCAGGCCATCACCCAGCAGATTCCAACAAAAGACCATGAGCCATATGGCCATGCCCGGGAAAGTCGCCATCCACCAGCGTTCGGGGAAGTAATCGCGCCCAAAATCGATCATCGCCCCCCATTCTGGAGTGGGCGGTTGCGCGCCGATGCCGACGAAACCCAAGGCCGCGGCCGTCAATACCGCGAAGCCAAAATCGGTGGTCATCTTGACGATGATGGGCGAGAAAGCGTTGGGCAAGATATGGCGAAAGATGATGCGAATATGCCCACCCCCCAAGCCGTAGATCGCTTCCACAAAAGGTTCTTCCTTCAGGGAAATCACCTGACTACGCGTCATGCGCGCGAACCCCGGCCACCAGACCAGCGCGATGCCAATCATCGCATTGTTGATGCCCCGCCCCAGCGCTGCCGTGAAGGCGATCGCCAGCACCAACCCGGGCACTGTGAAGAAAATATCGGTGAAGCGCATCAAAACTTCATCAATCCAGCCGCCAAAATAGCCGGCCACCGCGCCGATGGTCACGCCGAGAATGCTCGCCATCAGGACGATGGTCGTACCAACACGCAAGGCCAAGACCGTGCCCAACAAGACGCGGCTGAAAATATCGCGGCCGATGCGGTCGGTCCCGAAAAGGTGAGTTTCACTCGGCGGGAGATCGCGCGAAAGGGGGTCGGCGCGCGAGGCCGCTTCTGGGAAAGGGACAATCTGCGGTGCTAAGATGGCGATGACCAGGATGAAGGTCAAAATCCCCAGACCAACCATGGACATCAAATTGGTGCGGAAACGATAGAAGCCGCGCCGCCAATTTTCCCAACGGTAGTGATCGGCTTCGATGGGGGCGCCGCTGACATCCAGCAATTTTTGCTCAGCCAAAACGAATCCTCGGGTCGATGACTCCGTATACGATGTCAGTCAAGATATTCACGACGCTGAAAATCACGCCATAAATGAGCGTCGTCCCCATGATCGGTTGGAAATCGCTATTGCTGATGGCATCGACGATATAACCGCCGAGACCCGGCCAACTGAAGATCGCTTCCACCAAGACCGCGCCGGCCATCAACCAACCGAATTCCAGCGAGATGATGGTGAAGGTCGCGATGAAAGCGTTGCGCAAGACATACTTGAGCACAATGACATTCCAAGGGATGCCGATTGAGCGCTCAGTACGCACCGATTCGTTGTTCAGTGCTTCGAGCATGCTGGCGCGCGTAATACGCGTTACGCTTGCCAACGCCCCCAACGAGAGCACAAAAGCCGGCAATACCAGGTGATGCAGCGCCACTAAGAAAGAGCCGATATCGCCCGCCAGAAGGCTGTCCACAGTGAAGAGCCCTGTGATTCGTCCTGGTGGAAGGTCCAACTGGGGGAAGCGGCCGCTTACCGGCGTGATATCCCAAAATACACCGAGCAATGACTGAAAAATCATCGCCAACCAAAAGGAGGGAAAACTGACGAAGAACAAGGTCAGTAAGCGCGAGACGTGGTCTGGCAGTTGGTTTTGGCGCAGCGCCGAAATTATGCCAAGCGGTATACCTATCGTCGAAGCAATGATGATGGCCGCTAGCGTCAGCTCCAATGTGGCGGGTAAGCGCGCTCCCAACTCATCGGCCACATCGCGCCGCGTATAGAGCGATCTTCCAAAATCCCCACTAAAGACGCCAGACATATACATGAGGTATTGCTCAGGGATGCTCCGATCCAGCCCGAATTCCTTCGCCAGCCGCTCGCGGATTTCGGGCGTCGATTGTGGCCCGGCCGCCAAACCAACCGGGTCACCCGGTACCAAACGCGATATGCTGAAAGTAATCAGACTGAGCCCCAACAAGACCGGCATGATTAAAAAAAAGCGCCGCAGAATGTAGATGTAGATATTCATGACGCCAGCAGCACTCTCACTTTGGCCTGGCCTTTCACAGGGTTGGCCCGCCCCCTAGGTCAGGGGGCGGGGATTTTCTTCTACGCGACTAATTTAAGGGCAGGCGTCCATTGTCAGGTCTTGGAAGAGTACCGTTATGGGGTAGTAGGGCGAATAGACATAACCGCCAACGCAAGCATTGAAAGCGATGGTGCCCGCTTCGGTATACATCCAGGCTCCTACCGCATCATCCACCAGGATTTCTTGCACTTCACCATACATGGCCAAGCGATTATCCCAATTTGATTCAGCGCGTGCCATATCCAAGAGTTCATCCACGCGGTCATTCTTTAAGAAATTGCAGGAATTGAAACTACCCCAATTCTTCGAGTGATATTGGTTGTAGTAATGTGCGTCTGGATCACCATAAGAAGGGAGTGTGTAGATGTTGATGATATCCGGCCCCGTATCAACCTGGCCACAGCTGGCGACCATATCGGGCCAGAGCATCGGTACCATATTCATCGTTACACCTATTTCCGCGAGGTTGGATTGCAATAGCAAGCCGGGAATCTCTTCCATAGCGAAGTCGGTTACATAAACATAATCCAACTCCAGCGTGCCCGCTTCCCATTCGTCAGCGTAATCGGAAGCCGCGAGGTATTCGCGCGCCATATCCAAGTCAAAGGTCGGGATATCCAACCCTTCAACATGACCGGGGAAATTGGCCGCCTGCGGACCGGGCAATATCTCAATATCGTTATCCAATACATCGGGGAGAAGGTGATAGGGCATAGCGTGGGCGACGGCGCGGCGGATATTGGCATCGGCCGTCGGGCCTTGCTGGTTATTGAACTTCAAGGTGTTGGTGAAGAAACCCGGGTTGATTTCCACATAATGAGCGGGGGACTCATTCAGACGATCGATGTCGCTGAAATCAATCGTATCCGCCACATGCGTCTCGCCGGCCAGTAACGAGTTGACTTGCGTCGAGCCTTCACGCTGGATGACCCAAACGAAGCCGCCAATACCGTTCTCCGGCCACCCTGCCCAATAATCTGACACAGCGGAGAATTCGTACAGGTTGCCAATTTCCCAACGACCCTGTACGAAGGGGCCAGAACCTGCCGCAGTCGTGCGCAAGTAGCTTTGGCCGAAGTCATCACCACGATTGGCTTCGACAGTCGCCGGGTTGACGATGAATAACTGCGTCAAGGTTTGTGGGAAAGGTGCGAAGGGTTGCCCAAGCGTGAAGCGAACGCTGAATTCACCTGTCGCTTCAGCGCTATCGACTATGCCTTGCCAGCGATATATGGGCGCACCACCGATTTCCATCGCGCGGTTGAAGGAATAGACCACTGCATCAGCATTGACCGAACTACCATCATCGTGGAAGGTCGCGTTCTGAACCAGCTCGAAATCCCAGACGGTGGCGTCTTCATTGCCCTGAAAACTTGTGACGAGGTGAGGCACAATGTCAACACCGCGCGCCAGGAAAAGTGCGTCATAGAGCGAACGCAGGGCAGCATTGATGGAGTAATTCTCGCCCGTGGCCGGGTCGATGTCGTGAATGTCCTGGTTGCCACCGTAAAGCAGGATACGCTCTTGCGCTGATACCACACTCATCCCCAATATGGAAAGGAGCGCTAACGATAGGAAAAATCTACGCATGGTGTTCCCTCAAAGATTATTCGGTCAGACCGAGCGAATATAACCCATCTCCTCACGCATTACAAAATATTTATGAATTGCTAGGGCCGCAGCAGGAAATGAGGAGTGTGCAGCTGCTGCTGGGGTTTGCTCTACCCCTAAGGAGAGACCACCCTGAGTTAAACCCATGGAATGTGACAATTCGATGAATTTTCTCCCATAGCCAGCCACTCTCATGAAACATTACAATATGCTCTTGAATGCTGGTGATGCTGAAAGCGAATGATATGCGAGTCTGCCTGTTGGGGTTCGGGAATGTCGGGCGCGCCCTGGTGGAATTGCTGGCGCTGGATAATCATGGATTGCAACTGGTGGGTGTGGTAACACATACGCGTGGCAGTCTTCATTGCCAGGAGGGCCTGGACCCGTCGACGCTCGCCACCATCGAACCGAGACAATCACTAGGCGCCTATCCAGAAAAAACTGGCTTACAAAGAGACCTGAACCTTGGAGAATGGCTCGAGCCAAGCAAGGTGGATACACTGGTGGATGCCACGCCGACTCTCTTACCAGAGGGTCAACCGGCCCTGAGCTGGTGTCAACGAGCGCTCGAGCAAGGTATCGACCTCGTCCTAGCCAACAAGGGCCCGCTCGTCGCCAATCATTCTGGGCTCATCGCAAGAGCCGACCAATATGGCGGTCGTTTGCTTTACGAGGCAACGGTGCTGGCCGGAACGCCGGTCTTCAGTCTGATACGCCATGGTCTCACGAACGCAAAAATCACCAAAGCCCGTGGCATCCTCAACGGGACCTGCAACTTCATCTTGTCAAAAATGGAAACTGGTCTGAGTTATCGTGACGCGCTCGCAGAGGCCCAAGAGAGGGGTTATGCAGAAGCCGACCCCACTGCCGATGTTGATGGTTGGGATACAGCGGTGAAATTGGTAATCCTATCCAAAGCAATTTTCGACACCAATCTTTCGCTGGCCGATATCCATACTCGCGGTATCCGAGACCTGAGTTTCCAAGACATCCAGCATGCCAAAAGGAATGGTAAACGCTGGAAGTTGCTGGGTACTCTAGATGAAAGAGGCGCGCGCGTCGCCCCCACCATCCTCCCGCTCAGTGACCCAATCGCCAATGTGATGGCCACGACCAATGCTCTATCCCTTCATTGTCGGCCACTGGGCGATGTGTTCATACAAGGACCCGGCGCTGGTGGAAAAGAGACAGCCTTTGGAATCCTTCGTGATTTATCCGAGTTGCAGTCGCTGCGGCGCTCAGCAACACCCACCTCGTCATCATGAGTTGCACTGCTGAAATGAGTGGAAGGCGGAGCATCAATGGCTGAAAGGGTCGGTATACTGGGTTATGGCCGCTTTGGTGCTTTTTGGGCGAGAGAATTGTCAGCCGATTTCGCTATTCATATCCACAACCGCACTCCGCGCCATACTTTGGTCGAGCGGGACGGCTTTCAATGGCATCCCGACGAAGCTTCGTTGTGCGCGGCAATTGACACCCTTTTCCTTTGTGTGCCCATTGGTGCTCTGGAAGCGACGCTAGCACGAATCAAGCATCTCTTGCGCCCTGGCACTGTCGTCATGGATACCTGCTCTGTCAAAGTTTGGCCGGTGCGCTGGCTAGAAGAGCAGCTGCACTCACGCCCGGATGTGGAAATCCTGGCTAGCCACCCCCTATTCGGCCCAGATAGCGCCGCTACTAGCCTGGCCAATTTGCCCATGGTGCTCTTTCCCTTACGCTGTCGAGAGGAGACCCATTCTTTCTGGGCAGGATATTTCTCTGGCCTTGGGTTGCGGGTCCACGAGATGGAGCCTCACGAACACGATCGCCTCGCTGCTTATTCGCAAGGCCTCACGCATTACATTGGCCGCGTCCTGAATGAGCTGAATTTGCAAGCAACACCAATCGATACCGTCGGCTTTCGTCATTTACTATCCATCATCGAGCAAACTTGCGATGATACACTAGAGCTCTTCCACGACTTGCAAAATTTCAATCCCTACACTCAAGAGATGCGACGGCAACTGGAAACCGCCTTAAAAAAGGTCTCCAATGATCTAGGTGCTAGCGAGCAATCGTCGACATAATGCCAACGACTGCTTGGCAAATTCATGATCTCCCCACTGAGCCAAATACGAAAAACAGGCAACACGAACACCGGACGCCTGTAAATGGCGATCGACATGCTCAGCGAAAGCCCGAATAGCGGCGCGCGTCGCCGCAGTGGCCGCATTCTCCGCCTCTTCTGGGAGCCCACAACAAAGCACGATCGCGCCACCCCCTTCGTCGGCCAGCACTCGCGCCATCAACTGGGTAGAAAAAAAACCACCACTCAAGTTGACATCCACCAACCGCCGCCAATCCCATTCATCCAGCTTCAAGAAGGCGCGCGCCTGGATGAGGCTGAGGTCAGTGCAATTGACCAACAAGGAAATTTGACCATAGCATTCGCGCGCGCGTTCAATCATTGCGGTCACTTGGAAACGGTTGGCGATATCCGCAGTCCAGGCATGCGCACGACCACCCATCGACTGCATTGTTTCCTGCAATTTGGCAACACTATCGGGATTTGCATCCACTAGGAAGACAGCAGCTCCGGCATCAACCAGCGCTTTTGCCAAAGCTCGCCCACGCCCAGAGCCGGACCCCATCACGATGACCGCACGCTCAGACCAACAAGTCATCCCTCCTCCCCACCATAGCCACCTAGCAATTTTGCAACATAACAATCATGCAAGCGTAGCCCAATTCGGAGAGCGCGCACACGCTCCCGCGATATGCTGAGCTCAGCGCATAGGGTAATTGCGGGTTGAACGATGTATCAAGAAGCAGCGTGGGAATGTTTGCGAGAAGTTTCACAAGCCACTGACATTCTCAATCAGCAGGAGCGAGCACGGCTGAATTATGAGCAGAAAAATGCCCTGAGTATCATAGAAAGTGGGTTGGGTCGTCTAAAAGAAGCCCTGCAACAAGCGGAGGCGCAACGAAACGATCCCAATTTCGCGGCGGCCGATTGGAACCAGCCGCTACTCAGCCCGCTGACAACCGTCCGCGGCTTCTCCCAATTGTTACTGGATGGCGCCTGCGGTCAATTATCGCGACAGCAAATGCGTCTCATACACATCATCCATCACAACACCACCCCTTTACACAACCTCATCAGCAAACGGTACTTGGAATTCAATGTGGCGCAGGGCTCAGTCGCTGCGAATTAAATCTCACACCCTATCCCATCTCCTGCGATCCCAACTGGAGTAGAATTCACACAACAGCAGCAAGGAGCTCCCATTGACCAAGAAAGACAAGCCTGAAAAAGCACAGCTGACCCCACCCCAAATGCCCTTGGGGGAATTTCGCGCCCAGGGCTATGCACTAATTGACTGGATCGCCGAATACCTGGAGCAAAGTGAGCGCTATCCGGTTCAGGCGCAGGTTCAGCCAGGCGAAATCGCCGCCAACCTCCCTCAGAGCGGTCCCGAATTCGGCGAACGCTTCGAGAGCATCTTTGCTGATTTTGAGCACCTCATTTTGCCGGGTATCACCCATTGGCATCATCCGAGCTTTTTCAACTATTTCGCCATCAGCGCCACTGGCCCTTCCATACTGGCTGAGCTGCTGACCGCCGCCCTCAATGTCAACGGTATGCTCTGGCTGACTTCACCCGCCGCAACGGAGTTGGAAGAGCGCGTGACCGATTGGTTGCGGCAATGGCTCGGCTTACCGGCTGAATTCCAAGGCATCATCACGGACACTGCTTCCATCTCTTCAATGCTCTCCATGGCTGCCGCGCGCGAAGCGCTGGACGCCAGCATCCGCAGCACCGGTCTAGGTGCCTTAGAGGGGCGGAGGCTCATCGCCTACACCTCTGAACAAGCACACAGTTCGGTGCTGAAGGCCGGGATCACCCTGGGCATTGGCCAAGAAAATATTCGCCTCATCGCCGTGAATGATGACTATCAGCTAAGACCCACTGCTCTTGCTGAAGCCATACGAGCTGACCGGGCCGCTGGGCACCGACCATTCTTTGTCGCGGCCACAATCGGCACAACCGCCACCACCAGTATCGACCCCGTCGATGAAATTGCCACGATCTGTGAGCGGGAAGGATTGTGGTTGCATATTGACGCCGCTTATGCGGGCGTCGTCGCCTTACTCCCAGAATTTGAGGACTTGCTTGCCGGTTGCTCACGCGCCGATTCCTTCGTGACCAACCCCCATAAGTGGTTATTCACCAATATCGACTGTAGTGTACTTTGGTTGCGAAAACCAGAAATCCTAAAACAGGGTTTCTCTCTCGTCCCCGAATACTTGCGAACGGCACAAGATGATCATGTCAACAACTATATGGATTGGGGTATGCAACTGGGTCGACGCTTCCGCGCATTAAAACTCTGGATGGTCATGCGCTATTACGGACGACAAGGCTTGGCGGCACACATCCGCAAACACATTGGTTTAGCCCAATTGCTCGCGAATTGGGTCGACGATACGCCAGAATTCGAAAGGTTGGCGCCCACGCCTTTCAGCACGGTCTGTTTCCGTTTCGCGCCGGCGAATACGAGCGAAACAGCGCGCGATACCTTCAACCACGCCATTCACGAGCGCGTTAACGCCAGTGGCTACGCCTACATTTCGCAAACGGTATTGGCCGGTAAATTGTGTTTGCGAGTGGCTATCGGCAATATCCAAACAAGTGAAAAACACATACTTCGCCTCTGCGAGCAACTCTGGCAGGTCGCCCAAACCGTTAAGAAAGACTCACACCCCCGCCAATCCTGACGGGGGCAAGAAACTGGCTACTGAGGGATTGTCGTTACTTAATCTCCACCTTAGCGCCTTCCTCTTCCAATTTGGTTTTGGCTTCGTCCGCCGCTTCTTTGCCAATCCCCTCCATAATGGTGGTCGGCGCGCCCTCCACCGCCTCTTTGGCTTCACGCAAACCGAGGTTGGTCAAAGCACGCACCACTTTGATGACATTGATCTTCTTCGGACCAAAATCCGCAAGCACCACATCAAACTCGCTCTGCTCTTCCTCGGGCTCTGCTTCCGCTGCCGCCGCGCCCGCAGGCATCATCATCGCGCCACCAACGGCAGCAGTGACCCCCCATTTCTCTTCCAATGCAGTTTTTAACTCGGCTGCTTCCAGCAGAGTGAGCTCGCTGAGAGCGTCCACCAATTTTTCAATATCCGCCATCATTCTCTCCTTTTATTCCAATTCAGTATTCTGATTAAGCCGCTTCATTTTCTTGCAGATGAGCTTCCAAGACATTCACAATGCTACTGGTCGCCGCGTTGAGGACATTGACGAGATTCTGCGCCGGCGCCAAAATCAAACCGAGAAGCTGCGCCCGCAATTCGGCATGCGATGGCAAAGCAGAAATCGCTTGAATGCGCTCGGCGGCCAGCTCTTCTCCAAGCAACAGGCCACCTTTGATGACAAACGTCTCTTCACCCTCCAGTTGCTCTTGAAAATTCAAGAGAGTCTTCGCGAGCACCGGATAATTGTCATGGGCAAAGGCAACTGCCGTCGGGCCAACCAATAAATCGTCGGATTCCGGCCATTCCTGCTCTTTTAACGCCCGTTTGAACAAGGTGTTCTTACAAACATGATAGCGCCCCCCCGCTTCGCGAATCCGCCCGCGCAAATTTTCGGTTTGCGGAACCGATAAACCGCGGTAATCCAGCAAGATGATTCCTTCGGATTCTCCTATCCAAGCGGCATATTGCGCTATCAATTCTTCTTTTTGTTCTCGAGTAATTGCCAATTGGCCCTCCTCCTCAGGAATACAAAGCGGCGGCCGCAAGAGACGAACCGCCACCGATAACGGAAGGAGATCGCCTCGGCAGGGATTACGCCGGCGCTGCGGCTACCTGCTGTCTACAGCCCATTGAAATTACAGCATTAAGCTAGCGGGGCTATTCTCATTTGTCAAGACCCGTTGCCCAGGGCGCGCTGTACCAATGGCCCGATTTCATTGGGATTTCGAGCAATCGCCACCCCCACCGCTTCGAGGGCCGCAATTTTGGCCTTCGCCGTTCCTTTACCACCACTGATGATGGCGCCAGCATGGCCCATCTTCACACCAGCGGGGGCCGTCAACCCAGCGATATAGGCCACCACCGGTTTGCTCACCCGCTCGGCGATATATTCTGCCGCTTCTTCTTCCGCAGAGCCGCCAATTTCCCCAATCAAGACCATCGCCTCCGTTTGCGCATCCGTCTCGAAAGCCGCCAAGACATCCACAAAACTCGTGCCGGGCACCGGGTCACCGCCAATTCCCACACAGGTGCTCTGGCCAATCCCCGCCTCGGTCAATTCATAGAGCGCCTGATAGGCGAGCGTCCCCGAGCGGCTGATGACGCCGACAGGGCCCGGGCGCGAGACTTCAGCGGGCGTGAAACCGATATTGCATTGACCAGGACTCAATATCCCGGCACAATTGGGGCCGATGAGTCGCGTTTTGGGGTGCTGCAGGCGCAGGTGGTGGAAAATCTCTGCCTGTTCATGCGCGGGTATATGCTCGGTCACACAGACAATTAGGGCAATACCCGCGGCAGCGGCTTCCTCAATGGCCGCTTTGCAAAAAGGAGCCGGCACAATCACAAAAGAAGCGTTCGCGCCGCCCTTTTCGACGGCCTCGGCTACCGTGGCATGGATGGGAATGCCTTCCACATCGGTGCCCGCTTTCTTCGGATTCGTCCCCGCGACCACCTTCGTCCCATAGGCGCGATTGCGCAAACCATAATAACGCCCTTGCTTGCCGGTGAGCCCCTGGATGACCACCCGCGTCTCGCGATCCGCAAATATGGCCACTCAACTCGCCTCCGCAACCAAAACGGCATGGCGCGCCGCGCTCAACATATCTGCGCACGAGCGCAGCTTTTCGCTCGCCGCCGTCGCCAGAATCGCCCGCCCTTCCTTCGCATTCGTGCCATCCAACCGCACCACCAAGGGAGCTTGGATACGCACTTCTTCTAAGGATTGCAAAATCCCCAGGGCAATCTCATCGCAACGGGTGATGCCGCCAAATATGTTGATGAATATCACGCGAGCACCTGCATCCTGGCTGATCACATTTAGCGCATCGGCCATACGCTGCGCGTTGGCGCCGCCACCGATATCCAAAAAGTTTGCCGCCGCACCACCGACCTGATGCACGATATCCACCGTGCTCATCGCCAATCCGGCACCATTGGCGATGATACCGACATTCCCAGATAGCCCCACATATTGCAATCCATACCTTTGTGCCAGGCGCTCTCGCGGGTCAGCCAGTGGTAGAGCTACGAAGTTCTCCCATTCTGGGTGACGATAGGCGGCGGCGGCGTCCAATGTCACTTTCGCATCCAGGGCGATGACTTCGCCAGCATGGTTGATGATGAGCGGATTGATTTCGGCGAGCGCGGCGTCTCCCTCTCGATAGCAGCGATAGAGGGCGCGCAAGGTCGTGACCAAGTCCCCTGTTTTACCCTTGTCCAGATTGGCCGCCAAAACCCATTGGCGCGCACTCTCTTCACTCAAACCCTGAATGGGGTTGATGTGAATGCGAGCGATGGCCGCTGGATTCTCGGCTGCCACCGTTTCGATGTCGACGCCGCCTTCGCGGGAGAGCATTCCCAGGTGCAATTTGCGACTGCGATCCAAGGTGAAGGAAGCGTAATATTCCGCGCGGATATCGGAAGCCTCTTCCAACCAAAGCCGCTCGACGCGATGCCCGCGAATCTCCATACCCAGGATGCGTTCCACGGCTGCTTCGAGCGCCGGTTCGTCCGCGACCAGCTGAATCCCGCCCGCTTTTCCGCGCCCGCCGACGAGCACCTGCGCCTTCACGACGAGCGGGTAGCCCAATCGACCGGCCGCGGCCAGCGCTTGCTTGGGGTTGACAACCAGCGCGCCGCGCGGCGTCGGGATGCCAAATTGTGCGAAATATTCTTTGCCTTGATACTCCAATAAGTCCAAAGTTTCCCCTTAGCTCAACCATTCCCTCGCCAAAGAATCCGGGCCGTCCCCAACCCTAGGGGTGAGATTCGCAGCAGCAACCCGACCGCAGAAACGCCTTTTCAGGGCATGGTCCTGTGCTTAAAAAGGAATGTCGTCGACATCTTCATACTGGGGCCCTTCACTGTCCCTCTCTGCGCGCCCCGGCGGTACATAGACATCCGGCTCGTCTTTGTGTTGGCTACCGCTGCCCGCTGGGCTGTGACCCGGCGGGGCGAAATCTTCGCGCGAATAGCCACCGCCGCCACCTTCACCGCCTTCCTGCTCACCTCGACGGCCCATGAAGCGAACATCAAACGCATGCATATCCAAGGAAGCGGCCGGCTCTCCATTGCGATTGGTATAGGCGCGCGCGGAAACGCGACCGATGACCATGACCTGCCTCCCGCGCGACAAGTGGCGATTACATCTTTCCCCCAAATCTCGCCAAGCACTCACCCTATACCAGGTTGTCTGCTCGCGTCTCTCTCCGGTGCGACGGTCATGCCAAGAATCATTCACCGCCACGTTAAGTGAACAAACCGAGTTGCCGTCCTGCAGGTAGCGCATTTCCGGGTCCGCACCCAAATTGCCAATGATGATGGTTTGATGCCAGTTCATTGTTTATCCTCCATCGATTTGCGTATTTTCCAATTCAGACAGTAGCAATTCTTTTAGGCGGCGCGGGTTGCCGCGACCCGCCAGTTGGCGCATCACCGCCCCCATCAAAGCCGCCAGTAATTTTTGCTCACCGGCATGATAGCGCAAGACCACCGCTTTTTCTTCGCGCAAAACTTGGCGCAAAGCCGTCAGCAATTGGGAATCCTCGCTGACTTGATACAATTCCAAGCGCTCCACGGTGTCGGCGGCGGCTTCGCCAGTCCGCCACATCTCTTGCATCACCTTGGTCGCCGCAGCGCGGTTGATTTCGCCCGCCGACAACAGACGGAGCAACCCGGCCAGGGCGGCGGCAGAAATCGGCAATTCGCCGATATTGACCCGCTCCCAACCTTCCTGGTTCATCCAGGCGAACAATTCACCCATCATCCAGTTGGCCGCGAGATTGGGCTCGACACCGGCGGTGACCAAAGCTTCAAAATAATCAGCGACTGCCCGCTCGGCAACCAATAGTTCGGACTCCGCTG
Organism: Phototrophicaceae bacterium; assembly: GCA_965115865.1. GTDB lineage: Bacteria > Chloroflexota > Anaerolineae > Aggregatilineales > Phototrophicaceae > WTGJ01. Next base: position 1,647,377 of record OZ220469.1, read on the forward strand.
CGGCGATACCCATCCGCGTCACCCAGCGCTCAGCCCTGGCCGTCGGCAATTCGGGCATTGTGGAACGCAATTCGACCAGCCAATCTTCCGGCATCAGGATGCGCGCCAAATCCGGTTCTGGGAAATAACGGTATTCTTCCGCCTGTTCCTTGTACCGCTGTATCAGCAAGGATTGCCTTTGCTCATCCCAACCGATGGTGGCCGACTGAACGCAGGAGCCCTCTTCCCACAGGTCAATCTGCCGCGAAGCTTCAGCCTGAATCGCGCGGTTGAGGCTGCGTAAGCTGTTGAGATTTTTGATTTCCGTGCGTTGGCGCAATGTCTTTTCCCCGAATGGGCGCACACTCACATTCGCCTCCAACCGCAACAAACCTTTGGACATCTCCGCGCTCGATACCCCGAGATAACGCAGGAGGGTGCGTAACTTTCGTGCGTAACTCTCCGCCTCTAGCGCGCTGCGCAAATCGGGCTCGCTCACAATTTCCAACAAAGGTACGCCGGCGCGGTTGTAATCCACCCAACTAGCGCCGGTCTCCGTATGGGTGAGCTTGCCGGTATCCTCTTCGAGATGAGCGCGTCGAATGCGAATGGTACGCGGGCCCGATTCCGTATCAATTTCCAGACGGCCGTTGATCGCCAGTGGATACTCGTATTGGCTGATTTGATAGCCTTTGGGTAAATCGGGATAAAAGTAATTCTTGCGCGCAAATTCGTTGAAGGGCGGAATTTCGCATTCCAAAGCGAGGGAGACGCGGGTCGCCCATTCCAGCGCGCGACGATTGATGACCGGCAGGGTTCCCGGAAGGCCGAGTGAAAGCGCGTCTACGGCAGAATTGGGCGCGGCGCTGGTGCTATCGACGACAGGACAAGCGCTGAACATTTTGCTCGTCGTTTCCAGCTCGACATGCACCTCTAGCCCAATGATCGTTTCCCATCGCGGCATATATCATCCGCCCTCAATCGAATTTCCACCCAACCGCCAGCGATTCTAGCACAATACGCTCAACCACTTTCGGGGATTGAGCCCGGGCGCCGCGGCGGCCCCGGCAACCAGTCATCCAACCCATCGATATTGGGTTCAATATGGGTGGTTGCCCTTTCGCTGAGTGGCGATGGCAAAGTTGGGGAATACGGGGGATTCGGAGCGGATTTCGCGGTCATTTCCGTCAACAAAGAAGAGACCGTGTCGCGCTGCTCGGCGAGAGCCGCCAACTCTTTCTGACGCAAAAGACGCTCACGACGGCCGGAGATATCCCTTTGCACCCTTTGCGGTCGTGGTACGCCTTGGAAGCGCTTGACATCGCTCCGGTCATCACCCATCAATGCCAGGCGAATTTCGCCATAATTCCAGACCGTTTGCAAGAAACCAACGCTACTGGAAGTGATGTTATCCACTCGCTCCAAGAGCACCTCATCCTTTTCGCTTTGTAACCAGAGCGGACGCTTGTGCAATAGGGTGACTGTTTTTTCGCCCAAGATGAGCAAGTCATGTCGCCAATCCCAATCCATCAAATAGGCCCAAAGACCACCGACGATGGTGATGAGCGCCGCCAACGCCAGACCCACACCGCCCAGAGAATTCAGGGGTTGCCAAAATGGCCATATCGCCAGCAACAGGATACCGAGCAGACATACGAGGGCGCCCAACCAGACATGCGCCAGCCAGACCAGCGGATGTTTGCGGTAGACTCGTTCTTCGCTGCTACATTCCTCTTCCAATGATGAAATTGCCGCCCAATCCACACCCAATAATTCAGCCAATTCTTGCTTCCAAGGGCGCTCTTGCCCATTCGTTGTCGGCTCCGACAATGCGCGGAATTTTTCCTCTTGGCGGGCGCAATGGGCCATAATTTCAGATTGCAAGGCGCGTGGATTTTGCATATCCGGTAACCAGACGCTACCGGCATCACCGGTGGTTCGCAGCTCGATCGTGCCGTAATTGAGCAGACGCGCCAACGGGTCACGCTTGGGGTAATCGGCGCCGACTTGTTGAATGTTTCGCAGCGCCGCCTCCGTGACCACAGTTTGAAACCCACGGATGATACGCTGAATGTTGATGACGCGCTGGTCGCTAACGATGAGTAGGTCATTCCACCATTCCAGCGCGAAATAAAGCAAGAGCAACACGGCCACTGCCACGCTGATGAGTAAAAACAAGCCACTACCCCAGCCAAAGGGTAGCCAGGAAGTCAACCCCAGGGCCAGCGCCATGACCGCTGCCGGTAGCCAAAGACGCCGCAGAAAAGCCCAAGGATGTCGATGCAATCGCAAAAATACCCTTTCTCCCGTGCGCTGTCCAGCAAAATACTGGTCTTCCAAATCCCAAGCCACCCCTTGCCAATTGAAGAGTGCTGCGCGCGCCGGCTCATCTTGCATCGTTGCTGACATGATGGAAAGGAAACTATCGCGGGGCAATAAACAGACTTGCGAGGGTGAAGTGATGGTCAGTGTCGTTGTCTCGCGGCGGCGCTCAATCAGCGCTGCAGCGCTCAAGGACATACCGGGAAGAACCCTTTCGATGTTCTCGCCATCGGTCAACTCTCCCTCGCCATAGTCGAGCCAATACAAACCACGCCCCCAATCCCCCGCTCGATATGGCACCTCACCCGCGTCGCAATTCGTCCGCAAACAAGCCGCATTCAGGTGCGCGCGTGTTTGCGCCGATAGATTCCGGAAATACGGTAAGGAAGCGAGGGGGTCTGTCATCGCTAACCTGGTATACACTATGAGCACATTGTATAGCGAGCCACGCTATGCGCTGTTGACCACACTGATTTCTAGACCCCAGCCAAGAAGCACCCTGCCCTCACTACAAAAAGCGCGCGCTGCAATGATTATCGGCATAGTTTCAGCGAGGCGAAGCAGGTTGCCGCAAAAATTGCCGCAAACGGCCTTCCAATTCACTGAGCATCAGCGCCGTCGCCCCCCAGACTTGATGCCCCACCACATCATAATAAGGGATGCGAATTGCATGGCCGCGAACGATGCGCTCCGAAACACCACGCCGCCGCTCATCCAACAAATCAAGGAGGGAGAGCGATAACACTTCAGCCACTTCATCCGGATTTGGCCGCCAATCGCCGACCTTGGGCATACCACCCACGAAGGGAGTGACTTCATAATGCGTTGGCGGGATGTACACTTTTCGTAGTTGTCCCAACAATACGATCTCATCCGTGGCAATACCCAATTCCTCGCGCGTTTCTCGTAGTGCCGCTTCCTGTGCGCTGGCATCTGCGGCGTCAATTCGGCCGCCGGGAAAACTAATTTGCCCGCTATGGCCACGCAACTGGGAGGAACGACGCGTCAAAACTAGGTGCCACTCACCACTTTCAGGATACAGCAAGAGTAATACCGCAGCCGGGCTCGGTGGCGTTGCCGCATTTGCTTCATAAAGGCGTCGGCTAGCCGGCATCATACTCCGCCAAGAAGCTTCGGTGTCGAAAGGCGTGATTTGCAGCGCTGCCGCGACTTCAGCAGGGTAACTTGCGGTGATCTGGTCAGGCAGCAACATACCAAGCACGGCGCTTGCGCAATGACATACCCTCTTCTCGGTTGGACGAGCGCGCCGAGCGGACTCGACCACGGTGGTCAATATGGACTTGCCCCTCGTCCACCAATTTTGAGAATTGCTCCGGTGAGATTGCGGGAGCTGGCTCCCCCCCCAAGCGCTCGTAACGCTTGTGCATGCTGGAATCCTGGTCATTGTCCGTTGATTTAGCGGATGCTTTACGGCCACTCCGCCGCGTCATTCGCTCTTCCGGCGGCACCGATTCAGTGGGATATTCATTCTTTGGGTTCATCGCTATTTTCCCAGATCCTCGCTTTCTTCCTGATTTTCCCCTTGAGAGATTTTGCGCAATTGCTCGAGAGAGACATCGTCTTCTTCAACATTGACCATGGTTTCGCCACACACCAGGCAATTTGGGTTGCGTTCGACCTCAACCCAGACTGCGCTTTGCGCGGGAGTGAGAATACCGGTGAAGATCTCCATATCGCGGTTGGCCATCACCAGGGTATTCGCTTTCGCGCTCTCAAAATCCGCTGAAGCGCGCAACAATTGAATCAGCACGTGTTGCGCCTGCGCTGCGGCCACACGCACCACATCCAACCATAAACCCGGCTCGACGCGTAAAGCCTGCTCCGCCAAAGATATACCATAATCCACCTGCGCAATTTCCTCAGGATATTCCAATTCGTCGCGCAACTGCGCAGCCCAGCAAGCATAACAAGGACCATGGCCCGGGCGAATGGTCACTACATCGCCACCTTCACCACGCTCATAGACACCGCCATAAATTGCAGTCAGACCTCGTTCCAAGCAAGCGACATTAACCGCGTATTTGCTCGCTTCGCCGTCCACACCCACGATAAGCAAATCCAGATCATCCAGCAATTCCCAGCGCTCTTGTATCTTAATATTGTGAGTTTCGACATTGGCTTCCGGGTTGCGTTGGCGAATCAGCTCGGCTACAGCCTGGGCCTTCGGCTGCCCCAGCGCGCGCAAGTCGCAAACATGACGAACGACATTGCCCACCTCCAGCGAGTCTGGATCCACGAGCGCGAAATTGCCAACCCCGCTCATCGCCAGGCTGAGCGCGACAAACCCCCCACCAGAACCCAAGCCAACGACGCCAACTCGTGCCGCATGCAAACGTCGCAAGTTTTTGCTGCCGAGCCGCTTTTCCACGCGCTCCCAGTTCATGCCTTCGCCCTTCGCTTGCTCAATCATCATCGCTGGAAATTGGAGGAGCATCTGTTGTGATCCGCGCGGTACTGCCTTGATTCAGCTGTCCCTCAATCACGCTCAAATACGCGGCAAGTGAGGAATTTTCCGACCATTGCCAATTGGGCGGGAGGGAGATGTCTTTGCGGCTGGGCCAAGCTTCCTGAACCATGTCCAGCCAGTCGAATTCGGCACTTTCACTATGCTGTTGTCTCAATTGTAGCTGCCAAGCCCGCGGCGCGCTCCGTGGATAATCGTGGTTGGTGGCAACCAGCACTATCGCTTGTTCTTCTCGCAAAAGGGATATGAGACAAAATTCCAGCGGATGCTCACCATCTGTGTTGAAATAAAAGGGCGAGGAAACGCGGTGACCAGTATCATCCAACTCATTCAATTCTCTCGTTAACAAGGGAACATCCTTCAAGTTCCAAGGTGGTTCTGCCAGAAGCGGGGCAGAATTTTCCTTTTCTTCCATTATCTGTGGTATCAGCGGCCAATAGCGCCGATCTTGCTCACGCAAGTACCAAAAATCAATGCGAATCGCCTCTCCATTTTCCCCCATTATCTGCAAGCTGTTGGATTGAGCCGCATCCACTTGAAGATTGGGATGCGCGACGCGGGTCACAATGGGTTGCAAGATGAAGGGCAAACGCCAATGGGGTTGGTCCAGGATCGCGCGCGCTGAGGCTAAATCGCCGGAGCTGGGTTGGATCATTCCGCTCGGCTGTTTATGCCAATCACCTAGATGTTTTAATGGCAGGTTCTTCCACTGCTCTTCCTGTTGCGCATCTTCATACCAATTCTCTGTCAACCATAGGAAATGATCGTATTGTTGCTCATCGCCCATCTGGACAGTACCCCATCGACGGGTAGCGCTCTCATCCGGGGGAATGGTCCCTAGGATGTATATCTTTTGCCTTTCTGGCTTAAACTCAACATCCTCACTGCGAGACTCCCGACCCGGCAATGCATCATCGGGAATATGGGCAAAGCGCCTTAGGTATACTCTCCAGGTAGTATTGACGATTGTTTTTCCAGCAAACACGATACGCTCCGTTTCGGAAAACAGGGGTAACCGCCTACGGAAACGCACCGCTTGCCGATTCTTAGGAATATCCATATCCTTTGCGTTGCCGACGACGCCGACGAGCGCTTCACCCGTTTCCAAATCGGGATACTTCGACGAATCGCGTGCAATGTCATCCAAAACTCGCTTGCGAATGTATAGAGCGGGGTGCTCGGGTTTGCGGTATCGCGCGCGAGACTTCTCTTCATCAGGCATATTATTTCTTCAGCCTTCTAGGCACCGTCTCTTCCAGACCGGGCCAATCACCTGTAGCCTTCCATGAATAATACGCATAAAACCACTGAATGGCCCACCCAACAATGGTCACGCCCGTTGATTTGCTTGGATTCCAGCCGTGTGAGGCACCATCATTCCTGTTAAAGAGGCAAAGCTCGCCATCCAGATACTGATGCACCTTTGAGCGAATCTTCGGTCGTTCACAATAGGCCTCCGGTGGTTTATTGGGGTAATCATCCGGATAGACCACACGCAAAGTGTGTTTGCCCGGGTTTTCAGAGACGGCGATATTGATATCCACATCTCCGACCCAGCAGATTTTTCCTTTGTATCTCCCACTATTCGGCCGATCCAGCTGGAAGGTGTTGCCAAAAACACGCCGCATGACTTTGAACTCGAATTGCAAACGCTGCGATGTCGCTTTCGGCGTTCCCCACCAAACCGTCATATTTTCCTCCTAATCTACCCCTTAATGCTAGCGAAATCCCAGCCGCCTTACCAACCTTCCCCCAATAATTGGGGGGACCCTATCATCTCCAGCACGGAAAAATGGGTGATTTTTACCCAGGGTTAATTTGTAATGTGTCAGTGTATATGGAGAGCAACCCATAGATCGTCTCTCCGCTGCCCCTAGGGTGTGGATATCCAGCAACCTTTAACACAAGATACCTCCATCGCTCGTTGAAGTGTTTGAATAATTAGGAGGTCATATGTTACGCAAATTTCTTGCAGCAATGTTGAGCGTTCTCTATTTGCTCAGCGTAGGACTGGGGGTCAGTCAAGCCCAGGATGTAGAGGAGACACTCACCATCTACTCTGGTCGTAGCCAGAGCCTAATCGAGCCCATCCTGCAGCGCTTCTCCGAAGCCACGGGCATCGCCATCGAGGTTCGCTATGCCAGCACCGCCGAGATGGCAGCAGCCATTCTAGAAGAGGGTGAAGCGAGTCCAGCCGATGTTTTCATCGCCCAAGATGCCGGCACGCTGGGTGCGCTGGCAACCGCCGATATGCTCGCTCTCTTGCCCACCGATATCCTGGAACGGGTGGAGCCCAATTTCCAATCTCCTGATCGCCTTTGGGTAGGTCTTTCCGGACGCGCACGCACGCTCGTCTACAACACAGAACTGGTGGATGAGGAGAAACTACCAGCATCCATAATGGACCTCACCGCTCCGGAGTGGCGGGGTCGCGTGGGTTGGGCGCCGACCAACGCTTCCTTCCAAGCCAATATCACCGCAATGCGTCTGCTCTTGGGTGAGGATATGACCGAAAAATGGTTGCGCGACATGATCGCCAACGATGTGCGGGTGTATCCAAAGAACACACCCATTGTGCAAGCGACTATCGAAGGTGAAATCGCTGTCGGGCTGGTCAACCACTACTATCTTTTCCGCTTCCTCGCCGAAGAGCCCGATATCCCAGCCGCGCTACACTTTTTCCCGGATGGCGACGCTGGCTCGCTGATCAATGTCGCCGGCGCCGCCATCCTCCGCACCAGCCCTCAACCCGGTCTGGCACAGCGTCTCCTATTGTACCTGCTGGGAAACGATGCTCAAGAACATTTCGCCAACGAAACTTTTGAGTATCCATTGGTGACTAGTGTCGAAGCAGCGAGCAATCTATTGCCAATCACCGATATCGCCGCACCCAACATCGACCTATCCGACTTAACCGACCTGGAAGGAACCTTTGCGCTATTATCCGCCGTAGGAGCTCTACCTTAAATTGATCGGTTTTCGTCAATCACCATTTTTCCACCAGCGCGTTTCCCGAAATATTAAAGAAGCGTGCTGGTGGATTGCTACTCGGGTTGCCGATTTTGTTCGGGCCGCCTTCGCCTCCCCTTTACAACTCAGCGGCTTGCTCATCATCTTCATTTCTCTATTGCCCTTGATTTACTTGTTCTGGCGCGCCCGCGAGGTCATTCACGCCCGCGGCCTTAGTGATTTGCTCTCACCTTATAACCTACAAATTGTTGCCAATAGCCTCGTACTCACCGCTTCCGTTGCCATGAGCGCCGCTCTCATCAGTCTACCGCTGGCCTGGCTCACAACACGCAGTGATCTCTACCATCGCCGCCTCTGGCTTGTACTCGTCATCCTACCCATGTGCATTCCTTCTTATCTAGGGGCCGTAACACTAAACCGTGCCTTTGGCGCACGTGGTATGTTACAAAGCTTGCTGGAACCATTGGGGGTGGAGCGCTTGCCCGGGCTCTATGGGTTCTTCGGCGCCTGGCTCTGTCTCACACTCTTCACATACCCATACATTCTATTACCGTTGCGCGCGGCCCTACTGAATAGCGACCCCGCTCTGGAAGAAGCTGCGCGTACTCTTGGCAACAACCGCTGGCATAGCTTCCGCAAAATCACCCTACCCATGCTGCGACCAGCCTTGGCCATCGGTATGTTGCTGAGCGCACTGTACACATTGAGTGATTTTGGTGTCGTTTCTGTGATGCAATTTTCAGCATTCACGCGCGCGATCTACCTTCAATACACTCTACCCTTCACCGGGCGTAGCAACGCCGCTTTGCTCTCGTTGGTTCTAGTCGCAATCACTTTATTACTTTTGTTATTGGAACGACGGATCGCCAGTCGTCAGCGTCATTTCTTGAGTACCAGCAACACTCGCCGCACGCCCAGGCTGGTTCGTTTGGGCATCTGGCAGACTCCGGCTTCGTTATTTTGCTTGCTATTGAGTTGCTTTGGTGTATTCACACCAATGTTGGTATTGCTCAGTTGGCTCACCAGACAAAAACCCGATTACGCACTACCCTTCAATTTATCGACGCTCACGGTGAATACTGTGGGCGTGGCTGCTTTGACGGCCTTCGTGGTGGCGATCGCGGCTTTTCCACTGGGATATCTGACCTCTCGTTCACCATCACCATTGAACCGTGCCTTAGCGCGCATCGCGTATATCCCCAATGCCTTACCGGGCATAATCATCGCCCTCGCACTCGTATTTTTCGCCACTCGCCAGTTCCCTGCGTTGTATCAAACGCTGCCATTACTCATCCTTGCCTATGGAATTCGTTTCTTACCACTCAGCTTTGGTCCCACGAGTAGTGCCTTCAGTTCGATCAGCCCACGTTATGAAGAAGCGGCACGCGACTTGGGTTTACGCCCCACAAGCACGGTCTGGCAAATCACCATCCCCCTAGCGCGTGCCGAAATCCTAGCCGGTATGGCTATCGTCTTTTTGAATGTTGTCAAAGAATTACCCACAACGCTGCTATTGGCGCCCACCGGCTTTCAGACTTTCGCTACTTATATCTGGAACTCCTACGAAGACGCAATTTATTCACAAATCGCACAGCCCGGACTCATCCTCATCATCCTTAGCGGATTGAGCCTATTGCTAATTTTCCCTAGGGAAAAAACCAGATGGCGCAGCAGCCCCTTCAACTCAGAAACCACCTAAGGATGGTGGAATAAATGAAAGTTGCCCTATCATGCGAACGGGTGAGTAAATCCTTTCAAACTGAGTTGGGTTTGCACCATGCGGTTCACAACTTTAATCTCACAGTCTCTGCGGGGGAATTCGTCACCCTGCTGGGTCCGAGTGGTTGCGGTAAAACGACGATGTTGCGGTTGATTGCTGGCCTCGAACGACCCGATCGCGGGAAAATCAGCATCGGGACTGCAATTGTTTGCGATGACCACACCTTTCTATCCCCCGAGCGGCGTAGTGTGGGCATGGTCTTTCAAGAATATGCGCTCTTCCCCCATCTCACCGCCGCCGCCAATGTCGCTTTTGGTGTCAAGAAACAGGAGGATAGCGAGGGTCGCGTTGCCGACTTACTCGAGATGGTTGGCTTGGCATCCTTTGCCGACCGCTATCCACATGAACTATCCGGCGGGCAACAACAAAGGGTCGCCCTAGCGCGTGCCCTAGCACCGGCGCCGGGGTTGCTTTTGCTGGATGAGCCCTTCTCCAACCTGGATACCGGCCTACGCGCCACTCTCCGTCATGAGGTCCGGCGCATCCTACAGCAGGCTGGAGAAACGTGTATTTTCGTCACCCACGACCAGCAAGAAGCCTTCAGTCTTTCCAACCGTGTCGCAGTGATGCTCGATGGACGATTATCCCAGATTGGCCCGCCGGCAGAGGTTTATTTGCGCCCAGAGACGCGCGCAGTTGCCAATTTTGTGACAGAAGCCAACTATCTTCCTGGTGAAGCAACGGGTTTGAGCGTCGATTGCCTTTTCGGGCGCTTACCACTGGCGCGCCCACAACGAGGTGCAGTCGACGTGATGATTCACCCTGAACAAATTGGCTTACAAGCCATCTTACCCGACGATCAACCGCCCAGCGCTGTGCCAGTAGTCGTCCAATGGAATGAATACTATGGTCATGATCAACGAATCGGTTTGCAGACAGCCCAGGGCCAAGAAATCGTCGCTCGTAGCGATTCCATCAGCAGATTTCCGCCACAATCGGTTTGGCACGCCCGCGTAACCGCACCCGTACTGGCGTTTCCGCGAGCGTCAACCTAAGGCAAGTCCTCCGTCTCTGGCAATGGCGGCAAGGAGGGTGCTCCCTCGTTATCCGCTGGCGTGGTCGCATCCGTTGGAGAGAAAAAGCTCATATCCCTTAAGGATCCCAGGTCCACCTCTTCAATACAGCGGAAACCAACATCCAAGCGCAGTTGGTTGGGTGGATATTCCTGCCGGTGAACGGTGCGTAGGAAAAAGGGTACCGTATCCCAGCTACCTCCCCGCGCGACTTTGCTGATACCCGTTTCGGGTCCGCTCGGATTCAATATGACACCTTGTTGTGCGAGAAGCGCTTGTTCAGAATAATAATTCGCTTGATACCAATCGCTCACCCATTCAGCCACATTGCCTGCCAGATTCATGATGCCGTAGGGGCTGGCACCGCGGATACCATAACTATCCACCGATACCGCGCCAACCTCCGTACCGATTGGGCGGTTGGATTTTGCCAAGCTGGGTTCCCAGACATTGCCCCAAGGGTAGATATAACCTGAATTACCCCGGGCCGCTCGCTCCCATTCCGCTTCCGTGGGTAAACGGCGTCCGATCGCTTCACAATAGGCCGATGCGCCATACCAAGTCACATAGGCCGCCGGCAAATTTTGGGAATAAAAATCGCGAACATCGTAATTGAAACCATCAAAGCCCACATAGCTATTGGCCTCTTCATCGTCGGTCGCCAAGCAAATTTCACCGCCGCAAGCGAGCAAATGACTCCGCGGCCCCTTCCAATTCAGAAAAGTGATGTATTGCAGGTAGCTCACTTCCGTGACCTCCATGAGGAAGGCGTCGACAGTGACGCTGTGTTGCGGCATGGAATCCGTGCCGTATTCAGCGATGCAAGTGCCATCATCCGCGCGGCACTCGTTGACGGCTTGCGTGAGCTCGCTCGGTAGCGTCCCCATATCGAAAGTTCCACCATCGACCGGTTTGACTTCGCTGCGGATATTCAGCAATGCGCCGGGAATATCGGCAACGGTATCCTGAGGAGTTGCCGTTTGGTTGATGATGGTGGTTGCTGTTGGCGAAGGTGACGGCTCCTCAGTCAGTTGCAACAACGGCGTTGGCGATGGCAACGCGGGAGTGGCAGTGACCACCCAGGGTGTTTGCGTGGGCAGAGCCGCGGCGAATGCATCAAAGGTCGGCGTCGCCACAATCAAGCGTTCCAGAGGAGCTCCCAATGAAACTGCCTCCAGAGTCAAGGCTGCCAAGAAAACCATCATCGAAAAACCAATAGCCAGAACAGCGCCCATCACAAACCAACGCCAGGCGCCACCGCCGCTACGGCGTTGCCTATACCGCTGATAATCGCTCATTATCGCCCTGCTCTCTGGAGAGAGAATTTAGCTGGGGAGGTAGGATTCGAACCTACGAATGCCGGATCCAAAGTCCGGTGCCTTACCGCTTGGCGACTCCCCATCAATGCCTTACCACAACGATGATAGCGCTTTTGGCAGCAAAATTCATATTGTCTTTGCCAATTCACTGCGCTTTGGCTGCGGCTACAGCGCTCAAAGCACGCCTGACACTCTGTAAAGGACTTACCGCTATCTGCGCATCCAGCACAACTCCACGAGCGTCAACGAGCCAATGGGAACGCAAGACACCCATATAAGTCCGACCATATAAGGTGCGCTCACCCCAGGCTCCCCAGGATTTCAGGACCACATGTTCACGGTCCGAGAGCAAATCATAGGGCAACCCTTCCATATCTCGCCATGCTTTCAGCACTTTCGGCTCATCCGGGCTAATTCCCAAAACAACCATATTGTTGAGCTGCAAACTGGCGAAGGCATCGCGAAAGCCGCAAGCCTGTTTCTTGCAGCCACTGGTATTGGCCTTGGGAAAAGCGAAAAGCAATACGCGTTGCCCCAAGAAATCGCTCAGACGCACCCACTCATCATCCTGATTGCGTAGGCTGAAGTCAGGGGCCATTTCACCAATCGCCGGCATGTGCCAATTCTCCCGCTCTTTCAATCGTACAAATCACGATTTTCCCGGTATTCTACCAAGAAATCATCCACTGCACGCTCCAGGTCATATTCCGGTCGCCAGCCCCATTCTTCAGCAGCGTATCGACCATTAATTGGTTTTCTCAATAATAGGCTGCGGCGACGTGTGTCATCGGCTTCCACGAAATCGATTTGCGCCCCTGGCAATTTCCGCCGTGTCAGCGCCGCCAAATCCCCCGCAGAGGGGACAGGCTGGATACCGGCCAACAGATAATTCACACTGTGAATTTTGTCGGCTGGCGCGCGCGCCAGCTCCAATGTGGCACGAACGGCATCTTTAATGTATAGCACCTCGACGGTGGTCTCTGGTGGAACAGGGAAGGTATACGCTTCATTTCGCGCACAAGCCTCCAATACCCAAGAGCTGAACTGTGCTACACCGGGGGTGCGCACGCCCGGACCCATGATGGATTGATAGCGTATGCCACGGAAATCCAAGCCATAGCGATTGCGATAGTAGCGACCCAGTTGTTCGCCGAAGACCTTGGTCACTCCATATACCAGCGAAGGTCGCTGCAAGGTGCGGTCGTCCAGTTCCTCATAGTTTTCCAGGTCATAACCGAAAGTACCGACCGAGCTGGCAAAAATCACCTGTTCGACATCAAAGAGCCGTGCCGCCTCCAGGACATAAAAGGTCCCCATGGCGTTGGTCTGGATGGCGCTTGCGAGGTCTTCCTCACAAAGCAAAGATAGCAAGGCACTGAAATGAAAGATGGTGCGCGGACGCGCGCGCTGCACCGTATCCAACACATGGCTAAAGTTGCCAATATCACCCTGACTGAACTGCAAATGCTCTGCATATGGCGCGAGCCAGCGTTGAGCGCTGGCGCTACGATGGAAGATGGTGACGCGCTCGCCCTGCTCAAGTAAAGGTGGTACCAACGCCCGGCCGATGAAACCGGTACCGCCAGTGATGAGCGTAGAATTGGCCAATCCCATAATCGCAATCCTAGCAGCCGGTGATTGGCAAGGCAATGGGCGGTTGAAGAGAGAACAGCACCGTGCGGGCGGTTAGGGTACAGGGAATTCAGCGAACAATTCGGGAGTACAGGGATGCTCATCCTTACGCGGAGTGTATTCTGGAGCCAGATAAAGGATGGAGATATCGGGTTGACCACCGCCAACTCTCTCCCAAAGATCGTCGTTGATATCGGGTAAGGGAATACAGACGACGGGCCGGAAAGAATTCTCCCTGATATATCGCCATATTCCTGCTATGTCATAGTAGTACGACTGATAATACCGCGGGTAATGAATGAAGCCCAGCAAAGGTTCGATGATGGGCCCCGAATCAGGGTCGGGATAAGAGATTAAATTAACCCGGTAATTGTCACGCCAGGTCATCCCTAAGAACATTGGGAAATTACCGAGGATGGGTATATCTTCCTCAGGTAAGTACTCATCGAATTCTCGCCCAATGGCTATCATTCTCTCGAATTCCAGCCGCTGTGCTAAGTTCACTGGCCCGCTCGCTGCTGAATGCACACCAATCGCCAGTATGAGCATGGTGGTTACGAGGGACAACAGGGCACACCTGCTCAGTCCAGGGCCAAGACGACTAAGGCCTTCTCCCCCCCCCCCATTGATGCGACAGGCGTCTTGTAACGCGCCGCCGAACCAAAGAGCCAAGAAGGGTATTGCGTATTGATCATAATATCGGTTCGGATGGGCCATGATGTAAAAGAGAAGAAGCAAGCTGCTGCCAAACCATATGAGTAAGAAACGATCAGACTTCTTGCCGCGAAAGAGCGCGAGGGTGCCAACCACTAAACCAAGAAGTAACTCCAAGTGTTTATGGTTGAAATTTCTGCTGAGAATAGAGCGAAACATCTTGAAGATTCTCTGCAGATCACCCTCTACCCAGTCAATGGTTTGTTGAGCGTTGTGGTCAGCCGCGATAATTTTCGGCAAATTCACCAACGGCAGTCCTGGTAAAGCGAAGTGATACCAGAGCCAAAATAGGCAGTACAGGGCACAACCCGCTACGAAATAACCGAAGCGCGCAGTCAGCCGCGGCCCATCGCGGCGAATACTGGCCAATTGCTCGAACAAATGAAATCCGCACAAAGTGAAAGCGAAGCAAAAGCCATATAGATGCCCGTCCACCGTCGAAACGATGAAAAAGCCACAGGCGAAACTCGCCCACTTTTGGTACTTTGCCCGCTCATCCCTAGCCATAAAATAGAAATGCGTGGCGATAGCGGTCGCGGTCGGCACCCAAATATCCGGACGCCCAACATTGTGATGCAATGGCAAATAGAATGCCAACAATGCCGCCGCCCACGCTGCAACTGGGCAATAAAGGCGCCTGGCAGTCAGGAAAATGAATGGACAAGCGATAATGCCCATGACCAGGTAAAACAGCCTGGCCTGCAACCACCCTACACCCGCAATCCTTTGCACCAAACCGTTAATGAACTGCCAAAAATATCGCGTGATTCGATTCTTGTTGGTGTGATCCGATATGATTATTCGGTCTGCTGGACCAAAATCGCGGACACTACCTAGGGAAATACTGGCTTCCCAAGGTTCATCCCAATAACTGAAATTTGGGATATCACCCAAAAATTCTGCGATGATGAATAGGTGCAAAATGACAAGGAGTAACGAAACCGCCAATAAGGATATGCCCGGCAGCTTTTCCCACAATCGGCCGTACCGATGGAGATACCAAGCGGCCAGCAAAGGCACCACAGCCAATAGCACGAGTAGATTGTTTTCGAACGCTGGACGGCGATCGGGCACTACAAGAAAACGATAAAATCCATAGAGGAGTGGGATGGAGAGGAGCGCGCCATAGACAATCCAATTTGCCACACGCGGTGTCAGGTGGCCCTTCGCTTTGCGAAACACGCGTTCTCGATAGGCGCGAACGCTCAGCAAGGCAAAGCATATGGCCAGTGCCAATACTTCCAGCAAGTAGAACGTATAACGAAGCGAATAGCGCCCAAGAACGCTGGCAGTCTCACTGGTGTGCAAAAGCATGAAGCCAAAAAGCACCACACTCATTCCTGCGAGCGCTCGCAAGAAGACTGTTGGCTTATCTTTCCCCAAGAGCATTGTCAAAATGTGCACTAACTCAACCATTTCCTGGATTCAAAGGGCAATTCTCCGATATGGTCCACTCCTAACATGCGATGCCGGGTGGTTAGGGTTCAGGGAATTTGGCGAGCAATTCGGGGGTGCAGGAATCGGAGACTTTACGCGCCTTGACCTCTGGTAACAAGTATAGGATGGCCGTATAGGTCTTCCCCTCCCCAACCACCTCCCACCGTTCGTTTTTAGGGTCGGGGAAAGACAAACAAACGGCGGGATTGTATGAATTGGCGGCGAGATAATCCCGTAAGTCCGGAGTGTAAAACCAGAGTTGAAGATCGGGAACTATGATGATCGCATCGGGGTTTATCCCATCTTTGGAAGGCAATAGATGATATTCTCTTGGGTGATAATTATCGCGCCAAAGCATACCCAATAACATGGGGTAGTTGCCCAGGATATGAATATCTTCGCTCGGCAAATATTCATCCAGCTCACGACCCGCATCAACCATACTCTCGTATTCAATTCGCCGTCGCAGGTTGCCTGGTCGATTGGACTTCTCATAAACCAACACCGTTAGCATGAGCATTGCCGAAACCATAAAGAGGATAGCCCCGTTGCTCATCCCTAGTCGCTTCCGGTCATTCTGGTGGGTCAGCCGACCGATATTTTGACCAAAGGTCTGTACTGCGGCGCCAAACCAGAGCGCCCACAAAGGAATCCAATACTGTGGATAATAGAGGTTCGCATGAGCCAAAATGACGACCAGCAATAGAACACTGCAACCGAAAATGAAAAATAAGAAAAACTCTTCACGCTTGCGACGATACAAAGCGAGGGTGGTTAAGACGATGCCCAGGTATGCCTCCATGGGTTGATAGAATTGCAGTGAATAATAAATGTTTGCGAAGATGCGAGACAACCCGATTTCCTCAGGAAGGCCTCCTTGCCATTGGTATTCACTGGCGAGCAGTGACGGCAGGTCAACGAGTTGGATACCTGGCAGGACCAGGTGATACCATGACCAGAAGAGCGTATACAGGGCGCAACCCAACAAATAGTACCGGAAACGCGCGCTCAGTCTCAGCCGCCAACCATTGCGATGCAGGTGGCGGATTTCTGAGTGCAGTTGCCAGAGTGAAAGTGAAAGCGCGAAGAACACGCCATAAGAATGGCCATCAATTGCCGATACAATGAAAAAGCCGCAAGCGACACTGGCCAATTGGGGCTGTTTTGCCTTCTCGTCTCGGGACAGGAGATAAAAATAGAGCGCGATGGTAGTCGCTGTGGGAACCCAAATATCCGGTCGCGCCCAATTGTGATGCAAAGGCAAGTAGAAAGCCAACAAGGCCGCCGCCCAGGCCGCAATTGGGCCGTAAAGGCGCCTGGCAATGGCATATATGAACGGACAAGCCAGCGCGCCAATAAACAGATAAAACAGCCTGGCCTGCAACCACCCTTCACCAATTAACGAAAGAACATTGCCCGTGATTTGCTGGAAGAAAGGAGCGTTGAATTCGAAATTTTTATCTGCAAAGTTGATACTGTTGAGCGACCCTGGATTGCGGGCAATGCGTACAGCTGCAGCAACTTCCCAGGGGTCATCAATGGCATGAAAGGGCGGAATGTCGCCCAGAAAATTCGCGATGATGAGCAAGTGCAACACAAACAGAGCGATGATGAGCAAGCGCCAGGGCGAACCATGATTTTCGAGCTGCCCATAACGATTGAGCAACCAGGCGGCGAGCAAGGGCAATAGCAACAATATCAGGAGTGAATTGTCGATATAGCCTTTTTGACGTTCAAGCAAAATTAGACGATGCAACGCATAGAATATGGGAATGGAAACGAGCGCGCCATAGACAATCAGGTTCGCCACGCGCGGCGTCAAATGGCCCTTCACTTTGCGAAAGAGTCGTTCTCGATAGGCGCGAACGCTCAGCAAGGCAAAGCATATGGCCAGCGCCAATACTTCCAGCAAGTAGACCGTATGACGAAGTGAATAGCGCCCAAGAACGCTGTGGTATCGCTGGTGTTCAGGGAGCATTAAACCAAAAAGCAACAAGCTCATTCCTGCAAGCAATCGCAAGAAGATTGTTGGCTTATCTTTCCCTAAGAGCATCGTCCACCGGTGCATCAGCTCAACCATTTCCGGGACTCAGAGGGCAATTTTCATCCGATACGGTCCACCTGCCAAGATGCGACTGAAGATAATAAGGATGGTACCGACGCCCGGCCAATGGTGAGGTAGAATTGGCCAATCCCATAACCCCAATCCTAATATGCGATGCTGAGAGGTTAGGGTACAGGGAATTCAGCAAACAATTCGGGGGCGCAGGGATGCTCATCCTTACGCGGAGTGTACTCTGGAGCCAGATAAAGGATAGAGAGGTCGGGTTGACCACCGCCAACTCTCTCCCAAAGATCGTCGTTGGTATCGGGTAAGGGAATACAGGCAACGGGCCGGAAAGAATTCCCCCTGATATATTGCCATATTGCCATAATGTCATAGTTGTACCCCTGATACCAAGGGTAATGAATGAAGGCCAGCAAAGGCTCGATGATGGGTTCCGAATCAGGGTCGGGCCTAGAGAATAAATTAACCCGGTAATTATCACGCCAGGTCATCCCCAAGAACATTGGGTAATTGCCGAGGATGGGTATATCTTCCTCAGGTAAGTACTCATCGAATTCTCGCCCAATGGCTATCATTCTCTCGAATTTCAGCCGCTGTGCTAAGTGCACTGGCCCGCTCGCCGCTGAATGCACACTAATCGCCAATATGAACATTGTGGTTACGAGGGACAACAGGGCAAACCTGCTCAGTTCAGGGCCAAGGCGACTATGGCCTCCCCCACCCCCCCCCAAATTGATGCGATAAGCGTCTTGTAACGCGCCGCCGAACCAAAGAGCCAAGAAGGGTATCGCGTATTGATGATAATATTGGTTCGAATGGCCCATCATGTAAAAGAGAATAAGCCAGCTGGTGCCAAACCATATGAGTAAGAAACGATCAGACTTCTTGCCGCGAAAGAGCGCGAGGGTGCCAACCACTAAACCAAGAAGTAACTCCAACAGTCTATCGTGGAAATTCCAGCTGAGAGTAGAGCGAAACATATTGAGCATTCTCTGCAAATCATCTTCTAACTCTACCCAGTCGATGCTCTGTTGAGCGGTGTGGTCGGCCGCGATAATTCTCGGCAAATCCACCAATGGCAATCCCGGTAAAGCGAAGTGATAGCAAAGCCAAAAGAGGCAGTACAGGGCACAACCCGATACGAAATAACGGAAGCGCGCAGTCAGCCGCAGCCCATCGCGGCGAATGGTGGACAATTGCTCCAACAAATGAAATCCGCACAAGGTGAAAGCGAAGCAAAAGCCATATAGATGCCCATCCACCGTCGAAACGATGAAAAAGCCACAGGCGAAACTCGCCCACTTTTGGTACTTTGCCCGCTCATCCCTAGCCATAAAATAGAAATGCGTGGCGATGGCGGTCGCGGTCGGCACCCAAATATCTGGGCGTCCAACATTGTGATGCAATGGCAAGTAGAAAGCCAACAACGCCGCCGCCCACGCTGCAACTGGGCCATAAAGGCGCCTGGCAGTCAGGAAAATGAATGGACAAGCGATCATGCCCATGACCAGGTAAAACACCCTCGCCTGCAACCACCCTTCACCCACGATTCTTTGTACCAACCCATTAATGAATTGCCAAAAATATCGTGTGATTCGATTCTGGTTGGTGTGATCCGATAGGATTATTCGGTCTGCCGGACCAAAATCGCGGACACTACCCAGGGATATACTGGCTTCCCAAGGTTCATCCCAATATTCGATATGCGGGATATCGCCGACAAATTCTACGATGATGAATAGGTGCAAAATGATAAGAAGTAACGAAACCGCCAATAAGGATATGCCTGGGAGCTTTTCGCACAATCGGCCATACCGATGGAGATACCAAGCGGCCAGCAAAGGCACTACGGCCAATAACACAATTATGTTCTTTTCGAATCCTGGACGGCGATCAGGCATTAAAAGCAAACGATAAAATCCATAAAGGAGTGGGATGGAGAGGAGCGCGCCATAGACAATCCAATTGGCTACGCGCGGTGTCAGGTGGCCCTTCGCTTTGCGAAACACGCGTTCTCGATAGGCGCGAACGCTCAGCAAGGCAAAACCGATTGCCAGCGCCAATACCTCCAGCAAGTAGACCGTATAACGAAGCGAATAGCGCCCAAGAACGCTGGCAGACTCGCTGGTGTCCAAAAGCATTAAGCCAAAAAAGAACATGCTCATTCCTGCAAGCAATCGCAAGAAGATTGTTGGCTTATCTTTGCCCAAGAGCATTGTCAAAAGGTGCATCAGCTCAACCATTTCCAGGATTCAGGTGGGCAACCGCCCTGTATAGTATGTCTACCGAGATGGGGATGAAGATACAAAATCACCAATATCTCATCATCATCTGCGTGCTCTTTCAACGGGAAACAAGCAACCATCTGGAATTCGTGCTCGACGAGCCAATCGGAGAGCCCAGAATAACCGGTATCCAACCCCTGTCGAACGATGATCGCTTGTGGTGGTTCTAGCGGCCAGTATTTTGCATCACCCCAAGTAAAACTAAAAGAGATAGCATAATTCAACCGCTCGGACATACTTGGATAAAAACCAGCATTGCCAGCAACAACAATGTCCTCATCGGGCAACCAGGCATCTATCTTGCGGCCTAAATCAGCATAATTTCTTTGCCGTGATAACGCAGCCAAATTCTCTGATGACTGGCTGATTAACACACCTTGAATGGCAAAAAATTGCAGGAAAGCAAACCAGGTGAAAAGACCGAGAAGGGAAATGTATTGCGCGCCAATTCCCCGCATTGGGATTTGTATTCGTCGAAAACCGCTTTGTATGCCCTTACCAAAAAACAATGCGGTGAACGGCAATAAGAAAATGAAGTAATAGTTGTTGAGATGCGCGAAGACGACGGTCATCAAAACACCAGCACCCAAAATGAATAGGAGCAGGAAACGATCTTCCTCTCTCCATCGCCAGATTGCCAAGCTGCCAAACAAAATCAGGAGCACCACTTCATAAGGAGAGAGAAAGAGGTACAACTGTATCAGTTTCCAAATGCCGGACATTGTGAGACTCGCACCGATCGAGCTTTCCCATTGATGGGTAGCATGAATGATTGCCGGCAGGTCAATCAGGCGAATCCCCGGCAAAGCCACATGATGAATCAACCATAAGGCCAGAAAACACACGTTGCCGAATGAATACATCCAAAAGGGGTGACGGACATCAATCCTGTTTCGCCGATAATCCAAATACAGTAAACGCAATTGAGCAAACCAGAACATCGCAGCGAAAGCCAAACCATATGCATGCCCTTCGAATGCGGATATGGCGAAAAACCCGCAAACAAACGCCCAGGTCCGCCGCCGCCTGCCATCCACCTCACGAGCGCGCAGGTGAGCATAAAGCGCGACCGCTGTTGCAGTCACCACATAGCCATGGTTCACTATCCAATTGTGTTGCAGAGGAATGACAATTGCCAAAGAGAAAGCGGCCAAAGCCGCCGCCGGTCCATACAAACGTCGCGCCGCTCCGTAAATGAAAGGAGCGGCACCCCAAAGTATCATTAAATAGAAAGCCCGCGCTTGCAACCAACCAAATTCGAATATTCTCATATACCCGCCAGCCAGCAGCCCGAGCATTGAGAAATTATTCGCAAAGGTCTGCGGGTTGCGATCGGGCGAGAACAGCCCAAAAGTGGCGGGTTCATGAAACATCTGCCAGTTCGAGCCTAGAAGCGCTGTTTCATCTTCGAACTGAAAATGCGGCAATCTCCCGTGAAGGCTCGTTGCCAGCAATAGGTATAGGATTGTGAAAATAAAGACAAAAGGGGTAACCTTGCGCAAAGCAACCAGTTCTTCCCCAAGCCCTTCTCGCCAGAGCCATACTGCGATGATGGCCAATTCCAACAGCAAGACGAAAAAGATGACAAACCTGCGGTTTTGGTCCGCTGGCAAGAACCACCATAAAACGGCAACACTCAGCAGCAATGCTACCCAACTGCAAAATACCAGAAGCCAGGCCCGACCTCGCACAATCTTGCGCTGCGGCCGTCGCGTGATAACGGCCCGCCAGCTTGGCACACTCAAACACCAAAGAACACTGCAAGTGCCGAGCAGCCCTACTAGGCTCAGGGCATAGCGCATCGAATAACGGCCCAAGATTTGCGGCTGTTCACTAGTATGCCCAAGGGAAAATAAAAATACGAACAAGCCTGCTAAGGTGAAGGCGCGCAACAATCGAGTGGTAAACCGGTTTTCTGTGCTCAAGAAAATTGGGGATGTTAAATCGGTTCGTGTTCACACTGCAGGATCGTCAGCATCTCCGCCACATCATAAAATTTCACACGGGGTCGACCCTGTTCAGCACCCTTCTTTCGTTCGAGCCTATCCAGTAATTGCCAATCTGCATAACTGACCCTTTGTACACCACTTTCATTGAGCAGCGCGGGGAGAGCCTCTTCATTGGCCAGCGCTGGTGTCGGTAAGCGGCCGTCCTGCCAATCTTCCAGCAAACACTCAACCGTTTCCACGCTGTCCGGTTTATTGGTGCCAATCACCCCGCTTGGACCGCGCTTGATCCAGCCTGCCACATAATCGCCTACCCAGACATCACCACCTCCGCGTTGGTGTACAACGCGGCCATGCTCGTTGGGGATGATGCCCCAATCCTCATCGAATGGCAAACCCGCTAGGGGTAAACCGCGATAACCGACCGAACGAAAAACCAACTGAGCGCGGAGAAATTCCGTCTTCCCGGTCGTCCGTGGTCGCAAGCGCTTGCGTTCATCCAAATACAGCTCATTGTGCACCAAACGAATCGCTTCGACCCGCCCTTCACCAAGAATCGTTATCGGCGAGACTAGAAAACGCATGGTAATTCGTACTCGCTTTGGGGTCGCTTTCCTTTGCGAATATTCGCGCAGTATTTCCATATTGCGGCGCGCTGTGCGATCCTCGCCTCTATCCAAAAATTCTTGGCTATATTCATCCAAATCCAATTCGCTGGGGTCGACGACGATATCGGCTTCTTCCATCTCCCCCAGCTCTTTGATTTCCGGGTTGGTGAAAGCGGATTGCACCGGGCCACGTCGACCAAGCACTGTGATTTCACGCACCCGACTAACGGCCAGACTTTGCTGAGCATAATCGGTGATATCCGTCTGGTTCAGCTCAGATTGCGAGCGCGCCAGAATGCGCACCACATCCATCGCCACATTGCCAACGCCGATGATGACCGCGCTCTCCGCCGAAAAATCGAACTGGCGGTCACGATAATCAGGATGACCGTTGTACCAAGCCACAAATTCGGTTGCGGCATGGCTACCTGGTAAATCTTCACCTGGAATATTCAAAGCGCGGTCGCTTTGCGCGCCAACCGCATAAATCGCCGCGTGATATCGTTCTCGCAAATCCACATGCGAGACATCTTCCCCAAAACACACATTGCCAAAGAAGCGGAAGCGCTCATGAGAGGCGATGCGATCGTAGACTTTGGTGACGGATTTGATCTTTTGGTGGTCCGGCGCGACACCGCCGCGCACCAAACCATAAGGGGTGGGCAAGCGCTCCAACATATCCACATAAGCGATGATGCCCTGGCGCTCCGCGCGCAGCAATCGCTCTGCCGCATAAAAGCCCGCCGGACCAGAGCCGACGATCGCCACTCGAAGGGGCCGCGTCACCTTTCTTCACCACCCGGCCCTTGCAATGTCAACACCAGGCGCTTGGGTTGCGGGGATAGCGAAATCAGTTCACCCTGTTGACTGACATAAAAAGTGTCCTCCAAGCGAATGCCGTAACCACGCTCTGGATAATAGACCCCCGGCTCAATGGTGATGACATTGCCGGGCTGCAAGATATCCTCACGTTGCAAATGGCTCATCCCTGGCGCCTCATGAATCCGCAAGCCGACGCCGTGCCCCAGTCCGTGAGTGTAACCCTCAGTCGTGCCAGGGTGACTTCGAACGGTGGGGTGTCCACGAGCCTCGAGCAAATCCAACACTGCATCCTGCAAGCGATGCGCTTTGCCACCACTCACGAAAGTCTCGACAGCGACATCGAATGCATCATTCACATCTTGATAGCTACGCTCCACCTCCTCGGTCGCATAGCCAATTGACCAGGTACGCGTGCAATCATGAAAATACCCACCGCCGATTTCGCGCGGAAAGAAATCGAAAACGATGGTCTGCCCAGTTCGCAATGGCATATCTTCTGCACCACGACTATGCGGGAAAGCGGCATCGCGCCCCTGAGCGAATATCATTCCCTCCTGGTCGACGAGCCCGCGCTCCAATAAAGAGCGGTTGATGATCGCCTTAACATCGCCAATCGTGACAGCCTCCCCCTGCTCATTCACGACTTGACCCGCTCGCTCACTCTTACTGGCGATGAAATCCCAGGCGATCTGCATGACTTCATCTGTCTTCTTGGCAACCACACGCATCCGCTCCAATTCCTCCGGGGATTTGGTGGACATCGCGTCTGTGAATAGGGTGCGCCTGACTTCACCAACGAATTCGTATTGTGGCAATTCTCTTTCCAGCGCGCGGAAGAAAGCGAGATAATGGCTCAACATACCGACACCATAAATACCCACACGTCCAGGCGGGATAGCAAAACGTTCCAAACAACGCTTCCAAAAAGCCAGTTGCGTGGCCAGCGGATCGCCGCCTGATTTCAATAGGATTTCGGCAAAATCCAAATCGTTAAAGGTGTAAGCTTGCAAACCACTATGGTTCATCTCCTCGATTTCCATCGGGCTGACCACAGCCACGGCAGTCTCACCAATCTTCTTGAGGATGATGCCACCCATGATGGCCGCACCATTCGTCATATAATGGCGCTCTGGGCTTTCCTCTTCGCCCCCGCCAATGATGAAAGCCACTAAGTCGCGCTCACCCATCAAACGATCCAAATCAGATTTCATGAAATCACCCAAAATCACCCTTCCAGAGGACCAGTATACCGCAAGGCAAAAACCTGCGATGACCGGTCGAGACTGATGTTAAATCCTAAGCCAGCAAAGTCGCTCGCAAACCCAACAAGAGCTGTTCCTCTTGATCCGGTAGGACAGTGCGCGGGTCCAACAAAAGGCATCCCTCTTCAATGCGTCCGATGATCGGAGGCGCCGCTTCACGCAAGAGAGCCAAACAGCGCTCAACTGATTTGCTTTCCAGCGCCAGGGCGACGGTGGGAAGCGTTGCGCCAGGTAAACTCCCACCGCCGATTGTCGAGCGCGTCTCCACCAATTCCCCACCCAGCTCTACTTGCCAGCGGGCGGCCACTTCACGCAACTCACCAACCCTCCGAGCCATCATCCACCATGACGGTATTTCCTCCAACGCACACCCGTTAAGGTAAGCATCGAGTGTTGGAATGAGCGCGGCCAAGGCCAATTTATCGGCGCGCAACGCCCGCGCCAGCGGGTGCCGCCGCAACTGGCTCAGTATGGCGGCCTTACCCACCAGGATTCCGGCTTGCGGGCCCCCTAATAACTTATCACCACTAAAAAGCACCACATCCGCGCCGGCAGCGATACTCTTCTGTACCATCGGCTCAGCTGGCAAGCCCAAGGATGTGGTATCCAACAAGGCACCACTCCCAACATCATCAATGATGGGAATATCATTCGTCACTCCCAGATTGATCATATCCGCAAGGGATGTCGCTTCGGTAAAACCCAACATACGAAAATTGGCGAGATGAACGCGCAGCAACAGGGCCGTTTGTTCGCCAATTGCGCCCGCGTAATCTGATATGCGTGTGCGGTTTGTGCTGCCAACTTCCCGCAATATTGCGCCACTCGCACGCAGTATTTCCGGTATTCGGAATCCGCCACCAATCTCCACCAGCTGGCCACGAGAGATGACCACTTCTCGATCTTTTGCCAAAGTGCTCAATAACAAAAACAGCGCCGCAGCGTTGTTGTTCACCACCAATGCATCTTCAGCACCTGTGAGAGTTTTGAGCTGGTGCATCGCGTGTTGGTATCGGCTACCACGGCCACCAATCCGCAAATCGTATTCCAAACTGCAATAATCTCGCCCAATTGCGGCGACAGCGCGTCTCGCAGCCAGGCATATTGGCGCTCGCCCTAAGTTGGTATGCAAAATGACGCCGGTTGCGTTGATCACCGAGCGCAGCGTCATCGGCCTTTCCGCGCGCATCCGTGTCTCTGCTTCAATGATACAATCTTCGTCGGCCGCCAATTGAATTTCGCCAGAGCGGATGGCTACACGCCTCTCTTTCAGGATGACTTGAAGCATTCGCTTTGTCGCCGACCGGCCATATTCTTCGCATAGTGCCAACACCCGCTCTTCCCTCAGCAAACGGTCAATGGAGGGTAAAGCGCGCAGCATCTGCTTTTCACTACTCATCAGTCCTTAACACGCCGCTGTATATTCCATTCAAGCAAAGCAAGAAAGCCGGCCAATGCGAGAGCCGTGGCTGGTGTCAAAGCCCTGCCCTCCCCCAGATAAAGCAATTGCAAACTCGCACAACCCACCACAAAACTGCCCACCCAGGCAGATTGCCGCACAATCACCGCGCTCGAAGGCACTCGGCGCGTCACCGGTACAAAGCGCACATTGAAATAAAATATGAAGGGCATCGCCGTGCCGCTAGCGGCGCAAAAAAGCAGCAAGATGAATTGGAAAACGGAGCGCAGAGTGGGTCCCCCTTGACTGATGGTCTCGGCCATCCCCAACCAACCCACCACCATCAGGACAACACTCACCAACAAGGCACCGAAATGGTCACGCGGCAAGGTTGGTGTTCGATTATCCGCTTCTGGACGCCCGGACTTTGCGACTCTCATACGCTCAGTATACCCACTCCACCACTACTCACTGAGCGGATATGGGCCATTCGCCTCGCCCTGTAACTGTAATGGACGACCAACCCGCCCACGGTCGTCCCTCAAATAATGAAAATCGTGACCAAGGCTGCGATGACTGAGCTTGGCGATGTTCGGCATCGTACGCTTATAGTGTTGTGCTTTGACGCGCTGCCAAAGCTCGGCAACGAACTCGCGCTCGAAACCATAATCTTCAACATCCTCCAGAGAGTAGCGTTCATCAACGAGTAAATAGAGCAACGCATCCGCCACATCGTAGGTAAAGCCCAGCTCCTCTTCATCCGTTTGCCCCAACCAGAGGTCGGCGCTGGGGGCTTTATCCAGTATTGCGTCGGGAATGTGGAGCGCAGTCGCCAACTGACGGACCTGGCACTTGTACAAATCCATAAGCGCTTGCAAGGCGGCCGCGTTATCACCAAAGATGGTCGAATAACCCAACAGCGCCTCGGTCTTGTTGCTCGTACCCAAAACGAGCCCACCCCAAACCACCGATTGATCATACAGCACCAACATTCTCAGGCGAGCATAGATATTACCTAGACGCATGCGTCCCAAGTTGGGAAAGCGATCGCGATAGGGCGCAGCCATATCGCCGATGGGTATCACCCTCTTTGGAAGGCGCAGTTGCTCAATGTACTCTTCAGCATGTTGCAGACTTTTTGGCGAGGATTCCGGAGCCGGCATGCATAACGCTAGGACATTTTCTGAACCCAACGCTTTCGCAGCCAAGCAAGCGGCCAAGGCTGAATCGACACCACCCGAAAGACCGACCACACAACGTCCCTGACCCGCTTTCATGACCGCGTCGCGGATGAAACCAACCAATACTCGCTCCACCAATCCTGTGTTTATTCTCAGGCGCGGCAGGATGGCCTTGGCGGCGCTGGAATTGCTCATCATGAATTTCTCCACTGGTGCATTCCATGCAAAGCCGCACCCACTATTCCAGCGCGGTTGCGCAACTTCGCTGGCAGGATCGGTGCGTTGGCCCGCAACAAAGGGAGGAAATGTTCATGCTTGCGGCTCACACCACCACCCAAAATGTACTGGTCCGGGGAAAAGAGCCGATCGACCATCGCGAGGTATTCATTAATGCGCGCAGCCCATTCTACCCAACTCAATTGATCGCGACGGCGGGCGCGATCTGTCATATAATTCTCCGCCGAATCACCGTGTAAAGTTAAATGACCCAACTCAGTATTCGGCACCAGTTTTCCGTCACAAAATAAGGCGCTACCCAAACCAGTGCCCAAAGTGAGCACAAGGACTGTACCATGCTGATTTCGCGCGGCACCGTATTGCAACTCGGCTAAGCCAGCTGCATCGGCATCGTTAATCAGCGCCACAGGTTGCTCTAGACGAGCTTCCAAAGCCGCTTGCGCTGAGAAACCTACCCAACTCTTGTGCACATTGGCCGCGCTTTGGGTAACCCCTGCGCGGACGACACCAGGAAAAGTGCAGCCGATGACGCCGAACCAGCCCAAATCACCAATCAACTGAAAGACCACTTGAAGCACTTTAGCTGGCGTCGAGGGTTGCGGTGTTCGAACACGCAAGCGTTGACTCGTGAACCGACCATTGGTCAAATCCACTTGCGCCGCTTTGACGCCTGTACCACCGATATCGATGCCTAAGGCGCTATTTTTCCCCATCATTCATCATCTTTCTTGCCTTATCTACCAGACTTGCCCACACTGCTGATATCGCATTGACCAAACAAAGGATCCCTAAGATTAACTGAAAGTACTCGCAATTTAAGCATAATGCAGCAATTTTGTAGCATTTTATTCATATCCAGTGTTTAGCATCCGCCCTGTCTCACCTGAGGCGAATTGTTCCAATCACATAAATAAGGGAGAATTGCCATGCTATCGTTTCGGAAGATGATTGGGTTGGGTATGTGTTTGCTCCTGGGGCTACCCATGGTGGCCACCTATGCACAGAGCGCGAGCGGACCTCTGGCCAGTGCTGCGCGTGAAGCGGGATTGACGGTATTGGCAGATGTCTTGGATGCCTCTGGTCTGGAAGACGGTGATATGATGACTCAATCGAGCACCATCTTCGCGCCCACGGATGCGGCCTTCGCGGCATTGCCTGATTTCGCAATTGATTTTTTGCTGAATGACCCATCTTTACTGCAAACGGTCTTGAAATACCATTTTCTACCCACACCGCTGATGAGCGATGTGTTGGTGAGCGGTGAAATTTCCACTACAGCCGGACCCTCGCTGAATGTCACCGTCGATGATATGGTGGTCTACATCAATGATGCACAAGTGACATCGGTGGATATCAACATTGGCGATGGCAATATCGTTCATCTCATCGATACCGTCTTGATTCCGCCCATCGACCTGCCGGAGATCGTCCCCAGTTTCGTCGATGGGAACATCATCATCGCCGGTAGCTCCACCGTCTTCCCACTCAGCGATGCCATCGCCACTCGTTTCCGTGACGAGGGGTATACCGGCAATATCACCGTGGATAGCATCGGTTCTGGCGCCGGCTTTGAGCGCTTCTGCGCTGAAGGTGTCACGGATATCTCCAATGCCAGTCGGCCGATCAAAGATGCAGAGATTGAAAATTGCCATGTCATTGGGCGCACGGTTTTTCCTGTTCGTGTCGGGACCGATGCCTTAGCAGTCGTCTTGAATTCCGACAATGATTTCGTCGATAATCTCTCCCTCGAGCAACTCGCTGCGGTTTTCAGCACAGCGAACACATGGCAGGATATCAATCCTGATTGGCCGAACGAGCCCATCGAACGTTTCATCCCCGGCACAGACAGCGGCACCTTCGATTATTTCGTCGAAGAGGTGTTCGATGATAACAAAGAGCCGATCTTGGCCGCCGCGCGCACGAGCCTGAGTGAAGACGACAATGTTCTTGTGACCGGCGTGAGTGGCAACCCATACGCCGTCGGCTTTTTCGGGTTCGCTTATTTCGACGCCAATCGTGATGTGCTTGCCGCCGCCGCAATCGATGGGATCACACCGGAAGCCAGCAGTGTGGATGACGGAACCTATCCACTAGCGCGACCGCTGTTCATGTACGCGGCCCCTGAAATTATCGCCAACAAATCACAAGTGGGCGACTTTCTCACTTATTATCTGACTATCGTCAACGACGAGGTCGAGGCAGTCGGATATTTCCCCGCCGACCCCTATGGTTTGAATCGCGCCCGCTTCCTGGTGAAAGCGGCCAGCAGCAACTAGGTTTGTTTTCATCCTTAATAGCGCAAAGGAGGGGGGCATCTGCGACGAGCCCCCTCCTTATGTTGTGTGGAGCTTTGCATTCGTTCATCCTCATCTACTTACCAACGCCGTCGTTTTGATTTAAACATTTTGTAACAAAACTCATCTCAATCGTAACAATCGCCTGTCTACACTCGAATCATCATTTCGGAAGTCAAGGGGTGGGAATGGCGCAAACACACATTCTTTCTCGGCCCAAATCGTTAGCAGATGATGCGCTCAAGAACGACAAGGTCATCCCGGATAGCTTACGGAAGAAACCGCGTATCTTGGAATTCATCATCCAATCGGTCCTCTTGCTATGCGGTTTAATTTCCATCATCACAACCGTTGGTATCCTCTATACCCTGGGTGAAAACTCCATTCTCTTCTTCCGCCAACAAGCTTTTGAGCAAGCAAAATTCGATACCGTCGAACCTGCCTTCGTGATGAACATGGGCAACACAGTACACTTGGCCAAACCGCTCAACAGAACCGACAATCGCTTGGTCATCGCCCTGGGCAAACGTGCATCGCAACCTTTTGAGATTGGGCAGATTCTGGAAATTGGCGAAGAAAGTTTGCTGGTCACCGCAATCAATCAATACGAACTGGAAGTCGAACGTGGCTACCAGGGGGGAAATACCCTCGCCCATGAGGGGGGTAGCGCTATCAATATCCATACCAACAAAACCGTGCTGCTTGAAGAGGAGCTGGATGGTCAAAATACCCTGATAACTTTGCCGCCAAACAGCGCAGGCGCCTTCTCAGCGGGCGACGACATCCGTATTGAGCAAGAAATGATGCGGGTGATTGCCGTTGATGAAGAAGCAAGCTACCTCACCGTCGAACGCGGCACGCAAGGCACCAATCCGGTAGCGCATCACCAAAACCTACCAATTTTCATCGCCAAACCCGTAACGCTCAGCGAATTTTTCAGCGGAACTCAATGGAACCCTCAATTGGGCCGGCTGGGTATCTGGCCGCTGTTGAACGCGACCCTAATGACAACCCTTTTTGCGCTAATCATATCGCTACCTGTCGGATTGGGTGTGGCCATCTATCTCAGTGAATATGCTACTGACCGTATCCGAGGCCTCGTCAAACCGGTGCTCGAGCTGCTCGTCGGCGTACCGACGGTGGTCTATGGTTATTTTGCCCTGACTTGGTTAACACCCCTTTTGCAGAATCTACTCGGTGTGCAGGTCAAACAATTCAATACCCTTTCCGCTGGATTGGTGATGGGCATTATGATCATCCCAACCATCGCTAGCATCAGCGAAGACGCGCTGAACTCCGTCCCCCGGGCTTTGCGCCATGCTTCATACGCCCTTGGCGCCACACGTTCAGAAACCACGCGCAAAGTCGTGTTGCCGGCCGCCGTTTCCGGCATCATGGCCGCTTTTCTACTCGGCATCTCGCGCGCGGTTGGCGAAACGATGATCGTCGCTCTGGCTGCTGGAGCTGGCCCCAACTTTACATTCAACCCTCTAGAGGGCGCTGAGACCATGACTGGTCATATCGCGCGCATCTCCAGCGGCGATATCAGCTACAACACCATCGATTATAACAGCCTCTTTGCCATCGGTCTCTTGCTATTTGCCTTGACCCTGCTCTTCAATCTGATGAGCGGCGCGGTGACACGGCGTTTTCGAGAGGCTTATTGAGCCATGACGATTTCAACCAAGTCCTTTATTGAAGTCGACGCCTTTCGCGATTCCATTACCAAGCGCAGGCGCAACTCCAATCTTTGGCGGCGCATCTATCTGGCATCAATTGGTTTCTCTGTGCTGGCCCTCGTCATCCTATTCGCCAAAATTGTCGATGATTCCTTCGGATACATCGCCATAGCCAATGCCGTCAATCCAGTGGACTTGCAGAATAACGACGGATACGAGCTCAATGAGCAGAGCGTCGCCGAGCTCAGCGCCCTACTTCGCGATCATAAAGACGATAGTGGCGTGTATAGCGTGAGCACCGATCGCTTGTTCGCTGTCTTTCTGGAAGAAGTTGCGAATACAAAGGCTTCACCAGCAGAATTGCGCGATCTGACTTTGCGCTCGGCCCTTTCCGGCGATCAAGAATACCCACAAGATTGGGGCGAACGCACCATTCTCGACTTGCGTCTGCCACAATCTGTTGACCGCTCCGCAAGGGATACGATGGCTCGTAAGGACATCGCCTTACTCCTCCAAAGTAACTTGCCAGCCGCTCAGCTGTTGGAGTTGGTCTATTCGGATATCATCCAATCGACATTGTTGCGCAGTTGGAACTTGATTGAGTCGCTCACAGAGGGTGAACAAATCCGGGCTTTT
This sequence comes from Phototrophicaceae bacterium, assembly GCA_965115865.1. Classification (GTDB taxonomy): domain Bacteria; phylum Chloroflexota; class Anaerolineae; order Aggregatilineales; family Phototrophicaceae; genus WTGJ01. Next base: position 1,679,445 of record OZ220469.1, read on the forward strand.
GTATCGGAAGAATATCCTGGGGCTAGCCTAAATTTCCATTCCTGGATCAACGACAATTTCCTACAATCTCCCAGCTCCAATCATCCGCTCACATCGGGCATTCGCGTCGCCATCCTTGGCTCTCTATGGATGCTGCTCATCGCCCTCGGTGCATCCCTGCCCATTGGCGTCGCAGCGGCGATATACCTGGAAGAGTACGCCCGTGGCGCCAGGACACAAGGCACTCTACTGCGCTGGATTAACAATTTCATCGAAGTCAACATCCGCAACCTGGCGGGGGTACCCTCCATCATCTACGGAATGTTGGGCCTGGCCGTTTTCGTACGCGCTCTTGAGGAACTGACCAGTGGCCGCATCATGGGTATGGTCGACAGTGATGGTCGCACCATCCTTTCTGCCGGGTTGACCATGGCGCTCCTCATCTTGCCGGTCATCATCATCAGCGCGCAAGAGTCCATCCGCGCAGTGCCACAGAGCATTCGCGAAGCCAGTTACGGATTGGGCGCCACCCAATGGCAAACCATTTCGCGTCAGGTTTTGCCGGTCGCCCTTCCTGGTATTCTCACCGGTGTCATCCTTTCAGTCTCCCGTGCCCTGGGCGAAACGGCCCCACTTGTCGTAGTTGGCGCAGCCACAACCATTTTTATTGACCCCAGCGGACCTTTCGCAAAATTCACCGTATTGCCCATTCAGATCTATCGTTGGACGGCCGATTCGCGCGCTGGTTTTCAAGACACGGCTGCCGCGACAATCGTGGTTTTGCTCACCATGCTCATCGCGCTCAACGCTTTGGCCATCTTGCTACGAAACCGCTTCAGCGCCCGTAATCGCAAATTAGGGTAGAGAAGAATGCCAGAACCTGCCTTACTCATCGACCATCTGAATGTCTTTTACGGTGAAAAACGTGCTGTGAAAGATGTGTGTATGCAAATCGATCAGCGCAAAATCACCGCTTTTATCGGCCCTTCAGGTTGTGGAAAGAGTACCGTGCTACGCGCCATCAATCGAATGAATGACCTTGTGCCAGGCGCGAGTGTTCGTGGCCGTATCCTCTATAAAGGTGAAAACCTATACGACAATGCGATGGATCCGGTAGAAATTCGCCGACGCATCGGTATGGTATTCCAAAAGCCCAACCCTTTTCCCAAGAGCATTCATGATAATGTCGCCTATGGTCCGCGCCTGCTGGGCATACGCAGCCGCAAACTTCTCGCTGAAATCGTTGAACATAGTCTCAAGCAAGCAGCGCTATGGGATGAAGTCAAAGAAGACATCCATTCCAAATCGGGGCTTGAGCTCAGCGGCGGACAACAGCAAAGACTCTGCATCGCTCGTGCCATCGCCGTCGAGCCAGAGGTGATCTTGATGGATGAGCCCTGTTCCGCGCTCGATCCCATCGCTACACAACGCATTGAAGAATTGATGCGCGAATTGGTCGCCATTTATACCATTGTCATCGTAACTCACAATATGCAGCAAGCAATTCGCATGTCCGATTACACAGCTTTCTTCAACATTCGCAAAGAAGAGATCGAAGATAAGGAGGTGCGTTGGGGCGAGTTGGTGGAATTTGGCCCGACCGGGCGCATCTTCTCCGCACCCCAACATCAAGAAACTGCAGATTATATTGAAGGTCGTTTCGGCTAAGCGTCAATGCTGCAATCTCCTTCTCCATCCAAACGCCCGTGAATTTTTCAGAGCGGCCTGAGCATTCGGTATAATCCAGGCATCAGATGAGCAAATTCAACCCCAATATGGAACGCACTATCCGCGGCGATATTCACCTACTGATCAAACTGCTGGGTAACACCATCCTCGGTCAGCACGGCGCAGAAGCGCTGGAGTTGATCGAGGAAATTCGCTTGCTCGCTAAACGCCGCCGCCAGGGCGACCAGGTAGCGGCAGAAACATTAATCCAGCGTATCGCCTCTCTTCCACTAGAGAAATTGCGCATCTTGACCAACGCCTTCAGTACATATTTCCAACTCATCAACATCGCCGAAGACCAACAACGTTTGCGAGTGCTCTCCAAACGTGAGCAAGCTGGGCAATTGCAAGAAACGCTTGAGGAGGCAATCACAGAATTAAAGCAGCGCAGCTGGAGCGGGACAGACCTTCAGGATTTGTTGCAGCATTTGCGCGTACGTTTTGTCCTGACAGCACATCCATCAGAAGCAAAACGGCAAGAGGTTCTGCGCCAACTACAACGGATCGCCAATTTGCTCGCCTCACATTCGTTAGCCACCAACTCCACAAGACAACAACGCCAGCTCGAGCATGCCTTACTCGAAACCATCGAAATTCTCACTCAAACCCAACAATTTCGTGATCGCCAGAAAACGGTTGCCGATGAAGTGCAATTCGGTCTCTATTACCTTTGTTCGGTCATCATGGATGCCACCATCGAAATCTATGGCGACTTGCAAGATGCGCTCGCAAAAAACTACCCCCAAGTGACCTGGCGACATCCGCCCGCGATTTTGCGTTATGCATCTTGGATTGGCGGCGATCGCGATGGCAACCCCAATGTAACCCCTTATACCACGCTGGACACCTTGGCGACGATGCGCGCAACAGCCCGCGAAATCTACATCCATGAGGTGGTTTCCCTGCGCGATTTATTGACACATTCTTCACAGCTAGCTCAAATTTCCCCGCAGCTAGGCTCTTTACTCAGGGAGGACGCATCCCTAGCCGCCCATTATCCAAAAGAACCCTACCGGCAAATCTTTGAGCAGATTCGTCGCCGCTTGGAACTGGATGAATATCCGAACAGTCGAGAGTTACTGGATGATTTGCTGGTGGTTGAACAGAGCCTGCTCGAACACGGTAGTGAGCATGTCGCGCGTGGGCATTTACTCCGCCTAATTGGCAAAGTTCGACTTTTTGGTCTGCATTTTCTCCCCCTGGACATCCGTGAAGATGCCAACCTGATTCGATTGGCATTGGATGAGCTTTTCCGCCAATACGGGATTTGCGAGAACTACGCGGAAACCCCAGAAGCGGAAAAACAAGCCCTTCTCCAATACGAAATCACCAACCGACGTCCATTATTCCCGCGCGATAAGGAACGCTATAGCGAGAACACGCGCATGATCATCGATACCTGGGAGATGATCGCTCTGGCCCACCAACGCTATGGCGCCATCGCTATCGATACCGTCATCGCCAGCATGAGCGCGAACGCCAGCGATGTACTGGCAATGCTGCTGCTTGCGCGAGAAGTCGGCGTCGCCCATCAACTGGACCTCGTCCCTTTATTCGAAACGATCGAAGACTTGCATAACGCGCCGGCGATGATGGCCAATCTCTTCAAGAATCCCGCCTACCAAGAATATCTAACCAGCAGGGATGTGGGACGTGGTTGGCGCCAGCAAATCATGCTTGGTTATTCCGATAGCAGTAAAGATGGCGGTTACCTTGCCTCCAATTGGGAGCTTTACACAGCCAATCGAGAGCTCAACCAAGTTTGTGACGAGCATGGAGTCTCCCTACAATTGTTTCATGGGCGTGGCGGTAGTATCGGGCGTGGTGGTGGTCCAACGAATCGCTCAATTCTGGCACAGCCATCCGGCTCCCTCCGCGGCGGCGTGAAAATCACCGAGCAAGGAGAAGTCATCGCTTATCGCTACGCCAACGCAGGAATTGCGCGCCGCCATATGCAACAGGTCCTACACGCGGCAATTTTGCAAAGCGCTAAAGATGTCTCTCAAAAAGATGTTGTGAAGCAAGAGGCGGAATGGTTGGCAGTCATGGCCAAGCTAGCCGCCACTAGCCGCCGCGCCTATCGTGATTTTGTCTACGAAAATGACGGTTTTCTCACCTATTGGCAACAAGCGACGCCGATACACGAGCTAGCTCAACTTCGAATTAGCTCACGCCCGGTCAGTCGCCATAGCAAAAAGGGTTTCGCGGCCATGCGCGCCATCCCCTGGGTGTTTTCCTGGGTACAAAGCCGCGCCATCATCCCCAGCTGGTTCGGCGTAGGTAGCGCCGTGGCCGAATTTTGCGCGAGTGGTAGCCAGCACCTCGCCATCCTACAAGAAATGTACGCCCACTGGCCCTTTTTCCAAAACACCATCCAGAATTTAGAGATGGATGTTGCGAAGGCCGATATGGGTATTGCCGGGCACTATGCAGGATTGGTGAGCGAGACACAATTGGCCAATGAACAATTTCAAACCATCCAGACTGAGCATCAACTCACCGCAGAATATGTCTGCAAAATTACTCAACAAAATTCGCTCTTGGATTCGATGCCAGTCATCCAAAATTCAATCATGCGCCGCAACCCTTATGTCGATCCCATCAATTTCATCCAGGTCGAATTGTTGAAACGCATACGCGCCTTAAAACCGGATGCTCCGGAATATGACGCGCTGAAGGGCGCGGTCCTCGACACCATCAACGGCATCGCCGCCGGTATGAAAACGACTGGCTGAGCGGCGAAAGCGTTTAGGCAAACGATTCGACACCTCGTATTTCAATGCAACCACAGAATTTTGCTGACGCGGCGTACCCAAACCACGATATCGCTCGGAACTAGCGCAACGATGATGCCAAAGCCGCTTCTAGCGCATCACACACAAAATCCGGAGTTGCTCCATGCAAACGCAAACCACGGCGACCGCTGGCATGAAGAGAACGCATATCGCCCGTGAATTGCGCTTCATGCAGCGTCGCGAAACCAAAATCGCGCCCAGGGATCGGAATATCTGTACCACTATCCGCAGTCAAGAAAAGGAAGATGCCTTGGTTTGGACCTCCTTTGTGCAATTGCCCGGTGCTATGCAGATAACGCGGGCCGAAACCCAGGGTTATAGCGCGCTGAGTGGTTGCCGATAAGCGCCCTGCAATTGTGCTGAGCCGGTTGGTCAAAGTTTCGCTCATCGGCAAATAAGCCAATAGGGCGAAATAATCACCCGTATTGGAGGCCTTGATTTGGCGCGCTAGGGCGGCTGTCAAATTGTCGCCGGTCCGCACATCGGCAATCCAAAGCGCAGCACCGTTCTCTTCCAGTTGTGGAGGGTGCTTGGGGATCGCTCCCTCTCGCTGAAACACATCCAAAATCTCCAGTGTGTTCGCCTTACTCTCAGACACATTCGGCTCGTCAAAAGGATTGATGCCAAGAATCTTGCCCGCCACAGCTGTCGCGTATTCCCAACGCAAGAACTCCCTGGTCAAATCAACGCGATTGGCAAGGGTGATCGTATAACAAGGATGGCCGGCGGCGCGCAATGCTGCCAACCTTTGCTCCAACAAGGCGTTGCTCGCCATTCCTTGCTCACGGATTGTGACGAAAAAACGATCTTCCCCATAGTCTGCTGGAATTAGCGCACCGTCGTCGAGTACCGGCAGGACGCCGCTGCCCTCTTTACCCAAGCTTTCGGCCACCAACTGCTCCACCCAATTGCCAAAACTGCCCAATCCCTCGCCGGCAAGGAGTGTCAACTTATCACGACCAGCCTTCGCCATGGTCGCAATTGCTGCTCCCAAACCAATTGCGGGATGCTCCTCTTCGGGAATCGCCGTATCGTATGCGGCAAATGCTCGCCCGACCACCGCCCGAATCAAGGGTAAATCGTATCCCAAAAGCGCTGCCGGCAGCAGGCCAAAATAGCTGAGGGCCGAGTAGCGGCCGCCGATATCGGCGGGATTCAGATACACATCGCGAAAACCATTCGCGCGCGCCAGTTCTTCGAGTTGCGAACCTTCATCGGTGATGGCGATGAACTGATCGCCACTTTCACCGGTTTTGGCAAAAAAATGCTGGAAGAAAGAAAGCGTTTCTATGGTGCCGCCAGATTTGCTTGCGATCAGGAAAAGCGTATGCTGAAGATTCAACTGTTCGGTCAATTGGCGAATCTGGGTGGGATTGGTGCTATCCAGCATATGAAATTCGGGAAAGCCTTCACGCTTCCCGAAGGTTCGGTAAAGCACTTCTGGCGCCAAACTGCTACCGCCCATGCCGAGCAAAACCAATTGTTTGAAACCACCCTTCGCGCCGATTTCATCCTGTGCGCGCTGCAAACGCGGGTAGTCAATCGTCTCTTGGATATCCAACCAGCCCAGGCGCTTCTCAATTTTCACACGATTCTCATCATCTTCTTTCCATACACCGCCATCACGCAAGGCAACTCGCTCGTTGAAGCGAGCGGCGCTCAAATGAGCAATTTCCTCAGCGACCGCTGGAGCCATCGCGCCAAGCGATAGCGACCGTCGCTTGGCATCCACCTGCCGTAACAAGCGCGCGTAATCTGCCGCAAAGACCGCGACGCCGGCATCCTGCAAGCGCTGCGTCACCTCTTCCAGGTCGATACCCAGTTCCGCCAAAAGTTCCAGACGATCAATCGTTTCCTTCTCTTCATCGAGAATGGTCTCGCCCAACAATTGGCCGTGGTCTTCAAAAGCGTTGAGTGTTGTTGGTGGCAAAGTGTTGACGGTATGCTTGCCAAGCAAATTATCCACATACATCGTATCGGGATAGGCGGGATTCTTCGTACTGGTAGAGGCCCAAAGAGGGCGCTGGACTTGCGCACCGGCGGCGCGCAAGACTGCAAATTCCTCACCTGTGAATAAACTCTGGAAATGTCGGTAGGCGCTGCGGGCATTACTGATGGCGGTGGTACCAAGCAGGCGCTTCAGCGCAGCATGACGCTCTTCATCCACCCCATCGGCCGCGGCCATTTTCTCCTGCAAAATCGCATCAACCATCGTATCGATTCGGCTCAAAAAGAAGCTGGCTACAGAAGCAACATGAGATATCTCCTCGCCAGCCTGATGCCGCCTTTCCAACCCACGTATGAAAGCACGAGCAACTTCAATATAATTGGCAACGCTGAAGATGAGTGTGATATTCACATTGATGCCATTGGCGATGCTCTCTTCAATGGCCGGGATACCCGCCGGCGTTGCCGGTATCTTGATCATTGCGTTTGGCCGACCCAACTCCCGGAAAAGTCTTGTTGCTTCGGCAATCGTGCCGCTGGTGTCGTGCGCCAACTCGGGCGAAACTTCCAAGCTTACGAAGCCATCACGGCCGCCGCTCGCCTCATAGATGGGGAGAAATAAATCCAAGCCACGTTGAATGTCACCGATTGCCAGGCGGTCATAAATTGTTGCCGCATCCAGATCGAGAAGAGTGCGGATTTCGTCATCATAATCCTGGCTGTTCCCGATGGCTTTCTGAAATATCGAAGGGTTGGAAGTCACACCGCGCAAGCCCACCTCATGAATCAATGCGGACAATTCACCACTGTCCAAGGAGTTGCGGCTGATGTTATCCAACCAGATACTCTGCCCTAGTGAAAGTGCGACGCGCGTGTGATTCTCATTCATAGCAATATCCTGAACAACCTTGCTTAGCCTCCAACATCATCGATTGTAGCAGAATCCAGCCCGTTAATGACGCGGCATCCACTTTCACAATGATGAGTCCGTGATTATAATGATGCCCTATCCAAGCGGAGGCATTTGTGGAATATAGAAACAATCTTGCCGGGCGCGCCATCAACACGATACGCACACTGGCTATGGACGCCATTCAACAAGCCAATAGTGGCCATCCTGGTCTGCCCATGGGCACCGCGCCGCTGGCTTACACCCTTTGGCGGAAATTCTTACACCATAACCCCAGGAATCCCCATTGGCCCAATCGAGACCGCTTCGTGCTGAGCGCTGGCCATGGCTCGATGTTGCTTTACGCGCTCTTGCACCTGACCGGCTATGACCTATCCCTATCTGAGTTGATGAACTTTCGCCAATGGGGTAGTCGAACACCGGGTCATCCAGAATACCATCTCACTCCGGGCGTAGAGACAACGACCGGCCCACTCGGCCAAGGAGCAGCCAATGCTGTGGGCATGGCCTTAGCCGGCGCCTTTCTTGCGCAACATTACAATCGGCCTGGGCATTCCATTGTCGATTATGATGTCTACGCCTTGGTGAGCGATGGCGACTTGATGGAGGGCGTCGCCAGCGAGGCCATCGCCCTAGCTGGGCATTGGGGTCTCAACCGTCTCATTTTCCTCTATGACGACAATCAAATCACCCTGGATGGCGAAGCATCACTCAGCCTCAGCGAAGATATGTCCGCCCGCTTCACCGCTCAGGGCTGGCATACACTCAAAGTGGATGATGGCAACGATCTAGCTCTGCTAGAAAAAGCCATCGCCAGCGCGCGTACGCGTACCGACAAACCGACATTAATCAGTGTGCGAACGATCATCGGTTACGGTAGCCCAAACAAGGCTGGCACAAGCAAGGCGCATGGCTCCCCATTGGGGGAAGATGAAGTTCGCCTGACGAAGCAAGCCTATAATTGGCCGACCGATGCCGCTTTCCATATCCCGAAAGATGTACAAGAACATTTTCATGAAGCGCTTACCCAAGGAGCGCAAGCCGAAGCCGAATGGGAAACTCGCTTCGCCAACTACGAGCGAGATTACCCGGAACTCGCCGCCCAATGGCAGGCTGGCCAGCAAGGAGAGTTACCCCAAGGTTGGGATGCAAACATCCCTCGATTTTCGGCGGGTAACTCAATGGCAACGCGCAACGCTTTGAGCGAGGTGTTGAACGCCATTGCGCCGAATTTGCCGACGATGATCGGTGGCGATGCTGACTTAGCGGGCAGCACCAAAACACTCATCAAGGGCGCCTCTCACAGCGGCCAGGGCCGCCCTGCGGCACGCAATTTGCGGTTCGGGGTGCGCGAGCATGGGATGGGCGCCATCGTCAATGGCCTCGCACTCACCAGAGGCATCACCCGCCCTTATTCCGCCACATTTCTACAATTCAGCGATTATATGCGCCCAGCCATTCGCCTTGGCGCGCTCATGGACATTCCCGCACTCTATATCTTTTCACACGATAGCATCGGCCTGGGGGAAGATGGACCCACCCATCAACCAATCGAACACACGATGTCCCTGCGCCTCATCCCTGGGTTGTCCGTTTTCCGGCCGGCGGATGCCAACGAGTTGGCCGCTTCCTTTCGCGCCATCTTCACCCTTTCAGGACCGGCTGCCCTGCTCACGACTCGACAAAATTTGCCAATTTTCGAAGATAGCGAGCGTGTCCTGAGTGGGACGCTTCAAGGCGGTTATATCCTGGCCGAATCCGGTGACCAACCACAAGTAATTTTGCTCGCAAGTGGTAGTGAAGTTGGTATCGCATATCAGGCATTCGCAGTCCTCACTGCTGAAGGAATCGCCACTCGTCTAATCTCTTTACCTTGCTGGGAGCTATTCGAGGCGCAGAGCGCAGAATATCGTGAGAGCGTCCTACCTGCCGCCTGTCGCGCGCGCGTCAGCATCGAGGCCGGAGTCACCACCGGCTGGCAGCGTTACATCGGCAATGAAGGTATCGCCATCGGCGTCGATGATTTTGGCGCTTCCGCACCCTATCAGACCATTTACCGAGAATATGGCCTCACATCGCAAGCAGTATCGTCGGCAGCGCGTCTCTTGCTCTCAAGAGTTAATGAAGGATAACTTGCATGAAGATCTATTCTTGGAATGTCAATGGCATCCGCGCCGCGCAACGCAAAGGTTTCCTCGATTGGCTGGAGAGTGCGCAGCCGGATATCCTCGCGCTGCAAGAGACGAAAGCGCAACCCGAACAAGTCGACAGCGAATTGCGCAAACCCGAAGGCTATCACGCGACCTGGTCCAGCGCGGAACGCAAAGGTTATAGTGGCGTCTTGTTGTATAGCAAACCCAACCCCAAGTCCATTCAAATTGGTTTGGGGGCCCCAAAATACGATATTGAAGGGCGAACCATCATCGCCGAATACGAGGATTTCACCCTGGTCAGCGCTTACTTTCCCAACGGAAGCCGCGACCATAGTCGTGTCCCTTTCAAAATGGACTATTGTGCTACCTTCAAAGAAAAATGTGATGAACTGCGCACGGCGGGTCAATCGCTGGTCATTTGTGGCGATATCAACACCGCCCACAAGGAAAACGACCTGGCACGCCCAAAACAAAATCAAAAAACCACCGGTTTTTTGCCGATAGAGCGGGCGTGGGTGGATGAATTCACCGCCGCCGGCTATATCGATATCTTTCGCGAACGCAATCCAGATTTGACAGGAGCCTATACTTGGTGGTCGATGCGCAGCGGCGCCCGTGTAAAGAACATCGGCTGGCGCATCGACGCATTTTACATCACTCCTGACCTGCGCGAGCGCGTAGTGGATGCCGCTATCCACGCCGATGTAGCGGGCTCAGATCACTGCCCCATCAGCCTCACCCTTCGCCTTTAGTTGGTAAAGCGGGCATGCCCCCACAATTGCGCGATCACTTTCTCCTCGACCGCGATTGCCATTTCCTAAACCACGGCTCATTCGGCGCCTGTCCAATTCCTGTATTCGAGGCATACCAATACTGGCAACGAGAATTGGAGCGGCAACCGGTACATTTTATGTTGCGCCGCCTCCCCGCCCTGCTGGAAAGCCCGCGCGAAAGACTCGCCAATCATCTCCAGGCAGCGCCAGAAAACCTCATCTTCGCAACGAATGCCACCAGCGCGTTGAATCTCGTCATCCGTTCCATCGATTGGCGGGCCGGTGACGAGATCATAACCAGCAATCAAGAATACGGTGCCCTGCTCCAAACCTGGCAATTCGTCTGCGAGCGAAGTGGCGCTAATTTACGACAGCTGGAGATCGGACCCATTTTGCGCGACGAGGATGAGTTTGCCGATGCATTCTGGCAACACCTGAGCGCAAAGACGCGCGCCATTTTCATCAGCCACATCACTTCCCCAACTGCGCAGCTCTTTCCCATTCGCGCGCTCGTTCAACGGGCTCGTCAGGCTGGCATCTTAACCATCATTGATGGTGCGCACACGCCGGGGCAAATTCCCCTTAATCTGCGCGCACTCGCCGCTGACGCCTACGCGGGTAATGGTCATAAGTGGTTACTGGCGCCAAAAGGGGCCGCTTTTCTACATATCCAACCCGAGCTGCAGGAAAGTATGGTGCCGCTCGTCATCAGCCATGGCTGGCTCGCAGACGCCAGCTTCACCAGCCAAAATACTTGGTATGGCACGCAAGACTTTGCGGCTTATTTGAGCATACCAGCGGCTCTTGATTTTATAGCAGCGCATGATTGGGATGAAGTTTGCCAACACTGCCGCGAGGAAGCCGGGATAATCCGAAAACACCTCGCAGCGCGTGGTTTCCCTCCAATTGACGCGCTGAATCGACCCCAGGAATTGCAAATGTTCTCAGTACAGTTGCCATCCTGCGACATCGCCGCAACCTATCGTCGCCTTTGGGAAGAATTTCGGGTGGAGGCACCAATTTTCCCTTGGCTGAATACACGCTTGTTGCGCGTTTCTTGGCAAGGCTACAACGCGGAAAGCGATTGGCACGCGCTCGTTGCCGCTTTACAAGCTTTATTCCCCAACCCACAACCCACGAATATGCCAGCGCCACCTTGAGTGGTTTACGGCGGTTGGTGCAACGGCGACGAAAACGTCGTCAATTGATCGACACCAACAGGACAAATCTACGCCGCTGGGCGATACCCTTGCTTTTTGGAATCGCGCTCATGGCAGTGGCGACGGCTATTGCCTGGGACATCCGGCAAGTACAGCGTTCCGCGCTCTCCCTAATCCCAAAAAACCCCAGCGCTCAACCCCCCTCATCAACCAATATCCAATACTACGACCGGAGCGGCAACACGCTATTGGCCGAATTCGATGCCGTCCAGAGCGATGCCGAAAATTGGCTTCCCCTACAACAGTGGCCTGCAGAATTGATCAGCGCGAGCCGCTGGCTCTTCGAAACCTCAGATATCGGCGATCAAAACAGTGCGAACTTCGCCCTCTTTTGGAATATTCTGCGCGGCCGCTATTGGACAACTTTGCAACCAGCGCCGGGCATAAGCGGCTACCTGGCGCGCACCCTGACATTACCTTCTTCAGCTCAGGCGACAGCCAGCGAGAGGCTTCACGAATGGATCATCGCCGATCAATTGCGACGGCAATTTTCCGCCGATTTCCTGCTTGAATGGTTGCTCAATCGTGCGCATATTGGTCAAGGCATTACGGGTATCGGCACCGCCGCTGTGATTCATTTTGAGCGGCCGATTGATGAATTGCGGAGCGGTCAGTGGCTACGCTTGGCATGGCTCGCCGCCGACCGCGCAAAAGCAAACCAAGGGCGTCTCTACGATTCTTACCTCAGCGCGATGTACGAGCAAGGTTGGCTCAGCGCCACCGACCTCGAGGTCGCGCTCGCCGATGGGCCGCTCTTACCACGCGCCGCTTCACCAACAATCCATTTGGGCGATCCGTTCTTCATTCAATTGGCTAGCGAACAGGTCAACAGCATACTTTCCCATCTCGGCTACGCTGACATTTCCGCAACCACCCTGAACTTGCGAATCCGAACCTCAATCGCAAGCGACAATCAGCGTGAAGCAGAACGCTCCCAAGAAGAGATCCTCTCACAAGCGACCAATGATGAATTCGATGATGCCCGCCTCGTGATTCTCGATCCAAACGATGGCAGCATCTTGAGCATGGTTGGGAACACAACCCTTGCTGACACGCCACCGGCGCCAATCCTGTTACCTTTTCTCTATCTAGAGAGTCTGCGCGGGCAAGGTAACTCGCCCAAACACGCAGCCAGCCCAGTACTGGATTTGCCGCAGCACTTTCCCCATCCGCAGGTGCCCGCCCTCTCTATCGAAACGCGCAACGCTGACGGACAATTCCGCGGCCCCATACTCCTAGCCGACGCGTTAAAAGGACTCCGCGCTGCCCCCATATATGAGATCTTCCCGGACGAAGCATCCATCGCCAGGGCACTGCGAGTCGCTAGCCGTTTTGGCTGGGCGAGCTTAGCGGACGAAGCTCCAATGCCCACCCTATTGACCGAGAGCGGGACTGCGTCCGTGTTGGATGCCGCTTATGCTTACGCCACCATCGCCGCCAATGGTTTGATGAACGGGTTGCCGAATCTCGCCATTGCGCAATCGGATCGCCCCAATGAACCGCTCGCGGTGTTGGAGATTGCCAATGCATCTGGCGAAATACTCTGGCAATTTGCCCAGGGTAATGCGGGCAATCAAACTGCGATCGCTGCCCCCACGCTCATCGCGCTATTGAACACACTCTTGCACGATGATGACGGTAATGTGAGCTTGACCGGAACGAGTGGTCTATCCCCCAAGCGAGCGAGTGGTGTCTGGTCTTTGCGTTATTCGCCAAATCGAGTCATCGCTCTCCATTTGCGCCGAGAGGATGGCTCTCCATTCGCGCTAAGTTCCGATATGATAGCCACCATCCAAACCATCACAGAGGTGTTATTCGCGGATTCTGAGCCAGTCTCATGGGCGGGTAGCGAGGCATTGATCCATCGAGAAGTCTGTGCCTTGACCGGTGGCTTGGCCAACGATGTCTGCGAAACGCAGGAACTTCCTTTTCTACCGGGCACCGAACCGACGGATGTGGATGAGCGCTGGAAAAACATCGCCATCAACATTGCCAATGGCTTGCGCGCTAGCGAAGCCACACCTCATGAGCTGCGTAGCGAACGCACCTACATCCAACCTCCCGAAATTGTCGAAACTTGGTGGCTGGCGCGCGGTTATGATCTTCCGCCCAAAGAGACGGAAACACTCGCCGATACCGATATTCGCTTGCGTTTGCAGCCACCGTGGCAACAACCTTCCAGCGGCAAAATTCCCATCGTCGCTTGGTTCCGCAGCGAGGGGTTGCTCGACTGGCAATTGGAATATGGTGCCGGTACCGCCCCACTTCAATGGCAACTCATCCCAAAACAATTGGCCCGGCCGCAATCTTCTCCGGCTACCCTGGCGACTTGGGATAGCGAACCCCGGCAAGGCTTGTTCACTATCCGAATTCGCGCTGAATATGACGATGGACAGGTTGCGACCGATACCCTACTACTCAATCTCGACAATGAAGCACCCCGTTTCGAATTATCCCAGCATGCAGACACTTCGGAGCTTCACATCGATATCCGCACTGAAAATCAAGCCGATATCGCCCGCCTGGATTATGAGTTGGATGGGCAGCCGCTCGGCTTGCAAACGACGCCACCCTTCGGTTTTTCGCTATCCAAGCAATATGCCGAGGCCCAGATTCTCCGCGCAATTGCCACCGATTTTGCTGGTAACCGCAGCGAGCAGAGTATCTCATTGGCCTTTCCTTAGTCGTCTCGAGTAGCCACGGTGTGTTATCATCGTTTTGCCTGAACGCCTGGATTTGGATGCAATGACCCATTTAAAAGCGGGGACATCTCGCTCCGTCGACGATTTCTTGAAGAAATTGTACATGCTACAAACGCCTGACGAACGAGTGGGAACGAATGAGTTGGCACAAGCCCTCGGCATCACTGCGGCCTCCATCACCGACATGGCGCAAAAATTGCACGAAGCACAATTGATTGACTATCGCAAATATTATGGCGTCCGCCTAACTAAGCGAGGCAAGGAAATCGCCTTGCGCGTCTTGCGTCGTCATCGCCTCATCGAATTATTCCTCGTGCAAAGTCTCGGCTACTCCATGCATGAAATCCATGAAGAAGCGGAGCGCCTTGAGCACGCTGTATCCGATCGCTTCATCGAATCATTGGCGGCCAGTATGAATCAACCCACACATGACCCTCATGGCGAACCCATTCCGAGCGCGTTGGGCGTGATCAGCGCATCCAATTTACGGCCCCTGGGCGAATTGCCTTCTGGTTCGGTGGGCACCATCCGCGGTTTGAATTCAGAGGACAACCACCTAATCATGCGCCAACAGGAGTTGGGCTTACACTTGGGCGCGCGGGTCATGATTGAAATGAGCGATTTGGATCAAAGCTCTCTGGATTTGCGAGTGGACAACATGCAACGCTCCATAGAGCGAGAAGAAGCATCTGGAATTCTCGTGGAAGAGGTCAAACTTCCCATCACCCATGTTGACTTGAAACAAAAAGGGCGCATCCCTTAGGAGGAGCGCCCCTTTTTCGTAGCGAAACGATGGGTTGATTGGGTCAATTAATTCCCACCACCCGGATTGGGGGACAGGCCACCACCTTCTTGTAGGCTACGGAAGTCAAATAAGAAAGGACTATCGGAAGGGACAACCGCAAGGCTAATGTTGTCAGCGAGGTTCTGGACATACAAGTAATCAATCAGCGATGGGTTCTCAGCAATGCGCTCGCTCACCAAGCGCAAAGCCTCGGCTTCGGCCTCGGCGCGCAGAATCCGCGCCTCCTTTTCACCTTCCGCCTTGGCAATTTCGGCACTCGCCAAGCCTCTAGCTTCCGTTTCGCGCCTTTGCGCCTCGGTTTGTGCGCGTTCAAGGCGTTGTTGCTCGATCTCTTTATCTTCAATGGATTGGGCGAAATCAGTGCTGAAATCGATATTGCGCACGAGTAAATTGGTCAAATTCAGACCTTCTGCCGCGAATTCAACGGACACCGACTCTTCAACGTCTCGTTGCATCTCAGCGCGCCCGCGCAAGACTTCCTCACCAGAGGCATTCAACGATGAGGTTTGTCCATAGATGCCTTCTGCCGCGTAATTGGCAACGACAGAACGAACTTCACTGCGAAGCGTCGGGCGCACGAATTCTTGTTCGTAGCGCTCCTGCCAGCGTCGATGGATTTGATTCAGATTCTCCGGGTTGACACTATAGATGACCGTAATATCCAAACGAACTTGCTGGCCATCACGCGTGCGCGCCTGAACCGCATCTCGCCCGCTCAAATCGCCTTCTGACGAGATGTCGGACATCGTATATTCTTGTTGGCTGATATCGTAAATCGTCGCTGCTTGCAATACCGGCACAATGATATGCGTCCCGGCGCCGCGTGGCTCACTCAACTCACCGCTAATGATATTGAAAACCACCGCATTTTCTTGCGGTTCGACAACGATGATACCGCTGCTAATTATGCTGAAAAGCAAACCAACCACCAAACCGATAGCCGAAAGGACGACGCCACTCCGCACGGAACGCCCCTGCGATGCAGAAACAACCGCCTGGCCGATCCCAACCAAAAAGAGCAAAAAGCCCACCAACGAAATGGCGCCAATCACGGCGGAAATACCCATAAAGGTCACTCCTTTATTTATAATCTACGCATTCTTTCATAATGATTATAACAAAGGGCCAGTGAGAATGTGCATCTCAATTCTTAGGGGCACATCTCTAATGACTTTCTAACAACGCGCAATGATCTTGCGCGCATCGACTACAATGGGCAGATGCAACTGGATATTGTCTCGCCATTCACCTCAATCGGGGGCTGGGAAGTGCGTAGCTTCACACTCTTATTGGGCATAGCGATCGCGCTGACCATGGGGCTTTTTGTGCACAGTCAACGCCCTTCGATCGCATGGGGCTCGTTGATCGACAGTGCCCTGTTCACAATCATACTGGGCATTTTCGTTGCCAGGGCCCTACATATCTTGTTGCATTGGGAATATTTTTCCGGGCAACCGGCCGAAATCCTGCAGCTCAGGATGGGGGGCCTCAATTGGCATGGCGCCCTAATTGGAGGTGCTTTGGGGGTCGTGTTGGCAGCGCGTTGGCGAAAACTACTCCCGCCAAAATTATGGGCGACACTCTGTTGGGCCATCCCAATATTCGCGCTGGCCGCTTGGCGCGCCTGCATCAGCGCCCGTTGCGCCTATGGCCGTGAAATCGCTACACTCTATGGACAGCCCACTTGGCTGGCAGATTGGAGTGCGGATATCTTCACACGCATCGCACCCCGCTACAACACCGTCACACTCGGCTCTTTGCTCGCTTGTGGCCTATTCATCCTCAACTTCTGGCTTAGCAGGCGTGCTATGCCTGCGCTGCCTCGCCTGGGATTGCTCCTCATGTCACTGGCAACGGGCATGTTCTGCATTGGCTTCTTGCGCGGCGACCCGGTCGTTGTCTACGCTGGGCTGCGCGCGGACCAATGGCTCGACTTGTTGGTATTGCTGATGGCAACCCTGATTTTATCAAGAGCTTTCCACTTGCGAGCAAACTCGGAAGCGGCTCAGGAGAGACCACCATCACCCGCTACGACCTGATCTTACGCAACGGTAATCTCTATGATGGTCACGGCGGCCACGCCTTTGTTGGAGACTTGGGGATCATCGGTGATCGCATCGCCCAAGTGGGGGGATCCATCGCCGCAAGCGCGCGCCTCGAATTGGATGCCACCAATTTGGCAATCGCCCCCGGTTTCATCAATATGCTGAGCTGGGCAGTGGAATCACTCATCTACGATGGCCACTCGCAAAGCGATATCCGCCAGGGCGTTACACTTGAAGTGATGGGAGAAGGTTTCAGCTTCGGACCCTTTAGCGAGGCAATGAAAGCCGAGAGCATTCGCGGCATTTTGGGAAACGAGGATATCCACTATCCAATCGAATGGACAACTTTAGGGGAGTACCTCGAATTTCTGGAAAGGCGCGGAGTCTCTTGTAATATCGCCTCATTCGTCGGCACATCCACCTTGCGCATTCACCAAGTTGGCTATGATGATCGGCCACCCACCTCCTCCGAGCTGAAAGGAATGCAGGCGCTCATCCGTGAAGCCATGGAAGAGGGTGCGGTCGGGTTATCCTCTGCGCTGATTTACCCACCAGCCTCTTACGCCCAAACCGACGAGCTGGTTGCCCTCGCGAGCATCGCGGCTGAATACGATGGTCTCTATATCAGTCACTTGCGCAGCGAGGGCGATTTTTTCTATGAGGCTCTGGAAGAATTTCTGGCTATTTTGCGCGCCGCCAAGATTCGCGGCGAGATTTATCATTTGAAGGCAAAAGGGCTTGACAATTGGGGAAAAATGCCGGAGGTCGTTCGCCGTATTGAAGCGGCCCGCGCGAGCGGTTTGGCTGTCACGGCCAATATGTACCCCTATGAAGCCAGCGGTACTGGTCTCAGCGCAATAGTGCCGCCCTGGGTGCATGAGGGTGGCAACGAACGTTTGTTGGAGCGCATTGCCGACCCTGCTTTGCGCCCACGCATCATCGCCGAGATGAGACAACCCGCGAGCGATTGGGATAATTTTTGGCGGAGCGTCGGCGCGGAGAACACCCTGCTCGGCGGTTTTGCCAACGCGTCTCTCAAACCATTGACGGGCCAATGGCTGTCGGATGTCGCCGCCAAGCGAGGCAAAGCGGCAGCAGATACGGCCCTCGATTTACTATTGGAGGATGGCGGCCATGTCTTCGCCATGTACTTTGGTATCTCCGAGAAGAATATCCGCGAGCAAATTCGATCGTTACCCTGGCTGAGTTTCTGCTCGGATGCCGAGTCGCTGGCGCCAGAAGGTCCTTTCTTGAAATCCAACCCTCACCCACGCGCTTATGGCAGCTTCGCTCGTCTGCTGGGCAAATATGTGCGTGATGAGTCTTTATTGCCCTTAGCGCAAGCCATACACCGCTTGACCGCTCTGCCCGCCAAGGTTCTGAAGATTGAAGAGCGTGGTATCTTGCATCCGGGTTACTTTGCAGACATCGTCGTCTTTGACCCGGCGACCATCAGCGATCATGCCACCTACGCTCAACCTCATCAATTCGCCACCGGCGTTCATCATGTCATCGTCAACGGTGAGATGGTTTTGAGGAATGGTGAACATACCGGCGCAAAACCGGGGCGCGTGGTGCGTGGGCCGGGTTGGCACCAACGCATCCGAGCATGACAAATATCCGCTTGGGGCTGGCGCAGATTTATCCCGAATTGGGCGCCATTGAGACCAATATCGCTCGACATTGTACCTGGCTAGAACGCGCAAGAGCACAATCTCTCGACTTGCTCATCTTCCCTGAGCTCTCGCTCAGCGGTTATCAATTGCGCGACCTAGTGACGGAGGTTGCGATACCGACCAATGCCGGAGACCACCGCTTCCTATCTTTGTTGGAGACCACAAAAGTCACTGGTGTGGATGCTCTGGTCGGTTATGTCCAGCGGGATGAACGTCATCGCTATTACACCGCTGCAGCCTATTGCAATGCTGGCCAGGTTTTGCATAACCATCGAAAACTCTATTTGCCCACTTATACGCTCTTTGATGAAGCTCGTTTCTTATCCGCAGGCTCCAACCTCCGCGCTTTCGATACTCGCTTCGGTCGCTTTGGCATTTTAATTTGTGAAGACGCCTGGCATATCTCACCACCTTATTTGCTCTGGTTGGATGGCGCAGAAATCATTTTGCTACAATGCGCTAGTCCCAGCCGAGGAATTAGCGAAGAAGAGCAATTCGCCAATGCTCGCTGGCTGGAGCGCGTTGCCCAAGCTTATGCCTGTCTTTTCACCGTCTATGTGGTTTGCGTCAACCGCGTCGGCTATGAAGACGGGTTACATTTTGGTGGTGGGAGTTTCGTGGTCGACCCAGAAGGGCAAATCATCTCTCGCGCCGATGATTTCAGCGAAGAGTTGCTCGCAGTTGATTTGGACTTGCGACAACTGCAGCGCTTGCGGGCGCGCCTGCCATTGCTGCGGGATGAACGCACCGATTGGTTTCAGGCACAGCTGCGCCGCCTTCTCGAAAGCGACGAGCGTTGACAAAGCAAATCACGGGCTCTTCCGCGTCCTCTGGCTTGGTTCGTAGTCGCGCGGGCATCCGCCTCATTGCCCTGATATCGCTATTCAATCGCGGAGATTTCACTCGTATCAAGCAATATCTGCGCGAACAATGCCACGCCGAGGTCTTCACCAGCGTCTCGCTGGTCGCGCAAATGGCCGAGCTGCGCCTATTGCGACGACGATTCGGCCGTCTACGCTTGACACAGATTGTTGGTCTCAGTGAGACTCAAGCCATCGTCCTCCTGGAAACGGAAACTGGAAGCACAAAGTTGATGGTGCAAATTGGTGTTGCCAATGATTATCCGCATCTGCTCGAAAAATTGATTTTCTCTCCGTTGGGAAACCTAAACGAGGCGGTATTGGAATTCACTGACTAGTATCTGGGCATGACAACGCTATACTTCGAGTGAGGGACACTATGCTCATCGACCAATTTCAACGCCCCCTGCGTGACTTGCGCATCTCCGTCACAGATCGTTGCAATTTTCGTTGCCCCTATTGCATGCCGGCAGAGATCTTCCATGAACGCTATGAATTCCTCGCGCGGTCAGAATTACTCAGCTTTGAAGAAATCACCCGCCTGACAAAGCTGATTGTCGAAAGCGGCGCACATAAAGTTCGCATCACCGGTGGAGAACCACTCCTGCGCCGTGGTATCCACGATTTGATCGCTCAGCTGGCGCAAATCACGGGCATTGCTGACTTGACCATGACCACAAATGCCTACACATTGCCACAACATGCAGAGAATTTGCGCGCCGCTGGTTTGCGGCGCATCACAATCAGCCTCGATTCTTTGGATGAGAAGATCTTTCAAGCCATGAATGGCGTCCATGCTAGCGTCGCACGCGTCCTTCGCGGAATTGAGGCGGCGGAAGCGGCAGGATTGAGCCCCATTAAAATCAACTGCGTAGTTCAACGCGGTATCAATGATCACACCCTCGTCGATTTGGCACGATATTGTAAAGAGCGTGGTTACATCGTGCGCTTCATCGAATATATGGATGTGGGCACAATGAATGGCTGGTGTCTAGACGATGTCGTCCCGGCGCGAGAAATCGTCGCGCGCATACACGATGCCCTGCCACTTGAACCCGTCGCTCGCAATTATGCTGCTGAGACAGCGCTACGCTTTCGTTATTTGGATGGTGAAGGTGAAATTGGGGTCATCGCCTCAGTGACGCAACCTTTCTGCGGCGCTTGTTCGCGCTTGCGTGTTTCCGCCAAGGGTGAGCTCTTCACCTGTTTATTCGCCAACCAGGGAGCCGACGCGCGGGCTTGGCTTCGCAGTGGGGCCAGCGACGATGAATTGCGCGCCAATCTCTCGAGACTTTGGGGAAACCGTGAAGACCGATATTCTGAAATACGCCATGAGCTCACGGAGCCCCTCGAAGACAAGGTGGAGATGTATCACATCGGTGGCTAAACTTCGGTAGTGGCTGCGGCGCGTTCCAAGAGTCGACGCGCCTCTTTGACAATGGGAAGATCCACCATCCGCCCATCGAGCGCGAATGCACCAACACCTTTTCCTGTCTGCGCCTTGTAAGCTTGAATGATGCGCCTTGCCGCAGCAATTTGTTGCTCGGTGGGTGAATGGAGGGACTGCACCGGCTCAATCTGGTTGGGGTGTATGATTTGCTTACCCGTATATCCCAGCTCCAGACCGCGGCGCGTATCCGCCCGTAACCCAGCCTCATCCTGATAGGCAGGATAAACCGTATCAATCGCCTGCAAACCATGTGCTTTCGCCTGCATGACGACGGCGCTACGGGCGAAATGGGATTCTTGGCCCGACCTCGTCGTCTGCCCACCCACGCTGGCAATATAATCCAAAGCGCCAAAAATGAGTGCCTGACAACGCGGTTCACTCCCAGCAAAAGCCGCGATTTCAGGCAGATGCGCGAGGCCGCGCGCCGTCTCCACGATGACCAGTAGAGAAAGCGAATGGCGCGGCAGTTCTTTCCGTAACTCCTGGAGCAGCAAGGTTTCGCAGACTTTGGCCAACTGTGCGGCGCCTTCCACCTTGGGCAATACAACCCCATCCACATTGGCTTCTTGGAGAGCGGATATGTCCGCCTCGTGCTCTGTATGGTCCACAGGATTCACGCGAATCAAACACTCACTATCGCCAAAATCCAATGCGCGCGCGCTAGTTATCGTTTGCGCACGCGCTTCTTCACGCGCGCCAGGAGCGATGCCATCTTCCCAATCCATGACGATACAATCGGCAGCAGAGGCCGCACCCTTCTCAATCTTCCGTCGCGAATCGCCGGGCATATAAAGGAGAGCGCGCCGCAAACGCGTTGTTGGCCCGACCATCAGAATAATCCTCCCATGGGCATGTCATAGCCGGTCAATTCAGCGAAACCATAGCCGGTGGCGTCTCCCCGAATGCGCAGGGCGCCCTCCCAATAATTGATGGCGCCAAGAATTTCTTGGTCAGCGATGAGCGGATGCAATTCCAAGCGGATGGTATCCGCCTCCGTTTGAATGACAATTTTCCAGCCCGCCGGATATTGCGCGCCACTATGCGGGCTAAGCCAATTCTCCAATACCTCAATCTGAAAAGCACTTGGCGCCAAGGTTTCCACATGACCATTGGCATGGACATAACTACCGCTGAAATGCGAGATACGATTACTGTCTTCATAGCGAATCCGCCCCAACATCAGCTCACGGCCATCATCCAATTGCAAAGCGAACCAATCCCAGCCGACGGCCTCTTCCGACAAGGCGCTGGTACTGAATTCGTGATCCATCCAGACATTTCCGGAAACCGTGTATCGACGCCCAGCGAATTGAACCTCGCCTTCCGCCAGCATCCTAGTCAGCGAATAATAATGGCTAGCGTTACCCACTTCGACACCCTTTGCGCTAAGGCCCCCATCGCCATGAAAGACGGGCGCCTTGGCGGCGGCTGCGCGCAAACTCAGACTAGTGCCATCTGCCATGCGCGCGAACAAATCGCGCTGGTCTGGCTGAGAAGCTGTCGCGCTCGCTACCCAATCCGCGAGCCAAACACGATAATTGGGTGAGCTTTGCGCGCCGGCAAGACCCGCCGCGCCGCGTTCGAACCTTTGCTCATGACGATGCTCCGCACGATTAATATCGCTCAGCGAGAAATGTGCCATATAGATTTGCTCGCTACGCCAAAGTTCTTGCTCAGCATTCGCCCGCATCGAGCCTGGCACCAACGCCCGGCGAAAAAAACTCAGGTGAAAACCGAAATGACGCCCGTCTTCGGTGAAAAGATTGCCGTTATAATACCACCACTCGGTCTGGAAATCAGGATGAGCGCCAAAATCTCGCGGGAAGTGCCAATCTCGCGGCTGGTCAGCACGCGCAAAACCCATTTCCTGCGGATTGGTCATAGCGAGACGCAAATCGGTCACAATATTCACCGGCTCCGCTTGGCCCAGCAGACTGGCAGCATAGAGAGAAATGGCAAGCAGCAAGCCACCCGCAAACAACAAGCGTCGCAACAGCGTTACCTTTCTGGAAAGATACTCAAAGGGAGACTAGCGGTAACCAACCAATTGGGTGCATCAACAATTTCAGCAATTTTCAAATCCACCGCACAACTACAAAGAGCGTATGCCTGGCTACGCGAGAGTTCAAATTTCTCCTCGAGGTATTCGATCATGTAACGAATTGCCTGCTTGGCGTTTTCCATCAAATCGGGCCCATGCGCGCTGGTGATATAACTGCCAAGATGGTGCATAGGAGCGCTAGGGCCGCTACGCTGGAGACGCATTTCTGACAAGTTGGCGGCGCGTGCAATATTGAAGCGTAGAGTCATCGTCATCGGCGCTTCAATCGCGGTCCCACAAACTTCACCTTGACCTTGGTTGGCATGGCAATCGCCACCCGCGAAGAGCGCGCCGGGTACATTCACAGGCAGCCAAACTGTCGAGCCGACCGTGGCGTCGCGAACATCCAAGTTGCCACCATTTTGCCTTGGCGGAACGGTATTCAACCACCCTTGCTCTGCCAGCGGCGCGACCCCCAAGCAACCTGGGAATGGCTCATAAGGCAAGGTTATTCCAGCGATCCCGAAATCACAGCACTCACCTTCCAATCGCCAATGGTGCAGGAAGCCAAAATCAAATTCTTCAGCCAACAAACCGAAACCGGGAATATGTCCCGTCCAACCCCACCCCTGGTGCTCCAATGCGAGTATCTCGATCGCCAAAGCATCGCCAGGAAGCGCGCCATCAATATGAATGGAGCCGGTGAGCGCGTGCACTTTTTCGAAATCGAGTGCTTGCAGGTCGTTAGAATTCCACTCGAGAGTGACTTGCCCACAAGGCTCAGCGCATTCCATAACGACCGTGTCACCTGGCTGAACGACTAGACGTGGCTCCACAGTCGCATCCCAATACGGCTGGGTGACACTGGCATCAAGATAGTGCTCGGCCATACTCATTTCCCCTTGAATAATCCCACTATTCCATTTTAGCCCATCGCCGAGCGAGTTTTTGTTTTACCCGCAGTGCAATTGCTACCCTGCTGTCTTTCCTGCGTAACAACGGTTGAAGGGGTAAAGGCGGCTAGTGATTCCATCTTCAGGTGAAAATTGTGCCAGTATCTGTCATAATACCCTCGATTCTGAGATGAAACACGCTGCATGTTGAAGAATTTGAAACGCGAGAACTTATGGTGGCTGGCATCACTGGGATTGTTGATGCTCTTCACCCTATTCTCCGGATCGACGCTAGCGTTCCTATTCATATTGGCCGGTTTCCTACTGGCGATACTGCTGAGCCTCAGGAATTTCCCACCAGGTAACTTGTTCCGCAATTTGCTGAAGAATCCGCAGAGTGCCGTTAGCGGACCTTCCTCGGCCAAGCAAACGCGTGCCGCAAAAGAAGCGGCTGCGCGCGCGCGCGCGCGCGGCGGCATCATTCCCAGCGAAATTACGATGCTGAAAATCGGCCTCATCGCCCATAAAGCGCAGTCAGACAAACCGGTGATCTTACGAGAGAGCACGGTGCGTTCGAACCTACACGCCATTCGTCCCTACATAACCCTCGAGCTACCAGCAGGGGTTACCGAGCGTCATGCCTTACTGCGTTTTTCGTTTCAGAACCCCAACAGCCAAGAATGTTATGTCCATGAGATGGAAACCTGGCTAGCCGTCGGCCAACAAGATATCTACCCTTCGGATCAGATGCCCATCCATGAAACCGATATCCAATTTGGTGATTGGCACTTGGAAATTCAATTGGATGGCCGCCTCATCGCTGAGCATGGTTTTCGAGTTTCTCCCTCGTCCGGATATCGCCGTCGGCGTCTCACATCTTCCGACAATCCTCCGGATGAAGAACCGCCACTCGACGCCTCTTTGGCTGGAGATGACTAACTAGAGGGGGCCCCTAAACATGCGTTGGTTATCAGTCTTGTTGTTCTTCTGGGCATTTTATGCATACTCCCGACTGGATTGGACGGGCTGGGTTTTTTGGTTACTGTTCGCCATCGCTGTTTGGTTATTTTATAAGGGAGGCAACAAGCGAAGACAGACAAAGCTTGATGAAGATTCAGAAGCGATATCCGCAATATCAGCCAGTCGAAACCGACTTTCCAGCAGCAGCGCAAAGGCAACAACCCATAAAAGAGCCATCAATCAAAAAATTGTTGAACATGCGCGAATGGCCGTTCGGCACGCGGGCCGCGACCCCGATGAAACACCCGTCCGCCTAACGGACATCGGTTTACTGGTTTATTTGGATGGAGATCCTTTCCGGTATCGAATGCGCGATATCCCCGAGCAAGCCCAAGCCTTGCAACCCTTTGCCATCTTTCATTTGCAGGAGAAAGCCTATGGTCCCATTCGCTTTGATATATACAACGACGATGATCGCTTGCTCTATCGCCTAGAGGAAGAGCATCAGCTGAAACCTGGCAGGAATATCCTAGTCACGCCAACACGGTTGCCAATTGATGAGGATTTGGCTACTCAAGGCCGTTGGTGCCTACAGTTGCATTCCGAACACCATCCAATCGCCACCCACTATTTTGAATGGTATCATGAAGCAGAATTCGATTTGGGCGCCGATGGTGAAGTGAAAGACTTCAAGCAATCAGAAGATCCTCTCGAAGAAGAGATCACCTTAGAAGATCTGCAAGCAGGTTGGAATCAGTCCTAACTCTGGAGAGATTTCACCGCATTGTCTAAAGAGCGCTCATCAAGCGCCCGACCCGCAATCATCAATAAATCGGATAACTGACGGGGTATCGGCAATCCACCAGTACGCAATAAGCGGCGATTCCCCGCCGCTCGCGTCGGTAGGACGAAGAGCGGTCGTCCCAATTCCTGAGCGAAGCGCGCCGCATGCATCGCCCCACCATCTTCACTTGTTTCTATCACAATCAGCGCATCACAGATTCCCGCGAGTAAACGGTTTCTCGCGACCAACTGCGAGCGTGTCGGCGGACTATCGGGAGCATATTCGCTCAATAATGCGCCAGCCCCATCCAATGAAAGCGTATCAGCCAGCCATCGATTTTCATCCGGATAGATTTGGAGCACGCCGCCACCCAAAATCGCCAGTTGGTAACTGGACTGTATGCGTAGCGCCGCGCTATGGGCCGCTGTGTCTATGCCCGCTGCCAACCCGCTCACGACCAGAACACCCATCTCCGCCAGTTGCTCAGCCAACTGGCCTGCGTAAATTTCTGCCTCCCGATGAGGTTGTCGCGTACCAACGATGCCCACCGCCAGTCGCTTTTGCGGTGGCGGCCAGGTACCCCTAACGAAAAGCAAAAGCGGCGCACCGGCAATCCCAGAGAGCGCCAGAGGATATTCAACCTCATCGGCAGGGAGCAAACGAACACCCATTTGCTTCCAACACGCCATTCGCCGACGAAACTCTGGGAGTTGGAGGGAACGGATGGCCGTAGCAGTAATTGGCCCCACCCCACGAACTCTGCGCAGCTCAAATTCTTCAGCGGCGAGAATCGCCTCAGGGTCTTGGTCATAATGGCGCAATAAATGGCTCAATGTCGCGGATGATAGGGTGGGCAAGGTCGCCAAGGCGACCAGCGCTGGCGAAGAGGCCAACGCCGGTCTTGCCCCCGAGGTCATCGGCCTAGAATTGGGCGCCGCTCGGCCAACACCAAAGACGCTTTGATGATCTCGTTGGCTCGTCGAATGGTGAGTACTGCTCCATCGCCCGGGCGCGTATTAACGGAAAGATAGTAAAGCAGTTCGCTGAAATTGCGAATGTCCTGGCCATCAATCGCCAGGATGAGGTCACCGACTTGCAAACCGGCCCGATCCGCCGGATCACCGCGCTCGACAGAGCTTATCAAAACTCCATGTGTTGAATTGGGTAAATCGAATTCATCCAACACTCCGATCGTGACATTGGTGAGACTAGTCAAACCCAGATAGCCATAATCCACACGCCCGAAACCAATGAGATCTTGTGCGACGCGACGAACCAGATTGCTGGGGATGGAAAACCCAACACCACTATTGGCGAGCGATGGCGCGCCATCTTGTGAAAAAGGAGCGCTCGCGTCCAATTGAATGGAATTGTTGACACCGATGACATGCCCATTCAAATCCAACAAGGGGCCACCGCTGTTACCCGGATTGATGGCCGTATCCGTTTGGATCACTCCACCGGTTGAATAGCTGGCGCCCGCATTGGCCACCGTACGCTGCAAACCGCTGATGATGCCGCTGGTCAAAGTCCATTCATTGCCATAGGGGTTCCCAATTGCCAATACCTCTTGCCCCACCAATAGCGCATCCGAATCGGCGAAAATCACTGGTTGCAAATCAGTAACCGAAGGTTCTACGCGCAATACTGCCAAATCAGAACTCGAATCTGCGCCAACCACTTTCGCTTCCGCGAGCGCACCATCGTAAAACTCCACAATGAACTTTATATCGCGAGACGGGTTGCTGAGGCGAAGGCGCTGCAATTGTTCGTTATCGATGACATGGTTATTCGTGATGATGTGACCCTTATCATCCAAAACAAAACCGCTAGCGGCGGCGGCACCATTTCCGCTAGCGCGTACGCTAATCGCGACCACCGAGGGGGCAACCTTCTTATAGATTGCGGAAAAAGTGGCGCCGTTCATGCCCAGAGTGGTGGGCACTTGCTCGACGACCGAGAAAACTGGTTGTTCTAAAGCTTGAGTTTGTAGCATGGTCGTCCCCAAGACCCACCCCAGCAACACGAGTAGCGTCGAAGTAATTAGGATGGCGATGGAATTCTTAAAGCGATTCTGCATTCATATTCTCCCAGCAACGACAAGCCAAAAGTTGGTCAATACCTGGCAATTATTCTACGCGAAAAGAACTTCATTTCGCTCGGGAAAACGGCGAATACATCCTGAGATTTGTAGTATTTTCTTTACAATTCTCCAGATGATTTGGCTTATCCTCCAGGGGCTTCTGGCTCCTCCAATACCTCTTCTTCGATATGTTCTAGAGAGAGAGCACCCTCATCATTCACGACCATCTGAACAACGCTTGCCAATGGAAATTGGCCGGATAAGATGCCATCAGAAAGCGTATCCTCCACCTGATTCTGGATGAGACGGCGCAAGGGGCGTGCGCCATATTCGGCGCTATACCCATGCGTCGCCAACCAATCCAGCGCTTCATCTTTAGCGTCCAGCGTCAGCGCATGCTCAATGAGCCGCTCCCGCACCTTGCTGAGTTCCAGCTCAACGATTTGTTTGATTTCCACCGGCGTGAGAGCGCGGAAAATGACTGTAGCATCAACACGATTGATGAATTCTGGGCGGAAGGTTTGCCGTAGCCGCTCCATCACCTGCCGCGTGAGCCCTTCATAATCCACCTCTTCCGGAATCCCACCTTCACGCGGGGTTGTGAAGCCCAGCTGTGAACCATGCTTGATGACTTCCGCACCAATATTGCTAGTCATGACGATGATGGCGTTCCGAAAATCGACACGACGACCGCGCGCATCCGCCAAAGTGCCTTCTTCCATAATTTGCAACAACATGTTGAAGACTTCGGGGTGCGCTTTTTCCATTTCATCGAAAACAACGATGCTATAAGGACGATGACGCATTGTTTCAGTCAGTTGCCCAGCGTCCTCATAACCCACATAGCCGGGGGGTGCTCCAACCAGACGTGATGCCGAGTGACGTTCCATAAACTCACTCATATCCAATTGGAGGAGAGCGTCTTCACTACCAAAAAGAAATTCCGCTAGCGCTTTGGTGACTTCCGTCTTACCCACCCCCGTCGGACCCAAGAACATGAACGAGCCAATGGGCCGGTTGGGGTCTTTGAGCCCTGCGCGCGCGCGCCGCACCGCCTTACTAATGGCGACGATGGCCTCATCTTGCCCGACGATGCGCTTATGCAATTGCACTTCCATATCCAACAGGCGCTCGCTCTCTTCACCAGCGATACGCGTTACCGGTATACCGGTCCACATCGCCACGACCTCCGCGATGTCTTCGGAAATCAAGCGCGGCTGTTGCGTTTCTGTGTTCCAATTGGCACGAAATTGTTGGAGTGCACCGCTCAGCTTCTCGATTTCATTCTCGATGCGGTTTTTTTCCACTTCATCCGCTTCCTCGGCACTTTCCTGAACGCTCAGCTCTGATTCGAGATTTTGTAAGGCGACTTCTGTTTTACGGACAACGCTGGCCTCTGGGCTCTTGTACATCCGTAAACGAGCAGCCGCTTCATCGATGAGGTCAATGGCCTTATCTGGCAAGAAGCGGTCCGTCACATAACGGGCGGAAAGATTCGCCGCCAACTGTATCGCCTCATCCGTGATTTCGACATTGTGATGCTCTTGGTAAGGGGATTTGATGCCGCGCAAAATCTCAATGGTCTCATCAATGGTCGGCTCTTCAACCAATACCTGTTGAAAGCGGCGCTCCAAAGCAGCATCACTCTCGATGTTCTTGCGATATTCGTCCAGCGTAGTCGCGCCGATGCATTGCAATTCGCCGCGCGCCAGCGCTGGTTTGAGGATATTGGCCGCATCGACACTACTACCAGCCGAACCAGCACCGACCAGCATATGCACCTCGTCGATGAAAAGAATGCTCTTGATGGTTTTCAACTCGTCGATGACCCGCTTGAGACGCTCTTCGAACTGTCCGCGGTACATCGTGCCCGCCACCAAAGAGCCGACATCCAACTGCAAAACTCTTTTATTCAGTAGCGGGCGCGGCACATCGCTATCGATGATCCGCTGCGCGAGACCCTCCACGATAGCCGTTTTGCCGACGCCGGGTTCGCCGATGAGTGCAGGGTTATTTTTGCGCCGCCGACTCAGGACCTGGATGACCCGCTCAATTTCCATACTGCGCCCAACGACCGGGTCGAGTTTTTTCTCACGAGCGAGGCGGGTCAGGTCAGTCGCCAGTTGGTCGACGAGAGGTGTTTTTTCGCCGCGGCGTGAGGATCCACGAGTGACGCGCTCGCCCTCACGCGTCGCCGTTTGCTGTAGTGGCGTGTCTTGCATCACATTGCGGGTATGGCGGCGAACCTCTTGCGGACTGATGCCGAGACGGCGCAGTATTTCCAATGCTGGATTTTGCGTATCCCGGATGAGACCAAGTAAAAGGTGCTCTGTGGCGATGTAATGATGACCCACGCGACGTGCTTCATCCACCGCGTATTCCAGAACCTTCTTTGTGGCCGGCGCCAGGTCTTCAGGATTGTTCTTGTTCTTACCGCTTTCTTGCGAAACCCGCTTCACCAGCTCATCGACGCGCTCCAACTCCAGACCCAACTCGCGTAAAACGCGCCCCGCCAGACCACCCTCTTCTCGCATCAGGCCCATCAAGATATGCTCGGTACCGACACTGGAATGCTGTAGGCGCTCCGCTTCTTTTTTCGCTAGAGTCAATGCCCGTCGCGCCCTCTGGGTGAAACGTTCCATCTTATCCGGCACGATTTTACCTCCATCAAGGCGCCAAGGTAACGGCGCTGGTTGCTCTAATTTCGGACAAACTACCCAACAGAAGCTGCGTGAAATTCGCCTGAATACAATATCCAGTTTCGCCATAGCGAATTTTTGATGAGGCTATTTTCACTCATCATTGTTTTCTTTGTCGGCATCGTCTGCCATGTTTTCACCAACCTCTTTCGCTACAGCTTCTGCTGCCACAACTTCAGGGGCACCTTCCTCTTCTTGCGATTGAGAACCATGTTCTTCGGGAGAACCTTGCTTCGCTTCCGCTGCCTGGTTTTGCGATTCATTGGGCACGCGAAGCGAATTCTCCCAATCCATATCCAGATATTCAGCAGAGTTCACCCGTTTCAAACTCAGCCCCAGGCGACGGTTGCGAATATCAATGCGAATGATGCGCAGCGTTAGCCTTTCACCCGGCTGCAACACCTCACGGGGATGCTCGACACGCCCATCACTCAACTCAGAGATGTGTATTAGGCCTTCGGATTTTGGGGTATCGATCAATTGTGCGAAAGCGCCGAATTTCGTGAGTTTGGTGATCGTCGCCCGGACCAGTTGCCCATTCACATAACGCATCGCCACTTCATCCCATGGGTCGGCCTCCTGGCGCTTAATGCTGAGTCCGATGCGTTGACGTTCGCGGTCGATACTGATGACCTCAACCGTCACTTCCTGACCTCGCTTGAAGCGGTCGCGCGCGTGTTTGATGTGATTCCAACTCAATTCTGAGTTGTGCACCAATCCTTCCACACCACCCAGGTCGACGAAAATGCCAAAGTCTGCCACACTCGTGACGATGCCTTTACGGACATCACCCACTTTTAACTCGCCGAGTAATTCCGCTTTTCGTTTTTCTTGTTGCTCGCGGTTGGCGGCGCGTTCCGATAAAACCAAACGGCTGCGTTTGCGATTGACTTCAATGACCTTAACTTGGATGGGTTGGTTGACCAATTGCTGCCAAAGTTCTTCGTTGGCTTCGCTATTCGCTCGCAATTGACGAGCTTCAGCTATCTGACTCAGTGGCACAAAACCCCGCAAATAACCAAAGCGAACGATTAGGCCACCCTTATTGTAACCGGCAATATGGCTTTCATAATTGCGGCCCTCGCGCATATACTCCCTAGCGCGTTGCCAATCTTGCTCTTCTAGAGCACGATTGACCGATAACAGAATCCTCCCTTGATGGTCACGGGGGTTGATGACATAAACCAATAATTTCTTGCCAATTTGCAATTCTTCTTCGAGTACTCGCCGCTGCATCCGCTCCAGTTCATGACTGGGAATGACGCCAACGAGCCCTTCGCCGAGCGTGCAAGTGATCTCCAAAGGAGTGGTAGCGACAACTTCACCTTCAATCATCTGGCCACGCTTCAGGGGCGGTTCATCTTGAGTTTCAACCTGCGTCTCCGGATGGACGGCTGTCTGGCTTTCTTTTGGCTTCTCCGTTTTACTTGCCAAATCGACTGGCGGATCTTTCTGCACATCCACTCTTTCGACCGTGGCCGAAGATTCATCGACCGCAGGAGCCATCTCCTCTGGGGTGTCCATAGCCTGGTGCGCCTTTGCTTCCTGCACTACCGGGGGCACGATTTCTTCTTGCGACAGGCTTTCAGCCTCATTCAACGAAGCGTCCTCTTTTTCAGATGGGTTGGGCGTCGGAAGCACCATAGCGTCACCGTTTCATGCGCCATTCATTCTTAATTGAATGATAGCGTAAAACCACCTCACTCTACAATGGCGGACTTCTGCACACGGCTATTAGGAATATCTAAGAAATCCACGATTTAGTTGACCCGCAGGCGCAATATCCATACTATGAAGTATGGTGAAATAAGATACAAGAAATTATGGCGAGAGACTACTACAAGGTATTGGGAGTTTCGCGCGAGGCGAGTGCGGATGAGCTGAAAGATGCCTATCGTCGCCTGGCAAAGCGTTACCATCCAGACGCCAATAACCAATCGGAAAAAGCCGCCGCGCGCTTCAAGGAGATCAACGAGGCTTACGATACCCTTTCCGACCCGCAGAAACGACAACAATACGACCTGATCGGAAAAGCCGGGGCAGCCAATAATTTTAGTTATCAAGACATTCCTTTTGATTTGAACAACTTGAATATCAACGATACCAACGGTTTCGGTGATTTCATCGATCAGCTATTTAAAGGACAAACGCGCCAACGGCGGGAATCACATCATCGTCCTTCTCCACGCCATGGCCAGGATAAAGAGCTGGCGTTGAATATTCGTCTTGAAGAAGCTTATCGAGGCACAACGCGAAATCTTCGTGTTGCTGATAAGGAAATCCGTGTGCGAATTCCCCCTGGAGTCGACACCGGCACCCGCATCCGTGTAGCTGGCAAGGGTGCCGCCGGGCAAAATGGCGGCAAAGCGGGCGATTTATACTTGCGCATCAAGGTCATGCACGATTCGCGATTCGAACGCCAAGGTGATGATTTACTCAGCGAAATACCCCTCGACCTCTTCATCGCCTTACTCGGTGGCACCGTTGAAGCGCCGACACTGGACCGCCCCGTTCGCCTCACTATCCCCCCAGGCACCGATTCCGGCCAGCGTTTCCGTTTACCCAACAAAGGCATGCCCAAAAGGGGTAGTGAAGACCAGCGCGGCGACCTTTTCGTGCGTGTACAAATTGAGATGCCCAAGAATTTGACAGTAGAGCAGCGACGCTTAGCCAAAGAATTACGCGCAACCATCAAAAAAGAAAAAAACTAATCGGCCGTCAACAACCTTAACCTCAATCACGTCTTCATCGCTATACTCAGTGGAATCGATTATGGGAGGGCGAGGTGTCTGCTGCGAATCGCTGGCTAGCGAGAGCCGCTATGCTCACCGTACCCACCTGGGGTATCGCGCGTCATCTATTCCCTGAGCGTTTGGAAATCGATGACAATAATTCGGTTTGGACAGAAAGCACTCGCGAATATTATTCACCTGCCCCCCCACTCAAGGGGGATACTCGCGCCGATCTGGCCATCATCGGCGGCGGCTTCACTGGCGTCTCTACGGCCTATCACTTCAGCTTGCGCTACCCAAATAAGCGCGTGGTCTTGCTCGAAGCACACAGCTTGGGCAACGGTGCTAGCGGTCGTAATGGTGGGCACCTACTCAACTGGCTCGCCGACCCGCGCAGTACTGCGACGCCGGAGTTGACCCAGCGCGTCTATGAAACCACCGCGCGCGGAATTCGCAATTTGAAAACGCTCATTCAAAAACATCAGTTGCCAGTCGATATTCGCCTCGATGGAACCTTGCGCGTTTTCACAGATGCCCAACGCGCCGAAATTGCTCACTGTGCTTGCGAAGAAACGGCCAATCTCGGCATCCCGGAGATTTTTCTGGATTCAGCCGCACTCCAAAAGAAAATCCAGTTACAAGGGGTACATGGCGCCATCCTCGACCCATTGGCCGGGCAGATGAACGGGGCGCAGCTCACACGCGCGCTGCGACCTGTTTTGCAAGAAGCGGGAGTCACCATTTATGAGAACACGCCCGTACTGAGCGTCGAGGAAGGGCGCGAAATTCGCTTGCGGACTGCGAAGGGGGAGGTCCGCGCTGCTGCCATTGTCCTGGCCACCAACGGCTATACGAGCAAATTGGGGTATTTTCGCGACGCAATCTTCGCTTTGCATTCACATGTCTTCGCCACTGCACCACGCCCCAACGACACACTGGCCAATATCGGTTGGCGTGAGCACGCCGCCTACTCCGATGACCTGGACCGTCTCTCTTATGTCGCGCGCACCTTGGATGGACGCCTTGTGTTTGGCGGCGGCAGCAACGCCTCCTACGATTATCGCTTCAACAACGGCAGCGCCTATCCGGGCCCTTCTGGTAACAATTCGGCAGCCTTCACCAGTATGCGCGAGACACTGACACGCTTCTTGCCGGCGAGCGCTGCCCTCCCAATCACCCATCGCTGGACAGGAACGCTCGGTTTCACGCTCTCCCGAAATACGCTCATGGGCGTTCGCGGCGAGCACCGAAATGTCTATTTTGCACTGGGTTATTGTGGTCATGGCGTCAATCTTGCCAACATCGCCGGAGAAGTGTTGACCGATATCTATTCTGGTGACGATGAGCGCTGGCGCGGGCTCCCTTTTTATGATGCGCGCTATTTGCGTATCCCGCCAGAACCTTTCCGCTGGTTGGGCTACCGGCTATTCACCGGTCTGACCGGAAAAGCGCCGCGCACTCAATAAAATTGATGAAACGCAACCCTTTGACAAGAACAGAGGGAGTTGAGTTATGAAAGATATGAATTTTGATTTTCGCTCACGCCGCTCACTGGTTTTGGGGCGTCGCGGTATGGTCGCTGCCAGCAACCCGCTCGCTGCACAGGCAGGTCTACGCGTTTTACAAAAAGGCGGCAACGCAGCGGATGCGAGCATCGCCACCGCTGCAGTCATGAATGTCGTGGCACCAGCCTCAACGGGTATTGGGGGCGATTGTTTCGCGTTGTATTACGATGCCTCGACAAAGCGCGTTAGCGCCCTCAATGGCAGCGGACGCGCGCCGCGCGCGCTGAATCTGGAAGATATGCGCGCGGCTGGCCATACGACTATGCCCTTACGCCACGCCTGTGCGGTGACCGTACCCGGCGCCGTGCGTGGTTGGGCAGATTTGCTGGAACGACATGGTCGTCTTTCTCTGGCCGATGTTCTCCAAGATGCCATTCACTACGCCACAGAGGGATACCCAGTCTCACCGGTCTTTGGCCATTCTTGGCGCAATAGCGAAGCCTTCCTCCAAAGTCGGCCACATACCGGAGAGTACTTGCCCAACGGTCGAGCACCACGGGTCGGGCAAATCGTACGCTTGGCGCAGCTGGGCGCCTCTTTGCGCACCATTGCTGAAGGGGGCGCGGCAGCCTTTTACGAAGGGGTAATGGCCAACAGTATTGTCTCCACACTGCGCGCTGCTGGTTCACCCATAGTCGAGGCTGATCTGCGCGACCATCGCTCCGATTGGAGCGAGTCCATTTCAGTCAATTACCGTGGCATCACCGTTCATGAACACCCGCCCAATGGGCAAGGCCTGGCGGCTTTGGCGGCGTTGAAAATCGCCAGCGGCTGGGATATCGCTTCCATGTCCCCACTCTCACCCGAACGAATTCACCTCATGGTGGAGGCGATGCGGCTGGGTTTCGCCGATGCCAAGCAATATGTCGCGGATGAATCGACCAACCCGGCACCCTTGGATTTCTTGCTGAGCGAAGGGTATGCCAGTAGACGGCGTGCGTTGGTATCCCATGAACGAGCGATGTCTCCACCCAGCTTCGGGCACCCCTCAGCCAGCTCCGATACCATCTACCTTTGCGTCGTCGATGGTGAAGGCAACGGTTGCTCTTTCATCAACAGCCTATTCATGGGTTGGGGTTCGGGTATCGTCGCGCGCGGAACCGGTATCTTCCTGCAAAATCGCGGCGCTGGCTTTTGTCTTGAGCGCGGGCACGCCAACGCTTTAAAGGGTGGCAAACGCCCTTACCATACCATCATCCCCGGAATGCTCACCCAAAACGATGAATTGTTCGGCGTATTTGGTGTAATGGGCGGCTTCATGCAACCGCAGGGACATGTGCAAGTGGTCAGCGCCTTGCTCGACGATGAAATCAATCCGCAGGAAACCCTTGACCGCCCACGCTGGTGTTTGGGCTTGGGTATCTCGGTGGATGAGAATAGCGAATTATCGCTGGAGGATGGCATCCCCCTGGCTACTATGGCCTGCTTGGCTCAGTTGGGCCATGTGGTGCGGCCGGTCGTTGGCCCCGCGCGCGCTGTTTTTGGTAGCGGACAGATTATCCTTCGTGATGCGGCCAGCGGTGTTCTTTTGGGTGGTAGTGACCCTCGCAAAGATGGCCTCGTCGCCAGCTATTGACATCCCGCAAATCCCTCGCTAAATTCCGCGCATCGTAAGATTAGTGAAGGGAGGTGATTCAGTGAATGGCTGTATGGTGGGGGTGAAACCCAACTGATCATCGCCTTTGGGGGATGTGAGCTGCAAGTTGGGCTTCGCCTCCACCCGCTACATGCAATAAAAATACGGCCTCTTTGTCATAAGAGGCCGTATTTTTTATCGCTGTCGGTTTTTTGGAGCGTAGTTCGTCCTCAATGGGTGATTTTTTGCAGCGCCTGTCGACAATCGGCGATGATATCCGCGATATCTTCCAGGCCCACAGAGATGCGCACCAAGCCGGGTGATAGTCGGGCAGCGCGCAGTTGCTCTTCAGTATAGAGCGCATGACTGGTGAGTGCGGGTAGGCAAACCATGGATTCGGCTGCTCCCAAATGCGGCACATTGCGCAACATTTGCAAATTTTCGCTGAAAGATCGCGCCGCTGCCAGACTACCCAAATCGATGCAGAGCATCCCTCCATAGCCCGACATCTGTTCTTTGGCGATTGCATGACTTTCGCAGCTTTCCAAACCTGGATACAGCACTTCGACCACAACCCGCTCATCCGCAAAGAACTGGGCCAACTTGAGCGCATTTTCATTGTGCACCTTCATGCGCAAGGGCAGAGATTTCAGGCTACGGTCAATCAAGAAGGCGTCTTGTGGACTGGGTATCCCACCCAACATCTTCCGCGCGGCATATAGTGGCAGGATGAGCTCTCGCGAGGTGATGATTGCTCCGGCTGTGACATCCGCGTGTCCGCCGATGTACTTGGTTACGCTCTGAATGCTGATATCCACACCGCAAGCCAAAGGTCGTTGATTGATGGGCGTAGCAAAGGTGTTATCCACCACCGTGAGCGCGCCGCAGCGCCTGGCCGCTCCCACCACACGCGCGATACTGAGGCAATCGACGCGCGGGTTGACCGGCGTTTCGAAATAGATCAACTTCGCATCCGGGGCAATTTCATCGCAGCGATAAAGCTCATCTTCATCCAGAATTCGAGCTTGGATACCGTATTTCGGTAGGAAATCCTCGAGGAAATGTAGGGTGCTACCATAGACAGTACGCGCAGCAACCACAGTATCCCCGGCGCTCAGCAATTTCATGAGCGTCATGGTGATGGCGTTCATGCCGGATGAAACGAGCAAGCATTCCTCCCCGTTTTCCAGCACCGCTAGTTTCTCCTCGACATTGCGCAGGGTGGGGTTGCTATAGCGTGTGTAGAAATAAGCATCGGCATCATATTGGTTGAGCGACTCGTAATCTTCATTGTGATCCACGCTAAAAGCGACGGTCTGATAAATCGGGTAGGTCATCGCTTTCTCAGCATTCACCTTGCCATGAATCAACTTGCTTGCCATTTCTAATTGGCTATCCATGTGGCTCTTCACCTTTTTCTTTTCTCAACTCGTCGAAGATTCGCGGAGCGATCATCCAGACCAGTGAGCCGCGAGTGGGGTTATGCGTATAGACATCGACTCTTGCCAGGCCGCCTTTCTTCATGACGACCATCCCGCCGGTGATGGCACCGATGGTTTCGCTGAAAGTGGGTTCATGGCCAACAATCATGATGGAATCGCGCATATGATGCGTGGCCAGAAGCCCTGCCAAGGAACCCAGTCCCCAATCGAATTCACCGATGCTGGGATCCAGCTTCACCGGTAAGTCGAGGGCTTGTGAGATGATTTCCGCCGTCTGCTTGGCACGCAACCGCGGGCTGCTATAGATGGCATTCAAGCCCAACCCGAGCGCTTCAATCAGGCGGGCCGCCACTTCCATGCGTTTCCGACCTCGCTCGGTCAGCGCGCGCGAATAATCATCCACGCGGCCTCGTTCTTCCGCCTGCGCATGTCGCAAAAAGTAAAGTCGCATCTTTTAGAAACTCCAACCTGTCGGCAAACGCAATACACCTATGAAGACCAAAGCTGAAGCAATGACCAATGCCAAGAAAGATTGACGATATCGTTGGCCGTCTGTCCTACCGGGATACCGCGTGCGCTGTATCTCCAGAATGGCCACGGCTAAGGTCATCGTGATCGCGTGCTCCCAGCGCCGGCTAACATTCATTTCTCCCAGCACGATGAACAACCAGACTCCAACGAACCACTGGACGCCCATGGACAAGCGAAAAACCGTCATCCCCAATCGTTCCAAGTGACCGAATTTGAGCTGGCCTCGTGCCAAACCACCCTGCCCCAAACGCAAAAACAGCAGGATGGCCAATGCGACGAGTAACCAGCGCAAGGTTGAATGAAATTCAGTGAGTGTTTCTGCTTGCATCCTTCAACTCCCTTAATCTTGAAAACCGTGAGGGTGTTCACTATGCCATCGCCAAGCACTGGCGATAATTTCTTCCAGCGAGTGATAGCGCGGCTGCCAGCTCAGCTCCTCGCGAATGCGCGAGCTATCCGCCACTAGGCGCGCTACATCGCCGCTGCGGCGGGGTGCACTCAACAATGGAATCGCCCCTTTGGTCACGCGGCGTGCGGTTTCCACAACTTCACGCACCGAATAGCCACCG
Organism: Phototrophicaceae bacterium; assembly: GCA_965115865.1. Classification (GTDB taxonomy): domain Bacteria; phylum Chloroflexota; class Anaerolineae; order Aggregatilineales; family Phototrophicaceae; genus WTGJ01. The sequence continues at coordinate 1,718,363 of OZ220469.1, forward strand.
CCGCTACCGATATTGTATATTGCGCTAGGGTGGTCATTCCTGATGGCTTGCATGGCCAGCAAATGTGCATCCGCCAAATCCTGCACATGCACATAATCACGGATGCAGGTGCCATCTTCGGTGTCGTAGTCTTCACCGTAGAGTTGCAAGGCGTCATTTTTCCCGAGCGCAACTTGTAAAGCCAGCGGTATAAGGTGTGTTTCTGGTCGGTGGTCTTCGCCGATATGGCCACAAGGATGCGCGCCAGCAGCGTTGAAATAGCGCAGACTAATGGAACGCAAACCACAGATTTTATCCAACCAGGCCAATTGCCGTTCTACCGCCCATTTGGTTTCGCTATACACACTACCCGGATCAATGGCATCACTCTCGCGGATACTACGACTTTGTTCGGCATAAACTGCAGCGCTAGACGAAAAAACCAATTGGCGAACACCCGCTATGACCATTGCTTCCAGCAAATTCATCGCGGTGATGAGATTACCGCGCAGGTATTTGAAGGGGTCACGCATACTCTCACCAACCTGAATGAAAGAAGCAAAATGCATGACAACCTCAAAATCATCGCTAGTGAAGAGATCGCGCAATGCCTGGCGATCGAATAAATCGCCCCGCACAAATTGCGCGGCAGGATGAATAGCTGCGGCGTGGCCGCTGCTCAAATTATCGAAGACGATGACTTTTTCCCCAGCACCAATCAAACCATCGACCACATGGCTACCAATATAACCAGCGCCTCCGGTAACCAAAACACTCATGCCCGTATCAATCGCATTGATGCATTCCAACCATGCTCACCCTCAAGATTAAGATTGGCGCGATAGCCCCAACGCTGCCTGGGCAAGATGAGCTGACGAGGCCCTCATCTCCCCAACCGCTAACGGAGGGCATCGGTGAAAATTGTCAGATAAACCACCACAAAAGGAGCGACGACCAGCAAAGAATCGAGGCGATCCAAAACACCCCCATGGCCCGGAAAGAGATTCAAACCCGAAAGACCTGAATCCTTGCTCGCAAAATAGCGCTTTAAGCGGGATTCTCCCAGGTCGCCGAGGATGGCTACGACCGGCGCAAGTAAAATGAGCGGCAACATGTGTTCTCTATAAGAAGAGTTAGCGAGCAAGAGCAAATAGGAAATCAATGCCCCACTCAGCCAGCCTGCCAGGGCGCCCTCCCAAGTTTTCTTGGGTGAAATCCGAGGCGCCAACGCTCGCCTGCCAAAAGCACGACCAGCGAAATAGGAAGTTGTATCCGTAACCCAAGTCAAGATTAGCAACCAAGACAGCCAAAATGCACCTCCCTCCAATGCACGCAGTCGCAACATCGCTGCCAGGGGCAGCAACACATATAACGCGCCGGCGACGAAGATCACAGCTTGCCAGAGCAGACTCTCCTCATTTTTGGCATTCGACCGGCGTATTGAGATCCAGCTGGCGCCAATCACCATGATTGGCACCAAGGCCGGCCATTGCCCCGGCGCGTTGATCCATGCAAGCCACAAGCCAACCCAAAAGAAGGCTAAACCCAGAGGTACAACCCCTGTCGTTAAACGCCCTTGAGCCAAGCGATACAATTCCAGTAAGGCAACCGACCCGACAACCAGGGCCAAAGCGAACAAGAGCCAGCCGCCGCGGCTGACCGCGAAGAGCGTAAAGGGAATGCCGAGTGCCGCAGTCAAAACACGCAGAGTCAGATTTTTGGATACGGGGAAATCACCAATACGCCAGGAGAAGTCTCGAGCGTTGACCTGACCCTCGCTCATCTTATGCAATTCCCGATAGGGAATACCCGATTGCCCATTATAACATTTCCATAGCGACACCGAGAGCAATTCCCGTTCATCAAGTTTAGGCTATCAAGCGAGCAATGGTCACACCGTCGCCACCTTCTCCTGGCGCGGCGTTACGAGACTCGGAAACGAGCGGATGACCCAACAAACACTCGCGAACTGCACGGCGCAAGACTCCCGTTCCTTTCCCATGAATGATGCGCCCATAAGGCAGCCCCGCCGCGCTCGCCGCATCCAAATAGCGTTCCAGTCGTTCCAACGCTGCCTCGACCCTCTCTCCACGCAAATCCAATTCCAATCCTGGTGAGCTGGGCGGCGGAGCGCTTCGCGGCGAAGGCACCTCTTGAAGGGCCGCGGTTTCGGCTTCTGCTCGCACTGGGAGCAGCTCCGCATGCTGGGCGCGTACGCGCAAAGAACCCACCTGGACCAAAGCCTCGTCGGTATCCAACTCGAGTACCAGACCTTTCACCGCCAATCGTTCCAGCCAGACTGAATCGCCAATCGCCGGTAACCAGTCTTCCAACGGTGATAAAACCAGTGGCTCAATATTGGTCTCCAATTGCCTGTCCTGAATGGTCGCAAGCGCTTCTTCCATTCGCTGGATTGGCTCTAGCGTATCGCTGGCACGCTGCATCTTATTCCGCAATTCACGCAACTCTATTCTCACTTCCTCCAGTTGTTTTTCCGCTTCCTGTCGCGCAGCCACTAGAACCTCACGGCGCTCGTCATCAATATCGCGCAAGCGCGCTTGCAATTCCGCTTGCAGGGCGAGAACCTCTCCGTGCAATGCCTCCGCAGCGCTCCGTTCTCTTTCTGTTTGCTCGCGGGAACGGTGCAATGCATCCAATAAATCATCCGCATCCCGCTCCTGCGTCGGGACCATCTGGCGCGCGTCCGCCAATATCCCTGCGGGCAAGCCCAGTCCTTCGGCGATCAGCAACGCATTGGAACGGCCAGGCAAACCATCCAGCAAACGATAGGTGGGTGAAAGTGTCACCAAATCAAACTCCACGCTGGCGTTGCGCAAGCCTTCGTTTTGGACTGCGAATAGTTTCAGCTCGGGATGATGGGTGGTGACCAGAGCGGTAACGCGACGACGGCGCAATTCATTCAACAAAGCCCTGGCCAATGCCGCCCCCTCCGTAGGATCAGTTCCGGCACCCAACTCATCCCATAACACCAACGAGCATTCATCACAAAAACGCAGAATCTCGATGATGTTCGTCATATGCGAAGAAAAGGTGCTCAGCGATTGCTCAATGCTTTGCTCATCGCCAATGTCGGCGTAGACTGCGCTGAAAATTGTCATTTCCGCCACTTTCGCCGGGACGTGCAAGCCGCATTGGGCCATCAGCGTCAGCAGGCCGACGGTCTTCAGGGCCACAGTCTTTCCGCCAGTATTCGGTCCGGTCACGACCATGATCCAGCCGCTCGCATCCAGCTCAACATCAATGGGTACGACATCGCCGCTCAATAACGGATGTCGCGCCGCGCGTAGGTGCAAGGCGCTACCAGAATATCCGCTGCATTCAGACGGCTGAATCAGCTCTTGTCGAGGAAGCAGAGTCGGTGCCACAGCACCCATAGCATCAGCGAGGAGCGAACGGGCGCGGATGACATCCAACTGCGCCAAAACCTCTACCGTGCGGATGATGGCTTCGGCATCCTCGCAGGCGCGTTCGCTAATCGCTGCGAGGATGCGACGAATTTCTTTGTCTTCATCCAATTGCAACTCGCGCCAGGCATTGTTGAGCTCCACGGCGGCCAAGGGTTCGATCCAAAGCGTCGCGCCGCTCGCCGAAGTATCGTGCACGACGCCAGCGAGCTTGGCGCGGCTTTCCACCCTAATCGGAATGACATAGCGGCCATTGCGCATGCTAATTAATGGTTCTTGCAAGACCGTCGCATTGCCGGGCGCGTTGATGATGCGTTGAAGCTTATGTTGCAACCGCTCGAAGGACACTTTCAACTCGCGTCGAAGGCTCGCCAAGCGAGCGCTGGCGGTATCCAATATTTCTCCATTTTCGCCAATGCTTCGCCCAATGATGGTTTGCAGATCAGCACAATCCTCGGCGTCATTGATGAGAGCAGCCAAGAGAGGGTATTGCCCTGAGAGTCGCCCGACAGTGCGCCGTAAAGTCGTGCTGCAGCGCAGCGTGTCGCGCAAATCCAAGAGTCGTTGCGACTCTATCGCCAGGCCGCGTTGCGCTTTGAAGATTGAGTCGCGAACATCATGAGCCCCGCCAAGTGATAGGCGCACTCCTTGTTGCCGCGCGCGAACCGCTTCGGCAGTCTCTGCCTGCCAATTACCGACCGTCTCCGGATCGCCACTTGGCTGCGTCGCTCGCGCCAATTCGGCGCCTGCGGAAAATGCACACTGGCGCTCCAGGCGGGCAAGCACCTTGTCAAGCTCCAAACGCTCATAGGATTTCGCTAACAGATCATTCATCAAGTTAACGGCCGTCTTGAATATCGGCGATTGGCCAAAGTCCTTGCCGTTCCATTCGCAGTATGGCTTCAGAGGGACCGATGACCACCAGCGTATCGCCCATCTTAAGCGAATAGTCGACTGATGGATTGACCGTTAGCCCACCACCATCGCCACGCTGTATCGCCAAGATGGTGATGCCGCTGATGCGTCGCAAATCACAGGCACCGATGGTTTGCCCGGCCAGCGGTGAATTTTCCAGGACATGGACCTGCCCGATTTCGGTCTCATCGCTACCGGTCATCCGGTTGACAAAATCATGAACCACTGGATTGAGCAAAGCCAAAGCCATACTATGCCCGCCGACATGGTAGGGACTGACCACACGGTCGGCGCCAGCACGCCGCAGTTTTTTGTCCGATTCCGCTTGGGCCGCGCGCGCGACGATGAAAAGATCCTCATTCAAACCACGCGCGGTCAGCACTGTGGCGATATTCGCTGCATCGCTATTCAGCGCCGAAACCAGGCCGCGCGCCTCCTGGATATTCGCCATTTCTAGAGTTTCATCGCTCGTCGCATCACCAATGACATAAGGCCAGCCCTGAATCAAAAATTCCTCTTCCCTTGTTTCATCCACATCGACGATCAGGAATTTCATATTTCGCCGCTGCAACTGTTTCTGGACCTGTCTCCCAGTTCGCCCGATACCACACAAGATGTAGTGATTTTCGATGTTCATTATCACCTTTCGCATTCGCTTGCGCTCACGTGTCAGCCAAAGTTCATCCGAGGTCACACTGTCCAACACAGCCTTGATTGCGTAGCCAGCGGTAACCACACCAAAACTGATGAAGATTACCGTGAAAAGCCGACCCTGCGGGCTCAATATCTGCGGCTCACCAAGACCAACCGTGGTCAAGGAGATGACCGTCATATAGAGCGCGTCCGCAGGCGACATCGCCTCCGCTATCCAATAATAACTGCTGCCAACAATCACGAGTGATAGCAGGACCAAGAGCGTGATACGCAGGCGCCTTACCGGGTCACTGAATAATGAAGAGCGCATCTTGCTCATGATGAGAAAAGAGCGCCCCACCAAGGATTTCTCAGCCATTTGGCTTCCATTGTAACGAATCGGTTTGAAGATTGACGCCCTAGCTTGTTCAATCGTATGGATACTGCCAATTGGGTAGAATGGGCACATGTCAGAATCGAAAATCTTGAAAGACCTCAACGAAGAACAAAAACGCGCCATCACCGCGCCGCCCGGTCCCGTTCTGGTACTGGCTGGACCAGGGAGCGGGAAAACGCGCGTGTTGACTCATCGAATTGCTTGGTATGTGCATGAGAGGGATATACCGCCACAGAACATCGTCGCCCTGACTTTCACCAACAAGGCGGCCAGAGAGATGCGTGAAAGAGCCGAAGCGCTCTTGCAAGGCAGCTTAATCGGCGCGCGTATGAGGACCTTTCATAGCCTATGTGCTGGTCTGTTACGCCGCGAATCGGCGGACACCCATTTCGGCGCCGACTACCTGATTTATGACCAACAGGACCGACACACCGCCATCAAACAAGCACTGTATGCAGAAGAACTCGATCATCACCGCTACCCACCCAGACAATTCCTGAGGGCCATTTCTTCCGCCAAGAACCAACTCATCGAAGCGAACCAATTCAGTGGTGAGGATTATTTCGGCGAATTGGTCGCCCGCGTCTATCGTCGCTACGCGGAATTGCTGGCCAGGAATAACGCGCGCGATTTCGATGACTTGTTACTCCATACTTTTCAACTGCTAAAGACAAATGCGGAGATACGCGAAAAATATCAACACATTCATGCGCATTTGCTCGTCGATGAATTCCAAGATACCAATTACGCGCAGTATCACATTTTGCGCTTGCTCGCTCCAACTAGCAACAGCAGCCTGTTCATCGTCGGCGACCCCAACCAAGCAATCTACGGCTTTCGCGGCGCCGATTATCAAAACTTGGCCCGCTTTCGCGCCGATTATCCGGCGGTGCAAGAGATTGTGCTCTTTCGCAACTACCGTTCGCCGCAATATGTGCTCGACCTCGCCAGCGCGCTCATCAACCACAATCCACAACGGCAACCGGTACGCTTGATTGCCGCCGCTTCCCATTCCAAGCCAATTGGTGATGGCCAGAAGCCCCCGCGCGCCACCCTCATCCGCGTTGACGATGACCGCACAGAAGCGCAATTCGTCTGTGCGGTATTGCGAGAACACCTGAGCAGGGAAGGAAACCTACGCGACTGCGCCGTTATGTATCGTACCAATAAGCAATCGCGCGCCCTAGAAACTGAGCTCACCCGCCAGAAAATCCTGTACCAATTGATCGGTGGTATTTCCTTCTACCGGCGCATCGAAGTGCGCGATATCCTCGCTTATTTGCGCTTTTTGGAAAACCCGCGCGATTCGGTCAGCTTTGAACGCATCATCAATACGCCAAGGCGGGGCATCGGCGAAAAGACATTGGCAAAACTCCATCAATGGAGCACGAAGGCGGGACTGAACTATGGCCAAGCCCTCGATGTCCTGCGTGAAAACGCGGTAGTTGATGATTGGGACAGTGAAGTGCGCAATGAGTCGGTAGCGCTTCTCGCCGACCTCAATATCAACAATATGATTCGGAGTAAGCTATTTCATTTCGCTGAGCTGCTGGAAAGCTGGCGGGACCTCGCCCAATCCGCCCCGGTCGCGCGACTATTGCGACAAGTCATGGACGATATCCAATACTGGGATTACCTCGCAAAAATCAGCGATTCCGAAGAACAACGACAAAAGCGCGTAGAAAATGTCGAGGAGTTGGAAAGTTACCTGAGCGAGAATTCGGAATTGACGCTCACAGAATTCCTAGCGGAAGCGACCATGGTCGCCGATGTCGATGAGCACGGTCCGGAGCGCGACCTGGTCACCTTACAAACGCTACACACCGCCAAGGGCTTGGAATATCCGTTGGTCTTCATTGTCGGCCTGGAAGATGGCATTCTCCCGCATAGGCTCAGCCTGGATGAGAAAAACGGGGTGCAGGAAGAGCGCCGCCTTTTTTATGTTGGCATCACCCGTTGCATGAACCACCTTTTCCTCAGTCATTCGCAATATCGCAACTTGCCGCAAGGTGCAAACTTGCGACAACCGTCACGCTTCTTGCGCGAGCTATCACCCGCGCTCCTACAAGATGAGCGTGGCCGCAGCCTACAATCGCTGCCCGCAAAATTGATATCGCAGCTCCAAGATTCAATTAAGGGCAAGACTCTGGAACTACCCGCCGTCACCCCAAAGCGCAAACGCAACGGGGATTCGAACTCAGGGCTGGCGGCCGAGAAGGCCGAAGGAGAGAGCAACGAATTTGCGGTTGGCATGCGCGTCAGTCATCCCCGTTTCGGCCCTGGCGAAATCTTGGCAATCCAAGAGCTGGGCCCGGACGATCATGTGCTCACCGTCGCTTTTGCCAACCAAGAATTTGGCCAAAAACGCCTGGTTGCTTCCCGCGTAAAGCTCAAGCGCATCTGAATCTCGGAAGGATAAACGCCAACACTTGACAACAGCGCCGGCTTTAGGAAGCGATTTCATCTTGGCCAGCCGATCGCCGCGGCGTCGAGTGTTGCTCGCCAGACTGGGCATCGAACCGCAACTTTACGCGGCCGATATCTGCGAACGCTCCCGTCCCGGCGAGCTTCCCAACGCCACAGCATTGCGGTTGAGCCAGGAGAAGCTCGCCGTCGCCCGACGCCACTGCCGAGCATCGGCGCTCATCCTCGCTGCCGATACCGTCGTCGCGCTAGAAATCGCTAAGGGCTGGCAAACCTTCGGCAAACCGCAAAACGCAGCGGAAGCGCGGGATATGCTGTTGAGTCTCGCTGGCCGCGAGCATCGGGTACACACTGGTTTTGCGCTCGCTTCAGGTGAAATTTTGCTCTCGCAGGTCGTCACATCGCATGTGAAATTGCGGCGCATGCAACACAAGGACCTGCGCAAATACCTTGTTGGCGATACACCATACGATAAAGCTGGCGGCTACGCGATTCAGGATTCTGTCTTCCGCCCAGTGGAACAAATCAGAGGTAGTTACAGCAATGTGATGGGCTTACCGCTGGAGGCTCTCGTCTTTGCCCTTCAACGTTTCAATTTCAGCATTCCATTTTTGAACACTGATGTCACATAATGCTCTTCTATAACGATTTTTCAGGTTAACCAATGAACCCAAAGATGGTCATCCGCTCGTATACGCCGGCCGACCTAGCGGCCATGGTGCGTTTGGGCAACGAGCGCGCGCGCGCGCTTGATGAGCCGGCGGCCGAGACCGAAGAACACTTACAACGCCGATTCGACAATTTCATCTTTGGTTTCAAGATGGAGCGAGATCTATTACTCGCCTTGCGTGCTGACGAATTGTTGGGGTACGCCTGGACGGCGCTCAACGGAGAGCACAGCATGGGCATCATCGGCACGACCGTCGGACCCAACCAAATCGAGAGCGGCGCCTTGGAAATCCTCCAAGCCAAGGCCGAGAAGCACATCCGCAAGACCCTAGGCGGAGACCGACTCCCTGCGGATCGACCCTTCTATATCGATACTTTCGCGGGGCACGAAAATGAAACCAAGAAGATGGAAATTCTTCAATCCCTCGGTTATGTCGAGGTCCGTCGCTTCTACGATATGCTCATCGCTTTGGCTGAAGAAAGACCAAAATTCTCCTTGCCTTCGGGGCTCGTCATAAAGCCTTTCCAACGCGAGCGAGAGGCTCGCGCCTATCACGCGGCGTACCTAGAAGCTTTCCGCGATCATTGGGGCAATATCAGCATTGAGAATTTTTCCGAATTCGAGAAAAATTTCGACAATCCAGAATTCGACGAGTCGCTGTGGTTCGCGGCCTGGGATGGTGATGAAATCGCCGGCCTGATATTCGGCGAACGCAGCCGGTCTCACCCTCATCGAGGGGTAGTGGATCTATTGGGAGTACGCCGACGCTGGCGTAGGCTTGGGCTTGGCAAAGCTCTCTTACTTCAAGCTTTCGACCTCTTTCAACAGCAGGGCCTCACCGAGGCAGAACTAGAAGTCGATGCGGAGAGTCGTACCAATGCCCTCAACCTCTATCGACGAGCGGGCATGCACATCACGAACCAATCGATCGTCTACCGCAAAATGGTATGGGGCGAGTTGGCGGATATCGTCGAATAGCCATCAGTTTCAAAGGGCGTTAAGCATCAATCGATCGCCGCCCGCAGAACGGCGAAGGCTGCTTCTTCACTTTCTTTCAAAGAGAGCACCGCTTCACGCATTGCCTCACGCCACGAGCGTTCCTCATCAACACTGAAAGTCAACGACTGAGCCGCTTCATCACGGATGGCAATCAATTGCGCATCAATCTCTCTCCTTGTCGCCAGGGAAGAGCCACCTTGCTCGCGAAGCAGATGCTCGCGCTCGTCGATGAGCGTGCGTGCTTGATATAGGGACGGCGAGCTTTCGGGTAGAAGCGTGTTGTAAAGAGCGCCCCAAGCAACTTCGGCTTGGCGGAAGCTGGCAGCCGCCTGTCGCAATGAATCTTTGCCCAAAATTAAAGCCGCTTCCTGCAAAAAGTCGGCGTAGCGACCGCGGGCACCATAACCACCACTACCCAAATGATTTGTGTAATGATAGAAAGAAGAGATTGCCTCGTAGCGCAGGCTACCTTCAGCGAATTGCCGCTTCCAGCCATTTTTAGCCTTCTCATCAGCCAGTAAAGCCAGCCAGCGCTCGAAAGCCACTAGGCCAAACTTGCCACGCATTGGCTGACGCGGTGGTTCACCGTAGGCATTCTGAAGGCATTGCTCAATGCCGGCTTGAACGGCTTCAGGCAAGCGCTCCGGACGAAGGTTGTCAACCAACATCAAGCGTTGTCTTTCTTTCTTGGGGCGAGCGCGGGCCGCATCCAATTCGCTAGCGCGAACGGTAAAAGGGACTTTCGCCCTGTCGACAAAACGAGCTTCATCCCGCCCTTCGTCGTAAGCGATGACCAACAATGGAACCGAAAAATGGTAATCCTGCGCGGGCGGTTTCACCCCATGCCCCAATGAGAATGTGTCAGCCCAGACGAGCGGCGCACGCCCTCGATCCAGGGCCGACAACAAGTTCTGACGCGCTTTAGCGGCCGAAGCGCTACCTTGCTTCACGGTTTCGATACCCAACCTTTCGATGGCCGTTGGCAATGGGTCGAAGGTGTTGAATGTGAGAAAGTGAAACATCGGCGGCACACCCTGGTATTCAAATATGAAATACCCCGCCACGATGCCACCCGACACTCCCAAGAGAAGTTCTTCCGTCGGCGCCTCACCACTATGAGGCATTCGCAATCCCTGGTAGGCCAACGCATTGCGCAAGGAGCCCAATTCCCAATGAAAACCGCCAAATTCTTGGTACCCAGAAAGTTCTGCCATGTCATCCTCATTCCCACCAATTGCCTCAGTTTAGCACAAATTTGCAATTGGGATATTGCTTGACAATCATTCTCTTTTCCGTCATCATCTACAAGATGGGCCTATAGCTCAGTTGGGAGAGCGCTTCAATGGCATTGAAGAGGTCAAGGGTTCGAGTCCCTTTAGGTCCATCTCACTATCACCCACCTCGCTTCATCAAAAAACTGCGAGGTCGCCGACACCTTGGTTGACCGTATGAAATGTGTACATGAATGTTGGGAAAAAGAACCTGACCTTCACACAAAGCAAGCCGTAGGAATTGTAGGTGCACAATGGAATCGATGCCGCTCGTTTTTGACGGACACAACGACAGCTTGCTCCGCTTTCTGGGAAATGAACATTACGATTTCAAACAGCGAAACCCAACCGGACACCTTGACCTGCCGCGTGCGCGCGAAGGGCACTTGGGTGGGGGCTTCTTCGCCATCTTTGTCCCCTCGAGTATGGAAGAGCGCGCTGCCATGTACTTCGGAACCGAGCTTTCCCCCACCTACGCCCTGAAACAGGCCAACCGTATTTCCGCCAAACTCTTTCGTATCGAGCGACAAAATCCCGCAGATTTCCGCATCGTGCGCAAACTGTCTGAGCTGAGTGAGTGCTTGCACAATGACATTTTCGCCGCCATCTACCATTTCGAAGGTGCCGACCCCATCGACGCCGATTTGGACGCGCTCGAAGTCTATCATGCTGCCGGTTTGCGCTCACTCGGCATTGTCTGGAGTCGGCCCAATGTCTTCGCCCATGGCGTACCCATTGGCTACGGACAAACACCTGACCACGGGCCCGGCCTTACTGAAGCCGGTGTCGCCCTAGTGCGCGCTTGCAATCAGCTTGGTATCCTGATTGACCTTTCACACCTGAATGAAGCGGGCTTCTGGGATGTCGCGCGGTTGAGCGAGGCACCGCTCGTCGCCACACATTCCAATGTTCACGCGATTTGTCCCATCTCCCGCAACTTGACCGATGCGCAATTGGACGCAATCGCCGCCTCAGATGGGGTAGTGGGGCTCAATTTCGCGGTCAGTTTCCTCCATCCAGATGGACTTAGCGATACCGCGCAAACCAGCATCGCGACGATGGTTCAGCATATCGATTACCTCGTCGAACGCATTGGTATCGACCGTGTCGCTTTCGGCTCTGACTTTGATGGCGCCGATATCCCAGACGAATTGGGTGATGCGAGCGGGTTACCGAAATTACTATCCGCCTTAAGGAGCGCTGGTTATGGCGATAGCGATTTGTCTAAAATCGCGCATGAGAATTGGTTGCGTGTCTTGAGTCGTACATGGAAAGAATGAGGGAGAATGATGAACCAATTTAAGCTGAGCATTTTTGATGGGCATAACGACGCTTTGCTATCGTTCGCCCCTTTCGGTGACGGCCAACCGCAGGATTTTTTCGATGGCGTGGATTCCTGGCAGCTGGATTTCCCAAAAGCAAAACAGGGTAACTTCGGTGGCGGTTTCTTCGCCGTATATATCCCTGGAAAAGATTTTGGTAATATCATGGCGGCCATACAAACCGGTGAAACCGACGCCCTACAAGACATCACCGCCCCAGTACCCTACGAGGAAGCAGCCTACCCCGCCCTGCAGATGATCGCCCTACTCTATCGCCTGGAAGCGCTTTCTCAAGGGCGATTTCGCGTTGTCCAGAACGCCTTGCAATTACAGAATTTTTTGGCCAGGGGGGTCATCGCCGCCGTTTTGCACTTCGAAGGCGCCGAAGCGATCGACGAAGATTTATATGCCCTGGAAGTCTTTCACAAAGCGGGGTTGCGCTCGATTGGTATCGTACATAGCCGCAACAATCAATTCGGCTACGGCGTACCGATGGGTTATGGTGAGAAACCTGACCACGGCCCGGGTTTGACCGCTGCCGGCCGGCGTCTGGTCAAGCGCTGCAATGAACTCGGAATCGCAATCGATGTTTCCCACCTGAATTACAAGGGTTTTTGGGATGTCGCCAACGAGAGCAATGCGCCGCTAATCGCCACACATTCCTGTGCCTATGCCCTTTGTCAATCGCCGCGCAACTTAATGGACGACCAATTGGATGCCATCGCCCAAAGCGACGGCATTGTGGGGGTTAATTTTTTCATCGGCTTCCTGCGTGAAGATGGTAGTTGGGACAAAGCAACCCCGGTGGATACATTGGTCAACCACATCGAATATATGGTTGAGCGCATGGGTATCGAACATGTCGCTTTCGGTTCGGATTATGGCGTCATCGCCGCGCCAAATCGCATGCCCAATATTGCCAGTTATCCACACTTGATGCGCGCGTTGGCCAAGCGCGGCTATGATGAAAACGCACAGCACAAGTTGGCGCAGGGCAATTGGTTGCGCGTTTTGCGCAAAACCTGGGGGAAATGAGCCCGATCTTTGCTGAGCAAAGCCATACATGAATCCTACGATAAAAAGCGGTATCGCGTTTCGTGGCGGTAATTCTCGGCATTAACAGCGAACATGCTTGCTCGGCTGCCGCCCTGCTCATCGATGGCATGGTCGTTGGCGCCATCGCCGAGGAGCGGTTGAATCGCCGTCAATATTACGCCCGCTTCCCAGGTTTGGCCATTCGTCAACTACTCGCGATGGGTAATCTCCGCCCATCCGATATCGATATCATCGCCATACCGCGCAAACCCAACGCCAATTTGCTCCCGAAAATGACATATGCCCTGCGCAATTTCGATGTATTGCCATATCTATGGCGCTCCGGCACCTCACCGCTGCAACCAATCAATCTCCGCAACGAATTGGCTAAGGCATTGGACCAACCCATCGACTCTCTCCACTTCCGCATATGCCAAATCGAGCACCACCTCGCTCATATCGCAAGCGCCCATTTCTGCTCACCTTGGGAGCAAGCCGCCGGTTTTAGCGTGGATGGTTCCGGCGATTTTGTCAGCACAATGTTGGCCGATTGCCAAGGCCCCGATATCCGCATAAAACAACGCATTCACCTTCCACATTCGCTGGGTTTCTTATACACGATGATTTGTCAATTCATCGGATACACCAAATTCGGCGATGAAGGAAAGGTGATGGGGCTCGCCCCTTATGGCGAAGATCGTTATCGAGACGAATTTGCCGACCTGCTGCGATGGACTGGGCGCAGTTTTCGTTTAAATGAGAGATTATTCCGCCGCTTAGGCTCCGAGCCATTCCACCGCATCAACGATCAAGGTTGCTCGGAAATTGCCCGTCTTTGGTCGGAAGAGATGCCAAAGCGTTTTGGCCCGAGTCGACCAGTAGGCAGCGAGATCACACAACGGGATAAAGACCTCGCTTTTGGTGTGCAAGCCTCCTTCGAAAACACTTACCTGCAATTGCTTCGCCGCTTAAATCAACTCGTCGGCAGCGAGCGTGTGGTCATCGCCGGTGGCGGCGCCTTGAATAGCGTCGCCAATGGCAAGATATTCTCCAGCACCCCTTTTCGCGAAACCTGGATCCAACCAGCCGCCGGTGATGAAGGTTTGGCGCTTGGCGCCGCTTTGTACGCAAGCCAATCGATTCTCAAAGAAGAGCGATGTTATGCGATGGTGGATGCCTACCTGGGGCCAGAATTTTCGCCAGATGCCATCCGCGACGCCTTGGACCGAGCTGGCCAAGCGTACCGCCCACTACCCATTGAAACCATCATCCAACAAATCAGCACCGCTCTAGCGGAGGGGAAGGTCGTGGGTTGGTTCCAAGGGCGTATGGAATGGGGTCCACGCGCCCTGGGCAATCGCTCCATTCTGGCGCACCCTGGTCTACCTGGAATGAAGGACACCCTGAATGCGCGCATTAAGAAGAGGGAGTGGTTCCGGCCCTTCGCCCCGGCCGTGCTCGCAGAATACCAAGCAGAAATATTCACGGAAACGCACCCATCCCCTTATATGCTCCATGTCTATGGCATCCGTCCGACATGGCGCGAGCGCCTCTCCGCCGTCAACCACATTGACAATACTGGGCGCCTACAAAGCGTTTCCCGTGAAGAGAACCCACGCTACTACGACCTCATCAAAGCGTTCTACACGCTCACTGGCATCCCAGTACTCTTGAACACCAGTTTCAACGAAAATGAGCCCATCGTTTGCACTCCGGAGGAGGCCATCGCTTGTTTTCAACGCACGCGGATGGACTGGCTGGTGCTCGGTGATTTCGTCTGCAAAAAACATGAATGAGCGCGATTAAGAGCAGAAACAGTCCCCCGCCATTGATACTGGCTGTGACGACAACATCCCTCATTGCGCCCTCACTCAGTATGAACTCTGGGTATCGACCCAGGCACTTTCTCGAGGCGCAATTTTGCCTGGCGAATGCGGCCAATCAATGTCGCAGAAGATAGGGCGTCGCTACTATGAGTCGCCATCACCAATGTCCTGCCGGCATCAATCGTCACTTCACGCAATAGGGAAAGAACATTTCGACCGGTATCCGCATCCAGGTTACCCGTGGGTTCATCGGCCAACACGAGTCTCGGCTCATTCATCAACGCACGCGCGATAGCCACGCGCTGTTGTTCGCCGCCGCTGAGTTGGTCCGGAAATTTGGCCGCGGACCCGGCCAGCCCCACTCGTTCTAGCAAAGCCATGGCTCTTTTGCCAGAACCCCGCACCTGGCCAGCCAGCTCGGCGGACAATTGGATATTCTCACAGGCCGTCAGCGTAGGAATAAGGTGAAAAAATTGGAAAACAAAACCGATATTATGGCGACGAAATAACACCTTTTTCCGCTCTCCAAGCGCGGTGATCTCTTCACCGAAGATGCGCACAATCCCGGCATCAGGGCGGTCGATACCGGAAAGCAAATTGAGCAAGGTGCTCTTGCCACTGCCGCTACGGCCGAGCAACACCAAGTGACTACCAATTGGGACGCTGAAGGATAGGTCATCCAGGATGACCTGCTGCAGCCCTCCCTCAAAGTAAGACTTGGATAGACCGCTCACCTCAATACCCATTTCACCCGCACTGATCTCCAAGATTTGGCCTCTTGCATTTTGCTGTCCGACCGCTATGCTTAGGTCGTCGGTAGGTTAGAGATGAAGGCTAGCCGTTCATGAATGAGCCGTTTGGCCAGAGCACAGGGGTGGCTCACTCTTTACTCGCCGGCCAGGGCTGCGCCTGACGCAACCCTCATTCCCAAGCATATCAAGCAAAAGTATCATAGCAGGGCATGGCTCTGATTTGTCAGCGCGCGTTGACAATGCCCAGAGGGGATTTTGAATGACAAGCAAACCTTACCAGCCACAAGACATCGAAGCCTCATGGCAAAAACGATGGGAAGCGGATGCAATCTACCGTGCTCAGGTGGATTGGTCCAAACCGAAGCATTACGCCCTGACTATGTTGCCCTACCCCAGCGGCGATCTGCATATTGGACACTGGTTCGCCATGGCGCCTTCTGATGCGCGCGCGCGCTATATGCGCATGCGCGGTTTCAATGTGCTATTTCCTATGGGCTTTGATGCCTTTGGCCTGCCGGCGGAAAACGCTGCTATCCAAAACAACATCCATCCCTGGCAATGGACTCACAACAACATCGAGCGGATGCGCGAACAGTTACGCACGATGGGTACGATGTTTGATTGGGAACGCGAGGCGATCTCATGTACCCCCGAATACTATCGATGGACGCAATGGTTTTTCGCGCGTTTCTATGAAGCCGGCTTGGCTTATCGCGATGAAGCACTGGTGAACTGGTCACCGGCCTTGCAAACCGTCCTGGCCAATGAGCAAGTCATCGATGGCAAAGATGAACGAACCAATCAGCCCGTCATCCAACAAATGATGACGCAGTGGTTCTTCCGCTACCGTCAATATGTCGAAGAATTACTGGATTTCAGGAAGTTGGATTGGCCAAGCCCAATTGTGCAAATGCAAACCAATTGGATCGGTCGCAGCGAAGGCGCACGGGTGACCTTTCATAGCGAAGACGGGGACCCCATCGTCATTTTCACCACCCGGCCAGACACGCTTTGGGGGGCAACTTTTATGGTGCTTGCGCCAGAGCATCCACTGGTCAGCAAGCTAACCAGTGTAGAGGAAACTGATTCAGTCGCCGCTTATTTGGAACAAGCCGCGAACCGCTCCGAGCTGGAACGCCTGGCCGATGACCGTGAGAAGAGCGGAGTCTTCATTGGCGCCTACGCCATCAATCCTGTCAACAATGAGCGTATACCCATCTGGGTAGCGGATTATGTGATGATTGGTTATGGCAGCGGGGCCATTATGGCCGTGCCAGCGCACGATGAGCGCGATTTCGCCTTTGCCCGTCGTTACGGTTTGGAAATACGCCCGGTAATCCAACCCGATGATGAAGAAGAACTGAAAGGTGATACGATGACTGGCGCCTGGGAGGGCGCAGGTCATATGGTGAATAGCGGAAAGTTTGACGGCGTTGCCGTCACGCTAGCCAAAGGCCGTGCCAATCCGGGCATCGCCGCGGTCATCGATTGGCTGAAAGAAACCGGTATCGGTGAAGAATCAGTGAATTACCGCCTGCGCGATTGGCTAATTAGCCGACAGCGTTATTGGGGTTGCCCGATTCCCATCATCCATAGGGAAAACGGTGAGTTAGAAATCGTACCCGACCAAGCGCTACCAGTGTTATTGCCCGAAGATGTGGAGTTTATACCATCTGGCCGCAGTCCCTTACTCGATCATGCCCCCTTCGTCAAAACGAAAGACGCCACCGGCAAAGCCGCGCGGCGCGAAACCGATACGATGGACACATTCCTCTGCTCTTCTTGGTATCACTACCGCTACTTGAGCCCGCATTTCAGTGCCGCCGCTTTCGACCCTGAAGAAGCCGCCTATTGGTTGCCGGTCGATACTTACACGGGTGGTGCCGAGCATGCGACCATGCATCTGCTCTATACGCGCTGGTTCGCGCGCGCTATGGATGATATCGGCGCCTTTGACGCGACCAAAGCCATCATGCGCGAACACGGCCGCGAGGATGAATCGTTACTGCGCGAGCCGATGCTGCAACTGCGCAACCAAGGGCAAGTCCTCGGTGCCGAACGCCTGGGGCACTATGTGCGCGTCGAAGGGGGAGAGAGCAATGGACGATTCTTCGCCCGGCGCGTCTCAGTCCTATCAGGAGACAACAAGGCGGAGAGTCACGGCTTGCAAGGCCAAATCATGCGCCGTGTTGAGAATATCCTGCACCTGAAAGATAGCGATGGCCAGACACGAGTCGTTGAGGTCCTCGCGGATGCGGAGATAGAAATTCCCGGTCTTGCCGGTCGAGCGCGTGTCGACCAGCTGCAACCATATCTGGAGATTCAACGCATGTCCAAAAGCAAAGGAAATGTCGTCAACCCAGATATGTTGGTCTGTGAATATGGCGCGGATACGGTACGCGCCTACCTAATGTTCGCCTTCGATTTCGAAAAGGGTGGTCCTTGGGTGCCTGAAGGCATCAAGGGCGTCCAGCGCTGGTTGCAGGATGTGTGGGAGCTGGTCCATTCCGACGCACCCAAAGGAGCTGGCCTAGCGGCAGCCGAAATACAGATGGAGCGTCGCTGCCATCAGGCTATCGCTCGTGTTGGCGCCGGCTTGCAGAATTTTCGTTTCAACACGGCGATTGCTGAATTGATGGCCTTGCGAAATGACCTTTTCGCTGCGCGGCACGCCAATTCCTTAGGCGCAGAAGCCTGGTCGAATTGCCTGCAAAAGCTAATCTTGCTCATGGCACCGTTCACACCACATATTGCTGAGCAATGCTGGAAGCATTTGGGCGGCGAATACAGCGTTCATCAACAGAGCTGGCCGAGCTTCGACGAGGAATTGGCGCAAGAGCCCCAACTGACACTCATCGTGCAGGCGGGGCGCCGCGTCATCGATCGTTTGCGCGTCCCCTCCTCCATTGACGAGGAAGAAGCAAAAGCCCTCGCCCTCGCCAGCGAAGGCGCGAGCAAGCTACTCGGCGGGGGCGAACCGCGACGTGTAATCTATGTCGCCGGCCGCCGAAAAGCAGGGATCGTCAGCGACCCAGTCGTCAATATCGTCATCTGAGCGTTCGTGGCTTTTGTAGCCAAGGCTAGACCAACAGCCGCGCTCGTAGTGACAAGAATAAAGGGAACTCTTGCCGCGCCCGTTCTTCCGCAGGGCCGAATCTGGTGTTGACGCGGCCCCCAGACTGTGGGTTGGCTTCGGCGGGCAATTCTTGTAAAGCATCCAGGAAAAATTCCTGGTTGACGAGCGCCGAAATGTACGCCCCCAAGGGGCGGTGGAAACTGGTCGTGACACCACTCGCACCCGGATAGCTTTTCATGGGCACAGGCAAGGGCGTCATATAACGGTCCAAGCGACGATAGCGCAATTTCCGTTTTTCATCCCAACCCCAGCCACTTTGCCGCGGGATGCGGAAGCAAGGATGCGTCATCAGGATGACCAACCGACCTCTGGGGATTAGGAGCGCGCGCGTACTGCTGATCACCGCTTCCAGCGGATCCATGTCTTGGAGGCTGAGCAAAAATACCGCCACCGCAAATTTCTCTTTTCTGAGCTGTGGGTGTTGATGCAAGGCTGCCGCATCCGCCTGTACAAAATCGCCTAGCTGTTCATGCCTTTGGCGCGCACGCCGCAGCAACCGTCGGCTGACATCCACACCGGTATAAATTGCGCCAGTCTCATGAATATAAGGGGCGAGAACACCTTGTCCACAACCCACATCCAGGATTCGCTCCGCCGGCGCCGCCTCAATCAGGGACATCGTCGCCGGAATGGCCGTCCGGCGATGGTGCTCGCTACCGCGCGGACCCACCCAACCATCGTACCAAGAGGCTAGGGCATCCCAGCCACGAACACCACGCCCTCTCTTAGCTCTCATGTGCTAGCCTTCGCTCAATGGTTGCGCATCGAGACGATATACTTACCCTCGCCGACAATCCCCCCCACACTGATGAGAAAACGTCCATCCATCGGCAATACCACCGAATAACGCGCATCAAGCGTCCCTTTACTCAGGTTAAAATCGCCGTTGTCGTTCCAACCCAGCAACTGGCCATCTGGTTGATAGACTTCGACAACTGGGTCCAGCAATGGGTCCAAGCTGATGACATCCACCGACAACAACATGCCGCGCAGCCCGTCAAAATGGTAAAGATCATAGCGCTGGGGAGCGAGTGTATTGCGTCGCGCTTCGTCGAAACTCAGGGCCTGTGATTCTACGGTCAAATAGCTGATATGGGACAACGCTGGGTGAACCAAGATGGATTCTGAGGTGGGTTTCGGCTCAGCAAGCAACCCTTGGGCCTGGAAGATTGGCTCCTTGGGAAGAAAGGTAGCGGCCGCCCCCAACAAGATACTCGCGCTCAAGACCGCCAAAATGGATAAAGAACGCCGCGGACGGAATTGTAAGGCTCGTGGCACACGCGCGCTGAGGGTTGGTGTCGGCAGATTAAATCGCCGCTGCTTTGAGCGCACATGGCGACCAACTCTGGCTACATCGGCAACTCGGTTGTCAACTGCTGCCGCGCCGGCGCTGACAGTTGGGTTGCTGGGTGGCGAAAGTCCATTGCGGGCACGATAGGCGGCCAATTCGCCAAAAGGATCATCATCCTGACTGAGCTCACCAAAGGCCGGCACGCGCGCACGACTGCCTGTACGCGGCAAGGCGCGATTGGGGGCATCGAGGGCCGCTTGCGCTTCTTGGTCGCTGGGGTCTAGGCGCAAAATCTCTTGTGCGGCCCGTTGACGGTGTGCCGGTTCTTGCAGCGCACGCAACAAAAGCCGCCAAGCCGCCAAATTATCGCTATCCACTCTCAACAATCCCGCCAACTGACGCCGCGCTTGAGCCAGATTCCCTTGACGCAAGGCGACAGCAGCGGAATCTAGGAGTTGAGGATCCCGGTCCGCGATCAAATTCCCTCCTGTTGCATCAGTATATGCGTTGTGGCAACTCTTGCTTGTAATCTGGCCCACCTTGCAGGATAATCGCGCAAAGACGGAGCCGTTATCGAATGTTCAAGCGCAAAGACCGCGCTCGCGCCAAGCAAGAGCAGGCGCTTTCGCAATATGTCGTCATCGACCAAGCAACCTGCAACCACTGTGGCGCTTGTGTGGCAGTTTGCCCACCCGATTCGCTATTCCTTTATGAAGAAAAACTGGTTCTGGATCATGATACCTGTACCCGTTGCGAACG
Source organism: Phototrophicaceae bacterium (assembly GCA_965115865.1). Taxonomy (GTDB): domain Bacteria; phylum Chloroflexota; class Anaerolineae; order Aggregatilineales; family Phototrophicaceae; genus WTGJ01. Next base: position 1,739,197 of record OZ220469.1, read on the forward strand.
CTGTGTGAAGATGTGCCCAGTGCATGCCTTGGGTATGTTGCCCGGTTCGCCGAATCGAGAACAGCGGTGATCCAATCCACTTACGATGTCATCGTCATCGGTGCTGGGCCAGCGGGGGCAATTGCCGCGCGCATGGCCGCAGAAGCTGGGATGGATACGCTGCTCATCGAGAAGCGCTTGGAAATTGGAACCCCGGTGCGCTGTGGCGAATCCTTTGAGCTACATACTGCTTCAAATTACCTGGATGACATCCCCAATCAGCCCTGGGTGAATACCGTTACAGAGTTCTTCTCCATCCACAATGCCATTGGCGATTGTGTCATCGTCCCCCCCATTAGCCCTTCAATCATCGTCGACCGCAAAATTTTCGACCGCGAAGTCGCTTATACCGCCGCACAAGCCGGCGCCCAAGTGCTCGTCAACACACGCGCGGAGGGTTTGCTATTTGCGGACGACGGCGGTGTCATTGGCGTCAAAATCAATAGCATGGGCCAAAGTCACCATATCCATTGTCGCGTGGTCATTGCCGCTGACGGAACCGAATCGCAAGTGGCTCGTTGGGCAGGGCTGAAAAGCATCCCTGCGCTTGCCGATCTCTATGTGGGTACACAATTCCTCGTCAGCGACTTGCGCGGGCAAATTCGCAGTAACACCTCACATTATTATGTCGGCGAATCGCTCGCGCCAGGTGGTTATGTTTGGGTTTTCCCCAAGAGTGAGGATACGGCCAACATTGGTATCGTCATCAGCGGTGCCCGTGCCGAAAACACTAGCGCCCAAGAATATTTGGAGAGTTTCCTGGAACATTACTTCCCGACCGCACGCAGCACCCTCGGCCAGGTCACGGGCGGCATTCCCATCACTGGTGGTCTGCGGCGCCTGGTCACGGATGGCTTAATGGTCGTGGGTGACGCCGCTCATCAAGCAGACCCACTCACAGCGGGAGGCATCGTCCTCGGCATGGTCGCCGGGGAATACGCCGGCAAAGCCGCCGCCCAGTGCATTCGTGAAGGTGATGTTCGCGCGCAAAGTCTACAACGATATGAAAAGCGTTGGCGAGAACGTTTCAGCAAGCAACAAAAATCCCTGCGGACTGTGCGCCGCATGTTGACGAAAATGGACCCCGACTTACTGGATGGGCTCATCCGAACCGCTGCCACCTACGACATGACACGCATCTCGCCCGCGCAGGCAATGTTGCGAATGTTGACTCGTCATCCCCGTTTGCTAATTGAAGCGCGCATCCTCATTGGCAGCGGGCTCATCATGAAGTGAGCCATTCGTAAATCATCTGGAGTTTTCATATGACCCCCGATAATCTACCCATCCTCGAACAATTACCCCCCGATATTCGCAACCTGGTATGGAATATCTTGTTGGGGGTTTTGGTCTTCCTGGTCATACTGCTGGTGCGGCGAATTTTCGTTCGCATTATCCTCTTGCCCGCGCGAGCCTTCACCCGCCGCACCCAAACGCGCTTTGATGACCAGTTACTCAATATCTTGGAAGCGCCGATTAATTATGGCATCATCGCCGCCGGTCTGATGCTTGGGGTGAGCATCGCCGAACTCAGCCCTGAGCTCACCGATTTCTTCGGCCACCTCGCCCGCTCCCTAATCCTCGTTGGCTTCACGATGGCTTTATTGCGCTTGGCTAGCAACCTTTCCCTCAAAGAGGGGCAATTGGGCGAATTGATTGGCATCCATATGGATGAGAAGCTACTACCCTTCTTGCGCACCGGTTTGCGCATCGTCGTGTTGGCCATCAGCGCCATCATTTTGCTTCAAGAATGGGGGTATGATGCCAGTGGCATCATCGCGAGCCTGGGTATCGGCGGATTGGCCCTGTCTTTGGCGGCAAAAGACACGGTAGAGAACATTTTCGGCTTTTCATCCATCATTACCGATAAACCCTTCAGCGTTGGCGATTTCATCGTTAGCGATGCGGCCACCGGCATCGTGGAACAGGTTGGCATCCGCTCTACACATATCCGTCAACTGAACCAGGCGTTGGTGATTGTACCGAATAGCAAATTGGCTTCCACACCCATCCTCAATTGGACACACGCACAAAAACGCCGCTTTGATGTGACCTTGGGTATCAGCTACGAAGCGAATAGCACCGACTTGCGTGAACTCATGGGCCGTCTGCGCAAGATGTTGGCAGAAACCGAATTCGTCGATGAGGAAACGATCATCGTCCATTTTGTCAATTTCGGCGACAGCACGCTGGACTTGCGCATCATCTGTATGATCTTGCAGGCCGGTTGGGCAGATTTCACACGCATCGCGGAAGGAATTCAACTCAATATCATGGATATCGTCGCTGAGCTGGGCTTGGAAATCGCCCTCCCCAGCCGCACAATCTACCTGGAAGGTGGGCAACTCATGGATGAGCCTGGCGAAGAGGCTGAGGGGTGAGCGAGCGTCTTCACGCATAAAGGGATTCCCGTTGATCAATTCTTCCAAACGGAGCGGGGATATGGTTGGAACATGAATCGCTCTCTGTTCTCTTTATATGATTTGCGTGTTACCGTCGTCGAAATTCGCGGCCGTTCCGTCTGCGGGTTGTCCGTAGGTGATTATTTTGAGTTGACGGAAAGCAGTCGTCTGCGCCTACCCCCAGGCCAGCATTTCTGTCTCTATGCGCTCGCCTCAGTCCTCCCGCTTCTCGCCGCTAAACAGCGGGAGTTGGCAGAAAACGATTGGCTGGCGAGCGATTCGTTAGTGTGTTGCCCTGACCCAGAAGAGGGTTTGGTGATGCGCATCGAGCGAACCGCTCAGCGGGAGCTGAATCGTGAAGATTTGACTTGATGAGCGTAGTAACCAGCACATCCAGGCGTTTCGGGATTGGTTTGTTGGCCGATAGAAATCCGAAGGATTATCCCGCTTTAGCCAGAGAGATCGATCATCATCCTTTCGATGTCGTCAGCGTCTTCAATGACCTTCCCTTTCACCCCGCTTTCGGCGCGCTCCTCTTGATGGCCCCTGAATTGCGGCGGGCACGCTTCGGTCCCGCGGGGATTTCTCCTACGCGTATGGCTCCGATCGATATGGCCGCCCACTTGGCGTTGCTTGCTGAATTCGGCGATTGCCAATTGGGTATCGTGCGCGGTGCCTGGGAAGGGGAATATGGCATCTCGGGACCACGACCATCCATTGATGCAATGGAGGATTGTGCCCATATTGTGCGCGCCTTGTTGAACGGGCAAAACCCACCAGCCTCAAAGCACTACCCCCTTGCTGCGGACGCAAAATTGGCTGTCCGCATCCGAAAAAACGCCTCGATAAGCATTCAAATCGGTACTTGGGGACCGCGATTGGCCAGCACCGCTCGCGCAATCGCCGATGAGGTGAAGGTGGGGGGTTCTGCCAATCCTTCGATGGCCCGCTGGATGAAGGGCATCATAGGCGATGAGACGCATTTGGTAATGGGTTGTGTCACCGTCGTTGACGAAAACCGCGAGGATGCCCGCAATTGGGCCCGCGCTCGTTTGGCCCGTTATCTGCCCATCGTCATGCCTCTCGACCGAACCCTCGCAACCGAACCCGAATACATGCAGCGTCTAAAATTGCGTCTTGCAAAGGATGACCTTGATGGTGCTATGGCCATGATTTCTGATGAAACTTTGGAGCAATTTGCCCTTGCTGGTAAGCCGGAGGATATCATTTCCCGTTGTGAGGCCCTTTATGAGGCCGGGGTAGATCGCATCGATTTCGGCTCGCCACACGGCATTCGCTTCGAAAAAGGCTTGAGGTTACTGGGCAAGAAAATTCTCCCTTCACTATAATGCGTAGGGTAAAATGGGAAGCTGTGAGAAAAGAGATACGAATATGAGAAAGAAGAATACGGATAGATGTTAGAAAATCCATTTTTCAGTCTGCTCATCGCCTTGGCGATTGTGCTGGTCGCCGCACGCATCGGTGGCGCAATCGCTCGGCGCTTCGATCAATCTCGTGTTCTTGGCGAGCTGTTGGTGGGCATTTTGCTCGGACCCACCGTTCTGGATATGCTGCACACTCCCTTTTTCGTCAATCATAGTGAGCACATCAGCGTTACCATCAAAGAGTTGGCTGAGCTGGGCGTGCTCTTATTGATGTTCAAGGTCGGGCTGGATGTGCATATCGATGAATTGTTACGCGTAGGAAAAGCGGCCATCATCGCTGGCATATTGGGCGCTCTCGTACCACTGGGCATGGTGCTGGTATTCACAGAAACTCTCAATATCAGCACAGAGGTAGCCTTTTTTGCAGGGGTGACGCTGGCCGCCACCTCCGTCAGCATCTCTGCACAAGTGTTGCTGGAGTTGGGTTTATTGCAGACGATGGAGGGTAACGCCCTACTCGCCACCGCGCTCATCGATGATGTCTTGGCAATTTTGCTTGTTTCAATGGGTGTTGCCATCTTCACCGGATCTGCAGAGGCCGTGGATCCGACCGCCCTCGCAGGTATCGCTTTACAAATGCTCTTGTTCTTCATCATCGCTGGTTTCTTGGCTTGGAATCTACTGCCGCGCTTATTTGTAATACTCTCCGATCGGAAACAAATCGATTTGACTGGCTCTTACGGATTTGCCGGCTTGGCGTTGGTATTCGCCCTCGTCTTTGGTTGGGCGGCGCAAGAACTCGGCGGCGTAGCATTCATCACCGGTTCCTTCATCGCAGGTGTTGGCTTGAGCCGTTTGCCGGGGGCGGCAAAACGTCAAATCGATGAAGCGGTCAATCACCTATGCTATGTATTCCTCGTACCCATTTTCTTCATCAGCATAGGGTTGGAAACGGATTTGGGCAGTTTTGGTGTCGAATCCTTACCCATCGCTGGTTTACTCACCGCAATCGCGATCCTCTCCAAAATTCTGGGTTGCAGCGGCGGTGCGCTCATCGGTGGCTTCAACCGCTTACAATCGCTGCGCTTGGGAGTCTGTATGATATCTCGCGGCGAGGTGGGCGTCATCATCGCTTCGATCATCATCTCGCAGGGAATCTTGTCTCCCAGTGATCCATTCTTCGCAAGCCTTTTCCTCGTCATCATTCTATCCACCGTGGTCACCCCACCCGCGGTACGCGCCGTCTTCCGGCTGGGTGATGACACATCTGCCAATACCGTGCCCACAACCAATTAGGAGACCGCCGATGGCCAAATTGTTTGTCTTGATTACCGGACAACTCGAAAAGGTCGATGACCTCACCGCCGCCATGGAAAACGCCGGTGTCGAAGGAGCGACCATGATCGATTCCTATGGTGTGCGCAGTTACAGAGAATTGGGCGACGGCACGGAAATATTGCCGGGAATGCGTTCCGCTCTGACGATGCTCAGGGAGAATCAGCAACAATCCATCATACTATTGGTGGTGCTCTACGAAGAATCGATGGTCGAGACGGTCAGGCAAACCACTGAGGATATCTTGGGTGATTTGCGAACACCGGAAACGGGGCTCGCTTTCGTCCTCAACCTGGAATGGGTAGCGCGAAAGCAGCGGGTGGTTCCCGAGCAAAATGTCGATTAGCAAAGAGAAACCCGACCCAATCCTCATCCAACAAATCGGCCAATTGGCCATCCATGCAAAAGATCTCGATGAATCCGTCCTCTTTTATCGCGACATCCTTCGGCTGCCCCTACTCGCCCGCTTGGAAACACCTGGGTTGGCCTTCTTCCAATGTGGTGAAGTCCGCCTCATGCTCAGCGTACCCAGCTCTGTCGAATTGCAACAACACAGCTCCATCATCTATTTTCAAGTGGACGACCTGGAAGCCACCTTCACCGCGCTTCAGGCAGCCAGAACACCCATCGTGCGCGAGCCACGTCTCATGGGAAGAATGGCCAACCGGGAAACCTGGATGGCCTTCTTCCGCGACCCAGCGGATAATTTGCTGGCTCTAATGTGCGAAAGGCCAATTCCTCCCGAATGAGCGAAATTCCGCTATACATTTGGTCGCAGCTACCATCAGCCGACAAACAACGCTTGTTGCGCCGCGCAGAAACCGATATCAACGCGCTCTTACCTTTGGCACATTCCATCATCGCTGAGGTGCGCGCGCGTGGCGACGCTGCCGTGCTTGAGTACAACCGCCGCTACGATGCGCCGTCCATGCATAGCGCTCAACTGCGAGCTCAACCTGCTGATTTTGCCAAGGCTCAGGCCTCGCTCCCTGCCGAAGTTCTCAACGCCATGCGCGCGGCGCATAGGAATATCCTTGCCTTTCATGAACAGCAAATGCCTGCACCGCTTTGGTTCACCGAAATCCAACCGGGGGTTATGGCTGGCGAAAAAGTAACCGCCATCCCCAGCGTGGCCATCTATGTCCCGCGGGGTAAGGGCGCCTTCCCATCAGTGATGTTGATGTTGGGGACGCCGGCCCGAGTCGCTGGTGTGGAGCGCATCGTGGTCATCACACCGCCCACAGCGGATGGCAGTATCGATGGGGCTACGCTCGCTGCGGCAGAGATCTGTGGTATCGACGAAGTCTACGCTGTCGGCGGTATCCAAGCGCTCGCCGCTGCCGCCTATGGCACAGAGAGAATACCCAAGGTCGCGAAGGTTGTTGGACCTGGCAGCGGCTATGTCGCCGCCGCCAAGCGCGCCCTGCATGAAGTTTTTGATGTCGGCCCGCCTGCTGGCCCGAGCGAAGCCATCATCTTCAGCGATGCCAACGCCGACCCACAGATTGTCGCCCTAGACTTACTCGTCGAAGCCGAACACGGCCCAGATTCCGCAGCCCTCTTCCTAACGCATAGCCGCGAGCTCGCCCAGGAAGTTCGTAAGATCTTACCCACACTCATCATGCAATTGCCCGAATGGCGCCGTGAATTCGTGGAAACCAGCCTGGCCCGTTATGGCGGTATAATTTTGACGGCAAGCCTAGAAGATTCCATCGATTTCGTGAACGAATATGCGCCGGAACACTTGCTAGTTTTGGTGGAAGAGCCTTTCAACATTTTGAACCGCCTTCTGAACGCCGGTGAAATCCTGCTCGGGCCTCACACACCCATCCCCTTCGCCAACTATTGCCTTGGCCTGAACGCGATTTTGCCAACTGGTGGCTTCGCACGCAGTTTCTCATCAGTCAGCGTCTGGGATTTTTTGAAACGCAATGGTGTCGGCTATGTGTCTGCGGCCGGCTATGCACGCCTAGCGCCAACAGCAACCATTCTGGCCAATTACGAAGGGTTTCCCGCTCATGCTCAGGCAATCCACGGTCGCCAGCAACATTGGGATAAAAGTGACCCTTAATCAGGAGCAAGGTGGGCTCCTACAACGCGTTCAGCAAATGCAATTCGAGGATCGCTACGCCGCAGAGGAATTGCTCCTTCCTTTTTTGCGAGAAATTTACGCCCATGATGTGCTCACAGTCCAGCTACGCCCCTCAGCAATCGCGCTGAATTCAATTCATGGTTTAATCGAACACAGCGATGGTCGTCGTTATTTCTTCAAAACCCATACAGAAACGGATACGGTCATCGCGGAATATTACCGCGGGCAAATCATCGCCGATGCCGGTTACCCGGTCATCCAACCGCGTCACCGCAACAGCGAAGTGGGCAAGCAACTCTTGGTATATGATCTAATCGAGGAACCCTCACTCTTTGAACGAGCCTGGGCGATTGAGAGAGAAGAGACAACAAACCCGCGTGAACTGGCCCGCCTAGAACAAGCACAAGAACGCGAAGATGCGTCGCTTTGGCGGCGTTATTGCGCTAGCCTTCACTGGCAAAATGCGGCCGAAGCCGCCGACGCCCCCATCCACCAACTCTTTCATCACCGCTTGGCTGGCGGACGTTATTCTCGTTTCTACGCAGCAGAGGGGGAGATTTTGCTGCCCGGATTCCGTTCATCATTCGCCGAATTAATGGAACGACGTTGGCACATCAACGGGCAAATATACGATGAAACGCTGGGAGATCTCATCGCCCGCGCTAGGTGCACACTCATCCCGGGACAAGCCGGCCCGGCGATCATCGGGCATGGTGACGCGCACAACGGCAATGTCTTCTTGCTCAAAGAGCCACACCCACACTTGCGCTATTTCGACCCCGCCTTCGCCGGCGCGCATCACCCCTTATTGGACCTCGCCAAACCCATATTCCACAATGTCTTCGCGATGTGGATGTATTTTCCTCAGGAGCTTCGCACCCGTTACCGTGTCTCACTTGCGTCTCAAGGAAAAACCTTGACGGTCACTTACGACCAGGATCTTCATCCCATACGCGAAATGTTCTTCCGCAGCAAGTTCGAGCAGGTTTTGCAGCCCCTGTTGACTGAGTTACAGGATCGTGATTGGTTAAGGAAAGATTGGCACGCATATTTCAAAGCAGCGCTCGCTTGTTGTCCTTTGCTCACGCTGAACCTGGCGGATACCCAACGTTTCCCAGCCGAAATCAGCCTCCTGGGATTGGCAATGACAATGGAGATGGGGTCCGAGTCGCGCGGCCAACGCAGCCTGCTCGACCGAGCGCTTGACCAATTGACCATATCAACATGATGATATCCCCTCGTTGAGCCACTCAGTACAAATCCCAATGGCCTTCGACAGTCACCGCTTCATCATCTCCTGGCCAGGGCGGCATCGTACAAATCAGGAAGCAGAGCGGCGCAATACCCACCGCCTTAAACTGGAAGGAAATGCCCATCGGTATATCCACGGCAACCCCGGGGGTGAGCAAAGTGATGAGTTCGCGCTCGCCGTCCCGCCGCCAAAGTCTCCCTGCACCGCTCAAGATATACCAGATCTCCGCAACGCTACGATGCCGCACGGCCTGTGTGGTCTGGCCGGCTGGCAAAGTACAATGAACAACGCTACCGCCAGGTAATTGAAGCAAAGTGCGAATTTCCGATCCATCAGGGGCAAGCGCATCGTATCTTACAGTAAGCGATTTTTCTCGCATGTCTCTTCAACCTCTTGCATCAAGCAAACAAGCGGCTAGCAATTCGCTGGCTACCTCGCGTCTGTGTTGGGCCATTATGTTGGTTTTCGGATTGCTCGCTTTTTTGGCGATCCGCATCAATAACATCGACATTAAGCCCTTTTTCATCGATGAGAGTGTCAATTTGAATTTGGCTGAGCGCATGACACAAGGTGGTTTCTTCCTCGATGTTTGGGAAGGTAGACCATTGCTACACTGGTCCTGGCTGCCATTTCAAGCCTACCGTGCGGCACCCGTTTTCACCGCGCGCGTTACCCTGCTCTTGTGTTGGCTACCGGCCATGGCCGCACTGCTCTCGCTCGCGCGGCAACTGGCTGGCTGGCAAGCCAGCATCGTCTTTTTCACCCTCCTACTGTTCAACCCCTATCACGATTTCTTCCAACGCTTGGCCCTCGCTGACAACTTAGCGACTGTCCCGGTCACGCTCGCCTTCGTCCTGGCCTGGCGCTGGCGAAAGCGCACGCATCTCGTTGAATCCATCGCCATCGGCTCCTTACTTTTCCTCGCCTTCCTCGCCAAAGTGAGCCATTTTTTGTTCTTCACCATACCTTTGTTCGCCGCTTGGTCTGCGAGAAAGAGACCGCGCTTCATGGATGTCCTTCAGCGCAGAGCATTGCTCCCATTGGGGGTAGCGCTGGGTCTCGCAATTGGCTTCACCCTCGTCGCTACCTGGCGTGGTCATGACATACTCACCACATTCCATATACATGGCACTGGCGAGCAACTGCTGGACATTCATCGTTTCTTGAAAAATGTCGCCAACACCCTTGTGGCGCTTACCAATTATATGAGCCTCCCCTATCTCGCCCTACTTTTGCTCTCGATTGCCATTATGAGCATTCACCCCCGTCAATCACATCTCTATCTCATATCTCAAATCGCCTTGCCGATGGTCGGTATTTGGTTGGCAGCTTCGCAGCAGAGCCGTTTCTGGCTTTTCCCCATGACCATCGCCCTACTTGGGTTCTCCGTCTGGTTGACAAAAACTCTACTACTCTCAAAAAGACACTGGTTACGATTGGCATCGCTGAGCATCTTTTCATTGTGGTTGGTTACTTGGGCCCTACCTTTCTTGCAAACCAGCCGCCGCGCACCCGAAAAACTGCTCTTGGGTACGGTGGATAACCATCAATACATTCAGGGCGATTCGGCTGGACTCGCTTTCCGTACCCTGCATAGTGTGCTGCTCGAGCTTGAACCAGATCTTGTGCTGGGCATCATCAGCAATTGCCAGAGCCTACGATACTTCACGATTGCCGATTACCCAGTGCTCTGCCCACGGGTCAACAGTCGTGGCGACGATATCGCCACTCATCGCATTTTGTTGGATTCACATCGCGCCGCGGGTGTTTATGCCGTTTTGGATAGCATGACGCGCACGCCAGCAGAATCTCCGGGGGTATTGCTGCAAATTGTTGATTCGCCCGGCGGTGAGGTTCAGTACTCCATTTATGACCTGGCACCGCAAGATTAATTAAAGGTAAGTTTATAAAATTTCAATACAATTGGCGGCAATGATTTGGCTAATTTGTGCTAGACTTTATCATTCACTATTGAGGATTTGCGATGATCCGCTTTGAACGCTTCACCGAACGTGCCCAGGACGCTGCGGCACGTGCCTACGAAATCTTGCAACGATACAGCCACAATCAAGTGGATACCGAGCACATTCTACTCGCACTCTTGGAGCAAAGTGAAGGCGCCATACCACAACTACTTGAGAGCCTCTCGGTGAATGTAGAAGGCATGCGTGCGCGCCTGGATGAAGTCTTGCGCGCGAGTCCCAAGGCCGCCATTTATGGACAGGGTACCGGCAATATTTTCATGACCCCTCGTGTGAAGAGCATAATCGACCGTGCGAGCCAAGAAGCCAAACAACGCAAGGATGAGTACATTTCCACTGAGCACATCCTGCTCGCCATCCTTAACGAGCGCAACACACCGGCCGGCAAAATTATCCAGGAGCACGGCATCACTCGAGAGCGTTTATCCGCAGCCATTACCGATTTACGCAGCGGCCAAAGAGTCACTGACCCCAGCGCCGAGAGTCGCTACCGCACCCTGGAAAAATACAGCCGCGACCTGACCCGCATGGCTGTCGATGGAAAATTGGACCCCGTCATCGGGCGAGACGCGGAAATCCTGCGCCTCACACAAATCTTGGCCAGGCGTACCAAGAACAATCCAGTCCTCATCGGCGACGCCGGCGTTGGCAAGACGGCAATCGTCGAAGGTCTCGCTCAAGAAATCGCGAAAGGCGAAGTTCCTGAAATATTGCTCGATAAGCGCGTCGTCAGCCTAGACCTCAGCGCGATGCTCGCCGGCAGCCGTTTTCGCGGTGAATTCGAAGAGCGCTTGAAGGCGACCATCGGCGAAATACAGCGCGCCGAAGGCAATATCATCTTGTTCATCGACGAATTGCACCAAGTTGTCGGTGCCGGCGCCGGGGCGCCCGGTGCTTTGGATGCTGGGAATATGATGAAACCCGCCCTGGCGCGTGGCGAATTGCAATGCATCGGCGCCACGACCAGCGATGAATATCGCTCGCATATCGAGCGCGACAGTGCACTCGACCGCCGCTTTGCCCCCGTCTTCGTCGAAGAGCCTTCCATAGGTGAGACCATCGCTATGCTGCACGCCCTCCGTGAACGATACGAAGCGCACCACAAAGTCTCCATCCATGATGAAGCCTTAGAAGCGGCTGTGCGCCTGGCGGATCGCTATGTAACCGAGCGACAGCTCCCCGATAAAGCCATTGATTTGTTGGATGAAGCCGCAGCTAAGCTACGCGTTGCCCTCTTCCTTTTACCGCCTCATCTCAAAACCAAGAAGGCCACCTTAGACCATCTTTTGGCTGAAGAAGAAGCTGCCGGTTTCGCCCGTGATTATGAGCGCGCCGCGGAATTGAAAACCGAGCGTCTCCAACTGGAAAGCGAATATATCCAGCTGCATACCCAATGGCAACAGGAAAATACCCTGGACGAAGTCGTCAAAGCCAACGACATCGCCGAAGTCGTCGCTCAATGGACCGGCATTCCCGTCAGCCAGATGCTGGAAACCGAGAGCGAGCGACTATTGCGCATGGAAGAAGCGTTGCATGAACGCATCATCGGGCAGGCGGAGGCGGTAACTGCCATCGCCAATGCCATCCGCCGCGCGAGGAGCGGCCTCAAAGACCCTAAGCGTCCCATCGGCTCTTTCCTCTTCCTTGGTGGCTCCGGGATTGGCAAAACAGAATTGGCCAAATCTTTGGCCACATTCCTCTTTGACAATGAAGAAGCGCTCATCCGCGTGGACATGAGTGAATACCGGGAACACCATACGGCGAGCCGACTTTTTGGTGCACCTCCTGGCTATGTCGGCTACGAAGCCGGCGGGCAACTCACCGAGCTGGTACGCCGGCGACCCTATCGAGTCATCCTCTTTGATGAAATCGAAAAGGCCCACCCTGATGTCTGGAATGCCATGTTGCAAATCCTGGAAGATGGCCGCCTGACCGACGGGCAAGGGCGCACGGTCGATTTCCGCAATACTGTGATCATTTTGACGAGCAATGTCGGGACAGAATTCACCAATCAAGGCGGCGTGTTGGGTTTCTTGCCCACCAATGACAGCAACGCGAACGCCAACCATGAGCAAGTCAAGCGCGCGCTACAAAAGACCTTTCGCCCTGAATTCTTGAACCGCATCGATGAGACCATTGTCTTTGCCCCCTTAAACCCACAAGAGATGGAGCAAATCGTCGTATTGCAAATGAAAGCGATTCGTGAACGCGTCTTTGAGATGGGCGTCGAGCTGGAATTGAGTTCAGAAGCAAGCTCCTGGTTAGCCCGTGTGGGTTGGGATCCGCAATACGGGGCTCGGCCGCTACGCCGCGCCTTGCAACGACACCTGGAAAATCCATTATCCACACGCATCTTGGCGGGTGAATTTCCGCCAGGTACCAGTATCTTGGTGATACCAGCCAAGGATGGTCTGGAATTCCAAATCACCACCGAGGCGCCACCGCCAATCCCAAGTGAAGGTTCTGTGCAACAAGAACGAGTAACCGAATTCGCTGAGCTGGGTGAAGATCCGCCCGCGGCGGGTGATGCCTGGGCCGTCGATTGACGCATATTCAACACCCAATCAAAACCCCCATTTTCTGGAAGAATACCAATGAAGAAAAATGCCAAACTAGTGAAACGCTCGCGTGCAATTTTGTTGACCGAGCGCGGCAGCCTCCTTTTCATCGAACGACGCAAGCGGGATCGAGACCCCTATTGGGTGGCTATTGGTGGCGGGTTGCACAAAGGCGAAAATTACGAGGAAGCCCTACATCGCGAGCTATTGGAAGAGATCGGCGGAAAAGCAAAAATCTTGCAACATGCTTTTGCCCTCCGTCATCGCAAAGCAAAAAAAGAGTTGGAAGAACATTTTTTCATCTGTCAGCTATTACAATATGACTTGAATCTACGCAACGGGCCCGAATTCCGCAGCCCCTTTCAGGGTAGTTACAATCCTTGCGAGGTAAAGCTCGATGCAAAGAGGATTGACGCCCTCCCATTCAAAACCGTAGAGCTTCGCCTCTGGCTATTGGATAATCTACCGCTATTGCAATCCCTAAGCCAGCAACTCAATCACACTTAACCAACCTGAGAGAAGCAAACAGGCTACCCGCGATACGAGTAGCCTGTACTTTTGCCTGATTCCGTCCAAATCCCGATTTACATCATACCATCCATGCCACCGGGCGGGCCCGCTGGCATCGGAGGCTTCTCTTCCGGTAAGTCGGTGATGAGTGCTTCTGTGGTCAAAATCATGCTAGCGATGGAAGCCGCGTTGGAAACTGCACCGCGCGTAACCTTGGCAGGGTCTGGGATGCCAGCTTCCAGCATATCAACATATTCACCGGTCATCACATCAAAACCAATACGAACGCTCCCTTGCTCGGATTGTAGGCGCCGCACATTTTCGATGATGACGGCGCCATCTTGCCCAGCATTGGCGGCGATTTTGCGCATCGGCACCTCGAGGGATTTTCGCACGATGTTGACGCCGGTATTTTCATCGCCGCTAAAGTCCAGTCCTTGCAAGGATTCAATCGCATTGATCAGCGCAACACCGCCACCGGGGACAATGCCTTCTTCTTGCGCCGCGCGCGTTGCGCTCAGGGCATCTTCCACACGGTGTTTCTTCTCTTTGAGCTCGGTCTCTGTCGCGGCGCCAACTTTTATGATCGCCACGCCACCGGTCAACTTCGCCACACGCTCTTGCAATTTCTCGCGGTCGTAATCGCTAGTGGAATTGTCGATTTCGCGGCGAATTTCCTCGATACGACCGGCGATGGCTCCTTCATCCCCAGCACCATCGACGATGGTCGTATCTTCTTTGGTACTAATGACGCGCGCTGCTCGCCCGAGGTCTGCCAGCTGGACCGATTCCAGCTTGCGGCCAATCTCTTCACTGATGACTGTGCCACCAGTCAAAGTGGCGATATCCGAGAGCATGGCCTTGCGACGATCGCCGAAGCCCGGCGCCTTCACCGCAAGCACATTCAGCATGCCGCGCAGCTTATTCAATACCAGTGTCGCCAGCGCTTCACCATCGATATCTTCGGCGATGATCACCAAGTCCCGCTTGCCAATTTGTACCAACTTCTCGAGAAGGGGAACAATGTCTTGCGCGGCGCTGATTTTCTTATCATGAATGAGGATATACGCGTCTTCGATATTCGCTTCCATCTCCTCTGAATTGGTGATGAAATACGGGCTGATATAACCGCGGTCAAACTGCATACCCTCAACATATTCGGTCTCAAACTCAAGCCCGCGCCCATCTTCCACTGTGATGATGCCATCTTTGCCGACCTTATCCATCACATCCGCGAGCAATTCGCCAATTTCCAGGTCCTGTGCAGAAACGCTGGCGACATTGGCGATCTCCGATTTGGTCTCGATGAGTGTAGCGTTATTCAAGATATGGGCGCTGATGGCCTCGGCAGCCGCCAGGATACCGCGCTTGAGCAACATGGGGTTGGCGCCGGCGGCGACATTCTTGAGCCCTTCGTTGACGATGGCATGTGCGAGAACAGTGGCGGTGGTCGTACCATCACCAGCGATATCGTTGGTCTTGGTCGCCGCTTCCTTCAGCAACTGCGCTCCCATATTCTCATAGGGGTCTTCCAGCTCGATTTCACGGGCAACTGTGACGCCATCATGGGTAACCGTCGGTGCGCCAAATTTCTTATCCAGCGCCACATTCCGCCCTTTCGGCCCGAGCGTGGTGCTCACTGCATTCGCGACCACTTCAACCCCAGCTTGCAGCTGGCGCCTTGCATCATCGCGAAAGACCAATTGCTTTGCCATTTCATTCACTCCTATCCATTTACAATGCGATGCTTACATTCCGAGATAACAACTGTTTGCGACTTGCCACAACCAAAAAACTGGGCAAATGAAAGTCAGTCTTCCAATATGCCCAGGATGTCGGTTTCCTTCATGATGAGCAACTTCTTGTTATCCAGCTTGATTTCTGTGCCCGCGTATTTCGCAAAAAGCACACGATTTCCCACCTGGACATCCATGGCAATCCGTTTTCCATTTTCATCTTTTGCACCAGCGCCAACCGCCAAAACAGAACCATGCTGCGGTTTTTCCTTCGCGGTCTCTGGCAAGACGAGCGCGCCACCGGCGATGGTTTCCTCTTGTTCGATCGGTTCCACCAATACACGATCGCCTAAAGGACGAACATTCAGTGCCATTGCTTTCCTCCTAATACCTTCGCATCTTCTAACATTTTTAGCAATCTATGATTGAGAGTGCCAAATCACAACGCAGAATAGCAGCAAATTGGCAAGAGTCAATCATTTCTAGCACAATATTAACACTCTTGCTAATGAGCTTGGCAAAATATACTTCAGTTTTTTCGTAACCCCTGTCGCAACACATCACTCAGCAACGGCTCATATAAGTACTGCGCATTCTGCAACCAGTTTAGGGATTGGTCTGGTTCAACCTCAGGCAAGGCGATAAGCACCCCCACTTGTAGCAAATTTCTTCCATAGCGATAGCGCATCAAGACACGGCGGCCGCGCTCCGCTTCGCAAACCGTGACCGCTGCGCCATAGACGACTCCCTCCCAATCCTGTTCTTGGTCCAGTTCAGCGAGATTCGCTGCTTCCAATTGCCGCCAATAATCATCAGCGAAGGCCGCTGCGGCGGCGCGGGCATCCGGATAGGCTTCCAGAGCAAAAGACATCCCGCGCAGTTTTCCATAATCTTCCGAACAAGTATCCAACTGTGCCTCGATACGATATTCCAATCCATATGCACTCAAGAAATTCTCCAACGCCTGGTCTTTTTCATCGCTAGCTCGGCCCAAAAGATCCTCAGTGGTCGTATGAGCGACGCGATATCCCAAATCGGGAAAGCTAGCCTCAACAAAGAAATTTTCAATCCTCGCGGCCAGCGCTGCCGGCGCGGGTACTTCCTGGGTCGGTTGAGTGATAGCAACGGAAACAGGTTCGTCAATGATGAGCACATTCATCAACGCATCGCCAGCTTCACATTGGGCAGGATCGCAGATTTTTAAACCCTCGACGCTATCCATCCCTTCAAGGACTTCACCAAAAATCGTGTGCCGATAGTTCAACCAAGTGGTGGGAGCAAGGGTGATGAAGAATTGGCTACCATTCGTGCCGAAGATACCTCGTTCTGGATTGTTGGCATTGGCCATGGCCAATTGACCAGGGTTCTCAAAGGTCAAGAACATTCGGAACTCATCGCGAAATTGATACCCTGGACCACCCCTACCCGTCGCGGTCGGATCGCCGCCTTGGGCCATAAAATCCTGCAATACGCGATGAAAAGTCGTATCATTAAAATAGCCGCGCTCAGCCAGGAAAACGAAGTTGTTGACCGTCACCGGTGTAATTTCCTCAAACAAGTCGACATAAATCGCGCCGGCAGCAGTACAGAAGATGGCCCGATAGTCAGTATTGGGAAGCAAGACATCTTCAGCCTTTTCGAAGCTCCGCGTTTCGGGGACGATGGGAATCGCCACTGCGCAATGTTCGTCTGGTGTTCGTCCGTCCTCTTGTGCTCCGACCACACCGACCATCAATGCGATCACCAAGCAAGCAACCTTTTGCCACATCCAAGCCCCCTTAACAACCAAAGTGTGGTAAGCATATTAGACTAGAATGCACCCAAATGATGTTGAGCTTACGAAAGGTTGACAATGTCCATAAAAATTCCCGAATCACACCGTGATCTTCTGGAAGGGCCCGTTTTGGTAACCTTCACCACACTGGGTCCGGATGGGGCGCCGGAGAATTCGGTCGTTTGGTGCTCACTGGATGGCGACACGGTGTTGGTGAATACTGTAGAAGGTCGCCGCAAACCGGCTAATGTGCGGCGCGATGCCCGCGTCGCCTTACTTGCCCTCGACCCGGATAATTGGGGCCGCTGGATCGATGTGCGTGGTGAAGTTGTCGAAATCATACCAGACGTCGATGAAGCACATATCGCCGAGCTCGCGGGAATCTATACGGGCACTCCGGTGTACTACGGCAATATCGCTCCGGAAGAAATGAAGGAAAAAGAAGAGCGCATCATCCTGCGCATTCAGCCAAGAAAAATCGCCAAGATCGCATATTAGGCATTCGCGGCCATACCTCTTTTTGGTTCGGGTAACCCTTCGGCTAAAAAATCGGCGATGTGTTGCAAACGCGGCGCATCGCCTCGCCGGCGCAAGCGGCCATTGAGCTGCGTCAAGCAACCACAATCACCCGTCAAAACGCGTTGGAAATCTGCAGCGGCAATGGTATCCGCCTTAGCATCCGCCATCGCCACGCTAATTTCCGACATCTTCACCGCAAACAACCCACCGAAGCCACAGCAAAGCTCTGCATCCTCCAGCTCATAGAGCGTCACTCCTTCGACAGCCGCCGCGAGTCCCCGCAATTGCTCGCGCAAACCCATCAACCGCAAACCGTGGCAAGCATCATGAAAGGCGACGCGCATTTTCGGTAGGCGCGCACCGATATCAGTGATACCCAAACCTTCAACCAAATATTCGGCGAATTCCCAAGTTATGCTGGCGGCTTGCAACGCTCGCGGCAACCAACGAATATCTTCAGCAAAGAGCTGTGGAAAATAGTGACGGATCATAGAAGCACAGCTGCCGGAAGGGGTGATGATCACTTCCGCTTGTGCAAAAGCAGCGAGGAATTGCTTCGCAACGCTTCGTGCCTCATCCCAATAGCCGGCGTTGAAACCGGGTTGCCCGCAACAAGTTTGTGATAACGGGAAATCAACCTCGATACCCAGATGCTCCAAAATTCGGATGACGGAGATGCCCGTCTGTGGATAGACACGGTCAATGATGCAAGTTACAAATAAGGAAACCGGCTTACCTTTTGGGCAAGGTCGTGGGATTTCACTCATGGTCAATCCGCGATGTCATCTCGAATACACTAGCAGTTATGCCCCGCTGCGCGCAATGTCAAACACCCAAGGCCAAGAAGGGATGGGTGAGAACAAATGATAGTGTTGTCCAGTTGCCGCCCATTCACCTGCTGAGCGGTGCAAAAGCGATCAATCCCCCGCTTCACCCTGCATGCCGTCCACCTGCATAATGCCAATGATCGCGCCGGCGGGATCTTGAATTACAGCGTAACGATGGGCTACCGCTGAGCTGGGGGACACCAATACCTTGCCCCCCATTCTCTCACAGACACGCATACTCTCTTCGACATCTTCCACGCCAACATATAACAACCAAACAGGCGGGAGCGTCGCATTCACACCGCGTCTGTTGATGATGCCGGTGACCACTTCACCGGTATCAGCTTGGAGTATGTCATAATCATGGTAATCGTCCATCGGATGGTCGCGATGCTCCCAACCGATGACCGCCTTATAAAAATCGCGGATGGCCGGCGCATCGTCGACGGTCAAATCACGCCAGAGGATTTTCCCGAGTTGCGAATTCGGCGCGCTTTCCTGGCTCATGCGACACGCTTCCAACCGAACAATTCCTGCGCGCCGATGATGAGCAACGCGCCAACCGCCCCGGCGAGCACATCACTGATGATGTAAATATTCCCCAGGCTAATCCCCAACAAACGGAACACAAAAAAGCTCACCAAACCACCACCAAACCCCAACAGCGCGCTATGCAAAAAACCGTAATCACGCCGCGTCAGCTTACCAGCAGCCCAGCCAGCCAAGGACCAGACGAGTATGGAAATCACCAGGGGTATTACAGAGCCAATCAACAATGTGGCCGCGAACAAACCAACGAGGATCAAACCACCCTGGACAATCCAGTTGCCCCCAACCGCATCGCTAACGATCGATTTTCTCTTTGTCGTCATGTGAAATCACCTTTTAAAATATTGGTATAAGTGTAACACCTCACAAGCATCTACGCAGGGACAGCGCTATAGTTGCAGCTTTTCACCTACATGCATGCTATCCTAGTTGGCATGAAATATTCATTAAAGACCAATGGTGCGCAATTCCGAGTTGAAGGATTTCGGAAATTCCTGTTTTGGGGGCCGCTGCGCCGCATTCGCCGCAACCACGGGCTGGAGCACGCCACCGTACATGTGTTGCAAGAGCGTTTTTCCGAATTGCGCATCAGCGGCTACAGCCACGAGGGCGGTTTCGTTTTGTTGGGGAATCTTCCAGAGGGGGCAGCAGAAACCGCCGTCACCGATGCCTTGGCGCGGCTGCAGGCCGGCCAGAAACAGCTGGCCATCCACCCTCAGTGCGGGACCAATTTCGCTGTCCAATCGCTTCTCTACACGCTAGTGGGTTTCTTCGGCTTCGCTGGCACTCACCCCATCAGGGCTTTAAAGCGTTTCAACGGGGTTTCGCTGGTAATGTTCCTAGCAACACTCGCCGCGCTGCCAATTGGATTGGCCATACAGGCGGAAATCA
The DNA here is from genome assembly GCA_965115865.1 of Phototrophicaceae bacterium. GTDB lineage: Bacteria > Chloroflexota > Anaerolineae > Aggregatilineales > Phototrophicaceae > WTGJ01. Next base: position 1,759,048 of record OZ220469.1, read on the forward strand.
CGACCGAGAGTGATATGGGCTCGCTGCACATCGCCGCCGTGAAAAGACAACCACTCTGGCTACCCTGGATTGGGCCGTTCACACTGCATTTCATCCGCACTCAAAAAGGCTGAAGCGCGTTATGGCCACGACTCCGAATTGCTTCATCCTCCATGGCGAGGATGGCTTGCGCCAGGGGAAACAAGTCCAACGCTTCCGACAACGTATGGGGGAAGCGGAAACAGCCAGTCTCAATATTCATGAGTTCGACACCGAAACGGGGAATGTTGCTGAAATACTCGCCGCGGCGACCTCCCTACCCTTCCTGGCGAAGCGGCGTTTGGTCATCGTGCACGGCTGGTTGCAAAAACTCATGCGGAGTGGCTTCAAGAAAGAGCGGGAACAGTTGCTCGCTGCCTTACCGCACCTGCCCCCCTATACCCGCCTGGTTTTCGTAGAGAAAGGGGATTTACCCAAAAAAAATCCCTTCCTGCTCTTCGCCCAAAAGTCGGACACCGCACACATTCAGCATTATCCGATCGCAAAGGACATCGTCGCATGGTTGCGGAGGCAAGCGCTGAATGAATATGGCACGGAAATCGAGCCCCAAGCAGCGCGTGCGCTCGCCAGCGTCGTTGGTAAAGATTTACGCCGTGCCGATAGCGAGTTGTGCAAGCTCTTCAGTTATACCGACGGCAAACGAGCCATCAACGAAAGCGATGTGGAAAAATTAACCCCCTATGTGACTCCTGCCAACATCCTCCACCTGGTCGACGCCATCGCCTCCGGCCAGGGACAAAGTGCTTTGCGCCAGCTCAGGGAGTTACTGGTGGCCAAAGAGCGAGACGCTTTCATGCTATTGGGTATGATCATTCGCCAATTCCGTCTGCTACTGTTGGCTAAAGAGCGCCTGGCGATGGGTTCGGAGGATCTGGCACGCGAATTATCGCTACACCCCTTCGTTGTTCAGAAATTGCGCCAACAAGTGCAGCGCTTTTCGCTCGCGCAGTTGAAGAGCATCCACCGTCATCTGCACGAACGCGATTTCGCTATAAAAACTGGTGTTTTGGCAAGCGAGCTGGCACTCGAACTCCTCGTCGGCGAATTGACGCTTTTTGGCAAGGCCGACTAATTTCTTTTGGGATGTCCGGGCATAAGCGGTTGGCGGCGTCTGGGGAGCGCTCGTTGCCCGGGGACGGCACGTTCAAAATAAATTGGCGCATCTTCTTCTAAAATTGCTTCCACACATTCGCAAAATGTACCACAGGCTTCTTGGTGACTTCGGTGCCCTGAATAACGCTCGCTCAGTTGTAGAAAGCGCCAGCCCTCGGTCTGTAAGCGCTCACTGGTGGCGCGGTAATGTCGCCAGCGTTCGCCAAAACGGAAAAATTCATCCAAGCCGGCGCTTAAGGCCACCGCCATGCTCATACCAAATATCAATCGGTTCAACTCGAGCGAGAGGTTGAGACCGACCAAAGCCGTGATGAGCACACTGCCAGTGATGATGATGAGACGCATAAAATAGTGAATATTGCGGTTGCTGCGGGCGCGTTTCTCCATCCATCGCAATTGCCCAAGCCAACGCGTTTGCAGAAATTCTCGTTGCAAATCGCTCACATGCAACTGCTCTACCATCTCCATCAATTGAGGGATCATCAGGATATTCCCGGCCCAACCCGAAAACGGTCAGCTTGCTCCCAAGGGCTGGATGATCGTTGCTTTTTAGTGACCGACGTCGTCATCTCAGGTTCGCCCAAAGTGGCCGCTATGCGAACTGCGTTGGGCAAATCACCATTCTCTCTCACCAATAAATCAGGCAAGACGCGCTCCACAAAACCTGTATCCAGATGGCCGTTTTCGATTTGTGGCAACGCCAACAGATCCATCAGAAATTCAAGATTCGTCTCAACCCCCAGTAGCACCACATCGCGCAACGCGCAACGCATCCTGGATAGGGAGGCCGCACGCGTCTCGTCGAGTACAACCAATTTGGCCAACAAAGAATCATAATGTGGCGTGATTGCCAATCCCTCCCTGAGCGCACTATCCCAGCGAATGCCGACCCCCGTTGGTCCGCAATACTGGGCGATGAATCCCGTCGCCGGGCGGAAGCCCTCGCGGGGGTTCTCCGCGTAAATGCGGCATTGGAGCGCATGTCCGCGCGGGCGGATATCCTCCTGTGAATAGGGAAGTTCTTCTCCTCGAGCCAAAAGGAATTGCAATCGCACCAAATCAACACCGCAGACCAATTCGGTTAACGCATGCTCAACCTGCAGGCGAGTGTTCATCTCCAGGAAGTAGAATGCCCCATCATCGGCCAACAAAAACTCAACCGTACCCACATTGTCATAAGGAACGGTTTTCACGACCTGCATGGCCGCTTGGCAAAGAGCCTGCCTCTGCTCGGCCATAATCCCGCTAGCAGGCGCCACCTCGACGATTTTTTGCTGTCGGCGTTGTAGGCTGCAATCACGCTCATAGAGGTGTATGATTTGGCCAAACGCATCCGCGGCGATTTGCACTTCAATATGCCGCGCGCCACGGAGAAAATGCTCCAAATACAGTCTCGCATCGCTGAATGAACGCTCCGCCTCGCGTTTGGCGGTCACCAAGGCATCCGACAACTCCACCGCTGTCTCGACAACACGAATGCCGCGCCCACCGCCGCCGCTCGCAGCTTTGACCATCACTGGGTAACCGATACGCGCAGCCTGCTCCGCATATTCTGCCGCGGAGGCCTCATATTCCGGCGCAAAACGCGGCAAAGTGGGGACTTCGGTATCGGCAAGAGCTGCCAAGGCAGCAGTTTTATTACCCATAGTGCGCATCGCTTGCCAACGCGGCCCCACCCAACACAAACCAGAAGCCTCCACCTCACGAGCAAAAGCATAGGATTCTGAAAGGAAACCATAGCCGGGGTGCAAACAGTCGCAAGAAGCAGCCTGGGCAATGTCAATTAAGCTAGCGCTGTCCAAATAACTCCCGGCAGCCGTATCACCCGTGAGAGCGAAGGACCGATCGGCCTGGAGGACGTGCTCCGCCCCAATATCAGCGGGGGAATATACCGCCACCGCCTCCATGCCCAGCTCATGGCAGGCGCGGATGATGCGCAGGGCAATTTCTCCGCGATTGGCGACCAAACAGCGACGCAAAATCACCTCTAATTTAGCCGTTACACCATTGTATGCGAGTGTGTTTGCCTTGCAGAGTTGCCGTGGATCTTCAGGAATTGGACTCCTGATTATCACGATAATCATCCAGCACGCTACGCGCGATGTTGTAGCGATGATTGATGCGTGCGGCGATGAGTTTGCCGCTGGTAATTAACTCAATGATGGTCTGCTCAGGAACTTTCAGGTAGGCGGCCGCCTGTCTCGTGTTCATAACGCTGGGAAAGCGCTGCGAGATTGGGGAAGATTGGGGAAGATCTTCCAGTTGATGAGGGCTCGCTTCTTGTTGGGCCGCTCTGGTGATCTTTTCCAATTGTTGCCATAGACGCAAACGCGGGCGCCTCGCCTCACTCGGGGAGGTATCACCATCACCACCTGCTCCGCGCAACATCCCCCATGAAACGAGCATCACCAGCACTATCCCCAGCAACTGGGTCAAACCGATGAAGGTCGCGAAGGCGTTGCGTGATGTTTCTGACCAATTGCCGCTAATGGAAGCGAAAATACCGAAAAAAAGGAGGGAAGCGCCGAATGGTAACATCAGCAAGATTCCAACAGCACGCACTGGTCTCCCCTGCCTCATCCGGTTACCCAAGGAAAATCTACCCGAGATCAGCATATAGATACCAATCGAAAAAAGAATGAATTCTATCACTCGCCTCACCTCAATCCATGGGGTGATGATAGCACATCACAAAACCTCGGATAACCCAAAATCACCCGCCCAGCCAATTTTGGACCCTGCCTTGGCGCAGGCGTCGTAAAATCTCGGCATTACAATGAGTTTGTTCAATCTCGAGGAGTGGGGGCTCGTTTCCATGTGGCGCAGATGGCTTCTCTTCATTCTATCTTTGTTTTTGCTAGCCCTAGTCGCTTGTTCAGCATTAGTGGATGAGCCACTAGTACCACGCAATCCCACAGAAACTGCCGACAACAGCATCCCAACCCGAATGTCCGTTGACTTCGATTACGACGCTGCAGAACACACGCTCACTCGCTTCCTGGATGCTTGGCAGGATAATGATTATGTCACCATGTACGCCTCCCTGACTCCTCGGCAAAGGGAAATTCTATCTTTTTCCGCTTTTCGGGCCAACTACCTGGACGCCGCTCAAACCCTGAAACTGAAATCTCTCGATTATCAGCTCCTGGCCATGGCGCCAAATGGAGAGGGTAACGGCTCACTCTTGGCCACCTATAGCGTTACTTTTCACAGTCATATCGCCGGTAGTTTCACCGACGAAGCGCGTCAATTGACTTTACTGGAGATGGACGGGGGGCAATGGGCTATTGAATGGAGCCCGGGTCTCATCTTTGCCGAGCTGGATGAAGGGGCGAGGCTACGCATCCTGATAACGGACACCGGCCGACAGAGCATTTACGCACGAGATGGCAGCATCCTTGCCGACCAAGGGGGTTTGCTCATCCGTGTTCAAGTTGTCCCTAGGGAAATTCCCAATTTGAAAAAATGTCTCAGCGCACTCGCGTTGGTGAGCAGTCGGGATGAAGAGGCCATGCGCGCGCAAATCATCCGTTCGCCGGAGCATTGGCTCTTGGATATCGCAAAGATCAACGGCGACCTTTATGCCAACAGCAAGGAAGCCATTGATGAGACATTGAGCACGGACTGCGCCGCCAGGTTGGATACCCAATCAACCCGTCGCTATCCAGATGGGCGTCTGGCTCCCCATGTCGTTGGCTATGTGGGCTTGCCCAGCGCTGACGAGTTGGAAGAGCTTACCTTACGCGGTTTGAATGCGGAGAGCATCATCGGCCGCTCGAGTGTGGAAGCCAATTGGGATGCAGCGTTACAAGGCAAAGCCGGTGGTGAATTGCTGCTTGTCTCTGCCACAGGAGAAACACTACGGAAACTATCCGCCCAAGGGCCGAGTCCGGCGCAAAGTGTTTGGCTTACGATACAACCCGGCCTTCAGGCCCATGTACGCCGTGTACTGCACGAAGCCTATGACAGTGGGCAAATCGACAAGGGCTCTTCTGGCGCGGCGGCCATCGTCATGGATGTCCAAAGTGGCGCAATACATGCGCTTGTCAGCTACCCCGATTTTGATATCAACGCACTATCGCCCTTCTCGAACCTGAGCGAGGATGAAGTCGCTGCCGCCCGCGCCGAATTGGCAGACCCACGCCGCCCCGAATTCAATCGCGCGACGCAGGGTCTTTACCCCGCTGGTTCTGTCTTCAAACCAGTGACTTATCTCGCGGCTCTCGACAGTGGCCTCTATTCGCTCGAACATGGCTACTTTTGCAATGGAACTTGGTCACGCCCACAGGAAGGTATCATCCGTACCGATTGGTTGAAGGAAGGTCATGGACGAGTCAACACTCATACGGCCATTCCCCTAAGCTGTAACCCCTATTTTTATGAGAGCGGCTTTGATCTCAATCAGGCGGATCCTTTCCGCCTACCCCAATACGCACGTCGCCTCGGCCTCGGCTTACCGACAGGTATCGAGGATATTGACGAAGCCGCTGGCGCCATCGGCGACCCAGATATCGTTCGCAGCCAGCGCGGCTATGTTTGGAGCTTCAGCGATGCCGTCAGCATGGCCATCGGCCAAGGTTTCGTTAGCATCACTCCCCTACAGATTACGCGCATGTACGCTTCTTTTGCCAATGGCGGTCGGTTGTTGCAACCGCAACTGGTCTGGAAAAGCGGCCTACCCGGTGACCAACCCAGCCACCTACTCGAGCCAATTGTGCAATCTGAGCTGAACATGAGCCCGGAAGCATTCACGCGTTTGCAACAATCCCTTTGCGATGTCGCCGATACCTGGTATGGCACAGCGCGGCTACCTTTTAGCGGATCACCACTCCTAGAAGATGGTGTTTGTGGCAAAACCGGTACGGCGCAGGACCTCCGCCCCGGCGATCGGTTGCCACATGCTTGGTTTGTTGGCTACGCTCCTGCCGCCAACCCTGAAATTGTCGTCACCGTCATGGTTGAAAACAGCGGCGAGGGTTCGGTGGTGTCCGCGCCGTTGGTGAGGGAAATTATGGAATATTATTTTTCTGACCGTCCATAAAGAAAGGCTTAGCGCAGATGGGCCTTCAGGCACCCTCTAAGTGAATTTGCCAAGCAAAAGCCTATTCCCGGCTCTCAAGAAGGGCGTTGATTCTTTCCAAAGCAGAAACCTGCGGGTCATAAATTGCTGCCAAGGGGATTTCTTGGATACGCGAAGCAGACCGCTCTCGCAGGGATTGAATGGCGGACCATTTATCCGCTAGCTCTACAGTGATTTCCACAAGAAAGCGCCCACCCCCGCTACTCATTTCTTCGTATAGGTTGATATTGGGAAATAAAGCGGGCAATTCGCGCAACTCGGGCAAAGTCGCGCGCAAACAGCAAAATTGCGATGCGCGATGACGCGCCACAATGCCTTCCAGGAGTATCGCCAGGGTCTCACATTTATCCGCGCGCGCGCGCAATTGGTTGCGACCAGCCAATAAGCAGCCTTCAGAACGGAGCAAGCGCCCACCTTGAATGCGTTTGAGGCGATTCTCGCGCAGCGTGATGCCGCTTGCCGTCAAATCCACAATGCAATCGGCATAACCCAGAGCGGGGGCTGCCTCCAGCGCACCGCTAGCTTGTACCAGCAAGCATTGCGTGATGCCACGCTCATGCAACCAGGAACGCGCGGTATTGGTGTATTTGGTCGCGATACGAAGCGGCCGATTCTGTGCTTTTCTTCGCGCGGCCATCTCAGCAAAATCGCCAATCGAAACAATATCCAACCAGCGCTCCGGTACGGCCAACACCAATTCACAAACGCCAAAACCCAAGCCGGTTTGCAACACAAAAACGGGGTCGCCAGCGGTATGCGCTTCGACAAAATTATCGTAACCCGTAATGGCGACATCCAATTGCCCATCATTGAGTTTTTCGTACATATCCGCATTGCGTTGATAATGCACTTCAACACCGGGCAGGTTGGGCAGTGAGCCAGTATATTGGCGAAGGTTGCTCCTGGCCGGCGGGAAGCCAGCCTTTTCTAAGCAAGCGGCTGCGCCCTTTTCCATGATGCCCTTATTCGGCAGCGCCAGGCGTAGATTTTTAAACATCCTGACCGCCTTTCCTACTTTTCAGGCGAGCCAGTGTTTCTTCCCAACTCAAGACGACGCCCGCTGCGTTCAGTTCACTCCATTCGAAATTGGGTGGTTCGCCAGCGATGAAATGCAGCGCATCTTGTGGGTTATCATTGCCCGGTTGCGGTGACATCATGGAGACAGGGACGCCGGCTTTACGGATTTCCTCCGCCCAGGACATCGCGGCCGGCCAATCTTCCAGCGACACAATGAGACAAATCGGAGCCTCAAAATCCACCTCAGCATTACCTTCCGCATGAAGAGCGACTGCCAAACTTTCCAAAGCAAACGAGAAACCACAGGCCGGTGTTGGCCGTCCGCCGAACAATTCAATCAGGCCATCATAACGCCCACCACCGCCAATTCGCTCTTCCGCGCCAGTCTCACCGTGAAAAACCTCGAATATGAGGCCGCTGTAATAATGCAAACCACGACTCAAGCCCAAATCCAAATGCCAACCCAAACCACTGGCAATACCAGCTTCATCCAGACCATCAAACAAGGTGCCCATATGGTCCAACGCGTTGGGCTCTTGCCCAAATCGACGCAATAACCGACGCGCCTCAGGTAGAACCAGTTTGGGCTCGCCGCTCAATTGCGATAGATCTTCTATGAATTGCAAGGCTTTCCGCAAACGCGGCCCCGAATCGACACGCTTGAGCTTCGACAACAATCTTTCGATGCCATCATCATCGGGTACCCCTTCCAGGGTATCGGCCAGTTGCGTGAGGGAAAGAAAATCACGCAGGACCTCGCGAGCTTCTTCTTCTGGTAAGGGGTCCAACAATTCACGCAGCCGCCGTCGCTTGGGCGAAGGAGAATCAGAAATTTCCACCTGAAATTCTGGGAGGCGCTCGCGCAATAAGGCCAACATTCCTTGACTACCCTCTGTTTTGAGCGTCTCACGATGGATGAGCAAGAAAGAACTGAGCCGGCGATCCAACCCTAGTGAATCCAAATAACCCTGTAGAATGCCCACTTGCCCCAAACAGGGACGGAAGGCGCGCAGTCCCAGCAAGGCCAGGGCACCACATGCCAAAGCCAACAACTCCAGATCACCCGCCTGCTCCACCATACCCAATAGTTCAACACCAAATTCCTCGAACTGCTGTGGAAACGCATCCGCACGCATACGAAAAACTGGCCCGAAATACGAGAGCCGCAAGGGCAATGGATTCTCCTGTAAACTTTCTACATAGGCGCGCACGACCGAAGCGGTATGCTCCGGGCGTAGGCTCAATCCTTTACGAGATGCCAATTCGCAAAGCTGCGGGGCGATCGTTTCTCCTGCCTTAAGCAAGTACAAATCACTCTGCTCGATGACGGGAACGTGTATCGTTTGGTAACCATAAGCGGCTATATGCGCGAGCAAGCAGTGACGGATTCTCGCCTGCAAACGCTCTTTCGCATCAATACTATCGGTCATCCTCGGTAAACGACCGGGGAGGAGAGCAACCATATCTTCTCCAGCGTTCTGGGATTCATGCCAGTATAGGCCCGGCCGGCCAAAGTCGCTAAATGAATGACAATTGCTCAGGGGTTAAGAGCGCAGATAACTCGCACCGTTCACATCCAATATCGCGCCAGTGCTAAAGGCGGAGCCCGGAGCAGCCATATAAACAATAGCATGGGCAACCTCTTCCGGGCGCGCCACGCGGCCCATAGGATATTGGGCGATCAACGCTGCACTTCCCGGGCCATTAAGCACCGCCGCAGCCATATCCGTCTCCACCCAACCCGGCGCCACGACACCGACGAAGATGTTCTTCGGCGCCAGATAGACGGCCAAAGATTGACTCAACGAATTCAGCGCGGCCTTACTCGCGCCATAGGCTGGCGCAATGGGCTCACCGCGGAAGGCTCCGCGTGAAGATACATTGACGATGCGCCCCCCGCCCTCCGCCAACATGCTCGGGACGACGGCATAGCATAAGTTGGCCACCGCCAATAAATTCAAAGCCAGCGTATCTTGCCAAGCTTGCTGCCAACTATGATAGTCACCCTGATCGATGGGATGATCGATGTGGATACCCGCATTGTTCACGAGGATATTCGGCCGACCCAGCGCCGCTTCAAACTCCGCAACCAAGCGCTTGACCTCGTCAGGGTCGCTGATATCCGCTTGCAAAGCGCAATGACCAGAGCCGTTTAGGCTCTCCAAGGTGGATAGAGCTGCGGCCCGGTCGCGCCGATAATTGATGGCCACTCGCGCGCCAGCCTGCGCAAACTGTTGTGCGCTGGCTCGACCGATACCGCGCCCACCACCTGTGATGAGGACTCGTTTTCCCGTAAAATCCATCTCTGCACCTCACTCCATTCTCTGCAATTCCTCTACCGCATCCGCCCCAATCACAATGGTGACATCACGGCTGTATATCGCATCTTCGTCAATGATCATCTGGCTTTCAGGAATACTCAACAAATCGGCAACATAGCGCGCCGTCCAAGGCGCTTGCCCATTTTCGCGAATGGTGGATTGCCCCTGATTGCTGCTCGCGGCATTGCCAATCACAGCAGTGTTGAGACCTTGCTGCAAAAGAAAATCGCGCAGTGTTGCGGCCAAACCCGGCTTGCCCGTACCATTCAAGATAACGAGACTGGCCGCCTCTTGGCGAGAGCGCTGCAGTGAATCGATTGTTTCGTCTTGTGTTTGCGGATTGAGTAAGTTGGCCGCCAATTGGCTGAGCATATTCTGCCTTGGTATCAGCACCTGCTCACCCTTCGCGGTGACGCCAAATTCCACATGGCGCTCATCGATGGCATAATACGCCACATCCTCCACGCGGATATCGCCGGACAGTGTCACCAAAGCGCCAATCTCTTCTGCTTCCAGGTTCGTATCGAAATGAGACGCCAACTGTGAAAATAGGTAGGGTATTTTCGTGATGACTTGCATCATCCCCCCCAACGATTGTATTTCACGCAACAAGGCGCCAAGGACCTGTTGTTGACGCTGCGAACGGCCAAAATCGCCATCATTAGTCGCTCGTGTGCGCGCATATTGCAACAAGCGACGACCGTCCATTCGCTCACAGCCGGATACAAAACGCACGTCAATCGTGCCGAAACCAGCGTCAGGATAATCGGGGTCGTGTATTTCCTCCTCGACGCATATCTGCACCCCAGCCGGAAAAATCTCATCCACACTCTCTTCAAAGGCTATGAAATTAATGTAGATGTAATAATCAACGACGATGCCGAGGTTCTTGGCAACTGTATCCATCGCTAAGCCCGGGCCACCACGAGGATAATTCGCTGCCGCTCCCAATTTATAGGCGGTGTTGATGCGTTGGTTCTTGAAGCCAGGAATTTGCACCCACAGGTCCCGCGGGATGGAGAGCACCGCCGCTCTAGCGTTTGCTGGGTCAACCGTCACCAAAATCATCGTATCGGTATTTTGGGATGGGATGCGATTCACTTCACCGCGTTCATCCACCCCCATCAGCAAGAAAGTGATGCGCCGCGGGTCTGACCAACTGACCGTCGGCGTCTCTTCTTCGCGGACCTGAATGGGAACCGCCGTTGCGCTTATACTCGTGGCGGGGATGGCTTCTGTCGATGGATTGGGTAGATCGACGACGCCAGCGGCCAAATCACCCCCGGCAGGGCTAACCAAGGTAGAAATGGCCAGTGCTGTGGGCTCCGCTTCTGAGGTCGCAACTCTTGGTGTAACCACAACCGTCCCACCATCGATGCCGACGACTTCTCGCAAACTCGGTAAAGCCAGGCCGATTGGTCCCGAATCCAAAGCGATTTGGCGAGAGAGACGATAAGCACTCCAACTCCCCAAGCTCGTTCCCAAGAGGAGTAGCAATAACCCCAGTATGAAAAGCCACCCAGGGATGCGCATCATGAACTGGAAAGGACATAAATGGCGTTACCGGAGATGGCATAAATCAAGCCCAGGCGCGAATCAACCACCAAATCTTGCAATTCGGCCAGCGCTCTCTCTTGCGTGAGCCGAAATTCGGCGATGAAAGACCCCCCAAGCGACATTTTGATAATGGAACGGGATTCTGAATCTGCGATGTAGATCGCCGAGTCCAGGCTCGATTCGTCGATGAAAAGGCCATCAGCGCTATCCAACATCCTTGGAAAAGCCAACAAGCCAAAGCTTTGCTCGATACCACCACGATATTTTTGTGGAAGGCCATCCGAGCGCTGGATGAACAAATCGCCCGTTGCCGTGATGGAAAAATCCACCGCTTCATCAATATTTGGTAAACCCTGTCCGGTGAAATACTCGGTAGGGACATCATGGTAAGCGCCGCCAGAAGGCTCATAGCGCCAGATTTGGAAGCGTGGCGGATCCAAGATATAGAGACGCCCATCCCAGATATGCATCGCCAGGGGCTCATGCCATTGGTCGGCCCGCTGCAAGTTCTGCACCTGGCACTGGCTGAGAAAAGCGAGTAGGCAATCCACCAGATGCCCTTCTTCGTCGAGGCCAACAATGACATTTTCGTTACCAAAACCCATCGCTTCATCGGACCAATCGATATCGATGAGCCGTCCGAGCGTTTGGCCATCCAGGCTTGCGTTGCCCCGCAAATAGGGTAGCGGCTCCGGCCCCTCGATTATGGACAGTCCATCGTCCGCTAATGTCATGTGATACACTTGCGTGTTCGCCTGATCATCCAAAACGAAGAGGTTACGATTGCGAAGGACGATTCCTTTCAGTTGCGCGTTGGGCAGCTTGGTGAGCAAATGCAACTCATGCCGCGTCACATAGTTCATCACATCCAGATTCTCTTGTGCTTGCGCGCGGTAATAGGCGAGACTTTCGTCATTCAAGGCGATGGGTTCGCAAGCAGCCACGGAATCGAGCAATGCCTGCCAGGCGGTTCTCCAAGCCCGGCTATCACTAATATCCACACGCTGCGCGACCTCGTGAATCTGTCCGGCATCCTCCAAACAGATCTCCAGAGCATTGCGATTGGATCCAGAGAACCAGAGCAAGAAAACGAGCAATACCACAACTACAGGCACAACCACAACCGCGAAGGCCGTCGTACTAAAATTAAGCCAGCGGCTATCAGCAGTTTGCGGTTGCCCAAGAACCTGGGCAGCAGCAGCACCGCCGAAGCGAAACCCCGCCGCCAAACCACGCAAAACTAGGGCCAAGCTGCGGCGTGCGGGTTGCTCAAAGGGTAGATCTGTACTTGTCTCCTCCGGTATCACTGGTTCCGCAGTCAAACTGGATCGTTGACGCGGGATATCCGACAACGCATCTTTTTCCGGCTTTACAAACTCACAGCCGATGATGGAAAGTTGCGCAATCCTTGCTTGTTGTAAGGTGTAGAGGGTATCGGAGAGATCGGGCTTGACTAAAGCGGCGCGCAATGCCTGCGCTGACAATCGTGCCATCCCCTCACCACCCAACAAAACACGCGCGCCCTCAGCAGCCGGGAAACGGGTCATTCGCAAATCCGCCACGGGATGTGCACCGAGCGGTACTCGCTTCATCTCTAGCGGGTTATCAAAATCTGCGGGGAAACGAGCGCTTTGTTCTCCATGCTGATGGATCGCCAGAGCCCGGCCGATGCGCGCCAGGATCAGCTCAGAATGGCGCAATACTGCACAAATCAGATGCACCTCGTAGCGCAAACCACTCGCCAAATTGTGATCGTACAAATCACGGTTCAATGTTTCGAATAAGGCGCGCAGCCCGGCTGTGACTCCACTGCCTTGCGCGTAAAAATACAACTCGCTGGCCATCTGTATGAGTTGTTCGTAGAATACCGGTGGCGCGACAAACCCCTCTCCGGGGAGGGCCAAACCTAGAAAGGTATCGTTTTCACGACCTCGAGAGGCAGATTGCGGCGCAACCTCGGATAGCGCTCCTGGTGGAGCTGAGACCAAAGCCCTCCCGCCCACGATATGCACATGACCAACCAGTGCTTCGAAATTGTTCAACCCCCACCCCTATCGATTCACACAATTGGGGGCCGCTCTAGGCCTCCTCCACATCACCACTGGAAACGCGTCTCATCAAAATCCATCACCTTATGCTGATAATGCGTGATGTATTCCAGTAAGCCACTCTCAAGACGCTCCCAATTTTCATCTTCCAGCAGGGATTTTATGGTGTGCAAATCCTCTGCTAGGAAATCCAGCTGGCGCATCGGATAATCCCCATAAGCAGTATGCCAGGCAGCGCGCATCGGCATCCCGAACTTTTGCATCGAAGGGACGAATTCCTGCAGGACATAACGATAATATCCCTGCACTGCTTCCGGCCGTATATCGAATTGTAGCGCGAGGATGTATTTGTACTTTACCTGCGCCATAGTCCGTCGCCACTTCTCAATTACCGATCGATTGTAGCATAAGGAGACTCGTACCAGAACAGCGAGTAGGCCATTGAAGCAATTTTACTATTAAGTTAAAATCACTCCCGTGGCCGATACAACCAATCCGCAACTTGATAAAGGGCCTGAGGGCCATTCCGAGCATGTTTCTTCAGTGCGCATTCGTGGGCTTCTGCGTCGCGCACGAATCCGCATTGAATTTGCCAATACTGACCCTGAATTGGAAAACGCCCTCGAAATCCTCAGCGAAGCACTGTCTTTGGGCGCGGAGCTGGAGAAGGTGAGACCTTTGCTCCAACGCGTCGCTGAAGCTAGCGATACGCTGGCCGCCAAAACGATGGATCTTATGGACGAGTTCACCCAGGATAGCGTTACCAATCCACCAACGGACCGCAATGCCGAGGAATCACTCCACAGCGAAAGGGCCGTGGAACCTTCTCCTACCAATACCGATGCCCAACCGTTTGATGATGAAACGCTCCAAGCAGCTTTATCTCAACTCTCAAGACTCTATTATGGCGGCGAATACCAAGATGCAATCGACCTCGCCAATCGCATCCTCTATCGTCACCCACAACACGCCACCGCTTTCGAATATCGTCAGAAAGCAGAGGAAGGCTTGTTACGCGGTGATGTGCCCGACCGTCTCATCCCCTTTGAGGCAAGAATCGCTTATAATCGCGCCTCTTCGCTCGCTCGCGCGGGCAACTATAAAGATGCAGAACGCTTCTATCGGGATGCCCAAGAGTTTGCCAAACAGGCGGGTGTGGCCCGTTGGCGTGACGCGGAGCAAGCCCATCTAGAGATTCAAGATCTATCGCTTTCGCGTGAAATGCTGCTCAAAGGCGACCAATATCTCCTCAAAGACCAATGGGAAGAGGCCTTGGCCCAGTATGAATCTGCGCTCCGCGTCATCCCCGATGACCCACAAATCGAAGAGCGTTGTCGTCACCTTCGCGAGATTCAACACTCTGTCCGCAAGATTCGCGCTTCCCTTCAACCCAATGATGAAAATATTGCGGAACAAGTCAGCATCTTGCTACGAAGCAGTGAAGAGCTGCGCAAGGCACAGAAACGCTTGCCAGACAGCCATCGCCTGGAATCTTTAGCGAAACAATTGAGCGAGCGACGAGATGCGCTCGCAAAAAATTCGTTTCAACAGGCAAAAGATTGGTTGAGCAGAGCGGAAGAAACGCCCAATTTGGCCAATCAATTGGAGCAGACCAAGGAAGCCACTCATCTAATAGAACAAGCCTGCCTACTGTCTCCGGAAGCGTCTGCGTATCCGGCTTTAGCGGCCAACGCGCGCGCTTCCACCACGGCAATCAAAACCGCCATTCAGAGTCTCGACAATGCAGAAGCCAGCTTGGAAGCAGCGCCGAGCAATTTCGAAACCGTGCGAGAAACGCTCCTCTCCTTACAAGATCATTCTCAAGATGAGCGCTATCGCAATTTGCTCAGCACGATCTATACCGCTTGGTTTTCACGGGCAGAAACCAATCTGGAGAAGGGAAACCTGGCCGCTACCGAGAGAGACATTGCAACATTACGAGCAAAGCCGTTCGCACCGCTGGCGCGCGATGAGGAACTGGACTTGTTGGGAAAAAGAGTGTCGCGTCGTAGACGAGCGCGGCGATTGTTCGTCTCGGTAATCGCCGGAGGAATCACTATCCTACTCGGCTACGGCATTTTATCCTCTCAACCCGATGGGCTGGCGCTGCTCTTCCCATTGCCACCCACGGCAACACCCACCCAAACAGCAACACCGGTAGCAACCCATACACCCACCATCACACCAACACCGACTCTCACGCCAATACCCATGCCAAGCCATACGCCAACCAATACCCCAACACCCACTCCCACCGCAACACCCACGCCCACGCCAACACCCACTCTCACACCGACACCCACCCATACACCGATACCCATCGTTTGCCAAGTGCGCATTTTGGAAGAATTCGCCAACCTGCGCACCGACCCCCACAAGATCGTGGACAATGACATCGCGCAAATTCCTAGAGGGACGCCGTTGGATGTCTACGAGATGACTCAGGGTGATTCCGATTTCCCCTTGTATTGGTTATTCGTTCGTTGGAATTTCCTCGATCGCGCCATCTCCGGTTGGGTGCGCGAGGATACCCTGGAATCGATCGCTCATTGTCCGCTCCCATCAACAAGCGCGGACAGCTAAATTACCCCCCAAAGCGCTCATAGCTTTTCGCCGACGCGACGCTCATTCCCGCTCAGCAAGCGCTGGATATTACCACGATAACGGTAAACCGTGATGGGCAAAAGAATCAATGGCATGAACGACCAGTTTTCGTGCAAGTTGCCATGAAAGACCATTATGGCGATCGCGATGGCCCCCAAAATGTAACTCACGAGCATGGCCAAGGAACTCCAGCGCGTGATGACCAATAGTACCACCGCAACCAACACCAGGAAAAGGATGAGAGGCGCCGGCGCGAAGGCCAATAGCGCCCCAAAACTGGTGGCCGCCCCCTTACCGCCGCGCAGACGCCCCGTCGCCAACGCCGCGAAAAGAGACCAGTTGTGCCCAAGGACGACATAAATTGCCGCCAGCGGCATCCATCCCCCATCACTCAGGCCACCAATCAACCAGACAGCAAGTCCACCCTTGGCGATATCCATCAAGGCGACGAGCACACCAGCCCAATTGCCGAGCGCCCGCGCGACATTGGTGGCACCCATATTGCCGCTGCCCAACGCAAAGATATCCACGC
This sequence comes from Phototrophicaceae bacterium, assembly GCA_965115865.1. GTDB lineage: Bacteria > Chloroflexota > Anaerolineae > Aggregatilineales > Phototrophicaceae > WTGJ01. The sequence goes on from OZ220469.1 coordinate 1,775,359, forward strand.
CGCACACCCTCCCAACCAAATACGCCGAGGGTATGGCGCCCAGCAAGTAGCTACTGAAAACGATGAGCAAAGTTTCCACTCCATCGATTGTAGCGCGCGCCCGAAAGGCCCTATAGCACCTGTGCTATAATCCACTCATGTCTCGCTGGCTCAGCATCGCCCCAGGCATAGTCTTTTGTTCTGCGATGCTTTTGCTGCTGATACCCGGATCACCCACCCGAGCCCAGAATAATGAGTCCCGGTTGTTCACCTTGCTCAGTGATCTGCGAAGGGGCATGGGCCTGCAAAGTCTCTCGCAAAGTGAATCCTTGCGCATCGCCGCGGCCAACCAAGCTCGTTGGATGACAGAAACTGGTCTCATCCAACACACTCGTCCCGATGGCAATCGCGCTCGCGACCGCGCCGCCGCTGCGGGCTATGGTTCAACCTGGATCAGCGAAATCATCTACATGAGCCCGAACCCCAGCCATATCCCGGCCTGGGAATTTTGGCTCGCTTCATCAGTGCACTACAATGTGCTCACCAATCCCAACTATGAAAATGTAGGCATCGCTCGCTATAGCACCAATAACCACACCGCCTATGTGATGGTCTTCGGTAATTTGAGCGGCTATGTGCCTGGTCCCCCCAACAATATTGTCAGCAACAACGACGCGAGCGCGCCCCTCGCCCCTGCGGGTCTGCGCGGACTGGACGAAACCGGTTATATCCTACATCAGATTCAACCCGGAGAAACAATCGGCGATTTGCTTTTGCTCTACGGCTATCGCGATTGGGCGATCGCCGCGACCATCGAAGCCATCAATGATGTCGATCGCTATTCATTGGAGGTTGGGAAAATCTTGCGCATCCCGCCGTTCGATGGCACCTGGACCCCAGTGCCGGCCACAGAAGCAACAGCCATCAACGCACTCTCCACTCCCCTGCCCACCACCGCCGTCACCACTCCGACCACCGTCAGTAACGGTAATCAGCGTCCGACCTTAACCCCGGCCCCAAGCTCCACAACATTACCAACAGTGCTTGTGGCCGAAACACGCGTGTTGCAGGCAACCCAGCCCGCAACGCCTCCAAATGACCAAGCCGAATCGAACAGCGAAGACGAAGGGCGCCGCGGCACCATCATCGCTTTAATCGTCGCTCTAGGTGTTCAAGGCACATTGTTGTTGGGGGTCGGGGCGCTTTTCTTACATATGCGCCATCGTTAGGGATATGCCCCTATGATCCGCAAGATTCGCGATGATTTGCAACGACTCTGGCTCGCGCTTCGCCTGACCTTGACTGGCGAGACCGTAGAGCGAACCACCTTTAGCCGCTATTGGGATTGGTTGGAAAGGGCAGAAGAGCTTCTGCGCGCCCTCATCCACACCTTAAAGAAAGAGCCACGATCGACGCACCGACGCATCCGCTATGACGGCCGCCAATTATCTCCAACAACGGCCATTCGCTGGCTGGCCTTCAGTTTTCAGCGTGAGCTGCCATCGCTATTGCGCAGCGGCAACCCCTTCGCGCGCGCCGCATTTCAAGCCCATGTGCTCAATTTGCGCGATTTGGTGAGCCAATGGCATGAAATGCAACCGGCCGATTCCACGAACAGCAAAGCCAAAGCTGCGCTTTCCGCCCTCCACGACCATTTGCAGGAATTGCCAGCGGGAGACAACGCGAATCGCAAAACCGTGGTTGCGGAAGATTCTCTTGGCTGCTACCCTAATTTGCAAGAGCGGCGAGAAAGCAACGAGCCTGTCATGCGTGAAGTACCACCCACCAAACCAGGAGAAATCGGGCAAGGATTGTTGGAATACGCGCTCATTCTCGTGCTCGTGGCCGTGGTCATCATCGTCATCCTGGTCTTACTCGGACCAACCATCAGCCAAATCATCAACAATATCGTCAATTCCGTCAGCACTCCTTGACCGCTTCATTGTTCATTGCCATCATTCTTTGGCATAGGGTATGCTGCGAAAATCACCAGCCACGGTGATGCGGAGATCAGAGTCCTCGGTGGTCGCGTCAAAGTACAAGGTCCCGCTGATAACGCCTTCACCGACTTCGCTGACGCGGAGAGTGCCGAGCAAATTGCTGGCAAATTCATTTTCACCTTGCTCGACAGTCGCGTATACCATCACGACTGAGGCATCCAACGAATCCCAGCTACGCACGGGATAGGGTATCGCTTCCAATTCCAAGGGCAAATATAAGGTCAGAGAACTCCCTTCCTGCGAGAAAGTCAAGACGCTCATCGCTGCACCGGTCTGTTCGTTTTCTTCCTCATAACGCGCTTCGACAGTTGCACCATTCTCCGCGCTAATCGTTATGGTCTCTGCCCCGCTGGCCAATTGGAAGATGAAACTATCATCACCCAACAGGAGTGGTAGGGGCACAGCGTTGGTGAAAGCCGTTTCTGCTGGCGTTGTGGCTGTCGAAACCGCTTGCTCGCCATCACCACAAGCTGCGAGTGGCGATATCAATAACCCGCATAAGATGAGTGAGCGCATCATTTCCATTTCGGTGACCTCAATTCCTGTCTAAACCCAATTATAGGAATAATAGCAAAGGCGCTTCCAATGTTTGCCGCAATTGCCGCAAATAAGAAGCCGCTTCGGCACCATCGCTGACGCGATGGTCGGCGCTCAGTGTCAATCGCAGGCGTTCGCCAACCCCCACGCTACCATCTTCACGCACAACCGGCACTTTCTGCGCAGCGCTCACCGCTAGGATAGCCGCCTGCGGCGGGTCGATGATGGCGCTGAATTCCAAGACACCATAAGGCCCAAGGTTGCTGATTGTGAAAGTCGCTCCCTGTACATCGCTCGGTCGAATGCGACCTTCACGCGCACGTGCGATCATCGCTCGATTGTTTGCTGCCAATTGGCCAATGGGATGACGGTCAGCCGCTTGCGCTACAACATTGATCAAACCGCCGCTCTCGAGCGCTACCGAGATGCCGATATTCACATCATGAAAGCGCCGCAGCTGCCCGTCCAGGTAATGGGAATTGAGATTCGGGAAATCGCGGAGCGTCAGCGCTGCTGCCTTGACGAGTAAATCGTTGATGCTAAGCCGTTGCTCGATGGGTTGGCTCTCATTCCATTGCGCGCGCATTGCTGTCAACGAAGCGACATCCACCTCAACACTCACATAAAAATGGGGTGCTTCTCGTTTGGAGCGGCTTGTGCCTTCACCAATGCGCTCCCGCATACGGCTCAGGGGTAGATCTTCATAGGTTGAATCAGCACCTGTCGGCGCCATTGCTACGCCCTCAGACGATGGCTGATAGCGCGCTACATCATCCTTCACGATGCGGCCACCGAAGCCAGTGCCCTGCAATTGCTTCAAGTCGATGCCCCGATCTGCGGCCATCTTCCGCGCCAGGGGCGTGATTTTAACGCCAGCGGGAAGGTGAGCGTCGGCTGCAATAGCCCCGACAATGGGCTGCAAAGTTTCCATCTCTGGTTTGGTTTCTGATTCCGTCTTGGGCACAGCGGCTGGTTCGGAGGCAGCTGCCTTTTCAACATCCGCATCTGCCGAGATTTGGCCGATGACCGCCCCTTCCATCAACTCATCACCGGGTTCGGCATCTTGCACTGACAAGACACCACTCACCGGTGCTTCAATTTCTACGGTAGCCTTATCCGCCTCAATTTCTGCAACCACTGTGCCCGCTTCAACCGCATCACCGACCTCGACCAACCAATTCAGGAGAATGCCCTCCACCGCAAGTGTGATTGGCGCGCTCATCGCAACACCTCCTTGACCGCTGCCACCACCTTTTGTGCATTTGGCAACGCCAACAACTCCAAATCCCTAGCGAATGGCAAGGGAACATCGGCAGCGGACACGCGCAGGATCGGCGCGTCCATATAATCGAAGGCGTGCTCTTGGAGCTGCGCCGCTATTTCGCTTCCCAAGCTATACATTGGCAAACATTCTTCGACAACGACACAACGGTTCGTCTTCTGGAAACTAGTGATGACCGTCTCCATATCCAGCGGACGGAGCCAACGCAAATCGACCACTTCGCATTCGATACCTTCTTCCTGGCTGAGTTGTTTGGCTGCCTGCAAACACCAGAAAACACCCGTGGCGAAGCTGACCAGCGTCACATCCTGACCGGGGCGTTTTACATCTGCTTGACCAATTGGCAATGTCAGGTCTTCATCACTGGGTACAGGACCCGGACGAGGGTATAAGGCGATGCTCTCGCTAAAAAGGACTGGGTTCGGGTCACGGATGGCTGCTTTGAGCATCCCCTTCGCATCGGCCGGATTGGCTGGGCAAGCGACATAAAGGCCCGGAAAATGTGCGAATATCGGTTCTGGGGCGTGCGAATGGGTGGCGGTCGCCTGGTCACCCCAACCACTGGCCGCGCGGATAACCAACGGCACCTCGAATTGCCCATCGAACATATAGCGAATTTTGGCGGCATGATTGACGATTGCATCGAGCGCCAAGAAAGCGAAATTAATCGTCATCATCTCGGCAACCGGGCGCAAACCATTCATTGCCGCACCAACAGCCGCTCCGGCAATCGCCATTTCACTAATGGGGGTATCAATCACGCGCCGCTCACCAAATTCTTGAAGAAAACCATGAGTGACGCGATGCGTGCCTTGGTATTCGCCAACTTCCTCACCCATCACGAAAACGCGCTCATCTCGGCGCATTTCTTCCAGCAGCGCGCTGCGCAAGGCTTCACGCATGGGTTGGTTTCGCGTTCGCATCAGTATCTATTCTGCGTAGACGTTTGCAAAAAGATCCTCGGGGGCGGGGGCCGGGCTGGCATCGGCGAAAGCGACCGCATCGTCGACCAGCGCATTTTGTTCCGCATCAATCTCAGCCAGCCGCTCCACCAGCGCAGCATCTTGAGCCAACAATTTCTGTCGCAAAAGTTGGATGGGGTCTTTTTCTCGCTGGTAAATCTCCAACTCCTCCGCGAAGCGTTGATCATACGAACGATCGGACACGCCATGCCCCTTATAACGATAGGTCAGCGCCTCGATCAACACCGGGCCCTCTCGTCGCGCATGTTGGATAGCCGCGGTGGTCGTCTCATACACCGTTTCCACATCCTGTCCATTGATGCGGCCCAAGGATTTCATCCCATAACTGACCGCGCGCTTGTAGAGCTCCGGCTCACCCGCATGCCGTTCCACGCGCGTCCCCATCGCCACAAAATTGTTCTCAATGAGCCAAACCAAGGGCAAATCCCAGATGGCCGACATATTCATCGCTTCGTGAAAATAGCCATTGTTGGTCGCCCCATCGCCGACGAAGCAGAGGGTAACCGCATCTTCTGCGCGATATTTGGAAGCGAGCGCGATACCCACAGCGAGGGGTAAATGTCCGCCGACGATGGCATAACCACCCCAAAAATTGCGCGAGCGGTCCGCCAAATGCATCGAGCCGCCTTTCCCACCGCTCGTACCGGTCGCTTTACCCATCATTTCCGCCATGGCCGCACCGACATCAACGCCGCGCGCTAAGGCGATGCCATGATCACGATAAGCGGTGATGACATGGTCCTCTTCACGCAAGGCAGCAATCGCCCCAACACCCACCGCTTCATGTCCGCTATAGAGATGTAAATAGACACCCGTGATCTTCTTCTCCAGATGGTAAAGCCGATCACAGGCATCTTCAAAACGGCGGATGAGCACCATTTGCCCATACCAACGCAGCAAAGTATCCAGTTCGCTTATCGTCATCAAGCCTTCTCTAGGTTGGTGGCGAGGAGTACCATTGTAACCAGCCAAAGACCGTCGGTCAAACCTCTTAACTGCCGCAATCCTATCATTCCATCGGTGTATATAGCCAAGTCTCTGGTCGGAAAGCCGCCCAAGCAAACCAAAAATGTGGCGCGGCGAGCTGCTGGCGCAAACGCGCGCCGGTCAGTTCTCCTTCCACCGCCTCACCGAAAATATTCCAGCGGCTACCTGTCTCTTCATCAAAGATGGCTTCGCCATCGCCTCGATAAAAGGTGAGCGTTCGACCATTCAGTTCACTTTCGTATAGCACAGCCATACCCACATCACGCGAGGCATCGATATTGCTTTGGTCCATAGCGCTGGTATTGCCTGCCTGCCAAAAAGCAACCAGCGGCCGATCAACCCCCGGCACCGCCGGCTGAATGACCATTTCTTGCGCGAGATTGTGGAAAGGGATGGCCAGTGCTTGTCCCTGAACCACGCCAGCCAACACCCGCTCTGTGGCGCGCAGGCGTGGGTCGGGTACCTTATTGAAGAGGAATGGAGAATCGTTCGTATCGTAGTTAAAGCGCGCATAAGGGTTGGTGTTGTAGCGTCGCCCACTCGGCCGCTGGAGGACCAGCCCGGTTGGGTATTGTCCGGCGAAAGCTCCGAAACCCACCAATTGCGAAGGTAGAACATCCAAGAGCGTTTCGGCATATTTCCCAACAATGCTCTCGCCCGTGAGCTGTTGCCACCAACTATCGCTTTGGCGGTCATACATGATGAGATCACTATTCCGCAAGAAACCAGAAACGCCAAAAGTTAACTTTGATCCGCCCACTTCGCCGGAAAAAACGATGCCGCTGTTGCAAAGTGGGCAGTAGGTTACCACGACGGGTGCGCCGTCCAGTTGGTCGTTGACGATTTCATGGCTAATGAGAATACCAAGCGGATAAGCCTTGGCTTCGCCCCCCTGCTCGACCGCGATCACCGGTGATTGTGGCTGCAACCAATTGCTGGCAATCTCAACACTGTCAAAGCGTGGATTGTCGATGGCCGGGATGCAATCTTTATAGGGACAACCTTGTAGCATTTCGCCGGCAAACAAGACCTCATAAGGGATGGTACTCTGGCAGAAATCGGTCTTCCAACCACGATTTCGCCAATTTTGCAATTCCTCTGGGTCATCGAAGGGTGCCGGCGGATCATCACAGCTCAACCCCTCTTGGGCCAAACTCCAACCATTGGCGATGGTAGCGACGACGATAGCGAAGGTCAATACGGCAATCTGGTGTAGAATGCGGCGATTCATGTCCTGGCCTTTCACATTATGAATTGGGCTTTGCTCAGATATGACGCTCGTGCCTTACAAAATCCTTACAGAAAGGGCGAGCCCGGCTATCGCCATTGACATACTTTCGACGAAAAGGCATTATTGGTGTCAGGGGTTTAGCGCCATTTCACCCCTGGCCACTGTGAGAAAAACCATGCAGCAGGCAACGACAAAAAGCAAGGGTTCTTCCGCTCGCCAGACACTGCGATTGCGCGCGCGCTTGGTCTATTCCTCAGTTTGTCTCGGGCATATCAGCAACGATATTTTCATGAGCATGGGACCAGTATTGCTGACCTACATCAGCCTGCATGTCCTCGTGCTGAGCAAAACAGAAATCGGCACCATTCTCAGTCTGGTGCTTTGGTTAAATGCGCTCGCACAACCACTTTTCGGCTGGTTAGCGGATAAAAACGGTGGCCGCTGGATTGGCGCCGGTGGCGTGGCCTGGTCCATCGGCTGCATTGCGCTCGCGTTGGTTGCCGCAGAGGCAGGCATATTGCTGCTTTTCATCATCCCTTTCATCTTGCGCGCCCTGGGCAGCGCGGCTTTCCACCCCGTCGGCGCGCTGCACGCAGCCGAAAGTGACTATCAGAACGCCGGGCGAAACCTGGCTTTTTTCTTCTTCATGGGGCAACTTGGCCTCGCCCTGGGTCCAACCTTGGCTGGCTTGCTCCTCGACAACCAAGCCATCATTCTGACCGAAGGCGGTGGCAACACGACCGGTAGCTTATACCCCATCCTTGCGCTCACGCTGATTGGTATTCCCGGCATCGTCATGATGGCCCTTTATCTGCCTGCTCGCCGTCGTCATATACGCCAACACAATCGGATGATGGCAAAGGAGGAAATCTCCGTTCGCAAGGTCATCCCCCTCGCTTCCATGGTGATATTGGTGTTTTTGATCACACTACGCAGTTTGGCCATGCCCGGGACCATCAGCTTTGTGCCCTTGCTTTTCCAATCCAAAGGCTGGTTACCCGCACAATATGGTATCATCACCAGTACCTTCTGGCTCTCTTCGGGGGTCACCGGCGTTTTACTCGGTCAAATCGCAGATCGCGTCGACCGGCGCTACCTCGTCTCCATTACTCTCTTTCTTTCGGTGCCAGCTTTCTTTTTCCTACCTGTCGTGGATGGTTGGTTGGCCTATTTCGTGGCAGTAGTGGCCGGCGCTTTCAGTGGCGGAACCCATAGCATCATCATTCAACTGGCACAAGATATGATGCCCCAAGGCAAGGGACTAGCTTCGGGCCTCATCATGGGACTGATTTTCGGCACCGGTGCGCTGGGCACCTTCCTCATTGGGCTGATGTCTGACCAATGGGGTCTGGTGAGTACCTTTCAGGTCGTCGCCCTGGTCATGACCCTGGCAGCCTTGCTCGGCATGGCTCTGCCCTCATCGCGACCAAAACCAACGATAGCGAGTTGATCACCGTTGCTTGAATGGGTAATTGTGGGTAAGATTCCCATGTGGATTTGTGGATCCTGCGCTCTGGCTGGGTCCTGTGCGGCAGGGAAACTCGAACCGTGTCAGGACCGAAAGGTAGCAGCACTAAGGGTGTCACCCTGGGTGTCGCAGGGTTGCCCAGCCCGAGCGCAGGACCCACAATGCCCATAGCTTGGAGATGACTCAGCGCAGTGCAGCGCGAGGAGCGATGCCGCTCCTCATCCTCCTCGCCGTTTTGCTGGTTACCATGATGGTTTCGACCCTAGCGCTGGGTTTTTTCTTGCTATATCAACACCAATATCAATTGCCAATCTACGACGATGGGCGGCTAACAGTCATCCGCACGCGTGAAGAAACTGTCCAAGCTGCCCTGGCCAGCGCGGGAGTTCAGTTGTACGCTGGTGATGCCGTAGAGCCGTCTTTGCAGACCGCGCTGGATTCGCAAACAGAAATCCATATCGAACGCGCCAGGCGCGTCACATTAACGGTCGATCAGCAAACACAAAGCTTCATCACGCGCCAGCGCGCACCGCTGGATTTTCTGACAAGCGCCGGCTATGCATTCGCGCCGCAAGACCACCTTTTCATTGATGACAATCCAGTGGGTGCAGAAGAATTGAGAAACATGTTCACACTTTTCCACAAAGTCGAGCTACAACGAGCACTCCCCATTCGCATCCAAGACGGCGCAAAAGAGTGGCGCCTGCACAGCCATGCCGCGACGGTGGGTGAAGCATTGGTTGCTGCCAACATCCCCCTCTATCTAAACGATGAACTCATACCCCCCGCGAAAACTCCCTTGAGTGCCGATTTATCCATACGAATCAACAGAGCGCTGGGACTCATCATCCAGGCAGACGGCCAAAGCATTGGGATTCATGTTGGAGCGGGGACCGTCGCGGAATCCCTGCACGCAGCCAATTGGGCGCTTGGGCCGCTGGATTACACGCAACCCTCTCTCGAAACACCCATTCAGGATGGCATGACGATCGAAGTCGTTCGCGTTCATGAAGAAACGATCGAGCAACGCGAAACCATTCCCTACACCACACTCTGGGTTGCCGACCCAGAACTGGAGTTGGACGAGCGCCGCATCACACCAGGAGAAGCGGGGGAGCGGCTGCGCCGCATCCGCATCCGCTATGAGAATGGCCAAGAAACCGCGCGGGCCGAAATTGGTTTGGAGACCGCGCGCATACCACAAAATGAAATCATCCATTATGGGACGCGCGTCATCATCCGTAGCCTGCAAACAGAATTGGGAACCCTCGAGTATTGGCGCGTCATTCGTATGGAAATCACCAGCTATCACCCGAGCGAAATGGCTCGACAACCGGCCATCACCGCTACCGGAAAAATCCTCACGAAGGGTATCGTCGCCACCCACCCCGAGGTGATACCCTATCATACACGAGTCTATGTTCCCGGTTATGGTCTGGGACAAGTGGAAGATACTGGATACGGCCTACAATCGACACGCCGCTGGCTCGACCTCGGTTACGATGACGAGAATTATATCCCCTGGCGCAAGCAAGAGAATGTCTACTTGTTGACACCCATCCCAGCCGAAATCCCGTACATCTTGCCACCATGAACTTGATGACCCAGCAGGACCCGCGCCAATTGCTGCGGGGAGCTGCTCTCAGGGCCAGCAAGCGTTTGGGGCAGCATTTCCTCATTGACCCCAATACACTACGGCTGATCGTGGCTGCAGCGGAATTGGATGCAGAGACCTGGGTACTGGAAATTGGCGCGGGTACTGGTGCATTGACCGTCCAGCTCGCGGCAACGGCGAAACAAGTCTACAGCGTGGAGGTGGATGAGCGCCTGCGGCCGATCTTGGCCAAGACATTGGCGCGCCATGAGAACATTGTTCTTCGCTTTGCTGATTTTCTGAAGTTGGATTATGCGAACGAAGTCCCCGCAGCAGATTTTATCGTCGTCGCCAACTTGCCCTATTACATCAGCAACGCCATATTACGCCGTCTTTTAGAGGCACCGCGTCGCCCCAAAAGACTTGTGCTCACCCTGCAAAGAGAGGTGGCCGACCGCATCTTGGCAACCCAAGGAAAACACAGCTTACTCTCGCTCAGCGCGCGATACTATGGGCAAGCACACTTGGTGCGGCACCTGAGCACGACAGTTTTTTGGCCGCAGCCGAAGGTTACGAGTAGCGTATTGCGATTGGATGAAGGCCCTGGGCCGCGTTGGAATGCTGAAGACGAAGCCTGGCTGTTTCAAGTGATGCAAGCTGGCTTCCAACAGAAACGCAAGCAACTGCGCAATTCGCTCAGTCGCGGCCTGGGTCTACAGCGTGCCGTGGTAGAAGATTCACTTCAGGAAGCGCGAATCGAGCCGAAAAGGCGTGCAGAAACGCTTTCCCTGTCAGAATGGCAAGGCCTTGCCCGCAACTTGGGGCGAATTGCGATGAATGGTTAAGTCCACTCTTGCAATGGACATCTCCTTTGCTATAATCTAGGTAATCGTGGTTAGGCTGCAACTGCAGTAGAAAGTAAGAGCAAGTTACATGACCGATTCGTTAAGCACCGGTGTCGTCAAGTGGTTCAATAGCACAAAAGGATTTGGTTTTATCACAGTGGATGGACGCGGCAGTGATGTCTTCGTCCATTATTCCAATATCGCCGGCGATGGCTATCGCAGTCTCGAAGAAGGGCAAAAGGTGCAGTTCGTCATTGGGCAAGGACGCAAAGGTGAAGAGGCCCGTAACGTTCAGCCCATTTAAGCTGTTTTCTAGAAATTGGGAGAGGGCGCGCCTTTTGGCCGCCCTCTTTTTTATTCGGCGCGAATCACGGTAGCCGTTTCCAGGCGACTCAGTTGCCAGGCTGGTCCGATCGCTGCGCTCAGCGCCGCCAACAAAGCCGTCGCAAAAGCCCCCAACCAGACCGTTGGCGGGAATTCAAAGGGGATCGAATAACCGAACGAGCGCAGATTGATCACATCCACTAGAAGCAGAGCGATGAGCGCACCAATGGGTATCGCCAAGACACCGGCAAACCAACCCATCGTTCCGGTTTGCGCGAAAGTCAACAACCAAAGTTGCCTCGGCGTCATACCCAGCGCGCGCATTACGCCGTAACTGCTGGCGTTTTCCAACTGTAAAGAGAGCATGGCCGCTACGATACCGATGAAAGAAACCAGCGTCGCCAGATAGCGCAACGCTAGCGTGATTGCGAAGACCTGGTCGAAAGTGCGCAGGGCATCATCGCGCAATTCCCCAAAACTGCGCAGGCTCAAACCGGTCCCCGGCAGGATTTCCCGGGCCAACTCCCGCGAGATGGCCGCAGCATCCGCATCTTTTGCGAGGAATATCGCTACGGTGGAAATATAAGGGTCGTCAAAATAGCGGTCATAAACGGAGCGCGCCATAAGCAAAGCACCCGCATCGCTGCTGAAATCCGCATAGGCAGCAACGATCGGGAAATTTTGCGGCCCGCGTTCGGTCTCTAAGGTGAGTTGATTATTGGGCGGCGCCAAATTCAGGCGATTGGCCAACGCCTCGCTGACCATCAAGGCCCCTTCCTCCAGAGCCGTCCAATACTGCTCCGGCTCGACCAGAGTCGACCAGCGTAATATCCGTCCACCCCTAGCCACATCCCCCGAAGCCGCGTTGATGGTGAGTGCGGGCGACTCCGGTCGATCGGCATCCAGCACACGCATGACCCGGTTATGGGTGATCCATTCAACTCCCGGCAATTGGCGAACGCGCGCCAAGAACGCTGGATCCACATTGAGAGCCGGCTGATTCGTGCCCAGCGTTGGTGAGGCCAAATAGATTTCTGCTCGCAGGGATTGCTCCAACCATTCAATTACGCTCAGGCGAAAACTACCTATCATCGAGCTGATACCGATGATGACGCTGACCGAAACGGTGAGTGCCGCGACGGCCAAGCCCGTCCGTGAAAGGGCGCGCATCACTAGGCGCGGCGCCAAACGACCATAAAAGCCAAACAGGCGCTCCTGTAAGGGACCGCTCAAACGCATGATGAGGACCATCAGCGCCGGCGCAAAGAAGGCCCCCCCTAAGATGAAACCAGTCAAGGCGACAAAACCCAATTCCAGACTGGCACCAATATCCAGTCCTCGCAACAAACCATAGGCTGCCAACCATAGCCCTCCCCCTAGCAAGAACAATTGTCCGGCAACGCGGTTGGCCACTTCCTCGCCTTGGCTACGACGCAAAGATTGTATGGGTGGCGTGCGGCTGGCCTTAAGTGCCGGCAGGGCCGCAGCGACGGCGCTCACCAACATACCGACCAATATACCCCGTGCCAAAGTTGCTCCATCCAGTATGATACCGCTGACCTGTATAGTGAAATACAAATCGGTAATGGCTTGCGTGACATAATCCACTGTGAAACGACCGAAAATGAGCCCGAGGCCAACTCCCAAAACACAGCCCAAAACACCGAGTACGAGCGCCTCTCCCAAGAAGATGGCGAATAGCTGTTCGCCAGTGGCCCCTAACGCGCGCAAGATTCCCAACAATTCGCGCCGCTGGACGATGCTGAAGGAAATCGTATTGAAGATGAGAAAGGCGCCGACGATTAGCGCCAAGAGACTAAAAGCGCTCAGGTTGGTGCGAAACGCGGCGGTCAACTGGCCCAGCGCGCTCTCCGCTTGGACAGTACTCGTCAGCGAAGTACCTGGCGGCAAAATGCTCTCAATTGGGGAGAGCCCGCTCGCCTCGTCGATGATGAGATCGATGCGCGATAGCCGTCCCGGAGCCCCGACCAACTCCTGTGCCGTGGCAATATCCACCAACAACAAATTTTCCAGCGTTGCCGTGCTGAAGGCATCCTGCGCTGTCAACAACCCTAAGATGCGCATCCTTCGCGTCGACGAACCCGATTCCAGCCAGATCGCGTCGCCCAGCTCAACCCCAAAGCGCTCGGCAAGCGCAGCGCTGAGGTATAGCGCATCGGGCTCCAATAGGAAGGTTTGCAAGTCGGCAAAATCGCCTCGGTCATCGGCAACCGGCAAACCGCGGAGATAATTGCGAAATGGAGCCTCCGCGAAGGGGTCAACTCCCAGCAATTGCAGAGGGCTATCGCCCAATTCCGGTGAGCGCAGATAACCTGTGATGATCGGCGCCACTCGCGAAACCCCCAGCGATTTGCGCAAATCCACATACAAGGAAAGAGGCAGCCCACTCGGACCACCTTGAATCTGATGCGTTGCCTGACCGCGCAGACTGCGTGTCGTGAAAGCAAACGCGCGCTGCGCGCTACTGTTGGCAATATCAATGGCGATGATGACGGCAACGCCGACCGCCACACCCAAAACAACCAGCGCACTCTGCGTGAAATGCCGCTGGCTATCTCGGCTTAGGAAACGCAAGTAGACTTTCATTCTTGAACCTCGACCCGCCGCCAAAAGGCGGCGCCGTGTCCGCGGATTGTTGCGGCCGTTCCCTCGCCTTGCGGGTAAAACCAAGCAACATCATGCAGGTTATTGCCAATGGCAACGGCATCATCATCGTGAGCAAAACCTTGCCGAGGATAATGACTGCGGTCATCGCTCAGCCGCAAAAAACCGAAAACGATGGGCGTTTCTGCCTCCGCAATGATTTTTCCCTGCCAATGCGCGCTAGCCATTCTCTCAGCCATTCAATCCGGTTGTGCTGGCGCCTTGCCCAAATTCCCTCAAACTTTGGCCAAAAGGTGCGGTTTCGTTTCAGCTTGTGGCGGGTTGAAACCCAAGCGATAACTGAAATATGCCGATGTCACAAAGAACAAAGCGGCAATCGTAATCCATAGATAAGCCCAAACTGTTGGTGTGAAGATACTGACCATTTCCGCAAATCGGTAGACATCGCTCTGTTCAAAATAAGTGTGGTCGGGGTGAGAGGCAATCAGTTGCAGATCCAACAAAGATTGCATAGCAAGGGAGATTGCCAAAACCATGAGCAACCAGCGGATCAGAGCGTTTTGCCCAAACCGGGCCAATAAGCACAGGGCCACACCGGTGCATCCACCGATCCAGACGGCCAGTTGCTCACCTTGCCCGACCCAAGCTTGTGGTGCGATCGAACCGTGATAGAACAACAACGCAGTGAAAATTAGCGTCATTAAGCCAAGTCCCAATGCCAAGCCACGCGAGGAGCGCAAGCGATTGTTGGCGTAGAACAAGCCAGAGCCAAAAAGGGCCGTTCCCAGATAACCCGCTGGCAAGATGAGATGAGGGTTTCCTCCCATCTGCACTATCAAGCCACTGAGGTCCGCTTTGACTTGGAAATCGAGCACTTCACCACCAGTCAAAATGGTCACCAATGAATGACCCGTTTCATGGATGAAGGTGCTCAACAGTCGCAATGGGTAGGCAACTGGAGAAAGGGTCGGATGTCCCCATAGATAATAGACCACCAAGAAAGCCGGCAGCAGGTAAATGATATCCAGCCAAATTGAGCGGCGAGCGTTAAAGAGGTGGATACGCCCCCTCATCGCCGCACCGAATTCGGATAAGCCCAATTCTTCGACCGCAACTTTCCATAACGCCAGCGAAATTGCAACACTCTCCAGGCAGCTTCTAACGCGATCCGCCAGGACATCTTGGATTCTCCGCGCAGACGATCCGGGAAATGGATGGGTATTTCTACGATTCGAAAACCCATCAAGTGGCAAAGATAGGCTTTTTCCACCTGAAAGGCATAACCGGAAGATAGCAATTTCCCTGTAGAGACCTTTTCTAGCGTGAAGTTTCTCCAGGCACGGAAACCACCGGTCGCATCCTGTACCGGCAGGCCAAGCAAATTGCGTATATAGTATTGGTTGGCAAAACGGCTCAACCAGCGCCGCAGAAAATTCCACTCTGGCGCCACACTACCGCCAAGAACATAACGGGAGCCGATGACGAGATCCGCCTCGCCTGCTAAGATTTCCAACATCATCGGCAGATATTTTGGTTGATGTGAGAAATCGGCATCCATCTGTATGATGCAATCTGCGCCCATCGCCAACGCAAGTTGAAACCCTTCACGATATGAAGCGGTGAAACCGCGCTCACCTGAGCGATGCCGGATGCTCAAGAAGCCGGAGTATTTATCGGCGAGCTCTTCAGCAATCCGCCCTGTGCCATCCGGCGAATTATCATCGATGACCAAAATACTCAACTCGGGGATTTTCAGCGCGTGAATTTCTGCGACCAGTGGCGTCAGATTCTCTGCCTCATTGTAAGTCGGAATGACGACGATCACACGCAAGCGATGACTCCTCAAAAACCCAAGCCAGTTTAAGGCAGCCCGAGGCCCACCGCAAGCAACGATGCTCGCGCTCCCTACCTTCAGCATACGCTATTATGCTCAACAAGTCTCGCGGAGAATACCCCGATGCCGTTTTTGGAACTGGCCGAAATCCAAGAAGAACGCGAGCGCTTACGAGCGACCAGCCAACGCTTGGTCTTCACCAACGGCCATTTCGAATTGCTTCACCTTGGCCATTTGCGTTACTTAGAACAAGCGCGGGCTCTCGGCGATGCCCTATTTGTCGCTGTGAATGGCGACGCAAGTACACGACGCCTGAAAGCCCGTCGCAAAATTCTGGTCCCCGCAAGCGAAAGGGCAACCCTCATCGCCGCCCTACGCCCAGTCACTGCCAGCCTGGTTTTCGAGGAAGATACGGCCAGCGCGCTCATCACCCTACTTCAACCAGAAATTTATGTGAAAGGTGGCGATTATGCGCGCGGAAAAACCCTTCCAGAACGCACCGCTGTTGAGCGTTATGGCGGTCGCGTCATCATCGTCAACCATTTGGTCGGCTATAGCACCAGCGCGCTGCTCGAGCGCTTAGCGTAGCACGACCGAATGGCAGGGGCGACAGACCAGCGGGATGAGTCATCAAGGATTGGTATCGCCCGCGCCACTCTCTGGTTGTCGATTGGTAACATCAGTAGCCGCCTACTCGGCCTGGTTCGCGAAATTCTCCTCGTCAATCTCTTTGGCGCAACGCCACTGGCGGAGGCGCTGCGTATCGCCATCATCATCCCGCGAACCCTGTACGACCTCTTGGCGGCCGGCTATGTCAACGGCGCCTTCGTGCCTGTTTTCGGCAGCGTGGATCAGAATGAAGGGAGGGTTTCGCTCCATCAGTTGGTCATATCGCTCTTGAGCCTTGTCGGCCTGATTTTGGCCATCTTCGTGATTGCCATAGAAGTACTGGCTGAACCACTAGTGAATTTGGTGGCGCCCGCGGCCAGCACCGAGACCACCGAAATCGCCAGCCAGTTGCTACGCATCACCGCGCCAGGGTTATTCTTTTTCGGGGCTTTCGCCATTTTGAGCGGCACCTTGTTGGCCATACGCCTCTTTTTCTGGCCGGCCTTCGCCATCACCATCTTCAACGGGACGGTTGTCGTCTTCTTGCTCACAATCGCGCTCGGTTTCGAGACCTTTCCAAGTGAGAAAATTCGCCTAGCTGCCCTCGCTTGGATGATCGCATCGGTGTTGATGATGGTATTTCAGCTACCCGGTCTACGCCGTGCCGGTTGGCGCTACGAACGGCCCCGCGCTCACCCTCAGCTGCGGCGGATCGCTCAGCTCTGTTTGCCGATATTGCTCACTTTGCTACTCGATACCCTCGTCACGAGGCTCTTTACTTACAGACTCGCCAATCAGAGCGGCCCGGGGAGTATCAACTATCTCGAGCTCGGCACTACAATCATCCAATTCCCCCAGGGTCTGGTCGCAGCCGCCATTAGCCTAGCGATTTTGCCCACGCTCGCTCGCCACGCCAGCAACCCGGAACCGACCGCGCAAGAGGCTTTCACGGCAACGCTGAACCGCGGATTGCGCCTAGCGACCACGCTGATTCTGCCCGCCGCGGCCGGCCTATTCCTATTTGCACCTTCAGTCGTTTCCCTCTTGTTTCAGCACGGCGAATTCAACCCGCAGGACACCGCTCGCACCAGCGCGGTCTTGCGTCATTATCTGCCCGGACTTCCTTTCGCAGCGCTGGATTTGATTTTGGTCTATGCTTTCTTCGCTCGACAAGACACGCGGACGCCGGCTATCATCGGTTTTTTCAGTCTGCTTTTTTACATAGTGGTTACCCTGCTATTGCGAGACACTTTCGGCCTGCTCGCTTTGATGCTCGCCGACAGTGCCAAACACGCCTTTCATGCTTGCTTGAGTGCCTGGATATTGCAACGCCAAACCCTCGCCCTCACCGCTAGCAATTGGCTACGAACTTTATTGCCCTGCCTCCTTGCAACACTGATCACAATGGCCTTGGCCGCAATGGCCTTCGCGCTCTCACAAGCAGCGCTGGGTTCTGGTAAAATCTCGTTGAGTGTCAGCCTGACTCTGACTGGCGCACTCGCGGCGCTGACCTATTTCCCGCTCTTGCGCAGGTTGGGCATAACCGTGATTCACGATTTCTTCACTCATCTCTGGCGCCGGCCCTCGCAGCGCGCATGACCGAAGGAGAACAACCCTCGCGCCGCCAATTCGTAATTTCCCCTTAGGTGAAAAGGAGAAAAATATGCCCCGTGAAGTTGCCCGCGTGGGCGCCACCGCCATCATCTGGAGCGCGATGGCCCTGATTTACGCTTTCTTGCTAATCGGCAAAAGTATCGGACCATTCGAAATGGTACTCGGGATTCTCGTCGCCATCAGTGGACTGGTGGGCACCGGTGCCGTTTGGGAACAATTGAGCGATTCAAAAGTGCAAGTGAATGTTTCGGGCGCAGAAGGTAGGGCCGACACCCCGCAAAAGCAAAAAGGGGACACACAAAGCGATGCGCTTCGTCGTCTCGCCGAAACGCTAGATGACGATTCCGCCGCCACCCTAATGGCCGCCTTGCAAGAGCGTGATGGCAGCGATGGCGAATTCCTCTCGCTCCAATCGCTGGTGGAGGAAGAAAGGCAGCAAACTTAAGTGGCGATCGCTTCCTTGCCGACGAATGCGCGCCATTCTCCGCGTGTGAGGATCTCCTCCATCGCCCCAATCGCAGCGCGCACTTCCTCATCGCTGTTGTAAAAATGTGGCGCGATGCGAATTCCCGCCTGTGGCCGATAATCGATATGGATGCCGCGCGCCAATAGCGCTTGGCTGACGGCTTGGGAATGCGGCGGGTCGACAACCACCATACCGCCGCGTTCATCCGGATTTTGCGGTGAGCGCAGCGTATAGCCGGCCGCTTCAGCCAGCTCAAAAAGCAAAGCGGTCTGCCGTTGTGATTTCGCGCGAATCGCTGCCAGCCCGATTTCATGAATTACGGCGAGTCCTGGCTGCAGGGCGTAAAGTGGCGCGACGGGGAAAGTACCATTCAGCAAGCGGTAAGCATCGTCGCGCAACTCAATTCCTGCCACCTCAAAATCGAATGGCCGTTTATGCGCAAACCAGCCGGTGATTTTTGGACGCAACGCCGACAAACGCTCTGGCCGCACATAAAGGAAGACACCCCCCGGCCCACCACACATCCATTTCAGCGCACCGCCGAGGTAATAATCCACCCCCAACTCAGCGACATCAACGGGGATGATGCCCACGCTATGGTAACCATCAACGATAATTTCAGCCCCCATCGCCCGCGCACGAGCGGCAATTTCCTCGACCGGCATGATATAGCCACTGCGAAAAAGCACATGATTGACTAGGACAAAGCGCGTCCGTTCATCAATCGCTGCCACCATGTCCTCCAAAGGAACATGAATGCCATCCGGGCTCTCCACAACCACCAATTCAATCTGCGGCGGTAGCATTTCCCTAAGCACATAAAAATCAGTGTGGAATATGAGGCTGCTGACCACCACGCGGTCACGGCGGCGGTCACTGAAATCCAGAGCGCTGAGCAAAATGCTGAGTGCAATGCTCGCGTTGGGATGCATAGAGACACTACCCGGCGCGCCATGGATGATTTCGGCAAATTGATCGCCAACGACGCCGTTCAACGCCCACCAGCGCTCCCCCCAGGCGCCAACCCCATGATTTGCCCAATCCCGAGCGTATTGCGCCAGGCTCTCCTCAACCCCCCGCGGCATCGCCCCCAACGAATGACTCACCAGGTAGTTGCAGCGCTCCA
Organism: Phototrophicaceae bacterium; assembly: GCA_965115865.1. GTDB lineage: Bacteria > Chloroflexota > Anaerolineae > Aggregatilineales > Phototrophicaceae > WTGJ01. The sequence continues at coordinate 1,794,863 of OZ220469.1, forward strand.
ATATCGGGAACTGCTGTCGGTAATGCAAAAGCGCATCCGTCGTGGCAGAATCAGTCATGCCATTGACCCCCATTTTGATCTCCAACACAGTCATTATAGTGGGTGCGGCAAGTTGGTGGCTTGACAATTCGGCCGAAACGCGCTAGCCTCTTCCTGAGTTTGAAGAGGCAGACCATGTTGCATCAGCGGATGTGCTCAATCGCAAACCCTTGACCGCGTTGGGCGAATGTGGCTGCCACATGTTTGGAAATCCCCGCGGCGCGGGGATTTTTGCATAATTTCGGAAAAGGGGAAGAAGCCCAATCCATGACGGTCATCATCGATTATGGCGCCGGTAACTTGCACAGTGTGCTGCATGCATTGCGCCACCTGGGCGTCGCGGATACGCACCTCATCCGTTCGCGCGCGGATGCGGCGCGCTTGCGGGAAGCGGCGCGCATCATCCTGCCCGGCGTCGGCGCTTTCGGCACGGCGATGGAGCAATTGCGCGCGACCGGCTTGACAGAGGCCCTGAGCGAAGCACTCGCCGCCGGTATCCCTTACCTGGGCATCTGCCTCGGTATGCAATTCCTTTTCGAAAGCAGCGAAGAGGCCCCTGGGGTAGCCGGTTTGGGCATACTCTCCGGAACCGTGCGTCGCTTCGCTAGCCAACCCGACCACCCGGTACCACATATTGGCTGGAACCAGCTCGAGAAACGGCGCGAATCGCCTTTGCTCGCGGGTTTGGCCAGCAACCCATATGCCTACTTCGTACACAGTTATCATTGCCAACCCGAAGACGATGGCATCACCTTGCTCCGCGCCCAATACAGCATCCCTTTCGCTGCCGCCATTCAGCAAGAGCGGCTCTTCGCCGTCCAGTTTCACCCTGAGAAGAGTCAAAATGTAGGGCTGCGCTTGCTGGCCAATTTCTTGGAATGGAGCCGATGATTGTCTACCCAGCCATGGACTTGCGCGCCGGGCAGGTGGTGCGGTTACGATATGGCGACCCTGCGCAGCTGACCACTTTCAGCGACGACCCGGTCGCGACTGCCCAGCGGTGGCGCGCTGCGGGAGCGCGTTGGCTACATATCGTCAATCTCGATGGCGCCCTGCGTGACCGCGATGCCCAGCAAAATGAGCGAATACTACGAAAAATTGCGCAGCAAGATCTGCACCTACAATACGCGGGCGGCTTGCGGGAACTCGTCGATATCGAGCGCATCTTGTCGGCAGGAGCGACGCGCGTCGTTATCGGGACGGCGGCAATTGAGCGACCCACGCTGGTCACCGAAGCCCTCGCTCGCTGGGGAGAGGAAGCCATCGCCGTCGCCCTGGACTCACGCGGCGGGTATATCGCAACGCATGGCTGGCAAGAACAATCATCGTGGACAACCCTGGGCGCCGGGCGACATTTCGCCGCCTTGGGACTACGGCATGCCCTATTCACAGACATCAGTCGCGACGGCGCCATGAGCGGTGTGAATGTCGTTGCCACCGAAGAGCTGGCGCGCGCGACGGGCTTGCGCGTCATCGCTTCTGGTGGTGTCCGTAGCGCCGACGATATCCAAGCGCTCCGCGCCACCGACAGCATCGCCGGCGTCATCGTCGGTATGGCCCTATACGCCGGCCAACTGACATTGCCAGAGGCCTTGAGGGCAGCAAGGGAGGTTGGTTCATGTTAACGCGGCGCATCATCCCCTGCTTGGATGTCCATGAGGGGCGTGTGGTTAAAGGCGTTAATTTCGTCAACTTGCGCGATGCCGGCGACCCCATCGAGCAAGCCTTGCTCTACGACCGCGAGGGTGCAGATGAGTTGGTCTTCTTGGATATTAGTGCCGCCCATGAAGCACGACAAACAACACTCACGATGGTGCGCGCGGTGGCGGAGACGCTCTTCATCCCCTTCTGCGTGGGCGGTGGTATCCGCAATCTGGCGAATATCCGCGCTACGCTGCTCGCCGGGGCTGATAAGGTCTCCGTCAACAGTGCCGCCTTGCAAAACCCAACACTCATCGATGAAGCGGCACGGGCTTTCGGTAGCCAATGCATCGTCGTGGCCATCGATCCGAAACGGGTTGACGGCCGCTGGGTGGTGCATAGCCATGGCGGCCGTCGCCCCAGCCAATACGAAGCCGTGAGCTGGGCACGAGAAGTCAGCGAACGAGGGGCGGGCGAAATCTTGCTCACCAGTATGGACCGCGACGGCACGCAGCTCGGTTACGACCTGGAGATGACAGCAGCCGTGAGCGCGGCCGTGAGCGTCCCGGTGATCGCTTCTGGTGGCGCCGGGCAAGTGGCGCATTTCGCCGCGGCGCTCACAACCGGCGGCGCGAGTGCTGCGCTGGCCGCCTCGCTCTTCCATTACAACCAGTTGCGCATCGGCACCTTAAAACAAGAACTGGCGCGGCGGGGCATCCCCGTTCGCCTCGGCGGTTGGGAGGGGATATGAAGGAAACAATGGGCTGGGAAGAAAGTGAATTCGCCAAAATAAATTGGGGCGAGGCAGGCCTCATCCCCGTCATCGTGCAGGATGGAGACACGCAGCGAGTATTGATGCTGGCTTACATGAACGAAGCGGCGCTGCGAGAGACCTTGCGCTGTGGCGAAGCCGTCTTTTGGAGCCGCAGCCGCGGCGAACTATGGCATAAGGGCGCGACCTCCGGTAATACACAACGCATACTCGAACTGCGGCTGGACTGTGACCAGGATGCGTTACTATTGCTAGTGGAGCCCAACGGTCCGGCTTGCCATACGGGCCGCGTGAGTTGCTTCGAATGAAAAGACTGTTATGGATTCCCGAGGTAATGTAACAAAAGCAGGTGGAGGAGAAATTGCAAATGATTGTATTGCCTACACGTGAGAAATTGTTCAATCCGATACTCGCGGCGATGCATGCTTTGAAAAAACCCTCCCAGAAGAAAGCAATCTTTGAAGAGCTGTGTCGACAACAGGAATACCCACCTGAGATCATTGCCCTGAAGAGAAAAAAGAGGTCAGGACTTGTCTACCACCCCATCCGTTACAACATGGATTGGGGCCTCACACTTTTGAAAAAATATGGGTTGGTCGACAATCCACAACAAGGTGTTTGGCAACTGACGGAAAAGGGGCAAATTACCCATCATGTTGACCCCAAAGCAGTAGCAGACTATTACAAGAGAAAAGCAACTCCGAAAAAAACGGCAACAACCAATAACCAGTCCGCCTCAACGCCTTTTGTATTGAAGCAACTGCAAATCATTCTACAACAGCGCTACATTCGCCGCCCAGCTGGCTCTTACGCCACTGAACTCTTCTCCGCCGGGCCAGCTCTCATCGCTCAAAAGGTCGGCGAGGAGGCGTTGGAGGTCATCATCGCCGCCCTGCATGAAAATCGTGAGCGCCAGGTCTCTGAAATCGCGGACCTATTCTTCCATACCCTCGTCCTCCTCGTCGAGCTGAATATACCCCTCGAGGAGGTGTTGGCTGAGTTACAACGCCGTCATGAAAAGCGCAATTAGCAGCACCTTGAGCCAAGCCACCATGGCAACGCCTCCACAACTTTCGCCCCTTTGTGCTAAAATTCAGCGCAAATCGATTCGACCCAGGGAGCAGCCATTATGACCACCAGCGATTATGACAAACTCACCAACATCATCAGCGGCAGTATGGACCGCACCGCTTTTGTAGTCGAGCGACAACTCGACGGCCTCTCTCACGAAGATTGCCTGCTCCAACTACCCTTCCGCGGCAATTGCGCCAACTGGGTACTCGGACACATCGTCTCTTCTCGCAGCTCGATGCTCCATGCAATCAGCGGCAAATCTTATTGGGGTGAAGAAGAAAATGGGCTTTACAAATTCGGATCCGAGCCCATCACCGATGGCGAAAAAGCGCTCTCCCTCGAGCAGCTCCGAGCGCATCTTAGCGCCAGCGCCGAAAGCCTCAAAACCGCGGTCAAGGAAGCCTCGCGTGAGCAAATGGAAACGATTTGGAACGAAAAGCAACAAAGCACAGTGTTGGACTTTCTCCTCTTCATGGTCTGGCATGAAAGCTATCATGCCGGCCAATTGGAATACCTCCGTCAACTGGCTGGCAAGGACGACAAAGTCATTTGAACAACAGGGAAACCGATATGCGCAGTTTCTGTTATCAGAATCAACTCATCGACCCAAGCGTCGATACCGACCCGGACGAGGCGACCATCAACATCATGCGCGCGCATTTCGCCCACCTCCAAGAGGCGCTCGCTGCCGGACGCGACTCCTGATGACTCGGCCGATTCATGTCTCCGTCGCCTGGCCCTACGCCAATGGTGATTTGCATGTCGGGCATCTCGCCGGCTCCTATTTACCCGCCGATATCTTCGCGCGTTATCACCGCCTCGCTGGCAACGAAGTCTTGATGGTTTCTGGTTCAGATAGCCATGGCACACCCATCTCTGTTGAAGCGGATGCACGCGGTGTCTCACCTCGCTCACTATTCGAGCATTACCACCGCCGCTTCCTGGAAACTCAAAAACGCATCGGCATCAGCTACGACCTCTTCACCCATACGGATACAGCCAACCATCACCGCATCGCCCAAGATTTTTTCCTGCGCTTACTGGAAAAAGGTTGCCTTTATAAGGAAACCCAAAGTTTGCTCTTCAGTGAGCGCGAAGGTCGCTTTTTGCCCGATCGCTATGTCGAAGGTACCTGCTATTTCTGCGGTTATGCTGAGGCGCGCGGCGACCAATGCGATGAATGTGGCAACCTGATCGACGCGACGCGCCTCGGCAACCCGCGCAGCAAAAATGCCCCGGAAGATCAACTCGTCATTCGCGAAACCGAGCATTATTTCCTCGACCTCAGCCAATTTTCCGAGCGCATACTGGAATACCTGCGCGAACACGAAGGGCACTGGCGCGCAAATGTGCTCCGTTTCACGCGCAATATGATCGAGCAAGGCGTCACGCAGGGCTTGCGCGGCCGCGCCATGACCCGCGACCTCGACTGGGGAATCCCGGTACCCTTGCCGGGCTGGGAGGGCAAGCGCATCTATGTCTGGTTCGAGGCACTGATGGGCTATTTCACCGCCAGCGTCGAATGGGCCCGGAATCGCGGCGAGCCCGCGGCTTGGAAGCGCTGGTGGTACAACCCTGAGGCGCGCATCTACAATTTTCTGGGTAAGGACAACATCCCCTTTCATACCATCATCTGGCAGGCCGAATTGCTGGGCGTCAGCGGCATCTATCATGATGACGAAACACCGCTACAACTGCCTTATGATGTCCCAGCCAACGAATTTATGAATATTGAAGGGCAGCAATTCTCCAAATCGCGCAATTGGGCCATCTGGCTACCGGATATCTTGGAGCGCTATCAACCCGATGCTCTGCGCTATTACATCACCCGGACGCTGCCGGAGAATAACGATACCGATTTCGCCTGGGATGGCTTCTTACAACGCATCAACAACGAGCTGGTCGCCGCTTGGGGCAACCTGGTCAACCGCATGCTCAGTTTCACACAGCGGCATTTCGCCGGCGAAGTTCCCGACTATGAAGATTTGACCATGGCCGACCGTGAGCTGCTTCAGCAAGCCGAGGCTGCTTTCGCTGAGGTGGGCGATCTCATCGAGCGAGTGCGCCTGCGCGAAGCCTTGCAGGCGGCGATGCGCCTAGTGCGTGCGGCCAACGCTTATTTGGAAGGTCGTCGTCCCTGGCATACCATCCGTGATGATCGCGCCGACACCGCCCGTTGCGTCTATACCATCCTTCGCGTCATCGACAACCTGAAAATATTGCTCGCACCCTTCCTACCATTCAGCGCGCAAGAATTGCATGAGATGCTGGGTTATGAAGGTCAACTATTCGGCAATGTTTGCATCAAGAGCGTTCAGGAAGGGGAGCGCAGCCACGAGATCCTGACCTACGACCCAGCCCTGGCCAGTGGGCGTTGGCAGGCGAGTCAGCTTCCTCCCAGACAACGCCTACCGAAACCAAAACCCCTTTTCGCAAAGCTTGATGCCGAAATCGTCTCCCGTGAGCGAGAGCAGTTGGGAGCGCCGCGAGTGGGAAGGAGCCATACATCATGAATGAAACTCCTCCCACGAAGCCATTCGACGCACTTTTGCCAGCCGCTATCGCGCGGCGCGCCACGGAAGTCGGGGCCTTGAAAGCGGCCATGCCGACACTACAAACGCTGACCTTGGGCGTATTGGCCGGTGCTTTCATCTCCCTTGGCGCGCTTTTCAGCACCACCGTGGCGAGTACGACCGGCACTGCCTTGCCCTTCGGTGTAGCGCGCTTGTTGAGCGGGGTGGTCTTCAGCTTGGGACTCATTCTCGTCATCCTGGCGGGGGCAGAATTGTTCACCGGCAACAACCTCATCGTGATGGCCTGGGCGAGTCGGGATATCAGCACACGGGCCCTGCTTCGCAACTGGTTATGGGTTTATCTCGGCAACGCCATCGGCGCCATCGCCACCGCCCTCTTGATCTACGCCTCCGGGCAGTATCGTCTGGGCGGCGGCGCTGTGGGCGCAACGGCATTATCCATCGCCGAGTACAAATCACAACTCACCTTCTCCGAGGCGTTATTCTTGGGCGTGCTCTGCAATACCCTAGTCTGCCTGGCCGTTTGGCTCACGCTCGGCGCGCATTCCACAACGGATAAAATCTTGGCCGTCCTTTTTCCCATTTCCGCATTCGTCGCCGTCGGTTTCGAGCATTCTATCGCCAATCTCTACTTCATCCCTTTCGCCCAATTCATCCAAAATTGGGATCCGGCCTTTGTCGTCAGTTTGGGCCAGGAAATCGCGCCCATCAGCTTCGGCGATTTGTTGAGTAATCTCATACCTGTGACCATCGGCAATATCATCGGCGGCAGCGTTCTCGTCGCAGCCGTCTACTGGCTCGTCTACTTGCGTATTCCACGCTCCGAAAATTCGAATCCGAGCAAAGAGGTTTGATGCCGCGCTTCGGTGAAGTGGTTGGCTGACAGCAAGATGGTGGGAGCAGCTTCAGCGCTCGCGAGCGCGCTCGATTTCGACGCCGAGGACTTGGCGCTCAACCGCGCTGGGCAGATCTCCCCTCGTCAGCGGCAACAATTGAGGAATTGGGGAGCGCGCGCGCGGCGGCGTGCATTGATTTTCTTTGTGGTTGGTATCCTGGCCGCCAGTTTGGCGATCTTCTGGGGAATTCGCCAAGATGCCGCGGCGCTAACCTGGTTGGGAATTGTCATCATACTCATCAACGCCGCTGCCACTGGTCTGGCCGGGCGCTATCAGTTGCGCCTACGGGCCGATAGCGATGGCGACGCTTCAGTGCTCACTTTGGAAGGCGAAGTCTCTCGCGTCATCCAACCCATCGGCCGCCTGCGCTTGCGCTATTTACGCGTGGCGGGGCGAGATTTCCCCATCCATGCACGCGCTTTTGCCACCTTTCAGTCTGGTGAAACCTATCGCATCCATTATTGCCGCCAGACTGGGTACCTGCTCACCGCAGAAGCACTCAATCCGGATTGACGCCAACTGTTTCAAAAATCAACAACCCACCGCCCCTTGGCACCACTTCACCCTCGGTGACGAGCCATTCTCGCACAAAACCGCGACCCGGCGCGCTCAGGCGCAATTCCATTTTCATCGCTTCCATGAGCAAAAGCGGTGTCCCTTCGCCCACCACATCTCCCACAGAAACCATTAATTGTACAATTTGACAAGGCATCTCGGCCGGCAAGATGCCACTTTCGTCAAGCGTTGGCGCGCTGGCTAACTGCCGCTGCCTCGCTATCGAGAGGGGGTATACCCGCCCAGCAACCCAAACCCAACACTCATCGCCCCGAGCGTAGACATGGACGCGCCGCAGAATTTCCCCCTTTTGGATTAACCACACCCCAGGAGCGAGTGCTTCAGCCAACCACTCCTCAATTTCATCGCCGTTTTCCAACCGATAACGACCTTCACCCAACGCTTCCAAACGCCATTCATAGTGGTCGCCGCGCCATCGATATTGCTTTCTCATACCAAAATTCCTACAACTCTGAAATGTTTGGTTCGCAATTGCCAAGCAAAACTTCCCTATACTTTATACATACTGAGCACAAATGCGAAGATAGTGGAGAGTGGGAGATGAAAATCAGCCGAATTTTCACCATCGCTGTAATCGTGGCTGCATTGGCCACTGTCGGCTTCCTATTTGCACAGGAGGAGGCACCCATCATCCTCATATTGCCCGGGTCGGGTGGCATCGGCACAGCACACACCATCACGCTGGTCGACTTCACCGCCAATACGGAGGTTGACCTCACCATCACTCGGGTGGACGATGATGAAATTCATTTCCAGATCCAACTTGTGACCAACGAAGAAGGACGCGCCTCCACAGTCGTGCATAGCGGACCGGAAGATTCGCCCGGCGAATATCGTGTGTCGGCGAGCACAGAAGGTCAGTACACTGTCAACGCAACTTTCCAGATACTGAGCGAAAGGGAAGAAGCAGAGCGTGTAGAGCCAATACCCCCTTATGGTGATCCGGTCTCGATCGAGGATGGGGCGGAGATTAACGGCGAGACGACCGCCGAGAAGGGCATCGCCGCTTATACATTTGCCGCCAGCGCTGGTGATGTGCTGAACGCGAAGTTGCAATCACAATCCTTCGATGCCTATTTGGTCCTCCTCAATGAAGCGGGTGAGGAGCTTGCCATGGATGACGACGGCGGCGATGAACTGAATGCGCACATCGAAAATTATCTCCTACCCGAAAGTGGCGAATTCACCCTGCTAGCAACCAGTTGGCGTTATTACCAACTGGGTGAGGCCGTCTCAGTGGGCGAATACCACCTGAAATTCCAGCTGCAACGAGGCGATACCACCAGCGAGGAGCCCAACCCCACTGACACTGACGAAGACCGCGCCGCGCCACCGGCAACCACCGAGGATGAGAAAGCGATCAACAGCGCTGCTTGGGAAAAAAGCATCGAGGCGGAGCTCAGTGAAACAAAACCCTTCCGTCGCTATCAGTTCAATATTCGTGAAGGAGAAACCCTATCGCTGCGTTTGCGCTCCAACGATTTTGACGCGTTCATCGTCATCGAAGATGCGAATGGTGAGATTCTCGCCGAAGATGATGATGGCGATGGCGGCCTGAATGCCAGTTTGGAAGAACTCGTTTTTCCCGCCGAGGGCACTTATTTTGCGATCATCTCCAGTTGGGATCACTGGAATGTGGAAAACACGGTGAAAAGCGGCACTTTCACATTAGAGGTATGGGGTGACCCTATCGATTGGCTTGGGGAAGTTGCAGGGACGGAGACGCAATCCGAAGAAAGAAACAGCGACGAGCAACAACCCCCTGCCGACACCCAAGAGAGAGAAAACGAAGAAGCCAATACCGATGCAACCAAAGAGGAAACGAATATTGACGAGACTGCTGAAGAGGAAGATGTAGACGAGCCAACGACGGAAACTCATTATCGGCCAATTGGTTATGGCGACCGCCTCGCGGCTCCCTTACTCGCCGACAGCGAGGGCCTACATTTCTCGCTCGCTGCCGAAAGCGGCGACCGCGTGGATATCGTCGTCGCCAGCTACAGTCAATTGGATACCCGCATCGAAGTGTATACGCCGGCTGGCGAATTGCTCGCCGCGGATGACGATAGCGGCCGCGGCTACAACCCTGAGCTACTCGGGTTGACTCTGCCAGAAACAGGTACCTATACCATCATCATCAGACCCCTGTCTCAAGGTGATGATCAACCGGTGAGCATTGCCATCGACCAACGCGCCGCAGCCATCCTCGCTGAAGCGCCATTGAACATCAAGCTGAGCGGCAAACAAGTTTCCGAAACCGTTGTGTTGGCAGTCAGCGAAGCCGGCGAAATTCGTCTCCGTTTGGCCATCGACGGAATGCAAAATTCGTCCCTACGAATCGTGGCGACACAGGGTGGGAAAAACCTGGCTTCACTGGAAATTCAGGGATCAAGGGAAGTGGAGTGGTTACTGGATGCGCGAGAGGCGGGCGAATTGCAATTGCTCTTCAGCCAACATGGCGCTGATGCATTGCACCTTCAATTGGAACGCAGTCATGCGCCAAAAACCGAAGCGGCTGCCGAAGAATAAAATCGCTCGCAATTCCTGGTGATGATAATGAAAGAGGGCCGTTCGCTTCGGCCCTCTTTTTTGCACATGCAATGGCGTAAGAACCTAAACGCCAGCGGCTGCGCGGGCGGTTTCCAATTTCTGCGCAATCAGCGCGCGTATCTCCCCCTCTTCAGCATGCCGCCCCAACTCTTTCTTGGAAAAAACCAGCTCATCATTGATGAAGACCTCGAAGGCACCACCAGTACCCGTTTCCAATTGCCAGCTACCGATATACGCCTCCAGGTCACGATCGCCCAGAATGTCTGCCGTCAAACTGACGACACGCGGTGTATAGTTTCAAGGGGTACAATAGATGATGCGGATGTTGAGGAGTGAATGTTGCATCGTTAAAACTCCTATCGATTAGCAGAACGGTTTAAGAGGGTGAACAAACCCACCTCAGCACCACACAATAGCAGACTATGATGAGTATTGCCAACCGCAAACCGCTTTTTTCTCTGGCGATGTTTTCACCGTATCTCCTACCGCTCATCCTTAGCGGCTATGCCTTGCTCGCGTTGGCTTACGCGCTGCGCACACCGGCATGGCAAGCGCCAGATGAGCCCGCCCATTTTAACTACATCGCAGCAATAACCAGCGTTGGATGTTGCCCAATATTATCCAGCGGTGATTGGGATGGCGCTTTGCTCAACCAACTGACCAGCGAGCGCTTCCTGGGTGCAACGCCAACAGAGTTGACATCATTGCGCTACGAGAACCACCAACCGCCACTGTATTACGTTTTAGCCTCTCCCCTCTTCCGCCTCAGCGAAGGCTCGTTGACCGCCCTGCGCCTTGGGTCCGCATTGCTGGGGATGGGAGTGGTCATCAACACCCACCGCTGCGCGCGCCTGTTGGCGCCGAAACGACCGATTTTCGCTCACCTCGCCGCCCTTTTTTGCGCCTTCCTACCTCAGCAGCTACATATCCTCTCTTCTGTGAACAACGATGCCCTAGCCTGGCTACTCATCAGCGAGACCATCTACCTCTGTTTGGCGCTGCTTTATGGTTCGTCGCTACAACGCGAATGTCGTGTCGTCGCGAGCCTCATTTTGCTGGCTGGCCTGGCCTTGATTGGCGTCAGTGGCGAAACGCTGCTCAGTGGACTATTGCTCCTGGGTATCGGCACCTGGCTATGGCGCTTGAGCATTACCCAGGAGCAGTTGGCATATTGGTTGCTCGGCAGCTTGATAGGAGTCATATTCATCACCAAGTTGACCGCCTATTTGATGCTACCAGTGGCGCTGGCCACACATTTTTCGTGTGGGTCGCCGCACCGGCGCAACCCTCGCTCCCTTTTCCACCTGCTCTTGCCAGCCACATTAATTGGCGCCACCTGGTGGCTGCGCAATATCCAAGTCTATGGCTGGCCCGACATTTTCGCTCTGCAAATTCATGAGCGGGTCGTCGTCGGACAGATGCGTAGCGCAGATCAGTTGGCGCAGCAGGGCTGGCTGCGTTTCCTAATTGAAGCCACCCGCACCACTTTTATCAGTTTTTGGGGACAATTCGGCTGGATGTCCACGCCGCTTAGCGGTTGGCGTTTCTTCTTCATCGTAGTTCAGGGCGCGGTTTGCTTGCTGGGTGCGTTGGCAGCAATCCGGCACAAAGCGAAGGATTTGGCACTGCGTCCGCTGGTTGGGCTGAGCGCCCTGACGATAGCGATGTTCATACTCTACAACTTGGCCTTTGTGCAATGGCAGGGCCGCTATCTCTACCCGGCATTGATACCCGTGGCGCTAGCCTGGTCCTGGGGGGTGTTTTGGATCAGGCAGCGCCTCGGTTTTGGGTCATCGCTTTTGCTCGTTGCCAGCCTTCCCGGGTTCGCCCTGGAAATCTGGCTTCGCGTATTGCCGAGCCTCAACCCCTAGACCATCTCGCTTTTATCCGCTTCTTCTTGCTCGATGACGACACGCTGCTTGCGTTCTTTCGCGCTCTCGCCTTCTTTGCCCGAATTCTCATCGTTGACCTCACGCAGGATTTCAATGGTGACGCTGCTGAGTAAGCCAACGACGGTGACGATACGCATCCATAGCGGCATCAACAACAACCCGAAGGCGCCGAACAGCGCCGTCGGAGCCAAGGGTAAATCCAATAAGACACGCTCGTTACGGTCGCGCAAAATCAAGCGCCGCGCTGTGCCTTCTTCCAGCACTTTCCGCAGATAATCCAACAACTCTGCAACCGGCAATTCTTCGCGCTCCTTTGGCTCTTCCTGTTCCACCTCTTCAAACTCCTCAGCTGGTGCCTCGGCGATGGTCAAATGTTCAAATTCTTCGTCACGCTGGCTCATCGTTCATCCTTTCTTCTCTACATCCTTATTTACGCTCAGTACACAATAAAGTTGCGATCTTTCTCCCATGATACAATGAACGCTTCGGCTTTTCGGTTAATAAGCAGAAAGAGACCGTGGTATGTCGATTGAAGGGTTGCCGCGCATCCCCCTCGCCCATTTGCCGACGCCGCTAGAAGAGATGCCGATGCTACGACGCACCCTGGGTCCCAACTGCCCGCGCCTACTCATTAAGCGCGATGACGCCACCGGTTTGGCGACCGGCGGAAACAAAACGCGCAAACTGGAATTCTCCCTTGGTGCCGCTTTGGCGACGGCCGCCGACCACATCCTCACTGCCGGCGCTATGCAATCCAACCATGTGCGCCAAACCGCTGCCGCTTGCAATCGCTTGGGGCTGCGCTGCACCATCGTGCTGGCAGGCGAACCACCCCCGCGCGAACAATGGAACGGCAACTTACTCCTGGATGCTTTATTGGGGGCCGAAATCATCTGGACCAGCGCCGATCGTCAACAGGCACTCGAAGAGCAGGCCGAATTGAGCCGCGCCGCTGGCAACCGCCCTTTCATAATCCCTGTCGGCGCTTCCGATGCCATCGGCGCAATGGGTTATGTCCAAGCGGTCGAGGAGCTCATCACACAATTGGCAGCGCAAGATTGGGCAATCAATCGCATCGTCTGTACTGCCGGCTCGGGCGGCACTATGGCCGGCATCCTGACTGGGCTGGTCGCGCTGGGTATACAAGAGAGCATTCGCGTCGAAGGCATGGTGAATGGAGCCCGAGCCGGTCAGGCCGAGTTCATAGCTTCGCTAAGCAACCAGCTGGCCGAGAAATTGGACATCCCTCAACGCACTAAATTGGAAGCCATCTTCCTGCATAACGCGGCCGGAGAGCATGCCTATGGCGTCATCACTGATGCGGAGCGAGAGGCCATCCAATTGCTCGCCCGTAGCGAGGGCATCCTCGCAGACCCGATCTATACCGGTCGTGCACTCGCGGGCCTGATTGAGCGCATACGTTCAGGTGCCTATGACCCAGAGGAGACCATCCTATTTTGGCATACGGGCGGCAGCGCTGGGCTATTCGCCCGCGCGAGAGAATTGCTCACTGATGAAACATCATGAAGACAAGACTATTGCTCGCCAGCGGAAACCAAGGCAAGTGCGCTGAGCTAACTCGCCTGTTGGCAACCGAGAAAATCGAGCTGCTCGCTCCGGATGACCTAGCGCTCAGTGGTCTGGAAGTTGCTGAAACGGGGCTCAGTTTCTGGGAAAATGCTCGTCTTAAAGCGCGCGCTTACGCCCAGGCTGCGGGCATACCCGCGCTGGCCGATGATTCTGGCTTGTGCGTGGAGGCGTTGGGAGGAGAACCGGGTTTGCACAGCGCCCGCTTTGGCGGACCAGGATTGGATGACCGTGGTCGCCGCCTACACCTACTCCTTAAGCTGAGCGCGTTGACAGATATCCACGAACGAAACGCCGAATTCCGTTGTGTCCTTTGTATTTCAGCACCGGATGGGACGATACTCTGTGAAAGTGAAGGTCGCTGCTCCGGACATATTGCCACGGTTGAGCAAAAAGGGAGGCAGGGCTTCGGTTACGACCCGCTTTTCATCCCACTAGGCTTCAAGCCATCTTTCGCTCAATTGGATGACGCCATCAAAGATCGCATCAGTCATCGTGGTCGCGCCATCGCTGCCTTATGGCCAAAGCTGAACCAATGGCTCGCTAGCGAAACTGAGACGAAATAGCCCTCATTCACTATTGCGATCATAGGTGATGATATTATCCCACTCAGCGGCGCTAGAGCGCGCGACCACCGCGCGCACGATATCGCTATCGCTCAGATTGACCACCTCGTGTGGTACACCGGGCGCGATGAAAATGAAATCGCCAGCCTCGTTGATGACCGACTCTCGCAACCCGGGCCCGAAATCATGGCGCAACCGACCCTCTAGGATATAAAGCATGACCTCGAAATCAACATGAATGTGTGCGAAAGCCACTCCTTTTGGTGGGATGGTCGCCAGATTCATCGAAAGCTCACGCGCGTTGGTGTTTTTCCCGGAAATGCCATGACGATACTGAATGCCGTTCCATTCTCGCCGATCGCCACCGCCACGCAGGATACTGATTCCTCCCAACTCTTCGACATGTTGACGCAAGTCCACGCTCATAGCGCACCTCCTCAATCCACCCAACCCATTCTAGCATAAGGCATGAGATTCTCTGCGCTGGCTCAGGCTCAGGTTCATTGCCCTCTTCGCAATTCCGCTTCCATTTCCCGCAAGCGATCCTGCAACTGGCCATCTTGGGGGAGCCGCGCGCTGATCTTGCGACAACCGTGCAATATGGTGGTGTGGCTGCGCTTACCCAAGCAATGACCAATTTGCGGTAAGGAAAGGGCTGTCAACTCGCGAATGAGATACATAGCGATTTGCCGCGCGTGATTGATGGAAGCACTACGCCGTTTGCCATATAGCTCCCTTGGTTGTAAGTCAAAACAGGTGGCCACTAGGGTGATGATATCGCGCGGCGAAATCTCCGGCGCTCTTGCGGGATTACGCGCCATATGGCGAACTTGTGTGAGCGTCAAGGGCTGGTTCTGCAAACGCGCTTGAGCGAGGACGCGCTGAAACAACCCGCGCAGATTGCGGATATTGCCTTCCGCTCGCTCAGCCAACTGCGCGCTAACCGCCTCGGTCAAAGCCAGTTGCTCTTCCCTCGCCCACATCTGTAGGATTGCCAACCGCGTCTCGTACTCCGGCGGTTGAATATCCAACACCAAACCGCCGCTGAAACGAGAAACCAAGCGGTCCTGTAACCCGATCAACTGCTGTGGGTGGCGATCGCTCGCCAGAACCACCTGCCGCCCACCATTCACCAACTCATTGAAGGTGTGAAAAAATTCCAGTTGGGTGCTTTCTTTACCAGCGATGAACTGGATGTCATCGACGAGCAGGGCATCCGCCTGGCGATATTTCGCGCGAAAAAGGGCGGTCGATTTCTTGCGAATGGCCGTGATGAGATCGTTGGTGAAGATCTCTGAAGGGATGTATAACGCCCTTAAGCCCTGACGCTGAATTTCATGTGCGATGGCTTGGAGAAGGTGTGTCTTACCCAAGCCGACACCACCATACAGGAGTAAAGGGCTATAGCGCTGTCCCGGGTCTTCGGCAACTGCGC
Organism: Phototrophicaceae bacterium; assembly: GCA_965115865.1. Taxonomy (GTDB): domain Bacteria; phylum Chloroflexota; class Anaerolineae; order Aggregatilineales; family Phototrophicaceae; genus WTGJ01. Next base: position 1,810,425 of record OZ220469.1, read on the forward strand.
AGGTAGCGTTGAAGAGCAGTTCATTTTCACGGCTGACCAAGAATCTGGAAAAGGTAAAATGCTCGCTCAGCTCATTCCCCGCCCCGAAAGCGAATTCCGGTCGGCCAACTCGTGAATGCAAAGCAGCCCTTGTCTGAGAATTATCGCTATTTTGCCGGGAAATCATGCGCAAGAGTGGCGTTTCGGGCGCCGGTTGTGTGGTTACCGCTGCTTCATTGTCCGTTTCACCAAGACGGAACCGTAAATCGACCGCTTCCCCACAAACATCCCGCAACACTCGTCTCACATTGCGATAGAGCCTTTGCTGGAGCATCTGCAAAGCAAAAGGACTATTGACCGCGATGATGAAGACACCCTCTTCATAGCTATGAAAGAAAGTGCCCCGCAACCAAGTTGAGAATTGCGCCGGCTCCAACAGGATTTCCAGTTGGTGATAAGTTGCGCGCCAAGCCTTTTCGGGTTCCAGCGCTGGTGATTCCAACCGGTTGGGCATCTCGTGAAACCGCTCCAAACCAAACAAGGGATGCGAGTATAAACGGACAAGCTCGTCCGTCAAACTCTCCGGCAACCACGCGTCGCTGTCTTAATTTTGGGATAAATCTGGGAAATTTTGCCTGAATATCGAGCATGATTGGGGATAACGGTGAATGAAAAAACGCGAAAATTGGGATATACTCAAACAATTCTTAACTTATCCTTAATTGTATTTCAAGGATATTACCCTGGCTGCCGAAAACGAGCGTTACGGTTTCCTTTGCGCCGAATTCACTGGCAATACCCTTGGTCGCCCCTGCGACCTAGTAAAGGGTGAATCTTCACTCGCTAATTGTGTTCGTTGATTTGAATCAGCAACCCGTCTGGGTCCGAGATGAGCAAAGAGCGCCCGAAGGGTTCCTGCTGGATGCCTCGACGCAGCTCGATGCCAACGGCCCGGAGCCTTTCTGCGACTGCGTCGAGGTCATCAGCCAATAGCGCGATACCCACTTGTCCACCTTGCGGTAATTCCTCTACCCAATGCAAAGCCAGCCGCGTACCTTGGAGTTGTAGTGGCAACCAGATTGGCGCGGACTCCGGTCGACTTTCACCCCGAAAGCCGAGAGTTTGGTAAAAGTCAAAAGAGCGCACCATATCACTCACATAAACGATAGTGATCAGCTCCATCACAAATTCCCTTGCCAAAATGAAATTCTGCTCAAACAATCACAGCGCGATTTGCTTTAATTCTCCAATAATCGCTATATTATCCTAAAGCATTATTAGGGGGGATGATGCAAACCGATTTGATTGGTGAACCAACCAACTCGCAAGAGGTTTCATCTGGAGATCGTGAAGCAATAGAAGCGGATAATCTCCAGTGTGATGACCCACAGCAAATCGCTGCTCCGCTGAAAGACTCCATCATCAAGGTTTCTTCACGATCGCGCTCGACAGCAGTGGCCGGCGCCATCGCCGCTGTCATGCGTAGTGAGCGGCGAGCAATCGTGCAGGGCATTGGCGCCGGCGCAGTCAATCAGGCGGTTAAAGCGCTGGCCATCGCCGGACATTACTTGCAAGATGACGATATTGCCATCTTGATGGGTATCAATTTCGTGGCAATCGATATTGATGGAGAAGAGCGGACAGCCGTGCGTTTCACCGTCATCGAAAAACAATAACCCGTCTCTTGGCTATGCGCGCCGATCTACATGTCCACACACGGGCCTCGGATGGCGCGCTTGGCGCAAAAGAGATCATCCGCCTAGCCGAACGGCGTGGGTTGGATGCCATATCTTTTACCGACCATGACACGACCGCCGGTTGGGAAGGGATTGGGGACCAGGTGAGTACAAAATTGGAAATACTACCCGGCATTGAGCTGGCTTGTGCGCCGACATTGGCCGAAGGGCAACCGAAATCGATCGACCTGCTCGGCTATGATTTCGATCCCCATAATTCCAAGCTGCGCGCGGCGCTCATGCGAATGCAGCAATCGCGCTGGGAACGGGCGCGCGGTATGCTCCAGCTCCTTCAGCAGCTGGGCATGCCCCTTTCCTGGCTGCATGTCCAGGAATTAGCCGCTGGCGAGAGCATTGGCCGGCCGCATCTGGCACAAGCGTTGGTGGAAGCAGGACATCTACATTCTCAAAATGAGGCTTTCGAACGCTATTTACACGATGGTGGCCCGGCCCATCTTCCCCGTTGGCGACTCCGGCCAAGCGCTTGCATCAAACTCATACAGACCGCCGGCGGTGTGGCCATCCTCGCTCACCCAGGCAGATTGGAGCAATGGGAGCAGCGCATCGCCGCGCTCTTGCCCTTGGGTCTCGACGGGCTCGAACTCGTCCATCCGCAACATTCTGAAAACACCCGCGCCCTATTGAAGCGCTTCGCCCAAAGGCATGATTTATTGCTCACTGGCGGCTCGGATTTTCATAAGATAGATGAAAGCGGCATAAACCGCCTGGGACGCTACTTGGCACCCGCTGGTAGCCTGACCGCAATCCGAAAGCGTGCACGGCGCTACGCGGACTGAGCGAACTACAACCAACCCTAATTCACCACATCTCGGCTAAACTGCAGCGTATGTATAGCTGTCGGCGATGGTACTACGGTGGTATTTCCTCGGCCTTAATGCTCTGTATCCTACTTTTTTTGGGAGCCTGCAACCTGGGCGTTCCCGCCAATACACCCACTCCCCCACCACCCATCAACTTCAGATCCACGCCCACTTCACAGAACCCTACCCAAGCTGAGCCACCCGCCTTCATCGTTCGCGAATCGCCCATCGCCCCCGCTTTACCAACACGAATCTCCACCTTTTTACCCACACCCACTGCCCGCGCGGATGCCCGCAACACCCCCACCTTCACGGCAACTCAGTTGGCCTTCAGCAATACCACTATCGCAAACCGCGCCGACACCACCTCTCCCACAATCCCACCAACTGTCGCCTTGCGCGTCACTCTCGCCCCAAGGCTTCCTAGAGATTGGCAACTCACGCCCATCGTCTTGAATCCAGAAAACTCCTTCACCCGCCCCTATAGCATCGACGGCAGCGGACACCTGACCGGCGGACGGTTGGCGAATTTACCCGGCGCTCCCACCCTGGTGCGCGAAAACCCCAATCCGGCGCATGAAGTACAATTTGCAGCGCGCAATTCCCTTGGCTCGCTCTATTTCATCCAACGCGATGGGCAAAGCGAGCGGCTCAGCATTTCCCCCGCTTCACGCTATGAAGCGCAATCCGCCGAGACCAACCGCGCTTTTGTCGGCGACTTGCGCTGGTCGGTGAACGGAGAGCACCTCGCCATCCTGATCCATAGTGACCTTTCCGCAGAGGACGGCATCTGGTGGATGCGTCCGGGAATTAGCGCGCCGGAAAGGTTGCTCGTCGATTGTCCACGCAGCGAACATCCCGGTTGCCAAATCATCGATCGCAGTGATGGCCCCTATACCTGGCGCACATTCAGCATGGATTGGTCCCCCGATGGGGAAACCCTGCTGGCACGCGTGAAAATCTACGAGCCACGAGCTCATTCCGCCTTGATGTTGTTGAAACCTGGCCGCGATTACAACCGGCTTCCGCTCATTTTGGATTACGAATATGGCAGTTGGCTTGCCGATGGCCGCTTGCTCGTCAGTGGCCAAGGTGTGAGCGAGCCCGCGAATTTGGCAATTTACTCTGCTCAGGGGCTTTGGCTAAGCGAAATTCGCACGAATAACACCATATCCCTACATTTCGCCGCCGAAGCAACCGATGGCCAAATCTATGCCCTCGGCAGGGCGGAAGGGAAATTATCGCTTTATCAACTCGCCGACGGCCAAGCCAAAGCGGTTGGCTCACCACTCATTTTGCCTTGGCCAGAATTCGCACACTGGGATTGGGAGCGCAGTGCATTGGATATCACCGTGGAAGGACAGGTGTATAGTCTGTACACACAAGCAACTGGCAATTGGGCCAACCCCATCGACGAGCTAGGTCTCCCTTCCGGCGTGGTGTTGGGGGCAGATTATTCGCCGGGGGAGCAACTGCGTGTGAGTAGCGCAGCGCTAAATCTCCGCAACGCGCCCAGCCTAGATGGCGAAATCATCACCCTATTGCGGCAAAGTGAGTTTGTATTGGTACTCGCCGGCCCCTATGAGAGCGGCGCCGAGGTCTGGTGGAAGGTGCAGGATGCCGTAGGTCACATTGGCTGGGTAGCGGGAGAAAGCGAAGGCCAAAAATTGCTCGAGCGCGACGCAGCAGGTTAAGGACTGCCCCGCTGCCAAAAGCCACGACCTGCTAAGAAATGATCCATCGCATAGACTGTGCCGATAATCAGTAAGGGCGTCACCATTGATGTCATTCGTGAGCTATTGCTAGCGGAGCTCACAGCCAATGTGGTTGCGGTGAAATAAAGGACCAGCACCATCGGCCACCAAAATAATTTCTTGCTGCGCTGACGCCAGGCGATCCAGATACTGGCCGACCAACCCAAAACCAAAGCGATATCCCATAGCCAGGCGAAGGCCAATAGCGGCTGGCCCAAATTGGGGAAAGATGAAAATATCCCATAAATTCGCAAGAAACCTACCGGGATGGTGAATAAATAGGCGAGCGGATAGCGGCGGAAGATCGATAAAGATTCGGCGAGCATCGCGTCATAGACGGCTGGTGATCCTGCCAACCAGTGATGGCGCCGATCGACGCCCACTCCTTCAGTGGGCTCGCCGATGCGCGCAGAAACTCGCTGGTTGATAGCCACAACAACATCATCGATGGCTTGCCCGGTCGCTAGGCGTTCTACGGGTGCGGCGCGATAATAAAGCATGGTGTAGCTGCTGGTTGACGAGAAGGTGAAATTGCCAAACACTAGACCATTGTGCGCCACCCAGGCAAAAAGTAAAGGGACGCTGGCGAGCAGAAAAGCGACAGTTGGTCGCCGCAATCGCTTCGCATACCACCAAAGCGCAGGCGCCAACGCAAGCCAGAGCCAGTGCCCGGCTGGCCTCGTCAAAGCCGAGAGTGCCAACCAAAAACCCGCACCGATAAGCCAGGCGTAACGCTGCTTCGCGGTATTGGCCTCAACCCCTTGCAATAGACTGAGCAACATCAGCAGCAAACTCAGATTCGTCAAGGGTTCTGCATTCAAAGTCACCGAGGAATGGATGAGACTCGTCGGCTCGACGCAAACGATGACACCAATCCAGAAAGCCAGCCGCGCGCGCAAGCCCAAAGCGACCGCGAGTCGAGCGGACAACGGCGCCAAAGTGGCACCCAACAGTGAATTGACCAGCAAGACCGCGAATTTGTCGTCGTCGACCAGGTGAATGAGGATAGGATAAGCTGGCGGGCGCACCAAGAATATGCTACTATTGAAATTACCGTGACGAGCGATTTGCTCCGCGCCCAATTCATAGAGGCGATAGTCGCCCTGCTCGAAAGCTGCAAAATCGGCATCCGCATGCAGGGCTAACCAGACCAAACGCAAAGCGGACGCAATCAGGAACAACCACAGGTATTGGCGCGCCGTCATGGCATTTGCAGATGCAACACGCGATCATGTCCAGCGTAATCGCGCAAGAGTAAAGCGCGCGCGGCCGGGAGTCGCTTGAACACCAATTGCTGTACCGCTCCACCTTGCCCAGCGCCAATTTCCAACCAGGCCTGCGCCCGTGAGGCAGAAACGGTGGGCAATTCGACCAGGAAACGATCGATCAACTCCAGCCCCCCCTCCCCACCGTCCAGTGCCAACCATGGTTCGTATTGGCTAACCGACAAGGTTGGCAATTCCGCCCGCGAAATATAAGGCAAATTGGCTACAACGCGCTGCACTCGCAAACCCTCTTCACGAATGGGCGCCAGCAAATCCCCATGGCGCCATTCGACCACCAAGTCATGCGCCGTGGCATTTTCCTGAGCGATGGCCAGGGCGGCAGCACTGATATCACAACCAATTACGCGCGCGGCCGGCCGTTTCGCCGCAAAGCAAAGCGCCAGGGCCCCACAACCCGTCCCGATATCCACAAAAGTGATGCCGGAGCCCAAGCGCTCAACGCTGGATAGTGCTGCCACAAGCAGAATTTCCGTTTCTGGCCGCGGGATGAGCGTGGCCGGCGTGACACGGAACTCGCGGTCGTAAAAAGCACGACGCTCCAAGATATAGGCCAAGGGTTCACCGCGCACGCGCCGCGCCAACCAAGAGCGAAATCGCTCCCCAGCCAGCGCATCAATCGTCCATTCAGGATGCGCGATGATAGCGCTCCGCTCAACACCGAGGGCTTCTGCCAGGAGTAGTTGTGCATCCAGGTTGGCACTCGCATCCCCTGCCAATGCAACCATCGCCGAGCGCAAGGCTTCGCGAACGGAACAGCCCTCCCCGATGGCGATCATCCAGAAGCCGCCAGTATTGCTCCTCGCTCCGCCGCCGCCAACGCATCAATGAAGAGGTCCAGCGCGCCATCCATGACTGCGGGCAAGTTGAATTCGCTGAGTTGGATGCGGTGATCGGTGACACGGCCTTGCGGGAAGTTGTAAGTGCGAATCTTTTCTGCACGGTCGCCACTACCAACCTGCCCCCGCCGTTGCGCATCCCGTTCAGCGCGTTGCCGTTCCATCTCCCGGTCGTATAGCCGCGCGATGAGCACTTGCCGCGCGCGGATGCGATTCTGCAGTTGACTGCGCTCATCCTGCATTTCAACGACAATACCGGTTGGCAAATGTGTGAGACGCACCGCAGAATCCGTTGTGTTCACTGATTGGCCACCAGCGCCGCGGCTGCGAAAGACATCAATGCGCAAGTCATTGCGATTGAGCTCGACATCCACCTCTTTCATCTCCGCTAAAACGGCCACCGTCGCCGTACTGGTATGGATGCGCCCTTGGCTCTCAGTCACCGGAACTCGTTGTACGCGGTGTACACCGCTCTCGTATTTCAAGCGACTGAACGCACCCTCACCAGCGATGGAGAAGATAACCGACCGGAAACCGCCAACGCCAGTCTCATTCAAATCCAAAAGTTGGTATTTCCAGCCACGACCCTCAGCATAGCGCGTGTACATGCGGAATAGATCAGCAGCGAAAATACCTGCCTCATCCCCACCGGCGCCCGCGCGAATCTCCATGATGACATTCTTTTGGTCGCGCGGATCTTTCGGCAAAAGGGACTCCCTCAAGCTCGCTTCCAACGCCTGACATCGCCCTACTAACACCGCGGCCTCTTCTTCCGCCAGCGCCCGCATCTCGCTATCCTCCGCATCAGCAAGCAACTCGCGCGCGTCAATGAGTTCTTTTTGGAGCGCTTGGTATTCTTGGTAACGATCAACCATCTCGCTAAGGGCAGCGCGCTCTTTGGATAGCTCAGCCACTCGTCGATAATCACTCATCACTTCCGGATCAGCGAGCAAGCACTCTAGCTCTTGGTAACGCGCAGTGATGACCGCCAGCTTCTCAAACATACAATCGCATCTCAATGAATGGGATAATGATAGTGTTTTGACTCGGATATTTTTAGGTGGTGCCGAAATCTTCCCATAATTCCTTGACTCTGTTAAACTGAAAAAACTTGCCCGAGGATTCAACGCAACATGACCCCAACCGCCCAGCCAACTTCCGCCAACTTCATTCGCGAGATCATCGCCGCCGACCAATCTGAGGGGCGGTTTGGCGGCCGTGTGCAAACACGTTTTCCGCCGGAACCGAACGGCTTCTTGCACATCGGCCACGCCAAGGCCATTTGCCTGAATGTCAGCATGACCCGAGAATTTAAGGGGGTTTTCAACCTGCGTTTCGATGATACCAACCCCTCTCGCGAAGAGGAAACATACATTGATGCCATTGAGAGGGACATCCGTTGGCTGGGCTTCGCTTGGGAGCGAACCTGTTTCGCCTCCGATTATTTTCCGCAACTGTGCGTATTCGCCGAGCAACTAATTCAGGCCGGCCTCGCTTATGTCGACCATCAAAACGCCGATGAAATTCGCCAAAACCGCGGCTCACTCACTCAACCAGGGACCAACAGCCCATATCGTGAGCGCACACCAGTGCAAAACCTGGAATTATTCCGGCGAATGCGCGCGGGCGAATTCCAGGAAGGCGAATGTGTATTGCGGGCCAAAATCGACATGGCCGCGGGCAATATCAACCTGCGTGACCCGGTGCTCTATCGCATTTTGCACCATGAACACCCGCGCACCGGCAACGATTGGCCCATATACCCACTCTATGACTGGGCACATGGGCAGTCAGACTCGCTGGAAGGGGTAACGCATTCACTTTGCTCTTTGGAATTCGAAGACCATCGCCCACTCTACGATTGGTTCCTCGAGCGACTCGGCATTCACCACCCGAAACAAATCGAATTTGCGCGCTTACAACTCACCAACACCTTGCTCAGTAAACGCAAATTGGGACGTCTGGTAGAAGAGGGATATGTGAACGGTTGGGATGACCCACGCATGCCAACCCTATCCGGTTTGCGCCGCCGCGGTTACTCGCCGGCCGCCATCCGCAATTTCTGTGAGGATATCGGCGTCGCCCGCCGCAATAGCCGCGTGGATTGGAAATTACTCGAATACCACCTCCGACAAGATTTAAACCGCCATTCGCCACGCGCGATGGCCGTCCTGGAACCGTTGCGCGTTGTCATTGAAAACTATCCAAACGACCAGGTGGAAAAATTCACCGTTCCCCTCAACCCGGAAGAACCAACAGCCGGCGAGCGACACCTACCCTTCTCACGCGAGCTCTGGATCGAGCGTGGCGATTTCATGGAAGACCCACCACGGAAATTTTTTCGCCTCGCCCCTGGCCGCGAGGTGCGCTTACGCGCCGCCTATCTCATCACCTGTGAAAAGGTCATCAAGGACGAACAAGGGGAAATCGTGGAATTGCGCTGTCGATATGACCCCGAGACGCGTGGTGGAAGTGCGCCCGATGGCCGGCGCGTCAAAGCCACTTTGCATTGGGTCTCCGCTCAACATGCCTTACCCATTGAGGTTCGGCTTTATGACGCGCTATTCGAACAAGAAAATCCCGAGGATCTGCCTGCTGGCGTCGATTTCACGCAAAATCTCAATTCCGAATCATTGAAAATCCTTCACCCTTGCTACCTGGAAACCGGACTAGCGAATGCCGAGGCTTTCACGCGCTTTCAATTTGAACGAAATGGTTACTTTTGCGTCGACCCGGATTCCCGAGCTGGGCACCTGATTTTCAATCGCACCGTGACGCTACGCGATGAGTGGACGCGCCTACAAAAGCAAAATAAAGCACGCCGCGAATGAGCGTACAATACACCCCCTGGCCAATCATTGGACATGCTTGGGCAGTGGATTTCTTAAGCCAAGCCATCGCCAAGGGCAGGGCCCGCCATGCCTACCTAATCCACGGTGCCGCTGGGTTGGGCAAGCGCCGCCTGGCGCTCTCCTTCGCCATGGCTCAGAACTGCGTGGATAGCAACGCTCGTCCCTGCCACCGTTGCCGCCACTGTCAATTCATACTCACCGGCATCCACCCAGACCTTTTCGTCGCACAAACACGAGGCATCAACCAGATCATTCCCATCGAAGAGATCCGTCGCCTGAGTGCTTTCCTCGCTTTACTTCCTTTCGAAATGCGGCAACGTGTCGCCATATTGCCAGATTTCGAGCGCGCCGAAGCCAGCGCCCAAGACGCCTTACTCAAAACCTTGGAAGAGCCGCCAGCTCACGCTCTATTACTCCTGCTCGCGCGTGAAATATCAGAAATTCACCCAACCGTGCTCAGCCGTTGCCAGCGGGTGTCATTGCGGCCCATGCCCACCAAAGAATTGGCCGAGCAATTATGCAGTGGGTGGGATGTGACACCAAAACAAGCCAATCTACTCGCGCAAATCAGTGGCGGCCGCCCCGGTTGGGCAATCCGCGCTCTAACCGAACCCAGCCTACTCGAACGTCGTGAGGCGGCTTTGGCGACGCTGGAAAAATGTTTACGGCAAACCTATGCCGAGCGCTTTGTGCTGGCAGAGCAATTGGCCAAAGAGACACAAGACCTGAAAAACAAAGACTTGCTCATAGAAACCCTGCGTTATTGGCTCAGCTATTGGCGTGACCTTTACCTGCTCGCGCGCGATCCCGAATGGCCCATAATCCACTCCGATCGCCGCGAATTTCTCCTTCAATGCGCCCAGAAAGCTTCACAGCGTCAACTCTTGCGGGCTATTCGCGCAACCCACCGACTCGGCTCGCGCCTCCGCTACAACCTCAACTTGCGATTGGCGTTGGAAGCCATGTTATTGGAATATCCGCGCCTACCACGCTAATCTAGGAGTATCCGAATATCCTCCCAATCCCCAACATGATCACCCCGAGAGAAAAAACATCCACATTGCTCACTCCAGAGAATTTCTTGAATCGTGAACAATCCACCCTAGCCTTCCAGCGAAGGGTGTTGGCCTTAGCACAGGATGACCAAATACCATTGCTCGAGCGCATCAAATTCGCCTCCATTGTGGGCAGCAACATGGATGAATTCTTCATGGTGCGAGTGGGCTATTATCAGCAACGACAACGCCTCGGCATCTCGCTGACTCGGCCGGATGGGATGAGCGCTGCAGCAGTATTGAAACTCATCAGCGAGCAAGCGCGCGCCTTAATCAAAGATTTGCGCACCACCATCAACGATATCTTCACCGAACTCAAAAAACACAATATCCGTCTGATCAATCCCGCCGAGCTCAGTGGCGAGGCGGCCGCCGTATTACGCCAGCATTTTGAAAAAGAGATCTTTCCGGTCCTGACACCATTAGCGGTCGACCATGCGCGCCCATTTCCTTTCATATCGAATTTGAGCCTGAACCTCGGCGTCCTTCTCAGTCATGAGGAAGAGGTTGAGGAGAGCAACAATTTGCAATTCGTGCGCGTTAAAGTCCCCGCCTTCTTGCCGCGCCTGCTCGATGTCAACGAAACGCTGCACCGCCATCGTGTCCCTGATGTTCCCAATGGTTATCGCTTCCTTTGGATAGAGGACCTCATCGCTGACAATCTGGAAAACCTCTTCCCGGGCATGGAAATCGTCGAGCATTCCCCTTTTCGCGTCGTGCGCAATACCGATATCGATTATGAATTCGAGCGTGAAGATGCCGACCTGAATATCAGCACTTTCATCGAGGCCAGTTTGCGAGAACGGCGGTTTGGCTCCTTGGTTCGGCTTGGCGTCCCGAGCGATATCAGCGACCGCATGTTACAACGATTGCGAAATGAGTTGGGCATCGATAAAGAGAGGGATATCTATCTCATTGACGGCGCCCTCGGCTCGGCGAGTCTCTTTGACCTCGCCAGTTTGGATATACCAGAATTGCGTTACCCACCGCATGTACCGCGCCAACCAGAAGCGATACAAAAGAACACTTCGCTTTTTGACACCATCCGTAGCGGCGATGTCATGCTCTTTCACCCCTATCATTCTTTCAGTCCGGTGGAGGAATTTTTCCGCCTCGCCGCCAAAGACCCACAAGTGGTCGCCATCAAGACCACACTCTATCGCGTTGGCAACAACTCTTCGGTCGTGCAAGCGCTCATGGACGCGCGCGACAACGACAAACAAGTTTCCGTCTTGGTAGAGCTACGCGCACGTTTCGACGAGGAAAACAATTTGATTTGGGCTCGCGCGCTAGAAGATAAAGGCGTGCATGTGGTCTACGGTGTCGAAGAGTTGCCAGTCAAGACACATTCCAAGGTTACGATGGTCGTGCGACGAGAGAGGAACACCCTGCGTCGTTACATCCACCTCGGCACAGGCAACTACAACTCATCAACAGCGAGAATCTATTCTGACATCGGCCTCTTCACCTGTCATCCAGGTCTGGCTGAAGATGTTTCGCGCCTGTTCAACCGCCTAACCGGATTTGCCCCAGCGACACGTTACCAACACCTCTTGGTTGCACCGGAATATTTGTTGCCGGCCCTACTCGAACGAATCGATAACGAGATCGCCGCGGCCCGCGCCGGCAAACCGGCATACATCATCTTCAAGGTGAACCAGTTGGAGGAAGAGCAGGTCATCACCCGCCTGTATGAAGCTTCCGCCGCCGGTGTGAAAATTGACCTCATCGTACGCGGCTTCTCCGTCTTGAGGAGCGGCGTCGCCAACCTCAGTGAAAATATCCACCAGGTGAGCATACTTGGCCGCTTTCTAGAGCATGCAAGGATCTACTATTTCCATAACGCACCACCCAAGCAAAAACTCTATGTCGGTAGCGCTGACTTGATGCGCCGCAATCTCTATAACCGCGTGGAAACTGTTTTCCCTGTCCTGGATGCGCGGGTTCAAAAGCAAGTTTTGCAGATCCTGGCCACCCAACTCGCTGACAATGTGCTCAGCTGGAAAATGCTCCCGGATGGTAGTTACCAACGCTCCCAGCACTTGGAAAAAGCCACCGCCATCAACTCGCAAGAGATTTTCCTAGCCAATTGCGCCGGGCTCGATCGCTTACCGCCCCTAATTGACCCAGAAACACTGCACACATCCTGAACTTTTCAATTTTCCAGAGCCGTTTACCGGCTTATCGGCTTTACCTGCTCCTATCCGGAATGAGCGGCTTTTTCTGGGGACTCTTCGCCACCATCGATATCTACTATCATGCCGCCACTGTCGGTCTGAACCCACTGCAACTCGTCTTGGTGGGCACAACCCTGGAAATCACAATTTTGCTCTGTGAAGTCCCCACCGGTATCCTGGCGGATCTCTATAGTCGCCGTCTTGCGGTCATCATTGGCTATGCGCTCTTCGGCATCGGCGTATTGATCGAAGGCAGTTTCCCCTCCTTCCTGCCCATCCTCATTGGCAATGTACTCTGGGGTGTGGGTGTCAGTTTCTTGAGCGGCGCGGAAGAAGCCTGGATCGCTGACGAATTGGGCGAAAAACAACCCTTACAGCCGGTCTTCCTACGCGCGACCCAATGGAAACAATGGGGTGGATTATTGGCCATACCGGCGAGCATCCTTCTGGCCCATATCGCCATCCAGTTACCCATCTTGATTTGCGGCTGCGCTCATCTATTCCTGGCCGCTTTTCTCACCCTAACGATGCCCGAGCGCGGTTTTCATCCCGCTCCAATTGGTGAAAGGCAACCACTTCGCCAATTCCGCGCCGGCCTCTCGCTCGTGCGCGCCAAGCGCCTTTTGCTCGTGGTCATTGGCATCACGCTATTCTACGGGATGTATAGTGAAGGCTTTGACCGGCTCTGGACCAAGCATCTACTCGACCATTACACCCTCCCTCTCCTGGGCAGTTTTCCCATCATCCTCTGGTGGGGGGTGCTGCGGGGCATCAGCTCTTTTTTGGCGATTATCCTGGCTGAATTCACGCGCCGCCAATCCACACTGGCCAGTGGCACCAAAGCTCTCTGGCTCCTCTCCGGTATCACATTGGGAATCAGCTTGGGTATGTTGTTATATGCCAATAGTCGCTGGATAGGATTGGCTTTGCTGGCCTATATTGGCATCGAGGCGCTCCGAACTCTCTATGCGCCACTCTTTTTCGCCTGGATCAACGATTTCTTGAAATCGGAAGTCCGCGCAACCGTGATTTCGCTGATATCACAACTGGATGCCGTCGGCCAAATTCTCGGTGGGCCAATAATCGGCATTGCGAGCTTGCGCGGCTCAACCCGCCTGGCCATCAGTAGTAGCGCGCTGTTACTCTTACCCGCTTTGCCACTCTACGCGCTCATCCTCCACCTGATAAACAAAAAAGCACACGCCAATGTGCCCTGAAGATCCGAATGATTTGGCGCAAACTGGGTAGCGTGAATTCAGTATGGTCACAGCCCAAACCACCATGCAAGAGCATCAATGGTGAGCCGTTACCCATAGTGGTACAGAAAAGCCGCACCCAGTCAATCCACAAACATTGCACGATTCCTCGCACGCTATAATTGATGTATGCTGAGACCAAAAGAAAACAGTAGCCCAAACAAGGTGAGCGGCTTCACGCCGGCCGAGCGCGCTCAATTGCGCCAGCTATTAATCTACCTCGTTTCCATCATCTTTTTCGTCATCCTGGCGGGACTGACCGTAGGCATCATCCTCAATGCTGGCAATTGAGTGGGTCATGGTTGGTCATGGTTCCCAAATCTTTGCTCGCTTCCACCCAATAGGCCAGCATTTGTGAACGCGCCTCTCGGTAGCATTGCGCTTCCACTTCCGCCAACAGCCGCGGCGGGATGTTCTTCCAGAGGCGCGCGTGCATGGTTGCCTCATCATCCAATATTGCGCGCATGGTGGTCGGTTCCTGACCGATGCGCGCACCGAAGATGGCCAAGGTGTCGCTCTTCCCCAGTGGTGGCAATTGCCGCAATATCAAATCACACCAGCGCCTTAGGCTCTCGTCGGCAAAAAAGGGTAACCAGCCCTGTGGTATGACTTCACGCAAGCGAACAGCGCATTCCCCTGACAATCGCGGCCAATCGCGCTCGTCCATCCAACTCAAGAGGTAATGCAAAACCCTAAAGCGCTCTTGACGAGTTTCACCACCCCGCCATTCCTTTTCCGCGAAATGTGGTCGCAATAAACTTCGCGTCCAACATTCATCCACGGCTAGATGGGCGACATAAGCGGCTAAAAAAACACGATGGCTATTGTCTATGGGTTCCCAAAGGGATGGGTGTGCGCACAACATCGCCCGCCAGGCGCGCCCTTTCAGCGGTTGGTCATAGCGGTAGAAATGCGTGTCTTGGCGCTCGCTCACCGCTTTTTCGCGACCATCTGCGGCCACACTCCCCAAAAGAAAAGCGCCGCTTTCATCACACAGCTGATGACGAATTGACGGCGGTATCTCTCCGTCTGCCAAAAGTCTCTGCGCGATTTCCAGGTGAGTGAAAGGTGTGGGCATAGTGTAATATTCAAACACGCTCGCGCATCCATGATAGACAAGATGGTAGTGGAGATGCCAATGCCCTGGTGGTTTAAGGAATGGGAAGTCCGCCTCGTTGCGGTGAACCTGGTTGCCCTATCGGGTAGCCTATTGGTCGATAGCCGCGGCGGACCAGTCGCCCTCATCACCGCACTCAATTTAACCGCTTATGCCGCCGGCGGCTATTTTGGCGCAAAAGAGGCCTGGGCCAGCTTGCGCCAAGGTCAGGTTGATGTGGACCTGCTGATGCTCCTGGCGGCCATCGGCGCCGCGACTCTCGGCGAATGGCATGAAGGCGCGATGCTCCTTTTTCTCTTTTCACTCAGCAATGTACTGCAACATTTCGCCCTGAACCGCAGCCGGCAGGCCATAAGCCAGCTATATCAGCGCTATCCAGAGGAATGCACCGTCCGCCGCGACGGGTTATTGCTTGAAATCAATATTCAAGATGTCATCATAGGAGACCACATTCTCATACGCCCCGGCGAACGCTTCCCCGTAGACGGGCGCATCCTCAAAGGCCATTCCACCAGCGACGAAGCGACACTCACCGGCGAAGCCATACCGATCGATAAAAACCCTGGCGACCGCGTTTTTGCCGGCACCCTCAACTTGCAAGGGGCCTTAGAAATTCGCGCCGAACAACTTGCCTCAGACTCAACCCTTGCGCGCATCATTCAGCTCGTGGAAGAAGCGCAAGAGAGCCAGGCACCCACCCAACTTTTCATCGATCGTTTTGGTTCTCGTTATTCCAAGTTGGTACTCATCTCAATTGCTTTGTTGATTTTTCTACCACCCCTATTGCTCGGCCTCAGCTTTCGCGACAATTTCTACCGAGCGATGGTCTTGCTCACCATTTCCTCGCCCTGCGCTCTCATCATCAGCACGCCGGCCGCTTACTTATCGGCAATCGCGACCGCTGCGCGCCGCGGTTTGCTATTCAAAGGCAGCCACTTCCTAGAAGCGCTGGCCAACCTGCGGGCGATTGCCTTCGATAAAACGGGAACCCTCACCCTTGGCCAGCCCACAGTGATGGATGTCTTACCGGTTTGCGGTCAAGATGCCACGAATTTGCTACACCTAGCCGCTCGCATTGAAGAACGCTCTGAGCACCCGCTCGCGCGGGCTTTATTGGCAGAGGCGCAGGCAAAGGGACTTGACTTACAGAAGGGTCCGGAGCTCACCGATTTCCAAAGTGAGCCCGGACTTGGCGTGCACGCACGCATCGGTGACCGCGAATTTCGCCTCGGCCGCATACCCCACTTGGCAGAATCACTCGCATTGCCTCCCAAGCTGGCTGAGCTATGGCGTAAAGAAGAGGCGGCCGGCAAGACCGTCATCGGCATCCGAGAAAGTGGCGCGACAAGCGCGTGGCTGGGTCTCATCACTTTCACCGACCAGATCCGCGAAGATGCTCTACCCGTCTTGCGTGAATTGCGTGCGCGTGGCTTGCATATCGCGATGTTTAGCGGCGATAGCGAACGGGTTGCAAACCGCATCGCGGAGCGCTTGGGCATCGAAGATACTCAGGCGGCGCTCTTGCCGGCCGATAAGGTCCAGCATTTGGAGCAGCTCGAAGCACAGTATGGAATCAGCGCTATGATTGGCGAAGGGGTGAACGACGCACCAGCCCTGGCAGCCGCACCCGTGGGTGTCGCCTTGGGGGGCACTGGTAGCGACCTCGCCCTAGAATCTGCAGATGTCGTCCTCATGGGCGACCGACTTTCGTTGCTTCTCGACGCCCTGGATATCAGCCGCCGCGCGCGCCGAGTCGTTTTGCAAAATATCGCCTTTTCGCTCCTAGTCATCCTCATCCTGGCCGGTGGTGTTTTCTTTTATGATTTGCCCCTGACCCTGGGAGTGCTCGGACACGAAGGCAGCACACTCATCGTCGTCTTGAACGCCTTATTCTCGTTACTCATCATCCCAGAATTGCACCGCCGCCGGCGAGCGGATTTTTGATTTCCCACTTGTCGCGAGAAACCCAGTGGCTAAAATGAATGAGGGCCGTGTGGCGCAACGGTAGCGCAGCGGACTTTTAATCCGTTGGTTGCAGGTTCGAATCCTGCCACGGTCAAAATAAAACGGGGCTGCCGAAAAGCTGCCCCGTTCATTTTGGCTCATATTTGGGTGGGAGAATTTATTCTTCGTTCAGCTGGACAATGCGTGCATCCATTATCGGCTCGGGAAAATCCACCACACCTTCGAGCACTTGTACAATGTAATCTGTGAGGATTTGACGCTCGCCAACGCCGGTATCTTCGAAGCCACGCGCCTCGGAGGCCGCCGCCAATACTTGGTAGCCATCGCCTCCACGCAGCAAAAAGTTGTTGGTGACCAACTTGAAACTGCGCGAAAGATCACCCTGCGCGGCATTTTCAGAAACCAGTACATCTTCACTGCCGTCGGCGCGGGTGATGACGAGTGTCTCTACACGCGATGGCATATCCAATGAGACCTGATCGGAAACCCCCTCGCGGCTATTGTCATATTCCACATACATCCCCGCTACTTGCGGGAAACGTCCGTCCAACGCTGGTGAGCGGCTGAAAGCATTCTCCATCAAGGCGATCACTTCTGCACCAGTCAATTCCACCACCACCATATCATTGTCGAAAGCCAGCGCCGAGTTGATTGTCAGACGCGTCACACTCGGGCCGAGGATGGTCGCGCGGATTCCACCGCCATTCTTAAGGGCGATATCCACACCCCCTACGGTGTCGTTGGCAAACCATAGGGCCGAATCAGCCGCCAGGCTGCCAAGATTCGTCTCTCGTGAACGCACATTGGCGCGCAAGCCATTCAGCTCACCATTGGTCGTCCCCACAACCTCAAAGAGTTCCTGGATGAGCGCAGTGGCTTGTAACGAATCATAAATTTCTTGTACATTCGCGGGCACTGTCACCTCGCTGCCCAAGTACTCGCTCAGCGCAGCAACGGCCATCTCTGTGCTGGCCACAGGGCCGCTTCGCTCATCCACAGCAGAAATCACGCCGGCGCTATCGAAGCTGACCATCAGGTTACCGACATAGGTGTACAGTTGGTCGGTATTGACGATGACGACGGGGTTCCCTTCGCTATCTTCACGCCAGGTGGGGTATTCGGCATTGCCCGCGTCCCCTTCACGCAGCAAGTTGAAGGGCCCCATCGCCATATCGGCGGCCATGAAACCAGTCGACCCAGCCGAAACCACGATGTCGATGCCGCGCAAAGCACTTGCCGATAGCGGATCACTCGTGAAATCTTGTGCGTGGTCCAGCAAGATGATCTTGTTAACACCCTTGGCTTCGAGCAAATCCACTTGCTCCAACACCTGCCCGACCGCCGATACTAGGGGTTGATTCTCTTCATCGCGTCCGCCAAAGAAATCGAGACCGGGTAAAGTTTCATCGGGGTCGTTGATGACTTCGAAGAAGCTGGCTGGCGCGCGCCCAATCAACCCGATGAGTTCGCCGCCAACTTCCACCCAAGCGCTCTTCACGACCTTGCCAGCGTTGTCGGCTGCGTTGCCACCATCTTCACCAATCTGAATGGCCGGCGTCCCTTCTTCCAGTTGCACCGCTGAGAAATCCAGATTAACGGCGATGAAAGGATAATCGGCGGAGGCCAGCATGCGCGCAAAGTCATTGATGCCACCATCAAACTCATGGTTGCCGATTCCATTGGCGACCAGCCCCATAGCGTTATAAATGGCGATATCCGCTAGGCCATTGGCGCCCAAGCTCCCCACCTCTGCGGCCGCTTCATAAAAAGGACCTGGCAGGGTGTGGTCGCCGGCGGTGACATGCAGGCTGGCAACGCCTTCGGCTGCGGCTACCGCTTCCAAGCCTGCCACCACTGCCGCAAAGCCGAGAATCTTCGGCTCCAAGGTATTGGGGTCTTGAAATGATGATTCGTTATCCGAGCTATGCAAAACCTGCAAGGTGAAATCATCCTGCGCGCTGGCGAAAGAAAGACCGCCCACTAATGCAACGAGGCAGAACCATACACCAAACCCTTTCCATTTCTTCATTCTTCATCTACCTCCCTATCCTTCTCACACCCCTATTGTAACAAACGACACGAGCCGATACGAAAGACATACCTCAATCCTCCCGCGGCTCGCTCAAAGTCAGCCCTTTTTGTAATGAGCCGCTGATTTGCTGCGCGATGCTCGTGATTTCCATCGGCAAAACAAACTTGGTGGAGCCGCTAGCGCCGATTTCGCGGAGCGCATCCAAATATTGCAAAGCCATCGTGTTGGCATCGATATTCCTTGCCTCACCGTAAATGGCCTGCAGCGCACGCGCATACCCCTCCGCTTTGAGCAATTGCGCTTCCTTTTCACCCTCAGCTTCAAGAACAGCGCTTTGCTTTGCGCCCTCAGCACGCAAAATCGCCGCTTGCTTCTCACCTTCGGCGACAGCGATGGAGGCCTCACGCTCTCCGTCCGCACGCAAAACCTCGGCACGCCGTTCGCGCTCTGCGGTCATCTGGCGATTCATCGCATCTTGCACATCTCGCGGCGGCTCGATTTCACGGATTTCAACACTGGTGATTTTCAGGCCCCAACGCTCGGTCACTTCATCCAGCTTCACGCGTAGGGTATCGTTGATTTGTTCTCGCTTGGAAAGCACATCATCGAGCGAGATATCACCAATCACAGCACGCAAAGTCGTCGTTGCGATATTCAACGAAGCGCTGACGACATTATCCACCTCCAACACACTCAACTTGGGGTCGATGACGCGGTAATAAACCAGGAAATCAATGGAAATGGGCGCATTATCTTTCGTGATGGCCGTCTGTGCGGGGATATCGAGGAAACGCTCGCGCAAATCCACCTTGGTCGCTCGCTCCAACAAAGGGATGACAAAAATCAAGCCAGGCCCGCGTGTGGCGCTGTATTTTCCCAGAGCGAGGATAACCAGGCGTTCGTATTGTGGCACGATGCGCACGATGCGCACCAAGAGCCAAAAAATCAAGACAATTATGATTATGATGGGGATGATGGCTGCTGCGCTAGTCAAGTTTTCCATGAATTCCTTCCTTATAATTACAATTATCCATCCCTAAGCGCTCAGGACACTCCTATTTTCTTTTTGTCGGTTTTTTCCAGTGGCTCAACTTGCAATTGCAAACCCCGCCGCTCGACCACAGCAACCATCTCCCCTTCTTGCAACGGATAATCGCTGCTCGCTGTCCAACTTTCCCCTTTCACCAAAACCGAAGCGAGCGGATTGCTGGCGAAGGGATCCAAAGCACTCGTCATTCGCCCTTGTTGGCCGATGAGCTTTTCATCGCGGCTGGCCTCGGACTTCATCAATCGTGCCCGCTCCAATACGGGTATGAGAAGCGCACGGTGATAGAGCAATTGCAGGCCGAGGATAGCGATGAGCAAAATGGGGTTGATGGTATATTCTTCGAAAAGAAACCAGCTACCCAGCGCCTGCAAGGCTAGCCCAGCTAGCGTGAATTCACGCCAGCGCGGCGGCAGAAAAGGGAAGGTGATGAAAGAGAGAACGCCGGTGCATAGCAACAACAGCGCCCACCAATTCGTCCCGGGATTTTGCCAAAGGTAAATCGCCGATACACCCAGCGAGCCTACGGTGAGCAATTCCGCCACACCTGTGCCGGGTAGATAGCTCGCCGTCACGCCGGCCCAAAGACCGAAGACGAGCAGCAGATAAATCAGATTCGGATCCAAGGTCAGTAGGGCGTCCATCTTGATTGCTCCGCCAATTGACTCATTCATCATACCGCAATCAGCGCCGACCGGCCTGTAAAAACCCTAACCATTGGGAGGGAAACACGACTATAATTCACCTGATGGCGAGCATCCAATGACCCGCTTCCAAGATGAGGCGACGGCGATCTCTTATGTCTTCCGCTCTCTGCGTCGCTGGCGAGGGCGGAGACGCGGTGAAGACGCCAATGACCGCAACCCTCACCTCGGTAAGCAGCTGTTGGAGCGGCAAGGGCTCCTAACCCAGGCGCCGCTCAGCGCCGTCATCAGCGGCAGTAAGGGAAAGGGTAGCGTCTGTGTCTTGGCAGCCAGAACGCTGCACGCGTTGGGGTTGCGCATCGGGACTCTGACCAGCCCACATCTCGTCGCCTGGTATGAACGCATCCGCGTTGATGGCCGCGCCATTCCGCAAGCAGATTTCTTGCGCATCCTCAACGACCTGGCGCCAAGCATCGACGCAATTGAACACAACCTGAAAGCCCATCAACATCTCAGCCCACAAGCGATCTTTCTCGCCATCGCTCTACGATATTTCGCCGAATCCGGCGTAGAGGTCGCCCTATTGGAAGTGGGGCGCGGCGGGCGTTTTGACGATGTTTCGGTTGTGCCCAAGCGCGTTGCCGCCTTCACACCCATTTTTCGCGAGCACATCGGCTACTTGGGAAAAAATCTAGCGCGCATCGCCTGGCATAAAAGCGGCATCTTGTCCACCGGTGTCCGGGGCATCTCCACGACCCAACGACCCGTCGTACGCGCCGAGTTGGCACGCCAAGCCAATGAAGCGCGCGCGACACTTCGCTTTCTCGAAGGCGCTGAGGGTGGCCGCTATCTTGGCGAAAAGCCAGAGGGCGCACACTTTTACCTAAGACCTTATGGTGAGTTGCAATTGGCACTCGCCGGCCGACACCAAGCGATTAATGCGGCGCTCGCTCTGTCGCTCGCCGCAACACTATTTTCCCAATGGAAGCGAACGCCAAAAGAGGCGTTTTCAGTTGCAGAAATGGCGTTGATACAACCAGCGCTGGCTGAGCTACGCTGGCCCGGACGCCTGCAAATCCTACAACGATCGCCCACCATCATCATGGACGGCGCCATCCACAGCCATTCTGCGCGCGCGGTCGTCAATAGTCTACGCGGAAGACTCGCATCGCCCATCGTGAGTATCCTTTGCATTCCCCGCGATAAAGGTTACCACGGCGTCTATCGGGCTCTGGCTGCGTTGAGCGGACGCATCATCCTCACCGAAACGCTGCGCAACCCCATCCTGCGCTTTCCGCCAAGGGCTGCCGCACTGGAGCTGGCCCGCTCTTTTGGTGTGCCGGCTTCTTTTCAACCCGACTTGGGAGCAGCGCTCGACGAGGCCTCCACCGTCGTCGGTACTCATGGCAGCATCCTCATCATCGGCACGCAGTCCATTCTGGCGGATGCCGCGCTGCGTTGGCGACTATCCTATGATAGGCTCTGGTGAGAGAGATTGGGGGGCAGATGACTGGCAAATACTACGAGGAATTGGTGGTTGGTGAAATTATCCAGCACCCCTTCGGACGCACACTCACCGAGATGGATAATGTCCTTTTCAGTAGCCTGACGATGAATCACCAACCGCTCCATATCAACGCCGATTTTGCGGCCAAGACTCGCTTCGGCCGTCCATTGATGAATGGTCTTTTCACAATGGGGTTGGTGGTGGGTATCTCGGTTAATGAGCTGAGCGCCGGTACCATCGTCGCCAATCTCGGCTATGAAGAGGTGCAACATCCTCATCCCCTTTTCCCCGGCGACACCCTTTATGTGGAAAGTGAAGTGTTGAAAAAACGCGCGAGTCGTTCCAATCCCGATTGTGGTGTCGTCACCATTAAACACACGGGCCGCAACCAAAATGGAATCGTCTGCGTCGAGCTTCGTCGAAGCGCGCTATTCTTAAGGTGCCCGCCCATAGAAAAATAAGATGCGCTCAAAATCACGCATTCACACCACACCCGGAGAGCGCGCCGAATCATAATGCGCGCGCGCGATTTCCCCTACCTGATTCTGTGGTCTTGCCTAGCCCTGACTTTGGCAATCACGCTGGCGTCGAAACCCCAACGCGTCAACGCGCAATCTCGCTCGCTCGTCGAGATGAGTATGGACGCAGCAGGAATCGGCTACGATGGCTATTTCCGCGCCGGACAGTGGTTGCCATTACAAGTCCACCTCACGAATTATAGTGAAATCGCCTTGAACGCCACGCTCGTCGTACGCCCGCAAACCTCGCCCGCCTCAGTAGCCAGTACCTTCAGCGCGCCAGTCCATCTACCCGCGGAAATGGGTAGCCGCATTCAGGTGACCCTTTACATCCAACCGCTGGCGCGCGCGCGCCTACTGCGCCTAGAGCTTTTGCTAAATGAAGGTGAAGTGATCGCGCAACAGAATTTTCGACTTCAGCCGGTGGCCCCCCAAGATCACCTTTATATGATCATCAGTGACGCGCAATCGCCGGCACCACTCAGCCTGAAAAGCGTTCGCAACGGCTCCTCCCAAGTACGGCAAGGTGCCTGGAGCGTCGAGCAAATACCAGAGCGCGCCGCCGCGCTGGATGGGCTGGATCTGCTGCTCATCAGCAACAGCGATACCGGCGTCATGAACGCTGCGCAACGCGCCGCTTTAGCCGCCTGGGTCGCGCGCGGCGGCACCCTCATCGTTACCGGCAGCAATACCGCAGCACGCTCTTTACGAACAGCCGTCGGCCTCAGCGACTTATTGCCCATCACCTTGGAGGGTAATCACGAAATTGGCGACCTGAGCGCATTGGCGCAGTGGTTGGGAGACGATGCGACGCTCAGCGACAATACCAGCATCGCCCACGGCAAGATCCATCCGCAGGCGCGCGTCTTGCTTGAGAGTGCGGATGGCGAACCACTCATCTTGCAACGCGAATTCGGCGAGGGAATGGTCAATTATCTGACAGCTGACCCTTTGGCGCTGCCCTTGGCCAATTGGACAAAGATGGGCGAGGTCTGGTTCAATCTCGCGCTCAGCGCGAATCCTCGACCGGGCTGGGATTTCGGCTGGTTGGATTGGGAAGCGGCTACCAGCGCCACCGAAATCATGCCCGGGCTCGAATTGCTGCCCAACACGCTCTCCATATTGATATTTTTGGTAACCTATATCGTTACCGTCGGACCCTTGAACTACGGGTTATTGAGCACATTGCGCCGGCGCGAATGGGCCTGGTTGAGCATCCCGGCCTTCATATTGTCCTTTGCGATAGCGGCTTGGTTACTTGGGCAACAACTGCGCGGCACCGCCGTAACGCTGAACCAAATCACCATCGTCCGCGCTTGGCCAGAGGTCCACCAGGCGCGGGTCGACCAGTTACTGGGATTGCTTTCGCCACGGCGGGAGCAACTCTCAATCGATATCCCGCCCGACACCCTGATCGGCGCCTTCCCCCGTGAGCAAGATGAGAATGTCTTGAGCTTGAACACCGATGCATCGCTGAATATCGAAGAGTCCGGTGTCTTTCGCGCCAGCAATTTTGCGGTGGACGCCGGTTTGGTTCGCCAATTCGTCCTTACGGGGGCGGTCGCGTTGCCAGCGCTAGACGGTCAAGCAACACTCCAATACCAAGCCAATGGCCGTGGGCAAAGCATCTGGGGAAATATCCACAATCGCAGTGAATTGGCTTTGGAGCAACCCGTTTTGCTATTTCGTCATCACGCGCTAGCGCTAGAAGAGCCCTTAGCACCCGGAGAGAGCCGTGAATTCCAGTTGACGCTGCCGAATGCATATGAGGAACGCGACCCCAGCGGTGCTTCCTCGCCATCACGCCTTGTCTATACTCCGGATCTGCGCGATGAATTCAGCTCGCGTGGCTTCAGTAGGCGCAATCGTGATGGCGAAACCAGCACGCGGCAATTGCTTGGATTCGCTTATGAAAACAGCCAAAATCGGCAAAACTACAACGATGAAACGGCCGAATGGCAGAGGGATTTGCGCCGCCGCTTACTCTTGGAAGCCGTCATGGATGACCATGCGCGGGCGCCGGGGCGCGGCAACCAATTGTACTTGGCCGGTTGGCAAGCAAACGCCATCCATGAGCTACAATTGCGCGGCGCCGATTACCGAACACAGGCAGAAACTCTCTATCTCATCGAATTGCCGCTTGAATTCCAACAACCCAGCGGCCCTGTGACCATCGCCCCCGAGCAATTCACCTGGCATTCTCCCCTTTCCACCGCCGCGGACATCGGCCCACAGCGCTTCACCCTACGAAGCCAGGATGAACTGGTCTTTGAATACCTACCCTTACCCGAAGCGCGGCTGGCAACCATCGACGCGATGCGCTTCGTCATACGCATCCCCACCACCATCATCCATCGTCAAGATTTGCAAATTTGGGATTGGCAACGCGAAATCTGGGATACTTATACGGTGGATATCGGGCTCAGCACCGCCTCAACTGAAATCCGCGAAAATCTCTCTCGTTACTTGGGGCCCCTGCAAAGGGTACGCTTACATCTGGCGCAGGAAGAAAACGACGGCTTCTTCAATATCAATGTGTTGGGTGTAGAATTCAGCGGTCGCTATGCGTCAGAAGAGACAAAGTGGCCGAGCGGCACACCCTGGGAGGTTCAAGGGTAAATGGGAACTGCCATCATCCAATCGGATGGTCTGAGCAAGCACTACGGCCAATTCACCGCTGTCAAGAGCCTTTCCCTAGAGGTATCGGCTGGTTCCATCTATGGCTTCGTCGGCCCGAATGGCGCCGGCAAAACGACCACTATGCGCATGCTCACGACGTTGACGCGGCCAAGCGGGGGCGAGGCCTGGGTGGCCGGTCATTCCATTCACCAAAATCGTCGTGCTGTACGCCGCGCGATCGGTTATATGCCGGACGAATTCGGCGTCTATGATGATTTGCGCGTCTGGGAATACCTCGATTTCTTCGCCGCATGTTATGACATCCCAGAATCGGAGCGACGCCCTTTGGTGAACGACTTGCTAGAGTTGGTCGACCTATCGCATCGCCGCGAAGACATGGTCGATCAACTCAGCCGTGGCATGAAACAACGCCTCTCGTTAGCGCGCACGCTCGCTCATGACCCGCAAGTGCTCATCTTGGACGAACCCGCTTCTGGGCTAGACCCCAGGGCACGCTTCGAAATTCGCGAGCTCTTAGTGACCCTCGCCAGCATGGGTAAGACGGTTTTCTTCTCAACACACATCCTGGCAGATGTTAGCGAAATCTGTAGTCATATCGGCATCATCGAGGCTGGCGAACTCATCATTCAGGGCAGCATGCAGGAAATTCGTGCCGAGCTGATGGCACACCGCGAAATCATCATCACCTTTGCCGACGCGGCAACGGCCGAACGCGCCAATGGCCTCTTGCGCAGCGCGCCCGCAGTGCTCGATGCGGAATTGCTACAACCACGCGGCGGACGTCATTTGTTGCTAGTGAAATCGGATGGCGACGACGCGGCGGTTGGCGCGTTGAATCAGCGTCTCGTCCAAGCTGACATATTGGTGTTGGGCTTCGTAGAAGAAACCCGCAACCTGGAGACACTTTTCCTGCGCATCACCAAAGGCATTGTGACATGAGCGCCGCGTCGAATCATCCATTGGCGACAACATCAGCCGGGTTACTCGGGATTGGCGCTGAATCAAAACTCAGCGCCTTCTTGCAACGCGCACTCTACGCGCAAGGCGCGGCCATCGCTTTACCAATCATCTTAACCTTGCTGAGCATCTTAAGAATAACGGACGCTCTCAGTTTTCATGCTCGTTGGCTCTTGCGAGCCAACTTAAATTCCCCCAATGAAACTGTCTTGCTCGCTGTCTTGCTGGCCCTGGCCAACGCCGGCGTACTCACCATGCTACTGGTAGCCTCCCTCGCTCAAGAGTGGTGGTTCTTCCCGATTGCCCTCTTGGCTTTCTTAGTCAATCTCGCGCTCTTGTTACTATGGCAGCATCTCGCCAGCCTATTGGTGCTGGCGATTTGCCTGCGCGCGCTACCATTGCTGCGCGACGAATGGCAGAATTTGCGCATCAATCCCGTCATGCGCAAAGAGATGCGCGCGCGCATGCGCGGCATCCGTGCCTTCATTGTACTGACCATTTACCTCACACTCATGAGCAGTGTCGCCATTTTGCTCTACCTCATCTTCGTCCCACAAGTGCAGGCCACCGGCTCAGTCGCTATTGGTAGTATCGGCCGCGATTTGTTTCGGGGGATGGTCGCTTTAGAGTTACTACTCATCATCCTCATTGCACCGGCGTTCACGGCCGGTTCCATCACTGGCGAGCGGGTCGGCAACACCTACGATTTACTGCGACTGACTGCTCTACCCGCGCCCTCCTTCATCATCGGTAAATTGGAATCAGCGCTCGCTTATCTCTTGCTCTTGATGTTGGCAACTGCGCCACTCTTGGCGCTCGCCTTTCTATTCGGCGGTGTGAGTCAACTGGAGTTAATCCTATCTTTTCTCCTGGTCATGATGACCGCGTTGCTCTTCGGTGCTGTAGGAGCTTATTATTCCGCCGGAGCGGATGGTTCGACAAGAACAAACCTTCGTTCTTATTCGATAGCCCTGGTCATCATCCTGGGCTTCCCCTTAGTACTGCTCTTCTTGCTCTCCATATTGGAGGGTGCAGTGGGCTCTTCCACATCACCCATCTTCGAAGGGCTTTTGATTTATAGCCGTGACGCGCTCATCAGCTTGAACCCCTTCTTGACCGCCCTGAACACCCAGCAAGTTCTTGTTCAAAGGGGTATTTTCGCTCTCGGCGAAGAGGTTCTCGCCAGCAACGGTGCGCGCATCCCCATCGTGGCCTCCTGGATCAGCTTCACGATTTCCTATCTGTTGGGAACAGGTGCGTTGGTGGTGTTGACCATTCGTCGCCTGCGCCAGGATCTGGATTGAGCCTTGAGGGCAAACGCGATGCCCGCGCAGGAACTATCCGCTGATTATGCAGCGCTGAGATCGTACCTGCGGCGTTGGTGGCGACGCAGCCGTTGGCAAGCCACGGCCATTTGGTTGCCGCGCGCCTTACTCATCGGACTCTGGTTATCCATCGCCTTGGCATTGGCTACACGAATTCGTCCTTGGCTGCTCCAAGATGAACTCCTTCGCTGGAGCTTGCTCAATTCATTGGCCTGCACATTCATCGTGATACTCTGGCAATGGCTTTGGCCGCGCTCGCCACTCCAAATCGCTCGACAATTCGAAATTGAGCTCGGTCTACAAGAGCGCCTCTCCACCGCCTTGGAATTACAAGCGGGCACCATACAAACCAGCGAACTACTCAGCACATATCAATTGCGGGATTCGTTAACCAATGCCGCCAGCATAATCACGAACCAAGCAATCGCCATTCGCTTCCCTTGGCGGGAATGGTGCCTGTTTTTCGCCTCCCTACTGCTCTTGGTTACCTTAATCGCATTACCCAACCCACAAGATGGGCTGCAGCGCTGGCAACAAGCGGTCGCGCGCGAATTGAGCGACGCCGGCGCCGCTCTGGAAGAAGCTCGCGACAGCATCCTGAATGCGGAAAGCCTGGACCCAACGCGGCGCGAACGATTCCTCGGCGACCTGGAAGAAACTTTAGCGGCTTTGAAAAACGAGGCCCTCAGCCGTGAGGAAGCTGTAGCCTCTCTTTATGAAGCGACGCAATATCTTGAAGACAGCCGGGCTGCCCTGGCCGAGCGGGCAGCGGCCATAGAAAATTCCTTATCCAGGGCAGAAACCGCCCTGCGTCGTGATGCAGGAGGGGACAACTCTGAGCGCCCGGCGGATCTCAAGACCACGCTACAGGAATGGCAACAGCAACTTTCCAGCCTATCCATTGAACAACGCAGTCTACTCGCCCAGGCTTTGCGTGAAGCGGGCGAAGCATTTTCTGAAACCAACCCTGACCTTTCGCGTTCGCTACAACAAGCGACTATCGCCCTTGAGCAAGATGATTTGAGCGCCACCGATGACGCGCTTGCCAGGGCCATCACAGAATCGGAAACCTTGCAGTCGGAGCAGGATATCAATTCCGCTTCGCGCAAGCTACAGCGCGCTGCTCAGAATCTCGAAACCGCCGCTAAAGACTTGGCAGAAGTCGGCGGCGATGGCAGTGGCGCAGCGCAGGGTGATGAGCCTCGCGAAAGCTCACAATCTGCTGGAGATTTTGGCGAGCGAGCGGCGGTTGGCGATACCCCTGAGGGGTCTGCACGCGAAGGAATGGGCGGCGGGTTGAGCGATAGCGACGAAAGCTCACCCACTGGCGATGGCAGTGGCCAGGCGGGCGGTGCGGGCAATGCCACCTCCGGGCAAAACGACAACCAACGATCGCCCGCCAGCGATGAGGCAACCAGTGGCGGCAATCAACCCGATGGCAGCGGCCGCGGCCACTACGATACCCTTTATGCTCCCAAAGCACGCCTGGAAAACCCGAGCCAGATGGGCATCGAATTGGCAGCGGAAAGCAGCAATATCCTGGTCAATCAAGGCGAACTCAGTGAAAACCCGCCCGGTAAAGCGCACATCCCTTATGCGCAGCTGTATCACTCCTATCAAACCCAAGCCAACAAAACGCTGGAGACCGAATACATCCCCTTGGGATTGAGAGCGGTCGTTCGCTCTTATTTCCAGGCTTTAGAGCCAGCGCCATGACACCCACCCACACCAATCAATAGGAAGCATCAGGAGTCGATATGACATTGACCGCTGAAATTAGCCCAGAAACTTTCCAAGAGCGGGCTGCAACCATCGAAGCCGAAGTGGGCCGAGTCGTCGTCGGGCAAGAGGAAATTTTGCGCGGTGTATTGATTTGTATGCTAGCCGGCCGTCACGCTTTATTGGAGGGCGTGCCGGGACTCGGCAAAACCTTGCTCGTTCGCACCTTGGCTTCGGCCTTACAATTGGAATTTTCGCGCATCCAATTCACCCCCGATTTGATGCCTTCCGATATCATCGGCACCGACATTCTCGAAGAAACGGAAGACGGGCGTCGTTCTTTCCGTTTTCAGCGCGGACCCTTGTTTGCCAACCTCATCCTCGCCGACGAAATCAACCGAGCGACACCCAAGACACAATCCGCATTGCTAGAAGCGATGCAGGAAAAAACCGTCACCGTTGCTGGCCGGCGCTACGAGTTGGTAGCACCTTTCTTCGTACTCGCCACACAAAACCCGCTGGAGATGGAAGGGACTTACCCCTTACCGGAAGCGCAATTGGATCGCTTTCTTTTCAAAATCCATGTGGGTTTCCCCGCGGTTGAGGAGCTCGTCAGCATCCTAGACCGCACGACCGGTGTGGGAGAACCGCGCGCGCGCGTTGTCGCTTCCGGCAAAGAAATCACTCAGATGGGTGCGCTGGCCTTGAACCTACCCGTCGCTAGCCATCTCAGTAATTATGTGGCGCGCTTGGTCATCGCCTCGCATCCGAACGCCGAGGATGCGCCGCCGACAGTCCGCCAGTATGTCCGCTATGGCGCCAGTCCCCGCGGCGCTCAGGCCATCCTCATCGGCGCCAAAGTGAACGCGACCCTCGAGGGGCGTTTCAATGTCTCTTTTGAGGATATTCATGCCGTCGCCGCGCTCGCCCTCCGTCATCGACTATTGCTGAATTTCGAGGGACTCGCCGAGAATATCACTCCGGATACCATCATCGCTTCTTTATTGGAAACCGTGTCGAAAGGAGTTTGATTTGTCGCCCCTTGGCAAAAGAATCAGCCTGCGCCCCATAACCGCTGAGAACCGTGCAGAAATCCTCGCCTTGAAGGTCCAGCCACATCAACGCCATTGGGTTGCTAGCAATGAACTATCTTTGCAACACGCTAGGGAAAATCCGCAAGCCCACCCGGAACATTTCGCCATCTACGCCGACGAAGAACCGGTTGGCTTCTTGATGATCGGGCGCTTTTCGCTAGAGCAGGGAGAAGATCCCGAATGGTTGGTTTGGCGTTTCATGATCGACGCTGACCACCAGCGCCAAGGTTACGGTCGCGCCGCTCTGACGCTAGTCATCGAACAGGTTCGCACCAAAGCCAATTGCCAGGAACTGCGTATCAGCTTTCAACCAGACAATGAGCCAGCACGCTCCCTCTACTCCAGTCTGGGTTTTGTTGATCGCGGCGAAATGTACGACGGTGAGAAATTGATGCGTCTACCGATTCATCAATCCGGATGAACACGCCCGTCTTGCTGGCGGAGCGCGAGCGTGCACGCCTGGCCAAGCTTTCATTCGTTGCTCAAAAGAAGACCGGCGGTGTTTGGGCAGGCGATCGCCGCTCGGCTCGCCGCGGTACCAGCTTGGAATTTGCCGATTATCGCAACTACGCACCCGGCGATGACCTGCGCCGTCTCGATTGGAACCTGTTCGCGCGCCTACAACGTCCTTATTTGAAACTGTATGAAGACGAAGAAGACCTTTCCCTACATATCCTATTGGACGCCTCAGCCAGCATGAATTGGCCAATCACTATGGAAATGGATACGACCAACGGCAACAAATGGGCTTACGCTCGCCAATTGGCCGCCGCCCTCGGCTATATCGCCCTACAAAACAGCGACCGCCTCTCTTTGAGCGTCGTCTCTGGATCGGGTTGGCAAGAATTTGGGCCATATCGGGACCGTAAAAGGAGCGTCGCTCTCTTGGATTTTCTGTTGTCGATGACAGCCAAGGGCACTTTGGATTGGGGGAGCAGCCTGCGCCGCTTTGCTTTGCGCCGCGGCCGAGCTGGGCTTCTCCTCATCATCAGCGACCTACTCAACCCACTTGGCCATCGAGCCGGGTTGGCCGATTTACTCGCGAAAGGGTATGAAATTAGCGTCTTGCAAGTGCTGTCGCCGGATGAATTGCAACCACAGATGAGCGGCGAATTGCGTTTGTTGGATATCGAGAGCGGCGCCGCGCGCGAGGTTTCGCTGGATGCAACTTTGCGCCAAAGTTACGAGCGGGTGGTGAGAGACTGGTTGGCGACCATCCGCAGCGATTGTCATGCCCGCGGAATTCGCTACCAGCTCGCCACAACCGAGCGTCCCTGGCAAAGCGTGGTCGAGCATGATCTGCGGCGCTCACGCTTGCTGAAATAGCATGCTTTCATAATGTTGCGCTTCCTGACACCCATCGCTTCTGTCGGTTTTGCCTTAGCCTTGCCCATCCTCTTGCTATACCTGCTCAAATTGCGGCGACGCGACACGCTGGTGAGCAGCACTTTCCTTTGGCGAAAAGTCGTACAAGATGCCGAAGCCAATACACCCTGGCAAAAGTTGCGGCGAAACATCCTGCTCTTATTGCAATTGTTCATCCTAGCCGCGCTGGTCATCACCCTTATGCGCCCATACACCATCTTTGCCACTGTCAGCAGCGGCAAAACTGTGCTGCTCATCGACGCCTCCTCCAGTATGAACGCTCACGATATCAATGGCGAGACACGCTTCGCCAACGCCAAGCGGCGGGCTTTGAGCATCGTCGAAGCCCTCGGCGCAGACGACAGTCTGATGCTCATTCGTGTTGCCGCTTTGCCGGAAATTATCCTGCCTTTTAGCGACAACCGTGAGCAATTGCGCTCCGCCATCCAATCGCTAACACCTGGCGCCGGTCGCGTCGATTGGGATAGTGCGTTGGCGCTGGCGGCGGCCAACCGCAACCTGGAGGCCGCCGCAGAAAAGATCGTCATCCTCAGCGATGGCGGTTTTGGTGAAATCTCCGCCCTACCCGGACTGAACACCTTGGAATGGGAATACATCCCCATCGGCGAATCCGCCGAAAATGTTGCCATCAGCCAACTGGCAAGCAGCAGACTCGCCAATTCGCCGCCGCAACTTTTCGCCTCTCTCAAGAATCATGGCAACCAGGAAGCCGAGCGAATCGTCAGCATCTGGCTGGATGGCCAATTGAATTTTTCCGAGCGCGTCCGCATCGCCGCTGGCGCAGATTTGCCACTCATATACGAATTGCCCGACGACTCCCATCGGGAACTGGAGCTGCGCTTGACTGTCCCGCTGGGAGCGAGCACGGCAGATTACTTGAAAGAAGACGACCGCGCTTTTGCAAGCCTCAATGCGAAAGCGCGGCCACGCGTATTGCTGATATCCCAAAGCTCAGAAGGTGCTGAAGCCAACCCTTTCCTCGAACGCGCGCTGGCCAGTCTTTCTCGTTTAGAGACCTTTCGAGGTAACGCCAGTATGGGTATCCCCACCGACTCGTTTGACCTCACCATCCTCGATGGCTGGCTCCCCGAAAAGGACTTACCGAGCGGCGATTTGTTGGTGATTAACCCGCCCCGGGGGAGCGATCTTTTCGAGTTGGGCGCTTGGCAAACCGAGCCACAAGTGTTGCGCGCTGATGCCAGCCACCCCGTTGGTCAATTCATCGATCTGAGCAATGTCAACCTGCTGCGCGCGCGCGCCATTTTCACCTCCGACAATTGGGCAGAGCCCGTACTATGGGCAGATGAGACACCATTTTTGTATGTCGGCGAATCGAAGGGGCGCCAAATCGCCGTATTGTCCATTGACCTACGCGATTCCGACCTGCCGCTTTGGATCGCCTGGCCCATCTTGGTCGCCAATTTGATGGAATGGTTCCAACCGACACGAAATTTAACCAGCGAAAACAGCCTCACCAGCGCCGATTTTGCGGTCTTTCAACCACCCGTCACCGCCGACAGCGCGCGCATCACTCTACCAGATGGGCAAGAACTTCGGTATCCAATCGTTGGCGCCGTGTTCAGCTTCCCCGAAACCCTGCAAGTGGGTATCTATCGTCTGGACTGGTTGGCTATGGAGACGACGCTCCGTACGGAATTTTTCGCGGTGAACCTATTCGCGCCAACAGAAAGTGAAATCCGGCCCCGGGTTGGCAACCCACTAAGCAATCTGCCCTTGCCCACCGACACGAGCGATTCCCTTGAACAACGCGAATGGTGGTCGCTCGCGGCAGCGACGGCCTTGTCGCTCTTACTATTGGAATGGTGGCTCTACCATCGCCGCAATCGTTCACCGCGCCAGCCAGCAAAAAGTCATTTACCGAGCGAAGCGGCATGAATGACCACTTCAGCTTAGCCTCAGCAGAAGGGCTTTTGCTCCTACTGGCGATACCTTGGCTCTGGTATATCGGCTGGCCGCGGCAGAATTTCCGGCGACGCCGCGATATCGCCAGCCTAATACTGCGCAGCTTCATCCTCCTACTATTGGTCCTCGCGCTCGCGGGCTTGGAAAGTCGACGTTCTACCGATCAATTGGCCGTTGTCTTCGTCGTCGACCGCTCCGATAGTATGGGTGCGGACGCTGGTCATCAGGCAGAAATCTACATTCGCGAAGCGATTGAAACGATGGCCGCTGATGACCGCTTCGGCGTGGTGGTTTTCGGTCGCGAGGCGATCATCGAGCGCCCGATTTCCGCCACCCGCGCGCTGGCGCCCCTGCGTAGCGAGGTGAATGGGGATCATAGCGACCTGGCCAAGGCCCTGCGCAAGGCCCTATCCATTTTTCCGCCCGACGCCGCGCGACGCATCGTATTATTCAGTGATGGGCAAGAAACCAGCGGCGATGCCACGCATGTCGCGCAAATAGCCAGGAGTGCCAATGTTGAAATTAGCCATGTGCATTTTCAGCGCACCGCCATCCCAGATCTGCGCTTAACGCGTTTCGATTTGCCCGCCATTGTCGGCGCCGGGCAAGATTTTACGGCGGAAATCACCATCCTAGCCGACCTATCCACCCGTGCCCGTTTGCATATTGGCAGTGAAACCCGCCGCTACTTCAGTGAAATCATCTCCTTGCAAGCCGGCCGCAATCAGCTCAGCCTGACTCTAGAGAGCGATGAAGTCCCGGGCAACCACCTCCGCTTGGAAGCGAGCGTCGAAGCGCTGGAACCCGCCTTTCGCAACCCCGGCTATGTGTATCAAAATGACCGTCTGGCGGGTGTAGCGCGCGTAGTGGGCGAACCAACCGTGCTCCTAGTCCACCCAGATGCCTCAGAAACCCTGAATCTGTTGCCTGCGTTGGAGAGTACTGGATTGCAAATCCAGCAGATGCCCACGGAGGGCTTACCCAACGAGTTGAGCGGTTATTTACCTTACGACGCTGTGGTAATGGTGAACGTTTCTGCCCTAGAAATTACCGAACAGCGTTTGCTGGCCCTGGAAACTTATGTTCGCGATTATGGCGGCGGGCTCGTCCTGATTGGGGGTGAAGATGCCTATGCCCCCGGTGGTTATGCTGATTCGCCGCTCGAGCGCGCGCTACCCCTGGCGATGCGTCTGCGCGACGAGCAGCGCCTTCCCCAAATCAACATCATCTACATCATCGATCATTCCGGCAGTATGGGAAGCATTGGCGCCGGCGGCGAGGGTTTGACGAACTTACAATATGCACAAGAAGCCATCGTCCGCTCCCTAGATTACCTACAAAGTGAAGACCGCGCCGCCATCATCGGCTTTGATGCCAGCGCTTTCCTAGTTTCCCCTTTCCAGCGAGTTGAAGAGGCGCTCTCTCTCGAGCTACCCGTACTCAGCCTCCGTGCTAGTGGGGGAACCGATATCCTCGCCGGCATGTCCCTGGCGGCGGAGATCGCCCCGCTCAGTCAGACCGATTTGACACATATCATCTTGCTCACCGATGGCGGTGCCAACGATGAAGGTTTGGTCGAGTTGGCAGAAAATCTAAAAGAAACGGCGGCGGTTAGCACTTCTGTAGTGAGTATCGGGCGAGAGCCAGTGCCTTTCTTACAGGCAATGGCTCAAGCTGGTGGAGGGCAATTCCATCACATCGCCAATGCCGCTTCCATACCCGCCATTTTTGCCGCCGAAACCATCCTGGCGACGCGCTCATACATCTTCGAAGAGCCCATTCAATTGCGCGCTCTGCTAGGAGGGCACCCCATCCTGCGCGACCTGGACCATTACCCCAACCTGAATGGTTATGTCGCCACCAGCGCCAAGGAAACCGCTTCGGTCTTGATGCGCGGCGGCCCTCATGATGATCCCATCCTTGCCGCCTGGCAATATGGGCTGGGGCGCACCGTCGCTTTCACCAGCGATGCCAAAGCGCAATGGGCGAGCGAATGGGTCGTTTGGGACGATTTCGCCGTCTTTTGGGACCAGGCGCTGCGTTGGAGCATCACGCGTGACAGCCAATTCCTAGAGACGCGTGTGATTGCCGAAGCAACTGAAGCACGCATTGTGACCGAAGCGCGCGACAACGAAGGGGATTTCTTGAATGGATTGCATCTCGAAGCAACCGTCAATTATCCGAAAGGCTCAACTCAGGAATTCAGCCAGATCCCCCTCGAACAAGTGGCTCCGGGTCGATATGAAGCCCTATTCCAACCAGGCCAGGAAGGGGCCCACTTGTTGCTTGTCAAAAGCATGAGTAACGAAGACGTCTGGCAATCGCGCAGCGGCTGGGTGCACAGTTACTCTGAGGAATATTCGCCGCCGCGCCGCCCTGGTCCTTCCTTGCTGGCTGAACTGGCGACCATCACGGCTGGACAAGACCGCAGCGCCAAGGCCAACACCGTTTTCACGCGCGATTTGCGTAGTGAAGCCGCCTCACAACCACTACGGGATGGCTTGGTCATCGTCGCGCTCTTGCTCCTCCCTTTGGATATCGCCTTGCGTCGCTTGGTCCTCACAAGAGAGGATTGGGAATGGTTGCGCACCCACCTCCTGCCGCGGCGCGAAGAGACCGGCGCCCAGGCACAAATCGCCAGATTGCTCGCAAAAAAGACACCGTTGGAAACGCGCCGCCGAGCCACTCTAGCCCAACGCAGCGCGCCAAAATTGGCACCGCAAATCCAAAGCCATAGCCCGCTAGCTCCCCAACCTCGCTCTGTTGAGTCAAGGAATCTTGGGGCGCGTCTCCTGAAGCAACGCCGCCGGCGCAATCGCGAAAGCCAAACATAACCGTCTGTGCGAGTACATTTCCTACCCTAGCCGCACAATCATCGCCGTACTATCATGTGCTGGTTGAACATCTAGATCGTATACGCGATGCGACAATTGCTTTTCAATCATAAAGACGCTTGGGGCGTCACGCTGGGCATCACGCTCGTCTGTCTGATCACCCACCAAGCGATTACCGCATCTTCACTCTTGCTCGCTCTCGCCATCACCGTTGCCTATTGGCTGGGTTTCGCCGTCAATGACTATTGCGACGCCGATTTCGACCGCCTTGATGAAACGAAAGCGGCGCGCAATTTCTTCGTGAAAATTCGCCCACGCCGCCAAACTTTGCTGGCTGTAGTCGGAATCATTTTGCTGGCCATCCTGGCTGTGCTCTTTCCCTATGGTTGGCGCGGAGCAATCATCTTCTTTTTGTCGGGTTTCATCGTTTGGTCTTATTCGGCTCCACCATTGCGCTTGAAAAAGCGCCCCGGCGTCGATTTACTCGTCCATGCGATCTTCGTGCAGACCTACCCCTATCTACTCTGTCTCTTCTTGCTGCAACTGCAAATCAACGCACTGGATATCGTACTTCTGCCCATCTTTCTACTCTCCTCATTGGCCGCCCAATTGGAACAACAAGCGCGTGATTACGAGGTTGACCGCTTGACAGAAGGCAATTTCACCACACGCTTCGGGCAACGCAACACGGTGCTCATGCTGCGGCTTTGTACGGCGGCGCTCATCGTCGTATTCCTCTACGGTGTATTGAGCGGCGCCATCCCCCATTACCTCATTCCACTTGGTATGATCGTCTTTCCCATCTTGTTGCACCGCTATACACGCGCTGCCGATCGTCCGCGCTCCGAACGCCTGGTCACTCTGACGACGATGCTGGGACTGCTATACACAGGTGCCATCGTTTTGCTGACCATGGTCATTTGAAAGATTCTTATTTTGGTAAGAAATTCAAAATTCGACGCTGGAAGTAAGCTGGATGGGCAGTATAGGACTCGAACCTATGACCTCCTCGACGTCAACGAGGCGCTCTAGCCAACTGAGCTAACTGCCCAATGCCCAAAGGATTATACGCAAAATTGGGGCAATTACAAGCGGGAGCCGCAATATGAAAGCACTGGTTACCGGCGCCAGCGGTTTTCTCGGCTCGCATATCGTCGGCGCGCTCGCGTCTGCTGGTCATGATATCCGTGTTTTGCATAGAGCCAATTCCAACTTGCTCGCCTTACGAGAGCAGCTGGGCGACGCCCCACACCTCGCCATCCAAGGTGACATCCTGGATGAAGCCGCCTTAGCGCGTGCCTGTGAAGGCTGTGATTGGCTATTCCATTGTGCGGCCATCGCCGATTATTGGCGCAACGACAACGAGCGACTCATCACCGTCAATATCGAGGGCACGCGGCGCGTGCTCACTGCTGCTTTGAACGCTGGCATTCAGCGTGTCATCTTCACGAGCAGCGCTTCCAGTATCGGGCCCGGTTTGGATGGCCAAATCGCCAACGAATGCGAGCCTTTTCGTCTGGAGGCACGCGCTTTCCCATATGCCTGGAGCAAACAACAAGCCGAGCAGCTTTGCACCTCATTCATGGAACGCGGCCTGGAGTTGGTCATCCTCAACCCCACCGTCCTGGTGGGGCCCGGGGATTTGAATCTGTTGGCCGGCTCCTACTTGCGCCTGGTCAAAAAGCTCGGAGCCTTTTGCCCAATCTTGCGTGGCGGCGCGATGTTCGCGGATGTGCGCGATGTCGCCTTGCAACACCTGGCTGCTGCTGAGCGCGGCCAGCCCGGAGAGCGCTATTTGCTCGGTAGCGAGAATTGGTGCTATGAAGATCTATTCGTCACCATCGCGCGCATATTGAAGGTGCCGCGCCCGCGCTACACCCTACCCAATTCCATCCTGGAGATCTTGGCAACCGGTTTAATGGGCTTGCGGGCAATCGGATTTCCCATTCGCGTTCACCCCCAACACGCTCGGCTGCTCGGACAACGCTATTTCTACGATTGCCAAAAAGCGCATTTGGCTTTCGGGCCGCCCAGAATTTCCATCGAACAAAGCCTTAGCGATGCCTATTCCTGGTACGAGCGGCATGGCTTTGTGGAAAATTGGTGATGCTACGCTGTGGGGTGGATCTCTTATCTGTCGAGCGGGTGGCCTCCGGGATGGAACGCCATGGCGAGCGCTTTCTGCGACGCTTCTTCACCAGCGGCGAGCGCGCGGATTGCGGAGAGATACCTTTGCGCCTGGCAGCGCGCTTGGCTGCCAAAGAAGCCGTCGCCAAAGCCCTAGGGACAGGTATCGGCCCCATTTCCTGGCGAGATATCGAGATTCGCAACGATTCGGAGCGAGGACGGCCGCAATTGCATTTGCATGGTGCCGCCGCAACCGAAGCCGCGACATTGGGGTTACGCGAATGGGACATCAGCCTTTCACATACGGCGGAATACGCGCTGGCATTCGTCGTCGCTCGCAACTGATGAAGAGTACTAACCTGGCCTCTTGTACAACCGCAACTCGCCAACCGTGAAAAGCTGCTTCCATTCTGCTTCAATCTGAGCAATTTCGCGCGTCAATTCCGGCATACGCAATAGCGCCCAGCGAAACAGGTAAGAATCCAAGATTGCATATTTAGCATCGGCGAAGCGGACCGCATAAGCGAAACGCTCCATTGGCAAATCCCTGGGCAAATGCACGCTCGGCCGTCCTTCCGCGGCTAAGGCCATCTGATAATCGGCAACTACCCCCGGCAAACGCCACGCCAGCGCCGGCGTCGCTAGGATCAGCTCGTCTACCCTGCGCCGCTCCGCCAAATATTCCACCATGGCAGCGACATCATCAATTGGCAATTGGACCGCCGCGTATGGATCTGGAGGAGCCGAGAGGATTGGTAGCGAACCCAACCGCGAAATAGCCGCCATCAACAGGACGAGTAAGACCCAACGGAAGCGTTGCAAAGGCTGCCAAACCACAACTAGCAAAGATCCGACACGTGTGACCAAAGTGGCGGTGGTCAAAGCCACCCAGGGCAACCAGGGAAGAATGTGGTAAGCCGCTAGGCCCGTCAGCGCCACCGAACGACTGGCAGCCAACAGGGGAAGGACGAAAAACCAAAGCGCATCCAGGCGAAGTCGGCTCGGTAAGGCGAAAACTCCCAACAATCCCAACCAGAGCCAGGCTCCCTCCCAGAAAAGGGCGCGCAGATTCATCCCAATCAAAGCCAGCTGCGCGGAAAAAGTCAGCGCCGTCAGGCGCATGAACAAAGCCGCCAAGTCATAACCCAAGGCGTCAGGAGCAATGGTGTAGGAACCAATCAGGAAAATCAAGCTGGGTAGTGACGCGATGCCGATGGCGAGCGGCCAATGATGACGATGACCGCTCCGCCTGCCCACTCGATAGACGAAGATTGGCAATAAGGTCCAGGCCAATAAATCGGTAACGAGGGCCGCGCCAAGCGCGCCAGCCATCAAAACCAAATTGCGCGTGGTTGGCCGGCGCTGATATTCCTGCCAGAAGAACCATAGCAAGAGCATGAGCGTCGCGAGCAAATGGTAGCTGAAAACATATCTCCCGAGTCTCAGCGCCACGGGGAAAATCACCAACCAAAATGTTGTCAACCAGACTCGTTCCCCATGCTGAAAATTGCGACGAAGCAAAGCTATCAAAAGGGCCACGCTCAGTAATTGAAACTTAAGCGCCAACAAACGGCTAAGGAACAGCGAAGGCGAATCCATGCCCGTTGCGCCCAGCAACTTCCCCCAAAGCACCAAGAGACTGGGGAATAGAGGGAATTTCGCGAATAATAGTGTTGAATCCTGAATGGCCAGGTATTGCAGGCGACCCTCGCCGAGCGCGCGAGCGATACTCAACTGGGTACCTTCATCCGCATAAATGCCCGCACTCGCCAGGGGAGGGAGGCGTAATGACCAAGCCAAGAGCAACAAAGCGCCGGCCACCACCAAACAGTGAATTCGCTTCATGCGCGACCCTGCTTGATGGTGGCCGGGTTGAATCAGTGAGCCGCCTCGGTGCTCAGCTCGCGCTCACGATAATCGCGGTATTGGGCGATCCAATCGCCATCATACTCAAGTATCATCTCCTCCGCCCGCAGCACCAACTCGCGATTGCCGATGAAGAGGGGATTGAGTTGATGCAAATCATGCGGCCGCAAATCCAGGATATTGCCGATGCCGTCGGAGGCATACCCTCCCGCTTGCTCAATCAAGAAAGACATCGCTTGGCATTCATAAAGTAGCCGCAACTTACCGTTCGGTGTTTTTCGGTCCCCAGGATATAAAAAGACCCCGCCACGCAACAAATTGCGGTGAAAATCTGCCACCATTGAACCGATGTAGCGATGACTCAGCGGCGAGCGCTTTTCTGCATCCAACCCTTGCAACCAATCAACATAACGACGCACCCCTTCAGTCCAATGCAATTCGTTACCGTGGTTGCAACTGTAATAGGTTGGTTTTTGGGGGAGACGAATGTGTTCATGACTCAACAAGAATTCACCGATGCTTGGGTCCAGAGTGAAACCATGTACACCGGAGCCACTCGAATAGACCATCATCGTACTCGAACCGTAAATCACATAACCTGCCGCTGCTAGCTGTCGGCCGGGTTGTAACATATCTTCCAGACTGCCACGCTCGCCCTGCGATATTTTGCGATGGATGGCAAAGATGGTTCCCACAGAAACGTTGACATCGATATTGGAAGAGCCATCCAAGGGGTCGAAGAGCAAAACATACTTACCCGTGTCAAAGCGCGGTGGTATGGCGATGATGCCTTCATGTTCTTCGGAAGCCATCGCCGCTAGACGGCCAGTATGGTCATTCATACCAAACATGCAGGCATCAGCGTACAGGTCCAACTTCTGTTGCCGTTCACCATAGACATTTTCTTGCTGCGCCGCACCCAAGATATCAGCGACGCCAGCCCGCGTGGTCTCACGGGCGATGAGTTTGGCTGCCAAAGTGATATCGTAGAGCATGTGAGTGAAAGTCCCGGTGGCTTCGGGGAAGTCTTGCTGACTCTCGCGCACATGGCGATCGATGGTCATGAATTTTTTCGACATACGACCTCCTTCGGAGACTTCTTCTTTATCGTTATGGTACAGTCCCAATGATTCGCCCATGCTCATACTTCAGACACAATCCTCCTGGTTCGGGCGGTAGGCTCGCTCCATATTGCGCTCATACTCCTTGAGAAACTCGGCGGCCAACGCCGCGTCTTCCAGAAAGAGCCAATTCTCATCGTTGACAACCGTACCGCTCTGGGAAAAATTGAGCGAGCCAGTGAGAACGGAGTCTTCGTCAATTATGAAGATTTTATGATGCAAGGCAAATGGATTGCCATCGAGAAAAACGGACAGCCCTGCGCAATAGAGACGCGGATATTCGCTCCCCAGACCGCGCGCTAAGCGCGCATCAAAGATGCCCTGCACATCCAGTCCGGCCGCCTCCTGATGAATCAACAAATCACCCAACTCATCCAGCGTCAGGGAAAAGGCGAGAAAACGGATGCTCTTTTTGGCGCCCTGGAGCGCTGCCAGCAGTTGCGGTCGGACATCAAATTCGGGCACAAACCTCAGCGAATAGGTGAGGTTTCCCTGTTCCCATTCCGCCAAGTTGTCGGCATCCGAGCGTGGACCGAAATCACCGCCAAACATCTCCTCAAACTCCGCATGATAAGCGCGGACCAGCGCTGGTTGCCAAAGCCGTATCGTGTGATTGTTATTGCGGTAGAAACCATTCTCAGTGTAATTCAAAGAACCCGTCCAGACCT
Source organism: Phototrophicaceae bacterium (assembly GCA_965115865.1). Taxonomy (GTDB): domain Bacteria; phylum Chloroflexota; class Anaerolineae; order Aggregatilineales; family Phototrophicaceae; genus WTGJ01. The sequence goes on from OZ220469.1 coordinate 1,852,665, forward strand.
CGCGCTCATCGACTATGACAAATTTATTGTGCATTAAGGCAGAGCGTTCATCGAAACGAATGGGGATCGCCGCTTCCAGCGGCTCGAACTCTTCACGGTTGTCGTCATCCGCGACCATACGAACTTTCACGCCGCGCCCCTGCGCAGCGAACAGGGCATGCATCAAGGGCTCATGGCCAAAGTCATAAGCGGCGATGTCGATACTCTCTTCAGCCATCCCTATCGCCTTCACCAGGGCACTATCCAATCCGCCCTGGTAAAGGTCACGGTCGGACTCGCCGCTCGGCACTGTGAAATACACCTCCCAGTTCTCACTACGGGCACCATGACCCCAATCCCCCAAGGACCAACGCTCCACCTCGTTGGATCCTACGCTTTGACGGCCGCTCAACCAATCCTCTAGGTTTGGCCTTGCCACTGGGGATAACCACAACGCCAACAGATGGATGGTCAGCACCGCGAGCAATATCGTGAAGGCATAGCGCAACCAGCCTTGCCAGCCGAATTTCATGTCGTGACCAATGCGGTGTAACGCATGAAAGCTCGCTCGCGCGGTGTCATCTCGATGGGGAAAACGGTCTCATCCTGCTCTTCGAGGATGCGGTAACCTTGCTTCACATAACTCCGAATGGTATGTAAGCTGACGCCCATCTCTTCGGCAGCGAGATGCGCCGGCAACCCTTCCACCACGCAAAGCTCGAGCGCCTGCCGCAATCGATTGCTCAATTCTGGATAGACACGACGCTCAGGCAAGATGGTAGCCTCGCGGATGCGCGGCTGCGATAGGTGGCGACAAGCGGCGGCGATACTCGGAGAGAGAACCAGATCACAATTGGTGGCATGCACCACCGCCCAGGCGATTTGCTGAATGACTTCGCTCTTGAGCAAATAAGCATCCCCTCCCGCGGTCGCGGCCGCGGCGGCCAGGGTCGCATCAGCTTGTAAGGCTAGACAAACGACATGCAAGCCCTCTTGCCAAGATTTGAGCCGCGCGACCCGACGGCGCAAGTTGGGAGCGGTCGATTGCGCTTCCACGCCCATCAACACAACATCAGGGGCTTCGATGGCCGCCTGCCGCCGCAGATGGGCCCAAAGTCCCTGTGGCGTTGTCGCGCGATGCACCACTCTCGTGCGTCGATCCCAGGCCAAATAGCCATTCAGCGCTGCCAAAGCGTAGACATCGCTATCATAAATCGCCACGCGCAGGTTGACGCTACCAATTCCAATATCGACGGGAAAGCACCCCTAAAACACCGCCATCATCCCCAAGATTATAACACCCGCGCCGGTTTCACCCGCTCATTGGCGCCAGTTCGGCGGGGTATGACGCCAACGCCAGAAACAACCGCTGGGGTAACCCATCATTTTTGCGCAATCGCCGAGGATGCGTAGTGGCGCAACCCAGAGCCAGGCCTGTAAATTTTGCGAATGACTGCGCGTTGGCAGACGCCGCAATACCTTGGGCAAGCGCCGATAAACCGGAAACAGATGGATCGCCACCCCCAAAATGAGCAAAGCGGCGAAACCGAGATGAGAGAAAATGGCCAACAATAACAGGAGCGGCGTCGCCAATGCATAGGTGAAATAACGAATCGCATGCCGAAGTCGCCAGAGATCCGCTTTACCATCGCCGCGCGCGTAGCGGAAATACTGTCGCCAAAACTCTTGCACTGTGGTGCGCGGCCGATAATCCACACAGGCTGCGGGGGCAAAATAAAAGCACGCACCCTGAGAACGCAAACACAAATCGAACACAATATCCTCACAATAATCCAGCCATTCGGGATAACCATTGACCGCATTGAAGGCCGCTCGCCGCAGGGCCAAGCTGCGGCTACTCGGCAGAAAATTGGCCGCGTCGATTTCGCTCGCCAACGGTAGCGTAACCGCCCCCAACGCCGCCTCGAAAGCGCTTTCCGGAGCGGCGCGAAAAAATCCGCTCACCACATCGATAGCCTCATTCTCGAACAATGGCGCGGTGATCGCCGCCAACCACCCTACCGGCAAACGCAAGCCAGCATCGGTGATGATGAGGATTTCCCCCAAGGCCACTGAGGCGGCCAGGTTGCGACCCTGGCTGATATTGCTATCCGGCGCTTCGAGAATGTGCATTGTCAAGACCGCCTCATGCGCGGTTTGCTTTGCAAAATTCTGTAAAATTGTCAGGGTATCATCGGTGCTCCCCCCGTCAACGATGATGATTTCATCGGGTCGCCGTGATTGTTGCAAAATCGAGAGCAGGAGCGCTTCGATATTTGTGGCTTCATCTTTCACCGTCAGCAAAAGACTGATTTTCGTGCCAGTCATGGCAACCATCATAGCGCGCCGCACGCTACAATCTGCTCAATTGACCCACAAACTCAAAAATGAGGACTCATGTACGGAAGGCTTCCCAACCTCTTTGAGACACGTTTTTGGGTCAGCTATTTTCTCCCCGCATTCCTTTTCACACTGCTCAGCTATCGCCTGCTCGCACGTTTCCTATACCTTCCCACCTGGTTACCCGATTGGTTCATCAGCCTGCAGGAGCGCAGCGATGTTTGGGGGCTAGAGATTGCCGCGGTTTTCGCCCTGGTCATCGCCATCATCCTGATGATGCTGCATCGGAGCGTATTGGCTTTCTTGAAAGGTGAAGGGCGCTTTAACCCCTGGCGCCTGGTCGGGCGCATCGAGCAAATCAATCATCAACAATTGTTGCATCAGGTGGACCTTATCGAGGAAAGGCAAGCAAACTACGAAGAGAAAGGTACCGAGCCGCCACGCGAATTCAGCAAACAACGGATGAAAACTCTGCTCTTTGCCGAGCAACGCTACCCAGAACGCCACCTACGGCTACAACCAACCGCTTTTGGCAATGTGGTGCGCGCCTTTGAAGCCTACCCGCGCATCGTCTATCACATGGATAGCCTGAGCGTCTGGCCTCGCCTGTTGGCCATTTTACCAAAGGCCGTGATTCAACGGCTGGATGAAGCAAAAGGGGTGATGGATTTTTGGCTCAATTTGTGGGTACTCAGCCTAATCTTGCTCGTGGAGTATGCGCTCATCAACCTGTTCTCATTGCAAATACACTGGGAGTGGTTACCGGTTTTGTTGATCGCTTTGGCCCTACACAGCGCTTGGCAAGCGCGCATGGCAGCCGTGGATTGGGGTCACCATGTTAAAGCGGCTTTCGATGTCTATCGCCACGAATTGCGGCGGCAATGTGGTTACGGCGCGCCACGCAGCCCCAGCGCCGAACGGGTTTTCTGGGCAAAGTTCAGCGAGACTGCAATGTATCGGCGCCCGCTCTTACCCGCTGAAGACAACGCCGAGGAGCAAGACGATGCGACCCATTAATCCGTCTTTGCTTCCGGTAAAACGATACCTTCATCCATCAAGGCGCGGCGCAGGGCTGCTTCTTTCCTCGGCAAAACCACTGCCGCTTGTGGCCCCAAACGCCCAGTCAAATATCGTCGCAATGCGGGATTTTCCAGGATATAGTCTAGGGTTTCTGAGGAGGTAGTGTGCAGGATTATTCGCTCTTCGAGCGAAGCCTCTGCGACATTGCGTTCCACTTCCTGGCTGAAAAGCGGCAATAGGAGGGCTGGCAAGGCTTCGCTTTGTAGTGCGCGCAATAAATAGCTGCGTATCTGCTCGAGAGTGATGCCCTTTTCTTGGGCTGCCTTCAGACTCGCCGCCGTCAATCGATAGGGAAAAGGGTCGTCAGCCGGCCCCCACTCGCAGAAACGTGCCAGCTGAAAACGAGTCAGTTGCCCGACGCGTCGGGGCACAAGCAAGGTCCCATCCGCTTCGATATCGATATTCGCTATGGGCGGAACGCGGTCTGGCCATTGCCCATGTCCCAGAAAAGCGCGGCCATAGGTCGTCAGGCGCGCGGCTTGTTCCGCTAGGTCCATCAAGCCCAGCCAATGCATTGGCCCGCTAATCAAAAACTCCAGCAACCGCCCTTCAATCGCGTCCCAATGCTCAAAACCGCTGAGGTATTCGCCACTTTCATTTTGAATGTACCAGCGGTCGTAGCGAGGACGCTGGAATTCTGGCTGTTCCAATTTCACCAGCTCGATGAAATCTTCCACCAGCCACCAATCCTGTGGCGGGGCCTTTTCGCCCAAAAGGCTGACGGCGTTGGCGCGGGCGGCGCCGAAATCATGGTTGGGCATATCGCCAGCACGGTGGTCGACGCGCAATTCGCGCAACTGCGATAACTCGCGGTATTTTGGGGAATCGCGCCACGCCTGCGCCAGTTGTTTCACTTGCAAATGACGATTGAGCTGCAACCACGGCCGAGCCACCTTGCTGGCGATATTCCAATTTCCACCCTCGCCCTCCAAGAATTTTGCGCTGGTTGCGAGGGCGAGGATGAAGTACAAACGACGCTCGTCCTGTTGCAGCAAGAAAGGCCGCAATTGTTTGCGCGCCTCAGCGGTCAAACCATCGCCTTGTCTCGATTCGGGGTAACGCTGCAAGAAGGCGAGGAGAGTCGTGAGGTCGTCCACGATGGTGGTATCCGCTGGCTCGCGCCGCTCCACTTCCGCGATGGGTTCCAAGCTCGCGGCAACCTCACCTCCACTGAGTAGGTCGGCGGCATAAGCCGTCTGGCGCGCTGGCAAAACCTTCCGCAAATCTTCCGGAACATAAACCATCAAGCGCGTTCCGCCGCTGTCTCGTTCATATGCCTCACCGATGAGGCCACGGTAATAAAGGGCTTGCGCCGGTTGCTGGCTTTGTTGCGGCTTATCGCGCTGAATCTGCCCCAGCCCCAGGCGCGTAATTTCACCATAGAGCCGGCCAAACATCTGCTTGCTCATCTCACCGCGCTCGGCGGATAGGAGCGTCTGTAGCGCGCCTCGTTGCTCATCGCTAAGAGAAAACCAAACCGACTTGGCTTGCTTCTCCTCCAGCAGCGTTTCCTGTAGCGCTTGACGCAACTCGTCATCTTGCAATCCACGCACATCCACTCCCCAACTATCGGCAATGGATTGCAAACGCCCACGGTCGCTATCACGCAGCATTTGACTCAAATTTCGCATGCGCCTCACCTCCGCGCTAGAATATTGTAGCATTTCCACTCGATTCAGCTCGTCAACAAAGCCCATCCAGCATCCACTCAAAGCGATTGATGCTAGAAACCCTGCCTGGCTTCTGCGATGATGCGACCAACTGCCCAATTGATGACGGGTCGTCGATGCGAACCGAAGAGGGATTGCGCGCGCTGGCCGACGATCTCTATCAACTCACCCTACCCTTACCTTTCGCCCTCAATAGCGTGAATGTCTACCTATTGCGAGGAGAAAAAGGCTGGACCATCCTCGATTGCGGCTTACATACCCAGCAGGCTGCAAAAACATGGGCGCGCGCGCGCGCGAATCTGGGCATCCAAGCCGCCGATATCGAACAAATCGTCCTCACACATTCGCATCCGGATCATTACGGCATGGCCGGCTTGATCCAAGCAGAAGCCGCCGCTTCGGGGCAGAAAGTTCCCGTTCATCTCTCTGTCGAAGAAGCGGCTTTTGCCGAATTGCTATGGAAAAACCCGCAAGCCCATGACCGAATGCGCCCGCATCTCCTAAAGGGCGGTATGCCAGAAGAGCACATCCGAATCGTCGCCGGTGCTGAAGATTTCACACGACAACACACTCACCCACAAGCCAACTTCGGCGCCTTTATTGCGCCCGGTTCCTGTTGGCGTTTGGGGAGGCGCGATTGTCGTGTCCTCGCGGCATACGGGCATAGCGAAGGACAAATCATCTTCTACCATGAAGCGGAGCACCTGCTCTTTTGCGGTGACCATGTCCTGATGAAAATCACGCCAAACATTGGGCTCTGGCCCAACTCGCGGCCCGACCCGCTCGGCCGTTACCTGGCCTCCTTGCGCGAAATGCGCTCCCTGAATGTGCGACTGGCCCTACCCGGACACCGCGCGCCCATCACCAACTGGCGCGGACGCATCGACGAGTTGTTGGAACATCATGAAAAACGACTGGAAGAAACGAGCCGCGCCTGCGAGCGACCGTCCAGCGCTTATCAGGTCGCCGAGCGCATCTTTGATTCCCGTCGCTTCAGCGCGCATGAATGGCGCTTCGCCATGGTCGAAGCGCTAGCCCATTTGGAGTATTTGCACCGACGCGGCCAACTACGACGACGCGGTGAAAGTGTATGGCTCTACGAACGCATCGGTTGAATTGATGCCACGCCTCTTTGTAGCTAGCGGCATCTTCCCACCCGATAGCGGCGGCCCGGCCACTTACCTACGGGAGATATTGCCCGCCCTGCAAGAGCGGGGCTGGGAGATTCGCGTGCTCAGCTATGGCGCACTATCGGACACGACCGCTGCACAGAACCTGGATTTCCTCCACCCAATTCAACGCATCCCGCGGCGTACGGTCCCCTGGCGGCAATTGCATTTCGCCGCCGCCGCTTGGTCGGAATTGCAGCGCAGCGACTTGATCTTTGCACAATCATTGGATTTACCTTTACCGCGTCGCGGAGCGCCGCACATCTTACGCCTGGGTGGCGATTCGCTATGGGAACGGGCGCGGCGGCGTGGCTGGGTTGCGCGCGGAATGGGCGTCGATGCCTTTCAGGAATACCAGGGCGGGTTGCTGCTGCGCGCTTTGCGTGCACGCCGAAGACAAAAATTACAACGCTATGCCAAAATCATCGTCCCCAGTCATCACCTGGCGAACACGGTACTCGGCTGGGGGGCCCCGTCCGAGCGCGTGCGCGTCATCGAGAATGCCGTCACGATTCTCCCTGAAGCTTTGAAGCTGGAACCCAAAAGCGCCCGCGCTCAATTGGGGCTACCGCCGGGTCCACTCTTGCTCACCGTTGCGCGTCTCCAACCCTGGAAAGGAGTCAGCCCCAGCCTACGGGCGCTGGCACAATTCACCAACCTGCGCCTGATCGTCGCTGGCGACGGCCCCCTGCTGGAACCACTAAAAGCAGAAGCCGCCCAGTTGCAGCTCGGTGAGCGCGTCCATTTTGCTGGCCGTCTCGATGCAAAAACGCTGGCGATCCACTATCGCGCGGCCGATTATGTACTGCTCTACTCCGGTTACGAGGGCTTGTCACATGTCCTCCTCGAGGCCTTGGGGTATGGTACGCCAGCCCTCGCCAGCGACATCCCCGGCAATCGCGAATTGCTGCGAAATGGAGAGAACGGCTTACTCATCCCCTATGTGAGCGATATTGAGGCAGCCAAGGCACATCTGGCCACGGCCTTTCACGAGGCTCTGAAACCAGGCCGCCGCGAGCAATTGGCGAAGGGTCAATTGCTCGCGGCGGAGCGTTTTACTCATGCACGCCTCGTCAAAGAAACGGACGCGCTTTTGCGAGGAGAATTGCGCTCAAACAACACCTGCTCAACCTCTTAACACTCCTTCATAGACCGTCAATAACTGCGTCGCGACCGAATCCCAGCTCCGAGCCAATGCCCGTTTTCGTCCCATAATGCCCATTTTCCTGGCACGCTCGCCATCGCTCAACAGCGAGACGATGGCCCCAGGGAGACATTCGCGCAGCTGCGCGGCCGGCAAAAGGAGCCCGTTGACGCCATCCTCAACCATCTCGGCCGCACCACCGGCATCGCTGGCGATGATCGGTAGGCCCGCCGCCGCCGCTTCTGCATAAACCAGCCCAAAACCCTCGAAATCGCCGCCCACTCGCTCGGTGGCCAAGACGAAAAGGTCCGCCGTAGCGTAGTGCGCCAACAGCGTCTCCTCATCCACCGAACCGAGCAAATTGAGACAACCCTGAAGCCCATGGCGAGCGATGGCCGCACGAACTTCCAACACATAGCGCGGGTTACTCTCCATCTCGCCAATGATATGGCAGCGCAAATCTGGAAACTGTTGGCGGGCCGCAGCGATGGAATCGACCAATGGCAGGATTCCCTTCCGCGGCTTGATGGCACCGACGGCGAGCACGGTGGGTGGACCGGCGCTTGGCATCGTCGGGCGGGTCATCTGGGAAAAGCGTGCGATATCCACACCGTTGGCGATGACGACGCTTGGCAAATCCGGCAATCGTGACTGCAATTGGGCTTCGGTATAGCCACTGACACAAATGATGCGCGCCGCGTTTTCAAAAGCGCTCCGATAGAGCCCACCCCGCCAACCCTGCAGCGTCAACAAGGAATTGACAAAGCTACCATGCGCCGTGATGAGATAGGGTCGTTTTCCTGCGGTCCAACTGGCCAATAAAGCATAGGGCTCGACGGTAACATGCAGCAGGGAACAATCTTGTAAGGCCTTGCGTGCCGCGCTGCGTGCCAACCAGAGCCGCAATGGTTGCCCCCGTTCACGCGGCACCAGATTGGGCAACATTGGCTTTCGTTTCATTCCGGTCAACTTTGGCGAGTTGCGCGCGGCAATGATCGTAACGCGCACGCCAGCCCGTGACAGCGCTAAGGCGAGCTGCCGTCCATATTGCCCCCAACCATGGCGCGGCGAAAGATCCGCCGTCAATAAACCGATGTGCATGAATACCTCAAAGGCTTATCATACCATCATGTCATCGATGAAGGCGGTGGGAGATCGCTGGTATGAGAACACTTCACGGTCGGGTTGCTCTGGTGACCGGTGGTGCCCGGCGGCTAGGAAAAGCCATCAACCTAGAATTGGCCCGCGCCGGCTGTGATTTGCTACTGCATTATGGCAACACTCCAGCGAAACAAGTCGCAGAAACCCTGGCAGAAATTCGTGGATTCGGCGTGCAAGCCAAAGCCCTTCAGGCCAACCTAGTTGATATCACCACCTGTTACTCTTTATTACAAGCCGTCGAAGCGCAATTTGGTCGCCTGGATTATCTCGTGAACAACGCTGCGAATTTTCAGCGGCGTGATTTGTTGGCGGTCACGCGGGAAGATTGGGATGAGACACTGGCCATCAATTTGAGCGCGCCGTTTTTCCTGACGCAGGCAGTGGCGCCGCTGTTGCGACGCGGGGGCGGAGGTGCTATCATCAACATTGGCGATTACGGTTCCTTACAACCCTGGCCGCGTTACCCACACCATGGCATGAGCAAAGCGGCTTTGCTCATGTTGACGCGCACCAGCGCCTTGGGCTTGGCGCCCCAAATCCGCGTGAATGCCATCCTACCCGGCCCCATCTTGAAACCGGAGAATATGTCAGAGCAAAATTGGCAAGACATCCTGGCCAGCACACCGCTGGGCAATGGCGGTAGCGCGGCAGTCGTCGCCCGCGCCCTGCGTTTCTTATTGGAAGAGCCAACCATCACCGGCGCCGCGCTAACCGTCGACGGTGGTCATAGCCTATTGGGGCCGCAAATGCCATGACGGATAACGAGATTAACGCCGACGAAGCGCCGTCGGGTGACGCCAGTTTGGTCGGTATGCGCGTCTGTTGGTTTGGCAGCGCGCGCTACAATCAACCGTTGAACCAAACCCAAGCGCGGAAATGGGCGGCGCTAGCGACCTTGGGCGCGGAAATGTTCGTCATTGGCTTTGCGCCCAGTTTGCGTCCGCGAAGCTTTCAGCAACACGCGCACTTTACTCTCTTACCGCAGGCGCGTTTTTCACCATTGCGACATTTCACCCTGCTCACGCTGGGTTTCCTGACCCTCGCCTGGGCCCTTTGGCGAAAGGGTTGTCGGGTTTTCATAGCCCAGAGCCCTTACGAAGGGGCTCTATGTGTTCTCCTCGCAAACATATCCAGGCTTTGCGGTGGTCGCCGCACCTTCGTCATTGTCGAAAGCCACAACGATTTCGCACATAGCCTCTTCCTACAACGCCGAATCCCCTTCATCCGAATCTATCGCTGGCTCATGCGTCGTTTGGCTGGGTATGCGCTGCGGCAAGCCGATTGGTTCCGCCCAGTTTCCCAAGCAACATCGCTGGATCTGAAACGCTTTGCCCCAAAAACGCCACAGACACACCTCATCGCCTGGACAGATAGCGAAACCTTCATTCGTGCCGGTCGGCACCGCAATTTTCCACCACCCAAGATCGTGTATGCTGGGATACTGATACCGCGTAAAGGAATTCACAATCTGTTGGAAGCCTTCGCTGAATGCCGCACCGCGCATCCCGAAGCGAGCTTACAAATCATCGGCGCCCCCGCAAACGCAGACTACGCTCGTGGATTGCGTCGACGCACCCAACAACTCGACCTGGTGGCTTGTGTTGAATTCTGCGAGCCAATTTCACATACCGACTTGGCAAATCGCTTCGCGGAGGCCCGCGCGAGCGTACTGCCTTCCCATTCTGAAGGAACGCCGCGTGTGCTCTTGGAATCGCAACTGGTCGGCACACCAGTCATCGCCACCGATGTTGGGGGCATCCCTGAAATCGTACGCGAGGGTGAAACCGGCTTCCTCGTACCCGCGGACGATGATGCCGCACTCGCCAACGCCCTGAACAGGGTATTGAACTTGGCGGAGTCAGAATGGCGCAAGATGAGCGAGAGAGCGCGCGACAGCGCGCGGCAAAACTTCAGCACTCAAGCCTATATCGACGGGCATCGGGAAATGCTCACGCAAGCCGGTAAAGTTTTGCCTTGAGATTGCGCAATCTCCTCGTTTTCAACCTGGCAACCGATGCCGATGACCCGCTACTCGCTTTCACGAGCGATTGGCTCAACACCCTCGCCAACCACTTCGACCATATCGATGTCATCACCATGCGCGCCGGTAGACTGCAATTGGCAACGAATATCACCGTACATTCGCTCGGCAAGGAAGGCGGCGCCAGCGAAGCGTTGCGACTTTTTCGCTTCTACACGATCTTGCTGCGTTGCCTGCGGCGACGGCACTATGTCGGTTGTTTCGCACATATGCAACCTTTATTCGCCTCATTGGCGAGTCCTTTTTTGCGCGCCAGGCACATTCGGCAAGTACTCTGGTACGCACATGGTCACACACCCTGGCGTTTACGCATCGCCGCCAAAGTCGTACAACGCATCTTCACCGCAACAAGCGAGAGTTGTCGCATAGAGAGCACCATTCTGCGCATTGTCGGTCATGGAATCGACACGACGCGTTTTTCTCCCGCCGAACCCCAGACCCAAGCCAACGGCAATTTCAACATACTCGCGGTCGGCCGCATCGACCCGGTGAAGCGACTGGAGATTCTGCTGGCAGCTGCCGAGCAATTGCGCGCGCAGTCGAGTGAAATCCGCTGGCGTCTTCAAATCGTCGGTGCCACCAGCGGAAATCATGACGAATATGCTCAGCACCTGCAAAACGAAGCCCGTTCCCGCTTGGGCGATTGCGTAGAATTCATCGGCGCATGCCCTTTCTCCCAACTAGCCAAGATCTACCAAAACGCTGACTTGCTTTGGAGCGCGAGCGGCACTGGCAGTCTCGATAAAGTCTTATTGGAAGCGATGGCCTGTGGTTTGCCAGTCATCACCAGCAATGCCGCGGCCGGCGAATTGCTCGCGCCTTGGGCCGATGCCCTCCTCATCACACCCGAATTACCTCCGGAAAAACAAGCGCAACTCTTCGCCGCGCGAACTCGGCCATGGTTGCGAAGCTCCGTTCAAGAGCGCCACCAACTCGGAGCGCAATTGCGCCGCGTCGTCATCGAAGAGCATAATTTAATACAACTGGCCGAACTAATTGCTGCAGAGTTCCCTAGTTAGACCACTCGTTGACAGGGGCCCCGCATATCGCTATCGTGGAGTATGGCCTGGGTAAAATATGAAAGAGTATCGCAGCTATCTTGACGCTCTTGCCGAGCGAGTCCTCCTCTTCGATGGTGCTATGGGCACCAGCATACAGGCCTACCCCCTTCAAGCAGCCGATTTTGGCGGTGAAGCGCATTTGGGCTGCGTCGATCACCTCTCGATAACACGGCCCGATTTAATCAGTGAAATCCATGAATCTTTCTTGGCCGTCGGCTGCGATGCGCTGATCACCAACACCTTCCGCGCCAACCGCCTCACGCTGGCGGATTTTGACCTCGGCGAGCAAGTCCTGGCCGTCAACGAAGCATCCGCCCGCCTCGCACGCCAGGCCGCCGACCGCAGCGCGCAAGAGAGTGGGAAACCGCGTTTTGTCGCCGGCAGCCTTGGACCTTCCGGCAAATTGCCGTCTGGGGATGATCCCGACCTGAGCGATTGGGGCTATGAGGATTTGGCCAAGCTATTTCAGGAACAAGCACAAGGTCTGTTGGCCGGTGGTGTTGACTTACTGCTTCTAGAGACCACCCAAGACATCCTGGAATTAAAAGCAGCCATCGAAGGTATTCAGCGCTGTTTCGCTCAATGGGGGCGTCGCCTTCCCATACAGGCGCAAATCACCCTGGATACCAGTGGGCGTATGCTCTTCGGGACGGATATCGCCGGTGCGTTAACCACCCTGGCGGCATTGCCCATCGACCTTATCGGTCTCAATTGCTCGACCGGCCCGGAACATATGCGCGAGCCCATCCGCCATTTACTCGAACACTCCCCTTACCCCATCAGCGTCATGCCCAACGCGGGCCTCCCTTTGAATGTCGAAGGAGAAGCCGTTTATCCGATGCAACCGGCCCCTTTCGCCAAACTGGTCGGCGAATTTGCGCGCCATGGTGTCCGCGTTGTCGGTGGCTGCTGTGGTACCACTCCAGCACACATCGCTGCTCTCCGCCAGGAATTGCATAGGGCCCCAGACAACAATATCAATGGCAATAGCCAAGAGCGAGCCACGGCTCACCGTCCACCGCAAACGATCGCCGCCCTGTCCAGCGCGATGACGGCCACCGCTATTCAGCAAGAGCCACGCCCCACTCTCATCGGCGAACGCATCAATTCCCAAGGGAGTCGCCGCGTGAAGCGCTTGCTCCTAGCCGAGGATTACGAGAGCATCGCCCAAATCGCCATCGATCAAGTCGCTCGCGGAGCGCATATGCTTGATGTATGCGTCGCCCTCACCGAGCGTGTGGACGAAGCTGAACAAATGGCCACTTTAGTCAAGAAATTATCCAACGCGATCCCCGCCCCGCTCATCATCGATACGACGGAAGCGGAAGTCGCCGACGCTGCTCTTTCTGTTTACCCCGGGCGCGGCCTCATCAACGGCAACAACCTCGAGAATGGCCGTCGGCGCCTGGATGCAGTATTGCCCATCGCTAAGAAACATGGTGCCGCTATCCTCTCCATGACCATTGACGAGGAGGGCATGGCGCATACGCGCGACCGCAAACTGAGCATCGCCCAACGCATCACCAAAATCGCCATCGAAGAATATGGATTCCGGCCACAAGATCTGGTCTTTGACCCCCTGACTTTCCCGCTCACGACCGGACAGGCCGAACTGCGTGAAGACGCCAACGAGACGCTCGAGGGAATCCGCCTCATCAAACAACAAATCCCCGGCGCCTTCACCGCTTTGGGAGTGAGCAATATTAGTTTTGGCGTCTCGCTGGCGGCGCGTGGTGTGCTCAATAGTGTTTTTCTTTACCATGCCGTGGTGGCAGGGTTGGATATGGCCATCGTCAACCCAGCACACATCACTCCTTATGCTGAAATCCCCATTGAGCAACGGCGTTTGGCCGAAGATCTCATCTTCAATCGCGATGAAGAGGCGCTCGCCCGTTTCATCCAATTCTTCGAAGATAATGAAGTGGCTATACCCGGGATGAACGGCGCCGACCCAGTCGAAGGCATGAACGCCGAGGAAGCGCTGCATTGGCATATCCTGCATCGACGCAAAGAAGGTGTCGAAGCGCTCATCGATGATTGCCTTAAACGGCGGGATGCCGTAAGCGTCTTGAATGATTTGTTGCTGCCTGCCATGAAAGAGGTGGGCGATCGCTTTGGCGCCGGCGAATTGATTCTGCCCTTCGTACTGCAATCGGCGGAGGTGATGAAGCGCTCTGTTCGTCATCTAGAACAATTCATGGATCGTGTCGATGGTGCTAACAAGGGCACCGTTGTGCTGGCGACGGTTTTCGGCGATGTGCACGATATCGGCAAAAATCTCGTCAAGACCATCCTCAGCAACAATGGATACCGAGTGTGTGACCTGGGCAAGCAAGTTCCCGTCAACACCATCATTGACGAAGCCATACAAAATGAAGCCGATGCCATTGGTCTCAGCGCGCTGCTCGTGAGCACGAGCAAGCAGATGCCCCTGGTGGTACAGGCGCTGGCCCGGCAGGACTTGGATATCCCGGTCTTGATTGGCGGAGCAGCCATCAACCGCAAATTTGGGCAACGCATCCTGTTCCTCGGCGAGGGACAGCAACCCTACGAGCCAGGAGTCTTCTATTGCCGCGACGCCTTCGAAGGGCTGGCCGTGATGGATAAGCTGATGAGCGCAGAGCGCACGGACTATGTCGCTCAAAACCGAGCCAAGGCCAGCGCGGCCTTGGCTCGGGCGCCAAGTACCCGGCCAAGCATTGCGCGCAGAGGCAAGCAAGATCGCTTTCCGCCAGCGCCAGATCTACCACAGCCTCCCTTCTGGGGGACGCGCGTGATCCGCCAGATGCCCTTGGAAATGGTCTTGCAACATCTGCATAAGCCTGAGCTATATCGGCTCTCTTGGGGCGCAAAAAACACGCGCGGCGCCGAATGGGAACAGTTGGAAGCGGAATTCGAGATGCGCCTCAGGCGTATGGGGAAAGAGGCAGGCCGCTCCGGTACCCTATTGCCGCAAGCGGTCTACGGCTATTTCCCTGCCAACGCTGAAGGGGATGAGTTGATCATCTGGGAAGAAGAAATCGGGGCCGATGGTCGCCGCCGCGCGCGCGCGCGCTTCCAATTTCCAAGGCAACCCGATCGTCAACACCTCTGCCTCAGCGATTATTTCGCTCCAACCAGTAGCGGGCGGGTGGATACTTGCGTGTTGCAAGTCGTCACCGTCGGTGCGGTTGCCAATGCTCGTGTAGAAGAGCTCCAAGCCAGGGATGATTATAGCGAAGCCTATTTTTTCCATGGCCTCGCCGTACAGACAGCTGAAGCGACTGCCAATTATGTGACTGAGCACATTCGGCGTGAGCTCGGCATCCAAAGCGAGCGCGGTAAGCGCTATTCTTGGGGTTATCCTGCCTGCCCTGAATTGCATGACCATCGCATCGTCTGGGAGCTCCTGCCCGCAGCCGCCAAGGAATTGAATATCCACCTCACCGAAGCCGAGCAAATCGTCCCGGAGGCAAGCACAGCGGCCATCTTCATCCATCACCCGCACGCCAGTTATTTCAGCGTTGGGCAATTGGACCGTGTAGCACAGATTCTAGAAACGCCTTGAACACTCCTCCTCGCCGCACGCGCCTGGCGCAACGCCTCGCCAGCGGTGATCGCCTCATCCATGTCGAAGTGACGCCGCCACGAAGCTACTCGGCAAAGAAATTGCTACATGAAGCAAAACTGTTACGCGCCGCCGGCGTGGACTTCATCGATGTCGCCGACACCCCCACGGCCCGCTTGCGAATGTCCGCCTGGGCGATTTGCCACCTGATCGAAAGCGAACTTCGCCAGGAAACAATTTTGCATTTCCCGACACGCGGCCGCAATGTACTGCGCGTGCAAAGCGATTTGCTAGCCGCTCACGCCATCGGTTTGCGCAATGTTTTCGTCACGATGGGAGACCCAGTCGACATCGGCGACTATCCGGGGGCGGGTAACACTTATGACCTGGCGCCTTCGGCGCTCATCGCCCTCATCAAACACAAGATGAATCAGGGGGTAGACCTGCGCGGCCGCTCCATCGGCGAACCCACACGCTACACCGTCGGTTGTGCTTTGAATGTTGGCGCTCATGACCTCAGTCGCGAGCTACGCGTCCTGGCTCGCAAGCTGGATGGCGGTGCCGACTTCGCGCTGTGTCAAGCGCTCTATCAGCCAGAGCGCATCGCCCAATTTCACGCAGCATTCCAAGCGACTCAAGGTATGCCCTGCCCCTTGCCTTTGCTCGTCAGCCTAATGCCCTTGCAATCGGAACGACACGCTCGCTTTCTGGACGAGAAAGTTCCCGGCATCCATATCCCACCAGCAATTTTGCGGCGTATGAAAGGCGCGGCCAACCCGGAAGCAGAAGGGATCGCCATCGCGATGGAAATTTATGAGCAATTGAAACCACAGCCGCAAGGGATTTATATCATCCCATCCTATGAGCGTTATGATCTGGCCGTAGAACTCATCCGCGCCATCAAATCGCGATAGACTGTGGTCAACGCCGCCTCCACTCGCAGCCAACTGAATTCTTCGCGAGCGAGTCTTCGCCCCGCCGCGGCCATCTCTGCCCATTCTTTCCGCGCCGCCAACCATCTTTCGAGCGCCGCCGCAATCGACCCAATTTCTGGCTCGACCAGCCAACCAGCGTTGTCAGCCGCCGCCTGTGGCAACTGGCAGCCACTCGTAATGATGACCGGCAAGCCCACCGCCAACGCTTCCAACAAAGCCATCGGTTGCCCTTCACCAACGGCGGGAAGCGCGAATCCATCCGCCGCCGCTAGGGCCGCCAAACGCGCTTCACCTTGCAGATAGCCGAGCAGATGTATCCGCTCGTCCCGCAATCGCAGTAATGACGCACGCTCCCCTTCGTCTGGACCGACAAAAATCAACTGCACGGATTGCCTTTCCGAAGGAGGGAAAGCGCGCACGAAAGCTCTGGCGAGCAAGAACGCTCCTTTGCGGCGTTGCAAACGCCCGAGGAAAAGCATCGTCGGTGCCGAACCGAGCCCATATCGTTCACGAAAACTGGAGCGCAATCTTTGCCGGTCGTAACCCGTGAAAAGGTCTGCCGCCACGGCATTGGGGACAACCGCCGTAGGCGGCATTGGCAGACCCATGCTCCGCCAACGCTCCCCAACCTCGGCGCGCTCGGCCGCGCTCAAACAAATTACTTGGTCAAAAAGTCGCGCTTGCCCCGGCCCCAGCGTGAAATCCCAAAGCGTTTTGGCTGCTCTTCGGCCAGTATCATGCGTTAGCGTACCATGAGGGGAGAGAAGCAGCGGTACACTGACCCGCAATTCGCGTAAGCCCCTTTTCAAATGGAGATTTTCGATTGTGCGGAATTCATGACAATGGATGATTTCCGCCGTCGCCAATAGCGGCCTCGCTTGTTCTAACCAGCCTCGCGGGGAAGAGAGATTCGCGGCGCGGCGCAGAGCCAACCAACGGTTGGGGATGCGGACGACATCAACCCCGTTCACCTGCTCTTCCCCTGCCCTCAGATTCAACCTTCGACTGGCGACGGCACTCGTCAAGATCGTAACCCGATGCCCAGCAGCCACTTGAGCTTCGGCGAGACCTTGCAGCGCCCGCACCACACCACCAAAGGCATAAGCCGGCGCATAATAGGGGCTGATGTGCAGGATGCGCATACGGTCGTCCAAGTTCTTCATCATACGATACGGAGAATCTAGCAGGCGACGCGAGTGGGGTATACAATCGTGTCAATCTGTTCATGATAATTGGGGATATCGATGCCACGCATCTCGCTCAAATACGCCCTACTCGCCTTCGTACCGATCGCTTTGCTCGCCGAAGTTGCGCATTGGGATGACATCCTAATCTTCGTAACCGCGGCGATCGCCCTCGTGCCCCTCGCCAACCTCGTCGGCGAAGGGACAGAAGAACTGGCCAACCACACCGGACCACGCATCGGCGGATTGCTCAACGCAACCTTGGGCAACGCGGCCGAACTCATCATCACCATTTTCGCCATTCAGCGCGGGTTGCTCGAATTGGTGAAGGCCTCCATCATCGGCTCTATACTGGGCAACCTGTTGTTGGTCATGGGTCTGTCTTTGCTACTGGGGGGGATACGCAATGGCCTACAACAATTTGACCGTCGTGATGCGGCCATGCACGCCGCACTCTTGCTCCTCGCCTTGGCGGCCTTGATGGTGCCTTCGCTCTTTGATGTCGCAATCGCTGATGACCCCGCCGCCGAGCTGCAGCTCAGCGAAGGTGTCGCCATCATCATGATGTTGCTCTATGGGTTGAGCGTATTCTACTCTTTCCATTCCGGCGCATCGGAAAATCGCCTACAACGCGAAGCCGTCACTCATGAGAGCAAATGGGGCGTGCGACAGGCTCTTTTCGTCCTCGCCGCCGCGACCTTCGGTATCGTCCTGATGAGCGAAGCGCTCATCGGCGCGGTGGAGACCGTCACCGAACAACTTGGGCTGACAGAGTTTTTCATCGGCATCATCATCATCCCGCTGGTTGGCAATGTCGCCGAACACCTGGTGGCCGTACAAGTCGCCATCAAGAACCGCATGGATTTGAGCATGACCATCTCCATTGGCTCGAGCACTCAGATTGCCCTCTTCGTAGCGCCGCTGCTGGTCTTCATTGCCTTGTTGTTTGGCGAGCGCCTCTTGCTCGTCTATAACAGCTTTGAGCTGGTAGCGCTGGCGGCCTGTTCGCTCATCGCTGCTTTCATCGCCCTCGATGGCGAAACGAATTGGCTGGAAGGGGCGATGCTATTGGCCCTCTTCGCCATCCTGGCTCTCGCCTTTTATTTTGTTCCCCATCCCGCCTAAACAGATGAGAGCCAACCCATCGAGCGAACTAGCGGTACGGGTTACATCCGCCAGGGTGAGTGTTTTGCGTTGCGCCGCCCCAATTCGGAGTTGACTTAAGCCACCGTCAGCAGAATGGGTCGTTGTTTGGTGATGACCACCGTATGCTCGTATTGTGCGGACAGGCTACCATCGGTGGTATAGAGGGTCCAGCCGTCTTCGGCCGTCCGCACATGGATGGCGCCGGTGGTCAAGAAAGGTTCGATGGTGATGACCTGGCCATCATGCAAACGCCCTTTAGCGGCACGATTATTCCAATTGGGCACCGAGGGCGCCTCATGAATCTTACGGCCGATACCATGACCGCCCAACTCGCGGATGCAAGAATAACCACCGCGCGTGGCAACACACTGAATTGCTCGCCCAACTTCCTGTAGACGCACACCCGCCTGCGCGGCATCAATGGCCGCCGACAGCGCCTGCCGCGTATATTCGCAGAGGCGCTCTGCGCCGGGATTGACGGGAGGAATGAGGATAGTGGCCCCGGTATCCGCAAAATATCCGTCTTTTTCAGCAGAGACATCGATATTGACCAAGTCGCCTTTCTGGATGACGCGCGCGCCCGGTACACCATGAGCGGCCTGTTCATTGATGCTGATGCAGGTCGCGCCTGGGTAATTGTAAGCGAGGATGGGCGCGGAGCGAGCGCCATGCCGCGCCAGCTCCGCGGCGCCGATGGCATCCAACTCGGCGGTCGTCATACCAGCACAAACCTGGTCACGCATCGCACCCAGCGTCAAGGCGCAGATGCGGCCGATGCGCCGCAGAGCCGCCAGTTGCTCTTCACTGTCAATGGTCATATCGGTTCCTTGTTTTCCGGCGGGCGTCTTTCATGCCAGTTCGTCACTTTTTGATATGCCGCCGCCGCCGCCAACAATTTCGCCTCACCAAAGTTGGGGCCCAGCAACTGCATGCCAATGGGCAAACCTTCTTCGTCAAAGCCGCAAGGAAAGCTGATACCACAAATACCAGCCAGATTGGCCGGTAGGGTCAACACATCGGCTAGATACATTTGCAAGGGGTCAGCCATTTTCTCGCCGAAGCGGAAAGCGGTGGTCGGTGTGGTCGGGGTCACCAAAAGGTCGACTAACTCAAAGGCTCTCGCAAATTCGGCTCGGATTAGAGTACGCACCTTGGAAGCCTGGCCATAATAGGCGTCATAATAACCAGCGCTAAGGGCATAAGTCCCGAGCATGATACGCCGCTTGACTTCCGGGCCGAAGCCGGCGGCGCGCGTTTGACGATAACCATCCCAAAGCGCAGTATTCTTCACCCTCTGCCCATAGCGAAGACCATCGTAGCGCGCCAGATTCGCGCTGGCCTCGCTGGAAGCAATCAGATAATAGGTCGAGACAGCGTAGCGAGTGAGGGGTAGCGAAATGGGCACCAGCGTGGCGCCGAGCGTTTCCAATTCCTCCAAGGCCGTTTGCAACACCACTTGAACGGCCGGCTGCAATTCTCCGGAATAGTACTCATCTGGTACACCCAAGCGTAGGCCGCGGAGATCACCCTTTCGCAACGCTGCTCGATAATCGGGTACCGGCTCATCGGCGCAGGTGGCATCCCGCTCGTCTCTACCGGCGATGGTCTGCAAAATCAGGGCGCAATCCTCCACCGTGCGCGCCAGCGGCCCGATTTGCTCGAGTGAACTACCGAAGGCGACCAGACCCCAACGCGAGACGCGTCCGTAGCTGGGTTTGAGAGCAGAAAGGCCACAGAAAGCGCCGGGCTGGCGAATACTACCCCCAGTATCACTACCCAAAGCACCCAAACAAAGCGCCGCGCTCACCGCCGCCGCCGAGCCACCGCTGCTCCCCCCCGGTACCCGCTCCGGCGACCAGGGATTGCGGACTGCACCATAAGCCGAATTTTCATTGGATGAGCCCATACCAAATTCATCCATATTCGTCTTACCCAACAAGATGGCCCCCGCCGCCAGCAAGCGTACGATGACCGTTGCGGAAAAAGGGGAGCGATACCCAGCCAGGATGCGCGACCCACAAGTCGTCTCCTCATCCGCGACGACGATATTGTCTTTGATGGCCAACGGGATACCCGTCAAGGGGTTCGCTTCACCAGCGGCCAGGCGCGCATCGGCCGCATCCGCTTGCGCTAGGGCACGCTCCGCGTCAACATTCAGGAAAGCGTTCAACACTCGATCATGACGCTCTATGTTCAAAAGGCAAGCTTGGGCCAATTCACGGGCGCTATAAACTCCCTCCCGTAAATCTCTCGCCGCTTGGCCAATTGAGGTCTCGCCAATATTGGGCCGTGGAATGGTGTTCTGCCCCGATAAACCGGCGAATCAGTATAGCAGAAGCCAGTTCGTTGCCTCGAGACTGGTTTGACAGGCCAGCGCTACGGTGTTTATAATGCCTGCGCTAATTTACTCCCAACAAGATCATTCGATGTCTCAATCCCCTGCAAAACATCAACTGGTGGTACAACGCGGACCGAAACCGCAGCAGCCGTATCCGCTTTTCCGCGACCTGATCACCATAGGCCGCGATATTGCCAACGAAATTGTCTTCAGCGACCCGGAGGTGAGCCGACGGCATTTGCGCATCCGCCGCGTCGAGGCAGGTTATGAAATCGAAGACTTGGGTTCCACCAATGGGACTTATCTCAACCAGGAGCGCCTCGAAAGCCCCCAATTGTTGAACGATGGTGACCTGGTGGGTCTTGGTGAAACCGTCCTGCTCAAATACGAGCGACATGAGCCCGCTCCCGACCGACTGAACGAAGCCAGCCCAATCGCCGGCAAAGAAGAAACCGATACACCAGCCACGCCAGCGCAACGACCGGATTTCGCCCCTCATGCGCCCAAGCATGAGTCCATTGAAGCCCCACAGGCCAGTCCAGCCCCACGGCCCACTCCCGCACCCGAACCCTCCACCGCCGGCGGCTATGGCTATGAAGAATTGCCACTCGAAACCACGAGTTCTTCCTGGCGTTGGGTTTTGCTAGTCGGGACCATTTTCACCATTTTTTTCTGCTGTATCGTCACCATCGCCGCCATCTGGATCATCGACGATTCCTGCTCATGGGATCGAATCCCTGTACTTTACGACCTACTGGAATCCTTCGGAATTTCCCAGCAATGCTAGGGAATGGTCTGTAGCAACCGCGATAATTTGGGAGGGCAGGATATGCGTGAGTTGACGATCGATGACATTCGTGAATTCCTGGGTGAAGAGGCGAGCGCTTTGCTCGAATACCGCTCCCAGACCATCTTGCCAGATCAACTGACGCTCCCGGGTGGAGATTTCGTCAGCCGCGTTTGGGCCCAATCCGACCGCAACTTGCAAGTACTGCGCAGCCTGCAACAACTGTTGGGGCATGGCCGTCTTGGCGGGAGCGGTTATCTTTCCATCTTGCCGGTCGATCAAGGCGTGGAGCATTCTGGCGGCGCCTCCTTCGCCCCCAACCCACGCTATTTCGACCCGGCCAGCATCATCGAACTGGCCATCGAAGGGGGCTGTAACGCCGTTGCCAGCACTTTCGGCGTGCTGGGTGCCCTGGCGCGCAAGTACGCGCACCGCATCCCCTTCCTCGTCAAGCTGAACCACAATGAGCTGCTCAGTTACCCGAACCGTTACGACCAAATTCGCTTTGGCACCGTGCGTGAAGCTTGGAACATGGGAGCGGTGGCCATCGGCGCGACCATCTATTTCGGCTCAGCTGAAAGCCGACGACAAATTGTGGAGGTGGCCGAGGCTTTTGCTGAAGCGCATGCGCTGGGCTTGGCAACCGTGCTCTGGTGTTATTTGCGGAACCCCGCCTTCCAGGTTGTTGATGTCAACCATGAGGGTTCTGCCGATTTGACCGGCCAGGCCAACCATCTCGGCGCGACTCTGCAAGCCGACATCGTCAAACAGAAACAACCCACCAGCAACGGCGGCTATCGCGCCTTGAACAGCGGTGATTCTTCCTACGGCAAATGGGATCAACGCATTTACCAAGAGCTGAGCAACGAACACCCCATCGACTTGACGCGCTATCAGGTCATCAACAGTTACATGGGACGCGTGGGTTTAATCAATTCGGGTGGCGCGAGCGGGGTCGACGATTTCGCACAAGCCGTGCGCACGGCCGTCATCAACAAACGCGCCGGCGGTATGGGCCTCATCAGCGGACGCAAAGCCTTCCAACGACCCTTTGCGGAAGGCGTGAAATTACTGAACGCGATTCAGGATGTCTATCTCTGTGAAGCGGTGACGGTGGCTTGAGGCTCAATGCTTGGGGAAGCAAAAACCGGTTTTCAATAATGGTTCGATGGGCCTAGCGACTTGAAAA
Source organism: Phototrophicaceae bacterium (assembly GCA_965115865.1). Classification (GTDB taxonomy): domain Bacteria; phylum Chloroflexota; class Anaerolineae; order Aggregatilineales; family Phototrophicaceae; genus WTGJ01. Next base: position 1,875,436 of record OZ220469.1, read on the forward strand.
TCGCATTCACCAAGGTTGAGCAACAAGTCGTCGAAAGCCTCACTATCCCGAGTGATGATGCAATCATCCAAGCCCACAATTACCCCTTCCTTAATTTTCTTTTGAACGCCAAGTCCTTCTCCTGGGTTACGCGTCACCAAATAGACGCGTGCGCCACGGTAGACCGACTTGAGCACATAGCCTTCCAATTCCGCCTGTTTATAGCGTTCCCGCAACGAGGTCTTACAAGACAAAACGACCGGCGAGCGGGGATGATAGAGCAAGACATCAAATTCGACATTGGGCACAAACAAGTAACGCGCCTGATAGTAGACGGGGCCGATTCCCGCGCGGCGGATGGCCTCCACGATGAGTAATTCATAAATCCTTCCGTTACGGCTCGCAGTGCTCCCATATTGCTGCAAATAGGCTTCGTAGCCCTGCTCCACCAACTCGCTGCCTTGCATTTTGGGGCACAAAATCGCGATGAGGGCACTGAAAATCTCATCATCAAAAGGGTTTTTGCGCGACGATTTCATTTTTTCTCCCACTCAAGCCGGTATTCGGGAAGCAATTCCACCGTGGTCACCGCCGCGATGCGCCGCTGCGCCAACTCGACATAGTGTGGCTCAATCTCGATACCGATGGCGCGTCGACCACCGAGTATCGCCTCGATCATCGTCGTGCCCGAACCCAAAAAGGGATCCAACACGACATCACCCACATAAGAAAAGAGCTGAATACAACGTTTGGGTAGTTCTCGCGGAAAAGGGGCGGTATGGCCAATCCGTTTGGCCTTTTCACCACCAAATTTCCAGATCCCCAAAACCCAATCGATAAAGTCGTCGCCGCTTATGGAAGATTCGCCACGCCGGTCGCGTTTCCATTCTTCTTTATAGAGCACAAGGATCACTTCAACCGGGGCGATGATGTGCGGCGCGCTGGCCGAGCGCCAACTACCCCAGGCTGTCCGCCGCGATATCGTCCCTTCGTTCCAAATGATGGTCGCGTGATAGCGCCAGCCGATGCGCATGGCCATCACCGTAAGTTGCGCGGCGAGTGGTTCCTTGCCACCGGCGTTTTTATCCAGCGCGATGTTCAGACAAAGGCGACCGGTGGGTTTTGTCCAGGCATAGCAATTGCTCAGCCAACGCTCAGTGAAGGCTAGATATTCTTCATGGCTCAGCTCATCATCGCCACCGCCATAGCGCTTCCCCACATTGTAAGGCGGCGAGGTTACGGTCAGGTCAACGCATGGCGCAGAAATTTCGGGGGGGGGGGTAGGGATGGTGCCTGGCAAAAGGCCAGGGCACAAAGCATCACCGCAGATCAAGCGGTGCTGGTCGTCCCAATTCGGTAAAGTAGGCTGACCAATGCTCAAGTCTTCAACAACCTTTATGCTCACGCATTCAACATTCCGCCAGCCAAATTTCCGACGAAGCGCATTCCGACCTCTCAACCCAAGTCATCGAGCGATCGGGGAAAGCTCGTCAGAACCTCCACACCATCGGCCGTAACCAAACAGATATCCTCGATACGGACACCAGCTTCACCGGGTAAATAGATGCCTGGCTCAACCGTGAAGACCATGCCCTCCTCGAGCGGCGCAGAGACGCCAGCCGCCATTTGCGGCAACTCATGCACATCCAGACCAAGGCCATGCCCCAAGCGATGGATGAAATATTCTCCATAACCCGCTTCGCTAATGACCGCGCGCGCGGCCTCGTCAACATCTTCACAAGGTACGCCTGGCCCAGCAGCGGCGATGGCCGCGCGATTCGCGCGCAAAACAATCTCATACAATTCACGCAGCTTTGCCGACGGTTCACCCAAGCAAAAGGTGCGCGTGATATCAGCGGGATAACCATGCGAAATCCCGCCAAAATCGATGAGCAGGCCATCATTCGGCCCCAATTCACGCGCGCCGGAGTTGCCATGCGGTAACGCGCCGCGCTCACCCACCAATACCAAAGGCGCGAAGGAGTTGCCATCGGAGCCAGCAGCGGACAATTCTTTCTCGAGCAGAGCGGCGATTTCGCTCTCACTCATACCGGTTTCGACCTGTTGCAGCGTTCGGCTCAAGGCCCTTTCACTCAGTTGAATGGCCCGGCGCAACGCTTCAACCTCGCCCGCTTCTTTGATGGCGCGGATGCGCAACAACTCCTGGCCCAAGGGCTGCGGTCGCAAACCCATCCGCCCAGCCGAACGCTGGAAAGCCAACCATTCAAAGACGCGCATGGTCATATCGTCCAGACCCAGGGAACTGCCCTGCAAGCCCAGCGTAGAAACCGCCTCTCGGAAAGCGCCTTGATACCATTCTTCATCCGTCCAGCGGAAAATTTCCACCTCGCTTCCGCCGAGGCCATCTTTCAATTTGGGAACTTCCAACTCAGGGCAAATAAAGGCCAGTCGATCACCCGCGAATATGGCCACGATGGGACGCTCTGATAAATGAAAATCCAGGCCGGTGAAATATTGCATCGAAGTCCCGGGAACTAGCGCCACCGCGTCAGCCAGCCGGTGTAATTTTGCCTGGCGTGCCGAGTAATCGACCTTCATGCCTCTCTCCTGTCTCTCTATGAAAAGCAATACTAGCGAGGAATATAGCACATTGCCGTTCCCATCGTGGCTCAGCCCTCGTGTTATACTGCAGCGAGCCAGATTTAAAGGTTGGTATATGGTCAAGGACATCGAAATTCGCTCGCTAGCAGAGCATGAAGGAGAGGTCGTGCGCCTGCGTGGTTGGGTTCAGCGCAAGACCGGCAAAGGGCGCCTGCATTTTATCCGCCTGCGCGATGGTAGCGGCGTCGCCCAATGCGTGGTTTTCCGTGGTGAATTACCCGCCGTCGATTTCGAGGCCGTGCGCGAATTGACACAAGAATCAGCCATCATGGTCCAAGGCATCGTCCGCGCTGACGAACGCGCCCCCGGTTACCCCGGCGGTTATGAGATTGGCTTGACCAGTATCCAATTGATACAGCGCGCGGAAGATTTTCCCATCACGCCCAAGGCGCATGGGACCGAATTCCTGATGGACAACCGCCACCTATGGTTGCGCTCATCACGACAATGGGCGATTTTGCGTATCCGCGCGCGCATCATCCGTGCCATGCGAAATTGGCTGGATGATGCGGGGTTCTTGCTGGTCGACACCCCCATTCTAACCGCAGCCGCCGGCGAGGAGACGACGACCCTTTTCAAAATCGACTATTTCGGCGAAGTCGCCTACCTCGCACAAACGGGCCAACTCTATAACGAAGCGAATATCGCCGCCTTCGGTAAGGTCTATTGTTTTGGCCCGACTTTCCGTGCCGAAAAATCCAAAACCCGTCGCCATCTGCTTGAATTTTGGATGCTGGAACCCGAGATGGCTTTCTATTCGCTCGAAGACATGATGGAATTGGAGGAAAATTTCGTTAGTCACCTCGTGCAAAGCGTCTTGCGGGATTGCGCACAGGAGTTGGCCATATTGGAGCGCGATACCTCATCATTGGAGCGCGTCCAAGCCCCATTCCCGCGAATCAGTTATGACAAAGCCGTCGAGCTTCTACAAACCCATCGTCAGCAACTCGACGACGATGATGAACGCACCGCCCTCGCCATAGAATGGGGGCAAGATTTCGGCAGCCCGCATGAAACAGCGCTCGCGGACATGTTCGACAAGCCACTCTTCATCCATCACTACCCATCGGCAATCAAGGCTTTTTACATGCAACCGCTTGCGGATCGGCCAGAGGTATGCCGCAGCGTCGATCTGTTGGCTCCAGAAGGCTACGGCGAAATCACCGGCGGCAGCGAGCGAATTTACGATGCAGCGTTGATGGAAAAAAGGGTATCCGAAATCGGACTCCCGCGCGCCGCTTATGATTGGTATTTGCAACTACGGCAAATGGGCAGCGTGCCGCACGCCGGTTTTGGTATCGGTATCGAGCGGACAGTGGCTTGGATCTGCGGACTCAATCACATTCGAGAGACCATCCCCTATCCACGCTTGCTGAATCGCAATTACCCCTGATTCAAGCCGGGCCCGCGAGCCATTCCTGGCCGGACATATAGGGGATGATGGGATCCGGCAGGCGCACACTACCGTCAGCGCGCTGGCCGTTCTCCAGGATGGCGATGATGAGGCGAGGCAAGGCCAGGGCGCTGCCGTTGAGCGTATGGGGGAAGCGGGTCCGCTTCGCTCCGCGCGGTCGATAACGGATATTGGCACGCCTCGCCTGGAAATCCTCCGTGTTGCTGCAAGAGCTGACCTCCAACCATTCTTCGCTGCCGGGTGCCCAGATTTCCACATCATATTTCTTGCTGGCGCTGAAACCCAAGTCACCGCTGACGATTTTCAACCGTCGATAGGGCAAGCCAAGGGCGGCGCAAATCCCTTCCGCGGCGGTCGTCAGCGATTCCAACTCCTCGTAACTCTCCTCTGGTCGTGTGAAAGAGTAACGTTCCACCTTCTCAAATTGATGGACACGCTTGATACCCCGGACATCGCGGCCCGCGCTCATCCGTTCCCTGCGGAAACAAGGGGTATGGGCGACGAGGCGCAGCGGCAATTGCCCTTCTTCCAAGATTTCATCGCGGTAGAAATTGGTCAACGCCACCTCCGCCGTGGGCAAGAGATATAACCCCGCATCCGGGTCGCTATAGACGACATCGCGAAAGCGCGGGAATTGCGCCGCTCCTTCAAGCATCTCTTCGCGCGTCAATAGCGGCAAGTATTGCTCTGTAAAGCCATCCAGGATGGCCTGGTCGAGCAAGAAAGCGATGAGCGCCCGCTGCAAGCGCGCACCATCTCCACTCAAGATGTAGCCACGCGAACCCATCAGCCGAACGCCACGCTCAAAATCGATGATACCGATATCAGGCCCAATTTCCCAATGCGGTCGCGGCGTGAAATCAAATTGGGATAAGGGCCCAACAGTTGGGCCGGGGCGGTTTTCTGCTTCACTCGCCGCATCCAGCACACTATCGTGGGGCAAATTGGGGAGCCCAAGCATTTCAGCGCGTAGTTGCGCGCCGAGCTCTTGTGTTCGCTGATGCAACTCATGGTAGCGATCAGCCATTCCACGCAAGGCAATATTCAGCTCTTCCAGGGCGCTACTGAGATCTATATCGTTTTCAGCGGACAAATCCCTTTCACCGCGCAATAGAGATTCGGCACGCTCCCAATCGCCAGCCATGATGGCTTGACGCGCCGCGCTGACTCTGCGAGCGGATACCAGTGGGTCGTGTTGACTTTGGCCACGAAAACGCCCCGCAGCACGGTTGAGGCGCTTGCGCGCAGCCTGCAAGGTCTCGGCTTCATTCAACGCCTGCCGCAAGCGCTCGTCGATGGCGATGATTCGCTCCAAACGCGGCAGCGCCTCTTCATCATAAAGCCGCGCCAACCGCTCACGCACCCAATCGGGACGCTCACGAATCAGTCGGATATCCAGCATCGTGCTCCTCTTCCCGCGCTCGCCACAATTCTCGGTACAAACACCAAAGCGCCCAAGGTAGACCCAAGCCCACCAGCAGCCAAATCAAGGCATCAAAATACGCGGCGCTCACTGTGGGCATCAGCCATCCGCCGCGCGCAAGATGCCGCAGATTTCATCATGCAAGTGTCCGTTGCTGGCGACGATTTCCTGGCCCAGCAAGGCCTTTTCCGAGCGCTCACCACGATAATCACTCACCCGCCCAGCCGCTTCTTCGACGATGAGGATACCCCCCATCACATCCCAAGGTCCACCCAGGCGTCGCTCCCAATAGGCATCCAGCCGCCCCATCGCCACGAAACACAAATCCAACGCGGCCGCGCCCAGGCGCCGGATACCGCGCGTCCGCTTCATCATCGCGCCCCATTGTGCCAGGTTGTCATCGGGATTCTCCCACTTATCATAGGCAAAACCAGAAGCGACGACCGCTTCCGCCAATTGCTCCTTGCGGGAAACTTGCAAGCGCCGTCCATCCAAATGGGCGCCGCGGCCACGAATGGCCGAAAACTCGCGCCCGTAAGCTGGATTCAAGACCACAGCGACCAGTGGCTCATCCTTGGCGTCACAAAGAGCGACACTCACCGCATAAATCGGGATACCCTGAGCAAAATTGGTCGTGCCATCGACGGGGTCCAGATACCAACGATATTCGGCCGCCGCACCATCATAGACACCACCCTCTTCGCCATAGAGTCGGTGTTCAGGGTAAGCGGCGCGCAAATCCTCCACCAGACAGGCTTCAGCGGCCCTATCCGCCTCGGTCACCAAATCGATGGCCGTGCTCTTTTGAGTATGGGAAGGTTCCTGCCCAAAGTAGCGCAGCGTAACCTCTCCCGCGCGCTGCGCCGCCAACCTTGCCGTCAGCAAAGCCCTTTCCAAATCCAATGCCATCTTTCTCGCGCCAGCCCCAAAACCCAAATCGTTATGAGTATAATACCCTTGTGCACCTAGAGGCAATACGATGCGCTATGAAGATTTACCCCCAAAGCCCGCGCTGGCTCGCTATCTCGCCGTATTGAACCAGCGCGCACGCGCGATTGGCGCAGAGGGCAAAATCACCCTATCAGAACTGCGCGATGTCATCCTTTCCTCTCATGGTTGCTGTGAATGGTGTGGTACTTCGTTAGTCGACAGTGAATTCGAGATTGACCACATCCATCCCTTGAAGCGTGGCGGCGGCCATCAACGCAGCAACCTGGCGCTGAGCTGTCCGACTTGCAACCGCATGAAAGCGCAGAAAACACCGCTAGCCTTTGCGTTGGAGCGCATAGCCGCCGGCAAGCAAACCGCCTTGATTTCACGCATCCTGACGGCGGCTGAAGCAAACACCCAACCCGTCGTACAGCGGAGACTCGCCGAAGAACCTGGGCAATGAAAATGAAGGACCAACCCCTCAACCTCGCGCTTGCCCTGATCGGCCCTGTGCTCGTCGCCCTAGCCAGTTTCTTGCCGCTATACCTCATCGTCGCGACCGATGGAGTCTTACCCGGGCGCCTGCGCACGGATGAGCATGCTTTCCTTTTGTTGTTGCTGGGTAGCACACAACTGCTCAGCCTCAAGCGATCATTCTGGTCTTGGTTGCCCCTCGGCGCAAGCCTGCTCTTATTGGTGACCAACGCCCTGGAAATTGGGGGACGGTTGCCATCCCAAGGCAGTTTGAATTATCCGGTCTGGTTTTTGGCCGGCATTGGTAGCTTGTTGACGATAATTTCCTTGCCGCGTGCGGCCGAAATTTCCCATAGCCGCGGGTAAGCCCCCATTGATTACCAACAGAATTCCCTTTATGCTGCGCTGAGTGCACTGGGATGGACACTCACAATGTGGGTGAGGTTTCTGACCTTGCTTAAATCGCAATCATCATCATTGATATCCGCAACCAAACTGTGAATCGGCCTTTCACCGCCCTGGGTTGCCTAGCGGTAATGTTTTGCTCGCTGAGTGTGATTTTTTTAGCGGGGACCGCGGGTTGGCAGGAAGGGCAACGCCTTGTCGAGCGTACCGCCACTGCCCGCCAACGGGATTATGTGCGTAGCGAATGCGCCAATTTTGCGGAGGATATCCGTGAAGAGCGACCAGAATTCATGGAGCGGCGTATCGAATTGCTCGCTAGTCTCACCCCGGCGGTTCCTTGCTTGGCAACCATCCCACCCACCGCGACCGCCCTCGCCTTGCGGCTTACGGCCGACAACCTACCCACTGTGTTACCGACTGCGCTTCCCACCGCCACCGCACCGCCCCTCGCCACCACCTTACCCACTACAAACCCCAACCCCCCAAGCAGTAGCACTCCCGACACAAAGGACCACTCTGCGATTGACATGCACCTGGAGGCGGCGCGCGCGGCGGTCGTAGCGGAAGATTGGCAAAAGGCCCTCGACGACTTGGAACTGGTTCGCGCCATCGACGATTCTTACGCTCGCAACACCCTGAATGCCTTGATGTTGCTCGCCTTGCGTCGTCGCGCTAACGAACATTTCATCGCCGGCCAACTCGCCGAAGCCATCCTGCTGGTCAACCGTGCCGAAACCTTCGGGTTGGAAGACAACGACCCTTTGCGCTTTGAACGAACTGTCGCTAATTACTACCTGAATGCGCTGCATTGGCGCGATATCAACCCCAGCAGAGCCATCCAATACCTGGAATTGCTACTGGATTATGCGCCAAACTACCCTCCTTTCAGTCAAGAAAAAGCCGTCACCATCCTTGCCAACCAACGCGTCGCCTACGGTGACCAATTGCTGGCCGGACAAGATCCTTGCGCCGCACAAACTCAGTATCAGACCGCCCAGAATCTCGGCTTCGCCTCGGCCGAAATCAACGCCAAGATGACCGAGGCGGAACAGGCCTGCGCGATTGGGGTTGTCGGCGATGAAGGCTGAAGGCGCGATTGGCTGCATGGAAACTTGTGGATTGGCGACTATCTCGTTAGGATAGATTGAGTATCAAGGATTGGATGCCTTGGCGAGACAGGCCATGCCAAATGAGCACGGAAACACTCCCGAATTCCATCGCAAGGGATGCGCCAAACATCATTCATCCTTTTTGTCCGTTTAAAGCTCGGTGATTTTCCAGTGTTGAAAGGCAGCAACCAAGAAACGATGACGCCCAAAGCCATGATTTTCGACGAGCGCACTCGCGCGCAGGTATGTCTTTTTGTTGCCCATTCTTTGAGAGGAAAATGATGGAAGAGGTCAAGTTCAAGAAAATTGCCATGCCCACCGCACTCAGCGATTGGTCGAATCGGGTCTTGCCGTATGCGCTGGGTATCGTCCGCAATTACGAGGCCGAGCTCGTCTTGTTGCATGTCTTCACGCCACAAACCCCAGATCTGGTCGATTATGTGGATTGGACGCCGCTCGTCACACAGAATACCGTCATTCAAGAACTGCGTGAAGATACCCAAAAACAACTGGATGATTATTGCGCCAATCTGCGCGAAGACGGCCTAAATGTACGCGGAGTATTGCTAGAAGGGAGCGGAATCGCCCAGCCGATCATCGACTTTGTGAATGCGGGCGATATCGACTTGATGGTGATGAGTACGCATGGCCGCACCGGTCTCACGCGCAAGCTCTTCGGTAACCTTGCGCAACGCTTGATATTGGATGTGGAAATCCCCATCCTGCTATACAACCCACGCTGATATCCCTCAGTCTTCAAGCATGCACTTCTGGCGGAGAAAAATGGGGAATTCAATTGGTTTCGTTCTCCTGTTGACGGCGCTACTGGTGGTTTTCGTATGGTCCACCGCCAGCTGGCTCCCCCATCTAGTTATAGCCATTATCGCTTTCTCGCTAGGACACCTATCGAACCGCCTCCCAATCTTCACCGCCAAATCCAATCCGGAGAAAGAACCGACAATCGTTAGCGAAGCCGATGCAGCCGTCACTAGCGGTTTCGTTGAGAGCGAGAAGGCATCCGTCGATACGCTGCCCGCTGCCATCGAAAACATGCTCGCCGAAGAAACGGATGAACTGGGCTTTTCGCTGCCTGACGAAAAGGAAATTGAGGAGCGCATCCAACGCCAGGTCAAAGAGCGCTCGAGTGGTTATGACCCGCGGGCAGCGCTGGCCGCCCGCCGCGAGAAAATCATGCGCCGCAACTCTTGATACCCAACTCATTCAACCTGACGAACATTCGGCGCATCGTGGTCATTCGCCCTTGCTGTATCGGTGATGTGGTATTGGCAACGGCGGCGCTGATGGGTTTGCGGCGCAACTTTCCTGCTGCGCAAATCCATTTCGCTGTGGGGCGTTGGTCGCGTGCGGTCTTGGAAGGTCATTCCGATATCGATATCTTACTGGATACGGGCATCCAAGCCCTGCCAACCAAAAGTTGGTGGGGGGTTTGGCGCTTCGCACAAGTATTGCGCGCTGGGAAATATGATTTGGCCATCTCCTTGGTGCGCTCGGCAAGGATGAGCCTGGCCTTAAAATTGAGCGGCATTCGCTGGCGAGCGGGAATTGATAGCGACGGGCGCGGCTTTGGCTATCATTTTCGCGCGCGGACACACCCGCAAAGCCCACGCCACGAATGTGAAATCTACTTGGATGTGCTGCGAGCCGTCGGTCTGGATACCGAGGGTTGCCGCGTGCAAATCCCCTTGCAAGCAAAAGCGGCGAAGACCCTCGAAGAAAAAATGTCCGCCCTTGCGCCCAAGGCGCCTTACTTTGTGCTGCATCCGGGCGGTGGTGCCAATCCGGGAATGAATCTCGACACCAAGCGTTGGCCGATTGCGCGCTATTTCGCTTTGGCCGAGCGTTTATGCCATCGTTGGCGCGAGCGACCGGTCTGGATTGTCGGGCAGGATGAAGGGCATTTGCTGGCCAATCTGCCCCCCAGTTTGCGCGAAGAAAGCCTGAAGTTTGTCGGCGAGCTGAGTTTTGCGGAAGTGGCCCAACTTGCCGCTGGGGCAAGGGTCTACATTGGCAACGATAGTGGCCTGACGCATTTGGCAGCAGCCAGTGGCGCCCGCGTGGTGGCGATCTTTGGCCCCAGCGACCCAAGACGTTATGGCCCACGCGGTCCGGCTTGCCTATCGATCTACCGCGCAGTCCCTCACAGACCACAAGAAAACTGGATGAAGGCCGCTCGCGCTTGGGATTGGGAAAGCCTCGGTGTCACAGTTGACGAAGTGGAGGATAGCATCCTTTCCTTTGCTGGATGAGAGTACATGATTCAACTGGGGATTTTGGGTTTGCCCAATAGTGGTAAAACCACACTTTTCAACACCATCTGTCAGGCAAACCAACCCATCACTCCCTACCCTGGTGGTGAAATCGCGCTGCATAGCGCCGTGGCCCGCCTCCAAGATTCCCGTCTGCTCGCGTTGCAAGAAATGTACCAGGCGGCAAAAATCGTGCCTCTCGCCATCACATTTGTCGATGTGAACGGTATGGGGACGAGTAGTGGGGAAGGGATGCCGCCTGCGCTGCGCAATCCCCTAGCCGAGTTGGATGGCTTCTTGTATGCCCTGCGTCATTTCCATAACAGCCGCGCGCCGCACCCGCTGGGCTCTGTGGATGCAGCGCGTGATTTCGCCTTGATCGAAGGTGAATTCTTGCTCGCCGACCAACTCACGATCGAGAAGCGTCTGGCGCGCATCCAAGAAGAGATTGGCCTCAAAGGGCCGCGCCGCGGCGATGAACTCGCGCCCGAACATCAACTATTGGAGCGCATCTGGCCAAGCTTGGATGCGGGCCAGCCACTGCGGTGTTCACACTTCTCCGGTCAAGAGGCATCGTTGCTCAATGGTTTCAATTTGCTCTCCCTTAAACCGGTGTTGGCCCTGGTCAATCTGGGTGAAGAGGCGCTCGCCAATCTGCCCAATTTTCAGACATTCCCCAATCGGCCACCTCACAAATCAACTTGGCAGGCGCCTTGGAATGGGAGCTAGCGCAATTGCCCGAAGACGAGCGAGCGCTCTTCATGACGGAATATGGTCTGAGCCAGCTGGTTGCGCCAGGGATGCGAGCGCAAGCGCTCTCTCTCCTGGAACGAATCACCTTTTACACAGTGAACGACAGGGAAGCGCGTGCCTGGAGTTTGCGGCGTGGCAGTACCGCCCTAATGGCAGCCGCGCAAATCCATAGTGACCTGGCACGAGGTTTCATCCGCGCCGAAGTGATGAGCAGCGACGAGTTATTGGCGGCGGGGGGCGAGAAGACATTGCGCCAGCGCGGTCGTCTACGGTTGGAAGGCCGCGATTACATCGTGCAGGATGGCGATGTCTTGATGATCCGTTTCAATGTTTAAGAGGCTACGCGTCGATTCAGCTCCTTCAATGTGAAACGAGCCGTCAGTAAGCCAGAAATTGCATAAAGCAATAGGATATAGAAGACACCACCCAAGGCGCCGTGTTGGACCATCAGGTAATGTGCGAGGATGCTGGCGGTGGCCAGAGCCACCATCTTCGCGAAAGCCGCCAGGCGCACTTGCCTAAGCGCGCGGTATAGTGGGCCAAAGATACCGGTTAGCAACACGATATTGACATAGAGGAGTAACCAACGCATCAGCGGCACCGCCTCAATGTACTCTGCGCCGAAGAGCCACCCGACCAACCCCGGCAAAAGCCAATAGAGCAGCACACTCAAAGCCAGCGAACCGGAAAAGAGCGCCAATTGCACCCGGCCAATGGTGCGCTGCAATTGGCGGTACTCACCAGCGCCAACCAGGCGGGGGATGATGGCGCTCATATTTTCGAAGAGTCCCGTCATCATGAAGGTGATGCGCTCACTAACATCCAAAGCCAGCTTCAAGGGCGATACCATCGCCGCTCCCCCGATTGCGCCAACCCATTGTAGGGCTATTTTGATGAACAGCGTTCCCAGGTTCTTATCCAACGCAATCATCGCACCGAAACGCCAATCTTGCCAAAGTGAAACCCTGCGCAAGACCGACAATAGCTCGGCGAAGCGGGGCAACAAGGGCATCGAACTTGCACGCAGGCGCGCGAGCAGGTAAATCGATAGCAAGAGCAACAGCATTGCGTGCGCCAGTCGAGCGTAGACGAGGCTAGATATGGCAACATCGCCGCTCAAGGCCAAGAAAATGAGCGCTAACAGGAGCGTCTGGTTGAGCGTATGCAACCCGGCGACGCGGCGCATATGTCGGTGACAACGCAGGCATATGACGAGCAACTGGAAAACCGCCATGCCAAATACGCGTAGGGATAGCCAACCACTCCATACACCGAGCGAGGCATCATTGTAGAGCGTAGCGGTGACGATGGGCGCCAGAGCGGACAATACCAAAAAACTGAGCAAGGCCCAGAGCAAGGAGAAAAACAAATACTGTGCCAACAACGCGGCAATCTCGTCGCGTTTGGCCGGGCCACCCAGAGCGATGGCCAAGCGTGTTTGTGTACTGGCCTGGATGCCACTCAAATTGAGCAAAGCCCAAGTCTCATTCAAGGCCAGCAAGAGACCCCAGCGGCCAAATTCTTCTGGTCCGAGCGCGCGAGCCACAAAAACCAGCGATAGCGCGCCGATGCCCAAACCAAAAAAACGGCTGATTTGCAATACGAGTGAATCGCGCACCAACTTGCGCCGTAGCAAAGCTGAAAATCCCTGCCTCCACATGGTCACCAGTCTAGCAGCCTCGAGCATGCTCGCTCTCGTCTGCGCTATAATCATCAGCGGATGAGCAATCTGGGTCGATAGGGAACAAAAAACACTATGAACGAAGCGTTGCTGCGCCTCGCTCCAGTCTGGAAACATAAGACAACCATCCAACCCACGCGCGCCGTCGGATGTTATCTCTACGACGAAAAAGATAACGCTTACCTGGATTTCACCTGTGGTATTGGTGTCACCAACACGGGCCATAGCCACCCCCGTGTCGTGCAGGCCATCCAGGAGCAAGCGCAACAATTGATCTTCGGGCAAATCAACATCGTCATTCCACCCGCAACCTTGCGTCTGGCTGAGCAGCTGGATGAAATCACCCCAGCAGCCCTCGACACCTTTTTCTTCAGCAATAGCGGCGCTGAAGCCATCGAAGCGGCGGTGAAATTGGCGCGCCATGCAACGGGTAGGCGCAATCTCGTCGTCTTCCAAGGCAGCTTTCACGGGCGCACCGCCCAAACCATGGCCATGACCACAGCCAAAACCATCTATCGTCATCGCTATCAGCCGCTACCGGCCGCCGTTTTCGTTGCACCGTATCCGGATGCGTCATCATTCGGGCTGGAAAAGGAGGTGGCGGCAGATTTCGCCCTAGAGCAACTGCGCCTTCTCTTGGCAAGCCAGAGTGCGGCTGATGAAACCGCTGCCATCGTCATCGAGCCAGTATTGGGCGAAGGTGGTTACATCCCGGCGCCGACCACATATCTACGCGGTTTGCGGGAGCTTTGTGACCAAACGGGTATTTTGCTCGTGGTCGACGAAATTCAGAGCGGCTTCGGGCGCACAGGCAAATTCTTCGCCTATGAGCATGCGGGCATTACGCCGGATATCCTCGTGATGGCCAAAGGGCTGGGCAGCGGTATGCCAATATCCGCAATCGCCTCGCGGCGCGAGCTAATGGAGCGCTGGGAAGCGGGCACACATGGCGGCACCTATGGCGGCGGTAACGCAGTGGCAATGGCCGCGGCCGCGGCGACCATCGAAACGCTTCGTGAAGAAGGCCTGGTCGAGAATGCGGCGCGCATCGGCGCGCAATTACAACATGGTTTGCAACACTTGCGCGAGGAATTTCCGGCCATCAGCGATGTGCGCGGGCTGGGTGCGATGGTCGGCTGCGAGTTTCGCGACGCCGCTGGCAACGCCGACACCGCCACCGCAGCGACTGTGAGTGCCGCTTGCTTGGAAAGGGGGCTACTCTTGCTCACCTGCGGAACCTACGACCATGTGATTCGCTGGATTCCGCCTTTGATTGCCACGCGTGAAATCACTGAACGGGCACTCAGCATTTTCGCCGAAGCCTTGAGCGCGGCCTGTGGCAACGATTGACCCTTTGCTGACGATGATGCTTGCCAGCGCCCATTCACCGCCCTATAATCGGCGCCATATTGGCCAGCCAGGAGTAGCGGTGACTTCGGGAAAATTGCATGTCCGATAACACACAAAGATTATCATTTTCGCCCCGCTTATTCCTAATTTTGCTATTGGCTGGCGTGGGCATCGCTGTGGGTGGCTATCTAGCCGGCGAATTGACGCCTTGGCTCTTCCCCGAGCAAGCTTCGGCCGAAGCGCGACAAGTTGATGAGCTCTTCCGCTTCATGATGATCATCGCCGGCGCCGTTTGGTTCCTCGTGCAGGGCTTGGTGATCTACGCCGCCATCGCCTACCGCCGCCGCCCAGGGGATGATGGCGATGGCCCCAGCTGGCATGGAAACCGTCTCTTGGAATTTGTTTGGACCTTCATCCCCGCCGTGATTGTGGTCGTATTGGTTGTCTTTAGCTATCAGGTCTGGGTGGATATTACGGAACCCAAAGAAGAGGAGAACCTAGTCCTGGGATATGGTGAGGTGCCCATTCTGGCTGAGGGCCAGCAATTCGCCTGGCGCTTCACTTACTCTTTGACGCTGCCGGATAGCAACCGAGAGATATCCATTATCTCCCCCATCTTGCACACATTTGTCGGGCAAAATGTACACCTCACGATGCAGAGTGCGGATGTCATCCATTCTTTCTGGGTACCGGCCTTCCGCATCAAGCAAGACTTGCTTCCCGGTTATCTGACCGATGTGCGCTTTGTGCCGACACTCGCCACCGAGACCGAATGGGTTGATGGGCAACCGATATACCATGGCTACCCCATCGTTTGCGCTGAGCTTTGCGGCAGTGGGCATGGTAACATGCGCTCGCAGGTCGTCGTCCATGCCACCGAGCAAGATTTCATCGAGCATTTCTTACAGCCAGAGATTGACTTTGTGGTGAATCCACCGACAGACCCGGTGCTCATCGGCCAAAAATTGCTAGCGGACAATGTCTATGGTTGTTCCAGCTGCCATACACTGGAGACCGAGCATTTCGTCTGGGATGGCAACCAGGCGCCCACTTTGAATGGTATCGGCAGTCGCGCTGCGCTGCGCATCGCCGGTTATTCCGCTCGCGACTACCTCCTCGAATCCATCGGTAATTCAGCCGCTTTCCTCGTTCCGGGCAATTGGCCCGCGCAAATGCCCATCTTCCAATCAGAAGACGCTACGCTAGCGACCTATATGCCCCTCGGCGACCAGCAATCCATCGCTGCTTATCTTTGCACAATCACCGGTGACCCCAACGCTGAACCGGCTTGCGAAATTGAGCTGACAGCAGCGACTTCTTTGGAAACACCCAACCCAGCCAGCCAATAAGGAGGAAAAGGAAGGTATACGATGGCCTCAGCATCGCTCCCCATCCGTCAAGAACCGCGCATCTCCAGTGGTCTCCCGCGTGTCGGTGAGTTTTTGCGCTGGTCGGTCGACCATAAAATCATTGGTGTGCAATATATGGCCGTCGCCCTCTTCTTTTTCTGGTTGGGTGGCACCTTGGCCATGTTGATGCGCTGGGAATTGCTGACCCCCGATGTCGATTTTTTTGGTGATGGCGCCGTCTACAACTCCGCGATGACCATGCATGGTACCATCATGATTTTCCTCTTCGTCATCCCGATGATTGGGGCGATGGGCAACTATGTCGTGCCCCTACAACTGGGCGCGCGCGATATGGCCTTCCCCTGGTTGAATGCCTTCGCCTTCTGGATGATCCCGCCCGCCGGCGTATTGATGTTGTTGGGTTGGGTTGTCGGCCCGGCCGAAGCGGGTTGGACCAGCTATGTACCACTCAGCCTCCTCGGGCAAGACGGGCAGATACTCTGGGCAATGTCCTTACACTTGCTCGGGATATCCTCCATCCTCGGCGCCATCAATTTCATTGTCACCATCATCAATATGCGTCCAGAAGGGATGCCGCTATTTCGCATGCCGCTGCTTTGTTGGGCAGTACTGGCGACGGCCTTCATCATCGTGTTGGCGACGCCTTTCCTGGCCGGCGCTCTCACCCTACTCCTATTGGATATGGTGGCCGGCACCTCTTTCTTCGTCGCCGAGCAGGGTGGGGATGTGTTGCTCTGGCAAAATGTGTTCTGGTTCTACAGTCATCCGGCTGTGTATATCATGGTTTTGCCGAGTATGGGTATCATCTCTGAGGTGCTTTCGATACATTCACGCAAACCAGTGTTTGGCTATCGGATGATCGCGCTCTCCAGCATGTCGATCGCGCTGGTCGGTTTCACCGTTTGGGCACACCATATGTTCACCAGCCTCACGCCAGAATTGCGCATCCCCTTCATGGTCACCACGATGATCATCGCGGTCCCAACCGGTATCAAGATTTTCAGTTGGCTGGCAACGATCTGGGGCGGGAAAATTCGTTTTACTGGCGCGATGCTCTTCTCTCTGGGTTTCTTATCGTTATTCTTAATTGGCGGTCTTACCGGGGTCATCGTCGGCTCTGTGCCGGTAGATATTCATCTGCATGACACCTATTTCGTCGTCTCCCACTTTCACTTCACACTCTACGGCGGTGGTGTGATGGGGCTTTTCGCTGGCATCTACCATTGGTGGCCAAAGATCACCGGTCGCATGTTGAGCGAGAGGCTGGCGCGCTGGCATTTCTGGTTGACTTTCATCGGCTTTCTCGGCACCTTTTTGCCACAACAACTGGCCGGAATGTTGGGGATGCCACGGCGCGTCGCTTCTTATGACCCCAACCTACAACTCTATAACCAACTGAGTAGTCTTGGCGCTTTCGTACTCGGTGCCTCGGCCCTTTTCCTCTTCTACAACCTTGGCTGGAGCTTGGTGCGCGGTCGACAAGCCGGTGGCAACCCTTGGCGAGCACTCTCGCTCGAATGGGCGACGACCTCGCCACCACCGCCGCTGAACTTTTTTGAAGACCCCGTCCCTTTCCCCAACCCCTATGGTTATGGGACGGAGGCCGCGCGCGAATACCTGGATGAGCAAGATCGGCGTTTCCCCGCACCGGCCGCGCTCCCCGTAGGAGTTGAAAGCGCGCCGGCGAGCACCGGCGGTGGCGAATGAACGAAAGCCTCACCTCGCCAGGTGCGGTTGGCTTGGGGCCATCACGCCAAGAAATCTTGCAAAATAAGAACCGACGTCTCGGCTTGCTCATTTTCCAAATTTCCTGGATGATGACCTTCGTCTGCTTCAGTGTGGTGAATTGGCAACTGCGTTGGCAATATATCGATTGGCCACCACCGGAAATTTCGCTTGGCCGCACGCTACCCACCATCGCCACTTTGGTATTGCTCCTGAGCGCCCTGCTGTTGCGCTCCGCACGACTAAAACTGTCAGAAAAATTGGCCGATTCCTACCTCATTCGCTGGCGGTTGGCCATCGTCTTGGGCGCCGCCTTCGTGATCATCATGGGCTACGAATTTTGGCGCGCGCCTTCCCTGAGCGGCACCACCTATCGTGATGTCTTCCGCGTGATGACTGGCTTCCACTTGCTCCATGCCCTCGTCATCGGAACCATGGTGTTGCGAGCCGGGCGACAATGGCTTTCACTACTGAAAGATGCTTGGGCCTTGGAAGCGGCCAACAAACTTTGGAATTTTGTCTTCGTTGCTTGGTTGATATTCTATGCAGTGTTGTATTGGATTTGACCCAATGGACAGAAGCAACAATCGCTCGGCGCCACCACTGATGGTGGCAATATCGACAAAAACCAACTGCTGCTGATGGGACGTCCTAGTCTCTCCCGCGCGTTGCCCCTAGGCCTGCTGGGTTTCCTGCTTGGCTCGCTTTTCGTGATGGTATTCCGCGATTTGCAAGGCATTCAACCCGCTTGGGATTCGCGGGTGGCCATCGTGCTCTCCGCTTTCAGCGCCTCTGGTTTTTTCCTCTGGGGCATCGGCGCCTTCACTCCCAGCATGAGCGAGCACAGTGAGGGACACGCTGAACTAGAGACTCCCCGGGAAGAAACTCCTTTCGCCATCTTGAAAGGTTACACCGCACTCATCACCACCATCACCCTGTTCATCATTCTCGGCTTGGCGACTTATGCTCTCCTACCGGGAACGCCAACCATACAACAAACCGACCGTGCGGCCGCCAGCTTCACCGACATCGGCATATTCATCCTCACCATCGGTGACCACCATCTGGAAATCAGTCAACTGGTCGTCTTCATCGCTTTCGGGCTCTTCACCATATTTTCATTGTTGGTCATCTCGGGTTTGGTCGCCTTCAGCTTTTTCGCACTTTCGCGCGGCAAACTTTATGTCCAGGGCGGTTATGACCCGGAGGTGAGCCCACCGCTGCGTCTGGCCATCCGCGCCTTCGTCGCGGTGCATACCCTGATGGCGACAATCACCGGGCGCGTATCGGGTTGGACCGTCGATCGCCTCCGTGGGCGGGGTGTCAACCGCGCGCCGGGTGGCGTTCGTGCTGAAGATTCGGCAGCCGCCTTGCATCGGGCCGCGCAAGAACGCCGCGAACAAATTACCAGCAGGGAAACTCAAGCGCTACCACGAGGGGAATAGCCAATCATGGCCGAAGTCAGTCTTTCCGCCCAACAGACCCATCATCACGAACCAACGCCCCAACAAAAGGCAGCGAATATTAAACTGGGCATTTGGATCTACCTCGCCTCGGAAGTCATCATATTCGGCATATTCATCACCGCATACGCCATCTTCCGCGCCAGTGATGCCGATACCGTCTTCCATGTACGCGAAGAATTGGGCATCACGCTGGTCAGCTTCAACACTTTCCTACTCTTGAGCAGCAGTTGGGCGATGGTGATGGGCCTCCGCGCCATCCAGAACGGCAATCGCCGCGGTTTGCTCGGTTGGATTGGCTTGACGGCCTTACTCGGCACCGCTTTCATCGGATTGCAATATATCGAATACATCGAGCTGGCACATGCCGGCATCGCCATCAACAACACGAATGACAGCATCTTTGCCGGTTTCGGGATGCGCTTCTATACACCCACCGCCTTCCATGGCGCCCATGTCATCATCGGCGTCATCTGGGCACTCTGGGTGCTCTGGCGCGGATGGCGCGGACATTACTCAGCGGAGAACCACATCGGAGTGGAGAGCTTTGGCCTGTATTGGCACTTCGTCGATGTCGTCTGGATTTTGCTCTTCACGCTAATCTATCTGGTATAAATAAGCGGGAAGCAAAAAATGACCGACGAGATTCACTCGATTGCCAACGACGAAGTTCGCCTTTTCGGCGGACGCAGCCTCCGCTTACCCGGCGGTATCTACACCTTCGTCTTCATAATCCTCGCTGTGTTGACGATCATCGAGATTGTTCTATCCGATTTACCCGAAGGGGCATTGCGCGTCATCATCCTTTTCGCCATCGCCATCGCCAAGGCGGCCCTCGTAGTCATCTACTATATGCACCTGAAAAGCGACCGACGCGTCTTCGCCTGGGTGCTGCTCATCTCGCTGGCCTTCGCAATTTTCGGTGGGTTTTTCCTCTTACTCTCGCCAGAACCCTACGCTTTCTTGCGTTAGCGGCGAATACTTTGGCGAAATTGACGAACTCGTCTTCGGCCCCCTTCGGTCAATTCCAGCTGATCGCCCAACGATATATGCCCCTGTGTGCGCAGTCGCCATAGAACCCGTCGCAGCTGCCGCGGCGACCAACGCAGATGCTCGTGTAAAGTCGCCGGCGCCAATTCATTCGCGGCGCTGGGTGTGTTTTCGTGGTGCAAGATATGCCCGAGCAAAACTTGCTCCTTAAAGCGGCTTCTTTGCCAATGGCGTTTTAATAAACCATAGAAAAAACCCTCGCGGGGGGAAAAACACCAGACCAGCGTGAATAACACGAACATCATCACCACCATCGAGGCGGAGATATGCGTATTCCAATCGGTTTCCCAATCCCAACCGGTCAAGCGATTCAAGGTGGCGATGGCCTCACCGATACGCAAACCCAAGAATTCGCCCCGCGCCAAGTCATAACCCCACCAAGCAGCGAGCGCTCCAAAACTGGGGGCGACGACGAGCATCTGCCCCAAACGATTGCTGAGCAAGTACGCCGTCGCTGGCGGGATGATGAAAAAAGCCACCACGAGCACACTGCCCACCGCATCGAAGGCACCCACCGCGACCAAGCTCACCAACACCATCGTACCATAATGCAGCCATACTGGGCGCAAACCCAGCGCCTGCGCCAAACCGGGGTCGAAGCTGGATATCTTGAGCTCTTTATAGAAGAGGGTGACCGCCAAGATGGTGAGCAAGGTCAGTGAGGAGGTGACCGTCAGCGAGCGCGGCCAATGAACCAGCGTTGGTTCTTCGTCAATCAAGCCAGCGCTCCAGGCACGAGCGGCAGAATAATGGCCGCAATTGCCACAAAGCTCCACAAATTCAGCGCGTGGATCGCGTGGATATATGTTCAACTCTTGGCAGTTCGTACAGCGCCTCTCCACATACGCACGCTCATCAGCCAGCCTGATTTCCACTGTTTCACAACCCTCCAGGCAGTGCGTGTTGGTGTTGGCCGCCGCCAAGCCAATTTCGCCAATCATCACTGCGTCGCTATCCAGATGGACATCGTCAGCGAAACGAGTGAGCAAGATGACCGCGATGGCGAAGAGAAAAGGAAAGATGATGCCCAAGGCCGCGTCTTGCTTCAAGAGGCCAGAGCGAAAGAGCAATTCCGTCAACAAGACCGTCAACACACCGGCCGCCGCCGCACCGAAAATGAGCCATGGTGAACTGAGTGATGGTTCTGCATCCGCCAACCAGGTCAAGAGCAAAAAGGCAACCACGATGCCAAAAAGCACAGTATGACTGATGGCATCGCTGGTGAGTGATAGGCCGCGTAACAATAGAAAGCTGCCCAGCGTCGCACCGGCGATGGCGATCAAAGCCCCGAGCACAATCGCCAGCGATCGCGGGTCTGTGAGGAAAGCGTTGAGACCGGCGACATCCGTGAAATTCAGCAATAACCCGATGACGATTCGCTCAATGGCCATCAAACGGTTCCTCGATCACCTCGAGCACGCCAATCTTCCAACAGCCGCTGCCAATCATCAACGCTCAAGCGAGAGCGCAAACGCGACGCTTCTTCGATCAATGGAGGAAGTTGCAGCTCATCACCATAGAGACGGTAGTGCTCCCAGAGGCTTCGTTCTTCTTCAGCGCTCTCGGCAGCGACCAATCCATTGGCGGTCAAACACCAACCGTTTTCTCCACTCCCATCCGCCAATGCGAGGGTTTCGGTCAAACCCTGTTGACGCAATTGTTTGAGACAAGCGAGGGCCAGTTTGCCATGAATTCCGAGCAAGAAAGATTGCGGTGTATGGTGCGTCGCATCACCATGGCCGAGCGCATAGCGACGCAAATCGCGCAGCAAATGCTCTGCCAGAAAAGCGCGCCGGTCTTGTTGTTGGCGTCGCCAACGCCAAATTAAGCCGCGCTCTGGCGCGAAAGCGAGACTCAACAATAGCAAAACGACGGTAACGACAACGATCGTCGGCCCGGTCGGAATATCGGCATCCAGGGCGCTGATGCATGCGCCCATAGCACCGGCAAAGGCACCGAAGCCACCGGCCAGCAGGGCCATTTGCGCTAGCGTTCGCACCCATTGTCGTGCCGCTACGCCCGGGGCAATCAACAAACCCACCATCAAAATTACGCCAGCCAATTGCAGACCCAGGACGATGGTGATGACGATGAGCGTCGTCAGCATCAATTGCAATATGCGGACATTGAGACCCACGGTCGCCGCAAAAGCTGCATCATAAGTGATGGCTTTCAAGGGATTCCAGAAGACGACCAGGGTCGTTAGCAATAGTGCGCCCAACAACAACATCCAGCGCAAATCGTCAACAACGATGGAAGCGGCCTGCCCAA
Organism: Phototrophicaceae bacterium; assembly: GCA_965115865.1. Classification (GTDB taxonomy): domain Bacteria; phylum Chloroflexota; class Anaerolineae; order Aggregatilineales; family Phototrophicaceae; genus WTGJ01. Next base: position 1,897,722 of record OZ220469.1, read on the forward strand.
AGATGAAAGTATCCAAACCCGCCTGACTGGCATCCGGTCGGTTTTGTGCATAGGCGAGGAGCAAGATTCCTAGGGCAAACCAGGCTGAGAGTACGATGCCCAGCGCCGCATCCTGCTTGATGCGCGTTGTGCTCGTCAGCGTCTGGATGAATTGCATACCAAGCCATCCGCTCAAGGCCGCGCCGATGAGCAAGGCGCTCAAATCACGGCCGCTCAATAAGAACCCCAATGCCACGCCAGGCAAGGCGGCATGAGCTAGCGCATCGCCCAATAAGCTTTGCTGCCGCAAAACGGCGAAGCAACCCAGGATGCCACAAATCATCCCGAGTAGGGCCCCACCAAGGGAAACGGTACGCAGTGTGTAATCCAGCCTCAAGCTGACAATTTCTTGCAAACCCCAAAGGAACAGTAAAAAAACCGAAGCGAGGGTGACCAATATCGCGCCCAGGCCCCACCATAGGCGCGCGTTCGCCGTCAACCCCCTACCCCAAATCACTGGCAAAACCGCCAAGGTGTATGACACTACCACCATAAGTGCGTCGTAGATTTTCTTCGGTGAACACCACACTCGTCGGCCCACAAGCGATCAATTCCACATTCACCAATAGCAGCCAGTCAAAATACCTATTCACCGTCTGCAAGTCGTGATGGACGACGATGACAGTGCGCCCAGCGGCGCGCAATTCCTGCAGGATTTTGACGATGGCCCGCTCGGTCACGGCATCGACCGCCGCAAAGGGTTCATCCATTAAGTAAAGTCGAGCATCCTGCACCAGCGCGCGCGCGAGGAAACAGCGTTGTTGCTGACCGCCGGAAAGCTGGCTGATGGGTTGGTCAGCGTAATCCTGCATGCCGACCAAGGCCAGCGCTTCTCGCGCTGCGCGCCGTTCCGCCTGCCGCGGTCGCCGCCACCAGCCTAGGCGCCCGTAAAGCCCCATCATCACCACATCCAAAACCGTTGTCGGGAAATCCCAATCGACGCTGCCACGCTGTGGTACATAAGCCACTTGCGGCCGCGCGCGCTCATAGGTTTGCCCAAAAAATTGGACGCTACCCGCTGCCCTCGGTATGAGTTGCGTGGCCGCCCGCAACAAGGTCGTCTTCCCCGCGCCATTCGGACCAACGATGCCCAACAAAACCCCTTCGGGGATACTGACATCCACATCCCATAAGGCCGGAACCCCGCGATAAGCGACCGTCAGATCGTCGACACGCAGGGCGGGTATAGCAGATAAGGGGGATGATGCAGGCTCCATTACCCCGCCGCCTCACAAAGTGGGGTGCGCAAGTCAGCGGGTAAGTCAGCGGGCAGGGACACGGGCAAGGCGGGGATATCGATGGACAAACCCGCGCATCGGTACGATTCCAAGATGATGAGCGTGTTGCTCACAATCATGCCGAGGTAACTGCCTCCATAGGCTGTCGGGTCACCCATGGCATCAGAATACAGCGTGCGGATGCCGAGACGCACTTCACCGCCGGCCGCCTGAACCGCCTCACGCACCGCCTCGATGGTGTCCGGCGGAACGCTACTCTCAACAAAAAGTACCGGGATTTCATTCTCCATCACGAATGACACCAGCTGTTGGATATCGGCCACACCCGCTTCATCTTCTGTACTGATGCCCTGCAAACCTCGTACCTGCCAGTTGAAGGCCGCTCCAAAATACTGAAAAGCGTCATGCGAGGTGACCAATACCCGTTGCCCTTCCGGGACCGACGACAGTGCCAATCGAGACCAATCATAAAGATCGATCAGTTGCTCTTCGTATGCGCGGGCGTTTTCCGCAAATAGGGAGGCGTTTTCTGGCGATAGTTCAGCCAGCGCTATGGCAGCATCAGCGGCACTCATCTGCCAATTGCGTGGGTCAAACCAAAAATGCGGGTCCGCCACATCCGTGTACTCCTGCGACAAGGTGAAACCGCCGATGATGTAACCCGCTCGCTCGACCGGATTCGCCAACGCATAGCTGGAAATCCCCCGTTCGCCCAGCGAAGCGAAAACAGTCGAGAGCTGTCCTTCCAGGTGCAAACCATTGTAAAAAACCGCATCGGCCTCCTGGATAGCGCGAATATCTTTTTCCGTCGGCAAATAGAGATGCGGATCGACACCACTGCCCATAAGGGCGGTCAATTCGATGGCGTCGCCGGGAAGACCGGCCGTGAGGACACGAATGAGGTCGCTGGCCTGTGTGGTTGTGGACACAATTCGCAATGGAGGCGCCTGGGCGTTAATGGCTCCCATGCCAACGGTGAAAAGCAAGAGAAGAAAAGCAACCAATTTACGGAACATGGTATTCCTTGTGAAATAAATTTAGACATGTCTAAAAATTTAGTGCCGTCAACGCGTCATGTCAAGACCCAGGGTATTGATTAAGGAGACGACAAAGAATGCGCAAAGCGCTGTAACGCGGTTATGAAACTCGCTTTGCCGCCATGAGCGGGGTGGCGAGCGGCTTCATGCGCAACCCCCAGATATTGCAGGCTGAATTCCGCGCTGCGGCCAATGGCGAGAACGCGTCGCGGTCGTGTGAGGGATACCACGCTTTTCAACAATGGCAAGCCACTCCGCAATTCGGCCTTGGTGGGCTTGCGGTTGCTCAGCGGCAGGCCAGGTTGATGTGGGTGCCAAGGAAAAGCATTCCAGATGAGAGGGGAAAGGCCCAAAACATATAGCTCATTCCAAACGATGGTCGCGCTCTGCTCACCGAGGATATGGTCATAGCCATCATCCTGGGTGTCACGAAAACCGCGCTCACGCCCAAAAATACCCGCTCCTTCGCTCGCCCCCAGCATGATTTTCCGGCTACACAAGGGTACGCCGGTCAAGCGGCAGCCGCGATAACCTGGTGCTTCACAGACCAAGAGAGCTGGCCGGCTTTGCTCCGTTAATATCTGCGACAGGAAAATGCGCAGATTCTGTCGGCGCCGGGCATTGTCACGGTGATTGTCAGCGAAATATGGGTTGTGGACACGAGGCTCATGTGGTCGGCTTGCCAAGCTCGCGATGATCGCCTCAATGCTAGTTGCGCTCGAGGACATAAGCACATCTCACGCCGATATCCGCAAAATCGCGCGCGCGATAACCCATGAGGAAGGCCGCCTGCAAGGCCTCGCGCAAGGCCAGACGCCAAGATAAGGCAAGCTGCGGTTGTTCGCGCCGCATCGTTTCCACCGCACGCGGGATTTCCACCAGGCAATGTTTCGGAGCATCGTTCAGGACCACTTCGACGACCTGTGGCGTCCCATCTTGTTCCAACAGCAAGTGAGGTGCGTCTTGGGTAAGGATAGGCTGCGCTCCACCAGCGGCCAGCGCCTGGACACGCTCATCCAACAAATCCCAATGAACTTCAAGGCGGTCGGAGGGAAGGCCCGCATTGATGGCATCCTGCATATCGCCATAATGGTTGATGTGATAGGTATCGGCACTGGCACCAAGTCGTCGCAGGTTAAAATTGGCATTGCCACGCAAGAGCGGGTCATAGGTCCAACCGATGCGGGTGAGGCCACGCTCGAGGGCAAAGCGCCTTTGCGCCAATTTAATACCCCTACCCAAGTTGCGACCGCGAAAATCGCGATGAACACCGGCCATATGCGACCAGAGGAAATTGCCCTCGCCCCGAAAGGCGATAAAGCCCAGCGCGAGCGCCACCAGACGGCTGTGCCAATAACCGCCTATACATAAACCGCCGTTGTGATGAAAGGCAACCATCATCGCCGTCGGCACCGCATCCAGTGGTGGCAACTGCCAGATATCCAATTCCAGTTGAACCAACGCGTCAAAATCAGACACATCACTCAACAAGCGATATTCCAGCGCGGGCTCTTCATTCGCTGACATTTCCCCTCCGAGAATTCACCTTAGAATCTCGCGGTCATACTGATTATTGTATGGGAAGATAGATCGGCATTCCAACCCGGTCGCGCTCTTTGCCCAGGAGAAAAATGATATCCAGCATCTCGCCGCCCGTCCGCGCCTATTGACCCTGATTAGCGTCTCTTTGAGTCTGGCCATCATCTTCCTGGCCTTGCGTGAGCTGAACTTGAATCGATTGTTGGCTGTACTATTGGCCGCCGATTGGCGCTGGGTGGCCATCGCCATCTTGATGAATTGTGGGGCATTGTTGATGCGCGGGCTGCGTTGGTATTTCCTTTTAGGGCGAAAAATCTCGCCCTGGCGCGCCTGCCATACGATGAATGTCACCGTTTTGCTGAATCAAATCCCACTACGCGCGGGCGATGTAGCGCGTAGTTTCCTGGCGCAGCAGGATGGCGTACGCCTACTGACTGCCGCCACGCTCATTTCCCTGGAACGCCTACTGGATCTCCTCTTCATCATCGCCGCCTTGCTCTGGGCGTTGGGTCGGCTACCCAATCCAGACGATACCCTTTCGACCACCGCAACGCTAATTGGCGCCGCCGTGTTGCTCCTTTTCGTACTGATATGGTTGATCACTTCACGCCCGGGTTTTGCTTTGGTGGCTCGGCAACGCCATCGCTGGTTTTTCCGTCGCTCTTTTTGGCGTCAAGTCATCGTGCCAATATTGATGGGACTGCGTTCCATTCAGGATTTCCGTCTCGTACTCGTCACCGCTGGCTGGACTGTCATTGCCTGGTGCTTTTCTTTCGCGACCTTCGCCGCGATTGCTCCCGCGCTGTCCCTGGATTCGGTGGATGTCATCCTCTTGGCGACGCTGGCCGGCACATTGACTTCGTTGGGAATCGCCGCACCGCTCACCGTCGCTTCCATTGGCCCTTATGAAGCATTGGTGTTGCTTGCCGGCAGCCTCATTGGCCTCAACGAGGAAGCGGCATTGGCATTGGCTCTGCTTTCGCATGGGATTTCACTCGGGCTTTATACCCTTTTCGGCATCATCGGCACTGCCATACTCGGAGTGTCTTTCCGCGATTTATTGCAATCGCGAACAGAAATTACGCGCGATTCACCAGCCACTGACCTTCAGAATCCGCCTATCGAGTAGCGCTGCTCTTTAAAGGGGTCACCTTCGTTATGATAACCTCCCCTTTCCCAGAAACCGGGTTTATCCACACCACTGAATTCCAGCGCGCGCAAGTACTTAGCGCTCTTCCAGAAATATCGCGAAGGCACCAATGTGCGCAGCGGCGCACCATGGTCGGGATGTAGCGGCGCCCCCTCAAAGCGGTAGGCCAAGAGGACATTTTCCTCCATCATGACCGCCAGGGGTAAATTGGTGGTGTACCCGCCATCGCAATGGGCGATGACAAATTTTGCCTTGGGTTTCAAATCACAGAGGGCCACAAAATCACGGAACCTTACCCCTTCCCAGACGCTATCCAGCCGGCTCCAACGCGTTACACAGTGAATATCCACTGTCAATTTGACGGTCGGCAAAACGGTGAACTCTTCCCAACTCCAACAGCGCCGTTCAGCCACCTCACCGAAAACACATAAATCCCATTCACTGAGGTCGTATGCCGGATTCGGCCCCAGCGACATCACCGGCAATTTGCGCGTCAAAGATTGGCCGGGCGGCAAGCGCCCTGCTTGCCGACTCTGGCGCTCGCTTCGGAAAAAACGCATGCCTGACTCCTTCCCCATAGGGGATGAGTTTAGTATAAATTTTACTCAAGAGAACATGAGATTTTCCCAAAGAGGCCAAAATCGCCACCAACCGCAGACGATTCGCCGTCTGCCCCCGGCTACGCTAGAATCCGAGGAGGTGAGAAGGAATGAGTATGCCCACTGCCCTAATTGAAAGTGGAGAATTGGCGAAGCGTTTGACTGATGAGCGCTTGCGCATCATCGATTTGCGTGGGTCGGTATTGCCGCCCACAGATCCACCACCGCATTATCGCAGCCACCGCGCGGAGTATGACCGCGGCCACATTCCTGGCGCGCTCTTTTTGAGCTGGCATGATGAATTGAACCAGGCACCTCACACTCGCCTTTTGCCAGTCAGGGAATTCGAGGCGCTAATGTCACGGCTTGGTGTTTCCAACAATAGCGAGGTGGTCGCTTATGATGACGCAGGGGGTTTATTTGCCGCCCGTCTCTGGTGGAACCTCCGCTATTTGGGTCATGGGCAGGTGCGTGTCCTGAATGGTGGCTGGCAGAAATGGGTCGCGGAGGAGCGGCCGACCACGAATACTGCACCCAGCATCAAACCGAGTGTTTTTCGCGCGCGACCACAACCAGCTTGGCGAAGCGATGCGGAAGCGGTGCTCGCAGCCATCGATAGCCCCACTGTACTATTGGACACGCGCTCACCTTCAGAATTTGCCGGCAAAGCTGCCCGTCGCGGGCGCAGCGGACACATCCCGAGCGCGCGCAACCTACCCCGTTCTGAGCTGGTCAGCGCCGACGGTCGCCTCAAATCACCCGCCGCCTTGCGCGCGCTCCTCGCCGAAAAGGGTATCACACCAGAAAGTGAAGTCATCGCCTATTGCAATAGCGGAGTCTCCGCCAGTTATGGGCTGCTGGCCATGCATGAGGCCGGTATCCACCGAGCATCGAATTACGACTTTTCCTGGAACGAATGGGGCAGCGACGCGGAAACACCCATCGCGACCGGTGAATGAGACACAACCCATGAAACCGACAGGTTGGCTCACGCACCTGCGCACCCCTGAGGAGGCGCCTCCCTGGGGGCAAATGAGCGCTTTGGTGGCGCTAGCCATGGTCGTCGCCTGCTTCGTCGCTGGCGCTTTCCTCATCCTCCCTTTGGGTATGGCCACCGGTTCGCTGGATGCGCACTGGCTTGCCCTAACCATTGGCGCGATCTTAACACTGGCCTATCTGGCATTTTTCTTCCGCAATTCCACTCATCGCGCCGCACTCGGCAAAGGCTTTCGCGAGCTCAGGGGCCGACAATCCATCCAATATTGGTTGGCCTGGGGTTTCATGGTTTCCTTTGCGCTCGATTTACTCGGCCAAGCGCTCATCGGCCGTATCTGGCCACCGCTGGAATTGTGGCCGACATTTCAGGCAAGACTCAACGCGGAGCTGGGCATTTTGAGCCTATTGCTAGCGGCGCTATTCATGTTAGTCTTGCAACCCATAATCGAGGAAGTGGTGTTGCGGGGCATGCTATACCCGGCGATGCGAGCACGGATCGCGGGCGAAAGCGGCGTCTGGGTGGCTTTGATTTCGGCGGCGCTGGCGCATTCTATTTTACACAATGCGCTTTATGGTAGCCTCGGGGCCGGACGGGATTTTAGCGAGATCTGGTTGGTGATCCTCCTACCATCAATCAGCGGTTTCACCTTCGGCATGGCCCGCGCAATCAGCCAATCGACATTGGCAGCTGTCTATTGCCATGCAGGCTTTGGCGTCGCCGCCTTAGCGAAAATACTCCTACTCTGAGGGAGCTCAGCGTGATGTCGGGCTCACCCCCGCGGCGAATCTTGTTGGTGCAATTCGCCGATATCGGCGACCTCATCCTCACCACCCCGGCCATCGCTGCCCTGCGCGAAGCTCGCCCACAAGATCATTTGACCTTGCTGACCAGCTCCCACGCCGCACCAGTCTTGGCGCCGGGGCTAGCGGATGAATGCATCCCGCTCGAAAAAGGGACGCTCAATGCCTCCCGAGCTTTTTTCCAACCACGCAATCTCCGGCGCCTCCAGAAATTGCGCTCTGCCGGCCCCTATGACGCGATTGTCTACTTCCATCGTTTCAGCACGCGTCTTGGCATCCTCAAATTCTTATTCTTGGCAATGATTAGCGGCGCGCGGCGGCGCTATGGTCTCCAGAATGGGCGGGCCTTTTTCCTCAGCGATACGCTCAACGATGACGGTTTCGGAGCAAAACAGCAAGCACAATATTGGCTGGACTTGGTCGCTTTACTCGGCGCCAACCCCACCCCTCGCCCTGCCCAAGTCAGTATCGGAACTTCACCACTCGCACCGAGCCCAACGAAACGCATCGTCATCCACCCCGGTAGCGGTAGCCATAGTGCTGCTCGCCGCTGGTCAGCACAGCGCTTCGCCCGCGTAGCGCAAAATTTGCGTGCTGAATTCGGCGCCGAGGTGGTGTTGATCGGGCAAAGGGATGACGCTCATCCCTCCCTGCGCGAAGCGCTCGCTTCCGCTGACCACGACCTCATCGGCCACACTAGCTTGCCACAGTTGGCCGCTATCTTGCGTGAATCTGACCTATTGTTGAGCGCCGATAGTGGTGTAATGCACCTCGCGGCCGCCGTCGGCACACCACAAGTGGCGATATTCGGGCCTTCCAACCACCACGCCTGGTCGCCCTGGTCACCCAATGGGCCTCGAGAGCCGATGATTTTACGGAGCGGAGTCGCTTGCAGTCCCTGCAGTTATGTCGGAATGGGCATCGGTTTGCGAGAAGGTTGCCCCGCGCGAACTTGCATGCGCCTAGTTTCGGTCGAGCAAGTATTGCGCGCCGCCCATTCTCTTTTGAATGGTGCCGACCCCACACCCATCATCGCCCCATTGAATTCAGCCAATTCCCCAACGCCAGCCGACACTCCCTGGTCGCGGCAACACATCCTGGGTTTACCGATTGATGGCATCACCTACGAGCAATGGTTGGAAGAAATCACCGCTTGGGTTGCGCAGCGCCGGAATTTACAACAGGTTTGTACCATCAACCCAGAATTCGTAGTCATCGCCCGGCATGATGCCAATTTCCGCAATATTTTGCACCGCTCCGCCTTGAATGTCGCCGATGGTGTGGGCATGCTTTGGGCGGCGCAGCGGCGCGGTTGTCCCTTGCCAACCCGCATCACGGGGGCCGACGGCCTCCCGCAAATTGCGGAGCGCGCCGCCGAGCGAGGCTGGCGCCTCTTCTTCTTGGGAGCGGCGCCCGGCATCGCTGAAAAAGCCGCAGCCAAGCTGTGCGCGCGCCACCCAAAACTGCACATCGTTGGTTGTCACAGTGGCGGACCCGAAGCAAAACTGGAGGATGAGATCGTCGCGCGCATCAATGAAAGCGGGGCCGACTTGCTCTTCGTGGCTTTTGGCGCGCCGACACAGGAAAAATGGATCGCCCGCAATTCCACGCGCCTCCAAGTGGCAATGGCCATGGGCGTTGGCGGTGCGTTGGATTATTTGGCAGGCGTTGTACCACGGGCACCACTTTGGGTGCGCCGTCTCGGGCTGGAATGGTTGTTTCGTCTCATGCGACAACCTTGGCGCTGGCGGCGGATGCTACGCCTGCCACAATTCGTGCTCGCGGTTTTGTTGGATGAAATCACTAATCGCCCGCGCGCAGGACAATGACATGAACTTCACCCGGGCCATGAACGCCTTGAACCAACGTCATCTCAATATCCGCGGTCTTACTCGGTCCGGTGATGAAACAAATATTGCCGCGTTGGCCCAGCGCTTCCCCCGCTTGCGCAACCCAAGCTTCGACATTGGGGAGTAGCTGCTCTTCGCGCGCGAGCACCACATAGACAGGGGCGAGCACCGTCGGGAGGCGTCCGCGTCCAGGGCCGCTGCGCACGACCACTGTGCCCGTCGTTGCCAGTAACGCTTCCGCACCGCTGATGCCTACGGCCGCTTTTGCTGCGCGACCACTATCCCGCTGCGGTTGCCAATATTCCAAGTCAAACTCGGCCAGATACTCTGGCAAACCCGAGAATGGCAATTCAGCGGCCGCCCAGCCGATGACCGACTGGGCCTCGTGGCGTCGCAAGATATCGAGCAACGCGGTCCGCGCCTCGACTTCACTATCCACAATTTGAACCTGTCCGCGCAGCGCCGTCAATGCCTGGACGAATTGCTCGAGCAAGTCACTGTTGGCATCCGCAGGCGCCGCGCGAACTTGGAGGTATTCTGCCGGCGAAAACATCGTCTCTCCATCCGTGAGGTCACCAGCCGCGCGCAAGTTGGTCAAAATGGTCGCGCGCGCGTCGAGGCCTTCAGCCATAGTCAAGTCCTTCATGTGTCAAAATAGAATAGCAGAAACGCCGCCAAAGCGGCATAATCGACAAGAAATGGGGATGTGGATTAGGGGGAGAACGAAACATGCAGGAGCTTGAACAAGCCCTGGAGCTGGGGCCCACGCTCAGCGCCTGGCGACGCCGGCTGCACCAGTACCCGGAAATCGGTTTCACGGAAGAACGAACGCCCGCATTTGTCAGCGAACGATTGGCCGAGATGGGCATCGCGCATGAGCGCGGCATTGGTCGCAATGGCATCGTCGGGCACATCGGCGATGGCGCGCCCATCATCGGTATCCGCGCGGATATGGACGCCCTACCCATCCAGGAAGCCAACGATGTGCCTTATGCCTCACAGCGGCCGGGCGTGATGCACGCTTGCGGGCACGATGCACATACAGCGATGCTGTTGGGCGCGGCGCAAATCCTGAACACCCAGGACGATCGCCCACCCGGCGAGATACGCCTCCTTTTCCAACCCTGCGAGGAGGGATCAGTTTGCCGTGACGAAGAAGGCTATACCGGCGCGGGGCGCATGATGCAAGATGGTGCCCTCAACCAGATGGACGCGGTCATCGCCCTACATGTCTCCAGCGATGTTCCAGTCGGTGTCATCAGTATCGATGATGGACCTTTGCACGCAGCGGTCGATACCTTCCACGGGCACATCCTGGGCGAAGGCTGCCACGGCGCACACCCGCATACCGGTCTCGACCCGATTTACCTGCTGGCGCATGTGGTGCATGCCATTCAGGCAATCCGTGCTCGCCGCTTATCCCCGACAGCCGCCTCGGTGATTTCCATTGGCAGTGTTCAGGGCGGCCAGGCGCCCAATGTCATCCCGGATTCTGTCTCGTTAAGTGGTACCATCCGCAGTTACGATGAGAGCATTCGTGAGCAACTACACGAGGAATTGCGGCGCGCCTTCGCCAGCCTGCGCGCTCATGGCGGTGATTATGAGCTGGAAATCATCGCCGGCAACCCGGTCGGCAAGAACGACGCACGTGTTGCGGGGATCATTCGCCAGGTAGCGCGCGCGGTCGTCGGCGAAGACGGCACCACCAAAGCCGGCCCGACGATGGGCGCGGAAGATTTCTCGCTGATGACTCAGGCCGTCCCCGGCGCCATGTTCCGCCTAGGTGCCAAGCTGGATGACCAGCACCGGCCACACCATAGCCCCATCTTCGACATCCACGAAGGGGCTTTCCCCATTGGGGCGGCGATCCTCGCGCTCAGCGCCAAGCAATTGCTACATGAATTCTCTGGTGGCTCTTCGCCCACCTAGCGTTGTTTTGCATGTTGTCGCTGGCCGGGCTAACCTCATCAATCAGGTTGTGACAACATAAAGGAGTCACATGATTATGGCAAAAGGACTTCGTTCCATCGAGGTGGCTGACCTCTTTCGTTTGCATTTCTTGCAGGCAGCACGCCTTTCACCCGCTGGCCAGCAAGTCGTCTACGGCATCAGCCGGGTCGACGCCGAAGAAGAAAAAGAATATCATGCGCTTTGGTTGCTCGATCTAGCGAGCGGTGAACACCGCCCATTAACCCAGGGCATAGCGAGTGACACCAACCCCACTTGGTCGCCCGATGGGCGCGAAATCGCCTTCCAATCCACGCGCGACGGCAAACCACAAATCTATGTGATCTCAAGCAGCGGTGGTGAGGCGCGGCAGTTGACTCGTTTGCCGCAAGGGGCCAACGCTCCTGCTTGGTCGCCCGATGGGCAATACATCGCTTTTTCCAGCGGGGCCCCACTGGCTACGGCGGCTGACGCCAACCAGCCCTTTCGGGTCACTAGGCATGTCTATCGCTTCGACGCAATTGGTTACCTGGATCCCGCCGTGCAGGACATTTATGTCATCGCGGCCGATGGTGGCGAGCCTCGACAAATCACCAATGACGACCGCATGAACTCCCAACCCCGTTGGTCGCCCAATGGCCAAAGCTTGCTCTTCAGTACGACCTTCCAAACTGACCGACATGCTACCTTCCACCCCCAAATCAGTGTGGCTCGCTTGATCGATGGTCAAATCCATGAGTTGCTTGGCGATTGGGGGATGGCGACCGCCGCCGCCTGGCATCCCGATGGGGAGCGCATCGTTTTTCTAGGGCAAGAGAAAGGCTTACCCATTGGTAGCAAGAGTGATGTTTTCATAGTATCCATTCATGATGACTTGCCAACGAATCGTACCAAAGGCCTGCAATGGCATGTCGGCGGCGGGAATTATGGCGACATGCCGGCACAATCCCTGGCGCTCGGGCCTTTGTCCGTTTGCCCCAATGGTGAAGAAGCCTATTGCCAGGTGCAACAGGGAGGGCATACCGATATCTATCGCCTCGCATTGGATGGAGAGGAAGATTGGGGGGCGGTGGTTCAATCCGACCAAGTACACTATTTGCAAGATGTGCAACGCGGTCAGATCCTTTACAGTGTGACCGATGTCAACCACCCGCCGGAGCTGCATATTTGCGGTACCGATGGTGAGAACGCCCGCCAAATCACGCACATCAACGACCAATTTCTGGCCGACATCGCCCTGCCCGAATTGCACCATTTACAATTTCAGGGCGCAGACGGCTGCGATGTGGAGGGCTGGGTACTGAAGCCGGCGGGTAGCGAGGGCCCGAGCCCAGCCGTTCTTTACATCCATGGTGGGCCACACGCCGCCTACGGAAATTGCTTCAGCTTCGATTTTCAGATGTTGGCCGGCGCCGGTTATGCCGTGATGTATTTCAACCACCGCGCTTCTACTGGGTATGGGCAACGCTTCGCCACGATGATCAAGGGTGATTGGGGCAATCACGATTACCAGGATTTGATGGCCGGCGTGGATTGCGCGATTGAAACGCAGCTAATCGATGCCGAGCGAATGGGTGTTTGTGGAACTTCTGGCGGGGGGAATCTGACTTCCTTCATCATAGGTAATACCGATCGCTTCAAAGCCGCCATTCCATGCAACCCCGTCACCAGCTGGTGGAGCTTTTATGGCACCAGCGATATCGGTGTTTGGTTTGCGGTGGAGGAACTTGGTGGGCACCCTTGGGAAATACCAGAAATCTACGCTCGCTGTTCACCCATCACTTATGCGCACAATTGCGTCACCCCCACCCTCTGCGTCCAGGCCGAGCACGATTGGCGCTGTCCAGCAGAACAATCTGAGCAATTGTACGCCACGCTGAAAGCGGTCGGCTGCGAAGTGGAGATGTTGCGACAACCGCTGGGATCGCATGGTGCCTCGACCTATGGCGAGCCCATCATGCGCCGAGTCCATAATGAGGCAATGTTGGATTGGTTCAATCATTACCTCCTTGGGCAGACGCGTCGTGATGATATCATTTGAGCTGTAATTGCTGGAGAAATGAATTATGCCCCGCGTATTCTGCGCCTCATTGGCCACTGAAACCAACACTTTCTCACCGATGCCCACCGGTATGGATGATTACGATATCCTCCGCGCCGAAGAACGCAGTGAGGAGGATTGGGAAAGCCCGGAGAGTCGCGAGGCGATTTTTCGCCGTCGCTCCTTGGAACGCGGTTGGGAATTCGTCATGTCGCTCACCGCCTTCGCGCAACCTGCTGGCAAGACGGTGCGCTCGGTTTATGAGAGCCTGCGCGATGAAATCTTGACTGACCTGCGGGCCGCGATGCCCGTCGATATCGTCTTCCTCCCTTTACATGGCTCGATGATCGCCGAAGGTTATGATGATTGTGAAACCGATATCATCCACCGCGTTCGTGAAATTATCGGCCCTGACGCCAAAATCGGCGTCCATCTTGACCCACATTGTGATGTGACCGAGCAAATGTGTAAGGAAGCGGACGCCATCATCTTGATGAAGGAATATCCGCATACCGACGGCGCACCGCGCGCCGAGGAATTATTTGAAATCATCGCCGACGCCCACGATGGGAAAATACGACCGCTGATGCGGATGCACGATTGTCGCATGATCGGCATGTTCATGACCCCCGTCCAGCCAGCGCGCGGCTTCGTCGACTTAATGCAAGCGCGCGAGCAAGAAGAGGGGGTGCTCTCTTGCTCGCTGGTTCATTGCTTCCCCTGGGCCGATGTCCCAACCACCGGGACACGCACATTGGTCATCACCGACGACAATGAGGCGTTGGCAGAGCGCGTCGCCGCCGAGTTGGCCGAGGAGCTCTTTCGCATCCGTCATGGGGTCTGCTCTCCCTCGTTCTCAATGGAAGAAAGCTTCAGGCGCGCCTTGGCCGTCGAAAGGGATGGCCGTCCTGTGGTCATCGCCGACCAAGCGGACAACCCGGGCGGCGGCGCACCCAGCGATTCGACCTTCGTTTTGCGCTATATGCTCGAGCGAAGTATCGGCGACGCCTGCATCGGCATGATCTGGGACCCAATCGCCGTCAAAGTCGCCTTTGCTGCCGCAAAGGGGGCCGAGCTACCGATGCGAATCGGTGGCAAAATGGGCCCCACCAGCGGTGACCCCCTCGATTTACGCGTGCAGGTGCTCGGTTTGCAGCGCAATATGGACCAAGTCATCCAATGGGAAGGGCAGGAATTTCGCATCCCCATCGGTGATAGTTGCGCCCTGCGCACTGACTTGGATATTGACCTGGTCCTCATCAGCAAACGCACTCAGCTATTGACACCAAATGTTTTCCAACATTTCGGGCTGGAGCCCGAGCGCCGTTCCTTCCTCATCGTAAAATCCACACAACATTTCTACGCCGCTTTTGCACCCATCGCTGCGGAAATTATCTATATGTCAGCGCCCGGCGCCGTCGCGCCACAATTCCAGGAAATTCCTTATCAGCGAGTCGATATGCGGAAATTCCCCTGGTTGGACGATCCTTTCGCAGGAGGCTGATTAGATATTCAGGCCATGTCGCTCGCGCAGAATGTCCCCTAAGCGGCTGGTTTCTTTCTCGACTCGCTCCGGGCTCCAACCCAACGCTTCGGTCAGGATTTCGGCAATCTCAGCGACGAGTGCTGCTGTAATTTCACCGCGCATGGCCAGCAGTGTACGCCGCAATAGCAAATCATCAAGATGGCAGACACGCTCTTGCCTCGCCAAATGAGCGATCTCACCGCGCGCATATTCAGGAGAATGGGCTAAGGGCTTGACGCTCGCGCGCGGGATGGCATGCGCCAAATCGGCCGCTAATGTGCCGTAACGCCGGAACCAAAGCCGCAACCAGGTGATGTCCTGCGCCGTCGCGGCGGCCAGCTCTTCGAGCCAGCGTTCCTGTTGCGCAGCGCCTGGCGGGAAATCACGCCCGCCACCAATGGCCAGTTCCACGCTGCTCTCCCGCATCTTTCCTCCCAATTGCGCCAAGGCCCAAACCGCCGCTTTTTCACTGAAAGCGCGAAATGTGGTCCACTTGCCGCCGATGAGCGAGGCGATGGGAAAAGGGTGAGCGGCGTTGGCCGGCAGCACACAAAGTTCATGGTCGCGGCTGATGCTCGCTGTGGGACCGGAGGCCGCCGGCAAAGGCCGAACTCCACAGAAGCGGAAAACGACATCATCGTTCGAAATTTCCATCTTCGGGAATAACCAGCGCAACGAGTTGAGCAAATACACGACCTCATCGTCGCTACAAATCGCCTCGTCTGGATGCCGGACGCGAATATCGGTCGTCCCAACCAAAACCCGGCCAGCGAGCGGAAAACAAAGCAAGATGCGACCATCGTCATTCTCGAAATAAATCATCTCCCCCGCCAGGGCTTCGTGCAATTCCTCATGTTGCAAGACAAGATGCGACCCCTTAGTACCGCCAATGAAACGCGATGCGTCGCCAAGCCGCTCGTTGGTCTGGTCCACCCAAGCACCACCCGCGTTCAATACCAACTGCGGGCGAATGGCGAATTTTTCTCCGCTGAGCATCTCGCGCAGGATTATGCGATCGCCCTCCATATGCTCCAGGGCGACATAATTCAAGGCTAGCGCTTCGGGCGCGTTTTCCCGGGCTTCTGCGCGCGCGTCCGCCAATAGGTCCAAGGCAATGCGTTCTGGTTGCGGCATCCAGGCATCATAGTAGAGCGCTGTAGTGCGAATGGCCGGGTTGAGGGCGGGGCGCCGGGCCAGCGCCCGCCGCCGACTTTCCCAGCGATGCGGGGACAAAAGACGAGCGCGCCGTGTGTAAAAATCGTAAAGTGTGAGGCCAATCCTGACGAGCAAAGAACCACGAGGGGCTGGTCTCCCCCGCCGCCCTAAGAAACGCAGGGGTGCATTCCATAAGCCAGAAAAATGGGAAAAGATTGGCAGGGTGATTTTCAAGGGGAAGACAGCATGGGGCGCGTTTTTCAGGAGGCGATCGCGCTCCGTCAACGCTTCTCGCACCAGGCGAAAATCGCCATATTCCAAGTAGCGCAAGCCACCGTGGGCCAGGTGAGAGGAAGCGCTACTCGCGCCACTACAGAAATCACCCCGTTCGACAAGCACCGCTGGAATTCCCTGCAAGACCAGTTCGCGGAAAACTCCGATGCCCACGATGCCGCCACCCACGATGAGCGCAGGACAGGCAACACGCTCGCGAAGTGCGGCGACATCGGCCGCGCGCGGATTGACAGTTGGCATTCCCGCGCCCCTTTACCGCGCAAAATGCGCTCAATCATCAACACAACTTGCGCGCAATCTAGATCGCTTGCCATCGTAGACCTGCCGCCGCGAATGCGCTAGATTGAAGGTGATGCTCAGCCTTCCGATTCTGCCAATGCTTGCCTTCGGCTTTCTGGCGACAATTTTGCTCACCCCGCTGACGCGCGCGCTAGCCTTCCGATTCGGTGTCGTCCAAGCGCCAGGCCGTGAACGCGATTTGCATACGCGCACCATGCCTTTGCTGGGCGGGTTGGCGATCTTCAGCGCCTTCACCCTGAGTCTATTGCTCTTCAGCCCGCAACAATGGCAAACGGAATTGTTGGCAATCCTATTGGGGACAACCCTAGTCGGCACCGTCGGCTTTCTGGACGATCGCTATTCCCTACCCTGGGGCTGGCGATTGGGGGCCATGACGCTGGCCGCACTCCTAATCATCAGCAGTCATATCCAAATACGGCTGACTCACTACGCCTGGCTCGATATTCCGCTGACCATACTCTGGGTATTGACACTAGTGAACGCGCTGAACTTCATGGACAACATGGATGGGCTCTCCACTGGTACGGCGGCGATTTGCGCCGGCGTCATCACCATCATCGCCCTTTCACAGGGGCAATTCCTGGTCGGCGCGTTGGCCGCCTCGCTCACTGGGAGCGCGCTCGGCTTCCTGGTCTTCAATTTCTACCCAAGCAGCAGTTTCATGGGGGATCTTGGCGCTTATGTACTTGGTTTCGTCCTCGCGGTATGCAGCATCAAACTGACCTTCAACAACCAACCCCTGAGCGTCAGCTGGATGGTCCCCATTTTTGCCCTCGCTCTTCCCCTCTTTGACATCTCACTCGTCGTATTCACGCGATTGGTGGAGAGGCGCGCACCCTGGCTTGGCGGCCGTGACCACAGCTCACACCGCCTCATGGACTATGGTTTCGGCCAACGACGCACTTTGCTCGTGCTCTATGCGATATCCCTGCTTTTTGGGATCATCGCCTATTTGATCAGCGCCTGGGCACCAGAACCAGCCCTTAACTTGGGTGTACTGGCCTTCGTTGCCCTGGGACTGCTGTTCTTATGGATGGTCTGGCTCCGCACTCGCTTTGGGAAACGGGTGGCCTGATGACAAAGGGTAAGCGAGCCGAAACCATCATCGTGACTGGCGGTGCTGGCTTCATTGGCTCACAACTGGTCGCACGCCTGCTCGCCGACGGTCAGCGCGTACGCGTCATCGACAACCTCAGCACCGGCCGAATAGAGAACCTGGATGGGCTGAGCGGCGCACTGGATTTCCACAAAGCATCCATCCTTGACCGCGACGCCCTGGAGAAAGTTTTCCGCGGCGCCGACCTCTGTCATCACCTGGCCGCCTTGCCCAGCGTGGTTCGCAGCGTCGCGGATCCACAACAGTCGCATGAAAATTTGGTGAGCGGTACGCTGAATGTCCTGCTGACCGCGCGCGACGCCAAACTACGCCGCTTGGTTTATGCCGCCTCATCTTCCGCTTATGGCGACGCGGTAGCGGATTACAAACGAGAGAGCTTACCTCCCCAACCCATCTCCCCTTATGCGGCGGCGAAACTGGCCGGCGAATACTATTGTCAAGTCTTTGCGCGAACTTATGGGCTGGAGACAATTTCGTTGCGCTATTTCAATGTATTCGGGCCGCGGCAAGACCCTCATTCAGAATACGCCGCCGTCATACCGCGTTTCATCGTCACAATGCTCGCTGGAGAGCGACCAATCATTTATGGCGATGGACATCAATCGCGTGATTTCACCTATGTGGACAATGTCGTCGCTGGCAATTGCGCCGCGGCGCAGGCACCCGGCATCAGCGGCCAAACCTTCAACATTGCGACCGGGCAACGCGTCACTGTGCTCGAGTTGGTCGACAAGCTTAACGAGATTCTCGGCAGCCAATTGCAACCCATCCACAGCGATATTCGCCCGGGTGATATTCGCCATTCGCAGGCCGATACTCAAGAAGCGGAGCAGCGATTGGGTTATCGGGCGGGCGTTGGCATTTTGGAAGGTTTGGAACGCACGGTCGCCTGGTTTCTTCAACAACGCGCTCCGTAGCCGCTCATGCGCATCCTGCACATTTTGAAAATCACGCGTATGGCCGGCGTCGAGCGACACTTGCTCACACTCTGCCAAGGTCTGAGAGAACGCGACATCGATGCGCGCATTTTGTTCCTGGTAGAACCAAAACACCCAATGCCAGAATACGCCGCGGCCTGCGCGCGGCTGGGGATCCCCCACCGTCATCTGCGCATCCATCATGATGCCGACCTCAGTTTGCCGTGGCGCCTGGCGCGCGTCATCCGCCAAGAGGGAGCAGATATCGCACATTTGCACCTGATACACGCCGAGATACACGGCAATTTGGCTGCGCGTTGGAGCAAAGTGCCGCACATCTTGGTGAGCCGTCACAACCAAGACGCTTTCCGCGAAAGCCTGCCCTTGCGCGCCGTGCTACCCTGGCTTTGGCGACGGGTTGATGGTGCCATCATCATCGCCGAGCATTTGCGTCAGACCCTGGAAAAACAGGAGGGAGTCGACCCCCGAAAAATCCGGTGCATTCACTATGGTTTGGAAAAGCAGCGATCGAACACCCCACCCGAACTGCGCGCCGAGCTATCATTGGCAACGGATACCCTGTTGGTTGGCGTCGTCTCTCGATTGGTAGCGCAAAAAGGCTTGCTCGTCGCCCTGGATGCTTTTGCTCAGGGTGCGCCAAACACAGCGCACTTGCTCATCATTGGCGATGGCCCCCAGCGTGCAGAATTGGAGGCGCGGCTGAAGCAACTGACCTGTCGAGAACGCGTGCACTTCCTCGGCTGGAGGCAAGACGCCGCATCCGCTCTGGCAACAATGGATGTCCTGCTCATGCCCAGCCATTGGGAAGGTTTTGGCCGAGTGTTACTGGAAGCTTTCGCCGCCTGGCTACCCATTCTGGCCTCACGCGTGGGCGGCATCGTTGAGGTCGTTGAGGATGGCGTGAGCGGTTTGCTCTGCCCAGCGGGGGATGTCGTGGCCTTTTCTCAGGCACTCACCCGCCTCTGTAATGACAAAGAGCTACGGAAACAGCTGGCCGCCGCCGGCCACTCCCGCCTAATCGCCCGATTCTCGGCGGCGACTATGGTGGATGAAACACTATCCTTCTATCAAGAATTCATAAAGGGGAAAAGATGACCATCGAAATCCGTATCGTGCCCTTCATTATCGAGGATGTAGAAAGCCGCGCTGAAGCGGAGGAGAAGCTGGCCACTTTACTCAACGACCGCTGGGGGATCATCGCCCAAGGTGGAAACGATAGCCGCGCTTATTTCGTGTTGCAGAAAGGTGAAGCGAAAAACACCCGCCCCTTCCCTTTCGGGAAATCTGAATCATAGGCGCAATGTCGCGACTGCTCTACCTGGTCAACATCCCCCGCTTTTTCGTAACTCACCGCTTGCCGCTAGCCGATGCGGCGCGCGCAGTAGGCTATGAAGTGCATGTCGCCGCCGCCGCTGACGATGGGGAAAATATCGAGCGCATCCAAGCGGCCGGCTACCCTTTTCATCCGCTGCCTTTGCGTCAGCATAGTGCCAACCCCTTCCATGAGCTGCGGACTTTTCACGCCTGCGTTCGTCTATTGCGCCGCCTGCGCCCAGAAGTGTTGCACGCGTTGACCATCAAAGCAGTGCTGTACGCCGGCTTGAGCGCGCACCTTTACCGGCCACCAGCGTTGGTCTTCGCCCTCACTGGACTAGGCTATCTCTATAGTGATGGAGGAAAACGAGCGGCGGTGTTGCGCTACCTGACCAACCCGGCGCTGCGCTTGGCGCTGGCCCATGCCAACGCGCGTTTGATTTTTCAGAATCCGGACGACCGCGGCGCCTTCGTCGCGGCTGGTTTGATTCCGCAGGGGCGGACAATATTGATACGCGGTTCGGGCGTGGATTTACAACGCTTTCGCCCGCTGCCTGAGCCGCCGGGCCCGCCGCAGGTACTGTTCGCGGGACGTTTGCTCTGGGTGAAGGGCATTGGTGATTTTGTGGCGGCCGCGCGGCGTCTGCGCGACGAGGGTTCACCAGCTCGCTTTGTAGTCGCGGGGTATCCAGAAGCGGGTAACCCAGCGACTGTGGATCCAAAGCAATTGGCGACCTGGCAAGAAGAAGGCATCATCGAATATCTGGGGCCGGTCTCCGATATGCCCCAATTACTCGCCGAATCTCATTTGATTTGCTTACCCAGCCGCTATGGTGAAGGGGTACCCAGTATCTTGATAGAGGCGGCGGCCAGTGGGCGCGCCATCATTGCAACCGACATCGCCGGCTGCCGTGAAATTGCGCGGGAGGAGGAAAATGCGACACTCATCCCGCCCGGCGATCAAGAAGCGCTTTTGCGGGCTCTTCGCCATCTCCTCGCTGCGCCGGCCAAGCGCGCGCGATACGGCAAAAGGGGCTGGGAGATAGCGTCCTCTGAATTCTCGCAAGAGCGCGTTTTTGGCGCGACGCTGACCCTCTACGAGGAATTGCTCCGCCGCAACCAAGAACCCTCATAGACCGCTCGGTCATCTTCCATACACAATGGGTTAACCCATTGGCAAAGAAACTGATTGTCAATATTCATGGCATCTGCTAAAGTTTGATTGTCTGGGTATCGGCATGCCACTCGTGGCTGATGGAAAATGAAGTGGGTGGATGTTGAGCGCGCTCTCGAAAACTCGACCCTCATTCGCCTTCACTAGCGTGCCGAAGAGCGTCCTTCGCGAGCACCTCGCAGCCTACCTTTTCCTCTTGCCGGCGACGGGGCTAATTTTCCTCTTCAATGTCTTTCCGGTCATTTTTGCTTTCTTCGTCAGCCTACATGAATGGAGCATCTTTCCCGAGAATTTCAACGGCTTGGCAAATTACGAAAAGTCGTTGGGAGATTTCGCTTTCGTGCTCTTTTTCTGGATTTCGCTGGGGTTGATCTATCTCAGCTTTCGTCTGCTGCAACGCTTCTTGGTGGAAGTTAAACGCGCTCGCGATCGCTTTTACTCACTATTGGCCGCCGCGCTTTTCAGCGCCGCCGCCTTGGCTTTCAGCAACTGGTTATTGCTCTCTCTGCCGCTAGTGGTGGATTCGCCGCGTCGCCTCCCTCCCGTTCGCCATAGCGCCGCCGTCTTCATCAGTGAATTCTTGCGCAGTTTTCAGTTCCCGAAGGTTATTCAGGCGGGCAATCTCTTCTTACTCATCACTCTAGTCGCCATCGTCGGCATCACCCTACTCATGCGGCGAGATTTTGGGCGTGCAACCCAACATTTTCGGCGCAGTGCTCCCTTTTGTCTCACTTTCGTGATCGCGATCTGGATGTTATGGACCACTTACCGTGAATTGCTGGTCGCCGTGAGCCGCGCGACCAATCGCCTACCGATTTGGGGGGCCTTGCTGGCGCCAGCGCAGGCGTTGGCCGGTCTACAATTGCCGGCGCCCGCCACACCGCCAACCCACGAATTGCCCATCTGGTCACAAATCATCCTCATCAGCAGCGGCGCCATCCTTTTATTCCTCGCCTATCGCCTCTGGCAACATGCCCATCATCGGCATGATCGAAGCGGATTCTTTTGGCAGGCGTTGGCGTCCTTGGCCTTGATGCTGGGCGGCTATCTTCTCATCATCGAGTTGCCCCTAGCCTTGGAAGCAGCGGATGAGGATTTGCTCAACGGTTTCGGCATCACGGCGATGTATTCCCTGGGCACCGTTCCCGTACAGCTCAGTATTGGTCTACTGCTCGCCTATTTACTCTTCCAGAAAATTCGCGGTAAGGTGCTGTTCCGCCTCATCTATTTCTTACCCTATACCATGCCTTTCGCGGCAACCGCTGTCGTTTTTAAGGTCTTTTTCGGCCAGGCACAAAATTCCACTTTGAATAATTTTTGGAAGGCGCTGGGTTTCAGCGCTCAAAAATGGCTGCAAGAGCCTACCGGCATCTTCCATATGCTCTTCGGCAGCAACCTCCCTGATTTCCTCGCTGGACCGAGCCTGGCCCTCGTCATCATCATGATTTATAGCAACTGGACTTATATCGGTTTCGATACCGTCGTTTTCCTCGCCGGGCTGGGCAACATCCCTTCCGAGCTATACGAAGCAGCACGAATAGATGGCGCCTCTGGTTGGCGAATTTTCCGTCATATCACCCTCCCCCTATTATCTCCTACCACTTTTTTCCTCTCACTCATCGCCATCATCGGCACTTTTCAGGCGTTCACGCAAATCTGGATCATGCGCTCACCCGCCACAGCACGCGCCGTGGATACTGCCAGTATCTATATGTTCGAGACAATTCGCACAACACGCCCGCAATATGGCTACGGGGCAGCAATGGCCTTTGTGCTCTTCCTCATCATCCTCATCCTCACCGTTGCCCAAAATCGGGTTGTGGGGAGGCGCGTTTTCTATGGCTGAAACCCTAACTGTACGGCCAATCAGCAGGACTCGGCAGGCGACCGCTTCAGTTCGGCTGCGCTTGCCTTGGCGACCTCCCATCGGCCATATCCTGATTTATTTCTTGCTGTGTCTTTGGAGCTTGATCGCCATCGGTCCCTTCCTTTGGATGGTGAGCACTTCTTTCATGACACAAAGCGAGGCCTCTCTGGGCCAATTACTACCCAGAGAAATCCAACTACAGAATTATCCCACCGCCCTGAGTCGTGGTAATTTCATCGGTGGGCCGATTTATCAGGTCGAATTTCGCGCCTTAAACGCCACCCTGGATAGTCACCTCAGCGCATTGGGCGAAGAGCCAGTTTTTGATGGCGGTCGTTGGCTCGTGGGTTTTGATTTCCGTGGCTATATCTGGAACAGTGTGCGCATCACCGGCATCAGCATCGTCGGTACGCTACTCGTCTGCATTCCGGCCGCTTACGCCTTCGCGCGGATGCGCTTCCTAGGGCGCAATATGCTCTTCGGTGTGATACTCTCCACGATGATGATACCAGGGATTGTGACATTGGTGCCCAATCTGCTGACAGTAACTTGGCTGGGGCGATTGGGTGAGGCGGTCTGCGGTGAAGCCTGCCGCTGGACAAACAATTGGCCCGCCTTGGCCGTACCCTTCTTCGCCACCGCCTTCACCATTTTCTTGCTGCGCCAGTTCTTCGCACAAATCCCTACCGAATTATGGGATGCGGCACAAATTGACGGCGCCGGACACTTGCTCTTCTTGCTGCGCGTGGTCATACCCCTCTCCAAAGCGCCGATCATGACCGTGATACTTTTTTCCTTCATCGGCTCCTGGAATTCCCTACAATGGCCACTCCTGGTGACTCAAGACGCGAGCTGGCGTCCGATCGCTGTGGGTCTCACGGTTTTTGTGGATAGTGGCGCGCCGGGGGATTTCCACTTGCAAATGGCTGCCTCAGTAATGATGATATTACCCATCCTTTTGATTTATTTTATCGCCCAAAAACAGTTCACGGAGGGAATTGCGCAAACCGGCTTGAAGGGTTAGCCACCCTCGGGTATCGCGCCCCGCTCAGCGCGAATCATCGTCCGCCGCGGGAATGGAGTCAGCGCTGGTAACGGCCCTTACTTGGCCGGATTAGTCAGGAGAAAAAACTCATGCGAAAAAATGTGCTCAGTTTGACTTTAATGATATTGTTCCTGGGCGTCGGCCTGGTGGCTGCCCAAGATATGGCGGATATCGACCCCAGTGGCACACAAATTGTCTATTGGCATCAATACAGTGGCGGCGCGACCTTGGAAATCATGAATTCGCTGGTGGATGATTTCAACGCCAGCAATGAATGGGGCATCACCGTCGAAGCCGTTTTTCAAGGACACTACGGCGAAATCGAACAGGCGATGTCCGGCGCCATCCTCAACCGTGAGCTACCCAATCTCGTCGCAGCCTATGCCAACGCCGCCGCCAATTGGAATAACGAAAATGTGGTTGTCGATTTGAATTCCTTTTACAACGATCCCACTTGGGGGATGAGCGAAGAGGAAGCGGCCAACCTGAACCAGGGCATCCTCAATACCGGCGAGCTGGCCAAAGGCGAGCGCGTCGTTTGGCCGAACCAAATTTCGGCACAACTACTCTTCTTCAGCCGAACGATGGCCGACGCTTTGGGCTACGATGGGCTGCCGAGTACACTCGCCGAATTCCGTGAAATCGCCTGTGCTGCCGCTGAATTCACGGGCCCCAATGGTGAAGATATTCAAGGTTTCCCCTTTGCCGGAGGCTCTTCTGAGATGGAGAGCTTCATCATCGCCCATGGCGGTGATATCTACGATGGCGAAACGGGGCTCTATACTTTCAATACCCCCGAGGTCATCGCTGCCTTCACCTTTGTCAAAGACCTTTATGATAACGGTTGTGGTTATTTCTACGACCAACGCTATCAAAACACTGGCGACTTCGCGCTTTATCTAAACCCCATGGCCCTGAGCAGCACCGCCGGTGCGCCTTTTGTGATTGGTGATATTGCGACGAGCGTTGAGAATGGCGGCGTGGATGTGGATTGGGTCATCACAACAATGCCCCCGCTCGAAGCGGGCGGCGAGACCGCAGCTCAAGTCTTCGTCCCCAGCATCGCGCTACTCGTCGCCACACCCGAAGAAGAATTGGCTTCCTGGCTCTTCTTGAAATTCTTGGCAGAAAGGGATTCGCAGATCATCTGGGCCAGCAATACCGGCTACTTTCCCACGATGCTCAACCTGAGCGACCAAATTACGGTCAACACCTTCAATAACGAGGCGCTCTTCCCCTTCTTCCAACAAGCGAATGACATCCTGTCAGACCCGGCCGTTCGTATCTATAGCGGCCCGCCGGTCGCCTCTTTCAGTCCGGTACGCTCTCTCCTCGGCGAAGCCTATTCGGATGTGACCCTAAATGGCCGTGATCCAGCCATGGTCGCTGAAGAACTGGAAATCGCTGCGAATGAGCTAGTCGAAGAATTGGATAACTAAAACTCAGCATCGGTCTTACCGATTGGGGTGTGCCTGAACATTTCGGGCACACCTCCACTGTTGATTATGTCGGATACATCACCACAATTACCCAATCAATCGTTGGATTCTTAAACAGATGAGGTTTCTTTTCCTATCGGCCTATAATGGTTTGGGCGGTGGTGAAACCATCCAATTGTCATTGGCAAAGGAATTGGCGCGCCGGGGTTACGAGGCGCATTTGTTCGTTCGCGAAGAGGGCGATTTTGCAGCCGCTTGGCGGAAACAAGGACAACGAGCACATGTCCTACCCTTTCACCCTGTCTCATCTTATTTCTTGCCCGCGATTTCGGCACGTTCGGCCATCGTACCAACAATGGCTCACTTACTTGATGATGAAATGATCTCCATCCTACATTCCGATTACCACAGCCTACCCTACGCCGCTGCCGCCGCGAGAAAGATGGGGGTGCCCTGCATCTGGACCTGCCAGGGTTGGTGGTTTCACCCCAAACCCTGGCAACGTGCATTCTTTCACAATATCGATTTGCATTTCGCGGTGTCGGCAGCCGCCCGCCGCGGCTTTCTGGGGCAACCCCCTTTTATGCCGGAAAGACGAATGTCAATTCTACACCCTGGGGTGGACACAGAGCACTTCCGACCGGCCGTAGACAAGCCAACCCTACGCCAGAGAATTCGCCAGCAATATGGCTTCTCAACGGATTCGGCGCTGATCTTGCATGTCGCCCGTTTTCAAGATGTGAAAGGACATGATACCTTTCAGGAGATCGCGCGCATCGTCGCCGCAAATTGGCCAAAAGCGCGCTTCCTTGTCGCTGGTGAAAATCTGCAACGCCCAGCCGACGCCACTTATATGCAGCGTATCCTGGCAACCACTCAGAACGACCCACTGTTGAAAGAACGACTCGTGTATGCCGGCTTTGTCTCCGAAATTCAACAACTCTATGCTGCTGCGGATATCGCTGTGTGCCCATCACGCTTTGAAAGTTATGGAATGGCCAACCTGGAAGCGATGGCCTGCGGTATACCGGTCGTTAGCAGTCGGCGCGGCGGGCCAACGGAAACAGTCCGAGAAGGCACGACCGGTTACCTCCTATCACCAAGAGATGCCACCGGCTATGCCCAACGCATCCTCAGCTTATTGCAGGATGAGCGGCAACGCGAGCAGATGGGCACTAACGCTCGGCGACATGTCATGACTCATTTCACTGTAGAACAAAGCACCGAACGCTTCATTAAAGCATGCCAATCGCTCACTATGGCCTAGAAACGGTTTGCGAAATGGCATCCTGCTTGTCTAGAATAACGCTTTAGGGGTGAACTCGTTTGGCATATCTATTCGATAATCGCTACCGTTGCGAACGAATATTTCCGCGCGGCCGCTCGGGAGAAGCCATTCTGGCTCACGACCAGGACGAGCAAAACCGTAAAGTCATCATCAAACGCCCCGTTCCGAGGGATGCGCCGCCCATCCGCGCGCGCCAAGAAGCGAACATTCTCACCGAGCGACAAATCCTACAACAATTAGCCGGCCACCCCAGCGTCCCTCGCCTATTGCGCAGCGG
This sequence comes from Phototrophicaceae bacterium, assembly GCA_965115865.1. GTDB lineage: Bacteria > Chloroflexota > Anaerolineae > Aggregatilineales > Phototrophicaceae > WTGJ01. The sequence goes on from OZ220469.1 coordinate 1,924,692, forward strand.
TCAATTTGCCGTCAGCGGCTCTCTACATCCCTATCTCGTCTTGGAATATGCACGAGGCATCAACCTCGCTGAGGAAAATCAGCGTCTACAAGAAAAGGGGGAAGAATTTCCAAGAATTGAGCTATTGAAAATCGTGGATCAACTCCTCGACCTCCTGCAATACACGCATCAGCAAGGTTTTGTCTACAACGATGTCGATGGCCGCCATCTTTTTTGGTCGCGAGCCGAGCAGCATCTCACCGTCATTGACTGGGGAAACGCCGTCCCCCTGGATACTCCACTGGGGGTGAAGTACGCCACTCCGCAAGGCGACCTCGTCCAGACCGCCGCTTGGCTCTTTTACATGCTGACCCAAAGCCGGGCACCCGCAGTTCAGGTCGACCAATTCGCATTGGATTTCAGTGGCGCTCCCACAAAACCGGATGGAGCGCTACGCGAAATCATCCGCCGCGCACTGCAAACCAATGCAAAAACCAGTTATCCCTCGGCGACAGCCATGCGCGCCGACCTGACCGCCCATCTGAACACACTGACGCAGCGATACGATGCGGAAATTCGGATACTAAAAGAGAAGGTGGTGAAGCATTGCTCACCAGAGCAATTGCAAAGCGCGCGCGCGCAACTCGAGAATTTCTCGCAGTCCGACCCTTCACACCCCATCGCGCGAGAATTGCGGAAATCATTGGCAGAACGAGCCGTCGAGTTGGATCATGAGAAAATCCTCAAAGAAGCGCTGCAGAAACTCCAAGAAGGCGACTGGTGCCGCTCTGCCGAGCTAATCGCGACGCTCACGGAGCGAGCGCCGAAACAGAATCTCCTACATCTCAGTGTGGATTTCCTCTTGCGACGGTTGGATCCGCAAAAAACGCCGCCGGAGATCATTTTGGAGACGGCCTCGCACATCGCCGCAGGCGATACCGAAGGAGCAGTGAATACCCTCATCCGCAGCGAAAATTCCGCCGAGCCGGGTATCAGCTACTGGTTGTTGGCCAACAAACTACAAGCCACCTTGCCCAATATGCCAAACTCCCTGCGGACAGTCATTTTCGCGCTGAACCATGAATTGGCGGGCGAGCCGCTATCGGCGCTGCAACAACTCGTCGAGCAGCTGGATAGCCGTTTGGGCCAAGCAAAATCGACAATCAGTCAACTCGCCGACGCTTATCACCATTTTGCGTCCGGTTGCACCGAACTCTTGCCAAAAATCCCCGAAAACCCGCAACAGCGTGATTTACGGCGCGCCCGCGCCGCTGCCGAAGTGCTGGCCAAGAGCCTGAGCCAATTGGAAACACAAGCCACCACGGAACAAGCCAATATCCTCGAACTTTTGGCGCAATGCCGCATTCATGACCCCGATGCGCCCTTTTGGCGCACTATCGAGGAACAATTGCTGAAATTGAGCCAGCTTTACGAACAGGCGCAAAATTTCATTCCTAGAGAAGGGATCCATGAAATTGCTCCCGGTCTACATCAACAGACAATTGCCTTGGCGGCCATATCCCTATTCGAAGAAGACGAGCGTTTAAGAGCCCTCCGGGCAGCGGTTGCCGATGCGCAAAAACACTGGTCTGAGGTCACGACAGCGCTCAACCGCGGCGACAATCGTTCGCTAAGCCAAACACTTCCCCTGATGCGTATGACGATTCGCCCGTATCTACCTCAACTCGCCCGCTGGCTCGAATCGTGGCAAGAGTTGTTAGCGGAAGAGGAATATCTGCAACGTCAGGCCATCAATAGCGAATGGGGTCAACAAATCGGCGAAGGTTGGCGCGCGTATGACCGTGGTGACCTGAACGCCGCTCAGGATTTTGCGAGCAACGCCCAAAGTCTTGCAAAAGATCAGGATGAAAAGAACGCCAGCCGTGACCTCACCACAATTTGCCAATTGTCGCTAGCGGTCTTGCGAGAGACCAATGCCAACGAGACAACCCACCTCCGTCAGTTGCTCCATAACTTGTTGCAGCAATTTCTGCCAGAAGAACGAACATTGCTGGATGAATTTGATAACCAGATGCCGCAACTCACAACCTATTTGCGAGCCATGCGCATCGCCATCGTCATCCCTTTGAGCAATCGGCGCCCTGCAGCCATCCGTTTATTGCACCTCAGTTATTTACTCTCGGCTCTCTTGGCACTCCATGAGAAGGATGAAACCCACGCTGAAGAATTGCAACAGGCCGCCAAACAATGCCTACCCAACGCTGAAGCGCACCCCATTTCCAGAGAATTGGCGAAATTGCTGGCTTCGCGAGAATCCCTCCTGGAGGCCGCCACGCGCTTGAACCAAATCAACGGCCCCCATGGCATTCCATTATTGGCGGAATGTCAAGAATTCATCACGGCACATGCTGAGGCAGAAAAACTGGCGCCCGCTCGCGCCAGTCTGGAAAACTTGCGAGCAGCCCTCGAACACTGGGCACGCGCAGAATTCGTCGCAGCGGAAGAAAACTTGACTACCGCAGATAAAAATGCCGCTTCTTTCGAGCAAAAACAGGTTTTCTCACTCGGACCCTATCGCGCCTGGCTACAAAACCTCGCCAGATCCAGCAAACAACTCAACGCCAAACTGATCGCTCTACGCGCCAACTTTCAAAGTGCGATGCCGGAACTGGATCCACGCGAAGAATTGCGCCTCCTCGCTGAGCAATCACAACGATTGGTCGGCGAAGCCCACTCTTACACGACAAGCGCGTGGCGCGAGAGCGCGGAAGCCTTTTACCAAGCGCGCGCGCGCAAGCGCCGCCGCAGCTCAGCCCTGGTTGAGATGGAGAAAGCGCTCCGCAACCCGCGCATCGAGTACCACCCGGCGTTACCACTATTCCAACGCTGGTACGAAGAGATGGACCGCTCACCCGAATTCAAAGAGGAAGACGACGCGCAAGAGCACACTCGAACCGAAGAAGACTTGCCATATACTTTCAGCCGACCACCAATCGCTCAGGAAAACACCCCTGTCGCCGATAGCGAGACGCCAGACGATTTGCTGGGACCCAAGGGGGAATCCATTGCCAGTCGCCAACTGCGCCGCTGGGCCTTATTCATCTTGATTGGTCTCTCACTCACACTAGTCATGACCCTCTGGTCTGCCAGACAGCGGGCGGCGGGCCCATCCCCAGAAGGGATTGCGGGACTCGCGTCCATAGCAGAGGCCGCGACAGTGAATGATGACAATCCCCTCAACGTGCCTTATGAGGAAATGGACCTACTCGGGTGGCTAACCGATGAAGAAAATCTGAATGTCGCTGGACTGCAAAAACTAGACGACGATGAAGCTTGGTTATTGACCGCAACTGAACGACAAACCGCGGTTGAAATTCCCATATCCCCAGCGCAATGGGCAAACTGGAAACAGGATAAACGCACCATCCACGCAATATCGGCGGAATTCGCCGTACATTACCAAGAAAAAGAGGTCGGTTTCGGCCTCCGCTTGCGAGAGGAGGGCGCTGCGGGGCAACCACCCTCCCTTTCTCTACTCCTACAACCAGACAAAGACGGCGCGGTAAAAATCATCGCGATGTCCGGCGACCGCCTCCTCGCGAGCGAAGCCCTATTCTTGGATTCTCCGATTTTTCGTTTGTCCGTCCGTCACGACTCAGAGACCCAGACCCTAAGCGCCCATCTCAACGACACGGCCTTCAGCGAAGCGATTTCGCTTTCCGGCGAGGTCATCCCCTCCCTATTCGTGAACGCTGGAGGGAGCGTCCGTGTGTTGAGCTGGAGATTGCTTAGCGACTGATCCAAACCGGATCCGGTTCAATTTCAGAGAGCGGTTCGGGTCCGGGGTCATCCAGACCACTATCTGAAAAGCGCAACAACGCGCGCAATTCCATATCCTCTTCACAACGAATTTGGCAACTGAGACGCAGTCCCTGATCTTCTTGTTTCTCGGTGAGACGTTGCAATTCGGCTTCAGTGCGCAGGGCCGGTTCGCCGCGGATGAATTCCACGCGACAGGTGGTGCATTTGGCTTTGCCACCGCAACGGTGCAGGATATCAACACCGTTTTCCAATAAAGTCGTCAGCAAACGCTGGCCAACTTTTACCTCAAAACTACCACTACCTTCTACTGTAATTTTGGGCATAACACTCTCTCCGTTCATTGATCGCATCACGCATCGATGATATAGCCGCCCTTGCCAGCTGTCAATTGGTACGCAGCAGCAGCAGCAGCAGATTATGTTATCCTGCGGAGAATGGAACCGATGCAAACCATGGCTGACGCTAAGAAAATTGGGAGAGAGCCGACTCCACTACCCCCTCCTCGTTTGCGTGATGAGGCTCGAGCGACGCCACGCAAAAAACAACAACCGATTCGCCCACCGCGCCAGCGCACCGCCGAGCCACCGCCGATTGTTTCCGAAACCCGGCCACCGCTGCCGCGAAGCAACCGTCACCGCGGCTGCCTTTGGTTTCTCGCCATCTTTTCATTACTCAGCTGTGGCATATTGATCTTGACAACCGCTACCGTCGGCGCCCTCGTCTATGCGCGCCTGGATGGCTTGGTCGATGAGCGTCTGGTTGAATTCGAAAACTATCGCGGTTTCGCCAGCACTTTCATCTACGCGCGCAATATCTCTCCCAATCCCGCTGACAATGGCAATTGCCAACGTTCAACGCAGGCAGAAAACAAGCCAGAATTGCTCTACGAGGTTTTCGGCGAGGGGCGTCGCCAACACATCCCCTTGGCACAAATTCCCCAGGCCCTACTGGATGCCACGGTCGCCACAGAGGACGAAGCGTTCTATCACCATTTTGGCATCGACATCCCCGCCACTCTGCAAGCCACCTGGCGCTTTTTCAGCGGTGATCGGAGCGCACCCGGCGGTAGCACGATTCACCAACAACTGGTGCGCAATGTCCTCTTCTCCGCCGAATACCGTGCCGAACGCTCAATCCGCCGCAAATTGGAAGAAATCCTGCTGGCCTTAGCGCTAGACCGGCGCTATAGCAAAGAACAAATCCTGGAGATGTATCTGAATGAAATTTATTTTGGCAACCTCGCTTACGGTGTCCAAGCGGCGGCGCAAACCTTTTTCTGCAAAGATGTGCAAGAGCTCAACGTCGGCGAGGGGGCCCTACTCGCCGGTCTGCCGCAAGCGCCCGCCAATCTAGACCCCTTATCATCCGACCCCAAGGTTCAGGCCGCTGTCAACGAACGCTGGCAGATTGTGCTGGCAGCAATGGTGGAAAATGGTTATCTCAGCCCGCAAGAGAGAGCGTATATCAGCGCAGAGGGGTTGCGCTTCCAACCCGACACCATCCTCCTCAAGGCACCCCATTTCACCATCCACCTGCTCGATGAGCTGGAAGACTTGCTAACCTCGCTAGATTACCAGCCCGATTTCATCACCCCCGATGGGCAAGCCATCTTTGGCGGTTTTCAAGTCCATTCCACACTTGATACCCGCTTGAACGCGTTGGCGCAGGATGCGATTGTCTCGCAAGTCTGCCAAGGCGCCAAGCAACAGATTGGCAATGGTGCGGCTCTGATCATCAAACCGAGCAGTGGCGAAATTCTCGCTATGGTTGGCAGTGCCAATTTCTACAGCCACGAACTGAAGGTGCAAAACGAACTCGTCGCTTATGAATATGACGAACAAGGTCGCTGCATTGCGGTACATGTCGTCGATGGGCAAGTGAATGTGAACACCAGGGCACGCCAGCCGGGCAGTACCATCAAGCCCATCACTTATGCCGCCGCGCTGGAGCGGGGCTTATTCACCCCTGGCACGGTATTTTGGGATACAGAAACGCACATACCCGTCGCCGGGCAGCCCGATTATACGCCGCGCAACTACGATGGGAATTTCCATGGGCCCATGACGCTGCGCAGCGCTCTCGCCAACAGTTACAACATCCCCGCGGTGCAAGCGCTGCGCGCGCTCGGAGTCGAGGCCCTATTGGAAATCCTTGCTCGCTTCGGAGTCAATTCGCTGGGCGAGGACGCAAGCCAATATGGGCTCTCTTTGACGCTTGGTGGGGGTGAAATTACTCCGCTTGAGTTGACACGCGCCTTCACCGTCTTCGCCAACCAAGGTCGCTTGCTCCCCAGTCAGAGCATCCGTTGCATCCTCGACGAGGATGAGAACATCGTCTTTCAGCTGGATGATGCTTGCGCGCACGGGCAAGTCATCACATCAGCGATGCTGGCAGATTGCGAGACGCAGAGCGAGGCAGAGCGGCCAAACCATTGCCAATTGCCCGCGCCCAGTCTTTTGGTTGAGAGCGGCGGGCCCGCTGTGCTCGACGCTCGTATCGCTTACCTCATCAGTGATATCCTCAGTGATGAAACGGCACGCCGTCCGGCCATGGGCGCGGAGGGTGCCCTTTACATCCCCGGTTTGAGGGCCGCGGTAAAAACGGGCACAACGGACAATTTTAAGGACAACTGGACCATCGGCTACACGGCAAATGTGGCGGTTGGAGTTTGGGTGGGGAATACGCGCGGCGAAGCGATGCGCAACACCAGCGGCTTGAGTGGGGCGGCGCCCATTTGGAAAGAAATCCTCAGCACCATATATGAAGATCCGACACTGCTCAAACTCTTCAGCGATACCCAGGGCGAGCTGCGACCGGAAGCAAGCATACCCCCCAACGCGATGACCTTGCAACGGATTTGCGACTTGCGCCGCTTGACCGAACCAGCGACACATTGTGCACACACCACCGTCGAATGGTTCCTGGATACGCCGGCCGCACGCCCAGATGCTGAGGGCGAATTGCGGATTCCATCCAGCGAAACTGAAATCCGCCCCAATCCGTCTTCCGCTATAGAGCTGACTGAGGTCTCGCCCAGCGTCTTCTCGTTACTCGTACAGCCTTTGCCACCCGCCGTCGGCAACTCCATAGACTTCGGCTTGCCCCGGGAAAACGCACCACCGCCGCCAATCTATTGCCAACTTCCCAACGCCCTAACCGCCCAGGCGCCTGGCGCGCAAACCCGTCTATTCATCGCACCGCCGTTCAACGCAGAAGATGCTATCGCTGCTGAAATTTACGCCCGTGAAAATGGCTTCCCTTTCCTCCCCACTATCGTCTGCACGCCGGAGCTCATCGCGGTCGCGCGGCAACATGGCGGAGATATCATCACGGCCTACATCCATCAGCCCGCCGCTGGCACCGAGATTGCGGGCAATATACCCATACTTGGGAGCGCACAATTTCGCCCCGACCAGGCACAATTTTACAAATTGGAATTGCGCGGCGGCCCCCATCTTGATTGGACCACGCTGGGCAGCACCCATACTCAGGCGATCGCCGCTGGGCAACTGGAATGGTTACCCGCCCTGCCCAGTGGCGATTATCAGCTACGCCTCGTCGTCATTGGTTGGGATGGCAATTTCTTACAACCGCCTTATGAAATTGCTTTTCGTGTACCTTAAACTGGGAAGCTAGCTTTCCGGCTCGGCGCTGGTTTCATCATCGTCATCCCAGGTGATGATCCGAATACAAAGACCGGCAACGAGGAAAGTGGCGACGAACAGGGCTAGCCACTGCCCTGGCAGGAGGCCAACATTACGCCCCTCGTAAGCGAGGAGCAAAACCATCCCCACCGCTAACACCAGCCAGGCGAGAGTGCGCGGATGGGCCAATGACCACCGACCCAAGCTCGTGTTCTCGAACCACTTTCGCCAATTTTCCAGCATCTTCACACTCCTAACCCTTCCCCATCATCATACCCACTAACGTTCTTGCGTCGGCGTCAGCAACCGCTCTTTTGAATGGTCATAGCGCCGCAAAATGGGTGTGATGGCAGCCATCACCTGGGTTTTGGTATCCTGCCAAGCACCATCATTGTGGATGATGACATCCGCAAAGGTCCGTTTTTCTTCCTGCGGCGGTTGCGCCGCAATCCGCTCATCCGCTTCTCGCTTGGTCACGCCACGCTTCTCCAGCAAGCGGCGGCGGCGCTCCGCTTCCGAAGCGGTCACCACCCATATCGCGTCCATTTCACGGTGTAGGCTACCTTCTAGAAGCTTGATTGCTTCCAACACCACAATCGGTTCCGCAACATTCAGGATGCGCCGGAAAAGTAATGCGCGAATTGCGGGGTGTGTGATTTGTTCCAGTTGCCGCAATTTCTCCTCAGCGGCGAAGACGATACGCGCCAGTTTTCGCCGGTCGATGGTCGGTTGACTTCCCTGAACATCGTCGGCCAGGATACCCCCCCCGAAAGCGGCGAGTACCGCATCGTAACATTCACCATCGGGCGACAGCACCTCATGCGCGGCGATATCGGCATCCAGGCTATGGATGAGCGTCTGCCTCCCGAGCAAATCGGCCACCGAGCTCTTGCCCGCCGCAATATTCCCCGTCAGACCAATGAGATACTTGTCTGGCCAACGCCGCGAATCGACAACCATGTATCCAAATTTAGCAGATCCCACAGCAGAAGCAAGCATGCGGAGCATCGGTCAGATTGGTTATAATCGTCGAAGCTAGTAACAAAGGAGGATTGGAAACTATGAGTTTTCGATTTTTTCGTCGGAAGCGCATCGCACCCGGCGTCACTTTGAACTTGAGTAAATCGGGGCCCTCCATCTCCCTGGGGCCACGCGGCCTAAAAACCACCTTCGGTCCGCGTGGCACGCGCTTCACAGTCGGCATACCCGGCACAGGCTTGTATTACACGCAGGAATCGCGCCGAAAATCATCAGCAAAAGCGCGGCAGCAAAATCAAACCAAATCGGCGGCTAATCGTTTGAGATTGGGTTGGTTGGCGCGGCGCCGATTATCGAAAGAAGAGGCGGCCTGGGTCGATGGCTGTCTCGCCTTGTTGGAAGGAGACGCAGCCAAAGCGCTTTTCCATCTGGAAAATTCTCAACCGCTACTGGTGGATAGCGCTTATTTGATCGGTTTCATACATTTGCAAAAGGGTCGTTGGGCCAAAGCGCGGAAAGCCTTGGAATACGCGGCGCAAGAGCACCAGGAATTGGGGAAGCTTTTCGGTAAATATGGTTTGACGATGGCAATACTCATCCCCATCACCGAACACATCGCCACAAAGCTGGAACCCGACCAGCGCGGCGTCATATTGGGTTTGGTGGAATGTTTACAACATCAAGGGCATGACGAAGAAGCCATAGACTATCTGGAGCAGTTGCACGAAAATTCGCCCGACGATACCCTCATCCTGCTCTCCCTGGTGGAGTTGTTGCTAGACACCAAAACTAAAGAGGATGACGCTTTGAAACGCATCATATCGCTGACAGCGAACATCGAGAACGAATCACCCATCCATGCGGCATTGATGCTATACAAAGCGCAGTCATTGTGCAGATACGGTATGAATGATGCGGCCCTCGCAACCCTAACGCCCGCTTTGCGCCGCAGAAAGGACTACCCACCCGCACTCTTGCGCGAAATTCGCTATGAGCGCGCGCTGGTCTACGATGCGTTGGGAGCAAAGGCGCGCGCGAAAAAAGACTGGGAGCGCCTCTTCACCGAAGATCCGGATTATGCGGATGTCGCCTCTCGTTTGGGCTTGCGCAAAGAGAAACCCAAATCACGAGGCTAGCCATCATGAAAACTGCTCTGCTATAATCGATCGCGTGAGGGGCCTGTAGCTCAGCCGGGAGAGCGCTACAATCGCACTGTAGAGGTCAGGGGTTCGAATCCCCTCAGGTCCAATCAGCGCTCAGATTCTGACAACGCTCAAACTGGCCAACAATCCACCCTGAGGGTTTGCGGGGAGCTAGCCGACTGAATCCCTTAATTCGGTGAAGAATTCGTTTAGCAATTCGATCGCCGGCGCCGATTTCCATTTTCGTGATGGTGACGACAAAGATAATTCAAGCCAGACCCAGCGATTTTCGACACGGCAAAAGTGGCCGTCGTGACTTATCAGTTTAAAAACATCTTGGCCAAACGATTGCGCGCGCTTGCTTTATCGCCTCTTTTCGGTATCTTATGGGGTTGGGTGTGGTAACTGATGTGAAAAGAAGCAATGTGACTGGCGTCGGCCAATTCGCAGCGAGAACCTGAGCGAAGCATTCAGTCGCAGGTGCAAATGGTAATGGATGTATCGAGGAATATCCTATTGGCGGCTATGCGATGCCATCACCACCTTAAAGGCTCGATTGTTTTGATGAGGTGCGCCGTCTTTTCCACCTTCATTATCCACACCCACGAACGCGCCGAGCAGCGGGCGCGCTAGCGGCTGCCTCGCTAGCTATATCAATTAACGGTAATCTGTGGAGATTGGGGAGCAATTCGATGCGTAAAAAAAAGACCGGTTTTACCCTGCTAATCCTCTTCATAATGGCTTATTTGCTTGGCAATGCGCTCGTCGGTGTCGTGATTGCCAATGGCGAGGATGACCATAGCGAAGAAGAAACGACCATCATGACCGAAGAGGAAATGACCGCCAGCAACCTCGATACTGTCTGGGTTCTCTTCGCTGGTTTCCTGATCTTTTTCATGCAAGCGGGCTTCGCGCTGGTGGAAGCCGGTTTTGTTCGCGCGCGCAATGTCGTGAACATCTTCATGAAGAACCTCTTCGACCTCTCCATTGGCGCCATCGCCTTTTGGGCGGTGGGCTTTGGCCTGATGTTTGGCGCAGGAAACGAATTTTTCGGGAGCGATTGGTTCTTCCTCAACGGGTTGCCGGAAATCTACCCTGGCCTCACCATCCCCGGTTATGCTTTCTTTTTCTTTCAGTTCACCTTCGCGGCAACGGCCGCCACCATCGCCGCCGGCGCGATGGCCGGTCGCACCGATTTCGGCGGCTATCTGCTTTGCAGCCTCGTCGTTACCGCTATCATCTACCCGATCGTCGGGCATTGGATCTGGGGCGGTGGCTGGTTGGCGAATCTAGAAACCCCCTTCCTCGATTTCGCGGGCTCGACGGTCGTGCATTCCACCGGCGCCTGGGTTGGCTTGGTCGGCGCGAGCATAGTCGGGCCGCGGCGCAACCGTTTCGGAAAAAATAGCGCACCCATCCCTGGCCATAGCATGACGCTGGTCGGCCTCGGCACCTTCATCCTCTGGCTGGGTTGGTTTGGTTTCAACGCTGGTAGCCAGCTGGATTCAGACGCGAGCAGCATCGCCCTCATCACCGTCACCACCAACCTCGCCGCTGCCGCCGGTGCTGTCTCTGCCATGGTTCTGGGCTGGCTCTCCATTGGCAAGCCACAACTCCCCTGGGGTTTGAATGGCGCGCTCTCTGGCCTGGTTTCCATCACCGCTTCAACCGCCTGGGTGACCCCGGCCGAGGCCGTCATAATCGGCGCCGCTGGCGGTGCCATCATGTTTTTCTTCGTGAATTGGTTGGAAACCCAACGGGTCGATGATGTCGTCGGCGCCGTCTCTGTGCATGGCTTTTGCGGCATTTGGGGCACCTTAGCCGTCGGGCTCTTCCATTCGGAAACCGGTCTCCTCCACGGCGGCAGCTTCGACCAGCTCCTCTCGCAAGCCATCGGCATCGTGACAGTCGCGATTTTCGTCATCATCATTTCTTTCGTGATGTTCCAAATCATTCGTAGGGCAATCGGGCTGCGAGTGCCTGAGGCCGCGGAGATCTTTGGCCTCGATATCTATGAGCATGGCCTGATCGCTTATCCCGAATTCACCAACTCGCCCAGCGAGCCCACCCCCAACCGTAACTGATTAGCCTTTTCCGGAGGGAGACGACGATGACCAAGAAAATTGAGGCCACCATTCGGCCGGACAAATTGAATGTTGTGATGCAAGCGCTCATCGATGTGGGTGCCATCGGTATGACGGCCATCGAGGTCAAGGGCCGCGGGCGGGAAGGCGGCATGGAGCTGCAATGGCGTAACGGTACCTACACTGTCCATCTATTGCCCCGTATCCTATTGAGCGTCATCTGCAACGACGACCAGACAGAGCAAACTGTCGAAGCCATTCGCTCGGCCGCCTACACTGGCGAGAAAGGCGATGGCATCATCTACATTTCGCCGGTGGATAATGTGGTGCGCATCAGCACTGGTGAAGAGAATCAATCCGCGCTGAGTTATGTGACATAACTCAGCGCCGGCCCAGTTTGGGTGGCGAATTTTCGCTAGTGAAATCCACAATTGCGACATCATCGCGCCCAGGGTTAAACGCAGCGCGGTCGCCAAGCTCTCCAGAGCCAGGCGGCCGCTTTCGCTTCATAATAAACTCAGCCAATTTGAGTGCTCTCGGATTTGCCTTGGCTATTCCAAAAACAACTCGAAGCCCGAACGTTCTACCCAACCGGCGCCGAGCAAAAAATCTTCCTCATCCATCGCCAGCGCCTGCATCGTTTCCGTTTCTGTGAGCAAGGCGCCACCAGATTTCTCATACCAGGTGACGAGGTAATCCAGGATGATGCCGCCGAACAATGCTGCTTCCGCATCTCGCAAATCGGTCACATTATGCATCGTTGGCTGCAAAGGTTTATCCTTTCCACCGCCGCAATTTCACCATGGTTCATTGTAGCCACAAATGTATCCTTGAGGCAAGCGTGGTGGTATTCTCAAGCATCCAGTACCGCAGGGTTACAAACATTCTCAAAGCGCCCCTCCTGAAGCGCTGCGATGAGCGTTTCGGCGGCAGCGCAGGCCGTAGCCTCCTGCACCTCAATTGCGCTGGCTGCCAGGTGAGGGGTATGCAACACACGCGGATGCAAGAGTAGAGGGTAGTGCTTTGGCGGCGGTTCTTTTGGATAGACATCCAAGGCTGCACCAGCAACCTGCCCAACCTCAAGCGCCGCCAACAACGCCTCGCTATCGATGAGGGGGCCGCGTGCCGTGTTCAAGATGCGCACACCGCTTTTCATTTGCGCGATGCTCGCCGCGTTCACAATGCCGCGCGTCTCCTCATTGACTTCGGCATGCAAAGAAAGAATATCCGCTCGCGCCCATAGTTCATTTAACGGTACCCCTTCTACGCCGTGTTCATTGAAAACCTTTGTTGGCAAAAAGGGGTCATGCGCGAGCACCTCCATCGCAAACGCGCGCGCGCGCGCGGCCACCGCTTGTCCGATACGGCCGAAACCGTATAAACCCAATGTTTTACCGCTGAGCGTGCTACCTTGATAATCTTGCCGTTCCCATTCACCCCGACTCAAGCTGGCATGCGCCTGCGCGATATGCCGCATGAGCGCCACCATCAAACCAAAGGTGTATTCGGCCACCGCCAGCGAATTGGCGCCGGGTGTATTCATCACAATGACGCCGCGTTCTGTGGCCTGGGCCAAATCCACATTGTCGACACCAACACCCGCACGCACGACGAAGCGCAATGGCTCCGCCAGAGTCAACAGTTCCGCGTCGACCTGCGTAGCGCTGCGGACGATGAGCGCGACGGACTGCCGAACTGCGCGCAGGGTTTCCGGGCGGCTCATCTGCCCGGGCGCTTTCACGGTGAGCCCCGCCTCTCGCAATCGTTCCGCAGCGACATCCGCCACCCGATCGGAAATCAGCGTATATTGCATCCAATTACCCAACCAACTCGCTGACACCATCTTAACCGGTCAGCCACCGTATGGGTAGTGGGACCATCGAGAAGCCTGCCCCTATACTCTGGCCCTGAGAGGGGGTAGACTGACGCATTCATGGTCAGGGTAGCGGGGAGTTTTCTGGATGGAAGCGGTCAAAATCAAGAGCGATGAAATCCGCGTGAACGGCGCCAATCTCCGTTATGAGATTGCGGGTGAAGGTGAAACTCTACTCTTCGTTCATGCCGGCATCACCGATAGCCGTATGTGGGATGAGCAATTCGAGACTTTTGCCCGCACCCATCAGGTCTTGCGCTATGACAAGCGCGGCTTCGGGCACAGCTCACCGCAAGAAGGTGAATTCGCCCATCGCGATGACCTTATCGCCTTACTGGACGCGCTGGACATTCAGCGGTTACACGGCGTCGGCAACTCGGATGGTGCTCGTGTCCTGCTCGAATTGACACTCACCCAGCCCGAGCGTGTTGCCAGCCTCACTCTTGCCGCACCCAATGTGGATGGTTATGCCTGGCAAGACCGCCACATTTTGCCTTACGAAAACGAACTGAATGCCCATCTAGAAAACGCAGAATATGCGGAAGCGGCGGAAATCATAGCCAAGCGCTGGTTGGATGGTAAACATCGGCGTCCCAGCGCAGTCACGAAATCACTACGGCAAAAATTGGTGGGCATGGTCACCATACCCCTGCAAAACCGTAACCGCTATATCGCGGAGGAACGCTCACTAATACCCAGCAGCAATTCACGCCTGGCAGAAATCAAAGTACCCGTCTTGCTGATCATCGGTGACTTGGATTTACCGATGTTCCATGAAATGTGCGACCGACTGCAAGAGGGTTTGCCGCGCAGTCGCAAGATTACCATGGTGGGAACCAGTCACCTACCCAACATGGAACGCCCTGAAGAGTTCAATTGGCGATTGAAATATTTTTTGCGCCGGGGTCGTTGAAGCGACGACAATGGGTGTGAAGGGTGGACCTTTCCACCCTTCACCCTCTTCCATACCCAAGGAAAAGAAGCGCAACCAACCCCTTTGGTCACTGCATCGCTGCGGCCAACGCGCCGCAGGCTGGGCAACCGCCGCCGGGCCGGATGATGGCGAAACCCGCTTGAGGGTCCTGGCCATATTGCGTCGCATCGATATTCCAAACTATGAAGAGCCGAACAGCGCCGCTACCGCGCGCCAAACGCACAGCGCTCCCCAACCACTGTGCCTGCTGAGCAACCGTCGTTCGCGCGGCCCAAGCGAAACTACTGGAAATCGGGCCGTAGCCCTCGGGGCTAACATAACCAATTTCTGTGAAGCAAAGTTTCTTGCCCGGGAAAACAGAGCGATACAAATCAACCATCGTCGGGTAATACCAGGTGTAATGGCCGGAACTGCCGACCGGCGCGCCGCTGCGAGCGGTGGGGGGAACGGCGCCTGAATTGTAATGGATGCCCAGGCAATCCATATAATTGGCGGCACCAGCGGCAGCCATCTGGCGCAAGAATACATCATCGTTGCAACCGCCGGCCTGGCAGCCTCCCTGATAGTAACCCGTGGGTGAAAGCGCGCCGCTGACAACGAGCGTGTTGGGATTCGCAGCCTTGATTGCCCCATAAGCCACCCGCAGCATTTCCGTGTAATTGGAACCACTGATGAGGCCATGCGGCCATTCACGGTCGATGTTCTGTTCGTTCCATACCTCGATGCCATCCGCACCCAGCCTGGCCAGTGAGCCCAGGAAAGAGGCATAATTTTGGTAGTATTGCTGTGGGTTACTCCGCAATTGGTTGTGATCGCCGATGACGCTGAGCAATATCTTCAAGCCGGAGTTGTGGGCGGCCTGAATGCGGCCCGCTTCACCCGAGGCATCGCTACCACCGCCATAGCGAACTTGGAACTTAATCCAGTTCATTCGCGCCGAACGCATCGCCTCCACATGGCCAAAGCCAAAGGCTTGCCCCCCCAACTCAAAGCCGCCAGCGGAAGAAGGCGGTGGCAAATTGGTGACTGTTGGGTTGGCCCCTGTACTTGGGCTGGCCGGAGCGCCTGGGACTCGGAGAATTTGCCCGACGAAAATGCGGTCGGGGTTCGCGATATTGTTGAGCTGCGCTAAGGCGATATAATTGGTACCAAAGCGCGCGGCGATGGTGGCCAGGGAATCACCAGCGACAACGGTGTAGCTACCATAGCCGCTGGGCGCGGGGCTAGCGGCAGGGCTGGTGGGCCCCGCTGCCGGCGCTCGGCCGGGGATTGCCAGCCGCAGACCAGAATGGATGACATCAGGATTTTGCAAGTTATTGGCAGCGATGAGCGCATCCAAAGTCACGCCAAGCTCAAGCGCAATCCTGAAAAGGGTATCGCCCGGCTTCGTGATATAGGCATCCTGCGCAGAGGCACCCGCCACCAAGATGAGTGTTACCAAGAAGAGCAATGCGTTGCGAAAAATTTGTGGTCTTTTCATCACTAAGTCCAATCATTGCCATACGCTGGGTAGGGTTGTTGGATTGATTGTATGCCATGCCCATCAACACGCAAGCGGGACTGGCAAAAAAACAAAGAGGGTCATTTTCCTGTTTTCCCCTCCACACTTTCTAATTCCAACCGCTTGTTATACAATATTGCCGTCCATAGAATATTAGGGAGTGATGAGAAATGAGTTTCATTCCGCCCGCGGAGGCAAAGGAATCACCCAGCTCACTTTTAGGATGGGCTAACAGCAACGGTATCGAAGCAGTGGATATCCGTTTTACCGATATCCGTGGGCATGTCCAACATTTTACGGTGCCACTACCCACTATCGACGCAGGAGATTTTGAGGAAGGCTTCGGTTTCGATGGCTCTAGCGTGCGCGGCTTCCAGGCCATTGATCAATCGGATCTAATTCTCATCCCAGATTTGAATACTGCCTATGTGGATCCGTTCTTCGCTCGAAAATCGCTCGCCATTTTCGCCGCTGTCTATGACCCAGTTACGCGTGAGCCATATGGCCGCGACCCGCGCGGCGTAGCGCAGCGCGCCGAAGCTCATTTGCAGGAAACTGGCATCGCCGATAGCGCCTACTTCGGCCCAGAAGCGGAATTCTTCGTATTCAGCAATGTGCAATACGAGATCAATCAATACATGAGCTACTTCGAGGTCGATTCGCACGAAGGTTTTTGGAATACCTCTTCTGATGACCCAGAGCATAGCTATCTCAATCGCATCAAAGAGGGGTATTTCCCACTGCCACCGATGGATAAGACGCAGGATGTGCGCGGCGACATGGTCGATGTCATGCTGAAATGCGGAATCCCGGTCGAATTGCATCACCATGAGGTCGGTGGCGCCGGACAAGCCGAAATTGACATCCGCTTTGATACCCTGCTGCGGATGAGTGACAACATGCAAATATACAAATACATCGTGCGCAATGTGGCGCGGCAACACAACTTGATCGCCACCTTCATGCCCAAACCGCTCTTCGAGGAAAACGGCTCCGGTATGCATGTGCACATGAGTCTATGGAACGAAGGGGAACCCCTCTTCTTCGGCGATCAGTACGCGAACCTGAGCCAGATGGCCCTTTGGTATATCGGTGGCATCCTGCAGCATGCCCCTGCGCTGCTCGCTTTCACCAACCCGACGACCAATAGCTACCGCCGCCTGGTTCCCGGTTATGAGGCACCGGTGAATCTCGTCTATTCCAATCGCAACCGCTCAGCTGCCGTCCGCATCCCCGTGTATAGCCAGAGCCCCAAGGCCAAACGCATCGAAGCACGCTTCCCCGACCCCACTTGTAACCCCTATTACGCGCTGCCGGCCTTACTCATGGCCGGATTGGATGGCATCCGCAACCAAATCGATCCTGGTGAGGCGGCCGACTACGACCTATATGAAGAGGGCGGCGATACCCCGGTCGTCCCGGGCAATCTGGGCGATGTCTTGAAAGCACTACAAGCGGATAAAGACTTCCTCCTTGAAGGCGGTGTTTTCACAGAGGATATCATCAATAGCTTTTGCGAATATAAGCAATTGGAAGCGGATGCCATCGCCATGCGCCCGCACCCTTACGAATTCCAGCAATACCTGGATACTTAAGAAAACACCCACAACATTCTAAAATGAAATAAGCTGGGGGCTGCTGCAGTGTGCGCGCGGTCCCCAAGCTGTTTTTGCGCTCTCAAGCGCTACGGCTAGCGAGCTGGCGCGCTTCTTGTAAGACGAAATCGATTGTGGCAAGCACCGATGGCTCGGGCATGATCTCCGCCGGCAATGGGTGGCAACCGAATTCGAGCAAATCTATACCATTTTCGCTGAGCCATAACTGCGCCCGCCCAACGCTACCGGTTTTCAGAGCGCCGAGTTGTAAGAAAGAGCCAAGCAATTGGGTGCGGTTGGCTGGGGCCAGCGAAACGCACAACGACCCTGCTAGCTTGGACGAGCGCGGATTGGCGGCCAGCGTACAACGGACATCGTACTCGCCGCGCTCATCGGACCAATCGCAACCTTCCTCCAGGAGGGCCAAACGAAACTTGGCACGCAGCTCCGCGCCAATCGGAGGCGAAAGGGTGCCAGCGGCGTTCACAGCATGATAACCCATCGCATCCAGGATGAAGAGCGCCGCCCGGCCACCGGTCAATTCATGATGCCAACTGGAAATATCGCTGGCGCCACCCAGATCCAATAGCAAAGACCGGCTCTCTTTGGCAAATTGCTGTCGCAAATGCCGCAGCCAGCCCGCCAGGCGTGCTGCCAAGTCAAAATCGCCGCGGATATCTTGGGTATAGAAGATGGTCAGCGATTCTGCCATTTTGGCGTCCGCTTCTCGATGAAGGCGGACATCCCCTCACGCTTGTCTTCGGTGCCAAAACTCAGGTAGAAAGCCTTTTTCTCGTAATCCAATCCATCCTGTAGGGTCATTTGCTCTGTCTTATAGACCGCCTCCTTGATAAGCCGCACCGCAATTCGCGGCATGGCGGCGATGCGGGTGGCCAGCTCGACCGCTTCAGCCAGATAGCGGTCGAGCGGATGGACATGATTCACTAAGCCCAAACGCAGGGCATCTTCTGCCGGGATATGGCGGTTGGCGAGCATCACTTCCATGGCCATTCGCCGCCCGATGGCACGAGGCAGACGCTGCGTCCCCCCCGCACCGGGCATGATGCCCAGCATAATCTCGGGTTGCCCAAAACGTGCGGTCTCAGAAGCGACGATGAGATCGCAAATCATCGCGTATTCACAACCTCCACCCAAAGCCCAGCCAGATACTGCGGCGATGATTGGTTTGCGCAAAGCGCTGAGCGCACGCCAATTCGTCAGGTTGTCATCTTGCATCATCTCGATCGAGTCTTGTTCGGCCATCGTTTTGATATCGGCGCCAGCAGCAAAGGCCTTGTCGTTTCCTGTCACCACCAAGCAACCGATTTCGTCATCGGCATCAAATTCGGCGAGCGCGGCGAAACTTTCACGCAGCAATTGGGGATTCAACGCATTGAGAGCATCTGGCCGATGAAATCGTACCAGTCCCACACCTGGCGCGGGCTGCTCCACCCGAATGGTCTCGTATTTCATTTTCATCTCACCTTGCATATTTCACCGATTTTAACGCAAGGGCTTAGCGCGCGCCAAGACTTTGCTATCCTGGACACCGTCATGCCATTTCATTCAAGTAAAAAAGGGGAATCATGGCCCTCAACTGGAAAGCCGCTCGCGATTTCGTCTATGCCAACGGCACGCTTTGGGAACGCGCACTCTTCAGCTGGCTTTTTGAGGGCGGCTCCTTGGAGCGTTTGCATGGCTGCTTATCCATCCACCAGAATACCGATGGTGGCTATGGCCATGCTTTTGAACATGACATCCGCTGCCCCGATTCGCATCCTTTGGCGCTGGAATTCTTATTGACCGTCCTGCGCCATTGCGAAATCCCCCCTGGCAGATTGCTGCGCGGTGTGGCCCCCTGGCTGGAGGAACAACTACAACCCGATGGTTCGTTGCGCAACCCGGCCGCCGTGTTGGATTATCCACATGCCGCTTGGTGGAGGGGCGGCGGGCAGGATGTCCCCATATCCATCATCGGCAACTTGCATGCCCTCAATGAGAGCACCCCCACCCTACTCACGGCCGCCGCCCAATGGGCACGGCGTGAAATGAGCGTCGCGCAAATCCGCGCCAATGAATGGCTATTCATGGCTTACCGACCCTACGACTACTACTTTTCCCTCCGAACGGAGCCCGAATTCGCCGATTGCCGCGCCGCTACACTGGCGAACATCGCCCAGCTGGCCAAGCAGATGCCCGAAAACCAGGCCTACTCGCTTTTCTTCTTTGCCAAAGACCCACACTCTCCCGCGACCCAAGCCTTGTCAACCTCCCTAATCGAAGGCGCGCTCGAGCAACTTCTCACGGGCCAACGCGAGGATGGCGCTTGGCCAGATCAGCACGGATTGCCGCACTGGTACCCTTATACGACCATCAGTGTCCTGCTCACCCTACGACGATTTGGGGTATGGGGCCCATGAGATTGTTGCGCCGCGGCAAAGTCAGCATACACTGCTACTGCAGCCAGATGAGCGGGGGAAAAACGACTGATGGTCGGCGTTCAGCATGCCCTTGTTTTACCTGAGGAAAACCAGGCCAGCTGGCGGAGTACGACCGAGCGCTATCGCCGCGCTTTCACCCCGCTCGATATCGTATACGGCATCCGCAAACAAAACCTGAACCGCTATCGCGATGTTTCGACCATCGGCGTCGCCGGTTGGATGGGCGCGGACCCGGTCGCTCATATTCGCCTGGTCTATCCCAATGTCGTGCGCGTGGATGTCATTCCCGCCAATTCGCCGGCGGAGCTGCGAGCCATCCTGGACGCGCGCGCCGCTCATGATGACCGCTATGGTGCCCTACTCAATGAAGATGGGCATTTGTATGAGCGTTTTAGCATCGGTTGGCCCTGTGATGCCAATCCCGCGCGTATCATACGCGGTTTTTATGACGGCCCGGATGAGGAACTGCGCCATATCGGCATCGATATCAGCGCGTCGGCGGGTAGCTTGGTCCGTGCTGGTGCCGACGGAATCGTAACGCACATCGCGAGGAGAGAAGATGGGCTCGGTTTCGGTGCCTATCTGCAAGTCGTCAGCAAACATGATGGCGAAAGATACACACTGACCTATACAGACCTGGCGGACATTGAAGCACAATTGGGGATGGAGATTGAGCGCGGTCAGGCCATCGCCAAGACCGCTTCCGAGCGGACAATGCTCATCTGTCAGGTGGATGGCGGGGGAACGGATGTTTTCCGTTTGCCAAATATCATCGACCCGACACCCTTGATTTTCGCGAGCGAGTTGGTCATCCGTACGACCGGGGTTTGGTTGCGGATGCGCAGCGCGGCCGGCGTCGACCATCCACAAGTGGACAGTATCCGCCCAGGAGAAATTGCCACCACTTTGGAGCCGCATGGCGAAACATTGCAAAAGCTGGGCATCGCTGGCACATGGTTGCATGTCGCGAATGAAGCGGGCAATGAGGGCTATTCTGCTGCCCAATTCCTAGAGGCGCGCCGGCCCCGGACTTACCCCAATCTACCGAAGCAACCTCGTCGGAATGGAACCATTCGCAACACCAATGATCAACTCACTGGAATGAACCTCGATATCCACAATTTGCGTGGGCGCCCCAATCCCGAGCGCCTCGGTGAAATTGGTTGGGTCCGTCTGAAATACAATGTTTCCTACGATCCGCGGCGGCGCAGTTATGGCAATCGTGACCTAGAGTCCGCCTACGAGCGCCACTTCCCCATCTTTGAGCGCTATGTTCGCGCAGGCGCGAAGCTCATTGTCATTTTTTCCCATCAGCTATATGGCGAGGGGGCCAATTATTATTGGCCGGATATGGCGCATCATTCGGCCAAGACCATCTCACTTTGGTCAGCATTCATTCCGCATTTCGCCGAGATGGCCGGCAAGGCTGCCGCCCAATTCGCTAGCTCCGGGATCGTCTCCGCATATCAGATCTGGAATGAGCAGGACACCTTTCCCGTTAACGCCCGCGCGGCCGTGCCCATCCCTCCTTATAGCTACGCGAAGCTTTTCGCTGCCAGCCATCGGGCGATACGCGCTCAGGACCCGCGCGCGCATATACTCACCGGCGGACACATCACCGGAGCGGGACATGGTGTGAGCTATGCGCGCAAAACGCGCGATGCCTTACCCGATGGCATCCGCCCCGATGGCTTGGCTTTCCACGCTTATGGTTTGGGAATCGGCCGTCAACATTCACCCTATAGCATCTGGGGTAGTTTGAACGATGCCATTCAGAATTTTGATACGGTTTATGGCGATTTGCCTTTGTACATCACCGAATGGGGGGTGCTGGACCGGCAATACTTCAACGAAACTGAGGCGATTACCCAATACGCGCGCCAGTTCATTGGCGTATTGGAAAAGAATCGTGAACGCGTCGCCTGCGCTTGCTGGTATGCTTGGGGGCATGGTATGGACAATGGTTATGGTCTCGTGGATTTTGGCGGACAGCCCAACCAACCCCTATACAATTACTTCATCAACTACAATCCAGACTAAGAGGGGTTCGGCGCGCTAACCCCTTGCTCACACATGAAGGCCACAAACCCCTCACTATCCACGGTCTCGCGCTCCAACAACAAAGAGACCAGGGCGTCGAGGAGGGCGCGTCGCTGCATCAGCAAACTCTTGGCACGCTCGTAAGCAACACTCAAGATATGCTTAAGCTCTTCATCGATTTGCCGCGCCGCCTCTTCACTATAATCGCGTTGCTCGACCATCTCTCGTCCCAGAAAGATGGCGCCATTGCTACGGCCGAAGGAGCGCGGACCCAGCTGGTCGCTCATCCCAAATTGCGTAACCATCGCCCGCGCGATGTGGGTGGCATGCTCCAAGTCGTTGCTAGCGCCGGTGCTCAGCTGCTGATAGACAATTTCCTCCGCTGCGCGTCCACCCATCGCCGCGGCGATTTGGTCTTCAAATTCTTCACGAGTCTTCAATTGCGAATCATCATTCGCTAGTGGCATAACATAACCACCAGCGCGTCCACGCGAGATGATGGTGATTTTATGAACCGCTGGCGCATGTTCGAGCAGGTGATGCAAGATGGCGTGCCCCGCTTCATGATAGGCGATTTTGCGCTTCTCTGCGGCGGTGATGACGCGTGAGCGCCGCTCAGGGCCCATCACCATCCGCTCCATACTTTCTTGTAGTTCTTGCATACCGATATCTTTGCGGTCGCGACGGGCAGCCAAAATCGCCGCCTCATTGATGAGGTTCTCCAGATCTGCACCACTGAAACCAGCGGTGATTTTCGCCAAAGCGCGGAAATCAACACCATCGTCGATGGGTTTGCCGCGCGCATGCACCCTCAGGATATCTTGCCTACCCGCGATATCCGGCGTATCCATCAAGACTTTGCGGTCAAAGCGACCTGGCCTCAACAGCGCCGGATCGAGAATATCGGGACGGTTGGTGGCAGCGATGATGATGATATTGGTACCGGTCTCGAAACCATCCATCTCGACCAAGATTTGGTTAAGGGTCTGTTCACGCTCATCATGCCCGCCGCCCAAGCCAGCGCCACGATGCCGCCCGACCGCATCGATCTCGTCGATGAAGACAATCGCAGGTGCCTCCGCCTTGGCTTTCTTGAACAAGTCACGCACACGGCTCGCGCCAACTCCGACGAACATTTCGACAAATTCGGAACCGGAAATGCTAAAAAAGGGCACACCGGCCTCCCCCGCGACCGCACGCGCCAACAAGGTCTTGCCAGTACCCGGCGGGCCAATCATCAAAACACCCTTCGGGACGCGCGCGCCCAGGCAGATGAATTTCTCTGGTTCTCTGAGGAATTCGACGATTTCCCGCAGCTCTTCTTTCGATTCATCAGCGCCGGCCACATCCGCAAAATTAATCTGCGGACGCTCGGCTTCCCGCATGACACGCGCACGACTTCGGCCAAAGCCCAAAGCCTGGTCGTTGTTGCCACGCACCGAACGCATCATCCGCCATATCAACCAAACAATGATGATTGTCGGAAAAATCGCCAGAGACAATTGCAGCAAGATGCCAGATGTGTTGTCCTGCGCCTCAGAATAGTAATCGAAAGCGCGCAATTCGACCGGTTGTACAGCGTAATATTCCCTTAGGTGCTCAAGCAGGTTGATTTCGGGCTCTTTGGTAAAGCGCAGTGTGGTGTTGTCATCCAGACGAATTCGAACCTCGCGACCACCACGCTCGGTGATGCTCCGCACCCGCCCAGCTTGAATGAGCGCCGCCAAATCATTCCAACTGGAATCAACGCTGCTCTCCGTCATCCTGGGCAATATGAAAAGGAGCAAGGCAGCAATCACCAATACACCCACCACTACCCAGAAATTGCGGGAGTGGCGGGGGCTTGGAGACTCGCCGCCCGCCGACTCGGTCGGATGTTGCCCAGAGGGGCGTTTACGGGGTGGCTCCGGCATCCCTGAATTACGATTATTCACGAAATTCATTCATCAGCGTCAACCCGTACCGTGCGAGTTTAGCCTACCGAACAGCACAACGCAATTACCGCGCAAAAGCCAGGTTGCCACCACACATTGCCACCTTGATAGAAACACCACTCTCCATTAGCATAGACTTGCTCGCAAAGGCCCCCAAACGATGAACGCGCAACCCAGTTCTTCGAGCGCTCCCCGTAATAATGAAACTTGGATCGCCCAGCTGAGTGATGAACAAAACAATGATTTCGGTCCGGCTGTGGCTGATTTGCGTGCCCGCTTACGCCGTGCTGTTTATTATTACTTGCGGCACGAACGCAGTGACCTCAGCAAAACCGCAGACCATGATTTGCAACAACTAGCGGAAGATTTGGCGCAAGATGCGACATTGCGCGTCTTGGAAAACTTGAAGAGCTTTCGCGGGGAAAGTCGCTTCACCACCTGGGCAACGAAGATCGCTGTGCGTCTAGCAATCAGCGAATTGCGTCGCGTGCGCTATCGTAATTTTAGCCTCGAGGCGATTTCAGCCCGCTTCGCTAGCGATGAACCAGCCAACGATGGCGCCCCCGACGACGCCCTCTTGCCAGCAGAAATGACCACGAATGTCGGTGGTCGACCCAACCCCGGCCCGGA
This sequence comes from Phototrophicaceae bacterium, assembly GCA_965115865.1. Taxonomy (GTDB): domain Bacteria; phylum Chloroflexota; class Anaerolineae; order Aggregatilineales; family Phototrophicaceae; genus WTGJ01. The sequence continues at coordinate 1,949,250 of OZ220469.1, forward strand.
AGAAATGTTGGAACGCCATGAGGTGCTCAGCGGGATCCAAAAAGCGTTGGACGAAAGCCTGACCCCGCGCCAGCGCCAAGCAATCGTTGCCGTTGTGTTTCAGGGTGTGCCTTTGGAAGTGGTCGCTGAACAACTGGGTACCAACCGCAACGCGCTATACAAGCTACTGCATGATGCGCGCCGCAAGTTGCGCGCCAATATGGAATCCCAAGGGCTTTCGTTGGATTATATGCAGAGACTTTTCGGGGGCTGAGCGGAAGCTCCCCTGCGCGGGTCGATTCAATTATCGGTGGGGAACTCTGTAAAGTCTCGCGGCTTGTGCTTTTTTTCTTCTTCGAGCAAATCGCTGAGCCGTCGACCATGAGTTTTCTTCCTGCGCCGGCCGCCCAAGCCATCTTTTTTGACCTCCCCGCGCAAGCGAGGCAATAAACCACTATAGCGCTCTTCCACCCGATTGTTTTCCACCGCACGCAATATTGCCCGCTGGGTGCCCACCAACACCACCAAGCGCTGAGCGCGCGTGATGGCGGTATAGAAGAGGTTGCGTTGCAACATGATGTAATGCTGCTGGAGGATGGGCATCACAATGGCCGGGTATTCCGAGCCCTGCGACTTATGGGTGGTGATGCAATAAGCATGCATCAAATTCTCGGCCTCATAATACCGATAATCGCAATCGCCATGGTCAAAGCGGACGACGAATTTCTGCTCTTCCGGGTCAATCGCTCGCAAGTAACCAATATCGCCATTGAAGACTTCTCTTTGATAGTCATTACGGGTCTGCATCAGGCGATCGCCCACACGAAATGTCGCTGTCTCCGTTTTGAATTCCGCCTTACCCTGCGGTGGGTTCAAACGAGCCTGCAGCTGGCGATTGAGATTTTGAACACCCACCAATCCGGAATGTTGCGGCGAAAGCACCTGGACTTCCTGCAAGGGATCCAGGCCGAAGCGCCGCGGGATGCGCTCACAAACAATTTCCAAGACCAACTCCACCGCGCGGGCCGGCTCGCGCGCATTGGCGAAGAAAAATTCACCGTGGTCCGGGTCACGGTCGTAGCTGGGCAGCTTCCCTTGACTGACGCGCATGGCGTTGCGGATGATGCTACTGCCCTCTTTTTGGCGAAAGATCTCTCGCAATCGGGTAACGGGTATCTTCTCCGAATCGATGCAATCACCCAGCACGCGACCAGCACCAACACTGGGTAACTGCTCTGCGTCGCCAATCAAAAAGAGATGCGCTTCGGGTTTCAGCGCCTCCAACAGCTGACGAAAAAGCAACAAATCCATCATGGAGGTTTCATCCACGATGACAAAATCATATTGCAAGGGGTTGTCCTGATGGTAGCTGGGGCGAGGGCGTCGACCGTCAAATTGTATCCCGAGCAAGCGGTGGATGGTTTTCGCTTCGGAACCGCTCGCCTGGGACATGCGTTTGGCGGCGCGTCCAGTCGGCGAGGCGAGAGCGAAGGATAGCTCCAACTTGTCGAGCACCTGGATGAGCGCGCGCAGCGTCTCGGTTTTGCCGGTCCCGGGCCCACCGGTCAAGATGGAGACTTTTTCTTGCAAAGCATTGAGGATGGCTTTTCGCTGATTGCTGGTCAGCGGATGTTGGAGGTTGCCCTTTATCTGGTCCAAAATACGGCTTACCTGCGCGCCGACGATGATGCTCGGGGCCACGAGTTGGCGCAACAAGAGACCCGCCACCATCGTTTCGGTGCGAAAATACTCTGGCAAATAGATGGCCGGAGAGAGTATCCCATTGCTGGGGAACTCTTCCTCGCGAAGCTCGCGTTGCTCTATGCTGGCCGCCAATTCATTCTCCACCTGGGGGACGCTCACCAACTCCAGGTAATTGCGGACCTCCTCCAAAAGCACGGGTTTCGGTAGGAAAGTGTTACCGTCATCGCGCGCCGCCTTTTCCAAAGAATACCGGAAGCAAGCGCGGATGCGTTTCGGCTCTTCCTGGCGAACGCCAATGCTCCTGGCGATTTCATCCGCTCGCTGGAAACCGATGCCATGCACTTCCCGCGCGAGCAAGTAGGGATTGTCGCGAATTTTCGCTTCGGTTTCCGCCTTATACTGGTCATAAATCCGTTTGGCGATGCCAGCAGTGATGCCGAGGCCAAAGAGGAACTGCATCGCTGCTCGCGATTCCTGTCGATCGTTGATTTTGGTGACCAGCTCTTCAAGCAATTCCAATTTAACGCCGGGCATCTCGAGCAAGCGTTTCGGCTCTTCCTCGACAATTCGAAGCATTTCCCGCTCACCGAAATGCAGGAATACGCGATCGATGGTGACTTTGCCGATGCCTTTGACCAGTTGCTGCAAATAAATCTTGAGGCCATTGATATCGCCGGGGCGGTCAGTCTCTAGATGGCTGCATTCGAACTGGCGGCCGTAAGTGCTATGCAAAATCCAGCGGCCGCGGCTGCGCATGGTCTCGCCGGGGCGAATGCCGGGCATCTTGCCAACGACGGCGACAAGCTTATTGCGATCCAGCGCATCTCCGGGTAGATCCTCCATACCGCTGGGGCGCAGGCGAATCACCGCATAGTCGTCTTCATCACTGTAAAAAGTGATCCGCTCAACCGCGCCCGAGAGCGAATCCGCGAATTTCTCATCGGCGATGAATAGCCCTTCTTGTTTCATCGCTTTACCCGACCTCGCTGCTCAATCCACCCCGCGCAAACGCGGGTCCAGCGCATCGCGCAAGCCATCGCCGAGGAAATTGAAAGCGAACATGATCAAAAAGAGCGCCAGCGCCGGAAAGAGCGCCTGGAAAGGGAAGGAACGCAACTGTGCCGCGCCTTCGCTAATCATGCCACCCCAACTCGGCGTCGGTGGGTTGACACCCAAGCCGATGAAACTCAGGGTAGCCTCAAAGAGGATATACGAAGGGATGGTCAGCGTCTCGGCGACGATGATGGGTCCCAAGATATTGGGGAAGATATGGCGCAACATGATTCGTCGGGTCGGCGCTCCGAGCGAGCGGGCCGCTTCAACATATTCGCGCTCACGAATGGAGAGCACCTGGCCGCGCGCTAGGCGTGCCATTTGCATCCAAGAGGAAATGCCGATGCCGATGGCGATGAAGAACATCCCCCCCAAAGCGTTGTCCAATTGAAAGAGTAAACGGGAGAGAGACGGTGGCCGATCCAACTTAATATTTTGCGATTGAGGATGGGCGCTTGCCACTGTGCCTGCCACACCACGCTCAACAGTGATGACAAAACGCTCACCAGGGATATGATCCTCTTCGAGAATCCGTAAGATCTCGTCATTGATGTGGATGGTCTCTACACCACGGAATTCCCCATGAACCTCCGGGTCAAGCGCGATGGTCGTGCTGGTTTCATCCAGCGCATTTTGTAGCGATACTGCACGATTGCCGCTCACGAAGACGGTTCGGAAAAACACCATCAGCAAAATGATGAGCAGGATCGTGGGAAAGGCATAAAGGATATCGACAATCCGCATCATGATATTATCCACACGCCCACCCAAATAACCGGAGATGAGCCCAAAAATGACACCAACGACCAGGCTCACCGAGGAGCCGATGAAAGCGACCGCTAGCGAAATCCGCGCCCCATACAGCAAGCGCGAGAACAAATCGCGGCCCAAGGAATCGGCGCCAAGTGCGAAATCGTTGCTGACTTTGACATAGCCAAGATTGGGGTTGCGCACGAAGAGCGTTCCTTCGCTCATGTAGACGGTGCCCTCACAAATTTTCGGGCGTGTGCCATCCGCACGGGGTTGACAAGCGGCGGCTGAGGCACTCTTGCTGACCTGCGCGACATATTGCTCCGAGCTTTCGCGGTGTTGTGCCAAGATATCGCCGGGGAGGACCCGATCTCCATGCTCAACGAAAAGCTCATACCCGCTGCTGATGTCGTAGCGCTCGACCTCTTCTTGAGTGATGTAGAGTTTGTTGCCTTCGATGATGACGGTACCATTCATACGGCTGCGGATATCGCTCGTCTTACCGCGCAGGGTCGAAACGCCAAGGAGCGCTCCCGCCTTAACTCGATCGCCAGTTTCCACACTCAATTCTGCGCCGCGTAGGGTGATTTCCTCATCCTTAGCCTCCAAGGATGGGAAAACATTGATGACCCATTGTGGCGCCGAGTTGTGCAATTCCAAGATCTGTTTCTCATAGGGCCAAGGTGCCACCTGGTTCGCGAAAAAGGCAAAAATCAAGTTGAGGGAGATGATGAATATTCCCAAGATGGCAGCGCGGTTGCGCAAAAGGCGCAAGAAAGCATCAAACCAGAGGCTACGAGCGGCCGCTCTTTCTTTGATCTTGGCGATGCCCTGACCACTCGCCTCTTCGCTCACCACCGCCGTATCCATTGATACCGTCTCTCCTCAGCTTCCCCGAAACTGCTGTTTCAAATAGCGCGGATACGCGGGTCCAGCCAGGCATAGGTGATATCCACGATGATGTTGGCCACCACCAGAAAGATGGCGAAGAGCAGCGTCGTGCCCATGATGATCGGGTAATCGCGGTTGGAGATACTGGTGATGAAATAGCGCCCCATACCCGGTATTGAAAAAATCGTTTCGATGACGAATGTGCCCGTCAGCAAAATGGCGAAGAGCGGCCCGAGGATGGTCACGACCGGGATGAGCGAATTGCGCAAGGCATGAACGATGACGACGCGCCGCTCATGCAAACCCTTAGCCCGCGCCGTATTCATGAAATCTTCATCCAGGATCTGCAAGAGGCTGGCGCGCGTCAGACGGGCAATTAGCGCTGAGGAAGACAATCCCAACGCCAGCGATGGTAAAACAAAACGAGCATAGGATGGATAATCTTCCGAGGACCAAACAACCGGGAACCAGGCAAGCAAAACACCAAAGACATAGAGCAACACCGGCCCCAAGACCAAATTGGGAACCGAAACGCCAAAAAGCGCGATGCCCATCGCGCCATAATCGATGATGGTGTTGCGGCGCAAAGCGGCGAGGATTCCCAGGGGGGCACCAACCGCCAACGCCACGGTGATCGATGCCAAACCCAACTGGATGGAAATGGGCAGGAAATCACGGAAAATATCGTTCACTGTCCGTGAGCCCTGCGCGCGGTAGGAGGGGCCAAAATTCATCCAACGGAAATCAGTGCCGCTTTCGCCAAAGGGCAGATGAATGTTGATGAGGTAGTCGCCTTGGCCAACGGTCGCGGCTCCGCCCCCAGCTTCAAAGCGGGGGATGAGAATGTCGGCTATGTAATCCAAATATTGCTCATGTAGCGGCGCATCCAGGTTGTATTTTGCGTTTAGGCGCGCCAAGACCTCTTCGGGTACTTGTTTTTCCCGCGTGAAAGGACCGCCAGGGATGCTATGCATGAGCACAAAGGTGATGATGGAAACCGAGAAGAGCACGATGAACATGAAAAATATTCTGCGCACCAAGAATTGTAGCATTCTCCGGTCCCGTTTCCGCCCGCTTTAGCAATCGGGGAGGGAGCATCATCACTCCCTCCCCTTAGACTCGATTATTTGCTCTTCATAGATGAAGGGAAGCGTCGATTATTCGCCGACATCCCACTTATCATAGCGTTCCTGGAAGAGCACCGAGAAAGTGCGCTCGATGTGTGGTTTGGTCATCTGGACATTGGTGTACCAGTAGATGGGCGATATCGCCGCGTCTTCATAGACGAGGATGTTTTCTGCCTGCGCATAAAGCTCGCGCCGCTCATCGACATCGGTCAAGCGAACAGCAGTGTCCACCAGTTCGTCATATTCTTCGCTCCCCCAATTGGTGTCGTTGAAGTCGGAGGTTGAGCGCCAAACATCGGAATTGTAGTTGTGCGCATCGAGATAATCGGCGCACCAACCCAGACGATAGATCTGCGGCGCATCGTCGCGAACGGTCGTTAGGTAGACGGCCCATTCCTGATTGGCGATATTGACATCGATGCCGAGCGTCTCCGACCACATTTGTTGGATGGCCTGCGCGAGAGCGGCATGGGTCTCACTGGTGTTGTGCATCAGGGTGATCTGCTCCCATTCAGAGGGATCGCTGATGCCATCCATTTCCAGGGCCATAGCCAGCTCCGCTTGGGCTTCCTCAACATCAAACCAGATGCCGAGATCCGGGTGCGTTTCCAGCGTTGGCGCCGCCGCCAAACCGGGGCGTGCGAACCATTGCGCTGGGATCTGACCCGCTTTCAAGATGTTGTCGACGAGGGCTTGCCGGTCGATGGCGAAAGAGAGCGCGCGGCGCAGGTGCACATTATCCAGCGGCTCTTTGGCGGTATTGAAACCATAGTAATACGAGCAAGTATCGTAGGTGATGTTCAGCTCTTCGCTGAGCATCGGGTCCGCGCGGATGCGGTCCAGCTCGGAGACCGGAACTGAAGTCACGATATCCAACTCGCCCGCCTCATAGGCATCCAACTGACCAGACGCCGGCAAAATGAGCCAAGTTACCGAATCAATTGCCGGGACTGGGACATATTCGTTGCCTTCCCAATAGGGGTTAGCGACCAAGGTAAGGGATTCATCATGCAACCATTCTTTGAGCGCGAAGGGCCCGTAGCTGGGGTAGGTACCCGCTTCGATCCATTCGTCGCCATAGGCTTCAACAACTTCTTGCAGCTGCGGCAAAGCCATCCACATGCCGAAAATCGCAGGAACGAAAGCGTTGGCGGCTGTCGCGTGGATCGATAGCGTGTAATCATCCATGGCCGTTATGCCAACACTCGCGAAGTCATCGTTCATGCCATTGTTGTAATCCGCCGCGCCTTCCACCCACTCGGCCAACACATAGGCGTATTCCGAACCCGTCTCGGGGTTGAGTGTGCGGTGCCAGCCATACACGACATCATGCGCCGTGACATAGCGAGGGTTGCCATCGGCGTCGTTGATGCCCACGACTTCGCCGGCTTCCATATCCCAGCGCACCCACCGGATGCCTTCCCTAAGATGAAAGACATAGTGGTTGCCATCGATATCCCAACTGTGCGCCAACCCCGGCTCCAGTTCAGCAGTGACTTCGTTCTGAAGGGTGAGGCCAACATAAGTGCTACCAATGACGGAAATTGAGGTGGTGTCGGTGACTTTCGAAGGGTCAATCGAAGGCACATCACCCGGGCCGAGGAAAGCGGAGGTGACCGATTTCATCTCGCCGTCCTGGGCGCTCACCCCCCCGACCAGCGCCAAGATGAGCAACGAGACACCGATCAAGAGGGCTTGCTTGCGATAGTTATTGCTCATGTTTCATTTCTCCTATGACTAAAGACAACCATGAAAAAACGCCTTGATTCACCATTCTCAAACTTGAGAAGTGTGAATGGCGAATAATATACACTCTGCGCAAGCAAAAAGCAAAGATTAGCAGGCCACTGACAAAGCGCCGGCGCTCAGACCATCTGGATGTCACGACTCGCGAAGACGCGGGTGGAAATCAACATCAACAATACGCCGAGCAAGCAAAAGGCGAAGACATTGCTCCAGACCAAACCATGCTGCATCACACCAGCGCTATCGCTATAGCGAAAGAAAGAGAGATAGCGGAGGTTTTCGGCCAATGTGCCAATCCCCATCGAGCCCACTGTATCCAAAGAGAAACTGACGAGGATGAAAGCGACGACGAGCCCCAGGGTCACCTTGGTTTGCGAGAATTGCGCGCCGGCCAGCGTCGTCAAACCCATGATGAAGAGCATACTGGGGAAAAGGTTGACAAAAGTCGTCTGAACGCGGCTCATATCCAGCGTGACGCTCGAAGCAGCCACGCCGAGCGCAACTCCACCATAAGAAACCAGCAATATTCCCACCATCGCCAACGAATGGGCGGCAAATTTCTCACTGATGATGCGCCAACGCGGCGTCGGCAGACTCAATAGGACCTCGAGCACGCCGCTCTCTTCCTCACCAGCGCTGATGCTCATACCCGCCACAAGCGGATAAGCGACGAAGAAGATGAGCATCTTGCCAAAAAAGGCTACCGAGAGGAATCCTTCCGGCGTTGCTAGGAAAGCCATGTCCTCACCAACACCCGTTGCGCGCAGAAGGATCGTCGGCAGGGTTTTCAAGAAATCGGCAAAATTCTGCAATGTCTCGGCGCCCGGCAAAATCACGACTGTGATATAGCCCATCGCCGCAAAAGCCAGCCCCCAATAGAGTGTGGAAGCGAGGTTGCGGCGCAAAGTTTCGCGAAAAATGGAGAGCGGCATCAAAGACCTCCTCAACTAAAGGCCGATATCACGGCGTTGGAAAGCGCGCGTCGCCAAGCCAATCAAGACAAACGCCAACGCGATGGTCAGGAACATCCGCGGAAAATGCAGACCCTCCGCCAGGACTTGGTTGCCTTGATAATGATGGAAGTAAGAGAAGCGCAAGAAAGTGTCGCCGATCGCGCCGCCAACCAGCGTACCGAGGCCGTTCAAGAAGTAGCTGACGCCCACGAACGCCGCTGACAGAACTGCCGCCAATATGCGGCGGCGCAACACGACCGAAATCAACAAAGTGACCGCGAAAACCAGCATCATGGTTGGCAAAAAGTTCAAGGCGCCCGCCAACAAAGACCACAAACCAACGGTGATGTTGTCGTTGAAAGCCGTAGTCAACCAAGCGACGAAGCTCGCGGCAAGGCCCATACCCGCAAAGATGAGGAGGAAAGCCAGCGACCGCTCCCAAAGGAAACGCGCGCGCGGTACCGGTAGGCTCAGCTGCCAATCCAGCATACCCTGGTCTTCCTCACCCGCCGAAACACTCAACGCCGCCACCAAGGCAAAAATGGAGAGCAATAGCATGGTGTATTCCAGATAGACAAAACCGACAAACCCTTCCGGCGTGGCCAGGGTGGCCATATTCACGCCGAATATCGCCGCAAAATCGCCGAAGGAAGCCATCAGGTCTGCGTATTGTTGCAAACCACTCGTATCCGGTGTCAAAGCCACTGCATAAAAACCAAAAAAGGCTAGCGCCAGGCCCCAATAGAGAGCCGTGCGCGCATTGCCGCGCAATGTTCCCATCAGGATCGAGCCAATCATACGCTCTCCTTCCCTTCTTCGTCGCCATAAAAAGCGAGGAAAATTTCCTCCAAGGTCGGCTCATGCAAACGCAAATCTTCCACATAAACGCCGTCCAACACCCGCAGCAATGGGTCAAAATCGCCCCGCAAAATGAACTTGGCTTGTTGCCCCTCCACTTTAAGGTCGCTGAGACCGGATAAGGCGGATAGTGCCGCGCTCAGCTCGGGAGGCACCGCTGCGCGCAGTCGCAATTGGATGTGTCGAAAATCGACATGGGTGAGCGCTTCAACACTCTCGACAGCGCGCAAACGGCCATCACGAAGGACACCGACGCGGTCACAGATGGCCTGAACCTCGCTCAAGACATGCGAAGATAGAAAGACTGTACGCCCCTCATCGCGGGCCTCGCGCATGAGCTGATAGAAGGTCTGTTGCATTAGGGGATCGAGGCCACTGGAAGGCTCATCGAGGATGAGCAGCTTGGGCCGGTGCATCATCGCGATGATGAGGCCCAACTTGCGACGGTTACCGCTCGAATAGGCGCGGATGCGGCGGGTGGTATCCAGTTCCAGGCGTTCTGCCAATCGTCGCGCTTCGGCCAGGAATTTCTCCCGGTTACCGCGCACACTCGCCAGATAGTGCAAAATGCGGTCCGCTCGTTGATTTTTCCAGAGGTTCAGCTCTGCCGGCAAGAAACCAATCTGATGGTGCAATTCAACGCTGTCGTTTTTCGAATCGAGACCAAAAACGGTGGCGGAGCCACTGGTGGGGCGGATGAGGTCCAACAAGAGACGGATTGTGGTGGTCTTACCCGCGCCGTTGGGGCCGAGAAAGCCGAAAATTTCGCCAGCGCGCACCTCCAGGTTCAGTTGATCCAGAGCGCGCACCGCTGGGCGGGGAGTCGGGGCCAGGTTACCCGGCAAACGACGCAGCAAAGCGGAATTGGCTAGGGGGCCACTGCCGGGGTAGATTTTCGACAGGCCCAGAGTCTGAATCGCTGGATTTCCCACTTATGCCTTCCTCGAATAATCCTGGTGGTGTAGCGAATTGCAATCACACCGCCATTCTAATACACATCACATTGTCGTATCACTGGCATCTTCTGGAGTCTTTTTCATTGATTCGATCACGGTCGAATTGAGTGCCCCCGGTGCGCATGATATACTCTCGTCGACGAGGACCGCCAAGTTGGGGAAAGGGTTTTGCATGAATACCTATGCTTTGGATGAGTTGATCCACAACAAGATGGAACAAACCCGAGTCCCCGGTGTTGCCATTGGGATTATACATGGTGATGCGCGTTATACGCAGGGTTATGGCGTGACCAACCTGCGTCACCCGCTACCGGTCGATGCGCGGACGCTCTTCCAAATTTGCTCCATTAGCAAGACCTACCTTGGCACCCTGGTCATGATGCTCGTCGAGGAAGGCCGATTGGAATTGGACGCAAAAATTCGAAGTTATCTGCCGGATTTTCAAGTGGTCGATAAGGCGGCCAGCGAAGAGGCCACAATACGCATGCTCCTCCAACACCGCGCTGGTTGGATCGGCGATTGGTTCATTTCTCCGCAGCGTACTGGCGAAGGTGAAGATGCACTCGCTCGTTATCTGGAGACCATGCGCGAGACCCCACAACTCACCCCCGTAGGCAGCAGCCCTTTCTCTTACAACAACGCCGGTTTCAATGTGGCCGCGCGCATCATCGAAGTGGTGACAGGTAAACCATATGAGAGGGCTATCCAGGAACGCATCTTCGATCCGCTCGGCTTAAAACACTCTTATTTCTTGCCGACCGATTTCCTGACTCATCGCTTTGTCAGCGGGCATTTCCCAACCAAAGACGGAGTCCGCGTTACCGAACGCTGGGGTTTTGGAAGGCCCTTCAGCGGCGCTGGCGGCATCACATCCTGCATCGACGATGTGTTGCAATACGCCCGTTTTCATCTCAGCGGCGGCTCGACGGCCACTGGCGAACGCCTCATCAGCGAGGCGGGTATCCGACAATTGCATGAGGTCGAGCACTACCAAAGCGAAGACCATGGCATTGGTCTCACCTTTTGGGGCACACGCATCGGCGATTTGTGGCAATATGGGCATGGTTGCGGCGGCGTGGGCCAATCCTCGCTCTTCTTCCTCATTCCCGAGCACGATTTCGCGATGATGATTGCCACCAACTCTGGCGATGGTAGCCAGGTCATCGCGCAAGCGCGCGCCTGGGCGCTCGCTGAGCTACTGGGGATCGCTGCCCTACCCACCGAAAATCTGCAACTCAGCGAAGAACAACTCCGCGAATACACGGGGGATTACGCCCTCCTGACCAGCACCGCGCGCGTCACTTCAGAAGATGGTGCATTGAACATCAGCATACGAACCACAGGGACCTATCCAGATGCGGATGTTTTTCCGCTCCCCAGCGATGATTGGTCACCACCACTCAAGTTGCACTTCATCCGCGCGGATATCGCCCTCATCCAACCACCGCAAGAAGAATTCGCAATCCCGCATTACGGCGGCTTTGATTTCATCTTTCAGCGTGACCAAGATGGGAATATCTACGCCCTACAAGGCGGACCGCGCCTGTTCATGCGACAAAAAACGGTAGCCGCTGGTGGCGATGAGACAGTGTAAAATGAAAGATGAAAGTGCATTGCGACTCAACAACCCGATTTGGTAAGATATTTTTATGGGGTTGCGTCATCTTGTATGATGATGACCGCAGGCGGTTAGCTTAACCGGACTAGCAAACAGGGAACCATGCGATGGGTGTAACCCCTAGCCCAACCCCCCAGTCATTGGATGAACAGCTGAGCACCTTTTTCCATTACCTGCTCACCGAACCCTGTCAAGATACGGTGGATATGGATTGCAACGATTGTTGCGAATACCTGAGCCAGTTGGCCGAGCAAGTCGCCGCGGGCACTTCCCTGCGCGAGCTCATGCCCGATCTGGCCGAGCATCTTCACTGTTACCCCTGCGTTAAGGAAGAATTTCAGGCCCTGATCACCGTCCTGCGGGCCGAACAGGAAGGCAAACTGGGTACATGAGTGTCATCAAGGCCTCGAGAATACTACACTGGAACGGGTACGCTACCAAATGAAACGAGAGCGAGTATTGATCATCGGTTCAGGGCCTGCGGGGTTGACCGCGGCCCTTTATACCGCGCGCGCGCAGCTGGAACCGGTCGTCATCGCGGGCGATACCCCCGGCGGACAGGTGGCCATTACCCATGAAGTGGAGAATTATCCTGGCTTTCCTGGCGGGCTCAGTGGGCCAGAGTTGGTTCAGCGGATGAGCGAGCATGCTGAGGAATTTGGCGCGGAAATTGTGCAATCCGCTGTGGAGCGGGTGGATTTCACCAATGGCTCACCCTTCTTCGTGAAAACGCGCGACAGTCAATATTATTTTGCGGATTCCGTCATCATCACCAGCGGCGCCGACCCGCGTAAGTTGCAAATTCCCGGCGAAGCGGAGAATATCGGCCACGGGGTCAGCTATTGCGGCACCTGCGATGGTTTCTTCTTCCGCGATAAAGATGTCGTCGTCGTCGGTGGCGGCGATTCCGCGTTGGAAGAAGGGATTTTTCTGACGCGCTTTGCGAAATCGGTTCGCATCGTGCATCGGCGCGATAAACTGCGCGCCGGCTCACAATTGCAAACACGCGCCAATAAAAACGATAAGATTTCCTATATCTGGAACACGATAGTCGAAGAAATCATCAACGGAGACGGTTCCGGCGTGACTGCGCTGCGCTTGCGCAACCTGGAAACCGATGAAACCTCAGTCATTCCCACAGATGGCATCTTCATCTTCATAGGACACAAACCGAATAACTCCATTTTCGCGGAACAGATCATCATTGACGATGATGGCTATATCATCACCGATGATCACTTTCGCACGAATGTGGAAGGCGTCTTCGCGGCCGGCGAAATCCAGGATAAGTTATGGCGGCAGGTAGCCACATCTGTCGGCCAAGGTACGGCTGCCGCTATGGCCGCCATCCATTGGCTTGAAGAAAACGAAGAAAGCCTGCAACGCCTTGACCCGGTCGTGAACGGCAACTGACCGGATATCTTCATCATAATGATGCGCGCCGAAATTGGTTTGATGGTCGAGGGCCAGAATGGTCTGAATTGGCAAAACTGGGAAGCCATTCTGCGCGCGGCCGAGGAGGGCGGCTTTCAATCCGTCTTTCGCTCCGACCATTATGTCAATCCCAACCCTCCTGACCGCGATTCGCTTGAACTCTGGGTTTCGCTGACCCACGCTGCAAAAGTCACGCAGCGCATCGAATTCGGTCCCCTGGTCACGCCGGTGACCTTCCGCCACCCAACCATGACCTTGCGCTATGCCAGCGCTGTCGACGACCTCAGTGGAGGACGCCTGGTCTTGGGGCTCGGCGCTGGCTGGCAAGAACGCGAACACAGCCATTACGGTATTCCCTTCCCGGAGACCGCTACACGCTTCGCCATGCTGCGCGAGCAGCTGGAATTCAGCACTCAATTATTGGATGTTGAAGAAGCCCTGAATTACCAAGGAGAGCACTTCTCGCTGAAAGAGGCGGTATTATTACCGCGGCCAAAGCGACGGTTGCCAATCCTCATTGGCGGCAACGGCCCACGCCGCACCCTACCCCTGGCCGCGCGTTTCGCTCAGGAATGGAACGCGGTCTATCTCAACATCACCCGCTATCGTGAACGGCAAGCACAACTCGATGCTCTACTGCTTGAAGCAGGTCGTACGCCAGCGCAGGTCAAACGCTCGTTGATGGCCGGTTGTCGTTGGGTGAAAGATGAAGATTCTCTACAAGCACAACTCCAGGGAGCCAGTAAAGAGCGCGGCCGAGAAATTACGGTGGAATACCTGCGTGATTTTGGCCTTTTCGTCGGCACAACAGCGATGATCATCGCTCAGCTCGAGGAATTTGTCGCCGCTGGTTGCCAGAGATTCATGTTGCAAATCGCCGACAACGATGACCTTGAGCCAATCGCCATTTGGTCCGAAGAGATTCTACCCCATTTCCATGGCGGCGAATCTGGATAGCGGCCCGATGATGAGCGGCGAAACTCAGGATATCGACACGCAGCGCCGCATTTCCGCTAGCAATGCTCGCCATGGCCGGTTACCAACCCTAATATCGCTCGCGTTGGTAACCCTGGTTGGGATATTGATGGCCATCCTACTCATCTCCAGCCAACAGCAACCAGCCAACACGGGTGTTTTCAGCAACTTGTCTGCGAATTCAGGGCGGCTGGCGGCGGATGTCGCTTCACGCAGCGTCCTCCATTGGCAAGCGGCCGATTTCGCCCTAAGCAATCTCGCCGGACAAGAAATCCGTCTCAGCGATTTCCGCGGCCGCGTCGTCTTTCTGAATTTCTGGGAAACCTGGTGTGCCCCTTGTCGCACCGAGATGCCAGAATTTGCTGCTTTCCGGGCCGAGCAAGACCCAAGCCAGGGCGCGGTGGTACTCACCATCAATGGTGGCCAAAACGAAGAGCAGATCCTTGAATTTTACGCTGAGCTGGGCATCGCACCGCTACCAACACTGCTCGATACTGGGGGGCGCGTCAATGCGCAATATAGCGTTTTGCAATTGCCGCAGACCTTCATTTTGGACCGCGATGGTGTCGTACGCGCGCGTGCGCTGGGGACCCTCAGTCTGGAGCAACTGCGCGCGCATCTCGCCGACTTGGCTAGCTAAACTGAGCGCAAACCATCACGCAAAAGCGCCGGCAAAAGCGCATAAAACTTGGTCGCCTCGACCACATCCGCCAAAGGGACATGCTCATTCATCGCGTGCGCGTATCGTTCGTCACCCGGCGCGAAACCCAAGCAAGGGATATCCGCCTTGCCACACCAATAATTGCCGTTGGTGGAGAAATCCCATTTACCGACGGGGCGTTCTTGACCCCAAAGATGATGAATGGTTTCTTGTCCCGCCTTTATGAGGGGGTGGTCTTCGGCCACCGCCCAGGCGGGGAAAAACTTATTGTAAACAAAGACAGCGCCAGTATGGCTGGGGGTATCGTAGACGAGCTCCTGGATTAGAAAATCGCCCTTGGTCTCTTCGGGCAATTGCGCATGAATATCCTGAATAATCCCTTCCCTCGTCTCGCCGAAAGTCACGCGCCGGTCAATGACAACGCTGCAAGCCTCCGGGACAGCATTATCGCTGGGGCTGACGCTTTCGATGCGCGTGACGGTGATGCGCCCTTGTCCGAGAAAAGGGTCGGTCGGCAAATTCGCATCCATCGCCTCGATATTGCGGATGAAAGGCAACATCTTGTAGATCGCGTTGTCGCCCATATAGTTGCTGGCTGCGTGTGCGCTGACACCGCGGCAACGCACCTCCAATTCCAAGCGCCCCTTATGGCCACGATAGACCTGCATATTGGTCGGCTCGCCAATTACGACGAAATCAGGACGGATTCCTTCCCAATCCACAAAGGCGTTGCAACCCACCCCATCGCACCATTCTTCAATATTGCCCAGGTAATACAGGGTATAGCCATCCAGGAGACCGAACTCACGCGCCAACGCCATACCGTAAATCATGCCTGGCGTGCTAGCTTTTTCATCCAACGCGCCGCGAGCGTATAGATTGCCGTCCTCCACTTTGCCGAGGAAAGGGTCCCAATCCCAAGCGCTCCTCTCGCCAATGCCCACGGTGTCGATGTGGCTATCGTAAAGCAAGATGCGCGGACCAGCGCCGATCTTGCCGACGATGGAGCCATAGCGATCGGTATAGACGCGGTCAAAGCCGAGTTTTTCCATCTCTTGGCCAATGCGTTGGCCGACCGCGCCAATATCGCTATCCATACTGGGGATGGCGACGATCTCACGGAAGAAGCGAAGTATATCGGCCTCGAGGACACCGACACGCGCGCCAAGACGCTGAATCATCCCGGCTCTCGCATCAGTGTTGGTAGCAGGCTGAGTCATGGTGTCTACCCCCGTTCATTCCTCTCGACTGCTGCGGATTGTAGTGTTTCTGCAGTGCCGTTACCAACAAGAATCTGATCACTTGTCAACGCGTTTCTAATGAGATCTGAGTAGATTCTCATCAGGAGGGAAACCCATGAGCATCGATTTCAATCGCTACACTCATAAAGCGCAGCAAGCCATCCTGGCAGCGCAAAAACGCGCGGAGAGCGCCCAACACGCGGAAATCAACGATGAGCACCTGCTCGCGGCCCTGTTGGAGCAAGAGGGAGGCGTTGTACCGCAAGTGGTCAGCAAGATCGGGGCGCCGCCGGCCAATTTGCTTCACGAGGTTGCGGCGGGGCTGCAAAATCTTCCCCGTTTGCAACAGGCGGCGGCGCCAGCGCTGAGCACCTCGCTGGCAAAAACTCTGCGCCGGGCTGAAAAGTACGCCAGTCAATTGCATGATGAATACTTGAGCGCCGAGCATCTGCTGCTCGCCTTAACCGAGACACCCAACCTGAGCGCTCTATTGGGGCGGTATAGCATCACGACAGACGCGACCCTGACGGCCCTGAAGAGCATCCGCGGCGCCCAACGCGTCACTTCACCCGACCCCGAAAGCACCTATCAATCGCTCGAGAAATACGGGCATGATTTAACCGCCCTCGCCCGTCGGGGTAAAATCGACCCGGTCATCGGGCGTGAAGAAGAAATCCGTCGCTTAGTCCAGGTCATCAGCCGCCGCACTAAGAACAACCCTGTGCTCATCGGCGAAGCGGGTGTTGGCAAGACAGCATTAGCCGAAGGGCTCGCCCAACGCATCGTGAATGGCGATGTGCCGACCGGTCTGCGCGACAAACGCATCATCGCTCTCGATATGAGCAACCTCGTCGCCGGCGCCAAGTTTCGCGGCGAGTTTGAAGAACGCCTAAAAGCGGTACTCCAGGAAGTCAGCGCCAGTGATGGTCAAATTATACTATTCCTCGATGAGTTGCACACCATCGTCGGCGCCGGCGCGGCCGAAGGAGCGATGGACGCCAGCAATATGCTCAAACCGCTACTGGCTCGCGGTGAGTTGCGGGCCATTGGCGCAACCACCCTCGATGAATACCGCCGCTATATTGAAAAGGACGCCGCCCTAGAACGCCGCTTCCAGCCCATCTTCGTCGATGAGCCCAGCGTCGGCGATACGGTGAGCATCCTACGCGGCTTGAAAGAGCGCTATGAAGTGCATCATGGCGTACGCATACAAGATGGCGCCGTCCTGGCGGCAGCATCATTAAGCCACCGCTACATCGCCGACCGCCAGCTACCCGATAAAGCCATCGACCTCATCGATGAAGCGGCCGCGCGCCTGAAAATGGATATCGATTCACGGCCAGCGGCCATCGACCAGGTCGCACGACAAATCATGCAACTCGAGATTGAAGCGCAGGCCCTGCGTCAGGAGCGCGATGCCCCTTCACGCCAGCGCCTCAATGAACTGGAAATCGAAGCCGCCAACCTTCGCGAAGAGCAAAGCGTTCTCACAGCGCGCTGGCAAAGTGAAAAAGAAGCGATCGAAACCTTGCGGGCCATTGCTGCCCGTCAAGACGAAGCACGCCAGCAACTGGAGCGCGCCGAAAGGGATAGTGACCTCGAAGGGGCTGCGCGCCTGCGCTACGGCACACTACCGGAGCTCACAAAAGAACTCGAAGCGGGCGAAACGCGCCTGGCCGCCCTGCGCGAGGATGGCACCGCCATGCTCAAGCTGGAAGTCGATGCCGACGAAATCGCTGGCATCGTCGCCCGCTGGACCGGCATACCCGTATCGCGCTTGTTGGAAAGCGAAGCCCAGAAATTATTGCGCATGGAAACGCGCTTACAAGAACGCGTCATCGGGCAAGATGATGCCGTTCACGCCTTGGCGGCCGCTGTGCGGCGCAGTCGTAGCGGGCTCGGCGAACCGGGCCGCCCAATCGGTACCTTCCTCTTCCTCGGCCCCACCGGCGTCGGTAAGACTGAGCTGGCGCGGGCGCTGGCCGCCTTCCTATTTGATGATGAAGAAGCGATGGTGCGCCTCGATATGAGCGAATATGGCGAAAGGCATAGCGCTGCCCGCTTGCTCGGCGCGCCTCCCGGTTATGTTGGTTATGAAGAAGGCGGCCAATTGACCGAGGCGGTACGCCGACGGCCCTTTAGCGTCTTGTTGCTCGATGAAATCGAAAAGGCTCATCCTGAAGTCTTCAATGTTTTCCTGCAAGTTTTCGATGACGGCCGATTGACCGATGGCCAAGGGCGCCGGGTGGATTTTGCCAACACCGTCATCATCATGACGAGCAACACCGCCTCCACTCGCCTGAAAACCCTGCAGGGCGCTTCGCCGGACCAGCGTCGTCAGGCCGTATTGCATGAGCTGGATCAGGTCTTTCGTCCCGAATTTTTGAATCGCTTGGATGAAATCCTCATATTCTCGAGCCTCGAACGCGCGTCGTTGGCGAAAATCGTCGACTTGCAATTGGCGCGCTTGCAAGAACGCTTGGCAGAGCGGCAAATCACATTGCAAGTGAGTGAAACCGCACGCACCTGGTTGGCCGAGCGCGGTTATGACCCCGCTTTCGGCGCGCGCCCGCTCAAGCGTTGCATCCAACGCGAACTGGCCGACCCCTTGGCGCTACGATTGTTGGAGGACGAGTTGCGCGATGGGGAAAAGATCTTCGTCGATTGCGAGCGCGACACGCTGACCTTCACAACGCTCACCTCCTCCGACGGCATCGCCGCTTGACACCAAAACGGTGAATAAGAAAGTCCTTGGGGCCTTTCCCATTACGGCGGCGCGAAGACGAGAATGACTTGATGCTCAACTAACAGGCCTCCCATCTGTGTTTTCACACTGACAACTGTATCAAAGATCGGTAGCCGATTAAGAAAAAACACCACAAATTTGAAAAAGGAGTAAACGAATGATTCTCAAGAAATTTACCTTTCTCACACTTCTCATCACCTTCACCCTATCCATTGCCGCACCCTCTTTTGCCCAGCCAAACCTGACCAATTTCCCCACTTACACCGATGAAAATGGGCGGGTCACCACGGTTACCACCAACGAAGTCCTGGCCACACTCATGGATACTGACCATATGTTCTTGTGGACACCAGTTCTCATAGAAGCTTTTTCCTTATGTGTTGAATTTGTAGAAAATTCCACTGCTGTCGATGATGGTTGGTTCGCTCCTACCAGAAAAGTGTCTTTATCTCCGCACAAAAAAGAGTTCATTATTCGTGTTCTATACGAAAATCCAACCCATCTAGAAATGTTCACAATGCACATCGCCACCATATGCACCTTGGCTGCTAGAAATCAATCTGGCGCGGAAAGAGACGAACATATCCGAAAGTTGAAACTTGCCATGATACTTCCTTCATTTGAAGAATCTTGGCAAGAATCAAATCCGCTTCCCGATTATCTAAAACCTCCTGTTTTCTCATTTCCCTCTTTCCAAAATGAGCCTGTCACCAGAGATGAACTTCTCCAAATCCTAAGTGGCGGTATTCTCTACGAAGAAGCTGAATCGGTATTGCAACATGGAACCTATGCTGTGACCCATTTCACCGAATGTGCTCGCATCGTTCGCGATACCCCTGAATCGATTGCTATCGATGCTCCGGTTTACGAGCATTCTAATATCCCTACGCAGAAACGGCGATTCATCATCGATACCCTGATTGAAAATCCTGAATTGCTTGAGCCGCTCATGCCAGAAGTCAATCTCATTTGTGCCAATGCTCTTCAAGATACGGATATGTCTGAGTACTATTTCATTATTGAACTACTGGACAGTGGTCTCTTCACAATTGAAGAACTCAGTCAAATGATCAAAGATGACCAATAAGTCAATCAATAATCCCGCTGAACCCAATCAGCGAAATCATCAAAATTCAATATCTTTACCAAACCCCCTCTCATCAAAGCGAGGGGGTTTTCTTGCGGCAGGTATGAGCTCCGGGGGAGCCAAGGATGCGTACGCGTGGCAGTGGGAATGCGCTTGACTACTTAATGAATAATCACTGAATTTGACAATCGCAATTTTAAACAATATATTGACTTCAGTGTCTGGCTACTCCAGTTCGTGCGTTGGATCGCTCTACACCCAAAAGGATGTGGCAAGCCGATTCAATTTGTATTGTGGAGTTTTTTAAGGAGGAAACTATGCGTACGATTCGATTATTGCTGCTGGTCGCCATCGCCTTGATGGCCATCACCCCCCTCGCGACGGCCCAAGATGACACCCTACGCATTGGCATCGTCATCCATAGCGACCCGACTCGTCCTTTCTGGACCGTCGTGAAGAATGGTGCAACCGATGCTGCCGAGCGCTATGGGGTGGAGCTCACTTTCCAGGGATCGCGTGACCCTCTGGAGCAAG
Organism: Phototrophicaceae bacterium; assembly: GCA_965115865.1. Lineage (GTDB taxonomy): Bacteria > Chloroflexota > Anaerolineae > Aggregatilineales > Phototrophicaceae > WTGJ01. The sequence goes on from OZ220469.1 coordinate 1,969,563, forward strand.
CACAATTTGTGGAAGACCTCATCGCCATCGGCGTCGATGGCATCGGCGTCTCCCTTGCCAATCCGGACGCCCTCGTGGATGCCATCGCCCTAGCGACCGACGCCGGCATCCCGGTCGTCAGCCTCAATTCGGGCTCGAATGACTTTCTAGATGTCGGTTCGCTGATGCATTTCGGCCAAACTGAGGTCATCGCCGGCGCCGGCGCCGGTACCCGTTTCAACGAAATGGGCATCACCGGTAAAGTGCTTTGCATCAACCACCAGGCCGCCAATATTGGCCTCGATGAGCGTTGCCGCGGTCTGGAATCCACCTACGCTGGCGAGGTGGAACGCATCGATGTCACCTCAACCGGTAGCGACGACCTCATTGGAACGCAAAACACGCTGCAGACGAAACTGCTTTCGGATTCCAGCATCGAGGCCTTACTCGCCTTGAATCCGGTGATCGCGATTGCCGCACTCGATGCCATCAATGAAGAGAAACCGGGTGAAATCGTCCTCGCCACCTTCGACCTCAGCTCCGAAGTGTTGGACGCCATCGTTATGGGCGAAATCTCCTTCGCGATCGACCAACAGCAATACCTGCAGGGTTATCTGCCGGTATCTTTCTTAGTCCTCTACAACGAGAACGCCAATGTCGCTGGCGGCGGCTTACCCATCCTGACGGGACCCGGCTTCGTGGATGCGAGCAACGCGGATGAAGTCATGGCCGGTGCCGCCCGCGGCACACGCTGAGCCAACTTTGCGTTGATTGGGGCGACTCGCTCTAATTGGAGTCGCCCCAATACCATCTGCAGGGTTGCTAAAATTCACCATGGCCGCAACGGAAAATCGCGAAATCCAAAGTGCCTCTGACGAGCGCTTGGCGCAGGTCAGCTGGCTCCGAAAGTTCTTTCAAATACCAGAAACGGGCGCCGTTGTCGGTTTGCTCGGTGTTTTCATCATCTTCATGATTTCCCCGCTCTCGCGGGAGTTTTACCTGAATTTACCCATCAAGGGCCTTTCCCGTGTCTTGGATACATCAGCCAGTTTTGGTGTCTTGGCGGTTGCCATCTCTATGCTGATGGTGTCCGGAGAATTTGACCTTTCCATCGGCTTCATGACCGGTTCGGTGGGCGTAATCGTTGGCATCCTATCGACACAATATGGTGTGCCCCTAGTCGGGGCCATGGCTGTCTCGCTCATTTTCGCGATGGCCGTGGGCTTCTTCAACGGTTTAATGCGCATCCGCACAGGCTTACCCAGTTTTGTCATCACCTTGGGTACGATGTTTGTCTTGCGTAGCGCCAATTTCGCCATCACGCATGAGGTGATGGGTACCAACCGCATCCCTTATATCGATCGCGTTGCCGGTTATGACTTGATGCAAACCATTTTCACGCCACCCTTTTATTTGGGCGATGTGAAATTCTACGGCACGATCATTTGGTGGATCGCCTTCACCATTTTCTTCACCTGGTTCATGTTGAGGACACGCTGGGGTAGCTGGATCTTCGCCAGCGGCGGCGATGCGGCCGCGGCCAAAAGCGTCGGCGTGCCCGTTGAGCGCGTCAAAATTGCCCTATTCATGTTCGTGCACGCCTGCGCTTGGATCACCGGCATGATGGTCACTTTCCGCCTCCGCAGCGCTACCGCCAGCCAGGGTGAATTTTTGCAATTCACCGTGCTCGTCGCTGCCGTGACCGGCGGTAATCGCATGACGGGTGGCTATGGCTCCGTCATTGGCGCCTCTTTGGGTGTACTCATTTTCGGGTTCACGCGCACCAGCATCACCGCCGCCAATTGGAATACCGACTGGTTTTTCGCCTTCCTTGGCGTGATGTTATTGCTGGCTATCGTGCTCAACCTCATCTTACGCAGCAGCGCTGAGCAAGTCTCCGCTGCCGCCATCCAAAGTCAAGAAGACGATGAAGAATTCCTCAGCGCCGCTGAACCCAGCGACGATGGATGGGAAAAGGTGGGACCATGACCCCCGCGCTACCCAACAACGGCGAGCAGCTACCAATCATTGAAGCGCGTAAGGTCAGCAAACTCTTTGGCCGCATCATCGCCCTCAACGATGTCTCTTTTCGCGTCTTGCCTGGCGAGGTCACCTGCCTGCTCGGCGACAACGGGGCTGGCAAATCCACTCTCATCAAGTTGCTTTCTGGGGTCTATCAACCAGACGAAGGGCAAATCCTCTTTGCAGGAAAGCGAGTCGAGTTTCACTCGCCTCGTGACGCGCGCGCCCTGGGCATCGCCACCGTCTATCAAGACTTGGCGCTCGTGCCGATGCTCTCCATTTGGCGCAATTTTTTCCTCGGCTCAGAGCCGGAAAAAGGGCGGGGGTTGCTGCGTCGCTACGATATCGATTTTGCCAAACGCACTGTGCGGGAAGAGATGGGTAAGATGGGCATTGACATCCGCGACCCCGGCCAGGCCGTCGGCTCGATGTCGGGCGGTGAGCGTCAATCGTTAGCCATCGCTCGCGCCATCTATTTTGGCGCCAAGGTATTGATATTGGACGAACCCACCGCCTCGCTCGGCGTGAAACAATCGGGCACAGTACTCCGTTTCGTCGCCGAAGCGCGCCAGCGGAACATCGGCATCATCTTCATCACACACAACCCTAGCCACGCCGATGTCGTGGGCGACCGCTTCACCATCCTCAAACGCGGTCGTGTCTTCGGCAGTTGGCGGCGTGAAGACACGAATCTCGCCGAACTCGTCCAGGGTATGTCCGGCCAAGCAGAGCTGGAAAGCCTCAAGCATGAAATCGACCGCATTACCCAACGCGAAACGATGAACTGAACAGCAAAACAGGGAGGCCGCAGTGAAAGCCATTATGGTGATGTTCGATTCGCTGAATCGGCATATGCTACCTCCCTATGGTTGCGATTGGGTCAAAGCCCCCAATTTCCAACGGCTGGCCGAACGCGCTGTCACTTTCGATAATTGCTATATCGCCAGCATGCCCTGCATGCCGGCGCGCCGCGAGTTGCATACCGGCCGCTATAACTTTCTACACCGCAGCTGGGGGCCACTTGAGCCATTTGACGATTCCATGCCAGAAATCCTGCGCGAAAATGGTCGATATTCACACCTCGTCACTGACCACATGCATTACCTGGAAGACGGTGGCGGCACTTATCATACGCGCTACACCACCTGGGAATGCAACCGTGGCCAGGAAGGCGATTTTTGGAAAGGTCATGTCGAGCCCGACTTCCCCATTCCCGAGCGAACTTTCAGCGGCTTAGCTGACCAACCAGCACGCATGTGGTCGCAGGAATTCATCAACCGCCGCTACATGCCCACTGCTGCCGAGCATTTTCAGACCCGCACCTTCAACGACGGTTTGCATTTCATTCATACCAACGCTCATGCCGATGACTGGTTTTTGCAAATCGAGACTTTTGACCCGCACGAGCCTTTCTTCAGCCATATCGAATTCAAGGCGCATTATCCTCACGAGTATGAGGGGCCGATTTTCGATTGGCCACCCTACAACCGCGTCGAGCAACCACCCGAGCAAACTCAACATGCCATTTACGAATACGCCGCCCTCCTCAGCATGTGTGATGCGAGCCTCGGTCGCGTCTTGGATGCGATGGATGAGCTGGGGCTTTGGGAAGACACGATGCTCATCGTCAATACCGATCACGGTTACCTTCTCAGCGAGCATGATTGGTGGGGCAAAGCGCGCATGCCCTGGTATAACGAGCTGGCCCATACGCCGCTATTCATCTGGGATCCACGCAGCGGCGCTCGCGGTGAGCGGCGCTCCAGCTTGGTGCAAATGATTGACCTGCCCGCAACAATTCTTGATCTGTTTGGCCTAGAACGCCCGGCCGATATGCTCGGCCAACCCCTAGCCGAAACCATCGCCAGCGATCGCCCGATACGCAAATACGCCCTCTTCGGCGCGCATGGCAGCCATGTCAATATCACCGACGGGCGCTATGTCTACATGCGCGGCGTCGCCGGCGAGCACAACGAACCGCTCTATCAATACACCCTAATGCCCACTCATGTGCGTTCGCGTTTCTCCCCCACCGAGCTGAGGGATATGACGCTCGTCCCGCCTTTTTCTTTCAGCAAAGGTTGCCCGCTATTGCGCATCGAGACGGAAATTCCGCATCAACATATCGGCCTACCCGAGTTCATTTTCCAGAACTACCTTTGGGATCTGACATCCGACCCCAAACAGGAAAACCCTTTGGAAGACACCGCCCTCGAACAACTCCTCTGTGCTGAGATGGTCAAATTGATGCGTGCCAACGACGCACCCGCCGAGCAATACCAGCGGTTGGGTCTGACAGGGATCATTTGAACACGCTTCCGCACCACTCAAGGCAGCCAACGGGGGTGGAAACCATTCACCGCCACACGCCGCAGCTCTCCCGTTTTCAACTCCAACCACCAAATTTCTGGCAAACCGCTGTCGTTATAGCGACCATCTTCATCCAAGATGGGGAAGCGATGCATCAAAACCCTAGTCCCCGCCGCGTCAAAGGAAAAATCACTCACATTGTAACGGCCATCGAAAACCAAAGTCTCGATTTCACCCGTCTGCACATCCATGAGATAGAGTTGCGCCGCATGCGTCCAGCGCCCACCATGGTAGCGCCTTGTCAACAACAAACGCTGCCCATCTGGATGCCAGGCGGCGGCGGTATCTTCCACCGGCGAGTCGGCAGGCGTGAAATCGCTGATGACCCCTTCCGCCAACTCCGCCCGTCGCAAGATGGTGCGCACTTCATCCCCCAATACTTGAACCTCCGGATAAAGCAGCGTCTGTCCATTCGGCGCCAGGGCGCCGCCGGTGCCGCTGTTGTTGGGAACGAATTGCGTCTCCGCCTCTTCACTCATCGAGACGACCACGATGCCCGATTCGGGGTAGCTGGGGTCATAGACGGTCAGCGTCTGCCCATCGGCAGACCATTTCGGACTGTGTCCCAACTGTTGGCTATCTGCGAAGAGCGGACGGGTGCGTGGCGCGCCGGTGAGTTCCAGCAACCAGACGCGCGTCGGGCTCGTGCCCACTTCACTGAGCTGACGGTTCAACTGGACGCGCTCGTAGGCCAATTCTGCGCGGCCGGGGCGCCAATTCGGCTGAGTGCAAGTTGCGTCTTCCTGCCCACATTGCGTAATCTGCTCCGTAAAACCATCGGCCAGATTGAGCAAGAACAATTCATACGGTTCATCCTTTTCTGGAGCGGCCGAATAAACGACCTTTGTACCATCCGACGATATGGCAAAATCGTAGACACCGGCGGGCATATTCGTGATTGGCTGGGCCTCGTCGGGTCGCTCAGTATCCGCCAAGTAAATTTGGTAGGGTGGTTGATCGGCCGGCCCAAGCCAAAGAACACGCGGCAAACGAATACGAAAATTCAGCGTGATTTCCTGCAACAACTCCCTGCCCCAGCGGCTTTGCGCCCCGGGCGCCAAGGTGAGGCGGTATTCCTCCCCAGGCGGCCAGGGCAAAGTCGGTTGGAAACGCAACGAGCGACCACTCCAGAGCCATTCTCCCGGCATGAGGGGTTCCAATTCCAAACGCTCCTCAACGCTCTCTCGATTCATATCGGCGCTAAATTGTAAAAGGAGGATGCTACGGCTATGCGCCTCATCCTGCGGCTCCGCGCGCATGACGGTGACGCCGACACGGTCGCCACGAGCGATGGTGAGAAGAATACCTAGCGATGTCAGAGCCGTTAACACACTGACATTGCGGAAAAATTCAGTAAAAAGACCGTGTTTTTTTATCAAGGGTAGAGATAAGGTTGCGCAGGCGCTTCCGTCAGGGTGATTTCTTCTGCTTGTAAGATTGGTAGGCCTTCATCGTTGAATTCCCCCAAGAGGAAACGGCCCCTGACCTCCACCCATTGATCGGCTTTTAGGGAGGCTGCGTCTGCGTAGTGCACGGGCAAGCCGATGCCGCTCGCATCCGCCACGCAACAGCTGAGCGTGATGCGCGCGAGCAAGAAAATATCCTCCGGATAATTCGGCTCGCGGTAGACGAAACCGAGCAATCGCGCCTCTTGACCATCGAATTGGGCCAGATCCACTTCAGCCGAAAAGGCACGCAACCAATCGAGCAAATTGTAGCTCAAGGGGACCCGCTGCAAGGTTTGGTAGTTGGCGGAGGCTTGCAGGCTAGTGTTCAAGTTGCCGCGCGCCGCATCCGCCCCCAACGGGGTGGCCGGGTTGGCCAAGGCCAAAATCAGCGGCAAGGTCAGTAAAGCCAGCGATACCCCTTTGCCTCCCGCGTGGATATGCCCGGCTTGGCCGCGCCGTATCCGCCCACAATCCCATAAGGCCGCCAAGGCCAACAGGGCAAATAGCGCCGCCGCAAGGATGAGCAACCATTGCAACTCCACATTGATGTAATTCCTCAAGCCACCACCCAGCAGCAAATCCAAGGTGAAATAGAGCGCCAGCCCCGCCGTGACCACCACCTGCATGACGCGCCGGCTGAGCAATGACCGTCCCCCAACATCCGCATCCGACATCAGGTCAAAACCAGGTTCAGGTTCACCCAAATGGCCAACAAGGCCGTCAATAGCAAAGGTAAAAAGATGAGCACCAACACCACCGGCCGACGAAAGACAGCCGCGAACATCAAGGTGCTCTTGATATCGACCATCGGCCCATAGGTTAGAAAGGCCAAAATGGCACCCGAGCTGAAACTACCGGCGAACGATAACGCCAGAAAAGCATCCACCGTCGAACAGATGCTCAGCAAATAACCGAGTAACTGCATCGCGAATACTGAGAGCACCGGCGCCTGCCCGATTTCGAACAACAGGCGAGTATCGGCGAAGGTTTGCAAAGCAGCCGCCATCATAGTGCCAAACACGAGAAAGCGACCCATATCAAAAAAATCATCCACCGCCACGCGTGAGGCTCGCAACAGGCCGCTATGCCAAGAAGGTCGCCGCGCCGACAAAGACAATTCCGCATCATCGTCCGTACTTACGCCGCTCGCGCGCAAGATTTCAGCCGGCTTTGCCCGTGCGAAAACCAAACCCACAATCAGGGCGACGACCAAAGTGACCAAGAAACGACCCCAAAGCAAGGGACCCCAACCGAAAGCGATGAAGGTGCTCGCGAAAACCACCGGGTTCATCACAGGCGCCCCCAACAATAGGGCCACCCCCACAGACAGGGGTAAGCCTTTGCGGAATAGGCGCCGTACCACTGGCACCACACCGCATTCGCAGACTGGGAAAATGAAGCCGAGCAAAGCACCCACCAATGTCGCCGGCAGCACGCGACGCGGGATGAGACGCGCCAGATCTTCCCGCTCTACAAAAACTTCCAATAGGCCCGATGTCAAAGTACCCAACAACAAGAAAGGCGCCGCCTCGATGAAGATACCGAGAAAATATGTACTGAATAATCGAAAGGAGGGTGCCGACGCATTTCGCAAAAAGGCGACGAGCAGGAGCAGCAGTACTGCGGCGCTCAACCAATTCACCACCTGTCGATTCAACCATGGCAAGGTGCGGGGCATGTTCCATAGTCTAGCAGATATAACGAGAGGACCTCTGATTACACCGATGTGCTACAAACAACAATTCACGCTATGATGCAAGGATATTGGGGGCAGGATAAGATGGACAGAAATAGGAACGGCATCCCAGACGCGTTGGAAACTGTGCTGAGTATTTCAGGGATTATGGCAATCGTCTCACTGGTGATTGCCGGAGTGATGTTGATATTGGGAGAAGTAGATGTTCCAGCCTGGTTGGTTGCAATCATTGGTGGTACGAGCGGCTCTGCGGTCTCGCAACACGGACAACGGTCTGCGACACGTCAGATAGTCAATCACCAAAAATGAATGGGTTGCCGCGAGGGTAGCTTACGATGAAAATAGCGCTCCAATGAACGATTCACCTCGCTCCCGAGCGGACGCATTGGCGGCGCTGGGCGTCCTGTTGCTCTTGGTCACGCTGATACTCCCCCCGTTGACTTGGCTGAATTACGACAACCCGCTCGTCGGCGACGCCCGCGCCAACCTGAACGACCGCGCGCTGGCCAACGCACAAATCACCATTCCTGTCCGCCGCGGTTCCAGCGGCACCCAAGCCACTGATGCATTACAACTCGCCGAGTACCATTACCGTCTCGGCGATATCGCCGCCCTATTCGACCTCGAATTGCCCTTGCCCGGCGTTTATACCCGTCGCGAATTCCAGGTAACCCCGCGCCAATTGAGCGAAATTCCTCCCGCCAACGAAACACCTCCGTATCGAGCGCTCATCACTTACGAGGAGGATATTGAAGTGCCGCTCCGCGACTTGCTCAGCGAATCGGAACTATTCCTACCACGTCCCGCCCTGCATGAATCCGCCGGGGCCTCGCTGGAATTGGCCGACTTACTGGATTTGCTGGGCATCGCCATCCCAGTCGCGGATTTATTGGCAAAGACCGACAGCACCTTACCCCTGACGGAAGAAAACGCCGGCGAATCGGAAATCACCCTGGCCGAGCTGGCAAACCTGGCCGGTGTGGATTTGCCGTCGGAGGCCGCCGAAACCCTCATCAACCTCGCCACTCTTTTTCCCATCGCCGCTATCGATCTGCCATTGGAGACCTTGCCTGGCCAGCACCTCAATTTGCCGCTGAGCGAGCTAGTGAAACTTGGGAAATTGGATTGGACAGAGGAAACTTGGGCGACCATCGCTGGTCTCGACCTATCGGTCGCCAACCTACTGGAAGAAGCGCGGATAGCCGTCCCGTTAGAACCGGCCACCGTCCGCCGCAGCGCCCTCGGTTTATTGGATGATTACTTATTGCGCACCCCGCACGCTTACGCACTCAGTTTGACGCTCGCTTTGTTCACCACCCTATTGACCCTGCTATTGCCAGTCTTTGGACGGCGCTGGCGCTTTTGGCCAGCGATTTTATGCGGATTGCTCACTCTCATCTGGTTACCCTTTTTGTTGCGCGCAGAAAACGCTGAGTTTTGGGGTATAGAGACAATTTTGCGCAACCTGGCCCCGGGATATTGGTTAGCTTGGCTCGCGATGCTCATCATCGGCGCCAGTCGCATCTGGAATTGGACTCGCACCAACCCCGAACAAGGCTCAGCGGCATCACCAAACTGACTTCATTCTTCCGGCCAGCGCAAATAGAGCACCATACCATCGTGGTCGGAAGCCGCAATTGAGCCACCCCGTTCCTCTGCCAACCAACGGCGCGGCGCATCCGCGTTGCCGCGGCTATAGGCGCGATCTGTCACCCAATCACTGAGCGCCGCTGTCGTTAAAATATGATCCAAGACCTGGCGGTTACCATTCCAAACATAGGAATAGCGCTCTTTTGGCGCCAGCAATTCCACTTGGTTCAATAAATTGGGCTCGACCAGGTCATTTTCCGGAGCGCGGAGCGCCGCCGCCTCATCCTGAGTGCCCGCAATGATACCGACGACATCCACCAAGCCATCGCTATGCGGATAGGCGTTGAAATCTCCCAACACTGCCAGCAATATCCCTGGCTCATTTTCTTGACGAGACTGTACATATTCAGCAACCATCGTTGCCTGAGCGAGCCGCTTGGTCATCACGCGTTCCGTATCGGCATCACTGAGCGAGCGCATGTGGACATTGACCAGAGTCAGGGGTCGCGCGCGCTCTCCATCCCATAATTCTGCTTCCAAAACCAGCGGCGGCCGCGTGAATAAATCCCGCGGACCCAGATAATTCGCTTCATAAGAACCCGGCATGCGGTAGCACTCGGGGTTTTTGACACTTTCCACATTGACCAGAAAGGCGTTATCGATACCCCGGCCCTCCAAACCCTCCAATATACAGGGGAAATAGCGAGCGGATTCATCTTGCTCGTTCAATAGCAACACCAATGCCAATAAGACCGCCGCGTTTTCGACTTCTTGCAAGGCGAGAATGTCGGGCGCACCCAGATCCATCAGCATGAGGTGGGCTACCTTTTCCAGGCGCAACCGATAGGCGGCATCGTCATCGGGCACATACTCTTCCCCGCGGCCATCGTCCCGAAGGTGATCATCCACCGTATCGAAAAGGTTGTTGACATTCTGAGTGGCAATGGTGAATTCACCCGCGGCGCGCTTGCGAACGGGACGCGACCGAAAAGACTCCACCGCTGCCTCATCGTACTCGACCCAATCTGGCCAGATTTGATAATCCAGGTAACTGTAAGAGAGCGCACCTTCCACGCTCACCTCCACCCCTGCGGGTAATTGCAGCACCGGACGGCCCAATTCCGGCGGATCCACTTCAACCAGCTCCGCGTTAAGGTCCCATTCCGGTAAGCCGCGAGCCGCGAGATCGGGACGATCATCGATTTCGATACCCATCTCACGGTAAGCGGGTTGCCCATCGATGGTGATGCCGAATTCATCAAAATGGTTCGTCGGAGCGACCACCGGCCGCTTTTCCAGACGAACACGCATGCCCTCAAAGCGTTCGAGCGGATGTGGTGCCCCAGGCGGCCAATCCACCGAAACCCGCGCCAAGTCGACGGCCGCGGGCAACTCTTGTTGGCGCGCCAGTATTTGAATGCTGCGGCTACCGGCGATTTCCAGCTGGCTGAGCCCATAGAATTCGTTCACGCGGCCGCGCACCGCCAACAAATCGCCCACTTCCAACTCCGCCAACGGTTTTATGGGGGTCGTTTGCACAAGGATGCCATCCGAAGTGGTCGCGTCGCCATCGCTCTCTGCCACTGACGATTGCAAGAAGAAACGGCTCTTGTTGGTGGCGATCAGCGTCACGACACCGCGCAGAGTGACCCGTTTTCGGTAACAATTGGCCTGTTCAGCGCGCCCTTGCAATTGCCAAATGGCGAGTGTTTCCTCGCAATCGACATCGCTCTGTGTCCGCGCCATAGGCACCCATAAAAAGCAGCTCACCACCAGAAGAAGGCACTGGCCGCGCGGCCATCGGAATGCAGCGAGCATCGACTCGACCTCGTTTGGGATAACCAGCCAATCCATGATATACTGTTTTTCGTTTCCTGGTGAGGATTGGCTCGATGAGGATATTCGCCCGAGTTTCACTACTCCTGCTATTGGTTTTCCCCCTCGCAATCACAAAAGCGCAAATGAACCATTGGAATGAAGTCCCGTTCAATGAAGGAGTCTGCGCTCGCGGCGCGCCCTATTCCTTTTTCTACAGCGAAGGGAGCAGCGATGATTTGCTAATATTCTTCGAGGGCGGTGGCGCCTGTTGGAATGGCCTGACCTGCCAATTTGGCGGCGATTATTCCAACGGCGGGCCCTTCTTCAAGGATCGGATTTCGGTCTCCGACTATGAAGGGGCACACGGCATCTTCGATCGGGGAAACCCTGCCAATCCGCTGAGCGATTATGACATGGTTCTGGTAACCTATTGTAGTGCCGATTTGCATAGTGGCAATGCGGACGCCGTCTACACGGTGCCAGGCTCTTCTCCCGCGCAGCGCTCCTACGATGTGCGCATCCGCCACAACGGCGCCAACAATGCGCAGGCGGCATTGGCTTGGACCTACGAGAATTTCCCTTCGCCCAGCAGCGTTGCCTTACTGGGCTGCAGCGCCGGTGCCTATGGAGCCATCCGCAACGCCTATGATGTGATGACTCACTACGGCGATGTACCCATCACCCACCTTTCTGACGCCGGCGTCGGCGTGCTGCCCGCTGGTTGGGATGGCTTGGTCAAGTGGAGATTGCTCGAGGAATTGCCCGCCGAGATTCGCGGCGATGATTTGAACTACGATAACCTGACCATCAATGAGTTGTATCAGCGGACGGCTCAATCCTTCCCCGAAAATACTTTTGCCCAATACACCACCGCGCTGGACAGCACGCAGATTCGCTTCTACTATCTTCAGGGCGGCGAGCCAACACAATGGACATCCGGTATGCAAGCCAACCTGACAGAGTTGAGCGTCAATTTGCCCAATTTCGACGCCTACATCGCCGGCGGTGAAGAGCATTGCATCTTGCAGACGCCGGATTTCTATGAGCGCGAGACTGCTGGCGTTCGTTTTCGCGATTGGGTTGCCGCGCGCCTAGCGGGTGAAATGACCGGCGGCGTAATCTGCGATTTCGCAAGCGGAGAATGCGACACTCCCTGATGCGATTTCCATCGCCCTACCCACGCCCAACAATGGCTCAACGCAACTTTCATCCCGTCAGTGATAAAGGAATAGGAAGGAAAAGAAAAATGTTGGTAAAAGTACGGTATTTGGTTTTGGCTTTGGTCTTGTTGGCCTTGCCGCTCGCGGCGCAGGCGCAATACCCACCCGATCTTGAAGGACGCACAGTGGTCATCGCGGTCGAGAACGCCTATCCACCTTTCAATTACCTGAGTGAAGATGGTGAAGCGATCGGTTGGGATTACGATGTCCTGAATCGTATCTGCGAAATCATCAATTGCGTGCCGGAATTCGTGCAAACCAGCTGGGATGGTATGATCCTGGCCGTTTCCAACGGCGAATTCGATATGGCAGCGGATGGCATAACCATCACCGAAGAGCGCTCCGAGATTGTCGATTACTCCTTCGGTTATATCTCATTGCTACAGCGTATGCTGGTACGAATTGACGAAGATCGCTTCAGCACCGGCGAGGAATTCGCTGCGAATAAAGATTGGGTGATCGGCGTGCAGCCGGGCACGACCAATTACTATGTCGCCACCGATTTGGTCGGTGAAGACCGCGTCATCAGCTACGACATCTTCGCCGTCGCCGTACAATCGCTCATTACCGGCGATGTCGACGCGGTGGTGATGGATGATGTCGCCGGGCAAGGTTATGTCGGCGCCAATCCTGAAGATGTTCGCATGTTGGAGGCAGCCCTGACCTCCACCGAGTACTTGGGTTTCATTTTCCCCATGGGCAGCGATTTGGTGGAACCCTTCAATGCCGCCCTTTTCGAGATGAGCCTCACTGGTGAATTGCAAGACATCACCAACTTATGGCTTGCCCCAGAATGATGGGCGAACGTCCTTAAGCGATGAGCATCTTTGGGGGCGCGCGGCCAACCATCGGCCGAACGCCCCCACTTTTTATTCAGGAATGAGCATTCATGTCGCGATTGCTCCCTTCGATTGATCTCCCCAAACCAGAAACCCGCAATGGCGGGAATGTTTATCGTTGGGAGCGAGAAATCAAGCTACCCTTGAGCGGCCGCAAAATTCATTTCGGCATATATCGCTACGAGTCGACGCTAGCTTTTGGTTGGCGTTTGTTCTTTAACCTGCCCTGGAATTACGGCTTGATGCTCCTTTTCGGCATCGTGATGGTGATGCTCTTCGCCAACCAGCACTGGTACCGTTTTGCCTTCGAAAAAATCTTCCCCGGCTTCTGGGTCACCATACCCATCCCACTATATTCTTATGGAATCGCCCTACTCATCGCCATCTTCATCGGCACCTTGCGCGCCTATCCTCCACAACCCGGCCATGGCCTCTTTAGCGGTTTTTTTCATCTACTACGCCTCGGACTACATCATATCTTGACCTTCTATGTGGATTTCTTTCGTGGCATACCCACACTGATTTTATTGCTCTTCTTCGCCTTCGGTTTTATCCCTTCTATGAAAGGCCAATTCGACTGGTTCACGATGAGCAGCCGCTCACTATTGGCGGCCATCATCCCCCTTTCGCTCGCTTATGGCGCTTTCATGTCAGAAACGGTCCGCGCCGGCATCCGTTCCGTCGGGACCGGACAACTGGAAGCGGCGCGCTCGCTAGGGATGCGCCCACTACTCATTATGCGCAACATCGTCCTCCCGCAGGCGCTGCGCGTCGTCACGCCACCACTCGGCAACGACTTCATCGCAATTATCAAAGATTCAGCCTTGGTCTCCGTTCTGGGGATGAATGATTTGACCCAATTGGCAAAAATCAACGCCAGCTCGAATTTTCGCTTTTTCGAATTCTATACCATACTGGCGCTCTTTTACCTGGCTTTGACCATTTTCGCCACCATGATTGTCCGCTACATGGATCATTTGCAGCGCGCCTATTACTATTTCATCGCCTTCCTGTTGCTCTTCTGCTTTATCCTATACCCCTTCCGCTTCCCATTGGTGGAGTTCCTCAACCAGATTCTGGGGACCCAAATTGAAGCGCGTTAGGGACAGTTGCCGCGCGCCAATACATAGGTATTTTGCCAGCGATTATCCGCCTCGTTTGCTTCGCTGATTTGTTCTTGCGCATCAATTTCCAAAATGAGCACATGCTGCTCTTCATAATGTGCATCAACGGTGAAATTGATGGTGATGAGCGGCGAGCTCTCACCTGGAGCGAGAATGCCAAAACTCGGCGCCGAGAAACGACGCTCTTCACCGCTGCTCTCATGGACATCGCGAAGCAACACTTTACCGCCCCAATTCGTCGACACCGTCCCCTGGTTGCGTACGCGGAATTGCAATGTACTCGCCCCACCGCAGCTTAAAACCGGGGGATTGACATAAGCCCCTTCTATCACCAGATTGGGGAATGGCCGCGGCATAGCCGTAGCGGTGGCGGGCGGTTGCGTCGGTGCGGGTGGGCCGGTGTCAACCGGCAGGCTCTCATAAGGACCGTTGACGGCAACATAACCAGCAGCCTCGTCTCCGTAAATCCAACGCTCCTCGCCCGCCTGGAAAATCTTGAACCAAGTGCCGTCTTCAGTACGCGCAAAAATCCGCACTTCCTCATCGCGCGCCAGGGTATCGACGAGCGCGAAGCGCAGACTCGGCCCAGTTCGCACATTCAAGGAATCAATGATGACCCGGGCAGTGGCCACCTCAGCCGTGGCTTCGAGCGTTGTCTCCGCAGTAACGGTGGCCAACTCATCCTGATTCATGGCACTCTCTTCCGTCGCCGGAATTGGGGTCGGTGGCGCGAGTACGGTGAACGGTACAACAGCGGATTCACCACAGGCGCCAGCGGCTCGACAGACGACCACCTGAATTTCATGCAAACCACCCGAATCGGCCAGCCAGGCATCGGTGATGACAAAGCGGTCCGCCGCTTCGCGATTGGGTCGCTCCCGCAAACGGATGCGCTCGCCGTCAATCAAAATTTCCGCGCTCAAAATATCGGCACCGGCTCTTTCTACCCGCGCCTGAATGCTAACATGCGTGCCCAAATCAATCTCCGACTCCGCTTTCGGCGCAACCAGGGTGACCGCTGGCGCTCCATGATCGGCGCCATCACCCTGATTGGCAGTCAAGTTGCAAGCCGCCAGCAATGAAATTACGAGCAATGAGAACCAACACGCGCCGCGATTGAGCATCGTACAATTCGCCTTCTCGCCCACTTGATGGAAACATGAACAGCTTGCGTACATGCTACACCGAATGATGATGGCTGCCTTGCCCCTGAGCCCTCAATTGCTAACCAAAGCGCGCGGTTCACCGATTTCCTGGACATCGACTGGGATACCATCCAGCTCTTGTGGGATGCGGTCGGACTCCGCCAACTCTTTGAGCGCGAATTTCTGCCGCACAAGCACGATGAGCGCCACCTCATCGGTGAATTGGCCGTCGCGCTGCCGCAAGCCAACACCAACACCCAACACATTTGCTTTGCTTCGCAACTCGCTTTCATGCGCCGCTCGCACCGCTTCAGCCCGCCGGACTGCCTCATCATTATTATCCATTCCCCTCTGGCTCCTTCATCTCATCATCCGACACGCACTGCCAACATATCCAAGACGGTTTGGATGGGGGTGAAGAAAGAACGCAACTCAGAGCCAGCGAAGAGCAATCCCACTGCCAGGTTGCTCCCTTCCTCGACAAGCACAGAGCCTGAATCGCCGCTTTCACTCATCGCCACAGTACCGATTTGGCCGACGAAATGTGCCCTGCGTATTCCTCGGATGGTCATATAAGACACATCCACAGTGGCGTTGATTAGGGTGATGCGTCCGCGTGTCAATTTTGAAGTCCGACCATACTTGCGAACCAACAAGTTGAGCGAAGCTTGGCGTGTTCCCTCTATGGGGCCGATTTCCTGGATAATGTTGGGGAAAGACGCGGCGTCAATGGGCCGAGCCAGCGCCGCATCCAAACGGTTGTCATAACTGAAAATCGGCGGCGGCGAGGGCGGCTCTTGTCGCCGCCGGGTGATTGGATAGCTATCGTCCCGGCGCCAAGCATTGGCGATGGCCTGGATCGGCCAACCACAGCCGCGTCGTTGCGAGGGAATCGGCGAGTTTTCCGGCGAGCTGGTGGGCATCGGACGCGGTGGTTCATCGTCCAGATATGTGATGGGAATGAAGCGTTCCAGCGTAGCGATACGGTCCTGCGGCAAGCGGCCACCATCCACTGGCCCTGGTTGCAAGATTTCGTCGCCAATACTTGCATCATTGGCATTGGCTAGAACATGATTGTTGGATAGTAAGAGGATTTCTCCCGTCTGCCGGTCACGCACACGCATCCCATAAGTACCAGCTGAGATATCCCTATGGCCGATACTCACACCAGCGGGGATTTCTGGTCGATAGCGCCCGCGCGACCCCAACGGCGCTCGCCATCCCTGCGCGACAACATGCCCAACGGCCACGACATCCAGCGGGATTTCATCGATGCGGCGTGGCAACAGCTGCGACGAAGGCAATTGCTCCGGTCGTTTCTTTTCTTGGACCAAAGCGACCAAGGCCAGCTTTTCCGTCACCTCACCACGAGAAATCTGAAAGCCGATGGCATGTCCGACGACATTCTCCGTTCGCATCAAACTCGCATGCATTTCTTGTTGGATACGCTGCACGGCGCGCACGCGCTCGACGACCATCACCCTTCCCAACCATCTTTTCCTTTAGCATAAGAGGAGTGGCCACTGACGCAAGAAAAGGCTCTGTTATAATGAAATTGATGGGGTGAATGGGAGCAATTGATGTCCAACCGAAGAGTTCGCTGGCTCATACTGGTCTCTTGTTTGCTCACCATGCTCGCGCTCACCCAACTGAGCCTCGGGCAAGTCGATTTGCAACCAGCGCCCATCCAAAATGATGAAGGCGGCGTCGCGCGCATCACCGGCAATCTGCAATATACCAATTTGAATTTTACGGTTGGCGTCGCTCAGCCCATCATCATCCTCGAAGACCAGGCCGGTTTTGTCGACCGCAATCGTTATTACATCTTTCCCCCAGAGTCGCAAACCATCGGCCAGCTGACCTCTGATTTCTTCGAATCGCCAGTCAGCTACAACTTATCCCTACCGGTTGTGCCCAACGGTGCCCATCGTGATGTGGACCAAGACCAAGAGGCCGAAATTGGCGTCCAGATCTTCGCGGTCGCTTATTGGAACAACGCTTACGGTGACCCTTTTCTAGAAGAGCGTGATTTGCATGGTGGCGGTTGGTCGAGCGCTTATGCCTCCACCATCGTCAGCCCGGATGCTGCCGACGAGGGCGAAATCATCGGCGGGGTGCTGTTGGTCTACGCCCCAGATGGAGAGCAGGGCTTCCCAAATGGTTTCGGCGACGATGGTCGGCTTTTCACCGCAGACGACCCCATTGTGCGCCTACCCTTTGGCTACACCCTCGTCAACCTGAATAGCGAACCTTTCACTTTCGACCGTCGACGCGAACAAGTCATCGATCTCCACGAGCCAGAAGCAGCCGCCCTCGTCGACTTTTCCGACCTCACCTACACCGCCGCTTTCGATGGTATGGTGGAGATGTTTCGCAAAGAATATGCCTACACCGATTTCAAGCAGCTGGATTGGGAAGCGCTTGCGGCAGCCTACCGGCCACGCTTCATCGCCGCCGATCGGAACAATGACGGGCGTGAATACCTGCTCGCCTTGCGCGATTTCTATTGGAGCATCCCCGACGGCCATATGACCTTCCCCATTACCAGCGCCCTCGGCGATGTTTTCCGCGCCGAGGTGGCGGGTGGAATCGGGTTGGGTCTGCGCGAATTGGATGACGGGCGCATCCTAACAGTTTTCTTGACGGAAGAAGGGCCAGCGGAGATGGCGGGGATCCAATTGGGAGCGGAAATCATCGCCCTGGATGGCCAGCCAATCGCCGCAGTCGTCTCGCAAACACGGCCATGGCAGGCACCCCACAGTACCGAACACACCTTGCGGCTCATGCAACTTCGCTATGCGATGCGCTTTCCCGCTGGAGAGGCCGTGACAATAGAATTCCGCAATCCCGGTGAAACCGCCGCGCAAAGCGTTCGTCTGCGCAGCGCGCTGGAATACGATAGCCTCCTCTTCACGCTTCCCGCCGAGAGCGAAGGACTGTTGCCAGTCGAATATGAATTCTTGGCGGATGGCACCGCCTACGCCAGTATCCGCAGTTTTTCGGACAATGATGTCCTGACCATTCAACTATGGGAACGATTGATTCGCACCCTGAATTCGCGCAATACACCAGCCGTCATCCTGGATATGCGCCAAAATGGTGGTGGTTATACCTTTCGCGCCGCGCAAATGGCCGCCCATTTCTTCGCTGAAGCCCTGAAATTGCGGCAGGCGGGCAGCTACGACGAAGCCTTGGATGATTTCCACTTCGACCCGCGCGGTGTGTTGCAAATGTACTTGCCGGCTCCTGAATTGCGTTACCATGGGGAAGTGGTGTTGCTCGTCGGCCCAAATTGCGCCAGCGCCTGCGAATATTTCAGCGATTTCATGACGCGTGAGAGCCGTTCCACAATCATCGGTCATTATCCAACAGCGGGGATGGGCGCCGGCCAAAAGCGTTTCACCATGCCCGGCGATCTCACTTTACAATTCTCGGCCGCCCGTTATGTCGATTTCGCTGGCAATATCATCGTCGAAGGCATCGGCGTTCGTCCCAATCTGCGCGTGCCCGTTGATGAGGCGAATACCATGGCGGCCATCCGCGGCGAGGACCCCATCCTGAACGCCGCTCTCTCTTATTTGGCCAACCCAGATGCCTATACCCTCATCCAGCATGAGCCCATCGCTGACCCGAGCGCCTTGCCCGACCTAAGCTTACCCACACCTTCCGCCACGCAAACCCAAATCCACGATGCGGAAGAAGAACCGCAAGTCCTATTCGCCGGCGACATCATCGTGGAAAGAGTCGGCGTCGGCGAGCGTGCCCGCTTCTCGCTCCAACTGGATGGGGTAACGAGCATCAGCCTGCTGGTGAGCAGTATGGAGCTCGATCCGGTGTTACGGCTTTATGATGCGGTTGGGAATTTGTTGGCAGAAAATGACAATCGCAACCAACAGTCGCTGGATGCCGCGCTACTCGACCTCCGCTTACCCTCGGATTGGCTGGTATTCGTGGAGGTGGGCTCACGCAATGATCGAGGACAGGGTCAGTTCACCTTGCGCGTCCGCGAGGGCTAGCAGCAACTCAGGCCAATGCAAATTCCGCGCGGCAGAGGGTTGTCAGGTCAAAGGCCGACCGGCGTTGCGTCACCGCCGCCCTGGCTCTGGTTTGGTTGCTTGGGTTTCGCAATATTGGCGCTGGCAACGCTCGTAGTCGCGTTGTTATTCTATGTGGAATTGCTCACTCCCGGACAAAGGGAAGCGGCGAAGAATCGCCTGCCTTTCCTAGCCCCCTTGCTCCGCAACCTCGACCCGCCATTACCCCCACCCGACACGCGACTCCCCACACCCTTGCCGGGTGGAGCTAACGGCGCAAATTTATTGCTGACTCCGCCCAATTTTTTGGACGACATTGCGGCCACCGCTACCGAGACACCGCCAACTCCAACGCCTTTGTCAGCCACACCGACAACGACGGCCCCTACCGCAACCCCGACCACCACTACCCCTCAAGTTGCTACCACTCCCCCGACCAATATCCCAGCCAGCAATGCGACCAACAGCGCCCTACCCGACCGAAGCGAGCTATTTCAACTGAATTACCAACGACAAACATGGAATAATTGCGGGCCCGCCAATATCACCATGGCCCTCAGTCACTTTGGTTGGCAAAAAGACCAAAGCGTCGCCGCCACCCACTTAAAACCAGGTGGCAAAGAGGATAAAAATGTCAGCCCCAGCGAAATCGTCGAATTTGTAGAGAGGGAAACCGATCTAAGCGCGCTGGCTCGCGTCGGTGGTGACCTGGAATTACTGCGCACCCTGGCCATAGAGCGCTTTCCCGTCATCATCGAGACCGGCTTTCGCCCCGAAGGTTACGACTGGATTGGCCATTACCGCACGCTCGCCGGATATGACCACACGGTACGGCAGTTCTTCCTTTACGATAGTTTCATCGGCCCTGACCAAAGCAATGGCATCATCAAGCAAAGTTACACCGATTTGGATGAAGACTGGCAACACTTCAATCGTCTCTTCATCGTGATCTACGAGCCAGCGCGCGAAGAACGATTGCTCGAGATTCTGGGCACGCGCGCTAGTGAGCGCGGTGCTGCCGAGTGGGCCCTGGATGTCGCCTGGGCTGAAGCCCGCGCGCAATTCAACCTAGGCTACGCCTGGTTCAATATTGGCGCTTCCTTGACGCTATTGGAAAAACCCGCAGAAGCGACCCGTTACTTTGACGAGGCTCGCCGCGTCGGCATTCCCTGGCGCATGACCTGGTACCGCTTCACCCCCTATGAGGCGTATTTCAAGGCCGGCCGCTTCGCCGACCTGCAGGCATTGCTGGAAGCCACCTTCAACAACGGCGGCGAATTTGTCGAAGAGACTTATTATTGGCGCGGGCGTTTGCTGGCCGCACAAGGCGATGCAGGCGGCGCCCGTTACAATTTCCGCACTGCCCTCATCCGCAACCCCAACTACGAAGCCGCACGCCAGGCCCTCGCGTCCCTTAATGCCTAATCACGAGCAGCCACCGCAATCGAACACCAAGCGACGCTCTCTGGGGCAAATTGCCCGCTCTACCCTCTTCGTGATGCTCGCCTTCGCGGCCGCAAAATTGCTCAGCCTGGCGCAAACAGTCGTCATCACTGGCAACTTTGGCTTGAGCGACGAATGGGATGCCTTCGTTGCTGCCAATCGACTGCCTGAGTTGGTCTTCACCCTCGTGGCCGGCGGTGCACTAGCGCATGCCTTCATCCCGATATTCAGCGGACTCCTGGCTCGAAATGAACACCAGCGGGCTTGGCAGGCCGCCAGCCATATCATCAACTCTATCTTCACCGTAACCGCCTTAGTCAGCGGCGGTGTCTTCGTATTTGCGCCCTGGCTGGTGGAAAATTTTGTCGCTTCCGGCTTCGCGCCCTCACTACAAGCGGAAACGGTTGCCTTGATGCGCATTTTGTTAATCGGCACCCTCATCTTCTCCGTCAGCGGTATCGTGATGGGGATCTTGCAAAGCCATCAACATTTCGTTCTACCCGCCTTGGCACCACTCTGCTACGACCTCGGCTTTCTATTCGGTGTGTTGGCCTTGGCGCCGCGCTGGGGCGCGCGCGGTATCGCTTATGGCGCGGTCATCGGCGCCGCCCTGCACTTCGGCATCCAGCTACCCGGCCTGATACACTATCGGGCGCGTTGGTGGCCGCAGCTGGGACTGCGTGACCCCTTGCTCCGGCGTGTAATTCGGCTCATGCTGCCACGCGTGGCCGGACTCGGCGTCTTCTACCTCAATTTCCTCATCATGACCAACCTCGCCTCTCGAATGGGTAGTGGTTCAATCTCGGCCGTCGATTGGGGTTGGCGCCTCATGCAAATTCCACAAACACTTTTGGGGACAGCGCTGGGTACAGTCATGTTCCCAACGCTGGCGGCGCTCAACGAAATGGGCGATGAAACCGGCAAACGCGGTTACTTTGCTGGCTCTCTCCGTATGTTGATTGTCAGCTGCTTGCCGGCCACTATTGGATTGCTCATCATCGGGCAGCCTTTGCTCTCGCTGTTGGAACGCGGCGCCTTCGATGCCGAATCCACACAAATTGTCTACCGTTGCTTGCAATTCTTCGCGCTTGGCCTACTGGCGCATGCGACTCTGGAAATCATCGCACGCAGCTACTACGCTGAGCAGGACACCTTGACCCCGCTCTGGGCGGCTTTGCTCGGCGCAGCGCTCAATCTGATACTCGCCTTGCTCCTGAGTGGTGTGTTGCTGGGCCAGGCGAGTCAGGAAAATGTTGGCGGTTTGGCCCTGGCCAATTCACTCGGTGTCATATTGGAGGTGGGTTTACTGCTTTGGTGGCTGCAGCGCCGTTGGGGCGACTTTCATCAACGCGCAATCCTAGCCACCACGCGTCGCTCCTTGCTATCCAGCCTGGCGATGGTTCCGCCCCTGCTGGCGATTCAAGCGCTCTGGTCTGAGCTCCTGCCGCGCACCTTCATGAGCAACTTATTGTTGGTCATCGCGATGTCGATGCTCGGCTTCCTCGTGTATATTACTGTCGGCTGGTTGCTCGGCTTGCGCGAATTGCATGAGTTTGCCAGTCTATTGCCCGGCAACAAACGAAGAAAGGAAGCAGTTTGAGCGTAGAGATTCATAGCCTATCGTTGGGGCCTCTGGGCACAAACGCCTATCTGGTCGGTGACCGCGCCTCGGGCGAGGCCGTCCTCATCGACCCCGTCGGCGACCTGACCGAGGACCACAAAGAACTGCGTCCACCCAGGATGCTCGCTTTCGCTGCAGAAAGGGATTTGCGCATCGCCCTCATCCTCGCCACACATGCACATTGGGACCATGTCCTCTCCAGCGCGAGTCTACAAGCAGCGACGGGCGCCGATTTCTACATCCATCAGAACGCTCGCCCCTGGTTGGAACACTTGCCTGAAATGGGGCAGAATTTCTTCGGACCAACGGTCACTTTTCCTGCCGCAGCAACGGTCAATCGCTGGCTCTTGGACGGACCGGAGATCATTCGCCATGGACAGATCGAGTTGGAAACCCGCTTTACACCCGGACATTCCCCCGATCACCTCAGTTTCGTATTGCACAGTGAAAAGGCGGTGTTCAGCGGGGATTCACTGTTTGCGGGCGGCATCGGTCGTTGGGATTTGCGTGGTGGCGACCAAGACCAACTCTTGAAAGCGATTCGTGAAGAGCTCTTCACATTGCCAGATGACTATCGTGTTTTTCCCGGGCACGGTGGCCCAACTGCCATCGGCCAAGAACGGCGAACCAATCCCTTTCTCAGGGATTAGCGGCGCGGCAAACGCTCAGCCACCATATTCAAGAACAAGCGATGCAAGCGTAAATCATTCCCCAGCTCCGGGTGAAAGGAAGTCGCCAGCAGATGCCCTTGCCTCGCGGCGACGATACGCCCATCAGCCAAACGCGCCAACACCTGAACTGCTGGACCTAACTCACTGACAATTGGGGCGCGTATGAAGACAGCGCGAAATTTGCCACCCCTCAGACCACGGATCGTCAAATCGGTGACGAAACTATCCACCTGCCGCCCGAAAGCATTGCGCTTGACCGTCAAATCCATCAGACCAAGTACCGATTGTGGGGTCGCCCCCAGCTCAGCCGCATTTTTCAACTGTTTGGCAAGGAAAATCATCCCGGCGCAGGTACCCCAAGTGGGGGTTTGGGCAGCGAAATTCCGCAGCGGCTCCAACAAAGAGAATTCCTGCGCCAGCTTTGCGAAGGTGGTCGATTCGCCACCAGGGATGATGAGGCCATGCAGGCCTATCAACTCTTCCGGCAAGCGCACTTCACGCAAGCGCAAATCCAGCGCCCCTTCCATTTCCGCCACTAAGCGCCGCAACATCTTCTGATGTTCTTGGAAACCACCCTGCAAGGCCAAGACCCCGAGCTGAATGGTTTGCCAATTGCAATGATTGTGCAGTTTCATCCGCTACGCCGCTCAGGGGTACCCTCTCTTAAGGGAAGATTTTACCAGGGTTGAGGATACCATGCGGGTCGAGGGTGTCTTTGATGGCGCGCATGACGGGCAACGCTTCACCGTGTTCGCGCTCCATCCAGTGAATTTTGCCCAGACCGACACCATGTTCGCCCGTCGCCGTCCCGCCCAGCGCCAGCGCCGCGGCGATGATTTCATCGTTGATCGCCAACGCCTCGTGATAAGCCGCCTGGTCACCCTGCGGATAGGGTAATTCGACATGGATGTTACCATCACCCGCATGCCCGAGGAAATAACCCTCGGCATCACGGGCCGCGATGCTTTGCTGCGCCGTCGCGATGAGTTGCGGATAGGCGCTGATGGGTACCGCCACATCCATGATGAGAAAATCCATACCCGGGTGACTGCGGACCATAATTTCATAAGAATGGTGTCGGACCTGCCATAGTTGACGCCGCTCTGTCGGGTCGGCCGTCGCGCGGAAACCGGTTGCGCCCAGTTCATCGCAGATTTCCTCGAGCGCCGCCAAACCCACAGCCAAAGCGGTCGCGTTTGCGCTATGGAATTCCATGAAGAGCGTCGGCTTTTCTTCGAGCTTCAAACCATCGCTAGCGTTGATCATTTCGATATGGTGCGCATCCATAAATTCAAGCGCTGCGGGATCCAAACCGCTACCCCGTATGGCGACGACCGCTTCAACAGCCATATCCACGCTGGGGAAATGCGCCAGAGCTGCGCTCACCGCCAGGGGTAAAGGCGCCAATTTGAGCGTTGCCTCAGTGACCACGCCCAGCGTACCTTCGCTACCCACTATCAGATGCAAAAGGTCATAGCCACAAGATTGCTTGATGGAACGCGAGCCGACCTCAATCAACGAACCATCAGCCAACACCACTTGCAAACGCAACACATTGTCCTTGGTTGCTCCGTACTTGACGGTGCGGATGCCGGCAGCATTGTTGGCGATCATCCCACCGATGGAGGCGTTGGCCCCCGGGTCTGGCGGATAAAACAACCCTTCACGCGCCAGCAATTCGTTCAGGTCTTTATAGCCAATACCCGGCTGGCAAGTCACCTGAAAATCATCGGCGTGAATGGTGAGAACGCGATTCATTCGCGCCAGCGAGAGTGTGACGCCACCATATATCGGGATGGCGTTGCCCTCGAGACCGCTACCAGCACCCCAGGGGGTAACGGGCACGCGCGCCTCGTTGCAACAGCGTAAAATCGCGGCAACCTGCTCAGCGTTTTGCGGCCATAGCACCAACTCCGCGGCTTGAGCTTCATAATGCCCCGCATCGCGCGCGTGTTGTTGCAAATCCGCCGCGCGATCACTCCAACCCCCATCGCCCACAATGGAGACCAATTCGGCTGCCAACTCCGCACTGACCGGCCGAAATTTCTCTTGCTGGATTGCGTTTTGCATCATTCCCTCCCTAAACGAGTGGATTATGCCGCCCGCCGCGCCTTGCCGCAAGCGCGGCAAAATGCCAAGATTGGTCCAAGAACCAATTGCCAAAAAATCAACACCATTCTGCTACAATCACTGCCTTGACACCCTGCACAAGGCTGACCAATGTCACTCACACTGCTACCCGCGCATGGGGCGCTCGGCAATTGGGATGAGCTCATCTTTCTGGCGGTGGCCAGTGCCCTGTTGATACTGATGGTCGTGAGTTGGTTGCGCGCACGCGCAGGGCTGACAGAGGAAGAGGAAAATTCGGCCAGCGACCAGCGCCCCTCAAGAGCGGATGCGCGCAGTGGCCAAGTTGAATTGGAATAGCACCCGGCGCCTTGCGTCATTTTCACTATTCGCATTTTTTCTCACCACCATCATCGGTGCCATCCAAGCGCATGGTTACCTCGTCCGCGCCATCCCTGCCGATCGCGCTGCCCTCCAGCATGCACCCACCCGCTTGCAGTATTGGTTCAGCGAGCCGCTGGAAGCGCGCTTTTCTGCCATCCGTCTCTGGGACGCCAATGGCGAATTGTTGGCTGAGGGTGGTGTCTCCGAAACCGATAGCCAGTTGCTCACCCTGCGTGTGCCACCCCAGCTGCCGGACGGCGCTTATGTGGTCGAATTGCGACCCGCCTTCGCGAGCGATGGCCATGTCGTCGCGGAAAGTCGAGTTTTCACTGTAGGCGAAACCAGCACCAATTTGGAAGAATCGGCCGCGCGCCAAACCGCCATCCCGCTCGAATCGCTCTGGCGATGGATGACACTCCTGGGTACCCTAGTCCTATTTGGCACGAGCAGCCTATATGGTGCGGTCTTGGTGCCGGCCTGGGGTAACCCTCGTCATGTGGCCGGATTTTTACCACCACGCGTGATGGCCAGACTATCCTGGATTGCCACGCTGGCCCTGCTCCTAGCCATCCTCGGCAACTTGCTCGCACTCATCCAACAAACGATGGCTTTCTTCGGCGCGGATGCGACGCGTGTGCTTGAGGATGGCCTCTGGCGCTTTGTGCGCATCGGTACCCGCTTTGGCGACCTCTGGAACCCACGCCTCTTGCTCTTAGCGCTCGCCGCTCTGATTTTGCTGGCCCTTTGGTACTATGGCCGCGCCGGTCGGCATCCCTTGATCGCCTACCCCAGTTGGTGCTCGCTGAGTTGGTTAATGGCACTCGTTTTGGGTTCACATAGCGCTGCCAGCCATGCGGCCGGCTCTGTTTTTTGGGCCTGGCCGGCGGTGCTCGTCGATTGGGTACACCTGCTGGCGGTCGCCTATTGGGTCGGCGGGTTGGTGGCCTTGGTCCTGGTATTGCCAGCCGCGTTGCGGCCATTGGTCGGCGAAACGCGACGCGAAACCACGCTGGCGGTATTGAGGCAATTTTCCCGCCGCCTGATACCAGTGGTCGCGCTGGTCATCGCTACCGGCGTTTATAGCACAACCAATCACCTCACCGCCGTGGACGACATTACGGAAACCCCCTATGGCCAAACCCTCACGCTCAAACTTTTACTCGTGGCGAGCCTGCTCGTGCTCGGCGCGGCGCAATTCCTGGCCAGTCGTCCCAACTTTGCGGCGCCCTGGTCTGGTCATTGGCGGCGCCTGCTCGCCCTACGCGCCGAGCTGATTGTCGCCATTGTGATATTGGCCAGCGCCGCCTCGTTGAGCGGTACACCAATCCCCATCCCGGAAAACGCGGGTATGGGCTTTGCCGCTTGGGTTGATGAACGGACTGTCGGGGAATACTCCATCTCGCAAAGCGTTTCCCCCACCTGGACGGGGATCAATTCCCTAGACACACAAATCACGCGAATAGCGGGTGAGCAAGAGGGAGCAGCGGAAGACCTGAAAGTGCAGCTACGGCTCGCGCAACCCGCACGCGATCACCGTTCCGATTGGGCAACAGCGGATGCGGTCGCTGGCGGGCTTTATATTCACACCAGCGATGCGCTCGATCAACCTGGCGATTGGTGGCTCCTCCTGGATATCGGCGACGCGGCGGGCCAAAACACACGAGTCGCTTTCACCCTCACCGTCGGCGAAAGCACAACCCTAACACCGACAAGACGCCCCACCCTTCTGAACGGCTTGGCCTTGTTGGGCGTAGCAGCCTCGTTGCTCTGGCTATTCTGGCCCGCTTTGCGCCACCAGGCTCGCCTCGTGGATTGGCGTCCGGCCAATGCATTGGTCGCTTTGGGTATCAGCGCAATCACGATAATCTTGATTGCCATTGGCTATCAGGCGCTCCTGAATAGCGGCGCGGACTATCGTGAACAGCTGAACCCTACACCAAGCATCCTGAACGAACAACTGCCAACACAAGCTTCGCTCGAGCGCGGCGCGGCGCTCTATCAGCAGCATTGCCTCTCTTGGCAAGCGAGTGGTCGCAATTTTGAGAGGCTACGCGATGGCGCGGACCAGTTGCGCGATGAAGAATTGTTCTTCGCCACGCGCGATGGTTGGCGCGACTTGCCCTCCTGTTCGGCGACCTTAAGCGCCAACGAGCGCTGGGATATCATCAACTATTTCCGCACCTTATCAAAAAAGGATAACAGTTCATGACAGAGATTCAGAAACCAAAATCAGCCAAAGGCCCGATAACCGCACTATTGGTGATCGTCGTCGTCACCATGTTCCTGGTTTCCCTTTGGCTCCTCGGGAATGATTGGGTTCGTTTCCCCTCCGAGGAGGTCGACGCTAACGCGACCGTCGCCCAGGGAACCATCGAAGCGCTCCTGAGCACCAATTTACCACCCAGCGGCATCGCTGCCGCCGATTACGAAGCGACGCTGGTGAAAGTCCCCAAAACACAGGCTGTCTGGTTGCGGCAAACCGCCACCGCGATAGCCGATATGAGCAATTCTTCCCCGTAGTTGAAGCCCCGCTATAATGCGGCCAATTCCCCTTGCTTAGGAGCCGTTATAAAGCGATGTCTATACCCGATTTCAGCGATATCCTGGCGGCGCGCAAACGCATCCGTCCTCATCTACCGCCCACCCCTTTGCACCGCTATGCGGCCTTGGATGAGCTGCTCGGTTTTCAGGCTTTCATCAAACACGAAAATTATCAACCGGTCGGCGCTTTCAAGATACGCGGCGGCATCAACCTTGCCCTACTCTTGAGCACGGAGGAACGCGAACGCGGCCTCATCGCCGCCTCCACTGGCAATCATGGGCAATCGGTCGCTTATGCCGGGCGTCTGGTCGGCGCACCGGTCATCATCGTCGCGCCGCGAGACACGGACCCAGGCAAGACCCTAGCCATGCGCGGCCTGGGCGCAGATTTGCGTCTCGTTGGCGACAATTACGACGAGGCCCGCCAGCATTGCGAAGAACTCGCCAATCAGGAAGGCTATCGCTATGTGCATTCTGGCAACGAAGCACACCTCATCGCCGGCGTGGGGACACAAGCGCTAGAAATGTTGGAAGCGGAGCCGAATCTGGATGCCATCTTCGTCCCTTTGGGTGGCGGCAGCGGCGCCTCAGCTACTTGCCTCGCCTGCAAGCAGCTGAGCCCCAAGACGCGCGTCATCGCTGTGCAATCGGCTGAAGCACCCGCCGGTCATCGATCCTGGCATAGCGGTGAGTTGCAACGAGCAACGAATGATTGCATCTTCGGTGGATTGGCCGTTGGTGACGCGACGGCTTTCGAGATGCCCTTCGCCATCCTAAACGATATGCTCGATGATTTTGTCCTCGTGGAAGATTTGCAAATCCTTCAGGCGATGCGCTGGTACTTAGAACACGCACACACCCTAGCCGAGGGGGCCGGCGCGGCGCCACTCGCCGCGGCCCATCAATTGCGGGAAGAATTGCGCGGGAAAAACATCGGCCTCGTCTGCAGTGGTGGCAACGCCGCCCTGCCCAATTTGCGGCGCGCCTTACAATTGGCCACCTGACCAATGGAGAGCGCCAGACCCGCGCTCACGAGGGGCGGGGTACTCGTCTGCCCTGGCTGGGCATATCACAGTACCTTCAGCAGCGCCCTCCGCGAATTTCATGCTGATGGTCACTATTTGAACTGGCCGGCCATCAAGAATGATGAAGATTTCGCCAATTTCTTAGGGCGGATGCGCGCGGCCTACGAGAACCCTTTTCCTGGTTATGTCCCAGAGCGCTGCTTTTGGTTAATCGATGACGAACAACTGCGCGGTGTCTTGCATTTCCGTCACCCGCTAAACCACGCTTTGCGACAATTCGGCGGAAATGTGGGTTATACCATTCGCCCCAATAGCCGCGACCAGGGTTATGGTAAGCGCATTTTGCAGCTCGGCTTGTTGGAAGTCTGGCGCGCAGAACCCGCCCTTAGCCAGGTGCTGCTCACCTGCTATGAAGATAACCCTGCCTCCGCGCGCATCATCGAGAGCAACGGCGGACAGTTGGAAGATGTGATTCGCTTGCCCTCGCATCCACAAGCCATCCGTCACTATTGGATCCAGCGGTCCAGTCTATGAGCGCGAAAGACGCCCTGGAGACCTTGTGTATCGGAACACCCTCCGCACAAATCGAGGCGATCGCTGTGCTGACCGCTCTCGCGCACACTGCGGCTTTGCCTCCCCTAGCCAGGAAGCTTGCGGATCCGGATGGGGAGCATAGTTTGCGCTATCGGGCAGCATTGGCGATTGGGCGCATTCTACGGGAAGGCGCCGGCGATTGGGCGGAACATGAGGAATTGCTTCTGGCGAGTTTGTTGACCGCTCTGCGTGAGGATGATATGTGGTTGCGCGTGGCAACAGTTGCCGCCTTGCTGGCCATGGGCACCGCCGCAATACCGGGGCTGACCGACGCCTTGCAAGACGAGCGAGCGGCGGTGCGGCGTGCAGCGGCCAAAGCGCTCGGTAAATTGGCGGCTGAGGATGCGCTCGCCGATTTGCTGCGCGCGCTGCAGGATATCGACCAGGGGACACGCCGCTTCGCTGCCGAAGCGCTCGGGCGCATCGGCCACGCCGCCGCGGTGGAAGCCCTCAGTGAAAGCCTGCGCGATGCCGATTACAAGGTGCGGGAAGCGAGTGGCGAAGCCCTTGGCCTCATTGGTGAGGCCGCCGCGCCGACCCTTGTTGAAGCGCTATCCGACCCCGACCCCGAAGTGGGTATGCATGCCATATTCGCTTTGCGCGCCATGAACCACTCGCCAGATACATCGGATTCCGATTAAAAACCACCCCATTCACCGCATGGACCAGCCATCCACGAGCAATTCTGCTACCATATGGGTAGCAACCACGTAGAGAGATGTGAGGAGCAGGTCATGCCCGTGATGATCGCCTTGATTGCGATTGATATCATCGTTGTGCTTCTGCTGCTCATCTACGGTACGCGGGGCGAAGGCCATGACGAATCAATACAGCCAGAAAAAGGAAACTGAAAGCTGGCTTTCGGCAACCGTCGCCCCCAAAAATAGCGAGGTTGCCCAATGAGACTGTACGAACTATCGCAAGAGCTGAGCACTCTCATCCAAAATCATGGTGAGAGCGTCGCTCAGGTATCGGGACGTCGCCGTCTTCCTGCCAGCGGCGTCATTTGGTCAAGCGACGAGCAAAGCGCCCTTTTGCTCACCGCCAATCATGTACTCGAACATGGCCATCCCCTACGCGTAACGCTAGCCGACGGTGAAGCGTTGCCTGCCAAAATCATCGGGCGCGATCCAAACCTAGACCTAGCACTGGTGGAAATTCCTCGCCCGGCGCCGACGGCGCAATGGGCAGATGAGAACAGCACACCGCAAGTGGGCGAGCTCATGCTGGCGCTCGGGCGGCCCTTTGGCCAGGTTGAAGCATCGCTGGGAATCCTCCGCGCTCCTCCACAGCGACACGAGCGTGAATCAGAGCAGAGATGGGATGAGGGCAAAGAGCCGCCCGACATCGACAGCGATGATTTTGACCTGGAGGATACTTTACAGGACACCATCGAAAGGGTGAGCCGCAGTGCCGAGCGTGCTGCGCGCCACGCCGAAAAAATCGCCCGTCGCGCTGTTCGGCACTTCGAATTGACTGACGACCCGGAAAATTCCGCCTTTCACCCAAGGCGCCGCGCCCGTTTCGCGCGCCATTTTCGCTCTCCCCCTCGTGGCGCCCTACCCCTACATATGGTTCTCTATCCTGGTTTTTCGGGTGGTCCGCTCTTGCGGTTGGATGGCAAAACACTGGGGCTCAACACCTCTGTTTTCGGAGAAAGCCACTCCCTACCCATTTCACTCTTGCGCGAAGCGGTAACGGCCTTACAAAAGGGGAAACCGACCTCAAGCCGCCGTTTCCTGGGCGTGAGTGGTCAAACTGTCCGTTTGCCGAGAGCTTTGGCCCTCGAGGTTGAGCAGGAATCAGGGCTACTGCTCACTTCGATCCAAAGCGGTAGCCACGCCGAGCGGGCGGGCTTACTGCTCGGTGACACCCTGCTCTCGCTAGCGGGCCAACGCATCACCAGCATGGGCGCATTACGCGCTTTCCTGCAGCTTGAGCGCATCGAGTTTCCTTTCGAATTGCGCCTCGTTCGCGCTGGCCGGCTGGAAAGCATCAATCTGGAAGAACCCCAAGCAGATTGATGGCGTATTCCCCGTCAATCCAGCGCGATTGAAACTGAGCCCTCGTGTTTGCGCGAGGGCTCAGTACTCTGATTATGGTCGGGGCGACAAACCTGCCCGCAATGTCAGGACGATGGTGAGCGAGCACAACGATTGGTTGGATTGGCGGGATGCGATTGCGCTCATTTCAGCCACTGGTCGAAGAATCGCGGGGCGCCCATTGCGCCCAGACGGCCTCCACTTCCCTTCGCCAATAGGTTTCGGCATCATGGACATCAGCGCCTTGCAGCGCGGCCGCCTTGAAATACCCTTTACCCGGGATACCATCCGACTTGCGCACGACCAAAGCGCATAATGAGCCATCGCCGGCACGCTCCGCCTCATCGCAAACTTCGATCAGCAAGGGGGTGAAAATCGGTGAGCGATGATGCAAAGTCGCCGTTTGTAAGCCGCGCGCCAATTCCGAATAAGAGATGGTGCCGCGCGCACGCGCGATGGCGATGAGCGTCATGCGCATTTCCGCTTTCAGCTGCGCCCAATCGGCGCGCGCCAACGATTCATCCATTCTGATTTTCAATCGTCACCGAGGCAAATATCGAGGTCACGCGCGCTTTGCATCCAGGGATGGTCCAGCGGAACCGTGCGACGGCCCCCGGCCACCACATCCTCCAGCGGTACCAGGCAAGTGCCTGCGCCGCGTATAGCGATCATCTTGCCGTATTCGCCTTCTGCCGCCAGGCGCCCGCAAACCGTGCCCAATTGGGTCGTCAATAAGCGATCGACCGCGCTCGGTACCCCACCTCGCTGCACATATCCGAGAATGGTGACCCTTGATTCCAACTGCGTGAGTTTTTCCAACTGTCGCGATAGATTGCGGATATGCTCCTGCTGACTCGCTCGGACTTTGCGCAAACGCTTCTTTGCTCGCTTATGGTCTTCCTTACCCTCAGCCACAGCGACTTGCGCCTTCGCCTCATCCAGCGCTCGTTTTTCATCTTCAGAGCACGCGCCTTCAGAGATCGCCACGATGCTGAAATTGGAACCGCGCCGCCGTCGCGCCATGATGGCCGCCGCCACTTTCTGGATATCGTAAGGTATTTCGGGGATGAGGATGACATCGGCGCCACCGGCCAAGCCGGCGCCCAAAGCCAGCCACCCGGCGTTGTGCCCCATCGTCTCGACGAGGATGATGCGGTGATGGCTATGCGCAGTACTATGCAAACGATCGATGGCTTCAGTCGCAATGCCCAGTGCGGTATCGAAACCAAAAGTGACATCCGTATGCGCGATGTCGTTGTCAATGGTCTTGGGGATGGTCAGTACATTCAAGCCGCTATTCATAAGGTGAAGGGCACTCTTTTGCGTACCGCCGCCGCCGAGACAGACAAGCACATTCAAGTGGTGTTTCTCATAGTTGCTGAACATCACCTCGGTCATATCCAGGCGCTTGTCACCCATGGGCATGCGGTTGGGCTTGTCACGACTTGTGCCAAGGATGGTTCCACCAACATTGAGCAAACCACTCAAAACCGCTCCCTCCAAGCGCATAGTTCGGTTCTCCATCAAACCGCGAAAACCATCACGAAAACCGATGACATGCATACCCTTTTTTGCGACGGTCTTCCCCAGAGCGCGCAAGGCAGAGTTCAAACCCGGTGTATCGCCGCCAGCAGTGATGACCCCTATGGTTCTCGTCATTTCCCTCCTTAAGGCAATTATACGGTGCTTGGGAGGTAAGTGAGCAAATTTTTGATGCTCGCCAACTCAATGATGTCTTCACTCGTATAAGCCACATGATTGCCCGCCAAGCGTTCCAGCTGCGGGATATGGGCAACATGATCGGCGAAGACGCTGCGCTTATAGAGGACCTCATAGCGAATCGGCCGTTCCAAAGGGAAGAACAAACGCGAGCGCTGTTGCGGTGAGCGGGTCAATTGTGTCAGCTGTTCCAGCGCATCTTCCACCGCCGCCCGTATCTGGCGACAAGATTCACGTGGGTGTAGACTGCGCGCGGCGTAAGCGCCGGCGCCCCATTTGGTGATGACACGCGCCGCCAAGGGCAATTGTTCCGCGACCTCCGCCGCCAGGCGATCATCGCCAGACACCAGGGCCACGGGCACACCAAAATGGCCACATATGGCCGCGTTGAAAGCCAACTCGCCCACAGCTTTCCCATTCAGACGCATCTCCTGAATAGCCAAGCCAGAATAAGTGTGTGCGAGGACGCCGGCAGTGGTTCCTTCCATGGCGTGATAGCCGATGAAGAGGGCAGCGGTACAATCTTCATCCACACCGTTGACCATACCGAGGGGACGCGGCGAGCCGCGCACAATCTGCAGCCGAGCCTCTTCAACGAGGTCTTCAATGAGCAAATTGCGCATGTTGTAATGCGAATCGGCGATGACAATTTCTTCCGCGCCAGCATCGACCGCACCAAGGATGGCCGCGTTGGCTTCTGCCGTCATCCAACGGCGGGCGCGCTGGTATTCTTCGCCGCTCAATTTACCATCATCGGGGTGGACCACGCCGGCGACACCTTCGATATCCACTGAGATGAAAATTTTCATTCGCCCCTCATCCTCCTCCTTCCCCCCTAATCCCATTCCTCACACGGGCGACCGCCCGCTGCCAACCACTGTAACGCTCTTCACGCTCAGTTGCCGACATATGGGGCTCAAAAACGCGCTCGACACGCCATTGTTCGCGCAAACTGACCACCGATGGCCAATAACCGACCGCCAGGCCCGCCAAATAAGCAGCGCCGAGGGCGGTCGTTTCGGTGATGACGGGTCGCTCCACTGGCACTCCCAAGATATCCGCCTGGAATTGCATCAAGAAGTCATTCTGCGTGACGCCACCATCGACGCGCAGTGTATCCAAGGACAAGCCAGCATCTTCCCGCATCGCATCCACTACATCGCGCGATTGATATGCGATGCTCTCGAGCGTCGCGCGGACTATCTCAGCGCGCCCACTGCCGCGCGTCA
The DNA here is from genome assembly GCA_965115865.1 of Phototrophicaceae bacterium. Lineage (GTDB taxonomy): Bacteria > Chloroflexota > Anaerolineae > Aggregatilineales > Phototrophicaceae > WTGJ01. The sequence goes on from OZ220469.1 coordinate 2,004,184, forward strand.
GACCCACGATAGCACCACGCGCGTAAGCATCCCAATAGGGCGCACCCAGGCCAACAAAAGCCGGTACCACATAAACACCGCCGCTATCCGCTACGCTCGTCGCCAGGGCTTCGCTCTCGGCGCTCGAGCGCAACCAGCCCATTTCATCCCTGAGCCATTGTACCGCCGCGCCCGCCACGAAAACGCTACCTTCCAGGGCGTATTGAGGCGCAGAGTCACCCAGTTGCCAGGCGATGGTCGTCAGCAAATTGTGCGTCGATTGGGCCGGCCTTGCGCCGGTCTGCATGAGCAAAAAGCAACCAGTGCCGTAGGTGTTTTTCGCCATTCCGGCTTCGGAACAGATCTGCCCAAAAGTCGCCGCTTGCTGGTCGCCAGCAATACCGGCGATGGTGATGGGTGCGCCGAATAATTCCGGCTTGGTTTCGCCGTAGATTTGGCTGCTCGGAACCACCTCCGGCAATATCGCCTCCGGGATTTTTAAGCGCTCGAGTATCTCCGTTGACCAGCGCCGTTCGTGGATATCGAAGAGCATCGTCCGGCTCGCATTCGACACATCGGTGATGTGCAGTTGGCCGCCAGTGAGCTGCCAAAGCAACCAACTGTCGACAGTGCCGAAGGCCAACTCCCCATTGGCGGCCCGTTCACGCGCAGCGGGGATATGCTCCAATAACCAAGCCAATTTCGTCGCGGAAAAATAGGCGTCGGTGACGAGGCCGGTCTGCGCAGCGATTCGTTGGTCAAAACCTTCGGCACGCAATTCGTCGCAGAGCGCCGCTGTTCGCCGGTCTTGCCAAACAATGGCAGGGTGCAAAGGTTGGCCGCTGGCACGCTCCCAAAGTAATGTCGTCTCTCGCTGGTTGGTGATGCCGATGGCCGCAATATCTTGCGCGCCAGCGCCGGCCTGCGCGAGCGCTGTCTTTGCCACCCGCAACTGCGATGTCCAGATATCCTCCGGCGCGTGTTCCACCCAACCCGGATGCGGAAAATGTTGTGGAAATTCTTCTTGCGCGAGCGCGACGATTTGCCCCGCGGCGTCGAATAGTAACGCTCGCGACGATGTCGTACCTTGGTCTAGCGCGAGGATATAGCGAGCCATCTCACCCCTCTCCTCACATGCGCAGGATGCGCGCTGAACCGTTTACGCCGCGCGTCGCCATCCGCGTATCCAATATGACCGCGGCATGCTCAGCAACATGCTGCCAATCATAGTCAGAATGATCCGCCACAATGACCAAGCAATCGGCAGTTTGCAACCACTCCTCGTTGTATTGCGCAGAGGTCATCTCACTCCCATCGGCAAGACGGATATGTTGAACATGCGGGTCGTGAAATTCGACCAGCGCGCCACGCTGGCGCAACAACTCCAAGATATCGAGCGCGGGACTCTCGCGCGTGTCCGCACTATCTCGCTTATAGGCAACGCCCAGCAAGCGGACCCGCGCGCCGCGGGTGGCTTGACCGTTGTCGTTGAGCAAATCCTGTATCTTTTCGACAACATAACGCGGCCGAGCGGTATTGATCTCGCTGGCCAATTGGATGAAGCGCGCGTTGTAATTCAAGGTCTTTAATTTCCAGCTCAGGTAATGGGGGTCAACGGGGATACAATGCCCACCCCAGCCCGGCCCTGGAAAGAAGGGCATGAAACCGAAAGGCTTGCTCGCCGCACCATCGACCACCTCCCAAATATCCAGCCCCAATTTATCACACATCAGTGCCATCTCATTGACCAAGCCGATATTCACCGCGCGGAAGGTGTTTTCCAGCAATTTGACCATCTCAGCCGCCGTCGGTGAAGAAACCAAAATCACTTCATCCGCCACTAGAGCGTAATATTCGCGGGCCAATTGCCCACAAGCCGCCGTCACACCGCCAACCACCTTGGGGGTATTGCGCAAAGTGTACTCACGGTTGCCGGGGTCAATGCGCTCCGGCGAATAAGCGATGAAAATATCCTTTCCGGCCACCAGCCCCGCCGCGGCAAAACGTGGCACAACCACCTCAGCGGTTGTCCCCGGGTAGGTCGTGCTCTCCAAAACGATCAATTTACCAGCACCCATTACGCTGACCAGCGAATCCACCGACTGTACCACATGCGTCAGGTCCGGGTCTTTGGTTTTGCGCAACGGCGTTGGGACACAGATGCTGACAACATCACAATCACTTAGGGCGGTATAATCCTGACTCGCGCGCAGTTGTCCTTTGGCGACCAGCTCGGCAAGTATCGTGTTGGGCACATCGCTGATGTAACTCTCACCGCGTCGGATCTGCTCCACTCTTTCGCAGTCCACTTCGATACCCAGCACCGAGAAACCCGCCTTGGCAAATTCCACCGCCAACGCGAGACCGACATAACCCAACCCCACAATACCAATTTTCGCCTGACCGTTGACGAAGCAATCAATCAAGCGTTGTTGATGGGCGTTTTCCATATGGGTGACGATACTCCTCGTCATCAGCGACGATACGAATAGTATAATGCCCATGCGCCGCGATCAACAAGATTGCGGCGGGTAAGAGACCCGCACTGCAACGCGTCTATATTTCCAAGAGGGAAAAAGGGCCTTGACAACACCATAAAGGTCAGCAAAACTCCCTCATGCGAAGCCGGGAATGATGAGCTTCGCGCATCGATCGGCTGAAGGCATAGCGTAAGGAAGGAGCGCATTGTATGTTGAAACCAATGTTTAGTGGCAATCGCCCGAGCGCTACCCCCGTGATTGCGCCTGCTCGCTGCCCAGCCTAGCCCCTCTTTTCGTCGCTCCATAGCGCGTAAACCAAGGCCAGGCAGCCGCAGGCAAAAACCTGCGGTTTTCCTTGGCACCATCCTCATTCTGGCCGCAGGGTGAACCACGCGGCCCTCGATTGGCCGCCCGTCAATATCAATGGGAAGTCCGCGTTGCCCCGGCAACCGAACGCTCACCATAAGAACACGCTTGCCCGAAGCGATACCGCATCGCGCAAGCACCGCTACCGACCGCAAACCATCATAGGAGCGAACATCATGTTGAACACCCGCCTACACCTATTGCGTTGGGATGAGCTGCGGCGAGAAGCGGATAAAGAACGACTCGCCAACGCCGCTCGCAATGCCGCGGCGAAGACAACGCGTGGAGAAAATCTCCGCCGTTTGCGCCGCCGGCGCCGTTGAAAGCCGATGCAACAAATAGAAGGGAACGATGATGCCGCATGACCATGCTTATCGAATCCGCCGTGGGCCGCGCGGACACTTACGCCAGCGCGCCGCGCAAGATCGCCTCTTGCGCAAGGCGCTGGCCGCGGGTGGCGCCGCCGCCTCACTCTATGTTCCTCAGGCCGTCGAGAGCGGCCGTCGACAATACCGTTGGAGCGAGCGCTTGCACTTGCTCACCATATAAGATTGAAAGGCGACCAGGTGGGAGATGGCTAAGTTTCGCTGTTTCCCGCCTGTGGCAATAGGCGTGGTCGCCCGGCGAGAGGGTTCCGTTCTCGTTGCGCTTCTCGCTGTTCACGGATCCATTCGTTCATCTGTGCGCAGATTTCCGCCGAGAACAGCGTGAAAGCCATCACAATATAGGCACTGAAAAATAACACTATCGCCGTGAAAAAGACCCCATAGACCAACTGATAATTGGCGACGGTGGCGAGATACCCGCGGAATACCCATTTCGTGAGTTCCCAACCAGCGGTACCCAACAAGGCGGCTGGCCAGATTGCATCCCAATGGACATTCTGACGGGGAATATAACGAAACAATAGGACGAAGATGACCATATTCAAGCCAGCGGGCAAAAAGGTGATGCCAATCGTCAACCAGGTGCTCAGCGTATTCAACAGGAAAGCGGATACCAACTGTAAGGCAGCCGAAGTCAGGAAAGAAACTGCCAACAGGAAAATGAAAACTAGGCTCATCACAAAAGACATCAACTGCCGCTGCCAAACATCCCGCTCGCTTGGCGCGCGGAAGATGAAATCCAGGGCTGCCATGAGATTGGCGAATACCCCCAGAGCCGACCAGAGCAGACCGAGCAAGGCGATCAGCGCGAAAGGCGCACCTTGAAGGGTCGCTTGCTCCAAAGAACGCTGTATCTCAGCAATCGCCTGTGCGGGGAGAACCAGGCGCAATGCATCGGCGATCTGCTTTTGCGCGACCGCCGGGCCAAGGATACGCCCGGCAACGACGGCCAACAACAAAGTCAAGGGGAAAATGGCGAAAATGGCGTAGTAGCTGATGGCTGCTGCTTGCCGCGCACCATATTCGCGGAAATTCAAGAGTGCCTGACCCGTATGCACCAATAGTTGGCGCATGGGTTGGGGTAACGGCTGCCAGATTCGAGCGCCGATACGCGCGCTATACTGCCCCAGGCGCCAGCGCACAAGCCGAAACATTTTTCCGATAGCGGGGAAGATCGCCCTCATGGCCAGGATGCCTCCGTTTAGCCAAAAGAAGCATAGCAAAGCACCTGCCCTTTTGCTGGATTATGGTGGCGTGTTGATGCGCACGCGTACGCGCGCGGCACGCATAGCCTGGGATGCCCGCTTGGGACTTTTAGCCGGTAGTGTCGAGCGCGCTATCCATGAAAGTGAACACTGGCGTCTTTGCCAACTGGGGGAGATGAGCGAAACCGCTTATTGGGCCGCCATAGCGCAACAATTGCGCCTACGCGATACCGAGCTTGAGGAACTGCGCGCTGATTATTTCGCCGCTGACGATCTGGACCAGGGACTCATCGCCCAGTTGCGGGAAATCCGCACCGCGGGGCATTCCGTCGCTTTGCTCAGCAACGAATCGCGCTCCTTACCCGCGCGACTGGCGGATTTGGGTATCGATGATTTGTTCAAGCCTTTGCTCGTCTCCGCCTTGCTCGGTGTGATGAAGCCCCAGCCCTTGAGTTTCCAGATTGCGCTTCAACTGCTGGGGCGGGTTCCCGGTGAAGTGATTTTCATCGACGACCTCACCGCGAATGTCCAAGCGGCGGCGGCGCTCGGCATACAAACCCTGCACTTTCGTGAAGGGTTACCACTCGCCGCGATGTTGGCAGAAATTTTTGCGCTGTCCAGTTAGTTACCCATCGCGCCTTCGGCCCGCTTCATCCGCCGGCTTGGTGGCCCATCCGCATCCACATAGCCGAGCGAGAACGCTTCGTTCCAGAAGCGTTCCACATTGGCCAGTTTTATCTCTTCGTAACCACGAATGACATCCGGCAATTCAGCAAGACGGCAAGCGCGCTCATAATTAGCGGCTTCAAGAGTCGCCAACGCCTTATGGATGAGGTTGCGATAATCACCAATTAGCGCGCGCTCCACGCGCCGAACTTGCGCGTAGCCGAAAGGATCCATCGGTGTCCCGCGCAAACGGCGCATGACCACCAAGAAGCGATAGACCCATTCAAACCAACGCCCAAAAGACAGCTTTCTTCGCAAGCCCAGGGTACGCAAAAAAGGCGGCTGCAATAAGAATTGATAGCGCGCATGCCGGCCAAATTGGGTGCGTAAAGCGGCGCGGAAAGCCTCTTTCAATGACAAACGAGCCACTTCATACTCGTCTTTGTAAGCCATAAGCTTGAACAGATACCGCGCGACGGTTTCACTGAAACGCGTCTGGCCCGGAAGGCGCCTTTGTTCTTCCGCGTAGATTTCGCGCAGGGTGGCCGTATATTGGCCGGCATAATTCACATCCTGATAGGCCACCAATTCGGGAATTCGATACCGCAAGATGCGCTCCAGCTCGCTCCCTGCCGGGGCGCCAACCTGCGCCAATAGTGTCTCTTCCACCGGCCGCAGGGCAGGCATTGCCAAACCAGCCGAATCGCCTCCCGGCGATTGCTCGTCGACCAGCCTCTCTGGTTGCACCACGAAAGCACGCCCCAAACGAAAGGCTGCCTGGTTCATCTCCGCCGCCACGCCATTCAAGGCAATCGCCTCTTCGATACTGGCCGCATCAACCAACAGCAAACCGCGCTGATAAGCCACCCCCAAGACGATCATATTCGCCGCCATATGATCGCCGAAAAATTCCTCCGCCAACCCCAGCGCGTCTAGATAGACATTCTCTGCGCCCTTTGTGCGCCCGTCAATCCGCGCCTGCAAGGTGGATTGCTCGGGAAAAGCACTCGCGGTATCCACAACCATCTTGCCGGTCGGCACTTCACTGCGAGATACGATGGCCACACTCCGCTCCGCGCAGGCGCGGCTCAGATTCGCTTCTTCAACTCCCGCCAACAAATCGTAGACCAAGTAGACATCCGCTTGGCCCGCAGAAATCTTACCCGTCTCAGCGGTGCTTTCGCGGGTGATTTTTAGGTGAGAGACAACGGCGCCGCCTTTCTGGCTCAACCCAGTTTGGTCGAGGCTACGGATATGCAAACCGGATAGCTGCGCGGCCGTGCCCAAAATCTGATTGGTGGTCACAACGCCCGTCCCACCGATGCCAATCATGACAACATGGCAACGATCGGTAACCTTCAAGCGGGGCTCAGGCAATTCCAAGTCTGTGGGCAGGGAGCGAGTGGTCTTGGAAGATTGGGGCGATGCCCAAACACGAACAAAGGCTGGGCAATCCCCTTCCAAACAAGAATAATCCAGGTTGCAGGATGATTGGTGAATCTGGGTTTTGCGCCCAAATTCAGTTTGCACAGGTTGTACGCTCAAGCAATTGGACTTGCGGCCACAATCTCCACAACCTTCACAGACCGCTTCGTTGATTAAAATGCGCGTATTGGGCGTTTCCGTCTGGCCACGCCGGCGCTTACGCCGCAGATTGGCCGCACATTCCTGGTCATAAATCAGCGCGGTGACACCCCGCATCTCACGAAGCAATTGCTGTGCCTCGTCGAAGCGCTCTCTTGGCCAAACCTCCGTGTTGTCTGCCCAACGAGCGTTTTCGGGAAGGGCGCTATTGATTCCTTGGATGACGAAAATCCGACGCACACCCTCGGCCTCCAAAGAGCGCGTCAACTCCGGGATGGCCAACAAGCCATCCGCCTGTTGCCCACCGGTCATCGCCACTGCCGAGTTGTAGAGAATTTTGAAAGTGAGGTTCACACCAGCCGCGACGGCTTGGCGAATGGCCAGCGAGCCAGAATGGGTGAGAGTGCCATCACCGATATTCTGGAAAAAATGCTCAGTCTCGATGAAGGGTGATAGACCCACCCAATTGGCGCCCTCGCCACCCATTTGCGTCAGGCCAAAGGTTTCGCGCTCCATGTACAAAGCCATGGTGTGGCAACCGATACCCGCTCCGGCCAAAGAGCCTTCCGGAACTACGGTGGAACGGTTGTGGGGGCAACCCGAGCAATAATAGGGCGTTCTCGCGAGCAAAGGGATGACGCCATCCGTCGTAGTTCCTGCTGGCGATTGCCAAGCGCGAGTGATATCCGGTGGTAAACGCCGCGAGAGCCGCGTCGCCAGACACGAGCGCAATAAATCAGCGTCGATACTACCATAAGATGGCAATAGCGGCGCACCTTTCTCATCTCGCTTGCCGATAATCTGGGGCCGCTCCGCCAGACCATAAAGGGTTTTGTGGATGAACAGTTCCAAAAATTCGCGCTTTTCTTCAACGACGAAGATTTCTTCCAACCCTCGTGCGAATTGCCGCAGCAAGTTTTCCTCTAATGGGTAAAGCATGCCCAATTTGAGGATGCGGATACCAAAATGCTTCAGCTCGCGCGAGCCCAGGCCCAAATCCTGCAAGGCCTGACGAACTTCATAATGAGAAATTCCGGCGGCGACGATACCCAACCAGGCCTCTTTGGGGTCAATCACGACCCGGTTGAGTTGGTTGGCGGCAGCAAAATGCTGCGCCGCTGCCAAACGCGCCGTAACCATAGCTCGTTCCTGGTCGAGCGATTCGGGTACGATGAGCATAGCGTTCTGCTGTGGTTGCCAGGCTTGGCCTTCATATTCGAAATGAGGTTGCTTTATGACTAGGCGCTCAGCGCCAACCACGGCCGTCTCAAAAGCGTCCGCCACATTCGTGACAATTTTCACACCAACCCAAGAACCACAATAGCGAGAAAGGGCGAAACCGAGCCGGCCGTAATCCAATATTTCTTGGACATTGCCCGGATAAAGCACCGGCATATGGGCATCATAGAGCGCCACTTCCGAGCTGGAAGGGATGGTGGAAGATTTCGCGGCGGGATCATCGCCAGCCAAGGCGAGAACGCCACCACGCACGCCAACGCCACAAAAATTGGCGTGCTTGAAAGCGTCGCCGCTGCGATCGACACCCGGTGCCTTGCCATACCAAATACCGAGGACGCCGTCGTAACGCGCACCCTCGAGCAAATTGGCCTGTTGACTGCCCATTAAAGCTGTCGCCGCCAACTCTTCATTCACCGCCGGCAAAAAATGCACTTGGTGTTCTTGCAAGAGGGTTTGATTGCGCGCCAGCGTCATATCCAAACCACCCAGGGGCGAGCCGCGGTAACCACTGATGAGCGTGGCCGTATTCCAACCCTGACGACGGTCAGCGCGGTGTTGGTCGAGCGGCAGGCGCGTCAACGCCTGGGTGCCACTCAAGACGATGCGCCCTTCTTCTTGCGTATATTTTGCATCCAAGCTGAAGCGGAGGTTTGCTGGAGCCTTGGGCATGACCATCCTTTGCTCACTAAGCAACCATCATAGAGTATGCCGCGTTCGGGGGGTGATTGCCAACTGGCCGAGGGATACCCCTTTACCTTTCGCCGACAATCTCCAAGCGCTCACCATCGCTGCGGAAATGGAGAACACCGCTCTCATCGGTGCGCAATAGCGTGTTGTCCGTTGACAAAGTCGCCAATTCAGCCGCCAAGGGGCGGAAACCCATATCGCGTGGGTCAACTTGCAACACATAGACCTGCGCTGCCGTGCGCTCAAACAAATCTTCATGCAGAGAACGCTCCGCTCCATGTTGCGGCAATTGCAAAACGGTGACCGGCGCCAGTTCCATCAACCAAGAATCCTGCGCGGCCACACTGCTATCTCCCGCCAGGAGGAATGTGACCGCGCCATGCCGCAGCAACAAAACCAGCGCACCATCATCCAGCTTGTCGGTGAGAGCGGGTGCCTCACGCGGGTGCAATACCTGTAAATGAACCTCTTCATCGAGTTGGATCTGCATACCCGCACGCAGAGTGGTGGTTTCTTTTTGCTGAATTGCCGCCCGCAATCCCGTCAGCCGCTCATCGCCCATGGGTTGGCCATTTTCAGCGATGAGGCCCACTTCATAGCGCTGCAAGAGCTCGGTCAAGGCAAACACATCGCGCTCATCCGGCTGCGTGAGGATGAGCACTTCTAGGCGCCGATCGTAAAAAGGCAGGCGCTCACCCACTTGTCGCAACAGTCGCTCCGGATACCGTCCGCCATCGATGAGCAAATGCGTACCGCTGGGCGTTTGCAATAATAAGCCATTGCTTTGCCCGACATCCAAAAACCAAAGATGCAAATACCCATCGGGCCTTGCCTCCCAACGCATCCAGAGCAAGACTAGGAAGACCAGCGCCAGCAAGCAAGCAGCAACGAAGAGCCAAGTCTGCCTTAACCAACGCCGAAACACTCGCCAAAGACGAGGCTCCGCGATTCCGACGAGCATCAGGGTGAAGATCAACAATAACCAGAAGACGACCACAGCTGGCGCTGGCCGGATTTCCAAACTAGCGAAGGGTAAATCATCGAAAAAGCGCACGAGCGTGGTCGTCCAATGTAAGGGCAGCCAGGCCACCCAGAAGGGAAGGGCAGCCAGGGACGGCAGGAGAAAGCCGATCAGTGTCGCCAACAGGCCAAGGCCGAGCGCGATACCTTGCGCGGGAACGATCGCAAGGTTCACCAACAACCACCAAGGCGAGACTCGACCAAAATGCGCGGCGGCCAGGGGTAGCGTAAAAAAAGATGCGGCCAAAGTGACACGCAAAATTGCGAGTAGGTTATGGTAGCTGCGCCGCGGCAGGCGCCTCAACCAAGCACGCAACGAGAGCGCCTTCACGCCCGTGGTTCGCCCGGCCATCGGCAATGCCGCCCAGGGCCGCGACCTTAGGAAAAAACCAATCCCCAACACTCCGGCCGCGCTCATCTGAAAACCCACATCCCCAATTATCGTTGGGTTCAGCAAAGTCAACAGAATCGTGCTGAAAGCGAGGGAGGTCCAAACCAATACGCGCCGCCTCATCGCAAAACCCACAGCCCATAGGGCCGACATCAAGGCCGCTCGCAAAACCGAAAGCGAAGCGCCAACCAAAATGGTGTAAAGCACAATCCAGAGCAACAACACCCAGAGCAAACGCCACTGTTGCAGGCCCCAATGCTGCAAGAGCGTACCGAGCAAAGCGCTCAAAAGGGTCATATTGAAGCCACTGATGGCGATGATATGCGCTGCGCCCACGCGCGAAAAAGCGTCCCTTAGCTCGGGGCTGATACTACCCTCATCCCCGAGCAGTATGCCAGCCAGGAGGCCGGCTTCTGGTTCCGGTAAATGACGAGCGATCTTGGTTGCCGCCGCTCCTTGCAATGTCGCCAAGGCCCTTCGCAAAGGATTGCCTGTATCGCGCCCCAAGCGCTCCAAACGGGCGCTGGTCAACACGGTATAAATCGATTGCCTTGCCAAGTGATCACTATAAGAAAGGGAGTCGTATTCTGGTGGCAAGCGCAATTGGCCCTGAGCCAGCAGGTAGTCTCCATACTGCAAATCCGCAATCGGCTGCGCGCGCACCCAAACACGGCCACGAATCGTGGCGAGCTCGCCATCGCGCAACCAAGCTTCCACATCCAAGGGAAATTGCAGGGCCGCGCCGCGTTGGCCGGGCGGGCGCGCCACTACGCCAAAAAGGGTCACCCCACCCCGCCCGGCCAACGCGGCGAGAGCATCGCTTTGCGGCCAAGCCTCATAGCGAAGGGCGCCGAGGGGCAAGGCTAGCAAAATCAGCGCCAGCAAACGCAGACGCGGCGGGCGTCGCCCCCTCACCAACCATATAATCAAGAAAGCGAGCGAGAGCGCCAGCGCGGCCCAAAGGGGCGACTCTGCGCGGAAATTCAGGCGCTCCGCCAACAGGATACCCAATATCCAGGAGAGCGCGATATAGATGAGCGGCATACCTCATCTTAGCGCGCTCCCGGCGACGAAGAGCTGCCTCGCCCATCACCGCGTCAATCATCCAAGGAAAAAAGAGACGCCTGTTGCGGGGGTCGGCGGCCATCGAGCGTGATATAAGGGGCCGCGCGCTCCGGAGCGCGCAAACCCAGCTGTTGCAATTGCACCAATTCCTTCAGTCGCCCGCGCCGCCGCGCTGCCAGGATGGCATCCGCCGTCCTTGGGCCAATGGCGGGCACGCGCAGCAATTCTGGTCGTTCGGCCCGCATCACTTCCAGTGGCGAATGGCGCAAGTGCTCCTCCGCCCAAGCGCGCTTCGGGTCCAAATTGAGCGGCAAATTGCCATCCTGCAAGAAAGGCAATTCTTCAACATCCCACCCGTAGTCACGCAGCAGAAAGCTACCCTGATAAAGGCGAAATTCACGCCTTGGTGGTGTGGGTGGGGTATTCTCCAAGGGGGTATGTGCGACGGGGTGGAAGGCGCTGTAATAGGTGCGCGCCAAACCGACTTGCCGCAAGAGGCGGTGGCTAAGAGAGAGCAATTCGAGATCGGTATCGCCCACGGCGCCAACGACGAATTGCGTGGCAATGCTGGCGAGTCGTTCCTCCTTTTCGCGTTTCAACTCGCCGGCCCAAAGCAAACGCCCCAGCATCTCTCGATAGAATTCCTTCTTCGGCGCCAACGCCTGTAGCCGTTGCTCTGTCGGCCCCTCCAGGTTTATGGAAACGCGATCTGCTAGTTGCATCGAGCGGTGGATCTGCGCGCGCTCCGCGCCCGGCATGATTTTGAGGTGGATATAACCGCGATATTGGTAACGCAAACGGATGATTTCTGCAGTTTGGATGATGCGGTCTTGCGTGGCGACACCGCCTTTGATGATTCCAGAGGAGAGAAAAATTCCATCGACCAAGCGACGGCGCTGGAGTTGGTCGAAAGCGCGTGCCAACTCCTCGGGTCGGAAGGTCATTCGGCGTGTCTGGCTGCGACCAGCGCGGAAAGGACAATAATAACAATCGCGCTCGCAAGCAGTGGTCAGCATCGTTTTCATCACGGGCATGAGCCCCTTCGGCGTTGTGACATGCGCGATGCAGGCGGGTATGCCTTTGCGGCGCGGCGCTGCCCCCCTCTCGCGCTGCGGCCGGTCACCCGCTGGCTCAAAGGCGGTCGTCTCGGTCCCCAATTCGAGTTTTTCTAGCGTGTTTCGGATACGACGAATTCCCATACACCCTTCTCCTTTGCACCCCTGAGCGTCAACCATGAAAAATAGCACAAATGTTCCCATTTTCAAGCGAATGCGCCAATTGGGACAATTCGCGCTACCACCGCGCCTGCTTAGAATGGAGATTAACTAAGAGACAACAGGAGGTTTTTGTTCGTGCTGGGGTCACCGCCGCGCTCACGCCATAGAATTCGCAGCATTTCGCTGGGCATCATCCTCATCACACTACCCTTCTATTGTCTGGGCTTCATGATTTGGGGATTGTCATCGCCTAGCGAAGGCGGACAACGCATCCAATCCTCCAGCGCAACGCCGGAAGCGACCCACACACCCATGGTTTTCACTGCCACCCCAACGGCGACGCCGGCGCCCACACGCCCAGCACCTAGCGCGACACCCTTCCCCATCCCGCAAATACCGGCGACCGCACGACCTTTCATCCCGCCAAGCATTCCTGCGCCGACCGCCACCGAATCTCCCAGTGCCACAGCCAGCTTGCCGCCGACACCCACACGCCGCCCACTATTACCGCCGACCGATTTGCCTGGTGACTATTAAAATTCCTTTCAATTCTCTGCTACAATCCCTTTTAGATCATTGGGAGCAAAAGGAAGGCGCGTGAATTTGAAAGCGCATCTGCGCGAATTGGTCGCCGCCCATGGCCCCAGCGGGCATGAGGGCCCCATCCGCGAGGTCGTCCGCTCCGCCTGGGCGCCATTGGTGGACGAGTTTGCGGTTGATGGCATTGGCAGCCTAATTGGCATCCGTCATGCCACACAACCGCTCGAGCGCCCGCGGCGCTTGATGCTCGCGGCGCATATGGATGAAATCGCCATGGTCGTGCGCGAAATTCGCGATGGTTTTCTTTTTTTGCGCGACCTCGCCGGTTTCGACCATCGTCTGGCACCTGCCCTACCCGTGACGGTCTTTGGCCGTCGTGAGCTGCCCGGCGTAATCGCCACCACCCCTCCTCACCTATTGCCAGCCAAAGCGCGACGCAATTATCCCGACTGGGATACCCTCATGGTCGATCTGGGCTTACCTGCTGCCGAGGTCGATGAGATTGTGGCTATCGGCGATCTGGTGACACCGAACGCGCCCCTCTTGGAGCTGCGGAATGGCCGCCTAGTGGGAAAAGCCTTTGACGACCGCGCTTGCGTAGCCATCTTAACCCATTGCCTCCATGAGCTTCAGCAATTGCAGCACTGCTGGGATATCTACGCCACAGCCACCGTTCAGGAGGAGAGCGGGTTGATCGGCGCTCTCACGGCAGCCCAACACATCGGGCCGGAACTGGCCATCGCCTTGGATGTGCACTTCGCCGCTCAGCCTGGGGTCCCCGAAGAAGAATCAGTGAAATTTGGCGGTGGCCCGGTCCTCACTATGGGCGCCAATATCCACCCCATCGTTTTCCAGCGGCTGAAAGAGACCGCCATTCGCCTAGAAATCCCTTACCAGATCGACCCCGCCCCGGGTCCCACTGGCACCGACGCCTGGGCCATCCAAGTCGCTCGAGAGGGCATTCCCACCGCCTTAATCAGCCTACCCATCCTCAACATGCATTCGCCAGTAGAAACACTCGACCCCCGTGATATCGAGCGCAGCGGCCGCCTGCTTTCGCAATTCATCGCCACTTTGCCCGCTGATTTCCTCAACATTTCCTACGGCTACGCTTCACCCAGCGACGGAGCGACTCCATGATCCTGCGGAAGCTCTCGCAAGCCATCGGTGTCTCGGGCGATGAAGGTGCCGTCCGCGAAATTGTCCTGCAAGACATCGCCGATCACACGACTGATTTGCGCATCGACCCTCTGGGCGGCGTCACCGCCCGCCAGGCCGGTCAGGGCAACCCGCCCCGCCTCCGCGTGATGGTCTGCGCGCATATGGATGAAATCGGTTTTATGGTCGTCGGACATACGAGCGAAGGGCGCCTTCGCCTCACCAATGTTGGCGGCGTGGACGCGCGCATCTTACCCGGCTTGCGTCTGCTCATCGGCAGAGAGCGCATACCTGGCGTCGTCATGTGGGCGCCCATTCATAAAGGTGATAACCCCAAAACGAAACCGTTGCGAGAATTGCAAATTGATATCGGCGCGCGTGACAAGGCAGAAGCAAAGAGCGCGGCTCCACTGGGTACTTATGCCGTTTTCGATAGCGAATTCCGCGAGCTGAGCGAGGATGTGTGGCTTGGCCGCGCCTTCGACGACCGCGTTGGCTGCGCTCTACTCATCGAATTGCTACAAGGCGGACCGTATAGTGTCGATATCCTCGCGAGTTTCAGCGTCCAGGAAGAAATTGGTCTGCGTGGCGCGCGTGTGGCCGCGAACCACTTAAAACCCGATCTCGCCATCATCCTCGAAGGTCCACCAGCGTTGGATATCCCCGACCCTTTGCAAGAGCGCGATGACGACCGCCCCCGCAATCCGAGCGCTCGCCTCGGCGCCGGCCCATCGATCACCATTATGGATCGCAGTATGATCGCGGACCCCCGTCTCTTGCGTTTCGTGCGCGCGACGGCCGATCGCCATAACATCCCCTATCAGCTACGGGGGTCGCGTGGTGGCGGCACCGACGCCGGCGCCATCCATATCAGCAACGCTGGCGTACCCTCGGCGGTGATTTCTGTGCCCTGCCGTTATGTGCACGCGCCAGCTGCGATGCTCCATCGCAGCGATTATGACCATACACTTCATTTGCTGCGCGCGCTCATGCAAGAATTGAGCAGCGATGTCCTTTCCTGGGATGAATAACTTGGCCAAGCGCATCGCTGCCGAATTTCCACAAATCGCCGGCGAAATCCGTGTTGCCTGGCAACGCGGCGAACCTTATGGTTGGTTCGAGCCCCTCTACCAACGCGCGGAACGCGAGGGTTTTTCCATCCCTTGGAAATCGGAAGGTGGCCACCCTTCACTACGCGAGTGGTTGGAAAGCGCGATGCCGACTGCCGGTCAAAATGCGTTCGTTGTCGGCTGTGGCTTCGGCGATGATGCCGAATTGCTCTCCCAATTCCGTTATGCCGTCAGCGCCTTTGATATCGCGCAAACAGCGATCGCCAGCTGTCGCAAGCGTTTCCCAGAAACAACCGTGGCTTATCGCGTCGCCAATCTCTTCGCTTTGCCCGATGAATGGCGCTTAGCCTTCGACCTGGTATTGGAGAGCCGCACAATACAGTCCCTGCCCCGGGAAATGGCGCGGAGCGCGGCTGAAGCCATCGCGGACTGCGTCGCGCCGGGCGGGCGCCTACTTGTGCTCACGCATGGGCGGGAGGAAGATGAGCCATTTCAGGGCGTTCCTTGGCCCCTCGCCCGTAGCGACCTGGCCGCGTTCCTCGCCGCGGGATTGCAGGAAGAAAAGTTTGAAATCATCCCACGCGAAGAAAAGCCGCGCCTCTTTCGCGTGACCTATCGGAAGGAGTCTTCTCAATGACTGATTGGCTGGAATTGACGCGTAAATTGGTGGAATGTTGGGGGCCCTGTGGTCACGAGCAACATGTCCGTCGCTTAATCCAAGCGGAAATCAGCACCCTGGCGGATGAATGCTGGATCGATGGCATAGGCAACTTGATTTGCCGCGTCGGCAAGGAAGGCCCGCGCGTGCTCATCGCCGCACATATGGATGAAATTGGGCTGATGCCCCTTTTCCAAGAACAACCCAGTGGCTACTTGCGCTTCACCAACATCGGCGGTCTATTCGCCAGCACCATGATTGGCAATCGCGTGCAATTTGAGAACGGAATCATCGGTGTTGTCGGCGCACACGCGCGTAGCGATGGCAAGAATACGCGCCAATACCCGCCCACCAACTGGGACGACTACTATGTCGATATTAGCGGTATGGAAAACGAAATCGAACCCGGACAACCCGCCGTTTTTTGGCGCGAAATGACCACACGCGGCGATCATATCATCGCCAAAGCCCTTGACGACCGTATCGGCTGTTTGGTGGCCATCGAGACGATGCGCAACCTCGGCGGGCAATCTCCCAACCAATGCTTCTTTGCCTTCACCGTACAAGAAGAAGTCGGCTTGCGCGGCGCGCGCGCCGCCGGCTTCGCCACAAAGCCCGATATCTGCATTGCCCTAGATGTAACCGCCGTTGGCGACACACCCGGTAGCGTCAAGATGCCGATGAAACTCGGCGGCGGCGCCGCCATCAAGCTATACGACCCTGGCTTAATCGTCCCCCGCGCCGTCAGCGATTGGATGCTAGAAACCGCGCGCGGCGAGGGTATCCCCCATCAGCCTGAAGTCTTGCCTGGCGGAACAACTGATGCCGCGGCCGTGCAATTCTTGCATTCTGGCGTACCCAGCGGCGTGATTTCCATCCCAACCCGTCATCTGCATACCACCAGCGAGACGCTGCAGCGTGGCGATGTGCAGGCCGCTGTGGATTTGCTGACGGCCTTACTCGCCGCGCCAGCAACGCTCGCCGATTGAGTTCCCGATGTCCGAGCTTGCGCTATACTGATTGGGTCGGGAAGTTGGACACCCAACTTGATTGGTGATTGAGGTTACGAATGGCGCGGGAGCTGCTAGTGGCGGTTTTTCCTACGCGTGCGTTGTTGGTGCAGGCCCTAAGCCATATTAAAATATTGGAGGGAATCGATATCCAACGCTCGGCCATCATCTCCATCAATCAAGATGGCGAGATGGTTGTCGTGGATGACGACATCAGCGCAGCGGAGGGTGGACCAGCGGGTATGATTTTGGGCGCCTTGTTGGCCGCGGCGGGTATGATTTTCTTCGGGGCCACCCGCTTACCCGGTATTGGTCCAGTCTTGGTCACAGCAACCGGCTCCTTATTGGGCGCAATCGTCGGGCGCGTTACCGGGCGCTTCGCTGCCAGCCTGCTGAATTTCGGCTTCCCGCGTGCGCTGACTGAGGACATCGCCAAACAATTGCAACCCGGACAACCGGCCTTGCTCATCGAGACAACGCGCGATGAAGACGCTCTTTCCAGATTGGAAAAAGCCCTAAACCAATTGGAAGCGCAGACGGTGCAGAGGCTAGAAAACGACAGCCACTGATGGATACGTCAACCCAAGATACAATCAACACGGAAGCGCATCCCTCCCCAGAAAACAGCGCGACCGCTGATGCAACCACCACCCCCAGCGACAGCAGTTACGAGCGCATCGCTCAATTGGGTGTGATCTTCATCGCGCTTGGCATCATCCTCACCCTCATCGGTCTTTTTCCCGGTATCACCGGTAACCCCCCCATTGGCGACATCGGCCAATTGCAAATCACCGTCATTTTGAGTGGCTTTTACCTAAAGATTTTTGGCGCTTGGGTTTATGTTCGCTACACCTTCTACCCGAGTGGTAACACCAACCTCGCACAACAAATTGGCATCCGCTTCACCTTGACCGGCCTGCTCTTCTCGCTACTTTCCGGCTTTGCCGATATCTTGGGCTTTGGTTCACATGGTGGCTCGGAGGGTTTTTTCTTCGGGCGCGGGCAGGCAGCCGGGCTAGTGGGAGGGTTCCTTTTCGCCTCGATTGGTCTGCTGGTTTATGCATTGAGCGGCCGAGCCGTCGCCACAACGATCGACAGGTAAGACAGAGATGACCACCTTCTTACTGATTCGTCATGCCGTCAATGATTTCGTGAAGAGCGGCCGCCTAGCGGGGCGCAGCGCTGGCGTTCATTTAAACGCGGAAGGGCGCGCGCAAGCCCAGGCGCTGGCCGCGCGTCTGGCTGATGCGCCATTGCAACAAATCCATTCCAGCCCTTTGCTGCGCACTCTGGAAACCGCCCGCGCCATCCAGAAACCACACCCCCAATTGGTGATTCAGCGCAACGCGGCCATTAATGAAATCCACTACGGCCGTTGGCAGGGGGCGAAAATTGCCGATTTGACCCATAGAAAATTATGGCGCGTCATACAGCAAACCCCTTCGCGCGCGCAATTTCCCGGCGGAGAAAGCCTTCGCGCCGCTCAGGCGCGCGCAGTCGATGAGTTGGAAAGATTGCGTCTAGCCCATCCAAGGCAATGGATCGCGCTGGTCTCTCATGCGGATATCATTCGGCTGATCGTCGCGCATTTTTTAGGGATGCATCTGGATCAATATCAGCGTCTCTTTGTCGCCCCCGCTTCATTGACCATGCTGGAAATTGCAAGCGGCCGCCCAACGCTACTCACCTGGAACGATTGCGCCCATTTGAAAACACAGAAACCAACCGGGAGCTGAGTATGCCCAACCAAGAAATACAATTCAGACCTGTTGACTTCATCACGGTGGGCACGGTCGGACCCAAGGGCCGGCGTGTATTTCACCTGCAGGCCGGCCAGGGCGAACAACTGGTCACCCTGCAAATCGAAAAGGAACAAGCTTGGGCGCTCAGCGAAGCCCTTGGCGAGTTGCTGAACGAGCTACCTTCTCGCTTCCCCGACCTCAGCAGCGACGACGATGCGGAATATGACCCGGAGGAGATGTCCCTGCGCAAACCATTGCAACCCTTATTCCGCGTCGCCCAGATGGGCCTCGGTTACGACGAAGCAAACGATTTGGTCGTACTCATCATCGAAGAATTACTGACCAGCGCCGGCACGGAGGAGGAAGAAGACCAACCCAGTAAAGTTCGACTCTGGGCGAGCCGTCAGAAGATGCGCCAATTGAGCAGCCATAGCCATAAAATCGTGAGCGACGGCCGCCCCAACCCCAGTCAAAATGGACACATTCGCTACTATTGGGGTCATTAAACGGTGAAGTGAAGCGTGAGTGGCGCAAATGAGCGAGTTTCCCACTCTACCCAACCAGCAATACACCACCGCGCGCACCCTGGAAATTTTGAATCGGGGTGAATTTCGCCAACAGCATGGCGTTTTGGCCTGGGGTACGAATTACTGTTTCTTGCTGACCGTCGCCTGTGGCGAAGACGAGATACTCGCCATCTATAAACCACGGCGCGGGGAGCGCACGCTCTGGGATTTTCCGCGCGGGACGCTTTGCCTTCGCGAAGTCGCCGCTTATGAAACGGCCAGCGCCCTGGGTTGGGCATTGGTGCCGCCGACCGCGTTGCGCGAAGGGCCACATGGATTGGGCTCTTTACAATGCTTCATCCATCATGACCCAGAACAACATTATTTCACCTTCGGCGAAGGAAATGAAGCCCTCTTGGCACAACTCCGCCGCTTAGCCCTGTTCGATTGCTTAATCAATAATGCGGACCGCAAAAGCGGGCATTGTTTATTGGATGCGGCGGGACAACTTTGGGGCATCGACCATGGGGTCTGCTTTCATAGCGAGCCGAAATTGCGCACGGTCATCTGGGAATTCGCCGGCGATGCGCTACCCCCTGCTTTGCTGGCCGACCTCAAGTCCTTCACCAAAGAGAATAGCTTGATTCAAAAATTGGCACCGCTACTCAGCGAAGCGGAGATCGAATCGGTATGGGAACGCGCGCAAAAGCTCCTGCAACAAGGTCGTTACCCAAAACCTGGCCAAGGGCCCCATCTCCCCTGGCCACCGGTCTAGAGTAGGTCGCGCGCTACCGTCAAAGTCGCTTCGTAATCGACCTCATCACTGATTACGGGGACATACTCCAAATACCGAATCACATTCTCCCTATCCAAGACGAAGACCGCCCGTTGGCAGATGCGCCAATCCAAGTCATGAACTCCGTAGTCATAGGCAAATTGCATATTGCGGTGGTCGCTCAGCGCTTCCATATTTTCGATGCCTTCATCGGCCATATAGCGCGCCAGCGCGAAGGGTAAATCGACACTGACGGTGATGAACACAACGCCTTCACCCATCTCCGCGACATCCTCATTGAAGCGCTGGGTCTGCAGGCTACACACATTCGTATCCACTGAGGGGATCACGCTGATGATCTTCACATCATCGCCATAATCCGCTAACGAGCGCTCCACCATATTGTGACGCAGGAGAAGGAAATCTGGCGCAACTTGCCCAACAGCCAACATACTTCCTTGCACCACATGTTCATTATCACCCACTATCAAACCAGGACGCTCACCCATTGGCCAATTCCATCGTTACCCCAACCAACAAAACCTCATTTTAGCAAATTATACTCCACCATGACGCCATTCACCGTCGACCATGGTCGCCAGCACCCTCACTGCCAACAATTCCGCCAGCGGCCCTACAGTGATATCTCGGTCCAACACGATGAGATCTGCACAATAGCCAGCGCGCAGTTGCCCCAAACGGGCCTCCCGCCCCGCCGCGTAAGCCGAGCCGCGGGTGTATCCGGCGATGCTCTCCGCTAATGTCAGCCGCGCCGACGGATACCAGCCGTCTGGGTCCGGTGAACCATCGGGCCGCTGCCGCGTCACCGCGCTATGGATGTTGCTGAAGGGCGCGAATGGTTCCACCGGTGAATCCGTTCCAAAGGCGACGCGCGCGCCCAAATCGAGCTGTGTTCGGGTGTCATAGGCATATTGCCCACGCGTGCCCCAATAACGATCTGCCAGGACATAATCAGAAGTGGCAAAAATGGGCTGTACGGAAGCTATCAAGCTCAATTCTGCGACCCGCGGGATGTCGGGTGGGTAAATCAGCGAAAGGTGCTCGATGCGATGCCGCCGCGCCGCGGTTGCGATGCCGGCAACGGCCTCTTCCTGACGCACTACCGAGAAAACATCCAGGACCTCATGCACGGCACGGTCGCCGATGGCATGTATCGCACTGGCAAAGCCAGCCGCGCTGGCAAGGCGCACGCGCTCGGTCATCTCCTCGGCATCGGTGACACAGATGCCATGGTTATCGGGCTCGCCCTCATAGGGCTCCATCATGTAAGCCGTTCTTGGTCCGAGAGCGCCATCAGCGAAGATTTTCTGCGCGCCCAACCACAACCAATCGTCGCCAAAACCTTGCCGCAAACCAACCTCCAAAGCGGCTGGGATGTACTCTGCCTGCACCATCTTGCAAACTCGTAGCGCCAACTCACCCCGCTCACGCAAATTTTGCAGGGCGCGCAGGCTCTCCGGGCCGTCGAAACAATGGAAACCGGTGAGCCCCAAGGCTAAAGCCCGCTGCTGCGCGGCGAGCATCTGGTCCGCGATATCCTCTTCACTTAAAGGTGGGATATGGCGCCGCACAAGCTCGATGGCTTTCTCGAAAATTAGGCCCGTGAGAGCGCCGCTTTCATCCCTTTGCAAGCTCCCGCCGGGCGGGTCGGCGCTCGTTTCATCCAGTTTGGCCAAGCGCAAAGCGGCAGAATTAACCCAAGCCGCATGGCCACTTTTGTCGCTCAATAAGACTGGGTGGTGTGGCGAGACGCTATCCAGCTCGGTTGCAGTCGGAAAAGCACGATCTTCCCAAAGATCTTGCCGCCAGCCCGCACCGATGAGCCAATCGCCAGCCGGCCGCTTTCGCGCCTGTTCAGCAACGCGGCGCAACGCTTCCTGTCGACTGGGCACCTCATAGACATTCACCTGATCCAGCGCTTGGGCAGTGATTTGCCAATGCAAATGTGCATCCATCAAGCCTGGCAAAACCAGGCGCCCGCCCAGATTCTCACGCTTTGTCGCCGCGCCCGCCAGAGCGAGGATTTCCGCGTCATCACCAATGGCCAAAATCCGTCCGCCACCAATGGCCAAGGCGCTGGCTTCGGGGAGCCTTTCATTCTGCGTGAGCAACTTACCGTTGTATAGCAGGTGTTCCACAATGGGCATCAACCACCTCCACCTTCTACCCGCAATCTGGCCATTTGCTCGGCGATTTCTTCCTTCGTCGGCGCGCTGTCCATTCCCTCCCGCGTGACCGAGATGCCCGCCAAACGACCCGCCAAACGAGTCGCAGAAACAACCGATAGCCCCGCGCGCAGACCACACAGGAGCGAGGCAGCAAAGACATCGCCGGCCCCGGTCAGTTCGTGTTCGCCCAAGTGCAGGGTTTCATAGGGAATGGGTTGCCCATCGGAATAGAGCGTCCCGCCCTTGCGCCCACGCGTGATCACCAATTGGCGAGAGCAATCCATGAATTGCGACAGCTGGCCCGTCAAATCGCGAATGTCCTCTTCACTGAAAACTGTCACATCCACGGCACGCAATAGCTTCTCATCAAACCAGCGCTTTGGTCGGACTCGACCGTCCTCATCCCAAGCGCGGAAATACCCCTGCGCGGTGAGCAGGGTTGTCGCTTGCGGGAATGCCTGAGCGACGGATGGGTCGATTTCACCCGCCATACAGGCCAGCAATACATAGCGCGCGTCGCGCCAATCCGGCGGGATATCCTGCGGTCCGATGGGCGCAGCCACCTGCCGCATCAACTGTTGGCGCTCGCCATCGTCATATATGTTTTCCATCGTCGTGGTTTGCGATGCTGTTAGGCATCGTATTTCCACAAAATCCAACTCTTTTAGCAAAGGCTCGGCGGCGGCCGCGCTAGTCAATAAGCGGATGTTGGCGCCAAAAGCGCGCGCGACATGGGCGGCATAAGCCGCTGTACCCCCCAGGATGCGCGTACCCGCATGCCAATCGGCGACGATATGGCCGACGATCAACAAATCGGTCTTCGCGGACACTAGCGGGGTATGACGGTGACTTTACGCCCCTCTCCTTCGCCGACGCTGATCGTTTCCACATCTTCACGCTCACGCAGAGCCATATGGATAACGCGTCGTTCGTTGGGGGGCATCGGTTCGAGGGTCATGGTGCGACGCTGCGAAATGGCCTGGATGGCGATGCGCTCAGCCAAGGCACGCAATTTATCGGTGCGGCGCCCTTTATAGCCATCCGCATCCAAAACAAAGAAACAACGCCGATCCAAACGACGACTAACGATGAGGCGTGCGAGGAATTGTAGGGCCGCCAAACCCTCCCCGCGCCGCCCAACCAAAGCGGCCATTTGTGCTCCTTCCAAGGATAACAGCCAAGGTGCGTCTGCCTCTTCGCCCGCGCGTCCGATGCGCAGATTGGCACGCCGCTCCATCCGCTCCAATAACTCACGCAAGACTGTCTGCGCTTCTTTCACCTCGTCATCCCATTCGTTTTCCGGGATATCGGGCAATATCTCGGCGAAGGTGCGGTCAATCGCGTCACTAAATTCCGCACCCTCAGCGAGATCTCCTTCGTCTTCCATGTCGTCAGTCTGATAGAGATCGTCGGGGGGATAATGGTCGGAAATGCCAGGAGATGAAAATTCCTCAGGCGTGCGCGGGGTGCTTTCTTCCGCCAACAGATTCAAACGAACGCGAGCGGGACGCCCGCCCACACCAAAGAGGCCGGCGCTCGGCTCCTCCAACACTTCCACGATCACTTGCGCGGGCTGGGCCTTCAACTCTTTCAAGCCCTGTTCCACCGCCGACTCCACGGTGGCGGCCACAATTTCGAGGCTACGCTGGGGCATCACCACTACCTTTCATTCATTCATCACTCTTCGCACCGCTCATCAGAGCATCGCGCCGACGGCGGCGCCTAGCACCACCATTCAACAAGCTCGCTTCTTCTTCCTCCAGCGCCGCGCGCCGCTTATCTTGCCTTCCCATCCACGCATATTGGACGATGCCTATGGTGTTGGAAACGATGAAATAGATCGATAGTCCGACTGAAAAAGAAAGCGAGAAGAAACCGAACATCAGCGGCATCATCGTTGTCATCGACTGTTGCATAGCGGCGCCCTGGTCCGGTTTACCATCCTCGCGCTTTTCTGGTTTTGGCTGGTTGCCCATCGTCAATTTGGATTGCAACCAAGTCGACCCCATCACCAGTACCGGCAAGGCCAAGGCGTAGACCGGGTTGGTGGTTGGTGGTAGCGTCAGGTCCAAACCCAACCAAACTTTCTCCAAAGGCACCAGCGTCCCAAGTGAAGGTACGAGCAAACGGTCGTTCAAGGCGATCAGCTGGGTCGGCGTACTGGCCAAGACATTCAGAATTGAGCTGTAAAGGCCGAGCAAAATGGGCATCTGAATGAGCAGCGGCAAGCAACCACCGAAGGGGTTGATTTTATGCTCTCGATAGAGCGCCATCTGCGCCTGGCTGAATTTTTCACGGTCGCCCTTATGCTTTTCACGCAATTTTTTGAGCTGTGGCTGGATTTTCTGCATCGCGCGGCTGGAGCGTTGCTGCTGGATGGTGAGTGGGTAAGTCAACACGCGTACGACGAGCGTGAAGACCACAATCGCCAGGACGATGTTATTCCCCAGGGCCGCATAAAGGAAAGTGATGAAGGTGATGAAGGGGTTGATGATGAGCGTGTCAAACATCGTTCGAAAAATCCCTCCAATCGGCGCGGAAAATACTCTCAGCTGCCATCATAAAGCCAAACTGGTCGCAAACGGTCGCCATCCAACCGAAACGCTCGCAACATTTCGTTCCAATGCGTTGTCGCAAAGACGATCAGTGGCTCTTCCTCACCCTCACCGGGCAAAACCAGGATGTCGGAAAGCACCTGGTGACGCAGATTCTCGTTAAAAGCGACGGTGCCATCATCGAGATAGAGTAAGTATACTTGACCATCGCGCGCGGCGACGAGCAAACGCTGGTCCAATAGTTGAGGCGCCACGCGGATGCCTTCCTGGGCCACCTGCTTGACCCACCCCTCACTCAAATCAGTGCCCAGCTGATAGACATAACCGCCCAAATCCGCGACATATAGCCGTCCTTGTTCATCCAGTGACGGTTGACCCCAAACCCAATTTTCGGTTTGGTAGGGCCTGAAAATCTCCGCTCCATCGGCGCCATCCAAAGCGTAGACGCGGCTGGCAAAGGAGCCGACATAAAGCCGCAATTGCTGGTCTTGCCAACAAGCGCGCGGCGGTGAAGCCACCGTACCCCCCAAATTCCGCTGCCAGATGACCGTCCCAGTTTCCGGATCCAAGGCGTAGAGATGATGATCGAGTGAAGCCAGGATGAGCATCGGTTGGGACAAGGGTTGCGGCGCCTCATCGGCTTCGCGTTGGCAGAGTGGCGCCTCTTTTAGCAAGAGTGGGGTCGCCCAGACCGCATCGCCCGCTTGAAATTCCCAGCGCAGCGCGAGTTCATCCGTCAAATCAAGCGCCAGCAAGCGGCCATCCACTTGCGCAATATAAAGGGTGTCGCCGTCGCGAACCAAATCGGCCAAAACCCCAGCGCCCAAGGGCAGACAATCGCCAAAATCCACTTCACCCGATTCCAAATTGACAAATTGCACCGCATCGCTACCACCGCCAGCACCATGAGTCGCGATGTAAAGGGCATCTCCCGCAGCCGAAATCTCAGCGGCCGCAAAATAGGCGCCACTCCAATTGTTGCTGAAATAAGCTTCGCCTCCTTTGTTCACGCAACTTTCCACACGCCAAGAGAAATCATCACCATCCTGAGCCGAGCGCAAGACCGGCGGTAATAAGAAGGATTCCCCATTACGCGCATTCACACGATGCACCCGATTGATGTAAGTGATGATGAACGAAGAATCGCCGACACTGCCGTCTTCCCTAGGCTGTCCGGGGAGAAAGAGCAAACCCGGCCAACCGGGTTCCTGCGGTAATGGCGCACAGGCAAACAAGAAGAACGACAATAACAACCCCAACAAGGGCATTATCATCTTGAATTTGCGCTTGAGGCGAGCCGGGCCCTTAGGGTACTGGGTCATATCCCCCCTCATGAAATGGGTGGCAGCGCGCCAGACGCTTGCTACCCAACCAAATACCGCGGAAGCAACCATAGCGCTCAATTGCCTCGTAAGTATATTGCGAACAACTGGGTTGGAAACGACAACTCGCTGGCAGAAAGCGAGAGAGATAGCGCTGATAGCCGCGGATGATACACAAGGCAATCCAGGTCAACACTGGCCCACTCCCGGTCCCGGCGAACCAGGTGCGAATAAAGCAGCCCGTTGCAAGAGTTTGTGACATGCTGCGCGCAACTCCCCATAACTGGCTTCAACGCTCCTCAGATTGGCGATGAACATTAGGTCTTGCCCCTGACGCAACTCACCGTCCACCTGTCGCAAAATCTCACGGTAGCGGCGACGAACGCGGTTGCGGATGACAGCACCACCCAGCCTCTTGCTGGCCACCACAGCGTAGCGGTTGTGGGGCAATTGATTCGGCGCGCAAACGAGGCGGCAGAACACCCCCCGGAAAGATTGGGATGAGCGTCGTAGCCGTAAGAAATCGCCTTTCCGGCGTAAGCGAAGTTCACTTCGCACATCGTGCGGCAATGGGCGCGTCCATATCATCAGCGGGGCGATCGCACGCGCTGCGCCTCAGGCTTTCCAATTGACTTTTTTCACATGATGGGGCTGGACCGCCAAGGAATGGCGGCCGCGGGCGCGTCTTTGCTTCAAGATGTTGCGCCCCGAACGAGTACTCATGCGTCGCCGAAATCCATGCACGCGCGCGCGCCGCCGAATCTTGGGCTGATAGGTGCGCTTCATCTTACTCCATCCCTAATATTCACCGTCCTTTATGCGAGCAGTATAGAGTAGCGAGATATCCGAATCAACAGTTACCGCGACTCATCCGTCCCGCGCGGATGTACACTGGGTCGAGATCTTGGATTGTGGTCTTGGAATTTGAGGCAAATTACAGTATATTTTGTTAAGCGATTTGGAAATCGTCGTAGACTTTCACGCGGCGCCGTAACAATGGAGGTTGGATGAGTGACAATTCGGACATAAAAATCTATGGTGCCTATTGGTGCCCGGATTGCCGCCGCTGCAAGACCTTTCTGGGTGAGCATTCAATACCCTACGAATGGATTGACATCGTGGAAAGGCCGGAGGTCACCCGGGAGTTGTTGGAGAAAACCAACGGTAAGCGCGCCTTACCCACTATCGAATTCCCCGATGGTGACATCATGTTTGGGCCAACAAACAAGGACCTGGCAGACAAATTGGATCTGCATACCGGCATCCAACGCACCTTTTGGCCACTCATCATCATTGGCGCTGGCCCCGCTGGACTGACCGCATCCATCTTCACCGCGCGCGACTCTATCGAAACGATGGTCATCGAGCGCGAGGCCGTCGGTGGGAACGCCAATCTCACCGGTTATTTGGAGAATGTGCCTGGCTTCCCACAACCCATCACCGGTTTTGAATTCAGCGAGAAATTGCGCGAACAGGCGGAAACTTTCGGGGTTGAGATCTTACAAGCGACCAACATCGAAACCATCGTCAGCGGTAACAATTATCATACGCTCATCACTTCTGATGGTGAAGAGTACAATTGCAATGCGATGATCATCGCCACTGGTAGCCGCTATCGCAACCTGAAAATTCCTGGCGAAACGGATTTCCTGGGCGGCGGCGTACATTTTTGCGCCTCTTGCGATGGACCCTTTTATAAGGGACAACATGTCGCGGTCATTGGTGGTGGCAATAGCGCCGCGGAGGCGGCACTCGAATTAGCCACTTTTGCCAACAAGGTCTCGCTGCTCGTACGCGGTTCGACGCTCAGGGCCAACTCTGTCTGTCAAGATAAGGTCTTCGAGAAAAGCAACATCGCGGTACAGTACAATACTGCGCCCGTGGCCTTCAGTGGCCGCAAGCGCTTGCGTGCCCTCGATGTCCGCAACACCGAAAGCGGGGAAGAGAGCACATTACGGATCAGCGGTGCCTTCATCTTCATTGGCCTGGAACCGAACACCAGCTTCTTAAAAGATTCGGATATCACACTGGACCCTTGGGGCTTCATCCGCACCGGACATAACCTGCCACAAGACAATGGCCACATCGCCAATTATGCGACACGACTACCCCTCATTTTCGAAACTTCGGTTCCAGGAATTTTCGCCGCCGGCGATGTTCGTGAAGGGAGCACCAAGCAGGTGGCCACCGCCGCCGGTGAAGGCGCCACCGCCGCTATGCTAGTGCGCGAATATTTAAAGGGTGTGGAATTCAAGATTTGATTGAAGGCTATCAACTATGATTTCAAAGAAGATCGGAGACACAAGCAGAGTGACCGAACGCACTGTGAGCTACTTGGGTGAGAGCATTGTCCATTTGGAAGGGCCGCAACTGGAAGCTGGTGATGACGCGCCTGAAGTGGTGCTCCTGAAAAGTTTCGATAGCCCCTTTCGCCTCTTGGCCGACACCGCCGATAAGATTCGTCTCATTAGCGCTATTCCCAGCCTGGATACGGCCATTTGTGATTCACAAACACGGCTCTTGCATAGGGAAATTGAGGAAATGGGAGATGACTTCTTGTTCATCACCATTAGCGCCGATTTGCCTTCCGCACAGGACCGCTGGTGCCAAATTGCCGCTATCAACCGTCACGCAGTCCTATCTGACTACCGCGATATGTCCTTCGGACAGGCTTATGGCACACACATCAGCGAAATGCGCCTCGAGCATCGCGCCATCTTCATCATCGATGATGAAGATGTCATTTGCTATGTGCAATACCTCGAAGAAGTGCACGACTTCCCCGATTACGACACCGCGCTGGCGGTCCTGCGTTCTTTGGAATAGGCCTCACCCCGCGCAGAAACGAACCGAATGTATTGGCGGCAAGTGGTGGCTGAGGCAACGCCATCGATTGCCGCGGTCCTCAGATAAGAATAGGTTACCCGTCGTCGTTCCAAAAGCCAGGATATCACCAGCGACATCGAGCGCATGGCGGAAGACCAAATCATAGCTGGGGCCCTCGGGCAAGCCTGCCGTGAGTTCTTGCCAGCTCTCGCCGCCATCCTCGGTGCGGCAAACACGCAACTTGCGCTCCACCGCCATTCGATATTCGGCATCGATGGCCGGGACAACCCAAGCACAATTTTCATCACTTTCGTCCACCGCAATGGCGAAACCAAAATAAGCCGTTCGCTCTTTGTTGGAAATCTCAACCCACTGGCGACCACCGTCGACACTGCGAAAGATACCGCAATGGTTTTGCTGCCAAAGCACATCCGGGTTGGAAGGCGAAGCGAGCATGAAATGCGGGTCATGTCCGAAATCCGAATAAGGGTCAGGAGAATAGCAAGCGTGTAAACCACGGTTGCGTCCCTCCCAACTCTCGCCGCCATCCTCGCTGACATACACACCGCCAACGCTGATGCCCACGGTGAGGCGCCGCGAATCGCGCGGGTCGACGATGATGGAGCAAAGCCCTGGTTGGTCACGACCACCGCCGAACCAAGCAGTGCGCGAAGGGTCTTGCCAGAGCGTCTCATTCAATTGCCAACTCTCACCGCCATCATCACTGCTGAATAAACCGCCCGGCTCGGTCCCGAAATAGAGACGCTGTCGCTCGTCTTCACCACCAGGGGCAAGATACCAGAGATAAGTGCAAGTCGCGCCACCGCCATCAGCACGCTTGGAACCGGGTGGGTAGCTGGGCGTTGGCATCTCCTCCCAGCTTTCACCAAGATCGTGCGAGCGTTGCAATTTGATTCCCCAATGGCCATGGTCCAGCGCAGCCCAGAGTGCCTGATTCCGTTCATCCACGAAGGCGTAACTGACCGGCTGGGCAGGTAAGGCTTCCTGCGCGTAACGCCAGTCGCCATTTTTCCGCTCGTAACGCAACAACCCTTTCCGCGTCCCTAAAATGAGGTGCTTTGCAGCCGCCACGGCCATATTCATCTCCCCTTTCCACCAGAGAGGGCCTGCATGATGGTGATGACATCACCATTGCGCAGGCGATCGCTCAGGAATTCCCGGTCAGAAATCATTTCCTTGCCGATGAAAATATTCACATGCGGCCGTAAATGGCCACGCTCGTCAACGATGTAAGCGGCTAAGCCAGGAAAATGGGCATCAGCGCGGCGCAAGAGGGAAGCCACATCGGGTGCTTCCAACTGCATTTCCCCCAAACCAGGGAAGAATTTTTCGAGGTGGCTGGTAAAACGGAGTCGAACCATGATGCATCCTTGTTCCCAACTCAACATCATTATAGAACAACTGCGCTATTTTGGTAAAACATCGTCCAAGACCATGCCATAATTATTGCCCTCAAGCGCATTATTGCGTTATCATCGCCTGCAGGCGCGCACGATTGGCGCAAAAAATCCGACCGATCTTATCCAAAAGAGGAGTAAACCCATGCGTAAAACCCTTTGGCTAATTGGCATTTGTCTTTTGTTCTTGTTGCCGATGTTACCCATACAAGCGCAGGACGGCCCGGCGATCGCGCTATTCCTGCCGCTTGGCAACAACGAATATGTACGCAACGCAGAAATCGGTGTGCGAGAAATCATCGAAGCGGCTGCGGGTACAGTCGCATCCTTTGACGCTGGCTTCAACGCTGACGAGCAATTGAACCAGATTCAGGATGCCATCACATCCGGCAATTTCGATGCTTTCATCCTCTATTCAGTGGATGGTGTCGGCGTCACAGTCGGTGTGGATGCGGCGTTTGAGGCTGGCATACCGGTCATCTCGTTGGATGCTCCCATCAACCACGATCGTAAAACCCTGGTGCCCTACAAGAATGTTGCGGCACAAATCGCCCGCACTGGCGAGGGTGATGGCGCGCACATTGGGCAGGCCATTGTCATGGCTTGCGAAGGCATCGACCCCTGCGAGGTGGCATTCATGATCGGTTTCGAAGAATTCCCTCTCGATCTTGACCGCTTCAGCGCCGTCGAATCCGTCGTCGCCGCCCATGAGAACATCACCATCGTCTCCAATCAAGCCGGTAGTTATGTGGAAGAGGGTGGATTCACCGTCGCGACCGACCAGCTACAAGCTTTCCCGGGTATCGATGTCATCGCCACCGTCGGCGACCAAATGACCTTGGGTGCGGAAATTGCGGTGGAAGATGCTGGCCGTACGGGCGAGGTGGCCCTCATCGGGCAAGGCGCCAGCATCGACGGCTATAACGCTGTCAAGGAAGGTCGTTTCTTCGCCACTGTCGCCAATAGCCCCTACACCAACGGACAAATTGCCGCGCAAATGGCTTTGCAAGCGATCGATGGCACCCTCCTCGTGCGCTCAGTGAATATGTACGACCAATCGCCACCCTTCCCCGCCTCCGGTCCAATCATCACCCAGGAGAATGTCGACGAATTCGCACCACAATGGTGAACACTGCAATAGCCAGCTTGGGAAACTGCCGTTTTGGCTAAAACACCGTTCATCGAAATACGCGATGTTTCGCGGCGGTTCGTCGCCGTACAGGCGCTAGCGAACATCAACCTCACCGTCAATCAGGGCGAAATCCATGCCCTGGTTGGCGAGAATGGCGCGGGAAAATCAACCCTCGGCAAAATCATCAGCGGTATCGAGCGCCCGGATTCCGGCCAACTCTCTGTCCTTGGTGAGCAACGCGCTTACACCCACCCCATCGATGCCCTACGCGATGGCATCACCACCATCACGCAAGAAATCGCGCTCCTAAATAAGCAAACCGTAATCAACAACATCTTGCTCGGGGAGGAGATTCAGCGCGGCGGTGTCTTGAATCGCCAAGCCATGCTGCGTAAATTCAAACAACTGGTCCAATCCACCGGTTTTGACCTGCAACCCAATATCCCGGTCCAAAAACTTCGTCTTGCTGACAAGAAAAAAGTTGAGGTACTGCGGGCCATCGCCCGTGATGCCAAGCTCATCATCATGGACGAGCCAACCGCCATGCTCGCCGACGACGAGACGAAGATCTTCCTACAAATCGTGCGCGACCTCCAGGCACGCGGTCATACCATCATCTACATCTCCCATTTTCTTGATGAGGTCCTCGCGCTCGCCGATACCGTCACCGTCATGCGCAACGGCCAAATCGTGCGCACGGCGGCAACCAGCGAAGAGACGGTCACCAGCCTAGTCGAGGCCATGCTCGGCCGAACCCTATCCGAAATGTACCCACCACGCGTCTTACCGCTGCCAGAGGCGCCAGTGGCGCTGGAAGTCCAAGACCTGCGCAGTTCGGTCTTTGCGAACCTGAATTTACAGGTGCGAGCGGGCGAAATTGTCGCCCTCTCCGGGCTGGTTGGTAGCGGGCGCAGCCGCCTCGCGCGGACGCTCTTCGGTTTGGAAGAGCAACATGGCGGTGTCGTACGCGTGATGGGGCACACCGTCAAAATCCGAACGACGGCCGACGCCATCCGAGCGGGCATCTTCATGCTACCCGAAAGCCGCAAGGAACAAGGATTGCTGCTCAAGCAGAACATCCGCAGCAACCTGACATTACCGCATTTGCACTCGGTGACCCACCGTGGCGGCATCATCAATTATGAAGAGGAAACCAGGCGCATCCGCCAGCTCCTAGAAACGCTGAATGTCCAACCGCCCCTGCCTTCATTGCCCGTGAACCGCCTCTCTGGTGGCAACCAACAACGAGTATTATTCGGCAAGTGGCTCTTTGAGCGGCCAAATGTCTTCCTCGTGGATGAGCCGACGCGCGGTGTGGATATCGGCGCCAAGCGTGGACTATACCGCCTCGTCGCGCAATTGGCGGCCGATGGCGTGGCCATCTTGCTCATCTCATCCGAGATTGACGAGATTTTGGGCCTCGCGCACCGCGTTTATGTGATGCGCCTGGGACAAATTGTCGCCGAGTTCGGTGGCGCCCAAGGCCCCGCTATCGCCAAAAAAGAAATTATGGCAGCGGCTTTCGGCGCGGCGGTGCCGACGAAAGACCGCGCAATTTCATCCATCCATTAGCCAGCAATTGAGGAAAACCTGCCCATGATTTGGAAGCGCGTCAAAGATCGCCTGCCCTCCCTCAAGCGCCGCAGCCTCACCAATTTTTTACTCGATTACGGCATCGTCATCGCCATCTTCATCCTCTACATCATCCTTGCGACAGGGACAGAAGCCTTTCTCACATTGCGCAATCAATTGAACATCCTCGACCAGGCACATCAGATCGGCCTCATCGCCATCGCGGCGACGGTTGTCATCATCGCCGGCGGCTTTGACCTATCGACTGGTGCCATCTTCGCGCTGAGCGGCGTGGTCGCGGCGATGGTCGCGCGCGATTGGGCAGCGCATGAATTCCTCGGCGATTCCGCCGCCTACTTGGGTTGGGTCATCGGCATCTTGGTGGGCACCCTACTCGGTTTGCTGAATGGCATCCTGGTCACTTTCTTTCGCATCAACACCTTCGTGGCGACGCTCTCTTCCGGCATTGTTTTCCGCGGCTTCGCCTTGCTCATCACCCAAGCGGATACGGTACGAGGTATGAATGCTGCATTTCGCGAGCTGGCGCGCGGCGACTTCCTGGGCGTGCGCAACACCATCTATATCTGGTTGGGTCTGGCCTTGCTGCTGACCTTCATGCTATTGCGAACGCAGTTCGGGCGTTATGTCTTCGCCGCGGGGGATAACCCAGAAGCCGCGCGACTTTCCGGCATCAATGTCAACTTGGTGCGAACGCTGACTTTCGGAATCAGCGGTTTCGCCGCGGCGGTGGCGGGGGTGATTGCGGCATCGAAATTTGGCCGAGCGCAGAACAACACTGGCGAGGGTCTCGAGCTCATCGCCATCGCGGCGGTGGTGATTGGTGGCACGAGCATCATGGGCGGCGAAGGAGCAATCTGGCGCACGGTGTTGGGGGTGATGTTGCTGAGGCTGATTGAAAATGGCTTCAATTTGATCAATGTTCCCAATTTTTACCGGGATATCTTCCAAGGCCTCATCATCTTACTGGCCGTCGCGCTGGACGCGTTGCGGCATCGGCGTAGCTAGGAAAGGAGCCAATAATGAATATTGACACAATTATCAACTTGATTGATGCTGGAGAATACAATTTGCCACAATTTCAGCGCGGCTATGTCTGGAATCGTGAGCAAGTCAGAAGATTCATGACCTCGCTATATCGCAAAAATCCCGTGGGTAGCTTGCTCATCTGGGTAACAACAAGAGAATCCGCTATGCGTGGCGTTGCTGACCACCCAGCACATTCAACTGGGCCAATCAAACTAATCGTCGACGGGCAGCAAAGAATCACGACCTTATATGGAATCGTTCGAGGAAAAGCGCCCAATTTCTTTGACGGCAACGATAGGAATTTCCTCAATCTGTATTTCAATCTCGATAGCGAACAATTCGAATTCTATGGACCAATCCATATGCGGAACAATCCTAACTGGGTGAGCGTAACGGAGGTGTTACAGAAAGGAACCCCCAGAATCCTGGCAGAGAGACACCAGGCCGGGCTACTCGAAAACTTCGAAAATTCCACCATTGAACCATTGACTCAATTGGGTGAAATCACCAAGAAGGTTTTTCACATCGAGGAAATCACCGATAAATCCTTGGAAGAGGTCGTGGATATTTTCAATGAGGTGAATAGTGGTGGGACAAAATTGTCTCAGGCCGACCTAACATTGGCTCAAATTAGTGCCCGGCGGCCAAGCGCTCGGGACGAGATAAAAGCCCGCCTGCAAAAATGGGGTAATGCTGGATACTGGTTCAGTATGGAATGGTTCCTGCGCGGCATCACGACCACGCTGACTGGTGATGCGCGCTTTCGAGCAATCGCTCAAATTTCATCTGATGAGTTCCATCACGGTGTACAACGCTATGAGAAACATGTCGATGAAATGCTGATGCAAATTCGCGCCCACTTGGGATTGGACCATGGTTCTGTCTTACGCAGTCCGTTTTCTTTATCGCTCATCGCCCGTTATCTCGAGATCCATGCTGACAGAAGCTTTCAGCTGAGAACATCGGAGATCGCCCGTATCCTCTTTTGGTACATTCACACCTTACTTTGGGGTCGATACTCTGGTGCGACAGAATCAACTTTGCGCCGCGACCTAAACATCCTCAAAGAAAACGACACCGCCGCCGCGCAAATTCAGGGGCTGATTGATGCGCTTCAAAGTGAGCGTGGCACTCTTGAGCTCACACCAATGGATTTTCATTCATCTTGGAGCCGCAATCGCTTTTATCCGTTGCTATACCTTCTGACCCATGTTTGCGGCGCAAGAGATTTCTGTAAGAACATCCCCCTGAGCATGGATCTGCTTGGCAACCCGTTAGAGCGGCATCATATTTTCCCAAGAGCTCAGCTATATAGAGCGGGCCGATCGCGCCGAGATGTGCATCGCCTCGCCAATTTCGCTTTCCTGACCATGGATTGCAATCGCAGCATCAGCGACCGACTACCCAGGGATTACTTTGCCGAGTATGAAACCAAACATCCTGGTGTCTTGACTTCACAATGGATCCCCATGGATGAACGCTTGTGGGAAATCGATAATTACGGGGAGTTTCTCGAATGGCGTCAAGAACGGTTGGCAAAAGCCGCGAATCAACTGCTACAACAGCTCAAGCGCGGTGAGCTACCCCACTCAGAAACATCCATTCAACCAGAAATCGCTCAATTACCCACCACCCCGCATATCGCAAACGACGAGGAGTTGAGACAAATCCAGGCTTGTCAGGAATGGATGCGCGAGATGAATTTGCCATCTGGAACCTACGGATATGAGCTGGTGGACGAAGAAACAGGCGAATTCTTAGCCACCTTGGACCTCGCCTGGCCGCAGGGCATTCAAGCTGGGCGCAGCCAAGCGGTTTCTTTGCTGGTCAATGAAGATGATGAAATGCACAACATCGTCCAGCAAAGGGGATACCGTTATTACACGAATTTCTCCGACTTCAAAAAATATGTGGAGGAAGAAATCCTAATATCATAGCAACACCCACAACCGGTCACTGGCCGTCGCGCTGGACGCGTTGCGGCATCAGCGGAGTTGGAGTTAGGGGGGAAATAAAGATGCCACAAACCCAAATCTCAGTGATATTGGCCGATATCGAACGGGGGAACATCGGCCTACCCAATTTCCAAAGGCAATATGTCTGGAGACGCCGACAAATCCGTGAGTTTTTCCAATCCCTTTATAAGGGGTATCCCATTGGCGGCGTTTTGTTTTGGAAAACCCGACCCGAGCTCAGCATCATGCGCAATCAGGGGGTGACAACCGATGGTACGGTGCAACTCATTGTGGACGGCCAACAACGCATCACCACCCTATATGCTGTCATCAAAGGCGAGCCACCAGTTTTCTTTGCTGGCGATCGAAGCCCTTTCGACGAACTGCATTTCCATGTCGAGAAAGAAGAGTTCGGTTTCTTCCGCAACAGTCCGGGGGAAGATTCCTTATGGATTAACGTCTTCGACATATTTAAAGCCAGCGGCGTAGCGGACTTCTTCGACCGCTTTGCTGACTTTGATAATACAATCAAGAATCTCTATACCAACCGCATCCTTCAGCTAATCCAAATTCAAAACCGCCACATCGCCGCCGAGGAAATTTCAGAGGAGTTTGACTTGCGCACAGTGGTCGACATCTTTGATAAGGTCAATAAAAATGGCACACCGCTCAATCCCGTGGATTTGGCCATTTCCTTCATCAGCCTGCAACATCCCAAAGTACGCGATGACCTGCAGGGACTATTGGCCAATATCCGCGACAACCGCTATTGGTTCGATGAGAGATGGGCCTTGCGCTGCGTCAATGCGGTTGTGCATTCTCGTTACCAATTCGATAGCCTTTACGACATTTCCAGCGATGCTTTCCAATACGGTTTGAGACGAGTGCGCCAGCATATGCGCGCCCTCTTGAACCAGATTCAAACTCACCTGGGGCTGGACCACAATGAAGCGCTCTTCGGCAAACCGGCGTTCATCATTATGGTCAAATATTTGGAATATTGTGGAGGGCTGCAGCATCGCGATGGGGAGATGGCCCAGATGCTGTATTGGTATATCAATTCCGCCTTTTGGGGTAGATATCGCGCTGCAAGCGCCAGTTATATCCAACAAGATTTGAACGCGCTCGAGCAGGCCAAGGGTTCTTGGGAGCAACAATTGGCGAACCTCAATCAAAATCTACAACACCAACATGGGCAGATGATCCTATGGAAGGAGCAATTCCTAGCCTCCACGCGGCGGGCAAATACCTATTCTTTGCTCTATATGCTCACACGAGCGACCAACGCGCCCGATTTCTGTGAAGGTGTCCCTTTGGGTGCCCACCGCCTCGATCATCAATTGCACCTACATCACCTGTTTCCAAGGGCTTACTTGCGTCGAAACGGTGTCACCAGCATTCGCCAGGTCCATAGCGTCGCCAACTATTCTTTCTTATTGGGCGATTGCAATATCCGAATTCAAGACCGACCTCCCGAAGACTACTTCCCCGAATACGAAGAACGGCATCCTGGAGTTTTAAGCAAACATTGGATTCCAGACGACCCTCAGTTATGGCGAGTGGACCGCTATTACGATTTCCTCGTTGCCCGCAGCGAATTGCTCCGCGATGCGACCAACGAGATGCTTGCCAAACTCAAGCGAGGAAAGCTCCCTTAAAAATCTGTCGCAACCCCGCCCTAGCCCCTGCCCCTCCCACTCGCTAGAATTAATCGCTGCTCATCCAAATCAACCAGCGGAGCCCCATGCCCAGCCAAACAGCCAATATTTACCCCTTCACTGCCATCGTCGGCCAAGAGCGCATGAAGCGCGCCCTCGTCCTCAACGCCATCCATATGCCCATCGGCGGTGTCCTCATCCGCGGCGAACGCGGCACTGGCAAATCCACCGCCGCGCGCGCGCTGGCCGCTCTCCTGCCCGATATCGAGGTCATCGCCGATTCCCCCTATGCCGACGACCCCGCACAACCCACAACCTGGTCCGATCCCATCCGCGCGCGCGCCGAACGCGGTGAAGACCTCCCCACTCGCCGTCAGCGCGTCCGTTTCATCGACCTGCCCGTCTCCGCGACCGAAGACCGTGTGGTCGGCACCCTGGATATCGAGAAAGCCATCCAGCAAGGCGAGCGACATTTTGACCCCGGCGTCCTCGCCAATGCGAACCGCGGGATTCTCTATGTCGACGAAGTCAACCTCCTCGATGACCATGTCGTCGACCTCCTGCTGGATTCAGCCGCCATGGGCGTGAATGTCGTCGAGCGCGAGGGCATCAGCTTCTCGCATCCGGCGCGCTTCATCCTGGTCGGCACCATGAACCCTGAGGAAGGCGACCTGCGCCCACAATTGCTGGACCGCTTCGCCCTCTCCGTCGAGGTGCGCGGTATCGGCAACGCTGACGACCGCATGCGAATCCTCGAGCGGCACATCCAATATGAAAGCGACCCCATCGCCTTTCAGCGCGATTGGCAAAACTCTGAAGATCGACTGAGCGAGCGCATCGCTGCTGCTCGCGAAATCGTCGACGAGGTCGCCTATACTCGCCGCGACCTTTTCGCCATCGCTTCCCTCACCAGCTCGCTGCAAATTGACGGCCACCGCGCTGACCTGGTCATCCTCAAGACGGCGCGTGCGCAAGCCGCCTATGAAGGACGCAAACACATCACCAACACCGATATCCTGCTCGCCACCGAGTTGGCCATCCCCCACCGCCTCAAGCGCGGACCCTTCACAGATGCGCAGATGAATATGAACACCTTGCAAAGCCAACTCGAACAAGCCGAAGCCGAATACAATGAAGGTGAAGAAGAAGCGCAGACCAGCGAAACGGGCGATGAGACCCTAGAAGATAAAAAAAAAGCCCTTCGCTGAGCGATACCGCTGAGGGGGAACCAGAAACGCCAGATTTGGAGAACGCGGAACCCGCGCCGCAAGATGTCTTCCAGGGTCCACAGGATGCCCATTGGTGGGAGGGCGGGCAAAATGTCGACAGCGTCGGCGAATTCCAACCGCGCCGCCTCAATACCCCCCTCGACCAATTGACACGCCGCCAACCCGGGCGCCGCTCACGCACACACACAGACCGCAAGCGCGGCCGCTATGTTCAGGCACGGCCCGCCGGCGAGCATCCCGAAGACATTGCCTTCGACGCCACCCTGCGCGCCGCTGCCCCCTTTCAAATCGAACGCGCCGCGCAAAAAGCGGCTTCCGGCATGGCCTATGCCCTGCGTAAAATTGACCTACAACGCAAGGTGCGCGTCCGCAAAGCGGCCAATCTCATTCTCTTCGCCGTCGATGCCTCCTGGAGCAT
Organism: Phototrophicaceae bacterium; assembly: GCA_965115865.1. GTDB lineage: Bacteria > Chloroflexota > Anaerolineae > Aggregatilineales > Phototrophicaceae > WTGJ01. The sequence goes on from OZ220469.1 coordinate 2,043,249, forward strand.
GGCCGTCTCCGAGCGCATGCAAGCCACTAAAGGCGCCATCATGTCATTGTTGACCGATGCCTATCAACGGCGTGACCGCGTCGGCCTCGTCGTTTTCCATAAAGATCGCGCCAATCTCGTCTTGCCGCCAACCAACTCTGTCGTGCTCGCCAAACAGACTCTTGTCAATATCCAGGTCGGTGGCAAAACGCCCCTCTCTGCTGGCCTTTTGCTGAGCTACGAAACGGTCCGGCGCGAAAAACAACTGCACCCAGATGTGATGCCCCTCATCATCCTGCTCACGGATGGCGCCGGCAATGTCTCCCTCAGTGAACGCCTCTCACCAATGGAGGAAAGTTACCAGATTGCCGAGCGCATCCAACAAGAAGACATCCGCACTCTCGTCATCAATATGGAACACGCCGCCTTCGACCAAGGCTTGGCGAGACAGCTGGCCGAGCGTCTCGGCGGCCCCTGCTATACGCTCAGTCAACTCAAAGCGGAAACACTGCTGCAAACTGTGCGCGCGGAGATGGATGCGCGCTAGCCAGGCGCCTTAGGGGCAAGGGGATGAAGGGCAACCATTCGCCATCGCTCATCTGGCAACGCCTCCGCCAACAAGGGCCAATCAATATCGCCCTCCGCCTCTGGGTACCCCTGGAGCGTCGGTTGACCGGCGCGCCGGTCTGGCGTCATTGTGAGGTAGCGCCCGGGCTATACCTCGGTGGGCAACATGGGCGGCGCGGCCTGGCGGCCATGCGCGCGCGCGGTATCACCCACACCATCAGCCTGCGCGCAGAATTCGACGATGCCGAACACGGTCTCACCCGCGAACGCTACTTGCATTTGCCCACAAACGACGGCGCCGCCCCCAGCCTGGATCATCTCCAGGCCGGCGTCGCTTTCATAGCGCAAGCCCTGACAATCGGTGAGGGAGTGTATGTGCATTGCTGGGTCGGGGTCGGGCGAGCGGCCACATTGGTCGCTGCGTATCTCATCGCCAATGAAGGGCTAACGGTGGAAAAGGCCCTGTTGCGCATCGAGAGCGTACGCCCTTTCATCTGGCTCAGTGGCACACAACGCGAGCGCCTGCGCGAATTCGCCGAAATTTGCGCCGCGGTCTAAGCGAGCACACGCAACTCGCGCGGGAAGGTCGTCAGACTCTCGCTACCCTCTTCGGTGATGAGTATATTGTCTTCGATGCGTACCCCAAGCTTGCCCAATTCATAAATACCTGGTTCCACCGTGAAGACCATCCCCGGTTCCAAGAGGCGCTCGTTGCCTGCCACGACATAGGGCTCTTCATGCGCCTCCAAACCCAGGCCATGGCCAGTACGGTGGCGGATGAGATCCCCCCAACCCGCCTCCTGTAAGACGGCAGCAGTTTGCCGATCCAACTCAGCGCAAGCCAACCCTGGGCGCGCCACCTGCCGCGCTCTTTCATTCGCGCGGTAAACCGCCTCATAGAATCTGCGCTGCCTGGGGTTCGCTTCTCCAAAAAAGAATACACGCGTAATATCCGCACAATAGCCTTGATAGACACCGCCAAAATCGAAGAGCAAAGCATCGCCGACCTTTGCCCGATAGGGGAGTGGCCCATGGTGGGGCATGGCCGTATTGCCACCGGCATGGACGATGGTGGTGAAGGATTGCCCCTCACAGCCGACTTCGCGCAACAGCGCATCCAGGCGTACGCCGATCTCCTGCTCACTCATACCAACGCGAATTTCCGCCAATACTTGTCCCAAAGCCATTTCGCTAAGGCGGATAGCGCGGCGCAAAGCAGCCAATTCGCTCTCGTCCTTCCGCATACGCAACTCACTCAACAGCGTATCGCCAGCGCCGAGCACGGCGCCAGCTGCGCGCAAAATCTCGCATTCAAAATAACGCATACGCAAGCCTTCGACGAGGACCCGCTTGCCACTCAATGACAGCTCAGCAAAAGCCGCCGCAAAAGCCCTTTCATAGCCATCGGCATCGGACCAAGGCAAAACCCTGGCTGGCAAGTCGTGGCCCTGGAAGAGCGAGGACTCCAATTGGGGGACAACCGCCAGGGGTTCACCAACACGCGGCAAAAACCACACCAGCGGTCGTTCCAACAGAAAATGCACACCACCGCATAAATAGCGTAGATTCGGGCCCGGGATGATGGCCAAAACATCGGCTTCCGTCTTGGCCATGGCGGACTGTAACCGGTTGACGCGCGCTGCATAATCAATCGGTGGAAGCGCGCTTTCGCTCATCCTTCCCCTCGCCCTCGCGCTGCCAATTGCGCTGACGCCGCCATCGCCTCCTTATAGAGCGTTCGCAAGCGCGCGGTCAGGGGGTATTCACCGGAGCCGATGGCGCGACCATCAATCACATGCACCGGCGTCAGACCGCCAAAAGTGCCCGTTACAAAAGCCTCCTGAGCATCATAGACTTCGCTGAGCGAGAAATCACACTCCTGTTGCGGGATGCCGACCTCACGGCAAATTCGTAGGACCTGTCCACGCGTGACGCCGGGTAAGCAATAACCTCCGCTCGAAGTCCAAACAGCGGGGCCAGCCTTGTCGCGGCGCACGATGAAAAAATTCGTCGCGTTGCAGGTTGCCACAAAACCGCGCGTATCCAACATCAGCGCCTCATCAGCGCCGGCCGCAAGTGCTTGTTGCAAAGCGATGACTTCATGCAATTTGCTATGGCAATTCAGGCGCTGGTCCAGCGTGTCCGGAGGCGGGCGGCGCACGGTGCTGGTGAATAGCGTGATACCGCCCTCGCTATGTTGCGGGTTGGCACGCTTGTGCTCAGCGATGATGACGACGGTCGGGCCGCCACGAGCGAGACGCGGGTCTTGCGAAGGTGTCTTCTTCAAGCCACGCGTGAACATGATGCGCACATGGACATCATCGCGCATCCCATTGGCCTCGGTCGTCTGGTAAAGGGCGGCGATGATCTCCGCGCGCGTCATACCCAGATCGAGCGCGATTGCCCTAGCCCCTTGCTCAAGGCGGTCGAGATGCAAATCGAGAAAAGCGAAACCCCCTTCATGCAAACGCAAACCCTCCCAAACACCATCGCCAACCAGAAAGCCACTATCGAAAACGGACACGCTGGCCGCCGCGCGCGGCCGCAATTCACCATTCACATAAACAAGGACTTCCTCGTTTCGCGGGTCGGGTAAAGCATCATGGGTACCGCGCGGCATTGGCTCCCTCTCTACTCAAGGCATTCATCCATCCAAGCAGTATAGCGCGGCCACCACTTGCTAAAATGGGTGTGCAGTCTCAAAATCAAGGGTTTCGCGATGGACATTGCCAACGAGCAAATCACATTCCTCTACACAGCCGACCTAGCCGCATCCGCGCGTTTCTATAACGATAAGCTCAACTTGCCCTTGGTCGTCGACCAGGGCAGTTGCCAAATCTACCGCGTGAATGCTCAGGCTTATATCGGCCTCTGCGAGAGCGCTGAAGCACCCACATGGCAAGAAATCACCGGCAAACGTCAAATCATCCTCACCTGGGTGGTCGCCGATGTACGCGCCCGTTATGAAGAATTGCGCGAGCGCGGCGTCGTCTTCGAGAGCAAACCGCGCATCCACACCGATTTCGGCATCGAGCACTGCTTCCTGCGCGACCCCAATGGCTACCTACTGGAAATTCAACGTTTCCTGGATGCCGATTGGCTGCTCACGCCCATCGACTGAAGAAAGTACTCTGGAATCCAGCATCGCAGTTCGCAATAATGCGGCTCAATCAGTGGAGCGGGGTGAACATGGGCATCTTCGCAGAATTGAAATGGCGTGGGCAAATTTACGATGCGACGGCGGGTTTCGCTGACGCCCTCGAGCGCGAGCCACTGACCGTCTACAACGGTTTTGACCCGACTGCCCCCAGCCTACATGTTGGCAGCCTAATCCCCGTACTCGGGCTCGCCCGCCTACAACGCGCTGGGCATACGCCCATCGCGCTGGTCGGCGGTGGAACCGGTTTAATCGGTGACCCCAGCGGCAAAACCAGCGAGCGCCAATTGCTCTCAAGGGAGCAATTGGCGGACAATGTCGCCAGCATCCGCGAGCAACTCGCCCAATTTCTTGATTTCAAAGCGAAGAAAAACCCGGCACAACTCCACAACAACAGCGATTGGCTGGGGCCGCTCCGTCTACTGGATTTCTTGCGTGATACCGGCAAGCATTTCACCGTCAATGCTATGCTCGCCAAAGATTCGGTGAAGAGCCGTATCCGCAGTGAAGAAGGTATCTCGCTCACTGAATTCGTCTATATGCCGTTGCAGGCTTATGATTTCCTCTGGCTTTACGACCATGCCAATTGCCGTGCGCAACTCGGCGGCAGTGACCAATGGGGCAACATCACCGCCGGCGTGGATCTCATCCGCCGCCAGCGCCGCGCGCCAGCTTATGGCCTCGTCTATCCCCTTTTGACCACCACCAGCGGTCAAAAGTTTGGCAAGACCGAGGCCGGCACAGTTTGGCTGGATGCCAAGCTGACTTCCCCTTATCGTTTTTATCAATTCTGGTTCAATTGCGCCGACGATGAAGTCATCGCCCATTTGAAAACTTTCACTTGGTTGAATCAAGAGGAAATCGCCGAGCTATCGAAGCAGCTCATCGAGCAACCTGGTGGGCGCGCCGCCCAGAAAACCTTGGCGCGTGAGGTCACGCGGCTCGTACATGGCGAGACTGCCCTTGCCAACGCCGAGCGCGCCACCCACGCCTTATTTGGCGGCGACTTGAAAGGCATCAGCGCCGCCGAATGGCATGAAATCAGCGAGGACATACCCTCGAGCGAACTCCCCGCAGCGGAGCTCGCGGGCGCAGGCGTCGAGCTCGTTTCTTTGCTGGTTAGGGCGGATATGTTGCAATCTCGTGGTGAAGCCCGCCGGCTCATCCGCGGCGGCGGCATCTATCTCAACAATCGCCGTGTCGCCGAAGAGGATGCACGCGTGACCAGCGCCGATAGCCTATTGGGGGAATTCGTGCTCCTGCGCGTCGGGCGGCGCAAATGGCATCTTTTGCGCTTGTTGGCCTAGGCCTCGCGCCGATAGACGCATTCGCCCCCGAGGTAAGTCTCCTCAACGCACAATTCGAGTAACCGCTCAGTCGGCGTCATGAGCGGATCACCGCTCAACACGACCATATCCGCCCATTTGCCCGGCGCGAGGCTGCCCCGTGTCTTTTCGTCACCGCTCAAAATGGCACCCCCCATAGTATAGGCGTAGAGTGCTTCCGCCATGGTGATTGCCTGCGCCGGCCCGAGCTTTTCACCGCGATGGTCGCAGCGATCGACGGCCGCTTTCAGGCCAATGAGCGGATTGTCATCCGGGACGACGGGGGCATCGGTGCTGAGGGCAACCGGGATGCCAGCATCCAAGGCTTCACGCGTCGGATAGGCGCGTGGGATATAAGAATCCGGTAAATAGCGGCGATATGTCGCGCCCATAGCGGGGAGGAAAACGCTCTGCATAGCCACGCCAACCCGCAAACGCGCCGCTTGCGCCACTTGCGCGCGCGTGGGTAAGGCCAGATGCTCAATGCGGTGGCGGAGGTGCGGCTGCGGAAGACGTCGCTCGAGCAATTCGTAGGTGTCGAGCACCTGCTTCAAGGCAACATCCCCATTGCTATGGGTGGCAATCTGGAAGCCGGACCTATGCGCCTCCCACATGCGGTCGGCCAGCTGTTCATCTTCATAGATGAGCAAACCCTTTGTCCCCGTCTCTTTATAGGGTTGGCTGATGGCTGCCGTCGCGCTGGTGAGGCCGCCATCGGCAAAAAATTTCACAGTATTGATGCGCAGGAAATCGCTCAAGTAGCGTTCCGGGAGCGGTAAATCGACTTCACCGCTGCGCCGGGCAGCCAACAAATTCATGCGAACGCGTAGCTGACCGGCCAAATCCAAGGCGCGATAAGCGATGATATCTTCTGGTTCGGCATTGGGGTCAGTGGCGCTGGTGATGCCCAATCGCAACTGATGCTCATGACAAGCGCGGATGGCCGCAAGACGCTCTTCTTCGCTCGGTGGCGGCACCAACCCCAAGACGAGGGACATCGCCGTCTCTTCCAAACGGCCCTCCGGCTCACCGCGTTCATCACGCACGATATGCCCCCCAAAGGGGTCCGCGGTCTCGCGGGTGATACCCGCGAGATCCAAGGCCAAAGAGTTGGCCACTGCCGCATGCCAGCTGGTATGCACGACGACGATGGGGTGGTTGCGACTGGCTTGATCCAAATCGTGGCGTGTGGGGTGACGTCCATCCGCGAGGAAATTCTCATTGTAATTACCACCCTGGATCCAGGTGCCGGGCGCTTCTTGGGCAGCACGCTCACGGAAACTGGCGACCAAAGTGGCGATATCCGGCCCGCGTTCGGCAGTGACATTCACCAAACGCGTGAGCAAATCGCCCAACCAATTCACATGAACATGGGCATCATTGAAGCCCGGCAAGAGCGTTCGTCCGCGCAAATCCACCTTGGCCGCAGCGGCAGCCCGCAATTCGGCAAGCTCCCCCAGAGCAGCGATGCGCCCATCATCGCCAACCAGCAGGGCCGTCGCAAAGGGTGAATTTTCTTCCATCGTGAGGATATTGCCGTTGTGCAAGAGTCGCATCGCCCCACCTCCAACTTAATCTTCCACATGAACAGTGATGCTGGCGCTGTCGCTACGCTGCCCATCGGCCCGATAAGCGACCACGCTGAGCAAGTAGGATTTCACTCGCTCACCACTCCAAAGCAAACTTGCTCTGAAAATCGGTACTGGCTCGCCATCGACAACGGTGGCCGCGGTATAAGCGCGCCTCTCGCCGACAGGGTCATCCACATAAAGCCGCACCTGGACGATGCCATCCGTCTCATCCTGCGCAAGGACTTCCAGCGTCAACGATTCGCCGAGCTGGATCCGTGTGTTGTTGTCTGGGCTCAAGATCTGAACACGAGGCAAATCTGGCGTGGGGATGGCAGCCGGCATCACATTGCTCAAATTGCAAGCAACCAGAAAAGGCAAAGAGGCCAACACCAACCTCACCCGGTGCCGCGCGATGCTCCATCGTCTTTTCATTCAATATTCGTCCAGGCTGGCGGCAATCACGCTATGATTGTAGTCTCCTGCTCCACCATCGCAAGCGAGGCCAGCGAATGCGAATTGATGTGCTGACACTTTTTCCGGCGATGTTCGAGGGGCCGATGTCGGCGAGCATACTCGGCGCCGCGCGCGCGCGCAGTATCTTCACACTACATTGCCATGACATCCGCGCAGCGGCAAAGGATGCGCATCGTAGTGTCGACGACGCCCCTTATGGCGGCGGCGGCGGCATGCTGTTGCGCGTCGATGTGGTCACGAACGCTTTGGAGGAGCTCGCCGCGAACGCGCCGGTCATCTTGCTCTCACCGCAAGGTAGGCGCTTTTCACACTCCATCGCCAAGGAACTGGTGCGTGAAGAACGCCTGGTGTTGCTCTGCGGACATTATGAGGGTGTCGATGAGCGCATTCGGCGCTCCGTCGACGATGAAATCAGCATCGGCGATTATGTCTTGACGGGTGGCGAGCTGGCCGCAATGGTGCTGATTGACGCCGTGGTGCGACTATTGCCGGATGCCCTAGGCGCGGAAGGCGCCGCCGATCGAGATAGTTTCGCAAACGGACTACTCGAAGGGCCGCATTATACGCGACCGCGAACTTTCCGCGGCCAAACGGTTCCCGATTGGGTGATCAGTGGCCACCATAGTGAAATCGCGCGGCGGCGGCGCCAAGGAGCGCTGCGGCGCAGCTGGGAGCGCCGCCCCGATCTGCTCTACGATGCCCCGCTGGACGAGGAGGACCGCGCTTATCTCGCCGAGCTGGCGCTGGAATGGGGGCGGAAACGAGAAGCGGTCGACGCCTCTCCTGAGAAACCCGAGGGCCAGGACCAAACACGCAAGGCATGATCGCCGCCGGCGCTAACCAAACATTCTCCCCGTGGATGCGGCGCCAAAGCACGGATGGGTTTCGTATGCGCGGCGACCCGCCAAGTTGGGGTCAACCCAGTCTCATCGCTGGCTCCATTCACCCACCACCGCCAAAAGCCATCGCGCCCACCGGTGAAAAGGGAGGCGTCCACAGCTGTGAAGACCGCCACATCCAGTCCACCCATCCCGCCACCATCGTGAATGGCGATAGGGGCTCGTTGCAACAAATCCCATTGTTGCAAACCATAGACTCCGGCCAGTGCGAGACGACCGCTGGTGTGGTGCCCCGCGAGCATGCGCGTCTTTGCGGGAGCGGCGCCCCAATCTTCCTGGCTCGCTCCGCCGCGTTGCTGACGCCATAGCGTCAAGCGACCATCACTGTTCGCCGCCAGGATACCCACTGGCTTGGCAGCCCAAGCGAACAGACCGATGTACTCTCCACCACCCTCTCCCAATACACGGTTTCGCAGCCAACTACTCTGGCGTAAGCTCCAACTCATCAGGGAGCCACCGGCCCCCGCCGCGAAAAGCGTTCAGCCCCAAGCAGAAAAGCAGAGCGCTTGCAGGGCCTCCGACCATTCTGCGATGCATTGCCCCGCCCCATCGCCACGCCAGACATGGAGACGGCCGTCAGCGCCACCACTTGCCAGTATGTTCCCTTTGGGATGAAAGGCGAGGCAACGAACCGGCCCGCTATGTCCCCGTAGGGAACGCGACGGCCGCTCGCTCAAGCCCGCCTTGGTCGACCAACGATACAGATGAATCTCTTCACCATTGGCCACAGCCAATTGCCGACCACCCGGCGACCAGGCCAAAGCCGCCAACCAACCGATGCGCCGTTCTATGAGCATCTCGTCGGCAGGGGGATTTTGCCGCCCTTCTTCACTCATTTAGACAGTTTAGACAAAAATCAATTCGCTGACAAAGATGACCGGCCCAGAGCGCAATCGGGTGATGTATCATAAGGGTATGCGAATTTGCCTGAATGCCGCATTGCTCGCCGTGGGGCGGACCGATTATCGTGCCGCTGGCATCTCCAATTACCAACACCACCTATTGCGCGAACTGGCGCGGGCAGCGCCGACCACTTGGCAATTGGAAGCCCATGTACATCGGCGGCTGGCCCGCTCGCACGCCTATCCCGGCATCCATTTGCGACCGACACCTTGGTCAACACAAACACCAGCCACTCGCATTCTATGGGAGCAATCCCTGCTGCCCCATGCGGCTCGTGACGCCGACCTCTTCCACGCTATGGCTTTTGTCTCTCCCGCGTTATTGGCGACCCGCGCGCGCGCGCCACAAGTACTGACCCTCTATGACTTGAGCTTTCTACGAGAACCACAGCGACTGCCTTTCGCCCGCCGCCACTACCTACGAATCGGCGTCGCCGCCAGCGTCCGCCGCGCGCGGCGGCTAATTACCATCTCCGCGGCCGTTGCCCGCGACATCGCAACACATTATCGCTTTCCCTTTGAACGCATCGATATCGCACCGCCCGGGGTGGACACGCAACACTTCCGCCCCCTGCCCGAAGCCGAAATCGCCTCTTTTCGGCGCGCGCGGCAACTACCAGACCGTTACTGGCTCTATGTCGGAACGCTGGAACCCCGTAAGAACCTCCTCACTCTACTCGCCGCGTATGGGCGCTTGCCGAGAAAAACACGTCCTGCACTCGTCCTCGCTGGCGGCGCTGGCTGGGGATTAAACGAAATCGAGCGCTGCATCCAAGACCTTCAATTGGGCAATGCCGTAAGGATTACGGGATTTTTGCCCACAGAAGAACTGCCTCTCTGGTACAATGGCGCAGAGTTGTTCGTATATCCTTCTCTGAACGAGGGATTTGGCATACCCGTCCTAGAATCCATGGCTTGCGGAACTCCCGTCCTCACCAGTGACGCGCCAGCCTTGTTGGAGTTGGCAGCGGACGCCGGCCGCTTCGCTCCGGCGCGCGATAGCGAAGCCTGGGCAGAGCAATTGGAGAATTGTGCCCAGGATGAACGATGGCTTGAAGCGGCCCGTTGCGCCTCGTTGCGCCGTGCGCGTCTCTATACTTGGGCAAAAACCGCCGCGCGCACCATCACTTGCTACGAAGCCGCCATAAGCTGATGGCCCAAGAAAGTAGCAGCAAACTCACAAAGCGCTATCAATGGCTGCCATTACTGGATGCCTTGCTGGTTTTCGGCGCTTTTCAGCTGGCCTATCTGGCCGTCTACGAATGGCAAATCTTGCGTCCGCTCGATGAGTCGCAACAGGCTGCTTTCTACGGTCCTTATTTTGGTTATTTCGCACTGTTCGCGCTTTTCCTATATGTCGTGCAATCCGGTGCGGCACTCTATCGTCCCGTCCGTGGGCGCAGTTGGGTGGAAGAATTTTATACCATTGCCAGCGCCATCACTCAGGGCACGCTACTGCTGATGGCCCTGAGCTTTTTCTTGCAACCGGTGGTATCCAGCCGCCAGATGTTCGTTTATGTCGCGTTAATTAGCATCGTCCTACTCTCGCTGTTGCGGATATTTTTCCGCTTGGTGGCCGCGCGACAGCGAGCCCGGGGCATCGGTATCCAGCGAACCTTGCTCATCGGCGTGGGCGAGAGCGGCCAGGCGGTCTTGCGCACCATACTCGCGCGCAAGGAGCTGGGCTACCAGATCATCGGTTATCTACAAGATGATGCGCCACCAATGGAAATCGATTTCGGTCGTCGCATCCAGGCCCTCGGCGCCCTACAGGATTTGTCGACGGTTTTGCGGGAACAACTCATTCATCAGGTCATCTATACCTTGCCCATGGGCGATGGCGAGCGAGTGCGGCAGGCCGTTTCCGAATGTCGTCGCTTCGGTGTTGCTTTCAGTATCGTGCCAGATGTCTTTCAATTGAACCTTAGGCAAGTACAAGTGGAGAACCTAGCCGGTATCCCCTTATTCAACTTGCAACGCGATGTGGTCATCCGCGGCCGCAACCGCCTGCTCAAGCGCGTGTTGGATATCAGCCTCATCTTGTTACTCTCGCCGCTCCTATTGATACTCTTCGCTATGGTCTGGTTGCTGACCTCATTACAAGGCGTTGGCCCGGCCATCTATAAGCAACGCCGTGTTGGCGAACACGGGCGGGAATTCAACCTGTACAAATTCCGCAGCATGATCGCCGACGCCGAATCCCAGCATGAGGATCTCGTCGCTGCTCACAATTTGGACCCGCGTCACCCCAAATTGGAAAATGACCCCCGAGTGACCACGCTGGGGCGTTTCTTCCGCCGTACCAGCCTGGATGAACTGCCGAACCTCATCAATGTCCTGCGCGGTCAGATGAGCCTGGTCGGGCCGCGACCACCCACCCCCAAAGAAGTTTCGCTCTATGCGCCTTGGCAAATGGAACGCCTACGAACGCTACCCGGCATCACCGGCCTCTGGCAGGTGAGCGGCCGCAGCGAAACCCCTTTCGACGAGATGTGCCTGTTGGATATCTATTACATCGAGAATTGGTCCATCACTTTCGATATACAAATCTTGATGATGACCTTCCCCCATGTCTTGTTACAACGGGGTGCTTATTGATGGCCACCCACCCCAAACTCGTCGTCATCTATGACGGGTGTTGCGCGCTTTGCCGACGCGCTCGTCGCCTTGCTGAGCTTTTGGATTGGCACGCTCGCCTGGAATTCGTCAACTTGCATGAAGACGCCGCACGCCGCGCGGTCGCGCCGAAACTCAGCGCCAGCGCCAGTCAACGCGCCCTACACCTAAAGCTGGAGGATGGCCGCCTATTGTGCGGCTTCATCGCCATACGCTGCATCGCTCGCCAATTGCCATTGCTAACACCAATCAGCCTCCTATTGCAATGGCCGCCCTTCAGTACCCTCGGCCGCACCGCCTATCATCGCATCGCCCTAAAGCGGCGCTGCTCCTCCCCTGAGCAAACCATATGAAAGCAACGGATATTCAGAGGGCACTGAGCGCTTTCGCCATCGCTGCGGAAAGCGGTTTGCAAGTCTTTGCCGCCGCAGCCATCCTCAGGCATCTTCACCCACCCTTCCAACTCACCCTACCCACCCTCATCGGGCAAATCGCGAATCAGGGACCGGCGCTCGCGAGATATTTGGCTCCCTTTTTCCCGGCCGAGACAATCGTCCAAACCCTCTGCCAGGATGATACATCGCCAAAGCGGCACCACTTGAGCGAGCTGACAAACGACCCGCGCCAACAATCCTGGTGGCTACTCGCGCCGCGCAATGAGGAGGCCTCTTTGGCCATCCTCGCCGCGATGATCGCGAAACTGCGCACGCCGCAAGGTTGTCCTTGGGACCGCGCGCAAACTCATTCGTCTTTAAGGCCCTACCTGCTCGAAGAAACACACGAAGTTTTGGCGGCGCTCGACGACGGTGATATGGCCGCGCTGCGCGATGAGCTCGGCGATTTGCTCTTGCAAATCCTCTTACACGCTCAATTGGCGAAAGAGAGCGGTGCCTTCACCCTCCACGATATCATGGAACGCTTGGCGCAAAAGATCTATCGCCGCCATCCGCATGTATGGGGTGAGGCAGGCGCGGAATCGCCCGCAGATGCACGCCAAACATGGGAAGAAATCAAACGCACCGAATACGAAAACACTTCTCGCGAACAAGCGAGCGAGCGCCCCACCCTCGCCGCTACCCCGCCCGGTTTGCCCGCCTTGCTCCAGGCGCAACGCTACCAGGAACGGGCCGCCAGCGTTGGCTTCGATTGGTCAACGCCCGCGCCAGTCGCCGCCAAAGTGCGCGAAGAACTTTCCGAAGTGTTGGCGGCGCAACCCGGTAGCGAAAAAGAAGCCGAATTGGGCGACTTGCTATTTGCGCTCGTCAACTGGGCACGCTGGCTCGGTGTCAACGACTTGGAGAGCGCCCTGCGCGCCGCCAACCTGCGCTTCGCTCGTCGCTTCGCCTATATCGAAAAACAACTGCGCGCAACCAACCGCCATCCGCGCACGACCCCTCTCGGCGAGCTGGATGCTTTGTGGGAAGAAGCCAAAACCGCCGGCCTTTGATACTCCCCTCGCCAACGATTGGCTTCGCAAGGGCAGAACCAACAGGTTATACTTTCCTCGTTCGCGCAGGTGGATTGTTTTTGCCCAATGGAGGTTATAGATGAAGAATTGGAGATTACTTTCCTCGACAATCCTGATACTGACGCTTTTGCTGACCAGCAGCATGAGCGGTGCCTCAGCACAAGACATGAGTGTCGCGCTCATCATCGCCCAGGGCGGATTGGGAGACCGCTCCTATAATGACCTGGCTTTTGCTGGTCTGACATTGGCCGCACAAGAATTGGGGGTTCGCGTAGTCCCCATCGAATCTTCCGACCCGGTGGGCGAGGGGGAACAACTACTGCGCACAGCGGCTGAGGCCGATTTTGATTTGGTCATCACCTTGGAATTCGGTCATTTTGACCCCATCGCCGTCGTCGCCCCCGATTATCCAGATACACTCTTCTCCATCGTCAATGTCGATTGGGTGCGCGCGGATAATATTGTCAACATCATGTTCGATGAACACACCGGCTCGTATCTAGCCGGCATGCTCGCCGCGCTGGTCACAACCGATGCGAACCTGGAGCAAAGCAACGACGCCGCGGTCCTGGGGGCCATTGGTGGCGTCAAGTCGAGTGGCATCGATGTGTTCCTCTATGGTTACTTGCAAGGCGCTTGTGCCATCAACGAAGACATCCAAGTGCTCATCGCCTACGCCAATGGCTTTGGCGACCCGGCCAGCGGCCGTGAGTTGACCGTTTCCATGAACGAGCAAGGGGCGGATGTGGTCTTTCAGGTCGCCGGAGGAACTGGCGAGGGAGTGATTGATGCTGCGGCCGATGGCGGCTTTTTCGCCATTGGTGTCGATAGCGACCAGGATTACCTCGCTCCCGGCTCAGTGCTCACCAGTATGCTCAAGCGTGTGGATGTCGCGGTTTATGATGTCATCGCGCGCGCTGTCGCCGGCGAAGACCTCGGCGGTAGCGTCGCTCAATATGGCCTCGACAGCAATGGTGTCGGTATCAGCGACATGACCTACACACGCCATATAGTGCCGCGCGAATATGTCGAACAAGTTCAAGCCGCGCGCGCGGCCATCATCGCCGGTGAGCGGGATATCATTGACATCCGCACATTGGATGCCGAAAGCTTCGCCCTCATCGAGAGAGACCCGACTTGTGCTGGTGTCGCCGCCCTCAAAGAAGTATTGATGACCGAGTAAACCGTTCACGAATCTTCAGCGCGGGAGCTCTTCCGAGGGCTCCCGCCCGCACCTAGAGAATAGAATGCCATGATGGCCTTCCTCGAGTTGCGGCAGGTTAGCAAGCGCTATCCCGGCGTACTCGCCAACGATTCCATCGATCTGCGCGTGGAAAAAGGCGAAAACCACGCCTTGGTAGGGGAAAATGGCGCCGGTAAATCCACCCTGATGCGCATCCTTTATGGCCTGGAACAGGCCGATAGTGGGCAGATCTTCCTCGAGGGGCGGCGCGTCCGCATCCTCAACCCACAGGAAGCCATTGACCTGGGCATCGGTATGGTGCATCAGCATTTCCAGTTGATCCCCTCACTCACCGTCGCCGAGAATGTCGCCCTCGGCCTCGAACCCCAGCGCGGACCTTTCGTCGATCGCCGTCGCCTCCTCAACCGCGTAGGCGAGATCTCGCGGCGCTTCGGTATGGATGTCGACCCAGAGCAGCGCGTGCGAGAGCTCCCCGTCGGCATACGCCAAAGGGTGGAAATCCTGAAATTGCTCTATCGCAATGCACGCCTGCTCATTCTGGATGAGCCCTCAGCGGTACTCACACCACAGGAAATTGATTCGCTTTTCGCCATCATCCGACGATTGGCGGCGGAAGGGCGAACAACCATCTTCATCACGCATAAGCTGCGCGAGGTCATGGCCGTTTGCCAACGCGTGACGGTCTTGCGCCGCGGCCGAGTCGTTGGCGCGCTGAAAGTGGCAGATTCGTCGCCGGCAGAAATCGCCCACCTCATGGTCGGCGCGGATGTCCAGCCAGTACGCCGCCAAGGAAAAGCGCAACCCGCTGCAGTTGAGTTGCGCCTGCGCGCAGTCAGCGCCCAGGATGAGCGCGGTCTCACTGCCCTGCGCGGTATCTCCATGGCCATTCATGGCGGCGAGATCGTCGGCCTGGCGGGTGTCGAGGGCAATGGACAATCTGAACTATTGGAGGTGCTCGTCGGACTCCGAGCGGTCACTGATGGGGAGATATGGATCGGCAATAGCGAATGCTCGCGCCTAAACGGCCGTAGCCGCCGCGAGCTGGGCTTGGCCCTAATACCCGAAGACCGTATGCGAGAAGGTCTAGCCAGTTCTTTGAATTTATGGGAGAATCTGATCGCAACTCGCTATTATCGACCGCCTTTCGCCCATTCCCATGCGCTGTTGGCTTTGGGTCGTTGCCGCCGCGAGGCGCGCGACTTGATGACGAAATACGATATCCGCGCCGCCGGTGTGCATTCGCGCCTGCAAACCCTCTCCGGTGGCAACGCGCAAAAAACCGTCATCGCCCGCGAATTGGCGGAAATGCCGCGCGTGCTCATCGCCGCTCAACCCACGCGCGGCCTTGATGTTGCTGCCGCCCGCTTCGTCCATGAACAATTGCTCGCGCGACGCGGCGCCGGCCTCGCCATCCTCCTACTCTCCGCTGACCTCGATGAATTGCTCTTGCTTTGCGACCGCTTCCTCATTCTCTATGCTGGGCAAATCATCGGCGCGCTGGACGCCGCTGAAGCGACGCGCGACCAATTGGGCTTGCTCATGGCCGGCCAATCGCTCCCAGAAAGCCGCCCCTAATGGGCCAAAAAACGAACCAACCTCCCCTCTTCGCCAGCGGCCTGCGCTTCAGCATGGGACCACTGATACGCGTCTGCTCGACGCTCGCGCTCGCGCTTTTACTCGGCGCGCTGGTCATGGAGCTGAGCGGCAAAGACTCCTTATCTGCTTATCGCCAATTGTTCAACGCCGCCCTCGGCGGGCAACGGCAATTGGCCGACACGCTACTCAAAGCGACGCCGCTCATTTTCACCGGTCTGGCGACGATGGTCGCTTTCCGCGCCGGGATTTTCAATGTGGGTGTAGAAGGTTCGCTATACCTTGGCGCCTTCGCTGCGGCCTGGGCAGGTTTCACCTTCACCGAACTACCGGCGCTGGTGCTGATTCCATTGGCATTCGCCATCGCCGCCCTAGCGGGTGGTCTCTGGGGAGCGTTACCCGGTTACTTAAAAGCACGCTGGGCAGTCGACGAAATCGTCACAACCATCATGCTGAACTATGTCGCCATCTTTTTCACCGATTATTTGGTGAATGGACCCTTTTATTTACCTGGTATGGCCAATGCGATGTCCGCCCGGGTGGCGCCGCAGGCCGAATTACCACGCATCATTCGCTCCTCTCAATGGAACCCTTCTTTCTTTTTGGCGCTGGCGGCCTTTTTGGCTTTGCTCCTCCTGATGCGCCGTCTGACCCTGGGGTATGAAATCCGTGCCCTGGGCAGCAATTGGCAATTCGCGCGTTGGTCGAGCATGCCCATTCGCCGCATCATCGTGTTGGTGATGTTCTTAAGTGGCCTGCTCGGTGGTCTCGCTGGCGCTGGCCAAGCCCTGGGCGTACATTACCGCTTCGTCGCCGGTTTCTCTCGTGGCCTGGGTTATGATGGTATCGTCATCGCCCTAGTCGGGCGAAACCACCCAGTTGGCGTGCTCTTTGCGGCCCTATTCTTCGGTGCCCTGCGCAGCGGCAGTACCGTGATGGAAATTTTCACCGATGTCCCGCGAGACCTAGTGGATGTCATTCAGGCCTTGATCATCTTTTTCATCGCCATCGACTTGAGTCTGAATTGGTGGCGGCGTTGGCGCGCGCGTCGTCTAGAAAAAGCGACATCCTGATGGATACCCTGGACTCATTTGCCAACTTGTTGGCCTCCACCCTGCGGCTGGGGACACCCCTGCTTTTCGCAGCGATGGCTGGGCTACTGAGCCACCAGGTTGGGCTCATCAACATCGCCCTAGAGGGCTTGATGTTGGCGGGGGCTTTCGTCGCCGTCGTCGCCGGCGCGCAACTCGGCAGCGCCTGGGGTGGATCATTGCTCGCTTGCATCATCGGCGCGGCGGCGGGTGCGTTCTTTGCCCTCCTCGTAACCACACTGCGCGCCGATCTCATCGTCACTGGCCTGGCAATGAATTTCTTCGTCTTGGGTACGACCGCCTACTTGCTACAAATCCTCTTCCAAGTCAATGGTTCGTATACGCCAATGGATTTACAATCGCTGCCCGTCTGGCGCGTCCCCCTATTGAGCGAAATTCCCTATTTGGGGCGTGCCTTCTTTCAACACCCACCCTTGATATATATTTCCTGGCTGGCGATTCCGCTGACAACCGTCTTCCTCTTCCGTACGCGCGCCGGGCTTCATATTCGCGCCGTGGGCGAGAATGCGGAAGCCGCCCGCACGGCCGGTATCTCCGTCTCGCGTATGCAATACCTGGCGCTCACGCTGGGTGGCCTACTCTGCGGTTTGGCCGGCGCACACTTGGCCATCGGCGAGTTGGCGTTATTCCGTGAAGGGATGACCGGCGGGCGAGGCTTCATCGGCTTGGCCGCAGTGTATTTCGCGGCAGGGCGCCCTCGCCTCGCCGCCTTGGCCTGTTTGCTCTTCGGCTTCTTCGAAGCGTTGCAATTCCGCCTACAAACCACCGTTAGCATCCCTTATCAATTCTTCCAAATGTTGCCTTACCTGACCGTCGTGGTCATGATGGTGTTCATCTCGATCCGCCAGCATGGCCGCCAGAAGCGAGGAGGATCATGAAAGGTCACCCACCACGAACTGCTGTTCTCGTCATCGATATGATCCGTGAATTTTGCGATTTAGAGCAGGGGCTCATCCCCATCGTGCAGGCGGCCAGCATGTTGCCAACTTTGCATCGTTTCGTCAACGACGCGCGCCGCGCCGGCGCCCAAATCATCTGGGTCATCGACCAACATCGCCCCAATAAACCAGATTTTGAGCTGGAGCGCGTCCGTTTTCATTGTAGGGCCGGCAGCCCCGGCGTAGAGTTGGCACCACCGTTGGAAATGCGGCCGGAAGATTATCTCGTGACCAAGAGTCGCTATTCTGCCTTTTTCGCGACTGACCTGGATCTCATCTTGCGCAACGAGGGTGTGCGGCGACTCATCATCACCGGCACCAAAACCAATGTATGCGTCCGCGCCGCTGTGCAAGACGCTTTCGCACTCAATTATGAGGTGCTCATCCCACGCGAGCTGGTCGCTACCGACCGCGAAAACCTGCACCTGGCCAATTTGGAGGACATGGATCGTTATTTCGGGCGCGTCCTATCGGCGACGGATGCGCTAGCGCGGTTGCAGGAATTTTCTTCCCCCACACCGACCAAATCCTATGCTTGATTTGCTGGCCACCGGTTATCCCAGCATAGATATCATCCTGCCAGTCTCACATTGTCCAGCGGCCAACGACACCGGCTTGCTGGCAGCCTTGCCGGAAGACATCACGCCGACCTACGGTGGTTGCGGCGCCAATGTGGCCGTCGCGATGAGCCGCCTCGGCCATCAAGTTGGCTTGGCCACTTTGTTGGGCGACGATACACACGGTAGACAATACCTGGCTCATCTACAAAACGAAGGTGTCGATACGCGTGATTTGCGACAAGTATCCGGCGCGCGCAGTTCACGCAATTGGCTCATGTTGGGTCCAGATGGCGAATACCAGAATTTTTACTACCCGGGCGCCGCCGCGGCCGATTGGTACGGAGAGGTGGAATTCACCACTATGGCCGGCGCGCGCTACGCCTTACTCACCGCTGGGCCGCAACATTACAATCGCGCCTTCGCTCAGGCCGCGCAGCAGCACAATGTACCACTCATCTGGCAATTGAAAAGCAGCTTCACTATCTACCCCAATTCCCAACTCGCAGCCCTCTGGGAGCAAGCCTTCATCCTCTTCGCGAACGCGGGTGAGGCGCGCTGGCTTTGCGAGCAACTGGGCTTGACAGAGCCAACACAACTCCTGCGCGGCGCCACGCAAGTCGTCGTGGTCACGCATGGCGCCGGCGGCGCCGTGCTGCATACCGCCGAGCGGACGGAGCGCTACCCGAGCCCACCGGTCGCAGTGGCGCATACGGTCGGCGCGGGCGACGCTTTCACAGCCGGCTTCCTGGATGGTTTGTTGAGCGGCGCCGCTTGGGGGGAATGCGCCCGCCTTGGCATCACCCTCGCCTCTTTTGCCATCTCTGCCCGCGGCAGCCAGAGCGCCCTACCCAAACGCGCCCAATTCGAAGCACGACATCATGAATATTGGAGTGAAAAATGAGCCAATCCCTCTATTTGCGCGCCAAAAGTGGCGACCTGGGCGAAGCCGCCCTCCTTTCCGGAGATCCCGCTCGCGTCCAAAGCATCGCCAAGCAACTGAGTGAGAGCCGCCCTATCGCCGTCAATCGCGAATTTCATAGCGTCAGCGGCAAATTCCGCGGGCGGCGCATCTCAGCCGTCTCCGCAGGCATCGGCGCGCCCTCGACCGCCATCGCCATCGAAGAGATGGCGCAACTGGGGGTGCGCGCCATCTGCCGCATGGGCACAATGATGGGTGTGACTGCACCCATGGGCAGCTACATCATCGCGCAAGCGGCCGCCCGCCGCGAAGGTTCTTCCCTCGCTTACCTGCCCGCTGCCTATCCCGCCGTCGCCGATTTCACTCTCCTGCGCGCTTTGAGCGACGCCGCTGACCAGCAAGGTCTCGACACACGCCTGGGTACGACGGTCACTTTGGACGCTTTCTACCCACAGATGGCCCCTTCCCTCGTCGGCCGCGGTGAACTGGATCTCAGCGAGATGGAAAGCGCGGGCATCTTGGCCCTGGATATGGAAACCTCGTTACTGTACATCCTAGGGGGCCAATTGGGCATCGCCGTGGCCACCATGTGCTTCGTCACGAATTCGGCGCGACCTTTCGGTATGCTCAGCCATGAAGAGCGGGTGTCCGGTGAGCGCGCCTTGATCCAATGCACGCTCACTGCCCTCGCCAATTGGCTGGAAACTCAGGATGGCTCAGCTGACAAAAGATAGCGATTGTGAGTCAGGAGCAGCGCAAGCAAGCCTCAGGACAATACCGCCTCAGAGTGTGATGACATTGCGCAGCGCACGACCCGCTTCCGCTTCCGCCAAGGCCTCGTTGATTTCGGATAGGGGATAGCGCCGCGTGACCAACTCGTCCAATCGCAATTGTCCAGCCAAGTATTGCTGCGCCAACCGCGGTACATCCACCGCCAGGCGCGTCGAGCCCATCCAACTGGCCAGCACACGCCCTTCACCCAGGATGAAAGGCCGCACCGGCAGGCGCGCAGTCTCGAAACCCGGCATCCCCACCAATACTACCGCGCCACCTTTGCGAATCAGCGTGAAGGCTTGCTCCATCGCCGCAATGCTGCCCACGGTAACGAAGACATAATCAGCGCCATAGCCATTCGTCAAATCGCGGACAGCGTCCGCCAGGTCGTCTTGAGCACCATCAAGGGTATCGGTTGCGCCAAATTGGCGCGCCGCCTCGCGTTTATAAGGCAATAAATCGACGGCGATGACCCGACTCGCGCCCAACATGGCGGCACCCTGAATGGCGTTGATGCCAACACCACCACAACCGATGACCACCGCGCTCTCGCCCGGCCGCAATTTCGCGGTGTTTTGCACGGCGCCGAGACCAGTGATCACACCGCAGGCGAGCAAACAGGCGCGATCCAAGGGCAACTCCGCTGGTATCGGAACCACTTGCGATTGGTCGACGATGCAATACTCAGCGAAGCCCGCGACCTTGACGCCATGGTGCACGCATTCGCCCCTTTGGTTTTGTAAACGACTCTCTTGAATCAGCGCAAAATCAAAATCACAGAGATGGGGCGCGCCTAGGCTGCAATAACGGCAACGGCCGCAGGAGCGCAACAAAGAGACGACCACACGCTCACCACCGCGCAAATCGGCGACCCCCGGCCCCAACTCGACCACCTCGCCAGCGGCTTCATGCCCCACAACCAAGGGCAATTCGCCGCCGAAATCGCCATGCAACCAATGCATATCAGAATGACAAATGGCGCAGGCGCGCAGCCTCACCTTAACCTCACCGCGGGCCGGCGCTGCCATCGCCAATTCCTCCACCACCAATGGCGCGTTGTGTTCGTAACAAACTGCCGCTCTCATCGAGAATTCTCCCCTCTTCTCTATAGACAGCCGATATCCCCCCGGCAGGAATCGAACCTGCGCACAAGGTTTAGGAAACCTCTGCTCTCTCCCCTGAGCTACGGGGGGAATGCTGAAAGTATAGCGTGCTAGGCCATCCTTTGCCCCGCGCCGGCCGTCAGCAGGGCGCGCGTGCGTTGCGCTTCAATCAATTCTGCGTGATTCAACGCACCCAGCTCTTCCCGCGCGCTGGCCACCAAGCGCAAAGAACCAGTGACTAGGGTGAGCGCGCCAGCGTTACTCGCCATTTCTATGGCCTCTTGTGGTGAAGCCGCCTCCCTGATATCCAAAACACTGCCAGACACCGGCCCCAGCCGCGCGCGCAATTCCGCTGCCGAGAGCGCCCGCGCACCGTAGACCGTCGTCAAGATGAGCGAAGGGCGCCAAGAGGAGAGGAAAGGTGCCAAAAAATTAGCGGGCTCTTTGTCGCGCAACATGGCTAGGATAAGCCGAATGCGCGTGGGTCGAGGCCCGATTGCGCTCAGAAAACGCGCCAGTTCTTGCCCCGCTCGAGCGGTATGCCCACCATCCAGCAACCAACGCTGCCCTCCTTGCTCATGCCATTCGTAACGCCCGGGAAGCGAGTAGAGGGCCACCGTCGGTAGCGGTTGCGCCGGTCGCAAATATTGGAAAGCAGCCATTGCCAGCGCCCGCGCTACCGTGAAGGGTTCCTCGCTGCCTTGCGGCATGAATTCCAGCGTCGCGCCACGCTCCAGCGCCGTTGCACGCAGGACGGCCGCCACTGAGGGCTCTTGCGCGGCGCTGATGGCATAACCCCCATTCGCAATCAAGCCCGCTTTGTGCGCGGCGATCGCCGCCAGGCTGCCACCCAGCAGGTGCCCGTGCTCGCGTTCGATGGGCGTGAGGAGCGTCAAATCATGCGGTATGGCATTCACCGCATCATAACGACCCCCGATTCCAGCTTCATAGATGGCGAAATCCACCGCCTTAGCGGAGAACCAACGCAGCGCCAAAGCCGTATTCCATTCAAAGCTACTGGGCGAACTGGTGATTTTGGTCGCCAAATCCAACAGCTCGTGTGCTTGTTGGGAAAATTCAGCCGCGGAAATGCACTGCTCCCCGACTGTAAAACGCTCGCGCCAAGAATGCAGGTGCGGCCCGCTATAAAAGCCGACGCGGGAGCCGCCCGCTCGCAAAAGCTGCGCCAGGTAATGGCCGGTCGTCCCCTTGCCAATTGAGCCACCAACCACGATGTTTTGTCTCCGGCTTGGCCGGAGCGCCATCGCGCGCAAGAGCGCGCGCATGCCCTCCAAATCCCGTGGATAAGAGGCAATGCGAGTCGGCTTCGTCAGCCGCCTTAGATAGCGATAATATCCTTCGTTGCTAACCACACTCCCATGTTAGCAGCCGCGCCGTCAGCGCTGGTCAGAAAGCCGCAGCAGCGCGCTGCACTGGAACTTCATCGCCGATGGAGGACAAACGCGAGCGTGCCAATTCATCAACCAATTCGGCGGTGGGCATCGCTCGTTCTTCCGCCAGCGAGAAAAGTTCACGCGCGGTCCTAGCGATACCCTCGACGCCGCGCTGAACACTGCTCACATCGTAGTCGCCAACGATCTCAGCGCCGACATTGATGACACCGCCAGCATTCACCAGATAATCTGGTGCGTAAAGGATGCCCCGTTCATGCAAGGCGCGACCGTGGCCCGCGGTGGCGAGCTGGTTATTCGCAGCGCCGCAAACCACTTTTGCCCGCAGCTGAGGAATGCTCTCATCATTCAACACACCTCCCAACGCACAGGGCGCGTAGACATCGACATCCGCTGCGGCAACCGCCTCCGGGGCGACAATTTCAGCGCCAAGGCGTTGTTGCACGGCTCGCAACGCGAGCTCGTCGACATCGCTGATGTACAATAGGGCGCCTGCCTGATATAGGGCATCGCAAAGCTTGCCACCCACATTGCCCACACCCTGAACCAAAACCTTGATGCCGCGTATGTCTTCACGGCCCAGTCGCGCTTCGACCGCTTCAAGCAAAGATAAGAAGACTCCACGCGCGGTGAATCCTGAGGGGTCACCACTGCCATCGGCGCCGCTGCGTCCGGTGACATAAATACTCTCTTCAGCGATGATATCGACATCCGCCTGGCCGATACCGACATCTTCGGCGGTGTAATAAAGACCAGCAAGGCCCTGGATTTTCCGCCCAAAAGCGCGCAACAGCGCCTCACTTTTGTCGCGGCGCGCATCCCCCCAGATGATTGCTTTGCCACCGCCAAAGGGCAAACCCGCCAGGGCGTTCTTGTAACTCATGCCAACCGAAAGGCGCAACACATCGGTGAGCGCTTCCTCTTCACTCCTATAATCCCACATTCGGCAACCGCCGAGCGCTGGTCCACGCGCGGTGTTGTGTATGGCAATGATGGCACGCAAACCGGAGGCTTCGTCATGACAGAACACAACATTTTCATGCCCCTCAAATTCCTTGTGGGAAAATACGCTCATGATGGGCTCCTCTTATATGATTTGCACAGCTCTGATGCGATATTTTCAGTTATAATGTATGAAAATAAGCCTGTCAAGTCCACTCATTTCCGCGGTATATGACCAATTTCATCTGCTATCATCAGCCTATGGTTAAGCCATTGAGCGGCTCCATCCGCTTGCGGGCGCAATTCGCCGATCGTTCGTGGGAAGCCTTGCTCTCCAACCTGATGAGCCCGCCCCTACTCTGGGTGGCCTTGGCGACGGCGGTCGCTTTGCGAGACGCACAAGCGGGCGATCAACCCTGGCTCTGGGCGGCCTTGTACGGCGTATTCGTTTGCCTGATTCCCACAGTTTATATCGGCTTCCATGTCCTGCGCGGTAGCATCAGTGATTTGCACCTGCGCGAGCGCCGTCAGCGACACCGACCCTATCTGGTGACGATGTTCAGCGCCTTCGTCGCCTGGCTTTTGCTCAATGTCTTGGGGGCGACAGCGGTGATGCGCGCCTTAGCCCTTTTCAGCCTGGCCAATATCGCCTCAATGGCGGCCATCACCGTCTTTTGGCAAATCAGCATGCACACTATGAGCGCCAGCAGCGCCTTGATGGCGCTGGCACTGCTCTTTTCGCCACCATTGGCCTTGCTCTGTTTGCCCTTACTGGCGCTCATCTACGCCGCGCGCTACCGCTTGGGCCGCCACTCACACGCACAATTGCTCAGCGGCGCCGCCCTCGGCGCGTTGTTGCCTTTATTGCTCCACACCTGGCAGCCCGTCTAAGCGCGGCTCGTTCGCAACCATCCCACCACGCACTTCCCAGACATGCGCTTTCGCTAGAAAGGCGGTATCCAATCCGCTCAATTCGGCTGTCGTCATCAAAGTTTGCGCGCTGCCGTCTCCGACATCGGTCAAGCGCGCTAGGAGGTAGCGCCGACGAGACTCGTCCAATTCGGCCACCACCTCATCGAGCAATAACAGCGGCATACGCCCCGACTGGGCTTGGATCCAAGCGCGTTCGGCCAATTTGAGCGCCAAAACAGAAGAACGCGCCTGGCCGCGGCTGCCATAGTCACCACAATCCCGCCCGTTGATGAGCAAACGCAACTCATCGCGATGCGGGCCGCTCAGCGTCATCCCGCGCTGGATGGAGACGCTGCGCTCTGTCGCCAATTGCTCGGCGTATTGCTTTGTGATTTCCAATTCGTCCAGTTCTTCTTGCAAATCCAAACCGGGTAGCGTGAAAGCGGTGGCGGCCTCCTCCATAACCGGTTGAAAGCTGGGCAGGTAGCGAAAACTCAACACTTCTTCACCACCGCTCAATTCGGCATGCACGCGCGCCGCTTCCCTCTCCAGCGTCCGCAATAAAACCTGACGAGAAATTATGATCTTTCCCCCAGCAACCGCCAGGCGTTCATCCCAAAAGGCCAATTGGGTAGCGTCACCGCGCGTTTCCGCCAATTTCCGCAACAAGGCATTACGTTGTGGCAATAAGCGCTCGAATTCGCTGCGCGCTTCCAGGTAGGCTGCATCCACTTGCGCCAGCGCGGTATCCAGAAAACGGCGCCTTTCGGCAGGGGCTCCTTCAACCAAAGTTAAATCCTGCGGCAGGAAGAGCACCACCTGCAATAGACCGACCACATCAACCACGCGCTTCTCCACACCGTTCAGCTTGAGCTGACGACGCAAACGCTGGCGACCATCGCTGGTTTTTTCCAACAAAAGCGTGACCTCCAGGCGCTGAAGCGCGCCAGAGGGACCAGCGAAATCCACCGCCACGCGGGCGAAGGGCAAGGCCTCACCCTCCATGCGCCAATGGATCAGTTGACGGTCGCTATGTGTATAGGGTGACTGCGCCGTGATGAGATAAAATAGCGCTTCGAGCAGGCTGGTTTTCCCCTGCGCGTTTGCGCCATGCAGAACAATCGGGAAATCGCGCGGTATATCCAGCTCCAGGCGCGCGTAGTTGCGGAAATTGGTGAGCGAAAGATGGTGGATGGTCATGGCCGCTTCGTGGTCAGCGCGCCGCCGCCGCTAGGGGCATCGCCCTCACTCAGTCGGCTTTCAATTCGTGCGATGGCAGGAAACGAAGTGCCCGGGACGCACCTCTTCCAGGATCGGGTCTGGCTCTTCATGACAAAGGCCAAACTCCACCGGGCAACGCGTGTTGAAATTGCAACCCGTTGGCGGCGCTGCCGGGTTGGGGACATCACCGCCGAGGATGACGCGTTGGCGTTGCAACTCCACCTCGGGGTCTGGTACCGGCACGGCGGAGAGCAGGGACTGCGTATAGGGATGCTGTGGGTTATCGTAGACATCGTCGGTCTTGCCCAATTCGACGATTTTACCGAGATACATCACGGCCACACGGTCGCAGATATGACGCACCATACTCAGGTCATGAGCGATGAAGAGGTAGGTCAGATTGAGTTGGTTCTGTAAATCTTCCAATAAGTTGACGACTTGCGCCTGAATGGAAACATCCAGGGCAGAAATGGGTTCATCCGCGACGATGAAAGAAGGCTCCAACGCGAGTGAACGAGCGATGCCAATGCGCTGCCTTTGCCCACCGGAGAATTCATGCGGGTAACGATTGACAAAATAGGGATTGAGCCCGACCTTCTCCATCAAGTTACTGACATATTCTTTCTGTGCACTACGGCTCATAATGTTATGGATACGCAAAGGTTCTGCGATGATATTGCCGACTGTCATGCGCGGATTGAGCGAAGCGAAAGGATCTTGAAAGATGATTTGCATGCGCCGCCGGATAGCGCGCATCTGCTCGCCGCGCAATTGCGTCAGGTCCTGGCCTTCAAAGATGACCTCACCCTCGGTCGGCCGATATAGCTGTAAGATGGTTCGGCCGGTCGTGGATTTGCCACAACCGGATTCGCCGACCAAACCCAGCGTTTCGCCCTTGAAGACATCGAAATCCAGGCCATCGACGGCGCGCACCGCGCCGATGCGTCGTTGCAAGATGAAACCGGACATGATGGGGAAATGTTTCTTCAAACCACGGACCTTCAGGATGACCTCGGCTGCTCCCTCATCCCCGTTTGCCTTATGTTTGGCTTCTTCGAGCGTCGTCGCATCTTGCATCGTCGGCATCTCCTAATCTTTTGCGGCCGCGCGGAGTTTGGGCAAATCATACCAAGCCCGCGCGTAATGCTGTTCATGCCCCTCGCTGACCGCTTGCAAAGGCGGGATTTCCTGCCAGCAGCGCTCAGTGGCGTAGGGGTTGCGCGGCGCGAAGGGGTCATATTTCGGCTCTTCCCGCATGTCTGGTGGTTGCCCTTCAATTTGCTCCAGGCGTTGATTTTGCATATCCAGCCGTGGCAGGGAATTCAATAGACCGAGCGTATAGGCGCTGCGCGGGTCTTTGAAGACCTGCATGATGGGGCCGCGCTCGACAATTTGCCCGGCGTACATGACATTGATGTAATCGGCAATCCCCGCCGCAACACCCAAATCATGGGTGATCCAGATGAGCGCCATACCCAGCTCGGCGCGCAAGCGCTTAATCAACTCAACAATCTGCGCTTGGATCGTGACATCCAAGGCTGTGGTCGGCTCGTCCGCGATGAGCAAGCGCGGGTTGCAAGAGAGGGCCATGGCAATCATGACTCGCTGGCGCATCCCGCCTGAGAATTGATGCGGGTAATCATCCAAGCGGGAGTGGGCGCCGGGGATACCGACCATTTCCAACAAATCGACCGCTCTTGAACGTGCCTGCTGCTCGCTCATGCCCAGATGCAACTTGATGGCTTCGGTCAGCTGGGTGCTGATTTTCAAGACCGGGTTCAGTGAGGTCATTGGGTCTTGAAAGATCATCGCAATCTCTGAGCCGCGCACCAAGCGCATCTCATCTTCACGAAGCGAGAGTAAATCGCGCCCACTGAACATCACCGAGCCCGCGGTGACTTTACCTGGCGGGCTGGGAATCAGTCCCATAATGGCCAAAGCATGCACGCTCTTGCCGCTGCCGCTCTCGCCAACGATGGCCAACGATTCGCCTTCATCCAACGTATAAGAGACATCGTTGACCGCGTAGACCGTCCCTTCGGGTGTGTAGAAACGCACGGTGAGCCCATTCACATCCATCAAGCGTGCCAAGGGTTTCGTCTCCTCATCTTGCTGCTACCGCGGAATACCATTCCATTCTGCCACGCTTCTGGCTGAATTACAAAACCTACGAAAAGGTCCATCAACTTTGCGCGACCGCTCGCAGGCTCGGCGCCAATTCGCGCTGATACCAAGCAATGGTCGCGCGCAACCCCTCCTCAAGGGGGGTTTTCGCGCGAAAATCGAATTCACGCTGGGCCCGCGAAACGTCCAGACAACGGCGTGGTTGACCATTGGGTTGCTCGGTATCCCATTCGATCTGTCCGGCAAAACCCACCATTTCGGCGACTGTGCCCGCCAAATCGTACATGCTGATTTCCTGGCCGCTGCCGATGTTGACCGGGGCAATATCATCATAATGCTCCGCCGCCAATAAGACGGCCTCGGCCGCATCCGCGACATAAACATAATCGCGCGTTGGGCTGCCATCGCCCCAAAGGGTAATTCGCGCTGCACCGCGCTCACGCGCTTCGCTCATACGGCGGATGAATGCAGCGATGGCGTGTGAGGTTTGCAGGTCAAAATTATCGCCCGGCCCATAAAGATTGGTCGGCATCAAATGGATGGCCGAGTAGCCATACTGTGCGCGGTAGGCCTGGCTTTGCACAAGCAACATCTTCTTGGCGAGGCCGTAGGGCGCGTTCGTCTCTTCCGGATAACCGAGCCAGAGGTCTTCCTCACGAAAGGGTATGGCCGTCAATTTGGGGTAGCTGCAAATCGTGCCGATGCCGACAAATTTGCTGACCCCAGCGCGGCGTGCATATTCCAGCGCATGGCAGGAGATGCGGATGTTGTCGTAAAAAAAGACACCCGGCCGCGCGCGATTCGCGCCAATACCGCCGGCGAGCGCCGCCAGGTGTATCGTGAGCGTGATGTCCGGGTGGTCGCGATAGAGCGCGGCATGACTGGCTTCCTGACGCAAGTCATAACTACGACTGCGTGGGATGATGACCGCGCGCGCGCCGCGCTCATCCAAGGCGGCGACCAGGTGACGCCCGAAGAAACCACTCCCACCGGTAACCAAGACAACCTGTTCTTGCCAAAAACCCATACACCAACTCCCAATAATGTGCCCTTAAGTGCACACTGGCGACCAATCCAAATATAGCATATAGAGTGGCAAAGGTGAGGTAAAAAAAGCCCGCCATGCCGTGTGTCGCTGCGATTTGAACCTGCTCGCGCAGGTGGGGTCTTTCCCATGCGGTGGACCCCTAAGAGTATCTGTTGGCTCAAATGCTAGGCCACAACACGCACATGGCAGGTCTTTTCATTCTCCCCTCTCAAGGCGAAATTGTAAAGGTCCGAAATTCTTTGCCAAAAATGGCCTTTGTTGCCATACTGGGTTATGGCCCTATGAACAAGGAGAGAGATGCAATGGATGAGCAATTTCGAGCACCGTTGGCTGAATTCCTCGGCACCTTCACCTTAACCTTCGCCGCTGCCCTGACAGCTATCGCCATCGGCGGGACGGAAATCGCCGCCTTGGGCCTCGGCATCATGCATTTCCTAGTATTGGGTGGCATCCTTGCCACTTATGGTAAAATATCGGGCGGCCATGTCAATCCAGCCGTGACAGCTGGGCAGCTCGTCGCTGGCAATATCCAAATCGGCCAAGCAATTGCCTATTGGATCGCCCAATTCCTGGGCGCCATCGTCGCCGCCCTGTTGCTTTCCTTGCTGTTGCCAGACGACATGATGGGCAATCTCGGTCAATCCATGGGTGGTCTGACGGAGAACCATGTCTGGCAGGCCGCCATCCTGGAGGCGCTCCTCACCTTCACCCTGGTGAGCGTCATCCTGCGCGCCAGCGGGCAATTGCCGGGATTGGCCATCGCCATGACCCTAGGGGCAATGGTCCTCATCGGCGCCAATTTCAGCGGCGGTTCACTCAACCCGGCACGCACACTCGGCCCTGCCCTCATCCAGAACAACCTCGATTACATCATCCCCTATTTCCTGGGCATCTTTGCGGGCGGCATCGCTGCGCCCCTCGTGCAAAACCAATTGTTCGGGGGTGGTAAAGAAGAGGGCTAACACCAGGCCGAATCGATAATCTAGCCAACTCTTGAGGCGATGGCCGTTTGGGATGGCCATCGCCCCACCCCAAGCACGGAACGCCCTAAATCCCTTCGTCGGATAGCGCTTGCTTCGCGGCGGTCGTAAGACGGATATGCAGCTCAGCCAGTTGCTCTTCGCGCGCCGGCGAAGGGGCGCTGGCCATGACATCCGAACCGGTCTGCGTTTTGGGGAAGGCGATGACCTCACGGATGTTCGGCTCGCCGGCCAATAGGGCAATGACCCGGTCCAACCCCCAGGCGATACCGCCATGTGGCGGCGCACCATATTCAAAAGCCTCAACCAGATGCCCAAATTGCGCGCGCGCCTCTTCCATCGTTAAACCAATCAACGGGAAGATGCGCTCTTGCAGCGCGCGTTCGTGAATGCGGATGCTGCCGCCGGCGACCTCATGTCCATTGCAAACCAAATCGTATTGGGAGCCGCGCGCCGCCCCCGGGTCGCTCTCCAACAACGGGATATCTTCTGGCAAAGGCATCGTGAACATATGCTGGGAGGGTTCCCATCGTTGCTCTTCCTCATCCCAATGGAATTGGGGGAAATCGATCACCCAAACGAAGGCCAATGTTTCCTCATCGAGGAGGCCCTGTTGCGCCGCCAACGCTGGCCTCAGGGTCGAAACGACCCGATAAACCACATCCCGCTCGTCGGAAATTAGGAAAAGCAAATCGCCGGCGCTCGCACCAACACGCTGGAAAAGCGCCAATTTTTGCTCAACGGTGAAAAATTTCCCGATAGGGCCGCGGATTTCGCCCTCGTCTTCCCTGGGGATGGCCAACCAGGCTAGACCCTTAGCGCCAGCTGCCCGCGCAAGTCCTTCCAGCTCACCGACGACCTTGCGCAACTGCGTCCCGCTCATACCGACCACCATCCCCGGCACACGAATGCATTTCACAGGCCGACCCGCGGCCGCATTCTCCACAAAGACACGAAAACCGCTCTTACCGGCAATATCGGTGATATCCTGCGCGCGCAGGTCATAACGAATATCCGGGCGGTCGTTCCCATAACTTTCCAGCGCCTCGGTATAGGTTATCCGTGGGATGGGGCACTCGAGCAATCGTTTCGTCGGCGCGACGGCGGCGACCAGCGCCAACATCAACGATTCGGTCAGGGCCATCACATCTTCACGCTCGACGAAGCTGAGCTCCAGATCCAGCTGCGTGAATTCCGGCTGGCGTTGGCCGCGCAAGTCTTCATCACGAAAACAGCGGGCAATTTGGAAATAGCGTTCCACCCCCGCCACCATGAGCAATTGCTTCAGTTGCTGTGGTGATTGCGGTAAGGCGTAGAATTTACCTGGTTGCATGCGCGAGGGCACCAAGAAATCGCGCGCGCCCTCCGGCGTCGTTTTGAAGAGCAATGGCGTTTCGATTTCTAGGAAGCCGCGCGTATCCAAATATTGACGGATGAATTGGATTGCGCGGTGGCGTATGGCTAAATTGGTTTGTAGACGCTCACGGCGCAAATCCAGGTAGCGGTAGCGCATCCGCAGCGCTTCATCCTCGCCCACCTCACGCGTGATGTACAGTGGTGGCGTCTTCGCCGTGTTGAGGATGGCAATTTCGCTGGCAACCACATCGATAGACCCTGTCGCCAATGCCAAGTTTTCGGTGCCGGCGGGGCGCAAGCGCACTTTTCCGACCACCGCGAGCACATATTCCGGGCGGCAATCGTTGGCAGCGGTGTGTGCTGAAGGCGCTATCTCTTTATCGACGACAACCTGCGTGATACCCCAACGATCGCGCAAGTCAAGGAAGACTAGGCCGCCCTGCGCGCGCCGTCGATGAACCCAACCGGCCAAGCGGACCGTCTCTCCCGCTTGCCCCGGCCGCAACTCGCCACAATTGTGTGTCTTGCTCACGCTATGCCAGGCGCGCTCTGCCTCTTTCATGCGCCGCCGCTAGTCCTGATAATCTTCGCGCGGTGGGGTGAAGACGCCAGCAATGACCGAATCTTGCAACACGCGCACCCCATGTGACACGCCGCCCGGGATAGCCCAACTGGCACCGGGTTGGCAAGGATAATCCACCCCGTCAATCACCATCACCACCTCCCCGCTGACCAGGTATTCAGCCTGATGGTGCGGATGGTGGTGATTTTCGAGGGTGGCGCCGGCTTTCAACTCAAACTCGACTATCATCGCCTCGCTCGTTTGCGCCAAGGTGCGCCGCGTGATACCAGGGACCATCACCACCGCCTTGGCATCTGCGCGCTGCATCACCTGTTCGCCAGCCATATTCTCGCTCCTTCACTGAATGGCAAAAAGATGGTCGCAGTGTAGCGCATCTTAAGACGCTAGGGAGAGCGGCAAACGCTATACTCTACGCTATGAGCAAAAGACAATTGGGCTGGTTAATGTTCGCTGGCGGTTTGCTCGCGACACTCGTCCTCTTCACCTACGATTGGTTACTGCGCGGCAAAATGGGGGATTTTGGCCCGGGGCAAATCACCGCGCTCATCTTTTCCTTCGCGCTTACCCTAATCGGCCTGAGCCTATTGCCATTGGGCGATGAGCGCGCCTGAGCTACCCCTACCCTGGCGCATCGGGCAACGAGCGCTTTTTACCCTCGCTGCCCTATTGCTACTCTCACAATTGCTCGTTCTCGGCGCTTACGCCGCCAACCTGTTCGCCTTCCCTTTCGATTACGACCAAGGAGAAGGTTATGAGCTCGAGGCGGCCCGCTACCTGAGCCGTTTCCAATTGCCCTATCAAGATGTCGACCGCTTCCCCTTTTACAGCAGCAATTATCCCCCGCTCTTCCATATCCTGTTGGTGCCATTCGTCTGGCTATTTGGCGCGGCGTATTGGTACGGCCGCGCATTCAGCCTGGCTTGCACATTGCTCACGGCCGGCGCCATCGCTTACGCGGTTTGGCGCGATAGTGGTCGCCGCGGCATCGCCAGCCTGGCCGGGATGGCCTTCCTGGCCTCCAACACCGTCTATCATCAGGCGCCACTCTTCCGGCACCATTCGCTGATGGTACTCTTGGAAACGCTGGCCATCGTCACCCTAGCGACAGCCCCAGGGCCAATCGCGCGCCTACCGCGGGGGCGATTGGCGCTCAGCTTCGCGCTGGTCATCGCCGCCGGCTACACCAAACAACTCGCCATTTTCAGCATGACCGCGATGGCCATCTATCTCATTTTGCGCGCGCCGCGGCGGGCCGGTCGTTGGCTACTGGGCAGCGCGCTGGTGGGCATCGTGATTTTCCTCGCCTTTCAATGGCTCTCCGGCGATGAATGGTGGCGACAGGTGATCGTTTCCAACGCGAATTCACCGAACCTCATCCAAGGTTGGCGGTTGGCCCTGCTCTGGTTGCGCCTTCATGCCTGGCTCATCGTACCGGCGATGCTGCTTTTGTTGTACGAGCTGTATTTCGCACGTCTTTCCTTGTATAGCCTCTGGCTCTTCTTTACGCTGCTCTTCAACGGCATCAGTAGTGGCGGTTGGGGGGCCGGGGACAACTATTACATGACGGCAATTGCCGCGACCTGCATCCTGAGCGGAATCTTCGCCGCCCGTATCTTGACGGGAGGTTTTTCCTTGCCCGCTCATGTCTACGGGCGTGCCATTGCGCGCCTGACACCACTCGCCCGTCGCCTCGCTGCGCCGCGCGCCTTACTACCGGCACTGCTATATCTGGGTTATGCCCTGAATAGCCTGTATATCCCCACTGAGGCCTTTGGTTTCCGTCAATTGGCACAGCTGCTCGGCCACCAAGCCAATGTCTTGCCCGGCCGGCCCTTCTACGATAATGCGCGCACCGCAGACGGCCATTACCCACCTGGGTACGCCAATATCGGACATTTCACCACGGACGCGGATGTCGAAGCTGGCCAACGCATTGTCACCTGGCTCAAGCAGGTACGCGGCCCAGTCATCAGTGAGGATGCCGGTTTCGCCCTATATGCCAACCAACCCATCATCACCCAACCCACCTTGCTCTACAATCTAGCCGGGCGTGGGCATTTTGATAGCCGCGACCTGATTGCGCGAATCGAAGCGCGCGATTTCGGCGCCATCGTCTTGCGCGCGCCTTTCTTCCCAGCGGATGTCCTGACTGCCATCGCCCAAAATTATGAGGAAGCGACTACAATTTCCCTGAACGGCTTCGATTACCGCATCTTGGAACCACGCGCCTCATGAGCAAAGCACCCACGGTCGCTTATTTCACCCATTCAAGTTTCGTCGACCATGATGAGCCCGCTCATGCGGAGAACGCACGGCGCATCCGCGCTTGCTGGCAAGAACTGGAAACCAGTGGACTCTTGCCGCGCTTGCGTCAAATGGAAGCGGCGCCGGCCAGCGATGAAGCGCTGCGGCGCGTACACACCGACGAATACCTGCGCCAATTGGCAACACTCGCCCAACAGGAACCTGGGCGCCGCTTTCATCTGGATGCCGACACCTACGCCAGCGCCGACTCGCCGGCCAGCGCCCGTCTGGCAGCCGGCGCCGTCATCGGCGCCGTCGACGCCAGCTGTCAGGGTGAGGCTGAGCGCGGGTTGGCCCTCGTGCGGCCGCCGGGCCACCACGCCCGACCCATGGCGGCCATGGGCTTTTGCCTATTGGGCAATATCGCCATCGCCGCCCGCCATGCCCTGGATGCCTGCGGTTTGGAGCGCGTCCTCATCGTCGATTACGACGTGCACCATGGCAACGGCACTCAAGAAATGCTCTACGAGGAAGCGAGAACGCTCTTCTTTTCCGTCCATCAAGCCCCTTTCTACCCGGGAAGCGGTATGATGCGAGAAATTGGCGACGGCGCCGGGCTGGGGAGCACCATCAATGCTCCCTTACCGGCCGGGCATGGCGATGCGAGTTATCGCGCCCTTTTCGAGCGCGTCTTATTCCCGGCCGCGCGCCGCTATCGGCCAGAGCTCGTGCTCGTCTCCGCAGGCTTCGACGCGCATTGGCGCGACCCATTGGCGCGCATGAATCTCTCGCTGCGCGGCTACGATTGGCTCGCCCGCGCCCTCATCGCCCTGGCGGAGGATTGCTGCGGCGGGCGCATCGTCTTCGCGCTCGAGGGTGGTTATGACACGCAGGTATTGGGGTTGGGCGTACGCAACTTGGCACAGGCCTTACTTGGCGATGAAGCCTGCCAAGATCCCTTCGGCCCCGCCCCAGAAACTTCACAACCAGTCGAACCCTTCCTGCAAGAACTTTGCCAAATACACAAACTGCCTCCATCCTGATGGAAACCCCAATTCGCCTCAGTGAAGACGACCGCGCCATCCTCGCCGGGCAGCGTGGCGAAGCGGCGCGCTTGGCGATGCGCATCCTCTTGCCCATGGCAGAAATCTATGGCGCCGCAAAGTTGTTGGATATTGAGCACGCCCATATCGATGGCGTCTTATTGCATGGTGAATCCGGTCTCGATTTTGCTGAGCGCCTGCTGACGGCCGGGGGGCGTGTCGTCGTCCCCAGCACGCTCAATGTCGGCGCTTATGATTTGCTGCACCCAGAAATCTATCAGGGTGACCCAGGGACCGCCGCCCAGGCAAGGCGACTCATGCAGATTTACGAGGAGTTGGGTTGCGAACCAATTTTCACCTGCGCACCCTACCAGAGCGGCGCCCGGCCAGCCAAAGGGGCGCAAATCGCCTGGGCTGAGAGCAACGCCATCGTCTTCGCCAACTCGGTCCTCGGCGCGCGCACGCAACGCTATGGTGATTTCATCGATATTTGCTGCGCCCTGACCGGACGCGCGCCCGCTTGCGGCTTGCATCTGAGCGAAAATCGCCGTGGCCGCTTGCTCTTCCAACTCGAAGGCATTCCCGAGCGCCTGCGCCAAAATCCCGTTCTCTATCCGGTGCTGGGATATCTCGTTGGCGCAATTTGCGGAGCCTACGATGGTGCGGGCGAAGCCATTCCCATTCTCGCTGGACTGCCACAAGATACCAGTGAAGATCAGCTCAAGGCCCTGGGCGCAGCGGCGGCATCCTCCGGCGCGGTGGCCCTCTTTCATGCGCTCGGCATCACACCCGAGGCACCGGACCTCACCAGCGCTACCCAAGGGCAAAAAATCGAGCGGTGCATCACGGTCGATTTGCGCGCCTTGCGCCGCGCTCGCGACCGCCTTTCCACCAGCGCCAGCGAAAAGCTGGATGCCATCGCCCTCGGCAGTCCACATTTTTCGCTCGCGGAATTTGCGGCATTGCATCCATTACTGGAACAATACCCGCCGCGGTCGACGGTTGATTTCTTCGTCTGTACCCATCGTTTGGTCCTGGCCGCTCTCCAAAAGCGCGGTTGGCTGGCGCCTTTGCGTGAGTTGGGGCTGCGTATCGTGGTCGATACTTGCGTGGTGGTGGCACCGCTGCTGCGCGTAAAGCGCGGCGTTCTGATGACGAATTCCGCGAAATTCGCCCACTATACCCCCGGCAACACCGGATTAGCCGTGATTTTTGGCAGTCTAGAAGAATGCGTGCGCTCCGCGCATGAAGGCCATATCTGGCGCGACGAAGGACTCTGGGAAGAAACTTGATGGGCCCGATTCAGGCGCGGGTCTTGCTCGCCGGTGAAGCGGCGGGGAATTTGCTCAAATTAACGGAACCGTTGAGCTTCTGGGGTGGCATTAATCCCAAAGATGGCGCCATCATCGATGAGCGCCACCCGCAATGCGGGCTCGTCGTGAGCGGGCGCATCCTGGCCCTACCGCGCGGCCGCGGTTCCAGCAGCGCCAGCAGCATCTTGTTGGAAGCCTGCCGCCGCGGCACTGCTCCCGCCGCCATACTCACCCGCGAGGTGGATGGCATCCTCGCCCTGGGGGCCGTCGTCGCCCGCGAAATTTACGAGGTTCGTCTACCGATGCTCGTGCTCAAAGCGGCCGATTACGCGCGCTTATCAGAAGGCAGTTGTTTACGCATCCATAACACCGGCCGAATCACTTTCAGCCGGGAAAGTTCAGCGGACACGCCGGAAATCGAGGAGTGAGCGCGCTAATTCTTGCTGGTTTCGAGCAAGTCCTGGCGAATTTCTGCCAACACGCGCTCATGGTCCCGCAAGCGTTCCGCTTGCGTCTCGCTCCGTTCTATCAGGCCAACCAGCCGGGCAAAGATCGGCCGCAGCAATTCCTCGGCCCGCTGCTTCGTCCGCAAGCGCTCTTGCTGCGTGAGTCGTGTCAGTGCCTCGCGATAAGCGTCACCCAAGGACTCCCTAGCCTCACGCAATTCGCGCAGGCTTTCCCGGCGAAGGCGTCGCACTTGCCAGAAGGCGTAAAGGCTGCCCAACGCCGCCAATGGTGCCCCCAGCAAAGCCACCGGTAAGGCCAAGGGCGCCGCCGCCGCTCCCACCAATGGCCCCGGCGTCAATACGGCCAACACTACGGCGGCCATTCCCCCCAGACTGGCCAAGGCGCTGTAGCGGAAACGCAGCACATTCTGTTTGAAGCGCGCCCGCAATTCCGCCACCAACGCGCCGCCACTAGCATGCTCTTCCTCGCGCTCGGCGTGGCGGATGGCCGCCTGCAAATCATCCCGCTGCTCTGCGTAGAGCGCCGCCGCCGGTCTCGCACTGTTTCCCAGCATCGCCATCAAATCCCGTAGGCGTTTTTGCATTTGTTGCCAATCGGCACGATTTTGGTCGACCAAGTAGTGGATATAACCTTCTGCCTGCTCACGAATTTCCAGCAAAGCCTGGCCGAGCACCTCATCCGCAAAGCGCTCTTGTAAAACTGTGGCCGATTGCAGACGCCGCAAAGGGCGAAAAGCCAGCTCGCGTTCCAGGAATGCTGCGCCGCGCGCTTCGAGCGCCGTCAGCACCGTTTCGAGATCGCCGAAAGCGCGTTGCAATTCCTCTTCCCAGCCCTCGCTGCTGGCCTGCAATTCGCGTTGCGCTTCCGTGGCGCGTTCTTGATCCTGCCCCAGTAGTTGCCGCCGCTTTTCCAAGTCCGCTTGCGCGCGCGCCAAGGCGGGGGCGACGGTATCCAGCTGGGCGAGCAATTTTTGCCGCGCTGGTGACTCCTCTCGCAAGAGCGCCATCAGGTGTGTCCGCAAGGCCATCAGCCCGGACTCTTCCTCCCCATCGAGCGAGCGCGTCGCCGAAACCGTGAATAGAAGCGGTTGAATGCCCAATAATTCTTCCACTTGCCTCGCGATGAAACGACGCACTTGTTCCAGCTCGGCCGCTGCCAAAAGGTCGCTCTGATTCAGTACGAGGATGACCTTCTTGCCATAATCGCGCGCCAGCTCGAGGTATAGGCGCTCCGTTTCAGCGAAAGCGCGCTTGGCGCTGAGCACGAAGAGCACGAGGTCACTGCGATGCAAGAAGGCGCGTGCGCGCTCTTCATGCTGGCGAAAAACGGAACCCGAACCTGGGGTATCCACCAGGGCAACCCCCGGCCCTCCTGTGTTCGGATGGCCCCAGTAGCGCAGGCCAGGAGCAACCTGCTCAGGGCGACGCTGGGCCTTTTCCCGATACCGAATCAACTCGATTGCATCCGTGGTCGGTGTGATGCCAGTTTCCAGGAGCGGTTCTCCCAACAAAGCGTTGATGAGCGTGGATTTGCCAACATTAAATTCGCCAACGACAGCGATGAGAAAGAACATTTCTTCCAGGTCGGCGGCCAGCTCCAACAAACGCGTGCGCCCTTCATCGGCGTCTTCATGGGCATCTTCCAACTCACCGAAAGTCGTGGCCAATTCATGAAAAACGCGGATACAACGCAGACGCAACGCTGCCAACGGGCCGGCCAATGAGCCATTCGGGGCACTAAGAACCATCATCAGCCAGAACGCTCCGGCCGGCCGTTCTCCATTTCGTTTGTGTTCGCCTCAGGAGAATCATTGGCCGCCTCGTCGGCCAGCGATTCCTCCGCCTCTTCCTTAGCCAGGGGACGCTCAAGCCGCGCAAGACCCAAACGTTCACGCAAAGGCGTCCGCCCAAATCGGAGGACTGCACCCTCAATCTCCGCAAGCTCCTGCTGGATGGTATTCAGGGAGGCGCGTTGCTCCGCCTGCTGGGCCGCTTGTGATTGCCAGAGGCGCGATAAGGGCAAAATGGCATCTCGCCGCAGTTGTAGGCCATAGTTCATTTGTGCCCGCGCAGCTTCAGCCAACAATTGGCACGCTCGCGCTTGCATTGCCTCCCAGCGTCGGAAGAAGCGATTGAGCTTCCAGCGCGCTGAAAGCGGCAACCAGAGCAGAAAGGCGCCGGCAAGGGCGCCGAGGGTGGCGAACACCAGCAACGGTCCGTCCGGACGCCATTCCGCCAACAAAGGACGGCCGAACCAAGCTCCGATTGCGAGCAATGACAAAAGCAATAACCCGGCAACAACCCCGTTCACCAGCACTTCTGCTTCCCGGCTCAGCTGCGCTTCTTCTTGTTGACGGGCGGCGATTGTCAATTCTCGCAAAGTCCGTCGCGCTCCCTCCAATGCACCGCGGTCGTAGCGGTTGGGTAAAGCGATTTCGCCAACCAGCTGCGCACGGGCGTCTTGGGGGAGTGCGTCGACGGTCGCTTCTGCTGCCGAGACCAAGTCGCCAAGGTCTTGCCAATCGCGCGCTTCTTGGCGTTTTGCCAACTGCTCGGCCGCGGCCGGCAAATCCTCCACAGCCGACAACCAACCGGTAGCCAATTGATCCGCGGCGCCGCGCGTTCGCCTGGGTATCCAACCCAACCCCAGCAAATCCAATAGGGCGCGCGCCAATAGACTCGGGAGCGCGCGCCAGGCAAAATTCAGGCGCCAAGCCGCCGCGACAGTCTCCGCAGATTGCGCACAGGTTGTGATGATCTGTCCATGCGCTGCATCGAGCGCCTCATCCGCTTGCGCACGCGCGCTTTCTGCTTGCCGCTCCAGGTTTTCCACCGCGCGGCCCAATCGATCCCAGCGCGCCTGGTTCACGGCGATGGTCTCCTGTGCCTCTTTGCTGGCCAGTTGCAGGATTTGCAGAGAAGTGTTCAGTTTTTGCTGAAGGCGCGCGCGATCGCCCAATTGCCCCTCGATGTATTCCAACAAACGCGGGAGACCGCTCGATTGCCATAGAGACGAGCAAGAGCGCGCGGCCAATCCCTCCTTGGCCGAAACCAGCCAGACCGGCGGCCGCCAACCCAGGCGTTCCTGGCTTTGTTCAAGCACATATTCGCGGACGGTTTGGCGCTGGGTTTCATCCAACAAATCGGCCTGATTGAGCAAGATGATGGTTTTCTTACCAAATTCGCGCAACACGCGCAACGCGTCCAGGTTTTCGGCCAAGAGCGCCTGCCGCGCCATCATCACCCAAAAAACGGTATCGCTTCGGTGTAAAAAGCGACGCGTCGCCTCCTCTTGCGCCTGGAAAACAGAACCGAGGCCCGGCGTATCCACCAAGCTAACACGCTGCAATAGGGGCGCCGGGTAGTAGACTGCATCGAGCACCTCACCCTCGCGCAGGCGCTCGCTCTCCGGCCCCCAATGTAGGATGGCGATGCGGTCGGTCGTCGGGATGGGACCGATATCCAGCGGTCCTTGCCCCTCCTGGGCGGCGCCCGCAGCATTCTGTTGCAACAAGGCGTTGATCAGGGAAGACTTACCCGCGCTGAAAGGGCCAACGAATACGAGTAGGAAGGGATGATCGGCATGGAAGAGAGCGTCGCGCAATTCATCCAGGCGCTCCGGCGCCAGACCTTCAACGAGCGTCAGGGTCGCGAGCGCTTCGTTCACCAAAGCGCGTATGCGGTCACGGATTATCCCGAATTCCGCCTTCAGCTGCGCCGCCTGCTCCTCCGCTGTCGTCATATTCCGCCCTGCTATACTGGCGCTTTGGCGCGCCACCCAAGAATTATGTGCGCCGCCGCGGTATTTTGCAAGACTGACCGCAGAATACCAACATTATGAGGGCTTATGCTCAACACTGCCATCCGATACCAAGCGGACGAATTGCATTGTGATGCATTGCCACTGGCAGAAATTGCCGCCGCCGTCGCGACCCCATTTTATGTCTATAGCCTGGGCCACATCATCTGGCAACTGAGACGGCTGCGCGCCGCCTTTGCGCCCATTCCCTTAGAGATTCACTATAGCGCCAAAGCCAACGCCAATTTGGATGTGTTGCGTACGGTCAGCGAATACGGGGCGGGCATCGATGCGGTCAGCGGCGGGGAAATTTGGCGGGCGCGGCAGGCTGGTTGCGCGGCACGAAGCATCGTCTTCGCGGGCGTCGGCAAGACCGCAGCCGAGATCGACTACGCCGTCGGTGAGGGTGTGGGCTGGATCAACATCGAGAACGCAGCAGAATGCGCGCTCATTCAAGAGGCCGCAACCCGGCACGGGCGAATTCAACGCGTGGGCTTGCGCTTGAACCCCAACCAGGAAGCCAACACCCTAGCCAGCATCGCTACCGGCCACGCCAACGCTAAATTCGGCCTGAGCGCGGAAGCGATTTGCGCCATCCTTAAGGCGAGCGCTGATTTCCCTGCGCTGGATTTCGCGGGCATCCACATCCATATCGGTAGCCAATTGGCCGACGCGAGCGCCAGCAAGCGCGCCATCGCCGCCGCGCGCCAGCTGCTCGCCACGCATCCTCGCTTGCGCAACTTGAATATTGG
Source organism: Phototrophicaceae bacterium (assembly GCA_965115865.1). GTDB lineage: Bacteria > Chloroflexota > Anaerolineae > Aggregatilineales > Phototrophicaceae > WTGJ01. Next base: position 2,084,606 of record OZ220469.1, read on the forward strand.
CGGCGGTTATCCCGTCCCTTATCGGGCCGGCGATGATTTGCCTTCCTTGGAAGAATTCGCCACCGCCTTACGCGCTTCCTTGCGCGATTTGCCTGCCGAAATTGGCCTCCTCCTCGAGCCCGGCCGTGCCCTGGTCGCGGACGCCGGTCTTTTGCTGACACGCGTGCTCTATACCAAACAGCAATTCGGGCAAACTACGGTCATCGTCGACGCCAGTATGAGCGAACTGATGCGCCCAGCGCTATATGGCACTCAGCACGAGATTGTGCCCTTGCGGCGAGTGAAACACGCCACCCCAACGCGCTTACAAATCGTGGGGCCCATCTGCGAAACGACCGACACGCTCGCCAGCGATATCCGGATGCCCTTGCCCAAACCAGGCGAGCTGCTGGCGATACTGACAGCCGGAGCCTATGGCATGGTGCTGGCGAACAACTACAATGCCCGCCCAAGGCCCGCAGAAGTCGTCATTCTCGCGGAGGGAAACGATTGGCGAATTTCACGGGCACGCGAAGATTGGCGCTCGCTCTATCCCGGCGAATCATCATGAAGACCCCGTGCTCGGGGCCTTCCCTGATGGCGATGGCTGGACTCGAACCAGCGACCTCCAAATTATGAGTTTGGCGCTACTAACCGGCTGAGCTACATCGCCATGAAAAGCTGCGGGCTTGGCGATTGGCACGCAGGCCCATTGCGGGGGGAGGATTCGAACCTCCGACCTTCAGGTTATGAGCCTGACGAGCTGCCACTGCTCCACCCCGCGAATATACGATAACACATCCGCTGGCATGAGTCAACCGAGAAATCGATGAAAGGCACCCAGGGAAGGTTCGTTAAGCCTCAGGGGTGGGAAAATCCCACCGCTAGGTACTAGTTAACTGAATGACATTCGTCCAAGAAGCCGCTCTTGGTTTGTATCCACAAGCCCAAGGTGAAAAACCACCTGACTAGCCCAACCGCGCCGCTCAACGCGCATCGGGAAGGTCATTGAGAAAGAGGACCGTATCGCCCGCGCGCAACTCTCGCTGATACCAATCGACCGCTTCCTCCAAGCGCGCCACAGTGTGTGCTCGTTCTTGAGGAAAACCAGCGGCGAGCAAACCCCTCAGTATCGGATCTGCACGCCCTTCGTCGACCAAGATGACATCCGTGGCAAATTGCGCGGCCATCACGCCCAATTGCTGGTTGGCGGCTTCTTCCTGCGCGCCGAGCTCGACCATGCCAGGCGTCACCAATAAGCGTCGCCCACCCTCATGTAAGCCCAGCGTCTGCAAGGCGCCGCGGGCGCCCAAAGGATTGGCGCTATAGCCATCGTTGAGAATGGTGATACCTGCGGCCGTCTCTTGTCGTTGCAAACGACTCTCCACTGCCTGCAAATGGCGCGCGCGCCAGGCCAATTCGCGTAGATCGGTGCCAAATTCTGACGCGATGGCGCAAGCCAACAGGAGATTGGTGCAATTGTGTTCCCCATAAAGACCGGTCATGAGTTTCGCGCTCTCTCCTGTCTGGCGATCTTCAACACGGCAAGAAAGGCCGGCGAGGGTCTCGCGCACTTCACAAGCAACCAGGCGAACTTCCGGCGGAGCGTTTTCATCACGGCTGATGGCAATCTGCCTTTGTGGGAGTCCTCGTCGCGCAATTTCCGCACGCAAGATATCACTATCCCAATTGTAAGCCACCAGGCCATCGGCCGGCAAAGCTTCAACCAATTCGAACTTGGCGCGCGTGGTCTCGGCGAGGGAACCAAAACGCTCCAGATGCTGCGGGCCGATATCCACCAAGATGGCGATGCTGGGGGAAACCAACTGACAGATTTCGGCGATTTCGCCACGGCGATAAGCACCCATCTCCACGAGGAAGGTATCGATAGCAAAATTATCCTGCAGGTCGCGGTTGATGGCCAACGTGACGCCCATCAAGGTGTTGTAGCTTTTCGGCGTAGCGTAGACGCGGCGTCGCCCGCCCAACAATTCGGCCAGGATGTGCTTGGTGCTCGTCTTGCCCCAACTACCCGTGATACCAACAATCACCATCTTGCGGCGCGCCAGCAACGCGCGCGCGCGTCGCCGATAATGGGCACGGATGAGCCATTCCAGTGGCTGGATTGAGAGATTTGCCAGTACCAACCAGAGCGGCGCGGCGACCAACAGCAATGAGCCAAGGACGGTGAGGGCCAAGGGCTGTTCGCCGAATTGCCAGAGCAACACCCCACTCAACACGGCCAAAACCCCCCAAGTCAGCACCAACAGGCGCCAGAGCCGCCCCGTCCAACGCAACGGAGATTTGACCTTTCTTCGCCATGGCCAGGGAAATATGGCCAAAGCAGCCAGTAGGACCAGTGCCACGCCCTTTGCGTTGCTGACGAGGGACACAGCCGCCAGCGTCAGCGCGCGCCAGGGCAGAGCCCGCAACCCATTTCGCCATTGGCCCCGCAAGAAACGCACATCCTGGTAGGCTTCGCCTTGTAAGAAGCGTGCCAGTTGCTGACAACGCCAGGCCGCCCCCAACACCCAGATAAAAAACGCCAATTGCCCCAATTCCGTCACTCACTCACCCTCACCGAAAAAATGGCGCAATATCAAGCGCGTTTCCGCTAGATGCTCTAGGAAAGCGAAGTGTCCGGCACCCGGGAAGATATGCAAACCGGCATCCGGTATTGTCCGCGCCAACAATTCACCCTGCCAGATTGGCGTCTCATCGTCGAGCTCACCCCAAAGCAATAGGGTCGGCGCCCGGACGCGCGCGGCCAGGGCCGTCATGTCTTCTGCCAAGATGCGGACAAGTGTTGCCCGCATGACTCCTTGGGCGGCGCGATAATCGGGCGAGCCGTAGCGCGCGGCTGCCCATTCGCTCAGGCCGTGAGCGGCATCCGGCCAACCCATACGCCGCAAACCGCGCCGCGCCGCGCGCAAAATGTCGCTTCGCCAGCGCGGCCAGCGACTCATCGGCCGTCGCACCCCCGCGCTATTCAACAACACCAACTTCTCTAGCCGGGTCGGCTCTTGCGCTGCCAACATGATGCTCACACTACCGCCGAAGGAATGTCCGATGAAATGCGCCCGCGCGATGGCCAACTGCTCCATCCATTCGCTGACAAAAACGGCATAGTCCGCCACCGACCAAGCCTGTGCTGGCGCTTGTGTTTCGCCAAATCCTGGCAAATCCAGCGCGTTGACCAGAAAGCCATCATCGGCCAATGATTCGCCCAGGGGCCAAATCACGGCACTCTCGCTACCCCAGCCATGCAAGAGCAAAATGCGCCCTTTTCCACCATCTTCAGGTCCGGCCTGCCGCCAGCAGGTGCGCAGACCCCGACAAGTCAGCGTCGCCGCGGGCGCCAGTTTGGCTGCGTCGGCCATCAACCGGGCTCAATCTGAGCACCCAAAGCCACGAGTTGGTTGAGGACACCAGCGAAGCTTTGTTCAATCACCTGGGCGTTATCCAACACGGATTCTCCGTGCGCGATGAGCGCCGCCGCAATCATGCCCAAGCCAGCGCGGATATCCGGCGAATCCATATAAATGCCCTTCAATTGCTGGGCGCCAATCACCAGGGCGCGATGCGGGTCACACAGTACAATTTGCGCCCCCATCGCATTCAAGCGATCAACAAAAAAGAGATGGTTGTCATAGAGGCGTTCATGGATGAGTGTGCTACGCGGCGCCTGGGTGGCGATGAGTGTGGCCATCGACACTAGGTCGGAGGGAAAACCAGGCCAAGTGGAAGTCTCAATTTCGGCATCCATGTCCTCTTCAAGAGCGCTGATTGTGGGATGTGCTTGCCGCGGAATCGTCAACGCATCCTCTCGCAACTCCAATTGTAAACCCAATTGCCGAAAAACCTGCGTAATCATGCGCAAATCGGTGGCGCGGATACCTTTAATCAGCAACCCACCGCCGCTCAAGGCCGCGATGGCCGCCACGCTGGCGGTTTCGATATGGCTGGGGCCCACAGTGGCGCTAGCACCATGCAATTCTCGACGCCCACGAATGACCAAACGATTCGTGTTCATTCCCTCCACACAAGCGCCCATGCGATTGAGAAGATGCCCCATTTCCTGTATATGCGGCTCACAAGCGGCGTTCTCCAACTGGGTTTCCTCTCCCAGGCGCGCCGCCAACATCAAGACCAGGGCAGTGGCCGTGACGCTGGGCTCGGTCAATACCAACGATGCCCGTCCCCAGCGCCGCCGTCGCAAAATGACCTGACCCGCCGCCGCCTCTTCGACCAAGCCCAAGGCGCGCAACGCCGCCAAATGCACACGAACGCGCCGCAATGGGACATCCAGCCGGGCGGTGGCTCTTTCATGCGCGCATAGTAAGGGCGCCAACAATAGAAGCGTTCCCGCATAACGTCCGTGGCTGGCCCGCGATAGCGTGGCGCTCGCGAAGGAGACACCGCTGAGCTCGGCAGCAATTGCCCTCCCTTCATCTTCAGTTTGCACGCTCGCGCCCAGCGTTGCGGCCGTTTCCAACATAGCCAGGGTACTGGTCGTGCGCGGCAAATTGGCGAGATGAGTCGACTCAGCGCTGAGAAGCGCAGTGGCGATCAGGGCGACGGCGGCGTTGCTATTGCCCGCCGGCCGGTATTCACCGCCCAGCCGTCGTCCGCCTTCAATTCGCAGACGCAACGCCCCTTGGATGCCATCTGTCATCAACCGAACCTCGTTCCCCACTCGAACAACAAAGCGCAATGGCGCCCGCTACGGTATCATAGCGGACGGTGTTAATCGACTGAAAAGTGGCCATGCCGCTCCCGCCCAACGCAACAATTTATGAAATCAACACTTGGATTTGGCTCAACGAGCTCAGCGCAAACGCCGGTCGCACCCTGCGTTTGCAGGATGTGCCGGATGCGGAATTGGAGCGATTGGCGGGCCTAAAACTGGATGCCATCTGGCTCATGGGTGTCTGGCATCGCAGCCCGGCCGCCCACGCCTCAGCCCTGAACTATGAGCACGAATATCGCGGCGCTCTACCGGATATCCGACCCGAGGATATCCTCGGCTCTGCCTACGCCGTCGGTGATAATCGAGTCGACGAGCAACTGGGCGGCGCGAAAGGGCTGGCTTCCTTACGCCGCCGCCTCCAAGAACGCGGCATGCGCCTCATATTGGATTTTGTGCCCAACCATGTTGCGCTCGATCACCCCTGGATTGGCACGGCGCCACAATATTTTGTCCGCGGCGATGAGAGCATAGCCAACGCCAATCCGGGACATTTTACCCGTGTCAGCGACCAAGAAGGGAACCCATATTGGGTCGCTCATGGGCGAGACCCGTATTTCCCCAGTTGGATAGACACCGCTCAACTCAACGCCTTCGCTGCTGAATACCGCAGCGCTGCCCGCGATTCCCTATTGGATATCGCCGCGCAGTGCGATGGCGTCCGCTGTGATATGGCCATGCTCTTGCTCAACGATGTATTCCACGACACCTGGTGGCAATACCTTGGCCAGGCCCGGCCCGCTGAAGAATTTTGGCCGGCGCTCATCGATACCGTCCGTCAGGAATATCCTGATTTCACCTTCCTGGCTGAGGTCTATTGGAATCTAGAAGAGCGCCTGTTGAGCCAGGGATTCGACTTGTGTTATCATAAAAGTCTGTATGACCGTCTAATGCAGTGGGATTGCGCTGGCTTGCGTGTCCTTTTGCAAATGAGGCTCTCTACGCAAAAAAACCTGCTGAATTTCATCGAGAACCACGATGAGCCAAGAGCCATGGAACGCCTCGGCCCAGCGCGGCAACGCGTCGCGGCCACGCTCATCGCAACCTTGCCTTCCCCGGTATTGCTCCACCAGGGACAATTGCGGGGGCGCCGTACCAAGCTACCAGTACAAATCAGCCGACAACCCATCGAGGCGCTGGATGACAGCCTCTACACCTTCTACGAGCGCTTGCTACAAGAACGCGCTCGCGAAATCTATCGTGCGGGCGAGTGGGAACTGGTCGCCGCGCCGGCACCGCTGCTTTGCTATTCCTGGAAAAAAGGGGACGACTGGTGCTTGGTCGCGCTCAACTTTGCATCAGAGCGGGTGCCGGCGCTGCTCAACACACCCATCATTGGCGACGCGTTGGTCGTCGATGCCCTGGCAACCAACGAGCACGAGCGCCGCGCGCAAGTGATTGGCGGCCTATTCACTTTGGAAATTGCCGCTTATGGCGCAGAAATCTGGCGACCCGCCCTCAACTCGCGCATTTGATACAAATCTCCGTCGACAAAACCCAAGCGACGATAATAAGCGCGCGTACCCATCGCCGAAATCACTGCCAGGCGCTCATGGCCGGCTGCGGCGGCAATTCTCGCTGCCCGCTCGACCAGGCGCCGACCCAAGCCACGGTGTTGCGCCTCGTCTTCGCCACCCAATACACCGATCCCCAACGCCTGCCCATAGATATGCACCTCACGAATGACGGCCGCGTCGCGCAATTCCGCTACCAAAGGCTCCCCTTCTGGCAATGATAGGCGCAGGAAACCAGCAATCGCCCTCTCCGCAGTGAGCCATTGTAAGAAAACCTCCTCGCCGCTGCTGGTCGAATAGCGTTGTTCATCAAGCCGCAACTCCGCCAAGCCGCCATCGCCCAGGCCGCGAAAGCGAAGCTCGCGGGCGCGGATATCACCGCTCTTTTGGCCAAGCTTCCTCAGCTCTGCTTCGACCAATTGGCGGAAGTTGGTCAACTGATTGCCATCCACGATATAAGTCGAAGGAATGTCGCGGATTACACGCGTCAAGCGGCAATATTCCGGTGTCAGCGCAAAACAGGAAACCAGCGTATCCATCAGCTCTTCATGCGAATAGGGGCGCCAATCGCCACGCTGATAAACTTGCATCAACTCGGCACTTTCCAAGAGCGAGCAAGGGTAAATCTTCAGCTCGTCAGGGCGAAAATCACCATCTGCGAATAGTTTCTCATAATCAGCGATATCGTCTTTGGGCGATGAACCGTAGAGATTGGGCATCCAATGTGCGTGGATCTTGAAGCCCATGCGCCGCAACAGGTGAAAGGCCCGGCGGGTGGCGGCAACATCATGTCCGCGGCGGTTCGCGCGCAACACGGCATCATTCAGGCTTTGTATGCCGATTTGTACTTTGGTCCCGCCCAAACGGCGAATGCGGATGACTTCCTCGGGGCTGATATGGTCGGGCCTCGTCTCGACCACCAACCCGACGCAGCGACAGGGCGCAGCCTCGTTCTCGCGCTGGGCCTTTGCCAGCTCTGCCCAGCTGGCATATTGGTCGGCGGGGCCGCTGGATTCGTCGCCGGTTGCCAGCGCGTGCGCGCGCTCCTCAGCCCGGCGCAACTCCTCACGGTACAACTCACGAACGACTTGATTGTAGGGCCGCGACAAATCTTCCCCGAAGATACGGACATTACGCCGCCCTGACGACGCATCCGCGATCACCTGTGCCTGCAAGGCGGCTTCGACTTCCTCACGACCATCACGCCCCGCACCAAAATCGTGCAGCGCATCCAATAGGCGCTTCACAAACCAAATCTGATAAGTTTCAGGGTAAAAGGACCAGGTACCGCCGAGCACGATGAGCTCAATCTTATCCGTTGGGTGGCCGGTGGCGTAATAAGTTTGCAGGCGTGTATAGGTTTGCAAATAGGGGTCAAAGTGGTTCTGTTCCGCGCGTTGGGCACCGGGCTCATCGGCCAAGTAACTCTTCGGCATCCGCACATCATTGGGGCAAAATATGCATTCGCCGGGGCAGGGGAAAGGCTTGGTCAAGACTGTCACCGGAGTGACGCCCGAGCTGGTGCGCACCGGCTTGCGCCGCAGGCGTTGGATGATGCGCTCATCGTAAGGGGGCAGGCCATACTTCCCCGCAAAAGCGCGGTAGGCGAGGATGAGCTCATCGCGGCTGAAAATACCCGCGCCACCGCGCGGATGTTGCCGCAGGAGGCGTTCCAATTGCGGACGGCTGAGGCGGTCGCGCGTCGCAACCGCCCGCAAGATCGGCAAAAGCTGCGCTCGATGTTCACGGAGGTCGATGGGTGTTTTTCGTGGGCGCATCAGCCTCTTCACGGTCATTCTCTTAGTTTAGCAAAGCGCTGGGATTTGCCGTGAAACTCAGCCGGCACTTGGGCTACCGGCGGCAGCGCGGCGCAGGCGGTCATTGATGGCCCGCCCCAGGCCCCAATTTGGCAACTCGCGCGCCAAGATGATATCCAGACCACGCTCATCCAGTTGTCGCAATTGATGATAGAGAGAACGCGCGCAAGTGGCTAAATCCTGCTCGCTGCCCAACTCCACCGCGGTGTCCGCGAGCGACGCCAAACCTTCTTCATCTTCCGTCAACAATAGCAAACCGATGCGCCGCCCGGCCGCGCGATGTTGGTGGCATTCTCTCGCCAGGCGCTGCTGCGCCGCCGGTCCGCGCAACAAACGAAGCTCAGTTCGCGGCGCGTAATGGGCCGGCAATTGCCCCGGCGCGCGCAGGGGGACCGCGCTGGGGGACATGTTCTCGCGCCGCGCAACCTGAATTTCGGGCGAGAGCCGGCGCAATCTCTCCAATGTGATGGCGCCAGGTCGCAATATCCGCGCTGGCTCTTGCGTGAGATCGACCACCGTTGATTCCAGCCCATAGCCGGTTGGTCCACCATCGAGCAACCAATCGATGCGCCCGCCCAACTCAGCCAAGACATGCTCGGAGCGCGTCGGACTGATGCGCCCAAAACGGTTGGCACTGGGGGCAGCAACCGGAACGCCGACCGCGCGCAAAAAAGCGCGCGCGCTTGCTGCCGCTGGCAGGCGAATCGCCACCGTCGCGCCGCCAGCGCTGATGATACTCGGGACGGCGGCACTTTTCGCCAAAACCAGCGTCAAGGGCCCCGGCCAAAACGCATCCATCAAGCGTTCAGCCAAAGGCGGAATCTCGCGCACCAAGCCCGCGATCTGCCTTCGCTCATGGATGTGCACGATGAGCGGGTCTTCGGCCGGCCGGCCCTTCGCAACAAAGATGCGCGCCGCCGCCGCCTCGTCCAACGCCAACGCACCCAGGCCATACACCGTCTCAGTTGGAAAAGCGACCAGACCACCATCCAGCAGGCATGCCGCCGCCGCCCGCAATGTTGGCGCGTCGCGCTCATCCCCCCAGAGTCGTCGCACTTCAACCACTGAACCGCGCTCCCTCCGCATGACCCTGCCAGCCCCTTGCCCTATGGTGTATAGTAGACAAACAAAAAGGGAGGAATACAGCCAATGAGGGCCTTCTTGCAGAATGGCGGCGGTTGGGGCCACCGGGTAACCTTTGTCCTCTTGTTAACCCTGGTTTTCGCCCTCGGCACCATCATCGGCGGACAAACGCATATTGGCTCCGCACAAGGGGATGACATCGAGTCTTTCTTGGCTCCCATCGGCCAACTCTATACCATCCTCCAAGGTCAATTTTACCAAGGAATCGATGATGAAACGATGCTCAACGCCGCACTCGAAGGCATCATGGAATCGTTGGATGACCGCCATAGCGTCTACATCGAGCCGGATATTTTCGCAATCACCGCCAACGACCTTTCCGGAGAGCTACAAGGCATCGGTGCCCGTGTCCAAGCCGAAGAAGAGAGCGGTGATATCCGCATCGTCTCCGTCTTGAAAGGGACGCCCGCCGAGGACGCCGGCCTGCGCGGTGGAGATATTTTCCGCAGCGTCGATGGCGTGGATGTCAGCACCCTGAACCAAATGGAATTGGTCATCAAAGTGCGCGGCCCCGCGGGCACAACGGTCAACCTCACGATGCAACGCGGTGAAGATTTGCTGGATTTCGTCGTCAAGCGCGCGCGCATCATCCTCGACTCCGTTGAGAGTGAACAACTGGATGACGGTATCGGTTACATCCGCTTGTTGGATTTCTCTTCAAAAGCCGCCACCCAACTGACCGACACCTTGTTGGAAATGGACGCGCAATTCCTGGATGCGCTCGTGTTAGACTTGCGCGATAACCCGGGCGGTCTGCTGCAAGCAGCCCTGGATATCACGAGCCTGTTCCTCCCACCCGGTGAAATCATCCTACATGAAGTGTTCACCGATCGGGAAGAGATTTTCCGCGCTCAAGGACAATACGCTGGATTGAACATCCCCATCGCCATTCTGGTGAATGAGAACAGCGCCAGCGCCTCGGAGCTTTTGAGCGCCGCCCTACAGGAAAACGGCATCGCCACCATCGTTGGTGAAACAACCTTTGGCAAGGGGAGCGTCCAATCACAAATTCAACTCGCAAACGGCGGTGGTGTGCGTTATACCATCGCTGAGTGGTTGACGCCGGAACGCAACTCGATTGAAGGCAATGGCGTCCAACCCGATATCCTCGTCGAATGGGACGCCCTGGAAGCCGCGGACGACGAGGCCGACCCACAACTCGAAGCGGCCATTCGTTATCTACTACGGCGGCTGCGCAAGGCAGCTTAGGCTATACGGCGCCGGGTTGTATCGCTATAGTTCCGGAGAAGTTTGAACCAGGAGAGTGAGTTTCATGAGTTCCGTATTGCTGCAGAATGTCTTGCAGCTCGCCTCAATTGTCATATCCATCATGTTGATTGCACTCATCTTGTTGCAGGTCAAGGGCGGTGGCTTGGGCAATTTGCTCGGCGGTGATGCCGGTGGCGGTGGCATCGCGCGCACAAGGCGCGGTTTGGAGAAAACGATGTTCCTCGTCACCATCTGGCTCTCCATCGCCTTCCTCGGCATCAGCACATTCGCCGTCATCGCCGACCGTCTCTAGATTGGCCGGCCAAATGCCGTCCCGATGTTACGCCGTTTCGCATTCCACATCATACTGACAGCCTGGTTGGCAACATCGCTCGCCGGCCTCTCCGCTCAAGAGAACAGCCCCACCCCTTTCCGCGAAGCTCATCTGGACGAAATCCAACGCCTGAACCCCCTGCTCGCCCCGCCCAATTCCAGCGAAGCGGCCATCACCTCGCTACTCTTTGAGGGATTGTTCACCCTGAACCGCTTTGGCGAGATCGTTCCCCAGCTGGCCGAAGATTGGTACATCAGCAAAGATGGTTTGGAATATGTCATCTGGTTGCGTGGGCATGGCCAGACGAGCGACAACTCTGGCCAACCTCCGGCCCGCTGGCATGATGGCCAACCTTTGCGGGCTGTAGATGTCGCCTTCACCATGAGCCTCTTGCGTGGGCGCAACTTTCCAGGCAATCCGCAATTGGGCGCCTTTTGGCAGACCGTGGAAACGACAGTGCTCAGCGAATACGCGCTGCGTTTCCGCCTCACACAACCGCTGGCCAGCTTCCTCGATGCCCTGCGCATCGCCATCCTGCCCGAGCATGCCCTGCGCGGCGTCACGGTAGCGGAATTGCCGGCCCATCCTTTCAACCTAGACCCCATCGGTAGTGGCCCTTATCAACTGGAAGCATTGCGCAGTTCCGTCGCGGGCAGCATCACGCAGGTCGAATTGCGCCGCGCTCCCAATTATGCCGAACGGGCAGAGGCACCTTATGCCATCGAACACATCCATTTCCAACGCTACCCCAACCTGGCCAGCATCAAAGAGGCCTTTCTCCAGGGCCGCGTCGATGGTTACGCCAGTCGTAACCTAGCGGAACGCGCGGCCTTGCTCGATATGCCCAACGAGCAAGCCACCCTGCAACAAACCCTCGCGCCGCAACTGGGCTGCCTCCTTTTTCAATGGCAGCATTCCGACTTGGCGGAGCTGAGCGTTCGCAGGGCCTTGGTTGCTGGACTGGATGTCGAAAAGCTCGTCGCTGAGACATTGGCGAACATGGCAATCGTCAACCATAGCCCTTTACCGGCGAATTCCTGGGCCACCGCCGCCAGCGCACCCTTGGGGAAAGGCGATGCAGCAGCGGCCCGAGAAGCGCTCGCCGTCGTTCGCCCTGACCTGGATGAGGACGGCTATCGATTGCGTTTGCGCTTGTTGACGCCCGAGGAAAATCCCTTCCCAGCCCTCGCTTCTGAAATCGCCCGGCAATACGCTAGCCTGGATGTTTTGGTGGAAATTGACGCGCAACCCACAGCGGAATATGTCCGCGCCTTGGCCGAGAGTGATTTCGCGCTCGCCTTGATCGAATGGGATTTCAGCGGCAGCGCCGACCCTGATGTCTATTCCTTCTGGCATGAAGGGCAAAGCGCCGATGCGGGCGGGCAGAACTACGGTGCTGTGAGTGACCGCCGTATTAGCGAAGCGCTCGAACACGCCCGTCAAGACGCGAATGGCCTCCACCGGCGCGCGCATTACGCCAACTTTCAGGAAGCCTTCATACAACAAGCTGCGGCCATCCCCCTATACACGCCGCTCTTCACCTACCTCACCGGGCCGCGCGTAGTCGGGTTGCAACAAAGTTACCTGGATAGCCATAGCGCCCGCTTCCGTGAAATTGGCCACTGGTCCCTGGCCAAGACCGAGCAGTGATGATGACTCCACAGCCGATGATCAGCGCTCAAGGGCTCTCGCGACAATTGCGCGTCGGCGCGCACACCATCCATGCCCTGCGCGCCGCAGACCTGGAAATTTCAGCGGGCGAGATGGTGAGCATCGTGGGGCCGAGCGGCAGCGGCAAGAGCACGCTACTCGGCTTGTTGGGTGGCCTAGACCGGCCGAGCAGCGGGCGCATCATCCTCGATGGTATCGACATCAGCAATCTCAGCGAGGATGAACTCACTGAAATTCGCAACGAAAAAATCGGTTTCATCTTCCAATTCTTCAATCTCATACCGACACTGAACGCGTTGGAGAATGTCGCCTTACCGCTGCATTTCGCCCGCCGCCCGCAATTTCGCCCGGAAGCGCGCGCGCGGGAGTTGCTCGGGCAGTTGGGGCTTGGCGACCGCTGGCAACACCGCCCCGCTGAGTTGAGTGGCGGACAACAACAACGCGTGGCCATCGCCCGCGCCCTCGCCAACCGTCCTCCTCTATTGCTCGCTGACGAGCCAACCGGCAACCTGGACCGCGCTGCGAGCGATGAATTGATGGAACTGTTGCAAGGAATCCGCGCCGCTGACCAAACAACCATCGTTGTCGTCACTCACAATCGCACTTTGGCCAATACGCTGGACCGCGTCCTGACGCTGGAAGATGGGCGCCTACTGACCAACCAAGCCAATCCTGAGGTGATTGAATGAAGGAATTTTACCCCATCGAAATCGCCGGTATTAAGCGCGAGCTCCCGCTCTTCGAAATCAAAGAAGGCGTGCGCATCGCCATCCTGAACATCCTTGGTGATGTGGAATTGACCGAACGCGCCGCTGAAGCTTTGGCGCGGCGCCTGGCCGGGCGCGATGTGGAGATACTCGTCACCGCCGAGGCGAAGAGCATCCCCTTGGCACATGCTCTGGCGGCGGCGATGAATCTACCCTATGTCGTCTTGCGCAAGAATTACAAACCCTATATGGGGGATGCCCTGCGCTCAGAGACCCTATCCATCACCACCGGTCAACCACAAACGCTCTATATCGACGCCAAAGACCGCGCGCGGGTCCACGGTCGGCGCACCGTCATCCTCGACGATGTCATCTCGACCGGAAGTACCCTACAGGGCATGCGCCTCATCCTGGAACGCGCAGGGGCGAAGCTCGTCGGCGAAGCGGCCATCCTCACCGAAGGCAACCGCGCAAAATGGGAAGAAGTGATCGCTTTGGGACATTTGCCCATCTGGGTGGATGAAGAGAATGAAGAGCTTGAGGAAAAATGAAGGGGAATTCTACCCCTATTGGCTCTTTTCAAGCACAATGAAATGCGAGAGCGCCCAGAAATCCAACACCGTTCCCTCCAAACGCTGCAAATTGAGCAGCGGGCGCGCCCAACCGCCAAAGCGCGCTTGCCAATTATCGTAAGCACCGAAGATGCGCCTTTCACACAAGAGCCGTACCCCCTCGCCCGCCCAAAGCGCACGCAATTCGCGGCGCCGATAGGCGCGCACATGTGGTGCCAGGCGGTTGCGATAGCGATCCGGCAAGTAATTAATGAGTGGTGTGTTACCGAAATGGTAGCGCCCGCGCCAAAAGTGCCCGTGCGTCTCGAAGGGATACCAACGATTGGGGACGAAAAGCGCCAGCCGGCCGCCGCTACGCAAGACGCGCAACATTTCGCGCAGCGCCCCTCGATCATCGGCCGTGTGTTCCAGCACCTCATGCGAGAGTACGGTGTCAAAATGGCCGCCAGGCAGGGGGATGCGCTCGGCTGAAGCGCGCAAAGTGCGCTCATTCTTGGCTCGTGTGGCGCGGGCGCATTCTGGTGCCAAGTCAAAAGCCACAACCTGCGCGCCGAACCGCTCACCGATTTCCGCCGCATAGAGCCCGAGACCACTACCGGCAATGAGCACGCGCGCGTCCTCTAGACGAGTGTGCGCCGCCAACATGGCCAAGCGGCGCTCCTGTCCAGCCCGCCATACCTGACTGGGCACACCGTGACGAGCCGCCGCCTCCATCCACCCTGCGCTCATAATCCCATCTTAGCGGAAGCGCGGCCGCACCCCTACCCTCGCGCCGCGCGCCCCCGCGAGTATCATGTGATGGATGATCAACGAATTGTGCTCGTGATGTCCAGAAGGCAACCTTCTGCGGCGGCGCCCATGGCCCTAGCGATTGGCCTGCTTTTCTTGTTGCCTTTGCTACTCTTCGCGCCGCATACCTTGGGCGGCCGCACCCTAATCCCCGCGGAAAATCTCTACCAATTCGAACCCTGGCATAGCGAACGCGAAGCGCTTGGGGCATCGTCGGTTCATAACCATCTCATCTCTGACCTCGTCTTGCAAAATTATGGCTGGCAAGATTTCGCGCGCAGGCAATGGGCGGCGGGTGAATTGCCGCTTTGGAACCCCTACTTACTCGCCGGGTCACCCTTTTTCGCCGCCGGCCAATCCAGCCCGCTCTATCCGCTCAATCTCCTCTTCCACCTCCTACCAATCCACCATGCCTATGGTTGGTACACGGTGGCGAATCTCTGGTTGGCCGGTCTGGGGATGTTCCTCTACCTGCGTTCCCTGCGCCTGAGACATTTCGCGGCGCTCCTGGGCGGCATCGTCTACCAATTGGCTAGCTGGCTTCCCATCAACGCTGTCTTCCCGATGATTGTGGCGACAGCCGCCTGGCTGCCCTGGCTGCTGCGGATGATGGAGGGCATGCTTTGGCGGCAGCCTTGCTTCAGCGCGCGCCGCATGATTTTGCCCTGGTGGCTGGGAGGATCGCTCGTCATCACCCTGATTTTCTTCGCCGGACACGCGGAGATGATCATCTATAGCGCGCTCATCGCCGTGCTCTATGGTCTCGGTCGCCTAGTGTTCTCCTGGCGGCGCGGACGGAACTGGTTTTTAAAACGAGCCGGCTGGCTGGCCACCATGGCGCTCATGGGCATCAGCCTGGGCACGATCCAATGGTTGCCGCTGGTGGAATTCGCCCTGGGCAGCTATCGCGCCGACCAGGCTGAATATGCACTGGTCGCCGGCGAATACGCGCACCCAATCCGCGATTTGTTGCTCTTCCTGATGCCCGATATTTTTGGCAATACTGCCCATAGGCAAATCCATGACTGGGTCGGAAGCGCAGGACAGACGGGCTTCACTGCCCCGCAAAACCATACCGCCTGGGGCATCAAAAATTATGTGGAGGGGGCCGTCTACCTCGGCATACTCCCAATCGCGCTGGCCGTGCTGGCGCTGGTGGTACCGTCTTCGCCGGGTCGCTCGCGACCGCGCGTCTTGCTGGCGGCACTGGCCCTACTCAGCGCCAGTTGGATGTTCGGCTTACCCACCTATGCCCTGATCTATTATGGATTACCGGGCATTAACCAGTTGCATTCACCCTTCCGCTGGATCTTTGCCCTGAGCTTCGCGTTGGCGGCGTTGGCCGGTATTGGCGCTGACGGCCTCGCGCGTGGCTGGTCGCGCGCGCGCCTTTGGGCCAGGCGCCTGGGTTGGGGTTCTCTCGCAATCGCCGTCGCGGCGGCTTTGACCCTACTGCTGAGTCGCCTGTTCTACGAAAGCCTAGCACCCAGCCTATCGACGCTCATGGAGAGCATTTCACGCGCGCAGTCGGCCTTCGGCGAAGCGCGCTGGTTTTATAGCCACCTATTCAGCAACGGCCTACGGTTTTTAGCGGCCACGGCCGCGGCCGGCTTGGTGCTAATTGGGGCCGGAAGAGCGCGGAAAGCTCCCTGGGCGGTGGTCGCCATCCTGGTGGTGGCTGTGGACTTGTGGTTCGCTTCGGCTGGCTTTTACGGCGGAGCCGATCCTGCCCTACTCGAGCATCGACCGGCGGCAATCGAATGGCTGCAAGAACAAACGGGGCTCTGGCGCTATACAACCCTGCAATCCAACCGCCGACCGCAAATCCTGCCCGCCAATAGCGGTATGCGCTATGGCCTGGAAGACATCCGCGGCTACGAATCCCTCACCTCAGCGCGCTATGTCGCTTTGATGGAAGCCTTAACACCGCAATATGAGCTCTTGTATAGCAAAATCGCGCCCATCTACGACAATGAGAACTATGAGCAAGTGCTCGCCTCGCCCATTTTGGAGCTATTGAACATCCGTTTCCTCGTCGCTCATCGGCAATTTGAACTGGGGACTCAGGGTTGGCAATTGCGCTGGGAAGATGAGCGGTTACGCATTTGGGAGATGGCCGAAGGGCGCCAGCTGCCGCGCGCCTACGCTATCCCGAAGATTTTGCAAAATCGTGATGAGTGGGTCCGCCCCGCCCAATTCACCCCCGCAGAAATCCAAAGCGTCTCCACACGCCGAATGGAACTGAAGATCGCGACGGTAACCCCCGCCACCCTCATCATTAGCCAAAACTACGACCGCAATTGGCGCGTATACGCCGACAAGGGTGACGGCGAAAACGAGCTGCAGACTTTCCCCATATATGGCAGCCTGCTGGGGGTTGAGCTGCCCGTCGGCGCTGATTGGCAATTGCGGTTGGTGTATTCACCGCGCAGCTTTCAGCTCGGCGCCTTCTTTACTTTGACCGGCGCGGCCCTGCTCTTTTTCTTGGCGGGCGTGGCAGTTTGGCGACATTGGTCCGCCCGTCCGATTGCGGCCAGCGGGACTCTCCGTCTAGCGCGCAACAGCCTCGCCCCGATCCTGCTCAATCTCTTCAACCGCAGTATCGATTTTCTCTTCGCCGCCTTTCTATTGCGCGTGATAACCCCGGAAGAGGCCGGCCTCTACCGCACCGCGACCATTCTCTTCGTCATCTTCGAAATCTTCACCAATTTTGGGTTGAACACCTTGCTCACACGCGAAGCGGCCCGCTTTCCAAACCAACAGCGGAAACTCCTCGGGCATACGACGGCATTGAGGTTGGCATTGTTTGCGTTGGCCAGTTTGCCAATGACTGCGCTAATCGTGCTGCGTTTGCTCGGTATACCGGAGCCGCTGGACCCAAGGGGCGCCTGGGTGCTCGCCTTGCTCTATCTGGGCCTCCTTCCCGGCACCATCAGCGCGGGACTGACCGCGCTCTTTTACGCCCGCGAACGGGCCGAATACCCCGCCACAATTGCCAGCCTAGCGTCCATGAACAAGGTCTTGCTGGGCGCGCTACTGATCGTGCTGGGCGCGGGTATCGTCGGCCTGGCCGCGCTCAGCATCCTGACCAACCTCCTCACCTTATTGGCATTGCTCTATGGCGCGCGCGCTTGGCTGAGGCTAGGGGCTGGGGGCATCGACTGGCGCATCGATTGGTTGCTCTTGCGCCGCCTGGCTGGTGAAAGCTGGCCGCTGATGTTGAACCACTTCCTGGCACAGATATTCTTTCAGATCGATATCTTGCTCATCGAAATTATCCATGGCACGCGCATGGTCGCGCAATACGATATTGGTTACAAATGGCTATTGGCCGTGAATGTCATCCCCTCTTTTTATACGATGGCCCTGTTGCCACGCCTCTCGCGTTATGCCAAAAGGCACCGCGAGTTGCTGCAGGGGAGTTACCTTTTGTCCATTAAGCTATTGGTCGCCATCGCCCTATTCCTAGCGGTCTGGATGACCTTGGCCGCCGAACCGCTCACCGCTATCCTTGGCGGCACACAATATTTGCCAGCTGGGGCGGTGGCCATTCAGTTGTTGGCCTGGAGTATGCCCATAGGCTGGGTGAATAGCCTCACACAATACACGCTCATCGCCCTCAATCAGCAGCGTCGCGTCACCGGCGCCTTCCTATTGGCCACCAGTTTCAATATCATCATCAACTTGATCTTCATCCCGCATTATGGCTTTCAAGCAGCCGCCCTCTCGACCATCGCCTCAGAAGCGGCCTTGCTCACCCCCTTTCTATGGGCGCTGCGCCGCGAGCTGCTGCCACTGAAACTGAGCGATTTTTGGCGAAATCTCTGGCAACCGGCGCTCGCGGGCGGAATGACTTTTGCCGGTGGTTGGCTTCTTTGGCAAAGCGGCTGGAGCGCGCCCGCCCTAATTTTGACACCCATCGCCTATTTCGCGCTCTGGTTGTCTTTGCGACCGCTGAGCGAGGCGGAATGGCGGCGGTTGCGACCGCTGCTCCCCGCGCGTTTGCGCTAAGCGCGCGCCGCAGCGCGCGCCAAAAGCTCGGCTGCGTTCAGCCGGCCGGCCTTCGTCTCCGCGCCGAGCATAGCGGCCAATTCGGCGATGCGCGCTTCGTCATCTTGCAATTCATGTAGGCGCGTCACAGTGCGAGAGTCCACTTCCGCCTTCACGACAACAAAATGGGCATCGGCAAAAGCGGCCAGTTGTGCCAAATGCGTAATCACCAGGACCTGATGCCCGGTCGCTGAAAGAGCGCGCAAGCGCCCGCCGAGTACCGCGCCCAGGCGCCCGCCGATCCCCTGGTCGATTTCGTCGAAAATCTGCGTGGGCGTTTTATCGGCTTCGGCGAGGACGCTCTTGAGAGCCAGCATGATCCGCGCCGTCTCGCCACCAGAGGCGACTTGCACCAGCGGGCGCAGCGCTTCGCCGGGGTTGGCGCTCAGCGTGAAGCGGACCTGATCGATGCCCTGCCGACCATAGCGACAAACACGCCCGTCTGGTAAAGGACAGCCAGTCTCGTCTTGCTGTTGCGCAATTTCGACGGCAAAGCGCGCGCCACTCATGCCCAACAGCGCCAGCTCAGCCTGCACAGCCGCACTCAACCGCGCAGCCGCGGCCGCACGCTCGGCGCTGAGCGCTTCGGCCGCCCGGCCCAATTTCAGTAGTTGCTCCTGCTCCTGCTGCGCCAGTTTCCGCCAGTGCGCATCGCCGGAATCGGCTTGCATCAGCGCTTCACGCGCGGCCGCCTCATGCGCCAACGCCGCCGTCACGCTGCCACCATAATTTCGCAGACAACGACGAATTAGCTCGAGGCGCTCTTCAATCTCTTCCAAGCGCCGCGGCTCATATTCCAGTTGGTCGCGGTAACGGAGCAGCTGCGCTACCAATTCGTTGGCTTCTTCATCGAGACGGGCGGCGAGCGTTGCCATCCCTTCTCCGGCAGCATCCAACGCCGCGAGGCGAGAGAGCAGGGCGGCAACGCGGGCGAGCGCATCGGTGGCCATGGGCAACGCATCCGCCCGTTCATCCGCAATCAGGAGGTTGAGCGCCGCTGTCGTGAGTTCCGCCAACTGTTCACGGTTCCCAAGGCGTTCGCGCTCGATGCGCAATTCATGCTCTTCCCCTTCACGCAGGGCGACGGCTTCCAATTCGTCCAAGCTTGCCTGCCAACGCTCGCGGTCGCGTTGCGCTTCAACCCATTGGCTCTCGGCGGCGGCGCGCGCTTTTTGCATCTCAAGGAAATTCGACAAACACAAGGTGAAGGCGCGCCGCTCGTCATCCAGCTTGGCATAGCGATCCAACAACCCAAGATGTTGCGCCGGCCGCAGCAACGAGAGATGCTCGCTCTGGCCATGGATATCCACCAATTCTGCCGCGATATCGCGCAAGATAGTCAGGGCTACCGGGAAGCCATTCACGCGCGCGCTGCTGCGCCCGCCGCGCCGCAAACTCCGCGCCAGCGTCAACGATTTTGGCTCCTCTTCATCGAGCAAATCTTCAGCCCTTAAGCGCTCCTGCAAACCGTCGACATCATCATTCAGGGTGAATTGCGCCTCAATCAGCCCACTTTTCGCCCCTTCCCGTAAGGCGTTTTCCGGCGCCCGCGCGCCCAAGACGAGGTCGAGCGCCTCCACCAGGATGGATTTGCCGGCCCCTGTCTCACCGCTGAGCACATTCAGGCCTGGTCGCAAGCGCAGCGTCAATTCATCGATGATGGCGATGTCTTGGATGCGAATCTCCCGCAGCATCGTTAGCCACCCCAGCGCAAGCGTCGGCTCGCCAGAAATGCGAATAAAGCCAAAAAGAGCCAAAGGGAGATGGGGAGCGCGCCCAACAACCCGCCAATGGCCAAGCCACCAAGCAACGCGCCCGACGAGGCCGCCAGCGTCGCTTGAGCCGAGCGTCGCCGTTCAATCGCCCGCCGCGCGTTCTCCCCCGCGAGCGGGCCGAGCAGCAACGCCAACAACAAGGCAACCAAAAAGAAAGGGAGGAAATAGAGAGCCAACGCCCCGCCCATGGCGTAAAGCGCGCAGACGGCGGCGATGCGCAAGACATCCGCACGACTGGCATCAAAAAAGGCGCGTTCTTGTTGCATCACGCATTCGCGACAACGGTAGCCGACCGGGGTGTGCCGCGCGCAATCTGGGCAGATATAGCGTTCGCAGCGATTGCAACGCAATGCGGTCTCGCGTTTTGGGTGTTTCTCGCAAAAAGTTGGAGGATTTTCCGTCGTCGCGACTTCTTTCATCCGCTTTCCGCTTAGCGCGCTTCCATTGTCCAGGTTGGCAGGCGCGGCTCCAAACGATCCAGCAAAGAGCGATAGAAATAGGTCGGCGGTCGCAAGCGCACAAAATGGCAAATGGGCTCTGCGGCGCATAAGCGCAAACGATCTTCCGCCTGCAGTGGGCAAAATTCCACACCATCCGCGTTCACGATGGCTTCGCGCGTGGGCAGCAATTTGACCGCAATCTCCACATTTGCGCCTTCTGAGAGGACCAAGGCGCGGTCCATGCTCAGGTGTGGGGCGACCGGCACCAACAAGATATTCTTCAACTCTGGTGGCAAAATTGGGCCGCCGCAAGCGAGGGCATAAGCCGTCGACCCCGTGGGAGTGGCAACGATGAGTGCATCCGCAGAATAAGTTGTCGCCCAGGTACCATCAATGCGCGTATCCAGCTGGATCGCGCGCGGCAAGCGGGCACGCGAGATGACGATATCGTTCAGAGCCAAGGCAGTGACCAGGCACTCGCCGCCACGCCAGACCTCAGCAGAGAGCATCATACGCGGCTCGAGGCGGAAATCACCAGCCAGCAAGCGGTTGATTACGCCTTCCCATTCTTCAACCTTCAACTCGGTGAGGAAACCAAGGCGGCCAACATTCACGCCAAGTACCGGGACGCCGAGCGGCGCGCAAACACGAGCGACATTCAACATCGCGCCATCGCCACCGATGGCGATGACCATCTGTGAATCAATGACGAGCGGCACGACTTCTTCCGCCTGCCAGCGCGTGCGCAGCCAAACCGCACGACCCGCAGCGCGCAAATCCTCAGCGATGCGTTGAGCGATGGGCTGCGAGCGCGGGCGCAAAGGATGCGCCATCACGCCAATCCTGGCGATCTCCCTCATCCAACCTCATCTCATCCTGGATCTCTTCAGTCTACCGCCTACCGCCATCGTTTTCTAGGCAGTTTGGCCTGCGCGGCCACGCGCGCTATGCTTCCATCATGCTCGCGGAAACCGCCCTCTGGCAACCCGATGCCGCTACCATCGCCAACGCCAACCTCACACGCTACCGCGAATGGCTCGCAGATGAGCGAGGGCAGGTATTGGGCGATTATCGCGCCTTACATCGCTGGTCGACCCAAGAATTGCCAACCTTCTGGGAAAGCCTCTTCGCTTTCTGCAACCTGCGCTATCACCAGCCCTGGCAAGAAATCTTGGGCAAGCGCGAGATGCCAGGGGCGCGCTTTTTCCCTGGCGCAACACTGAATTACGCCGAGAATATTTTCGCGCGCCGACAGGATGAACGCCCCATGCTACTCTACGGCGACGAGAGTGGCAGCCTCGAGGCATTGAGTTGGGCGGATGCCGCTTGTCAAGTCGCTGCCTTGGCCGCTTGCCTGCGCGACCTGGGCATCGGGCGCGGCGACCGCGTCGTCGCTTATCTACCAAATATTCCAGAAGCGGTCATCGCACTGCTCGCCGTCAGCAGCATCGGCGCCATTTGGTCCAGTTGTGCGCCGGATTTCGGCAGCCAAAGCGTATTGGAGCGCTTCCAGCAAATCGAGCCGCAACTCCTACTGGCCCAACCCCGGTATCGCTATGGCGGCCAAGAATTCGACCGCCGCGATGTCATCGCCACTCTGCAAGCTGAGTTGCCCAACCTGAAACAGACAATCCTTGTCCGCGCGCAACCCGCCGAGGCGTGCAATTTTCCCAATACCCTTCGCTGGGAGGAAGCGCAAAAGCGCGGCGAGGGCGCGGCGCTGGTATTCAGGGCGCTTCCTTTCGATCACCCGCTCTGGATACTCTTCTCTTCGGGAACCACCGGTCTCCCCAAAGCCATCGTCCACGGCCATGGCGGTATCACATTGGAACACGCCAAGGCAACGATCCTCCATAACGATTTGCAACCGGGTGACCGCTTCTTCTGGTATACCAGCACCGGTTGGATGATGTGGAATTACTTGGTGGGTGGCTTGCTCTCCGGCGCGACCATCATCCTGTATGACGGCAGCGCCGCAAAACCAAACTTGGGAGCGCTCTTCGCGCTCGCCGAACGCAGCGGCATGACTTATTTGGGTTGCTCGGCCGCTTTCTTGGGTGCCTGTCGCAAAGCCGAGCTGCGTCCCGCCGCGCGCTACAACCTGAGCCGATTGCGCGCCATCGGCTCGACCGGTTCACCGCTCACAGCCGAAGTCTTCGAATGGTGCTATGCGGAATTCGCACCTTCACTCGTGCTGGAACCCTTGAGCGGAGGCACCGACCTTTGCACCGCTTTCATCGGCGGTGCGCGAACAGAGCCGCTCTACCGCGGCGAGATGCAAGGACCTTCGCTCGGCGCTGATGTTTGCGCCTATGATGAGGCTGGCCAGACAGTCGTGGATGAAGTCGGCGAATTGGTCATCGCCCAACCGATGCCCTCAATGCCCCTGTATTTCTGGAACGACCCCGATGGCCACCGCTATCAAGAAAGTTATTTCAGGCAATACCCCGGTGTCTGGCGACATGGCGATTGGTTGCGCATCACACCCCGTGGCGGTTGTGTGATTTATGGCCGTTCCGACGCCACCATCAACCGCCAGGGCATCCGTATGGGCACTAGCGAAATCTACCGCGTCGTGGAGGATTTTGTCGGTATCCAAGATGCGCTCATCGTCGACCTCGAGTTGCTGGGCCGCGCATCCTTCACGCCCCTTTTTGTCGTCATGCAAAAGGGTTTCACGCTGGATGACGAGATGCGACAGCAATTGCGTGCTGCCTTGCGCGCGAAGATCTCACCGCGTCATGTACCCGATATCATTTTGTCCATCGCTGCCGTGCCCTACACACTCAGCGGGAAAAAGATGGAAGTGCCCATCCGCAAAATATTGCTGGGCATGCCGCCGGCCGAAGCGACCAACCCTGGCGCGATGCGCAACCCGGAATCGTTGGCGTTCTTCATCCAATACGCAGCGGAGTTGGCGGCGAACAGGGATGGGGTTGCAAAAAATCACGCCTCAACCCAACGGAAATGACGCCCAATTTTCCTCATCCTCTTTCCCCTTCCCCCTCCAGCAGCGCCGTCAAGACATTCGCTAGCGGCGGTTTCGCTTCTTCATCTTTGAGATGCGCGATGCGGCGGTAGATGATGGCAGCCGCTTCATGAAAACCGCTTGGCAGGCCAGCCTCCGCAAGAAAATCGGCAATTTCTTCCATCTCGCCAGCGAAACGCCAGGCTTTAGCGCTCAGGCCGCGCACGCGCTGCGCCGCTTGGGCGGGAGCGGACTCATCGCGCCGCCGCCACTGCCGCTCCAGTGCCGGCCGCAAACCCCAACCTTCAGCCGCCGCCAGGACCGCGCATAGCAAAGCACCCTGCCCTTTGGTGTTGGCCGCGAAACAGAGTTTGAGCGCAGAGGCATCGCCAATCCGCTCGCTGATGATTTCCGTTTCCAGCGGGCCAGCAGCGAAATGCGCTGCCGCTTCTGGCGCGCGTTCGCCCGAGAGCACCAACCAGGTGCGCCCCACCTCCCAGGCCGGCCCGCCGATGATACCCCCATCGACAAAATCAGCACCAGTGGCCCGCAACTTTTCCCCCAACCGCCGCGCCCGCGCTGGAGCGATGGCGTTCACATCCAGATAAAGCCCACGAAAACCGGTCGCCGCGACGCTCTCCGCCAGCGCTTCCGCCCCATGCGGCGGACAAACGCTCACCAGGAATTCACAGCTCGCGGCAATGCCTTGCAGGCTCCCGGCGTCCAAAAGGGCTTGCGCCTGCGCGCGGGCGGCGGTCTGCGCGCTGCGCCCCGCGCTCGCCCAATACACCTCGCAACCCCCATGTCGCAAAGTGGCGGCGAGGGATTCGCCCATCTCGCCAGGATGCAAGATGCCAACGCGGTTTTTCTTCATGCGCTGACAACCGCATCTTCACCCTCTTCATCCTCTCCGATTTCCCGCTTCACTAGCTCGCGCCGCAAGGTCTTGCCAATGGTCGTCTTGGGCAACTCGTCGATGAATTCCAGGCGCCGCGGCACCTCATAGGGAGCCAGATGCTGCTCGCAATGTGCGACGAGCTCCTCCGTTGTCGCCAACGCTCCCGGCAACAAGACCACCCAAGCCTTCAAAGCTTGGTCGCCAGCGCGCTCGGGGTGCGGAATCGCGGCCACAGCCACCTCAGCGACGGCCGCATGTTCTTTCAGCACATTTTCTATATTGGTGGGGTAGACATTATGCCCGCCAATGAGCGCCATATCCTTCTTGCGGTCAACGATGTAGAAATAACCGTCTTCATCCATATAGCCAATATCGCCCGAATGCACCCAAAGGAGTCCGTCATGCTCACGCAAGACTTCTTCGCTGTCGGCGGGCATCTTATGATAACCCAGCATCACATTGGGCCCGGACATGACGATTTCGCCCATTTCACCGACCGGGACATCCTGGCTACCGGTTTCGATATCCATGACGCGGATATCCATCCCCGGCAATGGCAAACCGGCCGAGCCGGGTTTTTGCTCACCGATGAAAGGCAGACTGGTAGCGGCGGTGGTGACCTCGCTCATGCCATAGCCTTCGCTCAGGCGGCAACCGCTGACTTTCTCGAAAGCGCGCTTGACGACTGGGGGTAAGGGCGCAGCACCGCTGACGGCCAGGCAAAAACTATCCAATCGCTTGCTGCCATCGCGCGCAGATGGGTGGCGGGCCAACGCATTGTACATCGCCGGCACACCCAGCATGATGTCGGGGCGGAAATGGTCGATGATGTCGATCATCTCCGCGACATCGCGCGGGTTCACGACCAATACCAAGCGCGACCCGCTAAAAATCGCCCCACTCAACATCACGACCAAGCCAAAGACATGGAACATCGGCAAAGCACCCAGGTAAACCAGCTCTTCTTTTTCCTTGCCGCCGGTGATTTCTGTCCCCGTCGCCTGGTCGAGCCAGAGCTGAATCTGCAATAGATTGCTGACCAGCATACGGTGTGTGAGCATGGCACCCTTAGAGACCCCAGTCGTGCCGCCGGTGTATTGCAAATAGGCGAGGTCATCCTCCTGAATCGACACGGCAATTGGTCCACCAACCGGCGCCTCATTGATGCAATCTTGAAACCACTCATCCCCCGCCTGCAATTGGACGCGATGGCCGTCTTTCTTCTCCTTGGCCAGGGTGAAAAGGCCGCGCGCCAATGGGGGCAGGTATTCCTTAATATTGCTGACGATGATGCGCTCGACTTTGGTTTCGCCTTGAACCGATTTCACGAGCGGGTAAAAAAGGGAAAGCGCGAATACAAAGCGAGCATCACTATCGTTCAAGTGGTGGGCCAGGCGCGCTGGCGGGTATGTCGGGTTGGCCGCGGCGACAACTCCGCCGGCTTTCAAGATGCCAAAATAAACGATGGCGAAGGCGACGCAATTGGGCATCACGATGGCTACACGATCCCCTTTTTCTAGACCACGCGCCAAGAGGGCACGGGCGATTGCATCCGAGGCTTGGTCCAATTCGCGATATGTGAATTGCGCCTTCGTATAGTCCAACAATGGCAAGCGCGCTGGTGTGATGAGAGCGGCCGCATCCGGTTGTCGGCGCGCGCCTTCCCGCAACATATCTTGCAAGAATAAATTCTCCGGCAACTCCAATTCATGGGGGACCCCTTGCGGATAATTGCGAAGCCAGGGGCGCTCTCGATATGTGGTCATCGTCAACCCTTCTCAATATTTCCAAAATGAATATCGCCAAACCCCTTGATGGGCAGCAAGATTCGCTCGCCAGTATAACGAACGCGCGAAAAACCCCAATACCTAGCAACCCATATTGAATCGTGAGCCGGCGCCGCCTATACTGTAAGCTCGCAGTTTGGAGCCAATGGGACCATGCCCTCCTTGAGCAGCGCAGAAGCGCGACGAGCATTCCTGGATTATTTTGTCTCGAAAGGACACCGCGAGGTGCCTTCATCATCCTTGGTGCCTGCCAACGACCCAAGCCTGCTCTTCGCCAATTCCGGCATGGTGCAATTCAAGGATGTCTTCTTGGGAGAAGCCCGACGCAACTATGACCGCGCGACGACCGCGCAAAAATGCATGCGTGTCAGTGGCAAGCACAACGATTTGGAAGAAGTGGGGCCTTCGCCCAGCCACCACACTTTCTTCGAGATGTTGGGTAATTTCAGCTTTGGCGCCTATTTCAAACGCGAAGCCTGCGCCTATGCCTACGAATTGTTGACGAAGACCTACGGCCTACCGCCCGAGCGCCTAGTGTATACCGTCTATCAAGAGGATGATGATGCCCACAACATCTGGGTGAAAGAGATGGGCATCGACCCGCGCCGTGTGGCCCGTATGGGCCCGAGCACCAATTTCTGGCAGATGGCCGAAATCGGGCCTTGTGGCCCCACCAGCGAGATTCATTGGGACCGTGACCCCAATCAGTGCGAGGCGGAAATCATCCCTGCCCTACAGCGTGAGGACCAGCGCTTTTTGGAAATTTGGAACCTGGTTTTCATGCAATTCAACCGCACCGCACCAGACCCGAAACATAGCGGCGCGCATGATGAGCGCCTGCCTCAGCCCGGCGTCGATACGGGCATGGGTCTCGAGCGCATCACCAGTGTTTTGCAAGGGGTGAATTCAACCTACGAGACGGATTCATTCCAGGCCATCATGCGCGCGACGGCAGAAATCACCGGCCACGATGCGGCGCAGGTGCGCGCGCGATCGGTCGCCTATCGCGTCATCGCCGACCACGCGCGCGCCGCGGTCTTCTTGATTGGCGATGGCGTTCGCCCCGGCGCAAAAGGTCGCGATTCAGTCTGCCGTACGGTAATCCGCCGCGCGGCTCGCTTTGGCCAGCAACTTGGCCTGCGCGAGCCATTCCTCCATCGCGTCGGCGCGGCGGTCATCGCCGAGATGGGCAGCCACTACGAGGAGCTCAGGCAGGGCGCGCGCGCCATCACCCAGGCCATCTTGCGTGAAGAGGAACGCTTCGGACAAACGCTGGAGCGGGGTATCGGCGAGCTGGAAGCAATGTTGGCAAAACTGCCCGAAAACGGCCAGCTATCCGGCGAGCGCGCTTTCTATTTACACGCCACGCTAGGCTTGCCTTTACAAGTCACCAAAGATATCGCTCAGGAGAGTGGCCGTAGTGTCGACTTGCCCGGCTATCAAACAGCGGAAGCGCGGCATGCAACCATCAGCGGTGGCACACAGGTGGGGCAAAGAACCACTATCGATTGGGCTGCGCGCATCGCGGATTGGCAAGCTGTCGGAATTTTACCCAACACCGGCATCGCCTACGAGCCTTATGGCCCGCTCACCCTGGAAACCGAAGTGTTGGCCATCACCCGTGACGGGCAGCAGCTACCCAATCCCATCGCCGGCGAGTCGGCGGATATCGTCGTCGTGCGGCTACCTTTCTACGCCGAAGCCGGTGGGCAAGTCGGTGACTGCGGGCTCTTGCGCGGAGAGGGTTGGTTGTTCGCAGTGCAAGAGGTCTTGCGCCCGCTGGCCGGCCTGTTGCTATTGCGCGGCGAAATCCTAGCCGGACAACCACGACTGGGGCCGGCGCGCGCCGAGGTGGACGCCAAGCGCCGCGCGGCCATCACGCGCAATCACACCGCCACCCATCTCTTGCATGCGGCCCTGCGTGTCGAGCTCGGCGATCATGTCCAACAGCGCGGTTCGTTGGTGGCACCCGATCGTTTGCGTTTCGATTTCACCCATGATGGGCGCCTATCCGACCGCGAATTGCGGAGCGTCGAAGCGGCCGTCAACAGGGCCATCTTGGCCAATTGGCCGGTCAGCGCCGCCAACGATACCCTGGAACGGGCACGCGGCGCTGGGGCGCTGGCCCTTTTCGGCGAAAAATATGGGGAGGAAGTGCGCACGATTCGCATCGGCGCCAATGACCAACCCTATAGTTACGAGCTATGCGGCGGATTGCATGTCTCGCGAACGGCGGAGATCGGTCCTTTCCTCCTCAGCAGCGAGGGCAGCGTGAGCGCTGGCGTGCGCCGCGTCGAAGCGTTGACCGGCGCCGCGGCCAATGACTATATCGTGCAACACCGTGTCAATCTGGAAGCGGCAGCCAGCGCCCTCGGTACGCCCAGCGAGCAATTGCCGGAACGCGTCGTCGCTTTGCAAGAGGAAATGGCTCAACTGAGACAGCGAAATGCGGCGCTCGAACGCGCGCTGGCGCGGCAGCAATTCCAAACCCGCCTTGCGGAGATGGAGACTGTTTGCGAAATTCCGGTGCTCCTCACAGAAATCAACGGCGTACCGACGGCCACCATGCGCGAGATGGCCGATTGGTTCCGGGAGCAAGTCGATAGCGGCGTGCTGGTCATCGGCAACCGTATGGATGGCAAACCGCAGTTGCTGGCCGCGGTCAGCGACGATTTACAGGTGCGGGGCTTAACGGCCAACGCGCTCATACGCGCCATCGCGCCCAAGATTGGCGGCGGTGGTGGCGGTCACCCCGGCCTGGCGCAGGCCGGCGGCAAAGACAGCGCGGGCATCCCGGCCGCTTTGGCGAGCGCTCGCCGCTACCTCGCTGAAATCACCCTCAACACCGATTGAGCATAGCCCATTGGGCCCACCGCTATGGCTCGCCGTATCCACTACTTTCAAATTCAACCCGATGAGACCGTCGCTCAAATCATCGAACGGTTGTCAGCCCTGGATCGCGGCGAACGAGCGCTTTTGCTGTTGCCGCCGGATGCGCCCGGCTTGCAACGCAAATTGGCGCTCACCCTCCTCCTGCGCGCTGCCAGCCGCCGCGCCATCCGTATCGCCCTCGTCACGCAAAATCCGCAGACTCTACAACTCGCCGCAGAGTTAAAGCTGAGCACCTTCCCGACCGTCGGCGCGGCCGAGGCGAAACGCTGGAAACGCGGGCGCGGGCGCATCTTCATCGACCGCGCCGATACCGAATCCAACAATT
The DNA here is from genome assembly GCA_965115865.1 of Phototrophicaceae bacterium. Lineage (GTDB taxonomy): Bacteria > Chloroflexota > Anaerolineae > Aggregatilineales > Phototrophicaceae > WTGJ01. The sequence continues at coordinate 2,114,223 of OZ220469.1, forward strand.
TTTCGCTAGAGGACCGACCCACTCCCCAACCGCCCGCGCCACAACCCTCCAATTGGGCACGGGCGCGCGGCTTTTTGTTGCGCGGTACCCTGACCTTGGCATTACTCTCCCTGCCGGTGCTGGCGGCGCTTTGGTTCTTACCCAGCGCCAACATCACCCTGACCCCCAAACTGACCGTGATTGAGCAAGAAATCGCGCTGCGCGTCCTACCGGAGCGTCGGAGCGTCGATGTCGAATCCGCTTCCATTCCCGCAACCGTTTTCACGGTGGAAGATGAAGTGGTCGTCAGCCATGCGAGCAGCGGCCAATCACTATTGCCACAGCAACTCGCTAGCGGTGTCGTCACTTTCACCAATCGCCTCTCACGAGAAATCGTCATCCCAGAGGGCACTTCACTCGCCACCAGCACTGAGCCCAAGCAATATTTCCGTACGACGAAGGCGGTGCTCTTGCCGGGCGGGTTTGGCGAGAGTGTTGACGCCACCATTGAAGCGCAACAAAGCTCCGCGGGCGAAGCCGGAAACCTGCCCGCCGGCGCCATCGACGAGGTCATCGCCTCGTTCTCCGAAAGTGTTCGTGTCATCAATGCGGATGCGACCGGTGGTGGGAACGACGCGACCTTCCCCATCGTGACACAATCCGACCACGCCGCCCTACGCGAGGAAGCGGAGAGCAAGATACTCGCCAATACCTACCAAAAGATGTCCAATCGCCTCGAGCCAGGACAAATCATCATCCTGCAATCCCTCCGCATTATCGTCAAAGAGCCAGCAGAGGATTGGCTTCGTTATTCCGCTCCATTGGGTGAAATCGTCGCGACAGTGAATTTGAGTATGCGCGCGCAAGTTCAGGCCGTCGCCTACCGTCGAGGCGATGCAGAGCGGTTGGCCCTAGCGCGATTGGCGGCGGAGCGCCCGGCGCAACACCTTTTCCTGACCGAAAGCGCTCGACTGAATTGCTGTTTGGTGACCACAGCCTACGAAGACGGCAGTTACGGGCTGACACTACAAGCGCGCGCAGAATATGCGCCAGAGCTGACCGAAGATGATTTCCGCGCCGCGCTGGCCGGGCGCGACCTGGCGGCAGCCCAACGGTGGCTGACGCAAAACACGCCGCTGGACGAGGGGACGATGCCCGAAATTGAATTGCAGCCCGCTTGGTTTGGCCGCTTGCCCTTCTGGCCAGAGCGCATCCAAATCGCCACCGCGAGCGCCGCCCTGCCATGAGCGATACCACCACGACAAGCGGACGGCTACTCGGCGTGGACCATGGGAAAGTTCGCATTGGTTTGGCCGTCTGTGACGGATTGGGCATCGTTGCCAGGCCCTTGCTCATCTGGCGCCGCCGTTCGCGTGCAGAAGATTTTGCCAGATTCCGTGAAATCATCGCGGCGGAAGCGCTTGTCGGCGCGGTGGTGGGGCTCCCCGGCGGCGACGCCCAAAACGAGCATCCCGCCGCAACCAGCGTGCGCAATTGGGCGAAGCGCTTCGCTTTGGCCTGTGAGTTACCCGTCTTGCTATGGGATGAAACCTTGACGAGCGTCGAGGCACAAAGCTTCGCGCGCCGAAGAAAAAAGGGCGCGCCAATCGACGATTGGGCCGCCCAACGCATTCTACAATCTTACCTTGATGCACACCGCGTCAATATGGCGCCGCCCTTGCCGAAAAGACCTGGCGTCCTCGGCCGATAAAAACCTTTGGCTTGCGCTAAAATCAGCGGCGCGCGGTCAGCAGGAGGAATCACCCATGTCCCGCAAAATTTTTGAAACACTGCTACGCTACAATGCCTGGGCTACGCGGCGCGTGCTCGCCTGCGCGGCCTCCCTCTCGGATGAAGAATATTTCACACCCATCGCCTACTCACTGGGCTCGGTGCACGCCCAATTGGCACACCTGGTCCAAGTGCAATTTTGGTGGCTGCATTACCTCAATGACGGGGTACTGCGCCAATTGACCGAAGATGATCTCGCCTCGCGCGATGCGGTCTTGCCCTGGTTGGAACAAACGGAAGCGGTCGCCGCGGAATTGCTGGCGAAGTTGGATGAGGAGGAATTGGCGCGCGAGTTGGAGCTGCCCTTCTGGGAGGATGAAAACGCGCGCGTGACCGTCGCCGAGGGCTTATTGCAAGTCTGCAATCACGCCACCGACCATCGGGCACAGACCCTGGCCGCAATCCATGCGCTCGGCGGTGAAACCAAAGAACAGGATTTGCTAATTCATGCCTTCGAGCGGCGCGGCGTGCCTTGGGGTTGGGACGGCTGAGCTCACGCGCCGCTGCTTCCAGCCACTAGCCCGATTTGTCGCGCATGATGGCATGAATGGCGTAACGCATGAACAGCAGTGTCAGGAGCAACGGCAACGCCACCGGCAAAACATATTCGAGGATGAAGCGTAGCGGCCAACTCAGAGGCAGGAGACGCGGCAAATTCACCAGCAAATAGTAAAGACCCATGACGCTCACGGTCCAGACCGTGGCGATGCCGCGGTAGGGCAAGGTGATACCCAAAGCGATGGCGATGATAGCGATCATCAATGGCTCCAACACCAAGCGCAGCAATACGCTCGTCAGGCTACACATCAAGGCCAGACGCGATACGAGGGGATAATCGGAGAGCGGCCAACTATCGAAAACTTGTACCGCCAAAACCGGCAAGCTGATGATGGAGGCAAAAAGTAGCAGTGAGGAGAGGAGTCCCATCTGGCGCCAGAGCGCGGCCGCCGCTTTGCTGAGCAGGATTTCGTACAATGCGAAGGGTGTCATCCGCAACAGCTCGAAGGTGTTGCCGCGCAACTCTTCCGTCACATTGGCCACCGCATCCGCCATGATATGGAAAAGCATGCGGATGTAGTAATAGAAACCGAAGGGCAACAGGAAAAGACAAGCGGTCATGAAGGGGATCAGGAAAACAAACAGGAATGGGAGCAAGAAAGTCAGCAACAGGATGGCGATTTGCAGGAAGTAGAGACGGGCGAGCGCGCCGATCTCTGGCAACTCGGCGCGGTACCAACCGCCCAGATGGCGCATAACGATGGGGTTGCCACGCCTTGCCCAAGACGGCAGATTTTGGTCGACCGTATGAGCGCGGTCAATCAGTTGCGCCTCCATCCGTTCGCGCAAGCCAATGGACATTGCTCAATCTGGCCTTAGCAAAAAAAGGCCGAGGCGCAACATTAAACCAATGATCACGATGGGAGCAATGATTGGCAGGCCAATCTCAACGGCGAAGCGCGCCGCGCCGAAAAGCGGTAACTGGCGTAAGAGTTGGGTGATGAGGAAATACATCGCCGTTACACCCAACGACCATAACAATGCGGCGTTGCGATAAGGCGCGGCCACCCCCATGACGACGCCGATGACACCGACCATAAAGGGCTCCAACAAGAGACGCAATAGGATGGCGGCCAAGCCGAGGGCCATGGCGACACGCGAATACAAGGGGTATTGATAGGGAGACCAGAGATTGGCGTATTGCGCCATGATACCCGGCAAACTCAGGAAAGCGCCTAGGGTGAGCAAGGTGCTGATGAGATCGATGCGTTTCCACATCGCCGCTGCCGCCTGTGCCAAGAGCAATTCCGACAAGGGCTTGGGTGACATCTTCAGCAACTCGACGCTCTCCTGTTGCATTTCGCGCGCCATCCTATGCGAGGCGATGACGGCGATGCGATAGAGGCAATAGGCATAAACGCCGATGGCGATTGGCAGGAATAGAATCAAGACCATCACCATAGGGACGATGATATTGAAGAGGAAAGGGAAAACGAAAGTCATCGCAATGATGCCGACTTGAAAAAGGTAGACGCGCAGCAGATTTCCGTAATCGGGGGCTAGCGTTCGCCAACTGAGGCCAAGGTGGCGGCGCACAATCGGGTGCGAACGGCGTGCCCAGTTGGGTAGCCTGATATCAGCCGTCTGTTCTTGGCGCAGGGAAACATGACGCGCCCGCGCCATCAATAGCCCGGCATATGCGCTAGATCGACGATGCCTTCCGCGAGTTCACTGATGTTCTTGAGCAAGGCCAACCGATTCTGTCGCAATTCTCGCTCTTCTGCCATGACCAGTACCTCGTCGAAAAAGCGTGTGATGGCCGGTTGTAGGGTATCCATCGCGCTCAAGAGGGTATCCACCGTCGCCGACTGCGAGACCTTCTCCCTTGCTCCCTCATATTCCTCATAAAGCGCCCGCTCAGCTTCTTCGACGAAAAGGGCTGGCACCAACTTTCGTTCTTCCCGATTCTTGCTGATTCGCGCGCATCGCGCGTAAGCATCCAGAATGGACTCCCAGTTGGGATGCTCGCTCCATTCCATCAACTGCCTGACCAACCGGGAAGCGCGGTAAGGGTTGTTGTGATTGAAGGCCATGACCGCTTGGGCCGCTTCGCTGCTCCAAGCAAACTGAGAATACGAGGACAACCACTCGAAGAATCGTGCCTGGACGAATTGTTGTAAATCGCGATTGGCTTCTTGCCCCAAAGTAAAATCAAACTGGCGAGCAACCAACGGGTAGACATCTTGCAGCGGCGCGTCAATCTGGCAATCGATCAAAATGCGCGTGATACCCAAAGCGGCACGCCGCAGGCCGTAGGGATCTGAACTGGCGGTAGCGCGCAGACCGGCCACGCCCATCAGGCCGATCAGGCTATCCAGTTGGTCTGCCAACGCGAGCAGCACACCAGCGGAGCTTTGCGGGAGTTCATCGCCGGCGCCGCGTGGCAACCAATGCTCATAGATGGCCTGCGCGACGGCCTCCGGCCAGCCATCGGCGCGCGCGTAGATACGCCCCATCTCACCCTGCAAGGCGGTTAATTCCACCACCATCTTGGTCGCCAAATCGGCTTTACAGAGATGCGCGGCTTGCGCTGCGAACTCCGTGGCATCGTTGGCAAAACCCAAATTCTCCGCCAAAAGGGGCACCAATTTCACCAGACGCTCACTTTTCGCGCGCATCGAGCCCAACTTTTCATGAAAGATGAGCGTTTCCAAGCGTGGTAGATGGTCTTCCAATGACTGCTTACGGTCTTCCTCATAAAAGAAGCGAGCATCCGCGAAACGCGCCGCCAGCACTTGCTCGTTGCCCTCGCGAATACCAGCGAGCCCCCGCTCATCGCCATCGCGAACCGCCAAGAAATGTGGCAACAACTCCCCACCCACGGTTTGGGTGGGGAAATAGCGTTGGTGTTTTTTCATCACCGTGCTGAGCACCACCGCCGGTAGGTCCAGATAAAGTGGGTCAAAATGGCCGCAAAAGGCTTTTGGCACTTCGATGAGCCTGGTGACCTCAGTCAATAAATCTTCGTCATCGGGCAATTCGGCGTCAATTCCTGACGCCAGGATCGCGATTTGGTGCTCGATTTCCTGGCGGCGCTCTTGCGCGTCGATGATGATCCCTTGCTCCCTCAGTACCATCCCATAATCCGCCGCCTGCGACAGCGTGATTGGCGCAGCGCCATATTGTCTTGAGCCACGCGTCTCTCTATCGGCCTGCAGCCCGGCGCAGGAAAGGGGGAGCACTTCTTGCCCCAAAAGAGCCACCAACCAGCGGATTGGGCGTGAAAATTCGCCGCCATCTTCATTCCAACGCATGGTCTGCGCGAAGCGCAAACCTGCAATGAGCGTAGCAGCGGATTGCGCCAGGACTGCAGCGGCGGCGGAGCCTGGCCGCCGCACACGCGCCACCACATATTCGCCACCATCGCGCTGCTCGACGCGCAAATCAGCCAACCCCAACCCCTTGCTGCGCGCAAAGCCGCTGGCCGCGGCCGTCGGTTGCCCATCAGCATCATAGGCACGCTGCGCCGGTGGCCCGCGCCATTCCTCTTCACTATCGGGCTGGCGCGCGGGCAGGCCCGGAGCGAAAAGGACGAGACGCCGCGGTGTGGTGTGGATACGAATCGCGCCAGTCGGTTGCAAGCGTTGCTCGGCGAAATATTGCTCGGCGCGCGCGCGCAACATCTCTTCCGCTTGCGTTTGCGCCGCGACCGGCAACTCTTCAACACCGATTTCGAGCAAGAAATCCGCAGGACCGCCCTCGTTGGTTGGGTGCGCCGCACTCAGTGTCTCCGGAGCCGCTGCCTGAGCGGGCCTTTGCCGCGTCAATTTTTCGCGCAAGGGGAAACCCAGCGCCTCACGCTCCACCAGGTAAGCGCGCGCGCAAGCCAGGGTCATGCCACGCATCTGACGGAAAAAATGGGCGCGTTCGGTCACCCCCACTGCACCGCGCGTATCCAGCACATTGAAAATGTGGTTGCATTTCAGAACATAGTCGTAGGCCGGCAGGATGGAGCCTGCGCTGAGGGCACGCTCATGCTCACGGGCATAGACTTCGTAGACGGCGCGCAAGCCATCCACATCCGCCAACTCAAAATAGTACTGACAATGCGCGCGCTCTTCAGCGCGATAAACATCGCCGTAGGTCAATTCGCCCAACCAGGCGATATCCCAGACAGAATCCCGCGCCTGAATGGCCATAGCCATGCGTTCCAATCCGTAGGTGATCTCTACCGAAACCGGCTCACAAGGCAGACCCGCCGCTTGTTGGAAATAGGTGAATTGAGCGATCTCCTGACCATTCAACCAGACCTCCCAACCCAAACCCCAAGCACCGAGCGGTGGGCTTTGCCAATTGTCCTCTACAAAGCGGATATCGTTATCCACTGACTCGATGCCGAGCGCCGCCAACGATGCCAAGTAAAGCTCCTGAGGGTTGCCGGGCTCTGGCTTGAGGATGACCTGGAATTGCAGGAAGCGCTGCATACGGTTGGGGTTTTCGCCATAGCGACCGTCATCCGGGCGGATGGATGGCTCCACATAGGCGACACGCCAGGCTTCCGGCCCAAGCACGCGCAGCAGCGTGGCGGGGTTGTTGGTACCGGCGCCGACCTGCACATTGTAGGGGTTCCAAAGCAGGCAGCCCTGCCCCGCCCAGAAGCGTTGCAAGGTCAGGATCATTTCCTGGAAATTCATGGCTTGGGGGGCAAAAGGCCTGAAGGCGGGCGAACGACCAATTTTCTCCCCGCGATATCCGTTTCGAGCACGGTCTCTTGGGTGGCCGGTAGCAAGATTTCGCCGTAATCGCTGCCGCGCAGTACATAGACATCGTTGGCGCCGGTTTCCAAGACTTCGACGAGCGTACCCAAAGCTTCTCCATCATCCGCCGACACCACCTGCGCGCCGACAATCTCATAGAGATAGAATTCATCTTCCTCAAGAGGGATGGCCTCGGCCAGGGGTGTCATCACATAGAGCCCGCGCAGGACATCGGCGGCGTTGCGGTCGGAGACGCCGGCCAATGCGAGCAAGGCATAGCGCCCATGCCAGCGCAATGCCTCCAAGGCAAAAGCGCGCGCCGCTTCATCATACGCGCTGCGGCCGAGAAAAACCTGCAGACGCGCCGATAGCTGCTCCGGATAATCGGTTAGCGGACGCATGCGGAGCTCGCCACGCACGCCATGCGGGCGCAAGATTTCGCCCAGCAACAAATACATTGGGACGCCGGGCACCGCTGTTTCAGTCAATATCCAACAAGATGCGCTTGTCCGACAAGCGCGTACTGCTGCGCAACAAGGTGCGGATGGCATTGGCGATGCGCCCGTTGCGCCCGATGACACGGCCCATATCCTCGGGCGGTACCTTGAGCGACAATATGAGCGCGTCTCGCGTCATGCGGCTACGGCATTCCACACTCTCGCGGTCGGTCACGAGCTCTTCAGCGATATACGCAACCAAATCTCGTTCCATTTTTGCGGTCTCCTGCGCGGGCGACAATTCAAGCGATATGGGGCGCGCTCAGCTGGCCTCCGCGGCGGCGGACGACTGTTCGCGCGCTTTCTTTTTGGATTGGCCGAGGCCGGGGGCAGGGAATTGCGTACGCTGGGAAACCTCGCGGTCTGCCTTCTTGCTGAGCACCTCGGCCAACAAAGCCTCGCGGTCTTCGCCCGCCTGCAGGCGCGCAAAACGCTCGATCGTGCCCGTACGCTGAAGGATGCGCCGCACGGCATCGCTCGGTTGCGCGCCCAAGGCGAGCCAATGCCATGCCCGTTCTTCATCCACCGCATCGTAACCCGGTTCGGTGCGCGGGTTGTGTTGGCCGATGATCTCGATGAAGCGCCCATCACGCGGGCTGCGTTGATCGGTAGCCACTATGCGATAACTTGGCTGGCCCTTTAGGCCAACGCGCCGAAGCCTTAATCTCACCATCGCTGGTCTTCTCCCTCTTTATTCTAAGAATGGCGCGGAATATCTGCGCCTGCCAACGCCTGCCATTGCCGCAAAGCCTTCCCGCGCAACTGCGGTGTCTTTTTGCCTTTGCCCAACTGCCCACCCAATTGGCCCATCATCTTTTGCATCTGGCGAAATTGCTTGAGCATTTGGTTGACATCGCGAACTTGTGTACCGCTGCCCGCGGCGATGCGCCGCCGTCGCGAGGCGTTAAGGACGCGCGGATTTTGTCGCTCCACCGTCGTCATCGAGCGAATGATGGCCTCCACCTGGCGGATGCGGCGATCCATCTCTTCCGAATCAACTTGCCCGGCCAGGCGCCCCAACCCCGGCACCATACCCAACAACGAACCGAGCGAGCCCATGCGACGAATGCGTTGCAATTGCTCCAAAAAATCTTGTAGCGTGAAACGGTTACGGAGCAATTTTTCTTGTAAGACTTCCGCCTCTCGTTCCTCAAATTGCTCTTGGGCGCGCTCGATTAGCGTGAGCAAATCGCCCATACCGAGGATGCGTGAAGAGACGCGCTCCGGATGGAAGGTTTCGAGGCCCGCAAGACTTTCACCGGTGCCCAAGAAGAGGATGGGTACGCCGGTGCTGGCGCGCATGCTAATTGCCGCGCCGCCGCGCGCGTCGCCATCCACTTTGGTGAGCACAAGGCCAGTCAAAGGAACCCGCTCATGGAAGCCACGCGCGATATTCACCGCTTCTTGGCCAGTCATCGCGTCGGCGACCAATAAGGTGGCCTGCGGCTGCGTCCGCCCCGCCACTGCAGCCAATTCGTCCATGAGCTTCTCATCAATCTGTTGACGCCCGGCAGTATCGATGATGCAGACGCTGGCTTGGGCCATGCGGCCCGCCTCTATGCCACGCTCCGCGACACCCGGCGCGTCCTGCCCTGGCGCTTCTGCATAAACCTGGATATCCGTCTGCCGGCCGAGCGTTTGCAGTTGCTCGATGGCCGCCGGCCTTTGCATATCGGCGGCGATGAGAAAGGGCCGCTGGCCCTCACGCCGCAAGTGAAGCGCCAATTTGGCGGCCGTCGTGGTCTTGCCGGCACCATTGAGCCCAACGAGTAAGAGCACATGTGGGGGTTGCCCACGCGAAAAATCCAGCTGACCCGGCTCACCCAGGGTGGCGATGAGCTCTTCATGAACAATTTGCAAAGCCTGTTGGCCAGCGTCGAGCGCGCGATGAATTTCCGCACCAATGGCCCGCTCGCGAACGCGGGCGATGAAATCCTTGACGACCGGCAAAGCGACATCCGCCTCCAATAGGGCGAGGCGCACTGCGCGCAAAGCGTCGGCGACTTCTTCCTCTTTCAAGCGGCCTGGGGCAGAAAAGCGCCCCAAAACCCCTTGCAAGCGTTCGCTAAGGTTGCTGAACATCAAACGCATTGTAAAGGAAGCCTATGCCAGCGTCAACCGTCCGCGGTGGCTGGCAAATTGAGCAGGTGAGCGATGGTCGGCGCGATATCGTACAAGGCCAGTGGACTGCGAAAAGCGCCGCGCCCGGCGCCAACCAGCAAAGTGGGGATATCGTTTTCCGTATGTTTGCGGTGATCCATCGCCTCAAGATTGCCATGATCGCTGGTGAGGATGAAGAGATCTTGTTGCGTATCCCAAACCGTGAGCACCCCGGCGAGGACCGCGTCCAACAATTCCAACTGCGCGACCGCCGACGCCAAGTCGCCGCGATGTCCCGTCACATCGGTCCACCAATAGCAAAAGAGGCTGAAATCGTAGCCAAGCGCGAGTTGCGCTAGGCGCTGGCCGGCAATCTGCGGGGTTTGTATTTTCTGGTCGCTATCAAAATACCGCTGCCAACCTTCGCCGGTGAAATCGCCGGGCAAAGCCAAACCGCGCCGCAAATCCGCCGCATCGCGCAATGGCAAACCCGCACTCAATGCGGCGAATTGCAAACTGGCCGGCAAACGCTTGCCTTTCGTCAACGAGGCATGGAAAACGGGTGGATAGGCTTCCAGCAGCGCGGCGCGGCGACCGCCCCCGACTATACGCAAGAACAAATTGTCTTTTCGCAACCATTCGCGGAGAGCGTTATTCGGGCGTGGGCCATAATGCTCGCCAAGAAAACGCGGTATGTTGTGGCCGCTGATGAGCGCCGCTTGACCGCTGGCGCTCTGTGGCCGTCCAGGGACGCCCAAGCAGGCGTCGGTCGCCAATAATCGCGCACGCGCGCTTTCCCAGGGCCCGCCGCCGCGTACCCAAGGTTGGCCACCACTGAGCGAATTTAGCGTGGGCAATTCCGCCAAGACGAAGGGGTTAACGCGCGCGTCATCCTCGCCAAGGCCGATGCCATCGACGAAGAGCATCAATATGCGCATCCGCTAAGCCATCACTTCAAGGGATGACGATTCCGGCATTGCGCAGATTCTCCGCGCTCGGTAGCAATTGCCCACTCCAAAGCGCACGCCCAGTTTCATCCAACAAGACAAAAGCCGGCACCCATTGCAAACCTTGCTCGCGCCGAAAACGGGCGCCCGCTTCATCGGTGATGTCCAAGCGCTTCACCCATAATTGCCCGGCATAGCGGCGTTCGAAACGATGAATCGCTGACCCGAGCGAAAGGCAAGCCAGTCAGTAACGACTCTGCAATATCACCAGGGATGGTCCCGAAGGGGCTTCATCCCCCTTAGATTGCGGACGCGCTGACCACCAAGCCAAGGAGAGCAGTGTGGCCAGCACCAGCGTCGGCAATAGGATTTCCCAACCCAGAAAACGATTCAAGGCGATCACCACGAACAAGGCTGCCAACAGGGCGGAATGCTGATTGATGAATCGCAAGACGGCCATGCTCAAAGCTCGCTAACCTCTGGGGAGGAATTTCCAAACACTACCACTACGGTAATCCAGCAAGTACAACTCGCCCATTTCGTCTTCACCAAAAGAACTGATGGCCAATGTCGTTTGCAAGAACTCTGCCGTTTGCCAACCGCCCGCCGGTGTTTGTTGACTGCGCCAAATGCGGCCACTGCCGAAATCGCCAAAGAGATAAGAGCCAAACAACGCCGGGAGGCGCGCGCCGCGGTAGACATAGCCGCCGGTCACGGAGTTGCCTAGGCTATGCGGATAAACGGCGATTGGCGGCGCCGTTTCTTCTAGCGAAACACCGCCCGCAAAACGCATGTAACCTTCATAAGCCTTCCAGCCATAGTTTTCGCCGCCGACGCTATTCGCGGGCTGAAAGTTGATCTCTTCCCATTGGTTCTGACCAACATCGCCAATATAAAGATCGCCAGTGAGGCGGTCGAAACTGAAGCGCCAAGGGTTGCGCAAACCGTAGGCCCAAATTTCTGGCGCCACCTGGCCAACAAAGGGGTTATCGGGTGGAATCCGATAATCGGCCGGCTCGCCCAAGCCCACATCCAAACGCAGAATCGTACCCAGTAAAGTTTCTCGTCGCTGGCCATGCCCCCAGGGGTCATTGGCCGAGCCTCCATCACCCAGACCAAAATAAAGATAGCCATCGGGGCCGAAGGCCAACATACCACCTTGATGATTGGCAAAAGGCTGGTCGAGAGTGAAAATGATTTGGGCGCTTCGCGGGTCGGCGCGGTTGGGGTCCTCAGCGCTCACGCGCCAGCGCGCCAAAACGGTATCGCCGGCGGTGTTGTTGTAATGCAAGAAGAAAAAGCCGTTCTTGGCGAAATCGGGATGAAAGGCGAGGCCGAGCAAACCGCGCTCCGTGTAACCTCCGGTATGCACTTCCCAAGGCAAGGTGTTGCTGATATCCAAAAAAGGTTGCGGCAGCCGAACACCATCGCGCAACACCCAGATGCGCCCCCCTTGCTCGACGACGAAAAGGCGGCCGCTGCCATCGCCCGCATGGGTGATGAAGAGCGGTTTCGCGAAGCCACGAGCCATTTCCACCAAGCGCAGTTGCTCGGCGTTCACACTCTCTTGTGCCCAGCCGGCCACCGCGCTCAGGAGAAGTAGCGTCATCAGCGATACCGCAAACCCAATCCGCCGCAGAGCGGCGACCGCATAGCGCCGCAAAATGGTGCCTTCTTTTGGTTTTATGCGGGAAACTGACAAACCTGTCTCCATTTTGCTCAACTCCCCTTCTCTTCTGGCCCCGCCGTCGCCAGGACAAAACGCTCGTCTGCCCAATAACGCTGCATTGCCTCGAGCACATCTTCACGGCGGATGCCATCGATGAGGTCATCGTATTCTAGCAAGTAATCGAGGCCCAACCCGTAACTTTCCATGGTCAATAGCGTGCCGGCAATGCCTTCGTTGGTCTCCAATTGCAGGGGCAGGCGTCCTTTGAAATAGGCTTGGTTGTCGGCCAACTCCTCGGCGCTGACGGGTGTGTTCGTCAATTCGCGTATTTCTTGACGCAATAGGGATATTGTCGCCTCGAGGTATTTCGGTTGCACACCCGCCAGGATGCACCAGGCACCACGGTCAAAACCACCCTCCAGGCGGCTGTAGGTGTAATAGCCATAACCGTAGCGCTCGCGAACGCTAGCGCCAACACGGCCCATCATGCCAAATTGCCCCAATACGCTATTGGCCATGTTGGCCGGCAGATAATCGGCGGCATAACGCGAAGGCCCCGCGACGCCCATCACGATATCGGTTTGCGTTTTACCCGAAATGTGGACATTCGCACGCCGTAACTCAGGGAGAGGAACGAGGGGCATTGGCCTTGGTGGCGCGGGCGGCGGAGCGTCCAGCTGCCAATCGGCGAGCTGCGCGGCCAGGAAATCCAGCGCTTCTTCCGCCACCACATCGCCGACCACTGTGATGATGAGGCCCTTCGGCCCATAGACGCGCTTGTGAAAAGTGCGCAAATCCACCGTCTGGAGACGCGTTACCGTTTCCAGCTGCCCGATGACATCGCGATGGTAAGGATGCTCGGGCGGATACAGGAGACGACTGAAAACATCGCTAGCGCGCCAACCAGTATCCTGTTGGTAATAGCGCAGCGTCGTCAGCGTCTCTTCACGCAGGGTGCGGAACTCCGCCTCCGGGAAATTGGGGGTGCGTAAGACAGCGGCGAGCGTCTCCGCCAGCGTGGGCAAATCCTCTGCGAGCGATTTTCCAAAGAAACTGACCTTGTGGCTGCCGGCGCTGAATTGTAAATCGGCGCCGATATCCTCCAAGCGCCGATGCAATTCATCAAAATCGTGGGCCGCGCAACCGCGCATGAGGGCCTGGGCGGTCATATGGGCTAGGCCGAAGGGCTCATCATCCTCATATTGCGCGCCGGCATCCACCGAGCCGATCAACACGACTGAGGGGGTGGTGCGGTTTTCGTAAGCGAGCAAGACGACGCCATTTTCGAGCACGCGGCGGCGCACGCTGGCAGCGCTGGGATAAATGGTCAAGACAGGGCCGGATGGCTCTGCGCGCGGGGTTGTAACCAACCCACGATGCGCTGCTCGGGCCGCAAGTAGCGCCTGGCCACCTCGCGAATTTTTTCCGTTGTGACGGCCGACAGTCGTTCCACATATTCCTCAAACCAACGATGGCTTTCGAAATTTTCAGCGAAAGCCAACCAAAACGCCTGGCCCGTAACCCCCTCTGTACTGTAAGCGAATAGCGCACGCGCTTGCTTCTTCGCGCGCTCAATTTCTCGCTCGCTCAGCTCACCTTGGCGGAGGCGCTCCAGTTCCGCCAGCGCCGCCAATTCCACTTCCGCTGCTTCCTGGCCGTGTTGCAAAGTGAGTGTCAGGTGGTAAAGGTAAGGATCGCGGCGTGGGCTCAAGTTGCCATCAACGGCGACCGCCAAGCCACCCTTAACCAGCCGGCGGTATAAGCGACTGGTGCGATTGTCGATATTGCCACTGCCCGGCCCGCTCGCCCCGGCTAGGATACCCGCCAACACCGCTAGCGGGAACCAATCCGGATGCGTTACCGGCGGTGCCCGATAAGCAATTTCGATGAAAGCGTTCTCGCCTTCATGCCTGAGCTGGAAACGGCGTTCGCTGGTCTGTGGCGCCTCAATACGAACGGGAGGCGGCAATGCTTCAGTCGCCGGCAAGGTTTCATAAAGTGCGCGAATCTGGCTCAACATGGCGACGCTATCAAAAGCGCCCGCAGCGACAGCGATGGCATTCGCGGGGCGATAGTGCTGCTGGTAAAAATCATAGAGGGTCGCCCGATCGAGACGACGCAAGTCCTCCTCTTCACCGAGCGCGTCATGTCGATAGCCATGTTCCCGGAAAGCGCAATGGTTGAGGCGCTCATCCAGGGCAAAGAGCGGGTCATTGGCGGCGCTCTGGCGCTCAGACAGGATGATGCGCCGCTCCGCCTCGAAATCCTCGGCCTTGAAGAGCAGGTTGCGCATGCGGTCTGCTTCCACTTCAAGGGCGAGACCGATTTCCGCCGTTGGCAGGGTGGTGTAATAGGCGGTGTAATCCTGCGCAGTTTGCGCATTCCAAACTCCGCCCAAGCGGTCGATAGCGGCGTCGAGCACACCCATGGGAAAACGTTCGGTGCCACGGAACATCATGTGCTCGACCCAATGGGCAGCGCCGGTCATCCCCGCGGGTTCATCGCGACTGCCGACACGATATAACAACCACCAACAACAAACTGGCGCATGATGCACTTCTTTGAGCAAAACCGTCATGCCGTTGGCGAGCACATGACACTCCACCGCGGTCAAAGCAGCATCCCCGATGGCTCTCTTCTCATCAATGTCGAATGGTGTTGGAGTGTAGCATAAATTGGCAATTGGCTGAATTTCTACCGTTGACAATGCTGCCTCAGCAGGCTAGAGTGTGGTTTGCTGAGCTCAACAATCCGCTAGGAGCCCACTGTGGGTCCATTACCCAAACGCAAAATCTCACGAGCCCGCCGCAACCGCCGGCGCGCACACGATGCCTTGAAATTGCCACATATGGTGCGTTGCGACGAATGCAACGAATTCCGCCTCAGCCACCGCGTCTGTCCCCACTGTGGCAACTACCGCGGCGAGCAGGTGCTCCCGCCCGACGAAGACTGAGACCAAGCCAATAACCCAATGAGCAGTGCTCCGCCAATTGCGGTCCTCTTCCCCGGACAGGGCTCGCAAGAAGTGGGTATGGGTGCCGATTTGCTCGGGGAATTTCCCGCTGCTGCTGCAATATATGAGCGCGCGACCGCCGAGCTGGGCGCGGAATTCCAGCAACATTGCTTTGCGGGACCCGCAACAGCGTTGAACGACACCGCTACCGCGCAACCCGCTCTCTATGTCCATAGCGTCGCTCTGTGGGAAGCGATCCGCGCCGCTCGTCCCAATTTCAAGCCGCACTACGGCGCGGGCCATAGCCTGGGCGAATTTTCGGCGCTCACGGCGGCCGGTGCACTGGAATTCGGCGCCGGACTGCGCCTCGTACGGGCGCGTGGAGAGGCGATGCGCCAAGCAGGCGCGCGCCAGCCCGGCGGTATGGCCGCATTGATCGGATTGGAAGTGAGCGAGGTGACGGCGCTGCTGGAAAAGGTGCGCGCCGAAACGAAAACCAACGGGCACATCGTCATCGCCAACGACAACTGTCCTGCTCAGATCGTCATCAGCGGCGACGGGCCGATGCTCCAGCGGGCTTGCGCGGCAGCAAAAACAGCCGGCGCTCGCCGCATCCTGCCCCTCAATGTCAGCGTGGCCACGCATTCACCGTTGATGGAAAATGCCGCCGAAACTTTCGCCGCCGCCTTGGCCAAAACACCGATAGAAGACGCGCAATTCCCCATCATCGCCAACACGAGCGCCCGCGCGATCCGCACCCAAGAGGAAATCCGCGCCGAGTTGCGTGCCCAACTGACTAGCAGTGTGCGCTGGCGAGAGACCTCTTTATGGTTACTCGCGGCGGGTGTGGAGGCTTTCTATGAAATTGGCGCGAAGAATGTCCTCAGCGGTCTCCTACGCCGAACCGACCGCTCCGCGCGCGCGACCAGTATCCGCGATGGCGCGACTTTGCGCGAATTCCTCGCCCAATAAAGGGGCACAACCTTCATTCCACCGTCACGCTCTTCGCCAAGTTGCGCGGCTGGTCCACATCCGCGCCGCGGTGGACGGCGATATGATAAGCGAGCAATTGCAAAGGCACGGTCGCCACTATGGGCTGGACAGACTCTGGACAAGGCGGTATGGGTATCCATTCGTCGGCCTGCTCTGCCAATTGGGGGTCACCCGCCGTGCCCAGGGCGACAACGCGGCCGCCACGCGCGCGCAGTTGTGCCAATTGCGAGAGCACCTTCTCATATAGGCCATTCTGTAATGCCAGGAGCAGTGAGGGCATCTTCTCATCCAATAAGGCGATGGGGCCGTGCTTCATCTCGCCGGCAGGATAACCTTCAGCATGAATATAACTGATTTCCTTAAGCTTGAGCGCACCTTCCAGGGCGATGGGGTAGAGCGCGCCGCGCCCCAGATAGAGGAAATTTTGCTGGTGTTGCAAGCGGCCGGCCAGGGCGCGCAAAGACGCATCCGCTTGCAGGACATCACCCAGCAAGGCCGGTAAAGCGCTCAGTTCTTGCAAGCGACGAGCGATGGCCGTCGCTTCCATAGTGCCACGATAACCGGCCAAAGCCAACGCAAGCAATTGCTGAACGACGATACTGGCGGTGAAAGTTTTGCTGGAAGCGACGCCGATTTCTGGCCCCGCGCGCAGATGCAGACAACCATCCGCCATGCGCTCGGCCTGGCTACCAAAGGCGTTGACGATGCACCAGAGGGTCGGCGAATCCGGGCAACGCCGCACCTCCTCCATCGCCGCCAGCGTATCGGCCGTCTCCCCGCTCTGCGTGATGGCCACAACGAGCGTGCGCGGGTCCAGGGGTGGTTTTCGGTAACGAAATTCGCTGCCATAATCGACTTCGGTTGGCAAGCGTGCCCAACGCTCGAAAAAGAACTTTCCCACCAGCGCGCTGTAATAACTCGAGCCACAGGCTACGATGACCAAACGCTGGAACGCGCGCGCGCGCGTCAGCGCTAGCTCAGGCAAAGAAACCTGTCCATTTACCAAATCCACGCGCCCCCCGATGGCATCCGCGATACTGCGTGGTTGTTCAAATATCTCCTTGCGCATGAAGTGTTTATGGCGTCCGCGAGAGGCGCTGAGCGCATCCCAAGCGATGCGTTGTGTTGTTATCGGGAGAATTTCGCCCGAAAAGTCGCGTAGCTCGATGCGCTCCCTATGCAAGATGGCCAGCTGACCGGCTTCCAAGAAAACCAAATCGCGCGTATGCGGCAAAAGGGCGGGAATGTCGCTCGCCAGATAGCCACCATCGGCGCCGATGCCCAGGGTAATCCCACCGGCGTTGCCCAATCGCGTGGCGAAGAGGCGGTCCGCTTGTCGACGGCTCAGGAGCACGATGGACCCCGCGCCAGACAAGCGCCTTGTCGCTGCCGCCAGCGCCGCCGCTCCATCGCCTGCGAAACGCTCCGCGTACAACTCGACAAGTTGGACGATGATTTCGCTATCGGTCTCCGATTGAAAACGGATGCCTTCTTCGCTCAATTCCGCCCGCAAATCGCGGAAATTCTCGACGATGCCATTGTGGACCAGGGCAAAATCGCCAGCCATGCTGAAATGCGGATGGGTGTTCTCGCGCGTGGGGTCGCCATGAGTGGCCCAGCGAGTATGGCCGATACCCATCATGCCTTTAAGGGGGCTTTCAGCCAAAACCGCGCGCAAGTTGCTCAACTTACCGGCCGCTCGCCGCCGTTCCAAAGAACCTTCGTTGAGGACCGCGATGCCCGCCGAATCATAACCACGGTAGGCGAGTTGCTCGAGGCCGGTCAGGAGACGGACACTGGCACCCTCTCGCCCCACATACCCTACGATGCCGCACATGAGCCACCCTTCTGGGTCAGGAATTCCAGCGTTTTCGTCGTGGCGCGCGCGCAATCGGCGTAGATGCCACGCAATTCGGGCGATAAGAGACGCGCCAATTGATGCATACTCTCGTCGGTGAATTGGCGCAAGAAAGCTTGTCGTCGCTGGCCGGTCGGCTTTGCCCCCGCGGGTAGGCGGCAGCGAAAAACACGACCAAAGCGCATTGTGACACGCGCGCGCCGGCCACGAAAGATGCCCTGCCAATTTTGCATGCCACTGATACCAACCGGCAAAACCGACGCTCCGCTCGCTAAGGCCAGGTGGGCGAGGCCCGGGAGACCACGCCGCAGGGCTGGTGAACGCGTCCCCTCTGGCGCCAAGACGAGTGCACCGCCCGCCCGCAAGACCGCCAGCGAAGCCGACAACGCAACGCGGTCGACGCGGCCGCGGCGCAAAGGGATGGGCGCATACAGGCGCAAAAACCAGCCATATAGCGGATGTCGCAAATTTTCATATTTGGAGAGCGGGACGACCAAGCGTTCGGCCAACGCGCCCATCACCAGAATGGGGTCGAAGGCATTGGTGTGATTGACGATGAGGAGGAGCGAGCCACGCCTCGGGATTTCACCCAGGCCCTCAAAGCGCACCTGTGCCACTAGACGAAAGGCCAACAAGCGAATCAAGCCGCGAATGAAACGGCGTCGCTGGTTGAGGGCAAAGGAGGTCATTTCGGGAAAGCGGGATCGGGACGGAACATCGCTTCGATATCCGGCTGGCCAAGAACGCGATATTCTCCCGGCCTGAGCGAGCCCAGGCTGAGCTGACCGATATGCGTTCGCCGCAGACGGCGGATGGGGTGCCCCAGTTGCGCGGCGACAAGTCGCAATTGCCGTTTCCGCCCCTCCCGCAACACCACCCGAAGCTGGCTTTGCTGGCTCCGCGCGGTGCTGGTTCTGTCTTTGCCCATGAATTGAACGACACAAGGGGCCGTTTTAACCCGGCGCAAGCGGCCGCCTTGCCTCCGCTCTTCCAGCAACCAAACACCGTTCGCCCATTCTTTGCTGGTCGCTTCGCTCGGGCGGCCATAGACAGTGATTTGATAAGTCTTGGTATGGCCGTAGCGCGGATGCGTGATTTTCTGAGTGAGCGCGCCATCATTGGTGAAGATGATGAGCCCCTCGCTGGCAGCGTCGAGGCGACCGATCGCGTAGAGATGGCCGCGGAAAGGCAACATTCCGCGCAGGGTTGGGCGCTCGTCGCCCGCCTGTGCGGCGTTGGTGGAAAGAACATGACGCGGCTTGTAGACCGCGACATAAAAAGGCGAGGCTGGTGCGTCGATGGGGCGGCCATCGACGGTGATGCGGTCACGCTTTGGGTCAGCGCGCTGCCCAAGTTGCGCGACCTGGCCATTGACGCGGACACGACCGGCGACGATGAGCGCTTCGCAGGCGCGACGCGAGCCCAGGTCAGCGCGGGAGAGAATCTTCTGTAGGCGTTGGTGAAAGGGTTGGGTCGACATTTTATGCGCCGCTAAATCCACACCCGACAACTCAGGGGCTCAGCTGCTCTCTCATCCATGATGATGCACTGCAATTTCCGAATCAAGGCCCGCGAAAGACATCCCAACACCCTCATCCCTTGTCGGTCACGCGAAATTGGAGGGGTAGTCCCAACATCAACTGAGTTTGCGCGTGCACAACGGGCAAGCCCACGAAGAGCAAAGTCAACAGCGGCAAAAGGGGGAAGGACAATAACGCCCAAAAACGCTCACCGCGGCGTGGCGGCCGCTGGCGTGGCGGCCGCACGGCGACATCCTGACGCCAAATCAGCAACCCACTCAACAGAACCAACGCAAAAGCGATCTGCAAGACCAAGAGCGGTGGCTCCCGCCAGGGCGCTTGCAATTGCCGCCGCAACAACTCGGGGTGAAAGAGCAGGGGCAGTTGGGAGCCCAGCGTAATCGTCACCCAACCGGCGCCGCCCATCAGAATGTCATGCGCGACACGCCAGAGATAACCCAGGCTGCGCCGCAGCGGCACCTCGGGATGCTCTAGGATGCGCGCCAACATATAGCCCACCTCTTTACTGCCCCAGGCGTGTCGTAAAGTTTGCTGATAGCGGTTGCGAACCACTTGCCAAAAGGTCTCGCCGCCCGTCGCCAGGGCCGTGAAAGGCAAGAAGACACGCTCCAGGCGAATCCGCCCTTCGCGTAAGAAGAAGGCCTTGATGAACATATGCCATTCATCGGAGATCACATCGACATCCCAATATTCGCAATTCTGCAACAAACGCAAACTGAGCGAATAGGATGAAATCGGCAGCGCTTTCCACCAATTCGCGGAAAGGTAGGCCAGTTCCATAGCGGCAGAATACGCGTTCAAGAGGCGCATCGGCGGGCTGATTGCCCAGATGTTGCGATGATAGCGAATCGGTGCTTGCCAAAAGCGTTCGTGGCGTTGTGGGTGCAAGGCGAAAAGCGCCGTCAACGCCGCGAAATGTTGCGGATGCCAAACGACATCCGCATCCATCGTGGTCACGAGGATATGGTCAAGCGAATAGCCATGTTCTTCCACCAGCTTGCGCCGCGCCCAACGAACCGCCCAGGCGATATTGGAGGATTTGCCAGGAATTTCTCCGCGAATCCCGCGCGGGTGAACGGTGAAATAGAGATGAGCGAATTGCCCGCGAAATTCGCGCTGCAGCGCTTCCCCTTTGGCGACGGCCTCCAACTCGCTCGCTTCCATCGCGACAACCACCGTCATGGATTGACTTGCGCCCTCTTGCGCCGCCAATTCCGCCAGCGAATTTCGCAGGATGGCATGGGATTCGCGGTAGTTCGGCAACAAGACCAAGTGGTGAATGTCTTCCCAGACGAGCGTTTCCGCCCCGCGCTCTTCCTCGTAGCGGGCGCGCCAATCGACGCGCTGCCAGCGTACGATTCGATGATAGCCAATCTGGATGGCCAACGCCGCCAGGATGAAGCGCGCGGCCATATAAGCCCCCAGCGCGGCGGCCACCCAGAGGATGATGCGCGGTTGTAAAAGCGCCCCCAGCAAAGACAGTGTGAGGGCCAACCAGGTCAACAAACCAGGGATGGCATCAAGCGCGCGCTCAGTGATGAAACGCCAACGCGAAGGGCGCAAGCCACGGCCCGACATCTCCACCCTGCTCGCGCCCAGTTGCGGCGCCGGCAATCGCGGCCCGTCGGTTCGATAGGGCATGGCGCGCAGTATAACAGGCCGCCTCCGCCCACTCCCAGAGCGAACTCGCAGGGCGCTGCGCGCGCAGCACCCGACGGAGAGCGATTGCCCCAGACCAATTGGCATACCAATGATTGGGCCCTTTTTTCTTTTTCGATATAGGGTATTGGGAGAGGCATTGATATTGGGTGTTCCACGCGGGATTTCTCATCGATGTTTATGTGCAAGTTGCTAGTCACGGAGGTATTCCATGTTCAGAAGCGCAACAAAGGACACGCGGTATCAGTTGCAGATACATTTACCCTTATGCCTGAGTATTGTCACCCTCTTGCTGCTGCTGTTGGTATCCTGGATTGTCCACCTGCCCAGCGACCACTTGCCCAATTTACCCCGATATTCGCAGCTATGGCGGGCCCTGGAATACGACTGGGGCGTCAAGGACCGCAGCGAGCTGCCCTGCGCCACTTGGGAAAACGGCGCCTTGGAGTGGGCGGTGAATGCGTCGCTTGAATGGAAGACCGTGGTCACGGACCCCTCCTATCGCCCTTGCTGGGTCTTCCCATCCTTCCCTGAGAAACCGGACACGGTCAGGTTGGTACCGCACGCCTGACCATAATGGGACCCGTGCAGGCGGGGCCTTTTTCTTGGCGCGCCGTCGCCGCAAAAGGGCGCTAGCCAGCGCGCGGCCGCTGGCTCCCTTTGGCACCTTTGAGGCCACGCGCGGCCACTTGCCCCAGCAAGGGCGATGAATAGCCATAGCGGGTGCTGCGTTTATCGGCCGCAGCCGTGAAGGCGATGGCCAGCAATTTTTCGCAGACTGCTCTCGGGCTCATTCCCGCCTCATCCCATAAATAGAAGGCCAAAGAACCCGGCAGGGTATTCACCTCGTTGATGTAAAAACCGCTCTCATCTCGCCGCAACAGGAAGTCCATGCGCGCGGTGCCCCGACCATCAATCGCTCGAAAGGCTTGGCGAGCGGCTTCTTGGATAGCCGCAGTGGTCGACGCGCCGATGGGCGCCGGCAAGATGCGCTCTGCGCTCTTCATACCTTCACTTCCGCGCAGGTATTTCTCCTCATAGGAAAGGAATTCTTCATAGGATAGGGGTTGCTCGAGCGGAGAAACCAATATCTCTTCGCCCCAACCCAGGAGCGCGCCATTGATTTCCAGACAATCGGTCAGGCGTTCTTCCACCAAAACACGGCCATCAAAAGCGATGGCGATTTCGAGCGCCGCCCGTAGCGATTCGGTATCCTCAGCGTAGCCGATACCGATGCTGGAGCCAGTTCGCGCTGGCTTGACTATTAAAGGGAAATCCAACCTCGCCTGGATGCGATCCAGCGCTGCCCCTTCATCGGAGAGCCACTCGCCGCGCGTGATGCTGACATCAGCCAAAACGGACAGCCCCGCCGCGCGCAAGACTGGCTTCGTCATCCATTTGTCATTTGCCAGCGCCGATGCGAGCACGCCACAGCCGACATACGGGATATCCGCCAGCTCCAACAAGCCTTGCAGCGTACCGTCTTCGCCGTGCGTTCCATGCAAAGTGGGGAAAACGACATCCAAGCGCCGCGCGCGCGCTGGACGGAAACGGCCGGCTAGGGGACGGACAATGAGCCCATGTTGGCGCGGGTCCGGTGAGAGCAAAACGGGCTCCAGACCTTTTTGTTGCTGCCAACCCTCACGCGCGAAAAACCGCAAATCGCGCAGGGGTGAGCCAGCAAAAGCGCTCCCCATGCGGTCGATATAAATGGGAACGACCTCATGGCCACCCGCATCCAGAGCGCGCATGACCTGTTGGCCCGTCACAATGGAGACATCGTGCTCGACGCTACGCCCGCCAAAAATCACACCAACGACGCAATTGTCCCGATCTCCCATGCACCCTCCCTCCCTCGCTGGTTGGCCATTATACTCCCAGCCTTGTCATATCCGACGAGAAACGGTCATGCCTGAATTACAAGTCGTTTCCCCTTTTCAACCCACCGGTGACCAACCCCAGGCCATCGCGGCCTTAGTGAATGGTCTCGAAAGCGGTTTACGGGCGCAGACCTTGCTGGGCGCAACGGGTACCGGCAAAACCTACACCGTCGCCCAGGTCATCGCCGCCGTGCAACGGCCCACGCTCATCCTCGCCCACAACAAGACCTTGGCCGCGCAACTCTACGCGGAATTCAAAGAGTTTTTCCCCCATAACGCCGTTGAATACTTCGTAAGTTACTACGATTACTATCAACCGGAAGCCTATGTCCCGCAGCATGATTTGCTCATCGAGAAGAGCACCAAGGTCAATGAGCAAATTGATCGTTTGCGCCTTTCGGCGACGGCCTCCCTACTCTACCGACGCGATGTCATCATCGTCGCCAGCGTCTCTTGCATCTATGGCATCGGCGACCCAACGGCTTGGGGGAAATCGGTCGTCGAGTTGCGGGTGGGCGAGACGATGCGCCGCAAAGCCATCCTCAGCGGTCTGGTGCGCATCCAATACGCGCGCAACGATCTGGACCTGCGGCGGGGCTCCTTCCGCGCGCGCGGTGATACCATCGAGGTCGTCCCCGCTTATGCGGAAAACGCCTTTCGTATCGAATTGTTTGGCGATGAAATCGAGCGCATCCGCGAATTTCACCCAACCAGCGGCGAAATCATCACCGAACACCCCTCGCTCATCATCTACCCAGCGCGCCAATTCATCGCCGACGAGAGTCGCGTAGAGAGCGCCCTGAAAAATATCGAGGAGGAATTGGGAAAGCACCTCATCCATCTCCGCGCCGAGAACCGATTGGTGGAGGCGCAACGCCTCGAACAACGCACGCGCTACGACCTAGAGATGATCCGCGAGGTGGGTTTCACCTCCGGCATCGAGAACTATTCGCGCCATATGGATGGCCGCGCCGCCGGTTCCCCACCCTGGACGCTGCTCGATTACTTCCCGAACGAATACTTGCTGGTCATCGACGAGAGTCATATGACGCTGCCACAAATTCGTGGCATGTACACCGGCGACCGCAGCCGCAAGCAAACCCTCGTGGATTATGGCTTTCGTTTGCCCAGCGCTCTCGATAACCGCCCCTTACAATTCGAAGAATTTTGGCAACGCGTCGGCCAGGTCATCTTCACCAGCGCCACTCCCGGGCCCTATGAAACGGAAGAGGCGGACGCCACAGTGCAGCAAATCATCCGCCCCACCGGCATCCTGGACCCCCTGGTGGAAGTGCGCCCGGCCTATCTCGATTTCGCACAGCTGGAAAGCCAAGCGGCCAGCGTTCAGGAGAACATCCCCATCACCCCGCGCGATGGCAATCAAATTGACGACCTCATGCAGGAGGTGGCCCGCCGCGTGCGCGATGGCCAACGCGCCATCATCACCACCCTCACCCAGAAACAGTCGGAAGACCTGGCCGGTTATCTCAACGAGACCGGTATCAAAGCCCATTACCTGCACGCTGAAGTGGATACGCTGGAACGGGTGGAAATCCTGCGCGACTTGCGTCTCGGCGTCTATGATGTGGTCGTCGGCATCAACCTCCTACGCGAAGGCATCGATTTGCCCGAAGTTTCCCTGATGGCAATCCTGGATGCCGATAAAGAGGGCTTCTTGCGCTCGGAATCGGCGCTCATCCAAATCATCGGCCGCGCCGCACGCCATGTTGACGGTCGCGTCATCATGTATGCGGACCGCATCACACCAGCCATGCGCGACGCCATCCGCGAGACCGCCCGCCGCCGCAAAATCCAAGACCGCCACAACCGCGAACAAGGCATCGAACCCGTGAGCATCCAGAAAGAAATTCGCGATTTGACCGACCGGGTGCGGGCGATGAACGAAGAAGATCAGCGCGAGCAGCAGGGCCTCAACCCGGCAGAATTGGCACAAGACGAATTGGCGGCATTGTCGCAAGAGCTGGAAAGGGAGATGCGCGCCGCCGCCGAAGCGCAAGATTTCGAGAAGGCCATCGTCTTGCGCGACCAACTCTTCGAACTGCGCGCGCACCTGGCCGAGCTGGAACGCAAATTGCAACCTGCCGCCGGCGCCCCCATCACCGATTAGGGCCCTTCTCTATCATTATCATTGCGATCATTGCGCCAAATACCACATCCCTTCAGGCCATTCCTGTGTTACTCCCCTGAGCGCGTTATACTAAAAAGGTACGAATAATCTCCCGCCGGAGGTTCTCATGACATCTTTACCCCTAACCCCCAGCCGTCAAATCCGCACGACCTGCCCCTATTGCGGCGTCGGTTGCCAGATGGACCTGCAAATCCGTGATGACACCATCTATCGCGTCGATGCCCCCTTCGACCGCGCCCCCAATTTTGGCAACCTCTGCGTCAAGGGCCGCTTCGGGCTCGATTTCGCCACCCACCCGCGCCGCCTGACCAAGCCGCTATTGCGCCAGCGCCGCGATGAGGATTTCCGCGAGGCCAGCTGGGAAGAAGCGCAGGATTTCATCGCCGCGCGCCTCAGCCGCCTCGTGCAAGAAAAGGGCGGTGATTGCATCGCCACTTACGCTTCCGCCAAGGCGACCAACGAAGACAACTTTGTCTTCCAAAAATTCGTGCGCGCGGTATTGCAAACCAACAATGTTGACCATTGCGCGCGCCTCTGCCACGCTGGCAGCGTAACCGCCCTACAATTGGCCATCGGCAGCAGCGCGATGAGCAACAGCATCGCCGAGATGGAAAAACTGGATACCTTCATCGTCACGGGCAGCAATACGACCGAGACGCACCCGGTCATCAGTCTTTTTCTCAAAAAGGCCGTCCGCCAAAATGGCGCCAAGCTGATCGTGATCGACCCGCGTCAGATTGAGCTGACCGATTTCGCCACGCTCTGGTTGCGACAAAAACCGGGCACCGATGTCGCCGTTTATCAAGCGATGGCCCATGTCGTGGTCAAAGAACGACTTTACGATGCCACCTTCATCGCGCAGCGTACCGAAGATTTTGAAGATTACATCGAATCGCTCGAACAATGCACACCAGAATGGGCGGAAGAGCAGAGTGGCGTCCCGGCGCAAGACATCCGCCAAGCCGCGCGCCTATACGCCCAGGCCGAACGCGCCGCCTGCTATTGGGGTATGGGCATCAGCCAAAGCACCCACGGCACCAGCAACGCACTTGCCCTCAGCAACCTGGCCTTGATGACCGGTAACCTCGGCCGTGAAGGCACCGGCCTCAACCCTTTGCGCGGTCAAAACAACGTCCAGGGTTGTTCGGATAGCGGCGGCTTGCCGAATGTCTTCACCGCCTACCAACGCGTCGACGATGAGCATATCCGCAATCGCTTCGAGGGTTTTTGGCGAAACCCCCTGCCGGCCATCCCTGGCCTCACCGTAACGGAAATGGTCAACGGCGCCCTCGATGGCCGCATCAAAGCCATGATCGTCCTCGGTGAAAACCCAATGATGTCCGAGCCGAACCTCAATCACGCCCAGCATGCCCTAGAAGCGCTGGATTTGCTCGTCTGCATCGACATTTTCATGAATGAGACTGGCGAGTTGGCGGATGTCATCCTACCTGCCGCCAGCTTCGCGGAGAAAGAGGGCACCTTCACCAATTCCGATCGACGCGTGCAACGCGTGCGGTGCGCCCTGCCGGCCGTCGGCGAAGCGCGCGCCGATTGGGAGATCATCTGTGATTTGGCGAAACGCCTGGAAACACTGCTCGGCCGGGAAAAAAGTGCTGGTTTCGATTACGCGCATCCTGAGGAAATTTGGGAGGAGATGCGCGCGCTCACACCAGATTTCTATGGCATCACCTACGAACGATTGGAGCGCGAGGGTGGCGTCCATTGGCCCTGCCCCGACCTCGAGCACCCGGGGACACCCTATTTATTCGAGGACAGCTTCCCCCGTGGTAAAGGCAAATTCTGGGCGCTGGATTTTGGCAGCGAAAGCGAACAACCCGACGATGAATTCCCCTACCACCTGACCACGGGGCGCGTGCTCTTCCATTGGCACGGCGGCACGATGACGCGACCTTCGGCGCTCAACGAAGCCTTCCCCCACGCCATCGTGGAATTGCATCCGCAAGACGCGCGCGATTTGCAAGTCGTTTCCGGCGATTGGCTGGAATTGGAATCGCGCCGTGGCGCGGTGGTCTGCCGCGCCATGGTGACCGGGCGTTCGCCGCTGGGCACCTTTTTCTTGCCTTTCCATTTCGCTGAGGCAGCCGCGAACCTATTGACCCTGGAAAAAGTCGACCCACGCGCCAAAATCCCCGATTTCAAGATGGCCGCCATCCGCGCCAGGCGCGTCGAGGGCCCCGAGAAGGAACGCCCAGACGGCGACGGCGCTATCAAAGATCCCTTGCGCTTCGTACATTGAAAGGGGAAGGATGATGCCCGTTGCGGGTAGGGGAAATCCCAGCGATGACCCTCATCCGTTGGCAGCGGCCATCCTGGTCGGTGGCGCCAGCCGCCGCATGGGTGCGCCAAAGGCTTTCATCGCGCTGGCCGGCGAACCGCTCATCAACCGAGTATTGGCAACGCTGCGGCAAGTGGCCAGGGAGATCTTCCTGGTGGGCGGCGAGCCAACGCCTTATGCCTCCCTCCGCCTTCCGCATTTCATGGATCGCTTACCCGGCGGAGCGCTGGCCGGCATCCATAGCGCCATCCTGAATAGCCCCTACCCCTACACCCTCGTCGTGGCTTGCGACATGCCTTTCCTGAACGCCCCTTTGCTCAGGGCGATGGCGGCCAGCACAGCGGGGGACCTCTTTGATGTCATCGTGCCGACCGTGGCCGACTACCCGCAGGGTCTGCATGCGATCTATGGCAAATCCTGCCTGGCGCCGATTGAGCGCCGCCTGCGCGCGAAGCAACGCAAGGTCATCGGCTTCCATCCCGAAGTGCGTGTGGATACCTGGGACGAGCGACGGTGGCGGGAATACGACCCCCAGGGGCGCAGCTTCGCGAACCTGAATACACCCGCCGAATTGGCGGCGGCGCAATCGGAGATGTGAACAACGATGCTGGCGATTCCATCATGACAGCGACGGGATGGCAAATGAAATAGAGAGGTGATCATATGACCATCATCGACCACCCGCCATCGGCAACCCGCAGCGCACGCCCACGAAACTGGCAAACATTCCCATTGTTAATTTTCATATTGCTCTCCATTTTCTTCGCTCATCAATGGTGGCAAACAGCACGCAACAACGCTTGTCGTCAACCCACTTTAACCATTTGCACAGCGCTGGCCGATGGTTTGCCACAACCAGAAATCATCAAAGGACAAGGCCAACTCGATGAAAAACACCAAAGCATCTTGCTACTCGGAGAACGGGAAAACCACACCTTCCCTCGCCTTTCTTTCTACGAGAGCGTCGGCGTCTTCACCCTCGACTCCGGCAGCTGGTCTTTGAGCGCCAACGGCATCGGCGGTCACGAAGACACCGGCGCCAGCGCCATTTCGCTGAGCTGGAATGCCGCGCCGCAATCCTGCCTCGAGCAGCCCGACGGTTCCTGGGCGAATGCGTTCCGGGTGAATTGCGAGGTGCGTTTCGAATGGACGATACAATCGCGTTATCCTTACACCGCTTTACAACTCATGCCCATCGAATCCTTAATTCCTTCACCAGAAGGGTCATGAGCGAAAAAGCAAGCGCGCTGATGACTGGACACCGCCCACACCGACAGCCGCGAAGCGGTGGCAATGAGAAACGATTGGATTGTAAGTTGAATAGAGAGGTTGTCTTATGACCGTCATCCATCGTCCCCCAACCCCCAGCGGGATTGCGCGCCTACAAAGCTTGTTGCCTTATCTATCGCTCATCTTCATATTGCTCTCCCTTTTCCTGGCTTATCAGTGGTGGCAGACAGACGGCAGCCTGGAAGACGAGCGCAATGACAACGAAGACAACCAAACAACCATCGGACAATTGAGCGATGAATTGGCTGCCAAAGAAACCGAGTTGGAAAACACCAAACAGGAACGGGATGACGCGCGCCAAGAACTGAAAAACACGCGCGAAGAATTGCAGGCTGAGCAGGAAAGCAACGCCCAACTGCGCGATGAATTGGCCGCCAAAGAAAAAGAGCTGGAGGAAGCCAAAGCAACCATCGCCCAACTGCGTGATGACTTGGCTGCCAAAGAAACCGAGTTGGAAAGAGTCAAACAGGAACTGGAGGACACGCGCCAGCAACTGGAAGACGCCAACGCAATCATCACCCAATTGCGCGATGACTTGGCCGCCAAAGAAAAAGAGCTGGAGGAAGCCAAAGCAACCATCGCCCAACTGCGTGATGACTTGGCTGCCAAAGAAACCGAGTTGGAAAGAGTCAAACAGGAACTGGAGGACACGCGCCAGCAACTGGAAGACGCCAACGCAATCATCACCCAATTGCGCGATGACTTGGCCGCCAAAGAAAAAGAGCTGGAGGACGCCAACGCAACCATCGCCCAACTGCGCGATGACTTGGCTACCAAAGAAAAAGAGCTGGAGGACGCCAACGCAATCATCGCCCAACTGCGCGATGAATTGGCCGCCAAAGAAAAAGAGCTGGAGGACGCCAACGCAATCATCGCCCAACTGCGCGATGAATTGGCTACCAAAGAAAAAGAGCTGGAGGACGCCAAAGCAATCATCGCCCAACTGCGTGATGACTTGGCTGCCAAAGAAAAAGAACTGGAAGACGCCAACGCAACCATCGCCCAACTGCGCGATGAATTGGCTGCCAAAGAAAAAGAGCTAGAAAAAGTCAAACAGGAACTGGAGGACGCGCTCCAAGACAACAAAGCCAACCAGATAATCATCGCCCAATTGTGCCAAGTCTTGGCTGACAAAGAGAGCGAGATGGACAACTTGTGCCAATTTCTCACAATTCCAAAATACGATGCGCCACTACCAGAAATCATCAAGGGTCAAGGACGACCCAATGAAGGACACGCGAGCATCTTGCTGCACGGGGAGCTGATAGACGACCGCCACTTTCCCTACCGCTTTTTCTATGAGACCGTCGGCGTCTTCACCCTCGACTCCGGCAACTGGTCGTTGACCGCCAAAGGCATCGGCGGTCACGAAGACACCGGCGCCAGCGACGCTTCGCTGGACTGGAATGCCGCGCCACAATCCTGCATCGAGCAACCCAACGGTTCCTGGGCGGAGCAAGCATTCCGGGTGAATTGCGAAGTGCGCTTCGAATGGACCGTGCAATCGCGTTACCCGTATAGCACCCTACAGCTCATGCCCATCGAGAACTTAATTCCCCCTACGGAAGAGCCATGAGCGAAAAAGCAAGCGCGCACGACCAAATATCCCCCTAAACCGACAGCGGCGCCTCGGCAGCAATGAGAAACAATTGGATTGCAAGTGAATAGAGAGGTGATCTCATGACCATCATCGACCGACCCCCATCCACAACCCGTACCACGACCACACGCCTACGAAGCTGGCAACCCTACCTGTTGCTCATTTTCATACTGCTTTCCCTTTTCTTGGCTTATCAGTGGTGGCAAACCACACGCAACTGGAACGCCACCCAAGGCAGCCTGGAAGAGACGCTGAATACCCTGCTCAAAGCGCAGGAAGATTTGCGGGCCGAGCAAGAAAGCAATGCGCCCTTGCTCGATGATTTGGACGCCAAAGACACCGAGCTGGAAAACACCAACCAGGAGCTGAATGATGCGCGGCAAGATTTGACCACCAAAGACACTGAGCTGGGAAGAGTCAACCGCGAACTGGATGACACGCGTAAAGATTTGGCTACCAAAGACACCGAGCTGGAAAACACCAACCAGGATTTGGAAGAAGCAAAACAGCAATTGGCAACCCGGGAAACGGAGCTGGGAGACGCGCGGCGAGATTTGTCTGCCAAAGACTCCGAACTGGGAAGAGTCAACCAGGAACTGGATGACACGCGCAAAGATTTGGCTACCAAAAACACCGAGCTGGAAAACACCCGCCAGGATTTGGAAGAGGCAAAGCAGCAATTGACAACCCTGGAAAGGGAGCTGGCAGACCTGCGCAAAGACCAGGAAGACCTCAAAATATGTGAGCAAGACGCTCTCACCATTTGCAGTCCACCCCTGGCCGATGACTTGCCACAATTGGAATTCACCAAGGGTCAAGGCCAAATCGATGAAAAATACTCGAGCATCTTGCTGCTTGGTGAGCGAGAGAACCGCTACTTCCCCC
The DNA here is from genome assembly GCA_965115865.1 of Phototrophicaceae bacterium. GTDB lineage: Bacteria > Chloroflexota > Anaerolineae > Aggregatilineales > Phototrophicaceae > WTGJ01. Next base: position 2,145,565 of record OZ220469.1, read on the forward strand.
GTCGCTCTTTCTACGAGAGCGTCGGCGTCTTCACCCTCAATTCCGGCAGCTGGTCGCTGAGCGCCAACGGCATCGGCGGCCGCGAAGACACCGGCGCCAGCGCCATTTCGCTGGAATGGGATGCGACACCGCAATCTTGCATCGAGCAACCCAACGGTTCCTGGGAGGAAGCCTTCCGGGTGGATTGTGAAGTGCGCTTCGAATGGACTGTGCGATCGCGTTACCCTTACAGTACCTTGCAACTCATCCCCATCGAATCCGTAATTCCTCCAGAAGAAGAACCATGAGTGAAAGAGCCGCCACGCTGACCAGCCATCCCCCTACACCGATAGCGGCGCATCAGGAGGAATGAGAAATGACTGGAGTGCGAGCGAAATGGAAGGGCGGGATCATGACGGTTATCCAGCGCCCATTAACCCCCAGCGAGATGGCGCGCCTAAGAAGTTGGTTGCCACACCTGTTGCTCATTTTCATATTGCTCTCCCTTTTCTTGGCTCATCAGTGGTGGCAAACCACACGCCAAGAACTGACAACCAAAGAAACAGAACTGGCAGACACGCGTCAAGAACTGGTAGACACGCACCAAGAACTGACAATCAAAGAAACGGAATTGGCAGACACGCGCCAAGAACTGGCAGATACGCGTCAGGAATTGGCAGAGGCGCTCATGGTCCATGATTTGCCACAACCCAGAATCACCAAGGGTCGCCAACTCGATGAAGAAAAGCACCAGATCACCTTGCTGCGCGGGCGGCGGGTAAACCACACCTTTCCCCGCCGCTCTTTCTACGAGAGCAGCGGCATCTACACCCTCAATTCCGGTAGCTGGTCTTTGAACGCCAGCGCCATCGGCGGCCCCGAAAACACCGGCTCCAGCACCGTTTCGCTGCGGTGGGATGCGGCGCCAAAATCCTGCATCGAGCAGCCCAACGGTTTCTGGGAGGATGCATTCCGGGTGAATTGCCGAGTGCGCCTCGAATGGACTATAGAATCGCGTTATCCTTATACCACTTTGCAATTCATGCCCATCGAAAACTTGATCCTCCCGCCAACGAGACCATGAACGAAAAACACCACCTCGCCGAATTGCTCGCCCCCTACGCCGGTCGTGGCCGCGATGCGCTCCTGCCCCTGCTCTGGGAAGTGCAAACCGCCCATGGTCACATCTCGACAACGGACTTGCGCGCGATTTCACATTGCTTGCGTATCCCGGAAGCGGATATCTACGGCGTCATCGGCTTTTACAGCCTGTTCTACGAGCGGCCGAGTGGCGAAATCATCCTGCGCGTCTGCGCTGACCCAAGCTGCGCGTTGCAAGGAAGTGACGAGGTGTTGACCCGTCTACGCGAGCGCCTGGCGATAGGAGCGGATGGCCTCTCGAGCGACGGTCGCTATCGCGTCGAGAGGGCGCCCTGTCTCGGCCTCTGTGAGCACGCGCCGGCCGCGCTCATCACGCGCCGCGGCCGTGGTGAGCGCGCCCTGGCACCAATACCATCTTCGCGCGCGCTGCTCGCCGCCGCAGAAAGCGATTTCCCCACCGCCCCGCCCTACCCGCAATTGCTGGGCGAAGAGCACCACGCCCTATTGGCGAATGGCGCCAACGACGAAGAACCTTATGCGGCATTGCGCTTCGCCATCGAGGAGCTGACGCCGGAACAGGTCATCGAACGCGTCGAGGAATCGGGTTTGGTTGGGCGCGGCGGCGCGGCCTTCCCAACCGGTATGAAATGGCGCAGCGCCCGCTTTCCGCTCGATGGCCGCCCGCGTTATGTCATCTGCAACGCCGACGAGAGCGAGCCCGGCACCTTCAAAGACCGCGTGTTGATGGAAACACGGCCGCATCTTGTCCTGGAAGGGCTGGCGTTGGCGGCCTACGCCTGCGGTGCCGAGCGGGGTTTCGTCTTCATCCGCGGCGAATATCCGCATGCCCAGCGCTGCCTGGAAGAGGCCATCGCCGCAGCGGAAAAAGATGGCTGGCTGGGCGATGATGTGCAGGGGAGCGGCTGGTCACTACAATTGGAAATTCGCCGCGGCGCCGGCGCTTACATTTGTGGGGAAGAAACAGCGCTTTTCGAGGCCATCGAGGGCAAGCGCGGCTTCCCACGCATCAAGCCACCCTATCCAACCACAAACGGGCTCTTCCAGCAACCGACCATCATCAACAATGTGGAAACGCTGGCCGCGGTTGTGGGCATCGTGCGTCATGGCCCCGATTGGTTCCGCCGTTGGGGGAGCGAAAAGAGTCCGGGACCAAAGCTGCTTTGCGTGAGCGGCCAGGTGGCGCGGCCGGGCGTCTACGAAATTTCACCAGGCATCACCTTGCACGAATTCCTCTCGGGGCCCTGCGGCGGCGTCCTGGGTGAATTGCAAGCGGTGCTGATGGGTGGCGCGGCGGGGACCTTCCTCACACCCGCCGAAATTGATGTCCCGCTCACCTTTGAGGCACTTTGGGAAATTGGCAGCACTTTCGGGTCCGGCGCGGTGATGGTCTTCAATGAGACCGTGGATTTGCGCGATGTTCTCGAACGGCTGGCCCATTTCTTCCAACATGAAAGCTGCGGCAAGTGCTTCCCCTGCCAGCTGGGGACGCAGCGGCAACTGGAGATCCTGGCACGAAAACAACCGCTCGCGGAGGATGCGACGCGCCTGCGCGATATCGGCTGGACGATGACCGAATCTTCACTTTGCGGGCTGGGGCAAACCGCCAGCAGCGCCGTCTTGAGTGCGCTCGATAGGTGGCCGGAGCTCTTTGCTGGCGATGGCGAAACGGCAAAGGGGGTGATAACCTAAGGAAAATTCCCATCAACCGCGCGGGGTAGTCATGTTCGATCCAAAATCAGAATTCGATGTGATTCAAGAAAGTACTTTAATTCGGCATTTCCACGCTTATCGAGAGCGTTATGTTGTCCGTCCACCATATCAAAGAAGGGTGGTTTGGAGTGGGAAAAAGCAACAGACTTTATTGGATAGCCTGTTTCGCCGCTCCTATATTCCCAGGATTGTACTGCGCGAAGTGAGCACCACGGATGGCACCACTCGCTTGGAAGTCATCGACGGGCAGCAACGCATCACCACAGTGCAGAACTTTTATGAAGGGGAATTGCCATTACCAAGCAGCTTGAAGGACATCGATGCCCGTCTTCCCAATAAGAAATACGATGAATTGACTGAAGAAATTCGGGAATTTGTGGATGAGCAGCTGAAATATGATGTGGATATTGTGAAACGAATTGAAAACCCCAAAAGTTGGAAACATCTCAAAATTGCTTCCGATATCTTCTGGCGTCTTCAGCTGGGAGACTCGCTGAATAAAATGGAAAAGGCTCATGCCAAACTGAATAGTTTGGCGAGGAATTTCCTAGTGCGCTATGCCGATGACTATGATTTCAATTATCGCGATTACGCATCGATCGATGACAATCCCAATAAGCATGACTTCTTTGAAATATACGGACCTCCCAACAATCGTATGCAACATTTATCCACATTGGGACGACTACTTTTGACGGAAATTGCCGACGGCCCCACGGATACGCGTGATGAGCAAATTGTGAAGTTGGTTGAAAAAACAGAGCAAGAGGACGGCATCGACAATCACGAATACGAAAAAGAACCATCCGCACGGAGATTGCTTTCCAACTTGGGGAAGTTTCGCGATGTCTTCAAAAATGAGCCGCATCAGCCCATTGAGCTCGTCAAAGAACTACGCGTTGAGTATTTTATGGAATCGATCTACATACTATTTCGGCATCTATTGAAACACTATGTCAATGATGAGAAAACTCAGCGAATTTTCAGGGATTTCGTCCATTCATTCCATGAGCGCTGGCGGCGTGCTGATGATGAAGACCAAGATATCGTGACTTTTCGCAATAATCGCCAGCACCCTGAGCTACAAACACAAATCCGCGACTATATAATCCGACAAGCTTTCTTCAATTTTGCCTCAGAGCACAACCATCCAATACTCACGAAAGACCGGCGGCGACGCTTCAACGAAGCGGAGCGCATCGCGATTTGGCGCCGCGATAAGGGCCATTGCCAAATATGCCTAGATGAAAGAAAACCTGAAGCAGAGGCGTATGTCCCCTGGTCAGAATTCGAGGCTGATCATGTCCTTCCCCATTCTCATGGTGGGCGAACAGTCCTGGAAAATGGGCGCGTCCTTTGCCGCTATCACAATCGAAGTCGTGGCAACCTTTCTTGAAAAAAGGAATTCCCCACCCCTTTTCCCCCACTAGCGCATCACCGCAAAGGCGCTGACTGTCAACCAATTGCTGACACCATCAGCAATAATACGGAGAGTCCCCAAAGCCAAACTTTCGTCACCTTAGCGAAGACCAAAGGCTACGCCGCGAATCTCAACGCAGCGAAGTGCACTATACTATTGGTGAGGGAATCATGAATGACGACCGAATCACACTGAACATCGATGGCATAGAAACCACCGTCAAAGCAGGCACGACCATCCTGGAAGCGGCGGCGGCGTTGGATATCGATATTCCCATCATATGTTACCATGAAGCGACCACGCCCAATGGCCTCTGTCGCCTTTGCGTCGTCGATGTGGATGGCCATCGCCTACTGCAACCCGCTTGCATCGCCGAATGTCGCGCTGGCGCCCAGGTTGCCACCCGCAACGAACGCGTTGAGCGCAGCCGCCGTACCATTCTCGCCATGCTGGCTTCGGCCACCGATCTCTCCGAGGCGCCGGACTTGCTAAACCTCCTCCGCGAATACGGCGCCGACGCCGTCCATTACCCCGATGCCCGCCGACGCGAGCATGACCTCAAAGACGACAACCCCTTTTACATCCGCGACTATAGCCAATGTGTCCTCTGCTGGCGCTGCGTCCAGGTTTGCGCGGAAGACGCGCAATACACCTTTGCCCTAACCCTCGGCGAGCGCGGTTACGACACGCGCGTGGCGACCAGCTTCGCGGTCGCTATGCCGGAATCTCCCTGCGTTTTTTGTGGGCAATGCATCGGGGTTTGCCCAACCGGCGCGCTCAAACCCAAGGTGGAATGGGGGTTAGAGCGCGGGCTTTCCCCCGAAGAAATCCGCCAATCAACCCGTCGCCCGCGCCGCCGCAAGGAGGGCCAGGAGCGGTGAGCGAAGCGCTCGTCGGCGCATTGCCGCAGCGCTATTGGTTGCTCGAGCGCGGTGATGCGCGCACCATTCAGGGCGGAGTCATCCACGAGAGTCTGCTCAGCATCCATGTCAACGGACAAGAACTCGCGACGCTGATGTGCACCCCGCTACAACAGGAGGCACTGGCGCTCGGTTTCCTCTATAACGAATCCCTCATCGAAGGCTACGAAGATGTCGGGCATATCCGCCTGAACGCCAGCGGAGCGCTGATCGATGTGTTCTTGAAAAGCGGTAGTTTCGAACTGCCGCGCCGCCTCATCCTCACCTCCGGTTGCGGCGGTGGTGTGATGCTGGCCGAGCTCAGCGCGAGCCAAGAACCGCTCCGCAGCGACTTCACGACCACGCCCGCCGTCATCCAGGCGCGCATGCGCGATTTGCAGAGCGCCGCCCGTCTCTATCGGGCCGTGCGCGGCGTACACGCGGCGATATTGGCGGATGAGGAAGGCTTGCTCGTGGCCGCGGAGGATGTCGGGCGCCATAACGCGGTGGATAAATGCGCCGGTTTGGCTTTGCTCGCGGGTCATTCTATGCGCAACCGCTTGCTCCTCACCAGCGGCCGCATCAGCTCAGAGATGCTGGGCAAAGCGCGGCGGATGGCCTGCCCGATCGTCGCCAGCCGCACCGCGCCGACCAGCAGCGCCCTACATCTCGCCCAGGCCTGGGGGATTTGCGTGGTTGGTTATTTGCGACGCGGCAGCCTGCGGGTCTATACGCATGGGCAACGGCTCGGACTACCGACTAGCGTGAAGGCCTCAGAAATCCCATGAGCGGTGAGGAAAGCTCACGCGCTTTCTTTCAGGTGGCACCGTTACCCAAAGCGCTCGCTAGGCTATCCGGTCTTTGGGCGCCAGCGCCGCATCAAGAAACGATCGCGACCAGCGCCGCCTTGGGGCGCACCCTGGCAACAGCGCCAATCGCCGTCAGCGACCTGCCCGCCTTCCGGCGCAGCAGCATGGATGGCTACGCACTCCGCGCCGCCGACACTTACGGCGCCAGTGAAGCCCTACCAGCCTTGCTCCAACGCGTGGGCGGTGTAGCCATGGGCCAGGAGACAATTCAAACCATCGCCCGCGGCGAATGCGTCTCCATCGCCACTGGCGCGATGCTCCCGCCTGGCGCCGATGCCGTCGTCATGGTGGAACATACCCAGCCAGTCGGCGATGAGGTCGTAGAATGCCTGCGCGCCGTCGCTCCCGGCGAGAATGTCATCCAAATTGGCGAAGATTTCGCGCGCGGCGACGCGGTCTTGCCCGCCGGCTGGCGCTTACGTCCTCAGGATCTCGGCGCCTTGCTCGCCCTCGGCATATTGCAAATCGCCGTCAACCGAGCACCGCGCGTACACATCCTAAGCGGTGGTGACGAGCTGGTGCCACCAGAAGTGACGCCTGGCCCAGCGCAAATTCGCGACATCAACAGCCAAACTTTGGCGGCCCTGGTCACCGAGGCCGGTGGTGAAGCGCGTTTATTCGGCATTGCGCCGGATGATTTGGCGGAATATCGCGCGCGCGCGCAAGCTGCTTTCGTCGACGCCGACATTTTAGTCCTGACTGCCGGCAGCTCGGTTTCCGCCCGTGACCATACGCGCGATGTGATTGACGAATTGGGTAGGCCGGGTATCCTGCAACATGGCCTGGCGATCAAGCCGGGCAAACCGACCATCCTGGCGCTCTGCGCGGGGGTACCGGTGTTGGGTCTGCCGGGCAACCCAGTCTCAGCCTTGTTGGTCGCCCGCGAGACCCTCTTGCCGCTCATCGCGCAATACCTGGGACAGACCGCAGCGGGCAGGAGGCCGGCCAGTTGGCGGGCCCGCCTGGCCGAGCCCATCGCTTCGGTGAGCGGGCGCGTGGATAGCGTCCCCGTACGACTGGAAAAAGATGAGACCGGTGTCTGGTTGGCACGACCCATCTTTGGAAAATCCAACCTCATCACCACCCTGGCCAACGCCGATGGTCTCCTGCATCTGGAATTGGACAGGCAAGGCCTCGCCGTCGGCAGCGAGGTCGAGGTCGAACCTTTGCGATGAGCGACCACCAGAGCGAAAACACAGGCCACGCGCGCGAGATCTTTCGCCACAACCTGCCACAAGAAGAGGCGCGCGCAAAGCTATGGGCGGCGCTGGAAGCCGCGCACAGCGCGGCCCCCCTAGCGGGCGAAAGGCTCGCTCTCGCCGCCGCGCATGGGCGCATCACCGCCGCCCCCATCCACGCTCGTCTTTCTGCCCCCCATTACCATAGCGCGGCGATGGATGGCTACGCCGTGCTCGCTAGTGACACCCATGGCGCCAGCGAGACACACCCTCTCGAATTGCGGCTTGGTGAAGCGGCTTTCCCAGTCCATACTGGTGACCCTCTGCCAGAAGCTTGCGACGCCGTCATCATGATTGAGCAGGTACAGGAATTGCCGGAGAGCATCCGCATCCGCGCCGCCGTCGCCGCCCGTCAGCATGTGCGCCTCGTCGGCGAAGATATGGTGGCGACAGAGCTGCTCTTGCCCGCCAATCATCGACTGCGCCCCGTCGACCTGGGAGCGCTGGCCGCCAGCGGTCATGCCGAAGTGCTTTGCCGTCGTCGCCCGCGGGCCATCATCATCCCCACCGGCGCGGAAATCATCCCCGTCGGGGAAGAGCCACGCACCGGGCAAATCATCGATTCCAATAGTGTGATGCTGCGCGCCGCAATCGAAGCAGACGGCGGCGAAGCAGAGGTCACCGCGGTCATTCCGGACGAGCCAGCGGCGCTCATCACTGCCCTGCGCGCCGCCGTCAACAAAAACCCCGACCTCATCTTATTGCTAGCGGGCTCTTCCACCGGCAGCGGCGACCATAGCGCGCGTTGCCTACGCGAGCTGGGTATCATCCACACACATGGCGTGGCCATCCGCCCGGGGCACCCGCTCATCATCGCCACCATTGACGATGTGGTGGTCTTTGGCGTCCCTGGCTATCCGGTTTCTGCGGCATTGACTCATGAGCTTTTCATCCGCCCCCTTTTGGCGCGCTGGGTGGGTGCCGGTGAGCGCAAAATGACGGAGATGCGTGCCAACTTAACACGCTCGCTCGTTTCACCCATGGGGGAAGACGAATATGTGCGCGTGCGCCTGGCCAAAGTGGGTGAACGGACCCTGGCCGCCCCCCTGAGCCGCGGCGCCGGTGTACTCAGCTCTCTCCTGCGCGCCGATGGCGTGGCAATTTTACCGCGCTTCCAAGAAGGGGCCGCCGCTGGAAGCGAAATTCAGGTGCATTCCTGGCGCAACCCTCAAGACTTGGCGCATACCGCTCTTTTGCAGGGTAGCCATGACCCCTTGCTCGAGCTGCTGGCCCAGGAAATCAGCGCGCGCTTCCCCCCCTGTCGTATGGTGTCTGCCAGCGTCGGCTCGCTAGGCGGGTTGGTGGCCCTGCGTCGCCAACATGCGCACCTGGCCGGCGCGCACCTACTGCACCCCGCCAGCGGCGAATTCAACTTACCCTATGTACACCAGCAACTTCCCGAAAGCAAACTGCGACTGGTGACCTTTGTCGAGCGTGAACAGGGGCTGATCCTCGCGGCGGGAAACCCCAAGGCCGTTCAGGGCATCGCCGATTTGCCGCGTCTGCGCTTCGTCAACCGCCAACGCGGCGCCGGCACACGCTTATTGCTCGACGAGCTTTTGCGCAGCACCGGCCTCGCCAATCACCCTGAGGAAGCAATGGCGCGAATTCGCGGCTACGACCATGAAGAATACACGCACATGGCCGTAGGGACAGCCGTCGCTTCTGGCCTGGCCGATTGCGGCCTGGGGGTGCGCAGCGCTGCCCTCGCCCTTGGTTTGGATTTTCTGCCGCTTGCCTGGGAACGCTACGATTTCATCATCCCCGCCACGCAGGATGAGCACCCCGCCATTCTGGCTTTGCTCGCCCTGTTACAAGATGAGAACTTTCGCGACCGCGTGAGCCAAGAGGCGGGTTACCGCGGAGAAAAGATGGGCCAGATCGTCTACGACAACCGAAACGGCTGACCTCCGCCCGCGACATGGGTACTCATTCACCATCATCCCAAGCCCCTACTGAACGCTGTTATCCTGAGCATTGCATTCAGCAGGGGCGGCGCGATTGCGCTAAACTGAGTGGCTGACTAACCCACAAACGAAAGTCATTATGCTCGCTATCGTTCGCGCTTGCGCTCTCATCGGCCTCGAAGGCGTCATCATCAATGTCGAGACCGATTTCAACCCGCGCGCGCAGATACCTTCTTTCTCCATCGTCGGCCTACCTGGTTCCGCTGTGCGCGAGAGTCGTGAGCGCGTGCGCGCCGCCATCAAGAACAGCGGCTTGCACTTCCCCAACAAGGTGTTTGTCGTCAACCTATCGCCCGCCGATTTGCCGAAGCAAGGGCCAGCCTACGACCTCCCCATCGCCGTCAGCGTACTTTGCGCGACCGACCAATTGCCCCTTGATGCACCAAATGATGCGCTCTTCATCGGCGAGCTGTCGTTGAATGGCGAGCTACGCCATGTGAAAGGCATCATGCCCATGGTGCATAGCGCGCGCGAAGCGGGCATTCAGCACATCTTCGTGCCCGCCAGCGATGCGGCTGAGGCGACGCTGGTCCAGGGCATTACCGTCTACCCCACGCGAACGCTGGGTGAATTGGTGGAGCATTTCTACGGAAGCAAGCGAATCGAGCCTTTGCTCCCACAGCCGCCGAATTTGGACCAATCTCTACCCGCCGACCTGGTGGATTTCGCCGATGTGAGCGGTCAGGTGAGCATCAAACGCGCCTTGGAAATTGCGGCGGCTGGTGGCCATAACGCGCTACTTACTGGCCCGCCGGGCGCCGGCAAAAGTTTGCTCGCGCGCGCTATGCCGGGCATCCTCCCCCGCCTCACAATGGAAGAAGCGTTAGAGGTGACGCGCATCCATTCCATCGCCGACCTGCTACGCAGCGACCGACCCCTCGTCGAAACGCGACCCTTCCGCGCGCCGCACCACACCATCTCGCAGGCCGGATTGGTCGGCGGCGGCAGTATTCCGCGACCGGGAGAAATCAGCCTCGCGCATCGTGGCGTCCTCTTTCTGGATGAAATTGTTGAATTTTCCGGACGCACACTGGAGGTCCTAAGGCAACCCCTAGAGGACAACATCGTAACCATCAGCCGCGCCAAGGGTTCCCTCACCTTCCCCGCCAATCTATTGCTCATTGCCGCCCGCAACCCTTGTCCTTGCGGCTATTATGGCCAGCGAAAAGGGAATTGCACCTGCACCGTAAGCACCATCGAACGCTACCAAAGCCGCCTTTCCGGCCCCCTGCTGGATCGCATCGATATCCACCTCGGTGTTCAGCAGGTGGGTTATGAGGAGCTGACCCAAGATGAGCGCGCGGAGAGCTCGGCAAAAATCCGTGAGCGTGTGGAGAAAGCCCGCGAAAAGCAAAGCGCTCGTCTAAAAGATCTGCCCGGCGTCTTCACCAATGCGGATATCCCCGTCGGCCAGGTGGCGGAGCGTTGCGCATTGACGCCCGCTGCGGAGAAAATGCTCAACCTAGCGATGCGCAACCCCAATCTGAACTTGAGCGCGCGCGCCTATCACCGCCTATTGCGCCTAGGGCGAACCATCACTGACCTGGCAGAAGAAGAGGTCATCGGCGAGGCAGCCCTAGGAGAAGCCATTTCTTTGCGTCTGCCGGAAACCGAGGAGTGGCGCTAGGGATGGGCGGACTTATGCTGGGGATGTTGGCGGCCCTCGGTTGGGGAATCGGTGATTTTTATGGCGGCGTCGTCAGTCGTCGCTGGCCACCCTTGTTGGTTGTACTGGGGAGTATGGCTCTGGCAACTCTCGGTTTATTCGCCGCCCTGTTGTTGCGCGGGGGTGGCATCACCCTCCATACCAGTCTGCTTTGGGGGATGGCCGCCGGTAGCATCGGCGTCTTTTCCTTGACCGGTTTCTTTCATTTGCTCGCGCGCGGCAATATGGCCCTGAGCGCGCCCATCACCTCGCTGACCACCGCCCTAGTCCCACTCTTCTTCGGCATCGCCAGCGGCGGCTTGCCCGCTTCCAGCAAAATCATCGGCATCGCCCTGGCGTTGCTGGCCATCCCCATCGTCAGTCACGGCGCGCATAGCGCCGCGAACAGCGGCGGTCAACCGCGCCCGACTTGGCGCGTCATCGCCGAACCCATCTTGGTGGGAATCGGTTTCGGGGTGGGCTTGATTTTCCTGGATAGAATCGAAAGTCGCGATCTGTTGGCTCCGCTATTGGCGTTAAGGCTCACCGGTATCAGCGCGTTGTTGCTCACCCTCGCTATACACCCAAGGACACGCCGTCCGCTCTTCGCGCTCTGGCAGGAAAGGAAACAGGCCAGCATCGTCTTTCTGCCCGCTCTGGGATGGCTGGCGCTCATCGGCATCAGCGACCTGATCGCGAATGGCGCTTTCATCTTGGCCACACAACTGGATAGTCTGACCATCGTCGCCGTGATTGGCTCCTTGCACCCAGCGGTGACGGTATTGTTGGCACGCTTGATCGACAAGGAGCAATTGCGACGCAGCCAACCGCTTGGCCTCGCATTGTGCTTGGTCGCCATCATATTCATTTCGTTGTAGACGAGCGCGGCCAGACGACAGTCTACGACCGCACCGCGACCTCACCAGCCGCGTTCGGCCAATCGTTCTTCATCAGGCATCGTGCTCACATTGATGCCCACCATGGGTTCGCCCAAACCGCGACTGACGCGGGCGAGGACCTCGGCGTTTTGATAATGCGTTACGGCTTCGACGATGGCCTTGGCGCGCGGCGCCGGGTCGGCACTCTTGAAGATGCCACTACCGACGAAAACACCGTCAACGCCCAATTGCATCATTAGCGCGGCATCAGCCGGCGTTGCGACCCCACCCGCAGCAAAATTCACGACCGGCAAACGCCCCAACGCCGCAGTTTCGGCGACCAGGTCATAAGGCGCACCGATTTCCTTGGCATAAGTGAAGCGTTCATCGGGATTCATCGTCTCCAACTTGCGAATTGCGCCCATAACGCAGCGCGCGTGGCGAACAGCCTCGACCACATCGCCCGTGCCCGCCTCGCCTTTGGTGCGAATCATGGCGGCGCCTTCAGCGATGCGGCGCAGGGCCTCGCCAAGATTGCGACAGCCACAAACGAAGGGCACCTTGAAAACATGTTTGTTGATGTGGTGACTCTCGTCAGCCGGGGTCAACACTTCACTTTCGTCGATATAATCGACACCCAAGGCTTCGAGAATTTGTGCCTCGACGAAATGTCCGATGCGCGCCTTCGCCATCACGGGGATGCTGACCGCCTCGATGATTCCCTGGATCATATCCGGGTCAGACATGCGGGCAACACCGCCCTGGGCACGGATATCGGCCGGCACGCGCTCCAGAGCCATCACCGCACAAGCGCCAGCGTCTTCCGCAATCTTAGCGTGTTCGGGCGTGACGACATCCATGATGACGCCGCCCTTGAGCATCTGCGCCAACCCACGCTTTACGGTGATATCCGAACTATCTTCACTCGCACCGTTTTCACTACGCATGACCCACCCCCAAAACAGAAACCCAATTCATATTCAGAATAGCAATAATTGTCTCATATGGACAACAGACCAATGTAATCCACCGCCAGAGCGTTGACAAGGGAAAATCATAGGCTCAGACCGGCAATTTCGTCTATAATGGGTTTCTGATTCGCCCCTAAATCGGAGACGATATGGCCCCTGACGCCCAATTGGACCAAACGCAATATGACGAGTCCGATATCCAACGCCTTTCCCCGCGCGACCATATCCGCTTGCGGCCGGGGATGTACATTGGCGGTACCGACATCCACGCCCTGCACCATCTCATCTACGAAGTCGTGGATAACGCTATCGACGAGGCGCTGGCCGGCCGTTGCGACGAGATTGAAATCACGCTGCATAAAGGCAATGCCGTCACCATCCGCGATAATGGTGCTGGTATCCCGGTCGGCCCACATCCCGATATGGAAGTATCGACCTTACAAGTCGTGCTCACCGAATTCGGCGCTGGCGGTAAATTCGATAATAAGGCCTATAAGGTCAGCGGCGGACTTCATGGCGTCGGCGTCAAGGCGGTCAACGCCCTCACAGCAGAGCTCACTGCCGAGGTGCGGCGCGACGGCGCGCTCTGGCGGCAATCTTATGCCGAAGGAATGCCCTTGGGTGATGTGGAAGAAGTGCGCTCGCTCCGGCGCGGCGAGCAGCAAAGCGGCACTTGCATCCGCTTCATCCCCGATTATCGCATTCTCGATGAAAATCCCTTCCATTATGAAACGCTAAAGGCACGCTTCCGTGAGATGGCTTTCGTCACTCGCGGTGTTAAAATCACGCTGCGAGATGAGCGTACCGAGCCATTACCACAGCAAACCAGTTTCTATTTTGAGGGGGGCATCGGCTCTTTCGTGCGCCATCTCAACCGCGGCCGCCCAGTATTGCACACGCCACTTTATGCCGAGCGCGCTGTCGAGCATACACCACGCGAGCGCGAACCCTTCTCCATCGGCGTCGAAGTCGCCCTGCAATACACCGACACCACGAATACACAGGAGCTGGCCTTCACCAACACCATCAATACCCCCGATGGCGGAACGCACATCACCGGTATGCGCACAGCCATCACCAGCGCCATCAATCGCTATGCCCTGAGTAAAAATCTCCTCAAAGAGAAGGAGCCCAACTTCTCCGGCAACGACACGATGGAAGGACTCACGGCCATCGTCAGCATCAAGCACCCCAACCCACAATTCGAAAGTCAGACGAAGGTCAAGCTGCTCAATACGGAAGTGCGTGCCGCCGTCTCGCAGGTGGTCGCTGAATTGCTCAGCGAGTATCTGGAGCTGAATGGCCGCGAGGCGCGGCGGATTGTCCAAAAATGCATGACGAGTCAGCGCGCGCGCGAAGCCGCCCGCAAGGCGCGTGAGTTGGTTCGCGGCGGCCCCAGCTTGCTGGAAAGCACCACCTTGCCCGGCAAATTGGCCGATTGTTCCACCCGCGGTGAAGTCGCCGAAATCTTCATCGTAGAGGGTGATTCGGCCGGTGGGACCGCTAAACAAGGCCGCGACCGCCGCTTTCAGGCTATCCTCCCCCTGCGCGGAAAAATCCTCAATACCGAACGCGCGCGCATGGACCGCATCTTGGATAACAACGAGGTCAAGGCGATGATCGCCGCTTTGGGCACCGGCATCGGCGCTGATTTCACGCTCGAGCGGCTGCGTTATGGCAAAGTCATCATCATGACCGACGCCGATGTCGATGGTAGCCATATCCGCACACTGCTATTGACTTTCTTCTTCCGCCATATGCTCCCCTTGGTGGAGGGGGGCTTCTTGCATATCGCTCAACCGCCAATATTGGGCCTACGCAACGGCAAATCCATACACTATGTCTACCCGCAGACCGGACAAACAGAAGACGAGCTGCTCAAACAGGCACTCAGCGATTTCAAGAACCCCGATAAGGTTCAGGTCCAACGCTACAAAGGTCTTGGTGAAATGAATGCCGAGCAACTTTGGGATACCACGATGAAACCGGAAGTGCGCAGCCTCCTACAGGTCAACATTGAAGACAGCGTGAAAGCCGATCGCATCTTCACGACGCTGATGGGCAATGATGTCCTGCCGCGTCGCCTCTTCATCCAAAAATACGCGCGCTTTGTGCGCAATCTGGATGCCTGAGAGTCTTCGCTATGCCAGCTGAGGCACCATCCAATCGAGAAATCGCCGCCGTCTTCGCCAATGTCGCCGACCTATTGCAAATCCGCGGCGACAACATCCATCGCGTTCTCTCTTATCGCCGCGCTGCTGAAACCATCCACGAATTGCCGCGTGACCTACACGCCATCGCCGCGGCGAACCAGCTGACCCAGCTTCCCCATATCGGCAAGACCTTAGCGGATAAAATTACGGAATTACTCGATAGCGGACGCCTCCAATTCTTGGACCGCTTGACGGAAGAGTTGCCGCTCACCCTGGTCGAGGTGATGCGCATCAATGGCGTCGGGCCAAAAAAGGCCGCCCTCTTTTGGGAAAAGGCGCAAATCGCCACTGTCACCGACTTGGAAAAGGCGGCGCGCGACGGGAAATTGCGCGACCTCCCGCGCATGGGCGAGAAAAGCGAAGCGCAAATCCTGGCTAGCATCGAAGCACTCGCCAAACAGAGCAGCGCGCATGATGGCCGCATCCCCCTCGGTATCGCCCTGCCCGCTGCGCAGAAAATTCTGCGCGAGCTGCTCACCCTACCTCCAGTATTGCGTGGGGAACTGGCCGGTAGCCTGCGCCGCGCCCGACCGACCATCGGCGATGTCGACATCCTCGTGGCCTGTGCGCACGATGCCGCCACCGTCAGCGAGCACTTCATCCAAATGCCCCAGGTGGCGCGCGTACTCGGGCATGGCCCAACCAAGAGCGCCGTCGAGCTCCATAACGGCTTGCGCGTCGACTTGCTCACCCTACCACCGGAGCGTTGGGGGACGGCGCTTTGCTATTTCACCGGCAGCAAAGCGCACAATATCCGCTTGCGCAATCTGGCCTTGCGGCAAGGTTATAGCCTTAACGAACACGAACTCACACCGGTCGATGAAAAAGGTCAACCGCGTGAAGGCGCCGAAGCGCTCCTTTTCGCCGAAGAAACCGAACTTTATGAAGCCCTCGGCTTATCCTGGATTGCGCCCGAGTTGCGTGAAGATGGGGGCGAAATCGAAGCGGCAACCACGGGAGAACTCCCCAAGCTCATCACGACTGCCGATATTCAGGCAGATTTGCACCTGCATAGTCGCTGGAGCGATGGCTCGATGACGCTGCGCGAATTGGCGCAGGCCGCGCTCGGTTTGGGGTTGCGTTGCATCGCCATCACCGATCATTCGCGCAGCCGCGGCAATGCTGGCGGCCTCAGCATCGAGCAACTCCAACAGCAAAAGGCGGAAATCTGTGCGCTGCGCGAAGAATTCCCCACCCTTTGCATCCTCCACGGCAACGAGATTGACATCCTCGCCGATGGGCAATTGGATTATCCCGATGAGGTGTTGGCCGATCTGGATTTTGTGATTGCCTCTTTGCATAGCGCCTTGCGGCAAGAGCGCGAGCGAGTGACAGAACGCCTGATTGCGGCAATTCAACACCCGCGAGTGGATTGCATCGGCCACCCGCGGGCACAGCAATTCGCGCTGAATGGACCCGGCCGGCCACCCGTGGAGGCCGACATGGACGCTGTTTTCACCGCCGCGGCCAAGAGCGGCGTCGCGTTGGAAATCAATGCCAACCCCATCCGCCTCGATTTGGAAGCGCGCTATGCCCGCCGTGCCGGAGAGCTGGGCATTCCCATCAGTATCAATACCGATGCCCACGAACCGGAGCAATTGGAACAGATGCATTACGGCGTACGCACCGCGCGCCGTGGCTGGTTGAGCGCTGCCCAGGTACTCAATTGTTGGCCAAAGGAGCGCCTGCTGAGTTGGCTACGCGGCCGCGGTCGTCAACTCGAGGGCATCGCTTGAAGACCGAAGCGGCGCGGGCCGCGGAATTGCGAGCACAACTCCTTGAGCATCAGCACCGTTATTATGTCCTGCACGCTCCCAGTATCAGCGACGCCGAATACGACCGCCTCTTTGATGAACTCGTCGCGCTAGAGAGCGCCCATACCGAATTGACCACCATCGACTCGCCCACGCTGCGCGCGGGCAGTGACCTGGCGGGTGATTTCGCCAAAATCACCCACCCTACGCCCATCCTCAGTTTGGATAAGGCCACATCAGCAGAAGAACTGACCGCCTGGGAACTGCGCAACCGCAAGCTGCTCGCGGACACATTCTCGTCAGGCGCGTCGCCAGCCTTGGACTACACCCTCGAGCCGAAGCTGGATGGTCTGAGCATCGTTTGCCATTACGATGAGGGGCGGCTCCGGCGTGCGGCGACGCGCGGCAATGGGCGGATCGGCGATGACATCAGCAACAATGTGCGCACCATCCCCAGCGTGCCCCTCGTCATCCCCATCAACGCCGGGGGGCCACCAGCACCCCCGCGTTTGGTCATCCGCGGTGAAGTCCTTTTCCTCAAAGAGGACTTCGCACGCCTCAATGAAGAACAAGAAGCGAAGGAATTGCCACGCTATATCAACGCGCGCAACACCGCCTCTGGGGCCCTCAAGCAAAAGGACTCACGCCAGACGGCCACGCGACCCTTGAGCGCTTTTTTCTACGCCATCGTCGACAGCGAGGATAGCGGCGGCATCATCCCCAATTCACAATGGGAGCAACTCGCCTACTTGCGAGCGCTCGGTTTCCCCATCGCCCCGGGCGCTATTCATTGCGCAGACTTGGCCGCTGTCTGCGCCGCCCTTCCCGATTGGGAAGAAAGGCGCAATTCCTTACCCTACGAAATCGATGGACTGGTCATCAATCTGAACGACAAGACATTGGCGCAACAGTTGGGTGTTGTTGGCAAGAACCCGCGCGCCGCCATCGCCTATAAGTTTGCCGCCGAAGAGGTCAACACACGCTTATTGGGCATCACGCTCGGCGTCGGCCGCAGCGGTAAGCTCACGCCCAGCGCCAATCTCGAGCCGGTTTTCGTCGGCGGCGTCACGGTGGAGAACGCCAGCCTGCATAACTTCGCCTACATCGCTGCTCGCGACATCCGCTTGGGCGATACCGTGCTCATCAAACGCAGCGGCGATGTCATCCCTTATATCGTCGGACCGATGGTCGGCGCTCGCGTCGGCGAAGAAAATGTCATCGAAACACCCCTAAATTGCCCCTTTTGCGAGCAACCCCTAGAACAACCCGAGGATATGGTAGACCTATTCTGCGTGAACGAGTCTTGCCCAGAGCGCATCTTCCGCAATGTGGAGTATTTCGTCTCGCGGGCAGCGATGGATATCGCCGGCTTCGGGCCACAGACCGTGCGCGCGCTCATCCAGGCCGGCCAGCTCGCCGATGTGGGCGATATCTTCACCCTGGAGGCGGAAACATTGCTCCAATTGGAAGGCTTCGCCGCCAAGAAAGTGGAGAACTTGCTGGCCAGCATCGACGCGGCGCGCGAACGCCCCCCAACCCAAACGCTCACCGCCTTGGGCATCGATGGCGTCGGCCCCCAAGTCTCCGCGCTATTACTGGCAAAATTCCCCTCGTTGGACGCGCTGGCGGCGGCGCCTGTGGCCGAATTGGAGGAGAGCGAAGGCATCGGTCCCATCCTCGCTGCCAATTTGTGCGCGTGGTTTGCGGAGCCGCGCAACCAGCGATTGCTGGAGAAGTTGCGCGCCGCGGGGCTACCTTTCGCCGTAACCCACACACCCGCTGCCGAGCAACAACCGCTGGCTGAACTCAGTTTCGTGCTCACAGGAACGCTGCCGACGCTCTCGCGGAAAGAAGCCAGCGAACGGATCGAGGCCGCCGGTGGGCGCATTCGCTCAGCCGTCAGCGCGAAGACCGATTATGTCGTCGCCGGCGAGGCGGCGGGCAGCAAAGCGACCAAGGCCGCGGCACTCGGCATACCCATCCTGGATGAGGAAGGCCTGCGCGCGCTGCTCACCCCCTAAATTCCGGCGCGATCATGCCATGGCTCCTGATATAGTGCGGGGCAAGTTGATTCAAAGTGGAAATCGCGCTTCACTCTCCTCGTCAACTGTCGCCTCAGGGTATCTTTTGTAGCGAGTGAAACCGACGGCTGCTATCCTTTTCGCCTAGCGAACGCGAGTGAGGAGCCACATGCGTACTGTCGCTTGGCATCAAGGCGCCTGTCGCCTCATCGACCAACGCCGCCTACCTTTTGAGCTGGCTCATGTCGATTGCGTCAACCATCATGAAATCGCGGCGGCCATCGCCAACATGACCGTGCGCGGCGCGCCGGCCATCGGCGCGGCCGCCGCTTATGGTATCGCCTTGGCCGCTCGCAAAAGCGCCGTCCGTGATGATGCGTCTTTATTGGCGGAGTTACAACAGGCTGCCACTCACCTGCGCGCCGCCCGCCCCACGGCGGTCAACCTCGCCTGGGCCGTCGAACGGCAATTGGAACGCGCGCGCGCCGCCCAGGCGGAAGGACTGGACATTCGCTCAGAATTGCTGAAAGAAGCGGAAGCCATCGCCGACGCCGATGTCGCTGCCAACCGCCGCATCGGTCAGTATGGCGCCGCGCTCATCCGTGAGGGCGCGACCGTCCTGCACCATTGCAACACCGGCGCCCTGGCCACGGTCGATTACGGCACGGCCCTGGGCGTCATCCGCGCTGCCCATGAAGATGGGCGCAATTTCCATGTCTTCTTGGATGAGACACGCCCGCGCCTCCAAGGCAGCCGCTTGAGCGCTTGGGAGCTGGAACAGCTGGGCGTTTCCTACGACATCTTGCCGGATTCTGCCGCCGCCCATTATATGCGCCGCGGCGATGTTGACCTCGTGCTCGTCGGCGCGGACCGCATCGCGGCCAACGGCGATGTCGCCAACAAAATCGGTACCTACGCCCTGGCGGTGTTGGCCGCCGCCCATGCCCTACCCTTTTATTCGGTCGCGCCCATATCGACAGTGGATTTGAATTGCGCGACTGGGGACGATATCCCCATCGAAGAGCGCGGGGCGGAGGAGGTGCTATCGCCTTATGGGCAGGCCATCGCGCCAGCCCATTTCCGCGCGCGTAACCCGGCTTTTGACATCACGCCCGCGCGTTACCTGCAAGGCATCATCACCGAGCGTGGCATCGCCCGCCCGCCTTTTGACAGCAGTCTGGCGAGCCTCTGTGCCGCAAACGCCTAGACAGTGAAAACTGCTATACTCCCCTCATCGATTGCCCCCAATAGTTGGCCATTGTCATAACCTCAAATGGAAATCCTCGTCACCGGTTCCATCGCCTACGATTATTTGATGCGCTTCCCCGGCAAATTCACCGATTACTTAATCCCCGAACACCTGGACAACATCAGCCTCAGCTTCTTGGTCAGTGAGATGACCAAGCATTGGGGCGGAGTCGCGGCCAACATCGCCTATAACCTGGCTTTACTCGGGCTACGCCCGCATCTCTTCGGCACAGTGGGGAGCGATTTCGCCGATTATCGCCGCTGGCTGGAAGACGCCGGCGTCGATACCCGGAGCGTTCGCCAATATGACGATCTCCTGACTTCCTCCTTTTTCGTGAATACCGACCAGGACAACAACCAGATCGCCTCTTTTTATGGCGGGGCAATGGCGCGCGCGCGCGAACTGAAACTGGCCGATGTCTACGATGGTGTACCCGACCTCGTCATCATTTCCCCCAATGACCCCTTGGCGATGTCGCAAATTGCGGCAGAATGTCGCGAGCGCGGGCTGCGCTTCATATACGACCCCAGCCAACAAGTCCCACGCTTGCAAGGCGCCGTCTTGCGCCATGACCTACAGGGCGCCTATGCCATGTGCGTCAATGCTTATGAGGCGGAAATCATTTGCCGTAAGACCGGGCTATCCCTGCATGAGCTTTGCGCACAGGTCGAGGTATTGGTCATCACCCAAGGCGCGCGCGGTTGCTTGGTCTATCATGAAGGTCGGGAGCTGCGCGTCGAGGCCTACCCGACGGCGAACATACTCGACCCAACCGGCGGTGGCGATGCTTTTCGCGCCGGTTTCTTCCGTTGCCTGATGGCCGAACTGCCATTGCGCCTGGCCGCGCAGGTCGGCGCGCTCAGCGCCACTTACGCATTGGAGGCCGTCGGTACACAGCAACATTCCTTCCTCTTGCCAGATTTCATCGATCGCTTTCGCGCCGAATTTGACGACGGAGGACAGCTGGAGCGCTTATTGGAATGACACCGCGAGTTTCTTTCCGCAAATCACCGCGAGTATGTTACAATCGCAAGCGTGGTGCCATCTGGAGAATGCATGAGCTCAAATTACGATATCCGTGATGAAAAATTGGCAGAGGGTGGTCGTTATCGCATCGATTGGGCGGGCAACGAGATGCCCGTTTTGCGCTCCATCGCTGAGCGCTTCACGCGCGAGAAACCCCTAGCCGGTTTGCGGCTGGCGGCCTGCCTGCATGTAACCACCGAGACGGCCAACCTGATGCGCACCCTACAAGCTGGCGGCGCTGCGGTGGCGCTTTGCGCCTCCAACCCGCTCTCCACGCAAGACGATGTCGCCGCTTCGCTCGTCATCCATGATGAAATTCCCGTTTTCGCCGTCAAAGGTGAAGACAACGAGACTTATTACTCGCACATTCAATCCGTTCTGGCCAATGCTCCACAAATCACCATGGATGATGGTGCGGACCTCGTCGGCACCATCCACCAGAGTGAGCGCGATCTCTTGCCGACAATCATCGGCGGTACCGAAGAGACGACCACCGGCGTCATTCGCTTGCGCGCCATGGCCGATGATGGCGCCTTGCGATTCCCCGTCATCGCCGTCAATGACAGCCACACCAAGTTTCTCTTCGACAACCGCTACGGCACAGGACAAAGTACGCTGGACGGAATCATCCGTGCGACCAACATCCTCATCGCCGGACGCTGCGTAGTCGTGGCGGGCTATGGTTGGTGTAGCCGCGGTATCGCCAATCGGGCGAGCGGGCTAGGCGCCAATGTGATCGTCACCGAGGTGAACCCTTTGCGGGCGCTGGAAGCAGTGATGGATGGCTACCGCGTGATGCCGATGACGGCAGCCGCCAGCGAAGGGGATATCTTCATCACGGCCACTGGTGGCCATAGCGTCTTGGACGCTGAGCATTTCGCGCGCATGAAACATGGCGCGATCATTTGCAATTCGGGGCATTTCAATGTGGAAATCAACATCCCCGCCCTGGAAGAGGCTGCCAGCGGCCCACCCCAACGCGTCCGCCCCTTTGTTGATGCCTATCCGTTAGCGGATGGCCGCCTGCTCTATCTTTTGGGTGAAGGCCGCCTCATCAACCTGGCCGCCGCCGAGGGCCATCCCGCTAGTGTGATGGATATGAGTTTCGCCAACCAGGCACTCAGCGCCGAATACCTGACGCGCCACGCCGATGATATGGCACCCGCTGTACACAACATACCCAAAACCATCGACCATGAAATCGCCGCGCTGAAACTGGCCGCGATGGGTATCCACCTGGACACCTTGACTCCCGAACAAGAAAATTATCAGAACCAATGGCAGGAGGGAACATGAACCGGCAGTTCAATATTACCGCAGGATGGTTTTGTGGGCAACAAAGAGCCTTGCGGCTATTGCTCCTTGTGTTTTGCCTAGTTGCCGTCTTCCCGCTCTTCGCGCAAAGCGAGGACACAGAAGACCTCACCTATGCTGAAGTCAGCGGCCTGAATACAGGCGCCAATTTGCACATCCGTGAAGCGCCACAAATCGACAGTCTTTCGCTGCTCCGCGTCCCCGGCGGCACCCTCCTAGAATTGCTGGGTATGAACCAGGCGCGCGATTGGGCTTACATCTATTACGCGGGTGAGGATGACGGCGTATTGCGCGGTTGGGCGAGCGTCGCTTACCTCCGCTTCACCGTCGGCGAACGCCAGACTTCGCTCGGCCAATTGGAAAGCGCCGGGCTAATAATCACCGTCGCCGATAGCATTCGGGGTGGTTTTGCCCCCATGGACGCTCCGACAGTCGATGACGAAAACGCAATGGGCATGAGCGAGAGCGATGATCGTTTTTATGCTGAGGTCACCAACCTGAACCCTGGCGTGAATTTGCATATCCGCCGCTACCCAGACAGCCAAGCCGAATCCTTCGCCCTCGTTGCCAATGAGACGCTGTTCTCACTCATCGGCTTGAACCCCAGCGATGACTGGGCTTTCATCCAGCACACCTTGGCAGATGGCAAACAAATTCGTGGTTGGGTTAACCTTGACTATGTGCGCTTCCGCCATCAAGGTCAATTCATTTCCCTCGACCAGCTACAAAACCGCGGGCAAGACCTGACCATCTCCGCAGAAACTGTCGGTCTTTTCCTGAATGAAAGTGGCGCCCCCCTCTACGCGAACGACAGCACACTGTATGCTGAAGTAGCCGGGCTGGATGAAGCGGCGAATCTGCATTTGCGCATCACTCCGCAAGAGAGCAGCCAATCCATGGCCTTACTCCCCAATGGGACAGTACTATTATTGAAAGGCCTCAGGGAAGAGGGCGATTGGGCCTTTGTGGAATGGGAACAAGAAGATGGCTCCTCGATCAGCGGTTGGGTATCGACCAATTTCTTGCAATATCGCCTTCGCGGAACGGTTTATACGACCCAATTATTGCTCGCCGCGGGTCATGCGCCGCAAATCGCCGCAGACCTGAGCGGATATTACAAGAACACCGCCGGTGTCATCATCGTGAACCACGACGACAATGTCTACGCCGAAATCACGGGTCTGGATGAAGGCGCCAACTTGCATATCCGCATCGCACCGAATCGGAATAGCGAGTCTTTGTTCCTCCTATCGGTCGGTACCATTCTCGAAATGATCGGCGTGAACGAGTCTGAAGATTGGGCTTTCGTCCGCTATAAAGGATCGGATACCAGCGCGGCCGTTGAGGGTTGGGCAAGCACCGACTACCTCCGCTTCCATTACCGTGAAGGGCATTTCAGCGTTGGGACTTTGTTGAACCTGGGGCGAATCAATACCGTGGATGACAGTCGACGCGGCATCAACCATGGTCTGGCTAAACCCACTGATACCACCGACCGACAGGTCTACGCGGAGATCACTGGACTAAACTCATCCGCCAATCTGCACTTGCGCATGGCCCCCAACAGCCGCAGCGAATCGCTCTCCCTAATCTCCGCTGGGTCTCAGTTGTTGTTGGAAGGCTTCCATAGCAACGGCCTCTGGGCTTATGTCCAATACGATGCGGGAGAAGAGCAACGCTTCAGCGGCTGGGTCAACACCCCATACCTATCCTATCGTTATCGCGGACAGCGTCAGAGCGCCAACTACTTGTTGGAGCGCGGCCATACGAATGAGGTCTCCGACACACGCCGCGGCGTCCGTGGCAGCAAATAGTGGGCGGAGGTTGGCTCAGCGTATCCTTTCAACATCACGGGTGGAAAAGCGAGAACGTTAGTTTGGGCGAGGAAGGATTCGCCAACGGGTCGGATATGGTCGTTGCCTCCACCCCCCAATAGGCCGATGCGGCGGCGGCAAAGGGGCAGTGACTCATGCGCACCTTGATTACCGGCGGCAGCGGCTTTGTCGGGCGTCACCTTTGCCACTACCTTCTCCAGGAAAGGCCCGGGCAAGAGCTGTATGGCATCGGACTCTCCACACATTCGCTGTCTGGTGTGCAGTTGCACAACTTGGATTTATGCGAAGAGGTGGCAACGAAGGATTACATCGCCGCTTTGCAACCGACAACCATCTATCACCTCGCCGCGCAAGCTTTCGTCCCTCTTTCTTTCCAAAAACCTTGGGAGACACTCGCGAACAACATCCGCGCTCAATTGAATGTGTTGACCGCTTGCTTGGAGTTGCCGAAACCGCCGCGGATTGTCATCGTCAGCTCGGGCGAGATCTATGGCAATGTCCGGTCCGCTGATTTGCCACTGGGTGAAAACGCGCCGCTGCGCCCGGCCAGCCCCTACAGTGTCTCCAAGGCGGCGCAAGATCTATTGGCCTCCCAATATCACATCAGCCACCAACTCCCCATCTTGCGGGCGCGTCCCTTCAACCACTTCGGTCCAGGGCAGGATGCGCGCTTTATGGCGGCCGATTTTGCGCGGCAAATTGCGCACATGGAAACCGGTGCCCCAGCCATCCTGAAAGTCGGCAACTTGACCACCCGGCGCGATTTCACCGATGTCCGCGATATCGTACGCGCTTATGTCCTGATTGCCGAGCGCGGGGAGGCGGGTGCGGTCTATAACATCGCGAGCGGCGTCTCGCGCAGCGCCAAGGATGTCGCCCGGGTGTTGCGCGGCTTGACACCAATACGCTTCCGGGTGGAAGTGCAAAAAAGTCGCCTACGACCCGCTGACACGCCTGATGTCGTCGGCGACGCGAGTCGCCTTTGCGCCGCCACTGGTTGGTTGCCCGAAATCACCTTCGAGCAAAGTTTGCGCGACCTTCTCGACGACAGCCGCCAACAATTGACCGCTGAAGAGAACGGAAAGCGAAAGTGAGAACATCGGCGCCGGAACTGGTCGATACGCATTGCCACTTGAATTTCCAACATTATGAAAATGACCTCGCGACGGTCCTCGAACGCGCGCGCGCCGCGGGAACGCGCCGCATCATCATTCCTGCGGTGGATTTGGCGGGCAGCCAAGAAATCCACGACCTCTGTCAAGAAACATCCGCTGTTTTCGGCGCAGTCGGCATCCACCCCAATCACAGCGCCGTTCACCGTGAGCGGATGGATACGGCCATCGCTGAACTGGCCGCCCTGGCTAGTGCGCCGAAAATTCGCGCCATCGGCGAAATCGGGTTGGATTTCTATCGTCAACACACCAAACCAGCGGAACAAGAAAAGGCGCTGCGCGCGCAGTTGCGACTGGCGGCCCGTCTGCAATTGCCCGTCATCCTGCACAACCGCGAGGCGACAACCAAGCTCTTACCCATCCTCGAAGAATGGGTGGCCAATTTGGCACCGCCCTTGCGAGACGCGCCGGGCGTCTTGCATTCCTTCTCGGCCGATTGGGCAGCCGCCGAGCGCGCTTTGGCCGCCGGTTTTTACCTTGGCATTGGTGGCGCTTTGACCTTCCCGAAGGGTAAGAAATTGAAGGAAGTGGCCCAACGGGCACCGCTACAACGCCTGCTATTGGAAACGGATGGACCCTACCTGACACCCGTGCCCAAGCGTGGCCAGCGCAATGAGCCCGCCTATTTGCCCTGGATCGCCGAGCGACTGGCGAATTTGCGCGCCTGCTCTTTCGCGGAGGTCGCCCGCGTCACCACTGCCAATGCGGAACGCCTCTTCGGGCTCCCCTGAGCCGCAATGTCCGATTCCGAGTCGGCGCCAACTCTCTCCATCATCATCGTCAGCTGGAATGTGCGGGAACGCTTGGCTGAATGCTTAAAAAGCCTAAACGCGGCGGAAGCAGAATGCCCACATGAATGCTTGGTCATTGATTGCGCTAGCGGAGACGACAGCGCGAAGATGGTTGCGGAAAATTTTCCCAAGACGCGTCTTTTTGCCTTGAACGAGAACATCGGTTTCGTTCGTGCCAATAACCTGGGCCTCGGTGAAGCGCGCGGCGAATATTTCTTTTTGCTCAACCCGGACACTCTCTTGACGCCTGGCACGCTGGCCCGCATGTTGCAAGAATTGGCGCATGAGGAAAGGGTTGGCATACTGGGACCGCAGCATCGCCATGGCGATGGTCGTCACCAGAGCACACGTCGCCGCTTCCCGGATGCGCTGACGACACTTTTGGAAAGCACCTGGCTACAACCCCTGGCACCGGAGCGCCTGCTGGCGCGTTATCGTTATTGCGAGCGCGACGATGATGACTGCTACGATGTGGATTGGGTGCAGGGTTCGGCATTGCTCACGCGGCGGGCGCTATGGGAGGAGATCGGCGGCCTGGATGAGCGTTTCGTGATGTATTATGAAGAAGTGGATTGGTGTCAGCGCGCGCGTGCTGCCGGCTGGCGCGTACGCTATTGCGGCGCAGCGCGCATCACCCACTACGGTGGCGCCAGCAGCGAACAGGTGCCAACTCGCCGCCAATGGCATTTTGACCGGAGCAAATTGCGCTACGCGCGCCAATATCAGGGACTCGCGCTGGCTGGACTGCTTTTCATCTTGTTGCGCCTGGGTTATATCCTGCGCGCGGCCCTGGAAGCCTGCAAATGGTTGTTGGGGCATAAACGCCCGCTAAGGCGAGCGCGACTGCGCGCTTATCGGCAGTTGCTGCACCTTCCCCTCTGGCGCAATTGAGGTTGGGGCGCGTGCGCATTGGCATGCTCAGCGGCGAATACCCACCCCAACGCGGCGGCGTGGGCGATTATACACGCTGGCTCGCGAGGCATCTCAGCCAGCTTGGTCTGGAGATTCATATCCTAACCAGCCAATCTGGGGGAGCCGGCGAGGCCGAGGAATCGCCCAATCTACGCGTGTATCGGCGTATCCGCCGCTGGGGCCTCAGCGCGTTACTGGCGACCAGGCGTTGGGCGCTTGCGCAACGCCTTGATTTGCTGCATTTGCAATTCCAGACGGCCGCCTTCGCGATGTCACCTTGGGTGCAGGCCTTTCCTAAGGCCTTGCGCGGTTGGCCGACCATCACCACTTTCCACGACCTCCGCGCACCGTATCTCTTCCCCAAAGCCGGTCCTTTGCGCAAGGCGAGTGTGCTTTGGCTGGCCCGCAGCTCCGCGGGTGTGATCGTGACCGGGGTGGGTGACCGCTCGCGACTACCGGCGCTCGCCCATATCGCCGAAATCCCGGTCGGTAGCAACATCTTCGCCCCTCTCCCCAACACCTTCAACCGCGAAGAAACGCGTACGCGGTATGAGGCCAAGCGCAGCGATTTCGTCATCGCCCATTTTGGCTTTCAGCATGCCAGTAAGGGTTTATCGACTTTACTGGAAGCGCTGGCGGCCCTGCGTGAAGAAGATGGTGACTCTTGTCCGCGCCTGTGGCTGGTCGGCGCGCCGTCGGGGCCGAGCGATCCGAGTGGACAACGGGAACGAGCGCGCTTGCGCCGACAAAGCGCATCCCTGGGCCTGGGTAACATCATTCACGAAACCGGCGATTTGGCGGAGGCGGAAGTGCATGCGGCCCTGGTCGCGGCGGATCTGGTTGTTTTGCCCTATCGCGAGGGCGCCGCCCATCATCATGGTAGCCTGCAGGCGGCCATTCACGCCGGCTGCGCCATCCTCACAACCAAACCGCAAAGCACCACCCCGCTCTTTCGAGACGGAGAGAACCTGCGCTTCGTCCAACCCGAAGATCCCCAGGCCCTGGCCACTGCAATCCGCCAACTCCAAAAGGCACCCTTAACGCGCGCGCGCTTGCGGTCAGGCGCGGCGCAATTGGCAAGAGAATTCGCCTGGCCGCGCATCGCCACTCTTCATGAGCACTTCTACCGCGAAGTGCTAGAATCGCTGGGATGATGGTTCAGCACCGTGCCTGGCAACGCTTCCGCTCAACCAGAGGCGTTGCCGATTTTTGCGCGCTCACATTGCTGCTCCTATTGTGGCTCGTTTTCTTTTGGCGCTTGCTTTTCCCGTTCACCAGCCGACCCCTCAGTTTTGTGAGCGGCGATTTTTCAGCACAAAACTACGCCTTCAGCGTCTACCAATTCGAGCGCCTGCGCGTGGGCGAGATAGCGCTTTGGAACCCCTATAGCTACGGTGGCTCACCTTTCCTCGCCGATGTGCAAACGAGCGTTTTCTACCCGCCGCGCCTGCTCTCGATGGGATTTACGGCTTTGCTGGGTGGCGATTGGCGCTATGAATCGTTGCAAACCGAAACGCTGTTGCATGTCTTGCTCACTTCTTGCTTGGCGTATGCCTTCTTTCGCCGCCTGACGCTGGGGCGACGAGGGAGCCAATTGGGCGCGTTGGGCGGCGCTCTCGTTTGGGGGTATGGCGGCTTCTTGAGCGGGTACCCGCAATTGCAGGCGAACATCATGGCTGCCGCCTGCTGGTTACCCCTGATGCTCCTCGGCGCTCATGAGGCGACGCGTGCCCGCGGTCGCCTATCCGCCCCCTGGCTAGCCCTGAGCAGCGCCGCCCTGGCGCTCAGTGCCTTAGCCGGACACCCGCAGACCACAACCTTGAGCGGCTATTTGTGGTTGGCCTTTTTCACCCACCGTTGCTGGCAAGCCAAGGTCGCCTGGTGGCGGAGCCTAGCGGCTTTACTGGCAATTGGCGCGCTCACCTTTGCGCTCAGCGCGGTCTTGCTCCTGCCAGCAGCGGAATACCTACAAGCTTCCGCGCGCGGCGACCTGACTTATGCAGATAAAGCCAATGGCTTCCCCCTGCGCGATTGGTTGCAATTCCTCTTACCCAACACGGTTTCACATTGGTCGCCACTCTATTTCAGCGTGGTGGGCTTCGCGCTCGCAATTTGGGCTTTGTTGCGGCGTCTGCCACAAAGCAATTTCTGGGCAGGGTCAGCGCTGCTGTCTCTGCTGCTCAGCCTCGGTGGCAATGGCTTTCTCTACCCGGCGCTTTATTCGGTCATGCCAGGGTTGGCCCTCTTCCGCCAGCAAGAGCGCGTCGCCGTGTTGGTGGCCTTTTCGGCCGCTGCCCTGGTAACCCTGGCGCTAACAACGCTGCGAGGCGACCAAATTCGACACCAATGGTCATCATGGCTCTGGGTTGCCATAATGAGCGCGCTGCTTCTCCTGACGGCGGCGCTGAGCGGCGCCTGGGGTGGCGCCCTTGTGAGCGCCATTTTCCTTTTGGCCACATTGATTGGCACTCGTTTTGCGGTCCGTCAGCCGACCATCGTGCGCACGCTTTTCTTGCTGATTCTGGTCGAATTGCTCATCTTTAATACCAACAACCCCAATTTTTCCCCGCAGCGTGGTGTGGAGCAATTGCCCGGCATGGCGGATGCGCTCCGACATAGCGCACTCGTGCTGGGGTATTCTCCCCCAGCACGAGTGGATGGCGTGATTGGCCTTGGTGGCAACTTCGGCGCCATGTATGCCCTCGCCGACATTCGCGGTATCAGCCCGCTTTTCCTACGCGGACCACAAGCGATCATCTACCAGGACGATAACATCAACCCCCTGGCTTGGGAACTCTTCGCTGTCAGCCATGTCTTCCACGATTGGCGACAGTTGCCGACGCCGGTCTTGGGCAGCGATGTCATCGTCGCGCGCGAAGGCACCATCTATGTCCATCGGCTGGCCAACCCACGCCCCTTCGCCCAATTTTTACCGCGCTATTCCCTGGTCAATTCACAGGAGATGGCCTTGGCCGCCCTCGGCGAGCGAGAGCCTGCGGCGCTGCGTGAGCTGGCCATCCTAGAAACCGCTCCACCCAGCTTGCCCAAAACCAACGCCGCTGCCCTCTATGCGAGCGCCGAGCTGCGCGGTTTCGCCGCTGAACGCATCGAATTTGCGCTTTCCGTTCCCGCCCCATCCCTGCTCAGTATCGCCCTGCCCTACGATGGGAATTGGCGCGCGCGCGTTGATGGCGATGAAATACCTTTACAACGCGCTTACGGTGCGCTGAGCGCGTTGGTCATTCCTGCGGACGCGCGCACGCTGGTGTTGGTCTACCAGCCGCGCAGCTACATCGTCGGCGCCCTGCTGAGCACCATCGCCTGGTTGAGTGTATTGGGCGGGTTGCTCTTCTGGATTTTCCGCAAGCAGGGCGCTGGCCAGGAAACCTCATGACCACCAATCTGCGCCCATCACTGGCCGTCGGAGCTGTATTGGGCCTCGGCGCCGCTGCCTTGGCCGCGCTCATCGTAGTGGCGGGTCCGCTCATCGCGACCGGCGCAATATTGGGCGGCGCGCTGGCTCTCTTCGCTCTATCCGATTGGCGCGCCGCGCTTGCGCTGACGATCATCACCATCCTTTGGCTCCCCTTCGGGACATTGCCCTTCAAAATCGCCATCACACCCACCTTGTTGGATTTATCGCTCGGTGCTTTCCTGCTCGTCTACCTCTTGGGCTGGATGACCGGGGAGCGTTACCGCCTTTTTGCGACGCCTGTACATTGGTCATTGCTCGCTTATTCACTTTGGCTCATTTTCACCTTCGTGTTGGGCTTGCGCCACGCTCCGCCAACGACGACCCTCTTGCGTCAATTCGCCGAGACTTTGCTCAGCATCGCTTTCGCAATGGTGCTGGTCGATGTGCTGCGGCATACGCGTCAGCTACGCCTGTTTTGCCGTATCGCCCTACTGGGTTTCAGCGTACAAGCATTATTGGCCATCACGCTCTTCGCCTTGCCCGATGCCTTCGCCGAGCGCCAACTCAGCCGTCTGGCACGCATCGGTTATCCCGATAGCGGCGTAATCCGCTATATCGAGGATAGCCCAGAAAAAGGTGAGCGAGCCATCGGTAGCTGGGTGGACCCCAACGCTTTGGGAGGGGTGATGGCCATGGGAGCGGTGTTGGCGCTCGGCGGCGCGCTCGGCAACGTCAGCCAACGAGAGCGGCGCGCGTACGCCTTGGCGACCCTACTTCTATTGCTGGCGCTTTACCTGACCTCCTCACGCGCGGCCCTGCTGGCAACTGTCGGCGGCATCAGCGCCTTGGCCCTATTGCGCCATCGACATCTCCTGCTGCCAATTCTCCTGGCCGTTTTGCTTTTCGGGACTCTGCCGCAATTCGCGGCCTCACGCGACCGCCTGTTGCAATCCTTCCAGGGGGCTGAATCGGACTTGGCAACGCAAATGCGTCTCGGTGAATACGGCGATTCACTGGCCTTAATCGCTCGTTACCCGCTGGTCGGCATCGGCTTCAGCGGCAGACCAGACATCGATCTCTACGCTGATGTCGCCAGTCTTTACCTCATCATGGCCAATCAAATCGGTTTGCTGGGTTTGGGTCTCTTTTTGCTATTCATCGTGACGATCTTCGTCTATGCCTGGCGGAGTCGGCGCCGAAACCGTCGCGAAAACAGCGAGTTGGCCAAGGCAGATGAATTGGCAACCTGGCAACTGGCCTTGCATTGCGCCCTATTCACGGTCCTGCTGAATGGACTGGCTGACCATTATTTCTTTCGTTTGGATTTTCAGGCGTCCATCGCCTTATTTTGGTGGCTCATTGGCAGTTGCCTCGCGGCGTCTCGTCTCACCAATTCACCCTTGCCAATGAGACGCAGCAACACTACCCTATTGAGGCGCGCAGAATGAACGCGCCCAACGCTCGCTCCGCTCTGGCGCTTCGTCGGGGCAAACCCAAGGAGAGGAGGCGCGATGCTGCGCCCATACGAACTCACTTTCATCGTTCGCCCGAACACCAATACTGAAGTCATGGACGAGCAGATCCAGCAAGTGCAGGATTGGCTGCAGTTGGATGGCCAGGGCCGCATCCTGAAAGAGGATATTTGGGGCCGCCGCAAACTGGCTTACGAAATCGACCACCAGAGCGAAGCCCACTATGTCCATTATCTCATCGAAATGGAAACTGAGGCCATCGCTGACCTGGAGAGGAATTTGATATTGGCGCCGGATGTTTTGCGCCACCTCATCATCGGCTTGGATGAGATGCCAGAAATTCCCGATGATCCGCCCACCAGCGAAGAAACGGCTGCGGAAGAAGCCGTCAATGAAAAAACGACCCCAATGGCCGACGAAGCGACGACCGCGACCACTGACGCGTCTGAATAGGAGAAGCGATGCCTGAAGAAAGCCGTAGCTCACCCAGAGACCGAAGCACCAATGATGAGCCCGCCCGCAGCCGCAGCCCGCGGCCGCGTCGTGGTTGGCGCGGTCGTCGTCGTGGCAGTACTTATTGCCCCAAAGGTCGCTGTTTTGATTACAAAGATATCGACACATTGCGACATTACTTGACGGAAAGCGGCAAGATTAAGCCGCGAAGGCAGACTGGGAATTGTTCCCGTTGCCAACGCGAATTGGCGCGTGAAATCAAACGCGCGCGCCACTTGGCTCTGCTCCCATATGTGGGCGACGAGTTCTAAAACGCTGCCATGGATAATCCAAAGCGCCCACTCTCAACCAGAGAAGGTCGCCAATTTCGCACCCGCGCCGAAAGAGAAGCCCGCATCCAACAATGGGTCTTGCGCAGCGTCGTCGGTGTATCCGTCATCCTCGTGCTCATCTTGGCGGCGGCCCTGATATTTTCACAGCTCATCGCTCCGAACGAGGTGCTGGCCCGCGTCTACGATGTGGAGATCACCGCCGCCGATTTTCAACAACGCTTCTTGCTCGAGCGTACCCTCTTGAACAATCAACTCAACAACCTCGTCAGTTATTATCAGACCCTTGGCTTTTCCAACGAAGACATCAATCGACAACTCCTCAATGACCCACGAGTCAATGCTTGGCAAAATGAGTTGACCGTCCCCGACCAGCTTGGCATCCGCGTCATCGAAACGCTAGCGCAGGAAGCGCTGATTTTACGGGTTGCCCAAGAGATGAACTTGAGCGTCGACGAAGCAGAGATTGAAGAGGAACGCGCTTCCTTCTTTAATTTCAGTGAAACCACACCCACCACAGCGACGACGATGACGAGCACGCCCTTGCCCAGCGCCACCCCAACACCCATCCTCACCCCAACACCGACACCAACACCGACCATCGCCCCCAGCCCAACACCCTCACCAACACCCAGCGCTTCGCCCACTGCGGATAGCCTGACCACCACGGTGAGCCCGACCAATACACCCAGCCCCACCCTCACTGCCGCCGAGCGACGCCAGAATTACGAGACCAGCCTGGCCGAATACACCGACTTATTGCGCAACCAAGGGGTGAGTCAGCGCATCCTGGACCAATATTTCGCTGCCCGCGCTTGGCGCGCCGCTTTGCAAGAAGCGGTCATCGAAGAAATTAAGGAAACACCTTATGTCGCCTTGCGCCATATCCTCGTCAGCACAGAGAATCTGGCGTTGGCCGAAGATTTGCTAAGCGCACTCGAGGGCGGTGAGGCTTTCAGCGCTCTGGTGAGCCTGCATTCCATCGATAGCGGTTCGAACGAGCGCGGCGGCTTCTACGATTTCGCCCCGGTGGAAGCCGATATCACAACCTATGTACCCGAATTTGCCAAGGCCGCCCGCGAGGGGAGCGTTGGACCTTTCATCGGACCCATCCAGACTGAATTCGGCTACCACATCATGCAGGTGGTCGGACGAGAGAATCGCGCCACCACCGAACAACAAGCGGAAGTAATCCGCGCGGGGAATTTCGAGAAATACCTCGATAACCTGGTCGTGGAAGAAAAAGGCAGCGGTAATTACGATGTTCGCAGCAATTGGGTAAACCATCTGCCCGGCTGAGAAAGAACGAAGGCGAAGCGACCATCATTTTGGTGTGTGTGCGAAATCGGTGGATTCGCCATCGCATTCCCACCACCCAACCAGAATAAAGCGGGAACATGGCGAGCGGTGCTGGCGATGCAACCCAACTCACGAAGGAAACTGACCCGGCGCAACGCTTGCCGAGATGGGCGGGTTGTGCCCGAGGGCGACTCTTTCGCTTTGGAGGGGGATATAGGATGATTGCGCGGTGAAGATACCGCAATCGGGGCGCCCGGATTCGAACCGGGGACCTCACCGACCCGAACGGTGCGCGCTACCGGGCTGCGCCACGCCCCGACCAGCACTGATGGTACTGGATACCCGCGCTCAGGGCAAGGGAGCTTTCGCATAAACAGCGGAGAGCAGGGTCGCCACCAAACCTTACGCCAATGGGCAAACAAACCCCTATCCCTGGTGGTGGGCTTGCTCATGCGCATCGGCGTCCACCCCAACGCCCTGACTTTGCTGGCCACTGTATTCGCTATGTTGGCCGCGTATTTCATCGCACGCGGGCAATTACCCTTGGCCGGCTGGACACTCTTGCTCAGCCAACCATTGGATGCGCTGGATGGGGCGTTGGCGCGCCGCTCGGGCCGCATTTCCCCTTTCGGCGCAGTGCTCGATTCCACCAGCGACCGCGTCGTCGACGCTACCATTCTGGGCGCAATCGGCTATCATTTAGCCGAGAGTGGACGCTTGGGATGGTTGCCCTTGGCCTTGGTGGCCCTCATCGGCAGCTTGCTCGTCAGCTATGTCCGCGCACGCGCAGAAGGCGTTGGCTTACCCACCCGCAGTGGCGTTTTCACGCGGTTGGAGCGCGTCGCCATCATTTTGCTGGCATTGCTCTTCCCGGCGCTCTTGTTGCCGGCCTTGGGGTTGCTTGCGGTGGGTACGGTTTTAACCCTTGTTCAGCGCCTGCGCGCCGTCCAAAGTCTGGCCAAAGCGAGCATGAACGAAGAGGTGGGGGATGGAATTTCATAGCGAATACATTGAACTGTTCGACCGCTATCAATTGCGCTATTATGGCATCATCATCGTCGCCGCGCTATTGGTGGCTACCGCCGTAGCCGCCCGGCTGACGCGGCGTGAAGGCAAAGACCCCGATCATGTTTGGGGGGCCTTGACCTGGGCCATCATCCCCGGCATCGTCGGCGCGCGCTTGTGGTTTGTCCTCTTTCCACCCGCAGCACTGACCGCCAGTTGTGGCATAGAAAATGGCAATGTCGGCACGCTTTGTCAGGATACGCTATATATGTTGCGCAACTTCTTCAATACAGAGACTGGCGCGATTGCCATCTGGTCGGGTGGTCTGGGCATCTTCGGCGCAGTGATCGGTGGTTTCTTCGGTATCTGGCTGTATATGCGCCGCTCGCTACCCTTCGAGCGCCTCTTCGGGCAGCGCGTCGGCCGCGCCCTGAACCGTTTTCTTTATGGCCAACAACCGCAAGAGCCATTCCCACTGGGTGAATGGTTGGATATCGCGGCCATTGTCTTGCCGCTGGGGCAGGCTATCGGTCGCTGGGCAAATTATATCAATCAGGAGCTCTTCGGCCATCTCACCAATTTGCCCTGGGGGATCTCAATATCCGTCGATCGCTGGCCATCCGACCTGAATGTCCCACTCGAACAAGGCGGAACACCGCGCTTCCACCCACTCTTTCTTTACGAATCACTATGGAATCTCGGCGCTTTCTTCGTCCTGCGCTACCTATTCACGCGCGATGAGTGGCGCGCGCGCTTTCAGACGGGTGATTTCTTCCTGCTCTATATCTGCCAATACAGCGGTATTCGCTTCCTCTTGGAATTCCTGCGCCTGGAAATCGCTTATATACCGGGGACAACGGTGAACAGCTCACAAACCATCACGGCCATCGGTTTTCTCGGCGCGGGCGCCGTGTTGCTCTGGCGGCAGTACCAGCGAAATAGGGTCATCACTCCGGTAGCGGGATAGCAGTGAGGGCAGCCTAGAAAATCGCCACTGAGCGCACAAGCATGCGTCGGAAAGCGCACCGCGGCCGCATTTTGCCGTTCCTATTGTCGCTCAGCTTGGTATCGTCATTGGCCGTAGATTTGCATTTTCGCGGCGCAATTTGGCGCGCGCTATGGTCCATCACCGGCGAGGAAGAACCCCTACCCCAAGCCCGCGGCGCGCTCGATTTCCTCGGCGATATCTTGCGTCAACCACCAAGAGGCGCCAATTATGCGGCCAAGCGACATGCTGGCGTCAACCCATATGGCATCAACACCTTTTTGCAATTGGAAGCCGAACCGCAAAATATCGAGCGACAACTCAACCTCATCGCCGCTGCCGGTTTTCATTGGTTGCGTCAGGAATTTCCCTGGGAAGACATCGAAATTCATGGTCGGGGCGATTTCAGTGACCGCCGCAACCTCGATTCAGTGGGTGAAATTTCTGCCTGGGCCAAATACGACCGCATTGTGGATATGGCGGAAGAAAGGGGGCTGCACTTACAGGTGCGCTTGAGCAACCCACCTGCCTGGTCGCGAGCCAACCCAGACAAAGGGGCTTTCGCCCCGCCCGATCGCTTCGAAGATTTTGTCAACTACGCTGTCGCCGTCGCTGAGCGCTATCGCGGCCGCATCCACCACTACCAGGTCTGGAACGAGCCCAATATCCATCCCGAATGGGGCGATAACGCCATCATCAACCCGGAAGAATACAGCTACCTGCTCTGCCAGACCTACGCGGCGCTGAAAGCAGTCGACCCAGAAATCGTCGTCATCAGTGGCGCACTGGCGCCGACCAATTGGCTCACCGACCGAGATTTGAGCGAGTTGGTCTTCTTGCAGCGCATGTATGACTATGGCGCCGCCCCTTGCTTCGATGTTCTCGGCCTACAAGGTTATGGTCTTTTTAGCGGCCCGACTGACGCGCGCCGCAACCCAAATCAGGTCAACTATGCGCGCAACCGCTTCATCCGCGATTTGATGGTGGCCAATGGCGACGCGGCGAAGGCCATCTGGTTCAGCGAAGCCGCCTGGAATCCCGTCCGTGCGGCGGCGGAAATTCCCACGCATTTGCAGGATGCAAACCGCTATGGAGCGGTCACCCAAGAGCAGGCCGCCCGCTATATGCCAATCGCCTATCAGCGTGCCGCGGAGGATTGGCCTTGGTTGGGTGTCATCAATTACTGGTTCTTTCGCCGCCCCGATGAGAGCGAAGTCAACCAAAGCTACTATTATTTCCGCATGGTCGAGCCAGATTGGCAACCCTTACCCATTTATGCGGCGATGCGCGCGCATATCAGCGAATACCGACCACCCCTGACCGCGGGTCGGCATCAAGCGGAGCATTGGGCCATCCACGGTAAAAGGGTACCCATCACCCTCGAAGGCGCCGATTTTGGCATTGCCCAGCGATTGGAGGGCTCCCTCGATTTCACCATCCGCGGCACCAGCATCGCCCTCCAACCAGCGCCAAGCCCCGAACAGGACAGCATCATCCACCTCTCGCGCCAATCGCAGCTGACCCCCATCATACTTTGCCACCAATGTCCAACCAGCGACGAGAGCGGCGCGCGCATCATTGAAGTGCCACCCGATTACGCGCTGGATGCCATTCTGGTCTATGACCGCGCCATCGCGTTGCAATATCCGACCTGGGCTTTGGTGGGCACCCTGCTCTTTTTGAGTGTGGCTGTCGTTCATCTAGCCAGGCGCGAAGGACGATGATGAAAGCCAACGCGCGGGCAGCGCGAGGCTGGCTTTTCTTGGCGGCCACAGTTTTGCTTCTTACCGCCGCCCTACGCTTGCACAACCTAGGAGAGTCCTCACTCTGGTATGACGAGGGCACTAGTTGGCGCCAGGCAACGCGCAACCCGAGCGAGATTGCCGCCAACGCCGCGCGCGATATCCACCCGCCGGGTTATTATTGGCTGCTGGCCGGCGCGCGTAACCTCTTCGGCGAGAGCGAATTCGCCCTGCGTTGGCCTTCCGCTATGGCGAGCGTGCTGGCCGCTGCCTGTCTCTTGCTCAGCGGATGGCGCCTCGGTGGGAGCCCCGCAGCAGTGTTGGCGACCATCCTTTTCATGGCGCAGAGCTTCACGCAGGAATACGCACAAATCGCGCGCATGTACACCTGGCATACGCTCTGGGGGAATGCAGCCCTGCTCATGTCATTGGCCTGCGTAAGGCATCCCACTGGCTGGCGAATTACCGCCCTGGCCTTGCTGAATGCCGCCGGGCTCTGGACGCATTATTCCTTCGTTTTCGTCTTGTTGGCGCAAGGGGTCATGCTACTGGTCTTTTTTCAACGGCGCATCCGCCCCATCATCACAATCTACGCGCTGACGCTCTTGTTTTTCTTGCCTTGGTTGCCCGCGGCGCTGGATAGCTTGATTGGCTGGCCGAATACCGGTCTGGGGCTGGGTTTGGCGGAAGCCTTGCGCGAGATCGCTCGTTCGTTAATCATCAGTCATGTGGGTGAATATTCGCCGCTCTTCTTCTCTTTGGTCGTGATTGCCATTTCGGTCGGCTTGCTGGGCTGGGCGAACGCCTGGCGTCAATTGACCTTAGCCGAGCGGCTCATACCCCTCTGGTCACTCTTGCCGCTCACGCTTTTTCTCCTGCAAGGACTCTATCGGCCGGCGAACTTGAAATTCCTTTTGCCCGCGCAGGCTGCCTTCATACTCTGGTTGGGGTTGGGGTATTCGCGGCTCTGGCGCCGGCAACGCATAGGATTGCTCTTGAGCTATACCCCCCTATTGCTGGGCTTGGCTGTCGGCACAATCACCCATTTCCAGCAAGGCCCAACACGCGCCGATTATCGCACCGCAACCGCCGATATCCATGTGGATGCGCGCGGCGCCTCAGCCCTCATCCTGACCGCACCCGGGCAAGATGAGGTGGTCTCTTATTATGATTCGCGCTTGTCGCCGCCGCTCACGGCGAAAGTTTCATTACACCCCCTGCCACAAGGCGACCGCCAAGAGACCATCGCCGAAATTGGACGAATCCTCAGCGAAAATTCGCGCATCTATGCGCTCTTTTGGGGGGAAGACGAGCGAGACCCAGAGCGCGTTGTCGAGAACGAGCTGGCCGCTCATGGTCATTTCTTGGAAGCTCGTTGGTATCGTGGCCTGCGCCTAGCGCGTTACGCCAACCCAATTGGCGAAACCACCCTGTTTCGGGCGCGGCGCGCCGATTTCAACCACCCAGAAAATGGCGAAACGCTGTCTTTGCTCGGCTATACCCTACCCGAAAGAGCCGATTGGCAAGCCGGCGATTGGCTATCGCTGGAATTGCGCTGGTTTGCCCAGGGCCAGTATTCAACGCGCTATCGGATTTTCGCGCAATTGCTGTATCCTGATGGGCGGTTGGCGATCACCCAGGATAGCGAGCCCGGTGGCAATTTGCGTCTCACGACAGGTTGGACGGTTGGCGCGACCATCGAAGACCGGCGCGCCTTGGCCATCCCCGAGGACCTCTCGCCTGGGGAATACCACCTCATCTTGGGCGTCTATCCAGTCGATAATCCAGGCAATCGTTTGCGAGTTGGCGACGACGACCATATCCTGTTAGAAACGATTCACATCCGCGCCGAAAAATTAGTCGAGGAGTAAAGAAAATGGCTGGACGCATCATCATCAGCGGTGGTACAGGACTCATTGGCACTAAGCTGGCGCACCGCTGGTTGGCCCGTGGTGGCGCCGTAGACATTTTGACGCGACAACCAGAGCCAAAGGCGCCCATCGCTGGCGCGCGCTACACGCGTTGGGATGGCGAGCGGCTCGGCGACTGGTCGGGATTGCTCGATGGTGCGGCGGCCATCGTCAACTTGGCGGGTGCCAATATCGCCGGCGATGGTCCCTTCCCCAGCCGCTGGAACAGCGCGCGCAAGCAAATTCTGCGCGAGAGTCGCTTGCTGGCTGGGGGAATCCTGGCGCGAGCCGCCGAGTTGGCGACAACGCCACCGCCCGTTTTCATCCAGGCATCCGCCGTCGGTTATTACGGAACGCGACAAAAGGGTTCGCTGGATGAGAGCGCCGCCGCCGGCGAAGATTTCCTGGCGCGTCTTTGCCAAGAATGGGAAGCCAGCAGCGCCAAAGTAGAATCGTTGGGAATTCGCCGTTTAATCGTGCGGATTGGGGTGGTGTTGAGCGCAGAGGGTGGCGCCCTCCCCAAGATGGCCCTGCCTTTCCGCCTATTCGCGGGTGGCCCGCTCGGCTCGGGGACGCAGGTGCTCTCTTGGGTCCATATCGATGATGTTGTCGCCGCTCTCTGCTTCTTAATCGACGAAGGAGAAGCAACCGGTATCCACAATGTATGCGCCCCGCAACCCCTGAGCAACCGCGCTTTTAGCCAAGAGCTCGCGCGCGCTTTGCATCGGCCCTGCTGGTTGCCAACACCGGGTTTTGCCCTGCGCCTAGCCTTCGGTGAAGCCGCCGCCGTCCTCCTCGAGGGCCAATCCGTAGCGCCGAAGCGCTTGCTCGCTGCTGGCTTCAAGCCAGAATACCCCGACCTCCGCAGTGCCCTGAAGCAAATCTACGCTGGTTAAGCCGAAAATGGACGAAAGGCGCGCTTACGAATTATTGCAGGAGTTGTTATGCTGCCATGCTCCGGCCGGTCAGGAAGATGAAGTGGATGAGCGGATGAAGCGCGAATTCCAGCGCTTCGGCGACGATATCCGCGTCTGGCAAGATGCTGGAGGCAACATCATCGCCCATTTGCCCGGCCCCAAAGCCAGCCCACGCGTACTTGTCCTCGCACACAAAGATGAAATCGCCATGGCCGTCCGCTCGCTAGAAGAAGATGGACGTCTGCGGGTCTCGCCTTGTGGCGGTGCCATCCCTTGGAAATACGGTGAGGGACCGGTCGATATCTTGACGCCCGATGGAACGCTACGGGCTATCCTTTCAGTGGGTAGCAGCCATACACGCAGCGGACCGGTCGCTGAATTATTGAGTGAACGCGCCTTGACTTGGTCGGATGTCACCCTCTTCACCGGTCTGAGGTGCGACGAGCTCAAAAAGCGCGGTCTGCGCGTCGGTAGCCGCGCCGTCGTGGCGCGCGAGCGCAAACAGTTGCAATGGCTCGGCGATCACATCGCCTCCTATGCGCTGGATGACCGACTCGGCCTAGTGGCCTTGCTTTGGTGCCTCAGCGAGTTGGTCAGGGAACCACCCGAGTTGGATTTGTACTTCGTCGCTAGCACAAGCGAGGAAATCGGTTTGCTGGGCGCCATCTACGCTGCGCAGCAATTGCGCCCAGATTTGGCCATCGCCATCGATACCTCACCTGTCGCCCATGGCAGCGGCGCACTCCTGGATGCGCGCCCCATCATCTGGGCGCGAGAGGTCGTCTATCACGATATGGCGGAATGCGCAACATTATCGCGCTTAGCCGAACAATTGGGCTTTGGCGCACAATTGATCTTGTACGACGGAGCGGCCTCAGACGCCGGCGGCATCAAGCGCGCGGGATTGGCCGGGCGAACGGTGACCTTCGGTTTTCCGCGCGACAACTCTCATGGCTACGAAATCGCCCATCGTGACGCCTTGGCGAATGTGACGCGCTTGCTGGGGGAATACCTGCGACAGTTACGCTAACTGCGCAAAAATCATGGGCTACCGCGCGTGTTTCCCGCTTCTCTTCGCTGCCCTATTGCTATTCTACGGTGCCCGCAACCCCAGCCTTGCACAAGTGGGGGAGCTGATACCCTCCGGCTCCATCGTCAGCGAAGATGGGCCTTTTGGCTTGCCAGCAGCTTTCTTCCGCGGCCACATTTTCAACCGCGGCGAGAAGGCCTATGAAGCGATTCAGGTCTCCGTTCGTGTTTATGATGAGAATGACGCTTTGCTGAGCGAAGGGCTGGGCTATCCAACGCGAGCCTGTGGCGCAGCCTTTGTCGATTTCGCCCTCTTGCCCAACAGCCTAGTGGAATTTGTAGCACCACTAGAGCTGGAGAGCAGCGCCGCGGTGGCGCGTCACGAAATTGAAGTGAGCGCTCGCCCCCTCCTGCAATCACCGACTGATGCAAACAGCGCATTTCAGCGCGTTGGTCGGGGTGAAGTGGTCATCTTGGAATGGCTCTCAGCGACGCTTTTGCGCTTCGCCAAGGGCTGCGCGACCGCTCCCTTCACCGCGCTGGATTGGTATGAGTTTGACCCGATTGAAGCGGAATCGCGGCCAATTGAACATCCGCTCGATGAAAAAATCGATGAATCCTTCCGCCGCGCCTCGGGTATTGACCGCTATACGCAATCCGGGCAGCGCGATCGCGCGCTCTATGATGATTCTTTCTTACGCGGACACCACGAGACGACGCGCTTTGTCTACCAGAATGACCTGGGTCACCTCCTCACCGCAGAACACGATGGCAGCTACCCACGCTTGGTGGATGAGAGCGCCTTTCGCAACAGCCTTCAAGGGGTCAATTGGCTCGGCAAAGAGCGTTTCCTCGTCCATTACTACGGTGCCTACGGCGATCCAGTGCGCTATACCACAGCCACCGTCAGCGGCCAGCGCCTCGGCAGCCCCATTGAGACCAGCCTGCCAAGCCAGACACGACCTGGCGCCAGCGCGGACGGCCTCTTGCTCGCGCTTGGGTTGCCGGATGCCGACCCGCCGGGTTACTACCTCAAAGCGGCGAATCGTGACGGCCTGACTTTGCTCTATGCCACAGGATTACCGGGCAACCATGCGCCGGCGCCAATTCTCTATCGTAATGGAGAAGAAAGCCTAGCCTTTTTCGTCATTCCCGCCGAAGCGGGCGCCCATTGGCAATTGGTCTGCTTGAACCGCAATACCAGTGATGCAAAAGTGTTGAGCGATTTGCCAATTTTCTTAGCGCGCACCGAGCGCGCCTGGCTATCGCTCGCACCGGATGGACGGCGTCTGGCCTTGGCGGCCGATGGTGGGAAGGGCGGACTCTGGTTGTTGGAATGGGCGAGCGATCCGCCCTGCTAGCAACCCCCCCGCCCCATCAATCCTGACGCTGGCGACGGCGCTCCTGCGCGCGCTTCAAAGCACGCTCTACGGTGCTGTACTTGCGCGCGAAGATCTCCTTCAGCTCCAATTCGCATTCTCGGCAATATTCCGCCTCTGGCGAGCGAAAGGCACCATGCGCCAACTCCCGCTCGCAATGCGCGCATGGTTTGGGTATCCCATCGCTCGAATTGGTGCCGCTCATCGCCGCCCTCAATTGAGCCGCTCGACGATGGTGGCCGTCGCCATCCCACCGCCGCAACACATCGTTTGTAGCCCCAATTGGCGGTCGTGCGTCTCCAGCGCATGCAGGAGTGTCGTCATCAAACGCGCGCCACTGCCCCCCAAGGGGTGCCCCAGCGCGACCGCGCCGCCATGAACATTGACGCGCGCCATATCGGGTTGGTACTCGCGTTCCCAGGCCTTGACCACCGTGGCGAAAGCCTC
The DNA here is from genome assembly GCA_965115865.1 of Phototrophicaceae bacterium. Lineage (GTDB taxonomy): Bacteria > Chloroflexota > Anaerolineae > Aggregatilineales > Phototrophicaceae > WTGJ01. Next base: position 2,188,932 of record OZ220469.1, read on the forward strand.
GTTCACCTCAAAAAGATCGATGTCACCCAGCTTGAGCCCAGCGCGCGCCAGGACCTCTTTCGTTGCCGGTAGCGGACCGGTGAGCATCAGGTGGGGGTCAGAACCCACCGTCGTCATGGCCACGATGCGTGCCAGCGACCGCCAACCCAGCGCAGCGGCCTTCTCACTCGTCGTAATCAGGAGGGCCGCCGCGCCATCGCTGATTTGGCTGCTGTTGCCGGCCGTGGTCACACCGTCTTCCGTGAAGGCGGGTGCCAGTTGGGCCATGCGCGCACGGTCCGGCTCGGCGCGGAATCCTTCATCGCGCGTCACGCGGATCGCTTCTCCCGCGGCATCCAGACCATCGAGCGTGAAGATTTCCTTCGCCAACCAACCCTTTTCTGTCGCTCGAGCCGCCCGTCGATGGCTCTCGTAACTGTAATCGTCAATCTCTCCCCGTCGGATACCGAAACGCTGCGCGACCATATCGGAAGCGATGCCTTGCGGGACAAGTTGGTAGACATCCATCATCGCGGGGGTGAAGGGTTGGCCATCCCGAACATTGCTGAACATCGGCACACGCGTCATATGCTCCACACCGCCGGCGACGACGACCTCTGCCTGTCCGGAAGCGACCAGCGCGGCCCCCAGGTGTAGCGCTTGCTGGCTCGAACCACATTGGAAATCCACCGAAGTGGCCGGCAATTCGATGGGCCATTCCGCCTCGAGCACCATGTTCCGCGCGACATTCGCGCCCTGCTCATCCACCTGCGAGACACAACCCATGACCACATGGTCGACTTGTTGGGGGAAAGCGCCAGCGCGCGCCAATAGTTCATTCAGTGTCATGGCGCCGAGTGAGACCGGGTGCAAATCACGAAGCCAGCCATCCCGCCGGCCGATTGGCGTGCGCACCGCTCCTGCAATGACCACATCGCCCATATCGCCGCCGCTCCGTTTCTCACTCACCCAAGCTCACAATAGTATAATGCAGCGCGGCGAAAATGGCCATCACCTATGCTAGACTTTCAGCATTCCGCGTCAGCAAACCAATTCACCCAGGGAGTGAGCAATGCCCCAATATCAGCCGCAAGCCAGCGACCGCTTCACCTTCGGGTTATGGACAGTCGGCAACATCGGGCGCGATCCCTTCGGTGAACCGACACGCACACCGCTCGAACCGACGGATTTGTTGCGCTTGCTCGCTGAAGTTGGCGCTTGGGGCGTGAATTTGCATGACAACGATCTCGTCCCCATCGATGCCAAACCGAGCGAGCGCGACCGCACCGTCCGCGACTTCCGTGCCGTCATGGCCGAGACGGGTATCGTCTGCCCGATGGCGACCACCAACCTCTTCAGCGACCCGGCCTTCAAAGACGGCGCTTTCACCAGCAACGACGCGCGCGTCCGTGCTTATGCCTTACAGAAAACGATGCGCGCCATCGATCTCGGTGTTGAGCTGGGCGCAGGGATTTATGTCTTCTGGGGTGGACGCGAAGGCGCGGAATCAGACGCCGCCAAAGATCCGCTCACTGCCCTGGCGCGAATGCGCGCTGCGCTCAATTTTCTCTGTCGCTACAGCCAAGACCAGGGCTATGAGCTGCGTTTCGCCCTCGAGCCAAAGCCCAACGAGCCGCGCAGCGACCTTTTTTTACCCACCGTCGGGCATATGCTCGCCTTCATCGAAACCCTCGACCATCCAGCAATGGTCGGCGTCAACCCGGAAGTCGCGCATGAGCATATGGCCGGTTTGAACTTCATGCACGCGGTCGCGCAAGCCTGGGACACCGGCAAACTCTTCCACATCGATCTCAACGACCAGCTTTTCGGGCGCTACGACCAGGATTTCCGCTTTGGCGGCGCGATGTTGCGACAAGCGTTTCACCTTGTGCGCTTCTTGGAAAGCGTCGGCTATTCTGGCAGTCGCCATTTTGATGCCCACGCCTACCGTAGCGCCGATTATGACGATGTGCGCGCCTTCGCGCGCGGCTGCATGCGCACCTACCTCATCCTGCGTGAGAAAGCGGCGCAATTCGCGGTCGATACCGAAATTCAAGCCCTCCTCGCCGAAATCCACGCTGACCAAGGCGAATTCGCTTATCTGGATACCGGCTATTCACCCACAGTCGCCGCGCAACTGAAAGCGGTGCAATTCAACCGCTCACAATTGGCCGCACGCCCCCTACCCTACGAGCGCCTCGACCAGCTGACCACCGAGCTGCTGTTGGGCGTGCGCGCTTAGAGAAGAGCGAAGGTTTTGGAACTCAGCACACTGAACTGGCAGGGGTGGCGCTGCCTGCGGTTGCGCCTGGGCGACCGCGAGTTGCTCTTGCCGACAGAAATTGGGCCGCGCGTGCTATTCGCCGGCTTTGCCGAAGGGCCAAACCTGCTCGGCTTACTGAATGACGACATCGGCCAACAGGGTGGTGAAGCGCACCACCTTTACGGCGGTCATCGCCTCTGGCATGCGCCGGAAGACCGCAAGCGCACTTATCTCCCCGATAATGCGCCGCCGCTAATTCGAAAAGAAAGCAGCACGCTCATCGTCGAACAGGCACCAGAGGTCGAGAGCGGTATCCAAAAGATTTTGCGTATCTTCCCCACTGCGACAGGGCAAGGCTTCGTCTTGCGACATGAGCTCCGCAACACGACGCTCTGGCCGCTGCGTTTCGCGCCCTGGGCATTGACGGTGATGGCGCCTGCCGGTCGCGCCATTTTGCCCCTACCCCCGCGCAGCGAGCATCCGCGCGACCTGTTGCCCAATACGCGCCTAATCTTCTGGCCCTATAGCAACCTGAAAGATGCTCGCTGGGGTTGGGGGGAGGGATTTTTGCGCTTGCGGCAAGACCCAGCGAGCGAGCAACCGCAAAAAGTTGGCGGGAGCGTGCCGGCCGGCTGGCTCGCCTACGCCGTCGCCGCTCACCTCTTCGTCAAGACCTTCCCTTATTTGGTCGGCGCCACTTATCCAGATGATGGTTGCAACGCGGAAATTTTTGCCAACGGCGATTTCCTAGAGCTGGAATCGCTCGGTCCTCTGCGCGAGATCCGCCCTGGCGCGCGGGCGATACATGAGGAACGCTGGTATTTTTGGCAAAATTTCTCCATGAATCCGATGGATGAAGAAATCGACACTGCGGTGCGAACACGCCTGAAGGAATTGGCTATCGACAACAGAAACGCTACCCTGAGTGTCCCATGAGCCTTTATCTCGGCATTGACATCAGCACCACAGCCGCGAAGGCTTTGCTGCTGAATGAAAATGGGCGAGTCGTCACCCAAAGCAGTGTCAACCTTTCACTCCAACAACCGCAACCGGGTTGGACCGAGCAAGAACCGGCGCAGTGGTGGGAGAGTAGCCAGCTGGCGATTCGCCAAACCCTGACAGCAGGAAGGCGGCGCGGCGCGGAAATCCGCGCCATCGGCCTCACTGGACAGATGCATGGCCTGGTTTTGTTGGATGCGGCCGGAAGGGTGTTGAGGCCGGCCATCCTTTGGAACGACCAGCGTACCGCGAGGCAATGCGCAGAAATGACGCGAATCATCGGCGCCGAGCGCTTGCTTTCCTTGAGCGGAAACCCGGCACTCACGGGCTTTACGGCGCCGAAAATCCTTTGGGTGCGCGAAAACGAGCCAGAAATCTACGCGCAAATCGCGCAAATCCTCCTGCCAAAGGATTACATTCGCTATTGCCTCAGCGGCGATTGGGCGACCGATTTGGCCGGCGCTTCCGGGACTTCCTTGCTGAATGTTGGCGCGCGCGCCTGGAGCGAGGAAATTTGCGAGGCTCTTGCCATCCCGCTGGCATGGCTACCGCCCGTACACGAGGGAACCACCATCACGAGCCGCGTGAGCGCTCGCGCGGCTGAAGCGACGGGCTTGCGCGCCGGCACCCCCATCGTCGCTGGGGGTGGCGACCAAGCTGCGGGTGCGGTGGGCATGGGCTGTGTCACACCTGGCAAAATTGGCATCACGCTGGGCACATCGGGGGTCGTCTTCACACCGCTGGTCCATTACGACACGGCGGCCATCCAAACGCTGGCCGGGCGGTTGCATACCTTCTGCCACGCCGTGCCCGGCCTATGGCATTACATGGGCGTCATGCTCAGCGCCGCCGGTAGCCTCCAATGGTATCGTGACGCTTTCGCGCCGAATTTACCCTTCGACGATTTGTTGGCTGAAGCGAGCTCCATCCCCCCGGGTAGCGATGGGCTCTTCTTTTTACCCCATTTGACGGGCGAGCGCACCCCTCACCCCGACCCCAAAGCGCGCGGCGCTTTTGTCGGGCTCGCCGCGCATCATCAGCGTGGGCACCTGACACGCGCGGTCCTGGAAGGCGTCGCCTATGGCCTGCGGGACGGCTTCTCATTACTCGAAGAAAGCGCCCTACCGGCCAACCTTGAGTTGCGCATCAGCGGTGGCGGCGCACGCAGTAGCCTCTGGCAGGGCATCATTGCCGCGGTGTTGGGAAAACCCTTGTTCAACCTGAGCACCAGCGAAGCCAGCGCCTATGGGGCCGCTTTGCTGGCGGCCGTCGGCGCTGGCGAATTCGCGTCCGTCCCCGCTGCCTGCGCCTCCTGGGTGCAGCGCGGCAGCGAAACCCCCGTCATCGCGGCGGAGGCAGCCCAATACGAGAACTTGTACCCGCGTTTCCGCGCTCTATACCCCAATTTGCGGGAATGGTTCGCCGGTAATTCGTAGCGCAATCGCAATCACCCCCATCGCGGGGCAACGCGACGCTCAGGCAGACAGCAATGTGAAATGGAAGATGCTCCCACCACCTTCGGCGTTTTCCGCCCAGATTCGCCCGCCATGTGCCTCCACGATGTGTTGGCAAATCGCCAGACCCAAACCAATCCCCTCGCTATGCGAGCGGGATGCATCCAGTTGATAAAAGCGCTCGAAGATGCGCTTGGTTTGGTCGGGCGGGATGCCGGGGCCAGTATCGCGCACGCTGATTCGGAAACCTTCTTCGCTGGGGGTCGCGCTCAGGTGGATGGCGCCGCCGCTCGGCGTCCATTTCAGCGCATTTTGTAGCAAGTTCGTCAAGACCCGCCGCAGCTGATCAGCATCGGCGAGGACGCTCATATTCTCCGGAACCTGGTTATGGATGGCAACTTGGTTTTGGCTACGCCGTTCTTCCTGACGCTCCTCTATCTCCTGCACGAGCGGTCGCAAAGCCACCGGCTGCAAGCGCATCAGGATTTGCCCAGTTTCCATCATCGATAGTGTCAAGAGCTCTTCGGCCAGGTGTTGCAAGGAATCAGTCTCCCTGCGAATGGCGCGCAAACTGGAGATGCTCGCTTGGCGTTTGGGCCGTTCTTTTTCATGGAAGAGACTTTCGATGATGATGAGGATATTGGAGATGGGTGTTCGCAGCTCGTGCGAGATATTGGCAACCATATCCCGCCTTGCCCGGTTGAGGCGCACCAATTCGCTGATATCCTGGAGGGAGACCCCAATCCATCTGCGCCGACCGGGCAAACGGCGCAGACGGGCACGATAGGGGCGCTCATCGATCGAGAGCTGCTCAATCTGCTCGGGTTCATCCATTCGCAGCATCTCATCCACCAGTTCTGCCAATTCCGGGGCGGGCAACACCTCGCTCAACCGCTTGCCGAACACGGGCAGCTGCGAGCAAATCTCTTCTGCGGCGCAATTGGCAGCGCGAATTGCGCCACGCTCATCCAACACAAAGAGCGCCTCTTCGGCACTATCCGCTAAAGCACGCAGGGTGGTTGCGGGCCAGGCGAGCAACGATCGCCATGCTTCTGCCATCGCTATCCGCGACTTTGAAAGCGATAACCTACGCCGCGCACTGTGACAATCTGCTGGGGGTTGGCGGGGTCTTCTTCGATTTTGAGGCGTAGGCGACGCACATGCACATCGACCGTCCGCGCTTCACGCTCGCCCGCATAATCATATTTCCAGACTTTCGTGAGTAGCAAATCGCGCGATAGAACCGCATCGGGAGATTGCATCAACTCCGCTAGTAAGGCAAATTCCTTATGGCTGAGCCGCAATTCTTTTTCTCCTTTGAAACAACGGCGGCTGCGCAAATCGAGGCGCAGCCCCGAGGATTCGAGGACGCCTTTCTCGCTCTCTTCTGGTTGCCTGGTGCGCCGCAAGAGAGCGCGGATTCGGGCCAATAGCTCCCCGAGGCTAAAAGGTTTGAGCACATAATCGTCAGCCCCTGTTTCCAGGCCAACAATTTTATCGACTTCGGTCCCCCTCGCGGTCAGCATGAGGATGGGGATTTGCGCCGTCTTCGGGTTGCGGCGCAAGATGCGACAGATGCTCAGGCCATCCAGACCGGGTAGCATGATATCGAGCAACAACAAATCAGGGGGTTTCTCCTGCGCGCGCGCGAGGCCGCTCTCGCCATCCATCGCGGTATCGACCTTCATCCCCTCCAAACGCAGAGCATTGGCCAGCTTCTCGCATAGAGTTCTTTCATCTTCAATGACCAAGATCCGCTTCAATGGATTGGCTCCTCATCCCGCCCGATTGGCAATGGCCGGAATGCCCGCCAGGCTAGTCGCGGCGCGGCAAGCGCCACGGATGGCACGGGCCACCACCGCCGCAGCCACCATGCCCACTACGCTCACATTCGCGGGCACCAAGCCGCTGGCCAAGGCGAAAATCGTGTCACCGTCGTGCATGGTGTGCGCCGGCAAGACCGCGCGCGCAATCCCATTATGGGCCATTTGCGCCACTTTGTTCACCTCCGCCTTGCTCAAGCGAGCGTTGGTCGCGACCACACCAATGACAGTACTCTGGCGTGGGTTTGCGCCACGATCAACCCAACGCGCCATCTTCCGAAAAGCGACCCCCGGACCCTCAAAACCAAGACCATCGCGGCGACGCAGGCCAGCCAACACCTCTCCACGCTCATCAATGATATCGCCAACGGCATTGACCACCATCAGAGCAGCCACCTTGAGCTCAGCATCCAGGGCTTCAAAAGCGGAACCAACGCCACCCTTGCTGGCCAATTCGTTGCCGCGCAAGCCACCGACACGCGCGCCTGTCCCGGCGCCGACCGAACCCTGAGCGACTGGAGATGCGTTGGCAACGAGACAAGCTTCATAGCCCATCGCGGCATCTGGGCGGACATCAGCAGCGCCGACCGCCAAGTCAAAGATGATGGCCGCCGGGACGATGGGCACGAGCAAATCTTCGCGGACGCGATAGCCGATGCCCCGCTCTTCAAGGTAACGCATCGCCCCATCCGCCGCGCCGAGACCGTAAGCGCTACCGCCCGCTAGCATGACGGCATGCACTTCATGCATACCCCGAGTCGGTCGTAAGGAATCGGTTTCCCGTGTGCCCGGACCACCGCCGCGTTGATCGACACCACCCACCGTATTCGGCGGGCATAAGATCACGCTGCAACCCGTGGCCGCCTCCTTTCGCGTAACCTGCCCAACACGGAAACCAGGGACAGCCGTGAGTGTGTCATTTTCGAGCCCAGACGCAGCCATCATGATTCGCAAACACCTCCAAACGGGATGTCGATGGCATATTGCCAGGGGCGGCCCTGCTCATCCAACGCGTAAATGTTGCGATCGATCATCGTTGCATCCGAATAATAATAAAGACCAACGCGCAAAGTGGCGATCGACCGGTCAGCCAACTCCTGGCCGAAATCGAATTGGGTGATGATCTCATCCTCCGCCTGCCAATAGCGGATATCATAAGCAGGCAAATCATGCTGAGCAACTGTTTCGCCAAGCGCGTTCAACAAATGCACAAAGAAATGAACCGGTTGGTCACTTTCTTCAACTGGGCCGGGTGTCCAATGCAGCCGCCAGCTGCCTTCACAGCCCAATGCATCATAGCCGAGCAAGCGCAGACCATTTTCGTATGTGTTGCGCTTGGAGAGCGGGAATTGCGGCGCAGGGGCCGTGCCGCCCGGGAGGAGATGGAGGCGATAGGGGCCAAAACGCGCGGCTTCCTCGCCCGCCGCATAAGCCGCCGGCCATTCCACGGTATCCGCCCGAAACACCCAGGCAGAGTCCTTCGCGGGGTGGATGCGATGGGGTTTCCGTAGATTGATAATGCGCACCGGCTCTCGAGTCAAGAGGGGCAACGCGTGAGACAGGTGTTCATGTTCGATATCGTAAACAGGTCGCAACAAGAGGATGATTTCCGCCGCCACACCACTCTCGAGCGTACCCCGCGCCGCATCCGCAATCGCTTGCTGCCAGCGCAGCGGTACGCCGCCCCCGACCGCCCAGAGCAGCTCGTCCTCACCCTTGGCCATTTCCGCGTGCAGCCAGGATGCGCTACCGAGGATGGCTTGTATTGGTAATCCAACCAGAAACAGGAGAAACAAAGTCGCTGGCCAACGCAATCTCGGGCGTATACGCGACCAAAGCGCCGCCGCCGCCAGAAAAGGCGCCGGCAAGATTGGCAGGTAATAGATGATGGTGTAGGAACGATAACTGATGAATGGGAAAAGCAAGAAAAGAAACAGCCAACAAGCCAATACCCGGTAAAGCTGTCGGCGTTCGGAGCGCCAGGCTTGCCGAGCGACCCATACAGAAGCCAAGCCATAAACGAGCAAGCTGAGCGGCGCCAGCTGCTTCAGCGGCTCGAGCAAAGGGAGCAATTCGGCTTCATTTCCCCCGCGGAACCAATTGGATAGGTCGCTCGCGGTCAGCAATTCGCCCAAGGGTCGCCAGTTGTATATCAGCTCGCGCTTGCCCTCGCCGACAAAGGGCACCCTTTCCCAATCGATTTGGGCCGAGCCGTTCAGGTGCACCCAGAACCAGGGCAATGACGGCAAGGCCGCGAGGCCAAATCCCAAAATCCCCCAGCGCCAGGCGCGCCGCCGTCCGGCCGCTAACCAGAGGAGGCCGTTGGCAATGAGAAAAAGTGCGCCACTCGAGTGCAATTGAAAGAGTAGCGACGCCATCGCCCAACTCAGCGCCCACCAACGGGGCCGCCGCTCGTGAAAAGCGAAGACGCTGCTGATGACCCAGAGCATCACAAAAAAGGGCATCAGGCTATTACCCCAGAGGCGATGCGCATAGAAAACATGCCAGGGCGCCGTCGCCAGGAGCAAGGTCGCGACCAGCGCCGCCGACCAGCCCCAATAACGACGCGCGAAATACCAGCACAACACCAAGGAACCCAAATTCAGCGCAATATTGCCCAAAATGAGCAAGTTGATTTGCTCAGAGAACAAGAACAAGGGAGCATACAGATAAATTGTGAGCGGAAAGTTGGAATAGCCGCCGGTCGTATGAAAAAAGTGGCTGGGGAAGATGCCTTCTCTTGCCCATTCCCAGCTTTGCTTGGCGATGCGTGCCTGGTCAACCTGGAAATGGGCAATTTCGAGGTGGCTGAAGCGCAGGGCAACGGCGAGAAAGAGGATGGCCAAGAAAACAACCAGCGGCCAACCAGACCATTGGCGCCAATGCCCCCGCGCTTGCCCATTGGGCGGGATGCGTCCTTCCGCTGTCGGCATGCGCGTCATGGCTGACATGCTTGCGCGAAGGGGATATCAATCGCGTAAAGCCAAGGGCGGCCCTGCTCATCCAGGGCGTAGATTCCCCCCTGCATCGCTTCGCTCCCATCCGAATAGTGATAGAGGCCAACGCGGATGGTTTCTATCGGCAGGTCGCTCAGGTCTCGACCAAAATCCATACTCGTGACGACGCGGTCGCCCGGGCGCCAATACAGGACATCATAGGCGCGCAAGTCTTTTTGCAGCAAGAGATCACCCGCTGCATCCAGCAAATGGACGAAAAAATGCACCGGGAAGAACGCATCCTCCACACTGTAGCGAAAAGTCCGTACGCTTTTTTGCTGGCTGAGCACATCGCTCAGGATGCTCTGGGTCCAATGCAAGCGCCAAGAGCCAGCGCAGCGCAGCGCATCATAGCCGAGCAAACGCAAGCCATTCTCATAAGCGGGGCGCGCAGTCAAGGGGGTTTGCGGCTCAGGGGCGGCGTCCGCCGCCAATCGATAAAGATGATAAGGGCCGACTTGCTCGAGGAATTCCAGCTGATTGGTATAGCCACCGTTCTGGCTCCAATCTGTCTCGTTCCGAAGGAGCAGCGAGGCTGGTTTGGGGTATACGGTATGTGGCTCATAGAGATTGACGACACGCACATCGTACCCGCGCAGATGATAAGGAAAGGGCCAGCGCAACTCCAACCAGCTTTGGTCCGGTAAGATGTAATGAAGCAAAATCAATTCCGAGGCGCTTCCAGCATCCAGATGACCGCGAATCACCTTGGCAATTTCCATCTGCCAGGCCAAGGGGGGCACATAATGCTCCGCAACCAACGGCAAGGCGTGGCTCGATGTTTCCATCTTTTGCATTCCCTCGCGGATGTGTTGGTCGATGCGCAAAACCGCATTGAGGTTGAGCGCAGCCAAAATCAACACGATGGCGATGATTGGTGAGCGCAATGAGGGGCGCCTCGTCACCATTTGTTGCAACCAGAGGGACAACAAGATACAGGGCGCCGGCAATAAAGGAAGGTAATAAACAATGGAGTGCTTTGCCTCAGAAACCACCGTGAAACCCAATGAGAGAACACACCATAGGGAAAGTAGCCAGTAAAGCGGTCGTTGCTCCGCCGAGCCTCGGCCAATTTGCCTCATGGCAAATAAAAGCGCGCCAGCATACAAAAACAACCAGAGCGGCGCAAGATAATGCATGTAGGAGAGTTGAGCGGCGAGGTCATCCCTACCAGCGCTGATGAAATTCGCCGCCAGGTTGTCGGCGCCCAAGAATTGGGCAATTTTATCCAGATGAAATTGGAAACCCGAGCCGCCAGTACTGATGGTGAAATCCAAGGCAAAAATCGCGGAACCGGTAATTTGTGCGTAGAGCCAGGGCAAAGCGGGCAAGAGGGCCAATAGACTCCCGCCTAGTGCATAACGCCCTGCCCGCGGCAAGCGAAAGCGCCACATCATGACTGCGAGAGTGGCCAACAATAGGATGGCGCTGATATGCAATTGGAAAGCCAGCCAGGCAGCCCCCCAGGCGAGCATCAAACCACCCGTCCGCTTTTCTTGAAAAGCCAAGCCGCATCCCAAAGCCCAAAGCATCGTGAAGGGCGGGGTGAGCGTATTACTCCAGATGAAAGATGAAAAGATGATCGCCCAAGGCATACAGGCGTAGACGACGGTGGCCAGGGCCGCTGTCCGCCAACCCCAATAGCGGCGAGTGAAAACCCAACACAAGCACACCGATAGGAGATTCAACAAGATGAAGAATAGAATCAAGGCGTAAAGGTCATCCGTCAAGAATTGGGGGATGGCCGTCAAGTAGTAGATGAGGGGGAAGTTGTTATAACCGGCGCTGGTTTGATACCCGAAGGAATAGAAATCGCGCAGGGTCGCAATTTCCCAACTCGCATGGGCGATCCAAGCTTGTTCTGGGCTGAACAAGGCGGTGTCGATCTGGCCGACACGGATGCCGAAAGACAAAATTAAAATCCCCAGCAACACAAAGTGCTCGGCCTTGAGGCGGCGGTGCATCGCTGGCGGGAGGTTAGTCGATATCTTCATCATCCGGCGGGTGGATGATTTGGTCGCGATCTGGCGGTAATTCGGCGGGATTCTTGAGGATGGCGAGCGCGCGGGCCACATCGCTTGTCGGGACGAGCAGACGCACCTCGCCGAAGACGCCGATGGTGATACCGAGAGCAGCGGCGCCGGCATAAGGCACTACCTGAGTGGAGATTCCCTCGCTACGCAAGCGCCCGGCGATGATATGCGCCTCACCGAGATTATGGGTCTGATACACCACCCACCAGGGGGCAGGCTCGAGGGGAAGCATACGAGCTAGTATAGCAGCAGTGGTGGAGAGCAATGATTGTTAAAGAAAAAGTTGGCGGCCACCTACTCTCCCACATCGTTACCAATGCAGTACCATCGGCGCTAGCGGGCTTAACTGCCGGGTTCGGGATGGGACCGGGTGTACCTCCGCTGCATTAGCCACCAACCTTGTTCTTGCGGTTGTTTTGGATTGCAAAGCATTGCGAGCGTATCAGAGAATGTCCTGGACTCCGTATCAAAAGAGAAAGCCCTCGGCCATTAGTACGGGTAGGCTACACACATTACTGCGCTTCCACCGCCCGCCTATCCAGCTGGTAGTCTCCCAGCGGCCTTACTCCCTCAAAGGGGATGGGGAATTTCATCTTAGGGAGGGCTTCCCACTTAGATGCTTTCAGCGGTTATCCCATCCGCAGATCGCTACCCGGCAATGCCGCTGGCGCGACAACCGGCACACGAGCGCTGCGTCCGCCCCGGTCCTCTCGTACTAGGGGCAGCACCCTGCAAATTCCCAACGCCCACAGCGGATAGAGACCGACCTGTTTCACAACGGTCTGAACCCAGCTCACGTACCGCTTTAATGGGCGAACAGCCCAACCCTTGGGACCTTATCCAGCCCCAGGATGCGATGAGCCGACATCGAGGTGCCGAGCCTTGTCGTCGATGTGAACTCTTGGACAAGACTAGCCTGTTATCCCCGGGGTAGCTTTTATCCGTTAAGCTACGGCCGTTCCACTCCGGGCCGTAGGATCACTAAGCCCGACTTTCGTCTCTGCTCGGGTTGTCTCCCTGACAGTCAAGCTGGCTTGTGCCTTTACACTCTGCGATGGGTTTCCATTCCATCTGAGCCAACCTTTGGGCGCCTCCGCTACCTTTTAGGAGGCGACCGCCCCAGTCAAACTGCCCACCTGCCACGGTCCCGCGCCGCGTTGAGCGACCACGGTTAGGGCCAAAGCGCAACCAGGCTGGTATTTCACCGATGACTCCACCCAATCTAGCGACCAGGCTTCCCAGTCTCCCAGCTATGCTACACAAACTGCGCCCTAACGCAATGACAAGCTGCAGTAAAGCTCCACGGGGTCTTTTTGTCCTGCTGCGGGTAGTACGCATCTTTACGCACACTTCAATTTCGCCGGGTCCCTCGTTGAGACAGTGCTTCGCTCGTTACGCCTTTCGTGCGGGTCGGAACTTACCCGACAAGGAATTTCGCTACCTTAGGACCGTTATAGTTACGGCCGCCGTTCACCGGGGCTTCAATTCAGAGCTTGCACCCCTCCTTTTAACCTTCCGGCACTGGGCAGGCGTCAGCCCCTATACATCCGCTTACGCGTTAGCAGAGACCTGTGTTTTTGATAAACAGTCGACGAAGCCATTTCACTGCGGCCGGCTCGCGCCGGCACCCCTTCTCCCTAAGTTACGGGGTCATTTTGCCTAGTTCCTTAACGAGGGTTCTCCCGTTCGCCTTGGTATTCTCTACCCATCTACCTGTGTCGGTTTGTGGTACGGTCGATGAGCTTCAACACACAGTGGACTTTTCTTGGCTCTAGGTGCCGATCACTTCTGGGCTAGGCCCCGGCATCACGGGTGTTACCCGCTTGCCACCGCAATCCACTCAGCGGCTGATCCTTCCCAAAGCGCATCCACTGCGCTCCACTCACCGGTACAGGAATATTGACCTGTTATCCATCGCCTACGCCTTTCGGCCTCGGCTTAGGGCCGACTAACCCGACGCGGACTGACCTTCCGTCGGAAACCTTAGATTTTCGGCGAACGTGGTTCTCACACGTTTCTCGCTACTCATGCCTGCATTCGCACTTCTGCGCGCTCCAGCACCCCTTTCGAGCTACCTTCACCGCCCGCAGAACGCTCCCCTACCAACGAGCTCCCGTAGAAGCTCGCCCCCTGGCTTCGGTGCCATGCTTAGCCCCGTTACATTATCCGCGCAACTGCGTTTGACCAGTGAGCTGTTACGCACTCTTTAAAGGGTGGCTGCTACTAGGCCAACCTCCTGGCTGTCCGAACACAATCACATCGTTTTCCACTCAGCATGGACTTAAGGACCTTAGCCGTGGGTCTGGGCTGTTTCCCTCTTGACGACGAAACTCATCTCCCGCCGTCCGACTGCCGCGCTAAAGTGTCCGGCATTCGGAGTTTGGTTGGGTTCGGTAACCTGACGGCCCCTAGTCCATCCAGTGCTCTACCTCCGGCACTCATCACGCGACGCTAGCCCTAAAGCTATTTCGGGGAGAACAAGCTATCTCCTGGCTCGTTTGGCATATCACCCCTAACCACAGGTCATCCCCTGATTTTGCAGCATCAGTGGGTTCGGGCCTCCCGTGCGCATTACCGCACTTTCGCCCTGCCCATGGTTAGCTCGCCAGGTTTCGTGTCTTATCCCTGCGATTGCGCGCCCTATTCAGACTCGCTTTCGCTACGCCTCCGGGTGTTCCTCCCTTAAGCTCACCACAGAGATAAACTCGCAGGCTCATTCTCCAAAAGGCACGCCGTCAGGCCGTTCCGAAGAACCGCCCTCCGACCGGTTGTAAGCGTACAGTTTCAGATTCTATTTCACTCCCCTCGCCGGGGTCCTTTTCACCTTTCCCTCACGGTACTAGTCCGCTATCGGTCGTCAAGTGTATTTAGCCTTGGACGGTGGGCCGCCCAGCTTCACGCAGGGTTAGCGTGCCCCGCGCTACTCAGGATACTCGTACGCGAATCCGGCTTCCGTCTACGGGGCTCTCACCCTCTCTGGCGGCGTTTCCCAACGCCTTCCACTTCACCTTCATCACGCGCGCTCGAGTCCTACAACCCCACACCGAAATGTGGTTTGGGCTAATCCGCTTTCGCTCGCCACTACTCGCGGAATCGTTTCCTTTCCTCGGGCTACTAAGATGTTTCAGTTCGCCCGGTTCCCTTCCCGCCGAAGCGGGATGACGGGGTATCACCCCCGCCGGGTTTCCCCATTCGGAAATCTCCGGCTGTTCACGGCTGCACACGCCTGACCGGAGCTTATCGCAGTGTACCACGCCCTTCATCGGCACTTGACGCCAAGGCATCCCCTGTACGCCCTTAGTCGCTTTCTCTTCGTGTGATACGGAGACCACGACATTCTCATTGCTTCTTAGCGCTGATACGTTCTCTCGCATTGCTATGCAATTGTTAAGCTGCATGCAGCGCTTCTTGGGCTCTTCACCCATCCCAGACGCCGCCTGAGACGCTCACGCGCCCCGGGCCACTGAATATAGCAAAGCCCAAGGCAGGCTGTCAAGTCCAATTTTCAACCAATTCTCACCAATCTGGCAGCAATTGCCAACGGTATAGCGCTCATTGCGGTCGCAGGAGCACGAATTTTGTTGTCAAAACGCCTCAACCAGCATCCCCTACTCAGCGATGCGGTTTGGCAAAAGCAATCCGGATGGTAGCGATTTCCCTTCCTCCGCCCGCAGCTAGCGCCAATTATAAACCCCAGCCCCGAGATTGAAACGGGGCTGGGGTGTGTTTTGTCAGGACTTATTTTGGTGAACCCTTGGGCAAATCTCGACCCTATTCACCGCGGTCAAAGCGCATCGGATCCGGTTCCAACGCCTGCGCTGGTGCGCGCTCTGGCGCCGTACCATCCATCAAGGTGGCGAAGTATTCATACATCATGTCACCAAATTCTCGACACATCGCCGCGCTCGCATCCACAGCGGCCTGGAAGTGTACACCGGCATGCACACGGCTCTCACCGCAATCTTCCTCGAATTCTGTCCAGCTTTCAAAGTGCACCTGGATATCCTCAGCCGGCGTGATACCGGGCTCGATCCGCGATGAGCCAGCTGGGAAGGTCACCGTCCAGTTCAGCTCGTCCGTTTCAAAATAACGACGCAGGGCTTGACCATGGGCATAACAACCGCAGGTTGAAGCCGATGGATATTCGGTATGATCGGAGACGGGGATGTAGCTTTGCCATTGACTGGCCGGAATCTCCATCGTGCCCATGCCGGGGCCACCCCAGGCGGTGACCATCTCATCACCATAGACATATTGAACCGCTGTGATGGGGCGAACCGCATCGTAGCGCCATTTTTCCTGCCAGGTGACAATGGAGGAATCGACGGCAGCCATCATGCTCAGGAGATCCACCCGTGCGAAATCCGCTGGGCCCAGCTGATTGGCTACGGCCGCATTGATGAATGAATAACCGAGCGAGACGATCTTGTTGTCGAACAACTCGGCCTTCATCTTCTGCTCGTCCGTGAGATTCGCGGAAGCCTCCAAGATATGGTCCACTTGCGCCTTATAAGCTTCCATGTTCTCCGGGTTACTCGCCGTCGGTGCCGGGTGGCGGTAGTCACGCGGATTGAAGTCGGATAGGGGCTCGACATTGGCCATCTGCGGCGTCACAAACTCTTGTACCGTGTAGGTGCCAACCCCCGTTCGCCGGACTTGCGGTTGCCAGCGCGAAGCATCCACTAGCTCATGCGCCGTGTTCACCGGTTGATAGCCAGTCGTATCGGCGTAGTTGCCAGTTTGGTTCATACCATCATGTAGACGCCCGGCGACGGCACCCTTACCGGCTGCGGTACCGATTGCGGCAGCAGTTGTCATGTCCATACCATCCATACCATCGGCCGGATCCAAACCGAAATCCGTCAAGAAGGAAAGCCAGAGCGCCTCACGATGGGGTAGCAGCCCCCGCAACGAGTGGTAAGCAGCATAGAGCATGGCCGTATTGACATTGGTCCCATTCCATTCTTCTTGTGGCCGTCGCTCGAAGCGAGTGTAGATACCCACCGCAGCGGGATGATATGGCGCCGTAGCATCGAACAACCCAATCAAAAGCACTGAAGTAATTCGGTTGATCAAGGTGACATCCCCCAAGGTCGGCGAGACATCCTGAACCAGAATCGGTATCAAACGCGGGATGATGACCTGCCCGATTGAATGACCCATCTCCAAGGTGAATGGTGGCAAGGGCGGTAGCGGCGGTGGCGGTGGCGCTTGCGCCTGAACCACCACGCTACCCAAGGTGAGACTGAGCAATATGACAAGCAGTACAATTGGAAAAAATGAAGAACGCTGTCTCGTCAATGCCATGTTCCTCTCCTTAAAATAAGGTTCACAGTATGTTGCTATCGTTAATTATAACTTAAATTTCAAAATGAATGAAATTCTTTACACTCGGCATTCGCAGAAACATGAAAGCGAAGCGTCGGCGCTGATTTGACTGCCCCTCAGGCACGTCGATCGATCAAATTTGTGTGTTTTTTGGGGTGGGAGGGGGATGGAGATGCGGGGATTCGAACCCCGGACCTATGCCTTGCAAAGGCATTGCTCTCCCGCTGAGCTACATCCCCTAAATAAAGTGGGCCTGCCAAGATTTGAACTTGGGACCTCACGCTTATCAGGCGTGCGCTCTAACCAGCTGAGCTACAGGCCCTAGCGGCGCTTTCGGTTAATAGCTGAGCAGTGCAGCAGAAGGTCTGCTGAAAGGTGGTGGTTCGATTTCGCCAGCCCCTCAAGTGTGGGGTGCCGGCCAGAGCGCGGGTACGCCCTGTTTGGCGATTGAGCCTGTCGGGTCAATCGCGAGTGTTTTCTAGAAAGGAGGTGATCCAGCCGCAGCTTCCGCTACAGCTACCTTGTTACGACTTAGTCCCAGTCACCGGTCCTACCTTCGGCGGTAGCCCCCTTGCGGTTAGCATCCCGACTTCAGGCGTGACCCGCTTCCATGACTTGACGGGCGGTGTGTACAAGACCCGAGAACGTATTCACCGCAGTGTGGCTGACCTGCGGTTACTAGCAACTCCGACTTCATGCAGGCGAGTTGCAGCCTGCAATCCGAACTACGAACGGCTTTGAGGATTGGCTTGACCTCGCGGTTTTGCTGCCCATTGTACCGTCCATTGTAGCGTGTGTGTAGCCCTGGATATAAAGGTCATGCTGACTTGACATCATCCCCACCTTCCTCCTGCTTGTCGCAGGCAGTCGTGCCAGACACATGTAACTGACACCGGGGGTTGCGCTCGTTCGCGGACTTAACCGAACACCTCACGGCACGAGCTGACGACAGCCATGCAACACCTGTCACGGCTCCCGAAGGTCGGGATGGCTTTCGCCTCCCTACTACCGTGATGTCAAACCCAGGTAAGGTTCTTCGCGTAGCCTCGAATTAAACCACACGCTCCGCTGCTTGTGCGGGTCCCCGTCAATTCCTTTGAGTTTTAGCCTTGCGGCCGTAGTCCCCAGGCGGCCTACTTAACGCGTTAGCTTCGATACCCAACCCCCCGCAGGGGGTCGAACATCCAGTAGGCATCGTTTACGGCACGGACTACCGGGGTGTCTAATCCCGTTCGCTCCCCGTGCTTTCGCGCCTCAGTGTCAGGTGCGACCCAGAGCGCCGCCTTCGCCTCTGGTATTCCTCAGCATCTCTACGCATTTCACCACTACACGCTGAATTCTACGCTCCTCTGTCGCCCTCGAGCGAGCCAGTATCGTCCGACCTCTCCCAGTTTAGCCAGGAGCTTTCACGACCGACTGAGCCCGCCACCTGCACGCCCTTTACGCCCAGTAATTCCGGATAACGTTCGCCTCCTACGTTTTACCGCGGCTGCTGGCACGTAGTTAGCCGAGACTTATTCCTGCGCTACCGTCCTTCCTCGTCACGCAGAAAAGGGCTTTACAACCCGAAGGCCTTCATCACCCACGCGGCGTCGCTGCGTCAGACTTTCGTCCATTGCGCAATATCCCTGACTGCTGCCTCCCGTAGGAGTCTGGGCCGTGTCTCAGTCCCAGTGTGGGGGTTCACCCTCTCAGGCCCCCTAGCCGTCATCGCCTTGGTGCGCCATTACCACACCAACTAGCTGATGGCCCGCAGCCCCATCCCAGAGCACCGTAGTGTTTGCTCGCCCCTGTTTAGTCAGGGCGGGTTCATGGGGTTTTAGCCGCTGTTTCCATCGGTTATTCCCCTCTCCAGGGCAGGTCAGCTACGTGTTACTCACCCGTGCGCCACTCTCAACCCTCCCGAAGGAGGGCCTCCCGTTCGACTTGCATGTGTTAGGCACGCCGCCAACGTTCATCCTGAGCCAGGATCAAACTCTCCATCGCTGACAGTTTCCCTTCTGTCTGCACTGCTCAACTGTTAACCTGCACCGCCCGCTCACTGGAGCTCCGCGCTCCGCTCACCGGCGCCCGCATGCGAACAAAGGGCTGCTCTCACGCTGGGGAGTGACATCATACTAAGTCAATTCACCCCTGTCAATACCAATTTGTTGGCAATTTCCAAATTGGTCTGTTTGGTCTGTTACCATAAACAAGCATAGGGGGATTCAGGGCAATTTTGGCATTCTCCCACCATGGACGCTGCCTCGATATTCTCAAAATTGCCCTGCGCCATACCCCTTCCTTGAAATCTCGCACCTAAGCCGCGGTGATACCGCCATCCACCGGCAAAATCACGCCAGTCATGAAACTGGCCTCTTCGCTAGCCAGCCAACAAATCGCCGCCGCCACCTCATCGGCCTCGGCGATACGCCCGAGCGGGTGCTTGCGCGACCAAACCTCAGCCGCCCCCGCTCCATAATCCGCCCACGCCCGATCGGTCATCGGCGTGCGCACGGTCCCCGGACAAACGCAGTTGGCGCGTATGCCCTGCGGCGCGTGGTCGATCGCCAAGGCGCGCGTCAATTGCACGAGCGCGCCCTTGGCCGCGCCATAAGCCGGTAGGCCAGCCAGCGCCACCAGACCCACATAGGAAGAGACATTGACGATATTGCCCTTGGTCTCCGCCAACGCCGGCAAGGCATATTTGCTCAAATAAAAAGCGCCGTGCAAGTTCACGGCAAAGACTCGGTGCCATTCTTCCAGCGTCGTCTCCACGACCGTACGACCGCGTAGGACCACGCCAGCGTTGTTGACCAGACAATCGAGACGCCCAAAACGCGCCAGGGTTGCCGCCACCGATGCTTCGCATTGCGCCGCTTCGCGCACATCGCAGGGCGTGAAGAGCCCCTCGCCGCCCGCCGCGGTGACGGCTGCCACAGTCTCCGCCGCTTTGCTCTCGTCGCGCGCTGCCAAGGCCACACGCCAACCCCGGGACACAAAACGCAATGCACTCACCCGCCCAATTCCCGAATTTCCACCCGAAATCAAGGCAACTTTGCCATTCTCCGCCATCTGCGCTTTCCTCCCCTCATCCCAATTCCGATGTTGTATTTGACAGCGCTATCCGCAATGCGTCAAATTGGCGGCGACTGTACGCCGAATTGAGGGGAATACCCATGAGACATCGACTGGTTTTATTGCTGCTATTGGTAACATTGTTGGCGGCGAACCTAGTCGCCGCCCAAGACGATGGCCTTCGCCGCTTGCGGGCCAGCTTCGCCTGGGGGAATTTGATCGACCCTGCCGTCGGCTTCGATTTCTCCAGCTCCATCTCCATCACCAATCTTTACGATACACTCATCTTCCCAAACCCCAATGGCGGCGTCGACCCCTGGGTGGCAGAAAGCTGGGAAATCTCCGCTGATGGATTGACCTATACCTTTTCCCTGCGCTCTGACGTACTCTTCCACGATGGTAGCGAGGTGCAGGCCAGCGACATCGTTTATAGTTACCATCGCATGAAGGAAATCGGACAGGGCTTCGAATTCTTATTGCCCGACGCCACCGTCGAAGCCTTGGACGAAAACACAGTCCGCTTCACCTTAGCGCAAGCGGATCCACTTTTCACGCTGCGACTCGCACGCTTCTTCTTCGTGAATGAGGCTCAGGTGCGCGCCCACTATGGTGAGGGAGACTATGGCGAGCATGGCGATTATGGTAAGGAATGGCTGCTAACGAATGACGCTGGCTCCGGTCCCTACCAAGTCGACGAATTCCTGTTCGCCGAGCAATTGAGGATGACCCGCTTCGCCGACTATTGGAACCCGGATGCCTTCGTGGAAAACGCCGCTGATGAGGTGACCTTCATCGGCACAATCGAGGCCGCCACCGTCCGCTCGCTCTTCCTAAGTGGTGAACTGGAAATCAGCGACCCCTGGCAAAGCATCGAAGCGCTCCAAGCCTTGGACAACATCGAGGGCGTTTCCATCGATACGACTTCCATGGGTAGCTCGCTCTATTACATGGTGAACAACACCCTGCCGCCCTTCGACGACATCCATTGCCGCCGCGCTGCCGCCCTAGCCTTCGATTATGAGACCATAGTCTCGCTCGAATGGCCGGGCACGCAAGCGATGGTCGGCATTCTTTCACAAGCCACCCCAGGGCATAACCCAGATGCTTTCACGGCGCGACGGGATATCGAAGCGGCGCGCGCTGAGCTGGCGCAATGCCAATACGCCAACAACATCGCCGATTACCCCATCGAGGTGGTATGGGTTACGGCCGTCCCGGACGAAGAGAAATTCGCCTTGCTCTTCCAGGCCAATTTGGCAGAAATCGGTATGCCCGTTGAAGTGCTGGGTTTGCCTTGGAACCTCGTGGTTGAGAACACCGCCAGCCAGGAGCTCAGCCCGCATATCATCACCCTCTACACAGGCGCCGACCTGCCAGAAGCGGGTTTGCTCATCAAGCAACGCTACCATTCTTCCACCGCCACCACGGCTTTCCAAAATGAATGGCTGCTCGACCCTGAGTTGGATGCCGCCATCGATGATGCGCTATCGACGGTCGATATCGAGGAGCGCTTCGCCAAATACAGGGCGCTACAGGCTGAGCTCGCCGAGCGGGTGGTCTCCATCTTCCTTTATGACCAATTGGAGAAACGCGCGGTCGCCGATTATGTCGATTGGGATTCCTCCGCTGGTGCCCGCATCCAGGGTTACCACTACTACCTGCCGCAGATTGGTGTGAACAACTAGGTCGCGAAAACTGCCGCCGGGATGAAGTAGAAGGGGAGTGTCACCGCGGCCAAACTCCCCTTCTCAATCCCCTTTTGTGCACCTTTTCATCAATCCGGTTTGATTTTGCGGATATTTCTGTTGATTTGCACAAGGGCCAGAATTTGCGGCCGCGCTCATTTTGCGTCATCATCGGCGGATGTGTGACCCCCACTCACGGGTGTCTCGCGCACAAATTGGGGTTTAGAGGAGGAAAATAAATGAGGAAGATCATCATAGGTTCGCTGGCTTTGCTGCTCATCACCAGCGGCGCGGTTCTCGCTCAAGATGGTATGCGTCAATTGCGCGTCAATTTCTATTGGCCCACTTACATCGACCCGGCTGTCGGGAACGACTTCTCCAGTTCGAGCTCGCTGATCAATATCTACGATACGCTCGTCTTCCCCAATGTGGAGGGCGGTATGGATCCTTGGGTGGCCGAAAGTTGGGAGGTTTCCGACGACAGCCTGACTTACACCTTCCATTTGCGTCAGGGTGTCCTCTTCCATGATGGCAGTGAATTGTTGGCCAGCGATGTCGCTTATAGCTTCAATCGGATGATGGAAATCTCGCAGGGTTTCTCCTATCTGATGCCAAAAGCGGAAGTGGCCGTGCTGGATGACCACACTGTGCAGTTCACGCTTCAGCAACGCGACCCCTTGGCCGTCTCCAAATTGGTGCGTCTCTTCATCCTGAATGAGGATCTTGTGCGCGCCAATTATGCCGAAGGAAACTACGGGGAACATGGCGATTACGGTCGGGAGTGGTTACTCACCAATGATGCCGGTTCTGGTCCCTATCGTGTGGTTGATTTCCCATTGGCAGAATACCTGGATATGGAGCGCTTTGACGACTATTGGAACAATGAAACCTTTCTCGAGAGCGCGCCGGATACCGTTCGCTTTCTCGGCACCACCGCGGCCGCGACGATTCGATCGCTGATGCTCGAGGGCGAATTGGAGATCAGTGACGCTTGGCAAAGCTACGAACTACTCGAGGAACTACAATCCCGCGACGGCCTTTCCGTCAAGGCCTTCCCAACCATCACCAGCTTTTATTTCATGATGAACACTCGCCTGGCGCCGCTCGACGATGTGCATTGCCGCCGTGCCCTTTCCTATGCCTACGATTATGACCAAATTTCCGCAATCGTCTGGCCAGGCACACAAACGATGGTGGGGCCGGTACCCAGGACAGTCCGCGGGCACAATCCAGATGTCACCACTTACTCCCGCGATTTGGATAAGGCGCGTGAAGAATTGACACTTTGCAAATACGCAGACAATATCGCCGACTACCCCATCGATATCGTATGGGTTGATGGCGTGAGCTGGGAAGAACCGCTCGCTTTGCTCTTCCAGGCCAATATGGCCGAGATCGGCATCCCCGTGAATGTCATCGCCCTGCCCTGGTTGAGCGTAATCGATGTCACCAGCAGTCTCGAGAGCAGTCCACATATTGTCACCATCCTAGTTTCGACCGACTTACCCGAAGCTGGGTTGATGTTGCAACAACGCTACGGATCAGACACCGCCATGGACTGGCAACAGAACGAATGGTTGCTAGACCCTGAACTGGATGCGGCTTTCGATGATGCGTTACTCACCGTCGACGACGAGGAGCGATACGCCAAATACCGAGATTTGCAAGAGCAAATCGTCGATATGGCACCCTCGATCTTCGTCTTGGACCAATTGGAGACCCACGCCTACGCCGACTATGTCGATTGGAGGCCAGAGGAAAGCAGCCCCATCATGGGCTATCAGTTCTTCGTACCCCACATTGGCATCAACCGGTAACGAAGCCGGCGGGCCCGGGACCTTGATGATTGGCGCTCGGGCCCGCCTCTCCAAAATTAGCACGCGTGCGCGTTGCAATCCGTTAATGGGTATTCAGGCGATAGCGCCATTGGCTGCCAGGATGACCACTGCGCTTGGCGAGGCGGCACGACTGGTGATGAGGGGGTACGAGTGGTTTCCTTGGTTTGGGAATGGTGAGCAATTGGCTCGCGGCTTTGCGCCATTTCCCACCTGCGCTCAATGGATGAGCCACAATGTCAAACATGAAGCACCGTCGAGAACGATACATCAAGCCAACAGCCACCGCAATTCACTGGCAACGGCCAACCAGGCAATCTGACGCTCCACCCTTGTTGGGAAAAGAGGCTTTGTCATGAATTTTTTCAATTGGGAGGAAATACAGCGGCTGTTCATCTTTTTGGGGAGGCGGTTGTTTCAATCCATCTTTGTCCTCTTTGGGTTGAGCATCCTGATCTTCCTACTCAGTCGCGTCCTACCGGGTGACCCGGCGCGGATGGCCCTCGGCGCGCGCGCGTCGCAAGAATCCATCGAGCGCATGCGTGAGGAGATGCAACTGAACCGTCCGCTCACCGACCAATACATCTACTGGCTGGGAAACGCCCTGCAAGGAGACCTGGGGCGCTCATTGGTCACCCGTCGCCAAGTGATCGATGATGTCCGTGAATTCCTTCCCGCTACGATGGAGTTGGTGTTGCTGGCCGGGGTGATTACGGCCGTGGGCGGCATAACCCTAGGAACCCTCAGCGCTCGCTACAAAGACACCTGGGTGGACAATTTGGTGCGCGTACTTTCTTACGCCGGCGTGGTCACACCCGCCTTCGTCTTCGCCATCATCTTTCTCCTACTCTTCGCCTCCGGATTGAATATCAACATACTCGGCTGGAAATTCGAGATGGATTGGTTTCCCACAATCGGGCGCCTCAGTTCGGGGGTAGCCCGGCCGCCCACCGTCACCGGCCTTTACACCATCGATGCCCTATTGGCTGGGCAGTTCGCCACTGCCTTGGATGCCCTGCATCACCTAATCCTCCCCGCGGTGGCCTTGGCGTTGGGGGCGCTCTCGCAAGAAGCGCGCATCACCCGCTCGACCATGTCCGACAATTTGAGCAAAGATTACATTGCCTCCGAAAGGGCACTGGGGATTCCGGAGCGCGTCGTAACTGGGCGTTTCTTGTTGAAGCCATCGCTCATACCCACCGTATCCATCTTTGGTTTGGATTTCGCGGCCAACCTCAGCAACGCCTTCCTGGTGGAGATCATTTTCAACTGGCCGGGCATATCACGCTACGGCATCAACGCCATGCTCAATAAAGATCTGAACGCGATTGCGGCGGTGATATTGATTCTCGGCGCCACCTTCATCTTGGTCAATATCGTGGTGGATCTCATCGTCGGTATATTGGACCCGCGCATTCGCTTGCGCGGCGCAAGGAGTGATTAGATCATGACCACCCAAGCTCAGCCATTGAGCAAAACGCAGTCTTTACCCATCATGACTGCGGGGGAATTCAGGCGCATCCAACGGCAAAATCGGCGCGATAACCTGGGACGGGCCTGGTTCAAGTTTTCACGCAACCCCCTTTCCATCGTCGGCTTGACCATGGTGACCACCATCACCTTACTGGCGATATTTGCACCCCTGGTTGCCCCTTACCCTAAGCATGTCGAACCCTTCGTCGATTTCGCCAACGCCAAACAGCCACCGGGACCGGAGTACATATTCGGCTCGGATATCAGTGGCCGCGACATCTTCAGCCGCGTGCTTTTTGGTTTTCGCTTCTCATTGTCGATGGGGGTCGTCGTCCTGACCTTGGTGGTGCCCGTTGGTGTCATGCTCGGCATGGTGGCGGGTTATTTTCAAGGCACCATCATCGACACGGTCATCATGCGCATCACCGATATTTTCCTCTCCGTACCACCGTTGATCTTGGCGTTGGCAATCGCGGCCATATTGAAACCCAATTTAACCACCTCCATGATCGCTGTCTCAGCGATGTGGTGGCCCTGGTATGCGCGCCTAGTCTATGGCCTGGCGAGCGCTTTGCGTACCGAATACTTCGTCAGCTCCGCAGAAACCATCGGCGCCAGTACTTGGCATATCCTCTTCCGCGAGATATTGCCCAATATGATTTCGCCCATCCTCACAAAGATGAGCCTGGATATGGGTTGGGTCATCATCATCGGTTCGATGCTGAGCTTTGTCGGTCTGGGTGTGCAAGAACCGCAGCCTGGCTTGGGTACGATGGTCTCCAAAGGCGCACAGTACTTGCCCGGCCAATGGTGGATGGCCATCTTCCCGGCCCTGGCCATCGTCGTCGTCGTGTTGGGTTTCAACCTACTGGGTGATGGCCTGCGCGATTTGCTCTCGGCAGAGGAAATATAGCATGGTGGAGCAACCCCCTCTCCTCGAAATCCGTGACCTCTCTGTCCATTTCCAAGTCTATGGCGGTGTGTTAGAAGTCTTGGATGGCATAAACTTCCATGTGAAAGCCGGCGAACGCGTCGGTTTGGTGGGCGAAACTGGCTGCGGTAAGACCACAACCATGAAAGCCATCTTGCGCGTCTTGCCGATGCCCCCAGCGCAAATTCCCAAAGGCGATGTGCATTTCAAAGGGCAAGATGTCGCCCGTATGAACCAGCGCGAGCTGGTGCGCATGCGCGGCGGCGGCATGTCCATGATCTTTCAGGACCCAACCGCCGCCCTCAACCCCGTCTTCACCATCGGGCAACAAATCGGTGCCGTCATCAAACATTCCGAAGACCAGAAGCGGTTATCCAGGGCGGAAATCCACACGCGCTCCATCCAAGCGCTCAAGGAAGTCGCCCTGGCAGACCCTGAGCGCCTCTTGGCCAGTTATCCCATACAACTGAGCGGCGGTATGCGTCAGCGCGTATGCATCGGCATGGCCCTCAGCACCGAGCCCGAGTTACTCATCGCCGACGAGCCGGGGACCGCGCTGGATGTCACAATCCAAGATCAGGTGTTACGACTCTTGCAGGATTTGGTCGAGCGCAAGGGAAATTCCTTCATCCTCATCACCCATACGCTGGGCATCGTCCGCCAGATGACCGACCGCGTCTATGTGATGTACGCCGGCAATATGGTAGAGGTCGCGCCGACGAAGCGACTTTTCGCGCAGCCGCTACACCCCTATACACAGGGGCTCATGGCCGCAGTACCCAAACTGAGCGGCGGCGGTATCACAGAAGGCATTCCCGGGCGCATCCCCGATTATCGCAATCCCCCAAGTGGTTGTCGCTTCCATACGCGCTGCCCACATGTGATGCCAATCTGCCAGCGGGCCAAGCCACCTCGTTTCAAAATTGCCGACGAGGGGCAAGAAGTTGCCTGCTTCCTTTATGACGAACCGGGAAAACTCGCCAGCTACCAAGCGGAGGAGGCCTTGCCTGCATGAGCCAAAATCAAGATATGGGGAGCAATGACATAGCGGCGAACGACATCTTGCGCGTCGAAAACTTGAAGAAACATTTCATCATCGGGCGCAAAGGTATCTTCCAGCGCGAGCCCATCACAGTGAAAGCGGTCGATGGCGTTTCCTTCACGGTGAAACGCGGCGAAACCTTCGGTATTGTCGGCGAAAGTGGCTCCGGCAAATCCACCATCGCCTACATCACCATGGGCATGTACTTGCCCACCAGCGGCACCATTCATTTCGGCGATCGTGACCTCTTCGCCCAACGTGACCGGCGCCCGATTGACCTCAAGAAAGAGATACAAATCGTCTTCCAGGACCCCGGTTCTTCGCTCAACCCGCGTCGCACCATCAAGCAAATCCTTGAGTTGCCCCTGCGCATCCATCAACCCGAGAAAGATCGCTTGACCGAAGTGATTCGTTTGTTGGATATGGTCGAATTGCCACCCGATTATATGCATAAATACCCACGCCAGCTCAGCGGCGGCGAGCGGCAAATCGTCGCGGTGGCGCGCGCGCTCGCCACCAACCCCTCGCTCATCATCCTCGATGAGCCCACTTCCGCCCTCGATGTTTCCGTCCAGGGCAAGGTCATCAACTTGCTCATCCGCCTGCAACGCGAGCTGGGCTTGACTTACCTATTCATCACCCATGACTTGAGCGTGATGCGCAACCTCGCCTCGCGCGTGGCCATCATGTACCTCGGGCGCATCGCGGAAGTGGCGGAAACGAAGCGTTTCTTCGAGCAACCCCAGCATCCCTACACCCAGATGCTCCTCTCTTCCATCCCAGTTTTGACAGAGGAAGAAGAAAGCCTGAAACCAGCGCGCATCGTCTCGAGTGGCGAAATCCCCAGCCCGGTGAACATTCCCATGGGTTGCAGCTTCCACACGCGTTGCCCAGCAGTGATGGATATCTGTAAAGAAAGCGATCCGCTGATGGTCAGCCTCAACGATGGGGGCGAGCAACACATTGCCCGCTGCCACTTATTCGACCAGAGCAAAGCCCAAATAAAAATGGAACCAGCATGAGTCCGATGCGCATCGCGGCCGATATCGGCGGCACCTTCACCGATCTCGTGCATTGGGATGGCACAAAAGGGGAGCTTGGCATCACCAAGGTGCCGACCACACCGGTCAATTTTGGCGCTGGCGTCATCCAAGCTTTCCAACAATCGGCGCGTGAAGCGACAGCCACCGAGTTCTTCGTCCATGGCACCACCGTCGTCATCAATGCCCTGACGGAGCGCAAGGGTGTGGTCACTGGTTTACTCACCACGCAGGGCTTCCGCGATGTATTGGAAATCGGCCGCGCCAACCGGCCGGATATCTACAATATGGTCTACCAAAAACCGCGCCCCTTCGTGCCCCGTTATTTGCGCCGCGAGGTGCGCGAACGGCTCAACTATCAGGGCAAAATCCTCACCCCGCTGGATCAAGAGAGCGTCATCACCGCCGCCAAGAAACTCCTCGATGAAGGTGCGCAAGCCATCGCCGTCTGCTTATTGCATAGTTACATCAACCCAGTACACGAGCTGGAATGCGGTGCAATCCTGAGCGCATTGGCGCCGGGCATACCGGTCACGCTCTCGCACGAACTCACGCAGGAATGGCGTGAATATGAGCGCAGCAATACCGCAGTGTTGAATGCCTATGTGCAACCCATCGTACAAGCCTATTTACAGCGTCTGGAGACCGGCCTGGTGAGTCTGGGTATGCCGAAGCATAGCCTACATGTGATGCAATCCAACGGGGGTAGCGCGACTTTCGCTGCCGGCGCCCATTCCCCCATCCATCTCTGCGAATCCGGCCCCGTCGCCGGTGTGATTGGCGCCGCGCGCATCGGCCAATTGATCGGCGAGGCGAATGTCATCGCCCTCGATGTCGGCGGTACGACAGCCAAGACTTCGCTCGTGCAAAATGGCAAACCGCGCATCACCACGGAATACAAAATTGAGCACGACCGCCGCAACGCCGGTTACCCCATCCTCCTGCCCACGGTGGATATCGTGGAAATTGGCGCGGGCGGCGGCTCAATCGCCTGGGTCGATTCGACCGGCGCGCTCCGCGTCGGGCCCAAGAGCGCCGGCGCTGACCCCGGTCCCGCCTGCTATGACCAGGGCGGTCAAGAGCCCACTGTAACCGATGCCAATCTCATCGTCGGGCGCATCAACCCGGATTATTTCCTGGGCGGCGAGGTTCCCCTGAGCGTCGCGCAGGCGCGGGCGGCCATGGAAAAAATCGCCAGCGTCTTCTCGCTCAGCGTCGAACAGGCCGCCATGGGTGTGATTCGCATCGCCGATGCCAATATGATGAACGCGCTCAAACTCGTCTCCGTTCAACGCGGTTTCGACCCGCGCGACTTCGTGCTCATACCCTTTGGCGGCGGCGGCGCGATGCATGGCGCCGCCCTCATGCGCGAACTGCAAACAAGTAAGGTCGTCATCCCCACTATGCCCGGCGTCTTTTCCGCTTGGGGCATGTTGATGACCGAATTGCGACGGGATGCCATCCGCACACGCGTGACGCGCGCCGACCGCATCTCGCCGGAAGAACTGGACAAAATCTACCTGGAGATGAGCTCCCAGGCCGAGAGCGAGCTTTGCGCGCAAGGTGTTGCGACAGGCGACATACGCAGCGAGCGCTACGCCGACATGCGCTACCTGGGACAGGAGCACACGGTAAAGGTGCCGCTCAAGAGCGTGCGCGTCGACACCGCCGCCCTAAGCGCCCTGAATGCAGCCTTCCACGAGCTTCATGAACAGACCTATACCTTCCGCCTAGAAACGCCGACTGAGCTGGTGAACTATCATGTCACCGCTTTCGGCCATGTTCCCAAACCCAATATACCCACGCTGGATGCCAGCGGCTTAACCCTTACCGGCGCGCTGAAAGGGAAACGCCCGGTCAATTTTGATGAAGCGCAATTTCGAGATGCCGCAATCTACAACCGTGAACTACTGCCGATTGGCGAGACCATCCATGGCCCAGCGGTAATCGAAGAGCCTTCAACGACCATCACCGTCTTCCCCAACCAGGTTTTCCAGCGCGACCGTTATGGCTTCATACACATCGAAGCAATCGATATTGGCGGCGGATGATGCGTCGTATCCTCTATATTGACCCGATAGGCGCCGATTCCTTTGAACCAAGGCTCTACGATGCACTCTTGGCGAGGAAGAGCAAGGACACCCAGTTGGACTTGGTGACCTTGCCCGCCGGGCGGCCGCACCACTTGGAATACCATGCTTATGAGGCGTTGGTCATCCCCGATATCGTGCACATCACCTTGCAGGAAGCGCCACATTATGACGCCCTGGTCATCGGCTGCTTTTATGATGTTGGCTTGCGCGAGGCCAGAGAGGTCAGCGGCAAGACGCCGATAACCGCCCCCTGCCAGGCGACGAGTAGCATCGCCGCGACTCTGGGGAATCGCTTTTCCGTACTCGTTGGGCGACGCAAATGGATCCCGAAGATGCGAGAAAACCTGAATCTCTACGGGCATAGTGAGCGTCTCGCCTCCATGCGCGCGCTGGGGTTGGGGGTGCGCGATTTTCAGGTCGATCACGAACGCACTAAAGAGCGCTTGTTGAGCGAAGGGCGGGCGGCGATCGAAGAAGACGGCGCCGAAGTGCTCATCCTGGGTTGCACAGCCGAATATGGTTTCTTCCAGAGCATGCAAGAAGAGTTGGGCGTGCCCGTATTGGATGCGGCCTTGGCCCCCTTAAAGCAAGCGGAGTTGCTCGCAGAAACCGCAACGCAATTGGGCTGGCGCCCCAGTCGCGCCGGCGGCAGCGAGGGGCCACCTTTCGCGGAAATGACCGCCTGGGGCATCTACAAGGGCGAGGCACCCATCGGCATCCGCCTATCGGCCGAATTACCGGCGAAAGGCGAAACGCTCACGATATGACCGTCGACCCCTTCACGCGAGAAATCATCGCCGAAGCCCTACGCGCCAGCGCGCGCGAGATGTTCATCACCTACGGCCGTACCGCGCAAAGCCCCATCATTTATGAAGTCTTGGATATGGCCTGTGGCATCGTCACCACAGAAGGCGAGCTCATCGCCGAAGCCGAAGGCGTGCCCGGTTTCATCGGCTGCCTCAGCTTCGCCGTCCAAGAAATCACTGATAAATTCCCGCCAGAAAACATGCAAACCGGTGATATTTACGCCACCAACGACCCCTACAAGGGTGGCGGAACCCATCTCAGCGATGTTTGCCTCGTCGCACCCATCTTCCATGAGGGTGAATTGGTCGCCTTCGCCGCCAATAAAGCGCATTGGACCGAAGTCGGTGGCATGGCCCCGGGTAGTTGGACGACCGATTCCACCGAGATTTATCAAGAAGGTATCCAGTTGCCAGGAATTCAAATCTATGCGGCTGGCGAGCCGTGGCAAGGTATCCTGGACATCCTCGAGGCGAATGTCCGCCTGCCACAGATGACGCTGGGGGATATGCAGGCGGGCATCGCCGCCCTGCGCGCCGGCGAACGCGGCTTGATTTCCCTATGCAAAAAATACGGCGTCGCTGCCCTGCGAGAAACCATCAGCGACATGCTCGCGCGTGGTGAAAAGACCGCGCGCGCTGCCCTCGCCCGCCTCCCCGCGGGAACTTACCATAGTGAGATGTGGATCGATGACGACGGACTGAACGATGAACCACTCTATGTCTGCGTGAAATTGGAAATCAGCGCCGAGCGCTTTCGTGCCGATTTCAGCGGTTCCGCGCCGCAAGCGCTTGGCCCAATCAACACCACACGCGTCGGTTTGCTGGTCTCCGTTCGCGAAATTTTCAAAGAGGTGCTCGACCCTGATTTCCCCAACAACGACGGTTTTTTCCGCCCAATCGAAGTGATTTGCCCACCGGGGACGCTTTTCAGCGCGCGGCGGCCAGCGCCCACTTCAACCTATTGGGAAACCGGCGCTTATGTGAGCGACCTCATCTGGCAAGCCCTTTTCCCCGTCGTCACCGCGCGGCTGCCGGTCGGGCATCACCTGAGCATCTGCGGCACCATCGTCAGCGGTGAAGACGCTGAGCGCGGACCTTTTGTGCTTGTCGAACCGCAGGCCGGCGGTTGGGGCGCCACACCCGAGCGCGATGGCCAAAGCGGCCTCGTCCCCGCTGGCGATGGTGAGACTTATATCATGCCGGCGGAAGTCTGTGAGACGCGCTACCCCATCCTCGTTGAGCAATTTTCCTTCAATACCGAGGCCGGCGGCGCCGGACAAAAGCGTGGTGGCTACGGCTTGATTCGGGATTACCGCATCACGGCCCCTTATGTCGACCTGACGGCCACTTTTGGCCGCCATAAATTCCCTCCTTGGGGGGCAGCAGGCGGTGCCGACGGTTCCGCCAACGCCATCGAAATCCAGCGCGCTGGGCAAGAGCAGCCCGAGCGGCGCAGCGGCAAGGTCGCCCGCTTGCGGCTCGCGCGCGGGGATAGGGCACGCCTCATCACCGCTGTGGGCGGTGGTTACGGCGATGCGCTAGAACGCGACCCGAGCGCGGTCGCCCGTGATGTGCGCGATGAAACGCTCAGCATCCAGCGCGCGCGCCGCACCTATGGCGTGGTTTTCAACGAAAAGGGAAGGGTCGATGACGACGCCACTGCAAAGCTGCGCGCCCATTTGCGAGAGGCGCGCCAGTCATGAGCGACAACCCCTTCACCTTGACCATCATCCAGGAACACCTGCGCTCTGCCGCTGACGAGACTTTCTTGCGCCTCGGCCGCGCCAGCAAGAGCCCCATCATCTATGAAGTGTTGGATTACGCCTGTGCCCTGCTCACGCCCAAGGGTGAGCTGATCGCCGAGGCGCAAGGGGTACCCGGCTTCACTGGTGTCTTGCCCTTTGCCGTACAATCCATCCTGGAGAAATTTGGTGCCCAGGGCCTGCGCGAGGGCGATATCTTCGCCACCAACGACCCTTATGCGGGCGGCGGTACCCACCTGAGCGATGTCTGCCTTGTTGGCCCCATTTTCCATGATGGCCAGCTGGTCGCTTTCGCCGCCAACAAAGGGCATTGGACCGAGGTCGGTGGCATGGCGCCAGGAAGCTGGACAACAGACGCCACCGAAATCTACCAGGAAGGCTTGCAATTGCCGGCCATTCGCGTCTACACAGCGGGCAAGCCCGTGCCGGCCATCCTGGATATCATCGCCGCCAATTCGCGCCTGCCCGATATGACGCTGAGCGACCTATACGCCGGCGTCGCCGCCATCCGTGTGGGTGAGACACGCGTGCGCGCTCTTGCGGAGCGTTATGGCATCGCGACATTGCGCGCCAGCATCGGCCAATTGCTCAGCCACGGCGAAACGGTGGCGCGCGCCGCCCTGGGTGAATTGCCTTTCGGCCAATATGAAGCGGAAGGCTTTATGGATGACGACGGACTCTCGGAAGAACCGATACCCATCCGCGTCCGGGTGACGATAGATGAAAAGTCGTTCACAGCGGATTTCAGCGGTTCCTCGTCCCAGGTGCGCGGGCCGATCAACGGCACGCGCGCGCGCCTCCATTCCTCTGCCCGCGTCGTCTTCAAAGCAATCACCGCTCCCGATTATCCGAACAATGGCGGTTGCTTCCGGCCGGTGAAAGTGATTTGCCCAGACGGCACCATTTTCACCGCACAGCGGCCAGCACCCGTCTCTACCTATTGGGAAACGGGCGCCGCGGCGGTCGATTTACTTTGGCAAGCCCTCTACCCCATCGCTCCGAAGCAGCTCTCTGTCGGACATTTTTTGAGCATCTGTGGCACCAACCTGAGTGGCCAGCGTGAAGATGGCTCGTTGTTCATCCTCACCGAACCGCAGGCGGGTGGCTGGGGAGCGACGAGCGAGCGCGATGGCCAAAATGCCCTCGTCGCCCAAGGGAACGGCGAAACCTACAATATCCCAGTTGAGGTCTGCGAGACACGCTACCCACTAATCGTGGACCAATACGCGTTGCATATCGTACCCGAAGGAGCGGGGCGTTACCGCGGCGGGCGCGGCCTCTTGCGCGATTATCGCTTACAATGCCCGACAGCCCAGGTGACGACCACTTATGGGCGCCATCGCTTCCCACCCTGGGGTAAGGCCGGCGGAAAGGACGGTTCTATCAATGGCGTCGCCATCATCCGTGCCGGCGACGAAATGCCAGCCCTCTGGCGTGGAAAATTGACCCGCTACCCATTGCGGCGAGGCGATATCGTGCGTATCATCACCGGGTCGGGGGGAGGATACGGCAATGCGTTGCAACGCTCAAGAGCCGCCGTCTTGGACGACCTCAAAAACGGTTACATCACCCGCGAGCAAGCTTGGGAGCAATATGGCCTGCGCTCAATATCAAAAAAGCAGAACAACACTGCAACCGAAAAATGAACGAATTACCATCAACCCATCGGAGCGAAATTAGGAGGAGGTGAGAATATGCGCGTCTCGGTAGATGTGGGGGGGACCTTCACAGATGTCATCGTACTCGATGAAGCATCGGGCAGCATTCAGTTGGAAAAGGTGGCGACTACGCCGACGAATCCCGCTCAGGGAGTCCTGGATGGCTTCGAGAAGGTTGGCGCGCAGACCGCGGCAATAGAATATTTCGTGCATGGGACAACGCTTGGCATCAACGCCATGCTCACGCGCAGCGGCGCCAAAGTGGCTTTTGTGACCACCAAGGGCTTTCGCGATATTTATTACCTAGGCCGCACAGACCGCGACCCGATGTACGATTTCAAATTCAAAAAACCGCAATCCCTAGTGCCACGCTATTTATCCTACGAAGTGGAAGAGCGCCTGAATTACAAAGGGGAAGTCCTCACCGCCTTCAATCGCGCACAAGCCGCCGAAGTGGCGCGTGCCATTCAAGCGGATGGCGTCGAATCCGTGGCCGTTTGCTTCCTACATAGTTACGCCAACCCAGCCCATGAGGATGCGATGGCCGCAGTCTTCGCAGAAGTCGCACCAGGAATTTCGGTGACGGTCTCCAACCAACTCAGCCGCGTCTATCGTGAATACGAGCGCTCCAGCACGACCGTCATCGACGCCTATATCAAGCCGTTGACGCGCAGTTACCTGACCCGCCTGAATGACGAGCTGGTGGCGGGCGGCTTTCGTGGCAACTTCTTGATGACGCGCTCCGGTGGTGGCGCGATGACCCTGACGACTGCCAAAGAAGAGCCCGCCCATCTTGTGCTCTCGGGGCCGGCTGGCGGCGTCATCGGCGGCGCCTTTCTCGGCAATTTGATTGGCCAAAAGAACATGATCACCTTCGATATGGGGGGGACGAGTTTGGATGCCTCGCTCATCGCCGCTGGGGTGCCCACAGTCGAGAATGAACAAGTCTTCCAATCGTTGCCCATTTCCATCCCCACCATCGATATCCATACCATCGGCTCGGGTGGCGGCAGTATCGCTTGGGTGGATGAGGGTGGGCACCTACAAGTTGGCCCCAAGAGCGCCGGCGCCGACCCAGGTCCCGCTTGTTATTCCAAAGGCGGGGAAAACGCGACCTTCACCGACGCCGCTTTGCTCATCGGTTACTTGGATTCGGAGAATTTCCTGGGCGGTGAGATCGATATCGATCGTAGCCTGGCGGAGGAGGCGGTCGGTAAGATGGCCGCGAAGTTGGGAATGAATTTGCTCGATGTCGCGGCCGGTATCGTCAGCATCAGCGAAGCCAAGATGGCTGGCGCGGTGCGCGTGATTTCGGTGGAGCGGGGCTACCACCCCAAAGATTTCGCCCTCTGTGCCTTCGGCGGCGGGGGCGCCTTTGTCGCTGCCAATATCAGCCGCGAGCTGGGCATCCCCAAGGCAATCATCCCACCCGGGCCGGGCAACTTTTCCGCGCTCGGGATGTTGATGGTCGATGTCGTCCACGATTACGCGCGTACGCACATCACCGGCCTCGCGGAAATGGACCCCGTCCCCGTCAACGCCGTCTTCGCCGACCTGGCGAATTTGGGCCGCGCCGCTTTGGCCAGCGATGGCTTCGACGACGAGCGCCAGCAATTCTTCCCCAGTGCCGAGATGCGCTACCGCGGGCAGGAGCATACGGTGAATATCCCCCTGCCGAGCATGAACCTGAGCAGCGAAGACATACCCGAAATTACGCGGCGCTTCAACGACGCTCATGAACAGCAATATGGCCATAGCATGTTGGAAGACCCCATCGAAATCGTCACCTTGCGCTTGCGCGCCGTGGGGCTGTTGCCAAGGCCGGAGCTGGCGAAAGTCCCGGCGGGCAGCGGCGATATCCAAGCCGCTCGCAAAGGTAGCCGCCCCGTTTATTTGCGCGAACGGCAAGGTAGTCTCGAATACCAAGTCTACGACCGCGAAAAACTCGGCGCCGGCGACCAAATCAGCGGCCCCGCCATCATCGAAGAAGCCAGCTCCACCACTATGGTCCATAGCGGCGACCACCTCACGGTCGGCGAATATGGCGAGCTGCAAATCGACATCCACCAGGAAGGAGAGACATCCTAATGGCGAAATTGGACCACATCACGGTTGAAGTCATCCACAACTATCTGCTCTCCGCGGCGCGCGAAATGGAACGCAACCTCATGCGCACCTCGTACTCCACCGTGATTTACGAGATTCGTGACTTTGGCCTGGGCATCTACGACAAGCATTGCCGCATGTTGGCCGAAGCGCCGGGGCTGGCGGTTTTCACGCGCGGCAACGACTATGGCTTGCAAAAAACTGTCGACTTCGTGGGCGAAGAAAACATGGAACCAGGCGACTTGCTCTTGACCAGTTATCCCTATTGGAGCTCCGCACATCCGCTGGATGTGCTCGCCATCTCACCCATCTTCGCCCAAGATGAGCTGGTTGGCTATACGGCCATCAAGCAACACTGGCTCGACCTCGGGCAGAAAGACGCCGGTTACATCCTCGATTCCGTGGATGTCTTCCAGGAAGGCCTACTCATGCCCGGCCTGAAAATCTACAAAGCCGGGGTATTGGACCAAGAGTTGGTCAACCTACTGCGCTTCAACAGCCGCTTACCCGACCGCATCATCGGCGACATGAACGCGCAGATTTCCGCTTGCCGCACCGGCGAGCGCCGCGTGATTGAGCTGGTGAATCGCTTCGGGTTGGCCAATTTCCATGAGGCCGTGGAATCCATCCTCGATCATGGTGAACGCCTGGCGCGCGCGCGCTTGGCCGAGTTGCCGAATGGTAGCTGGGAAGCGGAAGATTGGGCTGACGACGATGGCATCGACCGCGACACGATGCTCAAATTGAAATGCAAGGTCACCGTCACCGATGACGAATTCATCGTGGATTGGAGTGGCTCGCAACCGGCCACGAGGGGGCCGATGAACTTGCCGATTGGCCTCACCGAAGGGGTCACGGCACTGGCTTTCAAAGGCGTCACAACGCCCGATACCCCCGCCAATTCCGGCAATTACCGTCCCTTGACCATCATCGCCCCGCCGGGCGAGATGATGCATGCCATCCCACCCGCGCCCACCTTCACCGTCTGGGCCGCCTTGTTGGCGCCAGAGGTCATCCTGAAAGCGCTGGCCCAGGGTATGCCCGACCGCATCCCCGCCTGCTCAGGCGGCGATGTTTTCGATGTGATGGGCCTCGGGTTGCATCCTGAGACGGGCTTGCCTTGGTTGGAGGCCACAAATGAGGCCGTTGGCTTCGGCGCCCACGCCGGCGGCGATGGTGAAGATGCCATCATGCATCTCAGCGAGCCCGGCTGCCGCAACAACCCCGTCGAGGTGCTGGAAACCAAAGCACCCTGGATCATCG
Organism: Phototrophicaceae bacterium; assembly: GCA_965115865.1. Lineage (GTDB taxonomy): Bacteria > Chloroflexota > Anaerolineae > Aggregatilineales > Phototrophicaceae > WTGJ01. Next base: position 2,226,559 of record OZ220469.1, read on the forward strand.
AGCATTATCGCATGCGCCAAGATTCCGGCGGCCCCGGCCAGCATCGCGGCGGCGTCGGGGTAACGCGTACCTACCGCTTCCTCGCACCCTCCACCACCCTCACCCTCGTCAAAAAGACCAAATCTGCCCCCTGGGGGATGAATGGCGGCAGTGACGCCTTAGCGGGCAAAGTCGTTGTCTGGCCGGGGACGGAGAAAGAAGAAGTCACCGGCGCAATCCATTATCCGATGGCCGCCGAAGACGTCATCGAGAACCATTCCGGCGGCGGTGGCGGTTGGGGCGACCCCAAGAAACGCGACCCCCAACTCGTGCTCGCCGATGTCCGCGACGAATTCGTCTCGTTGCAAAGCGCCCATGATGATTATGGTGTCGCCATCGATCGCGAAACCTGGACGGTCAACGAGGAGGCCACCGCGGCCCTGCGCGCCGAATGACACCAATATCGCTGCGCCGCACGAATGGAAACCAGCCCCATCGCATACATTGGAGGTGAACGATGAGCGCGAATGCCAAACTCGACCCCATAACCGTCGAGGTCATCCATAATTACTACCTCTCCGCCGCGCGCGAGATGGAACGCAACCTCATGCGCACCTCCTATACCACCATCGTCTACGAGATACGTGATTTCGGCTTGGGAATCTACGACAAAAATTGCCGTATGCTGGCAGAATCGCCCGGCCTGGCCATCTTCACCTGTGGCAACGATTATGGGCTCCAGAAAACCGTCGAATTCATCGGCGTAGAGAACCTGGAGCCCGGCGACCTCATGCTCACCTCTTATCCTTATTGGTCTTCCGCACACCCGATGGATGTGTTGGCGACTTCCCCCATCTTCCACAAAGATGAGCTAATCGGCTTCACCGCCATCAAACAACATTGGCTCGACCTCGGTCAAAAAGAAGCCGGCTATATGTTGGATTCCAGCGATGTCTTCCAAGAAGGCCTGATTATGCCGGCGATGAAACTCTACCGCGGCGGGGTGCGCAATGAAGAAATCATCAACTTGATTCGCTTCAACAGCCGTATCCCAGATCGGGTCATCGGTGACTTAAACGCGCAGATTTCCGCTTGCCGCACCGGCGAACGCCGTGTGGCGCAAATGGCGGAGCGCTTTGGCCTCGATACCCTGAACGAAGCCATCGAGGCCATCCTTGACCATGGCGAGCGCATCGCCCGCGCGCGCCTCGCTTCTCTGCCCAAAGGCAGCTGGACAGCCGAGGATTATGTCGATGATGACGGCATCGACCGCGAAACAATGCTCAAGCTGAAATGTCAAGTCACCATCACCGATGACGAATTCATCGTCGATTGGACTGGCTCTCAACCGCGTACAGAGGGCCCGATGAATTTGCCGATTGGCTTGACCACCGGCGTCAGCGGCCTGGCCTTCAAAGGTGTGACCACAGCGGAACACCCGGCCAATTCGGGGCATTATCGCCCGCTCAAGGTCATCGCTCCGCCGGGTAGCATGGTGCACGCCCTACCGCCCGCGCCAACCTTCACCATCTGGGCCAGCTTGCTCGCGCCTGAGGTCATCCTCAAAGCCCTCGCGCAGGGGATGCCCGAACACATCCCGGCTTGTAGTGGCGGCGATATCTTCAGTGTGATGGGTCTGGGTCAGCACCCCGAAACCGGTCTGCCCTGGGTAGAAGCGACCAACGAGGCGGTTGGCTTCGGTGGACATGCCGGCGGCGATGGTGAAGACGCCATCATGCACCTCACGGAGCCGGGTTGTCGCAACAACCCAGTCGAGGTCGTCGAAAGCAAATCACCGATGCATATCGAAAGCTACCGCCTGCTGCCCGATACTGGTGGCCCTGGTGAGCACCGCGGCGGATGCGGGGTCTCGCGCGTGTATCGCTTTTTGCACAATTCCGCCTGTCTGGCCGTCGTCAAGAAGACCAAAACGGCGCCCTGGGGTATGCATGGCGGCCACAACGGCATCCCCGGTTCCATCACCATCTGGCCAGGGACAGAAAAAGAGCGCGTCAACGGTGCCCTGCATGAGAAAGATCTACGGGCCGGGGATATCCTCATCAACAAATCGGGCGGCGGCGGCGGTTGGGGGAACCCCAAAAAGCGCGACCCCCAACTCGTCCTCCAAGATGTGCGCGACGATTTTGTCTCGTTGCGAAGCGCGCGCGAAGACTACGGCGTCGTCATCGACAGCGAACGCTGGACGGTCGATGAGGCGGCGACGGCCCGCCTGCGCACCTGAATGCTTGCGCGCCGCGAGGATCGCCGTAAGATTCGTGCGCTCTGCTCCGTATAATGGATGTGTCGTTTCTTTAAAATCGCCGAAGGTGTCTAGGTGCTCGATTTCGACAGTTTCTACCAGTTGGGCATTGGTTTCCAGCTCATCCTGGCCTTAACGGCCGGTTTTGTCTCTTTCGCTTCGCCCTGCGTCTTGCCCTTGGTACCGGCATACATCGGCTATATGAGCGGGCAAACGGCGCAAACCGTCGCCGCCCAATGGCAATTGAGCGAGCGCAAAATGGACTCTTCGAGACCAACCATCACCGCTCGCCTCAACACCTTTAGCCATGGATTGGCCTTTGTCATCGGCTTCACGCTCTTCTTCGTCGGCTTTGGCCTGCTGACCTACGCCCTCATCATCCGCATATTGGGTAGCGGCAATGTATCCCTGGTGACGGAAATCCTGGGCCGCGTGGGCGGTACCATCATCGTCTTCTTCGGATTGCATTTCATGGGCCTGATACCCCGCTGGCTCCGCTGGCTCCGTTCACAAAAGCGCGTCCTGAATCACCCCTTACTGACGCCGCTGAGCGCGCTGGCCCTGGTGGTCTGGTCGCTCTGGGCTTGGGTCGCACCCTTCCTCATTCTGCCCTTCCTCGCGGTAATTTTCCTCTGGTTCGCCCTGGGGAACGCTTTCCTGCGCCCAGCGACCTTCTGGGAACGACAATTATCGCGGATAGACACACTCATCTATTCCGACACGCGCCTGGAGATGACGGCGAGGGGCGCGCAAGGCTACCACCATTCCGCCTTTCTCGGCATCGTCTTCGCGGCCGGCTGGACACCTTGCATCGGCCCCATCTTCGGCGCCATCCTCACGCTAGTGAGTAGCGGTGGTGGCTCGGCCAACCTGACCGCAGACCTTGTGCGTGGCTCTTTGTTGCTCACCACCTATTCCCTGGGGCTCGGCATCCCTTTCTTATTGACCGCATTATTGTTGGATAGCGCTCAGGGGTTGTTGCGTGCCCTGCGACAACGCGCGCAATGGATCACCCGCTTCAGTGGCCTTTTTCTCATCGGCATCGGTATCCTCGTCGCCAGCGGGCAATTGCAAGATTGGAGCTTGACCTTCGCCAATCAATTCGCCGCTGAATCCATCGCCCTGGAAGAGCGCTTTGTCGGTGGAGTGAGTGAGTTGCTCGGGGTCACGCCTTCCAATTCCGCGGCCGCCCCTGAGAACGCTGCTGCGGCTATCGTCATCCCGGAAGACAGCAAAGCCCTCAATCTGAGCGAACTCGCCGCGGTGGGCGGCGGTTTGCGCGTTGGGCTCGCCGATGGTCATCAAGCACCAGATTTCATCATCCATACGGTCGCCGGCGAAGAATACTCGCTCAGCGATTTGCGCGGCAAGGTGGTGCTGCTCAACTTTTGGGCAACCTGGTGTGGTCCTTGCCTACGCGAAATGCCAGAACTACAGGCGGTCTACGATGCCCATCGCGAGCGCGGCTTCGAAATCGTCGCCATCAATTTCGAAGAAAGCGCGGAGCGCATCCGCGCTTTCGCGACCGAACAAGGCCTGAGCTTTCCGCTCGCGCTGGACGAGGAGGGCGATATACACGAACGCTATACCATCGTCGGCCAACCACGAACCATCATCCTGGACGAACGCGGCGTCATTCTCAAGACTTTTCATGGCCTCGTCATCCAAGCCCAACTGGAGACGATTCTGGCGGAGCATCTGGGTTAATGGCGGCGCGCTTCGGTCGCGGCCGGCGCTGGTTGGCGCGAAATTGGCTCGGCGCAATCACCCTGGCCATCGCCATTTTCGTGGGCGGATCGGTCGCCGCACCCATCTCAGCACAACTGGGGTTCGACGGGCTCGCGCAGGTGCTTTACCGATTGTATAGCCCCTTCTGCCACCAATTTGCGTTTCGTTCGTTCTTCCTTTTTGGTGAGAATTGGGCCTATCCGCGCGAAATCAGTGGCAGCGCGCCACCGCATTTTGAGGATGTCTCCCTCGCTTCAGCCAACTATCGTGAGCATTACGCCGCGCAAGTGGCCCTCGGCGAAGAACGCGGTCGTTCGCGCGGGCCGCTCGGCGCCACTGGTTGGGAGACGGTCGATGCCAACGCCATTACGCGCGCGAACCTGCAAGTCTTTTCGCCAGCCCTGCAATTTGCGGCGCGCGATTTCATCGGTGATGAAACCCTCGGCTATAAAATTGCGCTCTGTGAGCGGGACTTGGCGATTTGGTTGGCGATGCTATTGGCAGCCTTGCTCTTCCGCCGTTGGCGTGGGCGCCTGCGACCACCGCCCATCTTCCTATACCTGTTGCTCGGCCTGACGCCGATCGCCGTCGACGGCTTTAGCCAGTTGCTGGGCTATCCGCCCTTCGCTTTCTGGCCAGCGCGCGAGAGTTTGCCACATTTCCGCGTGTTGACTGGCGCGCTATTCGGGGCGATGAATGTCTGGCTAATTTTCCCGTATCTGGAAGCGGCGGCCCTCACTCAACAACATTCCATCCCTCTTCAGGCGCCAGATCCAGTATAATGATGGTAAGGTGAAGAGGGTGCGATGAGCGACGAGAACCAATTCTCTGAATTGCAACGGAAACTACAAGACGGCGATGCCCACCAGCAACACAGCGCCGTCTTTCGCTTGGCCAAGGTGGGCACGGCGCGGGCTATCGATATCCTGCTAACGACGCTGGGCAAGGGCGAGCATCGCCTGCGCGCCAGTATCGTCGCCGCCCTTGTCCATACCCGCGACGCGCGCGTCTTGACGGCCTTGCAGACCCATCTGCTGCGCGACCGTAGTGTGCGCGTCCGTTGCGCGGTCGCGCGCGCCCTTGCCAAGCGTGGCGACAGGGCCGCCATCCCCATCCTGGCCATCAGCACACAGCAAGACCCTTCGCGGGCCGTCCGCGCCGCCAGCCTGCGCGCTTTGGGGCAACTGCAAGATAGCCAGGCCCTGCCGGCGCTCGCGCAAGCCCTACTTTGCGACCCGGATGCCCGGGCGCGCCGCGCCGCTTTGTTGGCACTGGTCCAAATCGGGGACAGCCTGGCCCTCCCCGCCCTGCGCGAGGCATTGGCAGCAGACGAAAACGCAGTATTGCGCGCCGAGGCCGCCCACGCCTGCGCAGCCTTGGGCGGCGACCAAGAGAGCCGCCTGGCTTTGGAAGCGACCCTAGCCAATGATGCGCAACCCTCCGTCCGCAAGGCTTGTGCCGAGGCCTTGGGGAAAATTGGGAGCGAGCTCAGCCTCAACCCGCTCATCGACACACTGGAAACTGATACGAACCGCTATGTGCGCTGGTCGGCAGCGCGCGCCTTGGGCAATATCGGCGCTGAGGAAGCGATTGAAACCTTGCTGAATACATTGGCGAACGATGAATCCAGTTATGTTTGCCTCGCAGCGGCACGCTCGCTCTGGGAATTTGGTGACTTGGCCATGTCTCAAGTCATCGCCAATTTGCATGATGCCAACCCACGCACCCGCGCGACGGCCTTCGCCTCACTCGAATGGCTGACGACCGGCGATGAAGTGGGTTACCTCACGGATGAGGAAGGCGCGCCGGAGTACGACCAAGAAACGGATGACAACCACCCCCAAAGCGGCTTCCCCACCGGCGGTTTCGAAGAAGACGATACCCCAAGCAGCGCCTGGAATTGAGCTTGTCAACCAACACAGAGCAACTGGCGCGCTGCCCTTCCTGCGATGGTTATGGTTGGTTCGCGGAAGAGATGGCACATGACACCAGCAAGGATTGCGATTGGTGTGGCGGGCTCGGCTATGTTTATCGCGATGGGCGTGGGCTAGAACGACCCATCCCGCCCAACGAATACGATCGTTTGGCGCACCAGTTGGAAGCCCTGGATGAAGAACGCCTGCGCGAATTGGGTTATCGCGGTAAAGCGCAAGCACCGCCCCACGCCTGATTGAAGTTTCCCGAAAGCGACGCCCCGCCAAGATTGATGCCCATAAAAAAGCGGGAGATGAGATTCGAACTCACGACCTTTTCCTTGGCAAGGAAACGTTCTACCGCTGAACTACTCCCGCGCTGCCCACATTCTAGCACAAACTGAAAGCGGAGCAAGCGCGAAATCGCGGCCGGCCCGTCGGCAAAATTTTCACAAATGCATACAATATCCGCTATGGTTGCCGAATCCCAAAGCCGGTCGCGCGGCGCTCGCGCCCGTTTGGAGGCGCGTCGGCGCGCTCAACAACGCGCCCACCAGCGCCAAGAAAGTCGAACCCAGCGGGGTGGCGTTTCACTCTGGTGGGCAGATATCGCCTTTTACTGGCGTCGAAATTCCTGGTCGCGCCTGCCCATTCTCTTGGCCGCCCCCATTGCCATCCTAGTTTTTTTCGCGCATTTCACCCTGGGCGGGCGCATCTACCCCGCGGTCTATTCGCTGGGGCAAGCGCTGGGCGGGATGGGGCGTGAAGCGGCCAACGAAGCGTTGGTAACGGCCTGGTCCGCTCAACCACCGTTGCAAATCTTCATCGATGGCCGTAGCGTCGCCGAAGCGAGTCCGGAAGCGCTGGGGATGCGCCTCGACGCGAATGCGACCTTCGAGCGAGCGCGCCGCGTTGGCCTCGCCGGTCTCCCGTTTGGCTATCACATCACACCCGTCATCACCATCGACGATGGCGATTATTGGAAGGCGCAACAATTCTTGCTGGATTTCAAGCAGCAGGTGGATATCCCGCCCGCCAACGCCAGTTACCGCTATGTTCAAGGTGAGATGCAACCCCTCCCCGGGCAAGAAGGGCAAACGCTGGATATCATGAGCGCCCTGACCACCCTCGCCGAATATCCAGCGCAGGTCTTGCAGCAAGGGCAATTGCGGATGGAAACCACCATCATCAAGCCTGTCGTCACCGACCCCATGCCCTTGCTCAATGAAGCCCAGGCCATCGTCCAGCAGGGCATCGAGTTGATTGGTTACGACCCCTATACCAACGAGACAACGCGATTCTCCGCTTCTCCTGCTGATGTGGCCAATTGGTTGCAGGCAGGGCCCGAAACTCTACAGCTGCAAGAAGAGCGTTTCCGAGCGATGATTTACGCCATCAATGTCGAACAGTTGCTGCGGGATGAGGGTGCTCGCTTCTTGGATGCGAATTACGCCTATCGCAAGGTGAACGACGCCCTCGCGCGCGGTGAGACGCGCGTTAATCTGCGCATCAACTACCGCCCCAGCATTTACACCATTGAGAACGGCGATACTGCCTACGACATTTCGCGCAAGACCGGCATACCCTACGGGCTCATCGCTGAAGCCAACCCCGGCCGCGACCTCAATACGCTCTTCGTTGGCGACGAGATTCAGCTACCGACGCGCGACATCACCATCCCCAACGATGTCATCCCGCACAAGCGCATCATCGTCGACTTGGACCAACAGCACCTCATCGCCTACGAAAACGGCGAGATGATTTTCGATTGGGGCATCTCCTCCGGGATGCCAAGCGACCCAACGCTGCCCGGTGTCTTTCAGATTCTCTCGCATAGCGAAGTCGCTAAAGGCTCCAGTTTCCGCCTTTGCAACGACGAGCAATGCGGCAGCTGGGAGATGAATTTCTTCATGGGCATCTATGAGGTGCGCCCAGGATTGATGAATGGTCTCCATGGCGCTGTGCTCCTACCCAACGGCTACTACCTGAATGGCAACAATGTGAGCGAACCATCGACGCTGGGTTGCGTGATGTCGGAAAATAGCAACGCCGAGAAATTGTATGAATGGGCAGATGTGGGCACCATTGTCGAAATCGTCGGCGATGATTACGAACCGCAATCAGACCTAGCGCGACACGCGTTGCGCATCATTCAATCCCATTACGCCACTTGATCCCCCCATCAGACCCCGCCCGCCCGCGGCAACGCTATACTCTCAACAGGATATAAAAGCAGCAAAAAAGGAAGGGTTCCATGTCCGCCAACGAGCGAATTGCCCGTCAGTATGGTCTCTGGGAAAGTCCGTTGACGGCGCGCGCGTTGGCCGGCGACTTGCGCCTGAGTGACGCGCGTTGGTTGCCGGGCCGCGGCGCGGCGGCGGCGCTCGTCTGGATGGAGCGACGCGGCGACCGACCGGTCCTCGTCATCCAGGAAGGGGAAGATGCCCCGCGTGATTTGACCGCCGCCGATACACAACCGCGCGCGCGTGTGGGTTATGGCGGTGGCGATTATGGCGTAGCCAGCGATGCGGTCTATTTTTCAGCCAACGGACGCCTCTGGCGGCAACCCGTGCGCGGTGGCGCACCTCAGACCATCACCCCGGCTTTCGGCGCTTGCGCCTCGCCAGAACCCTCCCCCGATGGTCGCTGGGTGGCTTATGTCTACAGTTACGAAAGGAAGGATGGTCTGGCCTTGGTCGCCAGTGACGGTTCATCTTGGCCACGACAACTGGCAACCACTAGCGATTTTGTCATGCAGCCGACCTGGTCCCCTGCGGGCGATGCCCTCGCTTATATCGCCTGGGATCATCCCAATATGCCCTGGGATGGCAGCGAATTGCGCCTCATCCACCTGGATATGGATGCGCCCGGCGGCCCCTTGGTCCACGAAAGGCGGACACTCGGCGGCGGCCCACAAACGAGCATCTTCCAACCACAATTTTCGCCGGACGGCCGTTGGTTGACCTATATCAGCGATGAGAGCGGCTTCGGCCAACTTTACGCGCTCGAGCTGGCGACGGATGAGCGGCAACAACTGACCACTGCTTTGGCCGAGCATGCCGACCCCGCCTGGGGTCAGGGCATGCGCCGCTACGGCTGGAGCGGCGACGGCGCGGCGATCCATTTCCTGCGTGGCGAGCAAGGGTTTCAATCGCTTTGGCGGTTGGATTGGGTCACGAAAAAAGAGGGCCGCAACGAAGACCTAGCCGCCTATAGCGATGTCTTCACACTCGCGGTCGGCGCCGATGATGGGCAATTGGCGGTCCTCGCCAGCGATAGCCGTTGCCCGACGCGCTTGTTACGGCAAGCGGCGACGGGGCCGCGCATCCTGCGGCGCTCGTCGACAGAGGCCCTCCCTCGAGAAGAGCTGGCGCAAGCGCAAGCGGTGCAATTCCCCGGCCATGACGGCGAGACGGTCTATGGGCTGTATTACGAGCCAACGAACGCGCGCTTTGCCGGAACGGGCCGGCCGCCGCTCATCGTGCACGCGCATGGCGGACCAACTGGGCAACAAAGCGCGGGATATCATGGCGCGGCGCAGTTCTTCGCCACACGCGGCTACGCCTTCCTTTCTGTGAACTATCGCGGCAGCACCGGCTATGGGCGCGAATACATGCTGAAATTGCGCGGCAACTGGGGCATCCACGACACCGAGGATTGCGCGGCGGGCGCCCGTTATTTGGCCGAGCGCGGTTTGGCCGACGAGGAACGCTTCGTGATTTATGGCGGCAGCGCCGGCGGCTTCACGGTGCTCAACTCACTCGTCAACAAACCGGGTTTTTACGCCGCGGGTGTCAATCTGTTTGGTGTGAGCAACCAGTTCCTACTCGCTGCGGAAACGCACAAATTTGAAGAACGCTACCTGGATACGATGCTTGGGCCGCTGCCGGAAGCCGCGGCGCTTTATCGTGAACGCTCGCCAGTCTTCCATGCCGAGCGGATAGTCGACCCGCTCCTGATTTTTCAGGGCTCGATTGACGAAGTCGTCCCGCCAAATCAATCGGAGCAGGTGGTCGAGGCGCTGAAGCGGCGCGGCGTACCCCATGAATATCACCTATACGAAGGTGAGGGGCATGGTTGGCGCCGTCCGGAGACGATCGAGCATTGTTTCGAGACCATGCTGCGATTCTTGCAGGAGCACGTGTTGTTGAAGTGAGGGATTGTGAGAAAAACTAAACTGTGTCGATTCCCGATATCCATCGACTTGGATCGATACCCATAATACTATAAATTCAAACGATGCAATCCTTTCAGGATGACAATCATAACACTGAAGACAATCAACCACCCGTATGGTGGGTGGTGGCCGCGCTGGGCTTGGTGTTGCTCCTAGCGGCCACCTTTTTCATCAGCACCCAACCCGAACCGCTCTCAATTGAAGTGCGACCGCCACCGCCCAGCGCCACGCCCGCGCCGACCGCGACCGCGCCGCCGATTCGCGTCCATGTCGTTTGTGCGGGCGATGCCGGCCCCATCAACCAATCGCTCAACCTGCCCCCTGGCGCTCGTGTGGAAGACGCCCTCCAAGCCGCCGATTGCGCGCTCGAAAAAGGCGATACCCGCCTTGTCAACCTGGCGGAGCGGTTGCGCGATGGCGCGCAAATCTACCTCGCCGACGATGGCAATCGCCCCGCCACTCCCTTGGGACCCATCCCCTTGCGCATCAACCAGGCCAACCAGGAAGAGCTGGAAAAGCTCCCCGGCATCGGCCCGACTCTGGCGACTCGCCTCCTCGAATGGCGCGCAACACATGGCGTCTTCACAAAAATCGAAGACCTGGACGCAGTCCCTGGCTTCGGCCCCGCACTACTGGAGAAGTTGCGCGACCATATCGCTTTCGATTGAAAAACCGGCTCAAGGAAACTGCGGAACAACGCTAATCGATAGCCAGCGCCGCGCGCAAATCGGCCGCCAGCGTCGTTGACGCCAATTGTGCGGCCCGATCCCCCCAACGGTTCGGCGCATGGATATCGGCGCCCGCCGCGAGCAACAACCGTATCACCGTTTCCTGTCCTGTTTGGAATTGCGGGCCCCAAGGCCCAGCGCCGACGACCGCATGGATGAGCGGCGTCGCGCCAAAATCCCGCTCGCGCGCTTCCTTATTGGCGCCGGCGGCCAACAATTCCCCCACCAGCTGTGACGCGCCATGAAAACTGGTCACATGCAGCGCTGTCGCGCCATTCACTTGCTGGAGGCGGGCGATGGCCGGCCGTTCGCGCAAGAGCGCAGCAGCCAACTCAACCTCCCCCGTAAAGAAATGGTGCAAGAAAGTTTCGAGCGACAAGAAATCACTGGCGGCCTGCCGTTCAGCCCTTTCCCCGCGGGGTAAAAATCGTTCGTCCGCCGGCCGCTGCCAATGCTGTAAGGTCGAGACCACACGAAAACCCAGCCTTTCGTAGAAAGCGATGAGCCCATGGCCGTTTTGTAGGGTCGCCTGTCGGAAGCCAGCGCTGCGCGCCGCCTCACAAAGATGCCGCACCAAAGCGCTGGCGATGCCGCGGCGGCGCGCATCCTGGCGTACACCCAGGTCATATATCCCCGCCACGCCGGCCGCCGGGCAAAGCATCGCGCTACCCAGCCACTCTTCCCCCTCCCAAGCCGCAAAGATGCGCGCCTGCCCTTCACTGAGCATCCGTAGGGTGGCGGCGAATTCTTCCGCCGCCTTGGCTTCCGCGAGCGCACCGAAATAAGGATGCGTGGCCGCAGCCCGCAAGTACGCCTCGCCCTGCATTTGCGCCAGCTCCGCGATGACCATATCGTCGGGCGCCGCCGGCAAGGACAGCGATAGGTCGGTTAATTCCAAGGCCATGCAAGTACCGGAAAATTGATATTGCCAGCCAGCCGCCTTCAGGTGCGCATGCCAAGCGGTGGGGGTACGCTTCGCGGTCGTCGTACACCAGATGGGCAGGGCGCGCGCCTGAAAAAAAGCCAACGCTTCTTCCAGTCGTTCCTCAGCCGCGGCGGGGGCGGCGGTTGGTGGTAGCAAAGCGCGGTCGCAACCCGGCAACCATAGCGGCCTTGGTGTACAAAGCCAACAGAGGCCGTCGCCGCCATGCAACTGGCTCCCAGCCGCCTGCGCGCGCCAGGTATTCACCTGCGCCAGGTTCTCCTCTGCCAACCGCGACAATTGCCGGCTTCGCTCCAACGGTCGCTCCCTTCCCTGATGAGCCCCAGCGCAAGTATAGATGACGATTTTCACCGTCTCTATCCCGCCATTTTTCGGTTACAATCAAGGGGAATGGCGATACTTGAGACAGGATGAGGTCATTTTGCGCATCTTCAACGTGCTCGGCCGCGAAAAGCAAGAGTTCATCCCGCAGGTGGATGGGCAGGTCGGCATGTATGTCTGTGGGCCGACCGTTCAAGAACTGGCGCATATCGGGCACGCCAAGACTTATGTCGCCTTCGACACCATCGCCCGTTGGTTACGATATTCCGGTTATGACTTACTTTATGTACAGAACATCACCGATGTTGGGCATTTGTTGGCAACTGAAGAAGACCGCATCCTCAAAAAGGCGGCCGAATTACAATGGCGCCCTATGCAACTCGTCGAGCATTACATGCGCGAGTACTTCGCTGACATGGACGCGCTCGGCATAAAACGCCCGGATATCTCCCCCCGCGCGAGCGCGCACATCTCCGAGCAAATCCAGATGACGCAGGAGCTCATCGACCGCGGCCATGCCTATGTCAAAAACGGCAGCGTCTATTTTGATGTGCGCAGCGCGCCCAGCTATGGCAAGTTGAGTAACCGTCAGCTGGAGGCGGGAAAGGCCGACAGTCGCCAAGCCACCCATAGCGAGAAGCGCAACCCAGAAGATTTCGCCCTCTGGAAAAACGCTGAAGCGGAACACATCTTGCGTTGGCATAGCCCCTGGGGCGAGGGCTTTCCCGGCTGGCATATCGAATGCTCGGCGATGGCCCGCAAATACCTCGGCCCCACTTTCGACATCCATGGCGGCGGCATCGACAACATCTACCCACACAACGAAAATGAGATCGTCCAAAGCGAATCCGCCAATGGGGTGGATTTCGCGCGTTATTGGCTGCTGGTCGGTAGCCTGACGGTGGATGGGGTGAAGATGTCCAAATCCCTCGGCAATTTCATCACCATCCGCGACGCGCTCTCGCGGCATCAGCCACAAGTGCTGCGCATGTTCTCCTTGGGCGCGCATTACGCCAACCCGGTCGATTTTAGCGAAACGGCCTTGGTCGGCACAGCCGGGGGCTGGGAACGACTCGTCTCTGCCTGGCGGCGCGCGCGCCAAGCGTTGGCCAGCTCGCCCGCCAACAATGACAACGATGGCAGTGCCTTCCAAGAACACATCGACGAGGCGCGCGCGCAATTCACCCGCGCCATGGACGACGATTTCAACACGCCCAAAGCCATCGCCGCCCTGCAACAATTCACGCGTGAGGTCAATTCCCTCTTGCAAAGTGAGGTATCCATCAGCCCAGCAATCTTGGCAGCGACCGTCCGCCTATACGACGAATTGGCTGGTGGCGTCCTCGGCCTATTGCCCGACACAACGAGCGCGGCCAACGCCGAGCGTGAGGCTGGCCTCATCGAATTGCTACTCAGCCTGCGGGCAGAAGCGCGCGCCAACCGCGATTATGCCACCAGCGACCGCATCCGCGATGAGCTGGCGAAGCTGGGTGTAGCGCTGGAAGATGGCGCAGAAGGCACCCGCTGGCGCCCATCATGAGCGAAGATCCTTCTCATCCGAGTGATAACCATATCCTCTACGGACATTGGGGCGTAATGGAGGCGATGCGCGCGCGACGCCGTCCTCTCAAACAACTGCTGCTCACAGAAGGGGTGGACGAGGGCGGTAAACTCAGCGATATATTGCAACTCGCGCGCGCGCGCAACCTGAAGGTCCGCCGCATCCCGCGCGGCATCATGGACGACATCACCAAAAACGCGCGCCACCAACACATTGCTTTGCGCGTTGGCCCCTACCCTTATGTGGAAATTGAAGAAATCCTGGAGAACGCAAATCAGCGCCAGGAGCGCCCCTTCCTGCTGCTGCTCGATTTGCTCAAAGACCCGCAAAATGTCGGCGTTCTCTTGCGCATTGCCGATTCGGTGGGCGTACATGGCGTCATCCTGCAAGAACGGCGCAGTGTGAGTATCACGCCGGCCGTGACCAGCAGCAGCAGCGGTGCCGCCGAACACCTCAGCATCGCTCGCGTCACCAACCTCGTACAAACGATGCGCGCGCTGCGAGAAGAGGGCATCTGGATGCTGGGTTTGCACATCGGAGAGGGTGGACAACCCCTAGACGCTGTGGACCTGAACCTACCGCTTGGGCTCGTTTTGGGCAGCGAGGGCGAAGGCTTGCGCCGCTTGGTGCGCGAAAGCTGCGATATCCTCGCCACCTTGCCAATGCGCGGCAATGTCGCTAGCCTCAATGTCGCGACGGCTGGCTCCATCGCCCTGTATAGCGCTTGGCAGGCACGCGCCTGGGAAGGTTGGCCAGGTTTGCGACCGCAAAAAAGGGATTGACGGATGATTGAAGAAATATTGAGCGAAACGCGCGGGCGTATGAAAACCTCGCTGAATGTGTTCACAGAGGTTTTGCAAGGCATTCGCGGTAACCGCGCCAGCACCGCTCTGGTGGATCGCCTCTCGGTCGATTATTATGGACAAGAGACCGAGCTACGGCAACTCAGCAATATCAGCACACCCGAGCCGATGCAAATCCTCATCCGCCCCTACGATAAGACAGCCATCCAAGCGATTGAAAAAGCCCTCCAATTATCCAACTTGGGCATCCACCCCAATGTCGAAGGGGAGGCCATTCGCCTGAATATGCCCCCGCTCACCCAAGAGCGTCGCCAACAACTCGTCCGCCATCTGCAGAAACGCACCGAGGAAGCGCGCGTCGCCATCCGCAACATTCGCCGCTCGGCCAATGAAGACTTAAAGGAATTCGAACGCGAGAAATTGATCTCTGAAGATGAACAAAAGCAAGGTCAGGAAGAAGTCCAAAAACTGACCAATCAGTACATCGAGGAGATGGATGCGCTCAGCCGTGCCAAAGAAATGGATATCCTGGAGCTATAAAATCGCCACCTCGCCAAAGCTCACCACCGTAGCGACGAGAAACCCGCTGGCCGCGGATAAGCGCCCGCGGCATGTCGCCATCATCATGGATGGCAACGGCCGCTGGGCGCGCGCGCGCGGATTGGTCCGCGGCCAAGGACACCGCGCCGGCACGGAGAATCTGCGCCGCATCCTCCGCGCTTGCGCGCAAAGAGGTGTGAAAATCGTCACACTTTTCGCCTTCTCGACAGAAAACTGGCGCCGACCGCGGCAGGAAGTCCGCCTCCTCATGAATATCCTGGAAGGTGTCATCGACCGCGAGCTGGAAGAATTGGAGGAAGAAGGGGTACAGCTACGCCATATCGGTCGACTGGAAGGTCTCGCGCCCTATCTGCAACGAAAAATACAACAGGCCATCCAGCGAACTCAACACAACCAGCGTCTCATCGTCAACCTGGCTTTCAATTACGGCGGCCGCGCCGAAATCGTCTCGGCTGTGCGCAACATCGTCAAAGACGGCATCGCCGCCGAAGAAATTGACGAAGCGCTCATCAGCCGCTACCTCTACACTCGCGACCAGCCCGACCCCGACCTCATCATCCGTACCAGCGGCGAGCTGCGGGTGAGCAATTTCCTCATATGGCAAGGCGCATATGCGGAATTCTATGTGACGGATACCTATTGGCCAGATTTTGGTGAAAACGAGTTGGAGCGCGCCCTCGCCGCTTATGGCCAACGCAAGCGCCGCTACGGACAGACCGACGAGCAATGCGCTACCGAACCGAAACGGCCGCTCAACGGCCATACAAACAAGCCAACCAACGGCCTCGCAAAACCCAGATCACCCTAAGATAAAACCCTTGTTCGCCGATAGCCGCGCCATTCGCCAGGCCCTCGCCACCCAGCAATACATCGCCAACGATGAAGTGGTGACTGTATTGTTCTTGGCGCAGGCCTTGCAAAAACCCATCCTCGTCGAAGGGCCCGCCGGCGTCGGTAAAACTGAACTGGCCAAAGCCTATGCGGCCGCTGCGGGCATCCCCCTCATCCGCTTGCAATGCTACGAGGGGTTGGATGAGAACAAAGCGCTATACGAATGGGAATACGCCAAGCAGATGCTCTACACGCAATTGCTGCGCGACCAACTCAACGCCACCCTCGCCGACGCGAGCAACCTCACCCAGGCCGCTGACCGCCTCGCCGAAGAGGAGGAGATCTTCTTTTCTGAGCGTTTCTTGCTGCCGAGACCGCTGCTGCGCGCTCTACGCTCGCCCACACCCAGCGCCTTGCTCATCGACGAAATTGACCGCGCCGACACCGAATTTGAAGCCTTCTTACTCGAAGTGTTGAGCGATTTTCAGGTCTCCATCCCCGAAATCGGCACCCTGCGCGCCAAACACCACCCTTTCGTCTTGCTCACCAGCAACAATACCCGTGAATTGAGCGAGGCCCTGAAAAGACGCTGCCTCTATTTACACCTCAATTATCCGAATGCAGAAAGAGAGCTGGGCATCCTGCGCGCGCGCTTGCCCAATTTGCGGCAACAATTGGCACAGCAAGTCGTCGCTTTTGTGCAAAGCCTACGCGAGTTGGATTTGAAAAAGCGGCCCAGTATCGCCGAAACAGTGGATTGGTCGCGGGCCCTAATCGCGTTGAATGCGGACGCGTTGGACGAAACAACTTTGGATACGACACTCACCGTCCTCCTCAAACACGAAAGCGACATACAACGCGCGCGCGGGGAATTGCGACGCGCAGCGCGCACCCGCCGTCAATCCTCGGGCGCAGAAAAAGAATAAGCCAGCGCCCGTTAAATTATGGAGTCGCCTTTCTGGCGGTTGCAAGGTCCGCACAAAATCTGAATATTGTTGAGTGAATTGCCACCGCCTTTGGCCACGGGGATGATATGGTCAAATTGCAATTCCTCTCGCGCGCCGCAACGGACACAGCGCCCGCTGTCGCGTTTCCAAACCGCTAGCCGAACATCATCCGGGATGGGGTCACGGCTCCTTTTCGCTTGCAACAATTCACTATTTCGCATCTTGCGCAGGCGCTCGATTTTGGATTCATGCTTGCGCTGTCGCTCCCAAATGAGCAGGCGCACCTCTTCATCCTTCAATGTCGCATCCGCCCAATACAAGCCATCGCCCGCCCACCAAAGCGTTCGGCTACCCCGTTGGCCAATTCTTGCCGCGCCCGCTAGCGCCAAGGCCTTCTTCGCGACGGAATAACCGCGATAGTCCAACTTGAAATAATCGGACTCATTGAAGAAAAAACGGCACCCCTTGACCAACCAACCTTCTTCTTTGGTATGCCAATTGCCGATTTTTCGCAGGCTCACCTTTTCCCCTCAGGTGGCGAGCAATCGCTCGACTGCGGCGCGCATCCGCTCCAGTCCCTCCTGCAAGATGGAACGCGGCGTGGCGATGGTCAGGCGTACAAAGCCCTCATCACCCGCGCCGAACCAGCCGCCGCTGAGGGAAACACGGGCCTCATCTGCGAAGAATTGATGCGGCGGCAGCCCTTCCCGCAAAGGCAACCAAGAAAAATCGAACCACTGCATATAAGTGCCCGCCGGTCGTGTTAGGCCAATTGGCGATAGGAAATCACTCCAATATTCGAAGGTGAAATCACGGTTGGCGCGCAAGTATTCCAAGTTGGCCACCAACCAAGCATCGCTATCGCGATAGGCCGCTAGCGCGGCCACCATGCCAAAGGCGTTGACATGCGGTAGGCGCCCGCTGACGAATTGTTCGTAGCGCTCCCGCAAACCCTCATCCGTGACGACAGCGAAGCTAAAAGCCAAACCCGGCAAGTTGAAGGCCTTACTGGGCGATTGCAGCGTGATGGTGCGAGCGCTCAATTCCGGCGAGAGGCTCGCAATGGGCGTATGTCGCGCTTCACCGAACAAGACCGGCGCGTGGATTTCATCGCTGATGATCCATAAATCATGCTCAAGACAGAAATCGCCAAGGCGCTCCAATGTCGCACGCGAAAAAACTTCGCCCGTTGGGTTGTGCGGGTTGCAAAGGATGATGAGGCGCGTCGTCGGCGTGATGGCCGCTTTCAAGGCATCGATATCCATTTCATAGCGCAGGAGCGCCCCTTCTCGCCACCCGGCCAATGGCGCCGCTTGCAGTTGCCGACCAGAACGCCCCGCCGCCGCCAAGATGGGACCGTAGAGCGGCGTTTGCACCAACACACCGTCGCCCTCCTGCAATAGCATCTGACAGGCGACCTCATATGCGGAATTGACGCCCGATTGCAGCAAGATCTGTTCTGGCTCAAGGTGCCAACCCTGCTCACGCGCCAACCAGGCAGCGATGCTCGGCTTCAACGCCGGGTCCGGGAGGGCGTAGCCAAAGCAAGCCTGCGCGGCGCGCTCCTGCAATGCGGCAGTGATGGCCGGAGCAGAGCAAAAATCCTGGTCTGCCAAGAACATAGAGAGCATATCGTCAGCGATCCAATCCACATTCCACTTGACACTATCGCTGGCGCGGCGGTCGAGCACTTCATCAAAATCAAAGCCGTATTCGGCGGCGAGCGGTGTATTGGCCATGGGGTAACCTAACCTTCGTGAATCGCGCCGCGGCTCTGTGGGATGACCATCTCGCCAAGCAGGCGCTCCAGGGCGATGGTATGGCTGCTGATGCCCAAACGGGCGAAACTCGGCGCGTCACAAGACCAGCGGCCGGCCTCATATTCGACCAGGTGATCATTGTTACTGCCGCGAAAACGCGCGCGGAAATGCTGGATGCGCAAGCGGTCGCGCTCGGCCGTATAACGATTCGCCTTATCGACATCGCTGACGACATTCTGCTGCGGACCATATGGCATGGGGGGAAGCTTGAGCATCGGCCGCAACACTCGCTCCAATGTCATGATGTGCGGACAAAGGCCATAGCTGCCAAAACCCGGGCAGCCACAATGCCAACCCTTTTCTCCGAGCGTCAACTCATATTCGTTGTTGTCCCCTTTGAAATGGAGCGCCAAACTCTCAAAGGTCACACGGTCGGGCTCCTCAGCGTAACGTATCGCTTTCTGCAGCTGTGAAATCATGCCCGATTCCATGGCTACTCCTGGCCGCCGCGCGCGCTGATTGCCCTATCCATATGCTCTCATCTTAATGAGCTTGGCGATTCTTGTCAAACGCTGGTCGGCTTGTGTTACCATCCGCAGATGCTGGATTCGCAAGAATACAAGAATAAAGGAGGCAGCGTAGCCTATGGGCGCGGAAGAACATCGCGCGCGGGCCGGGCGCAGGGCCGTCAGCCTAGCCACCGTCACCGTCAGCGACACACGTCAACCCGAAACTGACAAGAACCAACAATACCTGGAGGCTCGTTTGCGTGAGCGGGGACATCGCATCCTCGCTTATCGCTTAATCCCTGACGAGGCGGAGCCCTTACGCGCTACCCTGGCTGAGCTGACCGGCATACCCGCAGTGCAGCTGATCATTTTCAATGGCGGTACGGGTATCGCCCCGCGGGATAGGACTTACGATGTCCTCGCGCGTCAAATCGAGAAACCCCTGCCCGGTTTCGGTGAGCTATTCCGCATGCTCAGCTATGAGGAGGTCGGCGCGGCGGCGATGTTGAGCCGGGCTACGGCCGGCGTGCTCAAGGGCAAGCTGATTTTCTCGCTACCGGGTAGCGAGAATGCCGTCCGCACAGCGCTGGAGAAACTCATCCTACCCGAGATCGAGCACTTGGCCTGGGAACTCGCGCGCTAGCGAATCCGTCGCAGTCTTTGCTTGCCTCCGCCGGGCAAGCGTTCTATCTCGCCGCGCGCCTCCAGATCCAACTTGACGGTCGTCGTATACCAACCGATGGACCCAGCGAAATCGGGCAACAGCGGTGTGCAACGCGCCGCCAATTCCGAAAAAGGCAATTCGCCCGCCTCATCGATGGCTTGTAAAACTGCCGCCCGCACCGCTTGGTATTTCGCGCGTTCAATATTCACGCCCGCTTTACCCTGCGGATGCAAAGTCAAGATGCGTTCTCCACTCATATTCGCCTTCCCATTGATGAAATCCTTGCTTTGTCGCACCATTTTGCCATAAAATGCAATATTAAGGGGTAGAGGAAAACGATGTCGCGCCGCCGCAATCGGCCCAATTTACCGGAAGAGACGCTGCGCCGCGCCCGCCGCGCCGCGGGTCTGCCAACGCCGGAAGCCGAGAGCGAAACACCCGCCGCTATGCCCGCCAGCGAAGACCCAGCAGAGCACTCGCGCGCCGCGCGCCGCGCCGCCCGCCGACGCCAACGCCTGGATGATGCCAACAAAACCACCCGCAATACCCGCAATGACGCAGCACCGGATGCGGCGGCCATCGCGGAACGCCTGGCCGCGCCGACGCAGCAAGTGAGCGAAGGCGAATTGCGCACCACTTACGCCCATGTCCTGCGCGATTTACGCAGTATGGGCCTACTGGCGGCGTTCTTGCTCGGGGTCCTGGTTTTCCTCGCGCTGGTGCTTTGAGTATGATATGCTGCCGCGCAGTGGCGTAAAGGCCATACATTTCGCCGAATAACCCTGTTAGAATGGCGAGTAGCGGTCCGCAATATACGAGACGGTCAGCAGGAGAAATCATGACCCACATCATCACTTCGCTCTGTTTGCGCGATGGCGCCTGTGTCGAAGTCTGTCCGGTGGAATGCATCATCCCGGGTCAACCGGAGAGCGAATGGCCTTGGTATTTCATCGACCCGGATACCTGTATCGATTGTGGCGCTTGTATCCCCGAATGTCCTTTCGAGGCGATTTTTGTGGAAGAAGAAGTGCCCGATGAATACGAGCTCGCTGCCGGGCAGGAATACATCCCCTGGAGCACCAAAGAAAAGGTCACAGCCGCCGGCGGTGAAGTCATCGATCTCACCGAGGACATCCAACCCAATTACGATTTCTTCATCGATGGCCCGGGCTATGACGCGCTGGAGATGGAAGACTAGCGCAAAGCAAACAGCCCTCAGCGGCTGAAGATCCGCCAAAGCCCACGCGCTGCGGAGCGATTCGCAGCGCGTTTAACTTTTTATAGGCCGCAATATCCTTCGCATTCATCCAGGAAAGGGTTGTGGGCATCGGCCTCCTGCCGGTCGAGCTGGATGGCTTCGCGCAAGGGGATGCGTCGATGGTGCAAGAAGACGCGCTTGCGGAACAGTTTCCCCGCTGCATGTTCTCCTGAGCGCAATTTTTCATCCAGCGCGATGCTTTCCGCGAATTGTTCCGGTTCTTGCTCCTGCATATGGAGCCAACTCGCCGAGCTATGGAAAGGGCAAGCGACGCAGGCGCTGCGCGGTAGGGTGCGCTGCGGGTAGCGTTCGGCGAACCAAGCCTGGCATTCTTCGCGGTCTAGCGGCAAATCATCAATCAAGGGGTAGCGCAGGGTAATCCACCAATCTCGACTGGGTTTGACGCGCGTGTATTCATCGGTCGTCAAGCCGAGCCACATCTCCACGCGCGTCTCCGAAGAGATTTGCTGGCGCGGATTCAAACCGAGCAAAGAGCGTATCTTCTTATGAATGGGGACGATTTTATAATTCGAGGTGCATTGTCGCCAGTTGATGCCCGCCGGTTCGCCGTCCTCATTGCCAAGGTAGGCCGGTATGGTCAACCAGGGACGGCCATTCGTATTGACGCCACGCAGGACATCTTGCCGCAGGCTACGCCCATTGTCGGTGATGTAGATGGGGAAGGAAACTTGCGAACGCAACCAGCGGATGTTTTCGTAGACCGCCCGCGGTTCCCAATCGGTATCGGCGAAGATGGCGCAATCGGGTTTTTCACCAAAGCGGCCTTCCTCAGCCATCAAGCACAACACCGTGCTTTGTACGCCGCCGCCCAAGCTCAACACGCGCAAGGCCGGCGGCACACTACCCCCCGCAGGGTGTCCCATGCTCTTGGGGCGGGGGGCAACCTCCTGAATTAACTCGCGCAACTCCCCATCAGCGAGTAGATCCAGGCTGAGGGTCGCGGCGCGGATGTTGAGCGATTTCAACCACTGGTTGGGGTAAGGCTTCTTGAAAAGATGCGGATTGCCTTGATGCGCCAATTCCCAGATGAAGGCCATGAGCCGCGAGTTCGCCATCAAGTAGGGGCGATCCAACGATTGGTGGTAAAGCTCCCGATTGCTCGATAGCAATTCCAACATCGCTTCTTTGCTGAAGTTCTCGGTATGGGTGGCGATGCGCTCGGCGAGTTCCCCCAACCACCAAAGCCGCATGGCGGCGTTGCCCTCGCGGTCGAATTGGAAATAGTGCTTTTGGATGAAGGAGTATTGGTTCTTAATATTACTGCTGCTCCAACGCATGGGGACATATCGAGACAGCGCGAAACAATTGAGCGATAACCAAAAACGCACATCGGCGAGTTGCTTCACAGAAGCGTCGGCCAGCGCCTCGCGCAAGATGGGGGTGTAACGAGCATCGGTATCCGGCCCACCAACTTGGACTTCATTCAAGCTCGCCAACGAAGTGGCGAGCGGGATGGATGCATCCCATAGTTTGAGATTCCCGGCGCTTTTCTCCATCTCTTCACGCAAACGCTCGGGGTTGGGTTCTAGGAAAAGTTCGGGGTCTTTCTGCGCAATTTGGTCCAGCACTTTATACCCCTCATCATTGACCTGCCAACAGCTGCTCATTCGTCCCCCTCAAAATCATCTTCATAATGGTCATCCCTTTGGGTGATGTAGCGAAAAGGCAAATGGAGCAGACGCTGTGCCGCCGCAAACAAGTTGTGTTCGCCATCCTCTTCCGCAGTGCCGATATCCAGTTCCAGCGCTTCCAATTTGGATCGGATGCTCTTTTTCCAGAGTGGGTCGGCAGCCTCTTCGAGGCCAGCTTCGTTCTTAATGGTCGCCAGCGCCTGCATGAGCGCGCCGAAATAAACGCTGGGATGAGTCAGCGCGCGATGATCGCGCTGGATCTCAAAAACCTGTCGCGTTTTCTCGTTGGCGAAGATGCGAATGTATTGCTCCCCCAATTCGACTGAAAATTGATGGTCGGGAAGACGGTCATCGGTACCCAAGTCAAATATGGCGCGTATCGGCGCCACGGGCGGATTCAACTTGAAACGCCAGGTCTGGTCAAAAGCGAGCGGTTGCCAAGGTTGGACGGTGAAGGATTGCTCACCATATTCCGGATGCAGCATTTCGCCTTGCAACACCAGCTCTTCCGCCGCCACGATGAAGGGATGCAGCTCCAAGAGGTCGATCACTTGGTTGATCGGGGCGCCGATATTGACAACCCTCGGTTCCACCGATCCCTTGTATACGCGCCGATAAAGCGTCCTCGCGCAATAGAGCATGACGGCGCAAATCGCCTGGCCCTGCGCGACCATTTTATCCATATAGGGCTCATCCAGGTGAAATACGACCGCGGTTTGGAGTTCTTGGATTTCTGCTTGGATTTTAGGGCGACCACCCAACACCTCGGTGTGTAGATTGCCGGCCGGATAATCATCAGAGCCCGGCCGCAGCAGCGGATATGGGTAATTGCGCTTCTGCTCATAGCGCATCGTTAATCTTCCTTGAATACCAATCGGAAAGTCTTATTCTGCGTGGGTTCACGGGTCGACAATTCGAGGGTCACCCGTTCACCAGGGGTGACCGGCAATTCGCTCACGACATTGACCGCGAGCGGCAAATCTTGCCCCTTGGCGCGCGCCTGCCTTAGGCCAACCGGGTAGGCTCGCCCGTCTTCGCCCACGGTGAACAAACCAATCTCCCGTAAGCGCTCACAATCCCTCCGCGGCGAAAAACTGACCACGATCGCGTGGCTGTCGTTCTGCGCATTCGGCCGAAAACGGAAACGGTGCGTTTCCACATTGGCAGGGCGACTGGGGCGCGGTATCGGCGAATCTGATGGGTCGCGCGGACGCCGAGGAGATGGGGACACCGGTGACGGCGAACGAAACCTTCGCAAACCACGAGAAAAAGTTTGCGCTGGCATAGAAACGAAATCATCCTTCTCGCTACCGTTTGGCCATTCTTCGGGAAAACCCTCCGCATCCTTGACCGGAAAGAACTCGCGCAACTCTTCAATTTCCTCCATCGCCAGCTCGGAGATATCGCGGTCGACTTGCTTACGCAGCTCTTCGTAGACCCAATCGCTGACTTCCTTGAAAGCCTTGAATGCCTGTTGGCGCCTTTTCTCATCGCCAATCTGCTCCAGCGAAATCTGGTCATGCCGCGGGCTCTCGGCATCGCGCAAATAGGAGGGCTTTCCCCCAGAAAGGCATTCCACAATGGCGGTGAAAGGGTGCCAATGCTGCGGAAGGGATTTGAATTTCAGCCCATCGCGTATATCCCCCCACTTGCTGGAAATCACCATCCCGGCATCGCGCACCAGGGCGATCTCTCGGCGCCGACCTTCGTCAGGGTGCTTCTTGCGCAAACGCAGCTTCACTCGCCCAATGCCAGCGATATGGGTTTCCGCTATCGGCTCCAGGCGCGCGACCTGGATGAAGCGCAGCACTTGCCATTTATTCATCTCGCGCAAATAGTCGTGGTATTTCTCCAATTGGAGATCGTCTATGCGCTGATCTTCAACATGCACTTCCAACTGCTTGTGGACAATGGCGAAGAAGAAATTCTCAATGACATCGACGATGCGCTCTCGTTCTCTCACAAATTCAGCGCAGGGGATGTGGATGCGCAGCCCAGGTTCCGGAAGCGAAAACTCCTTCGGAATTGGTCGAAAATCGCCCTCAATGAACGGGTTGTATTCCGCCGCGCCGAAATAACCGGTGCCGCGCCGGGCTATCCCTGCCCCGTCCACATGGTCAACCAGGATGGTTTTCCCCTGGTAACAGCGCCGCAACCGACCCGAGACAGCATCGCGCACCGCCGTCGCGTACAATACGGTGCGCAAGGGGGTGATGGTGAAGGGCGCGCCTTTACCCACCCCGAATGAACCCGCCGCGCCATCATTGCTCTTGATATTGGCTCCCGCACCTTTGACCAAAGCTTGCCATTCGTTTTGCTGCTTCAGCCCAGAATTATTGGGGGGGGGGTGAGAGAAGGCTGCGCCCTTGGTGTTGCTATCCGTAATTTGCAGACAGGACACGCTTCCCCTGGCCCCACGCAATTGCTGCAGGCCTTTTTGGAACGCAGCCATATTCCTTTTGTCATACCGCTGCAATTTCTCGATTGCCTGTTCAAGGGCAACGCACAACTGCTCAGCAGCGAACAGTTCTTTGCGCAATTCGACGGTGCGAAATTCCACACGAACTGGGAATTTTTCATTTGCGCGCGCGTCCAGCGAATTCTGGATGACCTCGCGCACGATGCTCGCGCTGCGCTTGCCCGTAAAATGGGCCACGCTCGGGTCGTTCGGCCCCTCCAATTCCCCCGCCTCATTCGGCGGGAATTGCCAACTTGCGGTCATCATACCCTCCCCCCTTCATCCAAATCCGTTTTGGCTTTAACCATCATCCGCCGGCCCGCTGCGGTATATGAAAATCTGCGTGTCGATCTCTTCGACGCTGTCGGTGCCGTAAGCGACGCCGCCATCCACGGTCCAATGGTAGACATAAGCGGAGTCGCTGATGCTCAGGTTCACGCAGCCATGGCTCAGCGGCGCGCCAAATCCGTCGTGCCAATAAGTGCCATGAAAACCATAATTACCGTCATAATAGAGTACCCAAGGTACGCTCTCCAAACCATAAGCATCGGGCGCGCCGGTGAAACCGGACATGTCATCCAGTTGCAGACGCGCCCAGGCTTCGTAGACGCCCGACGGAGTATCGCGCCCTTCGATACCACTGGATATGAGCGTGACGAACTGCAACTCTTCTCCCCAATAACCCAATAACACCTGCTGTGATAGATCGACGGCCAACCAGCGCTCACGCGAAATCACGCGCGGCCGTTCGATTGGCAAGACCAACGCCAACTGCGTTGCCGGCAACCATTGCTCCTCGCCAATCAGGTGCCAAAGGGTGCCATCCTCGTCTTCCACGCTGGCGAAGGTATAGACCAGGTCGTAGCGCCGCAATAGCGTTCCCTCTTCCGTCACTGGGCCACCCGGATGGGATAGCGGGCGCGTATTGGCCAATACCCAGGCGAAGGGTCGCCAGGAGCCCTCATCCAATATCACGCCGCGAAACTCCGAGGGCCGTTCTCGCCGCAGGTCGGCGGTATGCAACCATTGCCCCTCATCGTTGCGCAACCACTGGCCATCGGCGCTCAGCGCGCGCGCGCGCATATAAACCAGCCCTTTGCCAGTACGACCGATGACGGAGCCATTGGGTTGCGCGTAGATTGGCGCTTCTGGCTCCTCCACTCGCCAATATTGGTAACCATCGAGCGTGAAATAATCCAGCGGGATGGCGTCCCAATTCGGGCGTGGCGCACTCGCGATATAGGCCAAGCAATCGGCATCCGCCTGCGGCGCATCGTATTGGATGCGCTCGCAATACTCCACTCCCGCGCCCAATGCGACACCCATACTGGCCAGCAACCACAACGCGGTCAGCACCGAGCAACGCAAAATCAGCGAAGAGCCTTGTGGTAGACTGCTCACATCCACCGGCAATTATCTGCGCACATGGGCATACTCTACATCGTCCCCACTCCGATTGGCAACCTAGAAGACATCACGCTGCGCGCCTTGCGGGTTCTGCGCGAAGTCTCCTTCATCGCGGCCGAAGACACGCGCCGCACGCGCCAACTGCTCGCACATTACCACATCTCGACCCCTCTCAAACGCTACGATGACCATAGTGGCGAAGCGCATTGCCTGCGCGCGTTGGCAGAAGGGAAGGATCTCGCGCTCGTATCCGATGCGGGCACCCCCGGCCTCGCCGACCCCGGCTACCCCCTCATCCAAGCGGTGCTAGCGGCCGGGCATGGGCTGGTTCCTTTGCCGGGCGCGAACGCGGCCATCACCGCCCTGGCCGGCTCTGGCTTCCCAACCAACCCATTCCGGCACCTCGGCTTCTTGCCCCGCAAGGCAAGCGCGTTGCGAGCATTGTTGGTTTCTCTGCGCGAAGAAACGAACACAATCACCGCTTACGAGAGCCCGCGGCGCCTCCAGGACAGCTTGGTCGCCTTGCGCGCGGCCTTCAGCGACGAGAGGAAGATTTGTGTCGCGCGCGAAATCAGCAAATTGCACGAGGAATTTTGGCGAGGCACCTTGGCCAAAGCCATTACGCGCTTCGCCGCTGGGCCAACCCGCGGGGAAATCACACTCGTCATCGCCGGCGCACTGGGCACTCAGGAGCGCTGGGATGAGGGACGACTGCGTCTCGCGTTGCAGGCGGCGCGCGCCGAAGGGCAAGCCTTGGGTCAGGTGTCCCGCGAACTCGCGCTAATTTCCGGCTGGGATCGACGCGCAGTCTATCGTTTGGGCCTATCCGAGCCTTCGGCGACCGATTCAGCCTAGCAATTGTGTCTTTTTGCACTACAATGCCTGGCCATCATAGGCAATGAACGAGGTTTCCATGGCATCCTATCACGGCCCAAAGGCGAAGAAACAACGACGCTTTGGTGAATTGCTCATCCCACGCCCGAAGTATCAACGCATCCTGGAAAAGCGCGCTTATCCACCCGGGGAGCATGGGAAAGAAAAGCAATATCGTTCCAGCCGCCGCAGCGACTATGGTATCCAGCTGGATGAGAAGCAAAAATTATCCTTCGTCTACAATGTGCGCGAGCGACAATTGCGCCGCTATTACAAGCGCGCCGACCGCATGGCGGGTGCGACGGGCGATAACCTGCTCGCTTTGTTGGAACGACGCCTGGATAACCTGGTCTACCGCGCGGGTTTCGCAGCAACCGTCTGGGCTGCCCGGCAAATTGTCGGCCATGGACATATCCTGGTCAATGGCCGACGACTTGACCTGCCCTCCTATCTCGTCAACCCAGGCGAAGTCATCTCTTTGGCACCCAAGATGCGCGCCAATGTGCATGTACAACAATGGATGGAACAGGTCGCCAGTAGCAACCTACCCTATCTCCAGGTGGATAAAGAAAACTATGCCGCCACGCTCAGCGCGGAACCGGAGCGTCTGCAAATACCCGTACCGGTCGATGTACAGCTGGTGGTGGAATATTACAACCGTCTGACCTGAGCGGAAATTCACCCACCCCTCCGCGAGCAAAAACCATCGCCCTGCGAGCCCTGGAGCTACCCTGGCCGGTCGATTGGTCAGCGCTCTTCACCAACAAACGCCCACTCTGTTTGGAGATTGGTTTCGGCGACGGGCGTTTCCTGGTGCACCTCGTGCAACGCGAGCCCCAACGGAACATCCTCGGCCTCGAGATTTCTCATCGCAGCCTGGCCAAAGCCGAGCGCCTACTCGCGCGCTATGACAATTTGCGCCTCATCCATGGCGGGGCGGAGATGGCTCTGCGGCAACTCTTTGCGCCGGGTGATCTGACAGAAGTGCATATCAATTTCCCCGACCCCTGGTTCAAGAAAAGACATCGCCGGCGCCGCTTGCTGCGCGGGGAAAACCTCGCCCTCTTGTTGAATCGCATGGCGAGCGGCGCGACCCTGCACCTGGCAACCGATGTGCGCCGCTATGCCGAGGCCTGCGACGACCTCCTGCAACGAGAGGCCGGGCTCAGCAATGCGCTCGCTGCCCCCTGGTCTGGGGAACGGCTAAGCGGGCCAAGCACCAAATACGAGCGGAAAGCGCGCGCCGCTGGGCGAGAATGCTACTATTTCGTATATCGACGGAACGCACGCGCGCGCGCTGCCCCCATGCGTATCGAGGAGCAACCCTTGCCCCACCTGGTCATCCGGACACCCATTTCCTTGGCAGAAACGCAACGGGCCTTTTCGCCAACACAGCACCACCACACGACGGCGCAGGTACATTTTCTCGCCATCTATGGCGCCGCGCAAGCGTTGCTATTCGAAGCTTTTGTGCGCGAGGGAAACTTGAATCAACGGGTGGGCATCGCGCTGGCACGGCAAGGTCCTGAGGCATCGCACCTCGGTGGCGAACAAAATTATACCCTCAGCCTGAGTGGCATCGGCCACCCGCGCGCGACACCCGGCCTCCATCTGGCCGTGGCCTTAATCGGGCGTTGGCTACTCAACCTACACCCCAAAGCGCACATCATCCAACAACGCATCCGTGCTTGGGAGAAGGTTACCTTTTCGCCTTCACCGAATTAGCATCGCTCACGCCACGACGG
The DNA here is from genome assembly GCA_965115865.1 of Phototrophicaceae bacterium. Taxonomy (GTDB): domain Bacteria; phylum Chloroflexota; class Anaerolineae; order Aggregatilineales; family Phototrophicaceae; genus WTGJ01. The sequence continues at coordinate 2,255,637 of OZ220469.1, forward strand.
GAGAGGCGCCGCCAGAGCGGATTTTCCCCAGAAGCGAGTTGATCGAGCGTGCTCACCAATAAGAAGCCACCCACGACCAACAAGAGAGTCAGGGCCTGTTCCGATAAATGGTAACGCGGCAAAAGGGCCACACCATCACTCGCCTTTTGTGCGATGAGCCGCAAAGAACCCAGCATAAACCCAGCCAAGGTGGCCATCGTCACCTGCTCGTAGCGGCTGAGGAGCCAGCTCAACAAACGCGAAAAAGAGACCAACCCCAGAGCACAGCCGGCGGTGAAAACGCCAAGGGGCCCAATTTCCAAGCCACGGACCAGACTCAGCACATATTGGTATTGACCCAAGACAAGCAGGATGAAGGAACCCGAGATGCCGGGTAGGATCATCGCACAAATCGCCAGCATGCCGCTCAAGAAGAGCGTCGGCAGACCATGATCGGCCCCTTGCAACTCCGGGGCGCCCACGATGAAATAGGCTGCCAATGCCGCGGCACAAAAAGCCAGCATTTGCCCCCAGCGCCAGCGTACACGCATCCCGATGTTCAAGATGGAGGCGATGATCATACCGGCAAAGGTGGCGTATAGATAAGTCGGGCGATCTTCAAGCAAATCGCCCAGCAGATTCGCCAACAATAAGGCAGCGGTGAGGATACCCAGACCCAGGGTGAGCAAAAAGCGCCAAGGAAATTCCGCGAGCAATTGCCCCAATTTTCCGCGCAAGAGGATGCGCAGATTGCGCAGGTTGACGGTCTTGATGGCCTCAAGCCAAGCGCGATAGATGCCCAAGATGAGGGCCATCGTCCCGCCACTGACACCAGGCACCAGGTCGGCGCTACCCATCGCCAAACCACTCCCAAACAAGCGTAAATATTGGCGCCAACTACGCGGGCGCCAAAGCGTTGCGAATTCCTCTTGCACGATGATTCCTCAACCAAAAAACCAGCAGGCCATCTTGCCACAATTTCGCCCATTGTCAACCGCGCCATTGCGACTGCCCTGCGCTTGCCTTCTGTTACAATCCAACCCAATCTGGATTGTGAAAAGGTAACCACAACAGATATGAGCACAGTATCCATCATCGTTCATGGCGGTGCTGGCGATTGGGAAAGCGTGGACGAGAGCGCGGCGCGGGCTGGGGTGGAACGCGCCGCGGGCTTGGGTGTTGAAATCTTGCTCGCTGGGGGTAGCGCCTTGGACGCGGCTGAAGTGGCTTGCTCTGCGCTCGAAGATGAGCCGCTATACGACGCGGGCATCGGCAGCTACCCGAACGCTGCCGGCGAGGCCGAGCTGGACGCCATCTTGGTGGATGCGGGTGAACCCGGCGAGCTGGCCGATTTTGGCGCCGTCGCCGGGCTGCGTCGCTTACAAAACCCCATCCGCCTGACGCGGCGCATCTTACAAGAGCGGCGGCAGCGCATCTTCATCGGCGCCGGCGCCGATGCCCTGGCTGCTGAGATGGGCCTACCCCTCATCGAGAACGCCGAACTCATCACCGCAGCGAACCGCAAACACTATGAGGATTATCGGGCCAGCGAGAAAATTCTCCCCTCCGCCCAAGACCGCTCGGGCGGAACGGTGGGCGTCGTGACGCGAGATGCGCGGGGGCGTCTCGCCGCCGCAACCTCGACCGGTGGTGCAAAACACAAACCGCCAGGACGCGTCGGTGACTCGCCAATATTTGGCGCCGGCGCTTACGCCAACGCGCACCTCGGCGCCGCCAGTGCGACTGGCGATGGCGAGAAAATCCTGCGCGCCTTGCTCACGCGCGCCGCAGTTGAGCGCTTAGCACAGACGAATGACGACGCTCAGAGCGCCGCGGATTCCGCGTTGAAAGACTTGCTCTGTCATTTTCCCAAAGCGGGAGTCGGCTTAATCCTGGTGGATGCGGCGGGGCGTCTCGGCGCGGCGCATAGCACATTCGCCATGCCCCGTGCCTGGTGGGCGGGCGGCCAAATTCATAGCGCCTTCGTCAACACTGGGAAATGGCAACATGCCCTCCGCTAAGCCAGCGCGCAGCACCATCCATCACCTCGTCGCTGGCGAAAAGAGCGCGCGCGCGCCCTTGCTCTTCATCCATGGTGCTGGCGGAAGCGCCCGTGCCTGGCCGCCGCAATTGCGCCGCCTCCCGCAACAACATTGCCTCGCTATCGACCTGCCGGGTCATGGATCCAGCCCGGGACCAGGCCGAGAACGCATCGAAGATTACGCCGCCGACCTCGCCGCGCTCATCGCGGAGCGGGGTTGGCCACCCATGATCCTCATCGGGCATAGCATGGGCGGCGCCATCGCCCTCGAGCTAGCCGCCACTCATCCCAAACGAGTGGTCGCGCTCATATTGATTGGAACCGGCGCGCGCTTGGCCGTGCATCCGGCCATCCTGAGCGAGGCGCGCAAAGACTTCCCTGCCCTGGTCGAACGCATCCAACGCTGGCAATGGGCACCAGGCAGCGACCGCACGCTCATCGAACAAGGCGCCAAACAGCTCCTGGCCAACCCACCGCAACTCCTCCATGACGATTATTTGGCCTGTGATCGTTTCGACATCCGCGCGCGGCTAGGGGAAATTTCGCAACCGACGCTCGTCTGTTGCGGCGCACTGGATAAGATGACGCCGCTCACGCTCAGCGAGGAGTTGGCAGAGCGCCTGCCCGCCGCGGAGTTGCGCGTCTTCGCCAACAGCGGGCATATGTTACCTTTGGAAAAACCTCAAGCGATGGCAGTAGCGCTGGGCACCTGGTTGGCGAGACGATCCTGACAAGAAAATTGCAGCGCGGCTTTTTGCGCGGGCAATAGAGCGGCGCGCGCGCTCCTTTGCAGGGCACGCCAAAGCAAGGGCGTCAGCAACTTCAAGCGTCGGCCATCGATTTCCAGCCAAGCTTCTTGCCGCAAGCGCGTCTGGCCAGCAGCTCCGGCTTCCATGCGCAATTCCACCGTCAGGTCGTAATTCCTCGTCCGCTGGCGCAATTGAATCCGTTGCGGCTGGCGCATCTCCAACACGAGCGGGAAGCGGGCCGCTTCTTGGCCGGGTGTGAGCTCACGCCAGGCGAGCAGCGCCGCTTCGCACAACAAATAACGACGGGCCATGGCTGGCGTCAGCGCCAAATTCAACTGGCGCGCATCTCGCAAAATCATGATTGGCCACGCATCCGCGCGCGGATTTCATCCATATCCGGCGATTCGACAGCTTGACTGAGGGAGAGGTGGTAACCATCCGGGTCACGCAGGGAAAAGGTGCGATCGCCCCAATATTGGGTGGCAATCTCTTCTTCGATGGCGACGCCACGCCCGCGCACCTGCTCATAATAAGCATCCAGATCCAGCGAGCGCGGGATATAGACCATCAAAACGACGCCTTGCCCGCGTACCCCCTCGACAGGGTGGCGACTGAGGCCGATGGCGACGCCATCGCTCTCTTCACCGAGGCTAACAAAAGCGAAAGCATTGGTCCCGTCCGGACCTTCAAGACAAAAATCTTGCACGAAGCCCAACTGCTCACAATAGTATCGGATACTACGGTCGACATCTTGAACGGCCAAAATGGGTGCGATCATGATTGTTTGCCTCCCTCATACTCGTCGTAAGGGCAGATTAGAACATATGTTTGATTTCGTCAAGCGAGGCGCCCCATCTTGCGAAAGTGTAATGATGACAATCCCTGCCGATTCCCTAGAGCAAGGCTGAGCGCTGTCGCGATGAAAATAACGGAAGCGCCCTCCAGATTCGCCTGGACGACTCCTGAGCTCGGCTATTCGCAAACCATAGTTACCCCCATTCGCGATTGTTCGTTATAATTCACCGACGATGTGTATTAAAAGGGATAACCCATGAGCGATGTGCAAGAGCGCGGCTATGCGGATACCGAGGCCCTGGTTTCCACCAAATGGGTCGCTGAACACCTGAACGACCCTTATGTCCGTCTCATCGAGGGCAACGAAGACCCCACACTCTACTTCCGCGGGCATTTACCGGGCGCCATCCACCTGGATTGGATGAATGACCTCATCGACCCCAAGCGACGGGATTTCCTTTCCACCGAAGCCTTTGCCACACTCATGTCGCGTCATGGCATCAAGCAGGACAGCACCCTAGTCTTTTATGGCGACCGCCAAAATTGGTGGGCTTGCTTCTATTTCTGGATATTCGCCCTCTACGGTCATCCATTCCTCAAGGTCATGGATGGCGGCCGCCAAAAATGGGAGCTGGAAGCGCGCGAATACACCCGTGAGGTCCCCAGTTACAGCCCTTCCCAATACCCCAAGCCGCAAAAGAGGCGCGATGCCGAGCTGCGCGCGCTGCGGCAAGATGTGCTGGAGCATGTGGAACAGGGCAAGCCACTGGTCGATGTTCGCACACCCGAGGAATATTCCGGGCGCTTGCTCTCGATTCCCGATTACCCACAAGAAGGCGCCCTGCGCCGCGGGCGCATTCCCGGAGCGCGAAATGCCCGCTGGCAACTGGCCGTCAACGAGCACGACGGTACCTTCAAGAGCGCTCATGAATTGCGCGCCATCTACCAGGACCAGATCCAACTGAATCCCAATGACGAAATCATCACCTATTGCCGCATCGGTGAGCGTAGCAGTCACACCTGGTTCGCCTTGAAACACCTGCTCGGCTATCCCAATGTGCGCACTTACGACGGTTCTTGGACAGAATGGGGTAACCTGGTCAATGTGCCAGTGGAATATGACGATTAAGACTGAGCGCCGTCAGAGCGGTTTCGGGAATCTTCAGACTGCCGATTGCGCCAGGCGAAACTCCCTATAACTCCCCACAATCCCAAAAAAAGCCACAGTGCGGGCAACTCGCCTTGCAGTGGCGACGCTTCAATCGCGTCGCGCAACCTGGGCAATGGTCTGCCAATGAAAAGTTGGGCAGCGATGGTAGCGGAGGACGAGATTCCGCGTCAGTCTTCCTAGTCTCTAGCCGCAGCCAGGTTGATATCCCTGATGACACCCCTGCGCCTCCTGATGATAAGATGATAAAAGGTAGAGGCGACGACCGGATTCGAACCGGTGATGAGGGCTTTGCAGGCCCCTGCCTTACCACTTGGCTACGTCGCCCTAGGGGTTGATTATACAGCGAAATGGCGACCGAGTACAGATCGCACCGCTACTTTGGCCACGCAATTACCCCTATTGATGGCAGAGCAGGCACACTAGCCCAATTGGAGTATGCTGAGAGGTTGGAGGCGCGTGAGGAACGCGATGGTATGAGCGGCAACCTGAAAGTCAACAAACCCCTCCTCGTATGGACCATGGCGATGGCCGCGCTCGCCCTGTCCCTGACGGGCTGTTTGCGTTCCACCGGACAGGGCAACGCGGTCACCGTCATCGCGCCACTCAGCATACCCACCAATCCACCCAATACGCCCCAGCTGACCATCGAGGCACAGCCGACACGACCGCTACCGGTCCTGGGTACCGCGCAGGCAGGCGATTCGGTCTCGTATATCACGCCGGCAGCTCCGCTCGGACCCATCACACTGCCGCCCATCACAACCACCCCGACTCCCTATCTCTCCCCCACCCCCGCGCCCACTATTCCACCCACACCACCCAGCCCAGGCGATCGTTGTAGCTATACGGTGCGCGCGGGCGATAGCCTCTTCGCCATCGCCCTGGCTTACGACACCACTGTGGGCGAAATCCTCGCGAACAATCCGATACTCGAGGATGAAGACATCTTCCCCGATGATGTCCTCTGGATCCCCGACTGTGACCCCAATCTGAGCGCGGAGGAGCAAACCGCCACCGCTATCGCGAGCACACCTGGCCTCCCCAGCGCCACACCCACACTCGCCGCCAGCATCGCTGCCCGCCATACCGTCATCTCCGGCGAAAATCTCTTTCGTATCGCCCAGTACTACGGCGTCAGCATGGATGCCATCATCTCGCTGAATGAATTGGAGAACCCCGATGCCCTCTCTGTGGGTGATGTCTTGCTCATCCCGGCGCCGGCTTCTGAATAGTCGTTGGTGGGCGGCGCTCACTCTTGGTTTCATCTTGTGTTTCATGCCGTTGGGCGCGCTCAGCGCGCAAGAGGAGGATATCGCCCAGCGCGCGCTGAGCGCCGCCCAACGCGCCGAAAATGCCGTCCAACAGGCTTTCAATTTGCTCGGGCTCTTCGAGGCCATTGGCTTCCTGGCGACCATCATCGGCCTCTCCGCCGCCCTCTTCGGCTTCACGCGCCTGATGCGCGCCACCGCCACCCTCGACCGGACGCGCGCCGATATCCTGCGCGAACAGCAAAACGCCGCCGCTCAGATGCAAGAGAACTTGCGCACGCGTCAGGACGAGCTCAACGAGTTGCGCTCTGAGCTGCGCCTTCAAGCAGAGCAGCTGCGCGCCACCGCGCACAATAGCGCCTTGGCCCTGGCCCTTCTCCCTATGGGGGAACGGCAATATCGGGCGCAAGATTATGGCGGCGCCCTCGACACCTACCGCCGCGCTATCGCCCTCGACAACAGCATCCCGATAAGTCATTACCGTATGGGCTATGTGCTCGCGAACCAGGGGGATTTGCCCGCCGCGCTCGAAAGCTTGGAACATGCCCTCAGCATCGACCCCAATTTCGCGCCAGCGCAAGCCGCTCTTGGCCTCGTCCATCGTCGTCAGGCAGAAAACCTACCCGAAGGGCCGGAGCGCGATTTGCTCTTGAACCGCGCCGAAGAACAACTCCTGCGCGCCTTGCGGGCCATCCCCAAATTGGTGGACGATGACGGCGAATCTTGGTGGGGTCCCCTCGGTAGCCTCTATCGTCAACGACAACAATTGGCGGCGGCGCGTCAGGCCTATGAGCGCGCCGCCCGCGTGACTCCACATTCCTCTTATCCCTTCAGCAACCTAGCACCCCTATATCTGCTGGAAGGAAAACGCGAACCGATGCTCGCCACCTACCGCCGTGTTGAGCAATTGGCCTTGGCGGAAGTGCAAGCCGAAGTGGATAACTTCTGGGCTTATGCCGATTTGATTGCCTCGCGCCTTGCGCTGGGGAAGCGGAAAGAGGCCGAGGAAGTATTGCCGATGGCCTTAGCAATCGCACCCGAGGATTCGCCTTATCCCCTGCGGAGCCTGCTGGATACCTTGGCATTGCTTGCCGAGCATCTGCCCGAACATGCCGCCGATATTGAACCAGTCCGTCGGAGCATCCAGGCTTATCAAGAAAACCAATCGAATGACGGCAAAGAACCGTGAGGGAAGCGCGAAGCCAAAAATCTCCGGCGCGGCCAGCGACCCGCATCCGCGCCATCCTTTTCGATATGGACGACACTTTGCTCGATTGGGGCGGGGCGATGCGCGGAGATTGGCGCGCTCACGAGCGCCGTCGTCTGCAGCGCGTCTGGTCCTGGTTGGCCAGGCGCAGGCCAACACCAACCTTCCCCCAATTTGAAGAATCCTTTCACCAGGAATTGACCCGCAGCTGGCATCGCGGCCGCCACCGCCTGATTGCACCGCAGCTGTTTCAAATCCTGTCGGATTCGCTGTTGAAACTGGGCATCACCATCGAGCGACAAGAGCGTGATGCGCTACTGAGGACGTATGGAGACACACCACCACCCACCGTCGTCCCCTTCCCCGATGTACGGCCCACCCTGAGCGAGCTACGGGCCCGTGATTTTTCCCTCGGTCTCATCACCAACGCCAGTCAGCCGATGTGGTTGCGCGACGAGACCCTACGCGCACAAGGACTTCTCGAGTTTTTCCCGGATTGTCGCCTCTCGGCGGCGGATGTCGGCTATTTGAAACCGCATCGGGCCATCTTTGCGCGGGCGCTGGCGTTGCTGGGCCGGCGCGCAGGAGAGGCCATCTTCGTTGGCGACAACCTGCTGGCAGACATCCATGGCGCGCAAGAGATGGGGATGACGGCAATTTGGCGTCACCGCCCCGACCAAGAGCTCGCCAAAGAAACGAACTCTCTTTTCCCCATCGTGCCCGACCTCAGCATCCAGTCACTGGCCGAATTGCTACCCTGGTTGGAGGGCTGCGCATGAGCGGCAAACCCGGCCACCAGCGTCCTCTCCCATCTCGACAAGGGCTCATCCTCAGTGGCGCCAGCTTGCCCAATATACCGCTCCTGGCCGCGCGCGCCGCACCAGCGATGGACTTGCGCTATCAGAACGGCGATGTCGAGCTGGCGGAATACTTGGGGGAAGATGCCGCCGCTGCCCAAGAGCGCCTCGGCGCAACCCACCTGAAACAGGAGATGCAAAATTGGTTGGGGTTGATGGTCTTGCACCGCGAAATGCTGCTGAGCCTGCGGCCCGAAAGGCTGCTCGTGGGCGATGTTCTGCCGCGTTTGCAGGAGGCCAACATCGTGCTCGTGCCTCAAATCTCGCTCGATGAGGCGTTGGCGCTTCAGCACCGTGCCTGGGGAGAGCGCTATCACCGACGCGAGCAGCGCGCTATCCTGTTGGAAAGCTTGCGAGCCGAAGAAACCTTATTGGCCAAAGATGGCGTCCTTCCCCTCGCGCTCGGCGGCCTAACGCTGGCAGAACGCGTCGCCCGTCTCGTCGCTTTCTGGCAAGGTGGTGCTGATCTTCGTTGACAAATCCGCACACAATGGGGAAAATGAATGGACAGTGGAGAAGCAGGGGACCCTCAGATGGCAAAATTGACCGTCAGCCTAGCGCAGATGTCGCTCGCTTATGGCGATATCGAGAAGAACCATGAAGAGGCGGCCCGCCTAGCGCACGAAGCCGCGCGGCGTGGCAGTCAGTTGTTACTCCTCCCCGAGTTATGGTCCAGCGGTTACGATTTGGAAAAATCCAAGGAGTTGGCGTCCGATTTCCCAGGCGGCAGCTTCACCTTGATGAGCGAAATCGCGCGGCGCGAAGGGCTCGCCATCGTCGGTTCCGTTTTGGAGCGCCAACCCCAAGGCATCGCCAATTGCGCCGCCTATTACGATGCGCATGGCTCATGCCAAACCCTCTATCGCAAGACACACCTCTTTCGCTTGCTCCAAGAAGAACAATTCCTCATCGCCGGCGATGAAGGAATCGTCCTGGATTTGCCCTGGTGTCGCGCTGGTCTGGCCATTTGCTACGACCTGCGCTTTCCCGAGCTGTTGCGGCAGTACGCCCTGGCCGGCGCCGAGTTGCTGATTTTGCCTGCCCAATGGCCTGCCGCGCGCATCGAGCATTGGCGCGCCTTACTGCGCGCGCGCGCCATCGAGAACCAATGTTTCGTCATCGCCGCCAATGGCGCTGGCGCCAGCGGCCCACTCACCATTGGCGGTCATTCCGCCATCATCGACCCTCGTGGCCAATATTTGCTCGAAGGCGGTAGCGAGCCCGCGCTGCTCACAGCAGAGCTGGATTTGGACCTTGTCGCCGAGGCGCGGGCAGACATAACCGTGTACGAAGATCGCCGTGAAGACCTCTATGGCGATTTGCAACCAGCGCCGACGCCCCTAGCGGAGCCTAAGGACCCCTCTCCCGTGGTAATCCGATGAGCAACACCAGCGGGCCGAGGTAAAAGACCCACATCGCCACCCCGAGGCCATAACGCTCGGCCAACCAACCGACCAGCAAGGGTATCCAGAGGGAGGCGAATCCTGTCAAGTTCGTCATGCTGAGTACGGTGCCGCTCTGCCCGGGCATGGCCGAATAGAGCTCACCCTGCAAAATCGCATACCAACCGGCCAGCGCGTAACCCAGCGCGCAAAGCAGGAGCAATTTCGGCGGAAGCCCTCCGACCAACAAGAAAGCGGGATACAGCAAGGACACCACGCGCACGCTCCAGCGCAGGTAGCGTCGACCGGAGACGCGTTCCAACAAGGGGATCATGGAGAAATCCCCTATCGTCCAAACCACCGTCCAAACCAGGATTAGCAAAGCCGCCTGCGCTGCGGGGACGCCGACGACATCCACCCAATAGAGCGCCATCATCGCATACAGGTGGTCGAGCATGAGGTCAGCGAAAGCGAGCAAAAGGAGCCAGCGCCGCACCTCCCCGCGGCGCAATGCCCCCAGAGCACCGCGCCAGCCATCCTTGAGGGCCAAACCCAGGGAATTGCGCCCTTCCCCATAGCGCGGCGTCGGATAGCGATAGCGCCGCGCCCAGAGCGTCAACAGCAAGAATAAACCGGCCATGGCCAGATAGGCTTCCCGCCAACGACCACCGAGGAAGAGGGTCACCAGCAATAAAGCGGGGCCGACGAGCACGCCCAGGGCGCCGACGAAAGTCCAACGCGCCATGTTCTGCGCATGTCGTTGCGGCTCGCGGTCCATCAACGCCGCCTGCGCCAGACCGACAAAAGCCCCCGAGGCCGGATAGAGCAAGGCATAGGCCAACAAAATGGCGAGGAAACCACCGCTATTGGCGATGGTGAAGAAAGCGAGCGCATAACAAAAACCGCCGCCCAACAACAATGCCCGCCGCCGCCAGGTATCGGCCAACACCCCCAGGACCGGCTCAATCAGCGCCGATACGAGGATCGGCAAGGCTTGTATCAGACCAATTTGCGGGTAGCTGAGTTGCAAATCATCGCGGATGAGCGGCCAGGCGGCGCTGCTCAAACCACCACCCAACTCATCCAGGAATTCGATGAGCAAGAGCGTCAGGACGATGGTCGCTGGCGCGCGCCAACGGCGAAAATGCTGGTTCATTTGCGCCTTGCAGCGCTATCGAAATTAACCGGCCAAAACGCGCTCACAAGAAAGGACGCGCGTGCGCTCACGGAAACCAAGAGCGCGATAGAAAGCTTGATTGCCGGCTTTCTTGGCGTCGCAACCCACCTGCGCCACGCGCATGCCGCGCGCTTGCATCCGCCGCAGGCCCGCGCGCAAGACCGCTCGACCTAGGCCAAGACGTTGATGATCGCGGCGCGTCCCGACCGGCTCGAAAATGCCCACCCGCGCCTCATCATCCAACCAGACTTTGGCAAAAGCGACGGACTGGCCATCGGCGGCAACAATTACGATATCCAAGTCACCTTCATAATCGGGAGAGGCGCGCATAAAGCGACGGTAGGCGGCAGCGGTCATCTTTGAGGGGTGAAAGGCGTCGGCATGAGCGGCAGCGCGCGCGGCGGCCCACTCTGGGCGCATGGGCGGCAACCAGCGATACCCCGGCGGCAAAGAGGGCGCTGGCAATGATGGTGACAAAGGCTGTGAGTAGAGGATGGTATCTTCATCGCTCTCGACATAACCCAGCTCATGCAACACTTCTCGCTGAAAGGCATGGTCGGCGAAAACGAAAGCCTGGACACAGTTACGGCCCAACCGCCGCGCCGCGGCGGTCAAACGCGCATCCGCCCAGCGCAGCAATTCGCGTTCGCTGGCGCTACCGCGCCAATCGGGGTGTACAACCACATCATAATTGGCTGCCGCTTCTATGAAGAAAACCCAACCAATACATTCCCCCGCTCGAAACCACAATTCGGTTTTTTCTTCGCTCACCCCGCCCAGGAGTAGGGAGAAAATCCACCAATCCAAATCGCCACGATGAAAAGAGGAAAAGCCCGCCAGCAGGTTGGCTGTGAGAGTGGCTTTCATGAGTCGCAAATCGGCCAACCCCGCATAGGGGCGATGGCTTAGACCAGCGATGGATGCGTTCATTCGCCTTCGCCAACTGGCTCGCGCGTCGTGGTGATGCTGCTCCATTCGGGTTTATCGCCGCGCATATGGGCGAAGATGGGGCCTTCATTGCGCAGCAGATCCAGGAAGATGGGAAAATCGCGGAAAGGCAAGACCATCTGCCCCTCTTGCGCCGCCTCATCGTAGTGCGGCGGCGGGTTCGCATCGTTCTCTTCCACAAATTGCAGGTCCAGCCGTTGCGTCTTGCCGAGGCAACGGATGATGGCGCGCAGCGTGAGCGCCATCCCACCCAATTCCAGCGCCTCACGCTGACGCAAAATCACGATGTATTCGCAAATCTCAAAAACAGCGTTCACAGCGAATTGGACCATTTCAATACACCGGAGGGAAGCCAGTCTAGCCCGCGGTGGCGCCTTCGTAAAGGGGTGTCGCAACCGACGCCTTCACATTCTTGCTATACTGGTTTGAATCCTAGGCAAAAGAAGGAGAAAAGACGATGCGGAAAGTGGGTTTGGCGAGCCTGGTCCTCCTATTATGCGTGTTGGGCAGCGCGCAGGCACAAACGCCGTACGAGGAGTTGGTACCCGAAATCATCGCCACCTATCCCCATGACCCCAGCGCTTTCACTCAGGGTTTGCTTTTCTTTTCTGGCGAACTTTACGAGAGTACCGGCTCCGCTGGTTATCCGGATTCGGGCTATGAGACCACGCTGCGCCGCGTGGATATCGAGAGCGGCACTCCTATGCAGATCGTTTTCCATGGCGATGAATTTTTCGGTGAAGGATTGGCCCGCATGGACGAATACCTCATCCAGTTGAGTTGGAAAAAGGGCGAAGCGATCGTTTATGACCGCAATGACTTCGCTACCCTCGATACTTGGGAATATGAGGGCGAAGGCTGGGGGCTTTGTTACGATGGCGATGGCGATCGCTTCTACATGAGCGATGGTAGCTCCTATATCAGCCTGCGCGATGCGGAGGATTTCTCGCTCATCGTGCGTAGCTTGCCCACGATTGGTAGCCAACTTTTTGCTCCTGAGCTTTTCAACGAATTGGAATGCGTGGGTGAGTCGCTGTATGTCAATATCTGGCAAACCGATTACATCGCCGTACTGGATAAGAGCGATATGAAAACCACCGCTTTGATTGATGCCAGCGGCTTGCTAACCGAGGAAGAAAAAGCCACCTTGGGTAGCGAAAATGTCCTCAACGGCATCGCTTATGACCCTGAGCGCGATTTGTTTTATATCACTGGCAAAGGTTGGCCGAAACTATTCGCAGTGCGTTTCGTACCGGCACCGGCCCCCGCCGCTTCCCCTTGATGCCTGAAGCCGCACTCCCCACCCTCGCTGATGTTCGCGCCGCACAACAGCGACTCGACGGCAAAGCGCACACCACACCGCTATTCACCGCCCGCAGCCTAGACGAAGACAGCGGTGTCGCCGCTTTCTTGAAGGCCGAGAGCTTACAGCGTGGTGGCGCTTTCAAATTCCGCGGCGCCTACAACACCATCGCCCAATTGTCGGCCAGCGAACGGGCGCGTGGCATCATCACCTATTCTTCCGGCAACCACGCACAGGCCGTCGCCCTGGTAGCGCGCCTCTTTGACGCTCCAGCTACCGTGGTTATGCCCAACAACGCCCCAGCCAGCAAGCGCGCCGCCACTGCCGCTTATGGCGCAAAAATCGTCGATTACCAACCAGGCGAAGCCGAGCGTGAAGTCGTCGCCCGCCAATTGGCCGCTGAGCGTGGCTACGCCGTCATCCCACCCTACGATCATCCGCAAATTGTGGCCGGTGCCGCGACCTGTGGCCTGGAATTCCTGGAGCAAGCGCCGCGCTTGGGCGCCATCATCACCCCCTGCGGCGGTGGTGGTCTGTTGAGTGGGGTAGCGTTGGCGGTGAAAGAAACGCGCCCTGCTTGCCGCGTCATCGGCATCGAGCCCGAGCTAGCCGATGATGCGGCGCGCTCCTTCCGTAGCGGCGTGCTGCACAGCGTAGAAAACCCACCGACCATCGCCGATGGCACACGCACACCCTCCTTGGGTCGCGTGAATTTCCCTTTGGTGCTGCGTTATGTGGATGCGCTGGAAACCGTGACCGAAGAGGAAATCAAGGCGGCGGTGCGCTTTCTCTTTTATCGGATGAAATTGGTGGTCGAGCCATCCGGCGCCCTGGGGGTAGCGGCCTTATTGAGTGGGCGCCTACCCGAGCTGCGCGGGAAACCGGTCGGCGTGGTCCTGAGCGGCGGCAATATGGATGGCGCCACCTTCTGCTCGCTCTTGCAATAAACCGATGAACGAAAGAGCAACGCCGCGGCTATCGGTCGTGATTGTGAATTACAACACGCGCGAAGACCTGTTGGCCTGCCTGACCGCGGCCACACTTTCCCACGAGCCCCTGCAGATTATCGTGGTGGATAACGGCTCACGCGATGGCAGCGCGGAAGCCGTGCGCGCCCAATTTCCGCAAGTGGAGTTGTTAGCGCTCCCCGAGAACCGCTGGTATTGCGCGGCGAACAACCTCGGGCTGGCCAAGGCACGAGGAACCTACGCCCTATTGCTCAACCCGGATACCCAAATTGAGGTCGATGCCGCCCATATCCTGACCGAATTCATGGAAAGGCATCCACAATATCACGGTTGCACCGGGCAACTTTACGGGCCCTCAGGCGATATTCAACGCACAGGCTCACGCCTGCCCAACTACCCCACGCTGCTCTTGCTATACAGCGCGCTTGGCTGGTTGCTCCCCTGGTGGCGGCGCGCCCTCCTGCGACACTACCAATATGCGGATTGGGACCGCAACAGCGATCGCGATATCGAGGTCATGCCAGGTTCTTGCTTCCTGGCGCGGCGAGAAAATTTGCGCTTGGACGAGCGCTTTTGGTTGTATTTCCCGGAGGACGCCTATGCCGCTCGCCGAGAGCGCGGTCGTCGCTTTCGTTATGTGAGCGCGGCGCGCATCCAACATCGCGCCCAAGGCAGCACGCGCAATCGCCGCGCACAACGTGTTTTCTTTCGCGATTTGGCAACCTATTTGCGCACCCATCATGGCCTCGCCGCCTGGGCATTTTGGTGGCTCTTTGCCCTGCCTTTCCGCTTAATCCTCACGCTCAGTCCAAACCGCTGATGAAGATGGAGCGCCGCCGTGCCCTCGCGCTGGTCGTCGCCCTGGTCAGCGCCGCCTTGGTCATCCTCGGCTTCAGCGCGACCCTGCTGCTGAGCGCCCTGCGCGCTGGAGAAAGAACCTTGGCCACTGCTCACTGGCCAGGGGTTTCGCTTCGCGAATTTGCGACCCTGCCCGACGAAGATGCCTACCCCGCTGCCCTGGCCAGCGCCGCCGACGGCTCACTCTACAGCGGTAGTTTCGCCAGCGGCGCAATCTGGCAAATCGACGCGCTGGGTCGCAGCCAGGAAATTCCGGGCACGCGTGAAACGCTTTATTCCGTCTCTGGGCTCACTGTCGCCAACGATGGTACACTCTTCATCGTCGACGGCGCCATCGGCGCCGGGCAGGGCCGACCCGACCCGGCCCTCTACACCCTATCACCCCAAGGGGAACTGCGCCGCTTCGCCAGCGCGCCGGGCCTGCGCCTACCCGACGATGTGGCTGTGGATACCCAAGGCCGGGTCTACTTGAGCGATTGGGGCGCCAATGTTGTCTGGCGTTTCACCCCGGGCGGGGAAGGTGAAGTGTGGTGGCGGCCACCACCCGACCCCGTCATCCCTGACCCGGACCCCATCGGCCTCGCCTACGATTCCACAAACGACACCCTCCTCATCAGCGATGCCAGCGCCGGGCACTTATACCGCGTAGCGGTCGCCAGTGATGACCCGAGCGCCAATACCGAAACCCTCTATTCGCCACCAACAGGAAGCGATACACCCGGTTTTGATGGGCTGACCACGACCGCCAGCGGTGAAATTTACCTCGCCGCGCTGGGACGCAACCAATTGCTACGCCTGCGAAACGGGCAACTGGAAATCATCGCCGCGGGCTTCCGCGGCATCAGCGATGTGGTTTTCGCCAAGGGGCGCCTCTACGCGACGAATTGGGACCAAGTCTCGATCGCCTCGCAACTGGTGTCGCCGCGCTTGCCCTTTGGTATCGACGAGATCGTTGTACCCGCGACGCGATAGGTGGTGGATGGGTGAAGAAGGTCTCAATCCTGCATATTTTCATGCCGCAAGAAAGCGAAATCTGCGCCGAGGTGCGCGCCTTGAACCTGCTCATGATAAAGGCGCCCATAACCGCGTGCTGGGCGCGTTGGCGGCCGCCAGCGCTCGCGCCGCCGCGCCAATTCGCGCTCATCCACCGCCAGCGTTAGCCGCGCTGCCGCCGTGTCCAGCTCGATTTCGTCGCCATCGCGCACGAGGGCCAAAGGCCCACCAGCGGCCGCTTCTGGCGCGATATGCAATACAACAGAACCAAAAGCGGTACCGCTCATGCGCGCGTCGGAGAGGCGCAACATGTCTTGCACACCCGCCAGTTTTTTTGGGATGGGTAAGTAGCCCGCTTCCGGCATACCGGGGCCGCCGAGGGGGCCGGCGTTTTGCAACACCAACACATCTTCCGGGCGCACATCCAAATGCGGGGCGTCGATGCGCGCCGCCAGGTCTTGCAAAGAGCGAAAAACAACCGCGCGGCCACGATGCTGCAAGAGCGCTGGGCTGGCGGCGGAACGCTTGATAATGGCGCCAGAGGGCGCCAGGTTACCCCTTAAGGCCACGAGCGCGCCGGCCTCCTGATATGGGCGCGCGCGCGCGTGTATCACTTGGCCATCCGGTGGAATTGGTGGGCGACGCTCCAATCGTTCCCCCAGGGTCTCGCCATTCACGGTGCCTGCCTCTAGGCACAAATCAGCGCGCAGTTGTGGCAACACCGCGTCGAGGGCGCCGGCGCGCTGGAAATCCACCATATAATGTTCGCCCGAGGGCTTAACCGCGGCCAGGACCGGCGTGTCTGCGCTCACTTCATTCAGTTGATCCAAGGAGAGACGAATGCCCAAGCGCCCGGCGATGGCGGTGAGGTGGATGATGGCGTTCGTTGAGCCACCGAGAGCGAGCAGGACGCGCAGCGCATTCTCAAAAGAAGCCTCAGTCATAATTTGGCTGGGGCGGAGGCGTGTTTCGGCCAGCCGCACTGCGCGTTGGCCACTCCATTCGCCTTGACGCAAGCGCTCGGCCTCGATGGCGGGGATGGCCGCGCCGCCCGGTAACATCATCCCCAGCGCTTCGCTGAGGCAAGCCATCGTGCTGGCGGTACCCATCACACCACAAGTGCCAGCGGTGGGTACCAGCTGCCTTTCCAGCTCTGCCAACGCCCCTTCTTCCAGCTCGCCGCGACGGTAGCGGCCCCAGAAGCGGCGGCAATCGCTGCAAGCACCGACGCGCTCGCCTGAATGGGTGCCCGGTAACATCGGCCCAGCCGCGACGACGATGGCTGGGATATCGGCACTGGCCGCCCCCATCAGCAAGGCCGGCAATGTCTTATCGCAACCACCAAGCAAAACCGCCGCGTCCAGAGGCTGTGCGCGCAACATCGCCTCCACATCCATGGACATCAAGTTGCGCAGGAACATGCTGGTTGGATGCAGGAAAATTTCACCCAGCGAGATGACCGGAAATTCAAGCGGCAAGCCGCCCGCCGCCCAGACGCCACGCTTCACCGCCTGAACCAATTCCGGCAAGAGGCGGTGACAACTGTTCAGCTCGCTATGGGTGTTGACGATGCCGATGATCGGCTTGCCCAGCGTATTCGGTGTGAAACCTTGCGAGCTGGCGAAGGTGCGGCGGATGAAGCGCGCGAATTCAGGGTCGCCATATTCGGTTAAACCGCCCGCATAGCCGCGCGCGCCATCGTTCTCCGCTCCTGCCAAGACCATCCTCGCTTGCTCGCTCCCTCAACCCAGACCAAGGGAGACCAGTTTCGGTTCCAGATAAGCGGCCAGCCCTTCTTGCCCGCTCTCGCGCCCAAAGCCACTCTGCTTGGTACCGCCGAAGGGCGCTTCGGGTGTGGCCGGCGTCAGATCGTTCACGCCGATGATGCCAAACTCCAGACCTTCATAGGCGCGGACGGCCGTCGTCATATTTTGCGTGAGCACATAGCCAGCAAGGCCGAAGGGCGTGCTGTTGGCTAGGGCCAAACCCTCGTCCAGCGTCTCGAAAGTGGAGGCCGCCAAGACCGGGCCGAAAACCTCGTCGCAACCCAATTTCATCTCGGGCGAGACCTGCGCCATCACCGTTGGCTCGTAGAAAAAACCGCGCGCCAACGCGGCAGGGCGGCGGCCACCTGTGACCAGTTGCGCGCCTTGCGCCAGCGCATCGGCGACAAAATCTTGCACCTTTTCGCGACCCGCAGCGGTGACCAGCGGTCCAGTTGTGACACCCTCATCCAAACCGTTGCCCAACTTGAGGCCCTGCGCGGCGCTAGCGGTGGCTTCCAAGAAATCTTCATAAATCGGCTCTTGGACATAAAAGCGTGCCGGCGAGATGCAGACCTGGCCGTTGTTGCGATATTTGGCGGCGATGGCTTGCGCAGCCGCCCAATCGACATCGACATCCTCACACACCAAGACCGGTGCGCTACCACCCAATTCCAGCGAAAGCCGCTGCAGGTTCTGCGCCGCCCCCTCCATCAAGATGCGACCGACCCGTTGTGAGCCAGTGAAGCTAATCTTGGCCACTTGCGGCGAGGCGAGGAAGGCGGCGCCCTGCGTTGCCGGTTCCCCATTCACCAAATTCAAGACCCCCGGGGGCAAACCCGCCTCCACCAAAAAATTGGCGATGGCCATCGAGCAAAGTGGCGTCAGCTCACTCGGACGGCCGATGACCGTGCAGCCAGCCGCCAGAGCCGGCGCCCATTTGCGCGCGGCCAATAGCGCCGGGAAATTCCAAGCGGTGATGCTGGCCACGACACCCACCGCTTGTGGGATGACGAGGTAGCGCTTGGCGGTGTTGCGCGGCGGAATCACGCGGCCATAGGCGCGCTTGCCCTCTTCGGCAAACCATTCGAAATGATAGGCCGTGGCCATCCATTCACCGCGCGCTTCGGCCAGGGGCTTGCCACATTCCTGCGTCATGAGGGGCGCCAGCTCATCGAGGCGCGCCAGAATCGCTTCACCGACGCGCGCAAGCAAGGCACAGCGCTCGTAGACGGGGCACGCGCGCCAGGCAGGCAGGGCCGCCGCCGCCGCCGCGATGGCGGCCTCGGCATCCACCGCAGCACCAAAAGGAACTTCAACAACAGTTTCTTCCGTGGCCGGGTTCATGACGGGCCAGCGGCCACCGTCCTGCGCCTCGCGCCATTCGCCATCAATCAGCATCTCATAGTGCATTGTCTTCCCTCCGCTTCGCGCGCAAAACCCGGTCGTTGGTCGAGATTATAGCGTGCAGAACGCGGGCACCGCCGCCCTCGCTCGCTAAAGGCGGATGGCCCGACCAGCTTGCGCGGATTCCTGCGCGGCGAGCGCGAAGCGTAAAATTTCACGTCCTTGCTCACCAGTGAGCACCGCTTCTCCGCCATTCAGTAAGGCCTCAATACCCTGTCTCGTCGAGCGCACAAAACTCTCCGACCAGGCGACAGGCATATCGGAGAAAGCGATCGTCTGTCGGTCGCGCTGAAGGATGACCGGTGGGATATCCATCATCTTGGCATGGCCGCGCGTGACCCAAATGACGCCGCGCGTGCCCGTGATTTCGATGCGATCATCCTGCGCGTATTGCTCGGTTTCCAGCTGCAATTCCGGTGACCAAACGACCTCAAAACTACCAAAGCGGTTAGCAGGGAATTTCCAGGAGACGATAGCCGGCGCATCCAGCACTAGGCCACCGATATCCGTCTTGCCGATCCAAGCGTGTGTTTCTTCCGCGAGGCCGAAGAAATGCCAGGCGAGCGCGAATTTATGCAAACCATCATCCCAAACGAGCGGGCCACCACCGCAACGCTCGGGGTCAAAACGCCAGGCGAGCGCATCAGGCGGGACCGCCCATTGCGTCTCGCTGACGCCGGCGTTGCTCTTGATGCGGATGGTGCGCGGCTCACCAATTTCGCCCGCATCGATGAGCGCTTTCGCTCGTTGCACAGGCGGGTAAAAGAGGAAATTTTCGAAAATTTTGAGGGTGACGCCGGCAGCGCGGGTCGCGGCGACCATTTCATCGGCCTCCGCCAAATTCAGGGCCATCGGCTTTTGACAAGAGATGTGCTTGCCCGCCCTGGCGGCCGCCAAAGTGGCGTCACGGTGTAAGTGATGCGGCAATAGAATCTCGACGAGGTCCAATTCAGGCAAGGCCAGCAGCTCTTCATAGTCCGCGAAGACGCGCGCGGGCGGAATACCCCATTTCGCGCCACGCTCTCGCGCCAAGGCGAGGTTCGCATCACAAACAGCGACGATTTCCGCACGCTCGTTGGCCAGATATTCCAGGGCATGAAGGTCAGAGATGCGCCCGGTACCGATGAAGCCAACGCGCAATTTTTCCTTCATGGTCATCCATCTTCCCCGGCGAGGCGGCCAGCCGGCTTGGCATCCGCACATTGCAACTGTTGGCTACAGGCACGAGCACATTCCATCACAACTACCGCTATGCTCTCCAGGCGCTGCCGCGTCAGGCGCGCGGCCGGGCCGGAGATGCCCAGCGCCCCCGCCAGCGCGCCGCCATCCCCCCAGACCGGCGCCGCCACACAACGCACACCAATGGTGTATTCCTCGTCGTCGATGGCATAGCCCAACGCCAAAGAACGCTCCAACTGTTTGGTGAGGAGCACCTCATCGGTGATGGTCTGTGGTGTGTAGACGGGCAACTCTATGAGGCGCTCCCCCTCCCCAAAGGCCAGCAACACCTTA
Source organism: Phototrophicaceae bacterium (assembly GCA_965115865.1). GTDB lineage: Bacteria > Chloroflexota > Anaerolineae > Aggregatilineales > Phototrophicaceae > WTGJ01. The sequence continues at coordinate 2,276,015 of OZ220469.1, forward strand.
CCCAGCGCCGTGCAATGCAAGGGTGCCAGCGTGCCAATACCGGTGGAAACGCGCAGGGAAGCGGAGGTGTCGACCTGATCGAGGTAAAAAGCTTGCCCGCGTTTGCGAACGGCGAGATGCGCGCATTCGCCCGTTCCCTCAACCAGTTGGCGCAAGAAAGGCCGCACCACTTCACGCAGCGGGAATTGGTGTAGGCGGCGCTGCCCAAGCGCAACCAACCGCAAACCCAGACGATAGCGTCGCGTCCGCTCATCGCGCTCAACATAACCGTAATTATGCAAAGTTCGCAGGAAGCGCGAGACGCTGCTCTTCTCCAGCTGCAGGTGACGCGCGAGCGCAGTGACAGAAAGCCCTTCTGGAGCGCCCTCCAGTTGGTTCACAATCTGCAAACCGCGAGCCAGAGTCTGGATCTCTACCAACTTTCGCTAGCCAATCGCTTTTCCAAATTCGTTGCATATTGTAATTCGTCTGTGTATAATATGTCAACGATGGCGGGCGATTGACCCAATTTCAGCGCCGGCCGCGTTGGGAAAAGGGATTCACTAGATGAGGACGGAGGTAAGAACCATGTTTCGCAAGTTACTGTTCGTTTGTGTCGTGCTCATGGCCTTCAGCGCCCTAGCCGCGCCGGGTATCGCGCAAGAAGAAGTCTCCATCTCGCATTATTTCTCGGGCGAGCTCAACCAGGAAAACCTGAATGCCATCATGACTTCCTTCCAGGAAGCGACCGGCATTTCCGTGGTCGATAGCCCCATCGGACACGAGGATTTCAAGACCGGCGTCCTCGCCGGCGTCGCTTCGGGCGTCTTACCGGATGCCTTCTCATATTGGGCTGGTGCGCGCGTACAATTCGTTGTGGACGCCGGCGCCCTCCAACCCATCGATGACCTCTGGGATGCCGCTGGTCTGGATGATGTCGTGCCCGCCGGCGTCGCCGAAGCGGCGACGATCTACAACGGTTCTCGCTATTTCATCCCCTTCAATATCCATTACGCCGCCTTTTTCTACAACCCAAAGGTCTGGGCGGAGGCGGGCATCGCCGTGCCCGATACCTGGGATGGCCTCCTGGATGCCTTTGAAGAGTTCGCGATGAAAGGCATCGACCCCATCGCCCTGGGTTCCAAATTCCGTTGGCCAGGGCAATTTTGGTTCGATTACCTCCTGTTGCGGACAGCGGGGCCAGAATACCGCGCCGCACTCATGGCCGGCGACGCTTCCTATGAAGACCCCGAAGTCGTCCGTGCCTTGGAAATGTGGCAATCGCTCATTGACGATGGCTATTTCGTCGATGACGCCAACGCCTACGACTGGGTGGACGCAGCCGACCAAGTCGCCAATGGTGAAGCGGCCGTCACCTTAATGGGCACCTGGATTGGCGGCTATTGGAAAAACCAAGACCTTATGCCAGGCGAAGATTATGATTTCTTCGATTTCCCCGAAATTGATATGGTGCCACAAGCGGGCGTCGGCCCGATTGATGGCTGGGTGATGACGGCGAATGCTGACCCCGAAACAGCCGGTGCTCTGCTCGAATACCTCATCAACGATGTGGAAACACAGGCGAACTGGAATACCAGCTACGGCTCGCTCTCGCCCAATGTCAATGTAGACCCAACCCTCTATGATGTTGTGGCGGCCAAGGCCGGCGCCAGCATCGCCAACGCCGCCGTCTACGCCTTCAACTACGACCTGGCCACAACACCACCGGTGGCGGAATGTGGCTTGGATATGTTCTCCGCCTTCATGGATGACAGCAGCGACATCGCCGCAACCCTGGCCACCACACAGGCCTGCGCCGTCGAAGGCTTCGCCCAATAGAGTCGGGCACCAACATACCGCCTGCAAAAAGCGACGAGCGGGGCAAAATTCCCCTAAGCCCCGCTCGTCGTTTCCGATATGAGCCGCCACCGGCGTTAGAATGCAGGAATGAACTCTCCCCTAAAAACTTCGCAGCGCTTATGGACGGCCGCGTTCCTGGCCCTACCGCTGAGCATCTATGCCATCGTGGTCATCGGACCCTTATTGGCTTCCGCCGCCCTCAGCCTCACCAATTACACCTTCAGTGCGCAATTTTCACCCGAATTCATCGGTCTTGCCAACTATGGGCAAATCTTCACCGACCCGATCTTCCAGATTTCCATCCGCAATTCGTTGGTCTGGATGTTGGCCGCGCTCCTATTGCCCACTGGGGGTGGTTTGTTATTGGCCTTGCTTTTGCATGAGCGGGTGCGCTTCGCCAACGGCTTCAAATCGCTTTTCTATCTGCCCATCACCATCTCCATGATCGTCATCGCCCAAACCTGGGAATGGATCTACCAACCGCGCTGGGGCTTGCTGAATGAGCTACTGGAGCTGTTGGGGTTGGAGGAATGGACGAATGCCTGGTTGGGCGATTCCGAAACCGCGCTGGCGGCCATCATCTTCGCCTGGTCTTGGCAACAAACGGGCATGTCGATGGTCATCTTCCTCGCCGGCTTGACTTCGATACCTAAGGAGATGACCGAGGCGGCACAGATTGACGGCGCGAGTTATTGGCAAACCCTGCGCAAAGTGGTCATCCCCTTGCTCTTGCCCTCGAGCGTAGTGGTGGTCGCGCTGGCGGTGATCAATTCGCTGCGCAGCTTCGACATCGTCTGGGTTTTGAACGAGGGCGGCCCAGCGAACGCCTCGACCACCCTCGCTGTGCAAATGTACCGCGAAACCTTCAAATCCTTGCGGGCCGGTTATGGTAGCGCCATATCGATGGTGCTATTCGCGTTGGCGATGCTCATCATCGTCTTCTATTTCTCACGCATCCGCCGCCTAGAACACCTTTATGATTGAAGCGGCCGGCCGCCAACGCATCTGGCGCATCACCCTGTATATTTCGCTCATCGCCTTGGTCATCATCTATTCAGTGCCCACTTTTGGGGTCTTGCTGAGCAGCTTCAAGAGCAACCGCGAAATCGGGCGCGCAGGTCTATGGCGTTGGCCCGAATCCCTCACCTTCGAAAATTATGAGGCGGCATTGGGACGCTCCAATGTACCCCAATACTTGCTGAATTCGGTGGTCGTCACCGTCTCGGCGACGACCCTTTCAATCGCGCTGGGGATTCTGACCGGTTATGTCTTCAGCCGCCTCGCCTTTCGCGGCAGCGAATGGCTCTACCTGATGGTGGTAGCCGGGATGTTTTTCCCGCCGCAGATCGTCATCATCCCCCTCCTGCAATTATTCAGCCGTACAGCGATCAACGACACCATCCTGGTGCTCATCATCGTCCATGTGGCTTTTGGCTTACCCATCACCACGCTGCTCTTGCGCAATTTTTTCTCGACGATACCGGCGGCCCTACGCGAGGCGGCCATCATCGATGGCGCCAACGAGGGGCAAATTCTACTGCGGGTCATGCTGCCGCTGAGCTTACCCGCGTTGGCCGTATTGGCGACTTTGCAATTCACCTGGATATGGAACGATTTTCTTTGGCCCTTCATCTTGATAAAAAACGACGCGGCGCGAACCATCATGGCGGGCATCGTCTTGCTGGAGGGACAATTCAGCCGCGCCTGGGGGGTACAAGGCGCGCTCTCGGTCATCGCCAGCCTACCCACATTGCTGATGTTCCTATTCTTCCAACGCTATTTCATCCGTGGCTTGACGATGGGCGCGATGAAGGGTTGATTTCCGTCGCTCCCAAACCACTGGGCAAGCGACGGACCCAGCGCCGCATATGGGGCTGCCCCCGCTCCCAGAGCCAACACAAAGCAATCGCCGAAAAAACGAAGAGCAGCGGGTCTGTCGGCGCGCGGTAGCGTGTGGCGGGATGAAAGGTGATATACACCAGCGTCATGCTCAGTTGCAAAAACCAGAGCAAAGATAAACGCCGCCATTGCCGCCAGGAAAGCAGGAAGCCGAAAACCGCCAAGCCAAGCAAAGGGCCAAAATACCAGCGATGCAGCGTTCGGAAGGTGTTCGCTTCTGGCGCCTCGTCATAGAGGCGTAATGGGTCGTCCGCGCTCACGAGGTCAATCGCCAGGCCCGGCGCCTCGGCGCAGAGGTTGGCTAGCGCGGCAAATTCTTCCGCATCCGCCGGCGGGTTTTGCGGTGGCCAGATATTCACATCCCATTGCGCGCGGAATTTCAACCAGAGCAATTCGGGAATTGCGCCGGGATTTTGCGCCCAATAATCGAGCCCAGCGCGCAAGAGAGCCGCGTCTTCTTCCGCCAGATTGCCACGCGCCTCGGCCGGGATATGCGCATCCAGATTCATCCAGGAAGTATCGTAACCGGCGCGCAAATGGGTGGCGGTGCAGGGATGATTGCCCTGCAAGAAGTTGCCGCCACCATGCAAGGCGATGAAGACTGGACGGCCATAGACGCCGGCGCCGAAAGACAACCAAGGCAATAGCAGCAAAGCGCTCACTAGGGCCATGAGCGCCATCTGCCGCAAAGCGAAACGCCAACCAGCGCCGATCGCCAACCAAAGCACGGCGAAGGGAAGCAAGGTCGCGACATTCGGACGCAACAGCAACAACGCCGCCAAGATTACGCCACCGAGCCACACCAACCAATGTGCACGCTTCTTCCCCCGCACCTCCTTCATCCGCACCAACAACCAAACCCAGGCGTAAAGACCGGTCAGGTATAGCGTCGTATCCACCATCGTCAGGCTTTGGAAGATGAGATAGGGGTAAGCGGCGTGAAAGAGCGCCGCCAACGCCGCCACGCGCGCATCCTTTGGCCAAAGGCGGCGGGCGATGTCATAGAGCGCAACGATGGCCACGAGCTCCAGCAGGATTTGTGCCAATCCCAATTGCCAATAACCGCGCCCGACCGTCGCGTAGAGCGCCGCGAGGAAAAAACTGTAGAGCGGTGGTAGCTCCGCATCAGCCACAGCGCTCTCGTACCCATAGACACCAGTCGCCAACAGGTTGCGGGCATAGATATCGTGCGTCCGGATACCATGCGTTTGACCCGACAAGGTGAAATCAAAATAGTGTGGATAGAGCAACAACAAGGCCAAGCGCAACAATAGGGCGAGCAACCCTATCCAGCGCAAGGGCCGCGCCGCCAGGGCCGACCAAACACGCATCACCATTTCATGAGCAGCCATATGGACATTATGCGCGTAAATTCTGGATGCGCGCAAGGAAATTCTTGCCACAACACCACCTCATTGTCGCGCATCGTCTACAATCCTCGCATGCTGAAATCTCAGCCAACCACCCCCGGGCTGAACGCCGCCGAGGTCGCTCAGCGCCGTGCGGACGGGCTCGACAACCGCTTTAAGGCGCGCGTCGGCCGCTCCTACCGGCGCATCTTTGTCGACAATATCCTCAACTTATTCAACATCGTGCTCTTTTCGCTCTTGCTCATCGTCATCTTCTTCGAAGATTATTCCACCGCTTTCTTCGCCGGTTTCAGCGTCGTCACCAATTCCTTCCTGGGCATGTTACAAGAGATGCATGCCAAGCGCAGACTCGATCAGCTCGCCACCCTTTCCGCGCGCAAGGTCCTCATCTGGCGCGCGGGGGAATTGCAACGCCTCTCCGCTGAAGAGGTCGTTCAGGATGACCTGTTGGAAATCCGCCCAGGTGAGCGCATCGCCGTCGATGGATTATGCCTCGAAGCGGATGCGCTAGAGATGGACGAGAGCCAACTCACCGGTGAAGCGGACGCCGTCCATAAACAACCCGGCGACGAATTGCATTCCGGTTCCTTTTGTCTAGCTGGGCGCGGGCGGATGCGCGCCACGCGCGTCGGCAGCGAAAGTTCCATCAACCAGCTCACCGCCATCGCCAAGGTCTTCAAGCGTACTCGTACGCACACACAGCGGACCATCCTCGCCCTCGTGCAAATCACCACGCTGCTGATGCTCGTGCTCGGACCCATGATCATGCTCGCCAGCGCGCTCGACCAACAGAGCTTGCTACAAATCGTCCGCAACACCGTCGTCTTCATCACCGGTCTCGTCCCGCAAGGACTTGTGCTCACCTCCATACTCTCCCTCAGCATCGGCGCCATCAAAATCAGCCGCCAAGAAACCCTAGTGCAACATGTGAACGCCGTCGAGACCATGGCCAATGTCACCGTCCTTTGCTTCGATAAAACGGGGACGATGACGCAGAACCAACTCGCCCTACAAGATCTCCATCCCGGCGAAGGGCAAGACCGCGCTGAAATCCTCACACTGCTCGGCGCCTATATCGACCAACTCGCGCATCGTAATGGCACCGCCGAGGCCATCCACCGCTACTTAAAAGAGAACGAGATACCATCAGCGCAACTGGGTGAGAAATTAACGGAAAGGCCCTTTTCTTCCGCGCAGCAATGGGGTGCCTTGACCTTTCAGGATGCGACCTATTTGCTCGGCGCGCCCGAGCGTTTTCCCTGGCCCGAAAAAGTCGCCGACCATCTGGCTAAGACAATCGGCACGCTTTCCGACCAAGGGCTACGCGTCCTGGCATTCGCGCGCAGCCAAGAAGCCATCACGAAGACTAGCCAAACAACCCCTGGCGAATGCGAGCTATTGGCTTTGCTGACCCTTTCCGACACGATTCGCGAGGACATCGGCGAAACGCTGCAAGCCTTCAGCAAGCAAGGGGTGGCGCTGAAGGTCATCTCCGGCGACAACCTGCGCACCGTTCGGGCCATCGCCGCGAAGGCTGGGTTCGACGGCGACATCGCTTACGAAGGCGCGGAGTTGGCTGCGCTCGCGGATGGCGATTTCAGGGAAGCGGTTCAGCGCGGGCAAATTTTCGCGCGCGTCAACCCCGGGACCAAACAACGCATCCTTCGCTCGCTCAAGCAACAGGGGGCCTTCACGGCCATGGTCGGCGACGGCGTGAACGATGTACCGGCGCTGAAAGAGGCGCATTTGGCCGTCGTCCTCAATGATGGTGCCCAAATTAGCAAGGATATCGCCGATATCGTTTTGCTCAACAACGCCCTGACCACGCTGCCGCGCGCTTTTCATGAAGGACGCACCATCACCCAAGTCATCCTGGGCACGATGAAACTTTTCTTGGCGAAAACGGTCTATAGCGTCTTGGGTTTCTTTTTCGTGTTGATGATGTCGCTCCCCTTCCCCATCACGCCCGTGCAAATCAGCTGGGTGACCTTCGGTATCGTCAATATCCCGGCGACGCTCATCATATTTCGCCTGAACATGCCCACCCCAATCCGCAATTATCAGCGCGACCTCATCGATTTCGTGATCGCTTTCGGTTTCCTGGGCGCGGCCGGGATGGCGCTCGTCTATGCCGTCGCCCATCTGTCGCAACCGGTGGAAGCCTTGCGTTTTGCTCAAGCCAGCAGCGCGACGGCCATCCTCTTCTCGCTATATGGCGTGATCGTTTTCTGGAATGTTCATGGGCTTGACCCTTTTCTACGAAAAAGTTGGCGCGGGCGCGGCGGCATCGCTTTGCTTGGGCTGGCACTGGCCGCCCTCACCATCGCCGCCTTCTACTTGCTACCCGGCCTCTTGGAATTCTCTTCGCCACCGCCATTGATGCTCGCCCTGATTGCGCTGGTGTCCCTGCTGGTCAGCATCCTGAGCTCGATCACCCTACGGAATCGTCATCTAATTGAGCGGCTATGGTTGTTTCTGGGCGCGGTCCCTCGGTCGCATTGAGCGGGTCTTGCGCGGTGCGGCTCCGCCAAGGTAAATCCCAGGCGGAAAGGTCGGCCAAGAAGCGATGCCGTGTCAGGTCCAGATGCAGGGGCGTCAAGCTGGCATAACCGTGGTGCACTGCCCAAAGGTCAGTGCCCTCTTCATCCACCTCACCGGTGGGTGGGTCGCCGGCAATTTGATAAAAGCGGCCATTGCGCTTGAGGACATCGTTGTAGATGCGCACCCCCTGCCGGGTGAGCCGCAAACCACGGCTATGACCCGCCGGCACATTGAGGCTGAGGATGGTGAAGGGGGGCAAGCTTTTTGCGAGGATGCGCCTCACGATAGCGGCAGCCAACTGCGCCGAATGCTCATAATCCGCCGGCTCGTCGGCTTCCGAAAACTCGCGGGAAACCGCCAGGGCTGGCACACCGTGGATGCTCGCTTCTAGGGCAGCGGTGACGGTGCCGCTATAGGTGACATCTTGCCCCATATTCCCGCCACGGTTGATGCCCGAAATGACCAGCTGCGGGGGCCAGTCACAGAGCCCCAAGGCGCAAAGGGCGATGCAATCCGCCGGCGCGCTGTCGACGGCGTGGGCCGGATGCCCATCGCTCATCGTCACACGCTCCACCGCAATATCGCGGAATAGCGTTTTCTTATGCCCGCTAGCGGATTGGTTGCTCGCCGGCGCGACGACCTCCACTTCCCCCAGCGGCCGCAGGGCTTGCACCAGGGCCAACAAGCCCGGCGCAAAAACACCATCGTCATTGGTAACGATGAATCGAGGCATTTGCACTCCAAATTAATGGGAATCTTATGGAAAATCGTAGTGCCTTTGTCGTCCAATTGATAGTGATGATTGCCATTATCCGATGCGACTGGCGAGATCGAATTGATCGAATTGAAGGAAAAAAGATGACGAGACCGGGTGAATATTCGCTGACTTATGCGGAGGGAAAAGAGCGCTTCGCGCAGGAAAGGCAGCGTGCCGTCTGGGAGGTCGCCGGCGCTCGCCTGCGTGGCCGGCCGGGTCAGCTAATGCCTTACCGAGAACTGCTCCATAGCCTACCCTGGCATACCGAGCACGAGCGAGGCGTGCAAGAAGTTCCCTTGTGCAAAATCACCGGCAGCCTCGGGCGGGCGCAGCAATTCACCACCCACCTGCGACCGCGACGCGATGAGCTGCGCGAACGCTGGAGCCGCGTCTACGCCGCCGCGTTGGGCGATGTTGGCCTGCCGCCCATCACGCTATATCAATATGGTGATGATTATTACCTGCGCGATGGCCATCACCGCGCCTCGGTCGCCCAAGCCCTCGGCGCGCAAGAAATCCAAGCTTATGTTACTGAGGTCATCGGCCCAAAACTTGCCAACGGAAATAGCGCAAACGGACGGAGCGCGCTAGCCAGCCATACCCTACCCTGCTAGGATTTGGCACAGTTCTCGCTCGCAAACACGACACGAAGCGCTTATGCCCCCAGCAGCCCTCGCCATTTTCCCCATCCGCGCTAGCGTTCAAGATTGGTCTTTCGACCTGGTCGCTGAGCTCAAGCGCGCCCTGACGCTGGCCGAAATTACCCCGCAATCGGGCGATATCCTGGCCATCTCCAGCAAGTACACCGCCATCAGTGAAGGGCGCGTGGTCACGCTAGCCGAGGTCAAGGTCGGGCCAGAGGCGCAGGCTCTGGCTGAGCGCTACGGTATCCAACCCCAATTGGCACAGTTGGTTTGGGAAGAAGCGGAACAAATCCTGGGGGGTATCGAATTGGGCTTTTTGCTGAGCTCGCACCATGGCATCATCGCCCCGAACGCCGGTGTGGACCGCTCCAACATCCCCAGCGGTCAAGCGGTCCTCTTGCCGCGGCGGCCTTACGCCAAAGCGGCCGAAATCTGCGCAGCCCTGCGTGCGGCCTACCGCTGTCGGTTGGGTGTGGTGCTAACCGATAGTTGCTTGCTGCCCGGACGCTATGGCACGACCGGGGTGGCCCTAGCCGCCGCTGGTTTCCCGCCCGTTCAAGATGAGCGCGGCCAGCCCGACCTTTTTGGCAACGAGATGGTCGTCACACAACGGGGGCTGGCCGATTCGCTGGCCGCCGCCGCCCAGCTGGTCATGGGCGAGCGCGACGAGGCAACCCCCTTCGCCCTAGTGCGCGGTAGCGATATCCCTTTGTCCGACCAAGCCGTCTCTCAAGCACAAGTGGCCATCGATTGGCGCCATTGCATCTATGTGCAATCGCTGACAGAGGGGTTACTCCTCGCGACGCCGGCCGCTGGGTTGCGCGGGTGAAGGTGCGCGCGGCCGTCATTCAGGCCCGCCCCATCCGCTATGACCTCCAGGCCAGCCTCGCTTGCTTGGTTGATTGGGTTCAGCTTGCCGCCAGCGAAGGAGCCGATCTCGTCGTCTTCGGCGAAACCTGGCTGCCCGGTTACCCCGCTTGGCTCGATTATTGCCCGGGCGCTGCCCTCTGGGAGCAAGGAGCCACCAAAGAAGTCTACGCGCGCCTGACCGAGAATAGCATCGCCATCCCCAGCGCGGAAGCGACACGCCTCAGCGATTGCGCCCGCGATGCCGCTGTCGTCCTCATCGTCGGAGTCAATGAGCGCGTCGCTCAGGGCCCCGGCAATGGCACCCTCTTCAACAGCATCCTCACTTACGACCGCTCAGGGGAGCTGGTCAACCACCATCGCAAACTGATGCCCACTTATACGGAGCGCCTAGTCTGGGGCCAAGGGGATAGCGCGGGCTTGCGCGCGGTCGAGACGGGCGTCGGCCGTGTCAGCAGCCTAATCTGTTGGGAGCATTGGATGCCGCTCGCCCGCCAGGCTCTGCATGACAGCGGCGAGCAGATCCACGCCGCGCTATGGCCGACAGTCAAAGAGATGCATCAAATCGCCAGCCGTCATTATGCCTTTGAAGGACGCTGCTTCGTGCTGGCCGCGGGTAGTTTGCTGCGCGCTGAAGATACGCCGCCCGAGTTGGAACTGCCGGCGGCGCTGCGTGAGGCGCCAGAAACCCTAGTGTTGCAAGGTGGCTCGGCCATCATCGCCCCTGATGGCTCATACTTGGCCGGGCCGCATTGGGGAGAAGAAACGATCCTACATGCCGAGTTGGATTTGCGCGCCATTCAACATGAACAGATGACCCTGGATGTGAGCGGGCACTATAGCCGTCCGGATGTCTTTCGCTTGCGCACACGCCGCTCAAAACGCCGATAAATCCAACGCGAGCGCTTTTTCGGCGATCTGCTGCGTCGCTTCAGCGATGAATTTCTCCAGGGGTTGCGCGCCCAAATCGCGGTCATCGCGCAAACGCACGCTCACTGTGCGCGCTTCAACATCGCGGTCGCCCACGATGAGCATATAGGGGACGCGCTGAGCGCGCTGCTCACGGATTTTGTTGCGCATATTCCTCTCGCGCAAATCGGCACGCGCGCGCAAGCCGCGTTGGCGCAAGGCCCTTTCCACCGCACGCGCGTAGTCATGGTGCTGCTCACGGATGGGGATGACGACGGCTTGCAAGGGCGCCAACCAGGGCGGAAAATCGCCGGCGAAATGCTCAATCAGGATACCGAGAAAACGCTCGATACTGCCGAAGGGCGCGCGGTGGATCATGATGGGACGCTGACGCTCATTGTTCGCATCCACATATTCCAAATCGAAGCGCTCCGGCAGGTTGTAATCCACCTGAACGGTACCGAGTTGCCATTCTCGTTTGAGCACATCGCGCACGATGAAATCCAGCTTGGCACCATAGAAAGCGGCCTCACCCTCCTCAATCACATAAGGCAAAGCGAGCTCCTCACAAGCCTCGATTATGGCCCTGGTCGCTTGTTCCCACATCTCGTCCGTACCGACATATTTCTCGCTTTGCGGGTCACGAATACCGATGCGCGCACGAAAATCGCGCATATCCAAAACGCGAAAGATGTATTGAATCAGGCGCACAACCTCGCGAAATTCTGCATCCAGCTGCGCGGGCGTTACGAAGAGATGTGCATCATCAATGGTGATACCGCGAACGCGCGTGAGGCCATGCAATTCGCCCGATTGCTCGTAGCGATAGACCGTACCAAACTCAGCGTAGCGCTGCGGTAAATCGCGATAGGAGCGCGGCTCACTCTTATAAATCATCACATGGTGCGGGCAATTCATCGGCTTGAGCAAGAATTGCTCGTCGTCCACCTGCAGGGGCTCGTATTGACTATCGCTATAGTACGGATAATGGCCCGAGGTCTTATAGAGGTCCAATTTGCCGATATGCGGCGTCACGACGGGCTCATAACCGCTTTCCAGCTGTACTTCACGCAGCCAACGCTCGAGGGTATCGCGCAAGATGGCGCCCTTCGGCTTGAATAGCGGTAGGCCCTTGCCCACCAGTGGGCTGATGGTGAAGAGCCCCAGGCGCTCACCGAGAACGCGGTGGTCACGCCGCTTGGCTTCCTCGAGCTGATGCAAGAATTCCTGAAGCTGTGCGGCCGATTCCCAGGCTGTGCCATAAACGCGGGTCAATTGGTCACGCCGCTCGTCGCCACGCCAATAGGCGCCGGCCGGCGGCTTATAACGGATGCTGACGGCCTTGGGGTCGATGAGACCGGTGTGCTCGACATGCGGCCCGCGGCATAAGTCGGTGAAGGTGTTTTGCGTATAAACAGTGAGGCGCTCCTCGCCAGCGGCCAACTCGTCAATCAGTTCCAACTTGTAGGGTTGGTCGGCGAAAAGCTGGCGCGCTTCTGCGGCGCTGATTTCACGCTCATGGAAGCGGTGCCGGCCGCGCAGGAGACGGCGCATGCGCTTCTCGACCCAAGCCAGGTCTTCATCGCTGAGCGAACGCGGCAAATCAAAATCATAATAGAAACCATCCTCAATTGGCGGGCCGATGGCCAAGCGGGCGGTCGGGAAGCGCTCCAACATCGCCTCAGCCAAGACATGAGCGCAAGAATGGCGAATTTTGTACAAATTGCTCTCTTCATAAGGGACAGTTTCTTCGGCGAACATCACTGCCTCACTATCTTCAAAAGACATCCAGGCGCATTCATCATAGAGCCTTGCGGCGAAATCATTTTAATCACTCATCACTCCTATGGCATATGGTGAGCCGCGGTAAGAATCGCTGACCGATTGGGCTGAGCGTATGGAAACAGAAATCGCCCGGGACGAGCTGCGGGCGCTAGCTAGTGGGCTGGGTTTTCTCGTTCTGGGCCCGGCGCGCCGCGCCGCTCAACCACCCTCGACACGGAGGACATCGTGCATGACGACGGCGGCCATCTCTTGTGTGGCGAAACGGCTGTCGTCGTCGTTGCTAGTCGGCTCGGCGCTGATGCGTGTGAAACAACTCTCAAAGACATCCTGGGCAATCAAGTTGTCAATCGTATCCACCATAACCGCGCGCGCGAGACTCTCGACGACGATATGGGTGGTATCCAAAACGGCATAAGGCGCGAGCAGGGCCCCGGATTGCGAGCGCGACAGCTGCGCTGTGAGTTTCATTTGCCGTTGAATGTGAGCGGGTGTCACGAAAATCGCCGAATATAGGCAACCATCTTCCAATTGGACAAAGGCATCACAACAATCGCTCTCGGGTTGCAATTCGAACCAAATTTCCCTTGGAAAGGAGACGCAGACCATAGTCGATATCCCGGTTGTCACCCTGATTCTCGTTCAATTTAGCGTCAATCGCTCATGGGTTCAAGCGAGCGAGCGCCCAATCATTATACTGATTGGGTAGAAAACCGCATGTTGAACAGGAAGCAAAAACTGCAATGGCCTTGAATTGCCGCGATATTGATGCCCTGGTGTTGGATATGGACGGCGTACTTTGGCGCGGAGAAGAGGCCTTGCCGGGCTTCGTCGAATTCTTCGCGGCGGCGCGCGCCGCAGGATTGCCGCTCGCGCTGGCCACCAACAACTCCGCCACCACACCACAGGCTTATGTCACCAAGCTAGCGCGATTGGGCGCGCCCGATTTCCCCACCACGCACATCTTCACCTCAGGAACCGTAACGCTCGCGCATTTGCAAGAGCGCTTCCCGGCCGGCACGCCACTACACACCCTTGGCGGCGAGGGCTTGCATGAATTATTGGGCGCGGCCGGCTTTCGCCAGGTGGATGAGGGCGCCGCGGCCGTCGTCATTGGATTGGACCGCAAGTTGAACTATGTCAAACTGACACGGGCCTTGCGACCGCTCCTGGCAGGGGCCGCTTTCATCGCCACCAATAATGACAGCAGCTACCCAACACCCAAGGGCCTGGCGCCTGGCGCGGGCAGCATCGTCGCCGCTTTGGCTTACGCCAGCGGCCGGACAGCGCTGAACCTCGGCAAGCCAGCTGCGCCAATGTTTGCGGCGGCCCTAGCCACCTTGGGCACGAGCGCCGCGCGCACGCTCATGGTCGGCGACCGCCTGGAAACCGACATCCTTGGCGCGCAGGGCTGCCAGCTGCCCAGCGCCCTCGTGATGACCGGCGTGACGACGGCCGACCAACTCGCCGCGAGCGAGATTCAACCCGATTGGGTTTTCGCGGGATTACCCGAATTGACGGCGGCGCTCTTCACCTAAGGCACCGCCATTAATCTCCACCGGCGGCCCGATGGGCGGCGCGAATGGGCTCCGGGAGGCGGTATCGCCGCGCGCAAGCCAGCGTCAAGGCGGCGGCGCTCGACAAATCAGCGCGATGCCCCACCGAGATGAAGAGTGGTCGAACCCTGGCCCGCGTCCGCAGCGCCAGGCCCAGCACCTCACCCCGCTGACGAACCAAGCTATGCGCCCCGCGTTCTGGCGCCAGTGGCGCGTATTGACCGAGCAAGCGCGTCTTGCCCACACCCACCGTCGGCGCCGCCAACCAGAGCCCAAGGTGGCAGGCCAAACCAAAACGCCGCGGGTGCAAGCGGCCCATCCCATCGACCAAGTAGACATCCGGTTGCCTCTTCAAATGCTCGCAGGCCGCGAGAATCAGCGGCAATTCGCGCCAGCTGAGTAGACCGGTGCGATAGGGAAAAGGCAAAGGGCCATCTTGCCGGGCAATTTCCAGCAATTCCAGCGCGGGGAAGCTCAAGACAGTGACCGCTGCCCGCCCCTGGGTGGCGCCGCGCGGCGCGCTGACATCCACACCAGCGACAGTGCGAATTTTGTCGAGCGCCAAGGGTGTATCGTACACCACGCGCGCCGCCAATTTTTCCTGCAAAGAGCGGGCGACCCGCAACTCTTTTGGCCATTCATGCAAAGCGCGCATGAGCGCCGATTCTAGCAGCACACAATTGCTTTTCCCCATACAATGCGCATATGCGACGCTCGGGCCATATCTTCCTTTCTTACCGCAGCGCCGAGGCCGATTTCGCGCTGCGCCTCGCCGCCGACCTCAAAAACGCCGGCGTTCAGCTATGGATGGACCGGCTCGACATTCAACCCGGCGACGATTGGAACCGCGCCATCGTCCAAAATTTGGATTCCTGCCGCGGCCTCATCGCCGTCCTTTCGCCCGGTTATGTCAATTCCGATTATTGCAAGCGAGAACTCGCGCGGGCCGGGCGCATGCGCCGACAAATCTTCCCGGTATTGCTGCGGCCCATCGCCGAGGCAGAATGGCCGCTGGAAATTGAGCGCCTACAACAAATTGATTTCACCCTCTGGCAAGATGAAGAGCGATACTACGAACGCTTGAAGGAGCTGCTCTGGATATTGCACAAACGCGCCAGCGACCAGACCGGTTCCGCCCCCAACCATGAAACACGCTACCTGACCACGCTCATCGCCGAATTGGGGGCACGCCAAGGTGTGGTGAGTTATGTCGAGCTGGCGGGCTATTCCACAGAGACTGCCGAACAACGACCACAGCCCACCGACCTCGATGCCCAGCAACTGGCGGCCCAATACTCCGTCGATGCTGAAGTGGAAGCGGCCGAAGCCGAGCCGACTCGCCACCCTCTCGCCAATATCCGCGAGGCGATCGAGCGCTACCCGCGTTTCACCCTGATTGGAGCACTCGGCGCCGGCAAAACAACCACCTTGCAACGCCTGGCCCTGGAAGCGGCGCGCGCGCGCCTCGCCGCCCCGCACCAGGCGCCCTTGCCTTTGCTCCTGAACCTCGCTTCTTGGGGCGCTGACCTACCCCTTGCCGATTTCCTGCGCTCCAAGTGGCTCTTTGAAGACGATCTCTTTCGCTCTTTGCAAAATGGGCGAACGCTCCTTTACCTCGATGGCCTCAACGAAATGGGCGCGGCCGGCCCAGCGAAAGCGGAGGAATTGCGCACCTGGTTACAAGGTGCGGAAGCCCCGGAACGCGTCATCGTCACCTGCCGCGCGCCCGATTATGTCGACGAGCTGGACCTTGGCCTGCCCATCGTCCACGCCGAGCCCATGGACGCGGGTCGGGTACGGCAATTCGTGCTCGGTCAGCTGGGCGAGGATGATGGCGAGCGCTTTTTGCATTCCCTAGAAGCGCGCAGCGGTGAACCGGCCGCGCGCCAACTGGACCGCTTGGCGCATAACCCCTTCCTTCTCCAGACCATGCTCACCGTACATCGCGCCACACCGGGTGGCGAATTGCCGCGCAACCGCGGCGCCCTGTTGCGAGAGCTGGTCCATGCGCTCTGGGAACGAGAGGCTGTCCGACAAACGCCGGGCTGGTGCTCCGAAGAAAACATGGAGGCGGCCTTCGCTCAATTGGCCTTCGCGTTGATCGATCAGGATTTACCGCAAGAGCTACCGACGACCGAGGCCATCGAAAGCCTCGGCGATGCGCGCTTACTGCCCGCCGGCCAGGGCGCACAATTGCTGGAAGCGCGCGCCGGCCGTGTTCGCTTCAGCCACCAATTGATACAGGAATATTTTGCCGCTCGCGGGTTGCAAGCGGCCGGCTTACCGACGCGGTTGCGCTATCCGGAATGGGATGCCGAGGGCGAACGCATCGCCAACAAATGGGATGATGTCATCATCACGCTCTGCGGTATCGTCCCGCAAGCGGATGTCATCGTGCAGACCATCGCCGCGGTCGACCCTTTCCTGGCTGAAGCTTGCATCCAAAGTGGTATCACCATCCAGGAAGCAGCGCGCAGCGCAACCATTCAAAGCCTCCAAGATTTCCTGGAAAAAGAGGATGGCGCCGCCCGCTTAGCGGCGACCCACGCCCTCGGCCGCCTCGCGGATGAGGGCACGATCCAGCCCTTGCTGGCCAGCCTGCGCGACCACGATTGGGAGGTGCGTCGCAGCGCCGCTCAAGCCCTGAAACGAATCCGTCAACCCGCTGTACCGGGACTATTGGAGGCCTTGCGCGATTGGGACCATGTGATGAGCGAAGCCGCCGGTACTGCCCTGCGCCAAATCGGCGAACCGGCCGTATCCGGCTTGTTGCATGCCCTAAACGATGAAGATTGGCGCGTGCGCCGTGGTGCAGCCTGGGCCCTGGGCGAAATCGCCGACGCCGCCGCCGTCCCCGCGCTGGTCACCGCCCTGAGCGACCAGGACAGCTTGGTGCAACGCGCCGCCGCCGTTGCCTTGGGCTGGATTCGCGACCCCGCCGCCACCCCAGAATTGTTGCGCGCACTCTACGATGGCGATTGGCGCGTGCGCATGGCCGCCTCAGAAGCCCTGGGTTGGCTCGGTGAACCGGCCGTCCCGGGTTTGTTGGAGATATTGAACGGCCCGCGCCATCAAGATACCTTGGAGACGCGCCGCCTGGCCATCGAAGCCCTCGCCGGCGCGCGTTGCGCCACCGCCCTAGTGCCCTTGCTTTATGTGCTGGAAGTGGAAGATGACCCCAGCCTGCGCGCCGCCGCCGCCGCCGCCCTCGGCAGCCTGGGGGACACGCGTGCCCTGCCCTATCTGCGCCGCGCCCTCAGCGATGAACGCCCCCTACCCGCCGAGAGCGAGCGCGTCTGCGATTATGCGGCCGAAGCGCTGGCCGCCTTTCCGACCGATTCAGGGGCTCCTGGCATGCTGCGCGATTGGCAAGAGCAGCGGGGTGAAACGCCGCCGCAACACTCCTCCCCACCGCCAGCGCTGGCGGCTGAGCCCCTAGCCATCGCGCTACCCAGCGCTGGCGACGAGATGAGCCAACTGAGCACTGAAGAGCTGTTGGCCTCCCTGGCGCAATTGCACGCTGGTGATTGGCAAACACGGCAGAGCGCCGTCACGGCTCTCGGTGAACGCGGCGATGTCAGCGCCGTGCCCGCCTTATTGGAAGCCATCAAGGATGATAGCAGCCATGTCCGCTGGTCAGCCGTGCGCGCCCTGAGCGCCATCGACGACCGCAAGGTCGTGCCCGGGTTGCTCAGCGCCCTGCGCGATGAAGACGCCTATGTGATTGACGCCGCTTCCGAGGCGCTCGGTCGCATCGGCCGGGCGGCGCAACCCGGCTTGCTGCGCGCGCTCAAAGAGCGCCGCCCGGAAGTGCGCGGCGCGGCCGTTGAGGTGCTCGGGAGAATCGGTAACAGCAAAGCCGTGCGGCCGCTGCGCAAATTGCTGGGCGATCGAGCGCGCTCTTCCATCAGCGGGCGACGCCTCGCTGAACTGGCCGCCGAAGCCCTAGAGCGAATCGGCAGCCAGGAAGCGCTGGCCGCCATCCGTAGCGAAAAAAACCAGGAGGCGCAACCGCCGCCCACCTTGTCCTTGCCCCGGCCCAAACCGCCACGCTTAACGGCGCCGAGTCGCAATGACCCTGCCCTGTCACCACACCTCGCCGCGAACCAGACAGTCGAGCGCAGGGCCTCTTTGCCGACATCGTCACTCATCAATGCCCTATTGAATAGCGAAGGGGCCGCCTTGCAAGACGCCGCGCGCCAATTGCGAGCGGCTGCCAATCAACTGGCCGCCGCATCAGGAGCAACCGCCTTAACCGAATGGCGTGCGGCCCTCGCCCCCGCCCTGGAACACGAGACTTGGTTCGTGCGCTGGGTGGCGGTGGAAGGGCTGGCCTTAGCCCATACCGAGATGGGACCCAAGGCTGAAAAAGCGGCTGCTCTCTTGCCCTCACTCGAGCCACGCCTGCGCGACCCCAGTTATGGCGTCCGCCTCACGGCCATCCGCGCCATCGCCGCCTTGAAACATGGGAGCGCCTTGCCAGCGCTGGCCCAGGCGCTGGATGACGAAAGCCCGTCCATCCAAGAGGCGGCCGCGCAGGGATTGGGGCATTTGTCGGACGAGCGCGCCGCGCTGAGCCTCCTGCCCGCGTTGACACGCGAAGATACCTTCGTGCGGCGTTCGGCAGCGCTCGCTTTAGCGCAACTGGCCGCTGGTGGCATCTTGCCCTCGAGCGCAATTTCATCCCTACAAGCCGCCATGCAAGACGCAGATGCCGCGGTGCGCCTCGCGGCGACGCGCGCCATACAAAAGATGCCAACCACCCCGCAGGCCCTCGAAACCCTAACCGATACCCTCATCGAAAACCTCTCGGACAAAGAAAGGGCGGAGGAAAGTGGTGAGAGCGTCAGCGCGGCCGCCGCCGCGGCCCTGGCGCGCCTGAACAGCGGCGAAGCACAAGCCGCCCTCGACCGCTGGCGGGGAATGGATGAGCGCCGCTGAGCGAGCGCCCACCCCCAATTTGGCGGCCCAAACTGATTGGAATCGGATGTCTCTTTCCGCTATGCTGGGCGGCAATCGTTCTACAATCGGAGATTGACACCAATGAGACGCACAATTGTAATGAGTCTGCTCATCGCCGCGTTGTTGATTTTGACACCAGCGCTAGCGCAAGACGGCGGTAGCACCTTCACTTGGGGCACCTTTGGCAACCCCGTCTCCCTCGATAGCATGAACACGACGGATGGCATCTCCTTCCGCGTGATCACGCAGGGCTGCGAGGGTTTGCTCCGCTTCGACAAAGGTTCCACCAACACGCTGCCCAATCTCGCTACCAGCTGGGAAATCAGCGAAGATGGCTTGACCTGGGTCTTTCAGCTGCGGGATGATGTCACCTTCCACGATGGCACCCCCTTCAACGCCGAGGCGGTCGCTTGGAATTTCAACCGCTGGGGCAACACCGATCACCCCGAGCATTTCGAGGAATTCATCTTCACCTATTATGAATGGTTCTACGGTGGCTACGATGAGCAATCGGTCATCGAATCGGTCATGGCCACCGGCGAATTCGAAGTGACCTTCACCCTACGGGAAGCCAACGGCGTCTTCCTCACCAATATGGCGCCGACCATGACCAGCCTCCATAGCCCGACGGCCGTTCGTGAACATGGCACCGCTTACGGCGATCCGGAGGTCGGCTATGTTTGCACTGGTCCCTTCCGTTTCGTGGAATGGTTACCCGACCAGCGCGTCGTCCTGGAACACAACGAAGATTATTGGCGTGATGTCGATGGGAATCTGGACCGCGTCGTCTTCCAGGTCATCCCCGATAACGCCGCTCGCTTCGCTGCTCTGCGCGCCGGACAGATCGACGGCACCGAGCAAATCAATGTCGAAGACCTGGATAGCATCGCGATGGATGATAGCCTGGCGCTACAAATGCGCCCGCCGCTGAATATCCTCTACCTGGCTTTCAACTTCCGCGTGGTCGAGTTGCAGGATGTGCGCGTGCGCCGCGCCATCTCCATGGCCATCGACCGTGAGGCCATCGTCGAAGCCTTCTACCCGCCCGGCGCCGTCGTCGCCAAGACGCAAGTGCCCCCTTCGCTCTGGGGCTTCAACGATGATATCCCCTTCGAGACCTACGACCCCGATGCCGCGCGCGCGTTGCTCGCTGAAGCGGGCTACCCGGATGGCTTCAGCAGCATGACCATCGTCGGCGTCGATGATGAGGGCAATGTCACCGACGAGATGATCGAAGAGCGGCCCTTCACACTCTGGTATCAACCCGTCGTCCGCCCCTACAACCCAGATGGCCAGGCCATCGGTGAAGCCATGGCCAGCTACCTGGCGGATATCGGCATCGAGGCGACCCTGGAAACGCGCGACTGGGGCGAATACCTCCAGTTGGGGCGCGAAGGGGCGCTATACGGCCTCTATCAGCTGGGTTGGAGCGCCGACACCCCCGACCCCGATAACTTTACCGGTACCTTCTTCATCAACACCGACACACCACTCGCCCGCACCGGTTGGTACCAGAATGTCGAGTTGGACGCCCTCCTGAAAGGCGCCCGCGGTATGTCTTCGCAAGAAGCGCGCGCGCCGCTCTATCAGGATGCGGACCAGATGCTTTATGAGGATGCTGCGCGGCTCTGGATCGCCCACACCGGCGTACCATTGGGCTTCCGCAGTTGCATTGAAGGTTACTATGCAAACCCGATGGCGGAGTACTATCACACCGTCAACAACAACTGCGGGTAACCTTCCCCCGCGAAGGGGCGGCCGAAGCTGGCCGCCCCTTCCTCCCCAAGATTCGCCGACAAAAGACGCGCTATGAGCCGTTACCTGCTCCGCCGCACCATCGAAGCCATCCCCACCCTCATCGGCACTTCGGTGCTGATTTTCCTGTTGATTCACCTCATCCCTGGCGATGTCACCAACGCCATCCTCGGCGAACGGGCGACTGAGGAAGCGGCTGCGCGCATCCGCCAACTCTATGGGCTCGATAAGCCGCTGCATGAACAATACTTCATCTGGATCAGCAACCTAGCGAGAGGCGATTTGGGCGAGACCATTCGCGGTGGCATCCCCATTTCGCTAGAGATATCGCGGCGCTTCCCGGCCACTGCAGAACTCAGTCTAATCGCCCTCCTGCTGGCCACATTCATCGGCGTGCCCATCGGCATCATCTCTTCCATCCATCGCAACAGCCTGCTGGACGCCGGCGCCATGTTCGGCGCCTTGCTCGGCGTCTCCATCCCCATATTCGTGCTCGGCTTGCTCTTGATTTTCGTATTCGGCGTGGAGCTGGGCTGGGTGGATTTTGTCGGGCGCATCGATAACGACATCAACATCCCGACCATCACCGGTTTCTATTTGGTGGATTCCATCTTGCAAGGGAATTGGCGCGGCTTCAGCGATGCCGCCGGGCATCTCATCCTCCCCGCACTCACCCTCATGACCGTCCCGCTGGCGACGACGGCGCGCATCACCCGCTCAACCATGTTGGAGGTGCTGGGGCAAGATTACATCCGCACCGCGCGCGCCAAGGGGCTTTCACAGCGGTCGGTCATCGTCGGGCATGGCCTGCGCAGCGCCATGTTGCCCATCATCACCATCATCGGCCTGCAATTGGGCGGCTTGCTTTCCGGCGCTGTCCTGACGGAGACGATTTTCGCTTGGCCGGGGGTCGGCAAGTGGCTGCTCGATTCCATCATCGCCCGCGATTACCCCATCGTACAGAATGTCACGCTGATGGTGGCCGGTATCTACATCTTGGTGAATTACCTGGTCGATATCTTCTATGCCTTCGCTGACCCGCGCGTGAGAGTGTCTGCATGACGGAGCAAAGCCAGCCACCCGTAACCGTTCGCCGCATCACCCCCCTGCAAAGCGTGCTGTTGCGCCTCTGGCAAAACCCCAACGCGAAATTGGGCGGGCTATTGGTCAGCATCATGGTCGCCTTGGCCATCCTCGTACCGCTGCTCGATAGCGGTTACGACGCCACGCGCGACCGCAACTTGCGCGCGCGTTATGCCCAACCCGATTGCCTAGTGGGCATGGTCGGACAGCTCTTTAATGGGGAGAACGATGAGCTCCGCTGCGAGCACCCCTTCGGCGCCGATAAATTGGGCCGCGATATCCTGCGGCGTGTCGGGCATGGCATGTCCACTTCTTTGCGTGTGGGCGTCTTCGTCGTCGTCATCGCGACCGGCGTCGGCTCCTTGGTCGGCTTGTTGGCGGGCTTCCTCGGCGGCTGGTTCGAGAGCGTCTCCATGCGTCTGGTGGATATCTTGCTGGCTTTCCCGGCCCTGTTGTTGGCGATTGCGCTGGTTTCTGTGCGCGGGTCGGGCCTCCAAAACGCGATGTACGCCATCGCCATCACACAGATCCCGATTTTTGCGCGTTTGGCGCGCTCGATGGCCCTCTCATTGCGCAGCAGCGAATATGTGCTGGCGGCACGCAGCCTGGGAGCTAGCGAATGGCGCCTGCTTTATGCCCATGTCTTCCCCAACAGCCTCGCCCCGCTCATCGTGCAGGCGACGCTCTTGCTCGGCACAGCGGTAGTGGAGACAGCGGCACTCGGCTTCCTCGGCCTCGGGCAACAACCCCCCGACCCGGAGTTGGGGAAGATGTTGGCGGAGAGCCAACAATCGCTACAATCCGGCAAGTGGTGGGTCATGTTCTTTCCCGGCGTGACCATCATCTTGATTGTACTGGGCTTCAACTTGCTCGGTGATGCCCTGCGCGATGCGCTGGACCCAAGGCTACGCGGACAATGAATGAGACCGGCGCCGCGCCAATTTCTAACGCGAGACCGCGAGCGTCCCTTCGGAAAGGAGCGCCTGCAATTCTGAGCGCTGCCAGAGCGGCATATCGCCGAGAATGGTGAACTTCAAAGCCGCTGCCGCCGCGCCCCAACGCAAGGCCCTTGCCAAATCTCCCGCACTTTCCAACATGGCCGCCAGGAAGCCGGCGTTGAAAGCATCGCCGGCGCCGATGCGTGCCTGCC
Organism: Phototrophicaceae bacterium; assembly: GCA_965115865.1. Taxonomy (GTDB): domain Bacteria; phylum Chloroflexota; class Anaerolineae; order Aggregatilineales; family Phototrophicaceae; genus WTGJ01. The sequence goes on from OZ220469.1 coordinate 2,299,129, forward strand.
AATTCGTCTCCTGTGGGAACACCGCTTGCTGATATTGGTGTCCTTGCGCAGCGCGCGCGCGGCAACCAGCCGCACCCTCAGTGAGCACGATGGTCGCCTCGGGGTAACGCGCGGACATCGCCTCCAAAACGCTGGCGGCATCTCTTGACGGCGCGGCCAAGTCAGGGAAGAGCGACCGCAAATCGGCCAGCGGCATGAGCAACCAATCGGCGTTCTGTAAGAAATATTCGCAGCCAGCGCGTGCCGCTTCGGCTGACCATAACTTGCTGCGGTAATTCAGGTCGAAACTACTGCTCCAACCGACCTCTTTCGCCCAAGCCAGGGCCTGGCGACCGGTCGCTGCGGCATCCTCGCTCAGCGCCGGTGTGATGCCCGTGAGGTGCAGGTGGCGCGCGCCGCCCGGCTGGAAAAGGCCCGCAGCCAAATCCTTTGGGCGCATTCGACTCATGGCAGAATCACGGCGGTCATAAAGCAACTGAATACCGCGCGGCGGCGGCGCGTATTCGACGAAATAGGTACCGACCCGCTCACCTTCCGCCCAAACGATATGCTGGCAGTTGACCCCATGACGCGCGATTTCCGATGCCACCAAGCGCCCAATGGCATTGCTACCCAAACGCGATAACCAAGCCACCCGCCGGCCCAGGCGCGCCAGGCCGACCGCGGTATTCGATTCGCTCCCACCCACATGGATATCCAACGAGGTGGATTGCTCCAGCCGCTGCATCCCGGGTGGTGAGAAGCGCAGCATCGATTCCCCCAGCGTTAACACATCAAAAGCGCTCATCGCGCCCAGTATAGCGCGCCACTCCGCTATACTGAGGAGGACAAAAGGCGACGATAGACAGGGGTGCTCATGTCATCCGCAGGTGAAGCAGAAGCGCTGGACCCCCAACTGCTCGAGATGTTGCGCTGCCCGCTGGCCGTACACTACCAAGACCATGGCGCCGACCCTGGCCGCCTGCAGCTCGTGCGCGATGGTCACTGGTTGCATTGCCCCGATTCTGGTTACAACTACCCCATCCGCGAGGGCATACCGGTGATGTTGGTGGAAGAAGGCGAGCGTTGGCGCGATTTGCCAGTGGAAGATTTGCCCATCCCGCCACCCGAGTGAAGAGCGGACGGGGGCCCATCCATTAAGTAAGCGCGATTCCCCTCTCTGTATACACTCAGGCTAGGGACAGACGCAGGGGGCCTGGCGCCATGTACCCATCGCAGCCGCCCCATTCCGGGGTCAGTGGCAATATACCGATGAGCGATAGGGAGCGCTTGCGGCAAGAGATTGGCGTTGCCCTGCGCCAAAGGGCCGCCATCCATTTGTACGGGCCGCCCGGCTCTGGCAAGGGCTTCTTCGCCCAGCAACTAGCGCAAACACCAGCAGCAGAACGCGCTGTCAGCTCGCGGCGGCGACTTTGCCTAACAATCTGGCGACCGTCGTTGGCGGCTTTTCTATGCCGCATCGCCCGCGCCTTCCCCAGCGACCCGCGAGCGCAGGCGGCCCTCAAATCCGGCCAACCAAAAGACCACCTCGCCAGCCTGGCGCGATGTTTGCGCGAAAAACAACCATTGCTTGTCTTGCGTGGCGACTTCGACCACGCGGCCATCCGGCCCTTGCTGCGTGAAATCGTCGGCGCCCTACCCTTGCTTTACCTTGGCGAGCGCCCCATCGGCACGGACTGGCCGGGCCAAGAATATGCCCTCCCACCCATGTCTCCAATGGAAACCCGCGCCTTGCTCGAGCGAGAAAGTGGGTCGGAAAGCTCGGCAACGCTCACGCCCTTCCTCGAGAAGTTGGCTGAGGAAGCGCTGACGGTGAAAATATTCGCCCGCGCCGTTCGCGCTGGACTTTACTCTCTCGCCGAAGGGGCAGCCTTGCTCAACGAAAACTCCAACAGCGAACCACTGCTCAGCGCGATCATATCGCGATACACTCCCGCGACCCAAGGGTTACTGTTATTGTTGGCTTGGGGCGCCCCGAGTGGCGAAACGCTCACCAGCCTGGTGGCCAGCACCGGTGCGACGACGACCGATCTGGCTGAGCCCCTGGCAGGATTGCGCGCGCTCGCCGATCTGCAAGAAAAGCAAGAAGGGGATGAAAAGCGCTTTCTCTTGCCCATCGCTTTGCGGCGCCGAGCGCAAAACTGGACGAAGCAAGCGGGCACAGCAGCCGAATTGCGCGCGCGCGCGCAAGAGGGTTGGCGAGCGAGGCTGAGCGCCGCGCTCTCATCGGGAGCAACGGGCTGGTCAGACTTACCCACTCTGCTCGAAACGCTGGAGCCAAACGCGAAAAACACCGACTGGAATCTGTGCGACCTCCAACCCCTCTGGGAAAAAAATAGCCAGGAGCTCGCGGCCCGCGGTTACGCCCATGAGTTGCGCTTGCTGCGACAAGCCGTGCAGACCCAAGACGATACCGCCACCATGACCGACATTCCCGACAGCGCTGCGCCGGTCATCGTGGAGCAAGCCGGCGACCTTCGGGAAGAAACGGCCACGCTGCTGGCATCCCTCAGCGCCGAGGGCAACGACGATGCCGCCGAAGACCACCCGGATAGCGAAGAAGAAAACAGCGCAGCGCCGGATATCGCGGCAAAGCCCTTGGGACTCGGCGACCCGGAGCGTGAAACCATCCCAGCAACGGCGAAAACGCCAATGCAGTTGCGCGACCGCGGCAGCGGAGAACTCGAGCGCGGTGAGACCGCCGCGGCCATCAAAACCTTGACGGAAGCCCTCCGCCTCGCAAAAGGGCGCGGCGCGGCGGCCTTGCGCGCCGATATCCAATATCAACTGGGTTGCGCGCATATCGAAGATGGGGCGTTGGAAAAAGCGTTGACGCCACTCAGGGCAGCGGCGATGACCTTCGAAGCGTTGGGGGATACGCGCGCCCTCGCCGACGCGTTGGGCGCACAAGGGAATGTCTTGGGGGAAATGGGTCGCTGGAAAGCGGCGGCGGCGGCGCATTCCGCCGCCGTTTCCGCTGCCCATGCTGCCGGCGACCCAGCCGAAGAGGCCTTGCAATTGAGCGCGCTGGCTTATGCCTATCGCCGCAGCAACCAATTGGCCAAGGCCCTGCGCAGCTACCGTCAGGCTTTGCACCTGGCCTACCAAACTGAAGATGCCAGCAACATCGCCCAGACGGCCATCGAGTTGGCCAGCCTGTTACTCCAAAGCCTTTATCATCTGGATATCGCCGCAATCGTATTGGAAGCGGCCTTAGCCGCCGGCGCCCCCGAGCGTGATTTGGCTGAATTGCGCGCCAGTCTGGAAGAGGCACGACAATTGGCGGCGGCGAATGGCATCCGGCAAGCCGCGGTTCATGGCGACGCACGCGCCTACGCCCTTCAAGCCTACTCGGGAGAAGGAAACCCATACAAAAGAACGGAATCGCCCCCTCAGCCCTCCAGCGGTAGCCAAAAACCCAATTCGCTCCCGCGATCGGGCTCGCTCTCCAGCCAAACTGCACCACCGCCGCGCTCAGCCACCGCCCGCACATAAGACAGACCCAGTCCGCTCCCCGCCAGCACGCCAGCGACAGGAGCGCGGACGAAGGGCTGGAAGGCGCGCGCGCGCAATTGCGGTGGTAGGCCCTGGCCATCGTCGCGCACACTCATGAATAGGCGTCCGTTTTCTCTCCAGGCTCGCAATTGCACCTGCCCGCCGCTTGGCGTATAGCGAATCGCATTGTTCAGCAAATTCGCCAGCGCGCGGCGCAGGGGCAACTCTGCCGCCACCAGGCGCAAGTTGGGGCGAATCGCGAATTTCGCCTCCAACCGCAAATCGGCCAAGGCGGCCGCCTCTTCCTGCTCAGCCAAGGCCATCTGCAGCAATCGCTGTATGCGAAGCGGCTTCGCGCATTCCAGACTCTCGTGCGCCTCATATAGCGCGAGCAGGCGTGAAAGCAGCTCATCCTGTTGGTCGGCGAGGCGGTTCAGGGCCGGCCAATATTCCGCCACATCAGCGGCTTCCCGGCCACCATTGGCCAGCAATTTCAGGTAAGAACGCAAGGTAGCGAGCGGGCTGCGCAAGTCGTGCACAAGAATTTGTTGCAATTCCTGATGAGCCTGCCAGCGCTCACCCCCGGCTGCGGCAGTCGCGGCGCGTAAGAGGGCGGCGAGTAGGTGAGCGGCGGACTTTAACCGAGTGTCACTGGGACACTTTTCGTCAAAATGGAAACGCAACTCGCCGAGACGGCGCTCACCCGCCAACAAAGGAAGGGTGTACACCAAGGCGGACACTTTCCGGGGCGGTAGGTGCCAACCACATTGAAGCCGCGTACCATCTTGGAACGACCAATCCGGCAATTCTTCAGCGCTCAGCGAGAGATGCAGCGCAACGGCGCCCGTGTCCCGCTTTACCAAAGACATGGCACGATATAGATTCTCTTCATTCGCCGCCGCGCTGAGCAAGGGGAGACAATCCTGGAGCCAATCGTCACCCTCAGCAATTTCGGAGCTTCGCATCTTCTGACGCGCCATATCCACATCATAGGCCGGCGCCAAATTTCCGCGCTGGATGAAACGATGGGAAAGTTAAACCCTGATAATTGTGAAAACATTAATGATCTCATGAAAATTGATGCTTAAATCAATAAAATATCCATTTAACTTGTGGAGTTCATCCTGTATGATGGAAAGAGTAATGAAATTGTAACATTGGCTGAAAGGCTTGGTCGGGGTCATCGAACATAGAGCGAACAGAGGGGGGAGGCTCAATATGGAGAACCCAGAACAAACCAACGGCGCGTTCCTGGCCACCAATGAGGAACCGGCGCTAGACCCTTTCCGACCTTTTTTACTCGATGACCTTCATCTCAACGAAGATACCGAAGCCGATTCCGAAAATCGGGAAGCACACGAAAACCACAAGAAAATCGACCGCAGCCTCGAAACATCCTCCACCGATGATGCCGTGGGGCTTTACTTCCGGCAGATGGCGGAGGAGCCGCTGCTCACCGCAGAAGATGAAAATGAACTATCGCGGCGCATCCATCAGGGATTTCGCGCGCAGGAAAGTATCGCTCGTGGTCACCGCCTCCATCACCCCGATTTGCCCTATAGTCAATCACATTTGCGCCGCCTTCACCGGCAAAAACACCGCGGCCAAAAAGCGCGTGAGCGTCTCGGCCGTGCCAATACCCGCCTCGTCATCAGCATCGCCAAGCGCTACATAAACCAGGGAATGCCCTTCCTTGACCTCATCCAGGAAGGGAATATCGGTCTCATGCGTGCCGTCGACAAATTTGACCACAACCTCGGCAATCGCTTTTCCACTTACGCCACCTGGTGGATCCGTCAGGCCATCACGCGCGCCCTCGCGCAAAAGAGCCGCACCATCCGCATCCCCCTGCATATGACAGAGCGCATACGCCATTTCAACCGCGTCCACCTCCGCCTTGAGCAAGACCTCGGCCGCAACCCCAACCTGGATGAAATTGCCAAGCAGATGGGCAGTAAATTCACGCGCGAAGATGTGGAGCAAATTTTGCGTTCCAGCCGTCATGCCATCTCCCTCGAACATCCCGTAGGCGACGATAGCGACAGCGAATTCGGTGATTTTATCGAGGATAAGGATACACCCAACCCGGTGGAGATGGCCATCCAACGCATCCTCCAGGAAGCCATCGAAGAGGTGCTCAGCGAATTGAGCGAACGCCAAAGCCATATCCTCCGCCTGCGTTTCGGCCTCAGCGGGCATGAGACACATACGCTAGAAGAAATCGCCAACCTATTTTGCTTGAGTCGTGAGCGCATCCGCCAACTGGAGAAAGAGGCGCTGCGCCAACTGCGCCACCCGCGCCTGGCACATTCCTTACGGGATTATTTGGGTTAGTTCAGAGGCCCCCAAACCGGTATTGACCGACAACCACCCCTACCCTATAATCCCTCTCCGCCGATGAAACCATAGGAGAGGAGCGCGCCGTATGTCGCATGGAAAATTCGCCTATTTCCAAGGTCAGATTGTTCCCATCCAAGAGGCCAAGGTCAGCGTGATGACGAATGCGCTGCACTATGGAACGGCCGTATTCGGTGGCATGCGTGCCTATTGGAACGCGGATGATGAGCAACTGTATATGGTGCGGCCGCGCGCGCATTTTCATCGCTTGCTGCAATCGAGTGGTTTTTTGCACGCCGATATCCACACCACCCCCGAAACGCTCCTTGTCATCTTGCGTGAGTTGTTGCGCCGCGAAAACTACCGCACCAATGTCTATATTCGCCCGCTCATCTACGCCTCTAGCGAGCGCATCGGCGTCCATTTTCAGGATTTGGAATACGACCTGGCCATATTCACGCTGCCTTCAGGCCAATACATCGAGAATGAGGAAGGTTCGCATGTCTGCTTCTCTTCCTGGCATCGCATCCAGGATAACGCCATTCCCGCGCGCGGGAAAATCGCCGGCGCCTATGTGAACTCCGCCCTCATCCGCAGCGACGCCCTGTATTCCGGCTACGACGACGCCCTCGTATTGAATACCGATGGGCATATCGCCGAAGGTAGCGTCGCGAACTTCATGATGGTGCGCGATGGCCGCGTCATCACGCCGCCCGTTTACGCCAATATCTTGGAGGGCATCACAAGGCGCTCCCTCATCGAGCTATTGCGTGATGAGTTGAGCGTCGAAGTCATTGAGCGGGAAATCGATCGCACCGAACTCTACATCGCCGACGAGGCCTTCCTTTGTGGGACTGGTGTGCAAATTGCCGCCATCACGCGCGTCGAGCACCGGACAGTCGGCACAGGTCATATGGGCCCCATCACGCAACAATTGCGCGACCTGTACTACCGCGTCGTTCAGGGAAGGGTGCCCGCCTATCGCCATTGGGTGGAACCCGTGTATGCGCGCGAAGCAGCGATGACAACCGCTTAGATTGGGGGAAATGAAATTGGCCAGCAAACGAAAAATCACGCGGGCGAAACCGCTATTCGGCAATCGGCGCAGCCACTCGATGAAGGCCACTCGTCATAAATTCAAGCCGAACTTGCAAAGAAAGCGCATCTATATCCCCGAAGAAGATCGCTGGGTGCGGGTGCGCCTCAGCACGCAAGAGCTGCGCACCATCGACAAGATTGGCTTCCTCGCTTTCTGCAAGCGCAATGGCATCAATGTGCGGCGGCTGATCGACGGCTGATCCAGCTCCCCCGGTTACCGCGCGCGGCGCGGCGTCAAAATGGGCATACTCGCGCGCCTCGCCAGGAATATCAACCAACAACCAGAGCGCCCTGCCCTGCGCTTTCTGGATGCCCCGACCCACTCACTCACTTATGGTGAATTGGGGCTGCGCCTTTCGCGCGCGACGGCTTTTTTGCAAGACCTTGGCTTGAATGCCGGTGATCGCTTGGCCCTTCAATTGCCGAAGGGGCTCGCTTTCATCTTGCTGCATTGGAGCGCTTTGCGGTTGGGCGTCATCAGCTTGCCACTCAACCCCACCTACCCATCAGCCGAACTGGAATACTATCTGCGCGATTCCGGTGCGCGTTTTCTCTTCCAAAGCGACGATATGCCAACCATCGCCACCCATCTACCCAAGTTGGAAGGCATTCTCACCATCGACGCAGAAAATTTCCCGGACACCACTTGGTCCGTTTCGCCGCCGCCTTGGTTTGTCTTTCCCGAGCCAAACGCAGCGCAACCGGCCACAATGATCTACACCAGCGGTACCACCGGCCGCCCCAAAGGCGCCCTGCTCACGCATGGCAACTTGGCTGCCAACGCCATCGCTCTGCACAAAGCCTGGGATTGGCGGTGTGAAGATGTGTTGTTGCACACCCTGCCGCTCTTTCATGTGCATGGTCTCTTTGTAGCCCTACAAGGGGCGCTCTATGCTGGCGCGGAAACCCGCTTATTGCGGCGTTTCCGTGCTGGTGACACCCTCGCTGCCCTGCGGAGCGGCGAATACAGTGTCTTCATGGCGGTGCCAACCATCCATGCGCGCTTGCTGGAACACCCTGCCCAATGTGATTTGCGGGGGATGCGCCTGGTCACTTCCGGCTCGGACCGCCTGCCGGATGACCTTTTCGAGCGCTTCGAGGCAAAATTTGGCTACCGCTTGCTAGAACGCTATGGCATGACGGAGACGGGCATGAACCTCGCCAACCCCTTGTGCGGCGAGCGGCGCCGCGGTTCCGTTGGCCGGCCCTTACCCGGGGTCGAGGCGCGCATCGTCGATCGCGAGGGAACCTCGCCATTGGGGGTTGGTGAGGTCGGCGAGTTGCAAATTCGTGGACCGCATGTTTTCGCTGGCTATTGGCGAAGACCCAAGCAAACGGCAGACGCTTTCGTGGCGGAGGGCTGGCTGAGAACTGGCGACTTGGCCGCGCGCTCAAAAGATGGTTACTACACCCTGTATGGCCGCGCCAGCGACCTCATCATTAGCGGCGGCCTCAACATTTACCCGCCAGAAGTGGAGCGCGTCCTCTCTGAGCATTCAGCGCTGCTGGCGGTGGCCGTACTGGGTTTGCCAGACCCGCGCTGGGGTGAGCGCGTGTTGGCCTTGGTGGTGCCGCGGGAAGATACAGCGCTGGAAGATAGCGCGACCTTAGCGAAATTGGAGGAAGAATTGCGCGGGCATTGCCGAAAACAGCTGGCACCCTACAAATGCCCCAGCGAGTTCCGTTTCGTAGCGGTCTTGCCGCGCAACGCCATGGGGAAGGTCCAAAAACAACGCTTGCGTGAACAATTCCTAACCGATGGTCGCGACGCTGCTGGGAAGGCCCATCCAGCAAACTGACCTTCCACAAAGCAACCTGCTAGAATACACATAGAATTCACACAGAATTCACATAAAATACATATAAAATTCACATGGAATACACACATGGACCTTTCCCCCACCGATACGATTCTCGCCGCGATGCCTCCCCTGCTCGTGTTGCTATTGCTGCTCGCCCGCGGTTGGAGCGGCGCACGCGCCGGTATGGCGGGCTGGTTGCTGGCACTGCTCATCGCGGTTGTGCGCTTCGGCGCGGACGAAGCGGTACTCATTAATGCCCATATACGCGCGTTGGTATTGACGGTGGATGTCGTTTATATCATCTGGACGGCGCTCTTCCTTTACCTCGTCGTTCAGGAAGCGGGCGCGCTCGCACGCATCGCCGCCTGGTTCAGCGAATTGACCGAAGATGCCACCCTGCGCGTCTTATGGCTGGGGTGGGTCTTTGCTTCGTTCTTGCAAGGCGTTGGTGGTTTTGGCATACCCATCGCGGTGGTGGCCCCGCTGCTGATGGGTCTGGGACTGGCACCACTGCCCGCCCTCGTCATCCCCAGCCTCGGTCATGCCTGGGCGGCCACCTTCGGCTCACTGGGTTCCTCTTTCATCGCCCTATTGGGCGTCACCGGTGAAACGGCGGCGGACCTTGGTGAGCCGGCGGCCGTCTTGCTCGGGGCAGCCGCTTTGGGCGCCGGCGCCATGGTGGCCCATGCCTATGGCGGCTGGGCCGCGTTGCGACGTGTCTGGCCAGCGGTGCTCCTCATCGGCGGCGGAATGGCCATCACACAATATATGCTAGTGCGCGCGGACCTCTGGCGCTTGGGGTCTACCGGCGCCGGATTGACGGGGATGGTCATGGCCTTCGCCTGGACGCGCCGGCAGCGCCAAGCAACTCCAACGACGACCAAGCGCGACCCTGGACCCTCTTTACTGTTGGCCAGCTCTGGTTATTTGGCCCTAGTGCTATTGGCCATCATGGTGAAAGGCCTCGCGCCGCTGACGGAAAACCTGGGTAGTTGGCGCCTGAGCCTGGCCCTCTCCGCCGTCACCACCGCGCGTGGTTGGGAAACCGCCGAGACGGCTTCTTTGGGCCTCGCGCCGCTAACCCATACCGGTTCCATTTTGCTGGTCAGCGCGTTGTTCGCCGCCCTAGTCTACCGCCACGCCGGTTGGCTCGGCAAGAATCGGCTGCGACCGCTGTTGGCGAACACCATGCGCCGCGGGCACCGTAGCGCTCTCGGCATCTTGACCATGATGATGATGGCCATAGTGATGACCAATGCTGGCATGACGCACACGCTCGCTGAGGGCCTGAGCGACGCCGTGCCGGCCAGGTTATACCATTTTGTTGCCAGCGCCATCGGTGCCGTCGGCGCCTTCATAACGGGCAGCAACACCAATTCGAACGCCATTCTTGGCGCCCTGCAACGCGATACTGCGCTCTTATTGGGCTTGAGCTTGCCTTGGGTACTCGCGCTGCAAACAGCGAGCGCCGGCCTCGCCAGCATGTTGGCACCAGCCAAAATCCTGGTCGGGATGAGCACGGTCGGCATCCCCGTCGACGATCAGCGCGGCACCGAGGGCCGGGTGTTGCTGCGCCTACTGAAATATGGCGGCTTGCTGCTGCTGGGCATCACCCTGCTGGCATATGGGCTGCGCAATTTGGGCAGCTGAGGGGGCAAAGGGCTGACAATTCCTCACTACCCAGCAGCCATCATCGCCACTACACTATGGAGATGCCCTCCCAAACACCGGTCAAACGTACTGGCATCATCGGCGCCGGCGCCGCGGGCCTGGCTGCCGCTTATGACCTCGCCCGCGCCGGCCATTCGGTGGATTGCTACGAGGCCGCGCCCGAAGTCGGTGGCTTGGCAGCCGGTTTTCGCGAGCCGGAGTGGGATTGGTCGTTGGAAAAATTCTATCATCATTGGTTCACCAACGATGACGCAATCCTGGGCCTCATCGAGGAAATTGGCGCGAGCGATCGTCTACAAAGTCTGCGCGGCATAAGGCGCATCTGGCTGGCGGGGCGCGCTTATCGCACCGAGATTTCACCAGCCAGCCTACACCTCCCACTATCGCCCACGGCCTTGCTACGCGCCGCGCTGGTCGTCGTCTACCTCAAATTGACGCGCAACTGGCGCGCGCTCGAAACGGTCACAGCCGACCGTTGGTTGCAACGATGGATGGGCGGGGAAGCGTATCGACTGCTTTTTCGTCCCTTACTCATTGGCAAATTCGCCGATGAATATCAGCATGTCAACATGGCCTGGCTATGGGCACGCATCGTCAAGCAAACGCGACACCTGGTGACCTTCAGCGGCGGTTTCCAGGCATTCAACGAGGAGCTGGCCAACGCCGCCCGCGCTGCCGGCGCGCGCATCCACCTACAAAGCCCTGTGCAAAGTATCCTAATCGCAGACGGACAACCCTGCTTGCAACTCGCGAGTGGGGTGAAGCAAGATTTCGACCGCGTTTTGGTCACCGGTTCACCCCAACTACTATTGCGCCTGGCACCGGCCCTAGAAGAGAGCGATTACGGTAGGCAGCTCCGTTCCCTGCGCAGCGTCGGCGCCGTCTGCGCCATTTTCTCATTACGGCAACCGCTGTTGCGCGATGGCAGTTACTGGCTCTCTTTACCGGCGCAATCGGTCGACCGCCAGCGCAACGAATTCCCTTTTCTCGTCCTGCTGGAGCATACCAACTACATCGACCGCGCGCATTTCAATCACGAACACCTCGTGTACTGCGGCGATTATGTCCCACCCGAACATGAGTATTTTCAGATGAGTGAAGAAGCGCTATTGGCGCGTTTCCGGGCAGCACTGCCCCGCTTGAACCCAGATTTTCGTGACGATTGGTTGCGGCGCGCCTGGCTCTTTCGCGCGCCCTATGCCCAACCCGTACCCGAGATTAACCAAAGCGAAAAAATCCCGAGCATCCAGACCCCATTGCCCGGTCTTTTCTGGGCGAGCATGAGCCAAGTCTACCCTTGGGACCGGGGCACCAACTATGCCGTGGAACTCGCACGCCGTGCCGCGCGTATAATGAATTGAATTGCACAGCGATGGCTGGGGAGATTTGAGCGCTATGCAAAATCGTCAACAAATCCTCGATCTCACGCGGCAGATGCTAAAGGAAAAACGCTATGACGAGGCGCGCAAATTATTGCGTGTCTTGCCGGCCGACGACGAAACCGCTCAGCAGTGGCTCGCCCAAATCCAAGAGCGCGAACGCGCCGAAGCCGCGGGCAAAGCTGCCCTGAGCGGTAATGTCAACGCGCCAAAACCGCTTTTCCGCGGCCGCTCATTGGGGGAATTGCTGCGCCGAGCAAGCCAGCGAAAACCGGATGAAAACAACTCACACGCACTGGCCAAACCCCTTGAGCGCCAACCGCCCAAGGTCAAACCGCCGCACCCAGAATCAGGTCCTTCGGCGGAGCCGGTGGAAGAAGGCTCGCTCTTCCTCGCCCCAGAAGCGCGCGAAGGCGAAACGAAGACCCACCCCGACGAACTGCCGGTCGGCGCCATCTTGACACGCTCACTGATCATGGGCGGAGTCGTCATCGGCATCGTACTACTCGTATTGCTCTTACTGGGTGGCTAGGTAGAGCGAACGCGGGCAGCGGAAAACCATGACTGAAATCGCAGGTGAAGAGAAAGGCGAAGCGATGCGCAATATTTGTGTGATTGGCGCCGGCTATGTCGGCATGGTGACTGCAGCCTGCTTCGCTGACCTTGGCAATCGCGTCACGGTGGTTGAGATCGACCAAGGAAAACTCGACCGCCTGCGCGCCGGCGAGGTGCCCATCTACGAACCGGGGCTGAGCGAGTTGGTCGCGCGCAACCGCCAGCGAGAGCGCCTGCATTTCACGGATTCCTACGCCGAGGGCTTGCGTGAGGCGGGTTATGTCTTCATCTGCGTCGGCACGCCGGCCAGCGCCAACGGCGAAACCGACATGCGCTATATCCGCAGCGCCGCCATCTCCATCGCCCGGGCGATGTCTCATACCCTAATGGTCATCAACAAATCGACGGTGCCGGTGGGTACCGGTGATTGGGTCGCCGAGACCATCCGCGATAATTTGGCAACGCCCATCGATTTCGCGGTGGTGAGCTGCCCAGAGTTCTTGCGTGAAGGCGCGGCCATCGCCGATTTTCTACATCCAGACCGCATCGTCCTCGGGGCGACCGACCGCGAAGCGGCGGAGGCCGTCGCCCAGTTATTCTTCCCGCTGCGGGCGCCGCTGATGGTGACCGATTTGCGCACTGCGGAGATGATCAAGTATGCCTCCAACGCCTTCCTGGCGACGCGTGTCAGCTTCATCAATGAAATCGCGCAGATTTGTGAGCATGTCGGCGCTGATATCCAGGAAGTCGCGCAAGGTATGGGTTATGACCAACGCATCAACCACCATTTTCTACAAGCAGGGCTGGGTTTTGGCGGTAGTTGCTTCCCGAAAGACATCAAGTCATTATCCGCCACCGCGCGGCAAAAAGGCCTATCGGCCCCTTTGCTGGAGGCAGTCCTGGCCATCAACCAGGAGCGGCCGGCCCAAATCGTCGCGCAGTTGAGCGCCACATTGGGGAACTTGCGCGGCGCCACCATCGGCTTGCTGGGGCTCTCTTTCAAGGAAAATACGGATGATATCCGTGAATCGCCGCCGATGGCGTTGGCGAAGCAATTGCTGGCCGAGGATGCGCGCGTGCGCGGCTATGACCCCGCCGCGGGCACCGCCGCCAAATTGGCCTTGCCAGCGCTAGAGATTGCCAACGACGCCTATGACCTGGCCAAGGATGCCGATGCGCTCGTGCTCGGAACAGCTTGGAACGAATTCAAGCAATTGGATATGCCTCGCGTATATGCCAACATGCGCCGCCCCATACTGCTCGATGGGCGCAACATCTATGACCCCAAGCGGATGCGCGAGATCGGTTTTGCGTACCGCGGCGTCGGGCGCGGCTCACCGGCCTGACCAACAATATCAGGACTGATTTGAGAAAAACCCCCTCATACGCTACACTGGAAACAACTTTGCGTATGAGGGATGGTTGATGAGAACATTCCAAGACCTTTCAGAGCGACAGCGTAAGATATTGCACCACCTGTCTTCTTATCTCTGCGCTCAAGGTTTCCCACCCAGCATCCGCGAAATCGGCGATGCCGCGGGTATCAGCTCGACCTCGGTCGTCAACTACAATCTGAACAAATTGGTACAAGCCGGCTTCCTGAGGCGAGAGAAGCATGTTTCGCGGGGATTGCGCCTCATACGAGACATACCCGGCGCAAAATCCGAGCGTGCCGTCTTTGCCGATGGACCAGAACACCCCATCCCTTTGCTCGGTCGCATCGTCGCCAGCGAACCCGTCCCCGTCCCTGAGGAGGCTTTGGTGGAGGAGCACATAGATGTGCCTACCGCCTGGCTAAGAAACCAGGAGCCCGGGGAAGTTTTCGCCCTGACCGTGAGCGGAGATTCGATGATCGACGCGATGATTCAGGATGGCGATACCATCCTATTGCACCGTCAACAAACCGCCGAAAATGGCGATTTGGTGGCCGTCTGGTTGCTCGAGCGCGACGAAACGACGCTGAAACATTTTTACCTCGAAGGGGAACAGGTACGCCTCCAGCCCGCCCATCCGCTCATGGAGCCAATTTATGTCGACGCCTCACAAGTCCTGATTCAAGGGAAGGTCTTGCATGTGATGCGCGCGCTCTAGCTCTAACCCTCCGCCGTTCCAGTAGTCGCAACCCCCATCATCGGCCATCGTTGAGCCGCTCTTGGAATTCTTTTCCCAAGAGCGTTTCCAGATGCGGCTGTAGACCCCAAAAATCGCGCAATTGACGGTACTCTCGAGCGGCGAGCAATTCCGCCATCCCATCGCTCGCCTCATGCAGGCGCGCGCGCAGCAATAGGTTGCGGTCTGTATGTTCGCTACCAATGAATTCGACGACCGCGCAACGATACCCCATGGTCTCCAACGCGAGCGCGCGCAAGGAATCCGTCAGCCAGTCGCCCAATCGTTGCTTCAAGATTCCCTTTCGTCGAAGAAAGCCAAAGGGTGCAATCGGTTGCATTTGCCGCTGTAAGTGATGGTGACAACAGGGCGCCGCCAAGATGAAGCGGGCGCCGCTACGGATTCCCAGGGCCAGCGCCTCGTCCGTCGCCGTATCGCAAGCGTGCAGGGCGAGCAAGATATCCGGCGGCGCGGTCGGTTGAAAAGCACGGATGGCCGCAACTTGAAAACGAGAATCCTCCCAACCCAACCGCCGCGCGAGCGCTTGGGCCTTCGCTACGATGTCAGTATTTTCGTCAATCGCCGTCAACTCCGTGAGCAGCTCATATTTTGTGCTGAGATAATGCTTAACGGCGAAAGAGAGCGTGGCCGCGCCGCAAGCGCAGTCGAGCAAACGCAAGGGTCGCCCGCCAACGCCCCAGCTTTCCTCACCAGCGCGCGCATGTTCGAGATGGCGCAAAAAACCATTGATTTGGCGGAATTTGGCGCGTTGGTGCGCGCGGATACGCCCTTTATCGGTCATCACCCCCAAGGCAATGAGGAAAGGGTCCGCGCGCTCGGCGGGCAAAGGCAAGTCCACCATTTCGTCGTGGGTTAGCGAGGGTGGCGCAACTGGGGCGCCGCGCGTTTCCCGGCGCAATTGTGGGCGCCCCTTGCGGCTGAATTGGACGATGATGCGCTCCTCATGCCCTTCCCATACCAATGAACGCAATTTCATGGAAAGATGTTCGCGCAAGCGCACTTCGGCCGCCGCCAGGCTCAGGTTCTCCGTATGGTCGTGGCGGGGGTGGGCATATACGAATTGCCAATAGCGCTCACCGCGCAAAACGATGGGCCGCGCGCGCAACTCTCGCCATTCACCTTCGCCGCGGGCGCGCGTTCGCAGGCGCAAACGAAGCGCATCGCGCGCGCGCAGCCGCGGCCATAGGGATTCCGGATAGACAAAGTCAGCCAATATGCGCCCAGTATACGGCAAGGAATCAATCTTCCCCGCTCAAGTGGGCGCGCAACCAACCCGCAGCGGCCAGGCGATCCTCGCGCTCCGCTGAGCGCGGCGCCAATTGCGCCCAAGTCAGCGCGCGCTGAACGGAGGCCAGGCGCCTTGCCAATCGCAAGACAGGGCGCAAGCGGCTGACATCGCCCCAGACCGCTAGATACTCATCCACTAGCGCGCGCAATTCCGGCGCATCCGCGCACAAGCCAAAACGGTGAGACAAATGACGGAGCGTCACGCGCAATGAGAAGAAGGGCGGTGCCAAAGCACTTTCACCCCAATCGGCGATGGTATAGCCACCCCTCTCGGCGTTGATGAAAACATTGCCATCATGAAAATCATCATGGTGCAAGCTGGCCGCGATTCCGCATTCCTGCAATTGGGCGCAATCCTCGGCGAAACGCGCCTGGCCGGCGCGCAAGCGCCGCCATTCACCCTCACTGAGGCCACCCGCTTCTCCCATACATAGGGCGGCGCGATTATCGAGCAATTCACGAAAGAGCGCCGGTAGACGATGGAGCCGCCGGTCGGGTAGACCCAGGGCCAATAGTTCATCCGTACGCGCTTGCCAAAGACGCTGTTCGCGGGCAAATTGCGGCAAGAGTCGGCGCCAATGTCGCCAGTACTCGGGCACGGTTGCGCGCGCGCGCAGGGAAATGCCAGCATCCGTCAGCAGCAACCAACCGCGGGCGCGCTCAAGGGCCAAGACCTGGGGAGCGAGGCGCGGCGACCAGTGGGCGATGGCCGCCGTCAGCGCCGCTTCGTGAGCGAGCTCGGGGGCGCTGGCCTTGGCGAAGAGGGTCCGACCATCCCTCAATTCCACCTGCCAAACGATCGACCAGGGGCGGCGATGGGGTTGCGTGACGCGCGCCGCGTCGAGGCCCAAACCCTTGAGCTGCGCGGCCAACCAGGCACGAAATTCCCGAGCCGGCAACCAGGAGGGGGCATTCATAGGGATGGCCAATCCCTTAGCCATCGTTCATCCTGCATCCGCGCGCAACTCCCCGCGCCGCCAGCGCGCGATGAGCGCACGCGTCGGCGCAAAGACCAACGGTGGGCGCTCAGTGGGCTTGAACCAAGCAAATTCCGCAGCGTCATCCCGCGCGCGCGTTTCTCCGGCGCGGATACACGCTTGATAGGCGATGGTGATATCGGCCAATCCGCCATCATCGCCAGGGCCGAAAACATCGAGTAGCTGGAGAATCTCCACCGAGACGGATATTTCCTCTTGCGCTTCACGCCGCGCCGCAGTGGGCGGCGCCTCTCCCGCATCCACAAAACCGCCAGGCAAGCACCAACGCCCGGCGCCCGGGTCAAGCGCCCGCCGCACCAGTAAGACGCGTTCTCCCCAATCATCATCGCGCCGCAATAAAAGCAGAATGACCGCCACTTTGGGGTCAAAATGGATGATGTGCTGACAAACAGGGCAAGAAGGACGCCATTGCCCAGTGTGAATTTTGGCCACGGTCGCCGCGCCGCAAACCGGGCAATGCGCGGCCGGCCGCGGCCAAGGATTTCGTTCTAGCGGCGTTTCTATTGACACTAGCCGCCGCTAAGGTTAAGATTCGCTCGCGCCGGTGTGGCGGAATTGGCAGACGCGCGCGACTCAAAATCGTGTGTCCTTGCGGACATGTGGGTTCGACTCCCACCACCGGCATGATGTCCTGATGATAGCAACGGAGTGGAAGCGGTGCGAAGCCTGGTGCTCTTGCTACTTTTGGCGCTGGGTTCATTGTTGGGCGCTTGGTTGGGACGAACGCTTTTTCCAGTGGAATTGGTCGATAGCGGTCCCGCGCAGCTCACGCCCGCGGCCCGCGCCGATTATGTTCGCAATATCGCCATCGCCTACCGCGCCGAACGGGATGCCAAGGGCGCAGCAGAGCGCCTGGACTTCCTCGCTATCGCCTCCCTCCCTGAATTCTTGCTCGCGGTCGCCGAGCAAGCGATCACCGCCGGTCATCCCCGTGCCGAAATCCTCGCGCTAGCCGAATTGGCGAGCGCTTTCGGTATCACGAGCGCGATGACAGAACCTTATCTCCAAGAGGGAACACCTTGATGCCCACCGGCACGGCGCGAGGCTGCCTGGCAAGAGCAACTGAAACATGAGCGAGCACGCTCACCGCCCAAAACCCAGTAACCAACGCCGCCATCGCTGGCGCATTGCTCCAAGAAAGCCACGCCCTAGCGAATGGATACTGGGCCTTTTGGTTTCAATATTGGGGGTAGGCGGCGGGTTGGCTTACAGCTGGTTGCTGGCGCCGGTCACCGATGTGCTCAGTGAGCCCCATCAACTACACTACCATGCACGCTCGGAATATATGGTCGCCATCCTCCTGCGTTGGGCGGCCGATGGCGACGACCTGGCCGCCTGGCGAGACCTGGCGGCATTGCAACTCGGGGAGGATATCGCCGCGGCCGTAGCCGAGCGCGCCTGCGACCTGGTCGGGCGCGGCTTCACAAATAGCAACAGCGGTTTCCGCACCCTGCAAAAAGTCATCCACTTCTACCAAAACGCGGGGAAAGAGGGTTGCGCTGATTTCCTCGCGCCGCCCGCAACCGCGCCGGCCCTCGTCCTCATCACAGCGGTACCGCAAGAACCCCAACCCACCAACACGCCCAGCGGTACCGCCCTGCCCGGGCCGCCCGACCCGACGCGCAGCTTTCAATTGACCCGACTGGAAACCCATTGCGACCCGGCCACCGCCGGACTCATCACCATATATGTCCAGGAACCCAACGCGCAGGGTATTCCCGGGCAAATCGTACGCGTGAGCGGTCCCGGAAAAAGCCAGAGCGATTTCCTAACCGGACTCCACCCCAATCGCGACGCCGGCTATGCCGATTTTGCCATGAAGCTCGGTGAAACTTATCGTGTCGAATTGCCAGGGCAAGCGCCACCCTCGGCCGCGCTCTTGGCGCGCAGTTGCCAAACTCGCGGGCAAACAATACAACGCTCTTATCTGCTAATTTACCGCCCTGCGAAATGAACCCTCGGCTTTTCCGCCAATCAACCGCAATAGATTTCCGGCGGTATCAGGCTGAACAAGGTGCCCTGAGGCGTCAACTCGGCCACCCCATCGGCGGTGTAGCCTCCGGCCAATACCACTCGCCCTTGCGCGCCCGGCAAAGCAATTCGCTGAACGCGCCGGCCTCCCTCATCATCTTGGTAGGTGATGATCAGGCTATCGGTTTCCTCCGGCAAGTTCTCCCAGCTCACGGCAATTTCCTGAGGGCTGAGACAAGACCAACTCACAGCGGACGGAGCCAAGGGCACTGGGTTTTGTAGTGGCAGCGCATCGCCACCATCGTGCCAAACCAAAGGCGCTGCCGCACTCATGCAAAGCACCGTTGTATCCTGCAAGGCCTCCACGCTCCAAGTGAGCGGCGCTTCCGCACCTTTGGGCAAAGCGCCGGTCAACGAGGTGGCCTGGCCCGTGCTCTGATAACGGGCGATTTCCTGTCCACCTTGCCAGAGGCGCACCGTATAGGTACTCGCACCGCTGACCGCTTGCCAGACAAAAGTTTGCATACCCTCGCCCGCCGCGCTGGCGCTCAATTGTAACGAGGCACAACCGTCTCCGTCTGCCGCCGGTTTGGTTTCTGCCAACGAGGGGATTTCACCCATGGTCGTTTGCCCGGGGGCGCGCGTGCCGCAAGGTACCGCTAAGAGCGTCCCCGCGGTGATTTTGTTGACATCGCTGATTGAATTTTGCGAAGCGATATCGGTCACACGGGAATTATAAGCCTGGGCGATGGCAAAGAGCGTTTCGCCAGTTTCGATGGTGTGAAAGGCGGTCTGACCAGCTTCGCAAACCGTAGGCGGGTCGTCAGCTTCTACACCAGGCGTCTCTTCCACCGACACAGCATCGGCATCCTCGGCTGGCGCTGGCGTCGCACCCACTTCACTCGGGTCGTCGCCCGTACTCTCCACTTGCTCGGGTGGGGGTGGGGGCGACCCTTCGCCGCGCATAGCCGCCAGGGCGCTTTCCACAATGGTGAAGACCTGACGCTCACGCTCAGAGGCTTCCCGCGTGGGAATATAGGCCTGCGCCTGGCCTTCTTCATCCAGCAAAATGCTGAGCACTTGCCCGCTGGTCGCGCTCAACGAGGAGCTGACCAATTCTCCCTCGACCACCAGGAAGTCGATGATATTCACGGCCGGTTGCCGCGCGAGTATGCTACCGTCGAAATCCATCTGGATGCCATTCATCGACACTTGCATGAGCAAGCCGCGCGCTGAATTCAGGAGAAGCGCATTGGCCGCTTCGTCGCAAGGCGCGTTTTGCGGTTCGCCGCGGAAACGCCAAGAGGGCGGAGCAGCGTCGCGGGCAAATTCCATATCCAACAACTCCGAATCGCCGAGCAGGAGGAGCCGCAAGCCCGTCTGCGCTTCGATTTCCGCCGCGCTTTCATTCGCCGCGGGGATATTGATTTGTACCAGGCCCCAGCCACCCGTGCTCAGGTTGGCGACTGAGGTTTGGAGACTGAGGAGGTCCGGCGCGGGCGCGAGATCCGCGGGGTTGAAGAAAGTTTCTTGCTGGAGGAAAGTCGCCGTGACGAAATCATGGCCATAACAAGCGTTGCCCGGCGCCGAATCGGCGCAATGCCAACCCAATTTCTCCAAGGCTTGCGCGACCAGGGCGCGGCAAGATTCCGCCTGCGCGCTGACCGAAGTCAGGCCAATGTTCAAGCAGCAGAGCCAGACAAAGAGTAAACCTCGCCAATTCAACCTCGTCTTCATGACACAATCCCCCGCCACTCGCCCACCAATTGTCATTATAGTCAGCGCCCTTCTTCGCGCACGCTGCTAAAAAATCGCCTTGCGGCCATTTGGTATACTGGGGTATACAAAAAACGCTTGCCCGCAAACAAGGATCGCCCACCCCCTCAGGAGGAAAGTGCCATGAATGCGATCGCTGAAATCGCCCAACAGAGTAAAGAGCACATGTTTGCCAGTTGGTATGCGCAGCACGAGTGGCAACCCTTGCCCATCGAGCGCGCCGATGGCGTTTATTTTTGGGATTCCGCCGGTAAGCGGCACCTGGATTGGTTATCGCAAATCTTCAATGTGAACATCGGCCACAACCACCCACGCATCATCGCCGCCATCGAGGAGCAATTGCGCAAAGTGGCCTTCGTACACCCCTCCCATACCACCGCGGCCCGCGCGCAACTGGGCGAATTGCTCGCCGAAATCACACCAGCGGGCCTCGCGAAATCCTTCCTCACGACGGGTGGCGGCGAAGCGAACGAAAATGCCATGAAAATCGCGCGCAATTTCAGCGGTCGCCAAAAAATCTTGGCGCGCTATCGCTCTTACCATGGCGCGACCGCTGGGGCCAGCTCGGCGACGGGCGGCCCGCGGCGCCTATCCAGCGAGCCGGGCGTCCCTTGGGTAGTCCATTTGCCCGACCCAGATGCCTATCATAGCCCCGTCTACCGTGGCCGTAGCCAAGAAGAGGGCGACCTCATCATTGCCGACCTCATCGAAGATACCATCCGCTACGAAGGGGCGGATGATATCGCCGCCATCATCTGGGAAGGCTACAGCGGCGCGAGCGGCGTAATCCAGCCCACGCGCGCTTTCTTCGCTCGCCTCAGCGAGATTTGCCAGCGCTATGGCATCCTTTACATCTCCGATGAGATACTGAGCGGTTTCGGCCGCAGCGGCACCTGGTTCGGTTGTGACCACTACCCGGAGCTGAAGGTGGATATGATCACCTTCGCCAAAGGTGTCAACAGCGGTTATTTGCCCCTCGGCGGTGTCATCGTCAACGAGGAAATCGCCGCCCATTACGAGCGGAATGTCCTGCCCGCCGGTTTGACGAACCAGGGACAACCCCTCGCCTGCGCCGCCGCCGTCGCCAATATCCTGGCCCTGCGGGAGGAAGGCATCGTCGCGCGCGCCGCCCATATGGGTGAACATTTGCGGGCGCGCTTGCATGAGTTGGCCGAACGCCATTCCATCATCGGCGACATCCGTGGGAACGGTCTGCTCTATTGCACCGAATTGGTGTCAGACCGCAAAACGCGCAGGCCGCTCAGCCCCTGGAATGCGGCGCCCAGCGAGGCGCTGGCCCGCTTCACGCAAAGCGTGAAAGCTGCCGGGTTGCATACCATGGTGCGTTGGAATTGGGTCTTTCATGCGCCACCCCTCACCATCAGCGAGGCGGAGATTGATGAAGGAATCGAAATACTCGATGCAGCCCTGAGTGAAATCGCTGGTTATTACGATGCTTGAGGCCCCCAAGAACAGGAATTGGCGGTTGTCCTGATGTCTCGTCCGCGTTTGCGCCAACTCGGCATCCGCATCGGCGCTTTGCCGCCGGGGCCAAACAACGCCATCACCGATGTGGCGGGGGTCCAGGTCGGGCATTCTACCGTCATCGCGGACGAACCGACCGTGGCGCGCAGCGGCGTCACCATCATCTTACCCAGGGGCCGCGAACTGATCGATGGCAATCCCGTCGCCGCTGGCATTTTCTCTTTCAGTGGCTTCGGGGAAATGACCGGCTGGGCGCCGATCGACGAATTCGGCTTGCTCTATTCACCCATCGGCCTGACCGGGACAACCTCTGTCGGCATCGTACATGAGGCGCTGAGCAGCGACGAATTGGGCCTGCGCTTACCGCTCGTCGCCGAAACTTACGATGGCTTCTTGAGCGACACGACGAACCATCGCATCAAGCGTGCGGATGTGCAACAAGCCCTAGCCAGCGCGAGCGCCGGGCCAGTCGCCGAGGGTAATGTGGGCGGCGGCACCGGTATGATATGCCATGAATTCAAGGGAGGTATCGGCACGGCCTCACGGCAAATTGCGGCGGGCGGCGAGGAGTATTGCCTGGGCGCTTTGGTGCAAGCGAATTATGGCCGGCGATCGCAACTGCGCGTGAATGGCTATCCCATCGGCCAGTCGATTGACGGCACGCATACCCCCCTACCCGCACGCACCGAGGCACCCCCTGGCGGACCGAGCAGTTCCATCATCATCATCCTGGCGACCGATGCGCCGCTATTGCCAAACGCTTGCCGGCGGCTGGCCAAGCGGGCGACCGCCGGCCTGGCCAGAGTGGGTGGCAACGGGCATGACGGTAGTGGCGACATCTTCCTGGCATTCAGCACCGGTAACCATTGGCCCGCCACCGCAAAAGAACCCCATGCATTGCGCGCTCTACCCCACCGCGAGATGAACCCTTTGTTCGATGCCACCGCCGACGCGGTTGAAGAAGCCATCCTCAACGCCCTATGTGCCGCCGAGACGATGACCGGCAAAAATGGGTTGACCGCCCATGCCTTGCCGCTGGATCGCTTGCAGGAACTATTGGCGACGCAAACCTAGCGAGCGCTTGCGCCGTTATGCCTTGGCGCAGGAATCGAGCGGCGCGGAAAGGGGAGCGGGCGTATCTACCCAATGGCATTGATCGGCCGCATGTAGGGTGAATTCCAGGTCTCTCAGGTCCAACACACCATAACTGCGTGAGCTGGCGCGCGGCGCTGGGAAAGTATAGAGCGAGCCAGGATTGATGATGACACCACGCTCAACACGAACGCAGAGCGGCTGATGTGTATGCCCGGTCACGAGCACATCAGCACGCAGGTCAGCCAGCATCATATTCAGCAGCGTATCCGAGGCGTGGTCGCGATAAAGGCCCCAAAGATTGTTACCCGGCTTGCCATGACACATGAAAACACGGAGACCACCGAAGCATCCGCGCCAATTCAGCGGCAAGCTTTGCAAATAAGTGCTGTTTTCGGTGCGGAGCAAGTGACTGCCATCATCGTGGTTACCGCGCACAGAAGGGATGCGGCGCTGACGGATGATATCCACAACTTCATCCTGATTCAGCCCGCGCCCGACCAGATCGCCGGCGTTGAGCACCTGATGGATCTCCGGGTCGGCCTGGAAATACGCGAGCGCATGCCGCAAAGCCTCGCCATCACCATGCACATCAGAAATGATGCCAATTTTCATGCAAGCCGCGCGATCTCACCCACCATAACGACCCATTATAACCACAGTGCCGCCCCTTTGGCCATTGGCACCCACTCTCCCGCTGCGGGGATGTCGCTCAGCGCCCCCACTACGGACCGCTTTTCCTCTTCCTCCCCAAGACCGCTTCCTGATACCAGCGCCATGTCGCCTTGAGCCCCGCGCGCAAACCAATTTGCGGCTCCCAGCCAAGGCGGCGGCGGGCCTTGGTGTTGTCACACCAAAGTGTCTGCGGCTCGCTTGGCGGCGTCGGTTTCTCGGCGCGCTGCGCCACCAGCCCAGTCAAGCCCTCGTAGATACTGATGAATTCCGCAAAAGAATGAGTATCGCCGTAACCCAAATTCAAAATTTCGTAGCCGAGCGGCCGCTCCAAAGCGCGCTGGAGGCCATCGACCGTATCCGTGATATAGGTCCAATCACGCCGCAGCGCGCCGCCGCCATACATGGGGATGACCCGCCCCTCATGCAACCAATCCAGCACCTTTATGGGCATCATATCGGGCCGACCGGCTGGACCATAGACATTGAATAAGCGTGTCACAGTCACATTCAGACCAAAGAGGGCATGGGTGGTATGCGCCAATAATTCGGCGGCGCGCTTGCTGGCCGGATAGGGCGCCAAGGGCCGGTCCGGAATTTGCTCTTCGCGAAAAGGTGGCGACGCGTTCCCGTAGACAGAAGATGTGGAAGCCAACAGGAAAATTTCCACATCGTTCTGCCGCGCGCATTCCAATAAATTGACGCTGCCCAGCGTGTTCACCTCGGTATAGAGCGCGGCCCGCTCCACCGAATAGCGGACCGCCGCCATGCCCGCGAGGTGAGCGATGCAGCGAATGCGCTCGCTGGCGAAGAGCCGCCTCAGGGCCGCGGTGTCACGAATATCCGCTTCCACCAGGAGCAACGGCGCATCGGGATAATCCGCGTAGAGCGCGGCGACATTGGCTCGCTTGCGCGCCGGGTCATAATAATCGTTAAAATTATCGAGTAAGATGACGCGCTCGCCCGCGCTGAGCAGACGCGCGGCCAGATGGCTACCGATGAAACCTGCCCCGCCGGTGATTAGGATGGACCTCATCCGCGCTGCATTGCCCTCCTCATCATTTTGGGCATGATAGCAGGTAGTGGCTGGGCGGCTGGATACGGGAGAGAGGGGGAGGCTGAGCTTATGAGCACCAAGCAAGCTGGGTATAGACCGAATTGGCGTGTTTTCCTCCTCGTATCGTTGCTTTCCCTCAGCCGAATTTTCAGCGGCGGCGCGCAAACGCAAGACAGCCTGTTACCTTGCCAAGAACGCCCGTTACAGGTCGAGCGCAACAACACCATTTGGGTGGACCCGGCGCGTTGGTGCCTTGAGCAGGTCATCGCCTTGCCGCCGCATGAGAGCGAAGAATTCGCTTGGACCGCTTTGGCTTTCGGTGACGATGCGGCGCTGTATGCGACTGCACCCTTAAAGGGGGAAATCTGGCGCTTTACCGATGGCGATGGCGATGGGCTAGCGGATGCTGAGACAGGCGCGGTCATCTTGCGCGGCTTGCGGCGGCCGAACACGCTCGTCTGGCATGAGGGACGCCTTTACATCGTCGCCGGCGCGCAATTGTTGACCTGGAAAGAGGGCAAGACACAGACGCTCCTGGATGATTTGCCGACGGGTGGTGGCTTCTGGAATGGTGGGCTCGCTTTCGACGACGAAAACCAACTCTACATCGGCCTTGGCGCACCCTGCACAACCCGCATTGCCCTCTGTGAAATCGAGCAGGAGGAAGCGGCGGTTCGCGGGAGTGTCTTGCGCCTGGGGGACGACGGCCAACGCAGCGTCTATGCGACCGGCTTGCGGCGACCGATTGGACTGGCCTGGGCAGCGGGAAGCCTTTGGGCGATCGATACCAACGAACCCGGCAAAGCCGACGAGTTGAACCGCGTCATCGCCAACGGTGACTATTCCGCGCCGGTCTGCGACGATGATGCCATGGGTACAACCACCGAGGAGGAAAACCCTTGTACTGGCGGGTTGCCGCCGGCTCTCGCTTTACCGGCCGGCAGTTGGCCCGTCGACATCACTGTCTATGAAGGCGCAGCCTTCCCCGAGCTGACGGGGAATTTGTTGCTCGCCCTCGCCGGCAACCGCCGCGCGCCGCTCGGTGAAGCGGGGTTTTCCCTCGCTACGGTACCCTTGGACGCAAGCGGTGCGCCCCTAACATTGGAATACCTCGTACCGCAAACTCAGAGGCATTTTCAGCCCACGCGCGCGCAAATGGCCATATTGGATGTCGGCATCTGGCCGCGGCAAATCCTCGGCATCGCCGTGGACCCCAATGGTTGGATTTTCTTCAGCATCAGTGGCGGGCAAATCTACGCACTGCGCCCAAACGCGCCGAGTTAGCCATCATCACTATCCGGCGCACGAGGGAAACAGCCGGCTATTCCCCTTCACTGCATTCACCTTGGGAAAACCGCAAGACACGGAAGGTCTCGGCCGCTGCCAGGCCATATTTCTCGCCCAGTCGCGCCGCCGCCGCGCGCATCATATCGCCGACATCGGGGCCAATTTGTGAGCGGTGGCAAAGTAAGGCGGCGATCTTTTGCTCCAAATATGGCTCGATATCCACCGCATGGTTATCCTGCTGCGAGATGACGAGATGAATCTCTTCAACTGAATGCGGTTCCAAACCCTCAGCCAGCAACTCCGGGAAGATCGGCCGTGTTTCGGCGCTGGGGAAAACCGCGTATAGCGCTGCCTCGCCGGCCGCACGGTGATCGGGGTGGTTGATATAATCCCAACTGGGCTCGTCTTCCCCCTCGCCTCCCCAATGCACAAAGACCGTCGTCGGGTCGGGCAATAGGACACGGCGCGGACGCCAGCGGCGGATGATGCGCGTCAAACGGCGGCGCAAATCCAGCGTGGCTCGCAAATGCCCGTCGTTCTCGTTCAGGAAGAGAACATCGCGCACACCAACGACATCCGCGGCGGCGATTTGTTCGGCACGGCGCGTAGCGAGCAATTGCGGACGGCTTTGCGCCGGGTCATTACTGCCAGCGCTGCCGTCGGTGACGATGCAATATACGACGCGCTCCCCCTCCGCTACCCAACGCGCCACGCTCCCAGCGCAACCAAATTCGATGTCATCCGGATGGGCAGCGATCACCAAAGTGTCGGCTTTATGCATCATCCCCATTCCCTTTCCGATATTCTTGCTGTTGGCGAACAAAAAGCAGGTCACCATCACCCACATCGGCTTGCACATTGGTGCTGGGGCCAACGCGTGCACGCGCGCCGATTTTGACACCAGGCATCGTCATCGCATCCACGCTCAAGAAAGCGTTTGCGCCAACGATGGCCCCCAATTTTGCGCGGCCGGTCGCCACCCAATTGCCTTTCACACGGCTGGCGACCGCGCCGCGGTCCATGCGCAAATTGGCGGTGGTGCAACCAGCAGCGAAATTGACTTTTTCGGCAAAGACCGAATCCAATACGCGACAGGCATGCAAGGCGCAACCCTCTCCCAAATATGAGCGCGCCACCTCGCTGGTGAAACCAATCTCGCAATCGGCGCCGACCATGCTGGCCCGTACGAGGGATTGATTGCCTATGGTCGCGCGCGCGCCGATATGGGCCGGCCCCACCACAGCCGCGCCTGGGAACAGCTGCGCGCCGGCCTCGATGACCACTGACCCGCTCACAGTCGCCGTTGGCGCGACCTTGGCCTCGGGGTGAATGCGGGGGAAGCCCGCCATCTCGCCCAAGTGGGCTTCCATCCAATCCAGGACTTGCCAAGGATATTTCAGGGCACGCCAGACCCCCGAATAGCGCAGGGCGCCGAAATGCTGCGCGGACATCAGGTGGGCGAGGGCCCGCTCGTAATGATCATCCCCCGCCACCTCCACCGCATATTGCTGACGAATAGCCGAGCAAAGGCGTCCCGCATCCGGGTGGATATGCGCGACGATGTTCACTAGATCGCTCGGACACTTTTCTGGCGGCGGTTTCTCGACGATGCCCACAATGCGTTCGCCTTCCAATTGCAGGTAGCCACCGGGAAAATACTCCGCGACCGCAGCGGCAGCCAGAAAGGCGCGCTCAGGATGCCGCGCGTGAGCGAATAGCAATTGCTCATACAATGCATCCTCGACAAAATCGTGTATTTGATGCAAGAAGAGCGGTCCGGGGGCCAATTGCTCCGCCGCGCTGAGGATGGCATCACCCATGCCGCGCGCTTCACTTTGGATTGCGAATCGCAACCCTTGAGCGGGCCAATCGGCCAGCTCTGCGCGCAGGGCGGGGGCATTTTGGGGGCTGGCGACGATGATGGCGCGCCGCAAACCGAGTGCGCGCAACCGCTCCATTTGCTGCCGAAATAGCGAACGCCCGGCAAAGGGGAGTAACAACTTCTCACGCAAGGGCCACATGCGCGAGGAACTACCGCCAGCCAGGATGATTGTTTGCGGAAACTGAGCCATCAACACCCTCAAAAAACTTGACGCTTCGCAACCACGCGGCTATTCTGCCTGGTGATTAGGGCCCAGATTGGCCTGCCCCTATGCCTCCGTAGCTCAGTGGATAGAGCGAGTGCCTTCTAAGCACCAGGTCGGGAGTTCGATTCTCTCCGGGGGCGCTAGCGTATCCTAGTGGGCAAAAGCAGGGCTGACAATACCCTTTGGCCGGGGCAAAAGAGCATCGCCACCAGCATTTCCGTTGGGCGACGGCAACGCCGAAAGCAATGGAAGCATTTTGCGCTATGCTAGAAGCAATCTGCGCCCACCGTCGCCGAAATTGCTCTTGACATACTGACCCCAAGGGGTTATCATTTTGCTTCCCATACAGACCCCGGCCGGAGAGCGCGACCTGCCAGAGTTCGCCGCAAAGCATAAGAGAAAGAACATTTCCAACCGGCGCCAAGGCGTGACCGGGGGTGTTTCTTGCCCTAGAGTCATTTGCGCAGACAAGGAGCGATACCGTGTCCTTAGCAGCTTCTGAGAAAAATTACGCCCGCAATACCGATAAGGGGCCCCTGACTTCCCTCATCGAAGTGCAAATCCGCTCATTTGAGAATTTTCGCCAAAACGGATTGGTCGCGCTTTTCCAAGAAATCAGCCCGATCAAATCACACAATGATAACCTGCGCATCCATTTTCCCGATGAAAGTGAAGAAGCGCGTGAATTCGGTCTGAATTTGCGTTTTGACCCACCCAAGCATAGCGAGACCGAATGCATCGAGCGCAATTTGACTTTTTGCTCACCGCTTTATGGCAAAGTTGCCTTGGTCAACCGCGAAGCGGGCGATGAGATTTCCATCTCGGAAATTTTCCTGGGCGAGTTCCCCCTCATGACGAAGGATGGGACTTTCATCATCAATGGCACCGAACGGGTCGTGGTGAGTCAGCTCATCCGCTCTCCCGGCGCCTATTTTGACCGCGAAAAGGGCGATATCAGCAATCGCACCCTGGCCACGGCCAAATTAATCCCGGACCGCGGCGCCTGGATGGAATTCGCGACCCGCAAAAACGATATGTTGACCGTTAAATTCAACCGCTCGCGCACCATACCCGTCACCGTTTTGTTGCGCGCGCTCGCCGCAGTGGATGATGGGCTAAAAGGCAGCACGCGCGCCATCAAAGAGGGGAGCGCTGAGGAAATCTTGGCGCTCTTCCAAGATGTGGATACCGACGAAGATCATCCCTACATCGCCGCGACACTGGCGTACGAACCGCAATGGTCGGAAGACGGCCCGCCGGTCGCTGAGCAAGCTCTGCTCGAGTTCTACCGCCGTCTACGCCCCGGCGACCCCGCTACGCTGGATAACGCGCGCGAATACTTGCGTTCGCAGCTCTTCGATTTTCACCGTTACGACCTGGAGCGCGTCGGTCGTCATAAAATCAACCGTCATCTGAATCTCAGCGAGCGCATCCCAGAGGAGCACCGCACCCTGACCAGCCATGACCTCGTCGCGGTGGTGCGCCGCATGATTGAAATCAACAACGGCATCGCCCAACCCGATGACATCGACCACCTTGGCAACCGTCGCCTGAAAACAGTTGGCGAGCTCGTCCAAAATAAGTTGCGCATCGGCCTGCGCCGCATGGAGCGCATCGTCCGCGACCGTATGTCCATTCGCAATACTGGCGATACCACCATCACGCCCATCACACTCATCAATATCCGCCCCCTCGTCGCCGCCATCAATGAATTTTTTGGCTCGTCACAGCTATCACAATTCATGGAGCAAACCAACCCGCTCTCCGAACTGACGCACAAGCGCACGCTCTCGGCGCTGGGGCCAGGCGGGTTGCGGCGCGAGCGCGCGGGGTTCGATGTCCGCGATGTGCACCACAGCCACTACGGGCGGATTTGCCCCATCGAGACACCAGAAGGGCCCAACATCGGCCTAATTGGCCGTCTGGCCAATTACGCGACCGTGAACGAATACGGCTTCATCCAAACCCCCTATCGTAAAGTCCGCAATACGCTCGCGGTCGATGACCCCACGCTCATCGGCCGTCAATTGCGCGACGATCTGGAAGACGAGGACGAGAACTTGCTGGCTGAAGAGGGCACGGCCATCACCAAGGAGTTGGCGGAGGAGCTGACCGAAGCCGGCATCCGCGAAATACCTGTCACGCCCTTCGTCACCGACGAAATCGTCACCCTCACCGCCGACGAAGAAGACCCCTACCGCATCGCCCAAGCCGACACCGCTTTGGACGAACAAAAGCAATTCCTCGCTGAGCGCATCTCGGTTCGCCATCAACAGGGCTTCCGCGTTGTGAACACCGACCAGATCGATTTCATCGATGTGGCGCCGCGGCAGGTCGTCGGCATCAGCGCCTCTCTCGTGCCTTTCTTGGAGCACAATGACGCCAACCGTGCCTTGATGGGCTCCAATATGCAGCGTCAAGCGGTGCCCTTATTGCAACCCGATGTCGCCGTCATCAGCACCGGAATGGAAGCCGATACTGCCCGTTATAGCGGCCAAGTGCAAGTTTCGCGACATAGCGGCTTGGTCACCCGCGTTCATAGCGATGTCATCCACATTCAGGATGAGAGCGGCCAAGAGCATGAATACCCGCTGCGCAAATACGACCGTTCCAACCAATCGACCTGTATCAACCAAACGCCCATCGTGTACCCGGGGCAAACGGTCAAGGAAGGCGATATCATCGCCGATTCCAGCTCCACGCGGGATGGCAAGTTGGCGCTGGGGCAGAATGTCCTCTGCGCTTTCTTGAGTTGGGATGGCGGCAATTATGAAGACGCGTTGCTGGTCAGCGAATCGCTCCTTCGTGATGACAAATTCACCAGCATCCATATTCACAAACACGAATGCCAGGCGCGTGATACCCGACTGGGGCCAGAAGAAATCACTTGGGATATCCCCAATATCAGCGACGAAGCACGCAAAGACCTGGATGAATATGGCATCGTGCGCATCGGCGCTGAAGTGGGCCCGAACGACATCCTCGTCGGCAAAATCACGCCAAAAGGCGAGAAGGAGTTGACGCCGGAAGAGAAGCTGTTGCGGGCGATTTTCGGTGAACACGCGCGCGAAGTGCGGGACACTTCGCTCAAACTACCGCACGGCGAGAAGGGCAAGGTGGTCGATGTGCGAACTTTCACACGCGAAGAGTTGCGCGAATTGCCCACTGGTGTCGAGAAAGAAGTGCATGTGAGCGTCGCCCAGCGCCGCAAATTGACCGTTGGCGATAAGATGGCCGGCCGCCACGGCAATAAGGGCGTGATCTCCAAAATTGTCCCCATCGAGGACATGCCCTACCTGGAAGACGGTCGGACAATTGAGATGATCTTGAACCCGCTGGGCGTGCCTTCACGCATGAATATTGGCCAGGTGCTCGAGACACACCTCGGCTGGGCGGCTGACCGCCTCGATTTCCGCGCCATCACTCCCGTCTTCGATGGCGTGCGAGAAACCGAGATACACGCAGAATTGGCCCGCGCCTGGTTGATGGAGCGTGCTTGGTCTGAAATCGGTGAACGCACCTGGGAATCATTGCAAACCGAGGGCGAAGAACAAGACGACAGCAACGATTGGGATATCGAAAACGACACCGAAGCACGCCTGCTCCATATCTCGGAATGGTTGGCCGACCGCGAAGAATACGACCCGAACCAATTGCGCGAGAACTTGACCTACGCTCGTCGCGCCGTGCTCTCTGAATGGCTGCGCGAACGCGGATTGGACCCCGCAAAATTGCTGCTCTTCAGCAACGAGAACAGCACCCCCGAAGAACGCAACCAGATCGACATGCGCATCATCGACACCATGCTGCGCCTTTGGGTCGAACACCACAACCCCGAGCAGGAGATCGCCGCCGACGCCAGCAGCGAAGAACTCTACCAAATCGCCGATCGCGTGATGTTCCAGACCGGTGAAGCGCTTCCCTTATATGGGAAGCAGAAGTTGCTCGACGGGCGCAGCGGCGAACCCTTCGACCGACCCGTCACCGTCGGCATCGTGCATGTCCTCAAATTGGCACACTTGGTGGAGGATAAGGTGCACGCGCGCTCTACTGGCCCCTATTCGCTCGTCACACAACAACCGCTCGGCGGCAAGGCGCAATTCGGCGGTCAACGCTTTGGTGAGATGGAAGTCTGGGCGCTCGAAGCCTATGGCGCCGCTTACACCTTGCAGGAGATGCTCACCGTCAAATCGGATGATGTCATCGGCCGCGTCAAGACCTACGAAGCGATCGTCAAGGGCGAGCCCATCGAAGAACCCGGCATCCCGACCAGTTTCCATGTTTTGGTCAAGGAATTGCAAAGCCTCGGACTGGCGGTGAAAGCCTATTCGGATGATGGTGTCTTGCTCGATTTTGGGCGCGAGAACGAAGCCTTCCGCCGCCGCCCGGCCCTCAACGAAAACGCCCCCCTCGGCAACCCTTCCATACCGGCCCTCTCTCAGAGAAACTGAGCCCGATTCCCCAACGACGCTCTCCACCGAGCCAAGCCGCCCGGCTTCAAGTCAGGCGGCTTTGCCCCGGCGGATTGATGCGCTCAAAATAGGATGTGACTTGGATCTCCAAGCACTCGGCAGCCAGCAAGCGGCTGCGCAGCCGCGCGCCATGTTCTTCGGGCGGCTTCACGCTGGTGATGACCGTCGGCAGATTGCGCATATGGCGGTGATCGAGTATCTGAAATATCTTCTCTTGCCCCCAAGCGGTACTGCTTTCGTGGCCGAGGCCATCCAGGACCAGCAGGCCGGCGCCGCGCACATCGCGGAAGAGGCGCGTCAGCGTGGTGGTACTCCTTTCGTCGAAGGTAGCGCGCAGGTGGTCGAGCAAGTCGGCGACGCTGGCGAAGAGCGCTTCCTCGCCGCGTTGTTGCAATTCCTTGACGATGGCGGCGGCCAGGTGTGTTTTGCCGCTGCCATGCCCACCAATTAGCAGCAGCCAACCGCTCGGCGCGGCCGCGTATTGCTCGGCGCGGCGCTTAGCCCGCTTCAGGGTTTGCTGCTCCCCTGGGTTCGCGCCGGTGTCGCTATAAAAACCAGCGAAATGATAGTCCGGACAAAATTCCAACATCTCCCTCAGCGGTTGAATCATCGCTGGCATCTTGCTGGGGTCGCGGTAATCGGGTACGGGTAAATTGATATGGGAGACCAATTCGGTATCCAACAAGCGACTGCGCAGGCGTTCATCCAACCCATTGTCCTCATACAGCGAGAGATTCGTGGTCAGCACCGTTGGCAAACGATGGATATGGCGATGGTTGAACAGCTGAAACAATTTCTCGCGCGCCCAGGTGCTGGCATACTCGGTGCCAAAATCATCGAGGATGAGCAAAGAGGCATTGCGGACTTCTTGGAAGAGCGCGTCGTAACCGATTTCCGAATTGGGGCCGAAGGTGCTGCGCAGGTGATCGAGCAGATCGGGGGTGGTCAGGAAAAGCACTTGCCCGCCACGCTCAAGCCAACGGTTGCCGATGGCCGCCGCCAGGTGCGTCTTGCCACTGCCATAGTCATCACTGCTGAGGAGCAACCAGCAACCCTGGTCCGGCGGTGCGCTTGCCCGATCACCCCCCCCCTGCTGCGCTTCCACCAAATCGCCGCTCTGCGGGGAGACGATGGGCAATTCGGCGAAACGCCGCGCGAAATCGACGACGAAACCCATCGCATCGCGCTCTTTTTGACCCCAAGCAGAGACTTTCGTATCAAAATTCTCGAAGCGCTTGTCCGCCAAAGCACTCAGGTTGCTGCGGCGCAACAGCAGGGAATGGCGTTCTCCGTCGGTCTTTGGCGAGAAATTGGAGCAGCGCAGCGGCTGGTTCGGCCGCGGCTCGCCCGGCGGTGCCTGCGACAATAACCAACCAACGCCACCGCATAGCGCTTCTTGGCCGCAAAGGCGGCAACGCTCGTCTGCCGCTTGCAAAGGGTATCTTTGCGCCGCGGCCTCTGGCGTGACGCCGTTTCCCGGTCGGCCCTTATGCTCAGGCGCCATCGTAGACGCCGTTCGAGTCTTCCAAATTGACATTCATCGTGCGCGCATCCATGAAGCGGGTGATGGATTTTTCGAAAAAGAGCGTGCACTTGCCGGTGGGCCCATTTCGATGTTTGGCGAGGATGACTTCTGCCTGGTTGGGGAATTCGGTCGCCTCATTGTAGATTACATCACGATAGAGAAAAAGTACCGCATCGGCGTCTTGTTCGATCGAGCCGCTCTCGCGCAAGTCGCTGAGCAGGGGGCGTTTATTGTGGCGCTGCTCGACCGCGCGCGACAATTGCGCGGCCGAAAGCACCGGCACATCCAACTCGCGCGCCAACTCTTTGATGCTGCGGCTGATATAACTGATTTCTTGGACGCGGTTGTTCTCATAAACATTGCCGGCGCTCATCAGTTGCAAATAATCGATAATGATGAGGTCGATGCCATGTTCGTAATAGGCGCGGCGCGCGCGCGTGCGCAACTGAATGGGGTTGAGGCCCGGCGTATCGTCGATGTAAATCGGCAATTCGGCGATGCGGCCGCTGGCTTCCACAAAGCGCCCATATTCTTGCTCTTTCAGTTTCCCAAGACGCAAATTTTGCATATTGATGGAGGTTTCCATCGAAATGAAGCGTTGCGTAATTTGCTCGCGCCCCATCTCCATCGTGAAAATGACCACTCGCCCACCAAAGCGGGCGGCGTTGAGGGCGACACTCAGGACAAAGCTGGTTTTGCCCATACCGGGTCGGCCGGCACAGATGAGTAAATCGGATTTTTGGCAACCGCCCAACAGCCGATCCAGGTCACGATAACCGCTGGGCAAGCCCAGCGTCTCGTTGGGGTGGTTGACGAGGTATTCGATGCGGTCATAGTACTCGCTGATGGCACGGCTCAGGGGCACCATATCGCGTTGGTCGCGTCCTTCGGTGACGCTGAAGAGCTTACTTTCCGCCTCAGAGGTGACTTCCTCGAGGGGTTTGCCCTCATCCCGCGCCAACTCTTTGATTTCATCGGCGGCCGACATGAGACGGCGACGGGTGGAGGCACGCTCGACGATGCGCGCGTAAGCGTCGGCATGCGCCGAGCTGGGGGTACTGCGAAATAGGCGGACGATCGCCGCCTCGCCGCCCACTTCCTCCAGTTGTTCATGGTCGCGCAACTCTTCAATGAGCGTCAGGAAATCAATTCGCTCATCGCGCACCAACAAGCGCTCCAGCGCCTGCCAGATGTATTGGTGACGCGCGTAGAAGAAATCCTCTGATTTTAGGGTGGCCTGCAGGCTATGCAAGAGGGCCGGATTGACGAGCACCGCGCCGATGACGGCTTCTTCCGCTTCCGGACTATAGGGAAGCGCCTGGGGCGGCAAAGCCGCTGGCGGGTTGGCCATGCTCCTCCTGGATGCTCGGCGCTTACGCGCGGGTGGGCGCCCTACTTACTGGTCGTCATCTTCCAGGTCATCCAAGTTCAAAGTGTTGACGAAATCCGAAAAGACACTGAGACGCCCTTCATCGTCGGACTCTTTCTCTTTGGCCTCCTCCGGGACAAGGTGCGCATCCCGCGTCATGGCAACATGCTCCATAACGCGCGCATCGACATAAATGGGCACCTGAGCGCGGACCGCCAACGCGATTGCATCGCTGGAACGAGAATCGATATCCACCTCGCGCCCCTCGCTCTCGAGGACGATGCGCGCGTAATAGATATCCCGTTGCACCTTATTGATGAGGACATGTAAGACTGAACCACCCAACTCACGGACAATATCATAGAGCAGGTCGTGTGTCATTGGCCGCGGCGTCTTTTGCTGGTGCAACTCGTTGGTGATCGCCTCAGCGACAGCGGCATCCATGAAGATGGTGAGATAACGCTCACTATTCAGGTCCTTGAGCACAACCAGACGATGCTGCGTCATTAGGCTGACACGGACGGTATCGATAACTACTTCGATCATGACAATGCCTCGCCATCCCTTATCTATATCCAGTATAACCAGATAGCCGCGGGCGCGACAAGGCAGGGCGAGAAAAATTGGTGATTGGCATTCGGGATTTTGCGGATGGGGAAAGGGGATTCGTTGCGAGCCAAGCAAAAATCCCTCGCGGCGAGTTTGGCTTTCCGCCGCAGGCAACGCGCGCAGGATCCTCCCGCTTGCGTATCATAACCAGCATGCAGCAAACCACCGCCTTCATCGAGAGCCTGCGGCGCAGCGGGGCAAACCGTCAACAACTCACCCTATCCGTCGCGCCCGGCCTCGCCCGCCTCCAACCCGGACAATCGATCTTAACCCCCGCACAACCCAATTCCTGGGAACCCTACCTGCTCGAGCGTTGGTGGCCCATACATTGCGCGGGAGGGCTACTCGTCGTCGAGCGCCCCTTGCAAAGCGACAGCAACGCGCGCCGCTTCGAGCCGGGGCAGAGCCTCTCCCTCCTCGGCCCCGTTGGGCAAGCCCTCCCTTTTCGCAAGAAATTGCGACAGGTGCTGCTCATCGCCGAAGACTGCACGCCGGACCCCTTGCGACTGGCGGTCGACCACCTGTTGGCAAGGCAGGCGAATATCACCCTCATCTTGCTCGGCACTGCTCGTGATGCTGACGCCAGCGCGTTGGACCCGCGCGTCGAAATCATCCATGGTGCCCCAACCGCAGACAACCCGCGCCATTGGCCGGGGCAAGTACTCAGCGTCGGTTGGGCGGACCAGGTTTTCATCGCGACCGCCGCCGCCGGGCAACGCGCGCGTTTCGCGGCCTGGCGAAAAGATTTCGGCGAGCTGCGCAACGGTATTCCGCCCAACACCCTATGGGGAATGCTGACGCCTCGCTGGGCCTGCGGTGCGGGGGCCTGCGGCGCCTGCGCCATCGCCACACACGAGGGCACGAAACTGACCTGTCGCCAGGGGCCGGCGCTCGACCTGATGCGTTGCCGATTGGACGAAAACTCATGAGGGAAACGAGCGACCCTTATGGGGAAGCGATCACCCAACCAATCCTGCCCACCCTACCCTTCACGAGGCCTTTGATGCCCGCGGCCGGTTGTTTCGGTTTCGGAGAAGTCTATGACAACCTGATTGACCCCAATCTCTTCGGCGCCATCGTGACGCAACCCTTGAGCTATCGACGGCGGCGCGCCGGCACCAGAGCGACCATCCCTTTGCCAGCGGGATGTTTGATTGAGGAAACGCGCGCGAATCCGGGTTTGAGCGGCGCGCTAACGCGACACCGCGCGCGCTGGGAAGCGCTGCCCGTACCCTTAATCGTTCATCTCGTCGCCAGCGATGCCAGCAAAACGCGCAAAGCAGCCAGTCGATTGGATGAGGAAACATCCATCCGCGCGCTGGAGTTGGGGCTGCCCGAAGATTGCGACCGCGCTAGCGCGCACTCATTGGTGAACGCCGCCCGCCGCCGCTTTGAGAAACCCTTGTTGGTGCGTTTGCCTTTGCTGGGCGCGCGTTTCTTGGCCGCCAGCTGCGCAGGGGCGGGCGCCGATGCCCTGGTCATCGCCGCCCCACCACAGGGCGTAGCGCGGGAAGCGGAAAGCGGGCGCCTTGTTCATGGCAATCTTTACGGCCCCTGGGTGAAAGCCTTGGTCTGGCCAGTCCTGCGCGCGTTGCGGGAATGGGTCGATCTGCCCATCATCGCCGCCGGAGGTGTGCATTCCCTGGCTGATGCGCGCGATTACCTCGCCGCCGGCGCCAGCGCCCTACAGGTGGATAGCCTAATCTGGCGCGACCCGTTGGCTTTCGTCGCCCTAGCGAAAGAATTGAACGCCGAACTCGCGCCAGAATCAGGAAGGGGAACCAGCGCGGAATAGGGCCCCCGCGGTTGCGGGGGGAGAGCGCTCGCCTCAATCCTCTCGCTCACGCAGATGTGGGAACAGCAACACATCGCGGATCGAAGGTTGGTCGGTGAGCAACATGACCAGGCGGTCGATGCCGAGCCCAAAACCACCATTGGGTGGCATGCCGTAGCGTTGCGCGCGTAGGTAATCTTCATCCAGCGGCGTGTTGTCATCCGCTCCTGCCGAATAGAGCGCGGCCATCTCGCGAAAGCGCGCTTCTTGTTCAAGCGGGTCATTCAGTTCGCTAAAAGCGTTGGCGATTTCCATGCCACCCATATAGGCTTCGAAACGCTCGACATGGCTGTCATCATCGGGTAGGCGCTTGGCGAAGGGCGAAATCTCAAGCGGATAATCGAAGACAAAAGTTGGCTGAATGAGTGTTGGTTCCACATGCTTGCTGAGCAAATCCTCCACCAACTTGCCCCAGTTTTGGTCGCGGTCGGGCGACTCGCCACGCTCGCGCAGCGCCTCGCGCAGCGCCTCGGCTTCCGGGTATTGCACATAATCCAAGCCGCAAACCTCACGAATGATCTCGCGCACAGTGACGCGGCGCCATGGTGGCTTTAGATCCAGGTCTTGGCCATCAAAGCGAAACTGAGTTCTCCCCAGAACGCTCTCGCTCACAGCCGCGACCAGTTGTTCGCAAAGCGACATCACACCACGATAATCGCTATAGGCTTGATAAAATTCGAGCATGGTGAATTCGGGGTTGTGTTTCCGGCTGACACCCTCGTTGCGAAAATCACGCCCAATTTCATAGACCGCGTCAAAACCACCAACCAACAGGCGCTTCAGGTACAACTCGAAACTGACGCGCAAGAAGAGGTCTTGTTTGAGTTGGTTGTGGTGTGTTTGGAAGGGCCGCGCCGCGGCGCCGCCATAGAGCGGTTGCAGGATGGGCGTTTCCACTTCCAAGAAACCGCGCGCATCCAAGAACGCACGGATTGCGCGGATGATGCGCGCGCGCTGGCGAAAGACCTCGCGCACACTCTCATTGACCGCCAAGTCGGCATAGCGCTCTCGATAGCGTTTTTCACGGTCGGTAAAGGCGCCATGTTCGGTGATTTCACCCGCCTCGTTTCGCTGTTGCTTGATGACTGGCAAAGGAGTGAGCGCCTTACTCAACAAACGCAACTGGCGCAGGTT
The DNA here is from genome assembly GCA_965115865.1 of Phototrophicaceae bacterium. Lineage (GTDB taxonomy): Bacteria > Chloroflexota > Anaerolineae > Aggregatilineales > Phototrophicaceae > WTGJ01. The sequence goes on from OZ220469.1 coordinate 2,338,251, forward strand.
GACGCTGATTTCACCGGCGCGAGTGCGGATGAGCGAGCCGCTCCCTTCGACAAAATCATCGACATCGAGCAATTTCTCTTTGATTAGGTCGTAAGACGCCGCGCCCAGCACATCCCGGCGCGCCAATAGCTGCAAGCGGCCACTCTCGTCGGCGATGTGCAAGAAACTGACCTTGCCCTTGATGTTCAGACGACGGATGCGCCCACAGACGCTCACATGGGGATCTTCCCCCGCGCTGCCCTCCGCCTCATAGCGCTCAAAGGCCTTGATGGCCCCTGCGCAAGGGTGACTGCGCTCCGCCCGCGCCGGGAAAGCGACCAGACCGCGTTCTTCCAGGCGCGTCAATTTCTGGAGACGCTCGGTTTCTAGGGAATTGGCTTCCCAGCGACTATCTCGTCTCCCCCCATTGCTCATTCGATCGCGCGGATGACATAAATGATATCGCCATCGGGCGCTTTTACGGTAACCTTTTGTCGCACCTTGGCACCGAGCAAGGCTGCGCCCAAGGGGCTTTCCCAGGAAATCCGTCCCTCGCGCGGGTTGGCCTCTACGCTACCGACGACCTGATAGACCTCTTTTTCTTTCGTGCCGCGCTCCACGATGGTCACGCGCGAACCCAATTGAACGACATCGCTGGCTTCGCTCTCTTCGATAATTTCCACATTATTGAGGATACTTTGCAAGCGTGAAATCTCACCCTCAACAAAGGCCTGCTCGTTCTTCGCGTCCTCGTATTCTGCGTTCTCCATCAACTCGCCACCCTCGTCGAGCGCACTATGGAGGCGCTCGGCGACTTGCGGGCGGCGCGTCTCGATGAGCTCTTGCAACTGTTCCTCCAGACGCGTTCTCCCCTGCGAGGTGAGGTAATAGAGTTCTTTGACCATAATCATTACTTCCTACGGGTAACAAAAACACAGCGCCAAGCTGTGCCCTTTGCCAACTGGAATTTAGATTAGCAAAAAGGTTGGCGATTGTCAATGGCGAGGCGCCAGACGCGCTCGGGGGTGGAATGCACCTCGGCAACCAGGCTGGCTTCATCTTCCCAGAAACTGGATATTTGCGAGCGATAGGCGAGGATAGCCTGGACTTTGGCGGCGCTGGCCAGCGGGTCCGCAGTGGTGGTGAGGGGTAATTCTTGCGCTCGCCAGGGTGTGGGCAGGCCAGCCAGCGCGGCAGCCAGCGCTCCGGC